>CAVYHZ010000002.1:250000-1595186 GCA_963768485.1 uncultured Pseudomonadota bacterium | reverse complement strand
AGGCCTGAGGGTGCATCGGCCAAAGCAGGCCGTCCGAGGGTGGTTGTGGCAACCACCAGCGCTAGAAATGACAGACAATGAGTGTTCAAGGTGGTGCGCCGCCTACCGGGCGTCTAACGGTGAAGTTGAGGGGCCGGACGACCACGCCCGACAGGGGCCGCGGGCCCACAATCTCTCCCGGGTCCCGCGGCCCCAAACAGACCACGCATCACGGACCCCTCCAACGATTGTTAGGCGCCACCGCTGGCATAGAGTGACTCACGGAGAAGTCCTGGGCGGCTCAAACAGCGCCGCCGACCAATAGTAAGCAGTCGGCCGAGCAACCAGGTAGCCGGTGCGCACGATACCGTCGGTGGCAACCAGGAACCACGTTATTCGGCTTACCTGCACGGGATGGCCAGACAGGGCTGCGAGCCAACGCCACGGGGTGGAGAAGGAGTCGTACTCCTGACGAGTAAGCACAACGTCGAAGCTGCCGACGTGCGACTGCGCAAGGATTTCCATGGCAGCGCCAAGCGCTGAACCGGTGGACGTGCGCACAACTTTGTAGTCGCGTACAGCGTAGTCTCCCATCGGGGGCAAAGGCTTGCCAACGGGGCTGCTGCTGCGCTCCGAGGTTGCGACATCGGTGTGCAGCACATACTGCAGAGTAACAGGGTCCCCGCGCTGCTGAACGCGTACAAGAACATCCTCGGCGAGCGCACAGCCCGGCAAGATGAGCAGCAGGAAGGTGAAAAACGTGCGCACGGCCTACTGGCGCCTAACGGTGAAGCTGAGGGGCCGCACAGAAGCGCCAGCCCTTGGCGCCGAGGGCGCACAATCTCTCAGCGCCCGAGGCGACAACCCAGAAGCGCCTCACGGACCCCTCCAACGATTGTTAGAAGCCATGCTTGGCACTGAGAAGAATGCTTGCAGCGCCATTTCGGGTGAAGCATAGCGCTCCACGTTTTGAAGTGGCGAGCCGCGGTTTGCTTGTCCGACGAGGAGCGTTGCGAATGTGTCGTCCACCGCCAAGGCCGCGGATCCGTTACGCGCGAATATGTGTGCTTTCGTGCGGAGCTGTCCCAAGACCGCATCCTGTCTTTGCACGGACGTCAGATAGGGCCGGAGGCGCACGAGCTGGTCCTCACTAAATTGAACCCCTGCATCGTCAAGCAGGAAGCCGAGCTCAACGTACTCGAGGGAGTCGATCGTGCGACGAGCCTGGCGCATGGCTTCTAACTACATTTAGGCGACCCAAGTGTCGCCTCTATTACCCCAATTCTGTCGCATAACGTCCCTCGCTCCCACCATGGTCTCTGACAGGTCGGACTGACCGCTATGCGGAAGCCTGTAAGGCGACCACGCACGTCCGCTTCTGGGCCGTATGCGGACGCCCGCAGGAGATCAAAGCCCCTTCGCCGCGATCATTCGCTCGATAACCTTCGCCTTGTGATCGACCACGAGGTGCGAATAGCGCTTGACCATCGCGAGCGTCTTGTGCCCAAGAACGTCCGCAATTTCAAGTAGGGAGGCGCCTTGAGCGGCCAGCATTGAGGCCGTCGTGTGGCGTAGGTCATGGAAATGGAAGTCGGTGATCGCGGCCGTCTCAAGGGCGGCGTACCAGTGCGCGTCGAAGTGTTCGTAAGGTCCAGGGAATCCTGAGGGTTGCGCGAAAACGTACTCGCTTCGCGCTGAGTCCATGAGCTTGAGCTCTCGCAGCGCCTCGAGCGCTTGTCCGGCGAGCGGAAGCGTGCGCGGTTCATCGTTCTTGCTCTCCCGCACTAGCGCCCGCCCCTTCTTCAGATCGACATCGGCCCACTTGAGCCCGGTGAGCTCGCCCTTCCTCGCGCCCGTTGTGATCGCGAGCAGCACGAGGGTACGAAGCGCGGGCCAGACCGAGTTGGCGCAGGCCTTGAGCAGCGCTGTGCGCTCCTCATCCGAAAGAAACCGGGTACGCCCGCGCGGCTCCTTCTTACGCCGAATGTCGCTCACCGGATTGCGTTCGAGGACCCGGCGGTCCTTGACCGCGAAACTCAGTGCATGAGAAAGCGCTGCGATGTACCGGTTGATCGTCGCGCCCGAGCGCTTGTATTGCTTGGCTTCCACCGATTTGCCGGTCTCGGGATCCTTGCGTGCACGGCCTCGGGTAAATGCCTCCTCCGCGAGCGCGTCACGCGCCGCGGAGACTCGGTCGGCCGTCACTTCTGCAAGCGAGAGCCCCGCGAATTTCTCCGACCACCACTTGAGCTGCCGTTCGCGGGTCGTGCGCTCCTTGTCGTCGAAGCGGCCGGGTTCGTTCAACACCGTCTTGGTGTAGTCCTGGACGAGTGCTTCAAAGCTTGTGCGCCTCGCGGGCGCGTTCGGGAAATGTCGATTCTCGCGGATCGCCGCCTCGATCGAGACGCCCCACTCCTTCGCCTCCTTGCGACTAGGAAAGCTCGCTGACTCCGTAGGCCGCCCCTTGATTCGCACTTGGGCGCGGTAGGTAACCTCACGAGTCAGTGGCGAGACCCTGCGTTGAATCGAAGCCATTCGCGTCGCGTCCCTGAGCACCAACTAGTGGCCGGAAATTGCGCTCAATTTGCACCGAATTTGCACCTAATGCAAATTGGACGCATCTAAAAATTGCTAACTTATTGATTTTATATGGGGCGTGACGGAATCGAACCGTCGACCAGCGGATTAAAAGTCCGATGCTCTACCGACTGAGCTAACGCCCCAGCGACGCACGAACGTGCCCCCGAGCGGGGCGCGCATGATACTACAGGCCCCGGAGCAAAGGTTCCGGGCATGCCCGGGGCGCATCGACCCATGAGCCGACCAAAATCGGGGACGGGACTGCTGACGCTGGCGTGCGCCGCCGCGGTCCTGAGCGCCGCTGTCGGTACCGCGGAAGCGGCCGCGGGCATCACGCTGCGCGACGCCCACGCCGCGAACGACACCCCGTATGCCGAGAGCGCGGAGCTCATGCGACGCATGGCGAGTCCCCTCACCCGCCTCGCCGCCGAGCGCTCGCTCGCCGGCGCGGGCGAGACGCTGGCGCGCCAGCCTCTCGACGTCGCGTCCGAACGGTTTCTGATCTACCAGCCGGCCGCGCGGCCATCACCCCAGGGCTTCGCCCTGCTGGTGTTCGTGCCCCCATGGCAGGATGCGCGGCTGCCGCCGGGCTGGGCGGTGGCGCTCGAGCGCTTCGGCGTCGTGTTCATTACGGCCGCGCGCTCCGGCAACGAAGAGAATCCCCTGGGCCGGCGGGTCCCCCTGGCGCTGCTGGCCGCGGCCGAGGCGCGCCGGCGCTTCCCGATCGACCCCGGGCAGGTGTACGTGGCAGGGTTCTCCGGCGGTTCGCGCATCGCGCTGCGGATCGCCCTCGCCTACCCGGACATATTCCGCGGCGTGATTCTCGATGCCGGCAGCGACCCGATCGGAACACCGGCTGTGCCCCTGCCGCCGCCGGATCTGCTCGCCCTGTTTCAGTCGCAGACGCACGTCGTCTATATCACCGGCGAGCGCGACTCGGATCATCTGGCCGACGACGCGCAAAGCATCCGCTCGCTGCACCAATGGTGCGTCGCGAACGTCGACGAGGCGGTGCAGCCGCGCGTGCAGCACGAAGTCGCCCTTCCCGGAGCGCTGTCGCAGGCCCTCGGGAGCCTCGCGGCGCACGGGCGCACGCAGCCCGAGAAACTCGCGCGCTGTCGCGCGGCGCTCGCAGCGGACCTGAATGCGCGCCTGCGCGACGTCGAGGAGCTCCTCGCGAGCGGGGCTGCTCGAGACGCGGCGGTGCGCCTCAGGCAGATCGACGAGCGTTTTGGCGGACTCGCTGCGCCCCGCAGTGTTGAGTTGGCCGGCCGGCTCTGAGGGCTTCAGTCAGGCGCGATGCGCTTGCGCATCGCGACCATCGGTAGCTGAGCGCCTCCCGGCACCGGGTGGTCGAGCGCTGCGCCGCGAACGTAGCCGCAGCGCTCATAGAACGGTATCCCCGGGAGCGTCGCCATGAGCTCCATCGTGACGAACCCGGCACGGCGCGCCTCGGATTCGCTGTGCTCGAGCAGCATCCTCCCCAGGCCGTGGCGCGCGTACGTCGGGTCCACGAAGAACGCGCGGATCCGTGCGGCTTCGGTGCGCGGATCGAGCAGCGACTCGTCCCGCTCCGGCCGGGAGCTGCTGCCGAACAGCGTCCGCCGGCGCCCCCAGCCTCCGCAGGCGACGATCTCGCCTGCGTCCGTGACGACTGCGAAGTAGGTACCGTCCTCGATCAGCGCGCTATCGACCCCGAAAGCGCCCTGGAGCGCCCCTTCGATCTGTGCATTCGAATAGTAACCGGCACTGAGCGCGCGAGCCGAGCGCGCGATGAGATCACGCAGCGCCGGCACGTCCGCTGGCCCGGCGAGCCGCAGCGTGCAGCTCACCCGCTCGCCCGCCGGCTAAGCGCGCCCACGCCGCAGGCCAGGGCGGCCTGCGGCGCGACGCGCTGCGGTCCGGAGTCCCTTCCGCAAGCCGCTCAGAACCTCGCCACGAAACGCACGTACCAGAAGGCGCCGTTGAAGCCGAACGGCCCGCCGGTGCGCGGATACTTCTCGCCGTCCGACTCGCCACCGGTCTGCGGATAGATATGACTTGCCGCGGTGTTGGCGATCGCGTCCGGGTAGGCGTTGAAGATGTTGCGCCCGCCCACCGCCAGCGTCAGCCAATGGAGCGCCTGATAGGAGGCCTCGAGGTCGGTCGTCTCCTTGGCGGAGAACAGCTGCCCTGGGTAGTCGTTCTCGTCGCGCCACGTGCCGTAGTAGTTCTCATACAGCGTGGCACCCCAGCTCCCCCGGCTCCAGTCGAGGCTCAGGTTGGCGCGGCTGTTCGGCGCGTTGTGCTGGATGTCGACGATGCGCGCCTGGCTGATGACCGTCGGGTCGTAGGAAGTCACGTCGGTCTTGTTGTAGTTGTAGGCCAGCGTCGTGCCGAGGTGACCCAGGTCACCGAGATCGAACGGATAGGTGGCCACCAGGTCGATGCCCTTGGTCCGGGTGTCGAAGCCGTTGGTGAAGTACTGCACGGTTCCGCCCGGCCCGACGTACGACAAGGCAGCGAGCTTCGCGATGTCGGCCGGTGTGACCGTGAACTGCTGCGAGATCCCGATGCGGTGACGGACGTCGATCTGGTAGGTGTCCAGCGTAACGAGCAGCTGGTCGAGCGGCGTGAGCACGATGCCGGCGCTCAGGTTGGTCGACTCCTCGGGCCGCAGCGCCGTGGCGCCGTAGTACTGGGCGATGCTGCTGGTGACCGGGTAGGTGCCGATCTGCACCTGCGTCGTGGTACCCGGGAGGAACGTCGTGCTGAGAGTCTCGACGCTGTTCTGCCCCGGCGTCGGCGCGTGGAAGCCGGTGCTGGCCGTGCCACGCAGCGCCACCGCGTCCGCGATCTTCCAGCGCGCCTGCACCTTGCCGAGCGTCGTGCTGCCGTAGGACGAATAGTCCTCGTAGCGGCCCGCAACACCGAGCGTCAGGTTCTTGAGCACGTCCGCCTCGAGATCGATGTAGCCGGCGTAGCTGATCTGGGAAGCGTCGACACTCGCGGCGATACCGCCGTAGCCGTTGGACGCGGTCGACTGCGTGGCGACCACCTGCGAGCCACCGACCATGTCCGGCACGCAGGAGAGGGTCCCCGCGGTGCAGTTATAGAGGGGCTGGGAGGTGTAGGGACCGGCCGCATAGGACGCCTGATCACCCAGCAGCTGCTGATAGTTCTCGTCGCGGTACTCGGCGCCGGCGGCGACCGTGACGGGCGAGGCAAACCCTGCGACCTGCCACGGATAGGTCACGTCGACGTTGAAGTTGTGCTCGTTCTGCACGAACTTGCCGTCGTAGAAATTCTCCGGCGACTGTGGCCCGAGCGAGGGGTTGATGGTGTCCTGCAGCGAGACCGCGAGCGAATTGGTGGCGGTCGTACCGGAGATGTCGTAGGTCATGCCCCAGGCGTTGACGCCCTTGTAGCCGACCGCCCCGAAGAACTGCTGCGTCGTGCCGAAGAAGCGCGGCGTGAAGCCGGCCGGATAGAACGAGCTGAAGTTGAACGTGTTGGGGTCGTTGATGTATCCGCCGGTCGGGCACCCGGAGTACGCGGCGAAGGCCGCGGACCCGCACGCATCCAGGTAGATGTTGTTGAACGCCGGATGATTGCCGAACACGTCGCCGGTCTTGGGATCGGTGACAGTCACCGGCAGGCGGTAGTTGAAGCTCTCGTTAGTCTCGATATTGGCGTAGTTCATGAACAGGTAGAGCTCATCGCCGTTGTCGAGCTTGATGCCGGCGTTGGCCACGGCCTTGAAGTCGTCACTCGGCGGCGTACCCCACTGCTGCACCGGACCGGGCCAGTGCGGCAGGTCCGGGGCCAGGTTGGGGAAGACTTCGGCGAATGCCAGCGCCGAGGGACGCGTCGGGTTGCGCACCGTCTGGTCGTACTTCGACCATTCGGCGCTCAGGTTGAGGAAGCCCTGCCCGCCCAACGGCAGGCCCCAATTGATCGCGAGCTGACGGTCGGTGCCGTCGTTCTTGTAGCCCATTCCCGGGAAGTACTGGCCGAGATGCCCGTCGACCTCGATACCCGAGGGGCTGTCGCGGAACTGGTAGTTGAGCACGCCCGCGATTGCATCCGAGCCATACTGTGCAGAGGCGCCGTCCCGCAGAATTTCCAGCGACTTCACGGCGATCGAGGGAATCGAGGCGAGGTCAGGGCCCTGGGAGCCGAAGGCGAGCTCGGTCTCGCCGCCTTGGTAGACCTGCACGAGCGCCGAGCGGTTCATGCGCTTGCCGTTGAGCATCACGAGCATCTCGTCCGAGGGCAGGCCGCGCAGCGAGGGCGCACGCACGAAGCTCGAGGCATCCGAAATCGAGTTCTGGCCGACGTTGAAGGACGGCACCCGGTTCGACAGCGTGTCGAGCATGTTGGAAGTCGTCTGCGCGGACAGCTCGGTGCCAGCGACGACGTCGATCGGTGCCGATGACTCGGCGACGGTGCGGTCCGTGCGCCGCGTTCCCGTGATGATGACTTCCTGCATCTCGGTTGTTTGAGTCTCGGCCTGCTCGGCCGGCTTGGTCTGCGCTACCGCGGCGTTCCCGGCCACTGCCAGGACAGACGCGAGTCCCAGCATCAGTACTGCCTTCATGTTCTGCCTCCCCGATTTGTTGCGAAATTCTGCGTCGCTTAAGCGATCGTCCGTTCCCCGGGGAACATAATACGCATTGCAACAGGTTTGTTACCAACACTGTTGCGTTCACGCCACAGTTTGGTGGCCACGAAGGGCTGATCGCCTCTCGTCGCGGGATCTAGCGGGCGACGTAACGGGTCGGATCGGGAACGCCGGCGGCCTCGAAACCCGCGCGCCGCAGCCGGCAGGCATCGCAGCGCCCGCAGGCGCGCCCCGCCTCGTCCGCCTGGTAGCAGGAAACCGTCTCCCCGTAGTCGACGCCGAGCCGGGCGCCCTCGCGGATGATCTCGGCCTTGCTCAGTGCGATGAGTGGCGCCTCGATGCGGCACGCGTGTCCCTCGACGCCCGCCCGGGTCGCGAGCTGGGCGAGACTCGAGAACGCGGCGATGAACTCCGGACGGCAGTCGGGGTAGCCGCTCGAGTCGAGCACGTTGACGCCGATGAAGATCGCGCGCGCCCCGAGCACCTCGGCCCAGCCGAGCGCCAGCGCCAGCATCAGCGTGTTGCGTGCCGGCACGTAGGTCACCGGGATGCCGCTCGTCGGCTCCTCGGGCACCGCGATCGAGCGATCGGTCAGCGCCGAGCCGCCGATGCCGGCGAGGTCGACGCGCATGATGCGGTGCTCGTGCGCGCCGAGCCTGCGCGCCACGCGCCGCGCGGCCGCGAGCTCGACGACGTGCCGCTGCCCGTAGTCGACCGAGAGCGCGTGACAGTCGGACCCCGCGCTCGCGCGCGATGGCGAGCGCGGTGGCGGAGTCGAGTCCGCCGGAGAGGAGTACCACGGCGGCGGGCGGCGCGGCGGTGCTCATCACTTGCCCGGCACGTTGCCCCAGAGGTACTTGTGCAGCTGGATCTGGAAGCGCACCGGCAGACGGTCGTCCAGGATCCAGTCCGCCAGCTCGTGCGCCGGCAGCTGCTCATGGCTCGGTGAGAACAGCACCGTGCATCGCTGCGGCGATGCCGAGCTCGGCGAGTTTCCCGCGGCTCCACTCGTAGTCGGCGCGGCCGCAGATGACGAACTTGACCAGGTCCTGCGCTCGCAGACTCGCGAGCTCCGGGTAGAGGTTGCGCCCCTCCTCGCCCGAGCCCGGCGTCTTGACGTCGACCACGCGCTTGACCCGCGCATCGACCCCGGCGAGTGGCATCGCGCCGCTGGTCTCGAGCGAGACACGCAGCCCCGCATCGCACAGCAGCGTGAGGAGCGCGCAGGCACGCCTGCTGCGCGAGCGGCTCCCCGCCCGTGACGCATACGTAAGGAGTGGCGAACTCGCGCACCCGCTCGAGGATCGCCTCCGGCTCCCACCACTCGCCCGCCCGTGGAACGCGTAGGCCGTGTCACAGTACTGGCAGCGCAGCGGACAGCCCGTCAGGCGCACGAACACGGTCGGGATGCCGGCCGTGTCGGCCTCGCCCTGCAGCGAGTGGAAGATCTCGGTGATTTTGAGGCGCGACGCGCTCATGGCGTTTCTCGCCGCGGCGGCGCGCGTTACTGCGCGGGAATGCGCCGCAGCTTCTCGGTCGCGAGTCTCGCGTTCTCGGTCCCCGGGTACTTCTGCGTCACCGCGGTGAGCGTCGAGCGCGCGGCGGTGAACTGCTTCTGCTCGAACTGCGTGAAGCCGAGCTTGAGCAGCGCGTCGGCCGCCTTGCGGCCGTCCGGCCACTTCCTGAGCGTCGCACGGAACGCCTCGGCCGCCGGATCGTAATCGTGATTGACGTAGTAGGCCTCACCGAGCCAGTACTGCGCGTTCTCGGCGAGCGGGCTCTGCGGGTAGTTGCTGAGGAAATCCTTGAAGCTGGTGATGGCGATCGAATAGCTGCCCGCCTTCAGCGCATCGAAGGACTGGTTGTAAACCGCCTGCTCGGTCGAGGACGGCTCGGCGCCACCGACCGCGCCGGCCGCTGCGCCCGCGGCCGCAGCTGCATTCCCCGCCGTGCCCGGCGCGCCGCCGCCGCCGCCGCCGCCGGCCGCAACACTGCCGCCCGCTGTGCCGGCGCCGCCGCCCTGAGCGGCACTCAGCGCCCTCACGCGGCTGTCGAGATCGGCGTACAGATCATGCTGCTGCTTGCGCAGCGCCGCATTATCGTGCTCCATCTGATCGATCTGGCCGCGCAGCTCCCGCACCTCGGCCTGCGCGGCCTCCTGGTTCTGCGCGAGGTCGACCAGGCTCTTGTTGGCGATGATGCGCTCGAGCTTGGCAACCCGCGCGTCGAGCTCATTCAGCTTGATCTGAACCGGATCCTCTTCCGGGGTCGTCGCGCAGCCGCCGCCGAGCGCGGCGGCGAGCGCGATGAGAGCGAGGACGGGTACGCGGCGCACGGGTCTCTCCACGGATCCTTAAGGCTTCGCCGGCACCGCGGGCTGGCCCGACGGCGTCAGATAGACGATCTCGACGCGGCGGTTCTTGGCCCACGCCGCCTCATCATGCCCCGGGTCCGCCGGCCGCTCCTCGCCATAGCTCACCATGGTGAGCTGGCCCTCGGTGACGCCCTGCAGCAGCAAGGCGCGCCGCACCGACTGCGCGCGCCGGTCGCCGAGCCCGATGTTGTACTCGCGCGAGCCGCGCTCGTCGGTGTTGCCCTCGAGGCGCACGCGCGCCTGCGGGTTGGCGGCGAGATACTTGGCGTGCGCCGCCACCACATCGACACCCGCGCCCTGGATCACCGCGCTATCGAAGTCGAAGTACACGATGCGGGTGGCGAGCAGGCCCGCCTGCGGCCCCGCGGTCTCGTCCTGGTTGCCTGCCCCGCCGGCGGCGTTGGCGCCATTGGCACCCTCGCTCTGTGCGCCGGCGTTCGACTCGGTCGGCGCCGTTGCGGGCGCCGGCTTCACCGGCTTGCTGCCGCAGGCGGCCAGCGCCACGGCCAATGTGACCACGAGGAGCGCCAGGATCCGATTGATTGAGTGTTGCTCTGCCATTCCGCTTCTCCACACTGCTCCCAAATGTCTCATGTTCCGAACGGCCCCCAGGCCGGATCGCAGACCGCGGCCTGCTGCGCCTTGAGGCGCAAGCCCGTGAGCCCGTCCACCGAAATCGTCCCCAGTGTCCCGCGGCTCGCCTCGCGCTGCGAATAAAGGAGTGTAGCTCCATTCGGCGCAAAGCTCGGCGATTCATCGAGGTGGCCGTGCGAGAGCACCCGTACCGCCCCGGTTGCAAGATCCTGCACGGCGATGCGGTAGCCGCCGCCGTCGAGCGTCACCATCGCGAGTGTCGAGCCGTCGGCCGAGATCCGCGGGCGGGCATTGTAATTGCCCTCGAAGGTGATGCGCTTGGGACGGCCGCCGCCGCTCGCGCTGATCTGGTAGATCTGCGGTGAGCCGGCGCGGTCGGAGGTGAAATAGAGCGAGCGCCCGTCGGGTGACCACTCGGGCTCGGTGTCGATCGCCGGATCGTCGGTGATGCGGGTGAGCCCCTGGGAAGTGAGGTCGAGGACGTAGACGTCGGGATTACCGTTGCTGCCGCCGAGGGTGAGGGCGAGCTTCTTGCCGTCGGGAGACCAGGCCGGAGCACCGTTGATGCCGGCGCGCGCCGACACCAGCCGCCGCTCGCCGGTGCGCACCAGCTGCACATACACTCCCGAGAGCTTGCTCTCGAAGGACACGTAGGCGAGCCACTGGCCGTCCGGCGACCAGGCCGGGGACATGATCGGATAGCGCGACTCGAGGATCAGGTGCGCGTTCTCCCCGTCCGCGTCGGCCACGATCAGCTGGTAGTGCTGCGCGGGCGGCGTGCCATCGATCGAAACATAGGCGATGCGCGTGGCGAATGCGCCGCGCACCCCGAGAATCTTCTGGTAGATGGCATCGCTCACCCGGTGCGCGGCGTTGCGCAGCGCGCTCGCGGGACCGGTGAAGCGCTGCGTCGCCAGGCGTACCCCGGTGAGCGTGTTGACGAGATCGAAGTCCACCGCCAGCGTGCCGTTTTCGAGCACGGCGAGCCGCCCGACCGCCACGTAGTCGCTCCCCACACCCTTCCAGTCGCCCGCGGCGACGGCCTCGGCACGCGTCGGAGTCGCCGGCATGCGCTCGCGCGGCAGGGCGCGAAAGCGCCCGCTGCCCTCGAGGTCGTGCTGCACCACGCCCGCGACGTCCAGGCCGCCGTCCGCCGGGCTCGCCGACGCGAACGGCACGATCGCGATCGGGATGGGGTCGCGCACGCCCGAGGTGATCTCGATCTGCAGCGCCGCGTGCGCCACGGGCGCCCCTCCCGCGGCGATCACCAGCACGGCCGCGAGCGAGAGCCAGGAGCGCGATTTAAGAAGCTTTGAGTAGCGTTGCATGCATCAGTCCGGCTTGAATTCGATCTTGAGATTGCGGTCGAACAGCGACGGATCCGGCGGCGGCGGAAGCGGCGAGGCGCGGTACACCGCCCTCTCGATCGACTCGCGCACCGCCTGGTCGCCGTTGCATTCCCCGATGCTCACCTGCGTCACCTCGCCTCCCGGCACCTGCGTCACGTTCAACATACAGTCTATCCCGGCTTTGGCCGTCGGCGGGCGCAGCCACGCATGCGTGATCTTCGCCGCGATCAGCGATGCCCAGTTCGCCACCGCCGCGCCGTTGCGCGCCGCTTGCGCCTGCTCCTCGGCCGCGAGGCTGCGTTTCAAGTCCGCCTCGCGCTCGGTGCGGTCCTGCTGGTCCTGACGGGCGCGCTCGGCCGCCGCCTTGGCCGCGGCTTTGTCCGCCGCCGCCTTCTGCGCCGCGGCCTTTTGCGCGATGGCCTTCTGCGCCGCGGCGGCTCTTTCCGCGGCCGCCTGGTCCGCCGCCGCTTTATCCGCCGCGGCCTTCTCCTGCGCGGCACGCTGCTCCGCCGCCTTCTGCTCTTGCGCCTGCCGCTGCGCGCGCTCCTCGGGCGAGGGCGGCGGCGGGCCCATGTCCTCCACCGGTGCCGGCTGCGGCGCCGCAGCGGGCTGGGGCGCCGGCTGCTCCATCCCCCGCAGCGTGCGCGCGTCGATGACGCGCGCCTCGATGGGCGGCGTCGGGCTCGCCGGCCGCTGCACGCGGAACATCATCCAGCCGTACACCAGCGCCGCCGCCAGTGCGCCGTGCAGCAGCACCGACAGCGTGATCGAAATCCAACGATCGCTCGCACGCTGCACCATTACTACCGGGCGGTCAGCCGGGACGCCGCGCCGCCTGGGTCTGCGGCTCGGTGACCAGGCCCACCTGCTTCGCACCCGCCTGCTGCAGGATCACCATCGCCTCGACCACGCGCCCGTAGGCGATGGCCGCATCGGCCTTGACCAGCACCGCCCGCGTCGGATTGCCGCGCAGCGCGGCCGCGGCGCGCGCCGCGACCGTCTGGCTATCGAGCGCCGCGCGCGGGTCGCCACCGATGTTCAGATACAGCCGCCCCTGGCGGTCGATCGACAACACCAGCGGTTTGAGTTGCTGCGCCTCCAGAGGTTCCGCAGCGGCTTTTGGCAGCGAGACCTTCACCCCCTGGGTGAGGAGCGGCGCGGTGATCATGAAGATGATGAGCAGCACCAACATGACATCGATGTAAGGCACGACGTTGATCTCGCCCATCAGCCGCCGGCCGCGTGAAGTCTGGGCCATGTCAGCGCTCCTTGCCGGGCGCCGGGGCCTTCTCGGCCACGGGTGTGAGTGCACCGCGAGCCGCGTAGCGCTGCAGGATGGTGGAGAACTCCTCGATGAAGGCGTCGAAGCGGATCTCGAGGCGCGTCACCTGGTCGGCGAAGCGGTTGTAGGCCACCACCGCGGGAATTGCCGCGAACAGGCCGAACGCGGTCGCCACCAGCGCCTCGGAGATGCCGGGCGCGACCTGGGCGAGCGTCGCCTGCTGGATGTTACCGAGCGAGGAGAAGGCACTCATGATGCCCCATACCGTACCGAACAGGCCCACGTACGGGCTGGTGCTGCCGACGGTGGCCAGCGTCGCCAGGCTTTGCTCGAGGCGATCCACTTCTTTCAGCTGCGCCACGCGCATCGCACGCCGTGAGCCCTCGAGCAGCTGTTCCTGGCCGGCGGTCGCCTGACGCAGCCGCGCGAACTCGCGAAAGCCGAACTCGAAGATGCCCGCCATGCCCATGGCGCCGCCGTGTGACTCGATGGCGCGGTATAGCTGCGCCAGGTCGTCGCCCGACCAGAAGCGGCTCTCGAAGCGGTCGGCCTCGCGCCGTGCACGGCCGATGATGCGGCGCTTCTTGAAGATGATCGCCCAGGAGCCGAGCGAGGCGAGCAGCAGGATGGCAATCACCACCTGCACCGGCACGCTCGCCTGCACGATCAGACGCAGGATCGATAATTGATCATTCATGCATCGGGTCCCTCGGGAGGCGCGCGCCTGAGAAATGTCGGCAGGCGGCGCGGACGGAGCGTCTGCGCATCGAGGCAGGCAACGCGCACGCTCGCCTCGACCACGAGCTGGCGCGCGCCGGCC
Source organism: uncultured Pseudomonadota bacterium (assembly GCA_963768485.1). GTDB lineage: Bacteria > Pseudomonadota > Gammaproteobacteria > Steroidobacterales > Steroidobacteraceae > 13-2-20CM-66-19. The sequence continues at coordinate 1,581,605 of CAVYHZ010000002.1, read as the reverse complement.
GCGGCGCGCCGGTGGATGCGCTGCGCGAAGCGCAGCGTTGCCGGCCCCTGCGGCTGCGGCTCGCAGCTCACTTCGAGCTCATCGTCGAGCCGCGCGGGCGCGCGGTACTCGATCTCTAGGCTGACCACCGTGAACAGCATCCCCTCCTCGCGCTGCAGCCGTTGCTGCGAGAAGCCGCGCTGGCGCAGCCACTCGGTACGGGCACGCTCGAGGAAACGCAGGTAATTGGCGTAGTAGACGATGCCGCCGGCATCGGTGTCCTCCCAATAGACACGCGCCGGCCAGCAGAAGCCGCTCACCGCGGGTCCTCGAAGAGCTGCAGGCTGGCCGCCGCCCGCTCGGGGGGCTTCAAACCAAAGTGCTGATAGGTGAGGCGCGTCACCATGCGGCCACGCGCACTGCGCACCAGGAAGCCCTGCTGGATGAGGAACGGCTCGATCACGTCCTCGAGCGTACCGCGCTCCTCGCCGACCGCCGCCGCGAGGCTCTCGATGCCGACCGGACCGCCGTCGAAGCGCTCGATGATCGCCGTCAGGAGCTTGCGGTCGAGCGTATCGAAACCCTGCGCGTCCACCTCGAGCAGATTGAGCGCGGCGTCGGCCAGGCGCTCATCGATGCGGCCGTCGCCGCGCACCTGGGCATAGTCGCGCACCCGGCGCAGCAGCCGGTTGGCGATGCGTGGCGTGCCGCGCGAGCGCTGCGCGATGCGGCGCGCACCGCCGGTGTCGATCGGGACTTCGAGGATCGCCGCCGAGCGCTCCACGATCCGCTCGAGATCGTCGACGCCGTAGAACTCGAGCCGCTGCACGATGCCGAAGCGGTCGCGCAGCGGCGAAGTCAGGAGTCCGGCGCGCGTCGTCGCGCCCACCAGCGTGAAGGGCGGGAGGTTCAGCTTGATCGAGCGGGCCGCCGGACCCTCGCCGATCATGATATCGAGCTGATAGTCCTCCAGCGCCGGATAGAGCACTTCCTCGACCACCGGCGACAGGCGATGGATCTCGTCGACGAACAGCACGTCGCGCGGCTGCAGGTTGGTGAGGATCGCCGCGAGATCGCCGGGGCGCTCGAGCACCGGGCCCGATGTCTGGCGCAGGTTCACGCCCAGCTCGGCCGCGATGATGTGGGCGAGCGTCGTCTTGCCGAGCCCCGGCGGGCCGAAGATGAGGACGTGATCGAGCGCCTCGCCGCGCCCGCGGGCGGCGCTGATGAAAATCTCGAGCTGGGTTTTGACCGGCGTCTGGCCGACGTATTCCTCGAGGCGGCGCGGGCGGATGGCCCGCTCGACTGCCTCTTCTTCCGCGCCCGCCGCGCCGCTGATGACTCGCTCGGCTGTCACTTGAGTCGGTCTACTCCCGTGCCGCGCCCTGGAGCGCGCGCCGGATCAGTTCCTCGGTGGTGTACTCGCCCGGTTCGACGGCCTTGAGCAACCGCGTCGCCTCCACCGGACGATACCCGAGTGCCACGAGCGCGCCATAGGCCTCGCCCTCCGGGCTGTCGGGCACGGGTGCCACCGCGGCGCCCGCCACCGGCGGCGGCGGCGTGAGGCGGTCGCGCATCTCGACGATGAGCCGCTCGGCGGTCTTGCGCCCGATGCCCGGCACGCGCGTCAGCGCCGCCACATCCTCACTTTGCACACAGCGGGTGAAGGCCGCAACGGTCATCCCGGAAAGCAGCCCGAGCGCGATCTTCGGTCCCACGCCCGAAACGCGGATCAGGCTGCGGAACAGCCGCCGCTCCTCTTCGGTAGCGAACGCGTACAGCACGTGCGCGTCCTCGCGCACCACCAGGTGCGTCAGCAGGCTCACCTCGGCGCCGACCGGTGGCAGGGTAAAGAACGTCGACATCGGCGCCTCCAGCTCGTAGCCGAGTCCGCCGACGTCGACCGTGAGCTGCGGGGGAGTCTTCGAGGCGATCCGGCCCCGCACCGCGCCGATCATCGCTGCGCCTGCCGCACGGGGCCTGCGCCCTGCTGTGCCACGAGCGCGCCGAGGCGCCGTGCGTGCGCGTGGCACACGGCGACTGCGAGCGCATCCGCAGCATCCGCCGAGAGGGGACCGGTGAGGCCGAGCAGCACGCGCACCATGTGCGCCACCTGGAACTTCTCCGCGGCGCCCGAACCCACCACCGCGAGCTTGATGGCGCGCGGCGCGTACTCGAACACCGGGGTCCCGCCCGGCACCGCGCACAGCGCCGCGCCACGCGCCTGGCCGAGCTTGAGCGCACTGTCGACGTTGCGGCTGACGAAGATGCGCTCGATCGCGACTTCCGCGGGCTGGTGTTCGCCGAAGAGGCGCGCGAGGCCGTCAAAGATGAGACGCAGCCGCGCCGCGGGTGCCGCCGTACTCACGTTGAGGCACCCCTGCGCGAGCAGCGTCAGCTCCCCACCCCGGCACTCGAGCACACCGAAACCGGTGCGGCGCGAGCCCGGGGTCGAGACCGAGGATCCGGACGTTGACGGCGGCGGGGGGCGGCGCGGCGGCGGCAGCTGCCGGATCAAACGCGCGCCACGACCTCGTCCGGTATCTCGACATTCGATTGAAGTTCCGCCCGTGGGCCCCTGGACGGCCAAGCCTATCTGAAAACAAGGGCTTACGCATGACCCCGTCGCGGTCCGCAAAACTGTGACTCAGCGCTCGCTCCACGGGCCTTCAGCTCGAGTCACCGCTGCCGATACCGGATCGCCACCGCGCTTGCTTCCCGAACCGAGCTCGCGGTGATTCTTGAGCCCCACCCGCGGACCCCCCGCCGGTGGGGTTCTTTTTTTGGGCCGGCGTTGCGCGCCGCTCAGCGACGCTCGAGCGCGTCCTCGTCGATCTGCGCGTTCGAGTACACGTCGCGCACCTCATCGAGCGCCTGCAGCGCCTCGAGCATGCGCACCGTGCGCGCAGCGGCCTCACCCGAAAGCCCGAACGCGGTCGCCGCGCGCCGCGTCACCTCGGCGGTCTGTGGTGCGAAGCCGCGGTGCGTGAGCACCGCGCGCACCGTATCGAGCTCAGCCGGGTCCGCCAGCACTTCCATCGAACGGTCTTCCGCCGGCACCACGTCCTCGGCGCCCGCCTCGAGCGCGACCTGCATCAGCCGCTCCTCGTCCGTGCCCGGCGGATAGGTCATGAGGCCGACCGTATTGAAGAGATAGCTCACCGAGCCGTCGGCCCCGAGCGCGCCGCCGTGCTCGAGAAACACATGGCGGACCTGTTCGGCGACCCGGCCGCGGTCGCCGGTGACGCACTCGACGACTACCGCGGCGCCGCCCGGACCGTAGCCCTCGTAGCGAACCAGCTCCTGCCCGGCCTCGGGCTTGCGCCCACGCCCCTGTTTGCGGCGCGCCGCGAGGAAATTGTTACGGCGCTGAATGCTCGCCCAACTGCTGTGTCTCGTCATGAGCTTACGTATGATAGCTACAAACCCTGCGAGAGGACACGCCGTCGCGCAACCCCGACGGTCTGCGGCGGGGATGCGCGAAGCCCATGGAGACCAACCTACTCTGCCCGCCCGCGGTCCGTGACGCCATCATCGGCGCGCGTGCCGCACTCGAGCGTGCCAGCCCGCGCCCGCCGGCGGATCTCGGCTTCGCCACCGAGGCGGCCGAGATCATGGGCGGACTCACCGAGAGCACCGAGCTCGCCAACGCGCTGCTCGCGCGCCCGGTGATCTCGCGCGCCAGCCTCACGCCCGAGCAGACCGCCGATATCGTCGGCCAGGGGGCCACCGACATCGCCGTTGCACTGCAGCGCCTGGGGACCCTCGGCCTGCCGCACGACTGGTCGCCGGCGCACGGCCTCGATGTGCGCCAGGCCGAGACGCTGCGCAAGATGCTGCTCGCCGTGGTGAGCGACCCGCGCCTGGTGCTGGCGCGGCTCGCGGAGGAACTGGTGGGTCTGCGCCACGCGCGCGAGCTCCCGGCCCCCGAGCGCGAGCGGCGCGCGGTCGAGGCACGCGTCATCTACGCTCCGCTCGCCAACCGGCTCGGCGTCTGGCAGCTCAAGTGGGAGCTCGAGGACCTCGCGTTCCGTTACCTCGAGCCCGAGGAGTACCGGCGCATCGCCGCTGCGCTCAACGAGCGGCGCGCCGATCGCGAGCGCTACATCGACATGCTCGGCCGCGAACTGCGCGCGGCACTGCACGCCGCCGGCGTCAGCGCCGAGGTCTACGGCCGCCCGAAGCACATGTACAGCATCTACCGCAAGATGCAGCGCAAGCAGCTCGCCTTCGAGCAGCTGTTCGACGTGCGGGCGGTGCGGGTCGTGGTCGGTACCATTCCCGAGTGCTACGCCGCGCTCGGTGTGGTCCATTCTCAATGGCCGTACATCCCCGGGGAGTTCGACGACTACATCGCAACCCCGAAAGGCAACGGCTACCGCTCGATCCACACCGCGGTGATCGGCCCGCAGGCGAAGAGCGTCGAGGTGCAGATCCGCACCCGCGACATGCACGAGCACGCCGAGCTCGGCGTGGCGGCGCACTGGACCTACAAGGAAGGCGGCCCGCGCGATGCGCAGTATCAGCGCAAGATCGAGTGGGTACGGCGGCTCCTCGACCCGCAGCAGGACGCGGGCGGCGACGCCGAGCGCGACTTCGTCGAGGGCATGCGCGCCGAGCTCTTCGAGGACCGCGTCTACGTGCTGACACCGAAGGGCGAGGTGATCGATCTGCCGCGCGGCGCGACGCCGCTCGACTTCGCCTACCAGGTGCACACCTCGCTCGGCCACCGCTGCCGCGGCGCCAGGGTCAACGGCCGCATCGTGCCCCTGAGCCGCGTACTCGCCAACGGCGAGATCATCGAGATCATCACCGGCAAGCACGAAGCCCCGAGCCGTGACTGGCTCGCCCCCGAGCAGGGCTTCCTCGCCTCCCCGCGCAGCCGCGGCAAGGTGCGCGCCTGGTTCCGCAAGCAGGACGTGGGCGACAACCGCGGCGCCGGCGCACGCATCGCCGAGCGCGAGCTGACGCGCATCGGCGTACGCGCGGAGCAGGTCGCGACGCTGGTGCGCGAGCTCGGCGCACGCGACGTGGACCATTTTCACCAGCTGCTCGGCGAGGGCGAGATCACCGTGACGCAGCTGATGCACGCGGCCGCGCGGCTGTTTCAGACCGCGGCCCCCGCGCCGGTGGCGCGCCCGGCGCGCAGGGCGCCGCGCCGCCGCGGCGCGCCCATCGAGATCGAAGGGGTCGGGGATCTGCCGACGACGCTCGCGCGCTGTTGTGCGCCGCTGCGGCCGCAGCCGGTGACCGGCTACGTGACGCTCGGCCGCGGCGTGACCGTCCATCGCAGCGACTGCGCGAGCCTCTTGCGGATGGCGGCGCTCAAGCCCGACCGGGTGCTGAAGGTCGAGTGGACCGCCACCGCGCAGGATGCGCTCGAGGTGGAGATCGTCGTGAGCGCCTACGACCGGCGCGGGCTGCTGCGCGACCTGACCGACGTACTCGCCGCCGAGCGGCTCAGTATCGACGCCGTCAACTCCAGCACCGATCACGCGAGCGGGATGGCGCACTTCGCGCTGCGGGTCGCGGTCGCCGACCTCGAGCAGCTGGCGCGCGTCCTGCGGCGCCTCGCTGCGGTGCCGAACGTGCTCGAGGCCCGGCGGCGTATTTAGTTGATGGGCGGAAACGGCCTGTGGCCGTTTCCGCAGGCCGCCGGGTCAACGGGCTCTGGGTCGCGGCCAAAAGGCGCGGCTTTTGGCCGCGAACGATGGGCGGTCTAGCGATTAATGGAGTCGATCGCGCGCTTGTCGGCGTTGAGCGCCGCCTCATGCACCGCCTCGGCGAGTGTCGGGTGCGCGTGGATGGTGCGCTGCAGATCCTCGGTGCTCGCCGAGTACTCCATCGCGAGCACCGCCTCGGCGATCAGCTCGCCGGCCATCGGGCCGACGATGTGCACGCCGAGGATCTCGTCGTCATCGCGCGCCGCGACGACCTTGGCGAAGCCCGCGGCCTGCTCCATGGCGCGCGCGCGCCCGCTCGCCAGGAACGGAAAGACACCCGTCTTGTAGTCGCGCCCGCTCGCCTTGACCTGCTCCTCGGTCTGCCCGACCCAGGCGATCTCGGGGGCGGTGTAGATCACCGAGGGGATCACTTTGTAGTTGACCTCGCCGTAGCGCCCGGCGATCAGGTCCGACACCATCACGCCCTCTTCCTTGCCCTTGTGCGCCAGCATCGGCCCACGCACGCAGTCGCCGACCGCCCAGACGTTCTCCGCCCCGGCGCGGCAGTTGTGATCGACCTTGATGAAGCCGCGCTCGTCGAGCTCGACCCCGGTGCCCGCCTCGAGCAGATCCTGCGTGTAAGGACGGCGACCGACCGCGACCACCAGGCGGTCGACCGTGAGGCGCTGCTCGCCCTTGGCATCGGTGTAGACGACCTCGACCGCGCCGCCCGTGACGGCGGCACCCGTGACCTTGGCGCCGAGGCGCACGTCGAGCCCCTGCTTCTTCAAGTGCCGCAGCGCTTCCTTGGCGAGCTGTTGATCGGCGATGGCGAGGAAATCCGGCAGGGCCTCGAGCACCGTGACCTCGGAGCCCAGCCGCCGCCACACGCTCCCGAGCTCGAGTCCGATGACGCCGGCACCGATCACGCCGAGACGCCTGGGCACCGCGTCCATCTCGAGCGCGCCCCAGGAGTCGACGATAGAGGGTGCCTTGAAGGGCGCCGAGCGCAGCTCGACCGGGGTCGAGCCCGAGGCGAGCACGACGTGCCGCGCCGCGAGCTCGCGCCGGGTGCCGTCGTGCGCCGTGAACTGCACCCGTCGTCCGGGCAGGAGCTTCCCGTGGCCCTGCAGTGGGGTGACGCCGGCGGATTTGAACAGCGCGAGGATGCCCGTGGTCATGCCCTTGACGATCCCGGCCTTGCGCTTGTGCATCTGCGCGAGGTCGAGCGACACGTTGCCGACGCCGATCCCGTGGATCGCGAATTCCTCGCGCGCGCGGTGATAGAGCTCGGTGGACTCGAGCAGCGCCTTGGAAGGGATGCAGCCGGCGTTGAGGCAGGTTCCGCCGAAGGTGGCGCTGCCGTCCTTGTTCTTCCATTCATCGATGCAGGCGACGCGCAGCTGGTTCTGTGCGGCGCGGATCGCGGCCGGATACCCGGCTGGGCCTCCGCCGATGACGATGACGTCGAAGGAATCCGCCCCGGCGGCCGCCGGCTTGTCGTTGGTTGGCATGGAAGTGGTTGTAATGCTTAAGGTTAATGATTCCCGAGGCGGGCCAAAGTAACACAAACGCAGTGCCGCAGGCGCCCGGCGCCGGAGCGGCTTTCCCGGCCGCCGTCATACAAGAGAAATGTGAACGACATAGGGTCGTTGGCTTTGCCGCATCGCGAGTCATAACGATGAATACTGCCGCCGCCGAATCTCCCTATCCGCTCGAGCCCGCCGCCGCGCGCCCGATGCTCGACCGCAAGGCGGGCCCGCTCACCCAGCTGCTGTTCCTCGTGCTGGTGCTCTTCGGTGTCGGCTATACCGGCTACAGCCTGGTCGCCGACATCACCGGCGCCAATACTCACGCGCTCACCATCCTGCCGTACTTCCTGCTCGGCATCGCGCTCTTGATCGCGCTCGGCTTCGAGTTCGTCAACGGCTTCCACGACACCGCCAACGCGGTCGCGACCGTCATCTATACCCACTCGCTCCCGCCGCACTTCGCGGTGGTGTACTCCGGTGCGCTCAACTTCCTCGGCGTGCTGGTCTCGAGCGGCGCGGTCGCTTTCGGCATCATCACGCTGCTGCCGGTCGAGCTGATCCTGCAGGTCGGCTCGAGCGCCGGCTTCGCCATGGTATTCGCGCTGCTGATCGCGGCGATCATCTGGAATCTCGGCACCTGGTGGCTGGGACTGCCGGCCTCCTCCTCCCACACCATGATCGGCTCGATCATCGGCGTGGGCATTGCGAATGCGCTCATGCACGGCCGCGACGGCACGAGCGGCGTCGACTGGGCCCAGGCGACCAAGGTCGGCTACTCGCTGCTGCTCTCGCCGCTCGTGGGCTTCGTGTGTGCGGCGCTGCTGCTGCTGGTGCTCAAGGCCCTGGTGAAGAACCGCGATCTCTACCAGGAGCCGCGCGGCAACAGCTCGCCCCCCTGGTGGATCCGCGGCGTCCTGATCCTCACCTGCGGCGGCGTGTCCTTCGCCCACGGCTCGAACGACGGGCAGAAGGGCATGGGCCTCATCATGCTGATCCTCATCGGCACGGTGCCGACGGCCTATGCGTTGAATCGCGCCGTGCCGGCGAAGGACATGGCGCCCTTCATCCGGATGGCGAGTGCAACCCAGCAGGCGCTCGAGCAGGCGGCGCCGGGAACCCCTCCGGCCGACCCGCGCGGGGTGCTTTCGACCTACGTGCGCACCCACGCCTGGAACGCGGACGTCCTGCCGGCGCTGGCCGCGATCACCGGCAGCATCGCCGGGCAGGTCAGGGCCAGCGGCACCTTCGCGCAGATGCGCGGCGAAAACGTCACCAACGTGCGCAACGACATGTACCTCACGTCGGAAGCGATCCGCTCCTACGCCAAGGACCCGCACGCGAAGGATCTGGGCGATGCGACGCGCAAGGACCTCGACGGCTTCAGGAAGCAGATCGACGGCGCCACCAAGTTCATTCCGCTGTGGGTCAAGGTGGCCGTCGCCATCGCCCTCGGCCTCGGCACCATGGTGGGCTGGAAGCGCATCGTCGTGACCATCGGCGAGAAGATCGGCAAGACCCATCTCACTTACGCACAGGGCGCCTCGGCGGAGCTCGTGGCGATGGCGACCATCGGTGCGGCCGACATGTTTGGATTGCCGGTCTCGACCACACACGTGCTGTCCTCAGGGGTCGCAGGCACCATGGCGGCGAACCATTCGGGCCTGCAGATGCGCACGCTCCGCAATCTCGTCATGGCCTGGGTGCTGACGCTCCCGGCCGCGATCATGCTCTCGGGGGCGCTCTACTGGGTGTTCCGCCAGATCTTCTGACGGAACGGGAAGCGCGCGCTCAGATCCCGAGCAGCATGCGGCCGGGATCCTCGAGCGCGTCCTTGACCGCGACCAGGAACTGAACCGCTTCGCGCCCGTCGATGATGCGGTGATCGTAGGTCACCGCGAGGTACATCATCGGCCGCACCGCGACCGCGCCGTCGACCACCATGGGGCGGTCCTGGATCTTGTGCATGCCGAGAATCGCGCTCTGTGGCGCATTCACGATCGGCGTCGACATGAGCGAGCCGAACACCCCGCCATTGGTGATGGTGAAGGTGCCGCCGGTAAGATCGGCGAGCGCGATGGTGCCCTCGCGCGCCTTGCGCGCGTAGTCGGCGACTTCCTTCTCGATCTGCGCGAAGCTCTTCGCGTCCGCGTCGCGCACGATCGGCACCACGAGGCCGCGTTCGGTCGAGACCGCGACGCCGATGTCGTAGTACTCGTGATAGATGATGTCGCTCCCGTCCACCGAGGCGTTCACCACCGGGAACTTCTTCAGCGCCTCGATGCAGGCCTTCACGAAGAAGGACATGAAGCCGAGCTTCACGCCGTGTTGCTTCTCGAAGCGCTCCTTGTAGCGCGAGCGCAGCTCGTTGACCGCCGTCAGGTCCACCTCGTTGAACGAGGTGAGCAGCGCCTGGGTCGACTGTGCCTCGATCAGGCGCTGGGCGATCCGGGCGCGCAGGCGTGTCATGGGCACGCGCTGCTCCGCGCGGCTGCCGCTCGTGGGCGCGGGCGCCGGAGCGCGCGCCGCGGGAGCCGCGCTGGGGCGCGCGGGTACGGTGGATGGCGGAGCGGGCGCGGCAGCCGGTGCCGGCGCAGGGGCCGATGCCGCGGCCGGCGCGGGTGCGGCGGCGGGCTTCTTGTCGAGGAAGCCTACGACGTCGGACTTGGTCAGCCGCCCGTCCCGTCCGGAGGCGGGGATCCCGGCCGGATCCAGCCGGTTCTCCTCGACCAGCCGGCGGACCGAGGGACTCAACTTCCCGCCATCGCGGCCCGCCTCGGCGGCCGTTGCGGCGGCTACCACGGCGGCGGCCTTGGAGAGACTTGCGCCGCCAGAGGAGGCAGCCTGCGTCGCGGCGGCCTGGGCCGCCGCGGCCATGGCGGCCGCAGAGAGCTTCACCGGCATGGTCGCCGCGGTGTCCCCGTCGTCGATCACGGCGAGCACCTGGCCGCTCGTCACGACCGTGCCGCTCTTCACGCGGATCTCGCGCACCACGCCGTTTGCGGGCGCCGGCACTTCGAGCACGACCTTGTCGGTCTCGAGGTCGGCGAGATTTTCATCGCGTCGGATCGCATCCCCGGGCTGCTTGTGCCAGGCGACGAGCGTCGCATCGGCGACCGACTCGGGGAGCTGCGGAACGCGGATTTCGGTGCTCATGAGCGCCTTCTGATCGGGGTCAGCGGGGGTGGTGGCGCGGACTGACCGGGGCCCGCGGCCGGCTCGGCGGCGCTGGCCGGTGCCGCCGCTCCTGCGCCCGGCACGACGGCGGTCAGTCGCGTGGTCTCGCGCGCCGATTCCTCGGTGGTCGTCGAATGCAGCGCTGCGGCGACGAGTGCCTGCTGCTCGAGCTCGTGAATCTTCGCGATGCCGGTGGCCGGGGCCGCCGCCGGAGCGCGCCCGGCGTACAGGAGCGTGCGCCGCCCGGCCGCTTCCTGCAGGCGATGGCGAATCTGGTACCAGGCGCCCTGGTTCTGCGGCTCCTCCTGACACCAGACGACTTCGCGCGCGTTGGGGAAACGATTGAGCACCGCGTCGTACTCTTCACTCGGGAACGGGTAGAGCTGCTCGATACGCACCAGCGCTACGTCGCGCAGCCCCTCCTTGCGGCGCGCCCTGAGGAGATCGAAGTACACCTTGCCGCTGCAGAACACCACGCGGCGCACGTCGGCGGCGCCGAGCTCTTCGATCTCGCCGATGACGCGCGCGAAGCCGCCGCGGGTGAGCTCCTCGAGCGGCGACGCCGACAACGCATCGCGCAACAGGCTCTTCGGCGACATCACGATGAGGGGCTTGCGGAACGCCTGGCGCATCTGGCGGCGGAGCATGTGGAACATCTGCGCCGGCGTCGACGGCACGCACACCTGCATGTTGTTCTCGGCGCACAGCTGCAGGAAGCGCTCGAGGCGCGCCGAGGAGTGTTCGGGACCGGCGCCCTCGTAGCCATGCGGCAGCAGCAGCACCAGCCCACAGAAGCGCTCCCATTTCGCCTCGCCCGAGCTGATGAACTGGTCGATGATCACCTGGGCACCGTTGACGAAGTCGCCGTACTGCGCCTCCCACACGGTGAGCGAACTCGGCTCGGTGGTGGCGTAACCGTACTCGAAGCCGAGCACCGCCTCCTCGGACAGCACCGAGTCGATCACCTGCACGCGCTTTTGGTTCGCGGCGAGGTGCTGCAACGGGATCCAGGTGGCATCGGTATTCTGGTCGTGCAGCACCGCATGGCGATGGAAGAAGGTGCCGCGTCCTGAGTCCTGGCCCGTGATCCGCACCGCGAAGCCGTCGGTGACGAGCGAGGCATAGGCAAGCGTCTCGGCGCAGCCCCAGTCGAGCGGCAGCTCAGCGGCGAGCATTCTCTTGCGGTTGGTGATGACCTGCGCGACGCGCGGGTGGAGGCTGAAGCCCTCGGGCACGGCGGTGATGCGCTCACCGAGTGAGCGCAGGCGCGCGAGCTCGATGCCGGTGGTCACGCGCTCGGTCCAGTCGGCCTGCGAGTAGGTGGTCCAGTTGACCGTGTACTTGTTGCCGATCATGCCGAGCGAGGCCCGTGCCTGCGGCCGGCCCTCGTCGAGCCCGTTGCGGTACTGCTCGGTCATGGCCTCGGCATCGGCCGCGGTCAGCACGCCCGCGCCGCTCAGCTGCTCGGCGTACAGCCGCCGCGCACTCGGGTGCTGGCGGATCACGCGGTACATGCCGGGCTGGGTCGCCGCCGGCTCGTCCGCCTCGTTATGGCCGTGACGACGGTAGCAGACCAGGTCGATGACCACGTCCTTGCGGAAGCGCATCCGGTACTTCAGTGCCAGCCGCGAAACGAACACCACCGCCTCGGGGTCGTCGGCGTTGACATGGAAGATCGGGACTTCCAGCATCTTGGCGACGTCGCTCGCGTACATGGTCGAGCGCGCATCGCGCGGCTCGGAGGTCGTGAAGCCCACCTGGTTGTTGATGATCAGGTGGTAGGTGCCGCCGGTGAAGAAGCCACGCGCCTGACTCAGCTGCAACGTCTCCATGACCACGCCCTGGCCGGCAAAGGCGGCATCGCCGTGGATCAGTACCGGGAGCACGTGGCCGCCGCGGTCGTCGCCGCAGCGCTCCTGCCTTGCGCGTACCGAGCCCTCGACCACGGGGTTGACCACCTCGAGGTGCGAGGGGTTGAAGGCGAGCACGGTGTGCACGTTGCCAGCCGGGGTGCGCAGGTCCGCGGAGAAGCCCTTGTGATACTTGACGTCGCCCGAGCCCTTGACCTTGCCCGGGTCGTAGCGGCCCTCGAACTCCGTGAAGAGCTCGGCGGGGGATTTACCGAGGAGGTTGACCAGCACGTTGAGGCGCCCGCGGTGCGCCATGCCGATCACGACCTCCTCGATCCCGGCGGCACCGCTCCCCTGGATCAGATCGTCGAGCGCCGGGATGAGGGCATCGCCGCCCTCGAGCGAGAAGCGCTTCTGGCCGACGTACTTGGTGTGCAGGTAGCGCTCGAGGCCCTCGGCGGCGGTCAGCTGCCAGAGGAGGTTGCGCTTCTCCTCGGGGCTGAAGCGCCCGCGCAGGCGCCCCTCCTGGTACTCATCCTGCAGCCAGATGCGCTCCTCCGAGTTCGACACGTGGGCGAACTCGGCGCCGATGTTGCCGCCGTAGATGGTTTGCAGCTGCGCGAGGATGTCGCGCAGCTTCATGCGCTTCGGGACCGCCTCGATGTGGCTGCCGGTGAAGAATTCCTGATCGAGGTCCGCCGCCGTCAGCCCGTAATGCTCGGGCTCGAGCGCCTGCGGTCTCGGGCGCGGCGCGAGCGCGAGCGGATCGATGGTCGCGACCAGATGCCCGCGGTTGATCCAGATCTGGATGAGGCGCGAGACGGCCGCCTGGCGCACGTCGGCCGAGGCCTGCGCCGCGGCGGCGGGGCGCGCCGTCGTGGCGCGAGCGACGATCCCCTCGCGCACCGGTCCGTGCGCACGGTCCGCCGGTGCGCCGGCGGCCAGCTGCGCGAAATAGGCCCGCCAGCGCTCATCGACGCTCGTGGGATCGCGCAGGTACTCCTCGTACAGGGCGTCGAGGAAGTCGGCGTTGCCGCCGTAGAGGGGTGTCGGTTCCAGCATGCGGGGGAAAAACCGAAGGCGAGCCAGCAGTTTAGCGGAAACACCGGCGACGGGGTAAAGCACCCCGGGCGGCCCATCCTCAGGAGCCGACCTCAGCCCGCCTGGAGACGATCGAGGAGGCTGAACTCGTAGAGGATCAGCGCCGCGTATCCCGCCAGCAGGAGATACAGGAGTACCCCCGCCGACAGACGCCCGAACACCCGCATCCGGGCGATGACGGTGAGCAGCACCACCCCGCCCGCGGTCAGTCCCACCTTCACCAGCGTGAAGGTGAGCGCCGAGCCGCCCACCAGGGGGCGCATCAGCGGATTGGCCTCGTAGGCGCCGTGGCGCATCAGCTCGAGCGTCAGCACCGCGTCCGCGCTCGAGAAGAGCAGGATCAGGATCGCGATCGCGAGCCACTGCGGGTGGTGCCAGTCGACCGCGGCGAGCGAGCGCTCACTCGCGCGGCGCGGCAACCGGCGCCGGGCGTGGAAGCTGCCGAGCAACAGACCCCGGAGCGGCTGGCTGCGGCGCTCAACGCGCCGCCGCTCGAGCCGCGCGGCGGGGACGATTCGATCGGTGAGCTCGGTCGACACGGTTCTTGTTATGCGCTCGGGGAGTTCGGCTCCATTCTAGCGGGCGCGAGACGCCGCGCCACCTGCGCTCGCGTGCGGGCAGCTTATGACACCTCGCGCAGCTCCCCCGTATCATTCGGCCGATGTCGATCCCCAGCCCCGTAGCGACCCACCACACCAGCACACCCGACGGCCTGCCGGTGCCGCGCCGCTACTGGGCGATCGCGGCCATCGTCCTCTCGATCTGCATGTCCGTGCTCGACAGCACCATCACCAACGTCGCGCTGCCGACCATCGCGCGCGATTTCCATGCGAGCCCGGCGGCCTCGATCTGGGTGGTGAACGCTTATCAGCTGGCGATCCTGGTGGTGCTGCTGCCGCTCGCCGCGCTCGGCGAGGTCGTCGGCTACCGGCGCGTCTCGCAGGCGGGCCTCCTCGTGTTCACGCTCGCCTCGCTCGCCTGCGCGCTCGCGCCGTCGCTCCTGACCTTGAGCGTCGCGCGCCTGATCCAGGGACTCGGCGCCGCGGGCATCGTCAGCGTGAATGCGGCGCTGGTGCGCTTCACCTATCCACACCGCTATCTCGGGCGCGCCATCGGCATCAACGCCTTCGTAGTCGCGACCTCGGCCGCCCTGGGTCCCACCATCGCCTCGGCGGTACTGGCCGTCGCGCAGTGGCGCTGGCTCTTCGGCATCAACGTGCCGCTCGGGCTCATCACCATCGCCATCGCCCGCTATGCACTTCCGGACCCCGAGCGTACCCACCGGCCGCTGAATCACTTAGGCGCCCTCCTCTACGCCGGCATGTTCGGGCTGGTGCTGAGCGGCCTGCAGTCACTCGCGCATCATTCGGCAACGGCGCTGGCGCTCGCCCAGATCGCAGGCGGCGCGCTCCTCGGCGCCGCGCTCGTGCACCGCGAGCTCGGGCGCGACGCGCCGCTCATACCCTTCGATCTGCTGAAAGTGCGGCTCTTCCGGCTGTCGCTCGCGGCCTCGATCTGCGCCTTCATCGGGCAAATGAGCGCCCTCGTCGCGCTGCCGTTCGAGATCCAGCGCCTCGGGTACTCGGCGGTCGAGACCGGGCTCTACATGACGCCCTGGCCGGTGGCGCTCGCCCTCACCGCGCCCATCGCCGGGCGCCTCACGGATCGCTACCCGGCCGGACTCCTCGGAGGCGCCGGACTCCTCGTCATGGCGGCGGGACTCGCGCTGCTCGCCTTTTTCCCCGCCACCGGTACGGCCTTCGGGTTCATCTGGCGCATGGCGGTGTGCGGCTTCGGCTTCGGCCTCTTCCAGTCGCCCAATAACCACGCAATTCTCTCCTCGGCCCCGCGGGCGCGCAGCGGCGCCGCCGGGGGTATGCTCAGTACCTCGCGGCTCGCCGGACAGACGCTCGGCGCCGCGGGAGTCGCGATCCTGTTCCGTGCCTACCCGGCGACCGGCTCGAATCTCGCGCTGTGCGCTGCGGCCGCCCTGGCACTCCTCGCGGCGCTGGTCAGTATGATTCGCCTCACGGGAACCGACGGAGCACGCCCATGAGCCCATCGACATTGAGGATCAAACTGCTGCTCACCGGCTGGGCCGCCCTCGCCGGGGGTTGCGTGATGGGCCCGCCGCCGCTCGACAACCCCACTTCGAGCCCACGCGCGGAGCAGCGCAGCGAAGCCCGCGCGCTGGAACAGGCCGAAGCCGAGTGCGCGGCACAGGGCAAGCACGCGGTCGCCGAACGCTCCCAGGGCGAGACGCTCTACCACTGCGCTGATCGCTAGAAGTACGGATCACCGCCCGGGCGCCGGCGGGTTTCGTGCTTGTTATTAATTAAATCATTGATTATTATTCGCTGATGAACGCAGCCCGTACAGTCCGGCGCAGCATCGGCCGTCCGCGCCAGAGCACCGGCATCGACGCCCGCTCGCGGCTGCTCGACGCGGCACTGATCCTGTTTGCGGAGCACGGCGCCGCCGGCACGACCATCGCAGGAATCGCCGCGAAAGCCGGCGTCACTGCGGCCATGGTCCACTATTACTTCCGCGATCGGGACCATCTGCTCGATGTGATCGCCGAGGAGCGGCTGCTGAAGACGGTCTCGGCCGTGTGGGGCCCGGTGGTTGCGAGCGACGAGCTCGTTCCGATGGTACGCGGCCTCGTACAACGCATCCTCGAGGCTACCGAGGTCAACCCCTGGCTGCCCTCGCTCTGGCTGCGCGAGATCGTGAGCGAAGGCGGGCAGCTCCGCGACCGACTCCTGCGAATCCTGCCGTTCGAGTTCGTCCGTCACCTGGTCGCCACGGTCGCGAGCGCGCAGCGCCGCGGTGCGGTCAATCCGGACCTCGAGCCGCGCCTGATGCTCCTCACCGTCATCGGCCTCACCCTCCTCCCGCTCGCGACCATCCGCCTCTGGCAGGTGGTACCGATCTTCGAGGGCATCACCCGCGCCGACGTCGCACGTCACGCCGAGGCGCTGCTGGTGAGCGCCCTTTCGGCGGCCCCGCGCCGCCGTCGCATCCCTTCCGTCTGAGGAATCCCATGGCCTGGTACCGCACCGCTCTCGTTCCCACCGGCGCCGCGCTGGCGCTGCTCACCGGCTGCTCCGGCTCCTCGAACGCGACCTTCCAGGGCTACGTCGAAGGCGAGTTCGTCTACATGGCCTCCTCGCAGCCGGGACGGCTCGAGCACCTCGCGGTGACGCGCGGCGAGCAGGTGAATCGCGGCGCGCCGCTCTTCACCCTCGAGGCAATCGATGAGCGCGCCGGCCAACAGCAGGCGCGTGAACAGCTCGCCGCCGCCGCAGCGCAGCTCGCCGACCTCGAGACCGGCAAGCGCCCGCCCGAGGTCGCAGTGGTCGCGGCGCAGCTGTCGCAGGCGCAGGCCGCGGCACAGAAATCGGCGCTGCAGCGCGACCGCGACGAGGCGCAGTACAAGAGTGGCGGCATATCGCGCGAGCAGCTCGAGGCGACACTCGCGCAGGCGGCGAGCGATGCCGCGCACGTGAGCGAGCTCGCGAGCCAGCTCGAGGTGGCGCGCCTCCCGGGGCGAGCGCAGCAACTCAAGGCCCAGTCGCGCCAGGTTGAGGCCGCCCGCGCCGTGCTCGAGCAGGCCGACTGGCGCCTCGGCGAGAAAGCCATCGCCGCCCCGAGCGCGGGCCTCGTTTACGACACGCTCTACCGCGAAGGCGAATGGGTCGCGCCCGGCAATCCCGTGGTGCGCATGCTCCCGCCAGAAAACATCAAGGTGCGCTTCTTCGTGCCCGAGGGGGTCCTGGGAACGCTGACGGCGGGCCGCAAGGTGAGCCTGCACTGCGACGGCTGCGCGCAGGAGGTGCCCGCCACGATCACCTTCGTATCGAACGAGGCCGAGTACACCCCGCCGGTCATCTACAGCAACGAGACCCGCGGCAAGCTGGTCTACATGATCGAGGCGCATCCGACGCCGGCCGATGCCGTCAAGCTTCATCCCGGCCAGCCGCTCGAGGTGCACCTGCGATGAGCGACGCGGCCGCACCGGCCATCGACGTGCACGGGCTCAACAAGAGCTTCGGCGATAAGCATGTCGTCACCGATCTCGCGCTGCGCGTGCAGCCCGGCGAGATCTTCGGCTTCTTAGGTCCCAACGGCAGCGGCAAGACCACCTCGATCCGCATGCTGTGCGGACTCCTCACCCCGGATTCCGGCAGCGGCACCTGCCTCGGCTACGACATCCTGAAGGAAAGCGCGCAGATCAAGCGCAACGTCGGCTACATGACGCAGCGCTTCTCCTTCTGGGACGACCTCTCGATCCGCGAGAACCTGGACTTCGTGGCGCGCGTCTACGAGATGTCAGGGCGCAAGCAGGCGGTCGAGGCAGCGCTCGAGCAGCTCGGGCTCGCCGCCCGCGCCGAGCAGCTCGCCGGGCAGCTCTCGGGCGGCTGGAAGCAGCGCCTGGCGCTCGCCGCCTGCATGCTGCACAAGCCCCGGCTGCTGCTGCTCGATGAGCCGACCGCGGGCGTGGACCCGACCGCGCGGCGCGACTTCTGGGAAGAGCTGCACCGCCTCGCCGCACTCGGCATCTCGGTGCTCGTGAGCACGCACTACATGGACGAGGCCGAGCGCTGCCACAAGCTCGCCTTCATTGCCTACGGCAAACTGCTCGTGCAGGGCACTGCTGCCGAGGTGGTGGTCGGCCAGCACTTGAGCACCTGGTCGATCCGCGGCGAGCACCTCGCGAAACTCTCCGCGCAGCTGGAGAAACAGCCCGGGGTCGACCAAACGGTGGTGTTCGGCTCGGCGCTGCACGTGACCGGGCGCGACGCGGTGGCACTGGAGAAGTCGGTGACGCAGGCCGCGCTCGCGGCAGGCCTCGATGCCGCGCCGATCGAGACCGGCATCGAGGACGTGTTCATCCATCTCATGAACGAGTCGGGCGCGGCGGAGAGGCTGCGAGCCCCATGAGCGGCCGCGACTTCTTCTCGGTTCACCGCTGGTGGAGCGTGGTGCGCAAGGAGTTCCTGCAGCTGCGGCGCGACCGCATCACCTTCGCCATGATCATCGGCATCCCCATCATGCAGCTGACCTTGTTCGGCTATGCGATCAACTCCGACCCCAAGCACCTGCTCACCGGAGTGCTGGTGCAGGATCACAGCGAGTTCACCCGCACCTTCGTCGCCGGCATGAAGGCGTCCAACTACTTCGATATCGTCGAGGAACTGCCCGATGAGGCCGCCGCGCGCGCCGCGCTCGCCCGCGGCAAGCTCCAGTTCGTGCTGACCGTCCCGCCGGACTTCACCCGCCGGCTGCTGCGCGGCGAGCGTCCCGCGCTGCTGCTCGAGGCGGATGCGACCGATCCGTCGGCGACCGGCAATGCGATCGCCGCGGCGCTGCGACTGCCGCAGTCCGTCGCGGCCAAGGATCTCCTCGGGCCACTGGCGCCGCTCGCCGGCGGCGCGCCCCCCTTCGAGGTGCGCCTGCACGCGCTCTACAACCCCGAAGGCATCACCCCGTACTTCATCGTGCCGGGTCTCATGGGCGTGATCCTCAGCATGACGCTGATTCTCATGACGGGGCTCGCGATCACGCGCGAGCGCGAGCGCGGCACCATGGAGAATCTGCTGGCGATGCCGATTACGCCGCTCGAGGTGATGAGCGGCAAGATGGTGCCCTACATCTTCATCGGCCTCATCCAGGTAACCATCATCCTGATCGCCGCGGCCGCCATGTTCCACGTGCCCTTCATGGGCAACCTCGTCACCTTCTACTGCGCGGCGCTGTTCTTCATCGCCGGTAACCTCGCCGTCGGCATCTCGCTCTCCTCGCTCGCCCAGAATCAGCTGCAGGCGATGCAGCTGACGATGTTTTACTTCATGCCGAACAT
The DNA here is from genome assembly GCA_963768485.1 of uncultured Pseudomonadota bacterium. GTDB lineage: Bacteria > Pseudomonadota > Gammaproteobacteria > Steroidobacterales > Steroidobacteraceae > 13-2-20CM-66-19. The sequence goes on along the minus strand of CAVYHZ010000002.1, from coordinate 1,562,443 downwards.
CCTCCTGTCGGGCTTCATGTTCCCCTTCCAGGGGATGCCGCGGTGGGCGCGCGCGATCGGCGAGGTGTTGCCGCTCACCCATTTCAACCGTCTGGTGCGCGGCATCATGCTGAAGGGCAACGGCTGGCCGGACCTGTGGACCGATGTCTGGCCGATCGGGCTCTTCATCGTCGTCGTCATGTTCGTCGCGCTGCGGTTCTATCGGCGCACGCTCGACTGACGCGGAGACTTCCATGCGATATCGCTCGACTGTGATCGCCGCCGTGACCTTGCTGGCCGGCTGTGCCATGGGCCCGGAGTTCCGCCGTCCCGTCGCGCCGCCCGCCGATCGCTACACGGCCGGCACGCAGCCCGAGGCCACCGCGGACACCGCGGCCGCGGGCGCCGGGGTGCAGCGCTTCGTGAGCGGCGCGCCGCTTCCGGCCCACTGGTGGGAATCCTTCCACTGCGCACCGCTCGATGCGCTGGTGGCCGAGGCGCTCGCGCACAGCCCGACCGCGCTCGAGGCACGCGCGCGGCTGCGCGAAGCGCAGGCGGATCTCACCGCGCAAACCGGCGGCACGCTTTACCCGCAGGTGGACGCCCAGCTCGGCGCGACCCGCGAGCGGGTGGATCCGGCGGCCTTCGGCTTCACCAACCTTCCGCAGCCGCCGCCCTTCAATCTCTTCAACGCCCAGGTCAACGTGTCCTACACGCTCGATCTCCTCGGAGCCAACCGCCGCCTCATCGAGAGCGCGCGTGCCCAAGCGGAGTACCAGGCTTACGAGACGCAGGCGACGCAGCTGATGCTGGCCGCGAACGTGGTCGCGGCGGCGATCCGCCAGGCCGACCTCGAGGCGCAGCTCGGCTACACGCGCGCGATCCTCGACGCGCAGAGCCGGCAGCTCGCCATCGCCGCGGAGCGCTATCGCGAAGGCGGCATCGCTGTGACCGATCTCGCGGCACAGCGCACCCAGCTCGAGCAACTGCGCGCGACGCTCCCGCCGCTCGAGGCCCAGCGCCATGCGATCGATCACCAGCTCGCCGTCTACACCGGCAAGCCACCGGCCGCCGCCGCCCTCCCGACCTTCACACTCACGGACCTGACATTGCCCGCCGAAGTGCCGCTTGCGCTGCCCTCCGAGCTCATCGAGCGCCGTCCCGACGTGCGCGCCTCGGAAGCGCTCTGGCACGAGGCGAGCGCCAACGTCGGCGTCGCGACCGCGAACCTGTTCCCGCACCTGACGATCTCCGGCTCGCTCGGCTCGGAGCGCTCGCAGTCCTCGCAGCTCGTCGACGGCGCCAACGTCTGGAGCGCGGGCGCGAACCTGCTGCAGCCGATCTTCCACGGCGGCGAGCTGCACGCCAAGAAGCGCTCGGCGGTCGCGGCCTACGACGCCGCCGCCGCGGCTTACGAGGAGACCGTGCTGGAATCGCTCCAGCAGGTGGCCGACAGCCTGCGCGTGCTCGAGGCCGATGCGCTGACTGTGCGCGCGCGAGCGCTCGCCGCGGAGCAGTCGGCGGCGAGCGCGGCCATCGCGCAACAGCGCTTCGAGGCGGGTGGCATCAGCGAGTACTCGCTCCTCGATGCGCATCGCCAGGACCTCGCGACCGCGCTCGACCGCAGCCACGCCCAGGCACAGCGTCTCGCCGACACCGCGGCGCTGATGCACGCCCTCAACGGGCCGCTCTCAGAGGCGCCTCACCCGCCGTAAGGCTACTTCGGCGGCTGCGGCAGTGGCAGCCCCCGCGGCCACAAGAGCCACATCGCCCCCTGCTGGCGCATCTTGCCGGCCATGTCGCGCGCCTCGGCGCCCGTGCCCCAGAAGAAATCCGCGCGCGGCGCGCCACGGATGGCGCCGCCGGTGTCCTGGGCGATGACCAGGCGCTCGAGCGGCGTGTCGGCGGCGGGGAAGGTGGTGGCGACAAATACCGGCGCGCCGAGCGGCACGAACGCCGGATCCACGGCGATCGAGCGGCCGGCGGTGAGCGCCACCCCTTGCGCACCCTTCGGACCCTCCTGCGGGTCGCCGAGCGGCGTCTCCTTGAAGAACACCACGCTCGGATTGGCGTCGAGCACTTCCTGCATCCGCTCCGGGTGCGCCTCGAGCCACGCCCGAATCCCCGGCATGGTCGCCTGATCGACGGTCAGCAGTCCCTGGTCCACGAGGTAACGGCCGATGGAGTGGTAGGGCTGACCGTTCTGATCCGCGTATTGCACCCGGATGGTTTCGCCGCCATCCAGCTGCACGCGCCCCGAGCCCTGAATCTCGAGCGTGAAGGCATCGAGCGCGCTGTCGACCCACAGGAGCTCCTTGCCGCGCAGCGCCGGATCGGCGCCCAGCTCTGCGCGCGTGTAGTACGGCACCACACGGCCGCCGTCGAGCCGCGCACGCACCGCCTTGCCCTTGAGCTCCGGGTAGAGCGAGGAAAGATCGACGCTGAGGAGATCGGGCGGTGGCGAATAGAGGGCCGCGCCGAACTGCGCGGACGGCGTGCGCGCGCCCTTGAGGAGCGGCTCGTAGTACCCCGTGACGAGCCCGGTGAGCTGTGCCTTCGGACCCGCTCCCCGACGCAGCCGCCAGGCGCCGAAGTACTGCTGAAAGTAGCCGCGGATATCCGCGGCGGTCGTGCCCGGTGCGAGTGCCTGCGCGGCGGCGCATACCTCGCTCCACACCGCGCGGAAGCGCAGATCGCGGCAACTCTCGAGATACGCGGGCCACGCCTCCTCGAGGCGGTCCGTGCTCCAGCCCGGCAGCGCGCTCCAGTCGGCGGACTCGTAGCGCAGCGCGTTGTCAGGCGGCGGCGCAACGGGCGGGCAGCGTGGGTTGACCGCGCAGCCGCCGAGTGCGAGCCCGAAGAGCAGCGCCGCCGCAACAACGTGCCGCGCACGATGGCGCTTGCTGCAGCGCTTTGGATTGGCGAGAGTGTTCAGAATATTCATGGCGGCCAGCTATACCGAATTCCCGGCCCGCGGGCCAGAGCCGCGCAGCGGCCTCACGCCACACCAGGGGACCCTCATCCGTCACGAGCCACGCCCGGCGCCGCGCGCCGCACGCCTCCCCCAGCTCGCGCTCGCCTTTGCGGCCGCCGTGTCGGCCGCGTGCGCCAGCGCGGCGGATGAGGCCGTGGGACCGCAGAGCACGGCGGCGGACGCGCAGCAGGTCGTCGTCACTGGCACGCCGCTCCCTGGCATCGCGATCGACATCGACAAGATTCCCGCCAACGTGGCGGTGCTCTCCTCCGAGGATCTGACGCGCCAGGGCCCGGCGAGCCTCACCAGGGCACTCAATGCCACTCTCGGCAGCGTCAGCATCAACGACGATCTCGACGATCCGTTCCAGCCCGATATCCTCTACCGCGGCTTCGAGGCCTCCCCGGCGCTCGGCACGCCGCAGGGACTCGCCATCTATCAGAACGGCGTGCGCATCAACGAAGCCTTCGGCGACACCGTCAACTGGGATCTCTTTCCCGATGCCGCGATCGAGCGGGTGGAGCTCGTGAGCTCGAGCCCCCTCTACGGTCTCAACGCACTCGGCGGCGCGATCTCGATGACCATGAAGAATGGCTTCGACTATCCCGGCGCTGCGCTCGAGCTGACGGGCGGCTCCTACGCAAGCCGCTCCGCCGTCGGTCAGGTCGGCGCGAACTCCGGCATCTTCGCCTTCTATGTCGCCGGCAAGGCGCTCGACTCCGGCGGCTGGCGCGATTTCTCCGCCGATCGCCTGCGCTCACTCTATGCGGTCGCCAGCATGCACGGTGAGGCGGCGACGCTCGACCTGAGCTACACGCGCGCCGACAACACCCTGCAGGGCCAGGGGGCAGCGCCCGTACAAGAGCTCGCGGTCAGCCGCGAGCTGGTCTTCACCGGACCTCAGAGCAACGTCAACACCCTCAATTTCCTCACGCTGAACGGCGCGCTGCGCCTCGCCGACCGCTGGTCGCTCCAGGGCGTCGCCTATTACCGCGACTATGCCCAGAGCGTGGCCAACGGCAACACGACGAACTACGTCGCCTGCCCGACGGCCCCGGGAATGCTGTGCCAGCCCGACGGGGTGACACCGCTCACGAATGCGGCCGGCGAGGGCCTGCCCGACATCTCCCAGGGTGGCAGCGTCCCGATCGGCGAGAACGACTTCGAGACGATCCGCGCCTTTGGGCGCGGCCTCACGCTGCAGCTCTCATCCGATGCCAGCGTGTTCGGACACGGCAATCGCCTGGGTCTCGGCGCTGCGCTCGACTATGCGACGACGAGCTTCTACACGGCCGCCGAGCTCGGCGTCGTCGATTCACAGCTGCTGGTGGAGCCCTCCGGGCTGATCGTCGACACGCCGGAGGGCTCTCCCGGCGCCATCGCCAACGGGGATCCCACGCCGGTGAGCGTCGACTCGGTGAACCAGAGCGTCGGTGCCTACCTCACCGACTCCTTCGACGTCACGCCCGGTCTCACCCTGACGGCGAGCGGACGCTACAACGTCGCGCACCTCGATCTTCTCGACCAGTTGGGTACCAACCTCACGGGGAACAACCGCTTCGTACACTTCAATCCCGCGCTCGGCGCGACCTGGCGGATCGGCCCCACGGCCACGGTGTACGGAGGAGTTGCGACCAACACGCGCACCCCGACGGCGAGCGAGATCGAGTGCTCGAATCCCCTCACCCCCTGTCTGCTGCCGACCAACCTCGCGGGTGACCCGCCGAACCTGCGCCAGGTGGTCGCGCACACCGCGGAGCTCGGGGTGCGCGGCGCGAGCGCCGAATCGGCGCACGGCGGCGCGTGGAGCTGGAACCTGGGTCTCTTCCGCACGCTGCTGCACGATGACATCTACGGCATCGCGACCTCGGTCAGCCAGGGGTTCTTCCAGAACATCGGCGACACGCGCCGCGAGGGGCTCGAGGCGGGGCTGCGCTACCGCGACTCGCGCTGGACGGCGTATCTCAACTACAGCCTCGTCGACGCCACGTTCCGCTCGCCGCTGCTCGTGCCCTCACCTTCTAATCCCTTTCAGGACGCGCAGGGCGACATCGAGGTCCAGCCGGGCGACCGGCTGCCAGGGATCCCCGAGCACCGGCTCAAAGCCGGGCTCGACTACGCGCTGAGCCCCGCGTGGTCGCTCGGCGCAACGCTCGAGGTGAGGAGCAGCGTCTACTACGTGGGAGATGAGGCCAACCTGCTCGCCCCGATTCCGGGCTACGCGGTCGTACACCTGCACTCGACCTACCGCCCGAGCGAGCATCTCGAGGTGTTCGTCTCCGTCGACAACCTCGGCAACCGCGACTATGCAACCTGGGGGATCCTCAGCAACCCGACCGGCGTCGGTGCCCCCGGCATTCCGCCGGGCGCAGTGACCAACGGCCCCGGGGTCGACAATCGGTTCCTGAGCCCTGCCGCGCCGCTCGCGGCGTTCCTCGGCGTGCGCTTCAAACTCTGAGTGATGTCTCGCCGGCGCAGACAAATGTTATTGTCGTCATCGCCAGAGCGCGCGCATGACGCTCCGTCCACGGGGAGAAATTAAGGTGGGGACCAGGACAACGCGGCGGACCGTTCTCCACAGATGAACGGCACCGCCCTCCGACGCTGGCATACGTACATCGGTCTTCTGTGTGCGCCCAGCCTGATCTTCATGTGCCTCACCGGCGCGACGCAGCTTTTCAGTCTGCACGAGGCCCACGGCGGCTATCACCCTTACGCCTGGCTCGAGAAGCTGAGCTCAGTGCACAAGGATCAGGTCCTGGAGCATCACCACGTGCATAAGCACGAGGACGAGCCCGCGCCCCCCAACGCCAAGCCCGCCGCCGAGCCTCCCGACGCGGACCAGGATCACGACCACGATGAAGCCACGTCAGTCGGGACGCTGGCCCTCAAGGTGTTCTTCCTGCTCGTCTCCCTGGGACTGACGGCCTCGGCATCGCTCGGGATCTGGATCGGCCTGACCCAGAGCCGCCAGCGGAAGCTGCGCTGGATGCTGCTCGGCTTCGGAACGGTCCTTCCCATCCTGTTTCTCGTGCTGGGGTAGGCCCGTCGCCATGAGACAACTGGAAAACCGGATTACCGCAATCGACGTGATGCGTGGCCTCACGCTCGCGTTGATGATCGTCGTGAACCTGCAGATCGGCGCAGGCAAGTCCTACGCACAGCTTCTGCACGCGCAGTGGGACGGACTGACGTTGACCGACGTCGTGTTTCCGACGTTCATGTTCGTGGTCGGCACCTCGCTCGCCTTCACGCTCGAGAAGTACGAGCGGCTCGGCGAGGCGGCTTTCCTGCGCAAGGTGCTGACACGCACCGCTCTCATCTTCCTGTGCGGTTACCTGCTCTACTGGTTTCCGTTCTTCAGGATCGATGCCGCGCGACACGTAATCGCGGCCCCCATCTCCCACACCCGTATCTTCGGCGTGCTCGAGCGCATCGCCCTCGGCTACGGCGCCGCGGCCCTCATCGTGCACTACGGCCGGCGCACCGGCGCCATCGTCTTCGGACTCGTCGCGCTGCTCGGCTACTGGTGGGTGATGCACGCCTTTGGCGACTACTCGCTCGCCGGCAACGCCGAGATCAAGCTGGATAAGCTCGTGCTCGGCGAAGGGCACATGTACCACGGCGAAGGCGTGGCCTTCGATCCGGAAGGAATCCTCAGCACGCTACCCGCGATCGTGAACGTACTCGCCGGCTACCTCGCGGGGCGCTTCGTGCGGGAGCGCGGCACGGGCGGCCGCACGCTCGCAAGTCTCGTCCTGGCCGGGGCGGCCTGCGTACTGCTCGCCCTGTGGTGGGACACGGTCTTTCCGATCAACAAGAAGCTCTGGACCAGCTCCTTCGTGCTATGCACGGTCGGGATCGACCTCGGCGTCCTCGCGATCCTCGCCTATCTCGTCCCTCAGACGCAGGCCCGCGGCTGGACGTACTTCTTCGAAGTGTTCGGCCGCAATACGCTCATCATCTATCTCCTCAGTGAGGCCGGTGAGAAGCTGCTCCATATGGTCCGCAGCGGCGGCCAGAGCGTCCTCGAGTGGGTCTATACGGTCGGTTTCGCCTCATGGGCGGGAGACAAGGCCGGCTCGCTGCTCTATGCGGTCGCCTACATGCTGTGCTGCTGGGCCGTGGCGTATGCGATGGACCGCAGGAAGATTTACGTCAGGCTGTAGCACAGCATCGCCTGACGGGTCGTGCGTCACCGTGAGCTTCAGCAAACAGGAATCGCTGGCGCGGCTAAGGCTTTCACCAACCGCCCGGCAGCTCGCCGCCTGGCTCGTACCGGTGCTGCTGCTCGCGAGAGTGCCCGCATGCCTCGCCGGCGGCGGTCCCTTCGGCATCGATCACGAGTGGACATATGACAGCAGCGGTATCTGGAAGCGCAGCAACCAGGAGTTTCTCGAATACGGCCTGATCGTGGGCGAAGTCGGCGGCGCGCTATGGGAGGGCGGCGAGACGCGCTTCGGCCGCACCCTTTGGCAGTCGATCGATGCGTCGGCGGCTTCCGGGATTGTGGCGCTTGCGATGAAGTATGCGTTCTCGCGCGTGCGGCCGATCGACGGTGGGCCCGGCGGCAATCCCGATCTGTGGTTCAAGGGGCATGGCAACGAGAGCTTCCCGAGCGGAGAGGTGACCGAGGTGAGCTCGATCGTCACGCCGATAGTGCTCGAATACGGCGGCGACCATCCAGCCGTGTACGCGCTCGAATTGCTGCCTGTCTACGACGGTATCGCACGCATGAAAGTGCAGGCGCATTGGCAGTCGGACGTCCTCGCCGGCTTTGCACTCGGGACCGGAGTCGGCTGGCTGATGCACCGCAATCCCAATACGCCCTTCATCCTGAGCGTCATGCCGCACGGGATTTATGTCGGCATCAGCAAAAAATTCTAGCGCCGCGAGGCGCGCCTGCCACTGGAGCTGAGCCGGGGCGGTCTTGCGACCAGCGCCGATACGCACCGCTTCCGAAGCAGCGCGTGCGTTACTGGTGTCTGCGGTGAAGTCAGGAACTCGTGTCTGCGTTCGTCGGCGCGGGCGACGCGTCAAGCGCTGTGCTTCGGTGCACGCCCTCAAACAGAAACCGCGCAACCCACACCGCCAGCCCCGCTCCCGTCAGTTGTGCGACGATGAAGCCCGGAACATCGGCCGGCCTTATCCCCGAGAAAGTATCCGACAGAGAGCGCGCGATGGTGATGGCCGGGTTCGCGAACGACGTCGACGCGGTGAACCAATAGGCGGCGCCGATCCACGCCGCGACCATCCAGGGTGCATCCCGAGCTCGCCGGTGTCCGAGAACCACCAGAATCAGTCCGAACGTCGCGACGGCTTCTGCGAGCCATTGGTCGGCGCCGGTCCGCACGTGTGCCGACGACTGTAACCACGGCAGGTCGAACATCGCGTGGGCGAGGATCGCCCCGAGGCAGCAGCCGACGATCTGGGCGATGGTGTACGCGCCAACCTCACGCCAAGGGAGCGAGCCGCGGATGCCCTGCACCAGAGAGACGGCGGGATTGAAGTGCGCACCACTCACCGGCGCCAGCAGGGCAATCAGGGTCGCCAGCACGGCAACCGTGGCCGCGGTGTTTGCCAGAAGCGCGATTGCCAGGTTGCCCCCGGCCAGGCGCTCAGCCATGACGCCGGAACCCACGACGGTCGCGGCGAGGAACAACGAGCCGATGCCCTCGGCCGCGAGACGCCTCGAAAGTGTCACTCGGCACCCTCAGGAGGCGTGGCTCTGCCAATTGCGTCCAGCCGCTCCTTGAGTTTCATCCGGTCGAACGAGGCGAGCGGCAGGCTGGTGAAGACCTTGATGCGGTTGTCGAGCAATCTGAAGGTGTCGCGAAAGGCGAGCCACTTGTCCGTGTCTGAGCCTTCCACGGCCGCCGGATCCGGCACGCCCCAATGCGCGGTCATGGGTTGCCCCGGCCAAAACGGACAAACCTCACCCGCGGCGTTGTCACAAACCGTGAAGACGAAGTCCAAAGGCGGCGCCCCGGGCGCAGCGAACTCGTCCCAGCTCTTGCTCCGCAGACCCTCGGTCGGCAAGTTCATTTTCCTGAGCAGCTGCAGCGCGATCGGGTGGACCGAGCCTTTAGGATGGCTGCCCGCACTGAAGCCCCGAAAGCGACCCTGTCCCCACTGGTTGATCAAGGCCTCTGCGAGGATGCTGCGCGCCGAGTTGCCGGTGCAGAGAAAGAGGACGTTGTAGGGGCGATCGGCCATGGCTCGCTGCTGCTAGGTCGAACCGGCCAGGTCCTTGGCCATGCAAGTCGCCGAGCTCGGACACAGCGAGCGAAATTCCTCGCTCGCCTGCATAGCCTCAGGCGCGCCACTGCGCTCGATTCTGTGGAAGCCCTGGCGCGCAAAGAAATCCGCAGCCGTCTGCGTCAGGAGAACGAGTCGCTCGATTTTCGCCGCGTGCGCCACTCGCTCGAGCTCGCTCACCACGCTTCGCCCCAGGCCACTTCCCCGGCGTTCCGGAGCGACGACCACCGACCGCAGCAGCGCTGCTGCTCCGAAGCGCTGCAGCGCGCCGGCCGCCACTACTTGCCCATCCTGACGGATGACCGCGAACTCTGGCTGCGCCGACCCCAGATCGCTGATCGGAAGTCCCGAGCGCTCGAGCAGCGCCCTGACGGCGATCAGGTCCTGCGCTGATGCGGGGTGTGGTGGGACCACGCGGCGGGCTCCTGGTTACACCAGGTTGGCGCAGCAACCCGACTCGCCGCAGACGGCTTGGCTCGTCTGCGCGCTTTTGGGCCGGACCTCATCCGTTCCGTAGACGGTGCTTTCGCCGGTGGTGAGAAACGTCTCCCACTGAATGCCCTGCGGGTCGTCGGTCCAGCTCTTCTCGCTATGGGCGTAGCAGCAGGTCGTCTCGCCCTCTTCGACCACGGGCCGCTCCGCTTGTCGCAGGCGCTCGTAGATCTCGGCCAGCTCGCCACGATCCTCAACCTGGATCCCGAGATGCTGCACCCCCGGTCTTCCATCGCGCTCACTGATCGCGAAATTCACTCGCGGATCTTCGAGCATCCACTTGGCGTAATCGCTCTTCCGGACCGTCGGATCCGCCGCAAAGAGCCGTGAATAGAAGCGCACCGACGCATCCAGGTCCTTGACTGACACATGCACGTGCAGACGTTTCATGCTCGTTTCCTCGATTGAGCGGCAGCGGACCGCGGCTCGCAGCCCGTGCCGCACGCCTGGTCCGCGAGACTGCAGCAGTTCTCGGTGAGAAAGCCGACGAGCGTCTTCATGCGCCCGAAGTCCGGGCTGTAGAAGAGATTGCGCGCCTCCCGGCGGCTGACCACGAGGCCCGCCTGCAGCAGCCCCTTGAGATGAAAGGACAGCGTCGGCGCGGGCAGGTCCAGCCGAGTGGCGAGCTCTGATGGCGTATACCCCTCGGGTCCCCGTCTGACCAACAACCGAAAGACCGCCAGGCGCGACTCGGACGCCAGAGCACTTAACGCCGCGATCGCCTCGTTAGCTTTCATCTTTTCAATTATATGGAACTTCCAGAGGTTTGCAATGGAACGCCGACGCGTCTCGATCGCGGAACCCGAAGCGGCGGCGCGCGGGAGTTCTTACGACTCAATCGCGCACACGCGCAGGTACAACTACCCGCCGCGCCAGCGCTTCTGTGTGGGCTGCCGCACAGACCGGTTGCGGAAGTCGGGGGAGTCTCGAGTCATGAGCGTAATCACCTGGATCGCGGTGCCGATCATCGTCGGCTGGCTGGCGACGCTGAGCCTGCAATCCGACCTGCACAAGGTCTCGTGGTGCGACTTCGCGATCGCGGTTGTGGGTGCCGGTCTCACGGCCGCGCTGCTCGACCTCCGTTTCGGAGTACCCCTGACCGGCCCGTATGGAATGTCATTGTTGGGCACGCTGGGCTGCGGCTGCGGCGCCGCGGCTCTGCTCGCTGCCGTCAACCTCGCTCGCTACGGCAGACCACGCCCTGAGCCACCGCGACCCAGGACCTGCTGGCGGCAGTCGCTTCACGGTTGGCAGCAGGAAGGCACCGACCGGTGACCGTCTGGCGGTCACTCTACGACCGACAGATCAGTGCCGCGTGTTGAGCAGACCTTCAATCTCGCGCAGCAGCGCGTTGACATCGACCGGCTTGGGCAGAATTCGGTCGGCAATCAGCCTGGCTTTCTCCACATGCTTGTCGGCGATATCCCCCGTCAGCATGATCGTCGGGGGCTTGAAACCGAGCCGCGTCGAGATTTCAGCGACGATCTCATCGCCTCTGAATCCCATCGGCAGCTGAAAATCGCTCAGAATCAACTGCGGGCGCAGGGCATGGACGTCCACCTGCTGCATCGCCTCCTCGCGCGTCGCGACGCTGAAGACCTCGTAGCCTTCCAGGCGCAGCAGCATCGCCATGGATCGCGCCACGCCGGGGTCATCCTCGATGTGCAGCACCTTGATGGCTCCGGTGGACGGCACCGGAATCAGCACCGGGATCTCAATCGGATTCGCTGAAACGGCAGTCGCCACACCACGCGGCAGCTGCACCGTGAAGGTTGAGCCCTCGCCAACACGCGACTCGATGGTGACCGAGTGACCGAGCAGCCGACAAATGGTCTGCACGATGGACAAGCCAAGTCCTACGCCCTGGCGCTGATCACGATTGGGGTTGTCGATCTGGTAGAACGCCTCGAATAACCTCTGCAGATTCTCCGGCGCAATGCCCGGTCCAGTGTCCTTGATATCGATATAGAGTTGGCTGGCGTCCGTGCGGACGTGCAATTGCACCGTGCCGCACTGCGTGTACTTGATGGCGTTGCCGACCAGGTTACGCAGAATAACCGGTAGCAGCATCGCATCACTGCGCGCAAATTCGCCCGAGTCCTCGATATCCAGCGTGAGCGATTTGCTGGCCGCGGCGTATCCGAATTCCGAACGCAGGCGCGGCAGGATTTCCTGCAACGGAAAATCGCGAATCAGGGGTTTAATGGCCCCCTCCTCCAATCGATTGATGTCGATCAGCGACGAGAGCATCTGATCCATGGTTCGCACCGATTCCTCGAGCAACGCGATGTGCGGTGCGTAATCGGTGTCCTTGAAGGCCCGCGCAAGTACTGCCTGCAGAGTCCAGATCGTCTGCAGCGGCTGGCGCAGGTCGTGGCTGGCGGCGGCGAGGAATCGTGACTTCACCTCGTTGGCTTGCACGGCCGAGTCACGGGCGCGCGTCAAAGCGTCCTCCAGCTGTCTGCTTTCCGTCATGTCGCGCACAATCGCAATCGTGACCGGTGTCGCGCTGTGCCCGTCAGGGTTGAGCAACACATCGATCGGAAATTCCGTGCCATCTCGTCGGCGGCCGCGCAACGCGAGACCAGCACCCATGCGCCGCAGCCTCGGATTCTCCGCGTACGCGCGCCGGTACTGCGCATGGCGCGCCCTTGCATGCTCGGGCAACAGCGTTTCGATGGACTGATCGATGATCTCGCTTCGCTCGTAGCCGAACATCCGGGTTGCCTGAGAGTTCAGGTACAGGATGCGGCCAGCGGCCCCGTCGCCGGCGATCATGAACACCGCATCCGGCATGTTCTCCAGAACGTCCGTCCACGCTTGCAGCACCGATGGGGCGATGGACGTCAGCGGCCGAATTGGGGAGTCTGTGGTTTCCAGGCCGAATCCCTGCGGTGAGATGCCAGTCAGCCACGCCAAAAAGATGTCCGCCAGCGGCGGCGATCGCCGCCAGCGGACCAATGTCGAGTCCGATCAAACAGTCACCCGGGGCGGGTGCAGTTCATTCAGGGGGTCTGGACTCAGACCATCGAACGCTAGTGCGCCAGAGCGAGCCAGTCCGTTCGGTAGCGAACATAACGCGAGGCGCTGCACGCGCAGCTCGCGCTACGACCCGCCATCCGCGGCCCCGCTGCTGAGGCGCGCCCGGCCTTGAACCAATGTTCGTTACCGCACAGACCAGCTGACCAGGCCCGATTAGGTTTTGGTTCAGTCTTCGGCAGAGTGGGCGGTGCCCTACGCCCGCAGGGCTCTGCCGGCATCGTTAAGGACGACCCTTGGGCATCAGCCCTGGACAGAGCTTCGAATGGAGGCAGCTATGAGTGCCGTCGAAGACAGTAACCCCTGGCTCGCCGCCGACCTCCGCGACGCGGCCAGTCAGAAGCGGTTAGTGGCCGGACTGATTCTGGCACTCGAGTCGGCGGACCGGGCGCGCGACGAGGCCGAGCGTGCCAACCTGGCAAAGAGCCGCCTGCTGACCGCCGCCACTTGCGAGCTGCGCCAGCCCCTCGAGAGCCTCTCCCTTCTCAATGACACCTTGCGTCGGATGGTGTCGGGGTCGGATGCCGTCGATGCAGTCAGGCAGCAGGAACAGGTCATCGGCGCGATGTCGCAGCTCTTGAACACCATGCTCGACATCAACAAGCTCGATTCCTGGTCCATCAGGCCCGGGCTGACCCACCGACTTCGCCCCCAATTGAGTCTGGACCCGCAAGGCTCTGGCGCCCCCGGCCTGAGTTGAACGACGCGAGTTAAACGACGCGATTAGCCGCCGGCGTCATACCCGTCGCCGTACGCGATGCCGGGCCGCGTGGGCTGGGGTGCCTTTCAACTCGCAAGGACCTCTTCCAGTCTGTCCGCGGCCTCTCGCCCAAATCGGCGGGTCACAGTGCGCAGCAGATCGAGGTCAATTGGGCCTGGAGCCGCGTGGTAGGCCGACCGGGCGTCGAGGAGGTCCTGCGGGCCACCAGCGGGTGATGGCGCCCCCGGCCGGAGTTGAATGACCGCCTATAAGGCATTGATTGTAAAAAGTTTACAGAGCAACCCGATTCATCGCGTACCCGCCGTCGTACCCGCCTGACACACCGGGACGCGAGCACTTGCTTTCCAGTCTTCTTGACCTATCATGATCTATCAAGATATCTCATGATGAGGTGCCAGCCGATGCGCGCGCTTCGTAAGTATTCCTCCCAGGCCGAGCCGGAGGTCCTGGATGCCCTGCAGGCTATCGCGGACCGCGAGGGTCGGCAGCTCCAGGCCGTCATCGGGGATGCGATGCGGGACTACCTCGCGCGCAAGCAACAGCCACCGCGTCGCAATGTGCTCGAGGCCTTCCAGAAAAGCCTCAAAGAGCGCGATGAGGTGTACCGCAAGCTCGCTAAATGACCGAGTACCTCACGACCGCCGATGCCCTCTTCTTTCACCGGCAGCTGGTCGAGCGTTACGGCGGGGCGCCCGGAGTTCGTGATGTCGGGGCGCTCGAATCGGCGCTGCACCGCCCGCAGACCGGCTACTACGACACGCTCATCCATGAGGCGGCGGCGCTCCTCGAAAGCCTCATTCAGAACCACCCGTTCGTCGATGGCAACAAGCGGGTCGCGTTTGCCGTGGTCGATGTGTTCCTGCGGATCAATGGCTTCACCATCACCGCGTCCTCCGCAGCGATCTACAACCGAATGATCAAGCTGCTTGAAGCAGGCATCTTCGACATGGAGCACCTCGTGCCGTGGCTGCAGGAGGTCGTGGAGGTCGTCAAACACGCACGGTAGATCTGTCGGCGCAGAACCGGGAATCACCAAGCTCCGAGAGCCTGGCGTCCCTCTTCACGATGCGACGCCACCGGCCGACGCGGTAGGCCAATCCGGCGCCTAGCGGCCAGGAGCGGCCAGTCTCCGGAGCGATCGCGTTTGTAGAGTCGAGATGTGGCGCGGTGGCGGTAGGTTCGGGTTGTCTGTTGCCGCCCCTTTCGTCTGGCGGTGCCCAAGTAACCTCGCCGTAGCTCCGTTTCCACATCCCGCTCATCGAACCGGACTTGCAGATCTCCCGCATCCGGCTCTCGGACAGAACATCACGCCTTCACCCACGACGGGCCGCGCCCAAGCTGTGTCAGACGTACGAGACCGAAGTACCCGTACAGGTGCGAGAGTGGATAGCTCCCGCCCCGGCGTCGCCTGACGTCTTGTGCTTGATGCGCAGCCACCGACGTAACCGCACAGCGGTGTAGTTGTCGAGCGCCCGATACGCGCGGCGGACGGTACCTACTTTGAAGTAGTTCGCCCAGCCGCGCAGCGTGCGGTTCAACTCGCTCCACCACCTGTGTGGTCTCTTGCCACGTCGTCGAGGCTGCCGTCAGCGCATGGACTTTCTCGACCATGCGCCGGATGCTCTTCTTGGACGGCCGCATGCCCAGATAGGCTTTGCCGGTCGTCCGCTTGATACATCCGCCCGAACGTGTAACCCAAGAAGTCGAACGTCCCTTCCGGGACCGCGCAGATTCGTGTCTTCTCCTCGTTGACCGTCAGCTTCAGTCTCCCCATGAGCTCGCGCATGCGGGTCAGCGCCTCTTCGGCGTTGCCCCGCCTGCACAGGATCACGAGATCATCCGCATAGGTCACGATGCGAGAGCCGAGGCTCTCCTCAAGCCCGAGCTTCTTCCATCCCAACACGAACCGGCGCATATACAGATTCGCCAGCAGTGGTGAGATCGGAGAACCCTGCGGGATGCCGCGTCCGCTGTCCTTGGCCTCGGTCGTGCGCGTCTTCCGGCCTTTATCGTCGGTATCTTCCACGGCGCATTCCAGCCACATCTTGATCAGATGCAGCACACGCCCGTCCACGATGCGCCGCGCGAGCGAGCGCATCAGTTCGGCGTGTGGGATGCTGCCGAAGTAGTCCGCGAGGTCGGCGTCCACGACTTCCGGATGGTCATAGAACAGCGTCTCTTCCACCTCGAGTCACCGCCTGCTGGGCATTGCGGCCCTGCCGATAGGCGTACTGCTCGGGCGGAAGGTCGGCTTCGAAGATCGGGTCGAGCACCAGCATCGCTGCTGTCATGCACACCCGATCACGCAGAGTCGAGATGCCCAGCGGCCTGAGTTTGCCGTTGGCTTTCGGGATATACACTCGTCTGATCGGATCCGGTCGGTACGTCTCCTCCTTGAGCGCAAGCGCCAGTTCCCCGAGCCACCGCTCGACCCCGTACGCCTCGACATCCGCAAAGTCCTGGCCGTCCACACCCGGTGCGCCCTTGTTCGAGCGGCACTGAGCGTAGGCATGCGCCAGGATGTCCTCGCGGTAGATCTTGTCGTACAGGGCGTAGAAGCGATAGCCCGGTTCCGTCTTCGCTTTCGCGTGTAACGCCGTCTGCAGCTTCTGAACGCTTTTCGGAGTTGCTAGGTTGCCCAATCTCCTGTCCCTCACTACTTCTTGCGTCTGTCCTGAACTGAGGCCCCTTCCCTCCACCGGCATTACCCGGCTTCATCGGTACTACGAGCCTCTCCGTCACCCCATGGCGCCCGGACCATCCCTCGCGGGCGTCCGGTTGGTCATCGCTGACCACGCCGTAGGGCTTCCCGTGTTGCGTGCGCTTCCCTTGTGTACATGCTGTCGCCACATACCCCGGCGCGGCGACTGGGTGCCTCGTCTGCTCGCTTCCCCAGCCGTATCAGCCTTCCCCGATTCGGGAGTCGGGTCGGCCCGCGCATCGTCCTTTTCGAGGCTTGCTCGGCGTTCACTCGCGTTACGGCCTGCACACTCGCGCCGTCACCGTATTTCGTGACAGCTTCACCGAAGGCTTCAACCGTTTCGTTACCTCCACAGTTGCTCCGGTTGCTTCCGGCTGGAGCATGTCGCCGGGTGGGACTTTCACCCACTGGAAAGCGCCGCCTTTCCACGGCGCACCCCAGTTAGCGGACATTGCCGGGCCCCGCCGACGCCGTTTCAGCCCGTCACTGATCCCTGATGCCAACGGCCTTGAGGATCTCCGTGGTGTACAAGGGCAGGTTGCCTCCGTTCTTGGCGTTTTCAGCCTCAGCAGCTTCGTTGTAGCGTGCAACGAACTGGCGCGGGCCGGCATACGGGCGACCAAAGCAGTCCGCCCGAACTCGCGCTCGATGGTTACGGCCATGCGGTACACGACCGTGTACCACGCGCCCACGCCGCCCCGATAACCGGAAAAGACACAGCTTCGTGCGCGGCGGCATCGTTGAGAAGATCGCCGTGGACGGTATCAAGAAGGAACTAGTTCAGCTCATCGAGGTTGGCGGCGAAGCGCTCGGCTTCATGGTCCCAGAGAACATGGATGGGTTCCGGGTAAGCCGCCTGCGGGTGAACGTCAGGCGAGCCGGCCGCGGCGAGAACAGCCATGCACTCACGGAAATTGCCATCCCACCACGCCGCCTTGCGCGCATTTGGGGCAAGGAACTGATTTCCTTCCTGTAAGCGTCCTGGATGCCCGCAAGCCCGGGGTGATGTGCTTCGTGCACGAACGTGTTTTCCACTTGCGCGGAAGTCCTCTCCTTCCTATCGACCCCGAGAAACATGCCCGGTACCGCTGAGTCCGGTTCGAATGCGAGGCTGTTGGACTCTGGCTTGATCACCGGATAGACCTCGGCGCGGTATGGCCGCCTGCGGCGGCACATAAGCCGACGCACGCTGCGCTACAGATCGGAGGTCGACGGACTGCCATTGCTGCACGCTCTCGTGAAAGCTCGTGCAGAGCCTTCGCCAGTCCGCGTCGGTCACCTCCTGATGGCGTGGCGCGCTTGTCGAGAATGGCGAGGACGGCTTCAGACTCGGAGCTATCGACGGCCATGATGATGCGATCGGCGGGCTGCGCAAGCGCAGAACACGTAACAGCCCCGCAACGATGGCGCCTAGAAGGGTTCGACTGGTCATCGATCTTGACCGTGCACACGTAGTCTGGGAGTCGTCTGCAATTCGACAACTACCTACCGGCCATGAGAAACGTATTCCACGTTTGCTTGCTGGTCGGTCTAAGTCAGCAATGAAATCGGCGGCCGAACGGTCACCGCATAACCCACTGGCAATGGGTAACCGAGGGTTTGCCCAATCGCCGCGCATGTTTCAGCCGTGCTCGCTCTCGGGATCAACGTTCTCTTGATCGCGGCGGTCACGGTGCAAGACTCGGGCTCACGTCTTTCCCGTCGGCACCTGAACCCATCCTAGTGTTTCTGGCAATCAATGGCAGGTCCACGCTTACAGCCGTCGCACGCCCTGTGTCTCAGAAACAGCATAGAGTTGCAGTCGATAAGCCCGGTTCCAACCTGCCTCTCAATCTCCGCGGCCCGCCGACGGAAACCGCTGCGTCGGCCATGGCGCGCGTCACTCCCGATATCGACGCCCGCCCGTTGGACGCTCCGAGAGGTCCGCGAAAAGTGCCGAACGCGTATACGGTGAGCTGACTTCCGAGCGGGCGGCAGCCCAGATGGCCCGAGTCTCGTCACGCCCGATCGGCATATGCGCTCAGGGAAATGTGACACGTTCAAGTGGAGATGCAGATCTCGACTGGCTGACCTGGAAATGCCTGCAGATTTACGCCTATCTCGAGCCAGCGCCGAGCAATCGTTCCTACAGGTTCGTGGCAACGACTCCCTTGGCAGTGGGTCGTCCCGTAACCGCGGCAGACGACTAACCGTAGGCTGATCGCGAAGTGGGATCGTTGCACGTCAGAGGACAGTTAAGAAGGCAGGAGCACGTTAGGTGACGGAGTTGCGTGGTGAGCGGCACTGAGGCCGCTCACCGAGAACTCCATCGAGGATCAACGGATCGTCCGCAGTAGTCTGGGACTCGGAAAACTCGAAACAACGAAGGCAGGTCTCGTTATGAGGTACGCCAGCGCCAGCAGCCGGATGGATTGCTGCGGGTGTTGATCAACGCCTTGGCAGGGTGCGTGCACCAGCTCGTGCTTCGCTGCTTCACTGCCTTTTGGCTTACCAGCCTCAGCATCCCAGCCACGGCGCAGGAGCTGACGACGCCCGCGAACCCAAGTCCGGCGCCGGTCAACCAGCCCATCGCCCCACCGGGTCTCGCTCCGCAGGGGGCACCTCTCATTCCTTCGGAAGTTGCGGTCGGGAGGACGCGAGGGTCGCTCTCGGTAACGCGCACTGGGGCCGCACAGTACGTCATCCCCCTCTGGATGCCGCCCGGAATCGCAGGACTGCAGCCTTCACTGGCACTGGCGTATTCGAGTAAGGCGGGCGATGGGCCTTACGGCGTCGGGTGGAACGTAGCGGGCTTTTCGACTATCAGTCGCTGCCCGAAAACCGTCGCACAGGACGGGCTCGCCGCCAACGTATTCCTGACTTCGGCGGATCTCTATTGCCTCGACGGAAACAAGCTCCGGACCTTCAGCGGAACCTATGGCGCCGACGGCGCACAGTACCAAACGGAGATTGCAAACTTCTCGCTCGTGATCTCGCACGGCACCGCCGGGACCGGCCCTGCGTGGTTTGAGGTCCATGGCAAGAATGGGCTGATCTATCAGTATGGAAATACCGCGCACGCTGCGCTGCTCGCCACCGGTACCACTTCGGTCATCACGTGGGCGCTGAATTCCATCACCGACCGCTTTGGCAATCATGTTGATTTCGACTACACCAACGACACAACCAACCAAGTTCTTCGTCCGCTGACCGTCACCTACACGACGCCACCAAGTGGCGCCCCCGGGGTTCAAACTCAGGCGAACTACCAGGTTCAATTCACCTTCCAGTCACGCACGTCACCAGTGCCGTCCGGGTTTATTACGGGCGCCCAATTTATGGAGCCGTACCTCGCTCAAGTCGTCACCATTGCGGCCTGGAACGGATCCGCTTATGCGGCGCAGCGAACCTACAACCTAACTTATACCGTCGGCGCTGCGACAGGACGTAGCACCCTGAGCACGATCCAGGAGTGCTCTCCCACTCAGTGCTTCTCTCCGACAACGGTCGGCTACCAAAGCGGCCAGACGGGCTGGGGAAGCGGCGTCGCCATCGGCGGCACATCCACCGGGCTCTGGCAAGGAATTGTCGGCGACCTTAATGGCGACGGAATCGATGACATCGTATACGGAGGCTACTACCTGCTCGGGAGCAGTTCCGGCAGCTATTCGGGGCCTTACACCCTGAATCTTCCCGGCGCGACCGGCACGATCATCCCCATCGATTATAACGGCGACGGTAAGATGGATCTGATGGCCGCGAACTCAAGCGGCAACTGGCGCATCTTCTTCTATCAGAGTCCGGGTGCCGCGTTCACCTACATCGACACGACCATTCCCGCTCCCAGCAACGTCTGGGGGTATGTGATGGCGGCTGACGTCGATGGCGACGGTCGGGACGACCTAATCTACGCGGTCTCGAGCGGCAGCAGCTGGGACACACCTGACTACATCTACTACCGCCTGAACACAGGTTCTGGGTTTGGGGCGCAGCAGCTCCTGGCGCAGATTGGCCCAAGCGCCGGATCCTGCGATTTCGGCGCGCAGCAATGCCAGAAACTGCTGGGCTACCCTTTTGGTGAATACACGCATTACAACTCACGGGTGCGGCGGGCGGACTTCAACGGCGACGGCCGCATCGACTTCTTCGTTGACCTCAAGTCGTGCAACCTTAACGACCAGAACGTCTGCCAGTCGCCGACTTACGCCTGGAACCTCGCAGTTTCCGATGCGGCGAGCAATACGTATGACTTTCTCGGCGTGCTGCGCTATGGCGCGACCGGTCTTGCGAGCAATTTGGTTCCGCCTCTCATCGGAGACTTCAACGGCGATGGCTGCTCGGATGTCGCAACCAACGAGGGCGGGACCTGGTATGTGCGGTACGGGACCTGCCTACGCTCGGGCGCCTCAAACGCCCTCAGCGCTCCGGTGAATACCGGGGTTACCGCCTCGGGAATCTACCCGATGGCCATCGACTGGGATGGGGATGGGCGGGATGACATTGTCAGCGCAAACACTACGACGGGCGGCTACATCGGATATATGCATTCGACCGGTACTGGCTTTGGTCCCTGGACCAGTACCGGTATCCCTTACAACAATGCCGACACTCAGGAATATGCTGCGCTAGTCGTCGATGTCCACGGAGACGGCCAATACGGGATTGTTTACCCCACCGGCTCGAATTATGCGCTGACCGCCTTTCCGCATAATGGCGCGGAAATCACACAGGACCTGGCAACGTCATTCACGGACGGATTCGGGTTCGCCTACAGCCCCACCTATACGCAGCTCACGAACAGTAGCTATTACACCAAGGGAACGGGGGCAAGCTATCCCGAACAGGACTATCAGCGGCCCGACACGGTTGTCGCCTCCTACACCGTTTCCGACGGTGTGAGCAACGGGGGTACGTACAGCATCACGGAGTTCTACAGCTCGGCCCGAACGAATATTGCCGGACGAGGTTTCGAGGGTTTCGGCTACATCCGCTCCCTCGACAGCCGTAACAGTCTCTACAGCTACAATTACTACTCTCTGCTGTTCCCCGAGACCGGCATGGTGTCGCAGACGAGCTTGGCAACCTCCGCGAAGACCTACGCAAACATCGGGAATACCAACACCGCCGCAACCCTCGATTCCACCCACGGGCGCTACTTTCCGTATGTTTCGCAGAGCGTGAAGTCGATCTACGAGTATGGCGGTGCTCTCGATGGCACGCTGATCACTCAGGCGACGATCACGTATACCTACAACGGGGCAAACGGCTTTAAGTACGGCAATCCAAGTCAGATTCAAACGACCGCGGTGGACAAAGACCCCACTTCCCCGTGGCCGAACAACCCAACTTTCACCCGCACGCTCAATATCACGCCCTACGAAACCGCCTGGAACGGTAGTTCCGGCTGGTGCATCCACTTACCGAGTCAGGTCTCAGAGCAGCGCACGCAGCCAAGCGGGGCCTCGCTGACGCATACCACTTCGTATTCCGTGGATCAACATAGCGAATGTGAACTCGATGGCCAGACGATCGAGCCCTCGAGCTCGATCGACAAAGTTGCCATCGCTTACTCGTACACGGACGGGTGCGGAAACATCAATTCGATTTCGGTCACTGGTCAGAATCCGGCCGGAACCCAAATGACGGCGCGGACAGGGGGGCTGGCCTATGGATCACACTGCATAAGGCCGGAGACGCTCACGAACGCGCTCAGTCAGCAAACTCTTCTGGCTTACAACTATAGCCTCGGGCTACTAACCTCCTTCGAGGATCCGAATCTCCTCCTGACCAGCTGGTCGTATAACGACATCGGGCAAAAGACACTCGAGCGACGTCCTGATGGGACACAGACTTCTTATGGCCTGACGGCCTGCAGCAGTCACTGCGGCTCAAGCACTCCGCTCGACTACTACCTAGTCACGCAGGAGCAGGATGCCACGAGTGGCCACGCCACATTCCGCCAACACTATGACTATTTCGATCAGCTTGATCGCCTCATCAAGGATCAGGTGCAGATCGCGGGCGGCACGTACACCGACACATGGACCGCGTATGACTGGCTCGGGAGGCTCGCTCAAAAGAGCAGCCCATATCTAGACGGTGGGACGCAGTACTTGACGACCTCGCAGTATGACCTGCTGAATCGGGTGATCCAGACCACCCGCCCCATCAGCTCGAGCAATTCGAGTCCCGAGTACACGCATTTCACGTACCAGGGTCGGACGAGCACGCTTCAGGATCCGAAGAGCTACACGACCACTCGGCAATCGGATGTGATCGGCGAGCTGGGGATCGTGACTGATCCAGACGGCGTGTCGAAAGCGATCTATTCCTACGACCCGTTCGGACATCTCATCCAGATCCAGGATCCGGCGGGCAATCAAACCCACAGAACGTACGACGCTCTCGGATATCTCCTGAGCGGGACCTCCGACCCCGATCGCGGATCCTGGACGTACCAGCTCGACTCCCTGGGGGAGCTGATCAATGTTCGGGACGCAAAAACCCAGTCTCCAAACTGGACGCAGCAGCTCACCTACGACGCGCTCGGGCGCGCGACGCAACGCGTGGAAACGGAGGGCACCACCGTCTGGACGTGGGGGACGGTTGCAGCGAACCACGAAATCGGTCAACTCAGGGAACTCTCGGGGTTGAGCGACGATGAGCAATATACCTTTGATTCCGCGGCGCGGCCCGCGACGCACTCCATGACGTGGGGTGGTAAGAGCTACACAGCGAGCTACAGCTACAACACTCTCGGCAGTTTGAACACGCTCACCTACCCGTTAGCACCGGGACAGGCCAACGCCTTCGAGGTGCTTTATGGGTACACCAACGGGTACGTATCGTCGGTGCAGAACTACACCGGAGGGGTCGCCGGGACCACGTTCTGGGAGCTGACTCCAGGCGCAACGAAGATGGATTCCTGGGGGGACGTGATCGATGAAACGCTGGGAACCACTTCCGCGGTTCGAATTCAATCGGCATATGACGGCGTGACCGGTTGGCTGAACACGCGCACCGTTGGGTCAGGCGGATCTCTCAACAACCTGCAGAACCTGGCCTATCAGTGGGATCTCAACGGAAATCTCGGGCAGAGGGTGGATCAAATCCAGAGCCTCACCGAGGCGTTCAATTACGACAACCTCAACCGAATACAGACGTCAACGCTCAACGGAACGCAGAATCTTTCTGTGGCCATCGACAATACCGGCAACATTACGTCCCGTACCGAGGGCGGTGTCACTTACCCGTACACTTACGATTCGACACACAAGCATGCTGTGGCCAGTGTTGGCAGTGTCGGCTCATACACGTACGACAACAACGGCAACATGGCGACGCGCAACAGCTACAGCTTGACTTGGGCATCGTACAATCTTCCGACGTCCATCACTGCTGTAAACAATGTGTCCTCAACCTTCTACTACGGGCCGGACCGGCAGCGCAAAGAGCAGGATGCGAAGTACGTCTCTGAAGGCGCTAATGGCACGGAGACCACGATCTACGCTCTAGGTCTTTATGAGTACGAAGTAACCCCCGCGCAAACCCACAACAAATACTTCGTTCAGGTACCCGGCGGCACGCAGATCATCTATGACATCCAGTCGGTGAGCGGAACACAGACAACATACGTTACCGCGGATCACTTGGGCAGCGGGAACCTTGTGATCAACAGCGCAGGAACCGTGCTCATCAACGAGAGCTATAGTGCCTTCGGTTACCGCAGGAGCAGTAACTGGTCTGGACCGCTGTCAGCGACGTCAAACGATTACAACACGATCGCATCGACGACGCGACGCGGGTACACGGACGCGTTCCACGAGATGCTCGACAACCTCACACTCATTCATATGAATGGGCGAGTCTACGATCCAGTCATTGGCAGATTCCTGTCGCCGGATCCAGTGATCACGAGAATTGGGGACTCGCAGCGCGGAAACCCCTACAGCTACGTTAACAACACTCCACTGAAGCTAGTTGATCCGAATGGGTTTGATAGTTGTACCAGCTGCAAGCCGATCGCCCCTCCTCCTCCCAATCCTCCTCCTTGGTGGGGTTGTGGTGACGTTGGGGCGATGTGCACTTCGTATGGTGGCGGTGTGTATGGCTCCGGTACGCAAGGCTCCGGATCGCAGGGCTCCGGATCCGACGGCGATGGTGCTGATGCCACGCAGCCAAGCACAGCCACAGGCTCGCCGACGGATGCCGACCAGACGAACCCGACTGAGAACCAATCGCCCGGCAACGCGCCCGCCGGTGACCTGCCGTCGCAAGATCCCTCGCAAGGGAACCCCTCCCAAGGGGATCCGTCTCAGCAAGCAAGCCAAGCTGCAGATTCAGCTACCAGCAATCTGGCCGAGGTTCTCGTAACCGCGCGCCGCCCGAATTACTTCCTCACGGCCGCAACATTTCCTGTCTATATCGAACCCCTCTCCAATGAGCAATTCGCGCACATATATCTGCGCCACATTCTTAAGCTCCCATACGTAAGCACATTTTTTCCGCCCTGGATGACCAAAAAGGCAATTCAGAATCTGATTATCTTCGTACTCCTTCTCGGTGATGGAGTAGTGCAAGATAACGGCAACTATAATTGGACAGTCGATCTAGGAGTTCCTGTCGGAACGGACGCAAGCACGTTTTGGGGACAACCGACAACGTGGGTCACGTTGATAGTGGCACCAACTGGTCCGGGAACGGGTCGTGTTGTGACAATGTATCCATCCGGACCAGGGGCAGCGCCAAATCCTATAGTCGTCCCATGAATACAGTGGATGAAGTGGAAGTTTGGCTGACGCGCGACGGGCTCGGACGTGCGGCGATAGTGCGAAGAAACGAGGGGCGCTTCTGCGTTTACGTGCATTGGAAGTTCGCGCCAGAAGTGATAGCGGTCTCGAATCTTCGGGTGCCGAAGGGCTACGCGAAGACTTGGAGGGATGACCACACTCCGACTGCGCGGCTCTTTGAAGACATCGAACCTGAGAGCGGAACCTACGAAACCCTGCAGGAAGCTCGGTGCGCAATACGCAAGTTGCCAGGCTTTTCAGAGGCGAACGTAAGACCCTGAACGAGGATCTCGGAGCACAAGGTGCGTGAACGCAGTACGATTAGATTGAGTGGCGAAACGCGTCGTTGGCGTATGTTGCTCGTGGCGGTTACGTGTTTGGCTGGAACTGCGTCAGTTGGCAGTCCGATGCCAGATACTGCGCTTGCTGTAGGTCAAGAGTGGGCCCTAAAGGGCCCGCGAGAGTCAACCGTTAAGATAATCATTGGCCGAATCGAACCATGGAGAGACAAGACTGCAGTCCATGTTTCGATCATAGATATCCCTGTGTCTGAAGTGCCGGGAGCGCTGCGCATGAGCGAGGTCGCTCATGCGCCCTTCGAGAAATCAGCGCTCCTGGCCTCCATAAGTCGACTCGTGGCCACAGGGGTCGCCACGTCTCGCGATTTCGAGGAAGGTTACAAGGAATGGAAGGAACACAACGGGGGGATCTACACGGTCTCGGTCGCACAGGCACTCGGGTTAGCACCTACGGCGCCAAACGGAGGGAACCGCTAGTCGGTGATATGAGGTCAACTGCTGCAGATCCAAACCGTGTGGTGTACCGCGATGGCACAGCACCCTCCATTAGGCGCCCATGAGACGGAGCTCACCATTCTCGCTGCTCCTAATTGCTGTGCCCGTGTTGTCAGCGCAGGAGCTGCGGCCTTCGGATCCCTTACCGGAAACCGCAAATTCCGACATCGAGTATCACACTGTCTCTGAAGCTTTGACTTCGCTGAGGGCCCGGGGCGACGTTACCGTTTCAACGGACCACGGCTGGATAACCATCACTGACGAGAAGAATCTAGCCGTCTGGTCATTCACACCGGACTCATATCCGGCTTACCCTGCCGTGGTGAAACGCGTCGTGCGTCCTAGACGCGGCGGAGGCTCGGACATCAATATGTCGGTGCTATGCGAAGCAAGCAAAGTCGATTGTGATCAGCTTTCCCGCGATTTTGACGCCATGAATGGACGACTCCCTCCTGGTGCGGCAGCAGTCATCACTTACCGTTCGAATGGGTCGTTAGAGGGGGGGGCTGTCGAGGAAACCCACCGGCTCTGAAGGGCCGGCGAAGGATCGTCCCGCGTCGGCCAGGAGCGGTCATTTACCGTGACCGCTTGGATTTTGCGCTAAGCGGACACTGAACTGACCCGTCGAGGAGCTACGCACATTGTCGAGGTAAATCCATCCTGTGGCGTTTGGCTCGCACCGGGAGCCCACGGTGCTGAACCGTCCAGATCAGCACCCCAATGGCCCCCACGACCAATAGCGCCACAAGCCCAACCGCGGGCGAGCGCCACGCGATGACGACATCCGGGCCGCGGATAGCGCTCTCGAACTCATTCGTCTGTGCGGTCGGCAACAACTCGACGATCTGCGCCGCGCTCGCGGAGTCCGCCGCCCACAGATGAAAGTAAGCTTTGCGCAAACCCCGCAGATGCACTTGGACCGCGTTGGCTTCCCCATAAACGTCGCGGATCTCGGCCGGCCTGATCAAGTGCTGTGTCTCCCGCAGTCCGAGCCACGTGGAGCGCCTGGCTGTAACGAGTACATCCTGACCGGTGAAGCGCAGCGTCGCGGGACCCACTCAGTGGAAGCTGTTGAGCGGCTTGTGCAACCGTGCGACCAGGCCAGATGTGGAAGTAAAGCGCACTGCGATCTCGCGCTCCGCTGATGCCTGCGGAGCGACAGCCGGGACAGCTCGCAAATGTTTCTGACGTCGCTCATGCGCTCGTTCCCAGGCAATTTAACTCACCGGCCGCCTTGCTGAAAGAAGCGTCACCCGGCGTATGCCCGTAGGCAGCCTTAACGCGCGAGCTCCTGCTGAGGCGGCGGGCGCACTCGCTCCTTCTCAGCCTCCCGCATTAGTTCGCGATCGGTGCGAACTGGGGGCAGCGCCTCGGTGAATCGCCTTACGTGCCATGCCAGGTCCTGCTGACCCTGGCGATCCAAAATCTCGGCCGCGGCCACTCCAGCCTCGTTCGACCTGCGCCCGCGTGTGCAGCAACGTCTCTCGGCTGGAAGCATCCGAGGTGGTTGTCCGCTCCATGTGCCCGCTGGCCCCTCGTGCGCGCGAATGCGCCGTGATGCATCGCGTTGCATCGCGCGATACATCCCGTCCGATAGCTTCGGCCGCATAGCTCCCCGGACCGCTTTGTCCGTCGCATTCGCGCTGATGCCTTGCGCTCGCAGATGTCGCGCAAATTCTCGGCGCCACTCACGAAGTGTGGCCTTGCGGATGTTCAGCCGCACGCCCTCCTCGCTGACCGCCTTAACGACCATGTGCACGTGCGGATGCGGCTCGTCCGTATGCAGGACCATGGCATAGCGATGCTTCGCACCGAAGGTCTCCCGGGCAAAGGTTCGAGCGGCGCGCAGTAACCCGTCCGGCGGCGTTCCAGCCGGCATCGAGAGCACGACCTTGTGCACAAGCTTCGGCCGTACGGTTCCGGGCCGGGACCTGAGTTCTCTCGTCCGACGCGCCTCCTCGAGATCGAGTCCCAATCCTCGAGCAGCTCCTGCTCGACGCCCTGCCCGCTTAGGCGTTGTCCGTCGTCGGTCTCGATCTCCACGTCTCCGTCGCGGCTCAGGTAGCTGAGGTTCCGTCCGACCGCCTTGAGATCTCGTCCACCCTTCGTGAGCACCTTCACCATCACCTCGGGTGTGCGGCGGACGGTTCGCCTAAGGAGCTGAATCTCCTCCTGCGCCAAGTGCGCCCGCTCCGCAGGTCCCCGCCGTGCGTAGCTCGCGATATCGAGCAGCATGCCGGGTTCGGAGCTATGCCGAGTGGCTTTCATGGTCGTCGCTTCCTTCGCTGATTTCTCGGGTATTCCGTACTCGGTGGGTCAGCTGCCACTCGGCATAGTCCGCAGCTCCTACAGCGCGCTCAGGAAGGCCAAGAGTCGGTCATCGGGGCGGAAGCGACCTGGTCGGACGTTCGTGGGTGTGGTCCGAGCGAGTGCCGCTTCCTTCAAGGCCAAGTGAGCGTGCAAGTAGATCTGGGTCGTGTTGACCGACTCGTGCCCGAGCCAGAGCGCGATCACGGAGGAGTCCACGCCGGCGGCGAGCAACTCCATGGCGGCGCTGTGGCGCAAGACGTGTGGCGAGACGCGCTTGCCCCTGAGTGTCGGACAGCGCACGGCAGCCAACTGCGCGTACTTGCGCACCAGTACTGGACGCTGTCGGCGCTCAAGCGCCCGCCGCGAGCGTTCGGGAAGAGCACCTCGGTCGCAGGTCCCGGCTCCTTGAGCCAGGACCGGAGGACAGCCGCTGTCTCCCGTGGTGAGCGGCGTCGATCGGTCCTTGCGGCCCTTACCGCGGCAGCGAACGTGCGCGCCGGGACCGAAGGCGATGGCAGATCGGTCCAGGCTCGTGAGCTCGGAGAGCCGCAGCCCGGTCTGGAACGCCAGGGTCAGCAGCGCGTGATCGCGCCTGCCAAGCCAGATGTTGCCATCAGGAGCGGCGAGCACGGCCTCGATCTCCTCGTGCGAGAGAAAGGCCACGATCGGTCGGGCCTGACGCTTGTACGGGATGGCGAGCACGCGCTGGATGTGCGCCGAGAGTCCCGGCTCCTGGAACGAGGCGTAGTAGAAGAACGAGCGGATCGCGGTCAACCGCGCGTTGCGGGTGCGTGCGCTACAGCGTCGCTGCTGTTCGAGACTGGTGAGAAAGCTCCCGATCAGATCCGCATCCAGGTCCGACAGGTTGAGCTCCGACGGGCGCTTGTGGCGTTCGCGCTGCGCAAAGCGCAACAGCAGACGGAACGTGTCGCGGTAGGAGGCGATCGTATGAGCGCTTACCTGGCGCTGTGTCAGGAGGCGCTCGGTGAAGAAGCTCTGCAGCAGTGCCGGCAGGGTCGCGGTGCTCATACCGACCCTCCCCAGCGGCGCTCGAGGCGCAGCGCCGCATGCTTCAGCAGCTCCGGGTGGGCGGACAGATACCAATACGTATCGGAGAGGTTCGAGTGACCGAGATACGTCGTGAGGGTTGGCATCTCGCGCTCGATCTCGGTGCCGGCGCGCGACCATCGCAGCAGCGTCTCGGTTGCAAAGCGGTGCCTCAAGTCGTGAAGGCGCGGCCCACGGCGCATCTGCGGTGTGCGCAGACCGACCGTACGCGAGACCGCATCGAAGGCCAGATGAACCTGGGAGACAGCAAACTTGGCGCCGCGGCCGGTCAGCAGGAAGTACGGACCGCGGGACCAGCGCTTCGCAATGCACAGATCCCGACGCTCGGCGTACTCCCTCAACGCCCGCATGGTAGAGGGATGCAGCGGGACAAGACGGGACTTCGTGAACTTGCTGCCGCGGATCGTGATGACGCCGCTCGCGAGGTCGACGTCCTCGCGGCGCACGCTGAGTGCTTCGCTGACCCGCATCCCGGTGACTGCGAGGAGGCCTATGAGCGTGGCCACGGTATGCGGCTTCAACGCCTGCCTCGAGGGCATGGAGCGAGCCGCCGACATCAAGCGTTCGATCTCCTCCTCGGAGTAGAGATACGGCTGGCATCGCTTCGGTCGAAATGGCAGAAGTCGCGTGCCAGGGATCTCGGTGGTGGAGTCGAAGCCCTTGAGATAGCGCGCGAACTGCCGAATGACGGTGAGTCTTCCCGCCCAGGTGGTCGGGCGTGCACTCGTGGGCGCCATCGCCCAGCGCAGCGCCAGGCTCGAGGTCACCACGGTTGCACGCTCCTTCTCCATGAAGGAGCAGAAGTCGCGCAGATAGCACTCCGCCTCCACCAAGCGAAAGCCGAGCCCACGACGCAGGGAGACGTAGTCGCGGAATCGATCCCGGAGGGAGCTCACAGCACACCTCCCGGCCAAGGCAGCGCGACCGTCCTGAGGCGCAGCAGATCGACCTTCGCGTATAGGCGCGTCGTGTCCTCATCCCGATGGCGCAACAGGTGCCCGATCTCCCGCAGTGAAGCGCCGCCCCGGAGCATCTCGGTTGCGAGGGTGTACCGAAAGATGTGCGTACCCTTGCTTGGGGCATCGACCGCCGCCCTGCGCATGGCTCGCCTGACAATGCGCCCGAACGCATTACTGTCCCCATATGCGTCATGCGGCGGCGTGAGACGCACGAAGACGTTGCGACTGCCGGAGGCCGGCCGATCGTGGATCAGGTAGGCCGCGAGTGCTTCTCCGACATCCTGGGGCAGTGGCATCGGCTCCGGGCCATGGCACTTGCCGCGAACGGTCAACTCGCCACGCTGCCAATGAATGTCGTCCAAGGTCAGTCGGCGGAGTTCCTCTGCGCGCAGTCCCAATCGCGAGAGCAACAGCAGCACGGCGTAAGCCCGTCGACCGCCCGCCGTGTCGCGCCGACAGCTCAGGAGCATGCGATCGACTTGTCCTTCCAAGAGGAACTTTGGCAGCGTCGCGAGCCGCCAATGCGCGATCCGCGGCACGCACTTGCTGAGATCGCTCTCGGTGTGACCGCGGAAGCACAGGTAGCGCAAGAAGGCCCGCAATCCCGTACAAAGCTGCTGCATGTGCACAGAGGGGCGGTTGACGGATCGCCGCTGCACGAACGTGAGTACGTCCGCGGCGCTCCACTCCCTCACCACTCGCGCGTCGCTCGCCGCGCGCGAAACCAGGAAGGCCTGCGCGGCCTCGGTGTAGTGCTCGATCGTTCGCTCTGCCAGTCCGCGTTCGCTGAGCAGATACCCTCGAAACTCGCTCAGCAGTCGCTGCTGCGCGCCTCCCGTATCGAGCCCCAGGGGCCGGCAGACGCCGGACTCCCGAAGGACGGCGAGCAGCTCGCGCAAAGCCGTGCGCATGCTGGCTCGTCCGGCTTCCGCGGTCTGGTTGAGATAGGCATCGATCACTGCCTCGGTGATATCCCGGGCACTGATCCCCTGCGCCTCGAGCCATCGGCCGAAGGAGCCGAGCGCTACCCATGCTGCGGCGGAACGCGGCGCCCGCTGTACAACGCCGGCCTGGTCGATCAGGTCCAAAGTGTTCATACGTCCTCCCCAGTGAGTTACGAACCCACCGGAGAGAACACCAAACTATGCCGAATGCGCTAATGCGCCCGATCGGCAACACAGCCACGGAGAACACCCATGCGGCATAGGCATGAACCCGGCATGCTCCTGGATATGCCGCATGCGGCATATCCAACAAGTGGCTGGCGACAATTAGATTTGCCGGTAGTTGTCGTCGGTCGTGATGGCCTGAGCGGCGCCGACGACAATTAGATTTGCCGGTCTACGGGCCTCATCGACGGTCTGGTCTACTCAGCCCTCACAAGAGGGGGCTGCGTGGTAACAGACGAACAGGTGAGGTTGCTCATGTCATTGTTAACGCAGGGTATTCCCCAGGTGACGGCGGCGGCGAAGGCGGGGATGAGCGAGCGGAGCGCGCGCAAGTACGGGCGCTTAGGCCGTGCGCCCTCGCAGCTGAAGGTGCCCCACACGTGGAGGACGCGGCCCGATCCCTTTGAGGGTGTGTGGCCTGAGATCGAGGCGCTGCTGCGCCAGGACGGCGGTCTGCAGGCGAAGACGATCTGGACGGAGTTGAACGAGCGCTATCCGGGCCGCTTCAGCGTCGGCCAGCTGCGCACGCTGCAGCGGCGGTTGCTCGCGTGGCGAGTCACCTCAGGGCCGGATCGAGAGGTGTTCTTCCCACAGACGCACTCGCCGGGCGAACAAGCGCAGTCAGACTTCACGGACATGCGGCGCCTGGAGGTGATGATCGCCGGCCAGCCCTTCCCGCACCTGCTGTATCACTTCGTGCTGACGTACTCGAACTGGGAAGCGGTATCGATCTGCCCGAGCGAGAGCTTCGAGTCCTTGAGCGCAGGCGTCCAGAGCGCGCTGTGGCGCCTGGGTGGCGTACCGCTCGAGCACCGCACCGACAACCTCTCGGCGGCAACCCATGAGCTTGCGGAGAGCCGCGGGCGGGACTTCACCGAACGGTATCGTGAGTTGATCGATCACTATGGGCTGCGTGCCTCGCGCAACTTTCCCGGCAACGCGCATGAGAACGGGGACGTCGAGTCGGCGAACGGCGGGCTCAAGAACGCGATCGATCAGCGCTTGCGGTTGCGCGGCTCGCGCGCCTTCGTCTCGAAGGAGGCGTATGAGGGGTTCCTCGAGAGCTGCGTGCAGGCGCGCAACGCCACTCGCCACGCACGGATCGAGGAAGAGCGCGCACACCTGCGAGCACTACCCGTGCGAGCGCTGCCGGCGTACCGGGAGTCGTATGCAACGGTCTCCCGAGCGAGCGCGGTGCGCGTTCTCAAGCACTCCTACTCAGTGTCCTCGCGACTGATCGGATGCCAGCTGCGGGTGCGCCTGCACGCCGACATCGTCGAACTCGACTACAAAGGCGAGCGTGTTGCAACCATGGAGCGCCTGGTGGGCCGTGATACGCACCGGATCGACTACCGCCACATTATCCATGCTCTGGTGCGCAAGCCCGGCGCCTTCCGTCGCTACGTGTTCCGGGAGGCGCTCTTCCCGAGCCTGGAGTTCCGCCGCAGCTACGATGCGCTCCTGGCCGGCGGATCCGACCAGGCCGATCTCGATTACGTGCGGATCCTGCACCTGGCTGCCAGCGATGGCGAAGAAGCCGTTCGTGCCGTGCTCGCACGCTTGTTGCTCGCCGGCGCCACTCCCACCTATGAGGCAGTGCGCGCCCAGGTCCGCGGCCCGCGCACGCCAGAGGGCGTGCCGTTCCTGAACATTACCGCGCCCGATCTGACCATTTACGACCGGCTGCTCGGCACGAACGAAGCGGTGTGCGCGTGAGCGTCGCGACGATCACGGCGGATGCGACGCTTGAGCTGCGGCTCAAGGCCATGCACTTGCCCTCGTTCCTCGAACACTACGTGGAGTTGGCGCAGCGCGCCGCTGCCGAAGGTTGGAGCCACGTTCGCTATCTCACCGAGCTCGTCACGCTCGAAGCCAACGATCGCGCCGATCGACGCATGACGCGGCTGCTCAAGGACGCAAAGCTGCCACGCGAGAAGACCCTGGCGACGCTGGACCTGAACCGCTACGCAGCTCCGCTGCGTGGGCAGATCCGTCAGCTCCTGCGAGGGGAGTTCCTCTCCGGCGCCACCAACGTCTGCCTGATCGGGCGACCCGGGACCGGCAAGTCCCACGTCATGGCCGCACTGGGTCGCGCGCTGGTCGAACGCGGCCATCCGGTCCTGTTCACCTCGGTCGCAAGCCTCGTTGAGCGGCTGCTCGATGCCAAGCGCAATCTCCGGCTCGCCCGTGAGCTCAAGCGCCTGGACAGCTTCGAGTGTCTCGCGCTCGATGACATCGGCTACGTCCAGCACGATCGGGCGGAGATGGAAGTGCTCTTCGCCCTCCTGGCCGAGCGCTATGAGCGCAAGAGCGTCATGATCACCTCGAACCTGGTGTTCTCCAAGTGGGACCAGATCTTCAAGGATCCGATGACGACTGCAGCTGCCATCGATCGGGTCGTGCATCACGCCGCGGTGCTGGAGTTCACCGGACCCAGCGTACGAGCCGAAGCCGCTGAGCAACGTGCGGCTCTCGCCAAGCGCGACGCCTCGGCCACAGAACGACCTTGATGCGCTCGAATCAACAAGAGCTTCTGACGCCTTCGGCGTCAGGCTGCCCTATGGTGGACCGATGATGAGGCCCAAAGACCGGCAAGAATGAGAGTCGTGGCCGGAAGAAATAGTTGACGCCGCCCAAACAAGGGCCGTCCAGCGCCCAGGTCAATCCGTGGTCTCGCCATACCCTCTCTCCCAGCTCGTCTCATTCGCCTTCAGCAGCGCCCGGATGTGATCACGCAGTGCCATGGCGATCTTGAGCATCGCTTCCAAGTCCTGACGCCCTGGTCCATCGGGTCGTCCGCCGGCGTTGAGCGCCCTCGCAATCTGATTGAGATTTCGGCCGACCGCTCCCAGCTCCGCAATAGAGCGCTTGAGAGCGTCGAGCTCCCGGACGGGCAGCGGAGTCAGCTTGCGGAGGTGTGACCGCACCAGGACCGCGACATACGTTGCTGAAGGCATTGCGCGAGCACTCGCTCGCTCGGACAACAGCAGGCGGTCATCTGGCGCCAGCCGAATCGAGAGTCGCTCCGCGCGCAATCCCGCGTCGTCTGGTTTGCTGATCGCCGGGCTCTCAGTCGCGGACGTCCGTGCCAGCGTGTCCAGAAGGTGGCGAACCACCGCCGACTCAGTGACCTGTTCGCGCGCGGCAATGTTTTGGAGGACAGCCTTCGTCTCCGAACTAACACGACATCGCACCAATGCATCAGCTGCCATGGTGCGAATCGTGGACCAACAGCAACCGCTTGGCTATCCTGCGTTTGCTTCGAATTTGCCCCGATACTCACGTTGCAAGCGCGGCGCTTCCAACACAAAGCCAACACCAACGGCCAGCGCCAGAGTCCCAGGAAGTATCAGGGCGTCTCAAGCTGAGCAAGTCAGCTTGCAACACCAGCAACGAGGTCGTTCCGCTCGATACGGGGCGTTACGTGCTGCGGCGGCTAGTCCAGGATGCGGAAGTGCCCAGACCACAGGGTCCAAGGAGAATAGCGATGAAATTTCTGCGCATCCGCCAGGTGATACAGCTCACCGGCCTTTCGCGAATGACGATCTACCGCCTCGAGCTGGCTGGGAAGTTCCCCAAGCGACGGAGGCTGAGCGAAAACTCGGTAGCGTGGCTCGAGTCGGATCTCGCAGCGTGGGCGGACTCGCGCCCCGTCGCCCACTTGCGGGCAGCTTCTAGCCCCTCGTTACGCGCCTGACTCTCCCCGCTCCGCCGGAGGGCGGGAGAACGAGGGCGGCACGACCGGCGGCGAGCGCCACAGGCCATCGCGCGCGAAAACCTCCCAAGCCCATCTGAGCCACCGCGTAAGCACGAACGAGAGCCATAGCGCCCAGGCAAGCATGGCGAGCTTGTACCACCACAGCGAGACCGACAGGACGCCGGGGCGCGGCATGGCGTCCGACGTCTGGTCGACGAACCATTCGAGCGCGCGGTAGTCGCCACCGCCGTTAATGCGCATGTCTGGTCGCGCGAGCAGCCCACCCGGCACCGCCGCCACCACCGATAGCACGGCGGCTACCGCCAGGACTGCAAGCCCCACCTGCAGCAGGTTGAAGCGAGAAGAGTCTGCGGGCGGATCGCTGCGGGCACGCCACTGGAACACCGCGATAAAGACCACGAACAAGGCGAACACCGACCACGAGAAGGTCGAGAGCCCGAGCCCGAGGAGTAGCCAGTCTCTTGTGGGTAGCGGCGTAAGGCCCGAGCGCCCGATGAGCCAGGCGACGGCGATGAACACCACGAGCTCACCCCAGTAGAGGATCACTGGCCCGATGCCCTGCCCGAACGCGAACAGCACCCAGCGGTCCTCGGGGATGCGCACGCCGATATGCAGGTTGCTGGCCGGTGCTGACAGCGCCACCGTTGGCGTACGCGTCACGACGCCTGCGCCCGTCGCACTGCGCCAGTCGACCGTCCACGTGTGGCGACCTGGCAGCGCCGGCAGCGACAGCTCACCCTTCTCCGGCCGCAGCCCGAGCGTATCGCCATCGCTGCGTACCATGGTCACTTCGACATCGTCGGGTAAACGTAAAGTCTGTCGCCCGCCCTGCGTGCTGCGATATGACAGAGTCAGGCTTGAATCACTGGAGCGTTTGCCAGCCTTGAGCATGAGCTCCGCGCTGTCGTAGGCGAGCGTACCGCCCGCGACCGGTTCCGGGCGGCTGATCTTGACTGCGAGGTGCTCGCCTGGACGTGGGAAGTACTCATAGGTTCCGTCCATGTCGTTGTCCGGCGTAACCGGAGGCACGCCGCTGATATCCACGTGCCAAGTCGAGCCAACGATGAATACCCAGCGCTCGCTGAAGGGATCGCTTGCAGGTGCGACCAATTCGAGCGTGTCACTGATCGGAATGATCGAGGTGAACTCGTTCCGTCCGCTTTGGCCGCAATGCCCACGGTCACGCCGTTGTCGCGCGCCTCGAGGCCCGGAGTCGTGATCGACTCCTGTGGCAGCAGCGGCAGGCGCACCGTGAAGGCACCCGAAGGCGGTGCCACACGTTCGACCGCGGTGTTGATGGTCCAGTCGTGCGCCAGGTGGAAGATGCGCGTGATCTTCACGAATGGCGGGAACTCCTCCTGGCGCGTGATGCCACTGCTCTCCGGCGCGGCGCGTCGGCGGACGAGCTCGAGTGCTCCGCTCACGAGGCGCCGTGCATTCACGCCCGACACGTCCCAGTCGGTGGCACTCACGTCGATAACGTGTGGCACGAGCGGAAACGAGAGCGCGAGCCCCTGCAGTCCCACCAGCGAGCCTGCGATCCGAACGACATGACGCCCCGGCGTGAGGCTCACATAGCGCACCCCAGCGGCGTTCCGATAAACCAAGCCCGCGCCCGCGCCGTCCACCTGAACGGTGTCAGGTGCCCAGTTCGGATCGGCCCCCGGCAAGGCGACACCGACCGCGTCCAGCGCTGAGACGGTGAGTGCGACCTGCAGACGCGACGCATCGACGGTCACCTGCGCTTCGGTCACGTCGGCGCAGAATGGCCAACACTTCGGCGGTTCCAGCAGCCGTGACCTCAACTCATCGAGCAAGGCGGGAGCGGGCGTTGTGTCGGCGCGCACCTGCGGCGCGCCGGCGAGCGCTACCGCCGCGCCTAGAAGCAGCGAAGCCGCTGGAGCGAGTCGCGGGCGACGGAGCCAGTCCGGGAGCCGGGCGATGTCACCGCGCGTGAGCTCGATCGCCAGTAGAACCGACAGAACGATACCCACCAGGCGCCAAAGCCGCGTAAGCCATGGCGGGCTGATGATGAAGCGCGCAGTCGCGCTCGGCTCGAGCGGACCGCTCCAACTGTAGGCGTAGACGTGGTAGCGCCACTGCGGCAGGCCCGGACCGGCCTGCACGAGAACGCCCGGCTCGTAGCCGGACGACTCGCCGCCCACCGGTGACCATAACCTCCTCCAGGTTGGTAGCCGCGATCGGGGTCACGTTGCCGGCGACCGCAGCGGCGGCGGGAGGCGGGGCGGGAGCCGCGGCGGGCCGCGGAACTTCGAGCTTCGCTTCGAGCGGAGCATTGATCGCTACGGCTCGCTCGCGGCTGGCCGAAGCGACACCCTGCCCGCCTGAAAGATAGGTCTCGAGCTGAGGGTAAACGACAAGGCGCGCCTGGCCGATGAGGAAGGGCACCAGCGCGATGAGGAGGAGCGCCAGGGCGAGCACGCGGTATGCGCCGATTAAGCGACCCAGTCGCCCCGGTGGGACTACCCGAACGAGCGCCAGAGCCACTAACACGTTGAGCCACAGCCACGCCGGCGGGCCAAGCTCCTGATACGTCAAAACCATCGCCGCGACGGCAATGGCCGCAACGCGCACGCCGAGCAGTCGCCCCGCCGCGGTCGCAATCAGGAGCACCGCAAAGATGTCGAGCAGGCGCCAACTCTCGAGCCATGCCTGCGGTGCCGAGTCAGGCCCAAGCGCCGCGAGCAGGCGGTAGCCCGGGCCGACGACCAGCTGCCCCGACGCGTTCGTGAAACGCTGGCGCCAGCCGGTCGCGGGCAACGCGCCGCTCGCGCGCGGCAGGCGTGCGACGGCGGTCAGGTCCACATCCGGCCGCCGCACCTCCACGCCCGTCGCGCCGGGTGCGATACCAGAGGTCACGAGCAGGGATTCATCGGATCCCGCGCGCACGCTCTCCAGTGCAAAAGGCGGACTCATCTCGAGTCGCCAGCCCTGATGCATCTCGCCGGCGATGTGGTCGACGACCGTGAACCCGCTTCCGGAGAAATCCAGCCACGCCGTGCGCTCCAGTTGCAGCTGGTTTGCGTCCTGCGCAGACTCACCACGGCTGCGCTCAACCAGCCTGAGCATTGCTCCCGCCTTCATGCGGTAGGCGGGCAACCCGCGCCAGTCGGAGGGTACGTTGGCCTGCGACGCATCGGTGCTGGGAGCGCCCTCGATTGCGACCACACGCAGTCGGTCATTTGCGCGGAAGCTCCACACCTCCTCGGCCGGCCATGGCACCGGCCGCTCGCCTAAGCGCACCTCGGCAAGCGGGCTTGGTCCGCGTGCCGTGATCGTGATGTCGTATTCGCCGGGCCGTACCTGAACCCGCAGCGTGTTGTCAGCATCAAGGCGAGCCGGGAGCTCGCCTTCGAGTGCTGTGGGGATGAATCCCTCCGGAAGGGAGTTGGGCAGGCGTACCTCGCGGCCCTCGCCTGCCACTGCGAGATGGACCTGCGTGGTGAGCATGCCCGGCTGCTCGTCACTCAGCAGACGGAAGACACGCACGTCAAGACGGTTATCCTGGCGAGCGACGGGCTGCGCGCCCAGCACGACGCCTGCGCCGTTGCGCTGCGGGATCGCGATGCGTGCGCCGTCGATCGTGAGTGCCACCAGCCCCACCTCCGCCGGGAGGGCCAGCAACTCCGGGCGGCGTGCCCATGTGAAGGTACCTGCGACCGTGTGGGCGCCAGCGGGTATGCGGATAGCCGGCAGGCGATTCTGCGCGACAACCACGGCAGCCTTACCGTCGAGCGTCACTTCTCGCGGCCATTGCTCACTGCTCCCCGGCAGCGGCAACCAGGCTTCCGCATCAATCTGCCAACGTTGGCTGAAGCGACCGCCGCGGCTATCTACTTGCAGATCGAGAGTCGCGGGCCACGCACAAATGCGCGCGCTGTCGTCGGCACGCCCCGGCGGTAGCCACGGACAACGGTGCATCTCGTGTCCGTGTAGTGCCCAGCTCTCCCAGTCACGCAGCACCGGCGGGATGCCATCTTGGGCACTCGCCCCGGCGGTGACGAGGAGCAGGAGAAATGCAAATCCGTAGCGCCGCACCGCGCACCCCCCGCCCATAGCCCATTCGAAACGTGTTGGCATGTCGGATGACCTCGAGCAACGCGAAGCCGCAGCGGATGTAGCTTAGGCTTGGCGCGAACGAAATGCTCTCCCAATGTAGAAGCGTACGATGTGGAAAAACAGGGGTTAACGCGCGGCCACGGATCTCGGCGGCGAGTTCAGGGTGACGATGACGAGCGGCAGCAGTCGATCCCTGCCTACTGCTGCGGCGCATACACTCCGTAGGCTACGGTCCGGTCCGACATCAGAATCGCCACGACGCCATTGCTAAAGAAGCAGGTGTTTTGGCCGTTGGGACTCGCCTGTTCGCTTGCGGGCTCACCAAACTCCTTTACCAGGGACGCGCGCTTGCGCCCCAGCAGATACGTGAGCCCGGCAGGGGCCGCTTCACGCTTGCCCGAGTACATCACCGCCCTAACCTTGCGCGAGTCATCATCCGCCTTGCCGGTGAGATACACGTCGAGGACACCGTCATGGGCAGAGTCGATGGAGTCATACATCCAGTGATCGGGCTGCATTTTCTTCAGCGGCACACCCCTCGCATGGACGAGCTGGGACGAAGTGATCCCGACCCTGACTCCGCCAAACGAACTGATCGAAGGAACAGCAGGAACGCCAGGAGCAGCAACAACAGCGGCAACAGGAATCGACGGATGCTGAGGCCCGCATGGCGTATCTGGACTTGTCCAGTCCGTCTCAGGCTGGAACGGCGCCTCGGCCAAACGCGCGTGGGCCGAGCCAGCCTCGGTCGCAGCAACCTGGTAGACCCTCGACATGTTGTTATTGAACGTCGGCAGTTGCTTGTTGACCTCCTCGGCCTGCTCCGCAGTAATCTCCCGGACTTCGAATCGCTTGCTCATGACCGTCCGGATCACGCCATCGCGCAAGTCCGCAACGCGCCAGTAGTAAACGCCCCCCATATGGGTATTCACCAAATCGGAGTAATAGTCCCACTTCCACTTCGAGCCGCCGTCGGGCAGGCGAATCGCGGTAACCCAGCAGCGAAACGCGGGGTACTCCGTAAGCCAAGGCGCAGTCTGGTCCTGCTCTTTCGGCCGGTTGTACTCCGCGGGCGGCGAAAAGCCGGCTCCCGGAACGCTGACAGCCCGAGCCTCGGCGCCCTTGCCCTCCCAGTCCAATTTCCCTTTACCCTCTACGGTCAGCACCAGCGTCACTCGCTGTTCGTCGTATCGCCATGACACCGCATCAGGCTCGATCCATCCATTTGTCTGGCGCCAGTAGGCTCTTACAGCCCGTTCGGCGTCCTCGGATGACAGCGCCATGATCTTCGAGCGAACGTCCAACGCGCTGTCGCCGCGTAGCACTTGTTGCGCTTTGATCGTGGCCTTCTGCTCGAACCCTTTGGTCGCGTCGACATCCAAAACAAATGTGGAATCGGGAGATTTCGGAGGGTCGCTGGGCATCCTTTCAAGATCGGCTCCCCCCGAGCGCACGGGCAGGACCCAACGATATATAGGGGATGGATCTAAGCGTCGGTCTCCCAGCCGCGACCCGTCAAGCCAATAAGCCTTGTCCCCCAGATTGACACGCACGACAACATGATCGAAGGCACCCGGTGTCGGCAGTCGCTCATTGAGGCCATCGCCGCCAAGGGAGTTCACCATAACCGCTTCCCCGCGGATCCCAAGCTCCTTGAGCATCGCGAGCAGCAGGGCCGTCTTCGCCTTGCAGTCGCCGAAGCGGCGCTCCCAAGTTTGATCGGCGGTCGCTGGCATGAAATTGCCGCCGTTGAGGCCGATGTAGACGTAGCGAATCCGGTCCTGGACCAGCTGCAACGCCGCTGCGAGCCGTTTATTGGGATCCGTGTCCGCCGCGGCGATGCGCGCGATCTCCTTGCGAATCGGCGACTGAGACGCGAGCACTGATGCCTTTTCGAACAACTGCCAGATGCGCTGTGACACCTCCCCCCAACTCTCAAAATCGGACACCTCGATCATTCGACGAATGTTGACTCGGGCGGGCGCTCCATCCGTGATCACAGCCGTATGCGGATCGTGCAGCTCATACCGGATATCGTTCTGCCCAGCGACGGCTATTACCGAGATGCCGGTAACGTCGGCTGAAGCGCGCCAGTGGAGTCTCGGGGCAGCCGGCAAAATCATCCGAAGTCGAAATGTGCCCGGCTGCCCGGTGGCAGGCAGGAAAGCGAATCCGAACAAGTGGTCGCCGAGCGTCGGATCCTTGCGTCGAATGGTAGCGGCGACCTCCAGCTCATCCCCAACCTCAAGACCCGGCGCCTGGAGGGCCGCGGTCAGTTCACCGTTAAGGGCGGCCTTCTCGAGGAATCCCTCCCGCTGGAGGACCTGGAACTTGGTCGACTTCAGGACGTCGGTTACTTCCTTACCGCGGATGATGCGCACGTAGTGAACTCGCGCCTCACCGGCGTCCGGGCTCCACGTGAGCGTGACGTTTCCCGCCGCGAGCGCGTCTGGGCGGAGAATCTTCAGGCGGTAGGCTTGGAAGGCCTCGAGACCGTCAGGCCCAAAGCGAACCTGGTTGTCCGCGTACACCATTCGGTACGACGCTGCTTCAGGCGTCGGGCTGTCGGTCGGTGTGGGGAGGGAGATGACCCAACTGGGGATCCCAGCAATCTGCACTTCCTTGTTTGCAGCGTTTGACGCTGACACGCAAGCGACTGCGATCAGGCCAACGAAGCTCCGACCGTGGTGCACGCCGGGATCCCCCACTTTATTCGATTAGATACTCGAGAGTCCGGTCGCATCTAGCTTACCTGACGCCGAGGACACCTGCTTTTCTGGCGCCCGGGTCACTTAGACCTTCGCCTTTACCGCCTCCAATATCTTGGCCATAGCTGCGTCTGTGATCGGCGCGGTTTTTGCCATGCCGTTTATCGTCTCGATCGCCAGGGTCGTGGCGACAGTTCGAACTAGTACGTCGCGGGTTTCGCACAGGGCCCTTGCCAGCACGGCCGTCGCAGCGCGGAGACGGACCGACGAGTCGCTGCCAAGCGGCGCGAGTGCACTATCCACGATCGCGCGCGACTCATAAGCAACGCGCAGCGGTTGCGCAAATGGGTGATGTTCCTGAGCGATAGAAAGCGGCACCCTCCACCAATCCTCCTTCTTGCCTATGTTTGCCGCAAAGTGCTTGAACACGTCCTCCAGCTTCGGGAAGTCGGATTGCGCGAAGCCACAGCTGGTCAACCTGTCCCTGAGATCCCCGACGATGGTAGCGGCGGGCGCCTCTTGAAGGGACTTGTCGTCGCATATCAGCGTGTTCACTTTGATCGAGAAGACCCGCTGCCCAGGAGGGAACTGGTGTCGTCGCGGATCAAAGTCCCCTGCCTTCGCGATAGTCGCCTCGCCCACGATGGCTGCCGCGGCCGAGATGAGCTCCTCTACCCGAATGCGACCCCCTTGGGTCACCGCGCGTTTGAGCTCGGAATAGAGCGCGTCGGCACAGGTCTCGATCGGGTCTCTTGGCTTCCGCTTCCAAAACATCGCTTACTCGTTGTCGTGGAGCCGATAAACAGGCGCATTCTATGCGATGCGAATCTCACTACCTGTGAGCGGCAGCTCTTCCGAAGGGGCTCTCAAAGCGTAAGTCATTGATGAAATTCAAATCGACTTTAAAAATGGTCAGAGTATTGGGGGGATTCGACCACTACTCGGCAAAAAGAACATGAGGTATGCGAGGAAATTGCCCACAAACTCCCTGATGACTTTTCGCGGGAATGGGACCAATGATTGGTTCGAGCGCGAGGCGTGCGCCCACCCCGAAACGGCACGTCACAGGAAATATCAATATGAAGTTCCTTCGCATCGGACAGGTAATGCAGCTCACCGGCCTCTCGCGGATGACGATCTACCGCCTCGAGCTCGCCGGCGAGTTCCCAAAGCGCCGCCAACTGAGCAAGAACTCAGTCGCCTGGCTCGAC
This sequence comes from uncultured Pseudomonadota bacterium, assembly GCA_963768485.1. GTDB lineage: Bacteria > Pseudomonadota > Gammaproteobacteria > Steroidobacterales > Steroidobacteraceae > 13-2-20CM-66-19. The sequence continues at coordinate 1,519,494 of CAVYHZ010000002.1, read as the reverse complement.
ACTGACATCGCGCAATGGGCCGAGTCACGCCCGGTCAGCCGACTGAGGGGGACGACGGGCACGCCGCCGCGCTCGGGCGGTGCGGCTTACGGTTGAATCACCCAAGCTCAGGCAATCTCAGCTGCGATCGCCCCAGCCCGTGGGTCCGAGGTCGGGCGCAGGGGTACGCTGCATCCTGGTTGGTGAGAAAACACTGGGTAGCTCAAACGCTCACGCCATCTTCAGCGCTGCAACCCGGGATGCGGCTCCGCGCAGTCACCGCCGTGTCTCGGGAATCAACCTGTCGCCCTCGCGGAACCATAGGACGCCATCCGCGGACGACAACCTCACTCCCGATGCCCAATCCTCGATGGGGTTAATGGGATAGCTCGCAGTCCTGCCTTCCAACACATCTACTCCGAACGGCGTCATCGCCACTTGAACCTCACGGATCTTTGACTGGTCGCCGCCGATCTCCAGCAGTGGTGCCGGCAACTCCGGGTTCCCGAGGCCCAGTAGGCGTCCGAACAGATAGAGGTCGCCAGTCAGGTCAGCGTCATCATAACAATCGGTCATCGCGTAGCCGATCACGCGTGCCGCCCTCGGTCCGTGCGAGCGCACGTGCGTCAATAGCACAAGGTCCCACCAAGGTAGTCCGCTTCGTTTGTCCGGGAATCGCCGCAGCAAGAGCCGCATGGCCCGCTTGAGCCATTCATTCGCGCTCGGGTTGCTCTCACTAAAGCGCTCAATCAGGACCGGATCCGGTGAGGTGAGCGCCTCCCATGCTGCGCGATAGTCTCGAGCCGCCGAGACTGACATGGCCGTCGGCTCTGGATGCTCGCTCATGTGTCGCGGGTTGAGCTCGCCGGTGCCCAAGACATGCGCAGTGCGATTTCGCAGCGTCTCGAATTGGACGAGCCGGATCTTTGTGGCGTCGATGCCCCATTCTTCCGCACGATGAATCACATGCGAGATAAAAAGTTGCTCGCTGAGACCGGTAGCAGCCCAGATGGTGACTTGCTCTGCCTTACGCAAGCGTTCACGTTCCCCGAGTAGTCCAAAATCTGCAGCCAGGGGTTCCGAGGCAGAGCCCTCGGGCACGCCGCTCCAAAACGACTGGCGCATCTCGGACCACGCTTCGGGCGTATCGCAGGCCCGTGTGGGTCCGCAGTTCAGGACGTCGCGATCAATCACCAGGCGATCACCCGGATGGAAAACCTGCCTAAATGTCCCGCCGGCGGAATCCCCGAGAATAACGTGGACTCCGGGTGGGACTGGTTTTTCGAAACCTGGTTCGGTCATTGGCGTCTCGGGCGACACTCTAGGCTGCTAGCTCGGATCGCTTCGAGTCAGGGCTTGGGCGGGTCCGGGCTTATTCCAGCCGCAACGAGCTGAGCTCGAAAAACGTCTTGCTCACGTCGGTACTGACTGCACAAAGATATGTGATTCGGCATGCGCTCAGCCGCCGTATTGGCCGCGAGCTCGATCAACATCTTGCCTTGATAGTCGAACCGCCGCCTGGCGTCGACGGCCGCCTGCCATTCGGGTGAGTTCTCCGGCCACACGCGCTTTGCAATCGCCACCCCGACCATCTCCGTCATGAATGAGTCGCCATTCTCGAACGACCTCGCCAGCCCTCGGCAGAGAGCGACCACCTCAGCCTGGTTGAGGCGGTCCCCTTTACAGGCCTTCGACGCTGGCGGGTAAGTCGGGACAGTCCCCATAGCCAAGGCCCCAACCACCGCCACACTCGCCTCGTCCAGCGAGATGATCCTGCTTCGGCCACTTTGGGGGTTAGTGTTGCGATCAGTCTCGTGTAATAGATGTCGACGCGATCTGATTGTGCAACCGCCTGAAGGGCCTTATTGGTCCCTGCCTCATCGTTCGCAGCCCAAGATCTAGCTAATTCGCCTAACCAACCGACCCCGTTTGTGGGGTCCAACTCGCGAACCCTGACTTCGAATGGCAGGGCACCGCAGGAGGGTGTTTGCTCACAGAGCGTCGCCTGCAACCAAGCGAGATCTGGGCGATCTGGCGCAGCGGAGGTTGCTCGCGCAATCAGCGATGCGGCGTGCTTCTGGTCCCTGTGGCCCGTCCCGAAGATATCGTTGCCGCTTAAAAGGGCCGCTGCCGCGAGCGAATCCGCATCCTGCTGTCGTTCCAGCGTGGCAACGCTTCGTGAGATCTCCCTGTTGAGCCTATCCTCCGAGGATGCGCAACCCTGCAGCAACATCGGCAGCACTGCCAGGCAGATCGCTCGCGAGAATCTTGTCATCGCCGACCTCATCTCCTCCGCCGGACCATCCATTTGCCGCTTTCGCGCGTACCGAAGTCACCTCGCAACGCGAAACGGCACCACATTGGTTCCGAGTCTTAACTGGTCCAGGTAGTCCGCCCAAGACTGCATCATCTTCCGCCGCTCCTCGAGCCGCTGAGCCCGGTTGTACGCCGCTCGCACCTCGTTGCGCTCCTGGTGCGCGAGCTGCAGCTCGATGACGTCGGGCGGATAGCCCGTCCGTTGAGGAGAGTCGATGCCATCGCGCGGAATCCATGCCAGCTCATCTGCTCGCCTGTGTACCCCATACGGCGCAGGGCCGCGGTGATGGCGTTATCGCTCAAGGGCCGCTCGACAGTCCGCGGCGACGGGAACACAAAGCGCCCTCTTCCCGTTAGAGCTCGGATGTCACGCAGTATCGCCACCGCCTGGTCGGCCAGAGGCACGAGGTGCTGCTGCCGCATCTTCATGCGGTGTGCCGCAATCCGCCACTCAGCCGCCTCCAGATCGATCTCAGCCCATTCCGCAGCGCGTAGCTCGCCCGGACGCACGAAGACCAGGGGAGCCAGTTTCAAGGCGGCTTCGACGACTGGATGGCCGCGGTAGCCGTGGAGCGCCCGGAGAAGCTGTGCGACCTCGCGTGGGTCGGTGATCGCCGCCCGATTGGTGACAGTCACGGGAGCCAGGGCCCCGCGAAGATCGGCCGTAGGGTCGCGCTCTGCGCGTCCGGTTGCGATCGCGTAGCGGACCACCTGCCCTACGCGCTGCTTTGCCCGGTGTGCCGTCTCATGCTTGCCGCGGCGCTCGAGCCTGCGGAACACGCCGAGGAGCTCGGGCGCGGTCAATGCCGCGATCGGGCGCGCGCCGATGTAAGGGAACAGCAGGTCCTCAACGTCCAGACCGCCTTCGTCATCGTCTTCGGGGCGAAAGGCTGCTTCGCGAGCCATTCCCGGGCGATCGACTCGAATGTATTGGAGCGGCTGTCGCGCTCGGCGCGCCGCTCGGCGGCGGGATCGCGGCCGGCCTCGAGCGCAGCTCCGGAAGCTCCCGCGCTTGGCTCGCGCGGCCTTGAGTGAGGTCGCAGGGTAAGTGCCGAGGCTCACCATCGACTCGCGGCCTCCAAGCGTGTACCGAAGCCGCCATTGCTTCGCGCCCGAGGGCGTAACCAGGAGATAGAGGCCACCGCCGTCTCTGAGCTTGTAGGGCGCGGCTCTTCGGTTTAGCGCCGCGCAGGCGCGCCTCGGTCAGAAAATCGGTAGCCGCCAATTCGTACCCGTCGGGGTTCTCCGTACCCGTTATTGTACCCGTCTTGGTTTTCGTACCCGTCGTTTTTGGCTGTTACGGCGTGAGCGCTCCTGAGCAGCCAAAATCTCACAAAATGCCTATTTTTATAGCACTTCGTGAGACTCAGAGAGCGCGGGTGATACGCCCTGAGAAGAGGGTCTGGCGCCCCCGGCCGGAGTTGAACCGACGACCTACCGCTTAGGAGGCGGTCGCTCTATCCACTGAGCTACGGGGGCGCGGACCGTTCGTGAGTGTACCGGCCCCGCCTGGCGGCGGCATCCGGAGACGGCGGTATCGGCTGCGGGGCAATAGTTTTGAGGGCGCACTCCTTGGGTGAAAGAATTCCGGACCTCCCGGGCCGAGGATTCCCCATGACCGCCGCGCGCTTGTTCGCCCTGCTCCGTCTGCTGCCTCTGCTGCTCGCTCCCGCGGCGTTCGCCGGGGACTTCACCATCCCGCAGGTGCTGAGCGCACCCTTCGCCTCGCACCTGGTGGCGGCGCGCGATACACGCGCGTTCGCCTGGGTGAGCAACGCGCGCGGGCGGCGCAATGCGTGGCTGGCGCTCGCCACCCGCGACGGCGGTTTCGAATCGCGCCCGCTGACCCGTTACGGCGCCGACGACGGGCTCGAGGTCATCGATCTCGCCTTCGTACCGCATCACGAGCTCATCGCGTACGTGCACGGCGGCGATTCCGAATATCCCGACAAGCCGGCACCCAATCCCGCGCAGCTCACCGACGGCGTGGTACAGGAGGTCTATCTCGTCGACTTCCGTGGGCGCGAGAGCTGGAAGGTCGGCGACGGCCATGCACCGTTGGCCTCGCCCGACGGCGTGCGGCTGCTCTTTCTCCACGAAGGCAAGGTATTCAGCGTCGCGCCGCACCGGGGCGCAAAGCCAGAGCAGCTCTTCAAGGTGCGCGGCGCCGTGGACTCGCTCACGTTCTCCCCCGACAGCAGGCACCTCGCCTTCGTCGTGACCCGCGGCGACCACAGCTTCATCGGCATGTACGCCTTCGCCGAGCGCACACTGCGCTGGATCGATGCGAGCTTGTCCTACGACGTCGAGCCGCGCTTCTCTCCCGACGGCACGCGCCTCGCGTTCCTGCGCATTCCCTCGACGCACGATGAGGTCGGTCTCATCCCCCATCGCAGCGGTTCCCCATGGTCGATTCGCGTGGCGAAGCTCGCGGACAGCAGCGTCGCCGAGGTCTATCGCGCACCGACGGGTGCCGGCAGTGTGTTCCACGCCCTCAGCTCGGATCAGCAGCTCTTCTGGGCCGGCAACGAGCAGCTGATGTTTCCGGCCGAGAACGATGGCTGGCTGCACTTCTACACCGTGGCGGCCGCGGGCGGCCCGGCGCGCCTCCTGACCCCGGGCGCTTTCGAGATCGAGTACGCCGCCGCCAGCGCCGATGGCAGCCGCGTGGTCTACGCCGCGAATGCGCTCGACATCGCGCGCCGCCATCTGTGGCAAGTCACACCCGCCGACGGCCGTCTCGAGCAGCTCACCCGGGGCGCGGCGATCGAGACCGAACCCGTCGTCCTCAACGACGGCGGCACGGTCGCCTTCCTGCGCTCCGACGCGCGCATCCCGATGCACGCCGCGGTGCTCTCGCCCGGCAAGCCGGCCGCCGAGCTCATGGCCGAAGGCATGCCCGCGGACTTTCCGGCCGCCGCGTTCGTCGAGCCGCAGCACGTCGATCTGCCGCAGCGCGCCGGGATGTCAGCTCACGGCGTGCTGTTCGTGCCAGCCGCCGGGCGCGCAGGCGAGCGTCATCCGGCGCTGGTCTTCATGCACGGAGGACCGATCCGCCAGATGCTCGTGGGCTGGCATTACATGGACTACTACAGCAACGCCTACGGCATGAACCAGTACCTGTCGAGCCGCGGCTACGTGGTGCTGTCACTGAACTACCGCGCCGGCATCGGCTATGGCCTCGACTTCCGTGAGGCGGATGCGATCGGCGCCGCCGGCGCGAGCGAATACAACGATCTGCTGGCGGCCGCGGAGCTCCTGCGCGCGCGGGCCGATGTCGACCCCGCGCGCATCGGCCTCTGGGGCGGCAGCTACGGCGGCTACCTGACCGCGCTCGGACTCGCGCGCAATTCCGACCTCTTCAAGGCGGGCGTCGACCTGCACGGCGTGCACGACTGGCATCACTGGACGCTCGCGACGGAGCGCGACAACCTGCCGCTCTACCCGCTGGATGCAACGCCGTCGGTGCTCGCCACTGCGCTGGCCGCCTCGCCGATCAGCTCGGTGGCGAGCTGGCGCTCGCCGGTGCTCATCATCCAGGGCGATGACGATCACAACGTCGCCTTCTCCGAGTCGGTGCGCCTCGCCGAAGCGCTGCGGGAGCACGCAGTCGAGTACCAGGAGCTGGTGCTGCCGGACGAGATTCATGGATTCCTGCGCAACGCGTCCTGGGTGCGGGCCTACACGGCGACCGCCCAGTTCCTCGACGCGAAGCTCGCAGTCAGATGAGGGGAAATGGTGGAGCGGAAGGGGATCGAACCCTCGACCTTCGCATTGCGAACGCGACGCTCTCCCAGCTGAGCTACCGCCCCACTCAATAAGGCGCGCGATTCTAGCATCGCCCCCCGGGGCGTCCAATTTGGGCCGCCGGGGTCGCTTCCGCCGGCCCCACCGGATGCGGCTATGATCCCCCGTTGGGTTGCAGGAGAAGCGCATGCTGGCGATGGGCGCCCGGGCGCCGGAGTTCACCTTGCCGGATCAGGACGGGCAGAGCGTCTCGCTCAGCACGCTCCTCGGCCATGGCCTGCTGTTCCTCTACTTCTACCCCGCGGACTTCACGCCCGGGTGCACCAAGGAGGCCTGCGCGCTGCGCGATCTGCATGCCGAGATTGTGCAGGCGGGTCTTACCCTCGCCGGCGTCAGTCCGCAGGACCCGGCGACCCACCGCGCCTTCCGCGAGAAATACGCGCTGCCTTTCACGCTCCTCTCGGACGTCGACAAATTCGTCATCCGCATGTACGACCTGCGCGGGCCGCTCGGATTCGGGGTGCGGCGGGGTACCTACCTCATCGACCAGGCACGCTACATCCGCGGCTCGGTACTGGCGGACTTTCGCATCGCCGAGCACGAGGATTTCGTGCGCAAAGCGGTCGCCTTGAGCACCTCCGGCAGCACCACCCGCACGCAGCGGCCGCCTAGTACTTGAGGCGCAGCACCTTCGGCCGTCCGAAGGTCGGCACGCTGACTATATATAAGAGATCGGGCTCGACCGTGCCCGAAGCGGCGGCGGTCGGGGCAAGCTGCCGCAGGAATTGCTGCACTGCGGCATTGCCGCCGATCACCAGCGTCGCCGTGCCCTCGTGACCGCGCAGCAGCCCCGCCGCCACGGTGGTGGCATTGCGCGCATCGTAGACGGTCGGCGCAACGTGCAGCAGCTCCGCGAGCGGCGCCACGGTCTGCTGCGCGCGCCGCTCGCCGCTCACGTAGAGCGCATCGATCCGTCCCACGCCGGCGGTCGAACCGAACAGCTGCGCCAGGCGCTGCGCGCGGTGTTCGCCCTCGGCGGACACCGGCGGATCGTCGATGGTCCCGGGCTCCTTCCCCCCCGAGGACGTGAGCACCACGACGCTCGTGGTTGCATCGCGATAGACGCTCCAGGCGATTCCCGCCACCACCAGCAGCGCGAGCAGTGTCAGCCACAGGGGCGCGAGAAACGGGCGTCGATGGCGAGTGATGCCCGGTGCTTCCATGGCCGCCATCATAGTGTGGCGGCGCCGTGCACGGGTATTTTGGCCGCGGTATCGAGTAATCTTGGGCGATGCCGATCGGGGGTCAGACCACCGTCATTCAGCGCATCCTCGAACGGCGTGCCGACCGGCCGGCGGAGGCCAATGAGGGCACCACTGCGACCGTCGCGGTCATGCTGCGCGTGCTGCCGCCGCCGAAGGCACTGCTCGCCTTCCAGGATCCCGCGGTCCGCGCGCTGCTCACCCGGCGCATCGCGCCCGACGTCTTCGAGACGGAGTCGGTGGCCTCGGACGAGGAGGCGCTGCGCAAATTCACCGCCGACTATCGCCCGGTGGTATTCACCGACAGTCTCGAGCTCATCCGCCAGCTGCGCGCCCGCAAGGCGGTGCGTACACCGTTCGTGGTGTACGTGGCCGAGCTCGACGAGGGAGCCGAGCGCGAGACGGGCTTGAACGCCGGCGCCGACGAGTGCATCGGGCGGCGCGCTCCGGAGCGCGAGTTCGACGCACGCATCGCCGCCGCGCGGCGCATCGCCGAGCTCGAAGCGGTACTGCGTATCACGCTCGAGGAGAACCGCAAGCTCTCGGCGACCGACGACCTGACCCGGGTCGCGAGCCGGCGCTTTTTCGGCAAGCACTTTCCGCGCGAGGTCGAGCGGGCGGCGCGCTACCAGCGCGCGCTGGCGCTGGTCCTCTGCGACATCGACTTCTTCAAGAACATCAACGACACGCTCGGGCACGGCTGCGGAGACGACATATTGCGGCAGTTCGGCGCGCGGCTGCAGGAAGTGCTGCGCCGCGGGGTCGACTGGGTGGCGCGCATCGGCGGCGAGGAGTTCGCCGTGGTGCTCCCGGAGACCCCCTACGATCCGGCGCTCGAGGTGGCGCGCAAGCTCCGCTCCACGGTGGCATCGAGCCCCTTCGTGCACGAGGGCAAGGACGTCGGCGTCACCGCGAGCTTCGGGCTGTGCGGCCTCGATTGCGTTCCGGCCGGTGAGCGCGAGCTGGCCGGGCGCATCCTCAAGATCGCCGACGCCGCGCTCTATCGCAGCAAGCAGGCCGGGCGCAATCGCGTCACCGCCACACGCTACAACGGCCCGAACGGCTGAAGCCCGCGCGGCGCGCCATGCGCCCTGGCGAAATCTCGCTCACCGCGACGCAAGCCCTTGCCGGCGCTCGGCGTTTGCTCCGCCAGAGGCTTTCTGTCCACATGGTTATGCACACATTCTGTGGATAAGTACGCGGTGGCAAGCACCAGGAGATTGTGTGAAACTGGAAATCCTTCGCGCTTCGCAGGCATCAAAGATGAAGAAGAGCGGCAGCGAACCGTCGGACCTACCGGCAGAGCCCCTGGAACGAGCACGACTGCAGGCGGAAGTCGCCAAGCAGCGCGTGCGCATCGCCAAGGAAGAATTGAAGCGTGCGCGCAAACGCCTGAAGGAAGCCAAGCGCGAGGCCAGGCGCGCCCGCAAGCAATCCGCCGCCGCGCGCAAGATCTGGAAGCGCGCGCGCCGCAAGCAGCAAAAAGCCAAGCCCGGGAAAACGCCGCAGCGCGCGGCCGCTAAAGCGAAGGGCCGCAAAGCCCGCCGCGCGGGCGCGAAGCACGCCGCCGCTGCGCGTCGCGCCCCCGCTCGTGTCTCCGCCAAGCCGCGCGTGCGGCGCGCCAAGCGGCCGGTGCATGCCAAGCGCGTGAGCGTACGACCGCCGAGCCCGATCGCCCGCCGCGCCGCCGCGAAGCGAGCGCCGCGCCGAGCGGCCGCCACAGCCGCCACGCCGGCGGTTACCGGAAATTCCCCGGCCGCCCCGAGCCCGGCGGCCGAGGCGCCGCCCGATTCCCGCACTCCGCCGGCGGTAGAGGCGGCCTGAGCATGACGCGGCAGCGCCCCGAACCCTCGAGCTCGCGCATGGTCGCGAGCTATCTCACCGACGTCGAGAAGCTGCTCGAGGCGCAGTGCTGGGATGCCGCGCTCTGCGAGGCGTACGACCTGCCGCGCATCGCCGCGGCGCTCACCGACCCGACGCTGCAGAGCTCGGCGCCGCAGCAGAAGACCTGGTGCGAGCAGTGGATCCGGCCGGTCGAGGACGACGACGACGGCCTCGACTACGAGAGCCTGCGCCGCACGGTGTGCGAGCACCTCGAGCACGAGACACCGCCGCGTCCCTCGGTGCCCACCCGGGCGCTGAAGCGGCTGCGGCTCAGCCGTCACGTGCGGACCGCGCCGCGCGGGTTCCTCCAGTCCCACGCGGCGGACGACGACCCGGAAGCGAGCCAGAGCGCGCAGATCTGCACCGCCCTGGTCGACGCGGCGCGCCGCTGGTACGCGCGCAGCGCCTGCCACGACACCGTCGTGCAGGCGAACCTGGCCCGGCTCGCGGTCCTGCGCTGACCTTCGCTCCACCTCCGCCTGAGCGCGTCGCCGCGCCTTGCGGCGCGTAGGCGCGCGTGGCCTCCTCGACTTGACTTGCCTGAATAACCGTTCAACGCAGTCGCGGATCGTTGAAGAGGTTTCCGCAACGGCGCGCTGAGCATCGCTGTGGCTGTTTTTCCTCGCATTTTTGCGTGGACGCAACACCCTTGCTTCCCACAAGACCTTGGCGGAAGATGGGTCTTATAGGGGAGGAGCGAACAGATTGAGTGAGCGTTCAATGACGCACTCAGCCGGATCCCAGCGCGCGAATTCAGGGGAACGCGCCTCGCGACCGCCCTTGCGGGTCGGCGTCGTACTGGCGCACCACTTCACGCTGTCGGCCTTTGCGGTCTTCATCGATCACCTGCGCCTCGCCGCTGATGAGGGCGACCGCAGCCGCCCGCTCAACGTGCAGTGGTCGATCATGGCGAGCCGCCCGGAGTCGGTGCCGGCGAGCTGCGGTGTCTCGCTCGAGCCGACCAGCGGTTTCCTCCCGCCTGAATCCCTCGACTATGTGGTCGTCATCGGCGGGATCCTCCACGCGGGCCCGCAGGTCGACGAAGCCACGATGCGTTACCTGCGCGAGGTGGGCTCGACCAACGTGCCGCTCATCGGCATCTGCACGGGGAGCTTCGTGCTGTGCCGCGCCGGCCTCATGAAGGGCCGCCGCTCGTGCGTCAGCTGGTACCACTACCAGGATTTCCTCGAGGCCTTCCCGGCGCATGACGTGATCGCCGACCGGCTGTTCCTGGTCGACGGCCTGCGCATCACCTGCGCGGGCGGCGCGGGTGCCGCGGCGCTCGCGACCTTTCTCATCGAGCAGCATCTCGGGCGCGCCATGGCCCAGAAGGCGAGCCAGGTGCTGTTGTTCGACCGGCCGCGCGCGGGCAGCGAGTCGCAGCCGCATCCGCCGATGTCCGAAGTCGTCGCCGAGCCGCGCGTGCGGCGCGCGCTCCTCCTCATGGAGCAGAACCTCGCGCGCCCGATCGCGATTGCGGCCGTGGCCGCCGAGCTCGGCCTCTCGGCGCGCCAGCTCGAGCGCCTTTGCCGCCAGCACGTCGGCATGGGCCCGGCCTCGCTCTACCGGCAGCTGCGCATGCGCTACGCGAACTGGCTGATCGAGAATACCGATCGCTCGGTCACCGACATCGCCAACGAGGCGGGCTTCGCCGACTGCGCGCATTTTTCGCGCCAGTTCAAGGACGCCTACGGGTTGTCGCCCTCCACCCGGCGGCTGCAGCCGCAGCGCGCCGTCAACGGCGACGCGGCACGCGCGCGGGTGTTCGAATAGCCGCGGCGCCGCGCGCGGCACGGCTCGTGGACGCCTGCATAACAGTGGCGTGACGCGTCCGTTCAATCGCCGCCCGGGCCCGGCGGTCTTAAATCGGGCCCGCCTGTGATGTCGATAGGGGAGTCGGCCATGTCCATGAAGCACCCTGCCCTCGCACGTAACCGCCGCTCGCAGATCTCGTATGCGGTCGCGGCGATCCTCGGCAGCACCTCGCTCGCGGCGACCGCGCAGACCGCACCCGCCACGAGCGGCGGCGCCGCGGCGAGCGAGCCTGCGAGTGATGCGATCGCGGAAATCACCGTCACCGCGCAGCGGCGCACGGAGAACATCCAGGATGTGCCGATCTCCATCCAGGCGCTCACCGCATCCACGCTGCAGCAGCTCAACATCTCCACGTTCGACGACTACCTGAAGTACCTGCCGAACGTGACCTCGGCCAGCAACGGCCCGGGCCAGAGTGAGGTCTTCATGCGCGGCCTGTCCGCCGGCTCGCAGGCGAGCCAGGGAAGCGGCTCGACCGCCGCGTGGCCGAACGTCGCCATCTATCTCGACAACCAGTCGGGCCAGCTGCCGGGCCGTAACCTCGACGTCTACGCCGCCGACCTGAATCGCATCGAGGTCCTGGAGGGGCCGCAGGGGACGCTGTTCGGCGCCGGCGCCGAGGCCGGCGCGATCCGCTACATCACCAACGAGCCGAAGCTCGATACCACCGAGGCCAACGTCAAGGCCGGCTACGGCACCACCGCGCACGGCGACCCGAACACCAACGTGTCGGCGGTGCTCAACGTGCCGTTGATCACGGACACCCTGGCGGTGCGCGCCGTCATGTACGACGACCGGCGCGGCGGCTACATCGACAACGTGCCGGCAACCTTCACGCGCAAGAACACGGACGTCGGCATCCATTACGCGGGCTTCCCCGCCAATGCCGCCGGCCAGTGTCCCGACGGCCTGACGAACAACGGCTTCTGCGTGCCCCCCGGCAGCCCCTCGATCAACAACGCAGGCAACATCGGCAATGCCATCAACCCGGTCACCTACGAGGGGATCCGGGCCGAGGCGCTATGGAAGTTCAACGACCACTGGGACCTCCTCATCAGCCAGTCCTACCAGGACATGCACTCGACCGGTGTGTTCTACGATCAGCCGAATGCCTCCGACGGGGCGGCGCTCGCGCCGCTGCAGGTGACGCTGTTCAACCCCGCCTATGACAAGGACAGTTTCGAGAGCACCGCATGGACGCTGAATGGCAGGATCGGCGACCTGAAGCTCGTCTATACCGGCGGCTACCTGACCCGCCACGTCGAGCAGACGGGCGACTACACCAACTACGCCCGCGGCGTGTTCGCCGACTACTACCAGTGCGTCGGTCCGGGCTACGGCACCGTGTCGAAGTGCTACTCGCCGAGCGCGGCCTGGCACGAAGCGGAGCAGAACCAGCACCAGCAGCACGAGCTGCGCCTGAGCACTCCGGATGACTGGCGGATCCGCGCAATCGCCGGCGTGTACTGGGAGGAGAACAAGCTCTTCGACCAGACCGGCTGGTACTACAAGACCCTGCCGCCGTGCACCACCAACGCGACCCCGGGCACCGCCGGCAACGGCAACACCGGCTGTCTCTCAAACGTCGGCACCTTCCCGGGCACGACGGTCGTGAACCCGGGCGTGCAAAGCGACAACACCTCCTTCTACCAGGACCAGGTGCGCGACACGAAGCAGCTGGCGGAGTTCGTCTCCGTCGATTTCGACCTGCTGCCGAAGGTGCTGACGCTCACCCTCGGCACGCGCCACTTCCGCTTCGAGAACTCCATGGCCGGGAGCGTGCTGTCGAGCTTCCTGTGCTACGAGGGGGGCGTACCACCGGGCGGCTGCGCCGCCGGCGACAGCTTCAACCTGAACGCCGAGAACCTCTCCGACAGCGAGTCGGGTTTCAAGAGTCGTGGCAACCTGACCTGGCACATCACGCCCGATGTCATGGTGTACTACACCTTCTCGCAGGGTTTCCGTCCGGGCGGCTTCAACCAGAACGGCGGCTTCTTCAGCTACGCCCCGGGACCAGACGGCGTGAACCAGTACGCCGTGCCGCGCTCCTACCAGTCCGACAAGCTGACCAACAACGAGATCGGCTGGAAGACCGAGTTCTTCGATCACCGCCTGCAATGGAACGGGGCCGTCTATCGCGAGGAATGGGACAACGCCCAGGTCGCCTTTTTCGATCCTGGCGTGACCGGCAACATCTTCTTCGACACCAACGGCCAGAACTTCCTCATCAAGGGCGTCGAGACCACCCTCGTCGCCCGCCCGATGACCGGACTCACCCTGCAGGGCTCGGCCTCCTGGAACAGCAGCGAGCAGACCAACTCGCCGGCACTGATCGATACCAACCCGGCGAGCGTCAACTTCGGCAAGGCCATCACGGAGATCTGCCCGAGCGGCCCGGCGAGCTGCGCGGGGATCACCAACCCCTACGGCCCGATCGGCTCGCCGAGCGCCAACTCGCCGCCGCTGCAGTTCCGCGCGCGCGTGCGCTACGACTGGAACATGAACGGCTTCGCGCCCTTCATCCAGTTCAGCGCGACGCACAACGCCGCCTCGTACACGCAGGCGGGCGCCAACCCGACCTTCGGACCCGGACAGACGGTCACGAACTCGAGAGGCCGTTTCCAGCTGCCCGCCTACACGACCTACGATGCCTCGTTCGGTCTCGCCAGGGACAACTGGTACGCCAACGTGTTCGTCGAGAACCTGAGCAACTCCCAGGCCGCGGTGTTCATCAGCACCGACCAGTTCATCGTCGAGCAGACGCCGCTGCGGCCGCGGGTCATCGGCCTGCAGCTCGGCTGCTCGTTCTGAAGGTGCGCGCAGGGATCTGAGCGTAGCCAGCGCGCGGCCGGCGGGCGCATCATGCGCGCCGTGACGGTCGAGCTCGAAGTACAGCGGCTGCGGGCGCTGCTCGGCCAGCGGCGCTTCGCCGACGCGCTGCGCGGCACCGAGGCGCTGCGGCTCACGGTGCCCTCAAACCGCGACGTGCTCTACCTGCGGGCGATCGCCCAGCGCCACCTGGGCGACACCGCGGCGGCGCTCGCCACCCTCGCGGAGCTCGAGCGGCTGCATCCGCGCTTCAGCGGGCTCTACCAGGAGCGCGGCTACTGCCACGTGGCGCTGCGCCAGGCTCCCGAGGCGATCGCCGCGTTCCTCACGGGCGTCAACCTCAACCCGGCACTGCCGGGCAGCTGGAGCATGCTCGAAGGGCTCTACCGCCTCAGCGGCGAGGCGGCGGGCGCCGCGCAGGCCGCGGCGCACGTGGCGGCGCTGCGTAAGCTCCCGGATGAGGTGCGCGCCGCCACCGCGCTCTTCGCCGATGGCGAAACGGGCGCGGCCGAGGAGCTGATCCGCGCTTTCCTGCTGCGCCACGGCCATCACGTCGAAGCGATGCGCCTGCTGGCGCGCATCGGCGTGGCGCGCGAGGTCTATGACGACGCGCAGCTGCTGCTCGAGGCGGTGCTCACGCTCGCCCCCGACTACCACGCCGCCCGCCTCGACTACGCGCGCGTGCTGGCCGAGCGCCATCTCTTCAGGGAAGCCCTCGCGCAGGCGGAGCACCTGCTCACCGCCGAGCCCGCCAACCGCGACTACCGCACTTTCGCGGCGCTCGCCTGCGTGGGCCTGGGACTCCACGAGCGCGCCATCGCGATCTACCGCGAGCTGCTCGCCGATGCGGCACAGCCGGCGGAGTTGCACCTGTCGGTCGCGCATTCGCTGAAGACGCTCGGCCGCGGACCTGATGCGGTCGCCGAGTATCACGCGGCGGCACGCGCCCGGCCCGGGTTCGGCGATGCCTGGTGGAGTCTTGCGAACCTCAAGACCTACCGCTTCGAGGACACCGAGATCGACGCGATGCGCGCCGCGGAAGCCGCCGCGGCCGGGCCCGATCGCTATCACCTGTGTTTCGCGCTCGGCAAGGCGCTCGAAGATCGGGGAGAGTACGCCGAGTCGTTTCGTTTCTACGAGCGCGGCAATGCGCTCAGGCGCGCCGCGAGCCGCTACCGGCCCGAGACTCACGAGCGCAACACCCGCGCGCAGATCGAGGTGTGTACATCCGCCCTCTTCGCCCGCCACCACGGCGCCGGCGCCGCGGCGGGCGATCCGGTTTTTATCGTCGGGCTGCCGCGCTCAGGCTCGACACTCATCGAGCAGATCCTCGCCTCGCACTCGCAGGTCGAGGGCACGCACGAGCTCGCCGACGTGCCGCGCATGGTTGCCGCGCTCCGCGGACGCGAATCCGCCGACGAGGACCGCTATCCGGCGGCGCTCGGCGAGCTGAGCGGCGCGGACTTCCGCGCCCTGGGGGAGAAGTACCTCGCCGATACGCGCATCTACCGCGGCGGCAAGCCGCGCTTCATCGACAAGATGCCCAACAACTTCCGGCACATCGGCCTGATCCACCTCATGCTGCCGAATGCGCGGATCATCGACGCACGGCGCGAGCCGATGGCTTGCTGCTTCGGGAACCTGAAGCAGCTGTTCGCCAGCGGACAGGAATTCGCTTACGGCACCGATGACATCGCGCGCTACTACCGCACCTACCTCGAGCTCATGGCGCACTGGAACCGCGTGCTGCCGGGTCGCGTGCTGCGCGTCCAGCACGAAGAGCTGGTGGACGACCTCGAGGGTAACGTGCGGCGGATACTCGAGTACTGCGGGCTCGGTTTCGAGCCCGCATGCATCGAGTTCTGGAAGACCGAGCGGAGCGTGCGCACCGCGAGTTCCGAGCAGGTGCGCCAGCCGATCTACCGCGAAGGGCTCGAGCAATGGCGTCACTACGAGCCCTGGCTCGGCTCGCTCCGTGATGCACTCGGAGACGCGCTGACGCGCTACCGCGAATGAGACTTCAGCGCTGCGCGCTTTCCCAGGCCGGGGCGACGTAGTACGGCGCCGCGGCGGGGGCGAGCGGTGCGCGCCCGCGGATGTGGTCGGCGGCCTTTTCGGCCAGCATGATGGTCGGCGCGTTGAGATTGCCGGTGGTGATCGAGGGCATGATGGAAGAGTCCACCACCCGCAGCCCCAGGGTGCCGATGACGCGCGCCTGCGCGTCGACCACCGCGAGCGGGTCCCCGGCGCGGCCCATGCGGCAGGTGCAGGAGGGATGGTAGGCGCTCTCCACCTTGGCGCGGATGAAGGCGTCGATCTCGGCGTCGCTCTGCACCGCCGCCCCGGGCTGGATCTCGCGCCCGCGATAGCGGTCGAAGGCGCCCTGCGCAAAGATCTCACGCGTCAGCCGCACACAGGCGCGCATCTGCACCCAGTCATCAGGCTGCGACAGGTAATTGAAAAAGATGCGCGGCTTGTCGTGGGGATCGGCCGAGGCGAGGCGCACCCAGCCCTTGCTCTGCGAGCGCATCGGCCCGATGTGTGCCTGGAAGCCGTGCTCGCGCGCCAGCGAGGAGCCGTCGTAGCTCACCGCCATCGGCAGGAAGTGGTACTGAAGGTCGGGGTAGCGCACGCCGGCACGACTGCGGATGAAGCCGCCGGTCTCGAAGTGGTTGGAGACGCCGAGGCCGTCGTGGCGTGTGAGCCAGCGCAGGCCGATCAGCGCCTTGCTGAGCGGGTTCATCTGCGCGTAGAGCGTGACCGGTTCGCGCGACGCCACCTGGAAATAGAACTCGAGGTGATCCTGCAGGTTCTCCCCCACGCCCGGGAGCCCCTGCACCACCTGGATGCCGTGCTGCGCGAGCTCTGCGCCGGGGCCGACACCGGAGAGCTTGAGAAGCTGCGGCGAGTTGATGGGGCCGGCGCACACGATCACCTCACGCCGCACCAGTACCTCATGGCGCGCGCCGCCCTGGCGGTAGCACACGCCCACCGCGCGCCGCCCCTCGAAGAGGATGCGCGTAGCGAGTGCGTGAGTCGCGACGCGCAGATTCCCCCGCGCCAGCGCCCCGCGCAGATACGCGTTGGCGGCGCTGCAGCGCCGCCCGTCGGGTGCGACCGTCATGTCGAAGTAACCGAAGCCTTCCTGCTGGAAGCCGTTGACGTCGGCTGTGAAGGGGTAGCCGGCCTGCCGGCCGGCCGCGAGCCAGGCGGCGTGCAGCGGGTTGGTGAGGAGCCCGCGGCGCGTCGCGAGCGGGCCATCCGCGCCGCGGTACTCATCGCCCCCGCCGGCGCGGCTCTCGGCACGGCGGAAGTACGGCAGTACGTCGCGATACCCCCAGCCCGCAGCGCCTTCCGACTCCCAGCGCTCGTAGTCGAGCGGGTTGCCGCGCACATACACCATGCCGTTGATCGAGGAGGAGCCGCCGAGCACCTTGCCGCGCGGGGTGTGCAGGCGGCGGCCGCCGAGCCCGGGCTCGCTCTCGCTGCGATAGCCCCAGTCGTACTTCGGCATGTTCATCGGGATCGAGAGCGCGCTCGGCATCTGGATCCAGATCGAACGATCGGAGCCGCCGTACTCGAGCACCAACACCTGGTCGCGCCCGTCCTCGGTGAGGCGGTCGGCGAGCACACAGCCCGCGGAGCCCGCGCCGACGATCAGGTAGTCGACGGTTTCCTGGGTCATCGCGGCCGTCAGTACGGCGACTCGACGTCGCTCAGGGCGACGTAGACGCTCTTCAGCTGTGTGTAATGCTCGAGCGCGGCGCGGCCATTCTCGCGCCCGAGCCCCGACATCTTCACGCCGCCGAAGGGCAGCTCGATGGGCGTGATGTTGTAGTGATTGATCCAGCAGGTCCCGGCCTGCAGCTGCGCGATGACGCGGTGCGCGCGCGTCAGATCGTTGGTGAACACCCCGGCCGCGAGCCCGAACTCGGTGGCGTTGGCACGCGCGACCACCTCGTCCTCGTCCGAGAACTCGAGCACCGACATCACCGGACCGAAGATCTCGCGGCGCACGATGTCCATGTCGTCGTGGCAGTGATCGAACACCGTCGGCGCGACGAAGCAGCCGCGGGCGAGCTCGCCCTCGGTGACGCGGTTGCCGCCGGTGATGAGGCGCGCGCCCTGCGCGCGGCCGCGCGCGATGAAGCCGAGGACCTTCTCCATATGCTCGGCGGAGATCAGCGCGCCGACCTGGGTGCGCGGGTCGAGCGGATCGCCGACACGCAGCGCCGCGGCGCGCGTCCGCAGCCGCTCGATGAAGGCGGCACGGATGCTGCGGTGGACGAACACGCGCGTGCCGTTCGAGCACACCTCGCCCGCGGAGTAGAAGTTGCCGAGCAGCGCACCGGCGACCGCGTTGTCGAGCTTGGCGTCCTCGAACACGATGAGCGGCGACTTGCCGCCGAGCTCGAGCGTCACCTGTTTGAGGGTCGCGGCCGCGTCCGCCATCACCGCCTTGCCGGTACCCACCTCGCCGGTGAGGGAGATCTTGCGGATGCCGCGGTGGCGCGTGAGCAGCCGCCCGGTCTCGGCGCGGCCCTGCACGACCTGGAACACGCCCTCGGGCAGCCCCGCCTCCGCGAACACACGCTCGAGCTCGAGCGCGGTGAGCGGGGTGAGCTCGGCGGGCTTGAAGATCATGGCGTTGCCGCAGGCGAGCGCCGGGGCGCTCTTCCAGCAGGCGATCTGCAGCGGATAGTTCCACGCGCCAATGCCGGCGACCACGCCGAGCGGCTCGCGCCGCGTGTAGCCGAAGGCCTTCGGACCCAGGTCGAGGTGCTCGCCGGCGATGCCGGCCGCAAGCCCGGCGTAGTACTCGAGGCAGTCCGCTCCCGAGAGCACGTCCACCGCCACCGTTTCCTGGATGGGCTTGCCGGTGTTGCGCGTCTCGAGCTCGGCGAGCTCGGTGTTGCGGGCACGCAGGAGCTGCGCCGCGCGGTGCAGCACCCGGCCGCGCTCGGCGCCGGTGAGTGCCGCCCAGCGCTTCTGCGCCGCGCTCGCCTCCTCCACCGCCGCGTCGATCTGCGCCGTGCCGTCCACGGCGAGCTCAGCGAGCTCGGCGCCGGTCGCCGGGTTCACCACCGTGATGGTGTCCGACCCCTTGTGGCTGCCGCTCTCCGCCGCGCCGCTCGCGGGCGCGCTGCGCGTGGCGGACGCCGCCCCGGCGCCGTGCGGCTGCGTGAGGTCACGCAGCCGCCCATCGACGAATGCCGTGAGGAGCGAGCGCGCCGAGCCGCTGTCGGCCTCCTGCCATTGCGACAGCGCCGCACGCAGCCACACACCGTCGATCATGGCCGCGATCATGGCCGCGAGGCTGCGCGCTTCCTCGCCCGGAATCATGCTGCGCAGGTCGCTGCGCAGATTCGAGAGCATGCGGCGCTGGTACGCGGCCTGCACGCGCTTCAGTCCCTCGACGTGCAGCACCTGGCCCCAGAACGCGAGCCATGCGGTGCCGGTGCGGCGATCGAATTCCTCGGGAGCAAGGTTGACGTCGATGACCGCCTGCACCCGCCCGCGCGGGGTACCGGCGAGGGCGAGCGCCGCGCGCACGCGCGTCGCTATTCCGCGCGACAGCGTGCGGAAGGCCGCCTCGAGCAGCCCGTCCTTGTCGCCGAAGTAGTGGGCCACGAGACCGGGGGAGACGTCGGCGCGGCGCGCGATCTGCGCGAGCGTGGTGCCGACGTAGCCGACGTCGGCGAGACTGTCGATCGTCACTTCGATGAGCTGCGCGCGGCGGGTCTCCTCCAGCTCATCGCGCGGGACCGGGACGGACATTGACTGCCTGTTCAATGCAGGACTCTTGACACCCGATCCATTAAACGGCTATTCAAGCGGCAGAATCATGAAGTCGGCAGCCGCGTGGGTCAAGTGTGCGGCGCAAGCCGCCGCTGACGAGAGGATAAGGGCGTGGTCGAAATGAAGCCTGCGGAACCCTGCGACAGCGGCATGGAGCACTTCGGCTACAAGGAGTCCCTCGCCCGCAGCATCGGCTCCTTCGGCAGCTTCGCCGCCGGCGTCAGCTACATCTCCATCCTGACCGGCACCTTCCAGCTCTTCTACTTCGGATTCGGCACCGCGGGGCCCGCCTACCTGTGGTCCTGGCCGATGGTGCTCGTCGGCCAGCTGGCGGTGGCGCTGTGCTTCATGGAGCTCGCCGCCAAGTACCCGATCGCCGGCTCGGTCTACAACTGGTCGAAGATCCTCGGCAGCCGCCTGGTCGGGTGGTCCTCGGGCTGGCTGATGCTCACCGCCTCGATCGTGACGCTGTCGGCCGTGGTGCTGGCGCTGCAGCTCAACCTGCCGCGCCTGTGGCGCGGGTTCCAGATCGTCGGCGACGGCACCGGCACCTACGACTTCGCGACCAACGCGGTGATTCTCGGCACGGTGCTCATCATCTTCACCACCGTGGTCAATGCGCTCGGGGTACGCCTGATGGCGACGATCAACAGCGCGGGCGTGTTCATCGAGCTGATCGCCGCGTGCCTGATCGCGCTGTTCCTCGCCTGCAACATCCACCGGGGTCCCGAGGTGTTCTTCACCACCCGCGGCTACGCCGGCGGCACGGGCTGGAACTGGCTCGGCGCCTTCCTGGTCGCCTCGCTCGCCTCCGGCTACGTCATGTACGGCTTCGACACAGCGAGCTCGCTCGGCGAGGAGACGCTCGAGCCGCGGCGCACCGCGCCGCGCGCCATTCTGCGCGCCATCCTGGCTTCCTTCGTCATCGGCGGGGCGATCCTCGTGTTCGCGATCATGGCGGCGCCGGATCTCAAGGACCCGAAGATCGGCAGCAGCGACGGCGGCCTGCAATTCATCGTCGAGCAGGTGATGTGGGGCCCGCTCGGGCGCATCTTCCTGGTGTGCATCGTGGTCGCGGTGACGGTGTGCTCGCTCGCCGTACACACAGCCGCCATCCGCCTCACCTTCGCCATGGCGCGCGACAACGCCCTGCCCTTCGGCGAGAAGCTGGCGCGGGTGAACGCCGAGACGCGCACGCCCATCGTTCCGGCGGTGCTGATCGGGGTCATCGCCGAGCTCATCCTGGTTCTCAACATCGGCCAGCCGAAGATCTTCACCGTCTTGACCTCGATCGCCGTGATCATGATCTACATGGCCTACCTCATGGTCACGGTGCCCATGCTGCGCAAACGCCTCGCGGGGCAGTGGCCGCCCGCCGACCTCGCCAGTGGCGGTTACTTCACCATGGGGCGCTGGGGCCTCGCGGTGAACGTCGTCGCGGTGCTCTGGGGCTTAGGGATGGCGATCAATCTCGCCTGGCCGCGGGAAGCGGTCTACGGCATCCCCTGGTACAACACCTGGGGGGCGTTCGTATACATCGGCGTCATCCTCGGTGCCGGCCTCCTCTGGTATGCGCTCAAGGGCTCGCGCCACATCGGCACGCTGGCCTCGCATACGCTGAAGCCCTGAGTGGCGCTGTCGCGCTGATTCAAGTGGCCCGGCGCGCGGGTGCTCGTACCGCGGCCGCCCCCGGCGCATGATCGCTCACCCCGGCCAGGACCATCCGGAAGCGACCATGACACCCTTCTCGGCGCTGTCGCTCCTCAAGCAGGGCCTGCGCGGCCAGCGTGGCTGGAAGCCCCAGTGGCGCAGCCCCGACCCCAAGGGAGCCTATGACGCGGTAATCGTCGGCGGCGGCGGTCACGGCCTCGGCACCGCCTACTATCTCGCGCGAGAGCACGGCCTCACCAACATCGCGGTGCTGGAAAAAGGCTGGATCGGCGGCGGCAACACCGGCCGCAACACCACCATCATCCGCTCCAACTACCTCTTCGCCGAGAGCGCCGCGCTCTACGATCACGCGCTCAAGCTCTGGGAAGGGCTCTCGCAGGAGCTCAACTACAACACGATGTTCTCAGCGCGCGGCGTCCTGATGCTGGCGCACACGGTGCACGATGCCCAGGTGGCGCAGCGCCACGTGCACGCCAACCGCGCCGCCGGTGTCGACAACGAGTGGCTGACCCCCGCCGAGGCCAAGGCCTTCTGCCCGCCTCTGAACATTGGCGACATCCGCTACCCCGTGCTCGGCGCGGCACTCCAACGGCGCGGCGGCACCGCCCGCCATGATGCGATCGCCTGGGGGTACGCGCGCGGCGCGGACTCCCTCGGCGTCGATATCCTCGAGAACTGCGAAGTCACCGGCATCGGGCTCGATTCCCAGGGTGCGGTCGAGGCCGTCGACACCACGCGCGGCCGTATCCGCACCCCGCGCGTCGGCGTGGTCGCCGCCGGGCACTCGAGCGTCATCATGCGGATGGCGGGCGTCGCGCTGCCGCTCGAGAGCTACCCGCTGCAGGCGCTGGTGTCGGAGCCCGTGAAACCGATCTTCCCCTGCGTCGTCATGTCCAACACCATCCACGCCTACATCAGCCAGTCGGACAAGGGCGAGCTGGTGGTTGGCGCAGGCACCGACGCCTACACCTCGTACACCCAGCGCGGCGGACTGCACATCCCGAGTCATGCGCTGGAAGCGATCTGCGAGCTCTTCCCGATGTTCCGGCGCTTGAAGATGCTGCGCAACTGGGGCGGCATCGTCGACGTCTCGCCCGACCGCTCGCCGATCATCGGCAGGACGCCGGTACCGGGGCTGTACGTGAACTGTGGCTGGGGCACGGGGGGCTTCAAGGCAACGCCGGGCTCGGCGCACGTGTTCGCGTGGACGATCGCGCACGATGCGCCGCACCCGATCAATGCGCCTTTCACGCTCGAGCGCTTCCGCGACGGCGACCTGATCGACGAGGCCGCGGCCGCGGCTGTCGCGCACTGAAGGACCGCCATGCTGCTCATCGAGTGCCCCTACTGCGGCGAGCGTCCAGAGCCGGAGTTCGTCTACGGCGGCCAGGCGCACATCGCCCGGCCCGCGCAACCCTCCGGGACCAGCGCCGAGGAATGGACGCAGTTCCTCTACCTGCGCGCAAATCCGCGCGGCGTGCACGCCGAGCGCTGGCGCCACACGCATGGCTGCGGGCGCTTCTTCAATGCGCTGCGCGACACGGCCACGGACCGCTTCCTCGCCACCTACCGGGTCGGCGAGCGGGCGCCGCAGCTCGCCGGTGGCCCCGCGTGAGCCGCACTCCGATCGGCGGGCGCATCGATCGCACCAGGGTCCTCAACTTCCGCTTCGACGGCAGGAGCTACCGCGGCTGCGCCGGCGATACGCTCGCCTCGGCGCTGCTCGCCAACGGCGTGCACCTCATGGGGCGCTCCTTCAAGTATCACCGCCCGCGGGGACCGCTGGCGGCCGGGGCGGAAGAGCCGAACGCGCTCGTGACCGTGACCCGCGATGCAGCGCGCAGCACGCCGAACCTGCGCGCAACCCAGGTCGAGCTCTACGAGGGGCTCGAAGCCTTCAGCCAGAACCGCTGGCCGACGCTCGGCTTCGACTTGGGCGCCGTCAACGATGTGCTCGCGCCCTTCATTCCCGCCGGCTTCTACTACAAGACCTTCATGTGGCCGGCGGGCGCCTGGAAGTCGCTCTACGAGCCGCGCATCCGCGCCGCCGCGGGTCTCGGGCGCGCGCCCACACAGCCCGATCCCGACCACTACACCGGACGTTTCGCCCATTGCGACGTACTGGTCGTCGGCACCGGGCCCGCCGGACTCGCCGCGGCGCACGCGGCGGCGGCGGCGGGCGCGCGCGTCATCGTGTGCGATGAACAGAGCGAGCCCGGCGGCAGTCTCCTCGCCGAGGGCGCGGGCGGCGAGCCCTCGCTCGAGGGCCGGCCGGCATCGGTGTGGCTGCGCGAGACGCTCGGCGCGCTGGCACGCAATCCGCGTGTCACCTGCCTGACGCGTACCACCGCTTTCGGCTACTTCCCGCACAACCTCGTGGGACTCTCGGAGCGGCTCACCGAGCATCTCGCGTCCCCGGACCGCCAGGCCGCGCGCGAGCGGCAGTGGCAGGTGCGTGCGCGCGAAGTGGTGCTCGCGACCGGTGCGATCGAGCGTCCACTCGTGTTCCCGGGCAACGACCGGCCGGGCATCCTGCTGGCCGGTGCGGCGCGCACCTGGCTGCATCGCTACGGCGTCGTGCCGGGCACGCGCGCGGTGCTGGTAACGGCGTGCGATGAGGCCTACCGCGCGGCACTCGAGCTCGCGCGCGCCGGCGTCGTGATCGCCACCATTGCCGACGTGCGTTCCAGGGGTCCGGACGCGGCGGTGGCGCGCGCCGCCACGGAGGCCGGCATCGGCGTGCTCAAAGGCGTCACGGTGCTCGGCACCGGCGGGCGCCGCCGCGTCAACAGCATCACGCTCGCGCGGCTCGAGGGCGGCCGCGTCGCCGCGACCGAGACGCAGCCGTGCGATCTGGTCCTCATGTCGGGCGGCTATACGCCGAGCGTGCATCTGCACTCGCAGTCGCGCGGCAAGCTCGTGTGGGACGAAGCGCTGTCGGCGTTTCTGCCGGGAGAGCCCGCCGAGCACACGCGTAGCGCCGGCGCCTGCCGCGGCGTGTTGGCGCTCGAGGCGGCCTTCGCCGATGGGGCCGCCGCCGGGGCCGGCGCGGCCCGTGACGCGCTCGCGTCCGGGCGCACCGGCGTGCACACCGGCGCTCCGCCGCTGCGCGCGCCCGCGCCGCTCCCGGCGGGCACCTCGATGGCCGGCGGCTTCGTCGGCGCGCTGCCGCAACCCGCGCACGCGCGCCCCAAAGCCTTCGTTGACTGGCAGAACGACGTGACGGCCAAGGATCTGGCGCTCGCGCTACGCGAGGGCTTCCGCTCAATCGAGCACGTCAAGCGCTACACCACGACCGGCATGGCGACCGACCAGGGCAAGACCTCCAATCTCAACGCGCTCGGCATCGTCGCGCGCAGCCTCGAGCGCAACCTTCCCGAAGTCGGGCTGACGACGTTCCGCATGCCATACACGCCGGTCACGTTCGGCAGCTTCGCCGGCGTGGCGCGCGGGGAGCTCTTCGATCCGACCCGCCGCACGCCGATGCACGGCTGGGCGGCCGGGCACGGCGCGGTGTTCGAAGACGTGGGCCTGTGGAAGCGTGCGCGCTACTACCCGCAGGGGAATGAGGACATGCACGCGGCGGTGGCGCGCGAGTGCCGCGCGGTGCGTGAGCGCTGCGGCCTCTTCGACGCCTCGACCCTCGGCAAGATCGAAGTGGTGGGCAAGGATGCGGTCACCTTCATGAACCGCCTGTACGTCAACGCCTGGGACAAGCTCAGTCCCGGCCGCTCGCGTTACGGCGTGCTGTTGCGCGATGACGGTTTCGTGTACGACGACGGCGTGGTGGCGCGCGTGGCGCAGGACCGCTTCCACGTCACGACCACCACCGGCGGCGCGCCGCGCGTGCTCGCACTGATGGAGGACTACCTGCAGACCGAGTGGTCGGATCTTTCCGTCTGGCTCACCTCGACCACGGAGCAGTGGGCGGTGATCGCCGTGCAGGGGCCTGCGGCGCGCGCCGTGCTCGCGGGCCTGGTCGACGTCGATCTCTCCGCCGCCGCGCTCCCTCACATGGGCGTCGCCGCGGGCCGCATCCTTGGTGTGCCCATGCGGCTCTTTCGCGTCAGCTTCACCGGCGAGGTCGGCTTCGAGGTCAACGTGCCGGCGGACTTTGGCGCGGCGGTGTGGGAGGCGATCTGGGAGGCGGGCCAGCCGCACGGCATGACGCCCTACGGCACCGAGACCATGCACGTGCTGCGCGCCGAGAAGGGCTACATCATCGTCGGACAGGACACCGACGGCACCGTGACCCCGGATGACGTGGGACTTTCCTGGGCCATCGGCAAGGCGAAGCCCGACTTCGTCGGACTCCGCTCGTTGCAGCGCCCGGCCATGAGCGCGCCCGGACGGCGGCAGCTGGTCGGGCTCCTCACGGCGGACCCGAGAGAGGTGCTGGAAGAAGGCGCCCAAGTCATGGGCGCGGCCGGCGCACCGATCCCGACGCGACCGCTAGGGCACGTCACCTCCTCCTACTTCAGCAGTGTGCTCGGCCGCTCGATCGCACTCGCACTCGTGGCCGGCGGCCGCGCGCGCCAGGGCACGACACTCTACGTGCCGATGCCGCGCGGCGAAGTCGCGGCGCAGGTGACGGCGACGGTGTTCTACGACCCGGAAGGGAAGCGCCTCCATGGCTGACCTGCGGACCGAGCGCCGCGCCCCACTGCTCGCCACGACGCCGGGTGCGCGGCCGCTGCCGCCCGCGGCGCGCTGGATCCTCCGGGGCGGCGCCGATGCGCGCGCGGCGGCCGCAGCGGCCCTCAAGCTGCCGATCCCGGACGAGGCGTGCCGCGCCGCCGCCGCCGCGGGCGGGCCGGCGGCGCTGTGGCTCGGACCCGATGAGTGGCTGCTGATCGCTCCCGCCGGCGACGCCGATGCCATCGGTGCGGCGCTCGCGGCCGCGCTCGCCGCCGTAGCACACTCGCTCGTCGAGGTGAGCCACCGGCAGGTCGCACTCGAGCTCACCACCCCGCAGGCCGCACTCCTCATCGCCGCCGGTTGCCCGCTCGATCTCGAGCCGGGCGCCTTCCCGGTCGGGATGTGCACGCGCACCATGCTGGGCAAGGCCGAGATCGTGCTGTGGCGCACCGGTCCCGATGAGTTTCGCATCGAGGTGTGGCGCTCGTTCGCCCCTTATGTCAGCGCCTTCCTCGGTGAAGCCGTGCGCGGCATCGCCTGAAGGCTCGGCGCGGACTGAATCGGGCAAGGCACCGTCGCAATTGGAGTGCCCGTAAAGCAGCCGCTGGCTACACTGCGCCGCAGGCCGCCAAAGGGCTCGGAGAACTCATCCCGTGAAAACCCACGTTCGTGTCCTCGTCATCGGTGGCGGCGTGGTGGGCGTCAGTACGCTCTATCACCTCGCCAAGAAGGGCTGGACCGACATCGCCCTCATCGAGCGTTCCGAGCTCACCGCCGGCTCCACCTGGCATGCCGCGGGCCTGCTGCCGCTCTTCAACATGAGCTACACCGTGGGGCAGCTCCACAAGTATTCGGTGGACCTCTACAAGCGGCTGCCGGCCGAGACCGGGCAGGATGTCAGCTTTCACGTCAGCGGAAATCTGCGCCTCGCGACCAATCGCGACCGCATGGACGAGTACCAGAAGTACTGCGGCACGGCCAACACCATCGGCGTGCCCTTCGAGGTGATCACGCCGGCGCGTGTCAAGGAGCTCTGGCCGCTCATCGATCTCGGCGGCGGCCCGGATACGCCGGCCATCGTCGGCGCGCTGTACCACCCGCATGACGGCCACATCGCGCCGGCAGACCTCACCATGGCGCTGCGCAAAGGCGCGCGCGCCGCGGGTGCGGAGATCTACGAGCAAACCGAGGCGACCGCCTTCGAACGCACGCCTGCGGGCGAGTGGAAGGTGCGCACCGCGCAGGGCGACATCGTCGCGCAGCACATCGTGCTCGCAACCGGCAACTATGCGCGCCAGGTGGGCAGACTCCTCGGCCTCAACGTGCCGGCGATTCCGGTGGAACACCAGTACATCGTCTACGACGAGTCGCCGGAGCTCATGGCCTACCGCAAGGCCGGCGGACGCGAGCTCGCGGTGCTGCGCGAGTCCGACAAGTCCTATTATCTGCGCGAAGAGCGCATGGGCTGGATCCTGGGTCCCTACGAGAAGGGCGCGCCGGCACGCTTCGCTGACGGCGTCCCCGACTGGTTCGGCCGCAGTCTCTTCCCCGGCGATCTCGACCGCCTCGTTCCCTACGTCGAGGCGGCCACGCGGCGCGTGCCGGCGCTCGAGAACTGCGGCATCAAGGACATCGTCAACGGTCCGATCTCCTATACGCCCGACGGGAGTCCCCTCATCGGACCGGCCTGGGGCGTACCCAACGTGTGGCTGAACGAAGGCCACAGCTTCGGCATCACCGCCGCGGGCGGCTCGGGCTGGCAGCTCGCTGAGTGGATCGTCGAGGGCGAGCCCGGCATCGACATGCTGGCGACCGACCCGCGCCGCTTCGGCGCGTACACCTCCAAGCGCTACGTGGTGCAGAAGAACGAGGAGACCTACCGCAACGTCTTCACGATTCACTACCCCGACGAGGAGCGTGCCGACGGCCGCCCGGCGAAGACGAGCCCCGTGTACGACAAGCTGAACGCCCGCGGCGCCGTCTGGGGCCAGCGCTACGGCTGGGAGCGCGCCAACTGGTTCGCGCCTGCGGGCGTCGAGCGCAAGGACCGCTGGAGCTTCCGCCGCACGAACTACTTCGAGCAGGTCGGCAACGAGTCGCGCCTGATGCGCGAGCGCGTCGGCGTCATCGATCTCACGCCCTTCACCAAGCATGAAGTCACGGGAGCTGGCGCCGAGGCTTGGCTCGACGGGCTGGTCGCCAACAAGGTGCCGAGCCGCATTGGCCGCATGGCGCTCTCGCACGCACTGACGCGCCGCGGCGGCATCCGCTCCGAGTTCACCATCACCAAGATCGCCGATCAGCACTTCTACGTGGTGAGCGCCGGTGCCGCCGAGCGCTACGACGGCGACTACCTCGAGAAGCACCTGCCGAAGGACGGCTCGGTGGGCCTGCGCAACATCACCAACACCCGCGGCACCTTCGTGCTCGCGGGACCGAAGTCGCGCGAGGTGCTTGTGCAGCTCACGGACACCCCGCTCGACAACGCCTCCTTCCCCTGGCTCACCGCCCAGGTGATCGAGGCCGGGTTAGCGGTTGACGTGTACGCGCTGCGCGTCAACTTCGTCGGCGCCCTCGGCTGGGAGCTGCACTTCCCGGTCGAGTACGCGCACGGCCTGTTCGATGCGCTGTTCGAGGCCGGCAAGGCGCATGGCATCGGGATGGTCGGCATGCGCGCCATGGAGTCGCTGCGCATGGAGAAGTCCTACCGCATGTGGGGCAGCGATCTCACACCCGACTACACCCCCTTCGAGGCGAGCCTCGATCGCTTCGTGCGCATGGGCAAGGGGCCCTTCATCGGCCGCGAGGCGCTCGAGAGGCAGCTCGCCGCGGGCGTGCCGAACCGCTTCGTCACGCTCGAGGTGCACGGCGTCACCGACGCCGACCCGTTGGGCAACGAGCCGCTGTTCGATTCCGGCGGCCGCATGGTGGGCCGGGCAACCTCCGGCTACTACGGCCATTGCCTGAAGAAGAGTCTCGCGATCGGCTACGTGCGCACGGAGCACTCTGAGCCCGGCACGCGGCTCGGCATCCAGATCCTCGGCGAACGCAAACAGGCGACCGTGCTGCGCGAGTCACCCTACGATCCCGAGAACCTCGACCTCCGGGCTTAGGCGCGCGCCTCCGGCGCCAACGGTCAGAAGCCCCGCAGGAGGAAATCGATCGCTGTTGATATGGCGCGCTCCTGGTCGGCCAGGCTGCCCGCCTGTGGACCGAGCTCGTCTCGCGAGATGCCGGCGAGCTGCGGCGTCAACAGCGCGTACGGCCGCCCCTGGAATGTGATCAGGGGGGTCAGATATTGAGTCGGGAAGTCGATCAGCGCCTCCGATTTGGCAAGCGGGACCACGACGCGCGTACCCAGCTCCTCGAGTAAGTCCGCCTGAACGTCCACCAGGAAAGGGAACTCCTCGCAGCTCCCGAGGTTCTCGTTGCGATACACGGCGAATTGCGGCATTCACTCGTCCAAGCGAACCTCGAAGCACGTCCGGTGCGAGGCGAGGTACTCGTTGTAGGTTGACACGGCGTGGGCGTTTTCTTCGCGCCACCGCTCGCGCTTGGCCCGCGCCAGCTCCGTAACCAGAGCTTGCTCCAGCAACGCTGATAGATTGATCCGGAGCTCCCGGGCGGCCTCGAGCATCTCCACGCTCAGGCTAAGGTTCACAGCTCGCCTCTCCTCAGGCTGCATGGCCCGCAAGGCTACCCTCTCCGCCGCCGGACCTGGGGGGGCGATTACTGATGTCTTGAGCCCATTACTCGAGCAGACGGGCATGCGCGCAGCGTTCGCGCGGATCGGTGTCATGCGCATGCCCCGTGCGCATGCCCCGTGCGCATCCCCCATGCGCATCCGCCATGCGCATCCGCCATGCGCAGGCGTCGGACACGGACCTCAGCCGCGCGTCCTCCCAGACGAGAACCTCAGCCGCGCGTCCTCCCAGCGGGCTCGGCCACGCCTCCACCACTACCCCTGCGCTCACCCGGATCCCCTGTCGCAATCAGGCAAGAAGGGAGTAAAATCCGGCATGTGGCCCTACCCCGCAGCAAGTTCGCGTTCCTGACGTTGCCGCGCTACTCGATGATCGCGTTGTCGAACGCGGTCGAGCCGCTGCGCATGGCGAACAGCCTCACCGGCCAGCCGGTGTACGACTGGTCCATCGTGAGCCTCGACGGCACGCCGACACCGGCGAGCAACGGCTTGCAGCTCTCCCCCACGCACCCGCTCGAGCAGGCCACCAGCGTCGACATCCTGTTCGTGTGCGGGGGAGTCGATGTGCAGAAGGCGGTCTCACCCAAGATCCTGTCGGCGCTCAAGCGCTTCGCCGAGCGCCGCGTACCGCTCGGCGCGCTGTGCACGGGCGGCTACGCGCTCGCCAAGGCGGGGCTGCTGGATAAGTACAAGGCCACCATCCACTGGGAGAATTTGTCCGCACTGCGCGAGGAGTTCCCGCGCATCCAGCTCTCGGACCAGCTCTTCACCATCGACCGCGACCGTTTTACCTGCTCGGGCGGCGTCGCGCCGCTCGACCTGATGCTGCATCTGGTGGAGGAGAAGCTCGGTGCGCGCATTTCGCAGCTGATCTCCGAACAGTTCATCGTCGACCGCGTCAGGAGCGACCGCGACCGCCAGTACGTGCCGCTGCGCGCCCAGATCGGCGTGAGCCACGAGAGCCTCATCAAGGTCGCGCAGCTCATGGAGGACAACATCGAGCGGCCGCTGTCGCTCGATGAGATCGCGGCCGCCACCGGGCTGTCGCGGCGCCAGATCGAGCGGCTCTTCAAGCGGCACCTGAACTGCGTGCCGAAGCGCTACTACCTGCAGATGCGCCTGCGCCGGGCCCGGGAACTGCTGCTGCAGACTTCGATGCCCATCATCGACATCACGACCGCCTGCGGCTTCCAGTCACCGCCGCACTTCTCGCGCTGCTATCGCGCGCAGTTCGGCTGCCCGCCGAGCGCCGAGCGCATGAGCCGCCAGGGTAAAGTCCTCGGCGGTGCCCGGGGCGAGATGGCGCCGCTGTGAGGCGGTTGGCACCCGCCCTTTGCCTTAACGCGCCCCCTGTCGCATGCGGGCATGCAGTGGTCGCATGGGCGCACCTGCCACCCCTTCCCCGCCCTTACCATTTACGGAGCCCGCGCACCTAAGCATAGGTCGCGCATGGAGATTTCTCCCATGGCCGAGACGCCCGAAGGCGAATTCAATCTACGCGACCTGAACGACCAGGAGCTCGTCGAGCAGGTGCACGATGACCTCTACAACGGACTGAAAGCCGAGGTCGAAGAGGCGACGCATCTGTTTCTCGAGCGCGGCTGGAGCGCCGAGAAGACCTTGAACGATGCGCTCGTCGAAGGCATGCGCATCGTCGGTATCGACTTCCGTGACGGAATTCTCTTCGTGCCCGAGGTACTGCTCGCGGCCAACTCCATGAAGGGCGGCATGGAGATTCTGCGCCCGCTGCTCGCCGAGACCGGCGTGCCGCCGATCGGCAAGATCGTCATCGGCACCGTCAAGGGCGACATCCACGACATCGGCAAGAATCTCGTGTCGATGATGCTCGAGGGTGCGGGGTTCGAGGTCATCGACCTCGGCATCAACAACCCGGTCGAGAAGTACCTGGCGGCGCTCGAGGAGCACAAGCCGGACATCCTCGGCATGTCGGCCTTGCTCACGACCACGATGCCTTACATGAAGGTCGTGATCGACAAGATGAAGGAGACCGGCATCCGCAACGATTTCATCGTGCTGGTCGGCGGTGCACCGCTCAACGAGGAATTCGGCAAGGCCGTGGGAGCCGATGCCTACTGCCGTGACGCCGCGGTCGCGGTCGAGACCGCCAAGAGCCTGGTCGCGGCGCGCCGTGCAGCGGGCGGTGGGCGCGCCGCAACCGCCGCCTGAACCCCGGTTGAGCCGCGCTGCCCATGGACACGCCGCGGGACATCCTGTTGATCGCCTGCGGCGCCCTGGGGCGGGAGATCGCGGCGCTGCGCCGCGCCAACGGCTGGCAGTCGGTCGACGTGCGCTGTCTTCCGGCGCAGCTGCACAACCGGCCCGAGCGCATCGCGCCCGCGGTGCGTGAGGAGATCCGCGCCCACCGCGACCGATACCGGGAGATCTTCGTCGTCTATGCCGACTGCGGTACGGGCGGCGCACTGGATGCAGTGCTGAGAGAGGAAGGCATCGAGCGCCTCCCCGGCGCGCACTGCTACGAGTTCCTCGCGACGCCGAAAGTGTTTGCGCAACTGAGCGAAGCCGAGCCCGGCACTTTCTACCTCACGGATTTCCTGCTGCGGCACTTCGACCGCCTGGTGAGGCGCTCGCTCGGCCTCGATCGCCATCCCGAGCTCGCCGCCGAATACTTCCGCCACTACCAGAAGCTCGTGTACCTCTCGCAGAGCGAGACGCCCGGCGCCATCGAGCGCGCGCGCCGCATCGCCGACTCCTTCGGCTTCGCCTTCGAGTACCGCTACACCGGTTACGGCGATCTCGGCACGCATCTGGCGGCCGTAGTCGGCGGCTGAGGCGCCGCGCCGTGGCGAACCTCATCATCATCTCCTGGCGCGACATCCCCGCGCAGGTCATCGTCAAGCGCGGCCGCGAGACCGCCAAGGTGCAGCTCTCCGCCCGCTTCCAGGAGGCGGTCGACCGCGCCGCCATGCGTGCCGGCAAAGGGAGCTCGGATGCCTACCTCGCCGACTGGAAGCGCTCGGATCCCGCACCCTGCGGCGACGATCTCAAGGCCGAAGCCGCCGCGGAGGCCGCCCGCATCGAGGCCCGCTTCAGCGACGCGGATCTCGAGACGCTGATCCGCGCCAAGGGCCTGGCGGTGAGTCCCTAGATGTACGCAGTGCGACGCTGGTCGGTGCGGCACGCGCGTGGGCTCAACACCTTCTACCGCGGCTTCGAGTCGTTGCTGGTGGCGCTCGACCCGCTGTTCCGCGCCATCGGCTACCAACGCCTCGAGCGCCCGATGGCGCGCGTCGAGAAGACGGTCAAAGGGTTCCTGTTCGACTGCCGCATGTGCGGCCAGTGCGTCCTCTCCTCGACCGGCATGGCGTGCCCGATGAACTGCCCGAAGAATCTGCGCAACGGGCCGTGCGGCGGCGTGCGCGCCAACGGGCACTGCGAGGTGCGCCCCGAGATGAAGTGCGTGTGGGTCGAGGCCTTCGCCGGCAGCGAGCGCATCCCGGGCGGCACCGCGGCGCTCAGCATCGTGCAGCCGGCGATCGACCGGCGGCTCCAGGGTAAGTCCTCATGGCTGCGCGTCGTGCGCGAGCGCGTGGGGTCGGCGCCGTGATCTTCGAGGACGAGCCGGTCCCCGGCTACCCGCTGCCGATCCTGCCGGGCCATACCTCCCCCGGGCGGCTCGAGCGCGTGCTGCGCGCCGGCCTGTTCGCCGTGACGACCGAGCTCGACCCCCCCGATTCCGCCGATCCGGAAGAGGTCTACAAGCGGGCGCGGGTCTTCGACGGCTACGTCGATGCCATCAACGCGACCGACGGCTCGGGGGCGAACTGCCACATGTCGAGCATGGCCGTGTGCGCCCTTCTGACCCGCCTCGGCTACGCGCCGGTGATGCAGATCTCCTGCCGCGACAAGAACCGCATCGCCATCCAGGGCGACATCCTGGGGGGCGCCGCCATGGGCGTGTGCAACGTGCTGTGCCTCACCGGCGATGGCGTGCAGGCGGGCGATCACCCGCAGGCGCTGCCGGTGTTCGACCTCGACTGCATGTCGCTGCTCGAGACCGCGCGCACGCTGCGCGACGAGGCCCGCTTCCTCTCCGGGCGCAAGATCACCTCCGCGCCGCGCGTGCTGCTCGGCGCGGCCGAGAATCCTTTCACGCATCCGCTCGCATGGCGCGCCCAGCGCCTCGCCAAGAAGGTCGCGGCCGGCGCCCAGTTCATCCAGACCCAGTGGTGCTACGACGTGCCGTTGCTGCGCGCCTTCCTGCGCCACGTCGAGGAACTGGGACTCCTCGATAAGGTGTTCATCCTGGTCGGTGTCGGCCCGCTGCGCTCGGCCAAGTCGGCCGAATGGATCCGCACCCACGTGCCGGGCGTGCACATCCCGGACGCCGTCGTGAAGCGCATGGCGGGCGCCGCCGATCCCGCCGCCGAAGGCCGCCGCCTGTGCATCGATCTCATCCAGGAGATCCGTACGCTCAAGGGCGTGCACGGCGTGCACGTCATGGCTTTCCGCCAGGAACATACCGTCGCCGAAATCATCGATCGCTCCGGCGTGCTCGACGGCCGCAAGCCGTGGTTCCCGGGGCGCGATCCACAAACCAGCACCAACAGGATGGCATCGTGACCGACACAGTGATCAGCTCCGCGACCCGCGAAGTCGTCATCGGCTTCGAGCGCCCGTTCGTCATGATCGGCGAGCGCATCAACCCGACGGGACGCAAGATCCTTGCCGCCGAGATGGCCGCGGGCAACTTCTCCCGCGTGGAAGCCGACACCCACGCGCAGATCGCCGCCGGCGCGCACATGCTGGACGTGAACGCGGGCATACCGCTCGCGGACGAGCCGGCAATCCTCGCCAGGACCATCCAGCTGGTGCAGTCGATCACCGATCTGCCGCTGTCGATCGATTCCTCGATCGTAGCGGCGCTCGAGGCGGGCCTCGCCGTCTACAGGGGTAAACCGCTCGTCAATTCGGTGACCGGAGAAGAGGAGCGGCTCGAGACGGTACTGCCACTGGTAAAGAAGTACGGTGCCGCGGTGGTCGCGATCTCCAACGACGAGACCGGCATCTCCGAGGACCCGGACGTGCGCTTCGAGGTTGCGAAGAAGATCGTGCACCGCGCCCGCGACCACGGCATCCCGGTGAGCGACATCGTGGTCGATCCGCTCGTCATGCCGATCGGCGCCATCAACCAGGCGGGCGTGCAGGTGATGCGCCTCCTCGGACGCCTGAAGAACGAGCTCAAGGTGAACACCACCTGCGGCGCCTCCAACATCAGCTTCGGTCTCCCGGCGCGCGAGGGCATCAGCGCCGTGTTCCTGTCGATGGCGATCGGCGCCGGCATGACCTCCGCGATCATGAACCCGATGCACGTCGAGATCGTCAAGGCCTGCATGGGTGCTGACGTCATGATGGGACACGACCCGGACTGCGCCCGCTGGATCAAGCGCTTCCGTGAGGCGCCGCCGATGGCCGCCGGCGGTGGCGTCGCCACCGCGCCCGAGGGCGCGGCACGTGGGCGGCGCGAGGGCGGACACCGGAGACGCGCGCAAGGCCAGGCATGACCGCGAAGGACCCGTTGGTTGTCTTCACGCCTTCGGGCAAGCGCGGACGCTTTCCGGTCGGCACGCCGCTGTTGCAGGCGGCGCGCAGCCTGGGCGTCGACGTCGACTCGGTGTGCGGCGGGCGCGCGCTCTGCGGCCGCTGCCAGGTGCTCGTCATGGAAGGCGACTTCTCCAAGCACGGCGTGATTTCCAGTGCCGCCCACGTCTCCGCGCTGAGCGAGGCGGAGCAAAGCTTCGCGCGACGGCGCCCGCTGCCCGCGGGCAATCGCCTCTCCTGCTCGACCCGCATCGAGGGCGATCTCGTCATCGACGTGCCGCCGGGCAGTCAGGTGCACCGCCAGGTGGTGCGCAAGGCGGCCGACGCGCGCTCCATCACGCTCGACCCGGTCGTGCACCTGCATTACGTCGAGGTGCGCGAGCCCGACATGCACGACCCATCGGGCGATCTGCAGCGTCTGCTGACGGCGCTGCACCGGGAGTGGGAGTTCGGACCCCTGCGGTGCGATCTCGCGGTGCTGCGGACGCTGCAGCCGGCACTGCGCAAAGGCGAGTGGCGGGTCACCGTCGCGGTGCATGCCGGCTCGCAGATCATCGCTGTGTGGCCGGGCTTTCACGACAAGGTCTTCGGACTCGCGGTGGACGTGGGCTCGACCACCATCGCGGCACACCTTTGCAACCTCGAGACCGGCGAGGTGGCCGCATCCAGCGGCACCATGAATCCGCAGATCCGCTTCGGCGAGGATCTGATGAGCCGCGTGTCCTACTCCATGATGAACCCCGGCGGCGCGCAGCTGATGACCGAGGCGGTGCGCGCGGCGCTCAACACGCTCGCCGCCGAGGTGGCGCGCGAGGCCGGCGTCTCGGTCACCGACATCCTCGAGCTCACGATGGTCGGCAATCCGATCATGCATCACCTGCTCCTCGGCATCGATCCGGTGGAGCTCGGCGGCGCGCCGTTCGCCCTCGCCACCGACTCAGCTCTCGGACTGCGTGCCTCCGAGCTCGGCCTGACGCTCAATCCCGGCGCGCGCGTCTACACCCTGCCCTGCATCGCCGGCCACGTCGGCGCCGATACCGCCGGCATGATCCTCGCCGAGCGCCCCGATCTCTCGAAGAAGCTCACGCTGCTGGTCGACGTCGGAACAAACGCCGAGATCGTGCTCGGCAACGAAACGCGCCTGCTCGCCTGCTCGAGCCCGACGGGACCGGCATTCGAGGGTGCGCAGATCAGCAGCGGGCAGCGCGCCGCACCGGGCGCCATTGAGCGCGTGCGCATCGATCCCGCCACCCTCGAGCCGCGCTTCAAGGTGATCGGCTCGGACCTCTGGTCGGACGAGCCGCAGTTCGCCGCGGCGGTCGCACAGACCGGGGTCACCGGAGTGTGCGGCTCGGGGATCATCGAGGTGATTGCCGAGATGTATCTCGCCGGCATCATCACCCAGGACGGCGTCATTGACGGCACGCTCGCCGCGCGCAGCGAGCGCATCGTGCCGAGCGGGCGCACCTTCGCCTACACCGTGCACCGCGGCGAGCCGCTGCTGCAGATCACGCAGAACGACGTGCGCGCGATCCAGCTCGCCAAGGCGGCGCTGCGCGCCGGAGTGCAACTGCTGATGGATCGCATGGGAGTGACGGCCGTCGAGCGCATCCGGCTCGCCGGCGCCTTCGGCAGCCACATCGACGTCAAGTACGCGATGGTCCTCGGGATGATTCCCGACTGCGAGCTCTCACAGGTATCCTCGGCCGGGAACGCCGCCGGCACGGGTGCACGCATCGCGCTGCTGGACAAGACCTCGCGCAAGACCATCGAGGATCTCGTGCACCGCGTGGAGAAGATCGAGACGGCGATCGAGCCGAAGTTCCAGGCGCATTTCGTCGCGGCAATGGGCATTCCGCACTCGACGGAAGCCTACCCGCACCTGCGCAAGGCCGTGCCGCTGCCCGAACCCAAGGCCGCCGCGCCGCGCAGCGGCTCGCGCGGCAGCCGGCGCCGCGCCGGGCCCTGAGCTCCTGAGCTCTCAATGCGCCTGGCGGCTCAGGCGCACCGTTCCGGCGGGATCGCGCGCCACGCGGATGTCGAGGCGCTGACCGCGAAAGAGCACGTTGCGCAGAGTGAGTGACGTCCAGGCCGGTGGCAGCGTCGGTGGATAGGCCTCGACGAGACCGGCATCGCGGATGCGCAGCCCCGTGAACCCGTAGAGCAGGCTCTGCAGGTAGCCGCCGGAGCCGGTGAGGAAATAACCGACGTTGTTGTCCGCGGTCTCGGTACGCACGTTGAAGGGGGGCTTGAGCGTGCCGCCGTTGAGATTCCCGGCGAGCAGCGCCGCGCCCTCGGCGCCCGCGCCGACGGTGGCCGCCGCCACCATGCGCGGTGCAATCCCCATGCTGCTCGAGCTGACGCGGGCCAGCGGCGTCGGGCGCACGGCGAAGTCGTAGTCGCCGCCGAGCAGTGCGCTGCTGCCGCCGAGGTCGAGCGAGGGCAGGAAGAGAAGCGCCAGCGGCCCGCCGCCGAAATCACTGTTGCCATGGATCGGTACGATCGGATCAAACGGCAGGTGATGGCTGCCGTCCCTGGCCATGGGTATATAGAGGAGCTTCGCGATCCGCTCCCACTGCGGATCCGCCGGCTCGCCGATGAGCTTGGCCGCCGCGGTGGCGATCTCGAGCACCCGCGCCGCCGACACGTTGGTAAAGGTGTCGTTCGGAATGTCGTTGTACGACTCGGCCACGGAGGTCACGTGGGCGATGTCGTAGCGCTTGCGCGGCGCATCGTAGGTGGCACGGCTCGCCCAGAAGCGCGCCACGTCGCGGATCACCGGCCAGCCGTGGGCGCGCAGCCAGTCGCGATCGCCGCTGGCAAGGTAGTACTGCCACTGCGCAATGGCGACATCCGCGTTCACATGAATCTCGGTGTCCGCGAGCACGACGGCGGAGTGCGGTGTCTGATCGGTGCCGTTCTCCGGATCCGACTCCCAGGGGAACATGGCCCCGGCAAAGCCGTGTTGCTTGGCGCGCTGTTCGGCGGCACCGAGCGTCCGCTCGCGGAAGGCCACCATGGACTTGGCGCGCTCGGGATGCAGCAGCAACAAGGCAGGGAACATCCAGGTATCGCTGTCCCAGAAGACATGCCCCGAGTAGGCCGGGGTGAGCGCATCGGGCCCGGGCGACCAGGCAGTGTCGGGGGTCGAGCTCGCCAGCAGATTGTAGAGCTCGGAGTGTGCGACCTGCTGCGCGCGCGGGTCACCCTCGATCAGGATGTCGGATTGCCACAGGCTCTCCCAGGCGGCGCGCTGCTCGGCGAGCAACTGATCGAAGCCGCGCTTACGGGCTTCGCGCGCCAGCGCCAGGTCCTCCGCCGAGTTGCCACCCCAGCCGGCGCGTGACACAGCGACATACTTTGCGAACGCGTAACTGCGGCCACGCTCGACCCGGAAGGCAACATCGAGCGCGAGCCGGTAGCGCCCCCGCTGCAGCGTCACAGTCTCCGCGGTCGCGCCGGCGGGCAGCGCCACGGCAGCACCGAGCGCCATCGTGACGCCCTGGACCGCCTTGCCGTCGAGCCACATGGACAGCGAGCTGACGTCGCCGTCGCTCGCCGTAACCTGCGTATACCCGGGGTACCAGACCGCCTCGCGGTCGGGCGTGGCAGGCGGGCGCGGATCGAGCGTCAGCCCGTAGGCGGCGACCGCCTGCTCCATCTCCGGCCCGGACATCTCCGCGAGCGGAAAACGCGGTGCGTGGTCCGCCCATAGCATCAGGGGGAACGACAGGTGTACCACACCGTCGTAATCGGGCGTGATCGTGAAGCGCGTCGCGGCCAGATGCGGCGACGCTTCGCTCACGAGCGTCGTGACCTCGACGCCCGTCTTGCGCCCGTGATCGAGGTAGCGGTAGCTCGTCGTGAGGGTCCCCGCGCGCTCATCGAGCGTCTGCTGCCAGCCGTCGAAGCGCTGCTCGTTGAGCGGCGCGCGGTTGAGCCACGCAAGACCTGCTCCCGGAGGGCTCGCGCTGAAGTCCACCTCGTTCCAGCCCGGGATAGCCGCGGGGCGCGACATGTCGCCGGCCGTGTAGTCCATGAAGGCGACCAGGTAGCTGCGGGTCGACTCCGTGCCGCGGGGCGCGGTGAGCGTCGCGAGGTAGCCGTTGCCGAGATAGCCCGGGAAGTAGGCCGGCAGATCCTTCGGCTCCGCGCGCAGCACGAAGCTCGCATCGTCGCTCGCGATGCAGGGTCCGGCCGCGGCCAGCAGGAAGAGTGCCGAAGCCAGCAGGATGCCGCTACGATTCATGGCGTGTTCTCCATTCCGGGGGGCGGTCTCACGGCGAGGTAAACCGTGCTCCAGAGCTGCGCCGCGTTGGCCTCATCCGCATCCGCCGCGGCGCTGCCGAACGGCGCCACGTGATAGTGCCGCTCGCTGAACGACCACGACCAGAGCTCGGAGTTGCTGAGCGCGCGCGTGCTGTTGATGGCCGTCCACAGCGACTTCTGGGCCGCCTCGAGGTGCGCGCGCACAGCAGCCGGCAGGTCGGTGCGCGCCAGCTGCCGCGCGAGGCCCGCGGCGAAGAGAGCCTGCTGCCAGGACCACACCACCGTCCCGTGGTAGGCGTTGCGGTTGAGCTGCGCCTGCAGCGGCGGCGGCGCGAAGGCCGGATTGGCGACCAGCAGGCCCACCTCGGTCATGAGGCCCGCCGGAAACGGGCGCAGAGCCACGCTCACCGCGCGATCGACACTGTCGGCGTCGAGCTCGCCGAAGAGCAGCGCAAAGCCCTCGTCCGAATGCATCACCGGAATGGGTGCACCCGCGGCGTCGAGCGCCAACGCATGGAAGCGCAGCTCGCCCGCACCGAGCGAGGCGATGGCCGGGAGCGAGGCAACCTTCTGCGCGGTCGCGTAGCTGAAGACCGCGGCGGCGGCGGTCTGATTCGGGATGGCGACGTCGAAGAGCGCCGGCGCCGCGGTGCGCCACGCCCGCGCGAACGCGCCGGCGTGCGCGAGCAGCGCCCGATCGCCGGCCGCGGCGTAGGGCGCGAGCAGTCCGCTCTCGTTGAGCTCGGCCGCGGCGGTGAGCGCGGCGGGCATGAGCACCGCGTTGACGTCGTAAGGGTAGCGGCCGCCGCCCAGGCCGTGCTCGCTGTCGCGCCACTCGCCGACCGTGTACCCGTCCTTGAGGCCGATGAGATTGGCCTTGCGCGGCTCGGCCGCAAACGCGGCCGCTTTATCGAGCACGTAGCGCAGATTCGCGAGGAGTGCGGCGCCGCGGGTGTCGCGCCGTCCGGCGGCGTCGCCCGCCGACGCGCCGAGGAACGCCGCGGCGCGCGCGCGCCCGCGGGCGTCGTGCAGCAGCCACTCGGCCACCACCGGCGCGAGTAGATAGGCGCCGTCGATCATCTTGTAGTCGTACACCGGAGCGGCGGAGCGCGACCCGTCCGCTTTCAGGTGATCGAGCACCGCCTGCTCGCCAATGTCCTCCTCGTGTGCGACCTCGCCGTCCGGCGCAAGGCGCGCCAGCACCGAGGCGAGGCCCGCCTCCACCGCGGTCGGGCTCAGTGCCGGCAGCAGCAGCCGCACCGACATGAGCGTGTCGCGGCCGAAGTAGGTGTCGAAGCGCCACGAGCCCGCGAGCAGCTTCTCGCGGTAGGCGAGAAAGGTGAGTGTGTTGCGTGCCGCGACATCACTACCGGCCGCCGCATCGAGCAGCTCGGCACCGGCGAGCGGCGTGAGCGGCGCCTCACCGGTGAGAGCGGTGATGCGCACGCCGATCGCGCCGTCGGCGGCGGCACGAATCCGTCCCCCGGTGAGCTGGCCGTGCGTCACCTCGAGCGTCAGGCGGTAGCTCAGCGCCCCATCGAGCCGCTCCCGCGACCAGCTGAGCGTCTGCCCCTTGATTTCCGGCGCCACGGAAATTTCCGGCGGCACGGTCTTCAGCAACTGGTAGTCGCGCAGCACGCGGATGCTGGAGAGCACCGCCTGGTGGGGTACGAGCTCCGGAGCGCTCAAGGTAGCCTCGGCGGCGACACCATCGAGTGCACGGCCGTGCGCGTCGCGGGCATGAATCGGGCGCGGCGGTCCGGCGATCTTCCAGCCGGAGGCGGGCGCCCCCTTCTCGAACCAGAGCCCGACGCCGGAGTTGCCGGCGGGAAATGCCACGAGGATCCGCGGCTCGGCGCCCGCGCGCAGCAGCAGGTGCGCGGCCACCGGGCCCTCGCGTACCAAACGGTTGACGTTGAGCGCGTCATCGACCTCGAAGTCGAGCGATGCCGCCGCGCGGGCCGTGCCCGCGGCGATGACCAGCACGCAAGCCGCCTGCCACGCCGCCCTCGCCTTCACCGGATGGTCACCCCGCGCTTGCCGAAGTAGCGCGGCAATATACCTGAGCGGGCGGCGCTTGCGGGCAAAGGGCCCGAGGCGCGAGCATGGAGCGCACATGAGCCACCCGCGACTCACCCGGCGCGATTTTGCGCGGCTTGCGGCCGGCGCCGCCGGCGCCGCCGCCGCGGGCGTCCCGCCGTTCGCCGCCGCCGCCTCCGGCGCCGCGGCGGCGCCGGTGCTCTCGGAGCTTCCCTACGGCGATGTCACGGTCGAGAGCGTCGCGCACCGCGCGCAGCTCGACAACACGCACGAGGTGCTCATGAGCCTGAGCGAGGACAGCCTGCTGAAGCCCTTCCGGCAGATGGCCGGGCAGCCGGCGCCGGGGCAGGACCTCGGCGGCTGGTACAACTACGATCCCGATTACGACTGGCACCGGGATGACGCCGGGTTCGCCCCGGGTGCGACCTTCGGCCAGTGGGTGTCGGCGCTCGCGCGCTATCACGCGATCACGGGCTCGGCGGCGGCACGCGCCAAGGTGCTGCGCCTCAACCGGCTGTACGCCGCGACCATCGATGAGGCCTTCTACGACAAGAATCGCTTCCCGGCCTACTGCTACGACAAGCTGCTGCTGGGGCTCATCGACTCGCATGCGCTCGCGGCCGACGGGGACGCGTTCGGCATGCTCGAGCGCACGACCCGTGCGGCGCTGCCGCACCTGCCGCCGCACGCCATCGACCGCGAGCTCGAGTGGCGCCCCGGCAAGGATCAGTCCTATCGCTGGGATGAGTCCTATACCAATCCCGAGAATCTCTTCCTCGCCTACCGCCGCGGCGCCGGCCGACGCTACCGCGATCTGGCGGTGCGCTTCCTCGATGACGCGAGCTGGTTCGACCCGCTCGCGCGCGGCGAGAACGTGCTCGCCGGCAAGCACGCCTACAGCTACGTCAACTCCCTCTCGTCCGCGATGCAGGCCTACCTGACGCTCGGCAGTGCCAGGCACCTCGAGGCCGCGCGCAACGCGTTCACGATGCTGAGCGAGCAGAGCTACCCGACCGGCGGCTGGGGACCGGATGAGAAGCTCGTGGCACCCGAGGGGCCCGAGGTCCACGCGAGCCTCACCAGTACCCACAACAGCTTCGAGACCCCGTGCGGGGCCTACGCGCACTTCAAGCTGATGCGCTACCTGCTGCGCGTGACGCGCGATGCGCGCTATGGCGACAGCATGGAGCGGGTCATGTTCAACACCGTGCTCGGCGCGCGCCCCATGCACCCCGACGGCCGGGCGTTCTACTACGCTGACTACAACTTCGCCGGCCGCAAGGTGTACTCGAACCACCGCTTTCCCTGCTGCTCCGGGACACTGCCGCAGGTCGCGACCGACTACGGCATCAACGCCTACCTCAAGGATGCGCACGGCCTGTACGTGAACCTCTACCTGCCCTCGAGCGTGCGCTGGAGCGTGGCCGGCACGCGCTGCGCGCTCACGCAGCGCGGCGACTATCCCTTCGGCGATCACGTGTCGATGGAGCTCGCGGCTTCCCGGCCGCGCGAGCTGACGCTGCGGCTGCGGATTCCGGCGTGGGCGCAAGCGGCGCGCATCGAAGTGAACGGCCAGCGCTGGGCGGGTGCCGCCGAGCCCGGGACGTTCGCCGAGCTCAAGCGCGAGTGGCGGGACGGTGACCGCATCGATCTCGAGCTGCCGCGCGCGAGGCGCCTCGAGGCGGTCGACCGACAGCATCCGGACATCGTCGCTCTGCTCGCAGGTCCCCTGGTGCTCTTCCCCGTGAACCAAAGCGCCGAGCGGCTGCGTCCCACGCGCACCGAGCTCCTCGCGGCGCAGCAGGTGGCGCCGCGCCGCTGGGAAATACGCGCCGGTCCGACCCCGGTCACGTTGCTGCCGTACGTCGAAATCGACGCTGAGGACTATTCGACCTTCGTGACGCTCGCGGCTTGAGGGCGCTAGCGCCACTCGATGCGGGTTTCGGCACCGGTCGGGCGCGCCGGCAGCTGCGCAATGGCCGTGCCCTGTGCATCGAGCGACCAGGCGCCGGTGCTCTTCCCGTCGACCGTGAGC
The DNA here is from genome assembly GCA_963768485.1 of uncultured Pseudomonadota bacterium. GTDB lineage: Bacteria > Pseudomonadota > Gammaproteobacteria > Steroidobacterales > Steroidobacteraceae > 13-2-20CM-66-19. Next base: position 1,475,927 of record CAVYHZ010000002.1, on the reverse strand, counting down.
GTGGCGGGTTTGCCGGCGCCATGCACGCGCAGCTCGTAGGAGCGCGTTGCCGGCTGCCCGGTGTAGCCGCCGCGCACCGCGGCGATGGTCAGATGGTGTACGCCGTCCGCGGACACCTCATGCGTCAGGGGGGTCTCCGCGTGGCCGTCGGCGGCGTCGGACTTCAGCGAGCTGCCGTCGTCCTCGTAGAGCGTGAAGCGACCGTCGCCTGAGCCGTACACGTTGAGGACCAGCCGCTCGGACGGCTTCGCGTCCGAGTACTCGCTCGGCGGCTGCTCGGGAACGATGGCGCCAGCGCGCACGAACACCGGCGTCGCATCGACCGCGTAGTGCGCGGTGAGGTTTTGCCCGCCCTCGAAGTGCTTGCCGCTGAAGAAGTCGAGCCACTCCCCCGGCGGCAGCCAGAGAGTCACCTGGCCATCCGCATTCAGCACCGGAGCCACCAGCAACTCCCGGCCGAAGAAGTACTCGTGCGGGTGCCGGTAGGCCTCCTCGACCTGCGGGTACTCGAGATAGAGCGGTGACAGCAGCGGCAGTGACTCCCGATGCGCGCGCCAGGCGTAGGTGTAGATATAGGGAATCAGCTGCGTGCGCAGCGTGAAGTACTTCTTCATCAAGGCGATCCCCTGCGGCCCGTAAGTCCAGGGCATGCGCACGTTGCCCTCGCGCGGGTTCTCGTGCGCGCTGTGCATGCGCAGGATGCCGCTGAAGGCGCCGAACTCGATCCAGCGCGCATACAGATCGAAGTCGATCTTCACCCCGTGGAAGCCGCCGATGTCGTGGCTGATCCAGGGCACGAGCACGTTGCCGCCGCGCGCTGAGAAAGCCACCTCGTACGAGAGCACCGGCCATTCCGAGTGCGCGTCTCCGGTAAAGAACCCCGGATAGCGTTCGCTCCCCCAGTCGCCGTAGCGCCCGAGGATGAAGGCACGATGGCCGGTGTGCTCGGCGCTGAAGTCGTAGAACACCTTGTTGGTCCAGAGCTGCTTGTTGAGCCCGGGCATATCGACCGCGCCGCTCCCGCCATCGACCCACCAGAAGTCGACTCCCTGCTGCATGAGCGGGCCGTGCAGGTAGCGCATCGAGACCTCGGCCTGGCTTCGGTCCGAGAGATCGAAGTAGATGCGGCCCGGGCGCGGCACGTCGCGCAGCGCCACGGGACCCATCAGGATGCCGTCGCGCCGGTATGCGGGCTTGGCCTCCGCGTCCGGCTCGACCCGCAGCAGGAGCTCGTTGCTCTGACCCGCGACCAGATACGGGGTGATTTCAGAAGTGGTCACACGCTGCGGCCAGTGCAGCGGGCTCACCGTCGCTTCCTTGCCGTTGACGAACAGCCGGTAGGTCCTGCGCACCTCGCCGACATAGAGATAGAGCTTCGCGGGCAGCTGCGCCGGCAGCGTCACGAGCTTGCGGTACCAGCCCACACCGCGGTACTGCGCGTAGCCCTGCTCCTGCCACGGCACGCCGATCCGGATCGTCCGCCAGTGTCCGTCCCTGGGATCGGTGGAGAAGCTCCAGCCCTGCGACAGATCGAGATCGAATTGAGGTTTCGCGAGCGGCGGCCGGCCGAGCGCCGCGAGCACTTCGGGAGTGTGACTGTCGTCGAAGGAGAGGATGCTCTCGTCGGTGTGGATGTAGCCGGGGTGGTCGTTGAGGCTCAAGCGCACGCCGCGCGCGTGCAGCGCACGCATCAGCTCGAGCGGTTGCGGAAAGAGCGGGCTCCAGTCGTAGCCGCCATCCCAGCCGTAGTTGTGCCAGGCGAAGTCGAGCACCAGCGTGTCGAAGGGAATGTGCGCGGCGCGCATGCGATCGACTTCGCCGAGCAGGTAGCGCTGGTCGTAGCGACGGAAGTCGGCGCGGCGCGATTCGGCGCTCGCCGGGAAGTACTCGAAGTTGAAATCGGTGATCTGCGGCCCGAGCACGTAGCGCGGGACCATCGGGATCGGTCCGCACAGCTGTGCGTATTCCCTGAGCACGCGCGGGTAGTCGCCGCCGTAGGCGAACAGATACCAGTCCTGTCCCTTCGTGTGCCGCGGCTCGATCCAGCGGCGCTGCGCATTCCACAGCGGCGTCTCGCTGTCATCGATGAACGCGTAGCCGCTGCGGCTCAGGAGCCCCGGCTTCGCCTCGGGCAGCACCAGATCGATCCCGGGAATCGAGTCGGCGACCGGATTGGCGAGATCCATGCCGTCGCGCGGCAGGTTGGCGGCGGCGATGTTATCGAGCGAGTAGGTGAGCCCGCCGAGGTTGCGGGGATCGACGTCCCCGGGATGCCAGACGTGCGTGATACCGGCACGATCGTTCCAGGCGACGGCGAGATTGCCGGCGGTGAACGCCCCCGACCCGAGCCGGTAGCGCACCGTCAACGCGGTGGAGGTGGCGGTGAGCCAGCCGTCCTGCTCGCGGGACTGGACCGTCACCGGCGGCCAGTCGCGCCGCTCGACCACCGCGGTCGGTGCGTCGACGAACGCGCCCGCGGGCGCGAACTCGAGGCGCACGAGCGAGGGTGTCAGGAACTCGAAGCGCGCGTTACCCGCAGCAATGACCGTGGTGCCGCCCGAGGGCACTGCGCAGGCGAGCGAAGCGGCCAGACCGAGGATCGCTGCGACCCCCGCTCCGCCTCCAAAACGCAGCGCCCGCATATTTGTGAGGGGCGCGCCGCGCGTCTTAGCGGGTGACCGCGACCCGGGGCGCCGGCTCGGAGACCAGCACATCGGCCTTGAGCCGCGTGCCGCCGGTCAGCGGCTGGTTTGCCGAGCAGGTGGCGCTGTAGTCCACCTGCCGGGTCGCGAAGAGCGGCAGCACGACCCGGTGGAGCTGCGCGATGAGCTCGCAGTCGAGCGCCGCATCGACCGGAGTACGGTCGGCGAACACATCGACCGTCTTCCAGTGTGCCGCGACGGTTTGCCCGTCCGTTGCAGCCGCCGGCTGCAATACGTGCATGAGGATCCGGACCCCCGGGGTGGTCTCGGGTACGTCGCTCCGCGCGCAACCGAACCCCGTCACCTGCAGGTCAGCGCGCGCACCGAGCTGCAACAGAATCTCCCGTACCCGGGACTGCAACCCGTCGCAGCTGTACCTGGTGGTAAACCCGACGTACGTGAACTTGACCTCTTTCTGCACCCACACGGCCGCCACGTCGCCGGCCCCTGCCGCGGCGACCGCCGCGCTCGCCCCGAGGCACAGCGAAGCCAAAAAAAGCAGCGCGCCAGTCCTGCCAGGCATAGGCACCTCCGTTGCGTGCGACGATACTCCGGCCGCGAGGTCGGGTCATCCCTCGCGGCCGCCCTGGCCGGCCACACCCGCTCGCCTCTGTGCGATCATGCCCGCGAATGCGAATTGGCTCAGCCGCGGCGCTCGTCCTGGGATTGTCCTCGATCGTCCCGGTCACGGCGCAGGACGCGAATCCTGCGACGGCCGTGCTGTCGACCCACGACACAACGCTCGCCGTCGAGGCGGGCGCGCGGGCGCCACGACTCACCGCACTTCGCGGGCGCGGCGGATGGCGGCTCGAGAACACCGCGGCGGAAGCTCTGCCCGACCATGTGGAGCTCGGCGGCTCGACGCAAGCGCTGACCTGGCACCTGGAACGCGCGAGTCACGCTCACTCCCGGGAGATCGCCCTCACGTACCTGAGCGAGCCCCCGGTGCTGCGGGCCATCTCGCGTTGGCGGACACGCGCGCAGTTCGGGCCCATCGAGCACAGCCTCGAGCTCCACAATCTCGCCGGTGACGCGCTCTGGCTGCCATTGCAACCGAGCCTGAGCTTCGATTGGAAAGTCGATCCTTCAGTGCAGCTCGAGCGGCTGTGGATCGAGAAAGGGGCCGACACGCCCTCCGCGGCCGGCACCCATCTCGATGGGCTGCGAGAGGGGGATCGCTGGACGGGCAGCTCGAGCACCTATGCCCGTCCCATCGCCGGTCAGCCGCGCGAGATGATCCCGTGGGTGCTCGTCGAGGAGCCGGGCGGAGAGAGGCGCGGTTGGTACCTCGGGATCGAGTTCAGCGGCCGCACCCGCATCGCGCTCGAGCGCAACGCGACCGGGCTGCGCGGTGAGGCGGGACTGAATCCTGTGCCGGGACCCTACCGCACGCGGCTGCCGCCGGGCGGCACGTTTCTCACGCCGACCGTGTTCATCGGTGCGTTCCGCGGCGGGGCCGATGGAGCCGGCAACATCCTGCGTCGCTGGGTGCGCGAGGCGCTCGGCCACGGGGAAGCCCTGCGCGACCCGTCCTACCCACTTCTCGTCAGCAACAGCTGGGGCAACGGCATGGCGGTGGACGAGTCGCTCGCCCGGCGCATGATCGAGGACGCGGCTGCGCTCGGCTTCGAGATGTTTCACCTCGATGCGGGCTGGTTTCGCGCCGTCGGCGACTGGCGGCCCGACCCGGCCAAATTCCCGCACGGCATCGCCGCAATCGCGGACTTCGCCCATGCGCACCAGCTGCGCTTCGGGCTGTGGGTGAGCTGGGCACAGGCGGGGACCTCGAACGAGCCGGGTGCGCTCAACGTCCACGACCCGACGATGCGCGACTGGCTGATCGCCGATGCGCCACTCGATTGGAAAGCCCCGGAGCCCTTCAAAGGGATCACCATCGATCTCGGTGTGCCGGGCGCCGAGGCCTGGGCTGGCCGCGAGCTCGAGCGGATCATCGGTGAGTACCATCTCGACATGCTCGAGCACGACGGCTACCTCGTCGCGCAGGGCAGCTCCCGAGCCGACCATCCGGCGGCCCCGCCGGACCCGGGAACGCTGCGGGTCGGCACGGACTCAGGCTATCTGTGGGTCGACGCCTCGAACTCGACCGACGTGAGCGATTACGCCACGCGCGCCTACTACCGGATCTACGCCGAGCTGCGCAGGCGCCACCCGCAGCTTCTGTTGGAATTATGCAACGATGGTGGTCGCATGGTGGACTTCGGCAGCGCAGCCCACGGCGACTACTTCTCGGCGACCGATACCTACGATCCGCTCGCCAATCGCCGTGCCTTCTTCGACGCGAGTCACCTGCTGCCGCCTGCGATGCTCGAGAGCTACGTCGCGCAGTGGCCCGCCGCGACCCTCGACAGCTTCCGCTACATGCTGCGCAGTGGGATGCTCGGCTGGTTCTCACTGATGCTCGACACGAGCCATTGGGACGCTGCGCAGCGGGCCGTGGCGCGGCGTGAGCTCGCGCTGTACCGCACGGCGCTGCGTCCGTTGATCCGCTCCGCCGACCTCTACCATGTAGCGGAACGCCCTGACGGCGTGCACTGGGACGGCATCGAGTACTACTCCGGGAAACTCGGGCGTGGCGTGCTGTATGCGTTTCGCGGATCGGCGCCCGGGGAGCCCATGCATCGCTTCCGGCTCGAGGGGCTCGCCCCCCGCAGCCACTACCGCCTCAGGTTTCAGGACGGCGGCCCGGCCGCGGACCGCACCGCCACCGGCGAGGAGCTGATGGGCCGGGGTGTGCCGGTCTCGCTCGCGGCCGCGACCTCCTCCGAGCTCGTCCTCATCGAGCGCCGGGACTGACGGCAGGTGTGGCCGGTACGCACCGTCCTGGTGCGTAAGCCGCGGAATCATTGGCCTCCTGCGGGCCGCAGTTCGTTGTAGATTTGCGACAGACCCTTGTCATCGCAAATCGTTCGCATTACAGTCGGTTGGGGTGCGGGGTCCGGGCGCGGAGGAAGCGCTTGAACGGCACTTCAGGTGAAAAAGAACAGCAACAAAAAGAACAGCAACGACGAGGGTTCGATCAGCTTTAGACCGCCTGCTTAAACACATTCGGGAGGGGACCGTCCATGAGAGGGAAGAGCAAAGCAGCGCTCCACCAGGGCGCGCAAACGTTTTCACCATTGGTTGCACGACCGGGACATCATCTCGGCGTCATCCGTGTCGCAGCGGCAGTCGCGGGAATCCTGTCCGCGTCCTTCGCCGGGCTGGCCCAGGCGGCCGACGCCGCGCCGGCAGACCAGGGTGCAGCAGCCGCGAGCGCCAATGCCGCTTCCCCCGGGGGCGAATCGCTGCAGGAGGTCGTGGTCACCGCCTCGGCACAGGCGGTGAAGAAACTCGACGCCAGCTACAACATCGTGTCGGCCTCGCTCCAGGATATCGCGATGACGAATCCTGCGGCTGCGTCCGACATCTACAAGCTCTCCCCCGGCGTCTGGCCGGAAAATTCCGGCGGACAGACCGGCGTCAACATCGACGTCGCCGGCTTCCCCAATGGCGGTGGCGACTCGCCCTATTTCACGACCATGATCCAGGGCTCCCCCGTCTACGGCTCGCCGTTCCTGTCCTTCATGGACAACAGCTCCTGGATCCGCCTGGACGATACAGTCGAGCGCGTCGAGCTCGTCCAGGGTGGAACCAGCGCGATCTTCGGCCCGGGCCAGGTGGGCGCGACCGCCAACTTCATCCTGAGGACCGGCAAGGACAAGAGCGAAGGCTCGGTCGGCGTCACATACGGCTCCGAGGGTTTGTACCGGGTGGATCTGTTCCAGGGAGGCAAGCTGGCCGACGGATGGTACGGCAGCATCGGCGGCTTCTATCGAACCTCCGAGGGTGTGCGCGATCCGCAGTATCTGTCCGATATCGGCGGACAGCTGACCGCCACGTTGAAGCATGACCTGGACAATGGCTCGGTCATGTTCTGGGTCAGAACCCTGCACGACCACAATGCGTGGGTCGCCGACTTTCCGTACACCGTTCAGAACGGCAACGTCAGCACCTACCCGGGATTCAATCAGCTCAACTCCACTTACAACAGCAAGGCGCTGCAGAATTTCCAGATCCCGAACCCGGCATGCAACTGCTTCGAGAACGACGATATCGGCGACGGCCGTGGCGGCGACCTGAGCTACTTCGGCTCGGAGCTGAAGCAGTCGTTCGGCAACGGCTGGTCGATCAGCAACAACTTCCTGTTCGACGGTGGGTACGTCAATACCCACGCGATGATCAACAACGGCAACCCGCAGACGCTGGCGGCCTACGAGGCCACGCTGACCCTGCCGGGCGCACTCCCGCTGGCCAATGTGCAGGCCACGTTTGAGAATGGCCAGGTGGTCGATCCCAATCAGAGCATCGTCACGCAGCAGGTGTGGGAGGTGCTGAAGAAGCTCACGAGCATCACCGACGAGTTCCGCGCCATCAAGGACTTCGGCAACGGCAACACCCTGACGGGCGGTTTATATATCAACCACTACACGATGAACGATAACTGGTCGCTGGGCTCCAACGTGCTGATCACCAATCAGCCCAACGCCCAGGCGATCATTCTGACGGGCAACGCAGGTGGGAATATCTACCAGGTTACGAGCCCCCAGGGCATCGTGAGCGCCAACGGCGGCTACCAGATCCTCCAGGACGGCACGGCCACGCAATTTGCCGGCTATCTTTCCGACTCATGGAAGATCGATCGCTGGCTGCTGGATGCCTCGGCTCGGCTCGCTCACATCAGCCTCAGTCAGGAGACATCCAACCTGTCACCGGTGCAGATGGGAAGCCAGTACGACCTGTGGGATAACGCCGTGGAATTGCCCAACGGGTCGTACTCGCCCGCCAGCTCCAACAACACGATGCCGAGTTTCTCCGTGGGCGCGAATTACGAGTTCAGTGACAACATGAGCGCTTATCTGCGCGTCAACAACGGCCATACTTTCGACGTCTTCGACGATGTCCGTTGCAACGTCTACAACGGCGGCAACGGCTGCCCGAGTCATACGCCGATGGCGAGCATCCAGAACTACGAGGTCGGGTTCAAGGTTCAGAACCAATGGACTTATATCGACGCATCGGTTTACGAGAAGGACTTCAGTGGGTTGGCATACCAACCCGTTGACGTCAATCACGTGATCCTGGGTCCGCCCTCCTCCTATGGAACGACCTCCCTGGGATTGCGGCTCGACGGCAGTGTGAATCCCTTCGCGACCAGTGGTAACCAGGCCCTGGCGGCCTTCAAGATCACGGTCAATGGCATCGTAGAACACGGCTACTACAAGGACTTCCAGGGCTGCTACATCTATCAGAACATCCAGCTCCAGACGATTTGCGGCACCATCAACGGTCAGCAGCTCGCGCGCTTGCCGAACTCGCAGGTCCGTGTGACACCGCAGGACACGCAGCTCTTTAGCTGGGGCACGCTGACCGAGGAAGTGATTTACGAGCACATTGGCCAGCACTACCAGGACAACACGGGCCTGCTGCCGTTGCATAGCTATTACGACCTGGGTGCGGGCATCGATGCCAGGATCGGCGACAGCTGGGAGCTGCGGTTGCTGGGCTCGAATCTCACCAATCAGATCGGTCTCACCGAGGGCAACGCCCGGTTCGGCGGCAACACCGTGCAGAACAGCGTGGGCTTCGGCCGGTCGATCCTTGGCCGCGAAGTCAACCTGACAGCCAAGTACTTCTGGTAACGCGATGCGGAACATCTCCCCTCACGGCGACGTGAGGGGAGATTTTTTTTGCGCGCCTGGTATTCGCCGGATCAGGACTTGCCGGCGCCTGTGTCGGGGACGGCGTCGAAAGCCACCGTCAGGCGCGGCTGGTCGCTGTGAAAAGGCAGTGTGCCGTGCCAGAAGTACGACGGGAAAAGCACCAGCAGCCCGACCTCGGGGCGAACCGACAACTCCGCAGGGAGCGACGGTGTGGTGAGCATGCCCGGTGCGCCGAAGCTGAGAGTCCCCTCCGCGGTGCGTCCCGCTCTCATGCCATCGGGCAGCTGGATGTAGCAGGCCGAGGAGATCCATCCGCGCGGATGCACGTGGCTCGTGTGATAGCCGTCGCGGTGCAGACGTACCGACCAGGCGCCGTTGAAGCGCGCAGCCCCCCGGTTGCGGCGCCGCAGGGCGTCTTCCCCCTGACCGATGTGCTCGCGGTAGCGCGCGATCGGTGCGTCAAAGACCCGGAAGAGCGCCTGAATGACCGGATCGCTGCTGCGCGAGAGATCCTGAGTGGTCTCAGTGCCCCGGCGCAACGACTGGTAGAGGAGCCGGTGCCCGTGAGGGTTGTGCAGGGGCGCGAGATGCGAGGCGAGCTCCGCGAGGAAGCTACCGAGATCAGGCCAGCCCGCAGGCGCTTCGATGAGCGCCGACAGAACCATGCGGTCGTAGTCGCAAAGCAGCTCGTAGCGGGGGTCGCTCAACAGCCGCAGCGCGGTGGTCTGCATCGCAATGAGATATTGATCGTCGGGCGTCGCCTTGAGCAGCGTCGCGCACTCGGCGAGCGCCCTGCCCCCCTCCCCCAGACCGAGATATCCGGCGCACAGCAGCTTGCGGGCCGTGTGGTTGTCGGGCATCGCACGCAAAGCGCGCTCGGCGAGCGTCACGGCAGCCGCGGGATCGAAGTCCATCGCCGCGAGTCCCGCGCGAATGAGCATGCTGGGGTGGCAATCCGCTCGCGCCGCTCGCTCGGCGAGGCACGCATAAGCGCCGCGCGCGTCCCCAGCTCCCTGCAGCAATGCAGCCTTGGTGCCTCGCAGTGCATCGTCGTGCGGGAACTTGCCGAGCGCCTCATCCAGGAAGCGTGTCGCTTCGAGGATGTCGCCGGTGCGCATCCATATGAGCTCCGCCAGCCGGTCGTGGGCATCGGCGCGACGCGGATCGAGTCGCACACACGCCTGCAAGGCGAGTTCGGCTGCGTCGAATCGTTCCAGGGCGAGGAGGCTGCGGGCATGCGTGTAGTGCAGCGCCGCCGTCGGTGGGGCCCGCAGCAGCGTCTGAGATGCGATGCGCGCGGCTTCCTCCGGCTGCTGGGCTGCATTCAGGGCTACCGCCAGAGTATGGCTTGCGACGGTGCTGTCCGGCGCCTGCGCCACCAGGTGGCGGTAGTGCGCCACGGCCTCGTTCTGGCGGCCCAGGGCCGCATACGCCGCGACGTGCAGCGCCGCGAGGTCGGAGTCCGCCTGGCCGTTGTTGCACCAGGGCGCCGCGACTTCGAGTGCCAGAGCCGGCTGGCCCGTGTTCATATAGTGGCGTGCCAAAAGGGAAGCTGCCCGGGGATAAGGCGGGGTGCCCGCGATCGCACGCCGCAGAAACGGCACGGCCTCGGCACTGCGACCTGAGAGGAGCAGCAATTCCGCGAGCGTGGTCAGCGTGGGGACCGACGCAGGGTCGATCTCGAGTGCCCGCCGCAGCACTGCTTGCGCTTGCGTGGTATCGCCCAAGGCCTGCTTGGCGCCGGCCAGCAGCCGCAGCCCTTCCACGTAGCCGGGGTTTGCCGTTACCAGGGATTCCAGCTGCGCGTGCGCCGCGGCGTACTGACCGGACTGCAGCAGGCCGCTGATGCGGCGCATGGACTCAGCCAGAGCTGCGGGTATCGCCATCCGTCCTCTGTCAGGCGCGGCCGTCAGGGCAGCACTCGGATCCGGATGTGGCGCACCTCGAGCGCACCGGGGTGATCGCCCTGAATGCCGATGAGCCCTGAGTCAGCGAGGCCGTAGCTCGGGTACTTGGAGAACTTGCTGGCCGCGACGCGTTTCTTCCAGTCCTCGCTCCCGAAGTCGTACTCGACCACCTTGACGCCGTTCAGCCAGTGCTCGACATGGTGGCCCTTCACGATGAGCCGCGTCTTATTCCACTGATCGAAGGGCTTGGCCACGTTCCGCGGCACGCCGTAGAGCGCGTAGGCGGAGCCGGCGGCCGTCAGCGGGCTCTTGCCGTCCTCGGTGTTGGCGTCATCGAGCAGCTGGTATTCGGGCGCGCTCCAGTAGATGTGATCGTACTCGCGCGTGCCGCGGTAGAAGATGCCGCTGTTGCCTTCCTTGCCGAGCTTCCACTCGAGCTCGAGCTCGAAGTTCGCGAACTTCTCGTTCGAGACGAGATCGTCGACCGGACCGTCTTTGCGCAGCACGCCGCCATCGACATGCCAGCCCGCGGGCAGGCCTTCGTTCTTCCAGCCGCGCCAGTCGGGCGCGCTGTGCTCCTTGAGGAGTGGCCGCCAGCCTGAGCTCCCGCCCTGATCGGCGGCGCTGCCAGCCGTGGCCGCGAAAGACAGCGCCAGCAACGCGGCGAAGAGTGGTGTCGGATTCATGGATGCCACCTCCTGGGGCTTGGCCCGTTCAGGGCAGGTTGAGTTTCTTGAGCAGCTCGGGCGGCGCCCCGTCGAAGCTCGCGAGCGCGACGTTGCCGATATAGCCTAAGTCGGTGCGCCCGACAGGGCTCGAGTAGAAGGCGCCGGCGGTCAGATCGCGGTACCGGGCGAAGAACAGCGCAGCCGGCCGCCGCTCAGAGCTGGCGCGCGCGAGGCTCGCGATGTCGTCGCAGATGGCCGCCTGCGCGGCGTGATCCAGGTCCGCGAAGGCCTTGCCGCCGCGCCGCTGCGCTTCCTCATCGAGCCAGCGGAAACCCTCGAGCACGATCAGCTGGTCGTGCTTGCTGCGCGGATAGGGCGCACTGACCCACTCATCGAGAAAGTCGACCACGCCCACGGCGGAGGCGCTCGGGGAGCGATCGTCGGCAGGAATGATGAGGTCGGAGAGCGCCGCCGCCAGGCGCCGCTGTGCAGCACTCAACGTGAGCGGCCAGTACTCGCCGCGCTTGTGCGGGGTCACGAGATCCGGATCCGTCCCGTAACCCTCGACCGCCGTCTCTCCCTGGCGCGCCACGGTTGCGGCGGCCGCGGTTGCCTGGCCCTGCGCCCGCTGCACGGCGGGCCACGCGGCGCTCACCGCCAGCACCCACTTGATGCTCGTACGCCGGTCCATCACAGCTCCTTGCGCCGCATACGCTCGAGGATATGGTCCGCCGCGCGCCAGGCGATCGCCATGATGGTGAGCGTCGGGTTCTTGTCGGCGTTGGAGGCGAACACCGCCCCGTCGGTGATGAATAGATTCGGCACATCCCACGTCTGGCACCAGGAGTTGGTCACCGAGACTTTGGGATCCGCGCCCATGATGGCGCCGCCGACCTCGTGAATGATCGAGCCGCCGGGTGCGATCGCCTTGGCGCCGTCGGTCTCGACCGCGTGCGGCTTGCCGCCCATCGCCTCGATGATGTCTCTGAACGTGCGCTGCATGTGCGCGGCCTGGCGCGTCTCATGCTCGGACCATTGCCAGTGGAAGCGCAGCACGGGGATCCCCCACTTGTCCTTGGCGCCGCCCGGGTCGATCTCGCAGTACGAGCCCTCGTTCGGAATCATCTCGCCGCGCCCGTCGAAATAGACGAACGATCCGTAATAGCGCCGCACGTCCTGCTTGAACTTCGCCCCGTAGTTTCCGCCCGTCAGCCACTCGAGCCCCGCCGCGGTGTCGAAGCCCGGCAGGTGTTTGCCGCCGCCGAACTCGATGTGATACCCGCGCGCGAAGCCGAGCTTGCCGGCGAGCTGCTCCTGGTACAGCCACCAGGGTGTATAGAGCTGGTGCCCGTCGGCGCCGTCCTCATTGAGCGGCGGCAGTCCCTCGAGCAGCGGCACCTGTCCCCACACATCGCTCCCGACCGTGTCCATGAGATAGCGGCCGACCTTGCCGCTCGAGTTGGCGAGTCCGTCCGGGAAGGGCGCGCTCCTGGAGTTAAGGAGGATGCGCGCTGACTCGCACGCGCTCGCGGCGAGTACCACCACGCGGGCGCTGGCGTGCTCGTGCCTGCCGGTCTTGCGGTCGACGAAGCTGACCCCCGTGGCGCGCCCGTCCTTGCCCACCGTGACCTCGTACACCATCGCATCCGTCGTGATGTCGAGGTTGCCGGTGGCGAGCGCCGGCGGCAGGTGCACGGTGGTCGACTGGTAGTTGGCGCGCACCGCGCAGCCGCGGCCGCAGGGCGTGGCCCACAGACAGGCGGAGCGACTGCGCATGTCCGCGGCGAGAATCCGCTGCGCCTTGGCGTTGCCGGGATGCAGGAGCCTGGGGTTGCGGGTGTGGTCGAGCGGCCGGGTGAGGACCGCGCGGTGACCCGGAATCGCCGGGACGCCGAGGCGCTTGGCGCCCTTCGCGATGAGATAGTCGCTGACGATCGGCTTTGGCGGGGGCAGCAGACACCCGGGCGATGAGCCGGGCGTGTTCTCGAGCCCCTCGCTGGTGCCGTAGACCCCGACCAGCAGCTCCACCTTGTCGTAGTAAGGCGCCACGTCCTCGTAGCGGATCGGCCAGTCGAAACCGAGGCCGTCGCGGGTCTTCGGCTTGAAATCATAGGGCCCGTTGCGCAGCGAGATCCGGCCCCAGTGGTTGGTGCGGCCGCCGAGCATGCGCGCCCGCCACCACTCAAAGCGCCCGGCGTGCTCCTCCGTCATGCGCACGTAGGGCTCGCCCGGCACCTGCCAGCCGCCGTCCACGGTCGCATCGTAGAAGCCGAAGGGCTTGCCCGGCGTTCCGACGCCGGCGAGCGGCGCCATGTCCGGCGTCTGGAACATCGGCGTCTCGGTCTCCGGGGTGTAGCGCCGCCCGGCCTCCAGCATCAGGACCCGCGCGCCGTCCATGCTGAGCGTGTAGGCGGTCTGCCCGCCGGCTGCGCCCGACCCGACCACGATCACATCGTACGTGCGCTGCTGCGACTGCGGGGTTACGAACGGCATGAAACCTCTTTTCTCGGAACGCGCCTCAGGATCGATAGGCTTCGCGGCCGACGCCCTGCGGGGCGATCCCCTGCGCGGCCAACACCTCGTGCTGCAGGGCGTACATCGCCGCGGCGGCTGCGTCGATGGCGCGCGTGAAGGCGAGCGAGGCCGCGAGAATGGGCTTCAGCCGCTCGCGGTCCTGGATGCGCGCCGGCGGGTACTCGTGTTCGACCACGAGATAGGTCTTGTCGGGCTCGATGGCGAGCAGCTCGCGTGCCGCGAGCTGGTGATCGAGCCAGTCCACCGAGCGGTTCTGCAGATACGCGAGCGGGTCGTGGCGGGCGGTGCCCGGCAGCTCGTGCTCGGCGAACACCGTCTGCTTCTTCCAGGCGTTCGCCTGTTCGGCGGGGTCGCGGCTCGGCTCACGGCCGTGCCAGTCGCCGCGCTGCAGGGTCTGCCCGCCATAGCCCCAGGCGGAGATCCCGCGCGCGTCGATCACCTGCCCTTTGACGTGAAAGCCGCCGATCAGAAAATTGTAGCCGCGGTCCTTCAGGTACTGGAACACCGAGCGCGTGTCCTGACCCATGAGGATGGCGTGCGAGGGATCGTAGTGGATGCGGAACTGATCGCCGACGCCGTGCCGCTCGCAGATGCGGTGCAGGGCGATCCAGGGTCCCGGTGCATAGGCGATGTTGTTGTGCCAGGCATCGCTGGTATTCCAGCCCGGCATCGGGCACTGCTCCACCCGATAGGTGAGGCCGCGCGCCTGCGCCTCTTTCAGGAGCGGAATGAATGCCTCCTCGAACATCACGAGGTTCGCATCCATGCTGAGCGTGGGATTGCGCCCGACGAACCCCGTGACCGCATCGGTCCCGAGCAGCACCGCCGCATCGAACACCTTGAGCATCAGTGCGTGCTTGCTGGCACGCGCCGCGGCATCGCTGGCGAGCATGTTGTCGAAGTAGCCGAGATCCGAGAGGCCGACCTTCGCACCCGCCATCGCGCGGTGCACGCGCGCGGCGCGCGCCGCGTCGAACGGGCGGCGCAGGTCCAGGGTGTTGGCGACGGGATCGAGCATCGCGGCCGCCGGCACGTCGCTCTCGCTCGGATGGAGCGCCGCGGACAGCTCGATATTCGGGGCGCCGATCTCGGCGGCGAAGGCGAGCCACTCCTCGATTGCCGAGTCGGGATCGGCGTCGCGCCGCGCGCGCGGAGTGAGCTCCTGGAGCGCCGCGGTGAGGACGCTGAGGCGCATCGGCCGGGGCCGGAACTCACCGGCCGGCATAGGCGACCTTTTCGTTGCGGAACGTGAGTGCGAAGAGCACGAAGACCGCCGCCGCGAACGCCGCCGGATAGAGCCAGATCGACTTCCAGTCGTGCGCTCCCGCGCTCGCATACAGATCATCGATGCGTCCGGCCGCCCAGAACCCGACCAGCATGCCGAGTCCGTAGGTGGCGAGCGTGATCAGCCCCTGCGCGGCGGCCTTGTGCTGCGGTCCGGCCTTCGAGTCGGTATAGATCTGTCCCGAGACGAAGAAGAAGTCGTAGCACACGCCGTGCAGCGCGATGCCGATGATCAGCAGCCAGGCGAGCGAGTGCGCGTTCCCGAAGGCGAACAGCACGTAGCGGACGCCCCACGCGAGCATACCGACGAGCAGCGTCGTCTTCATGCCGAAGGTGCGCAGGAACACCGGGATCAGCAGCATGAAGAGCACTTCCGAGCCCTGGCCGATGGTCTGCTTGCCGGTGGCGTTGGCGACCTGGATCTCGGTGAGGAACTGGTTGGCGTTCTGGTAATAGAACGCCAGCGGGATGCAGATGAGCACCGAGGCCGCGAAGAACACCGCGAAGTTGCGCTCCTTCAGCAGCACCAGCGCATCGAAGCCGAGGAGACGGCCCAGCCCCGTGCGCGCTGCGGTTGCCGGGAGCGGCGGCGTCGCCGGCAGCGTGAAGCTGTAGAGGCCGAGCACGAACGAGGCGAGCGCGCACATGAGGAAGGTGTCGCGCAGCAGGCCGCGCTCGATCCCCTGGTGCGAGTCCCAGGCGAAGAGGTAGCTGATCACAAGGCCGGCGACGATCCAGCCGATCGTGCCCCAGACGCGAATCCCCGCGAAGTGCCGGGCCGGGTCCGCCATCTGCCGGAACGCGACCGCGTTCACCAGCGCGAGCGTCGGCATATAGAGAAGCATGTAGGCGAGCAGCAGCGGGTAGAAGGCGGCGAAGTCACGCGTGCTGTAGAGCACGTACATGAGGCAGCCGCCCGCGAGATGCAGGACGCCGAGCAGGCGTTCGGCGTTGAAGTAACGGTCGGCTACGAGTCCGACGATGAACGGCGCGATGATGGCGCCGAGCGCCTGGGTGCCGTAGGCGAGTCCGGTCTGCGCCCCGCTCGCGTGCAGGTTCGCCGCGAGATAGCTCCCCATGGTGACGAACCAGCCGCCCCAGACGAAGAACTGGAGGAACATCATCACGCACAGGCGTGTTCGGGTGAGTGTCGTCATTCGACCTTCTTCTCCGTGCCTAGCGTACCATGCGGCCCCTATGACCACGCTCAGCCGCCGACACTTCCTCGCCGCGACCGGGCGCCTCGGCGCCGCCGTGCTCGTCGCGCCCGCTCTGCCCGGCCTCGTGCGGGCGACGCCCCTCGGCGGGGCCGCGGGAATTCAGTTGTACGCGGTCAAGGACTCCCTCGCCGCCGATCCCGACGCGACGCTGCGGCGGGTGCGGGAGATCGGCTTCCGCGAGGTGGAGACCGCGGGGTTCGCGAGCTTAAGCGCGCGCGAGTTCCGTCGCCTGCTCGACACCCACGGACTCACGGCGCCGAGCGCGCACCTCGACTTCAGTGCGCCCGAGGCGGCGTTCGAGCGGGCCCACGACCTGGGAGCGCAGTACGCGGCCAGCGGGAGCCTGCGCGGACTTCTCCCCGGCAAGTATTCGGGCGGCATGACGCTGGAGGAAGCACACCGGACTGCCGAGCTCGCCAACCGCCTGGGCGAACAGGCGCGGCGCGCGGGGCTCAAGTACGCCTATCACAATCACCACATCGAATTCGCGGCCGAGAATGGTAAGGTCGCCTACGACGTGTTGCTCGCCGAGACGGACCCGGCGCTCGTCAGGTTCGAGATCGATTGCGGCTGGATGGTCATCGGCGGGCAGAGCCCCGCCGCGTATTTCGCCCGCTACCCGGGTCGCTTCCCGATGATCCACGTCAAGGACTTTCTCTCCGGCCCGCGCCCGGGGGCCGCAGCCTTCGAGACGTACGAGTATCCGGGGTCGGAGCTCGGGGCGGGCATCATCGATTACGCGCCGGTCTTCGCGGCCGCCGAGAAGGCGGGCCTCGAGCACTACTTCGTGGAGCAGGAAGGCCCGTTCAATCGCATGAGCCAGCTCGAGGCCGCACGGCAGGCTTACGGCTACGTCGCGAAGCTGCGCTAGCGGGCGCGCGCCTCAGATCCGCATCCACACCGAGCCGGCCTGCGAGCTCGCCACGGCCTGCGTGACGAAGCGCAGGCCGCGCAACCCTGCCTCGACCCCCGGGTAATCGCGCGTCGGCGGCTGCCCCTGCCCCACGCGGCGCACGTCGGCGATGAAGTTGCTGTACAGGTTGGCAAATGCCTCGAGATATCCCTCCGGGTGGCCGGGCGGCGTACGCGCGGCGGCACGCGCGGCGGCACCGAGATAGGCGTGCCCGGTGCGCAGCAGCTCCCAGGGCTTGCCGGCGGGTTTGAGGATGAGCGTGTTGGGCTCCTGCTGCTGCCACTCGAGCCCGGCGCGCGAGCCATACACGCGCAGCGACAGCTGGTTTTCCTCGCCACACGCGATCTGCGAGCAGACCAGCGTGCCCTTGGCACCGCCCTCGAGGCGGATCAGCATGTTGGCATCGTCATCGAGACGGCGGCCGGACACGAAGGCCGTGAGGTCGGCGCACACCGCCTCGATGCGCCGGCCCGTAACGAACTCGAGCAGGTTCGCCGCGTGCGTGCCGATGTCGCCCACGCTCCCGCCGGGGCCGGCGCGGTGCGGGTCGGTGCGCCAGGCGGCCTGCTTGTTGCCGCGTGCCTCGAGCGGCTCCATGAGCCAGTCCTGCGCGTACTCGACCACGACCTTGCGGATCTCGCCGAGCCGCCCGGCGCGCACCAGCTCGCGCGCCTCGCGCACCATGGGATAGCCCGTGTAGTTGTGCGTCAGCGCAAAGAGCGCGGTGCCGCCTGCCACGAGCCGCCCGAGCTCCTCACCGTCTGCGAGGCTCGCCGCGAGCGGCTTGTCGCACACCACGTGGATGTCCTCGCTGAGGAAGGCGCGCGCCACCGGGAAGTGCAGGTGATTGGGCGTCGCCACGATCACGAAGTCGATGCCGTTGGCATCGGCGGACTCGCTGCGCGCCATCTCTTCGTACGAGTCGTAGCTGCGCTCGAGAAACCAGGCGGCGGCGCTTTCGCGCGCGATGACGGGGTCGGAGGACATGGCGCCCGCGACCACGAGGGCCTGGCCGTCGAGCTCGGCGGCGAGGCGGTGTACCGAGCCGATGAATGCGCCGCGCCCGCCGCCGACGATACCGGCCCGCAGGCGGCGCTTGCTCGGATCGGGCATGGAATCCCTAGACGTTCGAATCCGGGAAGGACGCCTTGCGGCGGTTCATGTAGTCGAGCAGCGCCTCATCAATCGCGGGGTCGAGCGGCGGCGCCTCGTAGTCCGCGAGCTGCTTCTTCCACAGCACGTTGGCGCGCTGGATCATGTCCTTGGCGCCCTCGGCCTCCCACTGCTCGACGCTGTTGTTGTCGGCGAGCGGCGAGCGATAGAAAGCCGTCTGAAAATTCGCCTGGGTGTGCGCGCAGCCGAGGAAATGCTTGCCCGGGCCGACCTCGCGGATGGCATCGAGCGCCTGCCCGTTCTCACTCAGATCGACGCCCGCGAGCAGTGTGTGCATCATCCCTGCCTGGTCGGCGTCCATGACGAACTTCTCGTAGCCCATGGCGAGTCCGCCCTCGAGCCACCCCGCGGTATGCAGCACGAAGTTCACGCCGCCGAGGCAGGTCGGGATCAGCGTGTTGGCCGATTCGTAGGCAGCCTGGGCATCCGGGATCTTCGCGGCGCACAGCGAGCCGCCGGAGCGGAACGGCACGCCGAGCCGGCGGGCGAGTGCCGCCATGACGTACAGCACCAGCGCCGGCTCCGGTGTTCCAAAGGTCGGCGCACCCGACTGCATGGAGAGCGAGGAGGCGAAGCTGCCGAGGATCACCGGCGCGCCGGGGTTCACCAGCTGCGCGGTCGCCATGCCGGCGAGCGCCTCGGCCAGCGTCTGCGCGGCCGTGCCGGCCACCGTGACGGGCGACATGGCGCCGGCGAGGATGAAGGGCGTGACCACGGTCGCCTGGTTGGCGCGCGCATAGGTCTTGAGCGCCCCCAGCATGGTCGCATCCCAGGTGAGGGGCGAGTTGGCGTTGATGAGGCTCGTGATGCAGGTGCGGGGCTTCCCGGTCGCGGGATCGGTGAAGTTGTCGCCGAAGAGGATCTTCGTCATCTCGACGGTGTCCTGCGCCCGCTCGGGATGCGTGACGGAACCCATGTACGGCTTGTCGCTGTACTTCATGTGGGCGTAGACCATGTCGAAGTGCCGCTTGTTGACCGGCAGATCGACGGGCTCGCAGATGGTGCCGCCCGAGTGGTGGAGCGAGGTGGCGGCGTAGGCGAGCTTGACGAAGTTGCGGAAGTCCTCGATGCGGGCGTAGCGGCGCCCCTCGTCGAGGTTGCGCACGAACGGTGAGCCGTAGGCGGGGGCGAATACCGTGCGGTTGCCGCCGATCACCACGTTGCGCGCCGGGTTGCGCGCGTACTGCGTGAACTCCTGCGGCGCCGAGCGGCGCACCAGCTCCCGGCACATGCCGCGCGGGAAGCGCACGCGCTCGCCCTGAACGTCGGCGCCCGCGTCCTTCCAGAGCGTGAGCGACTCCGGGTCGTCGCGGAAGTCGATGCCGATCTCCTCGAGGATCGTGTCGGCGTTGCGCTCGAGGAGCTCGAGCCCCTCGGTGGTCAGCACCTCGTAGTACGGGATGTTGCGGGTGATATACGGGACGAAGGCGGCGCTGCGGGCGGTGCGCGCGGCGATCTTGGCGTCGCGGCCGCTCGGACGGCGTGCGCGTGCTGGTGGGTTCGTCTGGGGCTGGTCCATGAGTCTATCCTGACCGATGCTGCATGCCGCGTGGGCCCTGCCCCATTATCGTAAGCCCCCGGGACCCCGAGTGGCCGGTTTGCGGCATGGACTTCTCCGGCAGCGCCACGCTCAGTGCCCGGAAACCAGCGGCAGGTCGATATAGCTCGCCACGCCGCCGATGTGGAATACCCGCTGGGTGGCTTTCTTATAGTCCTCGGGACGCGCGAAGAATATGTTGTCCACGTAGGTCTGGGGATTGCGGTCGTAGAGCGGAAACCAGCTCGACTGCACCTGCACCATGATGCGGTGGCCGGGCAGGAACACGTGGTTCACCTGCGGCAACGCGAAGCGGTACAACAGCGGCTTGTTGGCGGCAATCGCCGCGGGGTGCTCGAGGCTCTCGCGGTAGCGGCCGCGGAAGATGTCCATCGCGACGCCGAGCTGATAGCCGCCCGTGGGCGGATCTGCCGGTACCTCATCGGGATAGACGTCGATCAGCTTCACCACCCAGTCGCCATCGGTGCCGCTCGTCGAGGCGTACAGATTCACCAGCGGCGCGCCGCCGATGTGCACGGGCGCGGTGAGCACCTCCGAGGTGTAGGTCAGCACGTCGGGCCGGCCCTCGACGAAGCGCTGATCGACGAGCAGCCAGCGGCGCCATGCGTCGCGGTCACCGAAGTGCACCGGGCGCGGAATGTAGGGGACGGGCTTGGCAGGATCCGACACGTACTCATCGAAGGGATTGCCGCTCTTGACGGGCGGCGCGGTGAAGCTCAACCCGAAGTGCGGCTGCAGGTAGAGCGGCTCGGAGTGCGAGGCGCAACCCGACTCGCACGACAGCGGCCACGCCGGCAACCGCCGCCAGGTGTTGGTTCCGGTCTCGAACACCAGCGCCGGCGCGGTGTCGGCCTTCGGTGTCCCGTCCTTCAGGTGCTCGGCGAGGAACGGCTCGATCACATCGCGGCGGACCTGCAGCGCCGTATCGCCGTCGAACCTGAGCGGCCCGATCGTCGTGCCATCGCCGTTGATGCCGCTGTGGCGCCAGGGACCGAGCACCAGGAACACGAGACGGTTGTCCTTGTCCTGGGGCTTGAGGGCCGCATAGGTGTGAACGCCGCCGTACATGTCCTCCTGGTCCCAGAGGCTCGTCACGAAGAGCGTCGGCACCTTGAGCGGTTGCCGGGGGAGAATCTGATCGAGCGCCTGTCCGCTCCAGAACTCATCGTACGCAGGGTGCTGGGCGAGCTTCTGGAAGAACGGCAGCTTGTCGATGCCGAATTGCGCGGCGAAGGCCCCCGCGGAGCCGAGCTGGAGAAACAGCTGGTAGTCGTCGTACACGCCGCGCGCAATCTGCTCGCCCTTGCCCTGCCGGGTCGTCTGCCCGTAGATGTA
Organism: uncultured Pseudomonadota bacterium; assembly: GCA_963768485.1. Lineage (GTDB taxonomy): Bacteria > Pseudomonadota > Gammaproteobacteria > Steroidobacterales > Steroidobacteraceae > 13-2-20CM-66-19. The sequence goes on along the minus strand of CAVYHZ010000002.1, from coordinate 1,454,912 downwards.
GTCGAAGTTCGGCTGGCGGAACGCGCCGTTGTGAAACCAGTCGTCGCCCTTCCAGCCATCGACCATCGGGCACTCGGGCACCGCCGCCTTCAGCGCCGGGTGCGGGTTGATGAGCGCCATCAGCACCGTGAAGCCCTCATAGGAGGAGCCGATCATGCCCACCTTGCCATTCGACTCCGGCAGGTTCTTCACCAGCCAGTCGATGGTGTCCCAGGTATCGGTGGAATGATCGACCGCGGTGCCATTGAGTGCGCCACGCAGCTCGCGCGTCATGACGTACTCGCCCTCGGAGCCATACTTGCCGCGCACGTCCTGGAAGACGCGGATGTAGCCGTGCGTGACGAACGCCGCATCGGCCGGCGAGAGCATGGCGAGCATGTGCGGGCTCGGGTTGGCGGCGTGCCCGGAGGCATCGTAGGGCGTGCGGGTCAGCACGATCGGGGCGCCCTTGGCGCCCTTCGGGGTGACGATCACCGTGTGCAGCTTCACCCCGTCGCGCATCGGGATCATGACTTCGCGCTTCACGTAGTCGAAGGCCTCGCTCGGCACGGCGAAATCGGCCGGGATGTCCGGCTTCATGGGAGGCGTGGGCGCGGCAGCAGCGGCGGCGGCAGTCCCCGTCATCGCGAATCCCACCGCAACGATCAGCCCGAAGAGTTGCCCGCGCATCGAGATCACTCCGGTGAGGCCGCGGGGCTGGGCGCCGGGAGCGCCGACGGGCGGGTCCTGAACAGGACTCCGGCGTAATAGAGCACGTAGTAGCCGACCAGAAGTCCGAAGATGCCGAGTGTGAGCGGATTTCTCTGATACGCGACGGCGGCACTGGGATCCGTGGCGAACGTTCCGCCCGTGCCGATCGACAGGTAGAGAAAGCGGTAAGCCAGGCGCCCGAGGAACAGCAGCATCACCGCGAGCCCGATGTACGTGTGCGGCGTGTAGAAGCGGCCTTCGGTGGTCACCTCGAAGCGTGTGTGACGCAGCCCCAGCCCCGCGAGCGCCGCCCCGCAGGCGAGACCGCCGATGAGAGCCTCGAGCATGGGGGCGCTGCGCATGCCGCTGGTCGCGGCAATCGCGACGCCGGCGAGGGTGAGGATTCCGATTCGAATCCACATACGCGCGGGCTGTACGAGCTGACGACCGAAGGTCCTGCGCACGCGTCGTACGATTGCCCAGACGACCAGAGCGCCGATCAGAATCGGGGTAATGAGTTTGGGATCCATGGGGCCATCGTCCCGTGAGAGGGCCGCCCGGGTCAATGGTGCGAGTCGGTCGGCGCACGCTGGCAACTCGAATTGCCGTCGTGATAGTCCGCTTCTGACCCGCTGCTGTCTCTCGCGAGCGTCTGCTTTCGGGTGCCTTACCCGAGGATTACTGGTGATAGTCGGCGCCGAAGCGTTTTCTCGCACGAAAATCAGTCATTTACCACTCCGCTGGTAGCCGACCGTTCGACTTTAGGTAGACGTTGCTGCCGATCCACCGGTAGTGCCTTCATAGTTGCGACCAACCGCCATCGACCGGAAGTTCCATGCCGGTCGTGAAGGTCGCATCGAACCCGAGGAAGAGGACCGCCTTCGCGATTTCCTCTGACTTCCCAAAGCGCTTCATCGGGATCATGCCGATCGTCTTCTCCTTAACCTGAGCGACCACGTCTTTATCGGGAAACACTTTGCCGAGGATCGGCGTGTCGATGGGACCGGGCGTCACCGCGTTGACGCGAATTTCGCGAGGAAGCAACTCGACGGCGAGCGTCCGAGCGAGTGATCGCAGCGCGGCCTTGGAGGCTCCGTATGTGGCTTGGCCTGGCAGTCCCTTGACGTTGGCGACGGAGGTCGTGAGGACGACAGCGCCTCCCTTGTTGATCAGCGGCGCGAGCTTCTGTACCGCGAAAAATGGTCCCTTGGCGTTCAGGTTGAACATCTCGTCGTAGATGGCCTCGGTCACGCTCCCGAGAGGCGTCGGAATGCTGAACCCGGCGCTGACGGAGAGAAGATCGAAGGTGTCGAACTCGGCCTTCACTTGAGAGGCGAGGGCGTCGATGTCCTTCAACGACCGCGCGTCGCTTGAGACCACAATAGCGTGCTTGCCAATCTCTTTCTGCGCCGATTCCAGGCCGGCCTTCGAGAGACCCGTCACCAGTACGCGCGCTCCTCCATCGAGGAGCATCTTCGCCGTCGCGAGCCCCATGCCGCTCGTGCCGCCGATAATTACTGCCTTCTTGCCTTGGTACCGATCCATTTGTATCTCCTCGCGAGGTTAGGGTTACTGACCCGACGGCGCCGCGGGTTTGACGGGCGATAAATCGACGCCAGAAACCTTGACGACGGCCTGCCACGCGGCTTCCTGGTTGGCGCGATCGTGAAGGTGTGGCTGGCGCTGCACCTCAATTGGGCCTGAGAACTTCCCTTTAGCTGAGGCGAAGAATTGCCCTGAGAGGTCGGTTCCGAACTTTGATGCCTGGATATACCGGCGGGCCGCGGTCTCCGGCGTCTGATTCATGCCGGGAATGAGGTTCACAATTGGGATAAAGATATGCCTCAACGCCCAGCCAGCGCTTCGCACCACGTTGGTGCCGGTCGAGCCACCGGGCGACACGGCGTACACGGCCATGCCGGAGGGCAGCCGGCGGGCCAGCGCCGCGGTCCACCAAGCGACGACGAGCTTCGCGTCGGCATACGCATTATTGGGCACGTACTTCACGTTCGGCCCGTTGCGTATCAGGGCTTCAACAGCGGCGGTTCGATTACCCTGGAACCGTTTGGCCGCGAAGGCTGGCAGGTCGGTGTATTTGAACATGGGTACGCCACCGCGGGCAGGTTCTGCACCTGCGATAACGATCCGCGCGTTGGGGCTCAGCAAGTTGGCATTGAGCAACCCAACCGTCAGTTGATGATGTCCGATAAGCGGGGCCTGAGAAGACTCGACGCCCGTCGCGGTGATTGCGCGCTTCTTAAAGGGAACCAACCCTGCATTGAGTAGCAGAAAATCGATCGGCTGGCCGCGCTTGACGAGCTCGGCAACGGCCGACTGAACACTCGACGGCTCGTCCAGATCGAGCGCCAGCGGCGTGAAGATCACTGTTTTGTGCTCAGCCGCGAGTTGAGCGGCCGCTTGCTGGGCCCCGGCCGGGCTGCGCCCGGTGACGATGATCTCGCGCCAGCCCTCTTCGGCAAGAAGTCGGGCGGCCGCCTGACCGAGCCCGGAAGTGGCGCCGGTGACGAGAGCAATCGAATGTTCCATGGGCAGCTCCGTGGTGAAGGATGAAAGTCTTTGTTGTGAGGCCTCGTGAGGCCAGAATCGTCTTGCTAATTTAGAACTATTCAGTTATATATTCGGGCAGTACCCTTGTCAACGAGTTTTGAACCAAATGATTCAGAATACCGCTAGGCCGCGGGGCCGGCCGCGCAGCTTCGACGAGGCAGGGGCGCTGGAAAAGGCGACTCAGGTGTTCTGGTCGAAAGGCTACGACGGCGTGACCATTGACGATCTCGTCGAAGGGATGGGCGTGGGTCGGCCGAGCCTGTATGCCGTCTTTGGAGACAAGCGGGCGATATTCTTGCGCGCCCTGAAGGCGTACGCAGAACGCAAGGGCGCAGCAGCCGCGACGGCACTTCTCTCGCCACAAACTCTTCGCGACTCGATCACGGGCTTTCTGAAATTCGCCGTCGAAAGTGCGACCGGCAAAGGGTCCGCCCGGGGCTGCCTCATGATGTGTGTCGCGCCGCTTGTAGACGACGCTGAGGTTCAGCGGTTCTTGCAGAACGCGGTCGCGGGCGGCGTGGCGTTGGTGGAGCGACGTTTCCGGGACGGGATCAGCGCGGGAGAAATCCCATCTGACTTTCCCGTAGCCGCGCGCGCAACCCAAGTCACGGATTTGGCGCGTGGGCTGACCATGCGTGCGCAGCTAGGCACGCCGCGCAAGACGCTCCTCAAAGATGCTGAGGAAGCGGCCGACCTGGTGCTCCTGCCGCAGCGCGCCTGACGGGTTACCGGAAGAAATTCACTGAGCAATGACCATGACAACTGACGTGAGCGGCGGACCCGGGGTGTTTCGTCGTCTGATGAAAAAAGTCGCGATATGGGAAGAAGCGCTGAATTACTCGGGCTTCGACTACACCTTCGACCGGATAGCTTCCGTCGAGCGGGAACTAGCTGCGCTCAAGGATCGGATGCGTCAACTCGAAGCGTCGCGGCATGAGCCGCCAGATGTGCCTCCCATGCGCCGACCCGCTGAGTGAGGGGTTTGGCGTGCTCGCCAAGGCTCCTACCGTAGACCAGATTGGTCCCCGATAGGTGGGCTGGCACCAGCACTTCCGCAATGGCCTGAGCGTCAGCGCACGAGCTGAACGGCAGCTTCGGAGAAGTCATTTCGATCAACTGAACTTCCGCTTGTGGCCGGTCAGCGACTGTGCGACGGCTCCGCCCGGGAAGGCCGAGCACGCGAGATTTCAGTAAACGATGCCCTTTCAGGCGGATTTGTCGTAGAACAAGGACGCGCCAAAACGACCTTGGTTCTTAGGTGGATCAAAACATGGAAAACAGAGGTGCACCCCTTTTGTACACATTGGCTGGCCTGATGATCGCGTTCGCGGGGTTCTCGGCGCTCTTGTTGACCATCCGACCGACCGCTGGAGCGAGGTTGTCATCGCTTGACAGATACCTTGCAAATACAGTCGCGACGTACGTTTCCGTACTGACGGCGGGAGCGCTGCTGCCGGCGCTACTTGCTCGCATGGACGGTCACCTCCCTCGCGCCGCGATCCAGGGAACAGTCATTCTTTGAAGCCTTCACAGTGACGATGCCATTGCCGGATGCCGACGCCAGAACCGTGGAGCCACCCGCCCCTCCCAAGGCGGCGCCGACTCCCAGAAAGAACCAGAACATCCATGTCGCGCCCGCAGTCCTCGACGCCGCTCGCAAAGACGCGCCAACGCTGCTCGGCGACCTGCAAACCTCGCTCGCCGGCCTGAAGCAATCGGAGGCTGAAGCAAGAGCGCGCACCGCTGGTCCGAATGAGATCGCCCAGGAGCGAAAGCAAGGCTGGCCGGTGCGGGTCCTGAGGATGATTCGCAATCCCCTCGTGATTCTGCTCACGACGCTGTCGGCCGTCTCGTACATTTCCGGGGACGCCCGCGCCGGAACCGTCATGGCGCTGATGGTGGTGCTGAGTGTCAGCCTGCGATTCTTTCAGGAAGCGCGGGCAGACGCCGCTGCAGAGAAGCTCAAGGCCATGATTCACGTGACCGCGACAGTGGTGCGTGATGGCACACCGCGGGAAGTGCCGCTGCGGGAACTGGTGTCCGGGGACATCGTGCAACTCGCGGCCGGGGACATGATCCCTGGAGACGTGCGGCTACTTTCGTTGAAAGACCTGTTCGTGAGCCAGGGTAGCCTGACCGGTGAGTCCCTGCCGGTCGAGAAATTCTGCCAGCCGGAAACGGACACCGCGAGCTCACCGACTGAACTCCGCAACATCTGCTTCATGGGCACCAGCGTCGAGAGCGGCACGGCCACCGCCGTGGTCATCGTAACCGGCCCGCGCACGTATCTGGGTAGCATGGCCCATTCGATCACCGGAGAGCGGACGCAGACCAGCTTCGATCAGGGCCTGAATCGCTTCACGTGGCTCATGATGCAGTTCATGGCCGTGATGGTGCCGCTGGTGTTCCTCATCAACGGCTTCACGAAGCACGACTGGAGTGGGGCCTTTTTCTTCGCCCTTGCCGTAGCCGTGGGGCTGACTCCTGAAATGCTGCCGATGATTGTCTCGGTGTGCCTCTCCAAAGGCGCGCTCGCCATGAGTCGCAAGCGAGTGATCGTCAAACGGCTCAACTCGATTCAGAACTTCGGTGCCATGGACGTGCTGTGCACGGACAAGACGGGCACGCTCACCGAAGACCGCGTGGTTCTGATGCGACATTGCAATGTCGCGGGGCGCGAGAGCGATGCGGTGCTGCTCGACGGCTACCTGATCAGTTATTTCCAGACCGGTCTGAGGAATCTGCTCGACCGGGCGATTCTGGACAGCGCCGATTTCCACGGCAAGGCGGTGGTCGAGAAGTACCGCAAGCTGGATGAACTACCCTTCGACTTCACTCGACGCATGATGTCCGTGATGGTCCAGGATCCAGATGGAAAAACGATCCTGCTGACCAAGGGGGCTCCGGAAGAGGTCTTTCTTCGATGCTCGCAATTCGAACTCGACGGCCAATTGGCTGCGATGGACCCGGACCGGGTGCTCGGGCTAAAGCAGGAGTACGACAGCCTGAGCAATGATGGATTTCGCGTACTGGCGGTCGCCACCAAGGAGCTGCCCGGCAAGCTCCTCTGCGCCCGTGAGGACGAACGAGGGCTGATCCTGCGCGGCTACGTTGCCTTCCTCGACCCGCCCAAGAGTTCCGCGGCCAGCGCACTTGCCGCATTGCACGGGACCGGCATCGCAGTGAAGATCCTGACCGGCGACAACCCGCTGATCAGCCGCAAGGTGTGCCGGGACGTGGGACTGATGCCAGACCCGATGCTGCTGGGCGCCGACATCGAGAAGCTCTCGGACGCCGAGCTGGCCGGGAAGACAGAACAGGCGACGCTGTTCGCGCGCCTCTCCCCGGCGCACAAGGAGCGCATCATTCGCATCCTCCGGACCACCGGGCACGTGGTCGGGTTCATGGGCGATGGGATCAACGACGCGCCGGCCCTGCGCGCCGCGGACGTCGGCATCTCCGTGGACACGGCGACCGACATCGCAAAGGAGTCGGCGGATCTGATCCTGCTGGAGAAGGACCTCAGGGTGCTGCAGGAGGGGGTGGTCGAGGGTCGAAAGGTGTTCGCCAACATCGTCAAGTACATCCGCATGGGAGCGAGTTCCAACTTCGGGAACATGTTCAGCGTGTTGGGTGCCAGTGCGTTCCTGCCCTTCCTGCCGATGGCCCCGATCCAGGTGCTGACGAACAATCTGCTGTATGACTTCTCGCAGGTGCCGATACCGGCAGACGCGGTGGATGCGGAGCAGGTGGCGCGGCCGAGGCCCTGGAACATCGCGGAAATCAGGCGCTTCATACTCTTCGTCGGCCCCATCAGCTCGATCTTCGACTATACGACCTTCTTCGTGATGCTCTGGGTGTTCCGCTGCTGGGACCCCGTGCGCGCGTCCCTGTTTCAGACCGGCTGGTTCGTCGAATCGCTGATGACCCAGACCCTCATCATCCATGTCATTCGTACGAACAAGATTCCGTTTCTGCAGAGTCGCGCGAGCTTGCCGCTGACGCTCACGACAATGTCGATCATGGCGCTAGGCGTGTGGCTGCCGTATTCGCCGCTGTCCTCGGCGCTGGGTCTCACTCATCTGCCGCCGCTGTACTGGCCGATCCTGCTGCTCACGCTGCTGGGCTACATGGGCCTGACACAGACGATCAAGGTGTGGTTGCTTCAAAGGCATTGGATCTAGAAAGCGGTCCTTTCCATGATCACTTGGGCCTGCGGAAGGCGACTACCGGAGACCGTTCCACGCCATACGGTGGAACAGCTTATCTATAGCAGCCGGCGGTTCCTTCGCGTCGCGATCCATCCACCAGCGCAGAAGCGACAGCAAGCTCCCGGATAGGGCAAAAGCGCGGGCAGTCAGTTCCCGCCGCTGCAATTTCGGAAGACGCCCGGATTCCCTAAGGCGCTGCTCGATCCCGCGGGCAAAGTAGCCTTCTGCGAGATCGAAGAAATCGTCGAGACGGCCAGAGTCGGCCAAAGCTCGATACACCCTCTTCTGACTGCCGATGTGCGCGAACATCTCAGCGACAGGGACAATTCGCTGAGACTGTTCCTTGCGAGTGCTGAGGGTCGTGCTCATCGTTTCCAGAAAACCCTCCAGCTGGTTGAGGAGCAAGTCGTTTTTGTTGCGGAAGTGCAGATAAAAGGTGGAACGACCGACCGATGCCCGATCCAACACTTCCTGGATCGTCACATCATCGATCGGCTTCTGCTGGATCAATTCCACCAGAGCACTACCAAGCCGCTCATGCGTACGCCGGACCCGCGCATCCGGCTTTCGCCGTTGCCCTGCTTGTTTCATTTGTCCGATGTCTTCGCGCATTCGGAGCGTAGATTTCTGGACATCGCGCACCACTTTGTTCAGCAACTCGGGATTCGACTTGACTGAAGGAATTCTGACCGCCAGATTGAGACCCATCATATGACAGCCGCCGCTCCCGGCAGAAGAAGGAGAGGAAGATGAACCGCTGCCGATTACTTCCGCTCGGGACCATTTTGGTCTTCGTTCTGACCGCGCACGCGCAACAGGTCACGACGAGCGCTGACCGTTCCACAAAGACCGTGTCGGGGGGCGAACACGCCGGCGTACCGACGATTGAGACTCAGCTGAAAGTGCTGACCGAGAAGCTCGCGCTCACCGCCGATCAGCAGGACAAGATCAAGCCGATACTAAGAGACTTGCACGATGCGACGGAAAGGCTCATGCGGGATACTAGCCTTTCACGCGAGGAACGCCTCGCTAAGGTAAGGCCCGAGCGCAATAAGGCCGATGAAAGGATCCGTGCCGACCTGAATGAAGAGCAGAAAAAGAAGCTCGATGAATACGAACAGGGGCCGCACTCTGAGATGCATGGCCCGCTAAGCGGGCCGACAGTACGACCAGCGAGTAATTGAAACGACTGATGTCACGTCAACGCGGCAACCGATCGAGATTGACATGAGTCGCGTCACTCCTGGGCAGAAGGTTGGAGCGTTGAACCGGTGTCGTCCCCGGTTACGCTTCGCACATACGCTCGGGCCACGACGGCCGCCGGCAGACCCTGGGACACGTCCATCTTCAACGCCTGCAGGGTTTCGGTCACCCACGGTGGGCTGACGGCGTTGACACGGATGTTGCGCGGCGCTTCCAGCGCGGCCGCTCTGACGAACCCCTCGAGGCCGGCATTCACGAGACTGATGGCTGCGCTGCCAGGTGTCGGTGCCTGTGCAAGGATGCCGGTTGTTAGCGTGAACGATCCGCCGTCGTCCATGTTGCCGAACCCGAGTCGCACGACGTTCACCTGACCCATCAGCTTGTTGTCAAGGCAAAAGCGAAAATCGGCGTCGCTCAGCTGGGCGAGGGGAGCAAACCTCGCTTGCCCGGCGGTACAGACGACGGCGTGTAGTTTTCCGAGCGAACGATACATTCGCCGAATACTCTCGGGGTCGGCCATATCGACCTTGACGATCGAGCTCCGCAGGCTAGCGGAGATGATCTCGTTGCCGGCGGATAAAGCAGCGACCACGGCGCGACCGATCGTCCCGTTCGCACCAATGACTAGAATACGCATGGACGGCCTCCTTAATGTTACCAAGCGATGAGCTTGCGGTCCCGAAAGAACCCTCCTGAAGGCGAGCCGTCCGGGAGTGTCGCGAGCCACACGATCGTGTCGGCGCCTTGCTGTATCGTTCGAGGTGCTCGCGGTCCGCCCATCTCGGTACGCACCCAGCCGGGGCAGACGGAGTTGACCAACACGTTGGTGCCCCGGCACTCGGCCGCGAAAATGCGCGTCACGGCGTTGAGCGCAGTTTTTGAGATGCGGTAGCCGGGGTCGCCGCTCCCCATATCAGCGAGCTGTCCCATGCCGCTCGACACGTTGACCACTCGCCCATGGCCGCGGGTAAGCATTTGCGGTATCAGGGCCTGGCAGAGAAGAAATGGGCCGAGAGTATTCGTCCGAAAGGTGGTCTCGATAGTCTGTGCATAGTCGGTGAGCGCCCGAGAGAGCTGGTGATCGTCAATCATGATGCCCGCATTGTTGACGAGCACGTCTACATGACCGAACTGGCCAAGGACCGCCTCGGTGAATCGCTCGATGCTCCGTGTGTCAGCCACATCAAGCGTAGAGAAGACCACCCGGCAGTTCTTCTCGGCAAGGCTCGCTTGGACCTGTCTCCCTCTGACCTCGTCTCTGCCGCCAACCACGACTCGGTGCCCGCGCCGGGCGAGCTCAATGGCGGTCTCGAGGCCAAGCCCGCGTACGCCGCCCGTGACCACGGCGACCCTGTCTTGATTCGTCATGGACAGCCCTCGATAAGTTCGAACGTCTTCAGCCGAATTTGGCGTCGAGCTTCGATCCCGGCGTCATGGTCGTACATCCAAGCCGGCACCGGCCGATGATTGCCGGGCTCCTCAGGCGCGGCAAGCTCCCGCTTCCCTCGGAGGGCTCTCTTAGTCCCCCTAAGTCTCTGTTTTTACTTGAGCGCCCTCTGCAACCGATGAGTTTCCCCGGTCACGCCGGTTCTATAGACGAGACCTGAATTTTTGACCGAGCCGCACCGCGGGAGAACCACTGTGAAGCCACTCGCAATGAAATTGATCGCCGCGGGCCGCACGTTCGGCCCGTACCTCGCGATCGAGCTGATCCTGCCGGGCGGATCGCTGGTGGCCCTGCTCTTATGGCTCTACCGCACATTTCCCGCTCGCGCCGCGAGCACCAACACCTAGGAGTTTTCGATCATGAACATCGCGAATAAGACCGTCTTAATCACAGGCGCCGGCCGCGGCATCGGCCGGGCACTCGTCGAGGAGGCCTTGCGCCGCGGGGCAAAGCGCGTGTACGCGGGAGCGCGTGGCCCACTGGCCCATGCAGACGCTCGCGTGACCCCGGTGATGCTGGATGTCACCAGCGCCACGGACATTCAGCGGGCCGTGACATCTATCGACAACCTCGACGTTCTCGTTAACAACGCGGGCGTCGCGCCCTACGACGATCTGAAGAACCCCGATGTCCTTGAGCGTACCTTCGCCGTCAACCTGTTCGGCGTGCTCAATGTGACGCGCGGCTTCCTGCCATTGCTCAAGCGCTCCAGGGGAGCGGTCGTAAACCACTTGTCCATCGTCGCGCTGGCCGCGCTGCCGCTCATACCCGCGTACTCCATCTCCAAAGCGGCCGCGCTCAACTTGACGCAGTCACTGCGCGCTCTGCTTGCCGGCGATGGAGTTAAGGTACACGGGGTGCTTTTGGGCCCCGTCGACACCGACATGAACCGTGGCCTCAACATCCCCAAGGCAACGACCGAGTCTGCGGCCCGCGGGATATTCGATGGGCTCGAGCAGGACGAGGAGGACATCTTCCCCGACCCGACCTCGCAGTCAATCGCGGACGGCTGGCGCGGCGGTGCGGCCAAGGCGCTGGAGCGGCAGTTCGCTGCCTTCGTCCCCGGCAACGCCGCCTGAAACCGGCGAAGAAATTCCAGAGGAGTGCAAACCATGAAAGCTGATGACTACACGCTATCGTTCACCGTGGACCAGTCCCCGGAAGAAGTCTTCGCGGCCGTCAACAACGTGCGCGGATGGTGGTCGGGGAACATCGAGGGCAGCACTGACAAGCTGGGTGCGGTGTTCACCTACCGGTACGAAGACATTCACGACACCACTCAGACGATCACCGAGTGGGTGCCCGGAAAGAGAGTCGTGTGGCACGTGCTCAAGGCGCACATCAACTTCGTCAAGGACAAGACTGAGTGGGAAGGTACGGACGTCGTGTTCGAGATCGCCCGAAAGGGCGACCAGACCGAGCTCACCTTCACGCATGTCGGTCTCGTTCCCACGATCGAGTGCTATGGCAAGTGCTCGGGCGCCTGGGGTTTCTTCATCAACGAGAGCCTCCGCAGCCTCATCACGACGGGGAAGGGAGATCCCATGGCGGCAGTGGACGATTGAGCGGCAGCCCCGATTCTGGCGAGGGGGTCGGGGCCTGTCCACCGGTCCCTCGAGCCCGCGTGAGTGGCGATGCAAGCGTGAACTCTGCGCGCCGGAGCTATATCCGAACTGAGTGGCGTACAGCACGAGCGACGGACTACCATCCCAACGATGACCGCACAGCAGCCAACCCGACAGCGACCGATCGCGTCGCGCGCCAGCCAGGACTTCACCCGGCTCGCCGAGCCGCTGCGCCGCGAGCTCAAAGTTCACTGTTACCGCATGCTGGGCTCCGTGCACGAGGCTGAAGACCTCGTACAGGAGACGTATCTGCGCGCATGGCGCAGCTACGACACACTCGACGCCAGCGGGTCATTTCGCGCATGGCTCTACAAGATCGCGACCAACGCATGCTTGAACGCCATCGAGCGCCGCAGGAACGCGCAGCGCCTGCTGCCGGATCAGCTCGGGGCCGCCGCCGTGCAAATGCCGCCTGGCGCACCCGTAACCGATACTGCATGGCTCGAGCCGCTGCCGGACACGGAGTTGTCCGGGGTGGCCGACGAGGCACCATCTCCGGAAGCGCGCTACACATCCCGCGAGTCGGTGCAGCTCGCTTTCATCGCGGCAATCCAGGAGCTGCCGCCGCGCCAGCGCGCGGCGCTCCTGCTTTGTGATGTACTCGGCTGGGCGGCCGCCGAAGCCGCGGCACTGCTGGAGAGCTCCACCGCATCGATCAACAGTGCGCTCCAGCGCGCGCGTGAGTCGCTCGCGAAGCGTTATCCCGAGGGGCGCCCGCCGGCGGCGCCGCGGCCCGATCCCGCGCAGCAGCAGCTCATCGGCCGCTATCTGAAAGCCTGGGAAGCACACGATGTAGACGCCTTCGTGGCGCTTCTGCAGGAGGACGCCGCCGCCGTCATGCCGCCGTGGCTCGAGTGGTATGTCGGACGCGAGATGATCCGCTCGTTCTTCGCAATGGCTTGGCAGACTTGCGGCGGCCTGCACCTGGTGCCGACCGCGGCCAACGGGCAGCCCGCGTTCGCCGTCTACGAGACATCTGGCGCTGACGATCAGTGGCATGCGCATTCGATCCACGTGCTCACACTCAATCACGAAGCGATCTCCAGGTTGACGCTCTTCATAGAGCCACGCCTCTTCGCGGCTTTTGGGCTACCACTGATCCTTCCGCCCGACCAGGCGCCGCCCACTCTGCATCATCCCTGAAGGGCAGCGGGCCCTGGGATTGCCCCCCATGAACACGATCGTATCCGCTCTGCCCGGTCTATTGCTCCTAGCGGTCGCGCCGGCGTTTGGTCAGACGGCAGATTCGTCGCGCCAGGAGGCTATTCGGGAACGCAGCGCCGATGTCATGCCGTTTGATATGAACGCGACCACGCACATCTTCACTAAGACGCCGGAGGGTGGCACTCAGCGCGTGGTCGTGAAAAGTCCAGGGGACACAAAGCAGACTGCGCTGATTCGTCGCCATCTGAAGAGCATTGCTGACAGGTTCGCGCGAGGCGACTTCGACGCACCGACAGACGTTCATGGCGCGCAGATGCCGGGGCTCGCCGCCCTTAAAGCGGCTGTCCCCGGAGAACTCCACGTGCGCTATCGAGACCTTAAATCCGGCGCCGAAATTCAGTACTCAGCGCACGGTCCAAAACTCGTGTCGGCCCTGCACGAATGGTTCGACGCGCAGGTAGCGGATCACGGGACGGATGCCATGGCAGGGCATGATCATGACTCGATGCAGCATGATCGGTGAGACAGCGTTCGAATCATTCCCGTAGCGGGTGACCGCTAACGGGTCACGAAGACTTGTTGGTCAAGTCGAGGCCTAAACTCGCGGGGAGCATGATCGCTGCCAGGGCTAGGCGCCGCGCCACCGCCACGGTGAATTCATCGAGGATCGCGCGGCTTGGGCCGATCGGCCAACGCACCATGACCGCGCGGGTGGTGTCATGCCGAACTCTTACTTGCCTTTGCTGACCAGCATGGCCAGCGTCTTCTGCACGCGACGCGCACGAGTCTCAGATCGCTTGGCCTGCAGAATGGCGTCCGCGTGTTCTTTTTTTTGCGTGTAGCTGAGCTCTTTCCACCGCTCCTTGGCTGCCCCATTCTTCTTGAAGGCGGCAAAGAGCTCGGGCGGTGGCATGACTGTGCGCTCTTCGGTGTCGAGCGCAACCGTTACTCCGATGATGTCCCCAGCCCGGAGGCCGGCTTCCTCGCGCCGCTCCCGGCGCACCGGCAGATAGTACCTGCCACCGTAGACGGAGACGGTCGAACGGTAAGTGTAGCCGTTGACCGAGACCTTCACTGGCGGACGGGCTTTGCCGAATTCCTGCTTCACGTCGAAGGGAACCTCGAAGAACAGCGGGTGTCTCTCAGCTCCCAGCTTGGCACGGAATTTCTTCGCGAGCATGGAAGGTTATCTCCTAACAGAGACCCGCGAGCGGTCGCAGGAGCAAGGATATCGCTCTGATCTATTGGTGGCCGAGCGCTGCCGTAGCTGCGCGTTCCGCGATATGCCCCGAAAGCGCCGACCGAGAATCACGGAACATCACGAGAATCGCCGGGCCCCGACACGAGAGCAGGGTCCCCCTGTGGAAGCGTGTCACGAGCCCACTCCATCCGCTTCCAGGCCGGAACGGGTGTGACAACAGCTGCGCGCGGCACAAATTTCGACCGCTCGACGAGTTGCAGCTTGTGGATGTACCGGGGACAGTTTGGAAACACCTGTTGGACCGCGACCCTGACGACGAACTGAGCCTCCGGATATGGCGAATGCACCGACTCCGCAGGCCCGATCTGCGCAGTGCCATTTACCCGCAGGCGCTTCTGATTCGCGAAATCGATGAACAGCAGGCCAACATGCGAATTCTCTGTCGCATTCCCCATGGAGATGTACATGCCATTGCCGTCGTAGTTGGGAAAGACAAGCGTGCACTCGTCGAGCACGCGCACAAAGCCGGGATCTCCGCCCTTGTAGGAGCAGTTGGGGCGACCGGCACTGTCGGCCGTCGCCAGGAAAAACATGTCCATGTGATGGATGAAGTCCCGATCGTCGGTCGTGAGCCGCTCCCGGAACAGTCGCTCTTCGATTCGATCGGCGAGCCGCTCCGTGTCGAAGCGCCGCTGAAGCCGTCGTTGACTGTCGCCATACAGCTTTGACATGGACTTCGCCTCGCGACTCCCACCGCTACCGCATCTGCGGGGGTTATCTTACCGCGGCGGCGACACACGTTTCATCGCGCGCGAGCGTAGGCAGCGGGCCAGGTGGGATCGCATTCCCTAAAAGACCGCCGTTGAGATCATTCAGACGCACGAGCCGACGGCCGCTCCTGGTCGATCGCCGCCGTCCGCGCCAGCGGCGTCAGTCGACCAGGTGCACTAGGTAATAGAGCGGCGGCACTAGACTCGGAAAGTGGCCCCACCGGGGGCGGATACCTCCGGTGGGGCCGAGTGAGCCGTCGTGTCAACGTTCGGGGAAAGGCACGGCGGCCGGTTCAATCAGCGCAGCGGGTCCATACCCCCGCTGCATCGAACCTCCAGGTCCCGGAGTCCGTCACCTCGGCGTCCTCGTTGTACTGACGCACAAGCAGCACGGGCGCCCCGCGCTCGCGTGATAGCGCCAGTGACATCTCGCATACGAAGAGCCACACGCGGGAGCCCTGCACCCAGCATGACCAGGACTCTCCCTGGGCATTCGCGCGGGCTATGGCGCTTCGCAGACCCTCGGGTAGCTCGCGAGGTTGGCGAACCTGGTATGAGCCATTCGGCAGGATCGCGGTGCGCGAGATATAGGCATCCAAGAGCCGCTCCACTCGAGAGGGCTCCTGTATCCGGCGCAGCCTGAGCGTTTCCATGGAGGCGTCCTGCACCCGTAGCTCACCGGCGATTGAACTCTCCGCGGGCGACGCCCTCTGCGAGACGGGTCACATTTTCCGACCGTCCCACCGTTCGTTACGCCGGAAAGCGCGCTTATGACCGCTTCGACGCGCTGCTGGGCTTACGGCAAAGCCTGATGGCGAGCCCCATGTCCCGATAGAGTCCGGGAGGCGTGGTAGTTCTATTTTCCGAGTTTGTGGCAAACCTCGTCTCTTACGAAAACCGGTCCCCCATCGTCGCTGCTCGTCCTTACCTGCACAATCTTCCCCTTGAAATCCGAGGGGACGTCCTTGGGAAGCACCAGGCTCACATCCTTGCCACGCTCACGCATCATTTGCGCGTAGTCCTCAGGGGACCTCGGTACCCGCGGCAACTTCTCCGCCTCGACCAAGACCTTCAAGTCCACGCAACCTTCTTCGTGTGATAACAAAAACCAGGTGGCCTGCTGTCCAGAGCCTGGTGGCGCCACCAGGACAATTAGCAGAATGAAGAGGGAACGCATCATGGCGGGCTCCCGGTGGTGTTATAAGGTGATCGACCCTCGCCCGAGCTCCACGACATCCCCGCTCACCAGCACGTTGCGCTCCTCGTCCACCCGCAGCCGCAGCGCCGCTGGCCGGCCGGTGTACTCCCCCTGCGCGATGTCGAACTCACACGGGAGCGTGCGTCCGGTGGCCAGGCACCAGCCGCCGAGGTTGGCGGTCGCCGAACCGGTCGCCGGGTCCTCGAGCACCGCCCGGCCCTGCGGAAAGAAGAACCGCGCCAGCAGGCCCGAGCCGGCCGGCGCGAACACGTAGACCTGACTGTGACCGTCGGCGCTGCGCAGCTGCTCCAGCAGATCCGCGCGCACGTTCACCCGCCGCACCGCCGCCTCGCTCGCGAGCGGCATGATGAGCTGCTCGACGCCGGCATTCACCCACAGCGGCCGCTCACCGAGATCGCGCTCCTCGAGGCCCAGCATGGCTGCGAGCGTCAGGCGGGGCTCCGTCACCTCGCGCCACTCGGGCGCCTTGGCCTGCAGCGTCCACCGCTCCCCCGTGGCACGCACCGGGATCACCCCGGCGGGCAGCTCGAGTGTCATGCGATCGCCCCCGAGACCGAGCGCCCGGCACACGTGCGCAGTGCCGAGCGTCGGGTGGCCGGCGAAGCGCATCTCATAGCGCGGCGTGAAGACACGCACCGCCGCGTTGGCCCGCTCCGACGGCAGGATGAAGCTGGTCTCGGACAGGTTGAACTGCAGCGCAAGCGCCTGCATTCTTGCGGCATCGAGCGCCTGCGCCCTCTCGAAGACGCACAACGGGTTGCCGCTCAGGGTTGCGCGTCCCTGAGTGAACACGTTGACGATCCGGTAGGAGAACGCAGCCATGCGTTGAGGTCGATTGTAGCCCCGGAGCCGCTCCCGTGAGCACCGAATTGCTGTTCCGCGACGATGCGTATCTCAAGACGGCGAGCGCCCGTGTACTCGCCGCCGCCCCGCGCGGCATCGAGCTCGACCGCACCGTGTTCTACCCCCTCGGCGGCGGCCAGGCCGGCGACCGCGGCGTCCTGGTGCGCGCAAGCGGCGAGCGCATCCCGATCGATGATACCCGCAAGGGCGACGGCCCCGATCACGTACTGCACGTGCCCGCATCCGGAGCCGCGCTGCCCGAGCCGGGCGAGACCGTGGAACTCGAGATCGACTGGGAGCGCCGCCATCGCCTCATGCGCCTGCACACGGCACTGCACCTGATGTCGTGCGTGATCACCGCACCCGTCACCGGCGGCAACATCGTGCCCGACAAGGCACGCCTCGACTTCGACATCGAGCTCGCGGCTCTCGATGCCGCGCACATCGAGAGCGAGACCAATCGATTGATCGCCACGTGCGTCGACACCGCGACCGTGTGGATCACGGATGCGGAGCTCGATGCGCAGCCCGAGCTCGTCAAGACCATGAGCGTACAGCCGCCACGCGGACTGGGAAGAGTCCGGCTGCTGCGCATTCCGGGAATCGATCTGCAGCCGTGCGGCGGCACCCACGTGGCCAACATTGCCGAGATCGGCGCGATCCGCGTGCTCAGGATCCGCAGCGAAGGCAAGCACAACAAGCGCGTGGAGATCGCGCTCGGATAGATCAGCGCCTCACTGGTAGCGGCTGAGCTCGATGCCGTTGCCGACCGGCAGCAGTACGGAGCTCATGTCGCGCGCGCCATGCACCGCATGGCGATAGGCCTGGGCGTGCGGACGGGCGCTCGCGGGCTCGATCATGTTGTCGGCGACGACCAGGGCGCCGGGCGCGAGCTTCGGGTGCAGCAGCTCCCACACCGGCACGTACAGGTTTTTCCACAGATCGATCAGCACGAAGTCGAAGGGCCCGCGCAGTGCCGCGAGGCTCTCGAGCGCGTCCCCGACGCGGAACTCCACCTGGTCTGCCAGTCCCGCGCGCCGCAGCCGCTCGGTCGCGTACTCCGTCTTGACCGCCCGCAGCTCGAGCGAGACCACCTTGCCGCCGACCGCGCGCGCCGCCTCGGCCAGCCACACGGTCGAATAGCCGAAGGAGCTGCCGACCTCGAGAATACGGCGCGCACCGGCCTCCTTCGCCAGCAGGTTGAGGAGCGTCCCGGTCGCGCGCCCGACCGGCAGCAGCATCTCATCGATGCGCCGCTCCGCCTCCTCCGGCCCGAGCGTATCCCAGAGATTCTCTTCGCGCCGCGCGCGCGCCTCGTACTCCTGGAGCACGGCTTCGACGGCCGCATCCACCGATACCGTATTCATTCGCTTGTCCCCCTCAGGCCGCACCGGAGAAATATTCCTGCAGCGAGGCCACGCCGAGTCGCTTGGCCTCGAAAAGGCTCTCGAGATGCTCGCGCGAGTTGACGAGCCCGCGCGCGCGCAGCACGCCGCGCTCATCGAGGAGCGCCGCGAACGGCAGCCGGCTCACCTGGTAGGCGAGCCCGAGGGCGGCCGATACCACATAGGGAACCCCATCGAGGCCCTGAGCGCGCACGAACTCGCGCTGTTCAGCCGCATCCCCGTCGCTCGCCAGGATCACGTCCATCCAGGAGCGCTCGTCGCGGGCACTCGAGCGGACCGCGGGCAGGAGCGTCTTGCACACCGGGCAGGTCGGCGAGACGAACAGGAGCAAGGTGCTGCGTCCGTCCTCGCGCGCTACCCCGACCTTGAGCGGCCGGCCGTCGAGCGCGGCGACCTCGAGAACCGGGGCAGGCTCCCCGACCGTGAGACCCCGGTTCAACATCAGGGCGCCGGCCGGGGTGATCCGCTCGTGCAGGACGCCGAGCTGACGCGTCAACGCCAGCACGACCGCAC
Organism: uncultured Pseudomonadota bacterium; assembly: GCA_963768485.1. Taxonomy (GTDB): domain Bacteria; phylum Pseudomonadota; class Gammaproteobacteria; order Steroidobacterales; family Steroidobacteraceae; genus 13-2-20CM-66-19. The sequence continues at coordinate 1,436,052 of CAVYHZ010000002.1, read as the reverse complement.
CGAGCACGAGCACCAGCACCCAGAGCACGACGTTCGAGATCGCGAGCGCCGTCACCGGGATCCCCCGAATGCCGCCGTCCGCGGCACCACCCGTCCCAGCAGGCGGTCGAGGGATGCATATAAGAGTGTCGCCACGATCACCCCGCCGGCGACCGTGAGAAGGTCCGTGGCCAGCAACGTCCGCACCTGCCACGACAGGAGCGTCGCGGCGAGCAGCGATGCCAACAGAAGATTGCGCACCACCATCCACGGGGCGATCGGACGCGCCCCATCGGACCCGCCGCAGCCGCAGGCGAGGTCGCGCCGCCCGCGTGCCAGGTTGAGCGCGATGGCCCCCGCGTACAGGGTAAGGAGCGCCGCACCCGCGCCGGCGGCGGCCACACGCGTGCGGGGCACGAGGAGCGCGAGCCCCAGTGCCAGCTCGAGGAGCGGTACCAGCACGGCGAGCTGCAGCGCCGCCGCCGGCAGCACGCGGTAGGCACGCAGCACCTCGGCGAAGCGCGGCAGCGCGCGCAGCTTCTGCAACGCTGCGCTCACGAACAGCAGCGCGAAGCAGCCGAGGAGCAGAAAGCCGATGGCGGGATCCAGCATGGACTCATCATAAACCGCCCCCGGGGCCGGGGTCTTCAGCTCACCAGGTCCGCCTTCGGCTTGAGGTCCTCTTCCCAGAATTCCTGTGGCCGCCGCCCGCCGCCGGCGCCGCGCGCCTCCTCGAGCCTGCGCAGGTCGACGCGGCGGATTTTCCCTGAGATGGTCTTCGGCAGCGCCGCGAACTCCAGACGCCGGATGCGCTTGTAGGGCGAGACGCGCGCACGCACGTGCTCGAGAATCGAGCGCGCGGTGGCGGCATCGGGCGGCGCGCCACCGGCGAGCACCAGGAAAGCCTTCGGCACCGCGAGGCGCAGCGCGTCCGGGCTCGGCACGACCGCCGCCTCGGCGACCGCCGGATGCTCGATCAGTACGCTCTCGAGCTCGAAGGGACTGATGCGGTAGTCGGAGCACTTGAACACATCGTCCATGCGGCCGACGTAGGTGAGATAGCCCTCGGCGTCGCGTGCGGCCACATCGCCCGTATGGTAGTAACCGTCGCCCATCGCGCTCGCGTTGCGCTCGGGGTCGTCGAGATAGCCTTGCATGAGCCCGAGCGGCCGCCGTGCGAGCTCGATGCAGATCTCGCCCTCCTCCGCCCTCTGCCCCTCTGGGTCGACGAGTACGACCGGATAGCCGGGGAGCGGTCGTCCCATCGAGCCCGCCTTCACCGGCTGCCCGGGCGAGTTGCCCGCCACCGCGGTGGTCTCGGTCTGGCCGAAGCCGTCCCGGATCGTCAGTCCCCAGGCCTCGCGGACCCGTTCGATCACTTCCGGGTTCAACGGCTCGCCGGCGCTCGTCACCTCGCGCAGCGCGACCTTGAAAGCGCTGAGGTCCTGTTGGATCAGCATGCGCCACACCGTTGGTGGCGCGCAGAACGTCGTCACGCGGCAGCGCACCAGCTGCGCGAGCAGCGAGCGCGGATCGAAGCGCTCGTAGTGATAGGCGAGCACCGTGGCCTGCGCGTTCCAGGGCGCGAACACGCTCGACCATGCATGCTTCGCCCAGCCGGGCGAGCTCAGGTTCAGGTGCACGTCCCCGGGGCGCAGTCCCAGCCAGTACATGGTCGACAGATGCCCCACGGGATAGCTCGCGTGGGTGTGGGCGACGACCTTCGGTTTCGCGGTCGTACCGGACGTGAAATAGAGGAGCAGCAGCTCATCGGCACGGGTCGCCGCCGTGGTGAAGCGCGGCTCGCCCCGGTACGAGTCCTCGTAGGAAATCCAGCCCGCCGCTGCCGCTCCCACCGCGACCCGCAGCGGCGCGCCCCCGAGGCGCGCGAACCGTCCCGCGAGTGCCGCCAGCGTAACGATCGCCTTCACCTGACCGCGCTCGAGGCGGTCGCGCAAATCCTCGTGCTCGAGGAGCGTGGTCGCCGGGATCATGACGGCGCCTAAGCGGATGGTGGCGAGCATGGTTTCCCAGAGCGCCACGCAGTTCGGCAGCATGATGAGGATGCGATCCCCGGGTCCCACGCCCTGCGTGGCGAGGAATCCCGCGACCTGCGCCGAGCGGCGCGCGAGCCCGGCGAAGCTCAGCACCTCGTCCCCGCCGGCATCGTCGATGACGCGCAGCGCCGCCGTCTCGTTGCCGGCGGCGATCACGTCGAAGTAGTCGCGCACCCAGTTGAATTCTCCGAGCGCCGGCCAGCGGAACTCGCGCTGCGCCCGCGCCAGATCCTCCCGGCTGTGCAACAACAAGTCTCGCGCCTCGATGAACAGACGGCTGCCGCTCATGGTCCACGGCAGCTTAGCACCGCCCCGGGTTAACATGGCGCCATGAACACCGCCCGCCTGGAAGCCTTCACCGACGGCGTGGTCGCCATCATCATCACCATCATGGTGCTGGAAATCCGCGTGCCGCAGGGCGGCGATCTCGCCTCTCTGCAGGCCGACGTGCCGGTGCTGCTGGCCTACGTCCTGAGCTACGTGAACGTCGGCATCTTCTGGAACAACCACCACCACATGCTGCACGTCACCGAGAAGGTGAACGGCCGGGTGCTGTGGGCGAACCTGGCACTGCTCTTCTGGCTGTCGCTGGTGCCGTTCGTCATCCGCTGGATCGACGAGGCGGGCTTCGTACCGGCCCCGGTCGCCGCCTACGGCGTGGTGCTGGCGCTCGCCGCCGTGAGCTACACCGTGCTGCAGGCGCAGATCATCGCCGCCAACGGCCGCGACTCGCGCCTCGCCGTCGCCACCGGCAAAGACTTCAAAGGTAAGCTGTCGGTAACGCTGTACGTCGCCGCCGTGGTGCTCGCGTTTGTGCGGCCGTGGCTCGCGATCGTGCTGTACGTGACGGTGGCGCTGACCTGGCTCGTGCCCGATACGCGCATCGAATCCCTGGTGAAGGCAAGGAGCGCGCCCGAATGAGCAACGGTCCCCATGTCACCGCGGTGAGCGCCGCCGCCCCCTACACGGTCACGCTCGAAGACACTTTCGGGCATCACTGGCTGGCCGACGAGCCCCTCGCTGCCGGGGGCGCCGACCAGGGTCCCGGGCCGCACGCGCTGCTGCTCTCGAGCCTCGGAGCCTGCACCGCCATCACGCTGCGGATGTATGCCGCGCGCAAGGGCTGGCCGCTCACGGGCGTAAAGGTGGATCTCACGTTCAACCGCGACGGCGCACCGGCCGGCGGCGGGAGCGACATCCACCGGCACATCACGTTGCACGGCGAGCTGAGCGAGGAGCAGCGCGAAAAGCTGCTCGAGATCGCGAACAAATGTCCGATCCACCGCGAGCTCACCGGCGGGGTCCGTATCTTCACCGTAGTGGTCCGCCCATGAGCGCGCCGCGGCCCGTCATCGAGCGCCTCGAGGCACGCTCCACCGAAATCGGCGGCGGAATCCTGATCCGCCGCGCCCTGCCCAACCGCCACCGCCGTACCGTGGGCGCCTGGTGCTTCCTCGACCACGCCGGACCCATCGAATTCGATGCGGGTGGCGGCATGCACGTGGGCCCCCATCCGCACATCGGGCTGCAGACCTTCACCTGGTTGATCGAAGGCGAGGTAGTGCACCGCGACAGCCTCGGCAACGAGCAGCTGATCACGCCGGGCCAGGTGAACCTCATGACCGCCGGATCCGGCATCACGCATGCCGAGGACTCCGCCCCCGGCATCGGCGGCCGGCTGCACGCGGCGCAGCTGTGGATTGCGCTTCCCGAGCACGAGCGGCAGCGCGCGCCGGCGTTTCGCAACTACCCGCACCTGCCGCTCATCGAGCGCGGCGGGTTCAGTGTGCGCGTGCTCGCCGGGAGCGCCTTCGGCGAGACCTCGCCCGCGGAGATCTACTCCCCGCTCATCGGCCTCGATCTCGCGAGCACCGGACCCGCGGCACTCGATCTGCCCCTCGAGCCGACCTTCGAGCACGCGGCGCTGGTGCTCGCCGGCACGGCGAGCGTGGCCGGCGAGGCGCTCGCCCCCGGCACCCTCCTCTACCTCGGCACCGGCCACCAGGCCGTGGCGCTGCGCGCCGATGGCACGGCACGCGTGCTGCTGGTCGGCGGCACGCCGTTCGGCGAGGAGATCCTCGTGTGGTGGAACTTCGTCGCGCGCACGCGCGAGGAGATCGCCGCGGCGACACGTGACTGGAACGCCGGCCGGCACTTCGGCCCCGTGCACGGCAGTCCCGCGCCGCGGCTGATCGCCCCGGACGTCGCGGGGTTGAATCTGCGGCCTGGACCCGCGGCTACTTGAACACCACGGTACGCCCGCCGTTCAGAAACACGCGCTGCTCGATCGCGTAGCGCACCGCGGCCGATAGCGCGCGCCGCTCGGAGTCGCGCCCCGCCGCCACCAGCATGTCGGGCGTGTAGCCGTGATCCACGCGCTCGACGATCTGCTCGATGATCGGCCCCTCGTCGAGATCGTGCGTCACGTAGTGCGCGGTGGCGCCGATCACCTTGACGCCGCGGTCATAGGCCTGGTGATAGGGCTTGGCGCCTTTGAAGCCCGGGCAGGAACGAGTGATGGATGTTGATGGCCCGGCCGCGCAGCTTGCCGCACAGCTCATCCGACAGGATCTGCATGTAGCGCGCCAGCACCACGAGCTCGGTGCGCGTCGACTCGACGAGCTCGAGCAGCCGCCGCTCCTGCACGGGCTTGGTAGCGGGCGTCACCGGCAGATGAAAGAACGGCAGGTTGTGGCGGGCGGCGGTCGGCTGCAGCGTCACGTGATTCGAGACCACCGCGGTAATGTCCATGCGCAGCTCGCCGGTGCGGTGCCGGTACAGCAGATCCTCGAGGCAGTGGTCGAAGTTCGACACCATGATGAGCACGCGGGTGCGCTCGGCGCTGTCGTGGATGCGCCATTCCATCTCCTCGGCGGCCGCGATCGCGGCGAAATCGCCGCGCAGCTTGCCGAGATCGACCCGCTCGCCCTGCACGCCGCAGAAGGTGATACGCACGAAGAAGCGCTGCGAGATGGTGTCGTCGAACTGGTGCATCTCGATGAGGTAGAAGCGCCGCGCCGCGAGGAAGCCGGTGATGGCGGCGGTCGTGCCCATGCGGCTCGGGCAGCTGGCGGTGAGTACCAGGGGATGATCGGTCGCGAACAGCACGTCGGGCTCCGGCGGTCGGTGAATCGTCCGGCAGGGTGACAGCGCCGCGCGCGGCGCTCTGGTCCAAATGGGACGGCCGCTAGCGCGGACGCGTCATGCCATGGGGGCGTAGCGCCGTGCCAGCGTCTGGTAGAGGGGGGGCGAGATGAGCTTGGAGACCGCAGTCGCGAGCGCCGCGGTGATCATGAGCGGCAGCAGCATGGCGTGCTGCATGGTCATCTCCATCACGATGACGAACGAGGTCAGCGGCGCCTGGGTGACGCCGGCGAGGTAGCCGCACATCCCGATGATGGCCGACGGCACTGCGAGGGACGAGTGCAGACCGGCATCGGCCGCCAGCTGCCCGAGCCCCGCCCCAACGGACAGCGAAGGCGCCAGCAGCCCCGCCGGAATGCCGCTGAGATACGTACCGAGCGTGGCAACGGCACGCGCCGGACCGTAGTACCAGGGTAAGTGGACGCCGCCGGTCAGGATGGATTTGGCTTCCGTGTAGCCCGTTCCGTAGGTGAGGTTGCCCGAGGCGGTGCCCAGCGCCGCGACCAGCAGGCCGCAGGCCGCCGCAAACACTACCGGGTGCTCGCGCTGCAGCCGGCCGAAGACGCCCGGCAACCCGTGGGATGCCACGAGCGTCAGACGGCTGAAAACGCCGCCCGCGAGCCCGCTGGCAATCGCCACGGCGAGCACGCCCGGCGACAGCGCGCCCGGAATCTGCGCCACCACCGGATGGCCGAAATAACTGTAGTCGCCCACCAGGGCGATCGAGATGACGCCCGCGAGAATCACCGCCGTCAATGCCGCGCCGCTCGCGCGCTCCTCGAAGGAACGCGACAGCTCCTCCACGGCGAACACGATCCCGGCCAGCGGCGTGTTGAAGGCGGCCGCGACGCCGGCAGCGCCGCCGGCGAGAATCAGCACGCGGCGCTGCGCGCCGCTCCTGCCGTGCGGCATCCAGCGGCCGCAGGCGTGCGCGATGACCGCGCCTACGTGCACCGTCGGACCCTCGCGGCCGATCGAGCCGCCGCACAGCAGCCCCGCCGCCGCGAGCACCATGCGTCCCAGGGCAACCCGCGGCTTCAGCAGCTGCTGCGCAGCCTCCTCGGCATCCGCCTGCTGCGTGTAAATGGTCTGCGGGATGCCGCTGCCCTCGGCGCCCTTGAAGTAGCGACGCGTCAGCCAGGCGATGACTGCGAACCCGATGGGCGCCAGCAGCCACGGCCACCACTCGCTATGCGCCAGCAGGCGCCGCAACAGCCCCTGCGCGCTGTCGGCAAGCCAGGCGAAGGCCACGGCCGCCGCGCCCACCGCGGCACCGGCCGCCCACAGCACCAGCCGCGCGCGCCAGTGGTGCGTGGAGAGAAGCGCATGACGCGTTTCGCGCGCGATCTCCCGCGCCGACGGCAGCTTCATGCCGGCCTCATCTCGGCCAGCAGCAGCGCCGCCGGTCCCTGCACCGCCAGCGTGACAACCGGCGATCCGGCCGGAATCAGCAACGCATCGAGGCGCTCGAGCGGCTGCGGCCTGCCGGCGCACAGGACGCCTTGGCTCGTGAGCGCCACGAGCAGCCGCGTCACCCCCGGCCCGGTCTCCAGTCGCATCGGCGAGCGGATCTCGAGGCGCCGCAAATCGGCCGTGCAGCGACCACGCCGTGTCATGACGTTCAGATCGACGACCGGGCCACCATGGGGCTCGGCAAACGCTGCCACATCGCCCGCAAAGGCCACCGCCGGGCTCTCCGGCGTCAGCGTGACCGGCGCCGAGCCGTCGATGGCGAGTGTGAGGCGGCCGGAGAGCACCACCATGCGCCGATCGATGTCGGGAAACACCGAGAAGGGACCGGCGGCCGCGATCTCGGCGATGCTGACGCGCCAGTCGAAACTCGCGAAGTCGCTCGCGGCAGGGTGCACGGCGACTTCGCGGGTGAGCCCGCCACCGTTCTTCCAGGGAACGGCGGCGCGCTGCGCCGCGCGCAGCACCGCGAAGGACGCCGCCGCTTCGTCCACGTCGACTTCAGCCCGCGCCGAGCATCTGCTTGAGATATACGAAGCTCAGCGCCCACATCTCGGCCGCCTGACGGTGATTGGCCGCGGCCGCGTGGCCCCCGTCGGTGTTCTCGTAGAAGAGCACCGTATGCCCCTGCTCTTCCATGCGCGCCGCCATCTTGCGGGCATGCACCGGCGTCACGCGGTCATCGCTCGTCGCGGTGACGAAGAACACCGGCGGGTAGCGCTTGTCCTTGTGGACGTTCTGGTAGGGCGAATATTTCATGATCCAGGCGCGGTCGGCGGGCCTGGCCGGATCGCCGTATTCGGCTTCCCAGGAAGCGCCGGCGCCGATCTGGGTATAGCGGATCATGTCGATGAGAGGCACCTGGCAAACCACGGCTCCGAAGAGCTCGGGGCGCTCCACCATGTTGGCGCTCACCAGCAGTCCCCCGTTCGAGCCGCCCATGATGCCGAGCTGTTTCGACGTCGTGATGCCGCGCTTGACGAGATCGGCGGCGACCGCCTGAAAATCGTCGTAGGCCTTCTGGCGGTTCTGAAGCAGTGCCGCCTGGTGCCACGCGGGACCGTACTCGCCGCCGCCGCGGATGTTGGCCACCACATAAACGCCGCCGCGCGTCAGCCAGAGCATGCCGAAGTTGGCCGAGTAGCCCGGCGTGAGGGAGATTTCGAATCCGCCGTAGCCGTAGAGCACCGTCGGCGCCGGGCCCTTGAGGCCGCGCGAGCGCGTCACGAAGTACGGGACCTTCGTGCCGTCCTTCGAGGTCGCAAAGAACTGCTCGGTGGCGAGATTGGTGGCGTCGAAGCGCGCGGGCAACGACTTGATCGCGACGGGTTTGCCCTCCCCCGCCGTCGCGTAGAGCGTCGTCGGCGTCGTGTAGCTCTCGAAGCGGAACTGCGCCTCCGGACCCCAGCTGTTGCTGGTCACGATATGGGTCGAGCCGCTCGCGGGCAGGTCCAGCTGTGACTCGCTCCAGACTCCATTCGTGCCGGCGCGGAAGACGTGGATACTCCCCGTCACGTCGTGATTGATGGAGACGTAGACGGCGTCGCGCCCCGCGGACACCTCGTCAATCGCGCTATGCGCATCGGGCACGTACAGTACGGCGATGTCACCGTCCGCTGCAGAGCCGGGGGCGGGCAACGTATAGGCGATGAGGGAGCCCTTGGCGATCGACGCGCGGCCCGGCGGCGTCCAGTCGTCGCGCAGCGTGAAGAGCAGAGCGCGTCCCTGCGCGCCCTTCAAATCCGCTCCGAGGGGCACAGAGAGCTGGCGCGTCGTGCCATCGGCGCCGAGGGTGTAGTACTCGGCCGTGAAAAAGCTCGGGCTTCGCTGCACCAGGGCGATCGTGCCGGCGGGGTCGTGGAACACCACGCCGCCGGAGGCGACGTCGCTGTCTTTCCCCTCGTATACCGTGCGCGCGCTCGCCATCGGCTCGCCGCGCTTCCACAGCTTGACGATGCGCGGATAGCCGGAGGTCGTCATCGAGCCCGCCCCGAAGTCGGTGCCGAACACCACCGTATCCTCGTCGAGCCAGGTGATCTGCGACTTCGCCTCCGCGAGCTCGAAGCCGCCCTTCACGAACGCCCTGGCGTCGGGGTTGAACTCACGCACCACGACGGCATCGCCGCCGCCCCGCGAGAGCGAGAGCAGGCAGCGCGTGAGCGAGGGCGCGCAGTCCGCGCCCTTCCATACCCAGTTCTCGTGCTCATCGGCGGCCAGCCGGTCGACATCGAGGAGGACGTCCCACGTGGGTGAGGCGTTCGCGTAATCGGCGACGGTGGTCCGGCGCCAGATCCCCTTGGGATGTGCCGCGTCCTGCCAGAAGTTGAATACGTACTGGTGATCGAGCTCGCCGTACGGGATGCGGTCGGTCGCGTCCAGCACCTTGAGGATCGCGTCGTAGTCCTTCTGGTAGTCGGGATCGCCCTGCAGCGCCGCGGTGGACTTGACGTTCTGCGCCTTGACCCACTCGAGCGCCTTCGCGCCGTGCACGTCCTCGAGCCACAGGTAGGGATCATCGGCGGCCGCGGCCGTCTGAGGGTTCTTGTCCACCTTCGCTCCCGCGAGTACCCCGGCGCCGATCAACGCCGCCAGGGCTGTCAAAACCAACCGTATCCGACCCGTCATGTATGGATCCCCCGGACGCCCTGTGCCACTTCAGTGTTCTGCGTACGGCGCGGGACGCCGTGCATAGATGCCGAATCCCAGAATCACCGCGTAGCAGATCGCCGGCACGATGAGCGCAGCCTTGAGGCCCATGACATCCGCCGCGCGGCCGGTAATCCATGGAACCACGGCACCGCCGACGATCGCCACGCAGATGATGCCCGAAGCCTTCGGCCGCCCGCGGCCCGAGCCCCTCGCAGGCGAGCGTGAAGATGGTCGGAAACATGATGGAATTAAAGAGCCCGATGGCGAGGTACGCCCAACCCGAGACGGGTCCGACGGTATTGGCGGATACGACGATCAGTGTGATCACTGCGGCCGCGACAAAAGCGAGCACCTTGCCCGGGGAGATGATCCGCAGCACGTAGGCGCCGATGAAGCGCCCCACCATCGCACCGCCCCAGTAGAAAATGATGTGCTTGCCGGCGTCCTCGGATCCGACCCCCCACACGCTCGACTGCATCAGGTAGTTGACGATCAGGGAGCCGATCGCGACCTCACCTCCCACATAAACAAAGATGCATAAGGTCCCGTAACTGAAGCGGGGAAGCTTCAGGAGGTTCATGTAATGACGCAGCGTCGGCATCTCGCTCGGAGGCTCGACGAGCTTCTTTCTCGCGAGCCACACGAGTCCCGCGATGATGGTCAGCGCCGTCGCCAGGCCCACGTAGGTGCGCGCGATGACCTGTGTCTCCTGCCGCCGGAACAGCGACAGCGCCGCCCCTGAGAGGGTCGAAGGATCCACCTGGCTGAGCGAGCCCAGGATCAGGATCGAGCCGACGTACGGGAAGATCGTGGTGCCGAGGGAGTTGAAGGCCTGCGCAAAGGTCAGGCGGCTGTGCGCGGTCTGCGGGCGACCGAGCATCGAAATCAGGGGATTGGCGACCACCTGCACGATGGTGATGCCGGAGCCGAGCACGAAAACGGCGATGAGAAAGGCGCCGAACATGCCCGACGACGAGGCCGGTATGAACAGCAGGCACCCGGCGGTCATGGTCATCAGGCCGAGGGCCGCGGTGCGCATGTAGCCGACGCGCGCCACCACCGCGGCGGCCGGAATCGAGATCAGGAAATAGGCGATGAAGAACGCAAACTGCACCAGCATGGCCTGGGCGTAGTTGAGCGTGAACAGCGCCTTGAGCTTCGGAATGATCACGTCGTTCAGGCTCGTGATGCCGCCGAACATGAAGAACAGCGCGAACACGAACAGGCGCAGAGTCCGCACCTCGGAGTCGCCCGTACCACTGCCCCCGGTCGTCTGCTGCATTGGTGAATTAACCAAAACTTCTCCCCTCAGCCCTGCCCGGCGGCAACCGCCCCCGGATACAGCGCCATGAGCTTCAACGCCACCCCATTCGTCCAGCCAAAGCCGTCCTGCAGCGGGTATTCCCCCCCGCCCCCGCCGCGCTCGGTGAGCACGTCGTACTTCTCCACGAGCTTGGCACTCTCGGCGTACACACGCCGCACGTTACGCAGCCAGCGGTGGGCGATCGCCTCGGCGAGCGCGCCCTCACCGTAGCGATTGAAACCCGCCACGCCGATCCATTGCAATGGCGCCCAGCCATTGGGCGCATCCCACTGCTGTCCGGTCGCGAGCGGCGTCGTCACGAGACCGCCGGACTTGAGGAGCGATGCACGCACCGCCGCGGCCACGCCCTGCGCCTGCTGCGCCGAGGCGCAGCCGAGAAAGAGCGGATAGAGCGTCGCGGCCGAGAGCCGCCGGATGAGCGCTCGCTCTGCGATCCGGTAGTCGAAGTAGACGCCGGCCGCACCGTCCCAGAGGTAGCGGTCGAGCGCCGCGCGCCGCGCCGCCGCGCGACGCCGAAAGTCGCTGGCGCCGGGGGCATCGCCCGCGTGCTCGCAGCCCGCGGCGATGCGCGTTCTCGAGCCCGAAGAGCAGGCTGTTGAGATCGACGGGAACGATGTCCGTGGTAACGAGGGTCGCCATGGTGCGCGCGTCGGCAAACCAGCGGGAGCTGAAGTCCCAGCCGCTCTCGGCCGCGGCGCGGATGTCGCGATAGAGCTCCCCGGCGGGACGCCCGCTCGCACGCGCGAGCTCGGTGTCCTCGCGGTAGGATTCATCGCGCGGCGTGTCGCGGTCGTCCCAGTAACGGTTGAGGATCGCACCGTCCGGCAACGACACCGCCCGGCGGTGCGCCTGGCCGGCTTTGAGGCTCTCCGCACCTGCCATCCAGAATGCGTACTCGCGCTTCAACTGCGGCAGGTAACGCGCGTACGCCGCACCCGCACCACGCTCCGGATCGTCCGCGAGCAGCCCCACCATCGCGAAGAAGAACGGCGGCTGCGAGCGGCTCAGGTAGTAAGTGCGCGTGCCGTTCGGCACGTGACCGTAGGTGTCGATCAGGTGCGCGAAGTCCTCCACCATGCCTTCGATGAGGTCGGCGCGGCGGCTCTCCCGCAGCCCCAGCATGGTGAAGTACGAGTCCCAGTAGTAGATCTCGCGAAACCGCCCGCCGGGCACGACGTAGGGCTGCGGCAGCGGGAGCAGCGAGGACCAGCGCGGCGCGCTCGGGCTCGTGCGCGTGAGCCCGCTCCAGAGCGCATCGATGTGCGCCCGCAGCGACGTCGCCGCTGGCGCAGCCACCGAAGGTCCGTCCTCGGGGAGCGAGAAATGCGCGGTGACGAAGCGCTCGAGCGCCGCGGGGGTCCCGGGCGGCGCCGCGCGGTACGCGGCGAGAATCGTCTCGGGAGCCGCGCGCGGTACCGCGTCCGCGAAGGTCTTGCCGTCGGCGAAGATAGCCGCGGTCTGCACCGCCGCGAACAGCTCGCCGAACAGCGTCTGAGGAGGTTGCGGGACGTCCGGGCGCTCGGCTATGGCTGCTCCCACGACTCAGTGGGCAGATCGCCGGGCGCCGGCAACGAGCGGATGTAGGTGACCAGCGTCCAGACGCCCTCGCTCCCCAGCGTGCCGCCAAACGCCGGCATCCCTTTCGGGCGGCCGTAGTAGATGGAGCTGAAGACCTCCGCATCCGCCCCACCGTAACGCCAGCGGCCAGCGCCGAGGTTCGGTCCGACGAAGCCGGCGGCATCGGTTCCGTGGCAACCGTCGCAGTTCATGGTGGTGAAGAGCAGCGCGCCGTTCTTGGCCACCGCCGCATCGCCGCTATGGGGGTTGGTGAGCGTGCCGCCGGCAGGCGGTATGCCGCCGGCGGCGATGTGCGCTTCGTAGGCAATGGCGGGGGGCGACGCGCTCGCGGCGGCAGCCGGCGGCGCACCCGGGCGCTGGCACCCGGCCAGCAGCGCCGCGGCGAACAGCAGCGCTGCGAACGCCATACGCAGCGCTCCACTCACAGGCCAAAGATCCATATGATCCCGCCCTGACTGGTGTGGCGCGCGATGTCCTTCATGAAGTCCGCCGGCAGCCTGATGTCGCGCGGATCATCCGAGCGCATGTCGCCGGCAAGCAGCGACCAGTCACCGCCTACGCCCGCGTACACCGCCACGTACTGCCGGCCGTCGGGACCGCGGAATGCGATGGGGTTGCCGACGACGCCGGAGCCCACTTTGAATTTGGAGAGCTCGGCACCGGTGCGCGCGTCGACCGCTTTGAAGTAGCCGTCGAGCGTTCCGTAGAACGCCACATCGCCCGCAGTCACGAGCGCGCCGCTCCAGTTGGGATAGGGCTCCTTGTCCTCCCACACCTTGCGGCCGCTCGCCGCATCCCAGGCGATGAAAGACCCGAGGTGACCGCCGGGTCCGGCCGCATAGGGACTGTTGACGCCCATGTACGGCGTGCCGCGCAGGTACGAGACGCGGCCTGCCTCGTAATCCATACAGAGGTTGTTGGTCGAGGTGTAGAAGAGATGGGTGCGCGGGGAGTAGGCGGGCGGCGAATTCGGGCTCACCGCACCTTCGAGGCAAGGGCAGATTCCCTTCACGTTGCCCTTCGATGCGCCGGTCTCCTTGGTCGGGTCGACGACCGGGCGGCCGCTCACGAGATCCACCGACTTTGCCCAGTTGACCGGTGCGAAGGGTGCCGCGACCAGGACCTTGCCGGTCACGCGATCGAGCGTATAGGCGAAGCCGTTCTTGTCGAAATGCACCAGCGCCTGCGTCGGCTTCCCGCCCACGGTGATGTCCGCGAGCACCATCGCCCCCGTGGCGTCGTAGTCCCAGCCATCGTGGGGAGTGAACTGATACGCCCAGATGAGTTCGCCGGTCTCCGGGCGGCGCGCCAGCACGCTCGCGCTCCAGCGGTTGTCCCCGGCACGCTGCTCGGTGTTGTAAGGCGCGGCATTGCCGCTGCCGTAGTAAACGAGATCGAGCTGCGGATCGTAGGAGAGCCAGCCCCACACGGGCGCCCCGCCCTTCTTCCAGCTGTCGTGTTCCCAGCTGCGCGCGCCCGCGTCGGCCTCGACCGGATAGGGTGGCTTGAAACTCTCCTGGTGGATCAGCATGTCGGCGTCGGGACCCATGTTGTGCCCGGTCCACGCGACCTGTCCGGTCTTGAGATCGAGTCCCTTCAGCCATCCATAGATGCCGAACTCGCCCCCGGAAGCCCCGACGATGACCCGGTCTTTGACCACGAGCGGAGCCATGGTCGCGGTCTCTCCGTTTCCCACGTCCCCGATCGCCGTCTTCCACAGCTCGCGCCCCGAGCGCGCATCGATCGCGACCGTGTGCCCATCGAGCAGGTTGTAGTAGATCCTGCCGTCGGCGTAGAAGGCGCCGCGATTCACCGCGTCGCAACAGGCGACGCCGAGTGCGTTCGAGCTCACATCCGGCCGGTACTTCCAGCGCAGCGGATACCCCTCCTTCGAGAGGTCGAAGGCGTACAGCACGTTCGGCCACGGCGTCACGACGTACATGGTGTCGCCCACCACGAGCGGCTGCCCCTCGTGGCCGGCGAGCACGCCGGTGGAGAACGTCCACACGGGATGGAGCGAGCGCGCGTTCTGCGCATTGATCTGTGTCAGCCCGCTGTAGCGCGTCGCCGCGTAGTTCTTGCCGGGCATGGTCCACTGCCCGTCCTCGGCGGCCGCTCCGCCCGCCGCGGGCGCGGCCAAGGCGACGTTCACCGCGCCGAGGAAAAGGTGAGCAATCAGAAGTGCTGTGCGCTGCATGCGGCGGTCATTATCCGCAGCCCGGTCGCGCAGAGTAAAGGGGACCCACCCCTCGGGCCGGCGTATGCTCGGCCATCGTCCCCTACCCCTGAACAAGAGGGACCGCCATGAGAAACGTGATACTCGCCGCCGCGGCCTGCTGGCTGTGTTGCGCGGCATTGCCCTCACTCGCCGATCAGCCCTCATCTGAGGTGAGTGCGCGGGAGCCCGCAGCGACCGTGCCGATCGAGCGGTTGATTGCCGGCGTCGCCAGGAAAACCGGCAAGACGTTCGTGATCGACCCCCGGGTACGCGCGGAGGTGTTGATCATTGCGAAGTCGCCGCCGGACCTCAGCTACGAGCAATTGCTCGGAGTGCTCAGCATTTATGGGTTCACCGCTTACGAGGACGCCGGCTTCATGCGCGTCGTGCCCGACGCCGAGATGAAGACAATCCCCAGTCCCGTCATCACGCCGAAGGAGACGCACCCCGCCGACGCGGTGGTGACCGAAGTCGTTGCACTCAAGCACGCATCGGCGGCCCAGATGGTGCCCATCCTGCGGCCGATGTTGCCGCAGGTCGCCTCGCTCGTCGCCTATACGCCCACCAACTCCATCGTCATGACGGATCACTTCGCCAACCTCAAACGCATGGAGCAGCTGGTGCGCCTGCTCGACGACACGCCACTGTGGACGAAGACGGCACCTGCCGCCGAGAGCGGCGGCACCGAGCACTAGCGCCACGAGCGGCCGCAGTCGTCGAGGCGCGGAATCCGCCGCGGCGCAGCTACGACACCGGTTGCGTGCTGGGTTCAGTTTGGCGGCAGACCCATGCGGCGCAGCAACGCGTTGTAGCGGGGGTCGGCAACCAGCGGCCGCAGGGGTACGTTGTTCTTGAGCCACAGCATTCCGGAATCGCGCTGGCTGAACGCGCGCTCGAGCCATTGAAAGGCAGCGTCGGGCTCGGCGCGGCGCGCGTATACGCCGGCGATTTCGGTCGGCCGGTTGGAAAATCTCCCGATTAGTTCGGCGAGCGCCTGATCAGACGCTGCGCGGTTTCCCAATGCGCTTTGCACGATCCCGAGCCCCATCAGCCGCTGCTCGGGATTCGTCTCCTGCTCGATCTCAGCGAGTGCCCCCGCTTTGTCGCCGCGATCAAGCAGGATCAGCCCGAGCCATGTGTGATTCCCCGCGGGCGACAACATGAGCCGTCGCCGATAGATCGCCTCTGCCTCGGAAGTGTTACCGCGTCCCCACAACACTCCCGCGAGTCCCCCCAAAGCGCCGGGACTCAGGGGGTCGGCGGCGACCGCCCGCCGATAATAGGCGGTAGCGGTGTCGATCTGACCCATATCCACCGCGAGGTGACCGCTCATGTTCAATACCCGTACGTCACCTGCATTGAGCGAGAGCGCGCGCTGCAGTTCGGCTTGCGCACCGGACCAATTCCAATCACGGTACTCCTCGACATAAGCGAGCGCCGCGTGCGCATCGGCCTCGAGCGGATCGAGCCGCAGGGCGCGCTCTGCGGCATCGCGCGCCTGCTGGTAGCCGGAGTCCGGCTCGGCCCACCCCTCCGCCGTCCGCACCCCGTAGCCGGTGGAAAGCCAGGCCCAGGCTCGCGCACAGTTCGGCTCCAGCGCCACCGCCTGCTGGTAGAGATCGATCGCTCGATCGCGATCGACGCGGGTGTTGCGCCGCCCGAGATAGCGCCCCTGCAGCAGCAGGTTGTAGGCCTCGCCGTTCTGTCCGCAGGCACTTGCCGACCGGTTCGGCGGAAGCCCCGTATTGGTAAGCGCGCTGGCGATGTCGCGCGCGATCTCATCCTCGACACTGAAGTAATCGTCGCTCGCCCGGTCGTATGTCTTGGACCAGAGGTACTGGCCGCCGTCGGTGCGAATCAGAGCGGCCGTGATGCGCACGCCGCGGGCCGAGCTCTGCACGCTGCCTTCGAGCACGTGATCGACGTGCAACTTTCTGGCGATGTCGGGAACGCTATCGGCTCGCGACGCAAATGCCGACGCGCGCCCGATGACCCGTAATGTGGGCAGTCTCGACAGCACGGAGCCGATCTCTTCGGCCAGCCCCTCGGCCAGGTACTCGCGATCCTTCGCTTCACTGAGATCCTTGAACGGCAGGACCGCGATGGAATGCGCGGCCGTTGACTCCGATGACGCGGCTCGCGATCCGAAAATCCCGACGTGCATCAGCAGCGGCACAAAGCCCAGGCCGATCACGGCGAGCACGCCGGCGATGATGCCGCCGAGGATCTTCGGCTCGGTCAGCCGGGAGCGCGCCGGGCGGGGGGCGCCGGCCGGCGTGCTCGGCGGCGAGGGCAGGTCGCCGGGCGGCGCGGACCGGGGGACCGCACGGCGCTCGACCAGGCGGTTCTCGACCCTCGCGATCAGGCGATAGCCCTTGCGCGGGATGTTCTCGATGTAGGTGGGGGCCTCAGCCAGATCCCCGAGCGTGCGGCGCAAGTGCGCCACCGTGTTGTACACCGACTGCGGGGTCACGACGACATTCGGCCACACCGCATCGAGCAGTTCTTGCAGTGCAACGACGCGACCGGAGTTGGCGGCGAAGTAAACCAGCAGTCGCATGGTGAGCGGGTCGAGCTTGGTGACGCGCCCGCCCGAGGAAATCTCGCCCAACGCGGGATCGACTGCCCACTCGCCGACTTTCAAGACTTGCCCGGGGACGGTCGACATGTGAATGACGCCGAGAGCTTTTTAACGGCCTGGGAACGCGGCAAGTATAGCGCAAGTGACTGACTTCTCTCGAAAGAGTTCTCTGAGAAATTCCTGATAACTCTTTGAGCGCTGGCTTATGGACGCTGCCGGGGACGGGCCTAGCATCGCACGGGCGCCATCTCGTCAGCCGAAATGGCAGAAGCGAAGTCAAATGGTCGCGAATCGCGCGTAGCCGGGGGAATTCGTATGACTGGCATGAACAGCCGCCCTCTTCGGTCCGAGCTACCACGCCTTCTGAACCCGCGACGCGCGAACGCGCGGCGTCGAATCGCTGGCGCGGCGTTGCTCGGCCCGTTACTCGCGCTTGCCGCATGTGGCAGCAGTCATCACAACAACACGGCCACGACGAGCTGCAGCGGAGCAACCTGCAATGTCGTCACGGCGCAGGGCTTGCTCACCGTTACGGCGAGCGCTGGAACATTCACGAATTTCTCGCAAATCGATACTCCCGACGGAGTGCCAGCCGGAGTATCGACGCCGCTCGGCTGGTTTTCCTGGACGATATCGGGATTGCCGGATGGCGCCACGGTCGCGCTGACCTTCACGGCCCCTTCCGGTATTGCCCCCAGCGCCTACGTCAAATGCATCAATGGCAACTGCGCGCCGCTCGATGGAGTGACTATCAACGGCAGCACCTTGACGTTTTCGGCGACCGATGGCGGTGCCATTGATGAGGACGGCTTGGCGAACGGCACCATCATCGATTGCAGCACGATCGTAAAGGGGTCGATTCCGGGTAAGTTCAGCGTCATCAACAAACCATGCGGCCCCACCGGCGGCTCATCGTCGTCGAGCTCGAGCAGCAGCTCGAGCAGTTCTTCTTCGTCGAGCAGCAGCTCTTCTTCGTCGAGCAGCTCTTCCTCCTCGAGCAGCTCTTCGAGCGGTGGCGGAACGTCTTCGTCCAGCAGTTCCTCGTCGAGCGGTGGCGGGACCTCTTCGTCCAGCAGCTCTTCATCTTCCAGTAGTTCCTCGTCGAGCAGCAGCTCGTCATCCTCGAGCGGCGGAAGCTCGAGCTCGTCGAGCGGCAGTAGCTCATCCGGCGGCACCGCGTTTTGGCTGCCTTACCTGGAAACACCGGTCAGTCCGGGAAGCAGCGGCAGCGGCGGCATTACCGGTCTCGGCGTGACGCCCTCAGACCTCTCGAGCACCACACTGCAGCAGGTGGTCACCGGCCAAGCGGTCAATCCCGTTGGTGAACTCGCGAACGTTACGCTATCGGGTTCGGCGTTCGCCGCCTACTCACCCTATGCCGCCGTCTACGAGGCGGTCGATGGGTCGAATAACACCCAACTCTATGGGCTGGCGCTGGCGGACACAAATGATTCGAATCTGCCCACACCGATGCAGATCGGCTCCTTGTCGTTGCCACAGGCGTCCGCGTCCGCGTGCTACGGCCAGTCCCATGCCGGCTATACCAATTTGCTGGAACCGACGACCGCCTTCTTTGTAATTCAATATGCGCTGACTGCCGGGAGTTGCAATATCCCAACCACGGTGTTGATGAACTGGAAGGATTCGAGCAGTACCGCCCCGACGCCAGTTTCGGCGATAACAGCCAACACTCCCGGCAGCAACTATGCCGATCTCTACGTCTTCCCCACGGGCCAGCTGTACGCAGAGGTCCTATCGACCGCGGGCGGTAACCTCAACATATATCCCGCCGGTGCTGGTGGCACGCCGAACTTCTCCTCGCCGCGCACGCCGCCGGTGGCAACGTTCGTCGAGAACGTAGAGCAGCATCCGATCTATCTCAATCGCAGCGGCCAGGCAAGCAGCACGGTGCTGTTCTCCAATGTGCTCTCGGGTGGTAAGTACGCGCTCTATCGGATCGACACCGCGGGCCACGCAGCCAAAGTGTACTCGGCCACGGGCACGCTACAGATGACCCCGACTGTGACCGACAACACCTATATCTATTTTGTCGACGTTGTGACCACGGCGGGGTTTCCTCCGATCAATTATTACTTCTTCAAGGAACCGATTGATGGGAGCACTCCTCCTGTCCAGATCGGTACGGCGGAGGAGCCCCAGTCGGGTACAACGGGTACTACCTTCCCGTACGGGATTTCTTTCAGCTTGCTCGATGCCGACGGAAGCAATCTGATTCTCTTCTCGGACAACCTCACTACCAGTCCGTTGACCTTTGCTCTCTACACGCTCTCGGTCACCGGAACCTCGACACAGGCCCCGACTCTGCTGTGGCAGTACAACACCACGGGTGCTAACTATCTCGTGGCTTTCCTCGACTACGGCAGCGACTACCTGTTCGTCAACGAGATCAGCTCGGTGACGAACACCGACTCGCTGGTGCTCGCGCCGTCGAGTCCCCAAAACCAAACGCCAGTGCTGGGGCGGATGGCGTCCAGCGCATTCACGCCGTGGGGGCAGGCGATCCCGGGCTTCCCCACCAACGACACGGTGCTGCAGTTCGAAGGCCTGACGAGCGCTGGGACCGAGAGCGGCGGGACGCTCTACACCTTGAGTACCAGCAACATCGTTGCGGCGCCCACGCCGGTGACCCTGACCCCCCCCACCAGCCCCAGCCCATTCGCCGACGTGGTCATCGCTCCCGTTTCGAACACGATCGGGACTGGCACCTCAGGTAGCAACCCGAATGTGGGCTTGGCGGTCGATATCTCGAAGAATCAGATCAACACGATCTCGGTTCCCAGCACGAACGTGTCGCCATTCTAGCGGCGCGCGCCCACGCGGCAGGGGTCATGTTCGTTGGTAGGCGGGCCTGCGCGCGTCGGTGCCGGGTGAATCGGTGAGGCCGCGAGCGGCGGTCCTGCCTCCAATCGGATAAGGTTCGACCTCGAGTCGATTGAGCGGGGAGCCGCTCTCCGCCAGTGCTTTGGGGGCGCATTGAACAACGAGGCCGGACTTCGCGTATCGGAGCACCGCTGGCGCTGGGCCTTCGGAGCCGTGCTGTTGGCACGGCTCCTGTATCCGTTCTTCAATTCCCCGCTCACCCACCTGTTCTCGGATCCGCTGCGTCACTGGGAGAACGGCGCGAGGTTCTGGAACCCGGATTTGATCGGCGCCGGGGATCCGTACCTTTACCAGCTCTGGATCCACCTGCTGCGGACCTGGAGCGGCGACAGCCCGCCGGTCGTGCAGCTCGCCTGTGGGCTGCTGTGCGCGGCGATGCCGTACGGCTGGTACCGTGCACTACGCGAGCTCCTGCCAAAACGAATCGCGTACCTGGGCGGGATCGCGATCGGTCTCACGCCATCGCTCCTAGCGATGTATGCCTACTTCATGAACGAGACGTTGCTGCTCTCGCTCATGGGCCTTGCGTTCTGGGCCAGCTTGCGGGCGGCGCGCAAGCGCACGCTCGGCGCCTGGGTCGGGACCTCGGCCCTGTGGACGGCGACCGTGTTCACGCGCAGCGTCGCGCTGCCGATGGCGCTGCTGTGCGTCGGGCTGCTGTGGCTACAAGCGAAGCCGCGACCGACCAAGGCCGTGATCTCGATCCTGATATTCTGCCTCGCGGCAGTAGCGGCCGGTGTGCACGGGATGGGGCGCCTTAATTTCTTCGCACCATTCGGCAACGTCTATCTTCAGGAGGCCTACAGCTATAGTGGCAAGCGCGACTACGCGATCGACGTTCCGGGCCAGGGTTCCTGGGTCTTCGGCTCGCCGGCCTTCTATAACCCGAGCCTGTATCCGTTCTCGAGCTGGCTGACCGATCGTACGGGTACCGTTCGTATCCGCATCGATGTCGCCCATGGTCGCGACGACTGGGTCGCCGAGCGAACCCGCGTGTATCGCGAGCGGACGTTCCCCTGGGTCACGCAGTACAAGGAACACATTATCTACTTGCTGCTGGGGCAGCCGTGGCCGGCCAACGACCCGTCGAGCGGGGTGGCGTGGCTCGGACTCTGGTTGCGGTGGCTCTGGCCACCGATCATCGCCTTCGTTGCCTGGGGTGCCATTCGGCGACACTTCGTCAGCTGGGAGTGGCTGCTGTCGCTCTCGGCGCTCGGCACGCTGGTCCTGCTCGCAATCGAACCGATGGCGATCATGGAAGGGCGCTATCGCATGCCGATCGATCCGATCTTGCTCGCGAGCGCCATACTGCTGTGGTATCGGACGCGCACGCCGACGGGCGACGAGGCAGGGGCGTGACCGACGTCGCAGCGGAGCGGCTGCCGCGCTCAGCCAGCCTGTTCTTCGCAAACCTGATCGCGTTGGCGGGTGGGCTCGGCGCTGCCGTCTGCCTCGCGGTCCAGCGCGACGCGCCATGGGTGAAATCCCTCGCGTATCCGCCAATCGTGCCCTGCGCCGTGACCTTCGTTTTGCTGGTGCTGATCGAATGGATCCTGCGCCGGTGCGGCCGTCTCGCCCCGACGGAACTCGCACGCACGCGCCTGCGCGAGACCGACTATTTACGCGTTCGGTACCGGCTGATGGGGTTCCTCGCGACGCTCGCGCTCGTCGCACTCGGGTACTGGCTGTTCCCTGAGTACCACGGCAGCTTCTACGATCCTTACTGGCACCTGCTCGAGACGCTCGCACCGCTGCTCGTGTTGGTGCCGTTCTACTTTGTCTGGGCCGATGCGCACGTCCGCGATCCCGAGGACGAGTATGTGGCATTCGGAAAGCTCCTCGCGGGACGCCGCGCGGATGTGGATGGCGCCGTGATCCGCCGGCACCTCCTCGCCTGGACCGTCAAGGGCTTCTTCCTGCCGCTCATGGCCGTATACCTCAGTGACCAGGTCAACGGACTGGGGCAGCTATACATGAGAGGCGGCTGGGCGGCCCTATATCACTTCGACGGGCTGTTCAACATCAGCTACACCACAGACCTGCTGTTCTGCGTCATCGGCTACGCGGCGACCATGCGGCTGTTCGATTCGCACATCCGCAGCGTCGAGCCGACGATGTTGGGCTGGGTCGTCGCGCTGATCTGCTACCAGCCGTTCTACTCGGTGATCGGGCAGTTCTACCTGCAGTATGACGGAAACACGGACTGGGTCGGCTGGCTCGCGCCGGTACCCCTGCTGCGGAACCTGTGGGGCATGCTGATCGTCGCGCTTTCGATCTTCTACGGACTGGCGACGGTGGCCTTTGGCCTTCGCTTCTCGAACCTCACGCACCGCGGCATCCTGACCAACGGGCCCTACCGCGTCACGAAGCACCCGGCGTACGTCTCGAAGAATCTGAGCTGGTGGCTGATCTCGGTACCCTTCGTCGTGAGCAGCGACTGGCCGACGACGATCCGGCACTGCGCCCTGCTGCTGCTGCTGAATACCGTGTACTTCCTGCGCGCCCGCACCGAAGAGTGGCACCTGAGCCGAGACCCGAACTACGTCGCCTACGCGCTATGGATGAACGAGCACAGCGCGCTGCGGGTATTTGGCCGGCTGATTCCAGCGCTGCGCTATCGCGCTCCCGCAGCTGAGACCAGGAGCAAATGAGAGGAGCTGGAAGCGATGGCTCGCATCGCGAACGCGGTCAATCGTTCCGCGCGACACGAGTCTCGGGCTCAGCGGGACTGCAAGTCTCCACTGACGCTTGCGACTCATAGCGCCTCCGAATCAGATAGGTCGGGCGCCCTTTGGACTCCATGTAGATCCGCCCGATGTACTCTCCCAGGACGCCGATGCCGATCAATTGCAGGCTGCCCACAAAAAGGACGGCGACCAACAGCGACGCATAGCCCGGCACATCGACGCCCCGCACCAAGGTGCGGACGACGATAAATGCCGCATACGCAAGTGTCACGAATGCTCCGACACTTCCCACATACGTCCAGACCTTCAGCGGCGCCGCACTGAAGCTGGTTATCCCCTCAATGGCGAGGTTCCAAAGCCTCCAGCCTGAAAACTTGGTCGTGCCCGCGGCGCGAACCTGACGCGTGTAGTCTATCGTCGCCGTCCTGAATCCCACCCAGGCGAACAATCCTTTCATGAAGCGCTGCCGCTCCGGCAGCCGTGCCAGGGCATCCACCGCCACCCTGTCCAGGAGTCTGAAGTCTCCGACGTCCTCCGGTATCTTTGTAGGCGACAGGCGATTGTGCAGACGGTAGAACATGGCCGCCGTACGACGCTTGAGGAAGGAATCGGAGCGTCTGTTCACGCGGCGCGCCAGGACCACGTCCGCGCCTTGCTGCCATTGCGCGATCAGCTCGCGAATCAGTTCCGGCGGATCCTGCAGGTCAACGTCCATCGGAATGACGGCGTTGCCGCGTGCGTGATCGATGGCGGCGGTAAGCGCCGCTTCCTTGCCGAAGTTCCGCGACAGCTCGACGACCCTGAATCGACCGTCCCGGTCGACGAGGGCTGTCAGCTTCTCGAGGGTGCCGTCCACGCTGCCATCGTCGACGAGGACCACCTCGAAACGAACACGCGGCAACGCACGAAAGACCTCGGTGATTCCTTCATAGAATGCTTCAATAGCCTCAGCCTCGTTGTAGCAAGGTACAGCGATCGAAACCAGAGGTGTGCCAGTCGAGGGGCGCATCGGAGCGAGCGATGAAAGGAGTCCCGAGCTATTTCATGACACGTTGCGGAAAGGCCAGGAGGCGGCTGCCCAGATAACCGATGATCGTATACGGTAACGCACCGACAGCCTGCGCCAGGTAGCGGTTCACCGCGAAGTACCTCGTCAGACCCAGGACAGCTCCGAGGTTCGCCAAATATGCGACCAGCATGACCAGCAGAAACTTTACCAACTGCGGCGCCACGGCCCCGTCGCTCGCAAAGGTCCAACGTCTGTTCAATACGTAGCTGCATGCCAGGCCCAAGGAATAACCGACCAGGTTAGCGACCACGTCGTTGGCACGAAAAAGCAAGATTGCCAGATATATCGCGGCCAGGCCGATCAAGGTGTTGACGGCTCCCACGGTCAGGTAGCGAAGCAGCTCCCGGCGGATGCCGCCAGGGGAGACTGTCAGATCTTTCGACACAGGCAGAATGCACTGAGCCCAAACAGCTTATTCACGCCGAAGAAGACCCGGCGCTCTACGTCGTGCACCGCGATCAAGGTGCTGTTGATCCAACTCGGGTAGAGCCGCAGCTCGCTTTTCGCCGTCAGCGCGCCCTGATCCCACAACATCCTCCTGATCAGCCTGTTCGCAGCCACAAACGGGAAGAGGCTGCCGAAAAAGTACCGGCTGCGCACCGGAATCAGGCCCGATTTCCTGACGAGCGCCTCGAGCGTCTCGATCGTATAGCGTCGGTAATGCTCCAGAAACACGTCGTGGCCCGACCAGACGAACTGAAAAGCCGGGACCGTGATGAAGACATGGCCACCGGTGTCCATGCCAGCGACGTAGTCCTCGAGAAGCGCGCGATCGTCCGGAACATGCTCCAGGACATCCATCATCAGGATGAGTGCACCAGGGTGCCCGTCAATGGATTTGAGGAAACGGATCGACTTGCCGTGATGATTCTCGGTTCTCTCCTCGGCGTAGTGCGGGTCAACACATACGGCGCTCTCGCACACTCCTGCGTCCAGCAGCTGCCGGACGAACATTCCGGAGCCAGCGCCGACGTCGAGTATTTCACGCGCCTTCACGTCAGCGAGAAATTCGCGCATGGCGCGTCCCTTGGAGACGTAGTACCAGTGATCGCGAATTCTCTCGCCAAGTAGACCCTCCTCCTTCAGATCCACGCGCCCGCCCACTCAACTGCCGTCCGCAAGCGAGCCACCGGTATGCGGCCGTAATTCTCACACCGCTCGCGACGATCCACTGGCGGCACGTAAGGCTGATGCGGAAGTGATTCGGTCTTTCTCGTCATGGCGGAGAGGGTGGGATTCGAACCCACGAGGCCCTTGCGGACCCTCCGGTTTTCAAGACCGGTGCAATCAACCGCTCTGCCACCTCTCCGTTCGAGCCAGCTCGATGACTTAGCCGCATTTTATCAGGCCGGACACACCGGGGTCGCGGACCTCGTGCCTCACTTCGTCACGCCCTTGTAGCCCGGCAGACCCACGGCGGCCGGCGTGAGAGCGAGCTTTACCCCTGCAGCCACGGCGTTGTTGAAATCCGCGCGCGTCGGTCCGATGGTGACCCGCGGCCTGAAGAAGTCGGCCCACTGAAACTCGCAAAACGGCGCCGGCGTCTTGTCATACCCGCCCGCTTCGCGCACATAGGCCGCGAGCGAGCGATAGGGGTCGTCGATCAGCTTCTCCAGGTGGTCGGGAATTACCTCGAAGCCGCGCGGCTGCCCGTGCTGGTCGATAGGGTGCGCCCAATGGGCGGCGCTCATCTTCGGCCAGAAGAGCGCGATCGGGACCTTGGAGAAGTCGTCCGCGACGTCGAAGAAGCCAGTATCGATCCCGGCCTCCTCCGCCGCCCGCCCCAGGTGATGGTGGTCGGTGATGTAGAGCTTGCCGTCCGGGCCCCACACCGCCGGGATGGGATGAGCGAGCAGGAAATCCTGCTGCTCGTGCTTCTTCATGGCCTCGAGCCGGGCGCGCTTGTCGTGCACCTCGATCAACCCGACCGTGATCTGGGTGGGTCGCAGACGATGGATCTCGACTTCATGCAGCTTCGGCATCGGCGCAGCTTCGATAACGGCGTTCCGCAACACCATCGTAACATTGGGCGCCTCCGCCACCCGCCGGAGCTCGCTCCGGGACCCCTCCGGGACGAATCCGTCGGTCATCAGGACGAATCCGCGAGGCCGCGCTTCAAACCCTTGGCTCCCGCGGTGTCTCATACCTGTCAGGCAGTCACGATGCTGGGGGAGGTCGACATGAGGCTCGCGAGCTGGGCGATCTTGGGATCCCTGCTCATTAACATGGCGTTTGGACTGGTCGTGGCCGGCGCGGTAACAGCCGCCCGACCCGTCGGCGCGGCGCTCGCGCAATGCACGCGCCACGCAGCGGCTACCCCGGCCGCAACGCGCCGGCCGGTCGCCGGCCACTATCTCGCCGCCGTGCGGATGGGTTGGGAAGTGGGTTGAAAACCGGGCGTTAACCCCTAACGCGCCCGTCGGCCGGGATCCGGTGCGCAACGGATTCCGTGCCGCTCTCTGAAGTACGGCTGTCAGCCCCCGACTGGCGCCGCGGCGCGCGCCGCGAGGCGTTCGCGCCGCGCTGAGCGCAGCATCGTCACGGCGGAATAGACCACCACGACGATGATGAGCCAGCGCACCACCTGGATCTGCGAGCGCATCACGACGAACTTCAGCACGCAATACGCCGCCAGCACACCGATGACGCTGCCGAGCGTGAGGCCCATGGAGGCGACGTGCGAGAAGCGTCCCGAGCGGAAGAACCCCAGGCTCGACACCGGCTGCAGGAGGCCGTCGCTCGCCATCATGATGGGATAGGCCGCCAGCGGATCCATGCCGAGGAGCGAGAGCAGGATCATGAGCGGCGCATAGTTGCCGATGCCGACGCACATGAGCGCGCCGAGCACGAAGCTCACCGCGACCGCGAACGGGAACTTCCAGCCGGCGAGTCCCATGGCAACCCCGCCCTCGGGGAAAGCGCCGAGGTTCTTCATCGCGAAGAACGTCGCCGCGATGAGCAGCGCCGCTCCCATGAAGAGCTGAATCGACCGCCGGTTCATGCGGCTCACGATCCCGGAGCCGAGCCACGCGCCGGCCGCCGCGGCGGCCACCATGGCGGCGAGCAGCGCCGGCTGCACCTTCACCAGCCCGATGAGCAGCAGCGTCTCGATGAACGCCGCGGCGTTGAGACCGACGTTGAGCGTCCCCGGGATCAGCTCGTCGGCGACCTTGCCGCGAAACTTGAGCAGCGCCGTGGTCGGGGCGAACGAGCCGATGCCGAGCGTGTCGAGGAACGTGGTCGCGGTGCCGATCGCCACGTCGGGTGCCTGCGGACGGCCGTGCAGCCCATGGCGACGCACCGCCATGAGCCAGCCGATGGCGAACGCGACGTTCAGCAGCACGAGGGCCGCCAGCACCGCTGTGGTCAGGTCCAAGAGGCTCTCCCCCGCAACCGGTCACGCCCGCGCGTGACCAGGTCCACAGCGCGAAGATACTGGATCGCAGCGCGCGCGGCGAAGCTCGCTCCCCGGTGGAAGGGAATCGGCCGCAGCGGCGTAACCGGGAAGGCGAGCTCGGCGTCCGACATGCCGAGCGTGCGCTGCGCCAGGAACCGCCCCATGAGCGTCGCCATCGCCACCCCGCGGCCGTTGTACCCGAGTCCCGCGAGCAGCCCCGGGGCGAGCTCGTGCAGGTGCGGCAGGTGGTCGCGGGTCATGGCCACCAGGCCTCCCCAGTGGTATTCGAAGCGCACGTCGCCGAGCTGCGGGTAGATCTCGCGCACCGCGCGATAGTGGTGGCGGCAGCTGCGCGGTCCCGGCATCGCGCCGAAGGTGCCGCGGGCCCCAAGCACCAATCGTCCGCTCGCATCCAGCCGGAAGTAACGCAGCAGGTGCCAGGTGTCGGAGGCCGCCTGCCGTCCGGGAAGGATGCCGGCACGCTGCGCCTGCGTGAGCGGTACGGTCGCCACCTGGAACGAGGGTACGGTGACGACGCTGCGTTGCAGGGCGCCGATCAGACCTCCGCTGTAGGCATTGGTGGCCGCAATCACCGCGGGCGCCGTGACGATCGCACGCGGCGTCTCGAGCTGCCACTCGCGCGCCGCACGCCGCAGGTGCAGGACCGGACACTGCGCGAAGATCGCGCCATGCTGGCGCAACAGCGCGCGCGCCAGGCCACGCAGGTACGCGAGCGGCTGCACGGTACCGCCGCGCCGGTCGAGCAGTCCGCCGCAATAGCGCTGCGAGCCGGTGAGCGCCGCCACCGCGCGGGTGGAGAGGAGCTCGACCGCCGCACCGCGGCGCTGCCATTGCGCGGCGCGCGCCGCGAGCGGCGCCAGTGCGGACTCGGACGTGGCCGGCTGGATCCAGCCGCTGCGGGTCGCATCGCAGGCGATGGCGTGGCGCTCGATGAGATCGAATACCAGGTCCGGCCCGCCCGCGACGCTCGCCACCAGGCGCGCGCCCCGCTCGGCTCCGAAGAGCTCCTCGAGCGCGTCGGGATCGGTCTTCAGTCCAGGAATGACCTGTCCGCCGTTCAGGCCCGAGGCCCGCTCGCCGAGCGAGCGCGCCTCGAGCACCGCGACGCTGCGGCCTGCGGCCGCGAGATGCAGCGCCGCCGAGAGTCCGGTGTAGCCCGCGCCGATGATGGCGACGTCCACCCGCAGCGCCCGCTCGAGCGGCGCGAGCGCGGGTCCTGCGGCTGCGGTCGCCGCCCACAGCGACTGCGGCAGTGCGGCGGGCATCGCCTCTCCTATCGATAATCGATGGGCGGATATCGCGGGCGGCCGGACTCTAAGGCAGCCGCGCGGCGCCGGTCAAACCCGCGGCGCAGTGGCGTGCGGCACGCCGACGCGCGCGCGGCGCGCCACGCGCCGCGCGCGCTTCCGCACCGTGGAACGATGTGCGACACTCGGGTTCAGGCGCATGCCGGGCTGCGGCACTCGGGGGGTCGTCGATGGTCTCTTCAGCGCGTGGGCTCGCGATCTTGCGCCTGGCGGCGGTGCTGCTGCCGGGCCCGCTCGTCGCCGCTGCGCCCCTGCCGCCGCTGCCCGCCGAACGGATCAGCGTGCAGCAGCTCCCGCCTTCGAGTCACCACTGGGTGTACGTGTTCGACGACGCGTTCGCCAATGAAATCGACATGCGGGTGCATGTCTATGACGGCGACCATTATCGCCGCCTCGGGCAGATCGACGCCGGCTACTACTCGAGCTTCAATCTCTCGCCCGACGGCGCCACGACCGTGGTTGCCACCACCTACTTCGCGCGCGGCAGTCGCGGCGCGCGCACCGATGTGGTCGAGTTCACCGACAACCATACCCTGGCCGTGGCCGGCGAGATCGTGCTGCCCCCCAAGCGGGCGCAGACGCTGCCGACGCCCTTCAACCTCGCCTACTCGGGCGACGCGCGGCTCCTGTATGTCGCTTACGTGACGCCGGCCGCAAGCTTCGGCGTGCTCGATCCGGCGAAGAAGACGGTGCTCGGGGAGATCGACACCGCCGGCTGCGTGCTGGTGATTCCCTCAGGCGTCTACCGCGTCTCCTCGATCTGCGAGAGCGGGCGGCTCCTGACGGTGACCCTGGACGCCGCGGGCAAGGAGACCGGGCGCGCCATGTCCGAGCCCTTCTTCGACGCCGACCGTGACCCGGTGTTCGTGCAGGGCATCCCCACGGCCAGGGGCTACGCCTTCCTCTCCTTCCTCGGCAAGGTGCACGAGATCGACTTCTCGGGCGAGCAGCCCCGGATCGGTGCGCCCTGGTCGCTGCTGACAACGGCGGAGCAAGGCGTGTGGCGGCCCGGTGCCCAGCAGGTCGGCGCGATTCACGTCGGCCTGGGACGCCTCTATGTGCCGATGCACCAGGGCGGTGAAGGCACCCACAAGGACGGCGGCACGGAGATCTGGGTGTTCGACCTGGCGAGCCACCAGCGAGTGGCGCGCTTTCCGATGGCGACGCACGGTCTGACGCGCGTCATCGCCGTGCAGATCTCGCAGGACGACTCGCCGCTGCTCTTCGCCGCGACCGACAGCGCCCAGCTCGCCGTGATCGACCCGCGCGACGGCCACATCCGCCATATCGAGAAGCACTTCGGCCAAACGCCGTGGCAGATGCTCAACCCCTGAGACAGTACGAGACAGACGATGGGCCCGTTCGACCGGTTGTTTGAAGAATCCTCGCGGCAGCTGGCGCGGCGTACCTCGCGCCGCAGCGTCCTGGCGACGCTCGGCCGTATGCTGACCGGCGCGGCGCTGCTGCCGCTCCTGCCGATCGACCGCGGCAGCCGCGCGCGCGCCGCTGAGCCCGCGCCCAAGGCCAACGATCCGGAGAGCTGCGAGTACTGGAAGTACTGCGCGATCGACGGCTACCTGTGCTCGTGCTGCGGCGGAACCTCCACCGCGTGCCCGCCCGGCACGGCGCCCTCACCCATCAGCTGGGTCGGCACGTGCCACAACCCGGCCGATGGCCGCGATTACATGGTTTCCTACAACGACTGCTGCGGTAAGACGACCTGCGGCACCTGTGATTGCACGCGCTCCGAAGGCGAGCGGCCGATGTACCGGCCGTCGCGCAACAACGACCTCAACTGGTGCATGGCGAACGCGGATGCGAACTATCACTGCACGGTGTCGGTGATCCTCGGGGTGGCGGAAAAATGAGGCCGCTCACGGGCGCGGCGCTGGCCGCGCTCATGCTCGCAAGCGCGGTGCAAGCCGCCGATGCTCCGCCTCCGACCTACCCGGCCGGTGCCAGCGCCTTCCAGGCGAACTGCGCGGTGTGCCACGGCCCCGCCGGTGCCGGCGTCCCCTCGCTCGCGCCGCCGCTCACGAGCTATCCCGCGCGCTACGCGGCGAGCGCCGCAGGGCGCCGGCAGCTCGCCATGACGGTGCTCGATGGCCTGTTCGGCGACATCGCCGTCGAGGGCAAGCACTTCGCCTCGCGCATGCCCGACTTCGCCCAGCTCGACGATGCGACTCTGGCCGCGGTACTGAATTTCGTGGTGTTCGATCTCGGGCATGCACCAGCAATGCTCGCGCCCATTGCGGCCGGCGAGCTCGCCGCGGAGCGTGCGCATCCGCAGGATGGCGCCGCGGTGCGCGAGCATCGCAAGAGCGTCGCGCCTTCGGATCCCTGACCGTGCGCCGCCCGCCGCGCGCGGCGGCCACTGCACTCGCCGCCGCTCTGCTCACCGCATCTCTCGCTCGCGCCAGCCCCGCGCAGGACTACGTTCTTTACTGCATGGGCTGCCACGGCGCCGAGGCGCAGGGCGTGGCCGGCAAGGTGCCACCGCTCGCCGGCTCGGTGGCGCTCCTGATGAGGAGCCCCGCGGGCCGCGACTACGTGCTGCGCGTGCCGGGCGCGGCCAACTCCGCCCTCTCCGATGAGCAGCTCGCCGCCGTGCTCAACTGGCTCGCGCAACGCTACCCGCCACCCGGAGGGGGCACCGCGCCCGCCGCCGCCCCCTTCACCGCCGCCGAGGTGGGGGGCTTACGCCGCACCCCGCTCGCCAACGTGAAGGAGAGCCGGCGCGAGGTGGTGCGCGCGCTCGCGGCGAGCGGCCTGGCGCCGCCCGCCGACTACTAGGCGTGCCCGGGCGCCCCGCGACCGGTCAGCGCTACTGGCGGAAGATGGCCGTGATGCCGATGGTGCGCGGGCGGAAGGTGTACTCACGCTGCAGGCGGCTGCTGCCATCGCCCGGATCGATACTCCAGTTGAAGTCGGTAATGGCGTGGCTGTTGGTCAGGTTGTCGCAGAACGCCGCCAGCGACCACTGACCGAACTGCATGCCGGCGCGCATGCTGGTGAACGTCGTGCCGGGGAGTATGTAGTTCGCCGGGTCGTACTGCAGCGTCCCCGGGTCCTGGCCGGCACCGGCCCACTTGGCGCGCCCCTGGTACTCGGAGTCGACCCGGATGAAGGTCTCGTGCGAGAGCATGTTGAAGCGGTACTCGAGCCCGAGGGACACCGTGATCGGGGCGGTCGGCTGGCCGGCACCGGTCTCGCTGCTCTGGCCGACGATCGCATCGCCGTTGGCGACTACCGGGGCCGATTCGGTGGGGCTGAGACGCGAGTCCTGCGTGTAGCGGGCCGAGGTATAGCCCGCGGCCAGTTCCATGCTCAGCTCATCCGTGATCGAGGCATCCAGCTCCAGGTCGATGCCCTTGGCGACCGCGGCGCCCAGGTTGTCGATGAAGGAGATCTGGCAGATCGGCGGTACCACCACCTGCTGAATGTTGTTCCACTTGATGTAGTAGACGCTGCTCGCGATCTTGACGCGGTTGTCGATGTTGTTCTTGGCGCCGACCTCGTAGCTTTCCACGGTATCGGAGTTATAGGTGGTCGGCGAATTCGCGATGCCGAAGTTCGTGAAGTCCTGCGAACAGGCGGCGAAGGGCAGCGGGTTGTTGGCACCACCGGGGCGGTAGCCCTTGGCGTAGGTGGTATAGAACATGTTGTTCGGGTCGGCCTGGTACTGCAGGCTCAGCTTCGGCGTGAACGAGTTCTCCGAATTGTTGCCCGAGCCGACGGCCGAGGGCCCGTACAGCTGCGGGCCGCCGGTGAAGGTATCGAACGAGTACTTGTTCTTCGACCAGCGCGCCCCGGCGGTGAGTTTGAGCTTGTCCGTGAGGCCGTAGGTCGCCTCGCCGAACACCGCGTACTGCTCGTCCTTGGCGTGGGTCTGCAGGAAGTACGAGTCCGTGGGGAAGGCGGGGTCGTAGCCGACCGTGAAATAGTCGACGATGTTCGGATCCCCGGTGAGCGCGTTCTGCAGCTCGGAGAGCAGCGGATCGTGGATCTGCTCGAGGTAGGTCTGGCGGTTCTGACTGAGGAAGATTCCCGTGGTCCACAAGAGGCGCGCGTTCGCATCGTTCGACTGCAGGCGAATCTCCTGCGTCACGTTGTTCTGCACGTTGTCGACCGACGAAGGCGCGGTGTAGTTCAGGGCGCCGGGCGGCAGATGGATGCCGTTGCCGTCGATCAGCGGGTAGGTCCCGCTCACGTACGGGGGCAGGTAGGCGTACAGCTGGTAGAAGCCGAGGTTGTAGAGCGTGCCCTCGTAGCCGTCCTGGTTATGGCGGTCGTAGAAGGAGGTGTTGGAGATGAGCGTCACGGCGCCCAGGTCGCCCTCGATCTTGAGCGAGGCGAGATTGAAGCGGTCGGGCACGTGGCGCTGTGTCGGGTCGGCATCGACGAAGTTGTTGCTCCCGGGGTTCGAGTACAGCGGCCAGTAGTTGTTGATGTCGTTCTTGCGCTCGTCCTGGTAATAGATCGAGGGTGTGATGCGCCAGTTGGCGCTCGGCGCCCACAGGAACGCGAGCCGCGCGAGATAAGTGTCGGCGAAGTTGGCGTTCGCCTGCACCGGCGCCTGCGTCACCGGGTTGATGTCGTTGATCCAGCCGCCATCGCGGCGGTACCAGATCGTGAGGCGCGCCCCGAGCGTGCCTTCCACGAGCGGCCCGCCGACCGCAATGCCGCCCTCATAGCTCAGGTCCCCGCCTTCGGTCGTGGCGACCTCGGCACGGCCGTAAATGCTGGTGTTCGTCAGGCTCGGCTGCGTCGTGATGTAGCGCACCGTGCCGCCCTCCGAACCGGCGCCGAACAGCGTGCCCTGCGGACCGCGCAGCACCTCCACGCGCTCGATGTCGAAGGACTTCGGCAGCGCTTCGTCGGGGTTGAAGGCGAGCGAGCGCATCTGGATCGGCGTGTCATCGAGATAGATACCGGTGGTGCCGGCGCCACCCGTGCCCGAGATGCCGCGGATCGAGATGTTGTTGGTGCCGGAGGTGTCGAAATTCACGCCCGGCGTGAAGCGCGCGACCTCGGAGAAGTCCTTGATGCCGCGATCGTCCAGGCCCTCCTGGGTGAGCGCCGTGACGCTCAGCGGCACGCGCGAGAGGCTCTCCGCACGGCGTGTCGCCGTCACCACCACCTCCTGCAGCGCGCCCGCGGGCGCGGCCTCCTCGGTCGGTTGCGCGGCCTGCTCGTCCGCCCACCCGACACCGCAGCCCAGGGCCAGAAGGGTGGCCGCCGCGCTCACACACGCGGGTCTGCGGACGAATCCGAAGGGGTGACGCATCGATCCTCCTGAATAAACCGGCTTTAGAGTTGTAGTCTTATGGTCACAAGGTAGCGCGCCGGCGCGAATGCGGCAACGCCCTGTCGCATGCGTGCAAACGGTGCGCGCCGCGGCGCGACGCACTGGAATCGGGCGGCGGACCTCAGCGCCGCAGCTGCGGCGTCCCGCGCCCGGAAGCGGCGCGCGCCGTCTCGAGCAGCAGCGGCGCGAGCTTCGCGCGTAACCCGGCCAGCGTCCAGCGGCTGCTCGGCGCCGAAACGTTCACCGCCGCCACCGGCAGCCCGTCCTCGCCCAGCACTGGAGCTGCGATCGTGAGATCACCCGGGTAGCACTCCTGCTCCGACCAGGCGTAGCCCGCGGCGCGCGCGGCGCGGATACGCCGCATGATCTCGCCAGCGTCGGTGAGCGTATGCGGCGTCAGCGCCCGCAACCGCGAGCGGCGCACGAGGCGCTCCGCCGCGCTCACCGGCAGCGCCGACAGATACGCACGCCCCGAGGCGGTGCAGTACATCGGCAGACGGTGGCCGACCGGCATGTGGATGAAGAAACGCTTGCGGGCCGGGAAACGCGCCACGAACACCATATCGGTGCCGTCGGGCTCAGAGAGGCTCACCGATTCGCCACTCGCCTGGTTCAGATCGATGAGATGGCGCGTGGCGTGCTCGATGAGCGCGTGACCGGTCAGATAGGCGTGCGACAGCGACAGGGTGCGCGGCGTCAGCACCCAGCGCTTGAGGCGCGCATCGCGCTTCAGGTAGCCGAGTCGCGCCAGTGTGTGGGTGCAGCGCTGTGCCGAGCTCGTGGTCATGCCGCCGTGCGCCGCGAGCTCGGCGAGATTCAGCGCGCGCCGCTCGCCGCCGAAAGTCTCGAGCAGGGCGAGCGCCTTGCCAACCGAGCTGTTGAACAGCGGGTCGCGCGCCGGCGAGGGCTTGCGCTTCATCGCGAGTGTCTAGGGTGTGAGGCGCTCGAGCCCGCCGAGCCACGGCCGCAGCGCCGCCGGCACCTCCACCGAGCCGTCCTCCTGCTGGAAGTTCTCGAGCACTGCCACGAGCGTGCGTCCCACGGCGAGCCCGGAGCCGTTCAGCGTGTGTACGGCTTCCGGCTTCTTGTCCTGCGGGTTGCGCCAGCGCGCCTGCAGCCGTCGCGCCTGGAAGGCCTCGAAGTTGCTGCACGAGGAGATCTCGCGGTAACGCTCCTGCGAGGGCAGCCAGGCCTCGAGGTCATAGGTCTTGGCTGAGCCGAAGCCGATGTCGCCCGCGCACAGCGCGACGGTGCGATACGGGATCCCGAGCCGCTGCAGCACGGTCTCGGCGTGCCCGGTGAGCTCCTCGAGCGCCGCGTAGGAGTCCGCGGGCCGCACGATCTGTACCAGCTCCACCTTGTCGAACTGGTGATTGCGGATCATGCCGCGCGTGTCCTTGCCGGCGGCGCCGGCTTCCGAGCGGAAGCACGGCGTGTGCGCCACGAACTTCAACGGCAGCGCCTCGGCGGCTACGATCTGCTCGCGAACCAGATTGGTGACCGGCACTTCGGCGGTCGGAATCAGGAAGTAACTCTGCTCGCCGCGCACCGCGAACAGATCCTGCTCGAACTTCGGCAGCTGCCCGGTGCCGAGCAGCGCCTCGGGCCGCACCAGGTAGGGGACGTAGACCTCGGTGTAGCCGTGCTCGCGCGTATGCAGATCGAGCATGAACTGCGCGAGCGCGCGGTGCAGCCGCGCCACGCCTGCGCGCATCACCACGAAGCGCGCCCCGGAAATGCGTGCCGCCGCCTCGAAGTCGAGTCCGCCGAGCCGTTCGCCGATCTCGACGTGGTCGCGCGCCTTGAAGCCGAGGCGCCGCGGCTCGCCCCAGCGGCGTACCTCGGCGTTGGCGCGCTCATCGTTCCCATCCGGGACCGAGGCGTGCAGCAGGTTCGGGAGCCCGAGCTGCCACTCCTCGAGCTCCGCCTGCACGGCGGCCTGGGCTGTCTCGGCCGCGCCAAGCTCGCCGGTGAGGTCCTCGCCCCGCGCCAGCAGCGTGGTGATGTCCTCGCGTCGCCCTTTGGCCATGCCGACGGCCTTGGCGTTGGCGTTGCGCTCGGCGCGCAGGCGATCGACCTCCACGTCCCAACGCTTGCGCTTCCCCTCCAGGGCCTTGAGCGCCTCGACGTCGAGGCGATAGCCGCGGCGCGCGAGGTTACGCGCCACTTCCTCCGGCTCGTTCCGCAGCAGTTTCGGATCGATCACTCGTTACCTTTCGGCGTCGCCGCTGAGCCCCGCAGCCGCGCCAGCGCCTCGCCGATCTTCAGCTCCAGCCCACGCGCCACCGGCCGATAGTATCGCCGATCGGGCATACCCTCCGGCAGGTAGCGCTCGCCCGCAGCGATTGCCCCGGGCTCGTCGTGCGCGTAGCGGTAGTCGCGGCCGTAGCCGAGATCCTTCATGAGACGGGTGGATGCGTTGCGCAGCTTCAATGGCACTTCGAGCATCCCGAAGGCGGCCACGTCCGCCATCGCCTCACCCATCGCCACGTACACCGCGTTGCTCTTTGGCGCGCAGGCGAGATACACCACCGCCGTGGCGAGCGCCAGCTCCCCTTCGGGCGTGCCGAGCCGCTCGTACGCCTGCCAGGCATCGAGCGCGAGTGAGAGCGCGCGCGGGTCCGCCAGCCCCAGATCCTCGCTCGCCATGCGTACCACGCGCCGCGCGATGTAGTGCGGGTCGCAACCGCCATCGAGCATGCGGCACAGCCAGTAAAGCGCGGCGTCGGGGTCCGTGCCGCGCACTGCCTTGTGGAGCGCCGAGATCTGCTCGTAGAACTGGTCGCCCCCCTTGTCGAAACGCCGGTGGCCGCCACTCGCGACCTCACGGGCGAGCGCCACACTGAGCGTGTGTCGGCTCGCGCCCGCCTGCACCAGAGCCACGGCGAGCTCGAGCATGTTGAGCGCACGGCGGGCATCGCCGTCCGCCGCCTGCGCGATCACCTCGAGCGCCTCGGGCTCGGCCTCGATGCGCTCGCGCCCGAGCCCGCGCTCCTCATCGGCGAGTGCGCGGCGCAGCACTGCGGTGAGATCCGCCGCGGCCAATGGCTTCAGCACGTAAATCCGGGCGCGCGACAAGAGCGCGCTCACCACCTCGAACGAGGGGTTCTCGGTGGTCGCGCCGATGAAAGTCAGCGTGCCGTCTTCGAGATACGGCAGGAATGTGTCCTGCTGCGCCTTGTTGAAGCGGTGTACCTCGTCGAGGAACAGCAGCGTCGGCCGCCCGTCGGCGACACGGGCCGCGCGCGCGTTCTCCACCGCGGCGCGGATGTCCTTGACGCCGGCCATCACGGCCGAGAGCGGAATGAATTGCGCGCTGGCGGTCTGCGCGATGAGCCGGGCGAGCGTCGTCTTGCCGGTGCCCGGCGGTCCCCAGAGGATGAGCGAGTGCAGCTGCCCCGCCATGATGCTGGCGTAGAGGGGCTTGCCGGGGGCAAGCACGTGCCCCTGCCCGATGAACTCCTCGAGGCGGCGCGGCCGCATGCGGTCCGCCAGCGGCCGCAGCGACTCGGCCACGGCGGCGCTCATTTGCGCGGAGTTCCGATGAGATCCGCGCCGGGCGGCGGCGTAAAGCTCACCTCCGCGGCACTCACCCTGGTATTGCGCTCGATCTGGTCGAAGATGACGGTCGCCGTCTGGTCGAGCTTGTCCTCGAGGATCATGCGCTTCAGCTCGCCCTTGTCGAAGCCGAAGAGCGCCTCGCGGAAGTCCGCCTCGGCGCCATGCGGCTCGACCAGGACCCAACTGAGACCCATGCGCTCGCCCGCCGTCGAGATGGTGAAGTTCTTGCGCACGTCGACGGCGCCGGAGAGCAGCATCGCCGGCGTCGCCGACAGTGCATCGTCCACCGGCTTCACGGTCACCTGCCCGAGGTCGCGGTCGAAGAACCAGAGATTGCGCCCGTCGCACACCATGAGCTGGCCGGTGGCGGCACCCGCAGCCGCCCCGCCGCTGCCCTTCGCGCTGTCCGTTGCGGCGGCGGTCTGGGGATGGATCTCCCAGCTGAATTTCCCCGGACGCTGCACGATGATCTTGCCGGTCGCGCGGTCGATCTCGTGGCCCTGGCCGTCGGCAAGCGTCTGCAGGAAGCTCGCCCGCAGCGTCTTCAGGTTATCGAGATAGGCGTCGAGCTGCGTCGGCTGCGAGCTCTGCGCGGGCTGCGCCGCCGCCGTGGGCGCCGCGGCCGCGGCCGGTGGCGTGATCGGCGCCGGCGCCGCCGCCGTCTCGGCGCGCACTCCCGTCACGAACACGGCGCAAGCCAGCGCCGCCAAAGCGGCTATGCGTATGCTCACTGATCAGTCTCCCGGTGGCGCCGGCGCCAGCACGTCGCGTGCGCCATTCGACTGCAGCGGCCCGACGAGCCCGGCGAGCTCCATCGCCTCGAGCAGGCGCGCCGCGCGGTTGTAGCCGATCTTGAGCCGCCGCTGTACGTAGGAAATGGAGGGCTTCCTTTCGGTCGTGACGATGCGTACCGCCTCGTCGTAGAGCGGGTCCTGCTCGGCATCGCCCTCGCTGCCGCCGCCCTCGCCCTCGCCCTCCTCGCCCGGGAGTCCGGGGATCGGTCCGCGCGGCCCCGACAGCACTTCCTCGATGTAGTCCGGCGGCGTCGGGGACTTGAGCGCGTCCACCACGCGATGCACCTCCTGGTCCGAGACGAACGCGCCGTGGACGCGGGTCGGCATGGAGGTGCCCGGCGGCAGGTACAGCATGTCGCCGTGACCGAGCAGCGTCTCCGCTCCCATCTGATCGAGGATGGTGCGCGAGTCGACCCGCGCGGAGACCTGGAAGGCGATACGGCAGGGGATGTTCGCCTTGATGAGCCCGGTAATGACGTCCACCGAGGGGCGCTGCGTCGCGAGCACCAGGTGGATACCGGAGGCGCGCGCCTTCTGCGCGAGGCGCGTGATCAGGTCCTCGACTTTCTTGCCGACGATCATCATGAGATCGGCGAACTCATCCACGATCACCACGATGTACGGCAGCGGCGTCAGATCGAGGATCTGCCTCTGGTCGATGGTCGGATCGTTGGCGGCGCGCGCCGTCATCACCGGATCGCGGATCGGCTTGCCGGCGTCGATCGCGTCCTTCACCCGGCGGTTGAAGCCGGCGATGTTGCGCACGCCGAGAGCGGCCATGAGCTGGTAGCGGCGCTCCATCTCGGCGATGCCCCAGCGCAGCGCGTTCGCCGCCTGCTTCATGTCGGTGACCACCGGCGCGAGCAGATGCGGGATGCCCTCGTAGACCGAGAGCTCGAGCATCTTCGGGTCGATCATGATGAGGCGCACGTGCTCGGCGGTGGACTTGTAAAGGAGTGACAGCACCATGGCGTTGAGTGCCACCGACTTGCCCGAGCCGGTGGTCCCTGCGATCAGCAGGTGCGGCATGCGCGCCAGATCCGCCACCACCGGCTGACCGCCGATGTCCTTGCCGAGCGCCAGCGCCAGCGGCGAGTGCATCTCGTCGTAGGCGCGCGAGCGGATGATCTCCCCGAGCGTGACGATCTCGCGCTTCTCGTTGGCGATCTCCAGGCCCATGACGCTCTTGCCCGGGATCACCTCGACGACGCGCACCGACAGCACCGAGAGCGCGCGCGCCAGGTCCTTGGCAAGCGCCGTGATCTGGCTCGCCTTGACGCCCGGCGCCGGCCGCAGCTCGAAGCGCGTCACCACCGGACCGGGCTGCACCGCCACCACCTCGACGTCGATGCCGAAGTCCTTGAGCTTCATCTCCACCAGGCGCGACAGCGCCTCGAGCGCTTCCGCGGAGTACAGCGGCTCGCGCGCCGGCGGATCGTCGAGGAGCTTCAGCGGCGGCAGCTCGTTGGCTTTCGGCGGATCGAACAGCGACACCTGCCGCTCGCGCTCGACCCGCGCGCTCTTCTCCACCACCGGCCGCGGCGGCTCGATGCGCGGCGGGGCACGGGTGGCTGACTTCTTCTGCTCGGTCTCGACCGCCTCCTTGCGGGCCTGGCGGCGCTCACGCCCTTCGGCCACGTCCTTGCGCGAGGCCCAGCGCGTGCGCAGCCAGCCGAGGCCGCGCCAGGCGAGCGACCCGAGCCGATCCATGACGGTGAGCCAGGAGACGTGGAAGGCCACCGAGATGCCGGCCATCCAGGCGGCGATGAGCACCAGCGTTGCCCCGAGAAAATCGAGCCACGCGGCCAGCCCGTTGCCCACCAGGCCCCCGACCACCCCGCCTGCCGTCTGGCGCAGGAACCCGGCCTGCCAGTGCAGCGTCGTCAATCCGCAGCTCGCCGCCAGCAGCAGCACGAACCCGGCCACCCGGACCGCGGTGTTCATGCGCGACACGGTGAGGCCCTGCACCCGGCGCTGCAGCGCCCCGGCGGCGACCGCCAGCACCACCGGCAGCAGGAACGCCGGCCAGCCGAACAGAAAGAACAGCACGTCGCTGACCCAGGCACCCGCGACACCGATGCGGTTGTGGATCGGCGCGGCGTTACCCGTATAAGAGAATGCCGGGTCGTCGGGGCTGTAGCTCGCGAGCGCCACGAGCAGCACGAGCGCGACGATGGCGATACCAATCACCGCGCTCTCGCGCAGGGCGCGGGACACCGCCGCCGTGAGGCGGGAACCGTTACGTGCCTGAACCTGCGTCTCAGCCAATTCCCGTTTCCCCATCTTAAGATAGACGGCCCGCATTATAGGGCTTAGGTACCATGCACCGATGGCACAGATGACCACGCCCAAGACGCGCCACAGTCACTTGATTATCCTCGGGTCGGGACCGGCGGGTTACAGCGCCGCCGTGTACGCCGCGCGCGCCAACCGCACGCCGCTCCTCATTACCGGCATGGCCCCGGGCGGGCAGCTCATGACCACCACCGACGTCGACAACTGGCCCGGTGACGTCGAGGGGCTGCAGGGCCCGGCGCTCATGGCGCGCATGCAGCGGCACGCCGAGCGCTTCGCCACCGAGATCGTGAACGACCACCTGGTGGCGGTCGATTTCTCGTCCCGCCCGCTGCGCCTCACGGGCGAGGCGAGCAGCTACACCTGCGATGCGCTCATCGTCGCGACCGGCGCCAGCGCCCGTTACCTGGGTCTCCCCTCGGAGGAGCAGTTCCGCGGCCGTGGTGTTTCCGCCTGCGCCACCTGCGACGGCTTCTTCTTCCGCGGCCAGCGCGTCGCG
Source organism: uncultured Pseudomonadota bacterium (assembly GCA_963768485.1). GTDB lineage: Bacteria > Pseudomonadota > Gammaproteobacteria > Steroidobacterales > Steroidobacteraceae > 13-2-20CM-66-19. The sequence goes on along the minus strand of CAVYHZ010000002.1, from coordinate 1,395,213 downwards.
GTCGTCGGCGGCGGCAACACCGCCGTCGAAGAGGCGCTGTATCTGTCGCACATCGCGCAGCACGTGACGCTCGTGCACCGGCGCGACAAGCTGCGCTCCGAGAAGATCCTGCAGGATCGCCTGTTCCGCGAGGTGTCGGCCGGCAAGATGTCCGTGGTCTGGAATCACACCGTCGATGAAGTGCTGGGCGACGCCCAGGGCGTCAACGGCGTGCGGCTGCGCTCGCTGCCGGACGGCGCACTGCGCAGCCTCGAGGTCACCGGCCTGTTCGTCGCGATCGGCCACACGCCCAACACCGCGATCTTCGACGGCCACCTCGCGATGCGCGGCGGCTATATCACCGTGAAGAGCGGCCTCGAGGGCGACGCCACCGCCGCGAGCGTCCCCGGCGTGTTCGCCGCCGGCGACGTCGCCGATCACGTCTACCGGCAGGCCGTCACCTCGGCGGGCTCCGGCTGCATGGCCGCGCTCGATGCCGACCGCTACCTCGAGTCGCTGGACGCGCGCACCCACGGCTAAGCGCGCGACATGAGCGCCGACCGCGTCGAGTTCCGCTCCAGTATCGATCAGCTCGACGCGCGCGAGTGGAATGCGCTCGGCGGCGGACATCCGTTCGCGCGTCACGAGTTCCTGGCAGCGATCGAGCACACCGGATGCGTCGGCGCAGGCACCGGCTGGCAGCCGCGCTATCTCGCGCTGCGCGATACGCAAGGCCTCGCCGGTGCCGCCGCCGCCTTCGTGAAGACGCACTCCTATGGCGAGTTCGTCTTCGATTTTGCGTGGGCGCAGGCCTACGAGCGGCTCGGCCGCCCTTACTATCCCAAGCTCACCCTGGCGACCCCCTTCACGCCCGCCACCGGCCCGCGACTGCTCGTGCGGCCCGGACTCGACGCGGCGCAGATTGGCGCGCGCCTGCTCGGCGCGCTCGAACGCGACAGCGCGACCCGCGGCCTCTCGGGGGTGCACGCGTTGTTCCTCGATGAGCCCGCGCGCAGCGCCTGCGCGCAGCAGGGCTGGCTGTTGCGGCGCGACTGCCAGTTCCACTGGACCAACCGCGGCTGGGCGAGCTTCGAGCACTATCTCGAGTCCTTTACCGCCGAGAAGCGCAAGAAGGCGCGCCGCGAGCGCCGCCGGGTGCAGGAGAGCGGCGTGCGCTTCGAGACGCGCTTCGGCGGCGAGCTCGACGCACCACTCCTTAAGCGCATCTACGCGCTGCACCGGGACACGTTCCTGCGCCACGGGCACGAGCCCTACCTGACGCCCGAGTTCTTCAGCGAGGTGGCGCGCACGCTCCCCGAAGCTCTGATGGTCAAGCTCGCGATGCACGGCGGCGAGCTCGTGGCGGTCGCGATCTTCTTCTGGTGGCAGGAAGCGCTCTACGGCCGCTACTGGGGCGCCGCCGCCGACTACCACAGCCTGCATTTCGAGGCCTGCTATCACCAGGGGATTGAGTTCTGCATCGAGCGCGGCATCGCGCGCTTCGAGCCGGGGACCCAGGGGGAGCACAAGGTGAGCCGGGGCTTCGAGCCCTCGCTCACCTGGTCGGCGCACTTCATCGCCGACCGGCAGTTCCGCGCCGCTATCGGTGAGTACCTGACGCGCGAGGGCGCGGCGGTCGAGAGCTACGCGCTGGAAGTCCAGGAGCACGTCCCGTACCGCCGGCGGCGCACGGAGCGCGGCGGCGCATGAGGACGGTGACCTGGATCTCGGCCCACGATGCGCCGGAGTGGTTCCCGCCGCCCGAACAGGCACTCGAGGATCCACCGGGCCTGCTCGCCGCGGGCGGGGATCTGTCGCCCGAGCGGCTGCTCGCCGCCTACGCCCGAGGCATCTTTCCCTGGTACTCCCCGGGCCAGCCGGTGCTGTGGTGGTCGCCCGACCCGCGCGCGGTGCTCTTTCCCGAGGAGTTCCGCCGCAGCCGCAGCCTCGCCAAGACGCTGCGCAACGGCGGCTTCAGCACCTCGGTCGACCGCGACTTCGAGGCAGTCGTCGACGGCTGCGCCGCGCCCCGCAGCGCGAGCCCCGGCACCTGGATCACTTCCGACATGCGCACCGCCTACCTCGCGCTCCATCGCCTCGGCTACGCCCACAGTATCGAAGTCTGGCGCGGCGGCTCCCTCGCCGGCGGCCTCTACGGCGTGCGCCTCGGCAGCGTGTTCTTCGGGGAATCGATGTTCAGCGCGGTGCGCGACGGCTCCAAGGTGGCGCTGGCTCATCTCGTGGCTTTGTGTCTGCGCAACAGCATCGCGGTCATCGACTGCCAGCTGTACTCGCGCCACCTGGGGAGCCTCGGTGCCCGCACCATTCCACGCAGCCAGTTCCAGCAGCTGCTGCGCGAGCAGACCTCGCTCCCGTCGGCACCGCTCGTGTGAGCCTTAAATTGCCACGGGAGCGGCCTTTGTGCTCCAATTCGCGCCCCCGAAGTCGTTTAAGGCTCCTGTGTCCAAAGAAGACGCGATTCAGATGGAAGGCGAGGTCGTCGAGACCCTGCCCAACACGACTTTTCGGGTGAAGCTCAAGAACGGCCACGTCGTGACCGCACACATCTCGGGCAAGATGCGTAAAAACTACATCCGCATCCTGACCGGCGATGCCGTCACGGTGGAGATGACCCCCTACGACCTCACCAAGGGCCGCATTATCTACAGGGGTCGCTGAGGCGCGCTGCGCAGCCGCCAAAAGTCACACTTTTTGGCGGCGGCCGCCGCCGAAATCGCTTGCGGCGATTTCGGCCAACAAAACCAGACTAAGCGGTTACTTCCGGCACCTGCGCCGGCTCAAAGTGCAGCACCAGCTCCGAGCCGTCCTCCTTGACGGAAACGCTCACGTGCCCGCCGCGCGCCAGCCGCCCGAACAGCAGCTCCTCGGCGAGCGGCCGCTTGATGTACTCCTGGATGGTGCGCGCCATGGGGCGCGCACCCATCTTTGGATCGTAGCCCTTCCTGGCGACCCACCCGCGCGCCGCGTCATCGAGCGTGATCGACACGCCCTTCTGCTCGAGCTGTGCTTCCACCTCGAGGATGAGCTTGTCCACCACCCGCTCGATGGTGGCACCGTCGAGCGAGGCGAACTGGATCACCGCGTCCAGCCGGTTGCGGAACTCGGGGCTGAAGATGCGGCGGATCGCTTCCATGCCGTCGGTGGTGTTGTCGGCGTGCGTGAAGCCGATGGCTGTGCGGGCCATCTCCTGCGCGCCGGCATTGGTCGTCATCACGATGATGACGTGGCGGAAGTCGGCCTTGCGGCCGTTGTTGTCGGTCAGCGTGCCGTGATCCATCACCTGCAGCAGCAGGTTGAACACGTCGGGGTGCGCCTTCTCGACCTCATCGAGCAGCAGCACGCAGTGCGGATGCTTGGCGATCGCCTCGGTGAGCAGCCCGCCCTGATCGAAGCCGACGTAACCGGGGGGCGCGCCGATCAGGCGTGACACGGTATGGCGCTCCATGTACTCCGACATGTCGAAGCGCAGGAACTCTACGCCCATGGCGATGGCGAGCTGGCGCGTGACCTCGGTCTTGCCGACGCCCGTGGGGCCCGCGAACAGGAAGCTGCCGACGGGCTTACGTGACTCGCCAAGTCCCGAGCGCGCCATCTTGATGGCGGAGCCGAGTGCCTCGATCGCCTTGTCCTGCCCGAAGATCACGAGTTTCAGGTTGCGCTCGAGGTTGCGCAGGACCTCCTTGTCGGAGACCGACACGCTCTTCGCCGGGATGCGCGCCATGCGCGCCACCACGTCCTCGATGTGGCGCACCTGGACTACCGGCTCGCGCTCGGCGACCGGCTTCAGGCGCGCGCGTGCGCCGGCCTCGTCCACCACGTCGATGGCCTTGTCGGGCAGATGCCTCTCGTTGATGTGGCGGGCGGCGAGCTCGGCGGCGGCCCGCAAGGCCTCGTCCGCGTAGGTGATGCCGTGATGCTCCTCGAAGCGGGGCTTCAGGCCGAACAGGATGTCGATGGTCTCGGCCACCGAAGGCTCGACCACGTCGATCTTCTGGAAGCGCCGTGCGAGCGCATGGTCCTTCTCGAAGATGCCGCGGTACTCGCTGTAGGTGGTCGAACCGATGCAGCGGATCTCGCCGTTCGAGAGCACCGGCTTGATGAGATTGGAGGCATCCATTACGCCGCCGGAGGCGGCACCGGCACCGATCACCGTGTGGATCTCGTCGATGAACAACACCGCGCCGGGGAGCTTCTTGAGCTCGGCGATCACGCCCTTCAGACGCTTCTCGAAATCGCCGCGGTACTTGGTGCCGGCGATGAGCGCGCCCATGTCGAGGGCGAAGATGGTGCAGTCCGCGAGCACCTCGGGCACCTTGCCTTCGACGATCAGGCGCGCCAGCCCCTCCGCGATCGCGGTCTTGCCCACGCCGGCCTCGCCGACGTAGAGGGGATTGTTCTTGCGGCGGCGGCACAGGATCTCGATGGTGCGCTCCACCTCGAGCTTGCGGCCGATGAGCGGATCGATGCGACCCTCCTGCGCCAGGCGGTTGAGATTGGTCGTGTACTTCTCGAGCGCGCTGCCCCCTTCGCTGTCGCGCTCGGCCTCCGGCTGGCCGTCCTCCTTGTCGGTCTTCTCCTCGGCGATCTTCGAGAGCCCGTGCGAGATGTAGTTGACGACGTCGAGCCGCGTTACGTGCTGGCGGTTGAGGAGGAACACCGCGTGGCTCTGCTTCTCGCTGAAGATGGCGACCAGTACGTTGGTCACCCCGACCTCTTTCTTGCCGCTCGACTGCACGTGGAACAGCGCCCGCTGCAGCACGCGCTGGAAACCGAGGGTCGGCTGCACCTCGCGCTCCTCGCCCTCCTCGAGGCGCGGGGTCGACTGCTCGATGTGCTCCTTGAGCTCATCGCGGAGCTTCGCGAAGTCGACACCGCACGAACGCAGTACCTCGCGCACCTTCGGGGTGTCGAGGATGGCGAGCAGCAGGTGCTCGACCGTCAGGTACTCGTGACGCGCCTCGCGCGCCTTGTGGAAGGCATCGTTGAGGCAGTATTCCAGTTCGTTCGACAGCACTTTAGCCGCGCCTCCGGTTCAGGCCTCTTCCAGGGTGCACATCAGCGGATGCTGATGGTCGCGGGCGTAGGTCGTCACCTGCGCCACCTTAGTTTCGGCAATCTCATATGTGAAGACCCCGCAAACGCCCTTACCCCTGGTATGCACCTCGAGCATGATGCGGGTTGCGGTTGGCCGGTCCAGGCCAAAGAACTTTTCCAGCACGTCGACCACAAACTCCATAGGGGTGTAATCGTCATTGAGCAGCACGACCCGGTACAAAGGGGGTTGTTTGACCTCCGGTTGCGCCTCCTCGACGGCGATGCCGGAGTCGGGACGGACCGGATGCTGCTCGGGCATGGCCTTCTTTATAGGGGTCGCGAAACGGCAACACAAGAGCATGACAATGTCGTGTGCATACTCCTGCAGAAACAATTGCTTGAGAGCGCTCGCGCTGCGCCCGTATGATTGCGCAGGCGCTCCACGGACGCCCTTGCGCGGCGGGTGTTCCGCGCGCGCCGAGAACACTGGATAAGCTCCGCTAAGCCCATGCTTTTGGCCCTATGAACGCCGCATCCTGGCTCGAAGGTCTGCCGCCTCCGGACCGCTGGCGGGCACTGTTGCTCGCCGAGGGGCCGCGCTTTGCGACCTGGTTTCTCGCGCTCGCGCTCGGCGTGCAGGCGGCGCTCATCGTGACCGATCTCGCCGGGGGCGACCGCGGCACGCACTCGGCCGCGGCGCCACCGCGTCCGGGCGCGCCGGCACGCACGGTCGATGTCGCCACGATCGCCAACGCGCACCTCTTCGGCACCGCCCCGGTACCGAAGGGGGACGACGCCAACGCGCCGGCCTCGAACGTCGCGCTCATCCTCACCGGAATCATCGCCGGCGATGATCCACAAAGCGGGCTCGCGATCCTGGGACCGAACGCACAAAGCGCCAAAGTGCATGCGGTGGGCGACACCGTGGTCGGCGGGGTGAAGCTCCACTCGGTATATGCCGACCGCGTCATCATCGACCGCAACGGGCAGCTCGAGTCCCTGACGCTCCCCCGGCAGGTGAGCGGGGCAGCGCCGGCGCCCTCGGCGGCCGCCCTCCCCACCCAGAGTCCGGTCGTCGACCGCATGCGCAAGGCGCTCACCGAGCAGCCCGGGCTGATCGCGGACCTGCTGCGGCCCCAGGCGGTCATGGACGGGGACAAGGTCAAGGGTTTCCGCGTCTATCCGGGCCGCAATCGTCTCGCCTTCGCCCGCCTCGGACTGCGGCCGGGAGACGAGGTGATCGCCATCAACGGCACGCCGCTCGATGACCAGGACCGCGGTCAGGCGATCCTGAATACCCTCACCAGTTCGTCCGAAGCGCGGGTCACCGTGATCCGCAACAACCAGCAGCAGGACCTGACGCTCAACATCGCCCAGGTCGCGCAGGAAGCGGAAACGGCCACCGGCCTGCAACCGGGCCCCTTCAGCGGCGGCCCCGGCCTGGGCGGCAACGGCGGCAACGGCGGCGGCGGCTTCGCGCCGGCGCAGCTACCGCCACAACCGGGTGCCGGCGGCCCGGCACCGCCCCCGGACGCCGGCTTCACTCAGTCGAACGTGCCCGCCACCGCCCCGGGAGCGCCCGCTACCGTTCCGGGGGCAGCGCCCCCGGCACTGGTGCCGCCTCCGGAGCAGCCGCAAGGCACTACTCCGCCACAAGACAGTCAATAGCTGGAGCGCGTTTTTCCCGGGGGGACCAATTCAGTGAACCGCCTTCGCCCATTCGCCCTGTGCGCGCTCGCCGTCGTGCTCTCGGGTTCGCTCGCCACCGCGCAGCCGGCCCAGCGCATCACGCCGAACTTCAAGGACGCCGACATCACCCAGGTCGCCGAGGCGGTCGCGGCCGCGACCGGCAAGAACTTCATCATCGACCCGCGGGTGCGTGCCCAGGTGACGATGCTCTCCTCGACCGCCATGACGCCGGATGCGTTCTACGAGGCGTTCCTGTCGATCCTGCAGGTCTACGGCTTCGTCGCGGTGCCCCAGGGCAACGTGGTCAAGATCATTCCGGACACCCAGGCCAAGACCAGCCCCTCGATCGACCTGCCCGATCACGTGAGTGCCACGTCGGACGAGATCGTAACCCAGGTGCTGGATGTGAAGAACGTGAGCGCCGCGCAGCTCGTGCCGATCCTGCGGCCCATGGTGCCGCAGTGGGGCTCGCTGGTCGCCTACGCCCCCGGCAACATCCTCGTGATCACCGACCACGCGAGCAACGTCAACCGGATGATCCGCATCATCCACCGCATCGACCAGGTCGGTAACCAGGACCCCGAGATCGTGCCACTGCAGAACGCCTCGGCCGCCGAGATCGTGCGCGTGGTGAACTCGCTCTACCAGGGCAGCGCCGCCGAGGGCAGCACCGTCAAGGTGGTGGCGGATGAGCGCTCCAACACCGTGCTGATCAGCGGCCAGGAGGCGCAGCGGCTGCGCATCCGCGCGCTGATCGCGCACCTCGACACCCCGCTCGGCGGCGGCGGCGACACGCGCGTGCGCTACCTGCACTACGCCAACGCCGAGAAGCTCGCGCCGAAGCTCAAGGAACAGATCACCGGCATCGCGCAGGCCGCGGGGCCGGGCGGCGCGACCGGCGCGGCCGCCAGCCCGCAGCTCGCGGCCGAGAAGAACGCGATGGTGTGGGCGGACCCGCAGAACAACGCCCTGGTAATCACCGCACCGCCGAAGATCATGCACGCGGTCATGGAGATCGTCGACAAGCTCGACATCCGCCGTCCGCAGGTGCTGGTCGAGGCGATCATCGCCGACATCGACTTCGACAAGGACGCCGAGCTCGGCGTCAACTGGGCGGCGTTCATCAACGGCAGCAACGTGCCGGCGGGCGCCTTCGTGAGCCCGGTCGGCGGCACCAGCATCGTCGACCTGGCGGGTGCCATCCAGAATCCCGCCAGCGCCACCACGACGCTGCTGCAGGGCACGACGCTCGGCATCGGCCGCATCGGCGGCACCAACGGCACGAACTTCGCCGCCGTGCTGCGTGCGATCCGCGCCGACACCGACGACAACGTGATCGCGACACCCACGGCCGTCACCATGGACAACCAGGAGGCGGAGCTCAAGGTGGCGCAGGAAGTCCCGTTCATCACCGGTCAGTACACCGCCAACAACACCGCGGTGGTGGGCGGCGCGGTCAACCCCTTCCAGACCATCCAGCGCGAGGAAGTCGGCACCATCCTCAAGATCACGCCGACCATCTCGCCCGAAGGCAACGCGGTGATGCTCAAGATCTCCATCGAGAGCTCGACCATCGGCCAGAAGCCCGCGGGCGCGGTGGATCTGGTCACCAACAAGCGCACCGTGAGCACCACCGTCATGATCGACGACGGCGGTATCGTGGTGCTCGGGGGGCTCACCGAGGACAACACCACCAAGGGCGAGAACCGCGTGCCGTTCCTCGGTCAGATTCCGATCATCGGCTACCTGTTCAAGACACGGAACGAGAGCAACACCAAGAACAACCTGATGATCTTCCTGCGTCCGAAGATCCTGCGCGACGGTGCGCAGGCGGCCTACGAGACCGATCTCAAGTACAACTACATGCTCGATGAGCAGAAGAAGATCGAGAAGATGGGCAGCCACGAGGCCGTGCCGCTGCTGCCGGGCGTGAGCCGCGGCGCGCTGCCGCCGCTGCCCGCGGGTGGCTCCGGCTCGGCGGTGAAGCCCTCGGTCACGGTGCCGGGCTCGGGCCAGGCCGCGCCGGCCAATGCGCCGGCCGCCACGCCTGCCGCCGCGGCCCCCGCGGTGCCACCGGCCGGCGCGCCGGCGACGCCCGGAACCGCCGCACCCGATAACCCGACGGCGACGCCTGCGGATCAGCCGCCCAAGCCGTGAGCCGCCGTCCATGAACGCGGTGACCCCCGAGAGCGTGCCGGACGCGGTGGAGCCTGCTGAACGGCGCCTGTCGTTTGCGTTCGCCAAGCGTCACGGCGTGCTGGTGCGCGCGGTCGTCGAGGGAGTCGCCGAGTGCGTGTGCCGCGAGAACGCCACTCCCCAGGCACTCGCCGAGGTCCGCCGCTATGTACGCCGCCCGGTGAAGCTCGAGCGGGTCGCGGAGGAGGAGTTCGACCTCTTGCTGCGCCGGGCCTACGAGGCAGGCTCGGACGCCATGCAGGCCGCGGAGACGCTCGATGAGACCACCGATCTGGCGCACCTGGCGCAGGATCTGCCCGAGCAGGCCGACCTGCTCGACAGCGAGGATGACGCGCCGATCATCCGCCTGATCAATGCAGTGTTCACCCAGGCGGTGAAGGAAAACGCCTCCGACATCCACATCGAGCCGTTCGAGAACCGCCTCGTGATCCGCTTCCGCGTCGACGGCGTACTGCGCGAAGTGCTGCAGCTGAAGCGCGCGGTCGCAGCGCCGGTCGTGTCACGCATCAAGGTCATGTCCAAACTCGACATCGCGGAGAAACGCCTGCCACAGGACGGCCGCATCGGCCTGCGGGTCGCCGGTCGCGCCGTTGACGTGCGCGTCTCGACCATCCCCGCCGGCCACGGCGAGCGCGTGGTGCTGCGTCTGCTCGACAAGCAGGCCGGCAAGCTCGAGCTCAACTCCCTCGGCATGGACCCGCACACACAGGCCGCGATGGACGAGTTGATCCACAAGCCCCACGGGATCCTGCTGGTGACGGGGCCCACCGGCTCCGGCAAGACCACGACCCTGTACGCCGCGCTCGAGCGTCTGAACGACAACACGCAGAACATCATGACGGTCGAGGATCCGATCGAGTACTACATCGACGGGATCGGCCAGACGCAGGTCAACACCAAGGTGGAGATGACCTTCGCGCGCGGCCTGCGCGCGATCCTGCGCCAGGACCCTGACGTGGTGCTGATCGGCGAGATCCGTGACCTCGAGACCGCGCAGATCGCCGTGCAGGCGAGCCTCACCGGCCACCTGGTGCTCTCGACGCTGCACACCAATACCGCGGCGGGCGCCATCACCCGCCTGCGCGACATGGGGATCGAGCCGTTCCTCCTGTCCTCCTCGCTGATCGGGGTGCTGGCGCAGCGCCTGGTGCGCGTGCTCAATCCCGACACCAAGCAGCCGTTCAAAGCCGGCGAGCGCGAGCGCCAGCTCCTGAACCTGAACCCCAACGACCCCGCGCCGACCCTCTATCGTCCGGGGCGCGATGCGGGCGGCGGCTACCGCGGCCGCACCGGCATCTACGAGCTGGTCGTAGTCGACGACCGGATGCGCGACATGATCCATGACGGGGCGTCCGAGCACGAGATCGAACGCCACGCGCGCAAGAGCACCCCGTCCATCCGCGACGACGGCCGCGCCCGCGTCCTGCGCGGCGAGACCACGCTCGAGGAGATCCTGCGAGTCACGCGCGAGGACTGATGACACCCTTACTGAGCCCGCGACTTGCCAGCGAGGGGCAAAAGTCACGCCTTTTGCCCCGGCGTCAAATGAGGCGTAGGCGCCCTCCGCCGAAAGCGCCTCCGGCGACTTTCGGCCAATAAACAATGGGAGCCTTCGAGTACACCGCCCTCGACAGCGTCGGCAAGGAGCGCAAAGGCATCCTCGAGGGCGACACGCCGCGCCACATCCGCCAGCTGTTGCGCGAGCAACAGCTGCTGCCGGTCACGGTGGCCGAGGTGGCGCAGAAGGAGGCCAAGGCCCAGCGCTCCTTCAGCCTGATGCGGCGCGTCTCGCCCACGGACCTCGCCCTCTTCACCCGCCAGCTCGCCACACTGGTGCGCGCCGGGCTCCCCCTCGAGGAGTCGCTGCTCGCGGTCTCGCAGCAGACCGAGCGGCCGCGCGTGCAGAGCATCGTGCTCGGGGTGCGCTCGCGCGTCATGGAAGGACATACCCTCGCCGACGGTTTCGCGGACTTCCCGCGGGTGTTCCCCGAGATCTACCGGGCGACGGTGGCCGCCGGCGAGCAGTCCGGGCACCTCGACAACGTGCTCGAACGGCTGGCCGACTACACCGAGAGCCGCGAGCTGATCCGCCAGAAGGTCCTCGCCGCCCTGCTCTACCCGATCGTGCTCACGGTGATGTGCTTCACCATCGTGTCCGGCCTGCTGGTGTTCGTGGTACCGAAGGTAGTGGCGGTGTTCGAGTCCGCCAAGGGGAAGCTCCCGCTGATCACGCGGGTGCTGATCAGTACCAGCGACTTCTTCCGCCACAACGGGTTGTACCTGCTGGCGGCGGTGGTGCTGGGGGTGTGGCTGTTCCGCCGCTGGCTGCGCGATCCGGCCGCCAAGCGGCGCGTGCAGCGCTTCCTCCTCACCGTGCCGCTCGTCGGCAAGCTCTCGCGCGGCTTCAATACCGCGCGTTTCACCCGCACCTTCAGCATCCTCACGGCGAGCGCCGTGCCGGTGCTCGAGGCGTTGCGCATCGCCGGCGAGGTCGTGACCAACCTGCCCATGCGCGATGCGGTGGCGGACGCCGCGGCACGGGTCCGCGAGGGCGCCCCGATCGGTCGCTCGCTGGCCGTGAGCCGCATGTTTCCGCCCATGACCATCCACCTCATCTCGAGCGGGGAATCGAGCGGCGAGCTCGAGAGCATGCTGGAGCGGGCCGCCATCAGCCAGGAACGCGAGCTCGACGCGCTGCTCGCCGCCATGGTGGGGCTGCTCGGGCCGCTGCTCATCATCCTGATGGGTCTGTTCGTCATGGGCATCGTTTTTGCAATGCTCCTGCCCATCTTCGAGATGAACGACCTGATTCACTGACCCCGACCGGACGCGGTTCACAAAAATGACGTTCGCCCGATTGCGGTGGCCGGGCGATCTGATTTAAGTTCGCGCCGTCAATTCCTGCCGGACGGTCGTCGCGCATGAGCGAGAAGCCGGAATCGGACGAATTCGAAGACGAAGAAGCCGACGAGCCCGTCGTCGGTGAGGGTGACGTCGACCTCGATCAGGTCATCAAGGACCTGGACCTGGCCAAACGTCGCGGCCAGAAGGCCGGCGACCCGGCCTGGCGCCGCCTCGAGCGGCTGCTCGAGGAGAAGCACACCGCCGAGCTCACCAGCGACTTCGAGGACTACCAGATCGGCGAAGGGGGCGATGCCCCCCGCAAGAGCCGGCGCAAGTCCCGCGGCGCCTGAGCCGCCGCGTACGCCCGCCTCAGTTGCCGCCGGCCGCCGCCCCGCGCGGCGCGCCACCAGCCGCGCCGGGAAGCGTCCGCGCCGGCGCGCGCAGCAGCTGCGCGAACGAGCGTGCCTCGATGGCGCGGCTCATGAGATAGCCCTGCACCAGGTCGCAGCCCGTGGCGCGCAGGAACTCGAGCTGCTCGAGTGTCTCGACGCCCTCGGCCACGATCTTGAGGTCGAGGTTGTGCCCGAGCCCGATGATCGCGCGCACTATGGCGGCATCGTCGGTGTCCGCCGTGATGTCGTTGACGAACGCGCGGTCCACTTTCAGGGTATCGAGCGGGAAGCGTTTCAGGTAGTTGAGCGAGCAGTAGCCCGTGCCGAAGTCATCGACGGCGAGCGCGAACCCGTATTCCTTGAGCGCCGCCAGCGAGCGCTGGCCGCCCTCGACGTCCTGCATCAGGACTCCCTCGGTGAGCTCGAGCTCGAACAGCGAGGCCGGCAGATGCGCCTCCTCGACCACGCGCGACAAGCGCAGCAGCACGTCCTGGCGCAGGAAGTCGCGGCCGGACACGTTCACCGAGACCGCCGGTGCCGCGAGCCCGGCGGCGCGCCATTCCTTCAGGTCGCGGCACACCTGCCCGAGCGTCCAGCGGCCGATGTCGCCGATGAGGCCGGTCTCCTCGGCCACCGCGATGAAATCGGCGGTGGAGATCTGGCCGCGTTGCGGGTGGAACCAGCGCAGCAGCGCTTCCGCGCCCGCGAGCTCGAGGCTGAGGGCTGCGTACTGCGGCTGGTAGTACACCTCGAGCTTGCCGTCCTCGAACGCGCGCCGCAGCTCCATCTCGAGCGACAGGCGTTTCACGGCCCGGGTGTTGATGGCGCTGCTGTAGAGACGGAACTGGTTGCGCCCACCCGCCTTGGCCTCGTACATGGCGAGGTCGGCGTTCTTGCGTAGCGTCTGCACATCGCTGCCGTGCTCGGGATAGAGCGCGATGCCGATGCTCGGCGTCACCACGAACTCATAGCCCCCCTGAACGAAGGGCGTGGTTAGCGCGCTCTGTACCCGCTGGGCGCACCGCGAGGCGGCCTCGACGCCGGCATCGCCGGTGAGCACCACGATGAACTCATCCCCGCCCACCCGGGCGAGCTGGGCGCCGCTGCCGGCGTAGCCGAGCGCCGCGGTGAGGCGGGTCGCGACCTGGCTGAGCAGCGCGTCCCCGGTCTCGTGTCCCAGGGTGTCGTTGATGCGCTTGAACTGGTCGAGATCGACGAACAGCAGCGCGACCGGCTGCGCGCTCTGCGCGGCGGCCTCGAGCGAGCGCGCCAGGTACTCGCCGATCCACTCCCGGTTCGGGAGCCCGGTGAGCGCATCGAAGTAGGCGAGCCGCTGGATGTGCGCCTGGGCACGCGCGCCGCGCAGCACGTAGCGGATGCGGTGCGCGAGCAGCGGCCAGTTGATCGGCTTGACCACGAAGTCCGTCGCCCCGGCGTCGTACGCCAGGTTGATGGACGCCGCATCATCGCAGCCGGTCACCATGACGATCGGGACCTCGCGCCCGCCGGGGAGCGCGCGGATGCGGCTGCAGGCCTGGTAGCCGTTGCCGTTGGGCATCTCGACATCGAGCAGCACCAGGTCCGGCATGCGGGCCGCGCACGCGGCCACCGCCGCATCGCCCGAGGCCACCGCCTCGGCCTCGAAGCCGGCATTCTCGAGCATCGCCGTGGCGATCTCGCGCAACATGCCGTCATCGTCGGCAACCAGGATGCGGGTACGCGGTGCGATCACGCGGACCTCCGCAGCTCGCCGCGCAGCTCCTCGCCGACGCGGCCGTACACCTGGCGCAACTGCACGAGGAGCGCGTGCGCCGAGGACAGCTCCCCGGCGCGCGCACTGCTCTCGAGCTCGCGACACAGGTTCATCAGTCCGAGCGCGCCCATGTTGCCGTTGCACGAGCGCCAGGCGTGCGCCGCCTGGGCGAGCTCCCCCGCCTGCCCCGCCGCGATCGCCCGCTCGATGGCATCGAGCAGCCGCTCGGAGTCGCTGAGGTAGGTGGCCGCGACGCGGCTCAGCATGCTCTGCGAGCCGCGCAGCGGCAGCGCCCGCAGGGCGTCCAGCGTGCCCTGGTCGAGGAGCTCGGCCGCCGCCTCCGGCGCGGCCGGCGGGCCGGCGGCCGCCGGCGGCGCCTCAACGGGGGCCAGCGTCTGCGACAGTGCCTTGGGCGGTGCGGCTAACCAGCGCTGCAGCATCGCCGACAGCGCCTCGCGCGTGAAGGGTTTGCCGAGGTGATCGTCCATGCCGGCCGCCAGACAAGCCTCGCGACCCTCGCGGGTCACGTCGGCGGTGAGCGCGACGACCGGCAGGTGCCGACCCGGCGCCTCGCTCCGGCGCAGCGCGCGGGTCGCCGAGAACCCGTCCATCACCGGCATCTCGCAATCCATCAGCACGAGGTCGTAGGACTCGCGCCCGAGCCGCTCGAGGGCCTCGACGCCGTTGGCGGCGGTCTCAACCGTGACGCCGAGCGCGCTCAGCATCCCGTCGGCCACTTCGCGATTGAGCGGCTGATCCTCGACCACCAGCACCCGGCCGGCGAGCGGCGCCGCCTCCGCTGCCCCCGCAACCTCGACCGCGCTGGCGCCCGGGTCGCCAATGAGCGCGGCGTGCAACTGCGCCAGGCGCAGCGGCTTGGTCACTTCGGCGTCGAACCAGTCGTGGCGCTCGCCCTCGGCCGCCACCGGCTTGAGGCTCGCGAAGTCCACCAGGCGAATCACCCGCGGACGCGCGCCGCCGAGGCCCCGCAGGCCCTGCAGGAGCTGGCGCGCGTCGCCGTCGGGCAGCGGATCATCGATGACCACCGCCTCGTACGCCCCGCCGCGCAGCTCCGCGAGCGCCCCCTCGATCGATCCGGTCAGGGTCGGGCGGGCGCCCCAGGCGCGCAGTGCGTTGGCCAGCAGCACACGCGCCGCGGCATTGTCGTCCGCGACCAGCACCCGCAGGCCGCCGAGCCGCAGCGGCGGTGCGCTGCGCGGGCGCTGCGCGGCGCTCACCGGCAGCGTCAGCTCGAATGCGAAGCTCGACCCGGCCCCGGGCGTGCTCGCCATCGTGAGGCGGCTGCCCATCAGCTCGACGATCTGGCGCGAGATCGCGAGTCCCAGCCCCGTGCCGCCGAAGCGCCGGGTAGTCGAGGCGTCCTCCTGAGCGAACTCCTGGAAGATCTTCGCGTGGTTCTCGGGCGCGATACCGATGCCGGTATCGGCGACCTCGAGCCGGACTTTGAGCGTGCTGCCGGTGAGGTGCTCATCGGCCCCGCCGCCCGCCGGGCGCATGCCGTGCGTCACTCCGAGGGCCACGGCGCGCAGCGTCACCTCGCCGTGCTCGGTGAACTTGACGGCGTTGCCGCCGAGGTTGATCAGCACCTGGCGCAGGCGCAGCGCATCGACCCGCACGCGCGGCAGCGGCTCGGGAGGCAGATCGACGAGCAGCTCCACACCCTTGCCGCTGGCGCGCGGCGCGAGCACTTCCGCGGTCTGCTCGATCAGCTCGGTGAGATCGCAATCGGTGGGATCGAGCTCGAGGCGGCGCGCCTCGATCTTCGAGAGGTCGAGCACGTCGTCGACGATCGCCAGCAGCGAGTCCGCCGAGCGGTGGATGCCCTCGGCAAAGCGGCGCTGCGCGGCGTCGAGGCGCGTGTCGAGCAACAGGCTCGTCATGCCGAGCACGCCGTTCATCGGCGTACGCAGCTCATGGCTCATGCGCGCGACGAAGTCGCTCTTGGCACGCGACAGCACCTGCAGCTGCCCGTTGCGCTCCTTGAGCTCGTGCGTGCGCTGCTGCACCGTCTCCTCGAGATGGCGGCTGTAGCGCAGCGCGCGCTGGCGCCGGGCGTACTGCGCGCTCCAGCCCCACGCGAGCAGCAGCACCGCCACGGCGAGATACGCGAGCCGCGCCCACCCGGTGTTCCAGGGACCCGGCGCCACGTGCACCGGGATGGCGAGCGCATCCGTGCTCCAGTCGCCGTCGGCGTTCGCCGCGCGCACCCTCAGGGTGTAGTCCCCGGCACCCAGGTTCGTGTAGGTCGCGCGGTGCAGCGCGCCGGCGTCGATCCAACTTGAGTCGAACCCGTCCAACCGATAGGAGTAGCGGTTGTTGGCCGGCGAGGCGAAATCGAGCGCCGCGAACCCGAAGGTCACGAGCTTGTCATCGTAAGCGAGCTGGAGCGGCCGACCGGTCGCGGGAAGGTCCCGCTCGGGAAGCGGTGTATTGAGTCGCACGACCGACGTCAGAACCACGCGCGGCGGTTTGGAGCTCGAGGCAACGGCTGCCGGGGAGAACGCGTTAAAGCCGTTGTTGCCGCCGAAGAACAGGTTCCCGTCGCGGTCCCGGTAGTGGGCGCCACTGTCGAAATCCTCGCCCTGCAGGCCGTTCCATTCGTGATAGACACGCTGCGCGCGCGTGCGCGGGTCGAGACGCACCAGGCCATCGGCGGTGCTCAGCCACAGCCACCCTTCACCGTCGGACTCGATGCCATAGACCATCCGGCTCGGCAGCCCGGCGGAATAGTTCTCGAAGCGCACCGACTGCGGCGTGGCGGAGCTCCCCATCACGCGGTCGATGCCGCCGGAGCGCGTTCCCACCCAGACGTCGCCGCGCCGATCGACGTGCAGCGCGTACACCGCGTCGTCCGAGAGGCTCGCGGGATCCTTGTCGTCGCGCCGGTAGTGATGGAAGCGTCCGCTCGCGCGGTCGAGGAGATTCAGGCCGCCGCCGACCGTGCCGATCCAGAGATTGCCGAGCGCATCCTCGGCGATGGCACTCGCCCGTCCGTCGCTGAGCGAAGTGCTCTCGTCAGCGCCGACCGGATAGCGCGTGAGCTCGCCGCTCGCAGGCGAGAGGCTGACTATCCCGCCGCCGAAGGTCCCTACCCACACGTCGCCGAGGCGGTCCTGGTAGAGCGTCATCACGCCGTCCGCCGGCAATGCGTGGGAGTCCCCGGGCGAGGCCTTCCACACACGCACCTTGCCGGTGGCGAGCTCGACCTGGTCGAGTCCGCCCGTCATGGTGCCGACCCAGAGCGTGCCGTGATGGTCGTAGAGGAGCGCCATGATGCGGTCGTCTGAAAGAGGCATCGCGGGCGTGTCATGTCCGTACCGGCGCTCGGTGCCTGCGCGGGTGTCGATCTCGGTGAGGCCCGAGCCTATGGTGCCGACCCAGAGCCGCCCGGCGCCGTCGTCGGCGAAGCCGCCGATATCGACGTCGTGGAACGCGGCGCTGCGGTAATGCCCGAGCGACCAGCTATCCGGATTCCAGTGGCTGGCCCCGCCCTCGCGCGTCCCCACCCACAACACGCCGCCGCGGTCCTGATAGAGCGCATTGAACATGACCGAGCTGCTGCGCAGACTCTGCGGGTTGCTCGGATCGTTGCCGTAGCGCACGAAGCTCTCGCTCGCGCGGTCGAAGAGGTTGAGTCCGTCGGGCGTTCCGACCCAGAGCCGCTGCGCGCCGTCCTCGAGGATCGCACTCACCCGGTCGTGGCTGAGCGAGCGCGGATTCGCCGGATCGTGGCGGAAGGAGGTCACGCGTCCGGAGCCTGGCTCCAGGCGATCGAGTCCGCCGCGCATGGTGCCGATCCACAGCGCCCCCGTGTGATCCTCGCTGATCGCGCGCACCTGCAGGTCGGACAGGCCCGAGCCATCGCCCGCCTTGCCATAGTTGATGAAGCCGCCGGTGGACGGGTCGTAGCGGCTGAGCCCGCCGTTGGTGCCGACCCAGATGCGTCCGGTGCTGTCGCGATACAAAGCGTACACCGCGTCCGCAGCGAGTGACCGCGGGTCGTCGTCGCGGTGGCGAAAGTGACGCGCGGCGCCGGTAGCGGGATCGAGCAGGTCGAGACCGCGATCGAGCGTCCCCGCCCAGATGCTGCCCGAGGCGTCGATCAGGAGCGTGCGCACCGAGTCGCTGGCGAGCCCGTCGGGGCGCGCCGGATCGTGCCGGAAGAGCACGAACTGATCCGTGCGGCGCTGCCAGTGGGCGACGCCGCCGCCGTCGGTGGCAAGCCACAGATCCGCGCGCGCATCCTCGGCGATGGTCCAGATGGTGTCGCTCGCCAACGCATGGCTGTTGCCGCGCTCGCGCCGGTAGACGCGCAGCGAGTTGCCGTCGTAACGGTCGAGGCCGCCCTCGGTTGCAATCCACAGGTAGCCCTGCGAGTCCTGCAGGAAGCCTTCGACGGTGCTGTGCGAAAGCCCGTCGCGCATCGTCAGGTGCTCGAAGTACATCGGCCGTGCCGCCGGAACCGGCAGGGCCGCCGCGGCCGGTTGCGGCGGGCCGCTCACTGCGAGCATCGCACTGATGACGACGGTCAGCTGGCGGAACTGCATTACGCCTCCAGGCGCGTTACGCGGCCGCGCGCGAGCCGACCGCTACTGCTGAGCGGGGAGATCGTCCCCCGTGTAGGCGCTGCTCCAGGTGTAGCCGCTGCTCCAGGGATAGCCGCTGCTCCAGGTGTAGCCGCTGCTCCAGGGATAGCCGCTGCTCCAGGTATAGCCGCTGCTCCAGGGATAGCCGCTGCTCCAGGTGTAGCCGCTCGCCGAGGAGTAGCCACCGTTCCACTCCAGGCCGTCTGCCACGTCCGCGACGCCCCACAGCAGCTGGCCGAGAACGGGTCCGAGGACCGGAACCTTCGACACTGTCGTGGCGAGGCCGCCGAGCAGGCCACCGACGGCGCCGAGCAGCCCGCTCGAAGAGCTTCCCGAGCCCACCGCCAGGATGTAGTACTCGCCCGTCTTGGGGTTGTAGTCGCCGCGACCGCCGAAGTGTTGCGAGCCGAACAGATCGGCCGCGACGTTCAAGCCCTGGTTGGCACAGCCTTTCGCGGTGCCGTACACGGCGTTGTAGGCGTTGACGAGTCCGGCGCCCTGCTGGAATACCGTATACGCGAGCGTGCCGTCGGAATTGACGGCGGGCTGCGCCGCGGACATCAGCCGGCACTTGACGTCATCCGGGCTGAGCGTGGGGCTGCGCTCGAGCATGAGTGCCACCACGCCGCTCGTCACGGCGGTGGCCATCGACGTGCCCGACATCGTGAAGTCGTCGTACGGCATCTCGACCCACTGGGGAAACTCCTCGGCCAGCGTGCCGTTGTTCGGCGCGTAGGCGAGGATGTGGCCGCCCATCGCGACGACCTCGGGCTTGACGAAGCCCTCGTAGGTCGGGCCGGTGGACGAGAAGGAGGCGAGCTTGTACTGGCTCGGCTGCATCGGGTGGTAGTTGTCGGTGACCGCACCGACGGTGATCACGTACGGCACGTTGCCGGGCACGCCGATCGTCTGGGGCCCTGGCCCGAAGTTACCGGCGGCCGCCACGACCACGATCCCCGCATTCCAGGCGGCCATCACCGCCTGATTGAGCGGATCCTGCCAGTAGAACGAATGCGGCGGCGCGCTCAGCGACAGATTCATGACGCGGATGTTGTAGCGCGCCTTCTGGGCGATGACCCACTGAATGCCCGCGATCACGTTGGAGTACGTGCCCGCGCCGTTGCCATCGAGCACCCGCACCGCGACCAGATTGACACCCGGCGCCACGCCCTGGAAGTTACCGGTCGTCGCGACGCCGCTGCTGGCGATGATCGAGGTGACGTGGGTGCCGTGTCCGTAGAGATCGTTCGCGTTAGCGCTGCTGGCGGACACCAGTGACGCAGCTGCGCTGAAGTTACTCGCGGACAGCACGTCGTACTGAGCGACGATGCGGCTCGCTGTCTCGCCTGGCGGGCTCTGATCGGGGCCGTGCTGGCTCCACAGGCCCGAGTCGACCACGGCGACCGTGACGCCGGTTCCCGTGATACCGCCGACCTGCAGCTGCTGCGCCTCGACCTCGCTCGGGTAGTAGGTCTCGGGCAGCGACCCCGGGAGCGCGCTGGCGGCGACTGCGGAATCAGCATAGACCTCGAGCTGCGGTATGCGCGCGGCGCGCAGCGCCGCGAGCTCGGCCGCGTCGAGCTTCGCGCCCACCGCGCGGATCACCGCGAGCTCGCGCGTGACCTGGCCGCCGGCGTGCGCCACCGCCCTCGCGGCCGCGGCGGCGCTCGTGGCCTGCACGATGTAAGCGTGGGCCATGGTGTGCACCGCGGGCACGCTGCGGCCATCCGACAGCGCGTCGCGCTGCAGGCAAACCGCAAGCAAGAGTCCTATAGCGAACGCGCCGGCTGTGACGAGCCGGCACTGAGTGTGCACCTTCATCGAAACCGCTCCCGTTTTTCGACCTTGGTGTTGGGAGAAATCCGTTCTTCCGCAGTGCTTTTTTACTGGAAACTCCTGTCGCAAAACAGGGACGCGGCGACTTGAAAGTGCGACCCGCGTCGCACATCGGCGCATTACACAGTTATGTCAGCAACGCTATGTTTGATCGCGGCGCGCTCACGACATAACAGCGGCGTGCGTGGCGCGGCGGCGGTGTCAGTGGAAGTCGCGCGAGCGTGTGAGGAGCTGCCCGAGCAGCGCCGTGCGGTCGATGAGCCGCCGCGCGATCAGGTGCGTAACACCGTCCTGGTGCTGCAGCTCGCCGTGCACTTCGAGCAGCCGCGATTCCAGGAGCGCACGGCGCTGCGCCCGCCCGACGCGCTCCCATACGATGACGTTCACCTGGCCGCTCTCGTCCTCGAGCGTGAGGAAGGTGACGCCGCTTGCGGTGGCGGGACGCTGACGCATGAGCACGATGCCGGCGGTGCGCACCGTGGCACCGTTGCCGGCCGTATGCAGCTTGCTCGCCGGCAGGAGTGCCGCGGCCTCGAGCCGCGCGCGCAAGAGCGCGAGTGGATGACGGCCGAGCGTGAGTCCGAGCGCCGCATAGTCGGCGACGATCTCCTCCCCCTCCGTGGGCGAGGCCAGCAGCGGCCGGCCTTCGGCGGCGGCCGTGGGCGCGGCGGGTGCGAGCGGCAGCGGCCGCTCGCTGCCGGCGACCTCCCAGAACGCGAGGTGGCGGTTGCCGCTCAAGGAAGCAAATGCCCCGGCCGCGGCGAGGGCCTCGAGATCGCCGCGGTCGAGCCCCGCGCGCGTGGCGAGATCCGGCACGCTCCCGAAGGAGCGGTGCGTGCGTGCCTCGATGAGGCGCAGCGCCCCGGCGAGGGACAGCGATTTCACCAGATTGAGGCCCAAGCGCAGCGCCGGCTCGCCGTCCGCACGACGCTCGAGCGCCGAGTCCCACGACGACACGCAGGCGTCCACGGGACGTACCTCGACGCCGTGGGCGCGCGCATCGCGCACCAGCTGCGCCGGTGCATAGAAGCCCATCGGCTGGCTGTTGAGCAGCGCACAGGTGAAGGCGGCGGGCTCGTGGCACTTGAGCCACGCCGAGTCGTAGACCAGCAGCGCGAAGCTCAGGCTGTGACTTTCCGGGAAGCCGAAGTCACCGAAGCCGAGCATCTGCTGGTAGATCCGCTGCGCGAACTCGTCGGAGTATCCGCGATCGTGCATGCCCTTGAGCAGCCGCTCGCGAAATGGATCGAGCCCGCCGGTCCTCTTCCAGGCACCCATCGCACGGCGCAGTGCGTCCGCCTCCCCAGGAGTGAAGCCCGCGGCCACGATCGCAATCTGCATGACCTGCTCCTGGAACAGCGGCACGCCCAGAGTGCGGTGCAGGACCGCGCGCACCTCCTCGCCCGGATAGTCGATCGGCTCGGCCCCCGCGCGCCGTCGCAGGTAGGGGTGCACCATCTCCCCCTGAATAGGTCCCGGGCGCACGATCGCCACCTCGATGACGAGATCGTAGTAGTTGCGGGGCTTCAGGCGCGGCAGCATCGCCATCTGCGCGCGCGACTCGATCTGGAACACCCCGATCGTGTCGGCACGGCAGATCATGTCGTAGACACGCGGGTCCTCGGCCGGCAGCTCGCCGAGCCCATGCCGCGTGCCGCGGAAGTCGTTCACCAGCGCGAACGCGCGCTTCAGCGCCGTCAGCATGCCGAGCGCCAGCAGGTCGACCTTGAGGAGACCTAAGTCGTTCAGGTCGTCCTTGTCCCACTGCACCACGGTGCGCTCGGGCATGGCGGCGTTCTCGACCGGCACCAGCTCCTCGAGCAGCCCCTGCGCGATCACGAAGCCGCCGACGTGCTGCGACAGGTGGCGCGGGAAGCCCGGGAACGCGGTGAGCTCGGCGGCGAGCGGCAGCAGCCGCTCGAGCAGTCCGCCGTCCGTGTCGAACCCGGCCTCCCGTACCCGCTCGGGGATGGTGGTGCTGCCGTCCCACCACTGCATGACCGAGGCGAGCCGGCCGCTCTGCGCCGGCGTGAGCCCGAACGCCTTGCCGAGATCGCGCAGCGCGCTGCGCGGCCGGTACATGATCACGGTGGCGGCGAGCGCCGCGCGCTCGCGGCCGTACTTCCTGTAGACGTACTGCAGCACCTCCTCGCGCCGCTCGTGCTCGAAATCGATGTCGATGTCGGGCGGCTCGTTACGCTCGCGCGAGATGAAGCGCTCGAAGAGCAGCGCCGCGCCGCGCTGCGGGTCGACCGAAGTGACCCCCAGGCAGTAGCACACGCGTGAGTTGGCGGCCGAGCCGCGGCCCTGGCACAGGATCCGCTGTGAGCGCGCAAAGGCGACGACGTCGTACACGGTGAGGAAGTACGGCTCGTAGCCGAGCTCGCCGATCAGGGCGAGCTCGTGCTCGAGGCACACGCGCTCGCTCTCCGGGATACCGCCCGGCCAGCGCCGCGCCGCGCCCTCGTAGGTCAGGCGGCGCAGGTACCCGGCCGCCGTCTCGCCCGGCGGAACGATCTCGCGCGGATACTCGTAGCGCAGCTCATCGAGCGAGAAGTGGCAGCCGTCGGCGAGCGCGGCGGCCGCCTCGAGCAGCTGCGGGGGATAGAGCCGCGCGAGACGTGCGGACTCACGCAGGTAACGCTCGCCGTTCGGATAGAGCCGCCAGCCGGCCTGCGCCACGGGCAGATTGAGGCGGATCGCCGTGAGCGCGTCCTGCAGGCGGCGGCGCGCACGTACGTGCATGTGCACATCGCCGCTCGCGACCAGCGCGACGCCGAGCTGTGCGCCGAGCGCGCTGAGTTCACCGAGCCGTGCGCCGTCCTCGCCGGCGCGCAGCAGCTCGACCGCGATACGCAGCTGCCCCGCAAAACGCTCCGCGAGCCAGCGGACCTCGGTGGCTTCGATGCACGGGCCCGGCAGCCACAGGAGATAGCACCCTTGCGGAGGCAGCGCCTCGAGATCGGCGCGGGTGAGTGTGTATTGCCCCTTGTCGGCCGCGCGCCGCGCGCGCGTGATGAGCCGGCAGAGCCGCCCGTAACCGCCCCGGTCGATCGCCAGCGCGACGAGCCTCATTCCGCAGCTGAGGCGGAACTCGGCGCCGACGATGAGTTTCAGATGCCGGTTGCGCGTCGCCATGTGCGCGCGCACGGCTCCCGCCACCGAGCATTCGTCAGTGAGCGCGAGCGCCGTGTAGCCGAGCGCGTCGGCGCGCTCCACCAGCTCGTGCGGGTGCGAGGCGCCGCGCAGGAACGTGAAGTTCGAAATGCAGTGCAATTCCGCGTAGCGGGGCGGCGCCATCGCTCACCCAAACACTCCGTGCAGATACCAGCCGTGCGGCGCTTGCCGCTCGCGAAACACCCACAGGAGCACTCCGTGGCCGTCCGCGGCGGTGTAGTAATCGCGCGCGATCTCCTCCCCGTCCCACCAGCCGGTCTCGATCCGCTCCGGCTCGCCGATGAGGCGCAGCGGGCCGCGCCGGCGCGGCAGCCCGTCGCGCACCGTCAGCGACCGCGGCGCCAGCAGCAGCCACAGCGGGCGGCGGGACGTGGGAGGCAGGTGCCGCGCCGTGCGGCCGCGCGGCGCGGGGCCTCCAGTGTCGGCCGGTGGCGCGGTCTTATCCCAGGCCTTCTCCGGCCGATGCCCCTCGAGAAGCATCAGGCCATGGATTGCCTCCTCTCCCAGCCGCGCGCGCAACCGCTCGATGAGGCCGGACGCTTCGCTCGAGAGGCTGCCGCCGTGCTCGCCGGGCTGCCACAGCTGCAGGCTATCCGGTCGCTGCGGCACCAGGGCGGCGGTGCGCAGTTCGCAGCCGCGCACCGGCTCGGCCAGCGAGAGCTTCTCCAGGCGCTCTGCGAGGAGCGCTGTGAGGTGCTGCGCATCGGCCAGCGGCGCGGCGAGCCGCAGCACGCAGCAGGTCGGCGGCGCATGCCGGTGCTCGAGCCGGCACTCGAGCTCGAGGAGGCTGCACTGGCGCTCCGTGAGGAACGCGCCGAGCTCGGCGATGAGCGGCGCGAGCGCGGCGAGAATCGCCTGATGATTCTCCAGCTCAAAGAGGAGCTCGCGGCGGCGGCGGAAACGCATGCGCGCCCGGAAGGCCGTGCGCAGATCCCGGGTACGCCCGGTGAGTGCATCGAGCGTGGCGAGCTGCGCGGTGCCGAAACGCCGGGCGAAGCCGCCGCGCGGCAGACGCAGTGCCGCGCCGATGGTGCGCACCCCGCAGCGGCCGAGGCGCCCCAGCACTTCCTCGGGCCAGCGCAGCGCCGTGAGCGGCAGCGCGGCGAGCTGCCCGACGAGTTGTGCCGCATCGAGCACGGCATGCGGCCGGCCGGCCCGGGCGAGCGCCAGCGCCGCGAGCGGAGTCGGCGCAAACGCCAGCACGGACGCCACGCCGAGACGCCGGCATTCCTCCGTGAGGGCGCGACGCAGACCCGCAACGCCCGCGAACAAATGCAGGCTCCCCTGCACCTCGAGCAGCAGGCCGTCCGGCGGCTCGAGGCTCACGCGCGGTGTGTAGTGCAGGGCCCTGCGCGCAAGCCGTTGCAGAGCGTCGGCCGGCACGAGCCCGGGCAGCTGCACACCGGCCCACAGCTCGACCGCCGCCGGGACGGATGCGGCTCGCCGGGTGAGCGCCGGGAGCGGCACCACGCGCGGCGCAGGAGCGGCGCGCGGCGGCTCACGGCCCTCGGGCTGTGTCCCGGCGGGTATCGGAAGCGGCGCCATGCCTCAACCGTGCGGCCGCGCCGGCCGGTCATGAGGCCAGGTGAGCTCGATCGTGCCGCGATCGGAGCTGCGGCCTTTCAGCACCGTCACGCGCGCGCCGGTGGCGCAGGGCGCGAGACCCAGCCGCAGCACCGCAGGCGAGGCTTCCCGGACGGCGCTGCGCGGGCGAAACAACACCCCGAGTGTCCGGCCACGCTCGGCCGCGAGCTGCAGCCGGCGCAGCTCGCGTGCCTTGGGAGTCCGCGCCCAGGCCAGCGCCACGTCACAGGCACCGGAGCGCAGCACCTGCTCGAAAGCCCACAGCGGGCGCGCGCCGCCGACCACCGCCACGCGCTCGAGCGCCACGCCCGCCGCGGCGAGCGCCGGCGCGAACGGCATCAGGGGCGGCGCTACCCACACGCACCAGCGCGCCCCGGCGGCGCGCGTCACGGCCGCGAGCAACGGCAACAGCAGGTACAGCTCGCCGCTGCCGAAACGTGCGGTGAGAATTTCTATCAGTCCGCTGCGCGGCCAGCCTTGACCGGGCAAGCGCTCATCGAGAGCGGTGAAGCCGCTCGGCAGTACCGCGAGTCGCGCGGCACTGCGGCCGCGCCAGAGGGCCGGATGCTCGAGCAGCCGAGCGAGTTTCGGATCGCCGTCCATCAGCGCGCATGGAGATCACATCAACCCGCTCGCACGCCCCCGGCGTACCACGCCCACCACGATGCCTTCGATGAGCAGCGGCTGCTCTTTCAGATCCACCCTGATCGGCTCGAAGTCGCTGTTCTCGGGCAGCAGCCAGACGACCGAGCCTTCCTGGCGATAGCGCTTCACCGTCACTTCGTTCTCGAGCCGTGCGACCACGATCTGGCGGCTGCGGACCTCGGAAGTGCGATGCACCGCCACCAGGTCACCGTCGAGGATGCCGGCATCCTTCATGCTCATGCCGATGACCTTGAGCAGATAGTGCGGCCGCGGCTGGAAAACCTCCGGATCGATCGCCAGCCGCGCCTCGAAGTTCTCCTCGGCGAAGATCGGCTTACCGGCGGCCACCCGTCCGATGAGCGGCAGGCCCATCTGCTCGCGGATCGTGTCCTCTCAGCTGAATGCCACGAGAGGTGCCGGGCATGAGTGCGATGACGCCCTTGCGGGCGAGTGCCCGCAAATGCTCCTCGGCGGCGTTGGCTGAGCGGAAACCGAGCTCGTGGGCGATCTCGGCTCGCGTGGGCGGCATACCGGTGTCGGAAATGAACCGCTGGATGAGGCGCAGGATCTGTGTCTGGCGGGGGGTAAGGTCGGACATTTTAGGCCTGCCTGTTTATATATACAGCTACTGTAATTATATCCAGATCTGGCTCTTCGGCAAGCCCCTGCGTACCCCGGAGTCCCACCGCGCCTGCGGCCACCGCCGGCGCCTCGCCGCAGCCAAGCCATGGGTCACGCCGCGAGCGCATACCCCACAGCGCCACAGCCACTGCGCATACTCACTGCGCACGCCGACTGCGCACGCCCACTGCGCACGCCCACTGCGCACGCCCACTGCGCACGCCCACTGCGCATATTCACTGCGTATACGCTCACCGCGCACGCTCACCTACGCACGCTAGCTCCGCATCCCCACTGCACGCGCCTCCCGCTTCCACCCTCTTGCGCCGCACGCGCGCTCCCGGATCCTCCCGCTGCACGCGCCATGTGCGTTGCAGCAGCGCAGCGCATGCCGGAAAAGGCGCGCTGCCAACGGCGTTCAGTCACCGTTCAGCAAGACGCGCGGCGCGCCGCGCGGAACGTGAGCGCCGCTGTCGTGTAGCAAAGACATATGGAGTTTTCGCAGTTGCATTCCCGCGGCAAATTTGGTGCAGTGGCCCGCGGCGAAGACGGCGGAACTTGCCCACCGGAATCGCATCGGTTACAAGACGTCCCGAATCAACAACCCAAAGGGGATTTGTATGAAGTGCGCGAGCATTGTGAAAGCGGTAGCTGCCGCGGCGCTGGTGGTGGGAATGGCAGGTTGCACGGATCTGAAGCCTATCCAGGCCCAGATCGACGACCTCAAGGCCCAGGTAGCCAAGGCCCAGAGCGACACGGCGGGCGCGAAGAGCGCGGCTGATGCCGCCAACAGCGCGGCCTCCTCGGCCGGACAGGCTGCCAGCGGTGCGCAGAGCACGGCCAACCAGGCCCTGGCTGCGGCGCATGCCAGTCAGTCGTGCTGTGACGCGACGAACGAGAAGATCGACCGGATGTTCAAGCGGTCGGTATCGAAGTAATCGAGAAGTCGAAAGACTGATGACAAACGCCGCGCTCTGCGCGGCGTTTTTTTTAGTACCGCACCAGGGCCGAACCCCAGGTAAACCCGCCACCAAAGGCCTCGAGCAGCAGCAGCTGCCCGCGGCGGATGCGGCCGTCCCGGACCGCCACATCGAGCGCGAGCGGCACCGAGGCGGCAGAAGTATTGCCGTGCTCCTGCACGGTGACGATGACCTTCTCCATGGGCATGTCGAGCTTGCGCGCCGTGGCCTGGATGATGCGGATGTTGGCCTGGTGCGGAACCAGCCAGTCGAGCGCACCGCGATCGAGGCCGTTGGCGGCGAGCGTCTCATCGACCGCCTGGCCGAGCTTGGTGACCGCCACCTTGAAAACCTCGTTCCCGGCCATCGAGATCGCGAGCTTCGGTCCCAGACCCTTGGAAACCCCGCCGGCGCAGTAGAGCAGGTCCTTATATGTCCCGTCGGCATGCAGATGGGTCGAGTGCACGCCCGGCTCAGCCGCCGGGGTGAGCACCACGGCGCCTGCGCCGTCGGCGAACAGCACCGCGGTGGAGCGGTCGTTCCAGTCGGTGATGCGCGAGAGCGTCTCGGCGCCGATCACCAGCGCGCGCTTGACCTCACCCGAGCGCACGTACTTGTCGGCGATCGAGAGCGCGTACATGAAGCCCGCGCAGGCGGTCTCGACGCTGAAGGCCGGGACGTTGCGGCAGCCGAGGCGCGCCTGCAGCAGCACACCGCAGTTGGGAAACACCAGGTCCGGGGTGGTAGTGCCGAAGGCGATGAAATCGACGTCCTCGGGCGCGATGTCGGCCGCATCGAGGGCGCGCCGTGCGGCGAATTCCGCCAGGTCGACCGTGGTCTCGCCGTCGGCCGCGATATGGCGCCGCTCGATGCCGGTGCGGCTGCGGATCCACTCATCGCTCGTGTCGACCATCTTCTCGAGGTCGAAGTTGCTCAGAACCTTCTCGGGCAGATGCGAGCCGGTGCCGGCGATACGCGAGTAGATCAAGCGGGGGTCCCCTGCGCGGCGAGCGCCTGTGCGATGTGTCCCGTGAGTCCGCGGCGCGCCGCCAGCGACGCCGTGCCGATGGCACGCGCGAAGGCCACACCGTCAGCGCTACCGTGGCTTTTTACCACGACGCCGGTGAGCCCGACCATGCAGGCGCCGTTGTAACGCCGCGGATCGAGCCCGGCTGCGGCGCGGCGCAGCACCGGCCGGGCGATCGCACCGGCGAGCCGGTCGAGGAAGGACGCCTGGAACTCCTGCCGCAGGCGGTCGGCGATGAGTGCCGCTACACCCTCCATGGTCTTGAGAGCCACGTTGCCCGTGAAGCCGTCGGTCACCACCACGTCGACGTCGCCGGAAAAGATGTCGTCACCCTCGACGAAGCCGACGTAGTTGAGGCCGCTCGCGCCGAGCAGCGCATGCGCCTCCTGCACCACCTCGTGCCCCTTCATGTCCTCCTCGCCGATGTTGAGGAGGCCGATACGCGGCGCGGCGACGCCGTACACGTCGCGGGCAATGATGGCGCCCATGGCGGCGAACTGCCGCAGCTGCTCCGGCGTCGCCTTGGTGTTGGCGCCGAGATCCAGCATGTGCGTGAGGCCATGGGCGGCGGGAATCGCCGAGATGATCGCCGCGCGCTCGACACCCGGCAGCGTCTTCAGTACGAAGTGCGCGATGGCGGTGAGTGCCCCGGTGTTGCCGGCACTGACGCAGCCTCCCGCCGTACCTGCGCGCACCAGGTCGATCGCGACCCGCATCGAGGAATCCTTCTTGTGACGGATCGCCTCGCGCGGCTTCTCTTCCATGGTGACCACCTGGGAAGCGGCCACGACGGCGGCGCGGGCGCGCACATCAGCGGGCGCGGCGGCGAGCGCCGCCTCGATCAGCGCTCGATCGCCGACCAGCGTGGCGCGCAGCTCTGCGTCCTCCGCGAGCGCGCGCAACGCGCCGGCGACATACTCGCGCGGTGCGTTATCGCCGCTCATCACGTCGATGGCGATCGGCAGCACGCTAAGCCCCCGGGCGCGGCGCGGCGACGGGGATTATTCCTTCTCTTCGGTCTCGGCCGGCTTCTCGATCACGCGCCGGCCCCGGTAGAAGCCATCGGGAGTAATGCGATGCCGCAGATGCGTCTCGCCCGACTGCGGGTCGGTCGACAGCGCGGGCTTCACGAGGCCATCGTGCGAGCGGTGCATGCCGCGTCGCGAGGGGGTCTTGCGGCTCTTTTGAACGGCCATGGGTCTTAAGCTCCTGGTTCGGTTCGTCTCTAACGTTTCATCAGCTCAGCAAGCCGCGCGAACGGCTTGTGCGTGTCTTCGGCGCGCCCGGCGTCCTCTGCAGCGGCCCCGGATGAGGCGGCCGCACACGGCTCGCCCTCGCCGTGCAGTGCCACAATGGGCAGCGTCAGCAGCAGCTCCTCCGCGATGAGCTCGCCGATGCTGATGCGGCCCCCGGGGGCCAGCACCGGCTCGAGCTCCGCCGGCACGCGTGCGACGTCGGCCTCGGAAGCGACCAGGGCTACGCGTACGTCGGTCTCGAGATTCAGGCTCATCGGCTGCATGCACCGCTGGCACTCGAGCGTGGCATTCCCGTGCGCCGCCAGTCGCGCCACCACGATACCTTCAGTCCGCGTGAAGCGCGCCTCTCCCGCGACATTCCCCGTCACCCCTGCCGGGAGACCCGGCAGCTCGGAGAGCGAAACGGCGAAGCCGACTTCAGACCCGCTGTCTGCCAGTCGGTCGACGTCGAGGGGCCTCGACCAGGTCGCCATTTCCCGGGGGGCCCGCATGGGGCGCGTATAATAGGTACCGGGTTCCCTCAAGTCAAAGCCGAATTAGGGGCTAAGCCCTTGTTTCTCGAAGGCGATTCCGACGCCTTGAGCCGCGCGTGCCGCAACTCCTCCTCGCTTCCACATCCCCGTACCGACGCGAGCTGCTCGCGCGGCTCCGGCTCCCGTTCGACGTGGAGAATCCCGGGATCGCCGAGGAGCATCGCGCCGGTGAGTCGCCCGCCGACCGCGCGTTGCGACTCGCGACCGCCAAGGCGCAGGCCGTGGGCGAACGGCACCCGGGAGCCCTCGTCATCGGCAGCGACCAGGTGGCAGCTTGCGCCGGCGACGTTCTCGACAAGCCGGGTGAGGCCGCGCGCTGTCGGGCCCAGCTCGCGCGCCTCTCGGGCCACGGCGCCGACTTCTACACGGCCTGTGTGCTGCTGCGCGCCGAACCGGCCCTGCACCTGGCGCACATCGATACGACCGCCGTCGTGTTCCGCACGCTCAGCACCGCTGAGATCGCGCGTTACGTCGAAGTGGAGCGGCCCTTCGACTGCGCCGGCGGCTTCAAGGCCGAAGCGCTGGGAATAACCCTGTTCGAGTGCATCGAGAGCCGCGATCCCACCGCCCTCATCGGGCTGCCGCTCATCTGGCTCGCCGGCGCGCTGCGGAGCGCGGGCTGCGCCCTGCCGTAACCGGCGCGCCGGGGTCGGTCGCGAGCCGCTCGAGCACCGCCGCGAGGTCGGCCGGGAGCGGTGTGTTGACGCTGAACTCCCCACCCTCGGGCCATTGGAAACTCAGGCTCGAGGCGTGCAGGAACATGCGCGTCAAGCCGAGCGCCCGCAGCCTCTCGTTGAAGACCTCGTCGCCGTACTTCTCGTCCCCCGCGACCGGGTGGCCGGCGTGCGCGGCGTGTACGCGGATCTGGTGCGTGCGCCCGGTATCGATCTCGACCTCGACCAGCGTCGCCGCGCGGCCGAAGAACTGCACCGGGCGGAAGCGGCTCACCGAGGGCTTGCCGGAAGGATCGGCGCGCACGGTGCGCTCGCCGCCCACGCGTGTGTCGGTGCGCAGCGGCACATCGATGCGCTTCTCGCCGAGGTTCCACTTGCCCGCGAGCAGCGCCAGGTAGCGCTTCTCGAAGCCTTCCTCGCGCAACAGGGCGTGGAGCGTCCGCAGCGTCGCGGTGTTGCGCGCCACCAGCAGCACGCCACTCGTGTCGCGATCGAGCCGGTGCACCAGCTCGAGGGACTCGCCGGGCTTCAGCGCCCGCAGCGCCTCGATGACACCCGAGCTCACACCGCTCCCGCCGTGGACCGCAACACCGGCGGGCTTGTCGAGCACGAGCAGCCGCGGCTCCTCGCGGATGATCGCCGCCTCGATGCGCCTGAGAAGGCCCGCCGCCGGCCGCACCGGCTCCCCGGGAGCCGGCAGCCGGACCGGGGGAATGCGAATGCGGTCCTCGGCCGCGAGACGCTGCTCGGGACCGGCACGGCGGCCATTGACCCGCACCTCACCCTTGCGGATTACGCGGTAAATGCGGCTCCGCGGCATGTCGCCGAGGCGCTTATGGATGAAGTTATCGAGCCGCTGGCCGGCCTCCTCCGCCGTTACCGTCAGGTGCTGGACCTGGGTGCGGATTTCCGCTCTTTCCTGCTCCGGCAAAGGGTCCTCAACGTAAGGCATTGTTTCTACAACGGTCTGAAGAGTATACTCTCGGGCGTCGTCCGCGAAGCGGACGCGCCAATGGCTCACCGGCATCGCGCCGCGAGCCTCTTAGTTGGACCTCTGGATCGAGGCCATCGCATTGGGCCGACAAGACCGCGCCGGCTGCGTAGAGACTCTCGAGTCGAGAACTTCCGCAGTCGGAGCCGTCGGTTGAGTTCACCGAAGGTTTCCTTTTCCACCGCCTCCCCGAGGCGGTCCAAGACGTGAATAACGAGACTCGCTCTCCTTCCTCCGTAAGGAATCTTCGCTGCCGCGGACTTGCTGTCCCGCGGCCTCCCGTCGTCTGCTTGCCGGCCCCTCAACGCACAAGTAGTGGGGCACATGAAGAGAATGTTAGTGAATGCAACTCAGGAAGAGGAGTTGCGCGTCGCTCTGGTTGACGGACAGAAGCTGTTCGACCTGAGCATCGATTTACCTTCCCGCGAGCAGAAAAAAGCCAATATCTACAAGGCCCGGATTTCCCGTATCGAGCCCTCGCTCGAAGCCTGCTTCGTCGATTACGGCGCCCAGCGCCACGGTTTCCTGCCGCTGAAGGAGGTCACGCGAGAGTACTTCCGCCAGCAGCCGCAGGGCGGCCGCATGAACATCCGCGAGCTGCTCTCCGAGGGCCAGGAAGTCATGGTCCAGGTCGAGAAGGAGGAGCGCGGCACCAAGGGCGCAGCGCTCACCACCTTCATCAGTCTCGCCGGACGCTTCCTCGTGCTGATGCCGAACAACCCGCGCGCCGGCGGCGTCTCGCGCCGCATCGAGGGCGAGGACCGCGACCAGATGCGCGAGGTCATGAACCAGCTGCAGATCCCGGATGGCATGGGCGCCATCGTGCGCACCGCCGGCGTCGGCCGCTCGGCCCCGGAGCTGCAGTGGGATCTCGACAATCTCAAGGTGCAGTGGGACCAGATCGCTGCCGCGGCCAAGGACCGCCCGGCACCGTTCCTGGTATTCCGGGAAAGCGATGCGGTCACCCGCGCGATGCGCGACTACCTCTCCGACGACGTCGGCGAGCTGCTGGTCGACAGCCAGCCGGCCTTCGAGAAGGCGCAGGAGTACATGCAGCGCTTCATGCCCGCGGAAGCGCAGCGGCGGCTGAAGCTCTACACCGACGACATCCCGCTCTTCACCCGCTTCCAGATCGAGAGCCA
Source organism: uncultured Pseudomonadota bacterium (assembly GCA_963768485.1). Classification (GTDB taxonomy): domain Bacteria; phylum Pseudomonadota; class Gammaproteobacteria; order Steroidobacterales; family Steroidobacteraceae; genus 13-2-20CM-66-19. The sequence goes on along the minus strand of CAVYHZ010000002.1, from coordinate 1,362,253 downwards.
GATCGAGTCGGCCTACGCGCACAAGGTGCAGCTGCCCTCGGGCGGCAGCATCGTGATCGACTACACCGAGGCGCTGGTGTCGATCGACATCAACTCGGCGCGCGCCACGCGCGGCAGCGACATCGAGACCACGGCGACCAACACCAATCTCGAAGCCGCGGATGAGATCGCCCGGCAGCTGCGCATCCGTGACATCGGCGGACTGATCGTCATCGACTTCATCGACATGGAGTCGAGCAAGAATCAGCGCGACGTCGAGGACCGGCTGCGCGATGCCATGAAGATGGACCGGGCCCGCATCCAGATCGGGCGTCTGTCGCGCTTCGGACTCCTCGAGATGTCGCGGCAGCGGCTGCGTCCCTCGCTCGGGGAAACGAGTCACATCGTCTGCCCGCGCTGCGTCGGCATCGGCAGCATCAGGAGCGTCGAGTCCATGGCGCTCGCGGTGTTGCGCCTGATCGGCGAGGAGCTGCGCAAGGACCGCACGGCGCGCGTCATCGCCCAGGTACCGGTGGCGGTCGCGACTTATCTCATCAACGAAAAGCGCGAGTGGCTGCGCACGCTCGAGGACAAGAGCAGCACCGAGCTGATTATCGTGCCGAACGAGAACATGCAGACGCCCGCGTACTCGATCCGGCGTGTGCGCGACGACGAGGTCGATCTGCCCGAGAACAGGCAGGCAACCTATCTCATGCCGGCCGCGCCCGAGGTGGCCGAGCCCGGCAGCGCCCAGGACAAGAAGCCGCCGCAGGAGGCGCCGGCGGTGGCGACGCTCCTGCCGGCAACTGCGGCGCCGATGGGCGCACCCGCCGCGGCACCCGCTGCGCGCGCTACCCACACCGCCTCTGCCGAGGAGCCGCGCGAGGCGCAGGCGGGCTTCTGGTCGCGCTTCAAGCGGCTGCTCGCCGGAGAGCCGGCGGCTCCGCCCGAGACTCAGGCGGCCGCACCAGCCCCAGGGGGCAGCGCGCGCCGCGATGAAGGGCAACGCCGCGACGGACGCCGCGAGCCCTCGCGACACGGCCGCTCTGCCGAGGGCAGCCGGCGCGATCGCGGCGATGGCCGCAGCCGTGATGGCCGCGACCGCGATCGTGGCCGCGGCCGCGATAGCCGCGAACGAGGCGATCGGGACCGCGACCGTGACCGCAACCCCAGGTCCGACCAGCCCCGCGCGAGCCGCGAGCGAGCGCCGGAAGAGAATCGTCCAAGCGCCGAGCGTGCCCCTGCTCCCGCCGAGGGCGCCGCGCCTTCAGCCGAAGCCGCGGGGCCGCGTGGTGAGCGCGGCGGGCGCGGTCGCCGCGGCCGCCGGCGCGGACGCCGCGGTGGCGGCGGCGGATTGCGCGAGGGCATGAGCCCGGCACCGGGCGCGCCCGGCCCGGTCGAGAGCGCCCCGCCGACCAACGGCTCGCACGAGGCGCCCGCCTCGTTCGCCCCCGCCTCGTTCGCGCCGGCCTCGTTCGCGCCGGCCTCCTCGCAGCCTCCGGCCGAACGGCCGTACGAGAGCAGCGAGCCAGCGCCGGCCCACGAGTACCACTCCGAGCCGCGCGAGAGTGCCGCCGCGCACGAACCGGCGCCGCTGGCGCACTTCGAACCGGCGCCCAAGCCGGACGCAGCCGCCGGTCAGGGCAAACCGTACGTGGTGTGGTCGTCCGCTCCGACGAAGGACGTGGACGGCAATCGCAGTCCGGAGGAGTAACCGCCCGCGGTCGGCTCGAGGCTCAGGTGGCGCGCGGATGCTGGCGCAGGTGCGCGAGCAGTCCGCGCGTCGCCGTCTCCACCAGGTCCAGCACTTCCTCGAAGCCGTTGGGTCCGCCGTAGTACGGATCCGGTACTTCCGCCGGCGCCGCGTCCGGCGCGAACTCGAGGAACAGCCGTACCCGCTCGTGTGCGTGCGCCGGCGCCCGGTGGCGCAGCACCGTGAGGTTCTCGCGGTCCATCGCCAGGATGAGATCGAAGCGCTCGAAGTCGGCGGGCTCGATGCTGCGCGCCCGCAGCGCGCTCAGGTCGTAGCCGCGGCGCGCCGCGGCTGCGCGGGTGCGCGGATCCGGCGGCTGTCCCACGTGATAGCCGGCGGTACCGGCGGAATCGACCTCGAGGGCGATCTCCGGCGCCTCACGCGCGGCGAGCGTGCGCAGCACGCCTTCCGCGGTCGGGGATCGGCAGATGTTGCCGAGGCAAACAAAGAGGATTTTCATTCAGTGACTTAGCCGCCTAACCCGCTGATTGTCATTACCATTGTGTATCGACACGTCCCGCCGTGTCCAGTACTATGACCGCACAATGTGTATCCCGAGTGTATCCCGCAGCGGCAAATGTTGAACGATCTGCGAATACGGAAGCTCAAGCCCGGCGACAAAGACCGGTGGCTCAGTGACGGCGACCGCAGCGGACTCTACCTCCGAATCCGCGCCACCGGTGGCAAGTCCTGGGTTCTGCGCCGGCGCGACGGCAACATCACGCTCGGACCCTTCGGCAACGGCGAGAACGGGCTGACGCTGCGGCAAGCGCGCCTCAAGGCCGCGGAGTACGGCGGCCAGCCGCGCGCCGTCATCACGCTGATTGAGCTGCTCGAGAACTGGCACGCCGACATGGTGGCCGACACCTACCGCCGGCCGGAGGAAGTCTCCGCCTACTTCGAGCGCCTCAACCCATCGTTGAAGGCAACGAAACTGCGCGACCTCAACCGCCTCGACGTGCGCGCCGCACTGCGCCGCTACGCCGAGAAGCGCGGACCCGTGGGCGCTAACCGGCTGCTGTCAATCCTGCGGACTGCGCTGCGCTTCGCCGTCAATGCCGGGTACCTGCCCGCATCTCCATCGAAGGATTGACGCCGGACCTTGTAGGCGGCACCGAGACCGCTCGCGAGCGCGTGCTCACCGACGACGAGATTCGCCGCCTATGGCACGCAGAGAGTCAGCACGCGCCGCTCTTGCGCTTCCTGCTACTCACCGGGCAGCGCATCGGCGAGGCGCAGCGCGCCACCTGGGCGCACGTCCGTGGCGACCGCTGGCACATCCCGGCCGAGCACAGTAAGAACGGCCGCGCGCATTGGGTAGCGTTGTCGCGCCAGGTGCTCGAGCTCTTGCGCAGCCAGGACGAAAGTCGCGGGCTCATCTTCGGCACCGCGACCGATACCGGCGTGCAGGCGTGGCTGCGCCGCTGGTGCGAGCGCGAGAAGGTCGCGCCGGCATTCACACCACACGACCTCCGCCGCACTTGCGCCACGCGACTCGCCGACCTCGGCGTCATGCCGCACGTCATCGAGAAGATTCTGAACCACACCATGCAAGGCGTCATGGCCGTCTACAACCGCGCGGGGTACGAAACCGAGCGCACAGCGGCGATGCAGTTATGGGCGAACGACCTAGATCGCATCATCGCAAGCTAGCCGAGCCGAAACAGCGGCGGGCCGCGAATGCCGACCGCGACAAGTGGGTGGCGCTCGACTTCCACACTCGCGTCGGCCGCTACCGCGCTCGCGAAGTCGGGAAAGCCTGGGGACTCGACGCACCGCTCGTAGACCTGATAGCGCACCGGTACCGTCGCCGGCTCGCGAAGGTGCTAGAAGAAAACACCGTCGGGCGACTTCGCACGCTCGTGGAAATGCACCACGCGCGGCTGCTCCCTACGCTCGTGCGGGCGCGCTACAAGCGGCTGCGCCCCTCGACTTGAAAGACTGCTTGCTTGCGGAGCGCTGACACGCGCCTATAGTCCCTAGCCGTAACGGGTTATCCCACCGAGTACGGCTAATGCAACACACGAAACCGCGCTACCCGCTCGCCGAGGCTTTCAAGCTCCTGGGCCTCTCGCGCAGCAAGGGCTATCTGCGCATCAAGTCCGACAACCTGCGCACCGTCACCGACGGCGACAGGCAGTACGTGACCGCCGCGGAAATTGACCGCTACTGCTGCCAGTCACACCCGCCCATCGCCTACCCGCCGCCGCGGCAGCAGCTCGCCAAATGAAAAACCCCACCGGAGCATCACCGCCGGCGGGGTCAGTTCAACATCGAAGGAAGGACAGACATGACGAACGCTACACGCAGCGGCGCGCAGCCGCAACCTGACCCACTCGCACTCACCGTTCGCGTAACGCGCCTCGAGCGCGGGCAGGCAAGGCGCGCCGCAGTGGTGCGCCAAATCATCACCTACTTGCAGTTCCGCAGCGCCATCACGCCGAGGCAAGCGCAGGAACGGTGCCGTGAAATTCCTGCGGCTCATTGCGAGGTAGTCGTGAGCCGCGGTAAAAGCAGACGCACACTCAAGGTGCTGGACGCCGCCGGCAAGAAATCCCCCGATAGGGGATTTCTCACGGTCTCACAACTCGAAAAGCAGACCGATCCTTGAAGAGATCCAGCCCGCCACGGTGCCGGAACGACGCGAGGCTGTCTCAAATGAGACAGCGGATGGCGAATCACTCCGGGAAGTGGCTGAAATTCTTGGCGTTTGTAAGAACACAGTGGCGCGCGATGTCCCAAATGGGACAGCCGCCACTCGCAAAGCCAGCGAGGATGCGCGCAAAGCAATACTTGAGGCGCCAGCGGGGCGGGCGCGCATGAGCGCCGAGCTGCTCATCGCACGAATCCGCGAGCAGGTGCCCGCCCAACTCCTCGAGCTGCCCGTGTGGCTGCTGCACGACGCGGACAAGACGCCTTACTACGCAGACGGCTCGAAGCGCCGCGGCGTGCTCGACTCAGCAGAGGACCGCGCGCGGCTTGTCACGTTCGAGGAGGCAGCACGGGCGCTCGAGCGCGTAACGCGCGCATGCGGCCTGGGCGTTGCACTCGGCGAGGTGCCGGGCGAAGAATTTCGGCTGTGCGGCATCGACCTGGACGACTGCTACCACGGCGACGAAGTGTCAACTGCGCAGATGGGCGCACTTGCGCTCGACAGCCGGGCGATTGAGATTCTCGCGGCTGCTTGCAGCTACGCCGAGAAGTCGCCGAGCGGTCGCGGACTGCATGTACTGGGCGTCGGCGACATAGGCACGGCGAAGGTGCCAAAATCAGCAACCGCGCCGGGGCTCGAAATCTACTCCGGCGGCCGGTACTTCACCGTCACCGGTGCGCGGCTGAACGGCGCGCATCTTGCCGACGTTACCGACGCAGCGGCACTCGCTAGAAAACTGCTGACGGTGCCCGAGAAGACCGGGTCCGAAAGTAACCCGGTCTTAGGCGCCGACGACGACGACGTGCTCGCGGCAATCAAACTCACCGGCCTGTACGTACGTCCCGGAAAGGCCGGCATGCACCTGGTGCGCTGCCCGTGGGAGGCGCTGCACTCGCCCAACGACCGCGGCGAGCGGCAGACCTCGCAGAGCGAGGCCGCCTACTTCGCGCCTGGGGCGCTCATGGGTGAGCAGACTGTCACGCATGGGCACTTCAGGTGCCAGCACACGCACTGCGCGCAGCGCGGCCTGCGAGACCTGCGCGAGTTTCTCGGGCTGACCGCCAAGAAGGCCGCGGAGCCGGCTATCACACTGCGCCACATCGCCGACATTGTGGCCGAGAAGCGCGAGGCTCAATGGCTGAAAGGGCTGCACAAGGTGCTCGAACGCAACGTGTTGGCCGTGCTCGCCGGCACCCGCAACACGTTCAAGTCGTTTATTGCGCACCACTGGGCGATGACCGCCGCGCAACACGGCGAAAGCGTCGTGATTCTGTCAGCCGAGGGCGCCGGCCTCGACCGCCGCACCGATGCCTGGATGCGCACGTTCGCACCTGCACTCGACCTGCGAAAACTTCAGATGCGGGCACTCGAGCGCGCCGTCAATCTCACCTCGGCGAGCACACTCGAAGGCTTGCAAGTGGCAATCGCCGACGCGCCCGCGCTCATCGTCGTCGACACCTACAGCAAGTACGCGCCTGGACTCGATGAGAACGACAACGGCGAGGTGGCGTTGTACTTGGCAACGCTCGGCTTCGGACTGCGCGACCGCTATCAGTGCAGCGTGCTACTCGTGGCGCACGCCGGCCACGCCGACGCCAAACGACCGCGCGGCGCATCCGTGCTCATGTCCAACCCGGACGCCGAGTACATCGTGACCCGGCCCGATGCCTTGGCGATGACCGCCACGGTGACGCGCCAGCGCTTCAAGGACTCGCCGAGCATGCCGCCGCTCGCCTACGACGCCCAAGTCGTGGACCTCGGCCGCATGGACCGCTACGGCGAGCCGGTCACGTCGCTCGTGATGCGTGACGGCGATTTACACGCCGCACTGGCTGCCGGTAAGCCCGAACTCCACGGCAAGGCACAGCGTCGGCTGCTCGACCTACTGCGGGAGGAACGCAACGCGGGCATTGAACTTTGGACGGTGCCGGAGATACGCGAGGCAGGCCGCAAAGCCGGCATGCACCGGAACACGGCCCGTGCAGCAGCCGAGGCGCTCACGTTCACACCCCACCTGGTTGCCGCTGTCGGCGGTTATCGCTTGGCGGACTAATTGCACGTAAATGCACGAAATGAACGAAATGTGCATGTTGGTGCGGGTCGTGCAATGCACGTAAATGCACGAGAGTCCTTAGGACTCGTGCGTTACGTGCAGACCCAGTGCATGCACAAGTGCAGACACGCCGACCTGACTTGTCCGCGTGCGACCGTCGCATTTCGGCAGGTTCTAACTGAGGCGGGGGGCGTGCGCGGGTGAAATTACCGCGAGGAGCGGTGAATTTTAACTTTTGGAAACAGGTATGTCTTTGTCCGGTGTTGTCAGTCGCAAACCCTATGTTTTCAGCGGTTTCATGCCGAAGGCGAAGGAACTCTAGGGGCATGTGGCGCCTAGCGGGTTTTCGGGGTCGTTGGACCCGCATGCGCCCACGCCGGCCTTCCAGGACCCCGCGAGAAGCTTCCAGTCAGCTCGCCTTGATCGCTACAGAAATGCTTCCGCAACTCGAGACTGAGGCGAAGAGGCGGCAGGCGAGCACAACGGCGACAGGAAAACAGCTTACCGTAGAACTACGGGAAGCTGGGAAAGATGGGGAGGCTGTTGAACAAGCCGCCAAGATCGTAGGTGTTTCACCGCGAATGAGTCAATGCGGGACGTAGCAGGACAACTCGCCGAGCTGCTGCGCTATGCCGCGGCTGGTGGTGCGCCGTCTGCGCTGCTGAAGGCTGGCGGTGTGCTCACCGTCGACCTGCTCGACCCCGTGTTGCGCAAGCGCCTGGTGGCGGTGCAGGAGGCGCGCCAGGAGGCCGATGCAATCGAGGCGGCACGTCGGGACGGCTCGACGCTGAACGCCGCGTGCAGGGCTGCGGGCGTCTCTACGCGCACACATCAGCGCCGACGGCGGCGGGAAGGCGACAAGCTGGTGTCGCCTATAGGCGAGGCGTTACAAGGGTGGAAGCGAAGCTGACAGCTCCGAGGTAACTATGGCACGCGCACCGACACCAACACCCGCACCGCGGACCGTGAAGTCCGTTCTGATCGAGGACTCGACCGCTCCGACCTCGCCGCGCTATGCCGCGGGGAAGCCTGCCGTGCCGCCGGAGCTGCAGACCGCGCCGCGCGCCGATGGCGGCATGAGCACGGGTGAGACTGGCGGAAACTTCCAGCTCCCGGACGTGAGCACGGGTGCGGGCCAGACGCAGGCCGGCGTCGACTACAGCGACCCGAACGCATGAGCGCATTCCTGCACACACCCGGCTTGCGGGAGATTGGTCGCTCTGCCGGCCGCATTCAGGACACGGTGCGTCTCATCACTGGCGACGACGCGGAGCGCGACGAGTGGAACGTGCTCTGCCGCGGCTTCGACCCGGCGAAGGCGATTGCCGAGCGCGGCCAGGAACACTTGACCGGCGTCGAGCGCGAAGTGACGGAACAGCTCGACCGCCTGCAGCCGCGCTCGATGGGGAATTCCTGCTGGGTGCCATACGAGACGCTCGCCTACCGCAGCTCGCGCGCTCGAGCGGCTCAGACCCGCGCCGACATGGTAGGAACGACCACGGCCGGCGGCTATCTCGTTTCAACGATGAATTTTCCGTCGGCGGCTGACGCGCTGATGAGCATGCTTGTGCTCGGGCGCCTGGGGGCGACGAGCATTCAAGCCGGCGGGCCGAATCTCTCGCTCCCGACCGTCACCACGGCGGCATCGACCTACTGGCTCGCGACGGAGACTACGCAAGTCACCGAAAGCGACCTCGCCTACGGGCAAGTGAATTTCACGCCACACACGGTGGGCGGCTACACGGAAATGAGCCGGCTGTTGACGCTGCAGTCGCGTCCCGACGCCGGCGACCTGGTGGCGCTCGACCTGAGCCGCAAGATTCGCCGCACGATTGAGGCCGCGGCATTCGCCGGCACCGGAGTGGCCGGGCAGCCGCACGGGCTCACGGGCCTGAGCGGAGTCAACGCGGTGTCGGGCACGACGTTCGCGCTCGCGACCGGGCTCACGGCGGCGACCGACACCGGGGACGCGCTCGATGACAACCCGGCCGGCTGGGCGACCACGCGAGCCGTTGCGAGTTTGCTGCGCCAGCGCCAGGAATTTTCCGGCAGCTCGTTGACGTTGTGGCGCGGCCCGACGAACTGGGGAACGCTCTGCGACTTCCCGGCGGGCGCGACGAGCGGGGTTGCTTCGGGCACGGCGTTCTTCGGTGTGTGGCCGTATCTCATTCTAGCGAACTGGGGCGCACTTGAAGTCGGCGTGAACCCGTACGCGAACTTCACGGCGGGCATCATCGGCATGCGCGCGCTCGCGACGATCGACGTGGGGTGCGTGTGGGCGTCGGCGTTCAGCGCCGTTACCGGAATCACTTGAGTTGGGCGACAGCCTGGAGACCGGACCAAATGGACATGAACAACGTTAATCCGCTGACCACGCAGCTCGGCAATTACACGCCGGTGAAGATGCTGACGCGCCGCGTGCGCTGTCTCGTCGGCGACTGGTTCACCGGTGCTGGCCAGCAAACAGCCGAAGTCGGCAAGGTCTACGCAATCGACGCGGACGTGGCGAAAGCGCTGTGCCAGGGCGGCCGCGCCGAGTACGTGCAGTGAATCGAATTGGCGCCGGGGCTCGGTCATTCACCCGGTGTCGACCGCGGAAGCGTGGCGTTACACGCATCGGGCGCTATATGTGGGCGCGGCCACCCTCCGACTCCGGCTCTAACTCCGAGCCGGGAGCTACGGGCGGCGTTTGTGATGGATAGGTGCCTGGCTTCGGTGCTCATCGGCGCGGTCGCCGGCTTGTGCATCGTCGGCCTGCTACTTCTCATGCTCGCATGATTGGGCTCCTGGACATCTTCCAGCACACCGTCGCGACCGGCTGGCGCCCGCGTTCGGTGGCAGTCGGCGCCGAGCTCGCGCGGCTCGAGGCGTCGCACATACGCGGCACATGCGTTGCGCCGCTGACGGCGGACGGCGATACCGTTTTCATCGACCGGCACACGCCACCGCAGCCTGGCGACCTGGTTTCGTTTGCGCTCTCTCGTCGCGGATGCGATGCGCAGAACAGCGACTTGCCGCCGGGACAAACGCCGTGGGCGCCGGGGTCCAGGTGGGTGAAGTTGCTCACGCGCTATCACGGGTTCGATATGCTGCTGGACAGGTACGGTGGCGCCGCGACCGCGACGCTGCTCACGTGCGAGGACCCCGACGGCGTGCCCGTGCTGGACCCTGTTCGGAACGTGATGCGCGGTGGAAAACTGCTTTTCGGTCCCGACGCCTACGCGAGCGGGCTCGGCGCGAACGCCGCGACCATCACCGACGTTGCGCATGCAAGTCCCGCGGGCGTTTCGCTCACCGGCGTAACTGGCAACACGCTGCTAAACCCCAGCATGACGATGACGAACTCGCCGGGTTATGACTGCACAGCCATCGTCACCATGAACATCACGGCCGCGCAGACCCTTGGCACCCTGGGCGATGTTAGTTTGCTGGTGGCTTTTGCCGATGACGGCTCTACGCTCGCCTACAGCACATCGACCTATCCCGTGCTGTCAGCCTCGAATCAGCAGTACACGCTGCAATGGGAATTCAGCCACCTTGCTACCAACGGCGGGAGCGGCAAGGTTCATGCCTGCGCGAACTTCGGCTCGACTTCCGACAAGTTGGTTTACGGTCCCGCCACGTTGCAAGTCGAGTACGTGATTCGATGAAGCATTTTCACTTCTTCGATGAGCACACCGGGGTATTCCACGGCGATGCACTCGTGGTCAATTCGGACGGTAGCGCGCGCGGCGCTGTCGATGGTCACGCGAAGATGGCCCTAGCGAACTGCCCGCCCGGCCACAAGCCGATTGAGGGTCACTTTGACCCGTTGAGCCAGCGCGTGGACGTGGCGAGCGGCGCGGTTGTGGACTACCAGCCCGAGGCGCCGTCTGCGGATCACCAGTGGAACGAACAGGTTCGCCGCTGGGCGCTCACGCCGGAGGCCGCACAGCGCCAGGAGAAGCGGCGGGCCGCCCTGGTGGCTATCAGGCAGCTCGAGGAGTCACAGCCGCGTGCGGTGCGCGAAGCGTTGCTTGGGCAGGCCGGCGCCGCAGACCGCCTGCGCTCGTTGGATGAGCGCATAGCGGCCTTGCGGGCGCAGATCATCCAGATCATGGTGATCGTCTAGATCATGGTGATCGTGATCTAATCCCGAGAAGTCCGATCGCGCGATTGCGGAGGAGGCAGGTGTCAGTCACCACACCGTCGCCAAAGCACGGCAATCAACTGGGCACGCGCGCCCAGTTGGTAAGCGCACTGGCCGCGACGGCAAAACGCGCAGAATGCCCTAGTTCTTACCCTTGGAGTCGTGGCGCTTGCGGGCGCTATCGGTCAACTCGGACATGCGGGCGACTGCCACCTCGAGCGCCACCAGCAAATCCCGGCCGAGCTGCTCGGCTTCCTGCCCCTCGGCGGCAGTCTCTAACGCGACCATCAGGGCGGCGCCATCTGCCGCCACCTCATCAAGACGCTGGTGGGCACTTAGGATTCGCAACCATAACGCGTGAACGTCGAGGTTCATCGGCAGTCCCTCGCAGCCTCGGCCAGTGTGTCGCCGTGCTGTAGGTAGTACTGCTCGCAGCCGGGCGGCTGGTGATGGGAGTAGTGCGGGACGACGATGACCGCCGTGACGACGGCCGCCGCGACCGCGGCGCAGGCGGCGGGATGCTCGCGGCAGGTAGCGCAGCCACCGAGCAGCGCCAGGAAGATGACAGGAACTATCTTGTCGCTCATGGAGTGGACCTCCATCAGCGAGTGAGGCGGCGGGGCGCTACCGGTGTATCCCGGCGTGTATCCCGAGTGACCTAAGTCACTGAGTTACCTAGAAAACCCTACTGTTGCCGAGACAGACGAACAGGACCCGCATGGGCCCTATCGTGCCACGGATGCTAGCGCGCGCTGTAGCCGCGCCCCTGGAGGCACGCGATCATGGCGCGCTGATAGTCGGCGCGGCGCGCGCCGAGCTGGTCGGGAGGCACGCCGCCCGAAGGCTGCGTCGGATCGAAGCCGGTCTGCGCCGCGGACCACTTGTGGCAGTCGTACTGGTCGCTCGACTGCTGCTCGGCGCTCTGGCCCTGTTGCGGGTAGATGTAGAGGCTGTCGCCCTGCGACGGCGGCGGTGGCGGCGGTGCGCTCGAGGGAGCGTCAGGATCATTCGGGTCACCGGCGTCAGCCGGCGGCGCCACGACCTCGTAGCCGCCCTGCGCCTGGCTCCAGATGTAATAGGTGTCGTTCGCGTAGTAGTACGGAACGCCGCCGAACCAGATGGTGTTGTAGAACGGCGGCAGCACCGGCACGAACACGCCGAGCGGCGCGCCGACCACTACGAAGCGGGGGCCGTAAGGGGCGTACCACGCGCCACCGGAATAGAAGAACCGGCCGCCCGGGCGATCGAACGCATAGGGGCGGCCCGGGAGCCCGGCCACGTAGGCGCCGCGGTTCGGGTAGTAGTGGTTATGGGCGAAGCGCGCGTCCATGTGCTCTGGCACGCGCCCGCCGGGACGATAGCCGCGGTCCGGGGGCTGCGCGCTCGCCACCGAAACCGTCGCGGCCGCGAGCAGCACGCCGCACACCCGCACCCACATTGCTGCCTGCTTCATGAGCTTCTCGCTTGTCACTTCACGCTGTAGCCGCGCGCATCGAGACACGCGCTGATCGCGCGCCGGTAGCTCGCGGCCTGCTGTTCCTGCGCCGCGGCGGCGCGGCGGTCCTGCACCACCACGGTGCGCGTCGCCTGCGCATTGGCGGCGTCCGCCGAGCTGCCGATCGCCCCGCCGACGACTGCGCCGGCGAGCGCCGCTGGCGCTGCCTGCCAGCGCGGCGCGATGGCCGCGCCGAGGATCGCGCCGGCCACGGCGCCGATGGCGGTGTTCGTTCCCGGGGGCGGACCGGCCGAGACGACCTGCACGCGGTCATGGGGCGGCACACCCGGCGCGCTCGGATCAAAGCCCGTCTGCTGCGTCGCCCAGGTGCTGCACTCGTAGTGATCGCGATCCTGTTGCTGCGGAGGCTGGCCGTGCAGCGGGTAGGCGTACACCTCGCTCACGGGCGGTGGTGGCGGCGGCGGCGGCGCGTCGTACACCGGGCGCGGCGGCGGGGCGGCGACGCACCCAGCCAGCACCGCTGCGGCGACGCTCACAGTGACGGCGGCCAGGCCGGCACGCCGGAAAGTATGGGTTCGGTTGGTCATCGGGAGGGTTCCCATGGTAAGCGAATCGCTGTTGGCATCAACGTTAAGTGCGGGCGCAGGGTTGACACTCAAGCCCCCTCACCCGCATGTAGTTGGACGCCACCGCAAAGGCTTAAGTTCCTGTTGCACCAAGTATTTAATTGTGAGCCCACGGTCGCTCCAGCCGCTATAGATAAGTCGCGTAGCGCTCAGGGCGCGGGTGCGCCGAGGCGAGCTGCCGCGCGCTCGAGATCCGCGGCGGTGTTCACGTCCGGGCCTGGCGCGGCGCAGGCATCCGCGACCTGGATCGTGAAGCCGTTCTCGAGCGCGCGCAGCTGCTCGAGCTTCTCGCGCATCTCGAGCGCGCCCGGCGGGAGCGCGGCGAGGCGCGCGAGCGCGTTCACCCGGTACGCATAGATACCGATGTGGCGCCGCGTTCCGGCCGCGTCCTTCTGGCTCGCGAGCTCGCCGGCCGCCCCGGCGCGGTTCCAGGGTATGGGCGCGCGGCTGAAGTAGAGTGCACGACCTTGCGTATCGCTGACGACTTTCACGACGTTGGTGTCGAGGAGCTCGGCCACCGAGCCGATCGGGGCTGCGAGCGTGGCGATGTCGGCGTGCGGCGCCGCCGCGAGCAGCTCCGCGACCTGCCGGACCAGAGCCGCGGGCATGAGCGGCTCATCGCCCTGGAGATTCACGACGACATCGCTCCCCGCCCAGCGCCGCGCCGCGGCGACCTCGGCGATGCGGTCGGTGCCGGAAGCATGGCTTGCGGCGGTCATCACCGCCTCGGCGCCGAAGGCGCGCGCCGCCGCGGCGATGCGCGCATCGTCCGTAGCGATCAGCACTTCGGCGGCACCGGTGGCGCGGGCGCGCTCGTACACCCACTGCACCAGCGGCTTGCCGGCGAGCGGCAGCAGCGCCTTGCCGGGCAGGCGCACCGAGGCGTAGCGCGCAGGGATGACGACGCGGAACACGCTTGAGTCTTCAGCGCTCGAGCAGCGGGTCGTCGGCGGCGAGCTGGCGGGCCTCCTCCTCCAGCATCACCGGCACGTCGTCGCGGACCGGAAACGCGAGGCGGTCCATGCGGCACACGAGCAGCTGCGCCTCGCGCTGGTACTTGAGCGTTCCCTTGCACACGGGGCAGGCGAGTATCTCGAGCAGTCGGGGATCCATCGCAGTTCTAACCTCCGGGTGCGCCGCGCAGCCTGCCGAGCAGTCCGGCACGCAGCTTGAGCGCATCACCGTCGCTGAAGACCGCGCTCACCGGCACGTACCACAGCCGCGCGTTGGCGAACGGCGCGCATTTTACGGCATCCTTCTCCGTCATGAGGACCGGCAGCTCGTCGCCGAAGGCGAGCTCGTGCGCGGTGAAGGGATGATGGTCGGGAAAGGGGTGCTCGATCACCTCGATGCCGCGCCCGGCGAGCTCGCGGAAGAAGCGCTGCGGATTGCCGATACCGGCCACCGCGTGCACGCGCCGGCCGCGGAAGGCACCGAGCTCGCAGGCGAGCCCGCGGCCGTCGAGCCGCACGGCGGGCTGCGACACGAGCTGCATGCGCAGCGCGCCTGCCGGCAGCACGCCGCCGCCGAGCGAACCGTGCAGCGGCTCGCCGTTCACCACGACGAAATCCGCGCGCGCGAGGCCCGCGGCCGGCTCGCGCAGCGGCCCCGCCGGCAACAGCCGGCCGTTGCCGAAGCCGCGGCTGCCGTCGATCACCACGATCTGGCAGTCGCGCCCGAGCCGCAGATGCTGCAGCCCGTCGTCCGCGAGGATGACCTCGGCGCCGCGCGCGATGAGCGTGCGGGCGGCTGCCACGCGGTCGGCCGCCACCATGGTGGGGCACCCGGTGCGGCGCACCAGCAGCAACGGCTCATCGCCCACGTCGCGCCAGTCCGAGTCCGCCTGCACCGCGCGCGCTTCGCGCCCCTGCCGCCCGTAACCGCGCGAGACGATACCCACTTTGAGCCCGGCGGCACCGAGCTCGCGCGCCAGGTAGATCGTGAGCGGCGTCTTGCCGGTGCCGCCGACGGTGAGGTTGCCGACCACCACCACCGGACGCGCCAGGCGCCGCGGGCGCAGCAGCCCCGCGCGATACGCGCCGCGGCGCGCTGCGCCGAGCGCCCCGTAGATCCAGCCGAGCGGGGCGAGGAGCGAGGAGCCCGCGGCGTCCGCATACCAAAGTCGCTCGAGCCGCTGCACCGCAGGTAGCCTCCTCAGTCGGAGAACTGCAGCTGGTGCAGCCTGCCGTACAGGCCGCCGCGCGCCAGCAGCTCCGCGTGCGTGCCCTGCTCGGCGATCACGCCGTTATCGAGCACCAGGATGCGATCGGCGCGCTCGACGGTCGACAGGCGGTGCGCGATCACGAAGGTGGTGCGGTCGCGCAGCAGCTGCGCGAGCGCCGCCTGGATGTGGCGCTCGGCCTCGGTGTCGAGCGCCGAGGTCGCCTCATCCAGGATCAGGATCGGCGCGTCCTTGAGGAGCGCGCGCGCGATGGCAATGCGCTGGCGCTGCCCGCCGGAGAGCAGCATGCCGCGATCCCCCACCAGCGCATCGAGCCCCCCCGGCTGCGCGCGGATGTACTCGAGGATGTGGGCGGCCTCCGCGGCACGCTCGATCGCCGCATCCGGAACGTCGCGTCCGAAGGCGATGTTGTTGCGGATGGTGTCGTCGAACAGCACGACGTCCTGGCTGACGACCGCGATCTGCTCGCGGAGCGAGCGCAGCTCGTACTCGCGCACGTCGTGCCCGTCGATGCTCACGCTGCCGGAGCGCACGTCATAGAAGCGCGGCAGGAGATTCACCAGGGTCGACTTCCCGCTCCCCGAGCGCCCGACGATCGCGAGGCTCTCGCCGGCGGCCACCTTGAGGGAGACGTTCTCGAGTGCCGCCGGACGTCCGGGCGCAGGCGCACTGCCGGCGCCGTGGTTGCCGCTCGCATAGGCGAAGGACACTGCGCGGAACTCGACCGCACCGCGCACCCGCGCGGCGCGCAGGGTCCCGCCCTGCGGCTCGGGCGGCTCATCGAGCAGCTGGAACATGCTCTGGCCGCCGGCGATGCCCTGCTGCAGCGGGCCGGCGACTCCCACCAGATCGCGCAGCGGTTGTGCGATGCTCACCAGCGCCGTGAAGAAGGCCAGCAGATCGCCCATGGAGGTGCGGCCGCGTACGGCATCGGCGATCGCGATCGACAGCACGACGGCGAGCCCGATCGCGGTGAGCAGCTGCACCACCGGGTTCGAGAGACCCTTGGTGAGGACCAGCTTCATGTTCGAACGGCGGTTGTGCTCGTTGACGGCGTCGAACTGCTGCGCGAGATGCCCCTGGGCGTTGTAGACCTTGATGAGGCGCGGCGCCTCGAAGCTTTCCTTGGCCACCCGCGTGACATCGCCCATCGAATCCTGGATACGGCGGCTGTAGCGGCGGAACTTCTGGTTGATCACCGAGACCAGCCAGCCCACCAGGGGGCCCATGGTGAGCGCCAGCAGCGCCAGGCGCGCGTTGAGCCACAGCAGCAGGGCGACCGAGGCGGCGATGGTGAGCGCGGTGCGCACCACCACGACCACCGAGTCAGTCGTCGCCTGTCCGATCTGCTCGGTGTTGAAAGTGAGGCGCGACAGCAGCACCCCCGAGGAGTTGCGGTCGAAGAAGCCGAGCGGCAGATCCAGGATGCGGCGGAACACCTGGCTGCGCAGCCGCGCGACGATCTGCCGGCCGACGTAACCCATGAAATACGTCTGGGTGAAATCGCCCAGGCCGCGCAGGAAGAACAGCGCCACCACCGCCACCGGAATCCATACGATGGTGCGCGGATCGCGCTGCGTGAACGTACCGTCGCCGAATACCTTGGCGAGCAGTGCGAAGCTCGCCATGGTCGCCGAGTACAGGATCGCTCCCAGTACCCCGAGGATGAAGTGGCCGCGGTGGGGCCGCACGTAGCCGAGCAGACGCCGGTAGGCATCCCAGCCGCCGTCGGCGCCGGGCGCGGAGCTCGCCGCGCGCGCGCCGGCCGGGGAGCGCTGGTCGTTCAAGGCTTGACCGCCGCCTCTTCCTTGACGGTGGCGACGTTGATCTCGGCGAAGCCGAGCCGGCCGAGCACATCCATGGCGGTGATGACGGACTGGTGAGTGGCACGAGCGTCGGCGCGCAGCGTGACCGGCATATTGCGGCTGGTGCCGGCCTCCTTGAGCAGCGCCGCGCGCAGCGTCTCGGGGCTCGAGTTGATGAGCTCGTGCTGGTTGACGAGATAGCCGCCAGCCTCGGTGACGCTCACGACCATGGGCTCGCTGCCAACGCGCTCGGTGGGCACGGCGCTGGCGTGCGGCAGGTGCACACGCAGCCTTCCTTCGTCGGTGAAGCGGCTCGAGAGGATGAAGAACACCACCAGCAGCAGCACCACGTCGATCAGCGAGACGACGTTGATCTCCGGTTCCTCGAGTGTGCGGCGCGGCCTCAGGTTCACAGCTTCGGTCCTAAGGGCGGGCCGCCTCGAGCGCATCCGCCATGCGGATCGCCTGCTTCTCCATATCGACCACGATGCCCTCGACCCGGCCGCGCAGGTAACGATAGAAGATGAGCGCGGGGATCGCGACACACAGTCCCGCGACCGTGCAGATGAGCGCCTCGGCGATGCCGCCCGAGAGCGCGCGCGGGTCGCCCATGCCGCCCGCCTCGATGGCGTTGAAGGAGCGGATGATGCCGGTCACCGTGCCGAGGAGGCCGAGGAGCGGCGCGATGCCGGCGATGGTGCCGAGCGTGTTCAGGAAGCGCTCGAGCTCGTGCACCACGTGGCGTCCCGTGTCCTCGAGCCGCTCCATGAGGATCTCGCGCGGCCGGTGACGGTTCGCAAGTCCGGTGGCCAGCAGGCGCCCGAGCGGGGAGTTCTGCTCGAGACCGGCGATCACCTTGTCGGTGACCTGATTCGCCTCGATGAGCTGCCAGACCTTCTGCGGCAGCTCGCGCGGCAGCACCCGCTTGTCCTGCAGCGTCCACAGGCGCTCGAGAATGATGGCCGCTGCGACGATCGAGCACAGAATGATCGGCCACATCAGCGGGCCGCCGGCCCGCACTATTTCCCACATTCTGAACGCCCCAGGCACCGGCACGGCTGGTTATGCCAGCGGCAATCATACCGGAACCGCGGCACACTCCCCGCGCCGGGGCTTCTGGTAGAGTCCCCGGTCCCGATGCCGCGCCGGCTGCTGAAAAAAATCCTCCCGGCTCCCCACACCCTGCTCGAGCGCTGGCCGGTGCGGATCTGTGGCGAGCGCATCGCCGACCCGCAGCTGTGGACGCTGCACCGGCGGGCGGTCACCTACGCCTTCGGGGCCGGCCTCGCCATCTCGTTCGTGCCGCTGCCGGTGCACCTGCTGCTCGCCGTGATCGTGGCGCTCTTCTGGCGGATCAACCTGCCGGTGGTGTACGGGACCACCTGGCTGCTCGCGAATCCCTTCTCGCTGGTGCCGCTCTACTACTTCGCCTACCGCGTAGGCGTGGCGATCCTCGCGGTTCCGCCCCACCACTTCCGCTTCGTCGCCGACTGGAAGTGGCTGCGCTACGGACTCGCGCCGGTCTGGCAGCCGTTCCTGGTGGGCTGCCTGGTGTGCGCCGTCGCGACCTCGGTGCTCGGCTGGATAGTGCTCGAGCTGGTATGGCGCTGGCAGGTCGCCAGCCGCTACCGAACGCGCCGCGCCCTGCCCCCCTAGCGGCGCTCCGCGAGCGTCCCGTTGGTGAGCTCGAAGACGCGCTCCATGCGGTGCGCGAGCCGCAGGTCGTGCGTCACGATCACGAGGCTGGTGCCGCGCTCACGGTTCAACTCGAGCATCAGCGCGAAGACGCTCTCGGCGTTGACGCCGTCGAGGTTGCCGGTCGGCTCGTCCGCCAGCACCAGCCGCGGCTCGGTCACCAGCGCGCGCGCCACCGCCGCGCGCTGCCGCTCGCCGCCCGAGAGCTGATGCGGCCGGTGCGTGAGGCGCGCGCCGAGACCCACGCGCTCGAGGAGGTTGCGGGCCGCGGCGCGTGCCACCGCCACCGGCGTGCGCCGCACCAGCAGCGGCATCGCCACGTTCTCCAGCGCCGAGAACTCCGGCAGCAGGTGATGGAACTGGTAGACGAAGCCGAGTGCCCGGTTGCGCAACGCGCCGCGCTCGCGCTCGCCGAGCGCGTGAATGTCGCGCCCGGCGATCAGCACCGCGCCGCCGCTCGGCGCATCCAGCCCGCCGAGTATCTGCAGCAGCGTAGTCTTGCCCGAGCCCGAGGCGCCGACGATCGCCACCCGCTCGCCCGCCGCCACCGCGAGCGATACGCCCTGCAGCACCGACAGCAGCTCGGGCCCCTGGCGAAAGGTCTTGGTGACCTCACGCGCCTGGAGAACCTGCTCATTCATGCCGTAACGCCTCCGCGGGCGCGGTGCGGGCCGCGCGCCATGCCGGGTAGATGGTGGCGAGGATGCACAGGAGGAACGCCACCCCGCAGATTCTGAGCACGTCCGGCCACTCGACGTACGCGGGCAGGTCGCTCAGGTAGTAGACACTGGCGTCGATGAACTTGACGCCGGTCAGCCGCTCGAGCGCGCCGACGAGGGTCTCGAGGTTGTCGGACAGGAGCGTGCCGAGGCCCGCCCCGAGCACGGTGCCGGCAAGCCCGATCAGCACGCCCTGCACGGCGAACGTCGCGAGCACGTTGCGTGGCGCCGCGCCGAGCGTGCGCAGGATGGCGATGTCGGTCTGCTTGTCCTTCACGATCATCACCAGCGTCGCGACGATGTTGAAGGCGGCGACCGCCACCAGCATGAGCAGGATCACGAACATCATCGACTTGGTGATCTCGATGGAGCGGAAGAAGTTGGCGTGGTTCTGTGTCCAGTCGCTCACGTAGAAGTCGCCGCCGAGCGCGCGCGCCACGCGCACCGCCACCTCCGGCGCGCGCAGCGGCTCGGTGAGCGCGAGGCGCAGCCCCGTGACGCCCTCACCGAGCCGGAACAGACGTGCCGCGTCCGACATCTCGGTGAGCGCCAGCCCCCGGTCGTATTCATACATCCCCGAGGAAAAGATGCCCACCACGCGGAAACGGCGCATGCGCGGTACCACCCCGGTCGGGGTGGCCGTGCCCTGCGGAGCGATCACCACCACGGTGCCGCCGAGGTGCGCGCCGAGCTCGTGCGCGAGCGCGCTGCCGAGGATGATGCCGTAGCCCCCCGGCGCGAGGTCCGCCAGGCGCCCCTCGGTCACGCGCTGCGCGAGACCCGTGGCCGAGCGCTCCTCCTGCGGCAGCACCCCGCGCACCGTGGCGCCGGCCATGGCGGTGCCGTTGGCGAGCATCGCCTGACTCTCGACATAGGGCACCGCCGCCGCGACGCCGCTCTGGCGCCGGGCGCGCGCGGCGAGCGTACGCCAGTCGGCGAGCGGGCCCGACGTGCCGGTGAGCTCGGCGTGCGAAGTGACGGCGAGGATGCGGCTGCGCAGCTCGCGCTCGAAGCCGTTCATGACCGAGAGCACCACGATGAGCGTCGCCACCCCGAGCGTCAGGCCGCACACCGACATCAGCGCCACGAACGACACGAAGCCGCGCCGGTGCGCCGAGCGCAGGTAGCGCGTGCCGATCAGCCATTCGTAGGGAGTGGCCGCCATGCTTACTCGTAGCGCAGCGCTTCGGCGGGCGCGGTGCGCGCCGCGCGCAGCGCCGGGTAGATGGTGGCGAGCGTCGTGAGCACCAGGGCCGCGGCGGCGATCGCCACCACGTTGGCGGCGTGCACCTCGGAGGGGATCACACTGTTGTAGTAGACGTTCGAGTCGAGGATCTGGAAGTGGAAGGTGCGCTCGAGGAACGGCTCGATGGTCTCGACGTTGAGCGCCAGCGCCAGGCCCAGCGCCACGCCGAGCGCGACCCCCAGCCAGCCGATCACCAGCCCCTGGGTGATGAAGATGCCCATCACGCGGCGCGGCGCCGCCCCGAAGGTGCGCAGGATCGCGATGTCGGTGCGCTTGTCGGTCACCACCATCACCAGCATGGCGACGATGTTGAAGGCGGCGACCGCGACGATCAGCAGCAGGATGAGCGACATCATGGTCTTCTCGATGCGGATGGCGCGGAAGTAGTTGGCGTTGTCCTGCGTCCAGTCGCGCACTTCGTAGGCCTGCGGCAGCGCGGCGCGCAGCCGCGCCGCCACTGCCGGGGCGGCGAGCGCATCGGTGACGCGCACGTTCAACCCCTGCCCGAGCGCGCCCGGCGGCAGGAGCGAGCGCACGTCGCTTAAGGCAGCGAACACCAGAGTGCCGTCATGATCCTGCAGCCCCACCTCGAACACCCCCGCCACCGTGAAGCTGCGCAGCTTCCCCTGCGGCGTGCCGTCAGCGCTCAGCGTCGGCACCAAGAGCGTCAGCTGCTCGCCGCGCGCGAGGCCGAGGCGCTCGGCGATCAGCTCTCCGACGATGACCCGGCCCGAACCCGGCACCAGATCGGTGAGCTGGCCGTGGGTGA
This sequence comes from uncultured Pseudomonadota bacterium, assembly GCA_963768485.1. Taxonomy (GTDB): domain Bacteria; phylum Pseudomonadota; class Gammaproteobacteria; order Steroidobacterales; family Steroidobacteraceae; genus 13-2-20CM-66-19. Next base: position 1,341,188 of record CAVYHZ010000002.1, on the reverse strand, counting down.
TGACCGTGCCGAGCTCGCGCACGGTAGCGGGGTCGCGCGGCTCGACGCCCCGCAGCACCACCGGCAGCATCTCCGTGTCGCGTACGGCGAGCGCCTGCAGCTCCGCGTACACCGTCGCATCCACGACGCCGGCGACCGCGCGCGCGCGCCGCACGGCGTCCTGCCAATCGACCGCGGCGGACTCGCCCGCGGCGATCACGCGCACCTGGGCGCTGAGCGACAGCAGCCGGTCGCGCAGCTCGCTCTCGAAGCCGTTCATCACCGAGAGAATCACGATGAGCGCCGCCACCCCGACGCACACCCCGACGAGCGACGCCCAGGTGATGAAGGAGACGAAGAACTTGTGCGAGCGCGCGCGCACGTAGCGCAGGCCGACGTACAACGGCAGCGGATGGAACATCGTCGCGATTTAACCACAGATGAGCCGCTTTTCAGACCTGTGTCACAGATTGGGCGCCGCGAGCCGGGCGGCCGCTTTGACAGATTGCGGGCGGTGCTATAGTCGCGCCGGACCGGAGGAACTCGCATGCAGACTCGAATTCTCGCGGCGCTCCTGTGCGGTTGCGCAGTCGCCGGCAGCGCGCTCGCCGACACCGTGGTCGTCAACGACCAGGTGCAGGTGCGCGAATCCCAGGTCGATCGTCCCAAGCGCGGCGTCACCATGAGCGAAGTCGAGAAGCACTTCGGCGCCCCGGTGACCCGCCATCCGGCAGTCGGCGGCGGCAGCCCGCACCGCCCGGCGATCACGCGCTGGGACTACAGCGGCTTCGCGGTGTTCTTCGAAGGTGACCGCGTCATTCACGCGGTAGCCACCGGCGAGGCCACCGCGGCACCCGGCGCCGCACCGGCGCCGTCCGCCTAAGACGCGCCGCTCGCTCCTTCCCCGTGCGCTGGCACCGCGCCACGCGCCAATGGTAGGCTCCGCGCCAAATACCAGAAGATCGGGGATCACGTGTCGGTTGATGAGCCTCTCAGGGCCCGCATCGAGGCCCTGTTGCGCGCGGGCAGCGATATCCGGCGCCGCGAAGAGTCGCTGCGGCAGACGTTCCGCCGCTACGTCTCGCCGCGCGTCGCCGACAAGATCCTCGAGGACCAGGAGCTGCGCGACACGCTGCTCGCGCCCGTGGCGCCGGTGGAAATGCGCGCCCATGCCGTGGTGCTGTTCGCCGACCTGCGCGGCTTCACCGGCATCGCCGAGCAGCTCGACGCGCAGCACATCGTGCCGCTCCTCAACGAGTTCTTCTCGCTGCTCACCGAGATCACCTTCAAGTACGACGGTACCGTGTTTCACATGGCGGGTGACTGCCTGATGCTCGGTTTCGGCGTGCCGCACGAGCAGTCCGACAGCGCGCAGCGCGCGGTGAGCGCGGCGCGCGAGATGCTGGCGCGCTTCGCCGAGCTGTCGCGCGCGTGGCGCGAGCGCTACCGGGTCGAGGCGGGCCTCGGCATCGGCATCAACGAGGGCGACGTCGTCGCCGGCAACATCGGCTCCTCCGCCTACATGAACTACACGATCATCGGCGATACGGTGAACATCGCCGCGCGGCTGTGCCAGCGGGCCCGCGCCGGCGAGATGCTGTTCTCGAGCACCCTCAAGCGCTCGCTCGACAGCCAGGGCCTCGACATCGGCGCCACCGCGCTGCCGCCGTTGCAGCTGCGCGGACGCTCGCATCCCATCGACATCTTCTGCGTCCCCCTCGGCACCCGTATCCAGCTCGCCGCGGAGCCCGCCGGCGCCTGAAGATGGCGTCGACGGCGCTCCTCAATCCACCGCTGCCGGGCGCAGCCACGCCGCACCTCGAGTGGCGGGCGCTCTACGGCAGCGCCGGCTCGCTGGCGCTGGCCGAAGCCATGCGCGCCGACGCGCGCCTGTTCGTGGTGATCGCCGACGGCGCGCGCGAGATCGAACGTACCAGCGCGGAGCTGCGCTTCTACGGGGACCGCTCGCTCACGCTGCTGCGCCTGCCCGACTGGGAGGTGCTGCCCTACGACCTGTTCTCGCCGCACCCGGACATCACTTCCGAGCGTCTGCGCACGCTCCACGAGCTGCCCCACCTCAGGCGCGGCTGCCTGATCGTCGCCGCCGAGACGCTGCTGCAGCGCCTGCCGCCGCGCGACTACGTGCAGGGGCGTGCCTTCGACTTGCAGCGCGGCCAGTCGCTCATCCTCGAGCCGTTCCGCGAGCGCCTCATCGAGGCGGGCTACGCGAGCGTCGGCCAGGTGGTGAGCCCCGGGGAGTTCGCGGTGCGCGGCTCGCTCCTCGATGTCTTTCCCATGGGCAGCGCCACGCCGCTGCGCATCGATCTGTTCGATGAGGAGATCGAGGCGATCCGGCGCTTCGACCCCGAGACGCAGCGCTCGCTCGATGCGCTGGAGGAAGTGCGGCTGCTGCCGGCGCGCGAGATGCCGCTCGACCGCGAGGCGGTGCGCGAATTCCGCCGCCGCTACCGCACGCGCTTCGAGGGCGATCCGGCCAAAAGCGCCATCTACCGCGGCGTCAGCGAGGGCCTCGCGCCCGCGGGCATCGAGTTCTACCAGCCGTTGTTTTTCGAGCGGCTCGCGACGCTCACCGATTACCTGCCGGCCGATGCCGTCATCGTGCATGACGCAGTGCTGCCGCGGGCGTTGGCGCGCGCCTGGTCGGACATCGAGACGCGCTACGAGGACCGCCGCCACGACATCGAGCGGCCGGTGCTGCGCCCCGCGGAGCTGTTCCTCGAGCCAGCGCAGCTCGAGGCGAGCCTGGCGCGCTTCGCCTCCATCCGGCTCGACGCCTTCAAGGCCGACACCGAGTTGGCCGGCGCGCGGCCGACACTCACCAACTTCCCGAGCACGGCGCCGCGCGAGCTGCGTCTCGACATGCGCGCCGCGGAGCCGCTGGCGCCGCTCGATAAGTTCGTGCGCGAGTTTCACGGGCGTGTGCTGATCGCCGCCGACTCGCCCGGGCGGCGCGAAATGCTCGCCGAAATGCTGCGCGCGCACGGTCACGAGGCCGCCATCGTGCCCGGCTGGGAGGCCTTCGCCGCGGGCGGCGCCCCGCTCGCCCTCGCGGTCGCACCCGACCTCGAGGGCCTGACTCTCACCGCGCCGCCGCTGGCCGTCATCGCCGAGGCGCAGCTCTTTGGTGCGCGCGCCCGCCAGGAGCGCCGGCGCAAGCGCGCCGTGGACCCGGAGCAGATCCTGCGTGACCTGCAGGATCTCAACCCCGGCGCGCCGGTGGTGCACGAGGAGTACGGAGTCGGCCGCTACGCGGGCCTCATGCCCATGGACATCGCGGGTCAGCCGGGCGAGTTCCTGGTGCTCGAGTACCAGGACGGCGACCGCGTCTACGTGCCGGTGCACGCGCTGCACCTGGTGAGCCGCTACACCGGCGCGGCCCCCGAGAGCGCCCCGCTCCACAAGCTCGGCACCGATCAGTGGGCCAGGGCCCGCCGGCGCGCCGCCGAGCAGATCCGCGACGTCGCCGCCGAGCTCCTCGATCTTTATGCACGGCGCAAGGCGCAGCGCGGCCTGTCGCTCGCCGCCGCCGAGACCGACTACCAGGCCTTCGTCAACGGCTTTCCCTTCGAGGAGACCGCCGACCAGGCCGAGGCCATCCGCCAGGTGCTCGCGGACCTCGGCGCCGAGCGCCCCATGGACCGCATCGTCTGCGGCGACGTCGGCTTCGGCAAGACCGAGGTGGCGATGCGCGCCGCCTTCGTGGCGACCCAGGCCGGCAAGCAGGTGGCGGTGCTCGCGCCGACGACGCTGCTGGTGCAGCAGCACCTCGGCAACTTCCGCGACCGCTTCGCCGACTGGCCGCTGCGCATCGAGGCGCTGTCACGCTTCGGGACCTCGAAGGAGACCCAGGCGACGCTCGCGGGGCTCGAGCACGGCAAGGTCGACATCGTGATCGCCACGCACCGCCTGTTGCACGCGCACGCGCGCTTCAAGGACTTAGGTCTCCTCATCATCGACGAGGAGCAGCGCTTCGGGGTGCGCGACAAGCAGCGCCTGCAGGCGCTGCGCGCCAACGTGCACGTACTCACCCTTACCGCGACACCCATCCCGCGCACCCTCAACATGGCGCTCGGGGGTCTGCGCGACCTGTCGCTCATCACGACCGCGCCCGCCGCGCGACTCTCCATCAGAACCTTCCTCATCGAATGGCACGGCGCGACGCTGCGCGAGGCGGCGCTGCGTGAGCTGCGCCGCGGCGGCCAGATCTACTTCGTGCACAACGAGGTGCGCTCCATCGCCAAAATCGCCGCCGAAGTGCAGGCCCTGGTGCCGGAGGCCAGCGTGCGCATCGCCCACGGCCAGATGCGCGAGCGCGAGCTCGAGCAGCTGATGGTGGATTTCTACCACCGGCGCTTCAACCTGCTGGTGTGCACCACCATCATCGAGAGCGGCATCGACGTGCCGAGCGCCAACACCATCATCATCAACCGCGCCGACCACATGGGGCTCGCGCAGCTGCACCAGCTGCGCGGGCGGGTCGGCCGCTCGCACCACCGTGCCTACGCCTATCTGATCGCCCCACCGCGCCAGGCGCTGCCGCGCGACGCCGCCAAGCGGCTCGAGGCCATCGAGTCGATGGAGGAGCTCGGCGCCGGCTTCGTGCTCGCCACCCACGACCTCGAGATCCGCGGCGCGGGCGAGCTCCTCGGCGAGCAGCAGAGCGGCAACATGACCGAGGTCGGGCTGTCGCTCTATCTCGACATGCTCGAGCACGCGGTCGATGCGCTCAAATCCGGCCGCGAGCCGCAGCTCGATCAGCCGCTCGCGGCCGCCACCGAGGTGGAGCTGCGCCTGCCGGCCTTCCTGCCGGAGGTCTACGTCGCCGACGTGCACGTGCGGCTCTCGCTCTACAAGCGCATCGCTGCCGCCGACAGCGAGTCGGCGCTCGATGAGCTCACCGCCGAGATTCACGACCGCTTCGGGCCACTGCCGCCCGCGGCCTCGAGCCTCGTGCGCATCGCGAAGCTGAAGCTCGCCGCGCGGCGCCTCGGCGTGCGGCGGCTCGACTTGGGTCCCCAGGGCGGCTCGGTGGTGTTCGAGGAGCGCACCGCGGTCGATCCGGCGATTCTCGTGCGCCTCATCCAGCGCAGCGCGCGCGAGTTGCGGCTCGAGGGCCCGCAGAAGCTGCGCATCGCGCGCGCGCTGCCGAACGAGGCGGCGCGCTTCGAATACGCGGCCGAGCTCCTCGGGCGACTCGCCCCTCCGGCGGCGCGAGCGCCACAGGACGGTTAGAATGCCGGCCATGAAGCTCCGTACCGTGCTGCGCACCCTGACGCTCGCGCTCACCGCAGCGCTCTCAGGCGTGCTCCCGGCGGCCTCCGAGGAGAGTGCCGGTCCCGTCTACAACGTCGAAATCATCGTGTTCCGCAGCGCCGCGGCCGAGGCGACTGCGGAGAACTGGAGCGAGGAAGCGGGCGCGCGCAGCATCGCCGGGGACGAGTCCGCGAGCGGTTCGCTGCAGGTGGGCCGCTTCGTGGCGCTGCTGCCGCCCGCGGCTTACCAGCTGAACGAGCTCGAGAGCCGCCTGCGCGCGAGCGGCACGTACGTGCCGGTCGCCCATGCCGCCTGGTCGCAGACCGCGAGCTCCTGGGGCACGCGCGCCGGCTTTCCGGTCGCGCGCCTCGGCATCGACGTGCCGGGCCTCTCCGGCAACGTCTACCTCGAGCACGGGCAGTTCCTGCACCTTGGACTCTCGCTCACCTGGGCGATGGAGAGCCCCGCCGACGGGCTGAAAGCCGCGCCCGGGACCGCCTTCACGCTGAACGAGACCCGCCGCGTGCGGTTCTACGAGCGTAGCTACTACGATCATCCCGCCTTCGGAGTCATAGCGCTGGTGACGCCGGCGCAGGGCCCGCGCGCTCCTGGTCGATAGGCCAAAATCGGCGTTAGCAGGCACTGCGTAGCCGGCAAAAACGACGCTTTTTGCCGGCGGCCGACGGAGTAATATCCGCCAAAATCGCTTCCTGCGATTTTGGCCAATAGTTATTGAAAGTCGGCGGCCTCGGCCGTCGCGATGCCGTCCTTGCCGTTGGTCTTGGCGCGCTTCATCGCGGCGTGGCAGGCCTTGAAGAGCCCCTCGAGCGGCAGCCCGCGCGGCGGCACGAGGCTCGCGATCCCGGCGCTCATGGTCACGTAGCGTCCCGCCCCGGCGGTCGGATGATGCATGAGGAGCTCGCGCACCCGCTGCGCGACGATGCCGGCGTACTCGGCGGCGCGTTCGGCCGCCTCGCCCTGGGTGAGCACCACGAATGTGCCACCTTCCCAGCGGCCCACCAGGTCGCCGCCGCGGCGATAGGAGGCGCCGACGACGCGCGCCACGCGGCGGATGCAGGCGTCTCCGGCGGCGCGATCGAATTTCTCGTTGTAGGCGCCGAGATCGTCGATGTCGAACAGCGTCAGCCCGATCTCGTGCGAGTCGCGCTGCGCCAGCTGCCAGTCGCGCTGCAACAGCTCCTCGAGATAGGCGCGCGAGTACAGGCCGGTGAGGCGGTCCTCACGCAGCCAGGACGGCAGGCCGGCGGGCGCGCGATCGGGCGCCTTGAGACGCTCGCTCGCGTCGCGGTGAAAGCCGACGAAATGCGTGAGCTCACCGGCGGCGTTGCGCACCGGCTGGATGACCGTCTCGTTCCAGAACAGCGAGCCGTCCGGGCGGTAGTTGCGCAGCAGCACCCGCGCCGGCTCGCCCTTGCCGACCGCCTCGTGCAGCCGGGTGCGGGACTCCTGGTCGCGATCGGTACCCTGGAGCATACGCAGGTTGTTGCCGAGGAGCGCCGCGGCCGGGTAGCCGCACATCTGGGCGAAGGCGGCGTTGGCGAACACCACCGGGCAGTCGGGCACGGTCGCATCGCAGATCACAATGCCCTCGGGCGCGCTCTCGACGAGGTTCTGCCAGGCCTCACCCGACCAGTTATTCATGGGTTGCTGCCCGCTACCAGGGTCAGGGGTGGAGCCGCCTCGATCGCGGCCAGGGCGGCGTTCGCCCGCGCCCATTCGGCCGAGGCCAGCAGCTCCGTCCGGCCCGGCGCCGCCCGGCCGTGCAGGCGCACGAGGCGCAGGCTCGAGGCGGGCTGTACCCGCACCTCGAGGTGGTCGAGAAGCTCAGTGACACTCGCGCGATTGTTGCAAACCGGAAGCATGTCGCAGCCCGCTGCCAGGGCCTGGCGGGCCCGCGTGACGACGTCCCCGTACGCGGCGGCCGCCCCTCCCATGGAGAGATCGTCGGCGAACACTACGCCCTGGAAGCGCAGCTGACCGCGCAGCACGTCGCGAATCCAGCGCGCCGACAGGCTCGCCGGGGCCGGATCCACCGCCGGAAAGAGCAGATGCCCGACCATGACGGCGGGCAGGCCGTTGCCGATCAGACGCCGGTAAGGAGCGAGATCCCCACCGAGGTCGGCGAGCCCGCGCCGGTCCACCGGCAGCGTCTGGTGGGAGTCGGCCACCACCGCCCCATGGCCCGGGAAGTGCTTGGCGGTGGCCGCCATGCCGGCATCGCGCATGCCGTGTACGTAGGCCACCGCGAGCTGCCCCACGGCCTCAGGCGCCGCGTGGAAGGCCCGGTCGCCGATGACCTCGCTCACGCCGAGGTCGAGATCCACGCACGGCGCGAACGAGATATCGACGCCCACGGCACGCAGCTCCGCGGCCATCAGCCAGCCGAGCTGCCGCGCGAGCGCGAGGCCGCCGCGCGCATCCGCGTCGAAGGCATGGCCGATGCGCCGCGCCGGCGGCAACCGCGAGAAGCCCTCGCGAAAGCGCTGCACGCGTCCGCCCTCGTGATCGACCGCCACGATGAGCGCCGGGGAACGCGCCGCGTGGATCCCGGCTACCAGCGCCGCGAGCTGCCCGGGGTCGGCATAGTTGCGTGTGAAGAGCAGCACGCCGCCGACGAGAGGATGGCGCAGCAGCTCGCGTTCGGCGGCGCCGAGCGTTGCGCCCTCGAGGTCGATCATGAGGGGCCCGAGGCTCACGCACGCACCAGCAGCGCCAGCGACTCGACGTGCGCGGTGTGCGCGAACATGTCGACGACGCCCGCCGTCTCGAGCGTGAAGCCATGTTGGTGCACCAGCTCCATGAGGTCCCGCGCCAGGCTCCCCGGGTGACACGAAATATACAACACCCGTGCCGGCGCGAGGCGCGCCAGGGCCCCGAGCACGGCGCGCGCCCCGGTGCGCGGCGGATCGAGCAGCACGTGGCTGTAGCCGCCCTTGAGCCACGGCGCATCCGCGCCGGGCTCCGCCGCAAGATCGGCGAGGTGGAAGGCCGCGTTCGCGAGCCCGTTGCGCGCGGCATTGCCGCGCGCGCGCTCGATCAGCCCCGCCTCGCCCTCGACGCCCACCGCCTCGCCCGCGCGCTTCGCCAGCGCGAGCGTGAAGTTGCCGAGGCCGCAGTACAGGTCGAGCACCCGCGCGGCGTTGGTGAGCTCGAGCAGCTCGACCGCCCGCGCCACCAGCGCCGCATTCACCGCGCCATTCACCTGGATGAAGTCGGTGGGCAGGAATTCGAAGGTCAGACCGAAGGCGGGCAGCGCGTACCAGAGTGGCGCGCCCGAGGCTGCATCGAGCGGCCGCACCGACTTCAGTCCCGCGGGCTGCAGATACAGGCGCACGCCGTGCCGGCCGGCGAACTCCCGCAGCAGCGCGAGGTCCGCTTCGCCCGGCTCCTCGAGCACGCGCAGCACGAGCGCCGTGGCGTTATCGGCCACGGCGACCTCGATCTGCGGCAGCTGCTCGCGGATCGCGAGGCGCCCGAACAGCGCCCCGAGCGGAGCGATGAGCGCGCCCGCGGGGCCGGCAAGCACTTCGCAGCCGGCGAGATCGGCCACGTAGGGCGCGGCGCGCTCGCGGAACCCGACCACCACCCGGTCCTTGCGGTAGACGAACTTCGCGCCGAGCCGCGCGCGGCGCCGGTAGGCCCAAACGGGACCTGCGAGCGGCGCGAGCCAGCGGCGCGGCTCCACGCGCGCCACCCGCGCGAGCGCCTCGCGCAGCTCCGTCTCCTTGGCGGCGACCTGCGCGGCGGGATCGAGGTGCTGCAGCACGCAGCCGCCGCACACGCCAAAGTGCGCGCAGCGCGGCACCACGCGCGCCGGGGATGCGTCCAGCACCTCGAGGAGCTCGGCGTCGTCGTGCTGGCGGTGGCGGCGCGTACGGCGAAAGCGGATGCGTTCGCCGGGCAGTGCGCCCGCGACGAACGCCGTCTTGCCGCCACGCACGACGCCCTCCCCCTCGTGGGTGAGCGCGCTTACGATCGCCACTTCCTCGGCCGGCACGCTCATGGCGCAGGGCCGCTCAGGAAGGCTCGCCCCATGCGGCCAGGAACTGCGCGAGATGCGGCTCGGCGGCAGCGCCCAGGTACGCCCGCACGCGCTCGACCTCGGCGTCGTGCGCCGGGGGCGTAAGCCGCCCGCGCAGCCGCTCGAAGCGCAGCCAGATGAGGTAGGTGTTGAGGACGTCGGTCTCGCAGTAGCGGCGGATGCCCGGCAGGTCGCCGCGCTGGAAGGCGTCCCAGACCTGGTCGCCGCCGAAGCCAAGCTTGCCCGGGAGCCCGAGCAGACACGCCATGTTGGCGAGCGAGACGCGGTTGCGCGAGCTGAAGCCCGAGAGCACATCCATGAGGTCGGTATGCCGCCAGTGATAGCGCTGCAGATAGTTGTTGTAGCGGAACTCAGTCTCGCCGTCGCCGGTCTCCCAGAAGCGCGGCGCCTGCACGCCCCACAGGAGCGCGCGGTAGTTGAGCACCGGCAGGTCGAATCCCGAGCCGTTCCACGACACGAGGTCGGGGGTGAATTTCGCAATGCCGTCGAAGAAGCGCTGCACCAGCTCGCCTTCCGGGGTCGATGGCTCCCCGACACTCCACAGCGTGAAGCTGTCGCCCTTGCGCAGCGCGCAGGAGATGGCGACTACGCGCTGCTGCTCGAGCGGCAGGAAGTCGGCGCCGGTGTGCTGGCGGCGCCGCGCGAACATGGCCCTGGCAACCTGCTCGTCGGCGAGGTCGCCGAGATCGTAGAGGCGGCGCCCGAGGGCGACGTCCGGCACCGTCTCGATGTCGAAGACGAGCGTATTCATGCGGCCTTGAGCAGCACCGCGACCGCCACCACGAGTCCTGCCTCATCGGTGAGCGTCACGTGCGCGTCGCCGACGCCGAGCGCGCGCCGCACCTGCTCGCCGCGCGCCGAGAACACCACTTCGGGCTTGCCCCAGGCGTTCTGCACCACGCCGACGTCGCGGATCCACATACCGTGCGCGAAGCCGGTTCCCATGGCTTTGACGATCGCCTCCTTGGCGGCGAAGCGCATGGCGAGGAAGCGCTCGCGGCGCTGCGTGCGCTCGAGCTGGGCGCGCTCCGCCGGCAGCAGCAGGTGGTCGATGAAGCGCTCGCCGAATCGCTCCAGCGTGCGCTTGATGCGCGCCGCCTCGAGCACGTCGACGCCGATGCCGAAGATCATGCGCGCGCCGCCTGCATCAGCGCCTTCATGGCGCCGACCGCCTCCGTCAGCCCGGTGAACACCGCGCGCGCGATGATCGCGTGGCCGATGTTGAGCTCGACGATCTCCGCGATGGCGGCCACCGGCTGCACGTTGTGATAGTCGAGCCCATGGCCGGCATGGACCCTCAGCCCGAGGCGCGCGGCCAGTCGGGCGCCGCCGCGCAGCCGTTCGAACTCCGTGGCGCGTCCCGCCCCGGCGGCTCCGGCGTATGCCCCGGTGTGCAGCTCCACCACCGGCGCGCCGCTGCGCGCGGCGGCTTCGATCTGCGCCGGGTCCGGGTCGATGAAGAGCGACACGCGGATGCCCGCGGCGGCGAGCCGCGCGGCCGCGGCGGCGACGCGCGCCGCCTGGCCGGCGACGTCGAGCCCGCCCTCGGTGGTGAGCTCGGTGCGCTTCTCCGGCACCAGGCAGCAGTCGGCGGGACGCACCTCGGCGGCGATCCCGAGCATCTCCTCGGTGACCGCCATTTCGAGGTTCATGTGCGTCTGCAGCAGCCCCCGGAGGACCCGCACGTCGCGGTCCTGGATGTGGCGCCGGTCCTCGCGCAGGTGCAACGTGATGCTGTCGGCGCCGGCCTGCTCGGCGGCGAGCGCGGCGTGCACCGGGTCGGGCTCCAGGGCGCGGCGCGCCTGGCGCAGCGTCGCCACGTGGTCGATGTTGACTCCGAGGGCAATGGGAGCGCTCATGACTCAACCGCCTTTCGCAGCATGGATCGGGCCACCGCCCGCGTCGCGAGCGGCCGCCCCTCGAGGCAGGCGGCGAGCGCCGCGTGCAGCACCCGCCGGGCATCCTCGAGCGCCCGCGCCCCCTCGAGGCGCTCCTCCCGCAGCCCGATCAGCGAGTCGCCCGCGAGCGCGCCCGCATGGTGCGCACCCGAGCGCACCAGGCCGCGCGCCGGGTGGAAGTGATAGTGGCCGCCCGGCTCGAGCGCCGCCCCGCCATGCGCCTCGCTCGCGAGCTCGAGACCGTAGCCGAGCTGCTCCAGCAGCCGTTTCTCGAACAGCCGCAGCGCCGGCTCGAGCGCCGCCCCGGCACGCAGCGCCGCGAGCGCAGCGTGATAGTGATCGTACAGCGCCGGCAGCGGGTCGTGGCGCGTGGTGAGCTTGAGCAGCAGCTCGTTGAGATAGAACGCGGCCATCACGCTCGCTGGCGGGAGCGCCGCGCAGTCGTCGCCCCGCTCGGCGTGCGTCAGCTGTGCCGCCTCGCCCCGCCCACTCCATGAAAAGAGCAGCGGCCGGAACGGCTGCAGCACCGCGGCGAGGCGCGCGCCGGGTCCGCGCACCGCGCGCGCGAACAGCGTGAGGCGGCCGTGCTCGCGGGTGAGCACCTCGAGGATGCGGCTGGTGTCGCGCCACGGGTAGTGGTGCAACAGGTAACCGGCGGCGAGGGCCACGCGGCGCGCACTCGCCGTCATTCGACCCCCAGCTGCTTGAGCGCGCGCGCGTTGTCCGCCCAGTTCTCGCGCACCTTCACCCACAGATTGAGGTGTGTGCGCCGGCCGAGCAGCTCGTTCACCGCGAGGCGGGCCGCGCGGCCGACGCGCTTCAGCCGCTCGCCGCGCGCGCCGATGACGATCGGCTTCTGGCCCTCGCGGTCCACCCAGATCGAGGCATCGACCATCAGCTGCCCGTCCTCCTCCTGCATCTGCTCGACCTCGACCGCGATGCCGTACGGCAGCTCCTGATTGAGCTCGAGGGTCAGCTTCTCCCGGATCAGCTCGGCGATCCGGAAGGCGCTGCCGCGATCGGTCACCTCGCCCGCGGGGAACAGCGCCGGGGACGCCGGCAGGTGCGCGGCAATCGTGTCGCGCAGGTCCGCGACGTTGTCGGACTTGAGCGCCGACACCGGCACGATGGCGAGAAACTCGTAGCGCGCGGCGAGCGCCGCCAGGTAGGGCAGCAGCCGCGCGCGCGGGCGCACGCGATCGATCTTGTTCACGGCGAGGACCGCCGGGCGCTGTGCCCGCGCGATGCGCGTCAACGCCAGGTCGTCGCCCGCCTCCCATTTCGGCGCTTCCACCACCAGCACCACCAGGTCGGCGTCATCGAGCGCCGCCGCCGCCGTACGGTTCATGGCCTTGTTGAGCGCGCGCCGACCCTCGCGGTGCAGGCCCGGCGTGTCGACGAAGGCGATCTGCGCGGTGGGCAGATTCGCGATGCCGAGGATGCGGTGGCGCGTGGTCTGCGGCCGCGGCGTGACGATACTGAGCTTCTCGCCGACGAGTGCATTGAGGAGCGTCGACTTGCCGACATTGGGGCGGCCCACCAGCGCCGCGAAGCCGCTGCGGAACGGCACTGCCGCGGGCGCGCTCACGGCGGCGGCTCCGCGGCGGCGCCCGGTGCGATCTCGCGCAGCATCCGCTCGGCGGCCTGCTGCTCGGCGCGCCGGCGGCTCGAGCCACCGCCATGCACGCGCTGTCCGAGCGCGGGTACCTCGCAGCTGACGCGGAAGGTCTGGGCGTGCGGCTCGCCCTCGACGCGCTCGAGCTCGTAGCGTGGCAGTGCGAGGCTGCGGCCCTGCAGGTACTCCTGCAGGCGGGTCTTGGCGTCCTTGAGCGTCGCCGGGTCGGGAAGCGCGGCGATGCGCGGCGCGAGCAGCCGCGTGATCGCCTGCTCGGCGGCGGCGAGGCCGCCGTCGAGGAAGATCGCCCCGCACACCGCTTCGAGTGCATCCGCGAGGATCGACTGGCGGCGGAAGCCGCCGCTCTTGAGCTCGCCTGAGCCGAGCTGCAGCACCTCACCGAGCTTGAGGCTTGCTGCCACTTCCGCCAGCGGCTCGCGGCTCACCACGCGCGCACGCAGGCGGCTCAAATCCCCCTCGGCCGCGTGCGGGAAGCTGCGGTAGAGGTGGTGCGCGACCACCAGGTTGAGGACGGCGTCGCCGAGAAACTCGAGCCGCTCGTTGTTGGGTCCGCTGGCGCTGCGATGCGTGAGCGCGGCGGCGAACAGTGCGGTGTCGCGCGGCTCGTAGCCGAGTGACTCGCGCAGCCAGCGAACCGGCCGGTCGGCGCCCGTCATGTCGCGCGCGCGCGCCTCCGCATGGGCTACGGTCCGCTCCCGCCGCCGGTGTGGACGATCTTGTCGAACACCACGTGCAGGGAGACGTTGGCGAACAGCGGCGCCTCGTCGTCGTAGGACGCTTCCACGTCGTACCCGCCGTTGGCGCTCTTGGTCACCTTGATGTCCTTGGAGGTGGGATAGTCGACCATGTCGATCTCGAAGTGCTTGTCGATGGTGGAGCGGATCGAGTTCGGATCGCCATGTCCGGAGGCATCGCTCGCCACCAGGCTGAGCGCCCGCACCACCTTCATGTAGTTCAGGTACACCGGCGCCAGGCGTACCCCGGCGTAGGCGACGATCGCCAGTGGTGTCAGCAGCACGATCCAGCCGATGAAGGTCACGCCCCGTTGTCTGTTGCGCATCGAAGCAAACTCCTCAGTGGATCGCCGAGCCGACGCGGCCCCAGAGCGGCCAGCCGGCGCGGTGCGGATCCCAATTGAACCAGATCCGGGTCGCCTTGCCGACCAGGTTCTCCTCGGGCACGAAGCCCCAGGAGCGCCCGTCGTCGCTGTTGTCGCGGTTATCGCCCATCATCAGATACTGCCCCGCCGGCACCTCGCCGGACCACGCTGCGGTGCGCAGGTACCCCGGCGCATCCTCGTCTCCGCACACGTAGCCGCGCAGGCCGCTGCGGTTGCAGGCGGGGAGCGACGGCTGCCGGTCGATGGCCACCGGACAGAATATCGCCTGGTGCGTGTGGGCGCCAAGCTGCTCCTCGGCCCGCGACAGATTCATGTAGCAGCCGTCGTTGTACTTGCCGTCGAGCCGGAACGGCACCGGCTGGCCGTTGATGACGATACGGTTGTCGCGCACCTCGACATGATCGCCCGGCAGCCCCACCAGGCGCTTGATGAAATTGGTGCTGGGGTCCAGCGGGTAGCGGAACACCACCACATCGCCCCGCTGCGGCTCCCCGGTGGCGAGGATCTTGCGGTTGAGCACCGGCAGGCGCAGCCCGTAGGCGTACTTGTTGACGATGATGAAGTCGCCGTCGAGCAGCGTCGGCATCATCGAGTCGGACGGGATACGGAACGGCTCGAACACGAAGGCGCGCAGCACCAGCACCACGAGGGCCACCGGGAAGAAGCTGCGCGCGTAGTCGACCGTACCGGGCTCGACGGTCGTGGCCGGATCGCGGCCGGCGGCGCGCGCCGCGGCGAGGCGCCCGGGAAGCAGCACCGCGGCGTCGAACGCCCACACCAGTCCAGTGACCACGGTGATGGCGAGCAGCACGGCACTGAAGTCGAGCCGCTCGGCCACCAGGAGCTTGAGCACCCCGGCGCCGATCAGCAGCGGCAGCGCCATGTAGAGCACGCGCATCAGCGGTGCGTCGGGCGTTCCCGGCGCGCGCCGCGGTCGCAGCAGCCAGTCGTCGACGATGCATATGAGACCGACCGGCACGGCGAGCCAGGCGAGCGGTACGAGCAGCGACATCAGGTTCGTCATGGCTAGTGCTTGCGGCCTACTTGCAGTACCGCGAGGAACGCTTCCTGCGGAATCTCGACGTGTCCGAGTTGTTTCATGCGTTTCTTGCCTTCTTTCTGCTTCTCGAGCAGCTTTCTCTTGCGGGAAACGTCGCCGCCGTAGCACTTGGCGAGCACGTTCTTGCGCAGCGCCTTGACGGTGGCGCGGGCGATGACGGCGCTGCCGATGGCCGCCTGCACCGCGACCTCGAACATCTGCCGCGGGATCAGCTCCTGCATCTTGTCGACCAGCTCGCGGCCGCGCTGATAGGCGCTTTCCTTGTGCACGATGATCGACAGCGCATCCACCTTGTCGCCGTTGATGAGGATGTCGAGCTTGGCGAGGGGTGCCGCCTGGAAGTGGCTGAACTCGTAGTCGAAGGAGGCGTAGCCGCGGCTCGCGGACTTCAACCGGTCGAAGAAATCCAGAACCACTTCCGCGAGCGGCAGCTGGTACTGGAGCGAGACCTGCGTGCCGAGGTAGAGCATCTTGCTCTGCGTGCCGCGCTTGTCGTTGCAGAGCTTCAACACCGCGCCGACGTGATCCGGGGGCACCAGGATGTTGGCGATGATGATCGGCTCGCGCAGCTCCTCGATCTCATCGGCCGGCGGGAGCTTGGCCGGGTTGTCGACGTAGTCGACCGTCCCGTCGGTGTGCGCCACCTCGTAGACCACCGTGGGGGCCGAGGTGACCAGCGTCAGCTCGTACTCGCGCTCGAGCCGCTCCTGCACGATGTCCATGTGCAGCAGACCCAGGAACCCGCAGCGGAAACCGAAGCCGAGCGCCCCGGAGACCTCCGGCTCGTAGTGGAGCGCGGAGTCGTTCAGGCGCAGCTTCGCGAGCGCGTCGCGGAATTTCTCGTAGTCCTCCGAGTTCACCGGGAAGAGCCCGGCGAACACCCGCGGCTGGATCTGCTTGAAGCCGGGCAGGGGCGACGCCGCCGGCCGGTTCTCCAGCGTGATGGTATCGCCCACCGGGGCGCCGTCGATCTCCTTGATGCCCGCGACCACGAAGCCGACGTCCCCGGTGGCGAGCTCCTGCTGCACCAGCGCCTTGGGCGTGAAGCGGCCGAGCCGGTCGACATAGTGGCTGCGTCCGGTCGAGACCACGCGGATCCTGTCGCCGCTTTTCAGGCTGCCGTTCATCACGCGCACCAGCGACACGACCCCCACGTAGTTGTCGAACCAGGAATCGATGATGAGCGCCTGGAGCGGAGCGGCGCCGTCGCCGCGCGGCGCGGGAATGCGCCGGATCAGCACCTCGAGGAGCTCGGCGACGCCGTCGCCGGTCTTGGCGCTCACCTGCACCGCATCCGCTGCCTCGATGCCGATGATCTCCTCGATCTCGCGCTTGACGCGCTCGGGGTCCGCGGACGGCAGGTCGATCTTGTTGATGACCGGCACCACTTCGATCCCCTGCTCGATGGCGGTGTTGCAGTTGGCGACGCTCTGGGCCTCGACGCCCTGGGAGGCGTCCACCACCAGCAGCGCGCCGTCGCAGGCCGCGAGCGAGCGCGACACCTCGTAGGAGAAGTCGACGTGCCCCGGGGTGTCGATCATGTTCAGCTGGTAGCGCTCACCGTCCCGGGCGCTGTAATAGAGAGTGACGCTCTGGGCCTTGATGGTGATCCCGCGCTCGCGCTCCAGGTCCATGGAGTCGAGCACCTGCTCCTGCATCTCGCGATCCGCGAGTCCGCCGCACAGCTGGATGAACCGATCGGCGAGCGTCGATTTGCCGTGATCTACGTGCGCGATGATGGAGAAGTTACGTATGTTCCGCATGCAGGGGGAAATGCCGCTCAGCCACGCCGTGGCCAAGTCCAGCGGCGGGGCGGATTATAGGGAAATTCGGTGGTTATGGCCCGTTCGGGCCGGATTTCAGCCCGCCGGGGCCGGCCCCGGGCGCAGCAGCCGCAGCAGCTCCGCCGCATCCAGCCGGTGCCGGCACACCACCAGCCCGTCGAGCAGCAGCACCGGCACATCGAGGCCGTGGCGGCGCAATAGCCGCGGATCGGAGTCTACGTCGAGGCGCTCGAGCGGCGGCAGGCGCTCACGACGCGCGAGCACGGCGAGCTCGTGCGCCATGGTCTCGCACAGCTCGCAGTCGTGGCGCTCCACCAGGGTGAGGCGTGCGGCCGCGGCCGGCGGCGCTGTCATATCGCGGACTTAAGGGTGCGTGCTGGCGGGTGAGGCGGCGGCCTCGGCCCGCACCTGCGTGGCGATCAGGCGCACGGTGGCCGGCGGCACCTCACCCACGGCCGTGATCTTGTGTCCGTCGACCACGGTGGAGAAGGCCGAGGAGGAGCCGACGCGCGCCGCGCGCACCTCGGTCACCTGGCCCGCACCGGCCGGCATGGCCTGCACCTCGATGAACACCGACACGGAAGCGAGTCCGTCGGTGAATACCAGGTGATCCACCGGGGCACTCGAGCCCGGCAGCGTCTGCGCGCGGTGCAGCATCATGCGAAAGCCGGGCGGGAGCTTCAGTGCGCTCCACACCGTCGCCGCGGCCGGCGCGGCGGCCGGCGCGGCGGCCGTCGCCGCCGCGTCGTTGCGCAACCACTGGAAGCCCTCGGTTGCAACCTCCGGCCGGAAGGCGGCGTCGGCAATGTGCGCCGGCATCGACAGATCGGCGAACACCAGCTGCTCGATGACGTGGCCGTCGGTGTCGAACAGCTGCGTCTTGAGCGGCATCGCGGTGGCGTCGTCGATCCACAGCCGGTAGCCGTAACGATACTCGTCGCGCGGCGCCACCGAGATCACGTGTGTGTCGCGGCGGTTCAACCGCATGCGCGCGACTTCGCGGATGTCGTAGTTGCTCGCGGTCTGGCCGCTGACGGCTGGAAACGCCACCAGCGACTCCTCGACCGGGCGCTGCTCCACCAGCACGGTGCGCTTGTCGGGGAGATAACAGGTGAGGCTCGAGTCGGCGCGGATGAACTCGCGCCCCGAGCCATCGAGCGACACCAGCCGCTCGGCGACGTGGCCGTCACGCTGGCGGTGGATGATGCGCAGCATCTCGACCGTGCCGCCGTGCCAGTGCGAGAAGGTGCCGTCGTAGTTGCGGGTGTTGAGTGCCTGGTTCATGCGCTCGAGCCACTGCGCCGGCGCCGGCGGCGCCGCGGGCTCGGTGGCCGCAAACGCTCCGCTGGCCGCGGCCAGCGCCCCGGCCAACGCCGGGGCCCTGAGGCGCTCGCTACTGCGCGTGGCTCGGCGCATTGCGCGGCGGATCCTGGGCGGCGTCCTGCGGCATCGCGGCCGTGCCGGGCCCCGCCTCGCTGGTCATGAACGAGGAGAGCAGATTCCCGCGGGCCACCGGCGCCGTGAAGACGCTGTGCGCCACGACGTAGTTGGCGAGCTCGGTCGGCGGCACGACCGCCGGCGCAGCGTGCGCCGCTGGCGGCACCACGTAGCTGTCGGAACCAGCCGGCCCGCGCGCCGGCAGTGCGGCGGCGACCGGCGCCGCGGTTGCAACCGGGCGCGTATCGGCCGCGGCGGTCAGCGGCGGCTGCGCCGCGCTCCCCGGGAGCGGCGACTGCCCGCGCAGCCACAGGATCGACACCGCGGCGACACCAGCCGCTGCCGCGACCCCGGCGAACGGACGCCACCAGCGCGGCGGCGTGGCGCGCACCACTACGGCCGCACCGAGTACCGGCTCGGATAACACGAGCGCGCTCACCCGCTGCGCCACCTGCGCGTGCAGCCGCACGCCGCGCTCGGCGCGGATGGCCGCGGCCATCATCGCGTAGCGGCCCCAGCGGGCCCTGAGCTCGGTGTCGCGCGACAGGCGGCGCGCCAGCAGCTCGCACTCGGCGTGCGCGAGCTCGTCGTCGAACATTGCGGACAACTGGCTGTCGAGCTCCTCGTTCATCCCAGCTCCTCGGTACGGCCCAGGCCGCCTTCGAAAACCTCGCGCAAGCGCCGGTCGATCGCCTCGCGCGCGCGGAAGATGCGCGAGCGCACCGTCCCCACCGGGCAATCCATGGCGGCGGCGATCTCCTCGTACGAAAGCCCCTCGAGCTCGCGCAGCACGATCGCGGTGCGCAAGTCCTCCGGCAACGCCTCGATGGCGGCATTCACGGTCGTGCGGATCTCATCCGTCAGCACCAGTCCCTCGGGCGTTTCGGAATCCTTCATCCGTCCTTGCATCTCGTACGACTCTTCGTTGTTGCGGTCGATGTTGTATTCGATCGGGCTGCGGTCGCGGGACACTACGGCGTTCTTGGCGGTATTGATCGCGATCCGGTAGAGCCAGGTATAAAAAGCGCTGTCGCCGCGGAACTGCGGCAGGGCGCGGTAGGCCTTGATGAAGGCCTCCTGGGCGATGTCCTCGGCCTCGGCCGGGTTGCGCACGTAGCGCATGACCAGCTTGACGAGCTTATGCTGGTACTTAAGGACCAGCGCATCGAATGCCCCCTTATCTCCGCGTTGCACGCGGCGCACCAGGCTCAGATCACTTGCGTCGGCGCCCATGCGCCCCTCTACCTTGCAGGCGAAGGCCGCCACGTCGCGCGCTGGATAGACCCGGACCCCCCGTGAAAGTTCAGCATACCGGAGAACCGTGACATAAATCGCGGATACGAACCGCCAGCGCCTGCATAAGTGGGTCCTCGAGGCGTGCGTCGGCGAGCAGGCATGCGGCGATCTCGGGATCCGCGAGGCCGAGAAAGCGCTCGAACGCGGCGTACTCGGCGGGGGAGGCCCGCGGCAGCCCCTCGCGCGCGAAACGCTCGAGGATCACGTCGAGCTCCTTCATCCCGCGCCGGCAGCGCCACAGCAGCCGCCCCGGAGCCCTGCTGCCGTTCGCGTTCACCGCTTCAGCCGGCCCGCTCGACCAGCATCTTCTTGATCTCGGCGATCGCCCGCGCGGGGTTCAGGTCCTTCGGACAGACATCGGTGCAGTTCATGATGGTGTGGCAGCGATACAGCCGGAAGGGATCCTCGAGCTCATCGAGCCGCTCCCCGGTCGCCTCGTCGCGGCTGTCGATGATCCAGCGGTAGGCGGCCAGCAGCGCCGCGGGACCCAGGAACTTTTCGCTGTTCCACCAGTAGCTCGGGCACGCGGTCGAGCAGCAGGCGCACAGGATACAGGCGGCCGGCCGGTCGATCTTCTCCTGTTCCTCCTTGCTCTGCAGCCGCTCGTGATCCGGCGGCGCCGGGGTGCGCGCCTGCAGCCAGGGTTTCACCGAGGCGTACTGCGCGTAGAAGTTCGTGAGGTCGGTGACCAGGTCCTTCACCACCGGCATGTGCGGCAGCGGGTAGATACGGATCTCGGTGCCGACGTCGTGCATCGAAGTGGTGCAGGCGAGGCGGTTGATGCCGTTCACGTTCATCGCGCACGAGCCGCAGATGCCCTCGCGGCAGGAGCGGCGGAAGGTCAGCGAGGAGTCGATCGCGGCTTTGATCTGGATCAGCGCATCGAGCACCATCGGACCGCAGCTCCTGGCGTCGATCTCGAAGGTATCGACGCGCGGGTTGGTGCCGGCGTCGGGATTGAAGCGGTAGATGCGGAAGGTGCGCAGCTCGCGTGCCCCGGGGGCACGGTGGGTCACGCCCGGCAGCGGGCGCGAGTTCGGGGGCAAGCGAAACTCAGCCATCGAGCCGACCTTTCAGTACGTGCGTGCCTTGGGCGGAATCGACTCCACCTCGTCGGTGAGAGTGTTGAGGTGCACCGGCCGGTAGTCGAAGCGCACGCGCTTCGGCCCCTCGACCCACACCAGGGTGTGCTTCATCCAGTTCGTATCGTCGCGCTGCGGGTAGTCCTCGCGGGCGTGCGCGCCGCGGCTCTCGGTGCGGTTGGCCGCCGAGTGGATGGTGGCGGTCGACTGCAGCAGCAGATTCTCGAGCTCGAGCGTCTCGATGAGATCGGTGTTCCAGATGAGTGAGCGGTCGCTGATGCGCACGTCCGCAAACGACTCGAAGGTCTGGCCGATGCGGTCGATCCCGGAGGCGAGGCTCTCGCCGGTGCGAAACACCGCGGCATCGAGCTGCATGGTCTTCTGCATCTCGACGCGGATCGCGGCCGTGCCGCGCGCGCCGTTTGCATTGCGCAGCCGCTCGAGCCGCGCCACTGCCGGCTCGCCGGCGCCGGGGGCGAGCGGGCGATGCGAGTCGCCCGGGGTCACGATCTCGACGCAGCGCCGCGCCGCCTCGCGGCCGAACACCACCAGATCGAGCAGCGAGTTGGACCCTAAGCGGTTGGCGCCGTGCACCGAGACGCACGCGGCCTCGCCGACCGCCATCAGGCCCGGCACCACGCTGTCCGGGTCGCCATCCTTCGGGCACACGACCTCGCCGCGGTGATTGCAGGGGATCCCGCCCATGTTGTAGTGCACGGTGGGCTGCACCGGGATCGGCTCGCGGGTCACGTCCACACCCGCGAAGATGCGCGCGGTCTCGGCGATGCCGGGGAGGCGCTCGTGGATCACACCGGCCCCGAGGTGCTCGAGGTGCAGCTCGATGTAGTCATGCTCGGGGCCGACGCCGCGGCCCTCGCGGATCTCGACCGTCATCGCGCGGCTCACCACGTCGCGCGAGGCGAGATCCCTGGCATTGGGGGCGTAGCGCGCCATGAAGCGCTCGCCCTTGGAATTGGTGAGGTAGCCGCCCTCGCCGCGCGCCCCTTCGGTGATCAGGCAGCCCGCGCCGTAGATGCCGGTGGGATGGAACTGCACGAACTCCATGTCCTGCAGCGGCAGCCCCGCGCGCAGCACCATGGCGTTGCCGTCGCCGGTACAGGAGTGCGCCGAGGTGCAGGAGAAATAGGTGCGCCCGTAGCCGCCGGTGGCGAGGATCGTCATGTGCGCGCGGAAGCGGTGCAGCGTGCCCTCGGCCAGATCGAGCGCCACCACGCCCCGGCACACGCCGTCCTCCATGATGAGATCGATGGCGAAATACTCGACGAAGAAGGTCGCCGCGTGGCGGATCGACTGCTGATAGAGCGTGTGCAGCATCGCGTGCCCGGTGCGGTCGGCGGCCGCGCAGGTGCGCTGCGCGATGCCCTTGCCGTAGTGGGTCGTCATGCCGCCGAAGGGCCGCTGATAAATGCGTCCGGTCTCGGTGCGCGAGAACGGCACGCCGTAGTGCTCGAGCTCGATGACCGCCGCGGGCGCCTCCTTGCACATGAGCTCGATCGCGTCCTGGTCGCCGAGCCAGTCCGAGCCCTTGACGGTGTCGTACATGTGCCAGCGCCAGTCGTCCTCACCCATGTTGCCGAGTGCGGCCGAGATGCCCCCCTGCGCGGCGACCGTGTGGCTGCGTGTCGGGAAGAGCTTGGTGATGCAGGCGGTCGAGAGCCCGCTCTCGGCGAGCCCGAGGGTCGCGCGCAGTCCCGCGCCGCCGGCGCCGACCACGACCACGTCGTAGGTGTGATCGATGAACGCGGGTGCGCTCATGCGGGGCCGCCGAGCGCCACCCGCAGCACCGCGAACACCCCCGCCGCCGCGAGCAACGCATGCAGGAAGGTGAGGAGCGCCAGCGTCACGGTGCGCGCCCCGGGGGCGGGCACGTAGTCCTCGACCACCACCCGCACGCCGAGCTGCGAGTGCCAGGCGGCGACCAGCACCAGGAGAATGAGCAGCAGGGCCGTGGTGTTGCCGTGCATCCAGAGCGCGACCGTCGCATGGTCGAAGGAAGGAAGCGCCAGGATCGAGACCACGAACCAGACGCTGAGGGGCACCAGCGCCACGGAGGTGAGCCGCTGCTGCCACCAGTGGTGCACGCCCTCCTTGGCCGAGCCCATACCGAGCACGCGCCGCAATGGGGTGCGCAGACTCACGGCGTGCGGCCTCCGACGGCGAACACGCACCAGCCGACGAGCAGCATGAGCGCGAGGCTGACCGCAACCACGAGCCAGGCGCTCTTCTGCGATTGCGCACGCTCGAGGCCGCGGCCGGTGTCCCACACCAGGTGGCGGATCCCGGCCACGAGGTGGTAGCAGAACGAGACGACGAGCGCGGCGTAGATGAGCTTCATGAGCGGGTGCGCGAGCAGGTGCTGGGCACGCGCCTGCGTGGCCGCGCCCGCTGCGATCGCCGTCAGCCAGTACACCAGGAGCAGCAGCCCGAGCGACAGGCCGACCCCGGTGAAGCGGTTGAAGATCGAGGTGGCGAGCGTGTACCGGGTCATCCGGTACACCGAGAGATGCGGTGAGATCGGGCGTGGCGCCATAGACTAGAAGTCGATGCAGCGCCCGTTCTTCTCCCAGTCACCGAAGCGCGTCGGGTCGGGCCCGGCGACGCCGCCGATCTCGCGCGCGGACGCGGGCGGGGCGGCGGCCGGCTCCCCGTTCGCGGGAGCGGGTGAAGCGGCTGACGGGAGAGGAACGGAGGCGGCGGACGGAGGCCTTCCCGGCCCCTTGCGTTGCGGCGTCGACATACCTATTTAGTCTGACAGAATTCCTGGCCTGCGGCCATGGAAAGCCAAGGAAAAACAACGCTCAAGTCCATGTACTCCCAATGGAATCTGCTCACCCTCGGGTACCTCGGGGTGGTGCGTGCCCGTGGTCGCGACGTCGTTGCGTTTCTGCAGGGACAGCTCTCGGCCGACCTGGCGACGCTCACGCGCGAGCACTCGCTCCTTGCCGGCTGCCACAACCCGCAGGGACGCGTGCTGGCGCTCATGCGCCTCCTCGAGGGGGAGCCGGGCGAGGTGCTCGCGGTGCTGCCGCGCGAGCTCGTCGGCCCCACCGTCGGGCGCCTCAGGGGCTTCGTACTGCGATCCAAGGTCGAGCTGGCGGATGAATCCGATGCCTGGCGGATCGAGGGCCTCGTCGGCCCGGCTGCCGGGGCCGCCGGCCCCGCACCGGCCTGCGCCACGCAGTTGCCCGCGACCGCGGGCGCGGTAGCGCACCTGGGCAGCGCGCGGCTCGTGCGCATCGACGCTGACCCGGCGCGCTGGCTCAGCGTCTCTCCCGCCGCGGCGCCGGTCAGCGAGCGCCCGGCTGGGCTTGCGGACTGTGCGAGCGCCGACTCGAGCCTCTGGCGGCGCCTCGCCGTCCGGCGCGGGCAGCCGGAGGTCTACGCGGCGACCAGCGGGGAGTTCGTGGCCCAGATGCTCAACCTCGACGTGCTCGGTGCGATCGCCTTCGACAAGGGTTGCTATACCGGGCAGGAAGTGATCGCGCGCGCTCACTACCGCGGGCGCGTCAAACGGCGGCTGCAGCGCTTTGGCAGCGCCGCGCCACTGCCGCTCGCGCCGGGCGCCGCCGGCACTCTCGCCGACGGCCGGACCGTGCGGGTGGTGGAGGTGGCACAGACACCGGAGGGCGGCTGCGAATTCCTCGCGGTGGCACCCGTCGGCGCGGCAAGCGGCGAGCCGGCCGCCGCTGCGGCTACACTGCGCCTCGAAGCCACTCCACTCCCGCTGCCCTACGAGCTGCCCGAATGACCCGAGAGACTCATGCCGGCGGCTGCCTGTGCGGCGCGGTCCGCTACCAGGTCACCGGCCCGCTGCGGCCGGTCGTCTACTGCCACTGCACGCAGTGCCGTCGCAGTACCGGGCATTTCATGGCGGCGACCGCCGCGCGGCACCGTGACTTTCGCCTGACGAGCGAAGCGCAGCTGCGCTGGTACGAATCTTCCGATGCCGCGCGCCGCGGCTTCTGCGGCCACTGCGGCTCGACACTCTTCTGGCAGGCCGACGGGCGCGACACCCTCTCGATCGCCGCCGGCACGCTCGATGGCGCCACGAACCTGACCAGCGCCTGCCACATCCACGTCGCCGACAAGGGCGACTACTACGCGATCGAAGACGGTCTGCCGCAAAGCGCTGACGGCACTTTCCCGGTGCCGATACCATCGCCCGAATGACCCGGACACCCGCACTGCTCGCGCTCATCATGGTCGCGAGCGGCTGCGCCAGCTCACCGCCCGCCGAACGCTCCGCGCCCCCGATCGTCGGTGTCTGGCTGGTGCGGGCGCCGGAAGCGCCCTTCCCATTGCATATGTTCGCATTCCATTCGGACGGAACGGTCGAGCAATCCAACCCCGACGCCGGCGACCCGCGAACCAGCGACAGCAATCTCATGGGCGTCTGGAGAGCGGACGGCCCCGGCGTGAGAGGCAAGCTCGTGGAAGTCGCCGCCGATCGCGCGACTCATCAGCTCGTGAGCCGTACCGAGATTTCCTTCTCGCTGCGGGTCACCGGCGACGCCTTCAGCGGCACGGCCGAGGCGCGCAGCTACGATGCGGCGGGGCGGCCCTCCGGCGCCGATGTACAGGCCACGCTCGCGGGTACGCGCGTGGTTCCGTAACGATCCCTCAGGCCTCCGGGCGCATGTGCGGGAAGAGGATGACGTCGCGGATCGAGGGCGAGTCGGTGAAGAACATCACCAGGCGATCGATGCCGACGCCCAAACCCGCGGTCGGCGGCATGCCGTACTCGAGCGCGCGCACGTAGTCGGCGTCGTAGAACATCGCCTCCTCGTCGCCCTTGTCCTTGCGCGCCACCTGGGCGCGGAAGCGCGCCGCCTGGTCCTCCGGGTCGTTGAGCTCGGAGAAGCCGTTGGCGATCTCGCGCCCGGAGATGAAGAACTCGAAGCGGTCGGCGATGAAGGGGTCGGCGTCGTTCGGGCGTGACAGCGGCGACACTTCGACCGGGTAGGCGTATACGAAGGTCGGGTCGAGGAGCCTGGCCTCCGCGGTCTTCTCGAACAGCTCGATTTGCAGCTTCCCCGCGCCGTCGTCACGATGCCAGGCGATGCCGAGCTGATCGCAGCGCTTGCGCAGATACGTCGGATCGCGCAGCGAGAGCGGATCGATGCCGGGATTGTTGTCGATGATCGCCTGCTCGACCGTCACGCGGCGAAAGGGCTGCGCGAGGTCGTAGGCGCGACCCTGGTAGGTGAGCTGCGGGCTGCCGTTCAGCGTGTCGGCCAGGCCGCGGGTCGCCTTCTCCACCCAGTCCATCATGTCGTGGTAATCCGCCCATGCGAGGTACAGCTCGAGCATGGTGAATTCCGGGTTGTGCTGGGTCGAGAGGCCTTCGTTACGGAAGTTGCGGTTGATCTCGTAGACGCGGTCGAGGCCGCCGACGATCAGCCGCTTGAGATAGAGCTCCGGCGCGATGCGCAGGTACATGTCGAGATCGAGCGCGTTGTGATGGGTGCGGAACGGGCGCGCGGTCGCGCCCCCCGGGATCGGCTGCATCATCGGCGTCTCGACCTCGAGGAAGCCGAGCGCATCGAGAAAGTCGCGCAGGTAACGCACGATGCGGGCGCGCGTGCGGAACACCTCGCGGCCCGGCTCGCTCATGATGAGGTCGACGTAGCGGCGGCGGTAGCGCGTCTCGGTGTCGGCGAGCCCGTGCCACTTGTCGGGCAGCGGCCGCAGCGACTTCACCAGCAGGCGCAGCGCATCCGCGCGCACCGAGAGCTCCCCGGTGCGGGTCCGGAACAGCACCCCGCTGCCGCCGATGATGTCGCCCACGTCCCAGCCCTTGAAGGCCTCGTAGGCCGCACCGAGCGTGTCCTGCTGCAGGTACAGCTGGATCTGGCCGGTGCGGTCGGCGATCTTGGCGAAGCTCGCCTTACCCATGACACGCTTGAACATGAGCCGGCCGCCGACCGTGACGCGCACCGGATTCGCGTCCAGCCACTCGCCGCTCTTCTCGCCGTAGGCCGCGTGCAGCTCGCCGCCGAGCGCATCGCGCCGGAAATCGTTGGGGAAGGCCCCGCCGGCACCGGCGCTGCGGCGCAGCTCCGCAAGCTTGGCGCGCCGTTCGGCGATCAGCTTGTTCTCATCGGCCCCGTCGTCGTCGCCGCCGCCGCCCGCGGGCGGGTTGCTGTGGTCTTTCTTCATGCCCTCACACGCCCGCCTTGAGCGAGGCCTCCATGAACTGATCGAGATCGCCGTCGAGCACCGCCGCCGTGTTGCCGACCTCGACCCCGGTGCGCAGATCCTTGATCCGCGACTGATCGAGTACGTAGGAGCGGATCTGGTTGCCCCAGCTCACGTCCGACTTCGAGTCCTCGAGCACGCGCGCCGCGGCGTTGCGCTTGTTGACCTCGAGCTCGTAGAGCTTCGCTTTCAGCATCTTCATGGCGGTGGAGCGGTTCTTGTGCTGGCTGCGCTCGTTCTGACAGGCGACCACGATGCCGCTCGGCATATGCGTGATGCGCACCGCGGATTCGGTCTTGTTGACGTGCTGGCCGCCGGCGCCCGAGGAGCGGTAGACGTCGGTCCTCAGGTCCGCCGGGTTGATCTCGATCTCGATGTCGTCGTCCACCTCGGGCGAGACGAACACGGAAGCGAACGAGGTGTGGCGGCGGTTGCCCGAGTCGAACGGCGACTTGCGCACCAGGCGGTGCACGCCGGTCTCGGTGCGCAGCCAGCCGTAGGCGTACTCGCCCTGCATTGCGACGCTCGCGCTCTTGATGCCGGCGACCTCCCCGGGGCTCGTGTCGATCACCTCGCAGCGAAAGCCCCGTGCCGCTCCCCAGCGCAGATACATGCGCAGCAGCATCTGCGCCCAGTCCTGCGCCTCGGTACCGCCCGCGCCCGCCTGAATGTCGAGGAAGGCGTTGTGCGAGTCCATCTTGCCCGAGAACATGCGCTTGAGTTCCAGGTGCCGCACCTCACCCTCGAGGTGCTGCGCGTCGCGCTCGATGTCACGCGCCGCGACCTCATCGCCCTCGGCTGCGGCGAGCTCGAGGAGCTCGGCGGCCTCGCTGATCCGTAAGCTGGTGCGGTCGATCTCGCCGACGTCGCTCGTCAGCCGCGCGCGCTCGCGCCCAAGCTCCTGGGCGCGCGCCGGGTCGGACCAGACCGCCGGATCCTCCAGCTCCCGACCGACCTCCTCGAGACGCTCGAGCTTGCGGTCGTACTCAAAGAAACCCCCGTAGCGAACCGATCCGCTCGCCGAGGTCTTTGAGCTGGCGCTTGAGCTGATTGACTTCCATGGGCATTCCGCGGCTGTCGGGGCTCTGGGATGCTAACACCCGGGCGCCCGGTTCAGCGAGCGACCGGCAACAGATGATCGACGAGCAGCTGCAGGCGCCGCTCACCCTGGTATTCGTTGACGTCCAGCCGATAGACGAGCTGCATGCGATAGCCCGGCGCCGGCACGCTGACTCCCTCCTGCAGATGGTTGAACGCCACCGCATCGAAGGAGCGGCCGCTGTCGGCGGGCTCGACCCACATCTTCACGTGCCGCTCGCCGATCACGCGCGCGCTCTTGATGGTGAAGACACCGTCGAAGGTCGGCTCGGGAAAAGCCTGGCCCCAGGGCCCCCCGGCGCGCAGCGCCTCGGCGGTCTCGAGCGCGATCTCGCCGACCGCGAGCTCCCCGTCGGTCTCGACCGCATCGTTCAGCGCCCGGCCGCAGGTTACGCGCGCCACCTCGGCGTCGAAGGCGCGCGCGAAGTCATCGAGCCGCGTGCGCTCGAGGGTGAGGCCCGCGGCCATGGCGTGTCCGCCGAAGCGGCTGATGAGATCGGGATGGCGTGCCGCGATCGCATCGAGCGCGTCGCGGATGTGCACCCCGGGAACCGAGCGCGCCGAGCCACGCAGCGTCGCCCCGTCGGCGTTCGCAAACGCGATCACGGGGCGGCGCAGGCGCTCCTTGACGCGGCTCGCCACGAGCCCGACGACCCCCTGGTGCCACTCCTCGTCGAACAGCACGACGCCGCTCCTCTCGATCGCCCCGGGCACGGGGTCGGCGAGGCGCCGCACCGCCGCGAGCGCCTCCTGCTGCATGCGCGCCTCGATGGCACGGCGCTCCTCGTTGAGCTCATCGAGCCGTACGGCGAGGCGCTGCGCCTCGGCAGCATCGTCCGCGAGCAGGCAGGCGATGCCGACACTCATGTCGTCGATGCGGCCGGCGGCATTGAGGCGCGGCGCCACACCGAAGGCGAGGTCGGCCGCGGTTAGATCCGCCGCGCCCCTGCCGGCGACCGTGAGGAGCGCACGGATCCCCGCGACGCAGCGTCCGGCGCGAATGCGCTTCAGGCCCTGCGCGATCAGCACGCGGTTGTTGGCATCGAGCGGCACGACGTCGGCCACCGTGCCGAGGGCGACCAGATCGAGCAGCTGCGCGACCACCGGCTCACGTGCGCCCTCCACCTCCGCGAGCCGCCGCTCGAGGGCCGCCATGATGTAGAACGCCACGCCGACGCCGGCGAGCGAGCGGCTGCCGAAGCGGCTGCCGGTCAGGTTCGGGTTCACGATCACGTTGGCGTCGGGGAGCTCGGCACCGGGGAGGTGGTGATCGGTGATCAGCACGTCGATGCCGTGCTGGCGTGCGGCCGCGACCCCGGCGTGGCTCGAGACCCCGTTGTCGACGGTCACGATCAGGGTCGGCGAGCGCTCGGCGGCGAGCGCCACGATCTCGGGCGTCAGCCCGTAGCCGAACCGGAAGCGGTTGGGCACGAGGAAGTCCACGGCGGAGAAGCCCAGGCTCCGCAGCGACCGCACCATGAGCGCGCTGCTGGTGGCGCCGTCGGCGTCGAAGTCGCCGACGACCAGCACCCGGCCGCCGGTGCGGTGAGCGAGCAGCAGCTCGACCGCCCGCGCGATGCCCTCGAGCGTCCCGACCGGCAGCAGCCGCGCGAGCGAGACGTCGAGATCGGCCGCGCAGCGCACGCCACGCGCGGCGTAGGCACGCGCCAGCACCGGGTGGAGCCCCGCGCCCAGGGCGACGTCCGCCCGCGCCGTGCGTCGCACCACCGTGAGCCTCATGGGCCGCACCCCCTCATGCGAAGGCCGCAAGGCCAGCGCGCGCGCGCCGCCAGCGTTTGAGGCCGCTGTACCGGGTGAGCGTCACCCGCGTATCGCTCGCGATCAGGGTGAGACGCGCGAGCGCCCCCTGGCGCAGCGCCGCGAGCGCCGGCGCGATGAGCCCCCGCTCGAGTGCCGCTGCCGCCGCCGGCAGGCTCCAGGATTCCTCCGGTGCCAGCTGGCCGGCCATCGCGACCACCAGCGCCAGGCGCTCTGCGGCGGCGCTCGCGAACACGGCGGCTGGGTCCGCCGGCAGCGGCGCGAGCGGTGTGCCGGTGAGGCGGCAGAGCCCGGCGAGGAATGCGTCCGAACCGAAGGCCGCCGTCGCGGGCCGTGCGCCGCCGTTGACGCCCGAGTGGCTGTTGTGCACGTCCACGGCCGTGACATCGCCGGTCGCACCCCAGAGCCACAGCGCCGACACCGGCGGGGCGCCGCGGGCGCGTCGCGCCGCGTTGAACGGCTCGGCGTGCAGCCACATCTCGATCTCGGCCCGCAGGCGCAGCAGCGTGGCCGCCGCCGGACCCTGCGGTACCTCGAGAACCCCGCCGGCGCTGCGCGCCGGCTCGCCCGCCGCGAGCGGCGCGATGCCGGGCGTCGCGAGCAGCAGTTGCCCGTCGCCCAGCGGCGCGAGCGCGAGACCCGCGCCGCCGAAGGTGCGCGCGAAGCTCGCCGTCAGTTGGGCGAGCTCGGGCTCGCTCAACTGCACGAGTCCCCGCCGCTCGAGGTGCACGCGCGTCAGTCCCGCGATGAGCTCGACCGGAGTGGCGAGCCAGCGCGTAGCACCGGCGTAACGGTCGCGCAACCCCGCGGCGGCGACTTCCGCGACCGGGGCGTCCGCGAGCTGCGGGTGGCCGAGCCAGCCTGCGAGCCACGCGCGCCAGCCGCGTAAGAGGCGCTCGCGCTCGCCGAACCGCCCGACGAAGCCGAGCGCGGGGAGTGGCTGCGCCGCATCCAGCGCGAGCTCCCCGGGCTTGAGGTACAGGTCGCTGATGACGATGACGGCCTCGTGCATGGGCAGTATCGTACCGCCCGTGAAGTTCACTCTCGAACCCGGCGCGCCCGCGAACCTCATCCGCGGCTATACGGACGATGAGGTGCGCATCGGCGCCGAGAGCGTGCGCGCCAGTTGCATCGTCACCGCCGACACGCTCATCACCCAGTGGGAACCGCAGAGCTTCGCGCAGCTGCGCCCGGCGCACCTCGAGGCGCTGTTCGCGCTCGCGCCCGAGCTGCTGCTCCTCGGCACGGGGCCCGTGCAACGCTTTCCGGCCGCGGAGATTCGCGCCCTGGCGGCCCGGCGCGGCGTCGGACTCGAGGCGATGCACCTCGGCGCCGCGTGCCGGACATTCAACGTTCTGGTGCAGGAGGGGCGGCGGGTGGCCGCGGGACTGTTTCTGCGCTAGCGCGCTGCGCTGCGGAAAAGACGATCGGCAGAAGACACAGGGGGAGGCTCAACCAACCAAACAATCATTCGAAGCTGACAGACTCGAACAATTGCACTGTTTTTGTTTTTCTTTGAGCTGTTGTTGCTGTTGTTTCGACTCCCTCCTCCCTGTGTCCTCTGCTGATCGCCCTCCCCGTGACTGTCGTCGTCGAGAGACAGGGCCGCATGTAATCACGTCGCAGATACCCGCGCAAGCGCCTTGACATGCAAGGACTTTTCGCGCGCGCACACCACGAGCGGCGCGCCGGCGCGCGTAAAAATCGGCGCTTTGGCGCCGAAATTCCCGCGTTACGGAGCCGACAATCCGATTTATGACTGGCAATAAAACTATATAAACCATAATGTTACTGTATATATCTCAAGTGGTACCGCCGAGGAGCGGCACGAAGGCAACGGAGCCGAGCGACTCGCGCTCCATGCGCTGCTCGCGGCGCGTGAAGCGCACCAGCTGCTGCTCCCCTTCGGGCCCCAGGGGGACGATGAGCCGCCCGCCAACCTTCAGCTGCTTCAGCAGCGGCTCGGGCACGGTGAGCGGGGCCGCCGCTACCAGGATGCCGTCGAACGGCGCATGCGCCTTCCAGCCGAGCGAGCCGTCGCCGTGGCGGTAGCGGACGTTGCGCACCCCGAGCTCCTTCAGCCGCTCACGCGCCCGCGCGAGCAGTGGCTCGATGCGTTCGATGGTGTAGAGGTGGGTGACGAGCGGCGCCAGCACCGCGGTCTGGTAACCGCAGCCGGTACCGACCTCGAGGACGTTCTCGAGCGGGCCGCCCTCGAGCAGCGCCTCGGTCATGCGCGCCACGATGTAGGGCTGCGAGATCGTCTGGCCGAAGCCGATCGGGAGCGCGGTATCCTCGTAGGCGCGGCTGCCGAGCGCCTCGTCGACGAAGATATGGCGTGGCACGTTGCGCACGCGATCGAGCACCGCGAGATTGGCAATGCCCTGGTCGCGCAAACGCTGTACCAGGCGGTCGCGGGTACGCGCCGAGGTCATGCCGATGCCGGCCAGCCGCACGTCAGCCATCGAGGCCTTCCAGCCAGCCGCTGACCGCGGGCAGTGCGCCGTGACGCGTGAGGTCGGCCTGCAGCGGCGTCACCGACACGTAGCCCTGCGTGATCGCCTCGAAGTCGGTGCCGGGACCTGCGTCCTGTTCCGGGCCCGCCGGCCCCACCCAGTACACTGGGCGCCCGCGCGGATCCTGCGCGCGCATCACCGGCTCGGAGCGATGCCGGTACCCGAGTCGCGTGGCGCGAAAGCCCCGCAATGCCGCGAGCGGCACGTCGGGCACGTTGACGTTGAGGATGAGCGCGGACTCGAGCGGCTTCCTCATGAGCTGCGCGACCAGGAGCCGCGCGACCTCGGCGCCGGTGGCGAAGTGCCCGCCCCCGCGCCTCCCGGTACACAGCGACACCGCAATGGTGGGAAGCCCGAGGAAGCGGCCCTCGAGCGCGGCGGCCACGGTCCCCGAGTAGAGCACGTCGTCGCCGAGATTCGGGCCGTCGTTCACGCCCGAGACGACCATGTCGTGCTCGAAATCGAAGAGCCCGGAGATGGCGAGGTGCACGCAGTCGGTCGGGGTCCCGGGCACGAAGTACACGCCCGGCTCGGACTCGAACACGCGCAGCGGCACGTCGAGGGTGAGCGAGTGGCTGGCCCCGCTCTTGTTGCGGTCGGGGGCGACCACGGTCACCTCCGCGAGCGTGGCGAGCGCCTCCCGCAGCCGGCGAATGCCTTCCGCGCGAAAGCCGTCATCATTGCTGACCAGGATCTTCACTGCGGGGAGAGTTGGAGCCCAGGGAGCCGTTCGGGAGCGCGCGTGACTATATACTTTTCATGACTTGCGGCGGAGGTGGCGTGGTCCAGGCAGGCGGTGACGACGACCCTGACGAGGCGGAGGACGCCGCCCGGCTGTTCCGCGATGCCGTCCGGGGCGTGCGCCCGCTCGCGGAGCGCACCACGCCGGTGCGCGGACCGAAGCCCCGTCCGCGAGCCCGCTTCGCGCGCGCGGACCGCGCCGCGGTACTCAAGGAGAGCCTGGGTCCCGAGCCACCCGATCCCGCGCTCGCCTGCGGCGAGGAGCTCGTCTTCCAGCGGCCCGGCGTCCAGAACGCGGTCCTGCGCCGGCTGCGGCGCGGCGAGTACCGCATCGAGCGCGAGATCGACCTGCACGGGCTCACCGTGGCGGAGGCGAAGCAGGCGCTGCGGCAGTTCCTCATCGACGCACTCCACGCCCACGTTCGGTGCGTGCGCATCGTGCACGGCAAGGGGCTGCGCTCCGGGCACCGGGGACCCGTGCTCAAGTCCGCCGTCGATGCCGTGCTGCGGCGCACGGGGGCGGTACTGGCGTACGTGTCCGCGCGGCAGGCCGACGGCGGCACCGGCGCGGTGTACGTGCTGCTGGGTTGATCCGTCCTGACTTCATTCGTCCGCCGCGTCGGGGGCGGCGATGAGCTCGCGCAGCACCGCCGTGGCGAAGCTGCCACGCGCCAGGTGAAAGCGCAGCACCACGGCTTGCGCCTCTGCCGCCCAATCGAGCTCCGCGACACGCAGCCGCAGGCTCCGGCGCTCCTGCGTCATGCCAGCCCGTGCGCACAGCGCGCACGCGGCGGGGAACTGCGCGCCGACGCGCTGCTCGAGCGCCAGTATGCCCGCCGCGCTCCCGGGCTCGCTGCGCCCCCAGAGCGGGCCGGTGGCATGAATCTCGAGACGCGCGGCGCGCGCGGCGAGCGTCTCATCGGTCGCCTCGACCTTGAAGAGGCTGCCGCGCCCGTCGAGCACGGCGAGATCTCCGGCGCCGGGATGCTCCCAGCTGCCGTCCGCGACCCGTGCGCCGAGCACCGCGTTGAATACCACGCTGCGGGCCGCCGAGAGCACGAAGCCCCGCTCGGCGGGCGGCAGGAGCTGCGGATCCCCGCCGGCGATGCGCTGGAGATTCGCGCCGTCCCGGCCGAAGCGCTGTGGACCGAAGTAGTTGGGCACACCACGCGCGGCGATGACGGCGAGACGCGGCGCGAGGCAGCGCGCGAGGCCGGCACCGTCGCCTGCGGGCGCGCGCAGCCGGATGGCGAAGCGGTTGCCGGCGAGCGCTCCGCGCGGGAGCTTGCGCTGGTGCGGATGCACCTCGAGCACCTCGAAGCCCTCCCCGGCCGCCCCGGCGAGCCCGGCGACCCCGGCGCCGCCGCGCGGCTGGGGTACCGAAAACCACTGGATGGCGACGGCGCGGCGGTCCTTGAGCCCGGCGTAGCCCACGTCGCGCGGATGGCAGCCGGCGAGCCGCGCGAGCGCGCGCGCCACCCAGGCGGTGTTGGCGTCGGTCTTGCGCACCTTGAGGAGGAGGTGCGCGCCGGAGCCCGAGGGCGCGAACCCCAAGTCCTCCTCGACCACGAAATCGGCGGCCTCGGTGCGCAGTGCGGCTGATGCCACCGGCTCGCCATGCGCGCGCGGCGGCGCGAGCGCGGCCGCGCGCGCCGCCTGGAGCCCCTCCTCTGTCATCGTCAGCCCTCGAGCAGTACGACCGCCTGCGCGGCGAGCCCCTCGGCACGCCCGAGGAACCCGAGCCGCTCGGTGGTCGTGGCCTTGAGGTTGACGCGCTCGGGAGCGAGCTCGAGGAGCCGCGCCACCTCACGCCGGATCGCTTCGCGGTGTGGCCCGATGCGCGGCGCCTCGGCGAGCAGCGTGAGATCGACGTTGACGACGGCGAGGCCGGCGCCGCGCACGAGCTCGAGCACCGCGGTGACGAAGCGCGCGCTGGCGACGCCCTTCCAGCGTGGGTCGCTGTCGGGAAAGTGCTGGCCGATGTCGCCCAGGCCGGCCGCCCCGAGCAGCGCATCGCAGAGCGCATGCAGCAGCACGTCCCCGTCCGAGTGAGCGATCACGCCGCGCTCGTGCGCAATGCGCACGCCGCCCAGCATCACCGAGTCGCCCGGTCCGAAGGCATGGACGTCGAACCCCGAGCCGATCCTCATGCCGATCTCCGCGCGCGCAGCACCGCCTCGGCGAGCTTCAAGTCCGCGCTCGCGGTGAGCTTCAGATTGGTGGCCGCGCCCTCGACCAGCAACGGGCTCGCGCCGCGCCACTCGAGCGCCTGCGCCTCATCGGTCGGATACCGCCCGGTGGCGTGCGCCGCGTCGAGCGCCGCGCCGAGGGTCGCGTAGCGGAACATCTGCGGGGTGAGCGCGCGCCACAGCTCCGCGCGCTCGACGGTGCGTGCGACCGTCACGTCGCCCGGCGTCGCGCCCGGCTGCGCCTGCTTGAGCGTATCGGCCGCACGCGTCGCCAGCAGCCCGCCGCCGCCGTGGGCCTCAACCCGCTCGAGCAGCCGTTCGAGATCGCCGGCCTCGAGGCAGGGCCGCGCCGCATCGTGCACCAGCACCCAGTCCTCGGGCGCGGCCCGCCCGGCGAGAGCCGTGAGCCCGCGGCGCACCGAGAGGCTGCGCTCGCCGCCCCCGGAGGTCGCCGAGAGCCGCTCGCCCCCGAGGCGCGCGGCGACCCGGTGCCAGCTGGCGTCGCCTTCGGCGATCACCACCACCCCGTGTGCGCAGCGTGAGTCGCCGAGGAAGGGCGCGAGAGCCCATTCGATGACGGTGCGGCCGAGGAGCGGCGCGTACTGCTTGGGTTGGTCGCCCTGGAAGCGCCTGCCCGAGCCGGCGGCCGGCATCACGAGGAAGTATTTCATTGGCCGAAAGCCGCCTGCGGCGCTTCCGTCAGAGGGCGCCTCAACCTCATGCCAAGCCGGGGCAAAAGGCGCGACTTTTGCCCCTCGTTGGCAAGTCGCAGACTCAGTGCCATGGTCCTCCGGGCGGCGGCGCTGCGCCTCAACGGGCCGCGGTGCGCGTCGGCGGCGCCGGTGAGCCCGCCGTGCGGGGGGGCACCACCTGGTAGAAGGTCTCGTTGCGGGCGATCATGCCGAGGTCGCTCCGGGCACGCTCCTCGAGCGCGCCCATCCCGGTCTTCAAATCGCGGACCTCGGCGGCCAGCTGGCGGTTGCGTTCGGTGAGCTGGGCGTCCTCGGCCTGCTGGGCAGCCACCGCCTGGCGCAGGCGCTGCACCTGACGTACGCCGTTATCGGAAATCCAGATCCGGTATTGCAGCAGCACAACGACGACTGCAAGCGCGGCGGCGAGCCACTTCATGGGAGCGACAGCCTAGCAGACGGCGCACGGTGCGCGAAGGGCATCAGCGCCTCGCGGGGAAGGCAGCGCGGCCGGCGTAGCGCACCTGGCCGAGCTCCGCTTCGATGCGCAGCAGCTGGTTGTACTTGGCGACACGGTCGGAGCGCGACAGCGAGCCGGTCTTTATCTGGGTCGCAGGCGTCGCGACCGCGATGTCGGCGATGGTGCTGTCCTCGGTCTCACCCGAGCGGTGCGAGATCACCGCGGCGTAGCGCGCCGCGGTCGCCATGTCGATGCAGGCGAGTGTCTCGGTGAGGGTGCCGATCTGGTTCGGCTTGATGAGGATCGCGTTGGCGATGTGCTTCTCGATGGCCCCACGCAGGATCTTCGTATTGGTGACGAACACGTCGTCACCCACGAGCTGAATCTTCCCGCCGAGGACGCGCGTCAGCTCCGCCCAGCCGTCCCAGTCGGCCTCGCTCATGCCGTCCTCGATGGTGACGATCGGGTACCGGGCGGCGAGATCGGCGAGATAACCGGCGAACTCCGCCGCCGTGAAGGCGCGGTTCTCCGATTCGAGGTGGTAGCGGCCGTCACGGAAGAACTCCGAGCTCGCCACGTCGAGTCCGAGGTACACGTCCTCACCGGGCCGGTAGCCGGCCTTCTCGATCGCCTCGAGGATGAGTCTGAGCGCCGCCTCGTTGGACTCGAGATTCGGGGCATAGCCGCCCTCGTCCCCCACGGCGGTCGAGAGGCCGCGCTCGGCGAGCAGCTTCTTCAGAGTGTGGAACACCTCGGCGCCGTAGCGCAGCGCCTCGCGAAAGGTCGGCGCCCCGACCGGCAGGATCATGAACTCCTGGATGTCCAGGCTGTTGTCGGCATGCGCGCCGCCGTTGACGATGTTCATCTGCGGCACCGGCATCACCAGCTCGTGCTTCGTGCCGCTCAGGGCCGCGAGGTACCGATAGAGCGGCACGCGCGCATCGCTCGCCGCGGCGCGCGCCAGCGCGAGCGAAACGCCGAGGATGGCGTTCGCCCCCAGGCGCCCCTTGTTGTCCGTGCCGTCGAGCTCGATCATGCGCGCGTCGAGCGCGGCCTGCTCGCGCGGATCGGCACCCACCACGGCCATCTGCAGCACCGTGTTGACGTGCTCGACCGCCTTGAGCACTCCCTTGCCACCGTAGCGGCGCTGGTCGCCGTCGCGCAGCTCGACCGCCTCCCGGGTGCCGGTCGAGGCGCCGGAGGGCACCGCGGCGCGCCCGAGCGTGCCCGACTCGAGCAGTACGTCGACTTCGACCGTGGGGTTGCCGCGCGAATCGAGGATCTCGCGGCCCGTGACGGCGCTGATTCGGCTCATAGCAGTGATTCCTCGAACGGCGCCGCTTTGACGGCCCGGTCGAGCTCCGTAAGGGTGGTGAGGAGCGGCTCCATGCGGCCGAGCGGCCAGGCATTGGGGCCGTCGGAGAGCGCCTCCTCGGGCTTGGGATGCGTCTCCATGAAAATCCCGGCAATCCCGGCGGCGACCGCGGCGCGTGCCAGCACCGGGATGAACTCGCGCTGCCCGCCGGAGGCGGTGCCCTTGCCGCCCGGCAGCTGCACCGAGTGGGTGGCGTCGAACACCACCGGACAGCCGGTAGCGCGCATGATCGACAGCGAGCGCATGTCGGTGACCAGGTTGTTGTAGCCGAAGGAGAAGCCGCGCTCGCACACCAGGATCGAGTCGTTGCCGGTCGAGCGGGCCTTATCCACCACGTTCTGCATTTCCCACGGCGAGAGGAACTGGCCCTTCTTGATGTTGACGGGCTTGCCCTGGGAGGCTGTGTTGACGATGAAGTTGGTCTGCCGGCAGAGGAATGCCGGCGTCTGCAGTACGTCGACCACGGCGGCAACTTCCGCGAGCGGGGTGTCCTCGTGCACGTCGGTGAGCACCGGCACCTTGAGGCGGCTCCTGACATTCTCGAGCACCTTGAGACCCGCCTCGATCCCGGGTCCGCGGAAGGAGTCCCGCGAGGAGCGGTTCGCCTTGTCGTAGGAAGCCTTGAAGATGAAGGGAATCCCGAGGCGCCCGGTGATCTCCTTGAGGCGGCCGGCGATCTCCTCGGTCAGCGTCGCACCCTCGATGACGCAGGGACCGGCGATGAGGAACAGCGGCCGGTCGGCCCCGACTTGATGTCCTGCCAGTTGCATGGCGTTCGCTCGTCCTGAGCTCTAGGTCGTGGTGAGACAGTCGCGCAGGCACAGGGGCGAGGCGCGAAGCGCCGAGCGGGCGCACAGGGATGTGCGCCCCGGGCTTGCGCGCAGCAGGACTGCGCAGCGCAATGTGCCCGCCGCCGTAGGCGGCGAGCATCGTGACAGGGCGAGGCGCAAAGCGCCGAGCGGGCGCACAGGGATGTGCGCCCCGGGCTTGCGCGCAGCAGGACAGCGAAGCGCAATGTCCGATGCGAGCTTCAAACTAGGCCCCGGCGGCCTGCGGCAGCTGCGCGGCGCGCTGCGCGCGCGCGGCGCGGATGAAGCCGGTGAAGAGCGGATGCCCGTCGCGCGGCGTCGAGGTGAACTCGGGGTGGAACTGCGTCGCCACGAACCACGGGTGGCTTGCCAGCTCGATCACTTCCACGAGGTCGTCGCGGGAGAACCCGGAGAAGCGCATGCCCGCCGCGCGATAGCGCTCGAGGTAGTTGTTGTTGAACTCGTAGCGATGGCGGTGGCGCTCCATGATCACGTCGCGCCCGTAGAGCTCGCGCGCGCGCGTGCCGGCCCCGAGCAGCACCTCCTGGGCGCCGAGGCGCATGGTGCCGCCCTTGTCGGAGCCCTCGCTGCGCGACTGCGCCCCGAGCATCTGGTCCTGCCACTCGGAGATCAGCGCGATCACCGGGTGCGGAGTGGCGCGGTTGAACTCGGTACTGTTGGCGTCCGTCAAGCCGAGCATGTGGCGGCCGTACTCGACGATCGCCACCTGCATCCCCAGGCAGATGCCGAGGTAGGGAATGCGCTGCTCGCGCGCGAAGCGCACGGCCTGGATCTTGCCCTCGATGCCGCGCTCGCCGAAGCCACCCGGCACCAGCACGGCATCCATGCCCTTCAGCATGTGCGTGCCGTGCTGCTCGATGTCGGTCGACTCGATGTAGTGGATGTTGACGCGCGTGCGGCTCTTGAGCCCCCCGTGCATCAGCGCCTCGTGCAGCGACAGGTACGAGTCGCGGATCTGCACGTACTTGCCGACCATGGCGATGTCGACGTGGCCTTCCGGGTTCGTCCTGGCGCTCACCACGTGGCGCCATTCGGCGAGATCGGTGGGCGGCACGGTGAGCCGCAGCTTATCAACCACGATGTCATCGAGCGCCTGCTCGTGCAGCAGCATCGGGATGCGGTAGATGTCGTCGGCGTCGACCGCGGAGATCACCGCGCGCTCCTCGACGTTGGTGAACAGCGCGATCTTGCGCCGCTGCTCCTCCGGCAGCGGGTGCCGGCAGCGACACAGGAGCACGTCCGGCTGGATACCGATGCCGCGCAGCTCCTTGACCGAGTGCTGCGTGGGCTT
The DNA here is from genome assembly GCA_963768485.1 of uncultured Pseudomonadota bacterium. GTDB lineage: Bacteria > Pseudomonadota > Gammaproteobacteria > Steroidobacterales > Steroidobacteraceae > 13-2-20CM-66-19. Next base: position 1,301,372 of record CAVYHZ010000002.1, on the reverse strand, counting down.
GGTCTTGATCTCGCCCGAGCCGCCGACCACCGGCACCAGCGTCAGGTGCATGTAGACGCAGTTGCTGCGGCCGAGCTCGACCCCGAGCTGGCGGATGGCCTCGAGGAACGGCAGCGACTCGATATCGCCCACCGTACCGCCGATCTCGACCATGCAGACGTCGGCGCCGTCGGCGCCGAGCTTGATGCAGCGCTTGATCTCGTCGGTGATGTGGGGAATGACCTGCACCGTGGCGCCCAGATAGTCGCCGCGGCGCTCCTTGGCGATGACACGCTCGTAGATGCGCCCGGTGGTGAAGTTGCTGTTGCGGCCGGTGGTGGTGCGCACGAAGCGCTCGTAGTGCCCGAGGTCGAGATCGGTCTCGGTACCGTCGGTAGTGACGAACACCTCGCCGTGCTGGAACGGGCTCATGGTGCCCGGATCCACGTTGATGTAGGGGTCGAGCTTGACCATGGCGATCTTCAGGCCCCGTGCCTCGAGGATCGCGCCGAGCGATGCGGAGGCGATGCCCTTGCCCAGGGAGGACACGACGCCACCGGTGACGAATACAAAACGCGTCATAACTCTCGCAGGATTACCCGTCGCGTGTGGTCGCTGCCGCAGAACGGGCAGACCGACGACGGGCCAAGACGTTAGCACATCTCGCGCGTTCGCGCCGCCTGCCGCCAGAGGAAGCGGCCGCGGCGGTGGGCCGTCCTGCCCGCCTGCACGGACTCATCGAGCCACAGGTCCGCCACCGCAAGCAGCCGGGCTCCGCCGAAGACCAGCGGCAGCCGCGCGCGCTCGGCCGGCGGCAGCCGGGATTCCTGCAGCAGGCTCTTGAGAGCCCGCCGCGCGCCGCCCGGGGCGACGGTGAGCCGCTCGCCGCCGCGCCGCCAGCGGATGGTGAGGGCGGCCGGGAGCGCCCCGAGATTCACCGGCCCGTGCGCATCGGGCTTGAGCTCGAGCGCCCCGAGATCGTCCGGCAGGCTGCACACGGGCTCCGCCCGCCAGTGCCAGCGGATCCCGGCCGGCGACCGGGCTGCAGCCTCGGAGGGCTTTCCCGCAATCCGGCGCGCCAGGAGGAGCCTGAGGAGGCCGCCGTGGCACTCGACCCGCACCCCTGCCCACTCCACCGCCGGCTGCGCGTCGGCGCGGGCAGCGAGCAGCGGGCCTGTGATCTCGGCCAGCCGGGCCGTGGGGGGCAGTGGATGGCCGCGGGCCCCGATCCAGAGCCTGAGCGCGTTGCGACGCCGCTCCGGCGGCAGCGCGCGCAGCGCGCTGGCCGCGAGCGCCGTGCCATGGCTGGCCCGGTCCACGTCCGCCCGGGCGAGGCTCTCGAGGAGCCGTCCGGCCTCGGCGGCATGGCGCGCGCTGCGGCTGACGGTGCCGGCCGCCGCCGGCCAGCGCTCGCGCACCGCGGGCAGCACCCGACGGCGCAGGAAGTTCCGGTCGAGGCGCTCATCGAGGTTGCTTGGGTCCTCGACGTGAGGCAGCGCGGCCGCGCGCACGAACGCCTCGAGCGCCGCGCGCGAGCGCGTGAGGAGCGGGCGCACCAGCAGGCCGGGCGGAAAGCGCGTGAGCTCCGGCATGGCCGCGAGGCCGGCGACGCCGGCTCCCCGCAGCAGCATGAGCAGCACGGTCTCGAGCTGGTCGTCCTCGTGATGCGCGGTAAGGAGCACCTCACCCGGCCGCATCACCCCGGCGAGCAGCCGGTAGCGCGCCTCGCGCGCGCGGGCCTCGAGGGAGTCGCCGCGCCCGCGCACGACCTGCGCGGTGAGCACCTCGCACGTCACACCGAGACCGCGTGCCACCGCGACCGAGCGCGCCGCCCAGGCGGCGGAGTCCGGGTGCAGGCCGTGATCGACGTGCAGCGCGCGCAGCGCCTTGAGCTTCTTCGGCTGCGCGGCGAGCGCGGCGAGCAGCGCGGTGGAGTCGGCGCCACCGCTGAAGGCGACACAGAGCTCGCGCTGCGGGAGGTCCGGCAGGAGCGCCGCGAGCCGCCGGCCGAGCCAGCGTGCGTTGAACTCACCGGCTCGCGAAAGGATAGGCGCCGCCCTCGCGCCTTTCAGGCCGCGGTTTCGGAGTAGACGCCGAACGAGGCGATCTTGGCGGCGCGCGCCGCCCGCAGTTGATCGCGGGGCAGCGCATCGAGCTCGTCGAGGTGGCGGATGAGCGCCGCTTTCAGCCGCGCCGCGGTGGTAGCAGCGTCGCGATGCGCGCCGCCGAGCGGCTCCTCGATCACCTCGTCGACGAGGCCGAGCTTCAGCAACCGATCGGCGGTGAGGTTGAGCGCATCCGCCGCCACTTCCTTCTTGTCCTGACTCTTCCACAGGATCGAGGCGCAGCCCTCGGGCGAGATCACCGAGTAGGTGCTGTACTGAAGCATGATGAGCCGGTCGCACACTCCGATCGCGAGCGCCCCGCCCGAGCCCCCCTCCCCGGTCACCACGGTGACGATCGGCACGCGCAGCACCGACATCTCGAAGAGATTGCGCGCGATGGCCTCGCTCTGGCCGCGCTCCTCGGCGCCGACGCCAGGGTAGGCGCCCTGGGTATCGATCAGCGTCACCAGCGGGATACCAAAGCGCTCGGCGAGATGCATGAGGCGCAGCGCCTTGCGGTAGCCCTCGGGCTTGGGCATGCCGTAGTTGCGCCGCACCCTTTCCTTCGTATCGCGACCCTTCTGGTGGCCGATCAGTACCACGGCGCGCTCCTCGATGCGCGCCAGTCCCCCGACGATCGCCAGGTCATCGGCGTACATGCGGTCGCCGTGCAGCTCGTGGAACTCACTCGCGATGGCGGCCGCGTAGTCGAGGGTATAGGGCCGGTGCGGATGGCGCGCGAGCTGCGTGATCTGCCAGGGCGTGAGGTTCGCGAAGATGCTCTGGGTGAGCTGGCGGCTCTTGGCCTGCAGCCGTCCGATCTCGTCCTGCAGGTTGACCCCGGACTCCGCGTCCGAGGTGACGTGCTTCAGCTCCTCGATCTTCGCTTCGAGCTCGGCGATCGGCTGTTCGAAATCGAGGAACGAGACGGCCATGAGCTTTCAGGGGTGGCGCCGCAGGTGAGCGCGGCAGCAGCGGCGAGGTTACGTAAGGGGGGGACCGGAGCGCAAGTAAGCGCGCTTCAGCGCCCGTCGGCGCTGAACGCCCCGCCGGGGCTCGCGGCCGGCCCCGCGTACAACACTTCCAGTGCGCCACTTCCCACCAGGCCCTCGAGCTGTTCGAGGAGCTCGCGCGAGGCACGCACGCTCCACTCACTGCCGAGGTTGAGTGCGCCGCTCGCCGTGGCGCCGGTGTACTCGATGGTGATCGGGCACGGGCCGGGGCGCCAGGGCTCGAGGATGGCCGCGAGCCGCTCGGTGAGGCGCGGCAGCTCGGCTTGGCTTGAGCGCAGCACCACGCGGCACGCTGACCGCGAGCGCAGCTCCTCGAGGTCGACGATGCGCCGCGCCGCGAGCCGCCACGAGTCGCTGAAGTCATCGAAGCGCAGCATGCCTTCGACCAGCACGAGTGCGTCCTTGGCGATGAGGTCGCGGTGCCGCTGCCAGGTCTCCTCGAACAGCATCACCTCGAGCCGCCCGGTGCGGTCATCGAGCGTGAGGATCACGCGCGGGCCGCGCTTCTTCACCTCATCGATGAGGCCCGCGACCGTGACGGGCTTGCCGGCGCTGAAGCGCCCCGGCTCGAGCCCGGCCACCGGCCGCTCTCCGACCAGGTCGCCGATGCGATGCGAGACCAGGCGCGGCAGGCTCGCCTCGAAGCGCCGCAGCGGATGCCCGGTGAGGTACAAGCCGAGCGTCTCGCGCTCGCCGGTGAGGCGCACGGCCTCGCTCCATTCGGGGAGCTCGGCGGCGCGCTGCGGTGCGGGCGTGCGTTCCACCGCGCCGAGGCCGCCGAAGAGGTCATTCTGTCCGGCCGCATGGGCGCGCGTGCTCTGGTCGCCGAGCTGCATGGCCGTCCCTAAGCGCTCCATGAGCGTGGCGCGGTTCGCGCCGAGCGCATCGAGGCTTCCGCAGCGCAGCAGCGCCTCGAGTACCCGGCGGTTGACCTTGCTGAGATCGAGCCGGCGGCACAGGTCCTCGAGGCTCGTGAAGGGCCCGCGCGCGCTGCGCTCCGCGATCAGTCCCTCGACCGCGCCGGCGCCGACGCCGCGCACGGCACCGAGGCCATAGCGGATGCGCCGCTCGCCATCGGCCGCGAACTCGTAGCGCGAGACGTTGATGTCGGGCGGCAGCACCTCGAGCTCCATGTCGGCGCATTCCTTGATGAGGGTCACGACCTTGTCGGTGTTGTCCATGTCGGCCGACAGCACCGCGGCCATGAAGGCCGCGGGGTAATGCGCCTTGAGATACGCGGTCTGGTAGGCGAGCAGCGCGTAGGCCGCGGAGTGCGACTTGTTGAAGCCGTAGCCGGCGAACTTCTCCATCAGGTCGAAGATGTGTTCGGCGAGGCGCTCGCGCACGCCGCGCGCCACGGCACCGGAGATGAACACCGAGCGCTGCTGCGCCATTTCCTCCGGCTTTTTCTTGCCCATCGCCCGGCGCAGCAGATCGGCGCCGCCGAGCGTATAGCCGGCGAGCTTCTGCGCGATCTGCATCACCTGTTCCTGGTAGAGGATGACGCCGTAGGTCGGTTTCAGGATCGGCTCGAGGCTCGGATGCAGGTAGTCGATCGGCGCTTCGTTGCGTCCGTGCTTGCGGTTGATGAAGTCATCCACCATGCCCGACTGCAGCGGGCCGGGGCGGAACAGCGCCACCAGCGCCATGATGTCCTCGAAGCAGTCCGGCTGCAGCCGCCGGATCAGCTCCTTCATGCCGCGCGACTCGAGCTGGAAAACGGCAGTGGTGCTGGCACGCCTTGAGCAGCGCGTAGCTCGGCGCATCGTCCATCGGCAGCGCACCGATCTCGAGCGCAGCGGCGCCGGCTGGCAGCTCGCGGTTGATGAGCCGCACCGCCCGGTCGATGATCGTCAGCGTGCGCAGCCCCAGGAAGTCGAACTTGACCAGGCCGGCCGCCTCGACGTCGTCCTTGTCGAACTGGGTGACGACACTGCCGCCGGCGGCGTCGCAGTAGAGCGGCGCGAAGTCGGTGAGCACCGAGGGCGCGATCACCACGCCCCCGGCGTGCATGCCGGCGTTGCGGGTCAGCCCCTCGAGCGAGCGCGCCAGGTCGATGAGGTTCTTCACCTCCTCTTCCGCCTGGTAGAGACGCTTCAGCTCCGGCTTCCTTCTCGAGCGCGGCGTCGAGCGTGATGCCGAGCTCGAAAGGAACCAGCTTGGCGATCGGTCGACGTAGCCGTAGGTCATGCCGAGTACGCGCCCGACGTCGCGCACCACCGCCTTGGCGGCCATGGTGCCGTAGGTGATGATCTGCGAGACGCGCTCGCGGCCATACTTGCCGGCCACGTACTCGATCACCCGATCGCGGCCTTCCATGCAGAAATCGATGTCGAAGTCGGGCATCGACACGCGCTCGGGATTGAGGAAGCGCTCGAACAGCAGCTCGTACTCGATCGGATCGAGGTCGGTGATCCCTAAGCTGTAGGCGACGAGCGAGCCCGCGCCCGAGCCGCGGCCGGGACCGACCGGCACGCCGTTCTCGCGCGCCCAGCGGATGAAGTCGGCGACGATGAGGAAGTAGCCGGCGAAGCCCATCTGGCAGATGACGGCGAGCTCGCTGGCGAGCCGCTCGTGGTAGGCGGCGCCCGCGCCCGCCGGGAAACGCCGCGCCAGGCCGCGCGCGGCTTCCGCGCGCAGGAACTCCTCGGTGCTCGTGCCGGCAGGCACCGGGTACTGCGGCAGGCGCGCCTCGCCGAGCGTGAGCGCCAGGCTGCAGCGGCGCGCAATCTCCACCGAGTTGGCGAGCGCCTCCGGCAGATCGGCGAACAGCGCCGACATCTCGGCGGGGCTGCGCAGGTACTGCTGCCGCGTGTAGCGGCGCACGCGCGCCGGATCGGCGAGCAGCGCGCCGTCGTGGATCGAGACGCGCGCCTCGTGCGACTCGAACTCATCCGCCTTGAGGAAGCGCACGTCGTTGGTGGCGACCACGGGGAGCTGATGGCGGGCGGCGAGCGCCACCGCGCTGCCGATGTAGGCCTCTTCGAACTGCCGTCCGAGGCGCTGCAGCTCGAGGTAATAGCGCCCGGGCAGGAGCGAGCGCCAGCGCTCGAGCGCGTGCTCGGCCTCCGCCTCGCGGCCGTTCACCAGCGCGCGCCCCACGTCCCCCTCGGCGGCGCCGGAGAGCGCGATCAGCCCCGCCAGGCTCGCGGGCGTCAGCCAGTCGCGCTCGATGCGCGGCACGCCGCGCTCCTGGCCCTCGAGGTAGGCGCGCGAGATGAGGCGCGCGAGGTTGCGATAGCCGTCCTGGTTCTGGCAGAGCAGCGTCAGGCGGCTCGGCTCACGCCGCTCGCCCTCCTCGCGCACCGCGAGGTCCACGCCGATGATGGGTTTGACGCCCCCCTGCAGCGCCTCGCGATAGAACTTCACCATCGCGAAGAGGTTGTTGCGGTCGGTGACCGCGACCGCGGGCATGCCGGCGGCGGCGACCGCCGCGACCAGCTCCGGCACACGCACCACGCTGTCGCTGAGCGAGTACTCGCTATGCAGGCGCAGGTGAACGAAGCCGGGCGACATCGCCGTCGATGCTAGCAGGAGGGGCGCCGCATGGGGCTGAAGGAGCGGCGGTGGAGCGGGGAGGGCCGGCGGCGGCGCAGCGCCCGCAGGTGCTCGGGCGTCGCGTAGCCCTTGTGGCGTGCCAGCTCGAAGCCCGGATAGCACACATCGAGCGCCTGCATCATCGCGTCCCGATGCGTCTTGGCGAGGATCGAGGCGGCACTGATCGCGGCGACGCTGGCATCGCCGTCCACGATCGCCTCGAAGGTACACCCGAGGCGCAGATCCTCGAAGCACGGGCAGCGGTTGCCGTCGATCTGGACGTGCGTCGGGCAGACCGGCAGCGCCAGCAAGGCGCGCCGCATGGCGAGCAGCGTCGCCTCGAGGATGTTGAGTGAATCGATCTCGTCGCGATCCGCCCAGGCGATCGCCCACGCGAGCGCGCGGGTGCGGATCAGCCCCGCGAGGCGCGTGCGCTCCTCGGGCGGCAGAATCTTGGAGTCGGCGAGCCCGCGGATGCGGCGGCGCGGATCGAGGATGACGGCGGCCGCGACCACGGGACCCGCGAGCGGCCCACGCCCCGCTTCATCGACCCCGGCAATGCGCACCGGCACCCTCATCGCGGCCCGATGCACTCGAGCACCGCCGCGGCAGCGCGCGCCGCTCCGTCGCAGCGCAACTCGCGATGTATGCGCGTGAACTCGGCACGCAGCTGCGCGAGGTGCGCGGCATCGTCGAGCTCGCCGAGCAGCGCGGCGCCGAGCGCCTCAGCGGTCACCTGCCCCTGCAGCAGCTCCGGCACCAGACGCCGTCCGGCAAGCAGATTCGGTTGCGAGAAGAACGGCACTTTCACGAGCCGGAGCGTGCGCGCGACAAGTACGGTTAGCCAGCTCCACTTATACGCCACCACCATGGGCCTGCCGGACAGCAGTGTCTCCAGTGTCGCCGTTCCGGAGGCGACGATCGCCGCATCCGCCGCCGCCAACACCTGCTGCGCCTGGCCCTCGAAGAGCCGAATCGGCGTCTTTTCAGGCGCTTGCCCCAACTCCCTCTCAAAGCGCTCACGCACAGCGACCGAGGCCATAGGCGCGATGAACTGCAAGTCCGGGCGGCGCGCGTGCAGCCAGGCGGCGGCGGCAGCAAACGGCCGCGCGAGGCGCGCCACCTCGGCGAGGCGGCTGCCGGGCAACACCGCGATCACACGGGCATCGCGTGCAATGCCGAGAGCCGCGCGCGCGGCCACCGTATCGATCTCGAGCGGGATCTGATCGGCGAGCGGGTGCCCGACGAACTCGGCGCGGACCGCGTGGCGGGCATAGAACTCACGCTCGAAGGGCAGCAGGCACAGCACCAGGTCGCAGTCGCGGCCGATGGTGCGCACCCGTCCCTGCCGCCAGGCCCACACCTGCGGGCTCACGTACTGCACGGTGCGGATGCCGGCGCGCTTCAAGCGCCCGGCCAGTGCGAGATTGAACTCGGGTGAGTCGATGCCGATGAACACGTCGGGCCGCGCCGCGATGAAACGCGCACCAATCTCAGCACGCAGGCGCAGCAGTCGCGGCAGGTGCCGCAGCACCTCCGCGAACCCCATGACCGCGATGCTGTCCGCCGGTGCCCAGGCCGCGCAGCCGGCCGCGACCATCTTCGGCCCCGCGACGCCGAAACACTCGAGGTCCGGTACGCGCGCGCGCAGCGCCTCGATGAGCGCCGCCCCCAGCTGGTCGCCGGAATGCTCGCCCGCGACCAGCGCGACGCGCAGCGGCGCCGCGGCGTCGGTGCGCGCCGCCGGCGCGTTCATCGCACGATGCTGCGCTTGGAGGACTGAATGAAGTCGACGAAGGAGCGGATCTCGGCCCGCGACGCGGCGAGGGGCTCGAGACGCTCGAGCGCCTCGGCGAGCCTCAGATCCGAGCGGTACACGATCCGGTAGGCGTCGCGGATGGCGCGGATCTGATCCTCGGTGAAGCCGCGGCGCTTCAACCCTTCGGCATTCACCGCGTTGGGGGTCGCCGGGTCACCCGAGACCATCACGTAGGGGGGCACGTCCTGGCGCGCCATGGCACCGCCGGCGAGAAAGGCGTGTGCGCCGACCTTGCCAAACTGGTGTACGGCGGACAGCCCCCCGAGGATCACCCAGTCGCCGATCTCGACATGGCCGCCGAGCACCGCGCCATTGGCGAACACGGTGTTGTTGCCCACCGTGCAGTCGTGCGCTACGTGCGAGCACGCCATCAGCAGATTGTCGTTGCCGATGCGCGTGACCCCCTTGTCGTGGGTCGTGCCGCGGTTGACGGTGCAGTACTCGCGGAACACGTTGCGGTCGCCGACCGTGAGGCGCGTCGGCTCGCCCTGGTACTTCTTGTCCTGCGGCGCATCGCCGATCGAGGCGAACTGGAACACGTGGTTGTCGGCGCCGAGCACGCTGGGTCCGTTGACCATCGCATGCGCGGCGACGATGGTGCGCGGACCGATCTCGACGCCGGCCCCGATGACGGCGAACGGGCCGACGGTCACGTCGGCGGCGAGGCGCGCCTCGCTCGACACCGCCGCACGCGGGTCGATCACTTACCGGTCTCCGGCGCCACCAGCATGTCGGCGTGTGCGACCTCCTTGTCGCCCACCAGCGCCGCGGTGGAGAACTTCCAGATGCCGCGCAGCGTGCGCACCAGCTGCGCCGTGAGCACCAGCTGGTCTCCCGGCACGACCGGCTTGCGGAAGCGCGCCGCGTCGATGCCGACGAAATAGAAGCGCGTCTCTTCGTCGGGGATCACGTTCGCGGTCACGAAGCACAGGATCCCGGCGGCCTGCGCCAGCGCCTCGATGATCATCACGCCGGGCATCACCGGGCGGTGGGGAAAATGTCCGGGGAAGAACGGTTCGTTGTAGGTGACGTTCTTGATGGCGCGGATGGTGGCTCCGGGACGCAGCTCCAGCACCCGATCGACCAGCAGGAACGGATAGCGATGCGGCAATCGCTCGAGGATCGCCTGCATGTCGAGTTGCACGACTTCGTCACTCATGAGTCTCTTCCTGCCCGCTGGTGAGTCCCGCCGCCCGCTCCAGCGCGCTTACGCGCTCCTCGAGCCGGGCGCTGCGCTTGAAGCGCGCGACCAGGCGCCGCCAGGCGCGCGCCTCCTCGAACGGAAGGGTGCTCGAGTATACCCCGGCACCCGCGATCGAGCGGCTGATGGCCGAGTAGCCGGTGATCACCACGTCGTCAGCGATGCTGATGTGTCCGGCGAACCCCACGTGGCCGCCGATCATGCAGCGCTTGCCGATGGTGGTGCTGCCGGAGACGCCGGTGCAGGCGGCGATGGCGGTGTGCGCGCCGATGCGCACGTTGTGGCCGATCTGGATGAGGTTGTCGAGTTTGACGCCGTCTTCGATCACCGTGTCATCGATGGCGCCGCGGTCGACGGTGGTGTTGCAGCCGATCTCGACGTCGGCGCCGATGCGCACGGCGCCGACCTGCGGCACCTTGACCCAGGTACCCCGGTCGGGCGCGTAGCCGAAGCCGTCGCCGCCGATCACGCAGCCCGGCTGCAGCACGCTGCGCGCGCCGATCGCGACGCCACGGCAGAGCGTCACGCGCGCCGCGAGGCGCACGTCGGCGGCGAGCTCGACGCCGTCCTCGAGCACGCAGTGCGGCCCGACGCTGGCGCGTGCGCCGACGCTGGCGTGCTCACCGATGGCGCACAAGGGCCCCACGTGGGCGCTCGGATCGATGCGGGCGCTCGCGGCCACGAGGGCGCTCGGGTGCACGCCCGGCTCGGGCGCAGGTTGCGGATGCAGCACTGCCGCGATGCGCGCGTAGGTCGCGTAGGGGTTGTCGGCGAGCAGCACGTGCGCGGGACACTCCGCGGCCGCATCCGCCTTGAGGATCACCGCCGCAGCCCGCGTGGTGGCGAGCTGCGCCCGGTAGCGCGGGTTGGCGAGGAAGGCGACCGCGGTCGCATCCGCGTTGGCGAGCGTCGCGACGCGCTCGACGCGTGCCTGCGGATCGCCGCGCAGCTCGCAGCCGAAGCGGACCGCGAGTTCCCCGAGCGAGACCGACATGGCGCGCGCGGGCCCCCCAAGCCCCTTAAGCGCTATTTGCCCTGCGGCTTGGCCGGCGGCTGCGCGGCGGGAGCCGGAGCCGGCGTCGCGGCCGGCTTGGCGGCCGGAGCCGCGGGGGCTTTCGACTGCAGCGCGGTGAGCACCGCGGGCGTGATGTCGTAGCTCGGCGCGGCGTACAGCACCGCATCGCCGCTCACGACCATGTCGAGGTTCTGCCCCTTGGCGTAGGCGCGCACCTCTTCGACCAGCGTGCGCTGCAGCCGCGAGAGCTGCTCGTTGCGCCGCGCGGTCTCATCGTCCTGCAGCTCGCCGCGCGCCCGCTCGAAGTCGCGCGCGCCGTCGCGCAGATCCTTCTCCGAGCGCGAGCGCTGCTCCTCGGTCATGGTGGCGGCGTCCTTCTGCAGCTTGTCCTGCTTGGCCTTGAGGGCCTGGCCCGTCGCCTGCAGCGTGCGCTCGCGCGGCGCGAACTCCGCGCGCAGCGCATCGAACACCTCTTTACCCTGGGGCGATTCCTGGCCCAGCCGCTGGAAGTCCACCACCGCAATCTTTGGTTCGGCCCACGCCGGCACCGTAGCCACGGCTCCCAGGGCCGCCACGATCCACACCGCCATCCGCCTGCTGCTCGAGCGATTCACGGAACACCCACCTCGTATGCTGGAATTAATGCGGCGCCGGGGCCTCGAGAGGCCGGCCGGGGCCAGTCTCTTAGTATCGCCTAAAGTAGCGCGTTCCGCAGGGCATTTGCGCCGCCTAGAACGCCTGACCGACCGAGAACTGGAATACCTCGGTCTCATCGCCCCAGGTGGTGATGCCGTCGCTCTTCCTGGCATTGAGCGGCACACCGAGGCTGAAGCGGAAGAGCCCGATCGGGGCGAGCCAGGTGACGGCGAGGCCGAACGAGCGGCGCAGGTCCGAGGGGCCCGTGAAGCGGTAGTTCTCCGGCGTGATGTTGTCCGGGCCGAAGAACTGCAGCTTGTTGCCGGTCTCGTAGACCCCGCCCAGGTCGAAGAAGGCGCTGACGCGCGCGGTCTGCGCCCACTTGGCCGGCATCGGGAGGATGAGCTCGTTCTGGCTGGTGATGCGCAGATTGCCGCCGTAGGGATTGCCGAACTGGTCGCGCGGACCCAACAGGCTCTCGCGGAAGCCGCGCACGTTGTCGGGGCCGCCGCCGAAGAACTGGCGGTAGGGCGGGATCGCCGTGGTGCCGCCGAACGGCCCGCCGTAGTCGACCCCCTCGAGGAAGGAGAACGCAAACGAGTGCCATAGCGGCACGTACTTCAGAAACTGGTAGTTGGCGATGTAGTACTTGACGTCGCTCCCCGGGGTGGTCGCGGACAGGCTGATCGCCTGGTGCATACCGCGGTCGGCGAACAGGGTGCGGTTGCGCGTGTCCCAGTCCCAGCCGAGCACCGCCTGCACGTTCTTGAAGTTCGACCCGTAGAACACGTAGTCGTTGTTGCTGGCGTCGTCGTGCGCCAGGCGGTTATACGGGTGACCGTTCTCCGTCACCCACTGGACCGCCTGCTCGGCGCTGCTGAGTGAGTTGGTGAGCAGCTGCGCGGACTCGAACACCGCGCCGAAGCGCAGGTACATGGTTTCGGTGATCGGGTAGGCCCAGGTGGGGCCGGCGCTGAGCGTCTCCGAGGAGAAATTCGACGAGGAGGAGACGAACTGCGTGACGTCGCGATAGCTCACCGAGATGGTGCGCTGCAGGTTGTCGATGGTGGTGTAGGGGTTCGTCCAGGCCACCGTGTAGACCTTGCTGAAGGCGCCGCCGTTGAGCTCCAGCGCCACGCGCTCGCCGGTGCCGAGGAAGTCGGCGTCGGCAAAGCTGGCGTTCAGCTGGAACTTGTAGGTGGCGGAGTAGCCGACGCCGCCCGAGAGCTGCGACGCCGGCCCCTCCTCGATCTTGTAGTTGACGTCCACCTGGTCGGGGACACCGGCGACGGGGGTGGTCTCGAAGTCCACCGTCTTGATGTACGGCAGGCGCTGCAGGCGCTGCTTGGAGCGCTCGAGCGCCACGTTCGAGAGCCAGCCGCCCTCGAGCTGGCGCAGCTCGCGCCGCAGCACCTCGTCGTTGATGCGGTTGACGCCCGAGAAGGTGATGTTGCGCACGTACACGCGGTTGCCCGGATCGACGAAGAACGTGAGCGCCACGGTGTGATTGACGTTGTCGGCGGTGGGGACGGGGTCGACCTTGGCGAAGGCGTAGCCGTCGCGCCCCATGCGGTTCTGCATCAGCTCCTGGGACGAGGTGATGAGCTTGCGGTCGAAAATCTCCCCCGGGTGCACCAGCACCAGCCGCTCGAGGTCGGCCTGCGGCACCACGAAGGTGCCCGCCACCTTGATGGAGGAGATTTTGTAGACCTGACCCTCGTCCACGTTGATGGTGATGAAGATGTCCTCTTTCTCGGGCGCGATCGCCACCTGGGTCGACTCGAGCTGGAAGTTGGCGTAGCCGCGGTCCATGTAGAAGTTGCGCACCTTCTCGAGGTCGCCCTGCAGCGACTCGCGCGAGTAGCGGTCGTCCTGCTTGTACCAGGAGAGCCAGTTGGGGGTCTTGAGCTCGAGGGTGTCGAGAATCTGCTTCGGCTGGTAGCGCGTGTTGCCGACGATGTTGATCTGGCGGATCTTGGCGCGGTTACCTTCCTTGATGTCGATCTTGATCTTGACGCGGTTGCCCGCCTCCTCCTCCACCTTGGTATCGATGCGCACGCCGTACTTGCCGCGCGCGTAGTACTGGTCGGTGAGGTACTGGGTGACGTCCTCGAGCACCGAGCGGTCGAAGGTCTTGCCGGCCGCGAGCCCCACGCCGCGCAGCGACTTCTGCAGATCCTCGGTCTTGATGTCCTTGTTGCCGGTGATCTCGAAGCTCTCGATCGAGGGCCGCTCGCTCACCACGACCACCAGCGTGCTGCCGTCGCGGCGCATCTGCACGTCGCGGAAGAAGCCGGTGGCGTACAGCGCGCGAATCGCCTCGCGCACGCGCTGCGCCGTGAGGTGATCGCCGATGTTGATCGGCAGATAGTTGTAGACCGTGCCTTCGGAGACGCGCTGCAGTCCCTCGACGCGGATATCGCTGACGGTGAAGTCAGTTTCCGGCGCACCTTGCGCGAACACCAGCGCCGCGCGCAGCAACAGCGCGAACGCGACCAAAGCGACGCGCAGCTTCATGCTTCAACACCCAAAGTAGTCTGCCCTTCGCGCCCCCGTGGGCGTTTCGTCTTGCGTTATTGGTGACTCAACCGAACTGGCGCGCGATGTCGTTGTACAGCGCCACACCCATCAGGACGATGAGCAATGCGATCCCCACCTGCTGCCCGAACACCTGGGCGCGCTCGGAGAGGGGGCTCCCCTTCAGCCACTCGACCAGCTGAAAGGCGATCTGCCCGCCGTCGAGGATCGGAATCGGCAGCAGGTTGAGGAAGCCCAGCGACAGGGAAATCAGTACCAGGAAGCCGAGGAACGGCGCCACGCCCGCCTCGGCCGAGTCGCCGGCGTATTCGGCGATCGACAGCGGACCGCTGAGGTTTTTCAGCGATACCCGTCCGAGCACCATGCGCCAGAACAGCCGCCCCTGCAGCACCGTCATGCCCCAGGCCTCGTCCACGGCACGCGCCAGTGCACCGCCGGCCGACAGCGCGACGTGCGTGCGCAGCGACTCGGGATAGGTCTTCGGCAGCGCTGCCGGCTCGATATGGATCCGCCCGATGCGCCGGCCGTGCACCTCATCGCTCGCCACCTCGACGCTGGTCGTGGCGCTCGCGCCGGCACGGCTGTAGTCGAGCGTGAGGCGCTCGCCGGGATGCGCGTTGACCGTCGCGATGATGTCGTGGAAGTTCGCGACCGGCGCGCCGTCGATGGCGAGCACCCGGTCCCCGGTGGCAAGTCCGGCGCGCGCCGCGGGCCCGCCCGCCTCGACCTTGCCGATCACCGCCGGCACCGGCGGCCAGAACTCGAAGCCGAGCCCGAGCAGCAGCTCCGCGGGCTCGGTGAGGCGGCGGCGGGTGTCGGGGTCGGCGACCAGCAGGCGTGCCTCGTGCGGCGGTCCGCCCGCGCTCACCACGCTGAGGTCGGCCTCGCCGCGCGAGCTCATGGCGTCCAGCAGGCCGAAGACCACGTCGCGCATGCCGTCCACCGGCGTGCCGTTGAGGGCGCGGATTTCGTCGCCGCTCTTCAAGCCCGCACGCGCGGCAACCGAGCCGGTCGTGACATCGCCGACCACGGGGCGCACCTCGTTGACGCCGTTCACCCAGAACATGCCCCACAGCACGAGAATCGCGAACAGGATGTTGAAGGCGGGTCCCGCGAGCAGCACGGCGATGCGCTGCCAGTGCGGGCGGCGGGTGAAGGCGCGCGGCAGGTCAGCCGCCTCGACCGGTCCCTCGCGTTCGTCCAGCAGCTTCACGTAGCCGCCGAGGGGGATGGCCGCCACGACGTATTCGATGCGATCAGGACCGACGGTCCATTTGAGGAGCGGCCGGCCGAAGCCCACGGAAAAGCGCAGTACGCGGAAGCCGAGCCGCCGCGCGACGATGAAGTGGCCGAATTCGTGCACCGTGACCAGCAGGCCCACGGCGACGACGAACCACATTGCGTACCAGAACAGGTTCATGCGTGAGCGCCCCTCACCGACTCACTTCTTGTAATGCCGACGATCCGCTCCGCGGCACGCTGGCGACCTTCGGCGTCGACGGCCAGCACGTCCTCCAGATCACCGATCGAGCCGCCGGCGCCGCGCTCCACCACGGCTTCAATGACCGCGGCGATGCCCGGAAAGTTCAATCGGCGCTCGAGGAATGCCTGTACGGCGACCTCGTTGGCTGCGTTCAGCAGCACCGGATGCAGTCCCCCGGCGCGCGCCGCCGCCTGCGCGAGCGCGAGGCAGCGGAAGCGATCGTAGTCGGGTGCCTGGAAGTCGAGCCGGCCGGCCTTGAGCAGATCGAGGAATTCTACACCGGAGTCGATGCGCTCGGGCCAGGCGAGTGCATGGGCGATGGGCGTGCGCATGTCGGGAGCCGAGAGTTGTGCGAGCACCGAGCCGTCGACGTACTCGACCAACGAATGCACGATGCTCTGCGGATGCACCAGGATCTCGACCTGCGCGGGTGCCAGACCGAACAGCAGGCATGCCTCGATCAGCTCGAGGCCCTTGTTCATGAGTGTCGCCGAATCCACCGAGATCTTGCGTCCCATGACCCAGTTGGGATGGGCGCAAGCGGCCTCGGGCGTGACCGAAGCGAGCGCTTCGCGGGGTGCGTCGCGGAACGGCCCGCCGGAGGCGGTGAGCAGCACGCGCTTCAGTCCCGGCGGGACGACCCCGGGGCGTACCGGGGCCGGCAGGCACTGGAAGATCGCGTTGTGTTCGCTGTCGATCGGCAGGAGCGTCGCGCCGGCGCCGCGCACCGCCTGAAGCAGCAGCGGACCTGCCATGACCATGGATTCCTTGTTGGCGAGCAGCAGCCGCTTGCCGGCGCGCGCCGCGGCGAGCGTGGAGCGCAGCCCGGCGGCGCCGACGATCGCCGCCATGACACACTGGACCTCGACAAGAGCCGCCAGTTCCTCGAGCGCGCCCGGGCCGGCGAGGAGGCGCGTCCGCGGGGCGCCGGCGCCGAGCAGCGCGCGCAGCTCCGGCACGGCGGCGGCGTCGGCGAGCGCGGCGTAGGCCGGCTGCCACGTGAGGATCTGCCGCGCGAGCTTGGCGGCGTTGCGGTGTGCCGCGATCGCCACGAGCTCGAAGCGCGCGCGATGCCGCGCCAGTACGTCGAGCGTGCTCTCGCCGACCGAGCCGGTGGAGCCCAATACCGCGACCCCGATCACGCGATCACTCCGAGCAGCGTCAGCCCGAGGAGCAGCACCGGGGCCGCCCCGGTGAGACTGTCGATACGATCCATGACGCCGCCGTGCCCGGGAAAGATCGAGCCCGAGTCCTTGAGGCCCGCGAAGCGCTTGAGCAGGCTCTCGGTGAGGTCGCCGATCACCGAGAAGGCGACCGTCGCGAGGCACAGCGGCAGGAACACGGCGAGCGAGACGTGGAACCACAGGCTCCCGGCGATCGCGACGAGGGCGCTCAGAGCCATCCCGCCGAACACTCCCTCCCAGGTCTTCCCCGGCGAGACGAAGGGCGCGAGGCGGATGCGCCCGAAGCGCCGCCCGGCAAAAAAGGCACCGATGTCGGCGACCCACACCAGCACGAGCGTGAACAGCACCCATTGACCATGCGGTGGCGGCGCGAGGCGCAGGTACACCAGTGCGAGCCACGAGGGCACGAGCGCCAGTACCCCGGCGACACCTGCGGCCCAGGGCCTGACGAGCCGCGGTGCGAAGACGATCCACATGAAGGCCGTGAGCCACCACAGCACCGCGGCGAGCAGGATCAGGTCGCGGCCGCCGTGATCGGCGGCGACGCGCCACGCGAGCGGCAGCAGCAGCCCCACGAACGCGACATAGGTGATGCGGGGCGCCGCGGCCGAGAGCCGCAGGAACGCCGACCACTCCCATGCTCCGGCGAGCAGCAGCGCCGTCAGCGCGATCACCGTCGCGACCGGCGGCAGCCACAGGAGGATGACGAGCAACGCCACGGCCAGCACCACCGCGGTGATCACGCGCTTGCGCAGAGAGTCGTTCACGATCAGGCGTTCGCCGCCGCTGCCGGCCGCTGGCCGAAGCGGCGTTCGCGGCTCGCGAAGAAGCCAAGGGCGGCGGCGAGATCGGCGGGGCTGAATTCCGGCCACAGCCGCTCGGTGAAATAGAGCTCGGCGTAGGCGAGCTGCCAGAGGAGGAAATTGCTGATGCGGTGCTCACCGCCGGTGCGGATGTGCAGGTCCGGGTCGGGAATCCCGGCGAGCGCGAGCCGCGTCGCGAAAGCCGCCTCGGTAATCTCCTCGGGACGCAGCGCCCCGCTCGCACACTCGCGTGCAAATGCCTGAGCCGACTGCACAATGTCCCAGCGCCCGCCGTAACTCACCGCCACCTGCAGGGCGAGGCCGCGGTTGCCCGCGGTACGCTCCTCGGCGGCGGCGATACGCGCCTGCAGCCGCACCGGAAGGTTGCGGCGCTCGCCGATGAAGCGCAGCCGCACACCTTTCTCATGGAGCTCCGCGACCTCCGAGTCGAGCGCCTCGAGGAACAGCCCCATCAGGCTCCCGACCTCCTCGGCCGGCCGGCCCCAGTTCTCGCTCGAGAACGCGAATAAGGTCAGCGCGCCGATGCGCAGCCGCGTGCACTCCTCGACGCACATGCGCACGGGCTTCAGCCCCGCCTTGTGCCCGGCGGCGCGCGGCACGCCGCGAGCGGCGGCCCAGCGGCCGTTACCGTCCATGGTGATGGCGATGTGGCCGGGAAGATTGGCGGCGGCTTCAGCCATCAGACCTGCATGACCTCCTTCTCCTTGGCTGCGAGCGCCCCGTCGATGTCGGCGACGTGCTTGTCGGTGAGCTTCTGGACGTCGGCCTCCGCGCGCCGCTCGTCGTCCTGCGACAGGTGCTTGTCCTTCATCTGGTGCTTGATCTCGTTCATCACGTCGCGACGCACGTTGCGCACCGCGACGCGGGCGTTCTCGGCGTCGTGGCGCAGCATCTTGGTGATTTCCTTGCGCCGTTCCTCGGTGAGCGGCGGCATGGGAATGCGGATCACGGTGCCGGCGGTCATGGGCGTGAGCCCCAGGTCGGACTTGAAGATGGCCTTCTCGATCGCCTGCACGACACTCTTCTCCCAGGGCGAGATCACGAGCGTCCTGCCCTCCTCGACGGCGATGCTCGCGACCTGCTGCAGCGGCACTTCGCTGCCGTAATAGTCGACCTTGAGATGCTCCACCAGGCTCGGGTGGGCGCGCCCGGTGCGCAGCTTCTTCAGGTCGGTCTGAAAAGTCTGGACGCACTTGGCCATGCGCGTGGCGGCGTCTTTCTTCAGTTCTTCCAGCATAGTGACTCCTCCCGGCCTCTCGCGCTCAGTCGTTGCTGACCGTCGTGCCGATGTCCTCGCCGCGCACGATGCGGGTGAGGTCGCCCGGATTGTTGAGATTGAACACCCGCAAAGGCAGGCGGTTGTCGCGGCACATGACGATGGCCGTCGCATCCATCACGTTGAGCTTGTCGGCGAGTACCTTGTCGAAGGTAAGGCGCGGATAGCGCACCGCGGCGGGGTTCTTCACCGGGTCGTCGGAGTACACGCCGTTCACCTTGGTGGCCTTGAGCAGCACGTCGGCGTTGATCTCGATGGCGCGCAGCGCCGCCGCCGTATCGGTGGTGAAGAACGGATTGCCGGTGCCGGCGGCGAACACCGCGATGCGCCCCTTCTCGAGATGGCGCACCGCGCGGCGGCGGATGTAGTCCTCGCACACCTCGTTGATGCGGATCGCGGACATGACGCGCGCATGCAACCCCAGGCTCTCGAGCGCATCCTGCAGCGCGAGCGAGTTCATGACCGTGGCGAGCATGCCCATGTGATCGGCCGCCACGCGGTCCATGCCGGCACGCGCGAGGCCCGCACCGCGGAAGATGTTGCCGCCGCCGAGCACCACCGCCACCTGCACGTCCATCTGTACGAGGTCCTGCAGCTCGCCGGCGATGCGCTTGAGCACCGCCGGGTCGATGCCGTAGTCGCCCGAGCCGAGCAGCGCCTCGCCCGAGAGCTTCACCAGGATCCGCGACCAGCGGGACTTCGCTTGCGTCATCGTTTCACCTCCGCCGATGGAAAAAACCCCGCGCGCGGCGGGGTTCATCCGTTGCCCTACAGCACTCGTCCTCAGCTCCCGGTCGCCAGGCGCGCTACCTCGGCGCCGAAATCATCGGCTTTCTTTTCGATACCCGCGCCGACCTCGAAGCGCTCGAAGGCGATCACCTCGGCCTTCGCGCCCTTCACCAGCTTCTCGATGGTCACGTCCGGATCCTTGACGAAGGCCTGGCCATAGAGGGTGATTTCGCTCAGGGATTTGCGCAACCGCCCCTCGACCATCTTGGCGACGATCTCCGGCGGCTTGCCCTCGCCGCGCGCCTGCTCGGTGAGGATCTCGCGCTCCTTGGCGACGACGTCCGCCGGCACCTGCTGCGCGCTCAGGTACTTCGGGCTGCTCGCCGCGACGTGCATGGCGAGATCGTAGGCGAGGCTCGGCGCGCCGCCCCTGACGGCGACCAGCGCGCCGATGCGGGTGCCGTGGACGTAGGCGCCGAGCTGGTCCGGGGACGCGAGCCCGGCGAAGCGCCGCACGCTGATGTTCTCGCCGATCTTGGCGACCAACTCGCGGCGCCGCTGCTCGATGCTCTCGCCGGAAGCGAGCCGCGCTTCCCCCAGGGCTGCAAGGTCCGCCGGGCGCGCGGCGAGCGCGGCCTGTGCCACGCCGTCCGCGAAGGCGCGAAAGTCCGGCCCGCGCGCGACGAAATCCGTCTCGCAGTTCACTTCGACCATGGCGGCGCTGCGGGCATCGGGCGCCTTCGCGATCACCACCACACCCTCGGCCGCGACCCGCGCCGCCTTCTTGTCGGCCTTGGCGAGCCCCTGTTTGCGCATGAGCTCGGCGGCCGCGTCGAGGTCGCCCTTGGTCTCGACCAGGGCCTTCTTGCACTCCATCATGCCCGCGCCGGTGCGCTCGCGGAGCTGCCTGACCGTATCGGCCGTGATGTTCATGGGGCCTCCTCGGCCTTACTCGGGGGCGCCATCGCTGCGCCCTTTGCGGCGCGCGGGAGCCGGACCGCGGCGCGCGGCAGGCGCGGTGGCCGCCGCGACCACCTCGACCTCGGCGGGCTCGGCGTCGTCGCCTTCCACCTCGAGATCCTCGACGACGGGCTCGGCGCCCGCTGCCACCGGCGTCGGCGCGATCACCGGACGGCGTCGCGGCGGGGCCTTGCGGCGCACCGCCGGGGCGGGCCTGCGGGCCGCGCCGCGCGGGGACTTCTTGCGCGGATTGCCCGCCTCGTCGAGCTCGACGAACTCATCCTCGCCCACCGCCACCTGCGGCACGGATTCCTTGCCCTCGAGTACCGCATCGGCGATCCCGCTCGTGTAGAGCTGGATCGCGCGCATGGCGTCGTCGTTCCCCGGAATCACGTAGTCGATGCCGTCGGGCGAGCAGTTGGTGTCGACGATGGCCACCACCGGAATACCGAGCTTCTTCGCCTCGTGGATCGCGATGTCCTCGTGACCGACGTCGACCACGAACAGCGCATCCGGGAGCGACCCCATGTTCTTGATGCCGCCCAGGCTCTTCTCGAGCTTGTCCATCTCGCGGCGCAGCTGGGTCGCTTCCTTCTTGCCGCGCTTCTCGAGCGCGCCCGAGGCGGCGAGCTCGGTGATCTCGCCGAGCCGCTTGATCGACTGGCGGATGGTCTTGAAGTTCGTGAGCATGCCGCCAAGCCAGCGCTGGTTCACGTAGGGCTGGCTGGCGCGCTCGGCCTCCTTCTGGATGGAGTCGCGCGCCGAGCGCTTGGTGCCGACGAACAGCACCGTGCCGCCGTCGGCGATCACGCCCTTGACGAAGCCGGCAGCCTCCGAATACATGGGCTGCGTCTTCTCGAGATTGATGATGTGGATCTTGTTTCGCTCGCCGAAGATGAAGGGGGCCATCTTCGGGTTCCAGAAGCGGGTCTGATGTCCGAAATGGACTCCCGCCTCCAGCATCTGTCGCATGGACACGCCGGGCATGAAAAACTCCTGTTCGGGTTGAGCCTCCGCGCATCCCCGTGACCATCCCCGGCGAGGCCTTGCGGCATTGCCGGGAACACCCAGTCAGCGGGTGAACGATGCGCGTGTGGGTTGCGTTGCCAAAAAAGGCCGCGCTTTATACCATGAAGACCTCATCGGAACAATGTCTTACGCGAGCCTCGGTGGCCCCTTGGCCCAGGGCGTCCCCGGCCCCATTTGTGTACCTATGCATGTGACCATCAAGACCCCCGAGGAACAGGAAAAGATGCGGATCGCCGGGCGCCTCGCCGCCGAGGTGCTCGACATGATCGGCCCCCACGTGGTCCCCGGAGTGACCACGGAGGAGCTCGACCGCATCTGCCACGACCACATCGTGAACGTGCAGCGCTCGGTCCCCGCGAACCTCAATTACCGGGGGTTCCCCAAGACGATCTGCACCTCGGTGAACCACGTCGTCTGCCACGGCATCCCGAACGACAAGCGCCTCAAGCCGGGCGACATCGTCAATATCGACGTGACCGTGATCCGCGACGGCTTCCACGGCGACACCAGCCGCATGTACGCGGTCGGCAAGGCCCCCACGCATGCCCAGCGCCTCGCCGATACCTGCTTCGAGGCCATGTGGCGCGGCATCCGCACGGTGCGCCCCGGTGCGCAGCTGGGCGACGTCGGCCACGCGATCCAGACCTTCGTCGAGCAGAACGACTACTCGGTGGTGCGGGAGTACTGCGGCCACGGCATCGGGCGCATCTACCACGAGGATCCGCAGGTACTGCACTACGGCGAGCCCGGTACGGGGCTCGAGCTCAAGCCCGGCATGACCTTCACTATCGAGCCCATGGTGAATGCCGGCAAGCGCCACGTGCGCCTCCTCGGCGACGGCTGGACGGTGATCACCAAGGACCACTCGCTCTCGGCGCAGTGGGAGCATACGGTCCTGGTCACCGAGACCGGCGTCGATGTGCTGACGCTGCCCGCCGACGGCGCACCGCACTAGTCATGAAGCTCGGGATCGCCACATCCATGTGGCGCCCCTCGCGGCGCCGAGCAAACGGCGCGACTTTTGCTCGGCGCTCGCCGCCTGCGGCGGCGGGCACATCCCTGTGCCTGTTATCACTGATATAAGGAGCTGATGGGAGCCTCCGAAACAGAGCTGCTCGAGGCATCGCTCCCCGCCGCACCCCCGGCAGCCCCCTGGCCGCTGCTCGCGGGGCTTCCCGACCGGCTGGCCGCCGCCGGCGGCGATCCGGCCGCCTGGCGGGCGCTGCTGCGCGAGGCACATGAAGAGCTGAAAGCGCGCTTCTTCGCCGAAGAGCCGGTCGAGGAGCTGGTGCACGCGCGGGCCACGCTGATCGATGCGGTGCTGCGCGAAGCGTGGCGCGCGCGCTGCGCGGCGGCCTGCGGGTCGTGGGCGCTGGTGGCGGTCGGCGGCTACGGACGCGGTGAGCTCCATCCCTGCTCCGATGTCGACGTGCTGCTGCTCGCGCCGCAGCCTCCCGATGCGCTCGGGAGCGCCGCGGTCGAGCATCTCGTGACCTTCCTCTGGGACATTGGACTGGAGATCGGCCACAGCGTGCGCACCGTGGCGCAGTGCGCCGAACAGTGCGTCGGTGACGTCGGCGTCATGACGACGCTGCTCGAGGCACGGCTGCTCGCCGGCAACGCGGCGCTGTTCGCTGCGATGCGAGCGGCGCTCGCGCCCGAGCGCATCTGGCCGGTGAAGCAGTTCTTCGAGGCCAAGGTGCGCGAGCAGACCGAGCGGCACCTCAAAGCCAACGACACCGCCTACAACCTCGAGCCGAACGTCAAGACCGGTCCCGGGGGCCTGCGCGACATCCAGACCATCGCCTGGGTCGCCAAGCGCCACTTCGACGCCGACTCGCTCGATGGGCTCATGACCCACGGCTTCCTCACCGCCCCGGAGCTGCGGCGGCTGCGCCAGGCGCAGGCGTTCCTGTGGCGGGTGCGCTTTGGGCTGCACGCACTCACGGGCCGGCGCGAGGATCGGCTGCTGTTCGACACCCAGATCCGCCTCGCCCAGGCCTTCGGCTACGAGGATGCCTCCTACACGCTCGCGGTCGAGCAGTTCATGCAGCGCTACTACCGCACGGTGATGGACGTGAGCCTCCTCAACGAGCTGCTGCTCGAGCTGTTCCGCGAGGCGATCCTCAGCGAGCGCGAGCCGCCGCGGCCGCTCAATGCGCGCTTCCAGGTGCGCAACGGCTCGCTCGAAGCGGTGAGCGAGGAGGTATTCGCACGCACGCCGTCGGCGCTGCTCGAGCTCTTCGCGCTGCTGCAGCAGAACCCCGACATCCGCGGCGTGCGCGCCTCGACCATGCGCGCGGTGGCGAAGAACCTCTGGCTGATCGACGAGGAGTTCCGGCAGAACCCGCGCCACCATCGGCTGTTCCTCGAGATCCTGCGCTCGCCGGTCGGCGTCACGCACGAGCTGCGGCGCATGAACACCTACGGCGTGCTCGGGCGCTACATCCCGGCGTTCGGGCGCATCGTCGGGCGCATGCAGTACGACCTGTTCCACGCCTACACGGTCGATGCGCACACGCTCTTCGTGGTGAGCAACCTGCGGCGCTTCGCCATTGCGCGCTACGATCACGAGCTCCCCGAGGCCTCGCGTGTCATGCAGCAGCTGCCACGCCAGGAGGTCGTGTATCTCGCCGCGCTGTTCCACGACATCGCCAAGGGGCGCGGCGGCGATCACTCCGAGCTCGGCGCGGTGGACGCCGAGGCCTTCTGTCTCGAGCAGGGCCTCTCGCCCTACGACGCGCGCCTGGTCGCCTGGCTGGTGCGCAATCATCTCGAGCTCTCGATCACTTCGCAGAAGCAGGACATCAGCGATCCGCAGGTCATCAACGCCTTCGCCCGCAAGGTGGGCGACGAGTCGCATCTCGACTATCTGTACGTCCTCACCTGCGCGGACGTACGCGGCACCAACCCCAAGCTGTGGAATTCCTGGAAGGCCTCGCTCTTCAAGGACTTCTACCAGCGCGTGAAGCGCGCGCTGCGCCGGGGACTGGAGAGCCCGATCGATCCCGAGCACCTGGTGCGCGAGACGCAGGATGCAGCGCGCCGGCTCCTGATCGAGCGCGGCGTCGCCGAGAGCGACATCGTGGCGGCCTGGACGCGTTTCTCGGCGGGCTACTTCCTGCAGCACTCGCCCGAGGAAGTCGCCTGGCACACGCGCCTGCTGGCCGAGCGCGACGCGGCGTCCGATGAGCCGCTGGTGGCGCTCGATGCGCACAGCCTGCGTGGCACCACCGCGGTACTGATCTTCACGCGCCCGCGCCGTCGTGGCTTCGCGCGCACCACCGCGGTGCTCGACCAGCTCGGACTCAACATCGTCGATGCGCGCATCACCCCGACGGGTGATGGCTTCAGCCTCGATCTCTACCACGTGCTCGAGGACGATGGCGCGGGCGTCACCGACCACGACCGGCGTATCGAGATCGAGCAGGCGCTGTGGCGCTCGGTGCAGGGACCGGAGGACGCGCCGCTGTCGGTGTCGCGCCGCGCGCCCCGCCAGGCGCGCATGTTCAACACCCCGACCCAGATCGCGCTCAGCATCGACGAGCGCAACCGCCGCTCGGTGCTCGAGCTCACCGCCGGCGACCGGCCGGGCCTCTTGTGTGACGTGGGCAAGGTGCTGCTCGAGGAGCGCGTCGAGCTGCACGCCGCCAAGATCATGACCGTCGGCGAACGCGCCGAGGACGTCTTCTATCTCACGGACTTCGACAACCGCCCGCTCAGTACCGCGGCCGGCGAGCAGCTGCGCGAGCGCATGATCGCCGCCCTCGACCGCGAGAGCCAGGCGCTGCGCGGCGGCGCCGCGCGCCGGTGATGCGGTGAGCGATCTCAACCATCTGCGCGCTCTGGTCGAGGACGCCTTCGAGCGCCGCGCCGCGCTCACCCCGAAGACGCTCACGCGCGAGCTCGGCGAGGCGCTCGAGGAGTGCCTGGCACTGCTCGACAGCGGCCAGGCGCGGGTCGCCGAGCCGCGCGACGGCGGCTGGGTGGTCAATCAGTGGCTGAAGAAGGCGGTGCTCCTCTATTTCCGCGCGCACGACAACCGCGTGATGGACGCGGGCTTCACGCGCTTCTACGACAAGGTGCCGCTCAAGTACGCGCACGCGAGCGATGCGCAGCTGCGCGCCGGCGGAGCGCGCATCGTGCCGCACGCGGTGGTGCGCCGCGGCGCCTACATCGCCCCGGACGCGGTCCTGATGCCGAGCTACGTCAACATCGGCGCCTGGGTGGGACCCGGCACCATGGTGGACACCTGGGCCACGGTCGGCTCGTGCGCCCAGATCGGACGCAATGTGCACCTCTCGGGCGGTGTCGGCATCGGCGGCGTACTCGAGCCGCTGCAGGCGAGCCCCACCATCATCGAGGACGACTGCTTCATAGGCGCGCGCTCCGAGGTCGTCGAGGGGGTGGTCGTCGAAGCCGGCTCGGTGATCTCCATGGGTGTCTTCATCGGGCAGAGTACCCGCATCTACGACCGCACCAGCGGCACGATCCTGCAGGGACGCGTGCCGGCGGGCTCGGTGGTGGTCTCAGGGACGCTGCCGGCGCAGGACGGCAGTCACAGTCTCTACTGCGCCGTCATCGTCAAACGGGTCGACGCCCAGACGCGCGCCAAGACGTCCATCAACGAGCTGCTGCGCAGCGCGCAATAGCGGTGAGACCTAGCGCGGGCGGGTGCTGAGACGCACGACTCGCGGGCGTCGCCGCCGGCGTGTCGCGCCGCCACTTTCGCGCGGACCCGCTGCCGCGCGGAGCCGCGCGCGCGGGGCTACGCCGGCGAACGCACGTGCCGCCCGCTGTTGCAGCTCGGCCTCGAAGTCACGATAGACGCGCACCAGCAGCCGGCCGAAGGGCGTGAGACGCGCGCCACCGCCGCCGCGCCCACCCTTGGTGCTCAGCACCACGCGCTCGTCGAAACAGGAATTGAGGCTCGCGAGCAGCTGCCAGGCGCGCCGGTAGCTCATGCCGAGCTCGCGCGCCGCCTGCGACAGGGAGCCACCGCTGCCGATATGCTCGAGCAGCGCGATCTTGCCCGGGCCGATGGAACCTTTCCGACCGAAGTCCACGCGAAAGCGCACCGCTGGCTGCATCGGGTACCTCCGCCGCGATCCTACCGCAGCCGCACGCGCACGTCGGCGGCGAGGCCCGGCAAAAAAGAACGGCGCCTCCGAGGGAGGCGCCGCCGAGTGCCCGGGCACAGGGGGGGTGTGACAGGAGGAGCCCGGATCATCAGGATATCTCGCCAACATTAAGCGACGACGAATGAAACATTAATCCTCAATGTAATGCTGCGTTTCAGTGTGTATCTGTGCCGCGCGACCTAACACTGCGGGACGCGGCGGCGAACTCAACGCACCCCCTCCCTGTCAAAGTCATTGCGGGTGAATTGATTCGTTCGCGAGGTTTGCCATCATGTCAGGACGTGCCTTGCTTCGCTTCGCGGTGCTTGCGGTCACGGTGATGCTCGCGGCGAGTGGCTTTGCGAGCGCCGGCCCGGGTGGCGGCGGTCATGGTGGAGGTGGCGGCGGAAGCCACGGCGGTGGCTACGGTGGACACGGTGGCTACGGTGGACACGGTGGCTACGGCGGACACGGTGGCTACGGCGGACACGGTGGCTACGGCGGACGCGGCGGCTACGGCTGGCGCGGCGACTACGGCTGGCGTGGCGGCCACGGCTGGCGCGGCGGCTACTACGGTCACTACGGCTGGTGGGGATGGGGACTCGGCTACTACCTGCCGGTGCTGCCGTTGTATTACGACACCTACTGGTGGAACGGAATTCCCTACTACTACGCCGACAGCAACTACTATGTCTGGGACGGCGATGTCAGTGAGTATGAGGCGGTCGAGCCCCCGGCGGGTCTGACCTCGACGCCACCGCAGGGCTCGACGGTCAACCCGGCCGCATCATCCAGGCTCTACGCCTATCCCAAGGGTGGGCAGTCGGAGACGCAGCAGAAGCGGGACGAAGACGAGTGCAACCGCTGGGCGACCGGCCAGACGGGCTTCGATCCGGCCGCGCCGGCGACCGGGAACGGTGCCGGTGAGATGAGGTCGAGCTACCTGCGCGCCGCAGCCGCCTGCCTTGAGGGGCGCAATTACAGCGTCCGCTAGCCGCGGCGCCGCGCGACCTGCCTCAGGCCCGACGCAGCCGCGCGAAGCACACGGTTTTTACCGCATCGAGCACCAGCGTGAAGAGCACGGTCGCGACCAGCAGCGCACCGATCACCGTCCAGGGCACGGCGTGCATCAGAATGCCAACGCCGGCGAGGGTCGCGATGATCGCCACGTCCGGCGCGGATGACAGCACGATCCAGCGGCTCGGGCGCGAGCTCCACAGGTGGCGCCGCTCGCGCACGCCGTAAGACGGTAGCGGCAATGCCTCCGCTGCGGTATGCGAGCGCATCGCCGCATTTCGCTTCCTAACTGCGTGTTTCCATCGTGTTGCAATGGGCGCGCACGCGCGCCGCGTCGCGAACCAAACGTGACGCGGTTGGTCGATGGCAGTAAGTTCGCGTGGCATGGTGAGGTGAACTCATGGAACGATCGAGTGGCACGGTTTCTGAGGTCGCGCTCGTTGGGGGCATCCCGAGTGTGCGGATGGCTGGGTGTGTTGATCGCGGCGACCGGGACCGTCCGCCGAATGACCCGACGAGCGCGACCTCAGCGGAGGTGCCGGACGCAGCGGAGGTGCTCTCATGTTGAATCCCGACACTTTGCAGAACGGCCACGCGCACGGGCATCCGCCGCGACCCGCCGCTGGCGTGCTCGACGATCTTGCGGCGGCGCGTTGGATACAGTCCTACGACGCGGCGTGGCTCGGCGGCGATTGGTCGCGGCTGGAGCGCTTACTGGCGGCGGATGTGGCCTTGCTGACCGCGACGCCCGGCGTCTCGATCGCCGGTCGCCGCGCAGTGATCGAGCACATGCGCTCGCAATTCTCGGGCGTCGAGGTCCATGAATACAACACGACCGACCTCAAGGGACGCGCGGCGGGCGACATTGGCATCATCAGCTACCGCTGGCAGCTCGAGTGGACGATCGGTCACCGTCGCCAGCAGCTCTCGGGACGCGACGTGCTGGTACTGCGCGCCGCGACGGCCGGCTGGCAGCTGCTGCGGCGCTTGCCGCTCGACACGTGAGCGCTGGCGCGCCACGCCGCGTTTGCCTCTGTAACGGCCTGTTTCAGGAGGGGCGCGTCCCGCCGCGCCAGCGCCTGAGGCTGCGCATGCGCGTGCTAGTATGAAAGCGGACAGCGAGATGCTCGCTGCCATGCAGGGCTCGAGTATGGATCCCACCGCCGCCCACGTGCTGTTTGTGGAAGACGACCCCGAGATCCGCGCCCTGGTCGCGGATTTCCTCCGCCAGAGCGGCTTTCGCGTGACCGTCGCCCAGGACGGCGAGGAAATGGACCGCGTGATGGCGGCCGCGGACGTGGATCTGCTGGTACTCGACATCATGCTCCCGAAGGAGGATGGCCTCAGCCTCTGCCGGCGCGTGCGCGCCGCAGGCAACCTGCCGGTGATCATGCTCACGGCGCGCGGCAGCGAGATCGAACGCGTGGTCGGGCTCGAGATGGGGGCCGACGACTATCTCACCAAGCCCTTCGGCACGCACGAACTGGTGGCGCGTATCCGCGCACTGCTGCGCCGCGCCCAATATATCCCCGCCGAGGCGCCCGACCGTCGCCGCTCGGTGCTGAGCTTCGCCGAGTGGCGCCTCGATCTCGTTGCACGGCGGCTGTATTCGCACGACGGCACGCGCGTGCCGCTCACCGGCGGCGAGTTCGAGCTGCTGGTGGCGTTCTGCGAGCATGCCAACAAGGTGCTGACGCGCGAGCAGCTGCTCGACTTCACGCGCGGGCGCGCACCCGCCACCATAGACCGCAGCGTCGACATCCAGGTGAGCCGCCTGCGCCGCAAGATCGAGAAGGATCCGAAAGACCCGATGTTGATCCAGACGGTTCGCTCGGGTGGTTACGTGTTCACGCCTGACGTCAGGCTCGGATGACCTTCCGCCTGCGGCGGCTGCTCCCTGCGGATCTGCGGGGTCAGGTCGCAGGCATTCTCTTCCTCGGCCTCGCGCTCTCGCAGCTGACGGCGGCGCTGCTCTACGTGGTGCTGCTGCCGCGCTGGCAAACGGAACTGCGGCCCGACGTGGCCGCAGCGCGGGTCAGGATGGTGGTGCGTCTGCTCGAAGCGGTCGAGCCCGCGCGCCGCCCCGAGCTCGCGCAGCTGAGCTCAGATGAGGGCTTCCGCCTGCGTTACCTGGATGCGGGGCGCGGAAGCAGCACGAATCCCGGCCGCGGCGCGGATGAGGAGTATCTCGCGCTGCGCGCGCAGATCGCCCAGCAGCTCGGCAAGCCGCCTGCCGACGTCCGGGTGCGCACCGACCCCAGGGTCCGAACCGCCGACTCGGTGCTGGTGAGCGTGCCGCTGCGCGGCGGCGGGCTGCTCGAAGTCTCGACGGCGGTCGGGCTCGAGCATCGCCTCGCCCTGGTAGCGCAGATCGGGCTCGGCGCCTTCCTGGTATTCGCCACCGCGGGCCTGTGGATCTGGCTCACCCTGATGGTCAACGTGCCGCTGACCCGGGTGGCGCGCGCCGCCGAACGCGTCGGCGTCGACATCAACTCGCCGCCGCTCGCCGAGCAGGGCCCGGCGCAGCTGCAGCGGCTGATCCGCGCCTTCAACGACATGCAGCAGCGGCTGCGGCGGTTTCTCACCGACCGCACGCTCATGCTCGGCGCGATCGGCCACGATCTGCGCACGCCGTTGACGCGGCTGCGGCTGCGCATCGAGACCGATCGTGCCGGGACTCAGCAGACCAAGATGCTCGACGACATCGAGTTGATGGAGGGAATGCTGACCTCGACGATGCTGTTCATCCGCGGGGTCGACGACGCCGAAGCGCACGACGTCGTCGACCTCGCCTCGCTTCTGCAGACGGCCTGCGACATGGTGAGCGACCTCGGCGGCAGCGTGGAGTACGACGGCGGGCTGCGCTGTCGTTACCACTGCAAGCCGCAGGCGCTGCTGCGCGCCTTCACCAACGTCATCATGAACGCCGCCCGCTACGGGCGCCACGCGCGCGTCGCCCTGCGGCGGACGCCGCAGTCGGGCTTCGTGGTCGAGGTGAAGGACCAGGGACCGGGCATCCCCGCGGCGGAGAAGGGCCGGGTATTCGACCCTTTCTACCGCAGCGACGCCGCCCGCGAAGTCGACAGCCACGGCATGGGGCTCGGACTCGCCATCGCCCGTTCGGTGATCCTCGGCCATGGCGGCACCATCGAACTCCTCGACGGCGAGCCGCGCGGACTCACCGTGCGCATCACGCTGCCCGAGGACGGTGTGGCCTAGACGCCGGCGCCCCCAGCCGGGGGCTCAGAAACTGAAGCGGCCGCCGATCGTCGGAGCGACGTTGTTGTCGTAGAAGTAAGGAACGCCCGGCCCGTGCGGAATGGCGATGGCGGGTCCGCCACTCACGTTGGAGTAGGTAATACCGGCGTAGACGTCGAAGCGCCTGGTGAAATGATGATCCACGTAAAGTGACACCTCGTTGAGAGTGCCCGCGCACGAGGCGCGGAAGCTCGCCGGGGTGCAGGCCGGCGGCCGCCGGAAGTCGTTCTGCTCCTCGTGATAGTAGGACAGGGTGATGTCGGTGCTGGCATCGTAGGCGTATTTCACGCCCGTCCACCACACCTGCACGATCTTGGGCGAGTCGAGATTGTTGTCCTCGACACCGCTCAGCAGGTAGCCGCCCTGGGCGCTGGCACCGATCCCTAACGGGTCCGACGGATTTGTGTAGCGAATGTGCTCGTAGCCGCCGTAGAACCTGACTGACTGCCACGCATATCTGGCGGCGACCATGAGCGCGGTGTTGTCGGTGACGATGCCGTACTCGGTGTTGCCCGGGTCGATCACATTGGCGCCGGTGATCTGGTTGGTGTTGATGCTGTTGACCGTCGACTGATAAGGCTGCGTGAGGCTCTGCGGCCCGAGCAGCGGATTGACCACGCTGATCGCCTGCTTGACCTGCTGGTAGACGACGTCGGCGGAGAGCTTGCCAACCTCGGCGCCGAGATCGAGCCCGAGCGCGGTGTTGTGGGCGGTCTCCGGAGTGCAGGTGGCTGCGGTCCAGCCCGCGGTGGCGGAATAGCAGCCACCGGAGCCATCGGCGAACTTGTACATGGCGCCGAAATGCACCGGGCCCGCAGTGAGGCGGTACTTCACCGCATCGTCCCAGCGCGTGTCCTGGGTATCGCCGCCTCCGGCCATCAGGCCGTTGTAGCCGATGAACGAGAACGAATAGGCGCCGTTCGCCGGGTCGTAACGCAGCATCGCGTCGGTGCCGAGCGCCCGCTGGCGACCGAAGGTGAGCGTACCGAGCTGCGGCGAGGAGACGCCGCCGTACAGCTCGTCGTTGAAGGTCTGGCCCGCGCGTGCCCCGTCGCCGGTGATCGAATAGCTGCTCCTCGGCAAGCCGGCGTTGGTGGTGTTGGTGGCCGCCATGTTGGCGAACTGCCCCGACTGCGGATTGACGCCGGTCGAGGCATTACCCAGCACGTACCAGTCCTCGACGAACTCCTCCTTGAATCTGATCCCGAGCCCGGTCTGCGACAGGTTGTTGGGCGCGATGAGGAATTGCGAGTGATTGCCGTTGCGGTTGACCAGCGATTCGCCCTCGTAGTTATAGGCGTTCTCCGGCAAACCATGGCTCACCCAGCCCACGCCGACGTCGTACGCGCCGTAGAGCGTGACGCCATGCCAGGTCAGCGTGCAATCGGTGGCGAAGAACTCGTGCGTACTGGTGCAGCCCGATGGGCCGGCGGCGGCGGCGGGGGCCGCCGGGGCCGGAGCTGGAGCCGGCCCATCCGCGGCCCGCGCCGCGACATTCAGCATCACAGTCGCGGCAAGCGCCGCGGCCATACACCGGCAAACATTCCGCATGATCAGTCCTTCCGGATAGTCGTTGTTCTCGGCGCGTTATATTCGGCCATATATATCGAATGCTTGCAATGGCTACCCGCCGTGCAGCGGCGGCGGTGCGTGAGTGGGCGGGCGGGAGCGCGCTCAGGGCGGCGAGCGCGCTTGCCTCACTTGAGAGGGTCGCTGCGGCTCAGGGTCCGCTGGAACACGGCGATGATCGCCGGCTCCGGCCGGTGGATGGCCGGCAATTTCTGGTAGTTCTCCCAGCCGCCTCCGAGGCTGCGGCAGAGCTCGATGTACTGCTCGGCGGTCGCCACCTGGGTCTCGGCGTACTGCTCCTCCAGGTCGTACTCCTGGCGCTCCGCATCCACCACGTTGAGGAAATCGGTGACGCCGCGCTGGTAGCGCTCGTTCGCCAGGGTGACCGCGCGTTGGCCCGCGACCAGCGCCGTGCCGAGCTTGGAGAGACTCACCTGCTCGGCACCGTACAGCGTATAGCTCGTGTCGACCTCGCGCACCGCCTCCTCGATCGTCTGCTTGTAGCGCACCAGCAGCGCGCGCGTTTCAAGATCCGCTATCTCCACCTGTGCGTCGAGGGCGCCGAAATCGAGCAACGGCCAGACCGCCGCCGGGCCCACCGACCAGATGTGTTCACCGAGCACCGGCTGGCCCCTGAGCGACTGGCGCTGGAATCCGACCGCACCGGTGAGCGCGAGCGAGGGAAACAGGTCCGCGGTTGCGATGCCGATGCGGGCGGTCGCGCCGGCGAGCTCGCGTTCCGCCTGCTGGATGTCCGGACGCCGCCGCAGCAGCTGCGGCGGCAGACCCGCATCCACCGCGTCGGGCACCGCAGGCACCATGCCGGGAGCGCTCAGCTCCTGCTCGAGGTCCTCGGGATAGAGCCCGAGCAGCGTCGCGAGGGTGAACTCGGCGGCGCGCACCTGCGCGTTGACGGGCGCCGCCTGCGCCTCGAGCGAGGCCAGCTCGCGTGTCGCCAGCGTGACGTCCAGCTCGTTGGTGATGCCGCGCTCGTAGCGAATGCTGACGATGCGCAGCGATTCGCGCAGCACCGTGATCGCCGAATCGAGCACCGAGGCGCGCACCTGCAGGCCGCGCAGGTCGACATAGGCGCGCGCCACGTCGGCGATCACCGTGATGAGCACCGCGTTGCGTGCCGCGCGGGTCGCCTGCTCGTCGTAGCGTGCCGCCTCGATCTCGCGGCGATACCTGCCGAAGATATCGAGCTCCCAGATCGAATCGAAGCCGCCGATCTCGTTCAGGTGCTGGTAGCCCGCGGTGTTGTCGGCCGAGATCAGGGGCTGCGCCGCACGCCCGCGGGTGAGATCGCCGCCGGTGCCGCGCCCGGCACCCGCGGAGGCCTCGGCGTCCGGCAGTGCGGTGCCGATCACCGCCGCCTCGAAAACGCGCGCGGCCTGCAGCCGGTCGAGGGCCACCAGGACGTCGGGATTGGCGGCGACCGCGCGCTCGATCAGGGAGTCGAGCTCCGGGTCCTGCAGGGCCTTCCACCAGGCGGCCGGATCGACCGCCGCCGCGGCTGTCTCATTCACGCCGGTAGCAGCCGGCACCGCGGCGTAGTGCCCGGGAGTGGCGATGCGCGGCGTGTGGTAGTTCGGCCCGACCGCACAGCCGCCGAGCACGGCGGCGAGCGCGGTCGCGACGCCGATACGCTGCGGTCTCATCGCTCGCCCCTCAACGCCGCAGTCCCGCGGTCGCGGGCCGCGAGTCCGCCGAGCGGGCACGCACCAGTTGCCCCTCGCTGATCTGGCTGCTGACGTTGAGCGCCAGGCGATCGCCGGCGGCGATCCCGGAGCTCAACTCAACCAGGCTGCCGTCGTCACGGCCGATGACCACCGGCCGGAAGCTGATGTGGCCGCCCGCGTCGACCTTCGCCACCTCGGGTCCGCTGGCGCGGAACAGCAGCGCCGCCGCCGGCACCTGCACCAGCCCGCGCGGCGGCAGGCCAAAGCCCACCTTGACGTACATGCCGGGCACGAACTCCGCCTTCGGGTTGGGGATATCCACCTCGACCCGCAGGGTGCGCGCCTGCGGGTTGATGGCCCCGGAGGTGCGCGTCACCTTGCCGGCGTACTGTCGCGCCTCGCCGCCAGCGGTCCGCACCTCGACCGGAGCCCCGTTGTCGAGGAGATCGTCGGCGGCGCTCTGCGGCGCGTCGACGAAGATGCGGATCGGGTCGTTCTGCGTCATCACGTAGAGCGGTGTGGTCGTCGAGCTGCTGCCGGCCGTGACCAGGTTGCCGATATCGATGTCGCGGGTAGTAATGACGCCGTCGTACGGGGCGGTTACCTTCTTGAAGGCCGCGAGTGCCTCGTACTGGTTCACCTGCGCCGCATCGAGTGCCACGTCCGCCTCGGCGGACTTGAGGCGCGCGAGCGCACTGTCGTAGTCGGCCTTCTTCTCCTCACGCTCCTGCTCGGACACCACTCCCTTGGGAGAGTCGCGCCAGCGCTCGTAGGTCGTGCGCCCGAGCTGCGCCTCGGCCTGCCGCACCAGCACTTGCGCACGGGCCACCTGCAGCTGGGCCCGCGCCGCGGCGAGCTGCGCGTCGAGCTCCGGGGTTTCGATGAGCGCCAGCACCTGGCCGGACCTCACGTGGTCGCCGATGTCGACGAACCACTTGGCGACGTAGCCGTTGACGCGCGCGTAAATGATGCTCGAGTGCCAGGCCGCCGTCTCGCCGGGGAGCACCAGGCTCTGCACCGCTCCGACGGGCTGCGCCATGACCACATCGACCAGCGGCGGCGCGCCCGCCGACTCATCGGTGGCGCGCGCCACGCCGTGCGCCTTGATGAAGCGATCGATGCTCACCAGCACGAACAGCACGCCGAGTACCGCGGCGAAGATGAGCGCCGCCTTCTTGAGGCGGGCTCCGGTGTCGGCAGTGAACTCGGCCGACACCGCGTGGCTCTCGCCCGCGACCACCTCCGCGGCGAAGTCGGTGGCGCGGATTTCCCCCTGATCCGGTGATTGCTTCGGTGTCTCCTGCATGATCACGCGCCCCCTACAGTGTGCGCCTCGATGGTGGTCTGCGGCGCGCGC
Organism: uncultured Pseudomonadota bacterium; assembly: GCA_963768485.1. Lineage (GTDB taxonomy): Bacteria > Pseudomonadota > Gammaproteobacteria > Steroidobacterales > Steroidobacteraceae > 13-2-20CM-66-19. The sequence continues at coordinate 1,266,041 of CAVYHZ010000002.1, read as the reverse complement.
CGCAGCAGCCGGTACATGGTCGGCACGAAGACCAGCGTCGCGAAAGTCGCGAACAGCAGGCCGCCGATGACCGCGCGGGCGAGCGGCGCGTTCTGCTCGCCCCCCTCCCCCACGCCGATCGCCATCGGCACCATGCCGAGGATCATCGCGCCGGCCGTCATCAGCACCGGGCGGATACGGGTGAAGCCGGCGGTGATCGCCGCGGCGAGCGGGCTGTCGCCGGCGTCCATACGCTGATTGGCGAAGGTCACCACCAGGATGCTGTTGGCGGTAGTCAAACCGATGCACATGAGCGTTCCCATGAGCGCCGGCACCGACAGGTGTGTCTGGGTGAGGAACAACATCCACATGACGCCGCTCAGCGCGAACGGCGTCGCCATCAGCACGATGAGCGGATCGATCCAGCTCTGGAAGTTGATGACCAGGAAAAGATAGACCAGCACCACCGCGAGCGCGATACCGGCGAAGAGTCCGGTGTAGCTCTCGCGCATGGTCTCGACCTGGCCGCTCAGCGTCACGTGCATGGCCTGCGCCGCCGGCGGTTTATTGGCGGCGATCACCCGGTCGATGGCCTGCGAGGTCGAATACAGGTCGCGGCCCTGGACATTGGCCTGCACGTCGAATACCGGGCGGATGTTGAGCTGCGAGGTCACGAGCGGCGTCGTCTGCCGCCCGATGGCGGTCGTGTTCATCAGCAGCTGCGAGTTCCCCTGGGTACTGGACACCGGCATGGTCTTCAGGTCCTGCGAGGAGTTGATAGCGTAGCTCGGCTGCTGCACCACCAGCGGATAGCTCACGCCGTTCTTCGGGTCGACCCAGAAGTTGGGCGCGGTCTGCAGGCTCGAGCTGGTGGTGACCAGCATGTTGCTGGCGGCATCGCGCTGCGTCACCCCGACCAGCGTCCCGAGCGCGCGGTCGACGTCCACCGACAGCGCCGGGGCGTCGGGAACCTGCGCCACGTGGGCATCGACCACGCCGGGGACTCCCGCGACCAGCCGGGTGAGCTTCGCCGCCAGGCGATAGGCACTGTCGGTGTCGGAAGCCGACACGCGAATGTCGATCGGCGCCGGCTGGCCGAAGTTCAGTACCTGGTCGACGATGTCGGCGGGCTGAAAGAAGAACTGCAGCGCCGGGAAGCGCTGCGGCAGCTCACGGCGCAGCATCGCGGTCAGCTCGGCCGTCGGCGCGTGCTTCTCGGTGAGCGAGACCAGGATCTCGCCGTCCATGGGTCCGACGGTCGCCGAGTCGCTGAGCGCGATGTTGATGCCGCTGTAGGGCAGGCCGATGTTGTCGAGGATGACGGCGATCTGCCCGCTGCCGACCAGCTTGCGGATCGTCCCTTCGACCGCGGCGAAGTACTGCTGCGTGGTCTCGATGCGCGTCCCGGGCGGCGCACGCACGTGCAGCCGCATCTGTCCGGCATCGACGTCCGGGAAGAAATCCCGCCCGAGCAGCGGGAACAGCGGCAGCGATATCAGCATGATGGCGAGGAACGCGAGCACCGTCGCCTTCGGCTGCGCCAGCGCCCAGGCGAGCGCGTTGCGGTAGGTGTCGCGGAAGCGCTCGAAGCCGCGCTCGAAGACGAGGTGCACGCCGTGCAGCCGCTGTCCGATCTGTGCCAGCCGCTCGCGCCACGCGGCAGCAGCCGCCACCGCCGGCGGACCGGCGTGTGCGCCGTGGGTCTGCGCTGCGCCATCGGCCTGCGCGCGCATGAGGTACAGGAACAGCACCGGCACCATGGTGAAGGAAAGCGCGAGGCTTGCGAGCAAAGACACGATCACCGACACCGACAGCGGCGAGAACAGGTACTTGGCCGTGCCCTCGAGCAGGAACACCGGCACGAACACGATGCAGATGCACAGCGTCGAGAGGAAGGTCGGCACGCCCACCTCGCCCGCGCCGTGCACCACCGCACCCGGCAGATGCTGGTGCAGTCCCGCATGACGCTCGATGTTCTCGATGACCACCGTGCCATTGTCCACGAGGATGCCGACCGCGAGCGCGAAGCCGCCGAGCGTCATGGTGTTGAGCGTCTCGCCGCCCGCCCCCATGGCGAGCACCGCGGTGATGATCGAGAGCGGAATGGACGCCAGGATGATGAGCGTGAGGCGCCAGTTGCCGAGGAACAGCAGGATCATGAGCGCGGTCAGGCCCGCCGCCATGCAGCCACCCATCAGCACGCTGTTGAGCGCCGCCTTGACGAACACCGACTGATCGAAGATCGGCAGGATGCGCACGCTCGCAGGCAGCATGTGGCGGATATCGGGGAGCGCCGCGCGGATGCCGTCGATCACCGAGAGCGTCGACACGCCGCCGGTGCTGCGGATGGTCATGAGCGCGCCCGGCACCCCGTCGACCGACACCGAGTTGGTCTGCACCTGGAAGCCATCGTGCACGTGCGCGACGTCGCGCATGAACACCTCGCGCCCCCCGACCTGGCGGATCGGGAAGGAGTTGATCGCCTCGATCGCATCCGGGCTGTTGTTCATGGCGAGGAGGTAGTCGAGCGAGCCGATCTTCACGTCGCCCGCGGGCAGAATCACGTTCTGGCTCTGCAGGGCGCTGCTCACGTCCGCCGGCGTGAGGCCGCGGGCCTGCATTGCCTGGCTGTCGAGATCGGCCATGATGACGCGCGGCTTGCCGCCGTAGGGATATGGCACCTCGGCCCCGTGCACTACGGCGAGCGCCGGGCGGATGATGTTCTGCCCGAGATCGTTGAGCGCCGTGTCGGGCAGCGAGTTGCTCGAGAGGCTCAGCTGGATGATGGGCACGTCGGTCGCGCCGTAGCGGATCACGAGCGGCGGCGTGATGTTGGGCGGCATGTACTTCAGTACCACCAGCGCGCTGCTGGCGAGCTGCGCGATGGCCCGCGTCACGTCCGCCCCTTCGTGCAGGTACACGCGCTCGACCCCCACACCCTCGTAGCTGGTGGCCTCGATGCGCGAGATGTCGTCCACGAGCGATGCCATCTGCCGCTCGTGCAGCGTGAGAATGCGGTTCTGGATGTCCTTGGCATCCATGCCGGCGTAGGTCCACACCACGCTGCACACCGGAATGTCCATCTTGGGAAAGATGTCGACCGGCATGCGCAGCGCCTCGCCGATCCCCAGCAGCGCGATGAGAATGAGCAGCGCCACGACGGTATAGGGGCGGCGCAGAACGTATTGGACCAGCGACATCTTTTCAGGACCTCAACTGCGGGCGGCTTCGGTGGCGAGCGGGTGGCGCACGCGGAAGGTGCTGCCCTTGCCCGTGGCGCTCAGCACCTCGATCTCCGCACCGTGGGCGCTGCAGATCGACTTCACGATCGAGAGTCCGAGACCCGCGCCGCCCGGCTCGCGCGAGCGCGAGCTGTCGGCGCGGAAGAAGCGCTTGAACACGTGCGGCAAGGCATCGGAAGGGATCCCGATGCCATCGTCGGCGACCTCGAGCACCGCCCAGGCGCCCTCGCGGCGCACGCTGAGCGCAATGTGTCCGCCGCGCGGGGTGTACTTGATGGCGTTGTCGAGCAGGTTGACGATGACCTGCTTCAGGCGCGCGCGGTCACCCTCAACCGCGACTCCGGCGGTCGAATCACAGCTCAGACTGATTTCCTTGTCGGTCGCGAGCAGGCTCATCTGCCCGGCGGTGGTGGCCGCGAGCTCCGCGAGATCGAGCCGCTGCCAGCCGCCGCTCGTCTCGCCGGCATCGAGCCGCGACAGCGCGAACAGACTCTCGACGATCTCACCGAGGCGCCCGACCTCCTCGAGCACGCTGCCGAGCGCGTCGCGTGTGTCGCGCTCGAGCCGTCCGTTCTGCACCAGGCTCTCGAGCTCGCCGCGCATCACCGTGAGCGGCGTGCGCAGCTCGTGGCTCGCATCCGCGACGAACTGCTTGGAGCCGCGGATGGCATCCTCGAGGCGCGCGATCATGTGATTGAGCGATACCGACAGCCGCTCGAGCTCGTCGCCACTCTCCACCACCGGCAGCCGCTCGCTGAGGGAGTGCTGGGTGATCTCCTCGGCCTTGAGTGCCATGCGCTCGACCGGCTCGAGCGCGCGGCGCACCAGTACGAAGCCGCCAGTGACCGCCACGGCCACCGCGACCGGGAGCCCCACGGCCAGCATCAGCAGCACCTGCGCCAGGGTGTCCTCGGCCTGCGATCCCGAGGTGCCGACCTCGACGCGATAGAGCGTTCCGTCGCTCCCCGTGGCCGGGACCGCCGCGATCAGCAGCACGCCGCCCGGCAAGGGCAGCTTGCGCGTCGCACCCCGGAGGAAGTCGCCGGCGAGTGGCGCGACCCGCGCCGGGTCGAAGACCTCATCCCGCGGCGGGCCCGAGGCATAGACCACCTGGCCGTCGGCGCGCGAGATGCGGATGAAGCGGTCGTTGACCTCGGGCGAATAGAGGCTCTCGACTTCGCCCGCCATCGACGCCTCGCTGTCACGGCGCGCGTGAGCGACCAGCGTGCCGGCGATCTGCCGCGCGCGCCGGGTCTGGGTATCCAGCAGGTTCGCCTCGAGGTAATGGCGCAGGAAGAAAAAGGTCAGGAGACCGAGCAGCACGAACACGGCGGTGAGGACGCCCGCGTACCAGGCCACCAGGCGAACGCTCAGGGAACGCGCGTTCATGCGTCAGGCGCCGACCCGAGCCCATAGCCGACGCCGCGCACCGTGCGAATGAGCTTCACCGGGAACGGATCGTCCACCTTGCCGCGCAGATGTCGCACGTACACGTCGACGATGTTGGTGAGGCCCTCGAAGCTCTGGTCCCAGACGTGCTCGATGATCATGGTGCGCGAGAACACCCGCCCCGGGCTCGAGGCCAGGTACTCGAGCAGCGCGTACTCCTTCGGGGTCAGATCGATGCGCTTGCCCGCGCGGCGCACCTGCTGGGTGAGGCGGTCGACTTCGAGATCCGCCACCCGCAGCACGCTCGAGCGGGCCACGGGGCCACGCCGCAGCAACGCCTTGACGCGCATGACGAGTTCGGCGAAGGCGAAAGGCTTGGTGAGGTAGTCGTCCGCCCCCGCCTCGAAGTTGCTGACCTTCTCCTCGGTTGCATCACGGGCGGTGAGGATCAGGATAGGCACCTGCTGGTTGCGCCGGCGGACGCGCCGCAGGAGCTCCTCGCCCGGGAGCTTGGGCAGCATCAGGTCGAGGACAACGAGGTCGTAGTCGTAAGCTTGAGCGAGCTCCCAGCCTTGCATGCCGTCATCAGCGATGTCGACGGCGTAGCTCTCCTGGCGCAGCGCGCGCGCCACGAGCTCCGAGAGCTTCTTCTCGTCCTCGACCAGAAGGATGCGCACCGCTGCCAAGCCTCAGGATCGTCCGCTAGATGCCGCACAGTGGAGCATAGGGCCATTAATCGACGGCAAATGCTCCATTAAAAAGCGTTCAGAAAAATAGATGTTGCATTTAAGGCTTTGATATGGAAGCATTTCGTGCCCGTTAGACGGGCTCAGATAACTAGGACGTCCGTAGTCGGCTAATGGCGCACAGGGTCCAAATTCCCGGCCCGTTAACAAAAGTGCCATCTGACTGCGGTACAAATGGCCTGTAGCTGAACCAGAGCGAGCCCCTGGCGGGGCTGTTCATGAGAGGTTGTGGCAGCGCAACACTTTTCCGCACGAGCGATCGGGCGTGAGCGTCGCGGTGCCGCGTCGACTTTTTAAAAACCAACAGGAATCGCGAAGATGACATCCATCCGTGCCTGTCTAGTAGTGGCTTCGTTGGCGGTGGCGGGCGTCGCGCAGGCGCAGAGCGCCGCACCGACGACCAAGGCTGAGGACAGCAGCCTCACCTGGAAGGGGATCACCCTCTACGGCATCGTCGATATCGGTCTCCAATACGATACCCACAGCGCCCCGTTCAGCGATTACTTCCCGGCCGTGTCGGACTCGCTGGTCCAGAAAAACAACTACGACTCACCGATCGGCGTGGCCGGTAATAACCTGTCGCAGTCGCGTATCGGGATTGCGGGCAACGAGCCGATCGGCGGCGACTGGGCGGCCGTGTTCCGCTTCGAGACCTTCTTCAACCCCTGGTCGGGCGATATCTCCGATGCCTGCAAGTCCGTCGCCCTCAACAACGGCAAGCCGCTCACTTCGCAAACGACCGGCGTCGACAGCAGCATTTGCGGTCAGCTGTTCTCCGGCGTGGCCATCGCCGGGTTCGCTTCCCCGACGTATGGCAGCTTCACCTTCGGACGCAATGTGACATTGCTCGCCGACGGCATCGGCAAGTACGACCCGATGGGCGCGGCGCAGGCCTTCTCGCTGATCGGATACTCGGGCACGACGGCCGGCGGCGGCGACACCGAGGACCGGCGCCTCGACCAGTCGATCAAGTACTACGCCAAGTATGACTGGCTGCACATCGGTGCCCTCTACCAGTTCGGCAGCGCGAGCGGCAGCACCAATACCGGGTACCAGTTCCAGATCGGCGGCGACTATGCGGGCTTCTCGGTCGACGGCTACTACTTCAAGAAGTACGACGCGATCGGGGTCGGCTCGCTGAGCGCGGCCCAGGTGACGACGCTGCAGACCGGCACCTGCACGGCGGCCGCACCGGCGACCCCGCAGTGCTGGCCGGTCAGCAACTCGCTCTCGGGGACGATCTCGGACAACCAGACCTATGCGGCGATGGCTTCCTACGCCATCCCCGGATCGACGGTGAAGCTGTCGGCCGGCTATGAGCGCATCCAGTTCGACAATCCGACCAACAAGCTGCCGGCCGGTACACTGACGATCGGCGGTTACATCCTGGCCTTTACCAACAACGCCGCCTACGACAACGAGAAAGTTCTGCAGGTGTACTGGGCAGGCCTCAAGTGGGGCATCACGCCGGACCTCGACGTGATGGCGGCCTGGTATGCCTACAACCAGAACTCGTTCGCTACGGGCGCAAATGCCGGCTGCGGCACGACGGTGAGCGCGGGCTGCAGCGGCACCGAGAACGATGTGTCTCTGGTGTTCGACTACCGCCTCACGAAGCGGTTCGACGTGTACGCCGGCACCATGTGGTCGGGCGTGACGGACGGACTGGCGAACGGCTATCTCAACAAGGATAACCTCGCCACGTCGGTGGGGGTGCGCTTCAAGTTCTGAGTCGGCGGATACCGCAAACGACGGGGCCCGCGCAAGCGGGCCCTTTTGTTTGGCGGCGCGTTTCCGCGTCCTAACCGAAACGCCCGGTGATGTAGTCCTCGGTGAGCCGGTGGCGCGGGTTGGTGAACACGCGGTCGGTATCGCCGACCTCGATCAGCTCGCCGAGGTGGAAGTAGGCGGTGCGCTGCGAAACGCGCGCCGCCTGCTGCATGGAATGCGTGACGATCACGATGGCGTACGACTCGCGCAGCTCGTCGATCAGGTCCTCGATGCGCGCGGTCGCCACCGGGTCGAGCGCCGAGCAGGGCTCGTCCATGAGGATCACCTCCGGCTGTACCGCGAGGGTGCGCGCGATGCACAGCCGCTGCTGCTGGCCGCCGGAGAGAGCGGTACCGGGGCTGCCGAGCCGGTCCTTCGCCTCTTCCCAGAGTCCGGCGCGCGTCAGACTCGTGCACACGATGTCGTCGAGATGCGCGCGGCTCCGCGCGAGTCCGTGGATGCGCGGTCCGTAGGCGACGTTGTCGTAAATCGACTTGGGAAACGGATTGGGCTTCTGGAACACCATACCGACGCGGGCGCGCAGCTGCACCACGTCGCGCCGCGCGTCGTGGATGTCGCTGCCGTCGAGAGTGATGCTCCCCGTGACGCGCGCCCCGGGGATGGTGTCGTTCATGCGGTTGAGACAGCGCAGGAAGGTCGACTTGCCGCAGCCAGAAGGCCCGATCATCGCCAGCACCTGGCGCCGTCCGACGTCGATGGTCACGTTCTTGAGGGCCTGCTTGCCGTCATAGTAGACGTTGACGTCGCGGCAGGAGAACACGGGGTCCTCCGTCGCGGCCTGCCCCGAGCCCGGCCCGGGACCCGCCGCGGCCGACACGCCGACGTGCACCCGGCCGCTCGGCTTGAGATTCAAGCCGCCTTCGCCCAGGTGTCGCTGGGGAGCGGGAATGGTGCTGCCGGCGGCAATCGCGGCATGGCCGAGGGAGCCGTTGCCGCCCGGGGCAGGAGCGGCGGCGCCATTGGCGCGCACCGCGGCCGGTGCGGGCGCGGCGCCCTCCTCGGGAGGTTGCGGGTCCTGGCGCGTCGGTTCGCTCATGGTGGGGTCAGCCGAATCGCCCGGTCACGTAGTCGTCGGTGCGGCGGTGCTTCGGCGCCGTGAACAGCTGCTCGGTCGGCCCCATCTCGACCAGCTCGCCCAGGTACATGAAGGCGGTGAAGTTCGAGACGCGCGCCGCCTGCTGCAGGTTGTGCGTCACGATGGCGATGCAGTACTTCTCGCGCAGCGATTGCAGCGTCTCCTCGATGCGCAGCGTCGAGATCGGGTCGAGCGCCGCCGTCGGCTCATCGAACAGGATAACCTCGGGCCGTACCGCCAGGGTACGGGCGATGCACAGGCGCTGCTGCTGGCCGCCGGAGAGGCCGCGGCCGTCCTCGTGCAGCTTGTCCCTCACCTCGTCCCACATCGCCGCATCGCGCAGCGCCTCCTCCACGCGGTCCATGAGCTCGCTGCGGGCGATGCGCCGCACCAGGCGCAGCCCGAAAGCCACGTTGTCGAAGATCGACATCGGGAAGGGGGTCGGCTTCTGGAACACCATCCCCACCCGATAACGCAGCGCGGCGACGTCCACCGAGGGTGCCAGGATGTCCTCGCCGTCGAGGCGCACCTCGCCTTCGGCGCGGTGCCCCGGGTAGAGCGCGTACATGCGGTTGAACACGCGCAGCAGCGTCGATTTGCCGCAACCCGAAGGCCCGATGAAGGCGGTGATGCGCCGGTCGGTGAGCTGCAGGCTGACGTCCTTGAGCGCCTGGCTCCCGCCGTAATAGAAATTGAGGTGCCGCACCTGGTACTTCACCGGGTGCGCGCCGTCCTGCGGCGCGGCCGGCGCGCCGGGCGCGGGTGCAGGTGCGGGCGCGGCGGCGCCCATCAGCGGTTCCCTCCGCTCGGCCCGAGGCGCGACACCACGACGCGCGCGGTGATCGAGAGCACCAGGATCGAGAGCGTGATGAGCAGCGCTCCAGACCAGGCGAGCTGCTGCCAGTTCGGATAGGGGCTGAGTGCGAACTGGAAGATCACCACGGGCAGATTCGCCATGGGCGCGTTGAGGTTGGTGCTCCAGAACTGGTTATTGAGCGCCGTGAATAGCAGCGGCGCCGTCTCACCGCTGATGCGCGCCACGGCGAGCAGCAGTCCTGTCACGATGCCGCTGCGCGCCGCGGGGTAGATCACGCTGGTGATGGTGCGCCACGGATAGGCGCCCATGGCGGTGGAGGCGTCCTTCATCCCCTGCGGCACGAGATTCAGCATGTCCTCGGTGGTGCGCACCGTCACCGGGATGGCGATGATGCCGAGCGCCACGGCGCCGGCGATGGCGGAGAAATGCCCCATGCGGATCACCAGCAGCTCGTACACGAACAGGCCGATGATGATCGAGGGGGCCGACAGCAGCACGTCGTTGACGAAGCGGATCACGGCGCTCACCGGGGAGGCGCGCCCGTACTCGGCCAGGTAGGTGCCGGCCAGCATGCCGATCGGTCCGCCGATGAGGATCCGATTACGGTCATCACCACGCTGCCGTAGATTGCATTCAGGAGCCCCCCGCTGCTTCCGGGCGGCGGCGTCATCGCGGTGAACAGCGCCCACGACATGCCGGCGAGCCCGCGGCTGACCAGCGTCCAGAGGATCGCGCCGAGGAAGAACAGGCCCACCGCGGTGGCGAGGCCCGACAGGCCGAGCGCCACGAGATTGGTCAGCTTGCGCAGCAGCCGGCGGTTCATACCGAGGAAAGCGCGCGCCGCTCGAGGCGCAGCAGCATGAAGCGCGCGGCCGCGATCACCGTGAAGGTGATGAGGAACAACAGCGCACCGAGCGCCACCAGCGATGAGGTGTAGAGGTCGCCGACCGCCTCGGTGAACTCGTTGGCGATGGCCGCCGAGATGGTGGTGCCGGGCGCGAGGAGCGAGGAGCCGATGCGGTGCGCGTTGCCGATGACGAAGGTGACCGCCATGGTCTCGCCGAGCGCCCGCCCGAGGCCGAGCATGATGCCGCCGATCATGCCGGTGCGCGCGTACGGCACCACCACCTGCCAGATCACTTCCCAGGTCGTGGCGCCGAGCCCATAGCCGGACTCCTTCAGCACGTCCGGTACGGTCTCGAACACGTCGCGCGTCACCGCCGAGATGAAGGGCACTACCATGATGGCGAGCACGATGCCGGCGGTGAGTATGCCGATGCCGAACGGCGGTCCCTGGAAGAGCCTGCCGACGAGCGGCAGCGGCCCGAGGGTATCGATCAGCCAGGGCTGCACGTGCCGCTGCAACACCGGCGCCAGCACGAACAGGCCCCAGATGCCGTAGATGATGCTCGGCACGGCCGCCAGCAGCTCGATGGCGATGCCGACCGGCCGCTTCATCCACACCGGAGCGAGCTCGGTGAGGAAGATGGCGATACCGAAGCTCACCGGAATCGCGATGGCCAGCGCGAGGAACGAAGTGACCACGGTGCCGTATACGGCTGCGAGCGCCCCGAACTGGTCGGTCACCGGATTCCACACCTCGCGCGTGAGGAAGTGCGAGCTTGAAGTGCGCGAGCGCCGGCCAGGCGCCCCCGACGAGCGACACCGCGACGCCGCCGAGGAGCGTCAGCACCAAAAGCGCCGCCACCTGAGTGGCGGCGCGGAACAGGCGCTCACGCAGCCGCTGCCCCGCCGCGTGTCGCGGATCGATGGCAGCCGCGGTATTCATCGGGTCAGGTACCGAGACTACATCCGTTTGGCGTCGGATGCGCTGGCCATGCGCTGGCGGACACCCTTGACATCCGACTTCCAGGTCGCGCGAACCAGCTTGATCAGGCTGTCCGGCAGCGGCACGTAGTCGAGGTCGGCCGCCATCTTGCCGCCGTTGCGATAAGCCCAATCGAAGAACTTGAGCGCCTCGCCGGTCGCAGCCGTATCGGGCGGCGTACCGTAGAGCAGGATGAAGCTCGCCCCGGTGATCGGCCAGCTGCCCGCGCCCGGCTGATCCGTCAGGATCAGGTAGTACCCCGCCGCGTGCGCCCAGTCGGCGTTGGCGGCAGCGGCCTGGAATGATTCGACGCCCGGGGCGACGGCCTTGCCGGCGAAGTTGACCAGGTCGCAATACGCCATCTTGGTCTGCTTCGCGTAGGCATATTCGACGTAGCCGATGGCCCCGTCGGTCTGCGCGGTCATGTTGGCAACGCCCTCGTTGCCCTTGGCGCCGATGCCGGCCGGCCACTGCACCGAGGTGTTCTCGCCAATCTTGTCCTTGAAGGCCGGGCTCGACTGCGACAGGTAGTGGGAAAAGAGGAAGTTGGTGCCCGAGCCGTCCGAGCGGTAGATGGGCGCGATCGTGGTGGCGGGCAGCGCGAGCTTCGGGTTCAGCTTCTGGATGCGCGCGTCGTTCCACTTGGTGATGTCACCCATGTAGATCGAGGCCACCAGCGCTCCGGTCAGTACCATCTGCCCCGCCTGCACACCCTTCACGTTCACCACCGGCACCACCCCGCCGATGATCATGGGGAATTGCACCAAACCGGCCTCCTTCAGGTCCTCGGGCTTCAGCGGCATGTCGGACGCGCCGAAGGTGACCGTCTTTGCCTTGATCTGCTTGATGCCGCCGCCCGAGCCGATCGACTGATAGTTGAGGCCGATCCCGGTCTGCTGCTTGTAGGCATCGGCCCACTTTGAGTAGATGGGGTAAGGGAAAGTAGCGCCAGCACCGGAGATGTCGGCCGCCTGCACGACGCCCGCCACCGCGGCCGCGCTTAGCATGGCGATCAGGACGGAGCTCAATCTGCGTGATTTCATGGTCTGGACTCCTGCAAATCGGGACGAACGCTTCGGGACACCCCCCACCACTCGCGCGCATTAGATGACACTAATGTGACGCTTGGATGACAGGGCTCGACCAGCCATCTGCGGGTGGCCTCGGCCGCTAGTTTTGCCGGCGGAGTTTTCACCGTCGTGACAGCCGGCTTGCCCTCAGGAGCGGGTGCACCGTATAAACGCGAACCGCCATGTCACCCGTCCTCGAGCTCGCCGAAAACCTGATCGCCCGACGCTCCGTGACCCCCGCGGACGAGGGGTGCCAGCAGCTGATCGGCGAGCGGCTCGCCGCGCTCGGGTTCAGCGTAGAGGCACTGCGCTACGGCAACGTCGACAACCTCTGGGCGCGACGCGGCGAGTCGGGGCCCGTCTTCTGCTTTGCCGGACATACCGACGTCGTGCCCACGGGCCCCCTCGAGGAGTGGCGCAGCGACCCCTTCCAGCCGACGCTGCGCGAGGGCTTCCTCTACGGTCGCGGCGCCGCGGACATGAAGACGGGGCTCGCCGCCATGGTGACGGCCGCCGAGCAGTTCGTGCACGCCCATCCGGGGCATCGGGGCTCGATCGCCTTTCTGATCACGAGCGACGAGGAAGGCCCCTCCGTCGATGGCACCAAGCGCGTCGTCGAAACCCTCGCCGCGCGCGGCGAGCGCATCGACTGGTGCCTGGTGGGCGAGCCCTCGAGCGAGACGACGATCGGCGACACGATCAAGGTGGGGCGCCGCGGCTCACTCAGCGGCCGCCTCACGGTGCACGGCGTGCAGGGGCACGTCGCCTACCCTCAGCTCGCCGAGAATCCCGTGCACACACTCGCACCGGCGCTCGCCGAGCTCACCCGCCAGGTCTGGGATGCGGGCACGGAGCACTTCCAGCCAACGACCTTCCAGGTGTCGAACCTCAACGCCGGCACCGGGGCTCCCAATGTCATTCCCGGAGAGCTCAAGGCGCGCTTCAACCTGCGCTACTCGCCGGTACAGACACTCGAGAAGCTCAAGAGCGCCGTCGAGGAGATCCTGCGCCGTCACGGCGTGCGCTACACGATCGAGTGGTACGTGTCGGGAGAGCCCTTCTACACGGCACCGGGTGTGCTATCGCAGGCCGTGGGGGCAGCGGTGGCCGAAGTGACCGGCGCGGCGCCGAAGCTCTCGACCGGCGGCGGGACCTCCGACGGGCGCTTCATCGCGCCGCTCGGCGCCCAGGTGGTCGAGCTCGGCGTCGTGAACTCGACCATCCACAAGGTGAACGAATGCGTGCGAGCCACCGACGTCGAGGCCCTCGAGCGCATGTATCTCAACGTGCTGCGGAAGCTCCTCGCCTGAAGTTGGCCAAGGCGCCACCAGCGCCCAGCAGCACCGCCGAGATCAGCACCCAGGCGGGCATGGCGAGCCCGAGAAAAGTCCAGTTGACCTCGCCGCACTCGCCGCTGCCGCTCAGCACTCGGCGGACCACCTCCATCACCGGCATGAAGCGCAGCAGCATCGCGAGTGGCGCCCCGCAGGAAGGCAGCGTCCCGGGCGGCAGGCTCTGGATGTAGAGCTGGCGCGCGGCCACCGCGACCGTGAGGAGCGCGGCGAGCGCGATCAGGGAGCCGTAGACGTAGCGGCCGCCGCCCCGCGGGTCATGAAGGGCTGCGGCAAAAAACATGAGCCCGAGGAGAATGACGCCAATGCGCTGGAAAATGCATAGGGGACAGGGCTCGAGACCGAGCCCGTACTGGGCGTAGAGAGCGTAGGCCATGAGGCCCGCGCAGGCCAGGATGCCTGCCAGGTTGACAAGGCGGGTACGTGACATGAGCCCAGTTTAGCGGATCGGAGGTTTTGTCCGCCTTACCGGGGCCCGCAGGCGGCGTGTGCGGAGGTCCCGCCGTGAGGTCATGCGCAGGGGTCGTGCGCAGGGGTCGTGCGCAGGGGTCGTGCGCAGGGGTCATGCGCAGGGGTCGTGCGCAGGGGTCATGCGCAGGGGTCGTGCGCAGGGGTCATGCGCATGGGTCATGCGCATGGGTCATGCGCATGGGTCACGCGCATGGGTCACGCGCATGGGTCACGCGCACAGGTCACGCGCATAGGTCATGCGCAGAGGCTTGCCGCCTGCCACCAAAACGCGGGGCTTCCCGGGGACCCCCGGGGCCAAACTAGGGAGCGACTCCCGCGGTGCCCGAACCAGCCCGCAGCTCACGCTCGACGTCATCGAGCGAGGTGTGGCGGATGTCCTTGCCGTGCACCATGTAGATGACGTATTCGCTGATGTTCTTGGCGTGATCGCCGATGCGCTCGAGTGCACGCACCACCCACATGACATCCAGCGCCCGGCGGATGGTGCGCGGGTCCTCCATCATGAAAGTGATGCTCTGGCGCTGGATCGCCTCGTACTCCTCGTCCACCAGGCGATCCTGGCGCGCTACGCGCAGCGCCGACTCGACGTCCATGCGGGCAAAGGCATCGAGGGCGTCGTGCACCATCTCCGACACCACGCGCCCGAGGTGCTTGATCTCGCGGTACTTGTCCGCGGGGCGCTCCATGGTGGCGAGGCGGGAAGCGATATAGCCGATCTTCTCGCCCTCATCCCCGATGCGCTCGAGATCGGTGATGGTCTTGATGATCGCGACGATGACGCGCAGGTCGCCCGCGGCCGGTGCCCGGGTGGCGAGGATGCGGCTGCACTCGTCGTCGATGGCGACCTCCATGTTATTCACCTGGTAGTCGTCCATCGCGACCGACTCGCCGAGGGAGCTGTCGCCCTCCACCAATGCGGTGATCGCCTTCTGCAGCTGCTGCTCGACGAAGCCGCCCATGCCGAGCACCTTGCTGCGTACCCGCTCGAGGTCCTCGTTGAAACGGCGCGAGATGTGGTGGCTGAGATCGGCGGTTTCCATCGATGCCTCTTCCCGAATCACTCGGTCAGCCGGCGCGCCGTCGGGCGCGCGGTCATACGAGCGATCATAACGGAACTGCGGCTGACAGCCAGTGTGGCGCGCAGCGCCGCCGGAATCGGTGCGAGTCCCGCCTCGGACAGGGGATCGAGGCGAGCCTCTCGGCCCAGAGCACCCGTACCGTGTGGCTGAGCCGGCCCAAGGTCGCCGCGCTTGCGAGGACGATCCTCACGCCGCGTCGGCGATCAGTCCGGCGGCGGCGCGCCGTGGAGCGGCGGCGGCATGTGGCCAGCGTACGAGCTTCAATTCTCCGCCCGGAGCCTCGATGAGCGCCGAGCAGGACTCGACCCAGTCGCCGGTGTTGCAGTAGAGCGTGCTGTCGATGTGACGGAGATTGGCGCGATGGATGTGCCCGCACACCACGCCGTCGTAGCCCTGCGCCCGGGCATGATCGGCGGCGACGCGCTCGAATTTCTCGATATAGCGCACGCTCGTCGGTACGGCGAGCTTGATGCGCTCGGCGAGCGGCCAGTAGGCCTTGCCGAGCGCGCGGCGCAGGTTGTTGACGCGGTCGCTCACGCGCACGGTGACCTCGTAGAGCGCATCCCCAAGGCGCGTGAGCCAGGGCGGGCAGCTGACGATACGATCGAACTGATCCCCGTGCAGCACCAGCAGCCGCTCGCCGCGCGCGGTGCGGTGCACCCATTCGCGATGCACCTCGAACTGGCCCTGCAGCATTTCGGCGAATACCCCGAGGCTCTCGTCATGGTTGCCCGGGATGTAGACGAGCCGCGAGCCGGCGCGCCCGCGGGCGAGCAGCGTGCGGATCACCTGGGTGTGCTCGGGCGACCAGAACACCCGGCGAGCGAGACTCAGCGCATCGACGATATCGCCGACCAGCACGATGCTCTCCGCCTCGACGCCGGCGAGGAACTCGTTGAGCTCGCGCGCGCGCGCGTGGCGGTAGCCGAGGTGGATGTCCGAGAGAAAGAGCGTCCGGACGTGCGTCCTGCCCGAGCGTCTCGCGTTGCCGTTTGCCATGCCACGCCCACCCGTCTGGCTCCCTGGAGTGCGCCTAGGGTCCTACCGCCATGTTTCTTGTGCATGACAGCATGAATAAGGATTTCTTACGAATTTAGAGGCTTGCGGGCCAAACCTAAGCAAGCTCGGTGGTGAGCGCTGCGATCTGCGGCTTGGCGAGGCGCTCGGGAGGGAAGTGGCAGGTGAAGGTGCTGCCCTCCCCGAGCGTGCTCTGCACCTCGAGCCGCGCCCCGTGCCGTTGCAGCACATGCTTGACGATCGCGAGCCCGAGACCCGAGCCGCCGGTGGCGCGCGAGCGGCCGGCATCGACCCGGTAGAAGCGCTCGGTGAGGCGTGGAATGTGCTCGCTCGGAATGCCGAAGCCCGTGTCGCTCACCGCCAGATGCCCGCCCTCGGCATCCGTCCACCAGCGCATCTCGATCGAGCCCTCGGGGGGGGTGTACTTGGCGGCATTGTCGACCAGGTTCGAGAACGCGGAGTGAATCTCGGGGTCATCGCCGATCAGCTGGGCGGCGGACTCGGACAGCACGCGCACCTCGTGCGGATGAACCGCCCGCGCCAGCACGTCCTTGCGCAGCAGCGACAGGAGCGCCGCCACGTCGATGGGGGCGCCGCCCACGACCTCGTCGGTTTCCTCGAGCCGCGAGAGCTCTAGCAGGTCGCGAATGATGCTGGTCATGCGCTCGGCCTGGCGGCGCATCTCCGCGACCGGACCTGAGAGATCCGGGTCGAGCGCCGGATCCTGCGCGAGGGTCTCGAGGTAGCCCGAGATCACGGTGAGCGGCGAGCGCAGTTCGTGCGAGGCATTGGCGACGAAGTCACGCCGCACCGCCTCGAGGCGCATCTGCCGCGAGACGTCGCTCACCAGGAGCAGCAGTTGCCCGTCCCCGTATGGGGCGACCTGGAGCGAGAGATAATTGTCCTCGCCCATGGCCGGACGGATGACGACCGGGTTCGAGTAATCCTGCCGGGCGAGGTAGCGCACGAACTCGGGCTCACGCAGCAGGTTGTCGATGCGCAGCCCGAGATCGGCGGTGCTGCGCAGCTCGAGCAGCCGCGCCGCCATGCGGTTGAACCACATGATCTCGCGCTGCGCATTGAGGATGACGACGCCGTTCGGGAGCGCCGCGGTCGAGCGCTGCAGCTGGCGCATCAGTTGCACGAAGCGCTGCTTGTGGAAGCGCTTGCGCCGGTGCAGGCGGACAACCTGCGCGATGATCTCGCCCCACGCGCCGCCGACGTCGGGGGGATCGGCGTAATTGCGGTGCCGCAGCCACCACTCGAGCCGAAAGAGGTTGGCGAGCACCCAGCCCAGATGCACGGCAAGGGCGGCGGCAAGCCCCGCGCCGAGGTTGCCGAACAGCCAGCCGACACCAAGCCCAACGAGCACCGTGGCGAACAGCCGCCCGATGGTGAACCACCACATCTGTGTCGCGGGCTGCATCGACGCCCCGCCCTCTCCTAAAGCCGTCCGGCGCCGCTAGACCGTTCGGGCGGAGAACCGGTAACCCGAGCCGCGGACGGTCTGCACGAAGCGATCGTACCCGAATTCCTCGAGCGCCTTGCGCAGGCGGCGAATGTGCACGTCGATGGTGCGCTCCTCGACGTAGACGTTGCCACCCCAGATGCGGTCGAGCAGCTGATCGCGGGTGTAGACGCGTTCCGGGTGCGTCATGAAGAACTCGAGCATCCGGTATTCGGTCGGGCCGAGCCCCACGGTGCGCGGACCCACCATGACGCGATGGCTCCCCTGATCGAGCACCAGGCCCTCGAACTCGATCAGCTCATCCACCCCGCTCGGGGTCGAGCGGCGCAGCACCGCGTTGATGCGGGCGAGGAGCTCGCGCGGGGAGAAGGGCTTGGTGACGTAGTCATCGGCACCGCCCTCGAGGCCGGCTACCTTGTCACCCTCCTCCGCCCGCGCCGTCAGCATGATGATTGGCAGCTCGCGCGTCTCGCGGTCGCGCTTCAGTGCACGCGTCAGCTCGAGCCCGCTCATATCCGGCAGCATCCAGTCGACGAGCACGAGGTCCGGACGGGTATCGGCGAGCGCCGCACGGGCCGCCCGGCAGTCCTCGGCCTCGCGGACTTCGAAGCCGGCACGCTTCAAACCAAAGGCAATCATCTCCCGGATCGGGCGCTCGTCTTCGACGATCAGAACCTGTTTGGAGGGCATGTCGTGCCGCGTTCCGCTGCCTGCTGCGCGAGTATTACAGGGGTACTGTGTTGCAGATTCGTGACAAGTCCGCAAGCGGTTGTTTCAGTTCAATGATTGGCGGTTGGAACCTGCACCACGTTGTCCCGGAGGTACACCGGAAGGGCCAGCTCAGGGCCGAAAACACGTCCGGCCGCCACCTCGGCTACCGCGAGGAGAGCGATTTCCGCCGCGCGCGGGTACAGCACCTGGATCGACACGGCGCCCCCGGGGATCAGGCCCGCGAGCTGTGGATACGCCGCGAAGCCGGTCCCCGCACCGAGGAGCCCTGCCCCCGCAAGCCAGTCGGCCGGAAGCGCGACTTCAGCCGGTTCGCTGACGCGCTCGCTCCCCACCGGGATTGCGGGATCGTCCGCCGAGCGGCTGAAACATGCCCAGTAGACCTCACGCATGCGCGCGTCGTTGCACACCAGCACCTGCTGCGCACCGGGCTGCGTCTCGAAGGCCCGGCAAGCCAGAGCCCGCAGGTCCGAGACCGGGACCACCGCAACCCCGGCGCCGTAAGCGAGTCCCTGAGTGACGCTCGCGGCGAGCCGCAAGCCGGTGAACGAGCCGGGTCCGCGCCCGAAGGCGATGGCATCGACCCCCGCGAGGGTTGCGCTCCCCTCCGCGAGCACTTCATCGATCATCGCGAGAATCGCGGCGGCGTGGCCGCGCTCGGCGAGCCGCTCGCGCACCGCGAGGCGCCCGTCGATGAGCAGCGCCGCCGAGCAATTCTCGGTTGCGGTGTCGAGCGCGAGGATTCTCACGAGAGGCTCTCGGCGGCGCGCGGCGCGTGGCGGCGCAGGAAGCGGCGCACCTCGTCCTCCTCCCGCGTGACGGTCATCGGCGGCAGCGCCGCGAGAAACGCCCGTCCGTAGCTCTTGCCGAGCATGCGCGGATCGCAGATCACGACCGCGCCGTAATCATCCTCGCTGCGGATCAGCCGTCCCACGCCCTGCTTGAGGGCGAGCGCGGCCTCCGGCAGCTGGTAGTCGCGAAACGCATTGCCGCCGGTCGCGTTCAGGTGCTCGATGCGCGCGCGCACCAGCGGATCGTCGGGGGAAGCGAACGGCAGCTTCTCGATCACCACGAGCCGCAGCGCCTCCCCTTTCACATCGACGCCCTCCCAGAAGCTCGCCGTGCCGAGTAACACGCCGTTGCCGTCGTCGCGAAACTCCTGCAGCAGCCGTTCGCGCGGCGCCTCACCCTGTACGAAAAGGCGCTGTGGCGGGGCCTCTCCCCAGCGGGCGCGCAGCAGCGCCGCACCCTGCGCGAGCGCGCGATGGCTGGTGAAGAGCACGAACGCCCCGCCGCCCGCGGCTTCGATCAAGGGCAGTGCGGTGTCGATCACCGCGCCGACGTAGCCGGGTGCGCTCGGCTGCGGCATCGCCGGCGGCAGGTACAGCACGCTCTGGCGCTCGTGATCGAAGGGACTGTCGATGCGCAGTGTCGCGCACGCATCGATCCCGAGCCGCCCGGTGAAGTGTCCAAACTCCTCCCCGAGCGACAAGGTCGCCGAGGTAAATATCCACGCTCCGCGGCGTGCCTCGATGAGCGCACGGAAGCGCGCCGAGATGTCGAACGGCATGAGACTCAGGGTGAAACCCCGCGCGTTGACCTCGAGCGCACGCGCGCCGTCCAGCTCATCGAGCGCGGCGATACGCTCGAGGCCGGCGGCGAGCTCCTCGGCCCGCGCGGCCAGCTGCGCGGCCACCGCATCGTCGTTGCGTGCGGCCAGGGCTTCCCCGAGGCCGGTGAGCGCGCGCGACAGTTCCTGCGCCCCGCGGGCGAGGCCCGTGTCGCGCTCACCCCAGGCGAGACGCGTCGCGAGCACGCCGGCCGGGGCCGCCGGCGCTGCGGCACGGAGCGAGCGCAGGCTCTCCTCCACCGCGCCGAGCGCATCCGTCAGCGCGGCGGCGTCGGCGGCGCGGCGCAGCTCCGCCTGCGCGTCCTTCAGCAAATTTTCGACCTGGCGGCCGCTGACGCTCGCACCGAAGAACTGCGTGGCGAGGTCCGGAATCTGGTGCGCTTCATCCAGGATTACCGCATCCGCCGACCCCAGCAGGTCGCCGAAGCCGTCCTCCTTGAGCGCAAGATCGGCGAGCAGCAGGTGGTGGTTGACGATGACGACGTCGGCTTCGAGCGCGGCGCGCCGCGCAAGCGCGACATGGCAACGCGAGATCTCCGGGCAGCGGGCGCCGAGACACACCTCGCGCGTGGCGGTGACCTGGCTCCACACCGGATTCGAGTCCGAGAGGCCCCGAACCTCGGCAAGGTCGCCGCTCGTAGTGATCTCGGCCCAGCGCGCGATCCGGGCGAGGAGCGCGCGGTTGCCGCGCGTACGCGGCTCCGCGGCGCCCGCCATCGCAAGTTGCTCGGGTGCCTGCGCAGCCAGGCCGAGGCGATGGCGGCACAGGTAGTTGGCGCGCCCCTTGAGCAGCGCGACGCGCGCCGGCCGGCCGAGGGCCGCGCCGACCAGCGGCAGATCCTTCGAATAGAGCTGATCCTGGAGCGTGCGCGTACCGGTCGAGATGAGCACCCGCGCGCCCGAGAGCAGCGCCGGCACGAGATACGCGAAGGTCTTGCCGGTGCCGGTCCCCGCCTCGACCACGAAGGTCTCGCGGTCGGCGAGCGCCGCGGCGACACGCTCGGCCATCCGCCGCTGCTCGTGCCGCACCCGAAAGCCCGGCAGGGCCCGCTCGAGCGGTCCCCCGTGGCCGAATATGTCCTGAAGATCGAGCATCCGGACGTCAGTCGCGCGCCTGTCCGGCGGCATCCTCGCGTGCCGTGCGGCGGGTGTCGAGATGCATATCCTTCTGAATTTGCTGCAAAGAGCTACTCTAGCAGGGGGCGTCATCCACCCGGGATATACTTCATGGCTTTCGAAGAAGAGGAAGCCGCGGAATGGCCGCCCCTGCGCACAAAATGACCCCAATGCCCGAGCTGAGCCGTGGCGTGGCCGAGTGGGTGAACAGCGTGCGCGAGCTCACCCAGCCGCGCGCCATCCACTGGGTCGAAGGGACCGAGGCCGAGGCGCGCGAGCTGACCGCGCAGCTCGTGCGCAGCAAGGAGCTCACGGTCCTCAACGCTCAGGAGTTCCCCGGCTGCCACCTGGCGCGCTCCGCCCCGAACGACGTGGCCCGCGTCGAGCACCTCACTTATATATGTACCCGCTCGCAGGAGGATGCGGGCCCGAACAACCACTGGATGGACCCGCAGCAGGCACATGCACGCATGCGCGAGCTGTTCCGCGGCTGCATGCGCGAGCGCACGCTCTACGTGATCCCCTACTGCATGGGTCCGCTCGATTCGCCCCTGTCCCGCCGCGGCGTCGAGATCACCGACAGTCCCTACGTCGTGCTCAACATGCTGATCATGACGCGCGCCGGCCGCGCCGCGCTCGAGCTGATCGCACGCGACGGCCGCTTCGTGAAGGGGCTGCACTCGATCGGCGAGCTCGATCCCGAGCGGCGCTTCATCATGCACTTCCCCGAGGAGCTCTCGATCGAGAGCTACGGCTCCGGCTACGGCGGCAACGCCCTGCTCGGCAAGAAGTGCCATGCGCTGCGCATCGCCAGCTGGCAGGCGCGCACCGAGGGCTGGCTGGCCGAGCACATGCTGATCGTCGGACTGCAGAGCCCGCGCGGCGAGACGCACTACATCGCGTGCGCGTTCCCGTCGGCATGCGGCAAGACCAACCTCGCGATGCTGGTGCCGCCGGAATCGATGCCGGGCTGGAAGGTGCTCACCATCGGCGATGACATCGCCTGGCTGCACCCCGGCCCCGACGGGCGGCTGTGGGCGATCAACCCGGAAGCCGGGTACTTCGGCGTGGTTCCCGGCACCAATGCGCAGACCAACCGCAACGCCTACGAGATGATCCGCCGCGACACGCTGTTCACCAACGTCGCGCTGACTGCCGACAACCAGCCCTGGTGGGAAGGGCTGCCGAGCGGCAAGCCGGTGCTCGACTGGCAGGGGCGCCCGTACGATCCGGCACGCGGCCCGGCGGCGCATCCCAACTCGCGCTTTACCGTGTCGGCGAAGCGCAACCCGAGCTATTCGCCGCACAGCGAGGATGCCACCGGCGTGCCGATCACGGCACTGGTGTTCGGCGGACGCCGTCGCGAAGTCGCGCCGCTCGTCTACGAAGCGCGTGACTGGCAGCACGGCGTGCTGCTCGGTGCCTCGCTCGCGTCCGAAACCACCGCCGCCGCGGTTGGCCAGGTGGGCGTGGTGCGCCGCGACCCGATGGCGATGCAGCCCTTCTGCGGCTACAACTTCGGCGACTACTGGCAGCACTGGCTCGACGTCGGCGCGAAGCTCGCCCGCCCGCCGCGCATCTACCACGTCAACTGGTTCCGCCGCGACGCCGCCGGCAAGTTCCTCTGGCCTGGGTACGGTGAGAATCTGCGGGTACTCGCCTGGATGCTGGACCGCTGCGCCGGCAAGGTGGGCGCGGTCGAATCCGCCGTCGGCCGCCTGCCGCGGCCGCAGGACCTCAACACCGCCGGGCTCACACTCGCGAACGGCGCGCTCGAGTCGCTGTGCTCCATCGATGCGGATATCTGGCGCAATGAGCTCGCCGAGATGCGCGAGTACCTCGGTCGCTACGGCAGCCGCCTGCCGGCGACGCTGCTCGCGGAGCTCAAGACCACCGAGCAGCAGCTCGGCTGAGCGCCGCGCGCCCGCGGGGCGCGTCAGATTTCTTCGCAGTTGAAACGGATCGTCTGCGGCGAGCCCTGCTCGGGCAGGCGCCCGAGTCCGATCATTCCCTGGCCCTTGATCTGCAGGCTGTCGCGCCGCACGAAGGCTTCCTCGCCGTCGGCGGTCTGCACGAAGGTGCCGTTGGTGCTCTGGTCGACGAGCACGAACTTGTTGCGGCTGATCTCGATGCGCGCGTGCAGGCGCGAGATGAGGTTGCCCTTGACCACCACGTCGTTGTCCTCGGCACGCCCGATGGTGACGCTCGAGTGCCGCTCATCGACCAGCAGCTCACGATCCTCGCTGCGCAGCCGCAGCCGCAGGCCGCGCGCCGGGCGTGCATCGCCGGCGATGCCGGGCACCATGCTGGTGACGTCCTCGGTCTGCCACAGCACCTCGTACAGCACCACCTCGTTCCCCTGCCCTTTGAGGGTGGCGATGTCGATCTGGCGGCAGGCAGCGCGCCACTCGGGCGAGAGCTGCTCGACGGTCGCAGCGGTGGTTACGATCTGCCCGGCCTTGGCCTGGCTCGTCATGCGGTTGGCGGTGTGCACGGCGGCGCCGAACACGTCCCGGTTCTCGAGCATCACGGGGCCGAAGTGGCAGCCGATGCGGATCGAGACGGGCTGCCCGTCCACTTTCAGCTCCGCGTGAGAGGAGATCTGTTGCTGCATCTGCGCAGCGGCATTGAGGGCCGCATCGGCCGTGGGGAAGGTCGCCATGACCTCATCGCCCATGGTCTTGATGACCGTTCCCTGGCGCTGCTCGGTGGCGCTGCGCATTACCTCGATGCAGATCGCAACCATGTCGCGCGCGCGCAGGTCGCCCATGAGGTCGTAGAGCCGGGTCGATCCAACGACGTCGGCAAACAGAATGGCGACTTCGATGTCCTTGCCCATGAGTGCGGCCCGATTATACGCAATGGCCCCCGGGCCGCTAGAAGCAGGCCCCCGGGCAATGCCCCGCCGAACCTAGGGGCGCGCGGCCGCTGGAATGGCCTGCCGCAACAGCTCCGGGCCCGCCCCCGCAAGACGCGCTCCTTCGCTCAGAATCCGGCGGAAATCGCGCGCGCCAGGCTCACCGCTATAGAGCCCGAGCATGTGCCGTGTGATGGAGCCGAGGCGCTCGCCGGCGGCGAGCTCGCGCTGGCAGTAGAGCGCCATGCGCTCGATGAGGGCCGCACGCGTCGGTGCCGGCGCACCGCCCGGCGCGAGCGCGCGCTGCAGCTCGGCCAACACGAACGGCCGGTGATAGGCCTCGCGCCCGAGCATTACGCCATCGCACCAGCTGAGCGCCGCGAGCACCGCCGCGCTGTCGCGCAGCCCACCGTTCACGACCACCGGCAGCGCGGGGAACTGCTCCTTGAGGCGCCGCACCACCGCGTAGCGCAGCGGCGGAACCTCGCGGTTGTCCCTGGGCGAGAGTCCTCCCAACACGGCCTGGCGCGCGTGCACGATCGCGACCTGACACCCAGCCGCGCGCAGCCCGCCGACGAAGTGTACGAGCGCGGCGAAGTCCTCCTCGGTGTACTGCGACACCGCCGCGCGCACCTCGCGGCCCGCGGCGCTGATGACGCCGATGCGCATCTTCACCGTAACCGGTATGCGCACCGCGGCCTGCATGGCCGCCACGCACTCGGCCACCCGCGCGGGCTCGCGCATCAGACAGGCGCCGAATGCGCCGCTCGCCACCCGCTCGCTCGGGCATCCGCAGTTGAGATTGATTTCGTCGTAGCCCGCCTCCTCGCCGGCACGCGCGGCGCGGGCGAGGTCGCCCGGCTCGCTGCCGCCGAGTTGCAGGGCGAGCGGGTGCTCCTCGGGATCGAACCTGAGGAGCCGCGCGCGGTCGCCACGCAGGATGGCCGCGGCGGTGATCATCTCGGTGTAGAGGAGGACATCGGGTGCGAAGCCGCGCAGGAAGTAGCGGCAATGCCGATCGGTCCAGTCCATCATCGGCGCCACCGCTACGCGGCGGTCGATAGTCTTCACTGGTAGCGGTTCGAACTCATGCGTTCGCGACCGCGCGCTCAGCCGTCCGCTTTCGTGCCGTCACGAGCAAATCGACCTTCAGCCCGGCTCGGGTAGCAGCATTCACTAGAGCGTCGGGGCTGAACTGGTCGATCCTGCCCTCCAGCAACGCGTTGAGGCGCGACTGCGTAAAACCGAGGCGTGTGGCCGCACGAGCCTGCGTCAATCCACTTCGCTCAATAAACTCCTCGATCCGGATCATGACCTCGGAACGCAAAGCGAGATTTCGCGCTTCCGGCTGTCGGAAGCCGAGATCCCGAAATACGTTGCTACAGCCACGCGCCATTTTCGCTCGTCTCGTCATCGTCGCGGTCTTCGGAGTTCGCGCTTCGCATCAGCCCAGTCCATGGGCTGCTCGGCGCTGGCCTTGTAGCGCTGCTGCGTCTCTTTCAGGGCCTGCTCGTGCCAAGGGGGAGATTCGTACCGGTCACCCTCACGGGTAATCGAGTCCCACAGCTCCTCGAGGGTGCGAAGCTTGTTTTCCCAGGACATCCGTTCAATCGCGGGTGTGGTCATCGCTACTTCAGGCGCTGCGAGCCGTCGAACCGCGACAGATCCCGGTCGAATGTGCCAAGCGGCAAGTGTCCTGCCTTGCGAGCGATCTCGAGAACCAGGCAGTCCGAGAATCCCACCGTCGGACGTTTTCTGAACTGCTCAAGCGCGCCAGTCACGACATCGGCATCCTGCAGGGTCAGGTGGGTGTGGTTGAGCAGCATCTCTACAGCAGTTGCGATCTGCTCTGCCGTTCGTTCATATCGCGCATCGAGCACCCAAGCGGTCTCCGCCAGCACGAGGTGTGAAACCCAGGCGCCACTTTCCGTGAATTCTTCAGCAGCGCGGACTTGCTTCGCGTCATCGCGCACCAGCAGCCGCACAACGGCATTCGTGTCAACCGCGCGCATGTCGCTTGCGGATGTACTTTCGGATGGCTTCCTTTACATCACTCTCGCCCGGGATCGGCCCGCGATCCGGGAACAGTGCGCGATGAACATCCTCGGAGGTGTAGCGGCCCGACCTGCGGACTACGACCTTGTCATCCTGTTCGTCCCACTCCAGCACAGAGCCCGGACCTATACCAAGTTTCTTGCGAACTTCAGCCGGTACGGAAATCTGTCCCTGAGCCGTCAGCTTCGATTTTGCGATAGGCATGGAGAGACATTACCACGGTAATGCGCCAACCACAACCAGACCGTGGACCACTTCCCGGAGGGCCGAGGAGACGTGTTCAATGCACCGAAATTGGACGGGCCGACGTGGGCGGCGAGACGCCGGGGCACTCCTCACCAGTAATAGTCATGTGGTTTCTTGCAGTCGGGCCAAAGAAGCAGGTCGGCATCGTACCCACGCAAAATGCGATGTTCGAAACGATGAGTCTTGATTCGCGCCGGTCGAATGACCGTCGCGTGGGTCCACCATCCAGGCTCGTTCATGACGAGGCGCTCCAGGCTGTGCCAGATTCCCGGTCCCCGGGCGTGCGGGCCAACCCAGGCTCCATGGCCGAGCAGAATGCGAATATGGCGGGCTTTCGCCACGCGCTCGTGGTGGCGACGCAGTGCGCGTTTCATCAGAAGGCTCCGGTTTTTAAGGTCACTACGTCATGTCGAACTCCTCTGCCGCCAAAGCGGCGTTACCAGGATGGTTGCTTCAGCCACGATCGAAATGCGGTCAAGAACTCGTCCAGTCTTCGAGCCGCAAGGTGTCGATCCTGCCGAATTCGCGCGTATTGTGGGTCACCAGAACGACGTCCAAGGCTGCCGCGTGAGCCCCAATCAAAGTGTCCAGGGGACCTATCGGGGTGCCGCGCTTTTCAAGCGATGCGCGCAATTGTCCGTAGCTTGACGCGGCGTCGCTGTCAAAGCTCGCGATCTCGAGCGCCAACAGGAACTCGGCAAGCGCCACGCGGGACTCATCGCGGCGACCGCTCTTCGCAGCGCCAAAGGAAAGCTCGCCCAAGGTTATTGAGGAAATCCCTACCTGTCCGACTGACTTACTGCGCAACTTCTTCAATACGCTTGGTGGTTTGCCCTTGATGATCGCGATGCAAGTATCGGTGTCGAGCATCCACTTCATTACAACGGTTCCCGACGATCAATATGCGCCGGCTGTCCGCGAGTCTCCATGAAGTCCGGCGGGAACTTGGCGAGACTCTCTACCAACGTGTCCCACGACCTGGCCTTCGGCAACAAGACGACGGCACTCCCGATGCGCTTGATGAACACCTCCTTGCCCGGAAAGCGAAACTCCTTCGGCAAACGCACGGCCTGACTCTCGCCGTTCTTGAACAGTTTTGCGGTTTTCATCGGGGGTGCTCCGGAAAAGTATATATTTATAGTATATACCACCGTTGGCGAGGGCTGCAAAATGCGAGGAGACGCAGAGGAGACAAGCGTTTTCCGCAGAAAGTCGGCGGTCCAGTCCATGATCGGGGCCACGGAAATTCTGGGATTCTCAGCCATGTCCGACAGCGCACGCATTGGACCAGCCGGCACTGGAAAAGATAGCTGATTACAGGCCTGACGGTTCACATCCGCCGCTGCAACTGCTACACCTGTGCGCCTCGACCTCTCTTTGCATGGCACGCCCACCCACATCTCCAGAAAGCCCGGAACACCCGCGCCTCTCCAAGCGCATGGGCGAACTCGGCCTGTGCTCACGGCGCGAGGCGGATCGCTGGATCACCAGCGGCTGGGTCAGAGTGGATGGCGAAGTCGTCGACACCCTCGGCGCACGGGTGTCGCCCGCGGCACGCATCGAGATCGATCGGGCCGCACGCGAACACCAGAGCGGGCAGGTCACCGTCCTGCTGCACAAACCGGTGGGCTATGTCTCCGGCCAGGCTGAAGACGGCTACGAACCCGCCATCGTGCTGGTCCGCCCGGAGAATCGCTGGGCGGCGGATCCCGCGCCCATCAGGTTCCAGCAGGCGCACCTGCGCGCGCTCGCCCCCGCCGGCCGACTGGACATCGACTCTACGGGGCTCCTGGTACTCACCCAGGATGGACGCCTCGCAAAGCAGCTGATTGGCGAGGGCTCCTCGACCGAGAAGGAATACCTCGTGCGGGTCGAGGGCCAGCTGACCGCCGACGGCATGAAGCGCCTGCAATACGGCCTGACGCTCGATGGCGTGCAGCTCAAGCCCGCACAGGTGTCATGGCAGAACGAACACCAGCTGCGCTTCGTGTTGCGCCAGGGGCGCAAGCGCCAGATCCGCCGCATGTGCGAGGCTGTGGGTGTTGTCGTGACCGCCCTCAAGCGCGTGCGCATCGGTAACGTACCGTTGGGAGGGCTACCGGCGGGCAAGTGGCGCTATCTGCGTCCGGACGAGAAATTCTGAGAGCGGCGAGATCCCGTCGCCGGCGACCGCGCGCACCCGCACGATTAGGTCGCACTCGAGCTTGGCTTTGGCCTCAGCGTGCCGCGAGCCGCCAAAGGGAGGTGACTTCGGCCGCGCGCGCGCTATGGAGCGGGTCCGTTTTGTCAGCGGCGCGCGGATGTCGGGGCGTCACATCGTTGCGGCCCACGACGTGCAATCGCGCCGCCTCGAAGGCTTCGAGCAACTGCGCGCGGGTCCGCAGACCGAGGTACTCCGCCAGGTCGGACAGGATCAACCACCCCTCGCCTCCTGGCTGCAGATGCTGCGGCAGCGCCCGCAGGAATCCGCGCAGCATGCGGCTATCGGGATCGTAGATTCCGCTTTCCATGGGCGAGCTTGGCCGCGCGGGAATCCACGGCGGGTTGCAGACGACGAGCGCCGCGCGACCCTCCGGAAAAAGGTCCGCCTGCACGACATCGATGCGTTCCGCAAACCCGAGCTGCCGGACGTTTTCCCGCGCACACGCCAACGCGCGTGGATCGAGATCGGTAGCGACTACGCGTTCGATACCGCGCCGTGCAAGTACCGCGGCGAGCACACCGCTCCCCGTGCCGATATCGAAAGCGACGCTGGATGAAGCGCACGCGGGCGGCAGCGGCGCCGTGCTGACGAGGTCCACGTATTCACGGCGGATCGGCGCGAAGACACCGAAGTGCGGATGAATTCGGCCGCCTGCCTCGGGAAGCTCAATGCCTTTCGTGCGCCACTCGTGCGCGCCGACCACACCGAGCAACGCCCGGAGCGAGGCGACTGATGCGGTCGCCGCGAGGCCGTAGGCCTCTGTGCAGGCTTCTCGGATATCGGGGGCGCCTCGCAACGGAATCGTGTAATCGTCGTTGAGCGGGACAAGTAAGGCGTTGAGGGTGCGTGCCCGTTGCGACCTGGCCTGACGGTAGCGGTGAAATGCTGCGGCCGGACCGGGGATCGAAGTTGCGGCTGAAGCTCGCGATTTACGCGCCCGACGATCCGCGCGATTCCCCAGCGCGGCCAACATCCGGCGAGCCTCCTGAAAGTCACCGCGCCACAAAAGCGCGGTCCCTTGACAGGCGAGACCATAGGCCTCGTCTGCGGTCATTTTCCCGTCGGCGACGACGACGCGCGTGGCGGGCGGCGTACCACTATGGGAGCGCCACTGCGCCTCGAAGGCCTTCCCGTCTTCGAGCCAATGAATCATCGGCATGGGGCTAGGGGCCTGTTCTGGCGGCAGATTCCCGCGCACGCTGCTCCTCGAGCCACTCCCAGCGCGCGAACTTCTCGAGCAACAGTGCTTCGAGCTCCTCGAGCCGCGCGCGGTCGGCGCGCAGCCGCTCGCGATCCTGTCGATGATAGTCCGCCGCGCTCATGCGCGTGGTCAGCTCGGTCTGTTCGCGCTCGAGCGTCTCAATCTCATCGGGGAGCGCGGCCAGCTCGCGCTGCTCCTTGTAGCCGAGGCGCACACGGGCCGGGGCCGCGGCCGCCGGCGCGGCCCGTGACACCGTGGCGCTCCGGGCCTCGTTCCTCCCGGTCGGCGCCGGCCGCTGCCGCAGGTAGTCGCTGTAACCGCCCGCGTACTCGCGCCAGCGCCCGTCGCCCTCGGCGGCCAGCGTCTGCGTCACGACGTTGTCGAGGAAGCGCCGGTCGTGGCTCACCAGCAGCAGCGTGCCGTCATAGTCCTGCAGCCGCTGCTCGAGCAGCTCGAGCGACTCGATGTCGAGATCGTTGGTGGGTTCATCGAGCACGATGAGGTTCGCCGGCCGGGCGAACAGCCGCGCCAGCAGCAGCCGGTTGCGCTCACCGCCGGACAGCATCCGCACCGGCGACTGCGCCCGCTGTGCGGGGAACAGGAACTCCCCGAGATAGCTCACGATGTGCCGCCGCTCCTCGCCGAGCTGGACCCAGTCGGATCCCGGGCTGATGGCCTCGGCGAGAGTAGCGTCGGGATCGAGCTGCTCGCGCAGCTGATCGAAGTACGCCACGCGCAACCGCGTCCCGAGCCGCACGCTGCCGGCATCCGGGGCGAGCTCTCCGAGTATCAGCCGGATCAGGGTCGACTTGCCCGAGCCATTGGGGCCGATCAGCCCGATGCGATCGCCGCGCATGATGCGTACCGACAACCCCTCGATGAGCGGCCGCGGGCCGAAGCGTTTGCTCACCGCCTCGAGCTCCGCGACCAGGTCGCCGGAGCGCTCGCCGGCCTGCAGCCTCAGGCGCATGTTGCCGAGCCGGTCGCGCCGTGCGGCACGTTCGAGCCGCAGCCGCTCGAGCCGGCGCACGCGCCCCTCGTTGCGCGTGCGCCGCGCCTCCACGCCCTTCCTGATCCAGACCTCCTCCTGCTGCCAGAACTTCTCGAAGCGGCGCCGGGCACTATCCTCGGCGGCGAGCTCGCGATCCTTGCGCTCCTCGTAGGCGCTGAAGCTACCCGGGTAGGAGCGCAGCACCCCGCGGTCGAGCTCGACGATGCGGCTGGTGATCCGGTCGAGAAAGGCGCGATCGTGGGTGATGACGATCGCGGCGGGCACCTTCAGCAACAGTGCCTCGAGTCGCTCGATCGCCTCGATGTCGAGATGGTTGGTCGGCTCGTCGAGCAGCAGCAGATCCGGCTGCAGCGCCAGTGCCAGGGCGAGCGCGGCGCGTTTGCGCTCGCCGCCGGAGCAGGTCAGCGGGGAAACGGCGCCCTCGAGGCCGAAGCGATGCAGGTACTCCGCGAGGCGCGACTCCATGCGCCACTGCTCGGGCTCGTCGGCGGAGGCGGCCGCCGGCAGCCGCGCGCGCAGCCGCAGGCTCTCGTACAGACTCCCGGCCACCGGCAGCTCCGGCTCCTGCTCGACCAGGGTCAGACGCAGTCCCTCGCGCCGCTGCAACTCGCCGTCGTCGAGCGGCAACTGCCCGGCGAGCACCGCGAGCAGCGTCGACTTGCCCGTGCCGTTGCGGCCGATCAGGCCGATCCGCTCACCGGCGAGCACGGTAAGCTGCGCCCCATCGAGCAGCGGCCGCTCGCCGAAGGCGAGCTGTGCCTCGCGAAGTGTGATCAGCGACATGGGTGCATTGTGCGGATTGGACGCCGGCCGGCAAAGTCTGTAGAGTGCGCGGCGCTCAATATCCGGGGTGCTCGGTCAGCACCCGGTTTAGCTCGCAGTCTGTCCCAAATCCGACGTACTTCGACTTACCATTAAACTGATTGTCTCGCGCCTGACCGCCGCAGCCCCAATGGGCGCTGACGGGCGAGTCAACAGATTGCGAGGATTTCCACAAATGTCATTTTCCGATCTCGGGCTCGCGCCCGAGCTGCTGCGCGCCGTCGCCGATAAGGGCTACGACGCCGCCACCCCCATCCAGCAGCGAGGCGATTCCCGCCGTGCTCGCCGGCCGCGACGTGCTCGCCGGCGCCCAGACCGGCACCGGCAAGACGGCCGCCTTCGTGCTGCCGATCCTGCAGCGGCTCGCCGCCGGCCCGGCCGGTGCGCCGCGCGCGCTGGTCCTCACGCCCACGCGTGAGCTCGCCGCGCAGGTCGCGGACAGCGCCCGTGCCTACGGCGCTACGTGCGCCTGCGCACCCCGTGATCTTCGGCGGCGTCAGCCATCCGCCCGCAGATCCAGGCGCTGCGTCGTGGCTGCGATCTGCTGGTCGCGACCCCCGGCCGGCTGCTCGACCTCGCCGGGCAGGGCATGCTCGACCTGTCCCACGTCGAGCTGCCTCGTGCTCGATGAGGCCGACCGGATGCTCGACATGGGCTTCATCCACGCGATCCGCCGGATCCTGAAGCTCCTGCCGCGCGAGCGCCAGAACCTGATGTTCTCGGCCACCTACTCCGAGGACGATCCGCGCAGCTCGCCGCCCGCTTGCTGCAGCGACCCGGGCGCGATCGAGGTCGCCGCGCGCAACGCGACCGCCGAGCGCATCGAGCAGCAGGTCTATCGCGTGCCGAAGGAGCACAAGCGCCATCTGCTCGCGCACCTGATCAAGCAGCGGCAGCTGGCAGCAGGTGCTGGTGTTCACGCGCACCAAGCACGGCGCCAACCGCCTGTCGCCAGCAGCTGCGAGCGGCCGGCATCCAGCGCCGCCGCCATCCACGGCAACAAGAGCCAGGGCGCGCGCGTGCGCGCGCTCGAGCGACTTCAAGGAGCGGCGCCATCACCGCGCTGGTGGCCACCGAAGTCGCCGCCCGCGGCCTCGACATCAAGGAGCTGCCGCACGTCGTCAACTACGAGCTGCCGAACGTGCCCGAGGACTACGTGCACCGCATCGGCCGCACCGCGCGCGCGGGAGGCGCGGGTCATGCGGTCTCGCTGGTCGCGCCCGACGAGGCTGCCGTTGCTGCGCGACATCGAGAAGGTTCTGGCACGGACCCTCGCCACCAGCGCCCTGCCGAAGTTCGCCGTCACCGGCTCGCCTGTGGCGCGCGCCGCCGCGGCCTGAAGGCGCGCGTCCATGACCGGCGGCAAGTACGCCCTCTACGGGCGCCGCGGCGCCGGCTCGCTGGCGCCGCAAATCCTGCTCGAGGAGATCGGGACACCGTACGAGCTGATCTGGATCAGCAAGACGCCCGCCGATCTCGAGATCCTGCGCCGCGTGAATCCCGCCGGAAAGATCCCCCTGCTGATGCTGCCCGATGGCACGACGGTGGCAGAATCGGCCGCGATCCTCATCCATCTGACCAACGCGCACCCCCAGGCGGGTATGGCCCCGCCGCTCGGCAGCAGCGCACACGCCCGTTTCCTGCAGTGGATGGTGTACCTCTCCGCCAATCTCTACGAGGCGGTGCTGCGCTACTACTACGCGGAGCGCTATTCGACCTCGGGGGCGGCCGCGGCGCCGGCGATCAAGGCGCAGGCGCTCAGCGACTATGCCGCGCACCTCGAGCGCCTCCACCGCGAGCTCTCTCCCTACATGTTGGGTGAGAAGCTCTCGGCGGTGGACCCTTATCTGCACATGCTCGCCGGCTGGTACCCCGAAGCGGAGCAGCCGCTCGCTGCGCGGTTGCCCAGGCTCACACAGCACGCCGACCTCCTGCGCCGCCGGCCCGCGACGGCTAAGGCGGAGCGCGACCACGCCGAGGACTAGCGGCCCTCGCGGCCCCGCCCGCCGCCCCTCACAGGTCCCCGACCGCGTAGCTCAGCCGCAGCCGCGCCAGTGACTCATCCAGCTCGGCATTGTCCCGATTGACGAGCGCGGCGGTCTGCAATGCGATCGCATCGAGCACCTGGGTGCTGGTCGAGAGCCCCGCGGCGTAGAGCTCGCGCGAGCTGCGCAGATTCTCCTCGGCCTGCGAAACCGCCTGTCCTGAGGACTCGAGGCGCACCTGCGCCTCGTGCATCTCGAGCCAGGCCTGTCGCACCTCGAGCTCCACGCGCGAGCGCAAATCCTCGAGACGACTCTGTGCCGCGCGGCTGGCACTCTGGAGGGCCGCCGCACGGTGGCGCGCCTGTCCGCCGTCGAAGAGATTCCAGGTAAAACCGACACCCACCATGGAGAAGTCCTGGCGATCCAGGATCTGGTTGTCGAAGTGCGCGTATCCGCCGACCAGTGCCAGCTGCGGCAACGCTTTGCCGGCCTCCGCGTGGGCCTGCGAGACCAGGGTCCCGGCACGGGCGCTCAGCGCCTTCAGCTCGCTGCGCGAGGCGAGTGCGCGCTGCACCAGGGTATCGAGCGCGGTGACGGGGAGAAACGCGTCGGCGGCGATGCGTTGCTCGAGCTCGGGCTCGCGCCCGAGCGGCTCGCCGAGTTGGCGGTTGTAGAGGGCCTGGGCGATCTCAACCGAATTAGCGGCGTGAACCCGGTCCTGCTCGGCGTTCGCCCGGGCGACCTGCGCCGCGAGCAGGTCGGCCCTGGGCACCAGGTCGCGCGCCACCATCTGCGCCACATCATCGGCGTGGGCGCCGAGGCTTGCGACCCGCGACTGCGCCACGCCGAGCGTCCGGCGCGCCCGCAGAAGTCCCACGTAGGCCTCGGCCACCTCCAGCTTCAGGGCCGCGACCGCCGACAGCTCGTCCTCGGATGCACCGAGGAATGCCTGATGCGCCGCGTCGATTCCGGCCGAGATCTGCCCGCCCGTGTATAGCGGCAATTTCAGCTGTACGCCACCGGAGACGAACTGGTCATCCTTGAAGATCGGACCCGAACGGAACAGAAAGCCGGGAGTCGCCACGTCGAGAGCCGGCGAGGCATTGAGACGTGTGTAACCTGCGGTGGCATCGAGCGAGGGCCAGCGCGCCCCGCGCGCAGCCTGCTCGCTGGCACGGGCCCCGTCCACGTCCGAGCTCGCCGCGGCGAGCGCCGGATCGCGCGTCAGCGCGAGCCGCCAGGCGTCCGCGAGACTCTCCGCGCCCGCCGCGTGCCGGGTCGATGCCAGGGTCGCGACCAGCATCAATGTGAGCGCGGCAGGCCGCGTGCCCATTAGCATCATCCCGCCTTCTTCAGCGACAGGATCCCGAGCGCCTTCAGCACATACCGCTCGTACACCGGGGTCACCGAACCGGTGCGGACCTTGCGCAGGAAATACTTCTCGAAAGCGATCTTCGCAAGGTGCACCCATTTGCCCGATCGCGCCCAGGTGACGTTGCGCGGCGGGATCTCCGGCAAGGCAACGAAGGCGACGCCCGTGTCGCCGAAATCGGCGAGGCAGATCGCATTCCAGCTCGCCTCGGCGACCGGTACTTCGCCGGCGAGCTCGGCGGTGATGTTCGCGCAGATTGCGCTCACCATCGATTCGATCATGTAGCCGGTCTTCGGCGCACCGGTCGGCACGGGCGTCGCCTCGACCGGCGGGATGGCCACGCAGACACCCGCCGCGTAGATGTTGGGGTAGCGCGGCGAGCGCTGCCGCTGGTCGATCAGCACGAAGCCGCGCGGATTGCACAGTCCCGGAACGCCGGCCACGGCCTCCACGCCCCTGAAGGCCGGCAGCACCATCGCGTAGCTGAAGGACAGTTGATGCTGCTTTTTCGGCTTGCCGTCCTCATCGTGCTCGATGACGGCCATCGCGCCGGCCGTCACTGCGTCGATCTTCGCGTTCGTGATCCACTTGATGTGCCGATGGCGCAGCTGCGACTCCATGAGCCCCTTGCTGTCGCCGACGCCCCCGAGTCCCATGTGGCCGATGTAGGGCTCGCTGCTGACGAAGGTGATCGGCACCCGGTCGCGCATCCGGCGCCGGCGCAGGTCCGCGTCCAGAATCATGGCGAACTCATAGGCCGGACCGAAGCAGCTGGCGCCGGCGGCGGCCCCGACGATCACCGGGCCGGGGTTCGCGAGGAACTGCTGATACTTTACCCACGCCTCCGCGGCGTGTTCCTGCGTGCACACCGACTGGGTGAATCCTGCGGGCCCGAGTCCCGGGATTTCCTCGAAGGCGAGCTTGGGCCCCGTGGCGATGACCAGGTAGTCGTAGCGTACGGTGGCGCCGTCGCGCAGCGCGAGCTCACGGCGCTCCGCGTCGATGCTCACGACGCTCTCCGCGATCCATTCGACGCCCTTGGACTCGAGCGGCGTCCTCAGAGACACCCGCGTGCGCTCGCGCTCGCGCCAGCCGACCGCCACCCAGGGATTCGAAGGAGTGAACTCGAAGTACGGCGAGGAGCCGACCAGTACGACCCGATGTTGCTTGCCGAGCCGCTTGCGCAGCTCGAAGGCACACGGCACTCCGCCGATTCCGGCACCGATGATTACGATTTGCGCCATGGTCATGCTCCTCGAGGCGCGGTGAGCGCCCGGTCAGTCGTTAAGCCGGCGGCGCCACGCGCGGCGCGCCGCTGCAGATACGCGTAATAGAGAACCGGGATCACCATCAGGGTGAGCACGGTCGAGACGAAGATGCCGAAGATGAGCGATACGGCGAGGCCGTTGAAGATCGGGTCATCGAGGATGAAGCAGGCGCCGATCATGGCCGCGAGCGCCGTGAGCGCGATGGGGCGCGCCCGGATCGCGCCGGCGCGCACCACGGCGTCCTCCAGCGTGCGGCCGGCGCGCACCTCACCGTCGATGAAGTCGACCAGCAAAATGGAGTTGCGCACGATGATTCCGGCGAGGGCGATCATGCCGATCATGGAAGTCGCGGTGAACTGCGCGCCGAGCAGCGCGTGTCCGGGCATGACGCCGATGACGGTGAGCGGGATGGGCGCCATGATGATGAGCGGCAGGACGTAGGAGCCGAACTGCGCCACCACCAGCAGATAGATGAGCAGCAGCCCGACCGAGTAGGCGATGCCCATGTCACGGAAGGTCTCGTAGGTGATCTGCCACTCGCCGTCCCACTTGATCGCTGCTGCGTTGGGATCGTCGGGCTGGCTGATAAAGCGCTGCGCGAGGGGCTCCCCGCCCGGGGGGTGGCGCGCGAGCTGACTCACGAGACCGAACATGCCGTACAGAGGGCTGTCGAGCCGGCCCGCCATGTCGCCGGTGACGTAAGCGACCGGCAGCAGGTCCTTGTGGTACACGGTGCCATCCCAGGTCGTCTCACGCACATCGACCAGCTCGGATACCGGAATGCGCGCCCCCGCTGTGGAACGCACCTCGAGCTCGAGCAGCTGCTCGACGCGCTGGCGGTCGGGGACCGGCAGCTCGAGCCGTACCGGGATCGGATAACGCTCGCGCCCGGCATGCACATAGGTGACATCGGAGCCCTGCAGCCCGAGCTCGAGTGTCTCGGCGATCTGCTGCTGCGAGACGCCGAGCAAGGCCGCCTTCTGGCGATCCACGGCGATCACGAAGCGCGGCGCGGGTGCCTCGACGCTGTCGTCGGTGTCGACGATGTCCCGTGTGTGCTCAAAGACGCTGCGCAGCTCTTTCGCCAGGCGTTGCTGCTGCGCATAGCTCGCACCGTAGACCTCGGCGACGATCGGAGCGCGTACCGGCGGTCCGGGCGGGACCTCCACTACCTGAATCGAGGCCGCATACCGCCTGCCGATCGCGGCCAGCGCGGGCCGCAGCGCCAGCGCAATTTCGTGACTCTTGCGGCTGCGGTGGTGCCGGTCGACGAGATTCACCTGGATGTCGCCGAGCTGCGGCGCGTGCCGCAGGTAATACTGGCGTACCAGGCCGTTGAAGTTGATCGGCGCGGAGGTGCCGGCGTAGACCTCGTAGTCGCTCACCTCGGGCACGCGCGCGATCACCTGCGCCAGCTCATCGAGCGCGCGCGCCGTCGTCTCGACGGTGGTGCCTTCGGGAAGGTTGGCGACCACCTGGAACTCCGACTTGTTGTCGAAGGGCAGCATCTTGAGAACCACCAGCTGCACCACGACCAGCCCGACGGCGATCAGGATCGCGCCGAGGATTCCCCAGTAGAGCCGGTGGCGGCGGGCGCGTCCATCCGCGCCCGCGAGGTACGGCCGCACCATGCGCTCGAACAGGCGCGCCAGAGCCTGCGCCTGCCCGTCCGCGCGGCCCGGCGCGTGCCCCGCGTGCAGGAGCTTGCGGCACAGCCAGGGCGTGAGGGCGAGCGCGACCGCGAGCGAGATCAGCATGCCCATGCTGGAATTGATCGGGATAGGGCTCATGTAAGGACCCATCAGCCCGCTCACGAAGGCCATCGGCAGCAGCGCCGCAATGACCGTGAAGGTCGCAAGAATCGTCGGCCCGCCGACCTCGTCCACGGCGCGCGGGATGATCTCGGCGAGCGTGCCGGCCCCGGCGACCATGTGCCGGTGGATGTTCTCCACCACGACGATCGCATCGTCGACCAGGATGCCGATGGAGAAGATGAGCGCGAACAGCGAGACGCGGTTGAGCGTGAAGCCCCAGGCCCAGGAGGCAAACAGGGTCGCCGCGAGCGTGATGCTCACGGCGGCACCCACCACCAGCGCCTCGCGCCGGCCCATCGCGAGTATGACCAGCAGCACCACCGAGGCCGTCGCGAACAGCAGCTTCTCGATGAGCTTGACCGCCTTGTCGTTGGCGGTCTCGCCGTAGTTGCGTGTCACGGTGACCTGCACGCCCTCGGGCAGGTAGCTGCCGCGCAGCTGCTCGACGCGGCGCAGCACCTGGCGTGCAATCGCGATGGCGTTGGTCCCTGGCTGCTTCGAGACCGCGATCGTCACGGCGGGCGCGTAGGCAGTTGGCGTCAGCCCACGCGTGCTGGCCCCGGGTCCCGTTCCGAGCCACACGTAGGAGTCGGGCTGGTCCGGCCGCGTCGATACATCGGCGACGTCTTCGAGGAATACCGGCTGCCCGTGATCGCTACCCACCACCAGGCCCGCCACGTCGTCGCGGCTGGCGAGGAACTCGCCGGCGTCCACCGGCGTCACGCGGTCGGCGCCCTCGAGCGCCCCGGCGTGTGCGACCACGTTCGCCGCGAGCAGCGAGCGCGTCAGGTCTGCGGCGGTGAGCCCAAAACCCGCCAGACGCTGCGGGTCGAGCTGCACGCGTACGATGCTCTGCGGGGCGCCGATGGTATAGACGTTGCGCGTGCCGGGCACGCGTTTGATCTCGGTCTCGATCGATCGGGCGACCTCACCGAGCTCGTGGGCACCGCGCGCCGGGTCGGCCGTCGAGAGCGTCAGCGTGACGATCGGAACGTCGTCGATCCCCTTCGGTTTCACCAGCGGCTGCAGGATGCCGGAGTTCGCCGGGCGCCAGTCCTGGTTGGAATAGATGGCGTTGTAGAGCCGCACGATCGCCTCGGTGCGGTGCTCACCCACCCGGAACTGCACGCTGAGAATCGCCAGCCCCGGACGCGAAGCGGAGTAGATGTGCTCGACTCCGGCGATCTCGCCGAGTACCTGTTCCATCGGCGAGGCGACCAGACTCTCGACCTGTGCGGCCGATGCGCCGGGAAAGGGAATGAATACGTTCGCGAAGGTGACGTCGATCTGCGGCTCCTCCTCGCGCGGAGTGACGAGGACTGCGAACACGCCCAGCAGCACCGCGGCAAGCGCCAGCAGCGGCGACAAGGGACTCGCGAGGAAACGCCGCGCGATCCTGCCGCTCAAGCCGAGTCTCTCCCCGCCCGGGGGCGGCTCGGTCCCGGGTTCCAGCGGGTGCCTCATGAGCGCCCTGCGTCCGCCGGTAGCGCGAGCTCCTTGCTGGCCGCCACCGGATCGAGGGCGACGCGCTCGCCGGGCGAGACGCCCGAGACGATCTCGATGCGCTCGCCGAAGCGATCGCCGAGCCGAACCTGGCGCAGCCCCGTGCGGCCGTCCGGTTCGACCACGTAGACGGCGGTGATCTCGCTGCGCTCGACCAGTGCCTGCTGTGGCACGAGCACGCGCTGCGCTTCGCCGGTTACGAAGCCCACCTTGACGAACATTCCGGGATAGAGGTCGGTGGCGTTCTCCGGCAACTCGAGCCGCGCGCGGAAGGTGTTGGAGGACGAGGACGCCTCCGGAAAGACCGTCACGCGGGTCGCCTCGATGCGCCGCCCCTCGACGTACACCGCGCCCTGCCGGATGCGCCGCACCTGCGCGACGATCGACTGCGGGACGTCGACCGCGACGCGCAGGTACTGCAGCGACAGCCCGCTCATGAGCGGCGTTCCGGGGCTCACCGTCTCGCCGACCTGCACGAGCCGGCGCGTCACCACCCCCGCATAGGGCGCACGCACCTCCGTGTACGCGACCCCCTCCTCGGCGCTTTGCAGCGCCGCCCGCGCCGCCTCGAGCCGCGCCACGGCCGCCGCCTTGTTGACCGCCATCTCATCGAGCGTCGCCTTGGGCACGACCTTGCGCTCGTACATGTCCGCGATGCGCTGGTAGCGGGTCTGCGCGTCCGCTTCCCGTGCCGTCGCCTCCTGCAGGCCGGCGCGGGCCTGCGACAGCCCGGCGCGTTGCTCGGTCGCGCGCAGCCGTACGATCACCGCCCCGGCCGGGACGAAATCGTTGACGTCGTAGAGGATCGCTTCCACGCGCCCCGCGGTCTGCGCTGCAACCGTGCCCTGATTCACCGCCTCGATGACGCCGTCGAGCCTGCGCTCAACCGGCATGTTCACGCGCTCGATGACGATGCTGCGCAGAGCGGCGTGCGCCGGCGCGGCCGGGCTGCGATGCCCGCCGCAGGCGCTCAGCCAAGCGGCGGCTGCAGCGACCATCGCGATCCTGCGGCTCATCATGGTCCGCTGCGCGTTCAGGAAAAGGCGGCGCCGGGTGCGCGGCCGAGCTTCTTCAGTACGATCGCGAGCGGACAGAAGCCCGTGAACGCGGACTGCAGCAGGTTCAGCCCCACAAACCCCGTGAGCAGAAACCACCACGGACTCACCAGCAGCCCGAGCGCCAGGCTCACGAGAACCATGGTGCCTGCAAATGCGATCACGATCCGATCAATGCTCATGATGGTCTCCGCGTCGGGACAAGTGCGTATTTTCCGTTCCGTACGGAAAGATTATATTAGGCTTTGCTAAATTAGATATTGCTAACTATACTTATAGACAGGAAGCTGATGCATGAGGTGACCCCATGACGGTGGCCCGCAAGGCGACGTGGACGCCGACCAGCAGGCTCGCGCGCAGCGCGCGCGAGATGCAGCCCCATGCGCAGCGGGCGGCGGCGCTCTTGAGGGCGCTCGCGAACGAGCAACGACTGACGATTCTCTGTCATCTGGTTCAGGGACCGCTCTCGGTCGGCCAGCTGAACGAGCGCCTGCCGCTCAGTCAGTCCGCGCTGTCACAGCATCTGGCGGTCTTGCGGGAGTCCGCGATCGTCGATACGGAGCGCGACGCACAGACCGTGCGTTACTCACTCCCTCCCGGCGCGGTCACGCAGTTGCTTGAAGTCCTGCATCAGGAGTTTTGCAGACGCTGAGGGCCGAACCATGACTTACGATCTCGCCAAAACCGTCGACCGGCGCGGATCGGGCGCTCTCCAGACGCAGATCGAGGTTGAAGGCCCGGCGAGCGGTGCTGCTGCGCCCTGATCCCGCTCAGGCGTGGCCGCTGGCCGCCACGAAATCGCCCACGGCTTCACGCACCTCGCGCGGGCAGTCGCTCGGCGTGAAATGCCCTCCGGGCAGGATCGCGAGGGGGGCATTGAGCAGCCGCGCGAGCGGACGGGCGACCGAGTCGAGGTCGAGATAGCGGTCGTCCCGCCCCCACAGCACCAGGGACCGCACGCCGCTCGAGGCGAGTGCGGCGTCGAGACCGGCAGTCTGCTGCGGCTCGAGGTCGCGCGCGGCTTTGATCAACCGCCGGCCACCCGCCTCGCCGGCGTATGCCGCGAGGATCTCCCGCAAATGCGCCGATTTGCCGAGGCGGCGCACCAGCACCGGCGCCAGGCGCTGCGCCTGTGCCGGATCCCAGCTGCGGATGCTCTCGATCGCATCCATCGCCCATTCGGTCCGGTAGACGCCATCGAGGATCACGAGCCCGAGGACGCGCGCGGGCGCGGCCACCGTCATCAGCTGTGCGGCGGCGGATCCGACGTCATGCGCCACGAGATACACGCGCTCGATCCCGAGTGCATCGAGCAGCCCCCACATCCAGCGGGCCTGGCTCGCCATGTCGACGGATGCTTCTGGAGCTGCGGCGGAGGCGCCGTAGCCGACCAGGTCGGGCGCGATGACGCGCAACTCCCGCGCGGCGAGCCCTGGAGCGACCTCGCTCCACAGGTGACGGGTGGCCGGGAAGCCGTGCAGCAACAGGACCGGGACCCCGCTCCCGGTGTCCCGGAAATCAACCTCCGCGTCGGCGATCGTGAGCCTCGGCACGGCTCCTATGATGCCCGCTCAGGCGAGCGCGTGCGCCCCGATCAGCTGCTCGTGGTATTCGGCGACCGAGATGAGCTGCCGCGCGCGGATGTCCCAGAGGACGTACTTGAGCGACCCCGGTACGTCGGCGAGCTTCAACCGGGTGACCTCGCCGAAGAGGTCCTGATAGGCGTCGTGGCACTGGATCAGCCGATAGTTGGGAATCTGCGCGGACAGGTGATGGATGTGGTGATAGCCGATGTTGGCCGTGAA
Organism: uncultured Pseudomonadota bacterium; assembly: GCA_963768485.1. Lineage (GTDB taxonomy): Bacteria > Pseudomonadota > Gammaproteobacteria > Steroidobacterales > Steroidobacteraceae > 13-2-20CM-66-19. Next base: position 1,224,044 of record CAVYHZ010000002.1, on the reverse strand, counting down.
CCAGTTGAGCCAGCCCGGCAGGATCAGGAAGCTGGTGCCCTCGATGGCGCCCACATCGCGGTCCCACTGGTCGGTGGCGCTCGCGTAGGAATGGCGGAAGTTGTGCTGCACCGTGAACAGCACGATCCCCGCCGCGCCGGCGAGCGACAGGCTGATGAGATAGACCGTGAAGAAGAGCGACGCCCCGATCGCCCAGGACATCAGCGCCCAGGCGCTGAGCAGCACGAGATTGTTCCACGTCATGTGGCGCAGCTCGCGGGCGGAGCTCCAGTAGCGCGTCTTGAAGGTGGCGGCGTGCGAGCGCAGCGACCCGGCCGGGTGTTCGACCTTGCGCCGCACGACGTGCGCGATGAGGGCGATGCCGCCCTTCATCCAGGTGAAGCGCGGATTGAAGATGAGGTAGATGAATCCGGCGACCGGCGACAGGGCGATGCTGCATTTCCAGCGATACAGGCGCTGCTGCCGCGGGCTCAAGGCCGCGTATTCCTCCACCGACAGCGTCGTGTAGGGGCCGCGGTACCTCTCCCAGTTGCCGTTGTGATTGTGGTGATAATCGTGGTGCTGCGCCCAGACGTACTGCGGCATACCCGCCGCCACCCCGAACGCAAAGCCGAAGGCGCGGTTGAGGCGCTGGCTGCGGAACAGGCTCCCGTGTCCGCACTCGTGCATCAGCGCAAAGACGCGCAGGCTGAAGAGGCTCAGCAGCAGCACAACCGGCACCAGCAACCAGACCGACACGCGCGCCGCCGCGAAGGCCGCCCACCACAGGAGCGCCAGGCCCGCGAAGGTGGTCAGCGCCTGAGTCAATCCCCGCAGATCGTTGGACTTGTCATACTGACGAATGACGGTCCACTTCAATTCCTTGACGCGGGTGATTGAAGACGGCAAACGACACGCCAAAGAACACCCCCAATAAGGCCGATGCGAACCTCTTATTCTTATTGAAATCCCTGCAGCCCGATGTGACCCGGGCCACGCGGCAGCGAGCCTATCATGGCGGCATGATAGCCGCGAGGAGGCCTGTATGCGCTGGTCGCTCCCAACGATTCAAACCCTTACGGGCGGCTACGCCGACACCAGCGGCTTTCTCGCCCTGAAGGGGCTGTTCACCTCGCACGTGACCGGGAACTTCGTCACGCTCGGCTCCGCCCTCGTCTACGGTGGGAGCGGCGCGCTCGCCAAGGCACTCGCCCTGCCGGTGTTCTGCCTCGCGGTGCTGGTCTCGCGCCTCGCTGCGCTGCATCTGAAGGCCGGCGGCCATCCGGTACTGCGCCGGCTGCTGCAGGTGCAGGTGCTGCTGCTGATGCTGGCGGCGGCGCTTGCGGTCTGGCTGGGGCCCTTCGACGATCCTGACGCGGGACCCGGGCTCGCCCTCGGCATGGTGCTGGTCGCCGCGATGGCGATGCAGAACGCCGCGCACCGGGCGCACCTCGCGCATACCCCGCCCTCGACGGTCATGACGGGCACCACCACCCAGGTGATGCTCGACCTCGGCGACATGCTGCACGGGCTGCGGCCGGAGGTCGCCGCGGCCACGCGCGCCCGCTTCCGGCGCATGACGCTCAGCGTCGCGGCGTTCGCCGGCGGCTGCGCGCTCGCGGCGTCTCTCTATGCGCTGCTCGGCAAGTGGTGCTTCTGCGTGCTGCCGGCGCTCGGGCTTGCCGCGCTCATGATGCGCGCGGAAATCTCCGCCGCCGACACGCGCCACCTCTGAAGTCAGCTCACGGGCAGGGCATGGAGGGATCGGCCACGGCTGAGGCCTGCGCGCGCTTGCAGAAGGCCGCGACCTGCGTGCTCTTGAGGGCGCTCCACTGCGCGAGCTGCGCCCCGAGCCGCGCGTGCATGCCGGCGTAGGTCTCGGTCTCCTGTGCATTGGGCGCGGTGTCGGCGTCCTCGAGCAGCTGGCTGAAGGAATAGATCTGCTCGTTCAGCATGCCGGGGTAGTTGAGGTTGGCTTCGGAGCCCTTGATGTTGACCTGCATCAGCACGCCCTCGATCTTCGCGGCGTGCGCGACGAGCGCGGCGCCGTCGGCCGCGAGCGCCGCGGCCTGCGGCTTGCCGTGCGCTTTGCCGGAGACGGCCACGACGCCGGCCTTGACGGCGCGGATCTCGTTGACCGCGCGATGCAGCGCGTCCTGGTCGTGATAGACCTGCAGGCCGAGATCGAACTTTTGCTTCAGGCCCGCGAGCGCGGTGCCGCGGTCGCGCGGATCGGCGGCGACGGTCAGCGAGGCCGTGTGCGTCTCACCGCCGTAGCCGAGCTTGAGCGTGTAGGCGCCCGGCAGCACCAGCGGGCCGCGCGGTGCCACTCCCGCGTAGAACGCCCCGGGTATCTGCACCGGGTCGTCGTAGCGCAGATCCCACACGAAGCGGTTCATCCCGCGGCTCGCCGGTAACGTGTCGGTGGGCTGGATCAGGTCCGGCCACTCCGGCGGCTGCACCGGCCCCTTGCTGCTCACGCTCGAGAGGTGGCGCACCACCTTGCCCGCGGCGTCGGCGATCTCGAGCGTGATCGCGCCAATCGCCGGCGCCGGCAGGTAGTAGTCGATGAGGATGCCGGCCGGCGGGTTCTGGCCTGACGGCGGCCGCCTGTCGACGGCATCGGGATAGTAGAGCCGGTAGCCGGTCTCGGGTGCATAGAGATACGCGCCGCTCGCGGCGGCAGCGGCCGCGACCTGCCGCAGCGGCGTCACATCGTCGAGGATCCAGAACGAGCGGCCGTGAGTCGCAATCGCCAGGTCGTTGCCGCTCACGGCGAGGTCGTGCACCGGCACGCGTGGCAGGTTGAGCGTGAGGCTCTGCCAATGGGCGCCGGCATCGAAGGAGACGAATACGCCGGTCTCGGTGGCAGCGTACAGGAGCTCGCGGTTGACCGAGTCCTCGCGCACCGCGTGCACGAACGAGCCTTCCGGCAGGCCCGCGTCGAGCCGCGTCCAGCTGCGCCCCAGGTCATGCGTCACGAAGACATAAGGCTTGATGTCGTCGAGCTTGTGACGGTCGACGGCGACGTAGGCCGTGTTCGCATCGAAGCGCGAGGGCTCGACCATGCTGATCGTGCTCCAGGCCGGCATACCGGCCGGCGTGACCAGCGTCCAGCTGCCGCCGGCGTTCTGCGTGAGCTGGATCAGTCCGTCGTCGGTGCCGACCCAGATGAGCCCCTTGCGCAGCGGCGACTCGGCGATCGCGAAAATCGTGTCGTAGTATTCGACGCTGGTGATGTCCTTGGTGATGGGTCCGCCCGAGGCTTCCTGCTTGGACTTGTCGTTGCGGGTCAGATCGGGGCTGATCGCCGTCCAGCTGCCGCCGCGATCGCTCGTGCGGTACAGGCGCTCCATGCCGTAATAGAGCGTGTCGGGATCGAACGGCGACATGGCCAGGGGCGAGGTCCAGTTGAACCGATGCTCGAGGTCCTTGGCGGCGTGTCCCGAGGCGTCGACCGGCCACACCGGAATGAGCTGCTCCTGCATGTTGTGCCGGTCGAGCCGGCCGATGAAATTCTCGCTGCTGCCGTAGGTGATGTTGGCGTCGCGCGGATCGGCGATGATGAAGCCGCACTCCCCGCCCGCCACGTCGTACCAGTCGCGCTCGATGATGGCGCCCTCATCGTCCATGCTGGCGATGGCGATGCTCGAGTTGTCCTGCTGCGCGCCGTAGAGATAGTAGGGAAAGCGGTTGTCGACCGAGACGTGATAGAACTGCGCGGTCGGCTGATTGGCCTGGGTGGTCCAGGTCTTGCCATGATCGAAGCTGATCGAGGCACCACCGTCGCTCGACTCGATGATGCGGTCGGGATTGGTCGGATCGATCCACAGCCCGTGGTGATCGCCATGCCGCGCCGGCAACAGCTCGAAGGTCTTGCCGCCGTCGGTGGAGCGGAACAGGCCGGTGTTCTCCGCATACACCGTGTCGGCGTGCTTCGGGTCCGCGAGGATGGTGGAGAAGTACCAGGCCCGCTGCGTGAGGCGGCCGTCGTCGCTGACGCGCGCCCAATGCGCGCCGCCGTCGTCGGAGCGGTATAACCCGCCCTCGTGCGCCTCGATCATCGCATACACGCGCTTAGGGTCCGCCGCCGACACCGAGACGTGGATGCGGCCGAGGATTCCGTCGGGCAGGCCATTGCCCGTGAGATGCGTCCAGGTGAGACCGCCGTCGGTCGAGCGATACAGTCCGCTCCCCGGTCCCCCGCTCGAGAAGTTCCATGGCTGGCGACGCGCCTGCCACAGCGCCGCGTAGACGATGCTCGCGTTGTTGGGATCGGAGGACACGTCGATCGCCCCGGTCTCTGCGTCGCGATACAGCACCCGGGTCCAGCTCTGGCCACCGTCGGTGGTGCGGTAGACGCCGCGCTCCTTGTTCGGGCCGAAGGCATGGCCGAAGGCCGCGACCAGCACGACGTCCGCGTTGTGCGGATCGACGATGAGCGCCCCGATCTGGCGGCTGTCGGCGAGCCCGACGTGCGTCCAGCTCTTGCCGCCGTCGGTCGACTTGTAGACGCCATCGCCGTGGGTCATGTCGCCGCGCGGGGCGGCTTCGCCGCTGCCCACATAGATGACGTTGTGATCGGAGGGCGCGACGGCCAAGGCACCCACGGAGGAGATCGGCGTGCCGTCGGTGAGCGGGGCCCAGGTGGCCCCGCCGTCGGTGGTCTTCCAGACCCCGCCCGCCACGGCACCGAAATAGAAGGTGTCCGGATCGCCGGGAAGACCCGCCACGGCCAGCGCCCGCCCGCCGCGATACGGTCCGATGCTGCGCCATTTGAGCGCGCCGAAGAGCGCCGGATCGACGCTCGCGGCCACGGCCAGTGTCCCGAAGAGACTCAACACACAGCTGACCATGACGACCGCACAGCAAGACTTGCGCATGTCTACCCCCTGCAACGTGCCAGCACTTCCGCTCTCAGGCGCGCGACCATAGCATAGGGCTCGAGGTCCTCAAGGGGGGCGAGCCATGAATGCGATCCGATGGATGATCCTCGCGGGTGTGCTGCTCTCGATGCGTGTGCTGCCGGCAGCCGCGCAGACTCATGTCGACCCGGCTTACCCGATCCACGACCGTAACCGCCCGCCGCCGGCGGTGGTCGACCCCGGCACCGCGAGCAGCCAGTCGACGCCCGGCCGGCCGCCCGCGGACGCGGTGGTGCTGTTCGGCGGCAGGGATCTCGCCCAATGGCAGCACCAGGACGGCAGTGCGCCGAAGTGGAAGCTCGGCGACGGCTTCTTCGAGGTGGCACCGGGCAGCGGTTACCTCTACACCCGGGCGGCCTTCGGCGATTGTCAGCTGCACGTCGAGTTCGCCGAGCCCGATCCGCCCAGGGGCGAGGATCAGAGCCGCGGCAACAGCGGCGTGTTCCTGCAGGGACTCTACGAGGTGCAGGTGCTCGACTCTTATAAGAGTCCGACCTACCCTGACGGCCAGGCGGCCGGCGTGTACGGTCAGTTCCCGCCGCTGGTCAATGCCTCACGGCCACCGGGGGTCTGGCAGAGCTACGACATCGTCTTTCACGGCCCGCGCTTCGATGCCAGTGGGCATCTCACGCGCCCGGCGCGCATGACGGTACTGCACAACGGGGTGCTGGTGCAGGACGACGTCGAGCTCACAGGTCCCACCGGCCATCACCAGCGGCCGCCCTACGCTGCGGGCCCGACGCAGCTGCCGCTCGCACTCCAGGATCACGGCGACCCGGTGCGCTATCGCAACATCTGGATCCGCGCTCTGCCGGAGGCGGCCCACTGAGGAACGCTACTTACCCCGCGGCCTGTAGCTGAACTTTTGCCCGGCGACGGCCGCCTGGTACATGGCGCCGCCCTTGACGATGGTGAAGACCGCCATTCCTTTGTAATAGGCGCCGCTGGTGGTCGCATCGTGCTTGCCGCCGCTCGCATTGGCGCTCGCACCCGTGGTACCGGCGCTGGCACCAGCCGCCGCCGTGATGGCGACCGCGCTCGCGTCCGCGCCAAACTCGAAGTCGCCACTGGTGAACTCATCCAGCGCCCGCTTGTCCTCGAAGAAGATCACCTGGCTGTAGGCCTGGCCGCCCGCCTGGAAGCCGATGCTGACCTGCTTGAGGGTTGCATCGCCGATCCAGACCCCCTTCTCGTACACGTGTCCGCTCCCGTAGGCCCCGCCGATCGCAAGCCCGCCCTTGCCGATGGTAGGGAACAACGCGTAGCCGTAGCAGTGCTTGAAGAAATCGGCGCTCTCGCCGGCGTTACGGAACAGCTCCGTCGTATCGCTGTACTCATCGGCCCGCAGCGTGCCGGCGGCCGTGATGAGCAGAGCGCTGCAGAGAACACTGAGCCATCGTGTCATGGGCAAACTCCCTGGAAGAGGCTGCGGCGCGCGGCGCGCCGGAGCGCGCATTCTAAGGCCGGACTTCCGGATTGGCGACGGCGTAGCCGAGCGGGCGCAGCGCCGCCGCGATCTCCTCCAGCGCGCGCGGATCATCGATGGTCGCCGGCATGGTGTAGCTGCGGGCATCGGCGATCGCGCGCATCGTCGCACGCAGCACCTTGCCCGAGCGGGTCTTCGGCAACCGCGTGACGATGGCGACGTGGCGGAAGGCGGCGAGCGCGCCGATCTGTTGCCGCACTCGCTCGATCAGCTCCTGGCGCAGCTGCGCATAGGGTCGTGCGACGCCGGCCTTGAGCACCACGAGCCCGAGCGGCAGCTGTCCCTTGAGCGCATCCCCGACCCCGATGACGGCGCACTCGGCCACGTCGGGGTGGCCGGCGAGCACTTCCTCCATCGCTCCGGTCGACAGCCGGTGCCCGGCGACATTGATGACGTCATCGATGCGCGACATGATCCACACGTAGCCGTCGGCATCGATGTAGCCCGCATCTCCCGTCAGGTAAAAACCCGGGAAGCGTGCGAGGTAGCTGTCGCGGTAGCCCGCATCGTTCTGCCAGAGCGTCGGCAGGCTTCCGGGCGGCAGCGGCAGCCGGATCACGAGGTTGCCGATGGTGCCGGCTGCAACCTCGCTGCCGGAATCGTCGAGCACGCGCACGTCGTAGCCGGGCACGGGGACGCTGGCGGAGCCCGGCTTCACCGGCAGCGGCGTCAATCCGCGGCAGTTGGCGGCCACCGGCCAACCGGTCTCGGTCTGCCACCAGTGATCGATCACCGGCACGCGCAGCTTCTGCTGCGCCCACAGCACCGTGTCCGGGTCGCAGCGCTCGCCGGCGAGGAACAGCGTACGCAGGCTCGCGAGGTCATAGCGCGGGATGAGCGCGCCCGCCGGGTCCTCCTTCTTGATGGCGCGAAACGCCGTCGGCGCCGTGAAGAGCGCATTGACCCGGTGCTGCGCGACCACCCGCCAGTAGGCGCCGGCGTCGGGCGTGCCGACCGGTTTGCCCTCGAAAAGGATGCTGGTGCAGCCGGCGAGGAGCGGCGCGTACACGATGTAGGAGTGCCCGACCACCCAGCCGACATCGGAAGCCGCCCAGAACACATCCCCCGGCTGCATGGCATAGATCGCCGGCATCGACCAGGCGAGCGCCACCGCATGTCCGCCATGATCGCGCACCACGCCCTTCGGTTTCCCGGTAGTGCCGGAGGTATAGAGGATGTAGAGCGGATCGGTAGCATCCACCATCACGCAGGGGGCCGGCTGCGCCCCCGCCACCGCCTCCGACCAGTCGAGATCGCGCCCGGCCACGAGCGTCGCCGCGACCTGCGGCCGCTGCAGCACGATGCAGCGTCCGACGCGGTGCTGCGCAAGCCTGAGCGCCTCATCGAGCAGCGGCTTGTAGGGGATGACGCGCTGCACCTCGATACCGCAGGACGCCGAGATGACCATCACCGGCTGTGCATCGTCGATGCGCTTGGCGAGCTCGAGAGGCGCGAAGCCGCCGAATACCACCGAGTGCACCGCGCCGATGCGCGCGCACGCCAGCATGGCCACCACGGCCTCCGGCACCATCGGCATGTAGATGATGACCCGGTCGCCACGCGCGACTCCCTGTGCGGCGAGCGCGCCGGCGAAGCGCGCCACCTGGTCGCACAGCTCGCGGTAGCTGAGCCGCGTCACCGTGCCGGTCACCGGGCTGTCGTAGATGAGCGCCGCCTGCTCGCCGCGGCCCTGCTCGACGTGACGGTCGAGCGCGTTGTAACAGGTGTTGAGCCGCCCACCGACGAACCAGCGATAGAAGGGGGCGCGGCTGGCATCCAGCACCCGCTCCCACCGGCGTTCCCAGGCGAGCGCCTCCGCACGCTCTCCCCAGAACCCCTCCGGGTCCTCGAGCGCGCGCTGCCAGGCCGCGCGGTAAGCGTTCTCGGGCATCGATTCCGCGCCGCCACGCATTGCTATACATTGCCCCTGTTAGGTATCAAGGAGATGCGCGTGGCTCATACCGTCCGCGACCGGCAGAAGCTCCTCAACCGCATCCGCCGCATCCGCGGCCAGGTCGAGGCCGTCGAGCGTACACTCGAGGGCGAGGCGGACTGCTCCGACGTCATGCACCTCCTGACCGCGGCGCGCGGCGCCATCAACAGCCTGCTGGCCGAGGTGCTCGAGGACCACGTACGCGAGCACCTGCTCGGCCGCGTCTCGCCCGGCACGCGCGCCGGTGCCGCCGACGAGCTGATCGACGTGATCCACGCCTACTTCAAGTGAGCGCTCAGCGCTTCTGGCCGAGCACGCTGAAGGCGTGCGTCCAGTGGTCGTTGCGCACCCCGTAGATCACCCACAGCATCGCCAGGTTCTCGAGCAGGCGGCTGGCCGCGATCGGGCCGACGTCGATCGGCGTGCGCCAGCCGAAGCCCTCGAGGATTTCCGCCACGCGCGCCTTGGCCGCAGCGTCGTCGCCGGCGATCAGCATGTCGGGCGTGCCGTCGGCGAGGCTCGGGTGCACCATGTGCGCCGCGGTGACGATATTGAACGCCTTCACCACCTGCGATCTCGGCAGCAGACGCTGCACCAGCTCCCCGGCCGAATCGGTGGCCGGGATAGCGAAGGTCGGCATCTCGCCCGCGAAGTCGAGCGGGTTGCTCGGGTCGATCACGAGCTTGCCGGCGAGATTGTCCGGGCCGGCGGTGAAAATCGCCGCCTCGAGCCCGCTCCAGGGCACCGCGAGCACCGCGATGCTGGCCTCGCTCGAGGCCTCGGCGAAGGCAGCGGCGCGCGAACCGGGTACGGCATCGAGCGCCGCCCGTGTCTTGGCGCTGTGCACATCGCGCGTGCCGAAGATCACCTGGTAGCCGAGCTCGGCAAAGCCCCTTGCGATGGCGGTGCCGACGACGCCGTTGCCGAGGATGGCGACGGTCTTCTGTGTGTTACTCATAACGTAGCCTCATCCGCCCGCCCCGGGGCCAACACGAAGCAACCTATGACGCTTGCCAACCGCCGTTGAGCATAGTCCTCGGCGCTGCCGGGCGCACGGCTCACCGACTGCGCCCCGCAATGAGCCCTGCTCGAGCGGCACTTGCGCTCACCCCTACCCCTATGTAGACTTACGACTATGGGCAGGCAGGATCGCGACGTACGGATGTCCTTGCAGACGCTCAAGGTGCTCGAGGCATTCCTCGAGAACCCCACCGATCCGCTCTCCGGCGCCGACGTGCAGAAGCGCTGCGCCATCGCCTCCGGCACGCTCTACCCGATCCTGCTGCGCCTGGAGTCCGCCGGCTGGTTCGTGAGCCGGTGGGAAAGCATCGATCCCTCGAGTGCCGGCCGTCCGCGCCGGCGGCTGTATCGCCTCACTCCGAATGGCCTCACGCGCGCGAGCGAAGTGTTCGCGAGCTTCGGCCGGGGAGTTCCCGCATGAGCACCCCCGAGCGGCTGGCCCGATCTCTCCTCTTATATGCGGCGCGCAGCGCCCCGCCCGCGCTGTCGGAGCGGCTCGCCGAGGAATGGCTGGCGGACTTCGAGGCACGGGGCGGCGGCTCGGCAGGTCTGCGCCATGCGCTCGGCTGCTGCTGGGCCGCTACCATCATTGCCCGGGAGCACGGCGCCGTGACGGTCGCGGCGGCGGCGCCGGCGGGAGCCGGGGCTCTGACGCGCTACGGGCCGCCCGACCCGCCCCTCGTCTCGCGCCGCGCGCTCGCGCTCGGCCTCATCGCCTGCCTGCACGTCGGCCTCATCTGGGCGCTCGCGAACGGGCTCCTGCAGCGCAGGACGGATCCGGCGCCGCCGGGTTCCCTGCAGACGGAGTTCCTGCCCGCACCGCCGCAGTCACCGCTGCCGCTGCCCCCTGTCGCGAAGCTGCAGCACACGACCATCTATGTGCCGCCGATCCCCGACTGGTCGCCCCCGCATCCGACCGATAGGGGCATCGAGACCTCGGTCGTTGACTCGCCGGCACCGCCGCCGCCGTACGGCACCGCGCAAGCGATGAAGCGGTTGCCGGGAGGCCCGGGCCGCGGCTTCCCCAACACCGCCGACTACTATCCGGCGGAAGCGATTCGCATGAATGAGCAGGGCGGCACCAGCGTCAGCGTGTGCGTGAACGATGCCGGCCGGCTGACCAGCGCGCCCGCGATCGCGCAGTCCTCCGGCAGGGCACGGCTCGATGCCGCAGCGCTGAAGCTCGCGCGCGCCGGCTCCGGGCACTACCAGCCGACCACCGAGGACGGGCGGCCGGTGAGCTCCTGCTATTCGTTCCGCATCCGGTTCGTTCTGCCCGAGTAAGATCACTCCATGCCCGAGCATCCTTCCCACGGCACGGATCTGGCCGTACCGCTCCTCGCGACCGATCACGTGCTGGGCGCCGAGCACGCGCCCGTCGTGGTGGTCGAGTACGGTGATTTTCAGTGCCCGACGTGCAGGCAGGCCGCACCGACCGTGCGGCTGCTGCTCGAGCGCTTCGCCAACCGTGTGCGCGTCGCTTTCCGCCACTTCCCGCTCGAGGAGGCGCACCCGCAGGCACTCGGCGCGGCCGAGGCCGCCGAGAGCGCCGGCGAGCAGGGCAAGTTCTGGGAGATGCACGATCTGCTCTTCGCCAACCAGGACCGCCTGACGCCGCATCACCTGCGCGGGTTTGCCGGGCGGCTCGGCCTGGACCTCGCAGCCTTCACCGCCGAGATGGACGATCACGTCTACCTGCAGCGCGTGCGCGAACAGCAGGACGGCGGCCGGCGCAGCCACCTGCGCGGCACGCCCGGGTTCTTCGTGAACGGGCGGATCGTCGACGTATCCTTCGGTTTCGAGCGGCTGTTCGACGCGGTGGGGTCGGCGCTGCCCCGCTAATCCATCGGTACCTGGATCGAGCTCGGCACCGCGGCTGCCACCAGCGTCTCGCGCAGGGTGCGCGTGCGCTCGCCCGGCCCCATCCGCCACCAGGGCTCGACGTCCCTGCCCTGCGCGGGCTCGGCCGGCTCGCCGAGTCGCGGCATCAAAAGCTGCGCGCCGGCCGCGTGCGCCAGCAGCACTTCCGCAGGCTGATCCCAGGCGTGCATGGCGAGTGCGAACGTGCCCCAGTGAATCGGCAGGAACGGGCCGCCGCCGAGGAGCGCGTGCGCCTTGAGCGCATTCTCGGGACCGAGGTGCATGTCGCCCCACGAGGCGTGCCAGGCGCCCACCTCGAGCATGGTGAGATCGAAGGGTCCGAGCCGCTCGCGGATCGACTGGTACTCACCGCTCAGCCCGGTGTCGCCGCTGAAGAACACGCGGTGCCGCGCCGATTGGATGACGAGCGAGGACCAGAGCGTGGTGTTGCGGCTCTGCACGGTGCGCCCGGAAAAATGCTGCGCGGGTGCCGCGGTCACCGTGAGGTCGGCCTCGGGCAGCGTCCATGACTCCCACCAGTCGAGCTCGACGATGTGCGCGGGGTTGACGCCCCAGTACTCGAGGTGCGCGCCGACGCCGAGCGAGGTCACGAACGGCACATCGAGCGCGCGCAGCGCCTGGATGGTCGGGTAATCGAGATGGTCGTAATGATCGTGGGACAGGACCACGACATCGATCGGTGGCAGCGCCTCGAGGGCCACGGGCACCGGCTGAAAGCGCTTCGGACCCACGAGGCGCGAGGGCGAGGCGCGCGGGCCCCACACGGGATCCGTGAGTACGCGTCGTCCGTCGATCTCGATGAGGACCGTCGAGTGGCCAAGCCAGGTGGCCCGCAGCCCGCTCGCCGGCGGCCTCCTCCAGGTCTCGAGCGGACTCACCGCGGGGAGCGCGGCCGGCGGCTGGCGGCGCTCGCCACCGCAGAGGAACTCGCGCAGTGAGGGCATCGGCACGTTTGGATCGCGCAGCCCCGGCAGGATCGGGTACAGGTTGCGGAACCGGTCTTGCGCGAAGCGCGGCGAGGCCCGCATGCGCTCCAGCCGCGCACCGGCGGGCTTTGTTCCCAGCGATCTCATGAGAGGCATGATACCGGGAGAGACGTACGGGACCGCCCGGTTAGTGCATACAATGCGGTTCGCTTGTCCCCGGGAGACCCTCCATGAGCCCCTCCACCGCGAGCGATTCGGGCGTGGTACGCATCGCCTCCGCCCACTCCGTCCCCGAGACCGCGGCGCGCCTCGAGGCGCTCCTGAAAGAACGTGGCGTGCTGATCTTCGCGCGCATCGATTTCAGCGGCGACGCCGCGCGTGCCGGGCTCGAGCTGCGTCCCGAGCAGATGCTGATCTTCGGCAATCCGCAAGCGGGCACGCCGCTCATGCAGGCGCAAGCCCTGGCCGGCCTCGATCTGCCGGTGAAGGCGCTGATCTTCGAAGATGCCGAGGGGCAAACCTGGATCGCCTGGAACGACCCCCAGTACATCGTGCACCGCCACGCGCTGCCGGCCACGCTCGCTGCCAACCTGGCCGCGGTCGCGCCGCTCATCGAGGGGGCCGCTCAGCCGAACGCCAGGTAGATCCCGTAGCTGGCGACCACCAGCACCAGGAAGGCGCACAGAAAGAGCTCGGTGCGCACGCCCGAGGCGTCGTGGGCCGCATGGTCATCGAGCAGCCGCGTGGTGCGCACGAAACGCACGGTCGACAGCACGACCAGTCCGATGCCGCCGAAGATCAGCGCCAGCCCGTCGTAGCGACCGCCCCTGCCCGGCAGCTTCACCAGCTGCTGGGTATGCGCGCTCAGCGCCGCATTCGTGATCGCCAGCAGAAACAGGTTGAACTTCTCGATGACGAAGCCGAACGCGATCATCGCGATCCCGGTACGGACCCAGGCGAGAAACGTGCGCTCGTTGGCGGCGTGATCGCGGTAGCCGGGGATCATGAGGAGTCTCCGTTGGGGGCATCGATGGGAGCACAGTTGGTACGGCCCGAGAGGGCGCAGTCCTGCAGCCTTGCTGAGTCGCCCAGCACTTTCACCAGCACCAGGCCGAGCACGATGAGGAGCAGCGTCACGAGCAGACCGAGCACCGCGGCACGGCGCGGCACCGGCGCCCGCGGGTCCGGCCGCCGCTCCTCAGGCATGGATGCGCTTCATACCCGGATCGTACAACGGCCGCGCCGACACCGCGGCCGGAAAGAGTCTGCCGGCGATCTCGACCTGCCACTGGCCGCTGCCGAGGTAAGCCTCATCCACCGTCACCTGCGGCTCGATCATGGCGAGTCCGACCGCGCCGCCGAGCGTGTGGCCGTAGGAGGCGGCGCGCACGTAGCCGACCGCAACGCCGTCGCGGCGCACGATCTCGGCGTGGAACATGAGGGGCTCGGGATCCTTCACCAGTACCTGCACCAGACGCCGCCGGAGGGATCCGGCCGCCTTCTGCGCCAGCACCGCCTCCTTGCCAATGAAGCCGCCGGGCTTCTTCAGGTCGAGCGCGAACCCTAAGCCCACTTCGTAGGGTACGTCGGTGTTGTCGATGTCGTGCCCATAGTCGCGGTAGCCCTTCTCCATGCGCAGGCTCCCGAGGGCCTTGAGTCCCGCGTGCTGTAGCCCGAGCGCCTGCCCCGCGGCCAGCAGCCGCTCGTACACGTGCGTCGCCTGCTCGGCCGGAATGTACAGCTCGTACCCCAACTCGCCGAGATAGGTAATGCGCACACACAGGACGCGCGCGAAGCCGATGTCGATCTCGCGCGCGGTGCGAAACGCAAACGCCTCGTTCGAGAGGTCGGCGCTCGTCAGCTGCTGCAGCAGCGCGCGCGAGCGCGGCCCCTGCACGTTGAGCTGCCCGTAGGCCGAGGTCACGTCGGTGACGAAGGCATTCTGGTCGTCGCCGATGTGGCGCCGCATCCAGGTCTCGGCGTGACGCACCATGGTGTCGGTCACCACGACGAAATAGTGTTCATCGTCCAGCTTGGTGACGGTGAGATCGGCCTCGAGCCGGCCCTGCTCGTTCAGCCACTGCGTGTAGGTGATGACACCCGCGGCGCCGTCGACCTGGTTCGCGGAAATGCGGTTGAGGAGCGCTCCGGCGTCGCGCCCCTGCACCAGGAATTTCCCCATGAACGACATGTCCATGAGGATCACGCCGGCGCGCGCCGCCTGGTGCTCCTCGCGCCAGCGCGCGAACCAGCTCGGGCGTCCCCAGGTCAGCGGCCCGGGGTCGGGCTGCACCCCAGGACCTGCGTACCAGTCGGGGCTCTCCCAGCCGCTCACCTCCCTGAAGTAAGCGCCGGCGGCGGCGAGCTGGGCGTGGAACGGAGACTTGCGCACGCCGCGCGCGGTGGTGAGCGACATGAAAGGGTAATGGCACCTGTAGACCATGCCGAGCGACTCGACGGTGCGCGCGCGGCGGTACTCGGGATTGCTCTGCGTGACGTGCAGCCGATCGATGTTGAACCCGGTGACGTCGACGTCGGGCGTGCCGGTGACGATCCAGTGAGCCAGCACCCGCCCGAGTCCGCCACCGGTCAGCACGCCGATCGAATTCAGTCCCGCGGCCACGAAGTAGCCCTTGAGCTCCGGCGCTTCGCCGACGATCGGGCGCAGGTCCGGCGTGAAGCTCTCCGGCCCGCAGAAGAAGCGCTTCATGCCGACTTCCGCCGTGATCGGCACGCGCGCCATGGCGCGCTCGAGGAAGGGCGTCATGCGCTCCCAGTCGGGCGGCAGCTCGCCGAAGGAGAAGTCCGCAGGAATCCCCTCGACTCGCCACGGCGCGCACACCGGCTCGAAGAGGCCGACCATGAGGCCGCCGCCCTCCTCGCGGTAATAGCCGTACGCGCCGGGGTCCTCGAGCACCGGCATCTTCGGCAGGTCCTTGATGGGCTCGGTGATGAGGTAGTAGTGCTCGGCGGCCTGGTTGGCGACGGTGACGCCGGCGAGTGCGCCGAACTGCCGCGCCCACATGCCGGCACAGTTGACCACGACCTCGGCGCGGATGTCCCCCTGCGCGGTGCGCACGCCGGTGACACGCCCGCGTGCCTTGAGCACTCCGGTGGCCGGTACGCCCTCGATGATGCGTACACCCCGCTGGCGCGCGCCCTTGGCGAGCGCCATGGTGACGTCCACCGGGTTCACGCGTCCGTCGTCCTTCACGTAGAAGCCGGCCTCGATGTCATCGACGCGTGCCAGCGGAAAGAGCTCGCGCACCTCGCGCGGTGAGATCTCGAGCACGTCGACGCCGCAGTAGCGGTTGAAGGCGGCGACGCGCCGGTACTCCTCGAGCCGATCCTTGTCGGCCGCGACCTCGATGAAGCCGATCTGCGCGAGCCCGGTCGACTGTCCGGTCTCGCTCTCGAGGCGGCGGTAGAGATCGCGCGAGTACTTGCGCATCTCGGTCGAGGTCTCGGAGGTCGAGCCGAAGGTCACCATCAGGCCCGCGGCGTGCCAGGTGGTGCCGGATGTGAGGCGGTCGCGCTCGAGCAGCACGACGTCCTTCCAGCCCATGGCCGCCAGGTGATAGGCGACCGAGGTGCCGATGATCCCGCCCCCGACGACCACCGCGCGGGCGTGGCTGGGAATCCCCCCAGGCGAATTGGCGTTCACGTGCTACCCGTCCGGGCGGCCGCCGGCGGCCGCCTCATCCCGGACGCCTATTCTACTGCTTGCCGAATCTACTGCTTGCCGAAGCGGTAGCTCAGGCGCAGCCCGTAGACCCGCGGCTCGTTGGTGGTCTCGCGCAGATCGAAGTTACCGGAGTTGCTGTAGACGATGGCGTTCTTGTCGGCGAGGTTGGTGATGTAAAGCTCCACCAGCCAGCGGTCGCCCTCGGTGGGATTCAACCCGAGCCGCAGATTCATGATCGAGTAGGACGGCTGCAGGAGGCGCCCGAGCCCGGTGTTCTTGTCGTCGGGAGCGAGGCCGTTGTACATCCCGCCCTTGTGGGCGATGTCGAACTGCAGGTAGCCGGACAGGTCGTTGGAGACCGGTTGCGTGAAGCGCACGTTCCAGCTCCAGTTGAAGTACGGCGCGAACGGCAGCCGCTCGCCAACGTAGGAGACATAATTCGGGTCGCTAGTCGAGGTGATGCTCGACTGCGTGTAGTTCACCGAAGCCTGCGTGGACCAGTTCTCGTTCGCACGGAAATCGATGTTGGACTCCGCGCCGTAGATGTGCGCCTCGCCCACGTTGATGTTGTAGCTCGATGAGGGACATACCAGCGCGTCGTAGATGAGCGCCTGCAGGTCCTTCCAGTCCATGTCGTAGATGGCGCCGTTCCACAGCAGCCGGTTGTTCAGACTGGTCGTCTTCCAGCCGATTTCGTAGTTGTTGAGCGTGTCGGGCGTGTACTGCTGGGTCACGCCTGAGGTATAGCAGCCGGGCGGGTCGCCGGAGTTCGCGCCTCCCGGCCGGAATCCCTGCGCCCAGTCGGCGTACAGCATCACGTGGTCGGTGACCTTGTAGTTGATGCCGAGCTTGCTGTCCCATTTGTGCGAGCTGGTGGAGTAGTAGCTCGGCGAGTTCGGCCCGTAGGCGAAGCTCAGGATAGGTGTGTTATACGACTCGTCATCGTGGAAATGCACGACGCCGGCTTCCACGTTGAGCTTATCCGTGATATCGAAATTGATGTTGGCGAACTCGCTGGTCTGCAGGATCCAGGAAGTCTCCGTGTACGTGTACCAGACCCCGGGCGGCAGCGACGGCTGCGTCTGCTGGTAGTAGTTGAGCTCGTACTGAAAGGCCTCACCGTTGGGCTGCAGTCCCGGCATGTAGTACGTGTTGTTGTAGTTGCGGTCGATGGTCCGCTCCCAGTAGAGACCTGCGACCCAGTGCAACCGCCCGCCCGACTTGGACGACAGCCGCAGCTCGTTCGACCAGCGCTGCGGGTTGATGTTGTAGGAATAGTATTGCAGCGCCGGGTTGCACCCCGTGTACGGGGTACCGGCGCCGCCATAGTAAGGATCGGTGAGGCAGGTAAAGCCCTCCTGCGTGCCCGGGAAGCCGGTACCGAAGCGGGCTCCGACATTAAAGTTCTGCTCGTATTGCGAGTATTCGTCCCACTGGCGCCGCTCCTGGTTCCAGTAAGTGCTGGCGAACACCAGATCGCCGATGCCGACGTCACCGTCGACGTGGAAATCCAGCATGTTCGTCTCGAACAGATTCGACTCGGGGCCGAAGCGCGCCACGGTGCGGGGTGCCAGCGTCGGGTCCTCGTCCCAGGCGCCGTGGGTACTCTGGCGCTGGAAGCCGTAGGTCAGCAGCGCGTCCCATCCCTCGCTGAACTGTGCCTTGAGAGCCACCCGGCCGCCCTCGACGTTCTCGCGGTTGTAGTCGTTGCGTGCCCACTGCGAGTTGTCCGACACCGCACCGTTCACCCAGGTGCGCGTCGTCAGCTCGTTGTTGATGAACCCACCGTGGGAATCACTGAAGGCGGAGACGCGCAGGCCGAGAACGCCGTCGATCAGCGGAGCGTTGAGGAATCCCTCATAGTTCCAGTTCTGCTGCCCGCCCTTGATCTGCCCGGCATCGAGGTCGACGCCTGCGCTGAAGGCGTGCAGGTCCGGCTTGTTGGTGACATAGCAGGATCGCGCCCGACATGGCGCCGGCGCCGTAAGTCGTGCCCTGCGGACCGTTGAGAATCTGGATGCTCTGAATGTCGTAAAGGTGCAGATCCGGCTGCGCTCCGCTGGCGCTCATCGACATGTCATCGACCATGAAGCCGGTCGAGGAGGTGTTGGCGTAATTGGGGTTGCTGCCGTCGGAGACGCCGCGCATCACGAACAGCTGCGTGCCGGGACCCGTACTGATGTAGGAGATGGACGGCACCTTCTGCATGTAGTCGTCCATGCTGTTGATCGCGAGGTTCCTCATGTCCTGCTGACTGAAGACGTCGATGCTGACCGGCACGTCCTGCAGGTTCTCCTCGCGTTTGCGCGCCGTGACGACCACCTCCTGCAGCCCGCTGGTGGCGGTGGCGGCGGTGGTCGCCGCCGGATCGGCCTGCGCTGCGCTCCAGGCACTCGCGCCGGCCAGCGCCGCCGCGACCGCGAGCCCGATCTTCGTGGCGGCGCCATACCCAGCGGCGCCGCGCGGCGCCGCATCGACCGGATAGTTGCGGATTCCCCTCGAGTACATCGGGCAGTCTCCCCGTTTTTTATGTCACGGCCATGATGCTATAGCACGCCCCCCCGGAATGATCCTTCGAGGATGCGCCTTTAGTCAAACGATCGTTCAATACCGCACGCCGGACCCCGGATCGTTCTCGAAGCGCTCGAGCGAATCGCCCAGCGCGCGCCTGAGGGGCTCGAGCTCCTTCTCGAAGTGCCGCCAGTGGCCGATCGCCGAGGTGTAGATCGGCTGGCGCACCTGCTCGGCGCTCGGCGTGCGCACCGCCCGCTGCGTCTCGTGGAACCTCAGGCAGGCGGGCTCGAACTCGAGCCCGCAGTGCTCGAGCAGGCGGCGGATTCCGGCCTCCGGAGAGCGCACCAGCTCCTCGTAGCGGACCTGCAGCACCTTGCCGGGCAGAACGGTGTCCCAGTGATCCATGAGCCCGAGGTAGCAGCGGTAGTAGCGTCCGAGATCCTCGAGGTCGTAGCTGAAGTTCTGCCCCTGCGCGAAATACTGCTTGAAGGTGCTGAAGCAGGAATCCAGGGGGTGACGGCGCACGTCGATCACGGTCGCGTGGGGCAGGATCGCCTGAATCAGCCCGACATGGCTGAAATTGTTCGGCAGCTTGTCGGTGAAGCGGCTGCGTTCGAGCTGCAGGAGCGGCGTCGTCTGCTCGATATAGCGGCGCCCGAGCCCGGCGAGCTGCTCACGGGTAACGCCACGCACGGTCTGCGGGTAGCCGCCGCGTCCGGGGGCCATATCGTCGAACTCCTGGACGATGTTCAGGACGTTCGGCAGCTCCATCGTGCCCTCGACGCCCGAGTGGCTGGCGAGAATCTGCTCCACCAGCGTCGAGCCCGAGCGCGGCAGTCCGACGATGAAGATCGGTGCGCGGCTCGCGTGCCCCTCGCCCCGATGTGCGGCGAAGAAGGCCGCATCGAAGAATGCACGGATGGCCGCACTGCGCCGCTCGAACTGCCCGATGTCGAAGGGCGCCTCGCGGCGGCGCAGGGCGGCGCCCTGGGCGTAGTGCGTGAACGCCTCGGGGTAGCGCCGGCGCTGCTCGAAGGCCTTACCCAGTGCAAAGTTGAGCTGCGCCTCGTTGGAAGGTCCGCGCGGGTCGGAGGCCAAGAGGCGCTGCATGGCCGTGATCTCGGCGTCGGTGAAGACGTAGTTCTTGAGATCCGCCAGGCTCCAGTAGCCTTCCGCACGCCCCGGGTCGAGCGCCAGAGCCTCCCGGTAGGAAGTCTCGCTCTCGGTGCGCAGCCCGAGGGTCTTCTGCAGGTGCCCGATCGACATCCTGAGGCCCGCTTCCTCGGGCCGCAGCTCGAGCGCGCGCCGGTAGGCCTCGACCGCCTCCTGCTGGCGCATGAGCCGGGTCGCAACCCCGGCGGTACTCACCCAGGTCTGCGGGCTCTGTGGCTCGATCCTGGCGAGATAGCGCGTGGCCGCCTCAGCCTCGGTGAGCCGCCCAAGCCCGAGCAGCGTTGGGGCGAGTCCCCGGTAGGCGAGCGGCAGATGCTCGGACTGCCGCAGCGCATGGCGCAGCAGCCGCTCGGCATCGCGGGGCACATCGGCGGCCAGTGACAGCGCCGCCAGTCCGCACAGCGCCCCGACATGACTCGCGTCGCGCACCAGGATCTCGCGGAACAGCTCTTCGGATCTGCGGCGGTCGTCTTTCAGTAGCGCGGCCGTTGCCGCCTCGATTCCGGCTCGCTCGGGATCGGTGAGCCGCGCGCGCTCGAAGGCGAGGCGCGCATCCTCGTACTGTCCGAGATCGACGAGCACATCGCCGTAGGCGAGCCAGGCACGATGATGATGCGGACTGGCCTCGAGCACCCGCCGCAACTCGAGGCGCGCATCCCCGGCGCGGCCCGCACGCCGGAACGCGCGCGCCAGGTCCACGCGCGGCTCGGCGAAGCCAGGGGCGCTCGCCAGCGCGCGCTCGAGCATGGCGATGCTGTCCTCGATCCTGCCCTGATCGAGTAACGCCGCGCCGAGGAGCCACAGGCAGTTCACCTCACCGGGGCGCTGCGCCTCGAGCGTGCGCAACGAGCGCTCGGCGCTGGCAGCCTGCCCGGCGCGCAGCGCCGCGTGCGCGCGGTGCAGGCTGGCTTCGAATCCGGACATGGTTTGCGGCGCGTTCATCGGATCTTGCGGGCAGGCGTGAGTTTGCCCCGCCGGCGGGGGCTCAGGCTACACTGCGCGGCCCGCGCCCGCCCTGGGGTGCACCTACAGCGTAGTGAAAGCCCTGCATCGTGAGACACCTGTCGCCGATCCTCCTTGCCCTGTTCACCGCCGCCACGCCGTTCGCCGCGCACGCCGCACGGCCGCTCGTTCCCGAGGACTGGTACCGCTTCCACGGCGTCACCTCCGTGCGCATCGCGCCGGATGGTGCCGCCGTGGCCTACCTCGTCACGAGTTATGACAAAGACGCGGACGAGAGCGTCGCCCAGCTGTGGCTGAGCGACTGGAGCGGCAAGGAATCCGTGCAGCTGACGCGCGGCGAAGGCGTCAGCGAGCCACGCTTCAGCCCCGACGGCCGTTACCTGAGCTTTCTCTCGGCACGGCCGGCGGGCAGCACGCTGCAGCTCTGGGCTCTCGACCGCCGCGGCGGCGAGCCGCGCCAGCTGACGCACGTGAACGGCGAGATCGCTAGCTACGAGTGGTCGCCGGATGCCAGACGCATCGTGCTCGTGATGCGCTCCGGTGAGGACGCGGCGGGGGACGATGAGGCCGCGCACCGCCCCAAGCCGCTCGTGATCGATGCGTATCACTTCAAGCAGGACGGCCGCGGCTACCTCACGACCCCCGCGCGCACGCACCTTTATCTGCTCGACGTCGCCAGCGGCGACAGCCAGCCGCTCACCAGCGATGCAGCGCGCGAGGACTCGCTGCCGGCCTTCGCCCCCGACGGCCGAACCATCGCCTACGTCAGCAACGAGATGGACGGACCGCACGGCGCCGGCGTCGATGAGATCGAGCTCATCGCCCCGGAGCCGCATGCGACGCCACGGCGGCTGCTCAGCACCTGGTCGCCCAATCATCAGCGGCTCGAGTTCAGCCCCGACGGCACGCAGCTCGCGTTCCTCGAGGGCGATGAGCTGAAGTTCAACTCCTACATCATGGATCGCCTCGCGTTGGCCGAGGTGGGCTCAGGGCGGGTCCGCGAGCTCACCAGGAGCCTCGACCGCGCCGTGCTCTCCCCCGCCTTCACGGCCGATGGCAGCGCGATCGAGTTCGCCGTCGAGGACGACGGCTACCAATACCCGGCGCAGGTGCGCCTCGTGGACGGCGCGGTCGCGCGTCTCGCCGGCCCGAGCGTCGTCGATGAGCTGGTCGCCGCCGGCGGACATACCGCCGTGCTCGCCGGGGACGATCACACCCCGTTCGAGGTGTTCGCGCTCGACAATGGCACTCTGCGTGCGCTGAGTGCGCACAACCAGACGCTGTTCGGCGAGCTCGCGCTCGGCGCGGTCGAGGACATCGCCTTCAGGAGCCGCGACGGCACGCAAGTCCACGGGCAGATCGTCAAGCCGCCGGGTTTCGTGCGCGGACGGCGCTATCCGACCATCGTGTGGATCCACGGCGGACCGAACGGCCAGGATGACCATTCGCTCGAGCTCGAGAGCTACGGGCCGCAGCTCGAGCGGCAGCTGTTCGCGACCCACGGCTACGTGGTGCTGGCGATCAACTACCGCGGCGGCACCGGCCGCGGCGCGAAGTTCGCCCGCAGCATCCTCGCCGACTGGGGCCATCTCGAAGTCGAGGATCTCGAGGCGGGAGTCGACTATGCGATCGCGCAGGGCATCGCGGATCCCGCGCGCTTAGGGGTGGGCGGCTGGAGCTACGGCGGACTCCTCACCGACTATCTCATCGCGAGCGACCCGCGCTTCAAGGCGGGCATCAGCGGCGCCGGCAGCGGCAACCAGACCGCGACTTACGGTTCGGATGAGTACGTCGTTCAGTACGACGCCGAGCTCGGGCCGCCGTGGAAGAACACGGCACTGTGGATCAAGGTGTCCTATCCCTTCTTCCACGCGGACCGGATCCGCACGCCGACCCTGTTCCTCGGCGGCAGCCAGGACTTCAACGTCCCCATCGGGGGTGGCGAGCAGATGTACCAGGCGTTGCGCACGCTCGGCGTCCCGACCGAGCTCATCGTGTACCCCGGCGAGCATCACTCGCTCGAGCGACCGAGCTTCCTGGTCGATCGCTACCAGCGCTATCTCGACTGGATGGCGAAGTACCTCGGCACGCCGCACTGAACCGCTGCCGCCTCACTCGAGGCCCTGGTAGACCGCGCGTGCCCGCGCGAGCTCACCGAGCACTGCGGCCTTCTCGTCCGGCGAGTTCCAGTCGGGATAGGCGCGGGTGGTCGCGGCGAGATGATCGATCCACGCCTCGAAGAAGCGCGCGTCCTCGCCCGAGCGCGGCCGCGCGCCGCCCACCGTAACGTACACCGGGCTCGTGGTCGCGTAGACGAAGTTGTCGAGGATCGGGTACTGCGCCTCGCGCGTGAAGGCGCGCAGCACGCACCAGCCGCTCGCCCCGACGGGCAGCGTGCCGCGAGCCTCGAGCTGCGTGCGCGCGCCGGTGAGAGCGAGCTCGCGCACCATGCGCGCGTTGCAGACGATCTGCGCGTGATCGAGCGGCACGAGGGAGCGCAGCCGCGCGCTGAAGGACACGCGGCCGGCACGCGCGAGCGTCAGATCCCCTCCGAGCGGCTGTCCACCGAGTGCGAAGTCGAGGAGCGGCGCGTTGGTGGCGAAGCTGCGGCCCTGCTTCAGTGACTCGAGCCAGACATCGCTCGACAGGGGCCCCTCCGGAACCGAGGCGTATACGCGGTTCAGTCCCACCGGGCCGCGCAGCGTCGCGTAGTCGGCCATGGCATCGGTGCCGGCCGCGGCCGGGATCCTGAATCCGAGGTTGAGCAGCCGATACCACACGGCAGCGGTCGCCTGGTGGTCGGCGAAGGAGACGATCTCCAGGTAGTCGACCTTGCCGAGCGCCACGTCGACCGGCAGCTCGTCGGCATCGGTGTGGGCGGGATGCGTGAGCGGTTGCGGCTCCTCTTCGAAGGGATGCACGTAGCCGACCACGGCGCCCTGCGCATGGGCGAGATCGGCGACGTCGGCATTGGTGGGAGCGAGACTCGCCGCCGCGGTGTTGGGATAGCCTGCGTAGCCTGGCAGGAGCGTTGCGCCCTTCATGCCGAGGAGCCCGAGGTGCCCCCAGTAGCTGGTGTGGAATTCCTGGCCGTGCACCACCAGCGTCTGCGGCGTCGAGGCCGCGTCGACCCCGTGGCCGCTGTAGGCGATGTCGGGAACGCGCTGCTCCTTGTTGACGATGAGATTCTCGACGATGTCGAGGTCTTCGGCCTGCGCCTGCAGCACGAGGTGCGCCGGAGTATTGCGGTAGTGGCCGCCGTAGTTCATGTGCACGTGCACGTCGGCGCTCACCCAGCGACGCCCGCGGGCGTCCGGCCAGGGATCGGCGGGGAGCGCGACGTCGACATCACGCACCCCGCCCGCGGCGATGGTGAGGGTGCGGCGTGCCGGGGACCGCGCCAGGCCCTTCATCACCTCGACGCTCACCGCACCCTCGGGCACCTCGATGCGCTCCTCGCCTGCGGTATGAAAGTAGCGCGCCTCGAAGGGCAGCGCGTTACGGTCGAACTCGGCGTGATGCATCCACGCGAGCGCCGGCGCGTAGAACCTGCCGTCGGGGCCGGTCACGACCACGCGCGCCGCGGTGAGCGCACCGTGCTCGTCGTGCACCGTGAGGTGCAGCGTCCCGCCCGCATGCAAACGCCTGCGCTCGCTCACTGCGAGCTCGCGCGCGGCCGCGCCCGGCAGCGTCAGCACCTCTAACGTCAGCCCGCCGCTGCGGTTGGAGATGTAGGCGATCGAGTGGCCGTCGGGCGACCAGCGGGCGGCCGTCGCGTCCCAGTCACCGTAGGTGAGCGGAAACGGCTGCCCGCCGCTCGCCGGCAGCAGCCACAGCTGCAGCGTGTTGCGCCCGAGGTAGGAGCTGTAGAGGAGCCGCTGTCCGTCAGGCGAAAAATCCGGCGTAGTACGCCAGTTGGTTTCCTCGTAGTGCAGCTCGGTCGGTTCGGCGCCCGCGACCGCCGCCATCATCCACATGCCGCCGGTGCCATGGATGCGGCCGCGGTTCGAGACGTAGAGAATCGAGCGGCCGTCGCGCGTCCAGACGGGATTGATCTCGTGATCGTAGGCGCTGTAGTAGTAGCGCGGCAGCGGGCTCTTGTGCTCGCCTGTGAGGCGCTGCGGTTCCCCGAGCGTGCTGCCCGTGAGCTCGGCCAAGAACACGTGGAAGTGGCGGTGGTAGGCACTCGAGACGTAGAGGATGCGCCGGCCGTCGGGAGAGAAGCGCGGCTCGACGTTGACCGCACCAGCGTGCGTCAGCTCGGTGCTCCGCCCGGTCTCGAGATCGAGGATCGCCAGCTCGAGCGCCGCGCCGCGTGCCGACACGTAGACGATCGAACGCCCGTCGGGCGACCAGTCGGGCTGGTAGTCGTAGCCCGGGCCGTCGGTGAGCTGCACCGCCACTCCCGAGTCGAGCCGCTGCCGCCACAACGACCCGGCCATCGAGTAGACGAGCTCGCGCGAGTCCGGTGACCAGGCGAGTGCGCTCGGGCCGCTGGTGAGCTGCGGCAGGTACATCTCGCGGAAATAGTACGAATGCGGCAGATCGAGCGCGGGCAACGCAGGCGGCTGCGCGCAGAGCAGCCGCGGGAGTGAGATGAGCGCGAGCGCAACAAGGCGAGGCGTAAAATTGTTCGCACGCACGTCGCGTTGACGAGGGGACGACGCGCGTCTAATGTGATTCGCCGTGCGAATAGGCCTTGAATAATAGCACAATGCCCGCGCATACAATCACAGCGGCCGGCACGCCCCCCGAGCGGCAGACGGTCCTGCACAGCTGGTGCGTGCAGAGCGACTGGCACGCGCCGACCATCGTCGGCGGCGCCGGCGCGCGCCTGCACACCGAGGACGGCCGCACCATTCTCGACATGTCGAGCCTCGCCGAGTGCTCGAACCTCGGCCACCAGCATCCACGCGTCGTCGCAGCGATCCGCGCCCAGGCGAGCGAGTTGTGCTTCGTCACCAGTGCCTGGGGCGCCGCGCCGCGCGCGCGCCTCGCGGCCATGCTGCTCGAGCGTGCCGGGTTCGGCGGCGGGCGCGTGTTCTTCACGCTCGGCGGCGCCGATGCCAACGAGCACGCCGTCAAATTCGCACGCGCCGCCGCGGGCAAGCCCCACGGCTGGGTCATCACGCGCGAGCGCTCCTATCACGGGGCGAGCTACGCGGCGATGGCGCTCTCGGGGGACGCGCGCACCGCGGGACAGGCGGACCCGGAGCTCTATCGCGTGCTGCACGTGCCGCCGCCCTACGCCTACCGCTGCCCTTTCGGCACGTCGGATGCCGGGGAGTGTGCGGCCGCCGCGGTGCGCCGTTTGGAGGCGGTCATCGGCGAGCGCGGTGCGCGCGAAGTCGCGGCGGTACTCATGGAGCCCAACGCCGGCACCAACGGCATCGTGGCGCCGGAGGCGTTCTGGCCCGCGCTGCGCGCGGCGACGCGTGCGGCCGGCGTGCATCTGATTGCCGATGAGGTGATGAGCGCCTTCGGCCGCTGCGGCGAATGGTTCGCCTGGCAGCGCTACGGCGAGCAAGGCCAGCCCGACCTCATGACCCTCGCCAAGGGACTCACCGGTGCGCACCTGCCGCTCGGCGCCGTGGTGCTCTCGGCCACCGTGGCGCGCGCCCTCGAGCCGCAGATGCTGATGACGGGACTCACCTACTGCGGCCACCCACTGAGCTGCGCCGCGGGAATCGCCGCCCTCGAGAGTTATGCCGAGGAGCGGCTCATCGAGCGCTCGCGGCGGCTCGGCGCCGCGCTGCTCGCGCAGCTGGAGCGCCTCAAGGCGCGCCACGCCGTGATCGGCGACGTGCGTGGCGGCCATGGTCTGTTCGCGGTCGTGGAGCTGGTGCGCGAACGCGCGAGCCGCGAGCCGCTCGCCCCCTGGCCGGCGATGCATGCAGCGCTGCGCGCGCTCATCGAGCGTGCCCTCGCCGAGGGCGTGTCCTTTGCGGCGCGCGGCAATCTGCTGCTGCTCGCCCCACCCCTGGTGATCGCCGAGCGCGAGCTCGCCGACGCACTCACCCTCCTCGACCGGTTGCTCGGCGAGCTCGCCACGACGCTCGCCGCGGAGCGCACTGCATGAGCTTCAAACTCACCTACGCCACCATGTTCAGTCCGCCGGAGGAGCTGCACGAGCGCTTCGAGGCCGCCATGGCGCGCGTGCGCGAGCGCCTCGGCGCGTCCCACGGGCTCTACGTAGCGGGCGCCGACCGGGCCGCACGCGAGAGCACCGCCAAGCACAACCCGGCGGACCGCGACGAGCTCCTCGGCCGCTTCGCCGCCGCCACGCCCGCCGATGCGGACGCGGCGCTGCGTGCGGCGCACGGCGCGTGGCCCGCCTGGAAGCGCACGCCGGCGCACGAGCGCGCCCGGCTGCTGCGCCGCGTCGGACAGCTGCTCGAGGAGCGCGTCTACGACATCGCGGCGAGCCTCACGCTCGAGGTCGGCAAGAACCGCCTGGAGGCGCTCGGCGAGGCGCAGGAGGCGGCGGATTTCTTTGCGACCTACTGCGACGATTTCGAGCGCGCCGGCGGTTTCGAGCGAGCGCTTCCCGACGATCCGCTCACGAGCCACGCCTCGCACAACCGCAGCGTGCTCAAGCCCTACGGCGCCTGGGTGGTGATCACGCCTTTCAACTTCCCCATCGCGCTCGCCGCCGGACCCGTGGCCGCCGCTCTCATCACCGGCAACACCGTGGTGCTGAAAGGCGCGACCGTGACGCCCTGGGCGGGGCGCCTTCTCGCCGACTGCATCCGCGACTCGGGCCTGCCGCCCGGTGTGTTCAACTACCTCTCCGGCTCGAGCGGTGCGATCGGCGCGGTGCTCATCGAGCATGCGCTCACCGCGGGAGTCACCTTCACCGGGTCCTACGAGGTGGGCCGCCGGATCGCCGTCAAGCTGCAAAGCGGCGCCTACCCGAAGCCCTGCATCGCGGAGATGGGTGGCAAGAACGCCTGCATCGTCACCGCGCGCGCGGATCTGACGCGTGCGGGTGCGGGTATCGTGCGCTCGGCTTTCGGCATGGGCGGCCAGAAATGCTCGGCGCTGTCGCGCCTCTATGTCGACCGCAAGGTAGCGGACCCGCTGATCGACGCGCTGCTCGCGCAGCTCACCGGCCTCGCCATCGGCGACCCGGCGCGCCGCGAGCACTGGCTCGGCCCGGTCGCGACCGCGTCGGGTTACGAGGACTATGCGCGCTACAGCGCCGAGCTGCGCAGCGGTGATGCCCGCGTGTTGAGCGGCGCCGCGCAGCTCAGGGATGGGGCGCTCGAGCGCGGCTACTACGTGCGACCGACACTGGCCGAGGCGCCGGTGACGCACGCACTCTGGCAGAAGGAGATGTTCCTCCCGATCCTGATGGTGCACCGGGTGGCCTCGAACGATGAAGCGATGCAGCTCGCCAACGCTTCCCCGCTCGGGCTCACCGCCGGTTTCTACGGGGCAGCGGATGAGATCGGCTGGTTCCAGGAGCACATCGAGGCCGGCGTCACCTACGCCAACCGGCCGCAGGGCGCGACCACCGGCGCGTGGCCGGGCTATCAGCCCTTCGGCGGCTGGAAGGGCTCGGGCACGACGGGCAAGGCGATCGCCTCGTTCTATTATCTGCCGCAGTACCTGCGCGAGCAGTCGCAGACCGTAGTCGAGTGAGGCGCATGCCGCTGTTGCCGCTCAGTGAGGCGATCGACCGCCATGTGCACGACGGCGACAGCGTGGCGCTCGAGGGCTTCACGCATCTCATTCCGTTCGCCGCCGGCCACGAGATCATCCGCCAGCGGCGCCGGGGCTTGCATTTGATCCGCATGACACCCGATCTCCTCTACGACCAGATGATCGGCATGGGCTGCGCCGCGCGGCTCACGTTCTCGTGGGGCGGAAACCCCGGGGTCGGATCGCTCCATCGCCTGCGCGATGCGATCGAGCACGAGTGGCCTGAGCGGCTTGGCCTCACCGAGTTCACCCACGCCGAGCTCGCCCTCGCCTACCAGGCGGGCGCGAGCGGCATGAGCTGCGCGGTGCTGCCGCATCACGCCGCAACCGATCTCGAGAAGCTCGCACGGCCGAGCGTGCGCACGCTGCGCTGCCCCTTCACGGAGCGCGAGCTCACCGCGGTGCCCGCCATCAATCCCGACGTCACGATCCTGCACGCGCAGCAGATCGACGCCGCGGGCAACGTGCTCATCCGCGGCATCGTCGGCGCCGCGCGCGAGGCCGCCATGGCCGCGCGGCGCGTGCTGGTAACGGTCGAGGAGCGGGTCGAGACGCTCAGCGCCGGCATGAACGCGGTGGTGCTGCCGGCGTGGCTCATCGCGAGCGCGAGTCTCGTGCCGGGCGGCGCCTATCCCTCCTACGCGCAGGGTTGCTACCCGCGCGACAACCGCTTCTATCTCGCCTGGGACGAGATCGCGCGCGAGCGCACGGCCTTCGGTGCCTGGATGGAGCGGCATGTGCTCGGCGTGCCGGATCACGCCGCGCAGCTGCGGCTGCTCGGGGTGGCGGCATGAGCGCGCCCGGCTACACCCCGGATGAGATCATGACCGTAACCGCGGCACGCCAGCTCAAGGACGGCGCGGTGTGTTTCGTCGGCATCGGGCTGCCGAGCGCGGCCTGCAATCTCGCCCGCCTGAGTCATGCGCCGGGTCTGGTGCTGATCTACGAGTCCGGAACCGTGGGCGTCAGGCCCAGCGTCCTGCCGCTCTCGATCGGCGACGGCGAGCTCGCCGAGACCGCGACCTGCATCGTGCCCCTGCCGGAGATC
Organism: uncultured Pseudomonadota bacterium; assembly: GCA_963768485.1. Classification (GTDB taxonomy): domain Bacteria; phylum Pseudomonadota; class Gammaproteobacteria; order Steroidobacterales; family Steroidobacteraceae; genus 13-2-20CM-66-19. The sequence continues at coordinate 1,194,807 of CAVYHZ010000002.1, read as the reverse complement.
TTCGCCCACTACCTGCAGCGCGGGCGCGTCGACGTCGGTTTCCTGGGAGCTGCGCAGATCGACCGCTACGGCAACCTCAACAGCACGGTCATCGGCGACTACACGCACCCCGCCGTGCGCCTGCCGGGCGGCGGTGGCGCGCCCGAGATCGCCACCTATGCGCGCGAAGTGCTCATCATCATGAAACAGTCGCCGCGCAGTTTCGTCGCGCGGCTCGACTTCCGCACCTCGTGCGGCTATCTCGGCGGCGCCGGCGAGCGCGCGGCGAGCGGTGCGCCCGGCGCAGGTCCGCGCGCGGTGATCACCGACTTCGGCATGCTGCGGCCGCATCCGCAGAGCGAGGAGCTCGAGCTCACCGGCCTCTACCCCGGCATCACGGCGGACGCGGCGCGCCGGGCGACCGGCTGGCCGCTCAAGACCGCGGCGCACGTCGAGACCCTGCCGCCGCCGCAGCCCGCGGAGCTCGCGACGCTGCGCGAGCTCGAAGCGCGCACGCGCGCGGCGCATTCCCGCCCCATCCGCATCCCACTTTAGAGACTCGAGCCGAGGAATCGCCATGCCCCCACCGCATATCCGCACGCCGCTCCCGGGTCCCAAGGCGCAGGCGCTGATCGCGCGCGACCGCTCCGTCACCACGCCCTCCTATCCGCGCGACTACCCGTTCGTGATGGCGCGCGGGCGCGGCGCCGAGGCCTGGGACGTCGACGGCAACCGCTTCCTCGACTTCATGAGCGGCATCGGCGTCGCCAGCACCGGGCATGCGCATCCGCAGGTGGTCGAGGCCGTCAAGGCCGCGGCGGATGATTTCCTGCACATCTCCTCCGACTACTGGCACGAGCGCATGACGCGGCTCGCCGAGCGGATCAACCAGCTCGACCCCATGCGCGAGCCGGTGCAGGTACTCATCTGCCAGAGCGGCACCGAGTCGGTCGAGGGCGCGCTCAAGCTCGCGCGCTACGTGACGGGGCGGCCGCGCTTCATCGGTTTCCTCGGCGCCTTCCACGGCCGCTCCATGGGCTCGCTTTCCTTCACCGCGAGCAAGTACACCCAGCAGGCGGGATTCTTTCCCACCATGCCGGGCGTCACGCACGTCCCCTATCCCAACACCTACCGCCCGCTGTTCGCCGGCGCCGATCAGGGCCGCGCGGTGCTCGACTACATCGAGATGCTGTTCCAGTACAACGTACCCGCCGCCGAAGTCGCGGCGATCGTCGTCGAGCCCATCCAGGGCGAGGGTGGCTACCTGGTGCCCCCCGACGGCTTCCTCGCGGGACTGCGTGCGCTGTGCGACCGCCACGGGATCCTGCTGGTCTTCGACGAGGTGCAGTGTGGCATCGGCCGCAGCGGCCGCATGTTCGCGAGCCAGCACTGGGGCGTGTCCCCGGACATCATGACGCTCGCCAAGGGACTCGCCTCGGGACTGCCGATGGGACTGGTGGTCGCGCGGCGCACCCACATGGAGAAATGGAAGCGCGGCGCCCATGGCAACACCTTCGGCGGCAACCCGCTGTGCTGCGCGGCGGCGCTCGCCACGCTCGATCTGGTGGAGCGCGAGTATGCGGCCAACGCCGCCACGGTCGGCGAGTACTTCATCGCAAGGCTCAAGGATCTGCAGAAGCGTTTCCCGTCGATCGGCGAAGTGCGCGGCAAAGGGCTCATGATCGGCATGGAGCTGATCACCGACCCCGCGAGCCGCGCGCCGGCCAGGAAGCTCTGCGAGGCCGTGCTGACGCGCGCCTACCATCACGGACTCCTGCTGCTCTCGTGCGGCCAGAGCACGGTGCGCTTCATACCGCCGCTCATGATCAACCGCGGGCACGTCGATGAGGCGCTCGCGCTGCTCGAGCCCGCGCTCACCGAAGCGCTCGCGGAAGTCCCGGGAGGCAAGGCATGACCGCTGCGGCACAACCGCGCGCGCTCGGACTCCTGATGTGCACCGCGCTCGTGGTGGGCAACACCATCGGCGTCGGGATCTTCATGCTGCCGGCCTCGCTCGCTCCCTACGGGCTCAACGCCGTGCCCGGCTGGCTGATCACCACCGTCGGCTGCATCTTCGTCGCCTGGGTGTTCGCGGGGCTGGCGCGCGCCTTCCCGCAGGACGACGGGCCTTACGCCTACGCGAGCCGCGCCCTCGGGCACGGCGTCGCCTTCGTGATCATGTGGTGCTACTGGATCTCCACCGTCGTAACCAACGCGGTGCTCGCGACCGGCGTGGTCGGCTACCTGTCGGCGTTCTTTCCGGCGCTCGCGAGCAACCACCTGCTGGCGGCCGTGACCGCCGTCGCGCTGGTGTGGGTATTCGTGGTGATCAACGTGGGCGGGGTGCGCGCCGCCGGCTGGGTGCAGGTGTGGAGCACCGTGGTCAAGCTCGTATTGCAGGTCGGGATCGTGGCGCTCGGTGCCTGGGCCTTGTTCGCGCCCCATGAGATCTCGCCCGTGCACCTGCCGACCACGCCCTACTCCCTGAGCGCGGTCATTGCCGCATCGACCCTCTCGCTCTACGCCATGCTCGGCGTGGAGAGCGCGGCCATGCCGGCCGGCCGGGTGTGCGATCCGGGCCGCACCATCCCGCGCGCCACCTTCATCGGCACGCTGATCGTCGCGGGCGTCTACGTCTGTGTATCGCTGATCCCCATGGTTCTCATCCCGCAGAACGACCTGGCGGTCTCCAGCGCCCCGTTCGCGGATCTGTTCGCGCGCTTTCTCGGACCCGCCTCCGGGAAGCTCATCGCGGTGTTCGTGATCGTGAGCGGACTCGGGTGCCTCAACGGCTGGACGCTGATCCTCGGCGAGCTCACGGTGAGCTTCGCGCGTCATGGCGGCTTCCCGCCGGCGCTCGGCAAGGTGAACGCCTACGGCGCACCCACCCGCGCGTTCGTACTCACCGCCATCCTCGCGAGTCTCATGACGCTCTCGAGCTACAACGATTCAACCGCCGGAGCCTTCACCTTCCTCAACCTGGTCGTCACCGCCTCGAACCTGCCGGTGTACCTCGGCTGTGCGATCGCCGTGGTGATTCTGTGGCGCCGCGGCGAGCTCGGTCAGTTGGGACCGCGCGAGTCGCGCTGGATCGCGGCCGCGATTCTCGCGACGATCTACTGCGTCTGGGCCTCGATCGGCATCGGCGGCAAGTCCTTGCTGTGGGCGCTGGTCCCCTGCGCGGCCGGCGTGCCGGTCTACTGGTGGTACGCGGTTCTGCGGCGGCCGGCGCTCGCGACCTGACAGTCTTCGCCGAGGAGTTCTCCATGCCGCTCAGCGCGATCGCTCGTTTCACCCTCAGCCTCGTGCTGTTGTTCACCAGCGCGGCGGCCGGCGCGGCCGCTGCGCCCCCGCACCAGGACCGCGCACGCGACCTCGGCGTGCCCTTCGACGGCACGCCGGGCCCCCTCAACGCCATCACCGACGTCGCCGGCGTGCTCGTCGGCCAGACCACGCTCATCTCGGGCAGCGGCAAGCTGGTCGTCGGCCAGGGGCCGATCCGCACCGGCGTCACCGCGGTGCTGCCGCGCGGCGCCGAGTCGATGCAGCGCTTCTCCTTCGCCGGCTGGTATTCCGAGAACGGCAACGGCGAGATGACCGGCACCACCTGGGTCGAGGAGTCGGGCTTCCTCGAGAGCCCCGTGCTCATCACCAACACCCACAGCGTCGGCGTGGTGCGCGACGCGGTGATCGCCTGGCGCGTCGCTCACGGTCCGGCGGACGCTACCGACTCCTGGTGGTCGCTGCCCGTGGTGGCCGAGACCTGGGACGGCTGGCTGAACGACATCAACGGCTTTCACGTGAAGCCGGAGCACGTCTTTCACGCACTCGACGGCGCGCGCTCCGGGCCCGTCGAGGAAGGCGCGGTGGGCGGCGGTACCGGCATGATCTGCAACGGCTTCAAGGGCGGCATCGGCACCGCCTCGCGCCACCTCACCGACAAGGCCGGCGGCTACACGCTCGGCGTGCTGGTGCAATGCAACTACGGCACGCGGCAGAACCTGCGCATTGCCGGCATCCCGGTGGGACGCGAGATCGAGAGCGAGGATCCCTACGCCTTCGTGCCCTCCGACCTCGCCGAGCGCGGCTCAATCATCGTCGTGGTGGCGACCGATGCGCCGCTCCTGCCGCACCAGCTGAAGCGCATCGCGCGGCGCGTGTCGCTCGGCATCGGGCGCAACGGCAGCATCGCCGGCAACGGCTCGGGCGACATCTTCATCGCCTTCTCGACCGCCAATCCCGGCGCCAGCGACATCGATCACGGACCGGTGGATCTCAAAATGCTGCCGAACGACTCCATGGACGCCCTGTTCGCGGCCACCGTGCAGGCCACCGAGGAGTCGATCGTCAACGCCATGGTTGCGGCCACCGACATGACCGGCATCGACGGGCACCACGTGCGCGCGCTCCCGCACGATGAGCTGCGCGCGGTGCTCGCCAAATACAACCGCCTGACGAAGTAGGCGACGACCCGCAGCGGTAGCCTCAGGCCTCTGCTGTGCAGTCCGCTCGTGCCTCACGGCGCGGCGACGATCGAGCGCCAGTTGATGATCGCGTTCCAGAGCATGCGCTGATCGCCGCGGTTCAAATCGCGGTGCAGCGGGTTGAAGTTGAATGCCACGACGTGGCCTGCGCCGGTACGCAGATCGAGGATCGCGGGCCGGCCGACGAGGTTCTCCTCGCCCCACACCTGGCCGCTGACGAGGAACGGCGCCCCGTCCTTGTCGCCCCATTCGAGCACCACGCCACTGCGATCGAGCGGGCCGTCGAGGCAGGTCGTGCAGTACGCCATGCGCAGCCAGCGCCGCGGCACCGAGTAGAGCGGGAAGTTCTGGCGGAATACCCAGGTGCGCGCCGCATAGCCGTAGGCGATCGGGTGATCGGGCCGCGCGAACGTCACGCGCACGTGCGCCCCGGGCGTGCGGGTCACGGCTGACTGCGCCGCCGCGGCCGCCGCCGCCCCGCCCCCCTGGGTGCTGCGCGGTACGCCGCCCGCCTCGCGCCGCACGCCGCGCACGATGCCGCCTTCCAGCGGCAGCATCGAGCCGCTGCCGAGCGTGATCAGCAGCCCGCCCGAGTCGACGAAATGCTGCAGCTCCGCGAGCCCGCTCCAGCCGATGCCGCCGGTGATGTCGTCGGACCCGGCGGGAGCGCCGAAAGCGGGCGTCGCGGTCGTTTTCCTGAAAGGCATGGGGCCCCAGGCCTTGGGGATCCCCTGGATCTGCTCGGCGAGCTCCAGATCCACGTGCCCGTAGAGGAGCACGTCGTACTTTTCGCGCAACCGCCCGGCGCGAATATCCTCATCGCGCACGTAGACATAGGGGATGTGCCGCTGGTCGAGGGAGTAGCGCGCCCAGCCGATCGTATCCGTGTCGGCCCACGGCACCCAGATCCCTAAGCGCGGCACCGGCGCATCGTGGCGCGCGACCTCCGGGAGCGCCGCGACGCCGGCGAATTCGAGTCCGAGGTCGCGCGCGGTGGCGCGCAACGCCGCCGCGAGTCCCGCCTGCGGGGCGAGGAGCCACGAGCCCGCCGGATATTCCACGCCCGCGAGCGTGAAGGGACGCTCGGCGACGGCGACCTTGAAGCGCGCCAGTGCGAAGCGCGCCTCGAGCAGCCCCTCCTGCCCGGTATCCTTCAGCACGAACGCCGGTCCCTCGCCATCGATCGTGCCCTGAACTGTGGGCGCCGCGGTGAGTGGGGTCAGCGCGACGCTGCGCACGCGGGCGTCCGCGGTCGGGATGACGGCGAGGTGGTAGTGCGCCGGCAGTTCCCAGGACACATCGTCGTAGGCCTCGCCCGCATCCTTCGGGTATAGCTGCGCCGTGAGCAGATCCACCGCATAGTCGCGATACGGCTGGTCGAGTCGTACGACGTAGGTGCCGGCGGGGAACGTGCCCTCGGTGAGCGTCAAGGGCGCGCTCGCGCGCGCCACTTCGATGCCCTGGCGCATGAGGAGCGAGACCAGCTGCGCAACGCGCCGAGGGTCCCCCTGCCCGTCTGGTATGAGGAAACCGAATGGCGCCTGCTCGAGCCCGCGGCGGTACGAGTGCAGGCCCTTGAGATAGTAGTTGCGCAGCAGCGCGCGCGACTGCTGCGCGGTGTCATCGAGCGCTGCGAGCAGCGCCGTCTCGTTGTAGTTGACGTTGTCGCGTGCCGACCAGAGGAAGCTCCCCTGCGCGGGCGGCGGCGACGGCCGGTACCACTCGACCGAATCGTCCTGCGAGGGCTGCTCGGGACGCAGCGTCTCGGCGGTGCCGTTGCCGAAAGTCTCGTAGCCGCGGCCATCGGCGTTGTGGTTGGTGGCGATGGAATCGAGATAGAGGTGGGCGAAGTCGTCGCCGAAATTCCAGGTCCAGACCCCGGGCATGCCGAGGCCCGTGAGCGTCTCGACCTCATGGAAGCTCAGCTCGAGCCGCTCGGCATAGGTGATCGGGTCGACGTGCTCGTTGATCGGGCCGGTGCCGTTCCAGGTCATGAGCAGCGCCACGCTCTCGTGCAGGTCGTGGATCACCTGCGGATGCCACTCGAACATCATGTGGAACACCGCGCGCGTGGTCGCGTGCACCTGCTGGTGAGCGTCGCGGTTGATGTCGACGAAGGCGTACTTCGACCAATAGGGCGGCGCCTGGCGCGGCAGGGCCGCGAGGTCCGTCTTGCCCTTGAGGTAGCGGTAGAACCACTCCACCTGCTTGTCGCGGCCGTCGGGGTTCGACACCGGGTTGATGAGCACCACGAGGCTCGCGCGGATGCGCTGGATCATCGGCTGCTCGGAGACCGCGAGCCGATAGGCGAGCTCGAGCACCGATTCGGTCGAGCCGGTCTCGTCCGAGTGCAGCGCCGCGTTGAGGTAGTAGACGGGGCGGGCAGATGCGATGAGCGCCTCGGCGGCCGCCGCATCGGTACGGCGCGGGTCGGCCAGCGCGGCGGTCGCGGCCTTCAGGCGCTCGAGGTCGCGGATGCCCTGCTCGTCGGCGATCGCGAGCAGCACGATGTCGCGGCCCTCCTCCGAGCGTCCGATGGTAAAGAGGCGTACCCGCGGCGAGGAAGCCGCGAGCGCGCGGCAATAACCGTAAGCCGCCGCCGAGTCCACCAGCTCCCCGGGGGCTCCGGGGATGCGGTGCAGGAAGGCGCGCGGTGAGACCACGCTGGAGGAAGCCGGGAGGTAAGCCACCCACGGCGAGAGGAAGCGCGGCTCGGTGGTGGCGCGCGCGATCGCCTCGATCGAGCCGGCCTCCGGGGTGTCGGGTGCCACGCTCTGCGCGGGCGCGAGCCCCGGCGCAAGGCTCATGAGGATCGCGGGGACGAGCCACTTGTGAGGCATGGGCGTTTGCGCTCCCTGACGGCGGACGCGCGGCAGTATAGCCGCCCCGCCCTGACGGCTCTCTATTGAACATTCGCTCAACGAGAGGCAGACTTCCGACGATGGCGCGCAATCCGCGTTACGACGTGCTGTTCGAGCCGGTGAAGATCGGCCCGGTGACGGCCCGCAACCGCTTCTACGCGGTGCCGCACGCCGCCGGCATGACCAACTCCATGCCGCACATGCGCGCGGCGTTCCGCGAGACCAAGGCCGAGGGCGGCTGGGGCGTGGTGTGCACCGGCTACGTGTCGATCGACCCGGGCTCGGATGACGCGCCTCTTCCCTACGCCACGCTCTGGGACGATGACGACGTGCGCTCGCATGCTCTCGTGACCGAGGCGGTGCACCGGCACGGCGCCCTCGCCGGCATCGAGCTCTGGCACGGCGGCGGCTCGGTCATGAACCGCCTGACCCGCACCCCGCCCATCTCGCCCTCCGGCACCTCATGGATGGCGACCCACGTCGGCTTCATGGGAAACCAGCGGCCGCGCGTCATGGAGACGCAGGACATCCGCGCACTGCTCAGCGCGCAGGCCGCGGCCGCGCGCCGCGCCCGCCAGGCGGGCTTCGACATCGTGTACGTCTATGCCGGCATGGGTTACCTGCCCTACGAGTTCCTGCTGCCGGAATGGAATGCGCGCACCGATGCCTACGGCGGCAGCCTCGCCAACCGCGCCCGCATCGTGCGCGAGCTCCTCGAAGTGACTCATGAAGCGGTCGGCGGACAATGCGCGGTGGCGCTCCGCGTGAGCCTCGAGGAGCTGCGCGCCCGGCCGGGCGCCAACGCCCCCTCCGAAGCGCACGAGCTCGTGGCCCTGCTCGCCGATCTCCCCGATCTCTGGGACGTGAAGCTCGACTCCTCACCGACCGACTGCCCGCCCTCGCGCTTCGCCGCCGAAGGCAGCCACGAGGGCGTCATCGACTTCGTCAAGCGACTGACGGCCAAGCCGGTGGTCGGCGTCGGCCGCTTCACCTCCCCCGACACCATGGTGGGCCAGATCCGCCGCGGCGTACTCGACCTGATCGGTGCCGCGCGCCCCTCGATCGCCGATCCCTTCCTGCCGCGCAAGATCGACGAGGGCCGCGAGCAGGACATCCGCGAGTGCATCGGCTGCAATATCTGCATCTCGAGCTGGCACGACTCGGTGCCGGTGCGCTGCACCCAGAATCCGACCATCGGCGAGGAGTGGCGCCGCGGCTGGCACCCCGAACACATCGCGCCCGCGGCGAGCCCCGCCTCGGTACTCGTCGTGGGCGCCGGGCCCGCCGGTCTCGAGTGCGCGCTCTCGCTCGGACGGCGCGGCTACGAGGTGACGCTGGCCGAGGCGGCCGAAGACATCGGCGGGCGGCTGCGCTTCGAGACACGGCTGCCGGGACTTGCGGCGTGGGGACGAGTGCTCGACTGGCGGCGCGGACAACTGGCAAAGCTCGCCAACGTCAACATCTACCGCGGCAACCGCCTCTCGGCCGACGAGATCCTGGGTCTCGCCAGCACCCACGTGGTCCTCGCCACCGGCGCGCGCTGGGCCGCGCTCCTGTGGTCGCCGCTCGAGATACCCGCCGGCAGCGTCCCGGGTCCCGGTGTCCTCACTCCCGACGACATCGCCGCCGGCACGCAGCCGCAGGACCCGGTCGTGGTGTATGACTTCGATAACTACTATATGGGCGGCGTGCTTGCCGAACACCTGGCCCGCGGCGGACACTCGGTCCGTTACGTCACACCGGCCGGACACGCCTCTGCCTGGACCATCATGAGCAACGAGCAGCCGCAGGTTCACCGCGCCCTCGCCGCGGCGGGCGTCACGGTGCAACCGCTGACGCGCGTCACCGGCTTCGCAGGCGGCGCCGTCAACCTCGAGAGCCAGTTCACCAACGTCGAGTCGCGGCACGAGTGCCGTTCGCTCGTGATCGTCGGCGCGCGCTTCGCCGACGATGGCCTGTATGTGGCGCTTAGCGCGCGGCCCGCCGAGCTGGCCGCTGCCGGGATCCGCTCGGTCACGCGCATCGGCGATGCGCTCGCGCCCGGCGCGCTGGTGCACGCCATCTACAGCGGCCATCGCTACGCGCGCGAGCTCGATGCCGATTCAGCCAGCCTCGCCCTGCGCCGTGATGCGCCGCTCGCGAGGTCGGCGTGAGCGTCGCACCGCTGCCACCGCGGCTGGCCGGGCTCGAGCCCACGCTCCCCTCGAGCTGGTACGCCAGCGAGGGGATTTTCGCGCTGGAGAAGGAGCGCATCTTCTGCCGCGAGTGGGTGTGCGTTGCGCGCGAGGAGGAGCTCACCGGCCCGCTCGCCTGGCGTGTCATCGACGTCCTCGGCGAGAGCCTCATTCTCGCCCGCAACCGCGCCGGAGCACTGCACGCCTTCTACAACGTCTGCCGCCACCGCGGTACGCGCCTGTGTCGCGGCCCGGAAGATCCGCCACTCGCGACGCCCCTCCCCGGCGGCGTCGCGGCCGGCCGCATCACCTGCCCCTATCATCAGTGGACCTACGATTTCGACGGCCAGCTCCTGAGCGCGCCGCACCTGAGCGCCGAGCCCGGCTTCGACCGCTCGCAGTTCAGCCTGTACCCGGTGGCGGTGGAGTGCTGGGGCGGCTTCGTGTTCGTGCACCTCACCCCCGCACAGGCGCCGCCGCTCGCCGCGCAGCTCGGCGGCATCCCGGAGCGCACGCAGCGCTACCCGCTGGCGCAGCTGCGCATCGGTCACACCATCCGCTACTCGGTCGCGGCCAACTGGAAAGTGCTCTGCGAGAACTACAACGAGTGCTATCACTGCGGCGGCGTGCACCCGGAGCTGTGCGCCGTGGTGCCGGCCTTCCGCGAGCGCGGCGGCTCCGATCTCGACTGGACGCGCGGGGTGCCGCACCGGCCGGGCGCCTACACCTTCACCACCTCGGGGACGACGCGCCGGCGACCCTTCCCGACGCTCGATGCGGACGAGCGGCTGCGGCACAAGGGTGAGCTCGCCTATCCGAATCTGTTCCTGAGTCTCGCCTGCGACCACGCGGCGGTGTTCATCCTGAAGCCCCGCGCCCCGGCGCGCACCGACATCGTATGCCACTTCCTGTTCGAGCCCCACGAGCTCAGCAAGAGCGACTTCGACCCGCGCGATGCGACCGGGTTCTGGGACCTGGTCAACCGCCAGGACTGGGCGATCTGCGAGGCGGTGCAGCAGGGCCTGGGCGCGCGCGTCCACGCGCACGGCTACTACGCGCCGATGGAAGATTTCAATCTCGACATCCGCCGCTACGTCCTCGAGCGGATCGGCGACGCGGTCGACCAGGCGTGAGCGAACCTCCCGGCGCGGCAATCCCGCTGCCGGCGCCGCAGCGCACGCGCGCGCTGGTGCCCGTGCGCTGGAAGATCTTCGCCTTCATGTTCGGCTTCGGCGTGTTCGCCTACGTGCAGCAGAAGGGCCTGTCGGTCGCGGCGCTGCGCATGATGCCGGAGCTCGGACTCACGCAGCAGCAGATCGGCTGGCTGCAGACCGCGTTCATCGCCGGCTACACGCTGATGCAGTTCCCGGGTGGGCTCCTCGGCCAGCGCTTCCGCCCGCGGCTGGTGTTCGCAGCCCTCGGCTTCGGCGCCTGCGCCGCCGCCCTGATCGTGCCGCTCGCGCCGCTCGTGCTGCTCGGCGCGCCGCTGTTCGTCACGCTGCTGCTCGGGCGTGCGCTCCTCGGGGCGCTGCAGGCGCCGGTCTTCCCGGTGACCAACGGCATCTTCGAGGCGTGGTTTCCACCGCGGCAGTGGCCGCTGGTCCAGGGACTGTCCTCTGCCTGTCTCGGCGTCGGGCTCGCCGTCACCGCGCCGTTGGTTGCGCATCTGATGGAAGCGTCCAACTGGCAGCGGGCGCTCTTGTGGACCAACGTGCCGATGTTCGTGCTCGCGCTGCTGTGGGTCTGGTACGGCCGCAACACCCCGGCCGAGCACCCGGCGGTGACCGCCGCGGAGCTCGAGGAGATCGGCGTACAGGCCGCCGTGCATCACCAGTTCTCCTGGCGGCGCGTCGCCGGCCTGCTGCGCAACCGCGACGTGCTGGTGCTGACCTTCTCTTATATCTGCGCCAACTACGTGTTCTATTTCATCGGCGACTGGTGCTTCCTCTATCTCGTGCAGGAGCGGCACTTCCAGGCGCTCGAGAGCGGCTGGCTGACTGCCGCTCCCGCCGTGGTGGGCGCGCTCGGCGCCGGCATCGGCGGCTGTCTCGCGACCGCGCTCGGAGGCCGCCTCGGGGTGCGCCGGGGCCTGCGCCTGGTACCGCTCGTCTGCCTGCCGGCGTGCGCCGTGCTGTTGCTCGGGGCGGTGGCGACACCCAACGGCTATCTGGCCGTGGCGGCAATTGCGCTCGCCTTCGCCTGCGAGCAGGTGAACGAAGGCCCCTACTGGGCGGCGATCATGCACTGTGCGCCCGCCGACACCATGGCCGCGGGCGGGGTGCTCAACACGGGGGGTAACTTCGGCGGCCTGATCGCCGCGCCCGTGACCGCGTATTTCTCCGGTCATGGGTCGTGGGGCTCGCCCTTCCTCATCGGCTGCGGCTTCGCGCTGGTCGCGGCGGCCGGCTGGCTGTTCGTCGACCCGACGCGCCGCACGGACCGCGCTTAGGGGGCCGGCGCCTCAGCGGTCACGGCTTTGCCGTTCAAGGTACCGTGAACGGCGGCGCGCGCACCGCTGACTCCCTCGTGCCAGTCGAGCGTCAGCGGCCCGGCGGCCACCGGACCCGAGAGCGTGAGGGTTGCATGCACGGGCCCCGTGCGCCCGCCGGTCTCGATGCGGCCCGAGACGGCGACGTCTTCGGTCCAGCGCAGCGCCTGCAGCCTGATGCGCCACCCCGTCCCGCCGGCGACCGCCGTGAACCCGCCGCCGCGCAACCCGACCCCGGCACCCGCACCGTTCTCGGCTGCGCGGGCAATCGCATCCTCCGCGGTCAGCAGCGCCGCGGTCACCGCGCGCAGCTGCGCCTCTCCGGCGGCGTTGCCGGCGGCGGGCGGCGCGGCCTCGAGCTCGTGCGCGGCGCGGGCGAAACGCGGCACCAGCCGCACCGGCGGCACCGCCGCCGCGCAGCGCTCATCGCCGATGGCCAAAGTGTCGAGGAAGCGCCGCACCAACACCGCCCCGCACCCGCTGCGCGCGTGCGGCAGGGCGTTGACGTGAAAGCCGTTGGCGATCACTACGTGGTGCGCGTGCGGGAAGTGCTCCGCGGCGGCCGCGCCGTCGGCCACGCTCGTCATGTTGTCGAGCTCCCCGGAGACCACCAGCGTCGGCACGCCGGGGTAGCTCGCGGCCGGAAAGATCAGCGGGGATGGCGGAAAATCCCCATGCTCCGGCCACTCGACGCACTCGTCGATGAAGGCGTAGTCGAGCGGCATGGCGCGGTATTCGTCGATCGTGAAGGGCGCATAGGTGCCGGGCGCGGCGGCCTTGCGTTGCGCGATCCGGCGGTCGCGCTCGGCACTGCGCTCCCCCACCGGCAAGCGCATGTCGAAGATCTGCGGCGGGTCCTGGCAGAAGACGGCCGCGGCGAGCCCGGCGCTGAACTTCTCAGGTGCGTGCGTCGCATCGCGCGAGTCGACGCCGCTCGCGGTCTCGGCGACGAGGCGCAGCAGCGGCAGCGCATCCCCCGAGAGGTAGGCACGCGCGGCGGCATCCGTCTCGCGCACCGTGGAAAGTGCCGGTGAGCCGCCGAGCATCACGATGGCGAGCGCGGTGGCATCGGCCGTCACCGTGACCGGACGCCCCGCGCTGGAGCGCACGGTGCCGGTGAAAGGCCGGATACGCAGCGCTGCAAGCGCCGGCGCGATGTGCTCGAGCGAGCTGCCGGGGATTGCGCTGCAGGCGGGCGAGCGTGCACACGCCAGGTTGAACTTGTCACGCATCGCCGGCGCATAGTGCGGGTACCAGGCGTAGTCGGGGTCATCGAGCGGGTACGCTCCGTCGAGCACCAGTGCACGCAGCCGCTCGGCATGGCGCAGCGCGAACACCTGTGCGAAATAGGTCCCGTAGGAATCGCCGTAGAGAGCGACGCGGGCGATCCCGAGCGCATCCAGGATCGCCGCCAGGTCGTCCGCCGCCAGCGCGGAGCTGTAGAGCGGCGCGGTGGCGCCGAGTGAGCGGCCGCAGGCACCGATGCCGGCCGCGGTGAGAGCGGCGGCGTTCTGCAGTTCCTTACAGTCGACGGCCCCGGACCGCCCGGTGCCCCGGTTGTCCATGATGAGCGCGTCGTAGCGCGGCCGCAGCGGCCCGAAGAGCGCGAGGTATTCGGCGCGCGAATCGGTGGCGGGATACCCGGGCCCGCCCTCGGTCGCGACCAGCGTCCCTGCGGCGGGACCTGCGCCGGTGTGTGGGTAATACTCGAAGTAGACCGATACCGTCCCCGGCACCTCGCCCCGCGGATCGAGAGGCCGCTCGAGGGTCGCGCACCAGGGCGCGGCGCTCGCGCAGCGATGCAGTACCAGACGACCCACCGTGCGGCTGGCAGCCACGGGCACCGCCCCGGCGCGCGCCGCTGCTGCGAGGATCAGCACGGCGCCGAGAGCGGCGCAGCACGCGCTGCGAGATAGGGACTGCTTCTGCACGGTCGGTGCCTGTTATTGTAGCGGCATCCGCCGGGGAGATTTCCATGCTGAAACGTCTCGTATTGCTCACGCTGCTCGCCGCGCTGCCCTGCGCCTTCGCCGCTGGCGCCGAGCCGCTCAAGACCCGTAACGTCGTGCTCATCGTGAGCGACGGGTTGCGCTGGCAGGAGATGTTCACCGGCGCCGACCCGCTGCTGCTCAATGAAAAGAACGGCGGCATCTGGGACGCCGAGGCGGACTTGAAGCGCGAGTTCTGGCGCGACGACGTCAATGAGCGCCGCAAGGCGCTGTTCCCCTTCATCTGGACCACGATCGCCGCACACGGCCAGATCTTCGGCAACCAGACGAAGGGGAGCGTCGCGCGGGTCACCAACACTTTCTGGTTCTCCTATCCCGGCTACAACGAGATGCTCTCGGGGCACGCCGATGCGCGGGTCAACTCCAACGAGTTCGGCCCGAACCCGAACGTCACGGTGTTCGAGTGGCTGAACGGTCAAGCCGATCTCGCCGGCAAGGTGTCGGTGTTCGCCACCTGGGCGACGTTCAAGGACATCTTCAACGTGAGCCGCAGCCACCTGCCGCTGCAGGTCGGCTGGGACGCGCCCTATAAAGGAGAGGTGGGCCCGCGCGAGGCGCTCATGAACGAGATCTATCGCACCACCACCCGTCTCGAGGACACGGACGTATACGACGCATTCCTGCAGGTCCCGCTGATGGACTCGTTCGCCAAAGCGCAGCCGCGCGTACTGTTCGTCGGCTACGGGGAGACCGATAACTGGGGCCACATGGGCCGCTACGACCTGCTGCTGCACGCGGCCCACTCCTTCGACCACTACGTCGAACAGCTGTGGAATAAACTGCAGAGCCTGCCCGCTTATCGCGACAAGACCACCTTCATCCTCACCGCCGATCATGGCCGCGGCAGCGGCCCGGTGGAATGGAAGGAGCACGGCGTCGAGGAGCAGGGCTCGGATAACATCTGGATCGCCGTGATGGGACCGGACACGCCGGCGCTCGGTGAGCGCACCCAGACCGCCGAGGTGCACCAGGCGCAGATCGCGGCGACCATCGCCGCGCTCCTCGGCAAGGACTACCGCGCCGCGGCACCCGCGGCAGCTCCTCCCATCACGGAGGTCGTCGGCAAGGGGCGCTGACGGTGGCGACGGCCACGGCGGCCAGGCCCCTCTGGCACCTGTACGTCCCGAAGCTCGTCACGGTGCTGCGCCGCGGCGACGGCGCGGACGATTTGCGCCATGACCTGGTCGCCGGGCTCACCGTCGCGATCGTCGCGCTGCCGCTCGCCATGGCGCTCGCCATCGCCTCGGGCACCACCCCGGTGAAGGGGCTGCAGACGGCGATCGTGGCGGGCTTCATCATCTAGGCGCTCGGCGGCTCGCGCGTGCAGATCGGCGGGCCCACCGCCGCGTTCGTCCCGGTGGTGTTCAACGTCATCGGGGGTGCGGCCGGACGGCACGCACCTTCAGTTCGCGGACAACTTCGCCGCGGCGGTCGCGCTCGCGGGCAAGACCGCCTAGCCCCGCGCGCGGCTTACCGCGGCGCGGGCGGGAACTGCGCCAGCACGGCGGCGACCGCGGCGCGGATCGGCGCTTCCGAGTGCTCGATGTCCGAGCGGCTCAGCTCCTTCCTCGCCCAGCCATGCCACACGGGCCGATTGCTGTGCCCGTCGAACACATCGATCGACAGGGTTCCTTCCCGGTACTGGCGCACGTCCACCTCGCCACCCCAATAGGGATAGCCCCACCAGGCCTGGCCGTTCCACCAGCCCGAGCTCGTGTACGGCGCGGGGTAGGTATTGACCTCGGTGCGCTCGCGCGAGCCGATGGTGAAGTCGACGACGAAATCGGCCGCGGCCGGATCCGCCGTCTCGCTGAAGCCCCTGGTCTTCAGCTCCGCCTCGATCGCATCGTGCGCGCGCTGCACGACCAGCGGGTTGGCGACGCCCTGATGCTCCCGCACCATCCAGCTGAAGGAGTGATAGCCAGCAAAGCTGGCCGTGTGATCGAAGTCGCTCGCGACGCGCAGCGAGCTGCAGGCCACGAGGACCAGACTCGACATCACAACCACGAGTGGCCATCTGCAGGCCCGCATGCCACCCCCGCTCCGTGAAGCTGCCATGAAGTGCTCCTCCTGGGGCTACGGGGGCAGCTTGCCCGAGGAGCCTCCGGCGCAGCATCCGCACTTGTGCGTAGCGCGGGGCCTGTGCGCAGGCAACTACCTGCCCGGGAGCTTCCCTCTGCCGTGATCGCGCGCCGGGGGTTCCTGATCCTTCGACCGCCAGGTGGCCGCAACGAGGTACACCAGCACCAGCGTCCCCACGACGCAGCCGGCAATGTTGAGATCGCTCATCATCATGAGGCTCGAGGCTAGCGCGCCGCGCGTGAGCGTCGCATTAGGATTCAGCGGCTGGCCGCGGGCTCGTGAGTATCAGGAATACGCTCGCGATCACCACGAGCGTCGCGAGCAGCATGCTGAGGGTCACCTCCTCGCCCGCTACCAGGTAGCCGAGAGCCACGGCCACCAGCGGATTCACGTATGCATGGCTCGCCACCCGCGTCGCCGGCATGCGCGCGAGCAGCCAGACATACGCGGTGAAACCGAGCCACGATCCACCCACGATGAGATAGAGCACCGCGAGCGCGGCGCGCAACGAAACGTGCGGCGCGCTGTGCAGCTCGCCCGCGGCCAGCGACAGCGCGAGGAGCACCACGCCGCCCAGCATCATCTGCGCACCCGCGGTGAGCGGCAGCGATGCCGGCCGCGGCAAGGAACGGGTGAGGACCGCACCGAGCGACCAGGCGAGGCCACCGGCGAGGATCACGAGACACGGCAGCACCGCCACCGGGCGGGCATCTCCCCGGACGAGGAGCCACGCGATCCCGCCGAAGCCGAGCGCGACCGCCGCGAGCAGCCGCCATCGCAACGGCTGCAGGCGGAACACGAATACCTCCAGCACGATGGTCGTGAGCGGCAGCGTCGCTTCGATCACCGCCGTAAGCCCGGAAGGCACGTACTGCTCGGCCCAGAACAGGGCCGCGTAGGTGGCGACGAACAGGCACAGCGCCGTGACCGCGATGCCGCGCCATTCGACGGGCGTCGGCGCCGCCTGTCCGCGCAGGCGCATCCCCAGGTAGAGCAGCGCCCCCGCCACCAGGAAGCGCACGCCGGCGGTGAGGAACGGCGGCAGCTCCACCACCGCCACCCGGATCGCGAGAAAGGTCGCGCCCCACAACAGATAAATCGCGGCAAAAGCGAGCAGCTCGCGCGGATCGGGGTGCGACGCGGCGGGCCGCGCCGGCTGCATAACCTGTGAAATCTCCATAGACGGTTAGGATAGACAGTTCCGGCGTAACCTGTAAAATTATCTTTAGTGGTTAGCTAATGCCAGCCCAGCCTCAATCAGGTACCACCTTCCAGTTATGCGCCGGTCACGCGGCGCTCGACCTGGTGAACTCCCTCGACGACCGCTTTGCGGCGCCGGGGCCGGCCGAGCGCCTGACGGACTACGGCGCCCTGCTCGCCTTCGCGGTACAGGCCGGCCTGCTCGATGCGCGGCGCGCGCGGCAGCTGGCGCGGACGGCGCCGGCGGTGGCGGAGCGGGTGCTGCGCGCGGTGCGCGAGCTGCGCGAGGCGCTCTCCGGTGCGCTGTATGCGCACGTCGGCGGCCGTGCCATGCCGGCGGCGGACCTGCGGGTACTCGAGCGGCACTTCGGGCGCGCGGCGCAGCACCGGGAGCTGCGCTGGCGGGGCTCCCGCGGGCGCGGCTCCCTTGGCTGGGACTTCGGCCGCTTCGTACGGCGCCCCGAGCTACCCTTATGGCTGCTCGCGCTGCGCGCCGCGGATCTCATGACTTCGGAGTCGCTGGCGCGGGTGAGTAGCTGCGGAGCCGACCGCTGCCGCTGGCTGTTCCTCGATACCAGCCGTAATCACACCCGCCGCTGGTGCGACATGAAGGTGTGCGGCAACCGTATGAAGGCCCGGCGATTTCAGGCGCGCCACGAGGCCCACGTTGCGCATCAGGAGTAGTCCCACTTCCCAGCCGCCGGGGCATTACGTAGTCTTCACTGGCGCGCGCCTTGCGCCCGTTGCGGAGAGAACCCATGCGTTTCGACGAATCCCGCCGGCAGCTCCTGAGGAACGTCGCCCTCGGCACGCTGCTGCTGCCGATTGCGGCCGTGCCGTTCCCGGCCGCCGCCGCCGACCTGCCGCTGCTCACGCCCGACGACCCGACGGCCAAGGCGCTGAAGTACGCAGCCGATGCGAGCAAGGCGACCGATGCCAAGCCCGGCAGCAAGTGCGCCACCTGTGCGCTCTATCAGGGCGCGGCCGGCTCCGCCCAGGGCGGCTGCCTGTTGTTCCCCGGCAAGGCCGTCAAGGCCACGGGCTGGTGCAGCAGCTGGACGCTGAAGAAATAACGGCTGAGCCAGTGACCAGGGTGCGGGCGGCAGACCTCAGGGCCCGCCGCCCGTCACGGCTGACATGAAGCCCTGCGGCCTCAACACCCTGTGTGTGCATGCCGCGCACACGCCCGACGCGACGAGCGGCGCCATTGCCGAGCCGATCGTGCTCGCCACCACCTTCGAGCGTGACGCCGATGGCGGCTACCCGCGCGGCTACCGCTACAGCCGCGAGGGCACACCCAACCGCACGGCCCTCGAGTCCTGCCTGGCCTCGCTCGAAGGCGGGGTCGGCGCGGTCGCGTTCGCCTCCGGGCTCGCGGCCAACATGGCGGTGCTCGAGCTCCTCGGTACGGGCGAGCGCCTGGTGGCCTCGCGCGAGGCGTATTACGGCTCAGTGCGGCAGTTCGTGGAGGTGGCGCGACAGCGCGGCGCGGTGCTCGAGCTGGTGGACTTCGCCGATCCCGCGGCCGTCAAGGCCGCGCTTGCGCAGCGCACCCGCCTCGTGTGGGTCGAAACGCCCTCGAATCCCCTTCTCAACGTCACCGATCTCGAGCTCGCCGCCGGCTTAAGCCACGCCGCGGGCGCGCTGGTCGTGTGCGACAACACCTTCGCCACGCCCGTCTGCCAGCGCCCGTTCCGCTTCGGTGCCGATCTGGTGATCCACAGCGGCACCAAGTACCTCGGCGGCCACAGCGACGTGCTCAGTGGCGCCGTGGTCGTGCGCGAGGACGCGGCACTGCTCGAGCGGCTGCAGGCGTGGCAGCGGATGGCCGGTACCGGACTTGCGCCGTTTGACTGCTGGCTGCTGCGCCGGAGTATCGCGACGCTGGCGCTGCGCGTGCGCGCGCAATGCCAGGGAGCGTTGCAGGTGGCGCGCTTTCTCGCGGCGCATCCGGCCGTCGAGCGCGTGTTCTATCCGGGGCTCGAGTCGCACCCGGGCCACGCGGTCGCCCGCGCCCAGATGCCCGGCGGCTTCGGCGCCGTGCTGTCGGTGTGCATCGCCGGCGATGCAGCGCGTGCCATGCAGGTCGCCGGACGCACGCGGCTCCTGGCACGCGCCACCAGCCTCGGCGGCGTCGAGAGTCTCATCGAGCACCGCGCCTCCGTCGAAGGGCCGGGCTCGCGCACGCCGCAGAATCTGCTGCGCCTGTCGATCGGCATCGAGGAGCCGCAAGACCTGGTGCAGGATCTGGATCAGGCGCTCGCCTCCTGAGCGTGAGGCCGCGCTCGCGCCGGCCCGCAGCACCCGTCTTCAGTGATGGGCGCGCGCGCGCATGAAGCGCCCGAGCTGGGCGAATGATTCCACGACCTTCAGGAGCACCTCGGGATCGACCGGCTTCGCCACGAACAGCAGCGGCGCACCCGGCAGCCAGGGCAGGCCGACGTTCGACAGCTCGCCGCTGAGGAAGATCGTCGGCAGCACGTGGCCGAGCGCGTGGCAGATTTCCTGGGCGGCGTCGGCGCCATCCATCTCCCCGGGCAAATCGACGTCCATGATGAGCACGTCGGGAGCCGCAGCGCCGGCGGCGAGCAACTCGAGCGCGCCGGCGCCGTCGGTCGCGGTGAGCGCCTCGAGTCCCTGGGCGCGCAGCAGCCGGGCGACGCCCGCCGCAAGCTCCACGTCGTCCTCGACGTGCAACACCACGAATGCGCCGCTGTCTGTCGCAGAGCCCATGAGAAATGCTAGCGATCCGTGCGCCGCGCCGTCACTACGCATCTTCGCGTATTCACGCGGGCCGCGTGGGAACTCATGCTGACCTGAGTCGCCCGCCCCCGGCGGGGTGCTAGGCGCGTCCGTGCAGATACGCCTCGGTCGCATAGCGCCGCATCATCCGATGGCTGTTGAAGTAAGCGGCATTCGTCATGATCGCCCCCTTCATCACGCGGCTCCAGCCGGCGGGCTCGCCGTAGTAGAGCGGCAGCACCGTGTTTTCGAGCTTGTCGTAGAGTGTCGCCGCGCTGTCGATCGACCAGCCGGTGACGTTCTCGATGCAGCCTTCGAGCCACCAGCCATCGAGCACGGACAGGCTCGGAACGCCGTTGAATGCCGCCTTCATTCCGCTGGTGCCGGAGGCCTCGAGCGGCGGCAGCGGCGTGTTGAGCCAGAGGTCGCTTCCCGAGACCAGCAGCTGTGCCAGCTCGAGATCGTAGTCGGGCAGATAGGCCGCCGGCACCTTGCCCGCGAGCGAGCGCACCTGCTGATTGAGCAGCGTGATCAGGCGTCTGCCTTCCTCATCGCGCGGGTGGGCCTTGCCGGCGAGCACGATCTGCAGCGGCTGGCGACGCGCGATCGCCTCGAGACGCCCGGGATCCGTGAACAGCAGCTCCGGCCGCTTGTATGCCGTCATGCGCCGCGCGAAACCGATGATCGGCGCAGACGCGCTGAGCTCCACGCCGGTGAGCTGTCGCACCCGGGCGATGAGCGAGTGCTTGGCCTCGAGGTGCGCCGCACGCATCTCGGCATCCGGAATTCCGGCGGCCCGGATCAGCAGCTCGGGCTCGTGGCACCATCCGGCTACGTGCCGGTCGTACAGCGCGCGCAAGGCCGGCGCGGTCCAGGTGTAGGCGTGCACCCCGTTGGTGATGGCCCGCACCTGGTAGCCGGGATACATGCGCGCCGAGACCTCGGCGTGCCGCTTGGCGACCCCGTTGACGAAGTCGCTCAGCGACAGGGCGAGCTGCGTCATGTTGAGCTCCTCCCGGCCGGCGAGCTGCTGCAATTCCGCGAGCGACAGCGGCAGAGTACTTGCGCCGGAGGACTCGCCGTTGTGGAACAGCCGCTGCACCAGCTCGTAGGAGAAACGGTCCTGACCCGCCTCGACCGGCGTATGGGTGGTGAAGCGGCACAGCTGCCGCACGCGCACCACGTCGTAGGGCGACTCGCCGGGCCGCAGCTCGCTCTCCGGGTAGGTGAAGCGACGCAGGAGCTCGAGGCCGAGCAGCGCCGAATGCCCTTCGTTCATGTGGTAGGCGCTGATCTCGAACCCCAGGGCCCGCAGCAGCCGCACACCTCCCAGCCCGAGCACCATCTCCTGCATCAGCCGGTAGCGCTCATCGCCTCCGTAGAGGTAGTGGGTGATCTCGCGATCCGCCGGCGCATTTTCCGGCAGATCCGTGTCGAGCAGGATGACCGGCGCACGCCCGCCGAGATCGCTCTCGATCACGTACACCCATGCCCCCACCCATATCGCACGGTTTTCGATCCGTACCGCCACCTTGGCATCGAGCGGCGCCGCCCAGCGCGCCGGATCCCAGGGCGCCGGATGCTCGATCTGCCGCCCCTGCGCGTCGAGCTCCTGGCGGAAATAGCCGGCGCGGCTGACGAGCGTGACCGCAACCATCGGCAGCGACAGGTCCGCCGCGGAGCGCAGCGTGTCGCCCGCCAGCACCCCGAGGCCGCCCGCGTAGGTGGGGATCTCGCTGCGCAGCGCGATCTCCATGGAAAAGTAAGCGACGCGCGCTTCCTGCAGGAATTCGTCGAGCATGACCATGCGCCGCTCCCGGCGGCGGCGAACCCTCCGTTGCCGCTCAGCGCCGCGTGCTCTGCTCGCGCCGCTGCGCCCGGCTGGTGGTTTCCAGCAGCGCTTGCATGTCGGCGAACAGCGCGCCGAGCAGGTCATCGAGCGTTACGATCCCGACGAGCGCGCCACGCCCGTCGACCACCGGGATACGGCGCACCCCGTGGACGCGCATGCGCTCCAGAACCTCGTGCACGTCCTCGCAGTCCGCGGCGATCACCACCGGGTTGCGCACCAGGCCGGAGAGCAGCGTGAGGCCCGCGTCGCGGCCATTGCCGAGCACCTCGGTGGTGAGATCCCGGTCCGTGACGACTCCGAGGGGAACGCGCTCCTTGTGCGGATCGCTCACCACCACGACGTCGCCGACGTGCTTCATGCGCATGAGCCGCGCCGCCTCGAGGGCCGTCGTCTGCGGTCCACAGCACACGACTTCGCTGGTGCAGATCTCGCTGATTCGCATGGGAGCACTTTGCCCGATTGCCCCGCGCCGCAAATCCGTAGATGTGCATACGCGCCCATCCCCCATCCGGCGCGGCCCACGCTCCGGACGGCTCAGCTCACCGTTTCCGCGCTATAGCGCGCCAGCAGTCCGGTGCGCACCGCGCGGCGGTACACGCGCACGAAGTAGTAAGCGGCCAGCGCGATCTCGAGCGCCGCCAGCGCCAGCGCGCCGAGGGCAGGCAGCGGCTCGAACGGCCGGCCGGCGAGCAGCGCGCGCATGCCCTCGAACACGTAGGACGGCGGCAGCAGGTGCGCGACCCCCCGCATCCACGCCGGCAGCACCGTGAGCGGATAGAACACCGCGCAGAACGGCGAGAGCAGCGCCGGAATCGGCCAGACCAGCCACTCGGACGCCGGCCCGAATCTCAGCACCATGGCGCTGGCGAAGATGCCCAGCGCAACTCCGAAGCCGTACAGCACCGCGAGGAACAGCAGCAGCCGCGCGCCGAGGGCGAGAAAGGACAGCCCGAAGACCGGTACGGCCAGCACCAGCATCACCGTCAGCCCGATGAGGCTCGTGGCAATGCTGGCGACCACGAGGCCGGTGATGTATTCGGAGATGGAGAGTGGACTCGCAAACAGGTTGAGGAAGTTGCGCGACCACACGTCCTCGAGAAACGCCGTGGTGAGTCCCTGCATTACGCGGCCGCACAGGTCCCACAGCAGCACCGCGCCGAGGAATACCGCGGTGAAGTCGATGGCCGCAGCGCTCACCGTGTTGAGGAAGCGCGAGATGAATCCCCACAGTACGATGTCGATGCCGACCCAGGCGAACATCGGCAGCGCGCGCACGGGACTGCCGCGCAGCAGGAACCACTGACGCAGCAGGATGGCCGCGATCGGCTGCACTCTCACGCCAGCCGCTCCGCGGGATGTGCGAGAGGTTCGCGCGCCAGCTGGATGAAGAGCTCCTCCAGGTTGGGCACACCGTGCTCGTGCGGCAGGGCCCGCGGGTCGCCGCTGAGCAGAATGCGCCCGTGCGACAGGAACAGCACGCGGTCGCAGACTTCCTCGACCTCGTACATGTTGTGCGAGGTCCAGAGCACGCCGCAGTGCTCAGCGCGCACCAGCGCGCGGATGGCAGCGCGCATGTCGCGCGCCGCCGCCGGGTCGAGCGATGCGGTCGGCTCATCGAGCAGCAGCAGGCGCGGGCGATTCAGCAACGCCTTCGCCAGCGCCACGCGCGTCAGCTCCCCCGATGACAGTACGCCGCACTTGGTATCCCTGAGCGCCGTGAGCGCAAACTCCCCCAGCAGCTCCTCGATGCGGCGGCTCAAGGCCCGCACGCGGTAGATGAGGCCGAAGAAGCGCAGATTCTGCGCCACCGTGAGATTGCCGGGGAGACTGGCGTAGACGGCGGCGAAGTTGGTGCGTGCCAGCGCGAGTGAGCGCTGCCGCGAGACATCGAGGTCGTCGATGCGGATCGTGCCGGAGGTCGGCGCGAGTACCGCGAGCACGGTGTTGATGATGGTGGTCTTGCCGGCGCCGTTGGGACCGAGGAGCCCGACAATCTCCCCGGGCCGTACGTCGAACGAGACGCCATCGACCGCCAGCACCTCGCCGTAGCTCTTGCGCAGCTCGCGCACGCGCAGCACGACCGCGGCGGTGGACTCGGTCGGCTGAGCGCTGCGCGCGGTCAAAGAGTGCCGGGGCCCGCTCGCATATCCGGCGCCGGCGGCGCCGGCGCAGTCTGCGTCACCTCGTACCAGATGGCGTTCAGCACGCCGAACGTGAGCGCAAGTCCGAGTCCGAGTAGCCAGCTGAAATACCACATGGTCGCGCTCCGCTCAGTAGAGGCCGGTGTGCTGGCGAACCGACTCAAGCGTGATCCGGCCCTTGAGCACCCTGAAGACCCAGACAGTGTAAGCGAGCACGATCGGCAGGAACACCAGCACGGCCACCAGCATGATCGCGAGTGTTCGTGCGCTGCTCGAAGCATCCCACACGGTGAGTCCCTGATCGGGATGCGTCGATGAGGGCATGAGGAACGGGAACAGCGCGATCCCCGCCGTCAGGATCGTGCCCGCCACAGTGGCCGCGCTCGACACGAATGCGAGGCCCGGGCGGCCGGCGCGCAGCAGCAGCCAGGTGAGCGCCGCGCCCGCGACCGCCAGCAGCGGCGCGAGCCACAGCATGGCATGCGCGCGGTAGTTGGCCAGCCACGCGCCGGAAACGACCGCCACCTGCTTGGCCAGCGGGTTGGCCGGACCTGAAGCATCGACCACCGACAGGATGCGGTGTCCGTCGATGGCGTTCGCCACCCACACGCCGGCGGCGAGAAATCCGATCACGAACACGATCGCCGACCAGCGTCCGAGCGTCGCGGCGCGCGCCGCCATCGGCTCGCCCACCTTGAGGGCCGCGTACACCGCGCCGTGCGTCACCAGCATCGCGAGGCTCACCAGCCCGGCGAGCAGCGCGAACGGGCGCAGCAGCCCGAAGAAGCCGCCGGTGAACACCGGGCGCTGCAACTCGTCGAAATGGAACGGCAGGCCGAGAAAGAGATTGCCGAACGCCACCCCGAACAGCAGCGCCGGCACGGCGCCACCGAGCGTGAGAGCCCAGTCCCACGCGTTGCGCCAGCGTGAATCGGCAATCTTATTGCGGAAGATGAACCCCACGGGCCGCAGGATGAGCGCGACCAGCAGCACGAACATCGCCAGGTACAGCCCCGAGAATGAGGCCGCGTAGAGCAGCGGCCAGGCCGCAAACACCGCCCCGCCGGCGAGAATGAACCACACCTGGTTGCCGTCCCACACCGGCTCGATGGAATGCAGCAACGCGCGGCGCTCCTCGTCGTTGCGCCCGACAAAACGAAAGGTCGCGCCCACCCCGAGATCAAAGCCGTCCATCAGCGCAAAGCCGATGAGGAGCGCCCCGAGAATCAGCCACCAGATCAGGCGCAGCGTTTCATAGTCGGGCACGGGCACCTCCCTCAGTGGACCGCGACGGGCGCAGGCGCCGCCGGCCAGTATCCGAGCCCGTCCGGGCCGCGCCGGATCATGCGTACCAGCAGGTAAACGTCCACGGCGGCCAGCGCCGAATAGAAGATCGCGAACCCGCACAACGACAGCACCACGTTGCTCGCGGGCACCGGCGATGCGCCGAGAAAAGTGGGCAGCACGCCGTCGATGGCCCAGGGCTGCCGGCCGTACTCGGCGACGATCCAGCCGAGCTCCGCCGCGATCCACGGCAGCGGCAGGCTGAAGAATGCCGTCCGCAGGAACCAGCGATGCCGCTCGAAGCGGTGGCGCGCCGACAGGTAGAAGGCGGTAGCGAACAGTGCGATGAAGAAGAGCCCGAGGCCCACCATGAGGCGGAAACACCAGAACAGCACCGCCACGTCGGGCACCGTCGACCAGGCTGCCTTCTCGATATCCGCCGGCGTCGCCCGCGAGGGGTCGCCGACGTAGCGCAGCAACAGCAGGCCGTAACCGAGATCGGCGCGGTGCTCCTCGAAGAGCGCCCGTGCCGCGCCGTCGTCCGGGTGAGCACGCAGCACGGTGAGCGCCGCGTGCGCCTCGATGCCGCTGCGGATGCGGGTGCGGGCGCGGGCCACGAGGTCGAAGATGCCGAGCACCGGCTCATCGGCTGAGCGCGTCGCGATGAGTCCCAGCACCCAGGGGATCTTGAGCTCGGCGCGGGTGACGTGCGCCCGGTCGTCCGGAATGCCGAACAGCGTGAAGCCCGCCGGCGGGGGCTCGGTGTGCCATTCCGCTTCGATGGCTGCGATCTTCATTCTCTGGTTCTCGCCCGCGAGATACCCGGACTCGTCCCCCAGCACCACGACCGAGAGCGAGCAGGCCAGGCCGAAGCTCGCCGCCACGGCCATCGAGCGCCGCGCTACCTCGACGTTGCGCCCGCGCAGCAGATACCAGGCGCTGATCGCCAGCACGAAAACCGAGCCCACGACGTAGCCCGCGGCGACCGCGTGGACGAACTTGGCCTGGGCGACTGGATTGAGCAGTACCTGCGAGAAGGACGTGAGCTCCATGCGCATGGTCTGGTAGTTGAACTGCGCGCCGATCGGGTGCTGCATCCACGCGTTGGCGATCAGGATCCAGAGCGCGGACAGGCTCGAACCGAGAGCCACCAGCGCCGTGACCACGAGATGCCCGACCTTCGACAGCCGCTCCCAGCCGAAGAAGAACAGTCCGACGAAAGTCGACTCGAGAAAGAATGCCATCAGGCCCTCGAGCGCGAGCGGCGCGCCGAAGATGTCGCCCACATAGTGCGAGTAGTAGGCCCAGTTGGTGCCGAACTGGAACTCCATGGTGATGCCGGTCGCGACCCCCATGGCGAAGTTGATGCCGAACAGCATTCCCCAGAACTGCACCATGCGTTTCCAGATCTCGCGCCCGGTCATCACATACACCGCCTCCATGATCACCAGGTTCATGGACAGGCCGAGCGTCAGCGGCACAAACAGGAAGTGATACAGGGCCGTGAGCGCGAACTGCAGGCGCGACAGAGTCACGACCGAGAGGTCAATCACGAGTGCTCTCCCCAGGTGGCGCCGAAGCGGGCCCGACCGAGCCGTGCGGCGGCATGAGCGCCAGCCGCCGGCCGGCGGCCGCAGCGTCGACGGGAGTGCGGTGCGCGCTCGAGAAGCACAGCGCCCACAGCAGCGCCAGCGCCGCGAACTTCGCGAGCAGCAGCAGCGTCAGGTGGCGGCGGAGCGCCCTTCGCCATGTCACGCGAGCTTTCCTGTTCCTCCCGCAGCGCGCAGCTTAACCTCGCGGCCGCAGTCCGCAAAGTCAGTGCGCCCGGGCAATCAGGCGCGCGGGTAGCCAACGCTCTGCGCAAAGGTCACGAATTGTCCTTCGGGAAGCTTCATCAGTGCGCCGAGAGCGTGTGCGTCGACGGCCCCTCTGAATACGGTCCCGAGCCCCTCGGACGCGCAGTACAGGTAGACATTCTGCCCGATGAAGCCGGCGTCGACCGAGGCATACAGCCGCCGCTCCTCGTCCGAGATGTCCTGCATCCGCTCGCCGTGCGCGACGTAGACGAGATTGAGCGGCACGCCGCCGACGAAATCCTGCAGCCCGGTGTGCGCGCGAATATCGTCGGACAGATACGGCTGCAGCGTATGACTCTGCGGCTCGTAGAGCCAGACCCCATCGGCCATCGCGAGGTACAGATCGATCACCATGACATGGCGCCAGTAAGGAGCGGTACGGTCGCCGCTCGGGCGATTGATGCCGAAGGCCGCCCACAACAGCTCCGAGAGGGTCTGCGGGGACAACGCGCGAGCGGCGAATTCCCGCGTCGAGTGCCGGGCCTTGAGAGCGGCCATCAGCGGCATCCCGCCGCCGTTCGCCGGCGCGGGCAGCTTGACGGGCGCCGCAGCGCTCGCCGCCCCGCCCGGGGCCGCCGACAGCGCCG
Source organism: uncultured Pseudomonadota bacterium (assembly GCA_963768485.1). Lineage (GTDB taxonomy): Bacteria > Pseudomonadota > Gammaproteobacteria > Steroidobacterales > Steroidobacteraceae > 13-2-20CM-66-19. Next base: position 1,167,068 of record CAVYHZ010000002.1, on the reverse strand, counting down.
CGCTCGCGAGCATCGCGCCGGTCACCTCACGTCGCGTCATCATGTTTTCATTGCAGCATGAACACCGGCATGTCGGCGTGCTCGAGAAGCGTGCGCGTGACGCCGCCGAATACCCGTTCACGCAGCGCACCATGCCCGTAGGCGCCGACGACCAGGAGGTCGGCATGCAGCTGCGATGCGTGGCTCAATAGTTGCGCCGCCGCCGGGTGGGATGCATCGCCGACCATGCTGACCTCGGCGTCTATGCCGTGCCAGGCGAGCTCCCACGCGAGATGCTCGAGCGCCTCGCTCGAGGCGCCGCTTTCCTCTCGCACAGTGAGCAGCACGACGCGCCGCGCCTCCTTGAGGAGCGGCATGGCCGCCCCAAGCGCCCGGGCTGCCTCGGCGGTCTCCTTCCAGGCGACGACGATGGTGCCGGCGAGGCTCTGAGGCGGGTGATCGTTGGCAATGATTACCGGGCGGCCGCCACGCGCCAGCAGCTCCTCGATCAGACCGCCCTGGAGATAGTCACGATTGCGCTGCCGTCCGAGTACCACCAGATCGCTGTGCCGCGTGTGCGCTAACAGCCGTGCCAACGGCTGGTCCGTCTGCTGCGAGTAGTGCGCGCTGACGAGCTCGACCGGGTTCGGCGCGTCACGAATCAGCACACGGTGCAGCTCGCAGAATTCCTTGAAGTGCCCGAGCGAGCGCGCCGAAAGCTCGGCCGCTTCGCGGCTCAGCTCCGCGAGCGCCGTGCCGACCGCCGCGCCCTGCAGGAAGTCGACGTGCGGCGCATGCAGTGCCGCTACTCCCGCGGTGAGGTGCACGTGCAGGAATTCGAGATGGGCGGTCAGCGGGCGCGCCGCTGCGAGCGCGGTCGCGAACACGCTTTGATCCGTCGCGGACCCGCTTGTCGGCACCAGGATGGTCTTGATCATTGCCGCAACCTCTGCGTCAACGGCTGACCCGAGGTCGAGCGCCGCTCCCGCGGCGATTCGGCCCAGCGCCTGGCCTGCGAGATGGCAATGCGGATCGCCCGGCCCTCCTCGTACCCTTCTCCAAGCAAGGCGTTGGCGATCTCGATCGCCTTGAGGCGCGTAGGCCGCGGAAGATTCACCATCGACGGTGGGAAGTAACCCTCGTTCCAGGGCATGGACGGACTCCTCGAGCCTCGAAGTGCATGCTCGCGCTTTCTGCGCCGGCAGCGGTATCAGGGAATGTGCTTAGCCCGCCAGGGCGCTGAATGCGCGCCCCGCAAGATAGGTGACGAGTGCGGCGGCCGCACCGAACGCGGTCTGCCGCAGACCCGAGTACAGGGCCGATCGGGCGTTGAAGAGCGAGGTCGCGATCCCGAGCACGAACAGCGCCGCGCCCGAGAGCGCCATACTGCCGGCAATCCGCAAACCCGCCGGGAGAAAGCAGAACGGCAGCAGCGGAACCAGCGCACCGAGCGCGAACAGCAGGAAGGAAAGGCCGGCCGCGCTCACCGCATCGCCGGCCGAAGCCACGCTGACATGCGCCGGATCGGGCTCGCGAGCGCCGATTTCCCGATCGAGCTGGCTCAGGGCGAGCTCGCGCGCGTTGGTGACCGATAGCCACTCCCCCAGCGCCATGGAACAGGCCCCGCCGAGCAAGCCCGCGACTCCAGTCAGCAGCACGATCGAGGTCGAAACTTGCGCGCCGGCTACACCCATCATGAGGCAGAAGTTGGATGCCAGCCCGTCGTTGGCCCCGAGCACCGCGGCGCGCAGGTTGTTGCCGAGCGGCGCATGGTCCGTGACGCGCAGCGCGCTCGCGTGGCCGTGCTCCTCCGACGGCAGTCCCGCGCTGCGCGCATCCTCCTGTCCCGCGTAGTCGTCGCGCTCCTTCATCTCGCGCGCAATCACGCTCGGCACGACGAAGCCGATGCCGAAATACCGGGCCAGGAGGATCAGAATGCGGATGCGCGCCGAGGGGCGGAAAGCCGGTACGACGCACCCCGCGAGACGCACACGCTGCTCCCAGAATTCAGCGTGCCGCCGCTCGGCGCTGGAGAGCTCCAGATACACACCACGGCGGCGCGGGTCGCGCTCCAGCTGCGCAAACGCGCCATACAGCGCCGCGCTGTCGCGCTCGGCCCTCCAGTTGCCCAGCAGCCGCGCCAGTTCCCGTGGGTCTGTGGTTTTCACGAACGCGAGCCCTAAGGTCTGCCTGCACTCCGCGGCAGTCGCGAGATGAAATCGGCGAGCGCCTGCTGCTCCTGCGCCGACAGCGCGGGCGGCTCGACCTGTCCGCGATGCGTGGCAGCGAACTCGCGCAGCCGCGAGAGCACATAGGGGAAGTGCTGGCCGCCGATACGCGGCAACGACCCGCCGTCGGGTCCTGCGCCGTCCTGGCCGTGACAGCCGGCGCAGAGTCTGAGGTATGCGCTGCCGCCGGCCGCCAGCGCCCGCCCGTCGCCCCGCTCGGCTTCGGCAACCTGCCGGGTATGCGCCAGGTAGGCCGCAAGATCACGAATCGCAGGAGCGCGGTTGACATCGGTGGCCTTGAGCGTGTCGCGCATCGCCGATCCGTGCATGGCGGAACCGCTGCGTTCATCGGCGGCGAAGCGCCGCAGCTGCTCGATGAGATACGCCTCGTGCTGGCCGGCAAGCGCGGGAATCTCGCGCGGCCCGTCTCCCCAGGCCTGCCGGCCGTGGCACGCGGTGCAGTGGCGCAGATACAGGTACATGCCGTACTGCGGGTCCGGCACGTCCGGCGCATCCGCAGCCACGCTGACCGCTGAGCTCAGCCACGCCGCCAACCCAAACGCGAGCATTCCATGCGCGCGGATCCCGAGTGCAGTCACGGCAGGTACCTCACGTTCCGTGGAGCGGCTTTGCGGTCGCGATCCCGGCCAGAACGCGCTCCGGGGTCATCGGCAGCCGAAATTGTCGCGACCCGGTCGCATCGAAAACGGCGTTGGCGATCACCGCACCGACGATCGTGATCGGCGGCTCGCCGCCGCCCTGGGGTGGCAGGTCGTCGTTCGGCACCAGCAGCGCCTCGATGTGCGGCACGGAGGAGAAGCGCGGGATCTGGTAGGAGTCGAAATTGCGATCGAGGATCGCCCCACCCCGGAAATGCAGCTCTTCCGACAAGGCATAGCCCAGCCCCATCGTGATGGCACCTTCGATCTGCATACGCGCCCCGTCCGGATTCACGGCGAGGCCAAGATCCTCGGCGCATACGACGCGTGCGACGCGCACGTTGCCGTGCGCCTTGTCGACCACTACCTCGGCACAGGCGGCAACGTAACTGCCCGCATCACTCGCACACGCGATGCCGCAGCCATGGCCACTGGGCGCGGCGGCGGTCTTCCAGCCGAAGGCGGCGGCAGCGGCTTGCAGCACGCGCCGCATGCGTGCGTCGCGCAAGTGGCGCAGCCGGAACTCGAGCGGATCCGAGCCGCAGGCGGCTGCCATGATGTCCATCTGCGACTCGATCGCGAATACGTTCATATTGGCGCCCGGCGCGCGCCACGGACCCACCGCGAACGGATGCAGCTGCTGCGGCGCGGCGGCCTGCTCGTAGGAGAGGCCGCCGCCGCTGCGGATGCGCAGGTCGGCAATGTCGTACAGGTGCACGGCACCGCGCTCGCCCTCGGCGTAGCCGGTGAAATCCCAGAACGCCACCTGCCCCTGCGCGTCCAGCCCCGAGACCAGCCGCACCACCCCCGCCGGGTCGAATCGATCGTAGAAAAACTCCTCGCTTCGGTCCCAGGCGACCTGCACCGGCCGGCCGCAGATCTGCGCGAGGCGCGCCGCCTCGAGCGCCTGGGCGTCGGCGCTCTTGCCGCCGAAGCCGCCGCCAAGAAACGGCGTGATCACGCGCACCGCGTCCGGAGCGAGCCCGAGTGCGCGCGCGATTCGCTCACGCGTCGGAAACGGCGTCTGCGTCGAGGCCCAGACCGTGAGCCGTCCCGCCGAGATCCCGGCGAGCGCCGCGTGCGGCTCGATCGGCGCATGGGCGACATAGCCCTTCTGGTACGTCGACTCGAAGACGCGCGCCGCGCGCGAGCGCACCGCTCCCACGTCGCCGCGCGCTGCCGTTTCCGTGAGCGCGGCGCCGGAGCGGACCAGATGCTCGAAAATGCTCTCCTGATCGGGGGCGGCCTCCTCGGGAAGCTGCCACTGTGCGCGCAGCGCAGCCAGCGCCTCGCTCGAGCGCTGCGGGTCGGCGTGGAGAACGGCAACGAGATCGTCGCGGCGCACGACGGTGACACCGTCCATGGACTCGGCGGCCGACGTGTCGAGGCTGCGAAGCTGCGCCCGGTGCACCGGCGGCCGCAGAATACGCGCGTACAGCTGCCCGTCGAGGCGGATGTCGGCCGCATACTTCGCTGCCCCCGTGACCTTAGCGCGCGCATCCAGCCGGGCAACCGGGCGGCCCATGACCTTGAAGTCCGCGGCCGCCTTCAGTACCGCCGCGGCATCCACCCGCCGCATGAGTCTGCGGCCGCGGGCGAGCTGCGCGTAGCTCACCTGGCGTGCCGGGACATCGCGCACGGATACCACGCCGCTGCGCGCCGTCAGCCGCCCGGCAGAGACGCCGAGGCGCCTGGCCGCCAGTCCGGTGAGCACGGCGCGCGCCTCAGCCGCGGCGGCGCGCAACGCCGGGCCGAACATGCGTGTGCTCATCGAGCCGAAGGTTCCCATGTCCCACGGACAACGATCGGTGTCGCCGAGCACCATGTCGATCGAGTCGAGGTCGACACCGAGCTCCTCGGCGGCCATCTGCGCCAGCGACGTCATGACGCCCTGGCCCATCTCGATCTTTCCAGAAAAGACCGACACCCGGCCGTCGGCGCCGATCAACAGATAGGCGTCGACGTCCTCGGGATAGAGGGGCTTGCGAACATCGGCCGCGGCCGCAAGAGCGGTCGAGCCCACGCACACGGCGATGCCGCCGCCCACCAGCGCGAAGAATTCACGGCGGCTGACGCCACGCAACTCACGCATGAGGAGCGTCCGCACCACTCGCGACGGCTTCGACCGCCGCGAGAATGCGCTGGTGCGCGCCGCAGCGACACAGCTGATGATCCAGCGCCGCGGCGATCGCCTCACGTGAGGGGTGCGGGGTCGCAAGCAATACCGCCTGAGCGCTCATGAGCATGCCTGGCGTGCAATAGCCGCACTGCAGGGCTCCGTGGTCGATGAACGCCTGTTGCAGCGGATGCAGCTTGTCACCTCCGGCCAGACCCTCGATCGTCACGACCTCGCGCTGCTCGAGATCACCGAGACGAGTGAGGCAGGAGCGCGTAGCACGGCCGTCGACGAGTACCGTGCACGCACCGCAGATCCCAACGCCACACCCGTACTTCGTACCCGTCAGCCCCAGCTCGCCGCGCAGTGCCCACAGCAGCAGCCCATCGGGCCTCGCCTCGAGGCTCACCGCACGTCCATTGACCTTGAAGCGGATCGCAGCCGCCATACTGTCGCCTCCGTCCGCCCACGCTATTGACCGACGGACGGCTCGTACATACGCAAAGATACCGAGGCCCATGGCCCCCTGCATAAGTACAGATTGCCCGCTGCGACGCGCGGGGTATCTTGGCTGTCGGCGCAAAGTTGGTTTTTAACGTTAGTGAGGAGTGAAGAAACATGAAGCCCGACAGCGACATCAAGAGGGACGTAGAAGCCGAGCTCAGGTGGAGCCCGGAAGTGAACGAGACGGATATCGCGGTCAAAGTGACCAATGGCGAGCTCAGCTTGACTGGCTACGTACATCGTTATTTCGAGAAATACCAGGCAGAGATTGCCGTCAAGCGCGTAAAGGGAGTCGTCGCCGTGGCGAACGACATCGAGGTTCGCTCGCTTGCAGACGCACCGACCGACCCGGAGATCGCGCGTGCGGCCATTAGTGTGCTGAAGATCGAATTGCCGCTGGCCTGGGAGGGCGTCAAGGCCATCGTACAAGAGGGGCGGGTCAGACTCGAAGGCACGCTGGAGTGGCACTACGAGCGCGAGCGTGCCGAGAATGCCGTGCGCCGCCTTGGTGGGGTGATTGGCGTTCTCAACCAGATCCGCATCGAGCCGAGGATTGCGCCGCAGGACATCAAGCACAGGATTGAGGACGCTTTCCGGCGCATCGCACAGCTCGATGCCAACCAGATCACCGTGGACGCGCGCGGCTCCGACGTGACCTTGCGTGGCGAGGTTCGATCCTGGGCTGAACGCGATCAGGCTCAACAGACGGCGTGGTCAGCTCCCGGCGTCGCGAAGGTGATGAACGAGCTGACGGTGCGGACTTAGAGTCCTTCGGGAAAGGTTCTGCAGCGCCGCTCCAGGAGCGAGCGGCGCTGCACAGCCCCGCGGAGCTACTGCTGCACAGTACCGCCGAGGCGCGCCATATAGTCTGCAAGACCAGCCAGCTCGTCCATCGAGGAGCCCGCGATGAGGCGGGGATGCTCGGCTTGCATGCTCGGACGCCGTCCCTCACGCGCGTCCTGCAGTTGGCGCACGAGGTACTCGTACTGCTGCCCCGCCACGCGCGGCACGAAGCGCTCGTCATTCCCCTCGCCCTGTGCGCCGTGACACCACTGGCAGCGCTGCGCGTAGAGCCGAGCGGCCTGCTGCAGAGAGCGCCCCGGACCCGGCGTCGTGGCGCCCGAGGGAGGGAGAGCGGCCACGTAGGCGGCCACATCGGCGATGTCCTGCGTCCGCTGCAGCACGTGGCGACCGGCAATGCGCTCCATCGGATCGTACCAGCGCATCCCGGTGCGAAAGTCGACGAGCTCCTTGGCTATCACCCGGGCATGCTGACCGGCGATCTGCGGCGGCCAGCCGTTCGCATTCCCCTCGCCGTGGGCGCCATGGCACTCGGCGCAGATGCCGAACAACTGCCCCCCATGCGCGCGGTCTGCACCGGCCTGCAGCGTCTCGCGCAACTCCTCTTTGGCTTTGGCCCGCACCGCTTCCGTCGGCGGTGCGGCCGCCGCATTCGCGTCCAGCACCACCCCTGCGAGCAGCAGCACCGTGCTTCCGACCCGCGTCCGTGACTTCATCCGACCTCCGTAACGACTCCCTGCGGGAGCGACCACGCTATGCGCGGCCTCGGCGGCCGCCATCAGGAGTTGTGCCTAGTGGCGCCGTTCACCTGCCGCAACCGCTCCAGCACCTGCGCCACGGCATCCGCACCGGTGGTATCAACATCGATCACTCTGAGCTGCTCGGCGGCGCAGACCGGCTCGAAGCGCGCCTCCTGCAGTGCAAGCACGCTGCTATCCGCCTCTGAGACGTCCGCTGCCGCGCGCTCCCGCGCGGCGATGCGTGCCTCGAGCACCTCGCGCGGGGCGTGGCAGTACACCACGTGCACCGAAGCTGCATGCACCGCGCCGAGCGAGCTCAGCCGCTCGCGCTGCGCGCGCTCCTGGCAGGTCGCGTCGATGATCACGGAGAAACCCCCGTCGAGGGCCTCGGCGGCGCACTCCCGCAGCCGCTCATAGGTCGCCGCGCCCAGCGGGACCGAGTACACGCCTTGCCCGAGCCTCGAGCCGGAGCGCTGCCGCGCGCCGAGGCCGGCGAGACGTCTGCGCTCGATGTCGGAGCGCAGGTGCACAGCCTCAAGGAGCGGCGCCAACCGTTCCGCGAGCCAGCTCTTGCCCGAGCCCGACAGGCCGCACATCAGGACCAGGCGCACCCCCCGCGCCGCGAGGAGCTCCTGCGCAACTCCGAGGTAGCGGCGCTGCTCCGCGCGGCTCGCCGCGCGGAGCGTGGGCGCCACTTGCGCGGCGCGCAATGCCGCCACTTTGGCGCGCACCAGCGCCCGATGCGTGCCATACAGGCGCAGCAGCCGACAGGCTCCGTAGTCGCCGCTCGCGCAGAGGTAGCCGCCGATGAATGCCTGCGCATGAGCGCCGTACCCCCGCGCGCGCAGATCCATGTAAAGGCAGGCGATCTCCTCCGCCACGTCAATCCAGCGGAAGGCCGGCTCGAATTCGATGCAATCGAATGCCAGCAGCCGACCGCCATAGCGCGCCAGGTTCCCGGCGTGCAGGTCGCCGTGGCATTCGCGCACCCGGCCCGCTGCGCGCCGCCCGGCGAGCCATGGGCCCGCTGCTTCGATGCGCGCCGCGTACGCAGCGCCGAGGCTCTGCAGCGCCTCAGCCATGCCGAGCTCCGCGGACGCCTGCAGGCACTCCGCCAGGTTGCGCGACAGCAGCCCTTGCACGCTCTGCGGCTGCCCCCACGGCTCCTCCCGCCCGGGCTGCGGCAATTCCTCATGCAGTCGCGCGAGCTCATGTCCGAAGGCGCCGAGCGCTTGCGGCGCAAGCGAGCCGTTTGCGAGCAGCGCCCCGAGCTCATCTTCGGCGCGGAACTGCCGCATGCACACGGCGTGGTCGATGAGCTTGCCGCGGCCCTCGATGCGTGCCCGTCCCCCTGCGAGTGCTACCCGGCACACCTTGAGGTAAAGCTCCGGCGCGAAGCGGCGATTGAGGCGCAATTCCTCCGCGCAGAAAAACGCCCGGCGCTCCACCGAGCGCAGGTCGACGAACGGAAAGCAGACGGGTTTCTTCAGCTTGTAGGCGAGCTCACCCGTCAGGAACACCCAGGAGAGATGCGTTTCGACCACGCGCACCACACCTACCGCGTGCGGATACGCCGCGGCGTCGAGCAGTGCCCTCAACTCGCCCGGCAGACCCGTAGACATCCATGCAGCATGCCCCGCGGGTGGGCCTCGCGCGCGTCGTCATAAGTGCGTATGGCGCCGCGCGCCGAGCGCCGCGCAGCATTGTCGCGGTCGGGGCTCAGAGGCAGATCAATGACGGCGGTCAAGCTGATACTCGTCGCGCTCGGGCGTGAGGAGAACCCGGAACCGATCCTGGCGAAAGCGGCGACGCTGGCGCGCTGTTTCCATGCCCGCCTCGAGATCTTTCTGTGCGAAGCCGAGCGCGCCTCGGCGCTGCAGCATCAGTACGACGTGGGTGACAGCGACAGGTTGCGGCGATCCGAAGTGGTGAGATTGCGCGCCTGGATGGATCGCATGTGGAAGTCACTCGACATCAGCGATGTGCCCGTGAGCATGGATGTCGTCTATGAGACTCCGCTGTGTGAGGCGATCAACCACAGGGCCAGGCGCATCAAGCCAGGTCTCGTCATCCGCGGCATCGGCACTGGCGCGGTGCGCACCTTCAGCGTGTCTGACTACGATCTGGTCTCGAGCTGTCCGGCTCCGTTGCTGTTGACGCGCGGGAGACCCTGGGGATCGGCACCGCGCGCTGCCGTCGCGATCGACGTCTCGGGAGATGAGTCGCCGGAGCGCACCCGCACGATTCTCCTCGCCGCGCAAAGCATGGCGGGAGTGTGCGGAGCCACCCTCGAATTGGTATATGCGCAGCGCTCGGAGTCGTTCCCGGGCGCTGGAGAACAGGCGCAGCGCGAGCTGCTCGCGGCTCGGGCGGCCGAGGCCGGGGTTCGTCCGCTCAGGATGCACGTCCTGAAGGGCGACGCGGCGCGCGTCATACCTGAATTCGTCGCCCGCGGCGGCTACGATCTGCTCGTGCTCGGCGCGCTCACTCACCGCCCGGGTGTGGCTGCGCAGGTTGGCGCATTGACGGGCATGCTCGTCGAGACGCTCGATTGTGACCTCTTGCTGGTAAAACCGCCCGGCTCGGCCCCGTGAGACCCCGCGTCTGCCCGACTGCCCCTACTTCGGCTGGATCATCCGCTTCAGCTCCTGCAGATGCTCAATCGCGCGGTCCGTCACCTGGGTCATCGCCTGGGCCTGCGACTTGCGGACGATCTCCGCCAGTTCCTTCATGTCTGCCAGAACCTTGTGGTAGGCGTCGCGCGCCATCTCCGTCTGCCTGGCCGAGGACGAGGACGCACCGGCGTGTTGCGCGTATTCCTCGAGCTTGTGCATCGCCTCGGCAAGCATCTCCTTCTGCTTGAGCGCCAGGGCCTGCACACCCTGGAAGGCCGCTTTGTTCACTTCGACCAGCGCCTCCATGTCCTTACGCCCCGTTTCAACGATGGCCGAGACGTCGACTCCCGGCACTTTGAAATGCTCGAAGAGCTTCGCCAGATCTGCGAAGGGATTGGATTGCTCAGCCATATGCATCTCCTTTTTCAGCCTGGTGAAAATAAGGGCTGTCGGGCCTGCGGGCCGTAGGGACTTGCCCGTATACGCACACGCCGGCCCATCCGCCACCATCGGCTCCGGGAAGCGAATGTTCAAGCACTCAATACTCATCGCTGCCGCCGTGCTCCTCGTCGGGATGAGCCTGGGTGAGGTTCTCGGTCAGGCGCCGCCCTCAGCCATGCACTGGACGGCCGGGCAGCTCGATCAGCTGACGGCACCGGTCGCCTTGTATCCCGACCCGCTGCTCGGCTTGATTCTGCCAGCCTCCACGTATCCGCTGGAGGTGGTCGAAGCGGCGCGCTGGCTGGATGACCCATCCCACGCGACTCTCAAGGGTCAGGAGTTATCGGCCGCCGTCGATCCGCAGCCCTGGGATCCCAGCGTCAAGTCGCTGGTGCTCTTCCCTGAGGTGTTGCACTTCATGGACAGCAATCTCGAGTGGACCGAGCAGTTGGGTGATGCTTTCCTCGCGCAGCAAGCCGACGTCATGGAATCAGTACAGCGGCTGCGGCAACGCGCGCACGCCCAGGGAACGCTCGAGTCCACGCCGCAGCAGGTCGTGGCGACCGATCAGAATGTGATCACGATCGAGCCCGCCAGCCCGGACGTGGTTTACGTGCCTTATTACGTGCCCGGGATCTTCGGCACCTGGGAGTGGCCGGACTATCCGCCGTACTACTTCGCGCTGCCACCCGATGTGTACATCGGCGGCGCGTTCATCGGCTTCGGCATCGGCATCGGATTCTTCGAGCCCTGGTGGGGCTGGTACGGATTCGACTGGCCGGGTCGTGGAGTGGTGGTCTATCCCCCGTATGAGCGGCATCCCGGCAACCCACCGCGGCCGTATCCGCTCCATCCGCGGGGGTCCCCGCAGCCCTGGCGGCATGACCCGCAGCATCGCGGCGGCGTGCCCTATCGTGACGCGGCGACGGCCGCGCGGTATCAGGGAGTCGCGGCCGCCGCACGGCATGCATACCGGGGCTTCCCGCCACAGGCCGCAGCGCCGGCGCCGGGCCGGGAGAGCGCGCCGGGCGTTGCTCCCAGGCCGCCTGCGCCCCGGCCAACGACGCCGATGCCCGCACCAGCGCGCGAGAGACCGGTCGCGCCGGCGCCGCGCGCCGGGCCGCCCGCTTTCGAGTCGTTCGGGCACGGCCCGCAGGTGCGTAGCGAGGCAACCCGGGGATCTTCGAGCCGTTCGGCACCGTCGGGCGGCGGCGGTCATCCGGGGCACCGCTAGCCATGAGCCCGAGAGGAGCACAACCGGTGAGCGACAGGAGCGATCGACCACGGCCGCTGAGCGGTCGGCGCGGGATGCTGCTAGCTATCGTGGCAACGGGACTTGCCTGCGCGGCGAGCGCGAGTGTGCCGCAACGCGAGTTTGCCACGGCGGATCAGGCGGTCGAGGCGCTGGTGAGCGCGACGCGCGCCGCGCGGCCCGAGAGCCTGCTCGGCATCCTCGGGCCGCGCGGCGCGAAGCTCATCCACTCGGGAGACGCAGTAGCGGACCGCGAGGCGCGCGAGCGCTTTCTCGCCGCCTACGACCAGGCCCACCATCTCGAGTACGAGGGCTCCGGGCACGCGGCTCTGCTCGTAGGCACGGAGGATTGGCCGATGCCGATTCCGCTGGTGCATGAGGGCGGCGGCTGGCGATTTGATACGCGGGCCGGCGAGCAGCAGATCATCGATCGCCGCGTCGGCCGCAACGAGCTCAACGTCATCGAGGTCTGCCGGGCGTATGTCGAGGCGCAGCGCGAGTACGCGGATATTCGGGCGAGCGCACCCGGTGAGCGGCAGTACGCACAGCACTTTCTGAGTCGTCCCGGACAGCGTGACGGGCTCTACTGGCCGGTGAGCGGCGAGGAGGCGGAGAGTCCGTTCGGCCCACTGGTCGCGCAGGCGCGCGCCGAGGGCTATGTGGACGGGCGGCCCGAGGGCAAGCGCCAGCCCTACTACGGATACTACTACCGGATCCTGACCCGCCAGGGCCCGCACGCCTCGGGCGGTGCCAGGAATTACGTCACGGCGGATGGCCGCATGAGCGGCGGTTTCGCGCTACTCGCGTACCCGGCCGCCTACGGTGACTCAGGCGTCATGAGCTTCATCGTCAATCAGAACGGCATCGTTCACGAGAGGAATCTCGGGCCACACACCACGAGCATCGCGGGCACGATCCGTGAGTACGATCCCGATCGCGCGTGGCGTATCGCACTCAATCACTGAGCTCTAGGCCGCGCCGATCCAGCGAATCTCGGCCGCCTTACGCGGCACCGCCGCTGCAGCACCCTGCGGATGACCGATGATGATGGGCGCCACCGGCAGATACGCCGGCGGAATGCCCAAAGCCGCCTTACCCGGCGCGCTCGCAAGCCAGGTCTGGGCAAAGCCGATCCAGCAGCTCCCCAGCCCCTCGGCGCAGGCCGCGAGCATCAGGTTCTCTGCGGCGAGCGAGCAGTTCTCCACCGCCCACCGATCGGCCCTGATGCTCGAGATCACGATCAGCGCCGGCGCGTGATAGAAAATGTCGAAGGCCGGATCACGCAGATGCCCCTCCAGGTGATGCGCAGCGATATCGCCGGCAGCCGTCGCCAGCATGCACGCCTTGGACTCGGCCGAGGCGCGGGCGAGCAGATCCCGATCCTCCACCACGGTGAACGACCAGGACTGCTCGTTGACGGCGCTCGGAGCCTGGATGGCCGCATCGATCAGGCGTAGGAGCGTGGCACGCTCGACCGGCACGGAGCTGAAGGCGCGCACCGCGCGCCGCGAACGGATGGCCTGTTGCAGATCCATTGCTATGTTCCTGGTTGCTGTGGGAGGACCGCCTGAGCGGCCGCCGCGACCCACGTGGTGGCCGGCGCGAGCGGCGGATAATCCGTGTAGCCGGCCGCGCCCCCGCCGAAAAACGTCGTCCGATCGGGCTCGTTCAACGGCGCGCCGACGCTGAAGCGCTCGACGAGATCGGGGTTAGCGATGTAGAGGCGCCCAAAGGCGACGAGATCGGCGAGGTTATGAAGGCGCGCCTCGAGGGCCAGCTTGAGGTCATAGCCATTGTTTGCGATGTAGCAGCCGCGGAACGCGCGGCGCAGTGCCTGCAGGTCGAAGCCTCCCGGCACGGCGCGCGCACCCTGGGTGACGCCTTCGATGACATGGATGTAGGCGACACCGAGCTCGTTGAGACGCGCGACCACGAAACCGAACGTACCCGCCGGATCGCTGTCGAGCGGTGCCCCGTTCACGGGACTGAGCGGCGAGAGCCGCACGCCCACACGGTCGGCGCCACAGGCCGCGCTCGCCGCATGCACCACTTCAAGAAGCAGCCGCGCGCGCTGCTCGCGTGAGCCGCCGTAGGCGTCAGTGCGCCGGTTGGTGCTGTCGCGCAGGAACTGATCGAGCAGATAGCCGTTGGCCGCATGGATCTCGACCCCATCGAAGCCCGCCGCGAGCGCATTGACGGCTGCCTGGCGATACTGCTCGACGATCGTCGCGATCTCATCGCCGGCAAGCGCATGCGGGGTGACGCAGGGCTCGAAGCCCCGCTCCGTGTATGCGGTCGCCTCCGGGCGAATCGCCGACGGCGCCACCGGCAGTGCCCCGCCGGGCTGCAGTGAGGGATGGGAGATGCGGCCCACGTGCCAGAGCTGCGGAAAGATGCGGCCGCCCCGGGCGTGCACCGCCGCAGTCACCGCACGCCAGGCTTCGACCTGCTCGCCGGTATAGAGGCCCGGGGTCAGGGCGTAACCACGCGCCTGCGGTGAGATGTTGGTTCCCTCCGCAACGATCAGCCCGGCGGAGGCACGCTGCGCGTAGTACTGCGCCATCACTGGCGTCGCAACGCCGCTGGCGCTTGCACGACTGCGCGTGAGTGGCGCCATGACGATACGATTCGCCAGGCGATACGGCCCGAGCTGCGTGGGCTCGAACAGATCCGTGTGCATTGACCTGTAGTACCCGGCGTCGGGTCGGCTAGTTCCCGCCGGTTCGCGATCCTGGCGAACGGGACTGCTGCGCATGCATCTGATCATCCGCCCGGAAGAACCTGCGGGCGACTGCCACGATCTGTCCGTCGGTCGGATGGTCGAGCGTTTCGACGGCCGAGATACGTGCCGCGAGCTGCGGGTGAAGCGTCTTGATGTGCGCCGCCAACTCGTTCTTGGCCCCGGCCGGACCGGTGATCAGCACCGCCCCGGATCCATCGAGCGCCTTTGATATGCGCTCGAGGAACGCGTGCTCTACCGGAGCGTGACCGCTGCCGACCGTATTCGCCTTGTGATGAAGGTGCTGATGGGGTTGCGAGCTGCGGATTGTCGCCGCGTCGAAATTCTCGGCGCTGAAGTGAAAGATCTTCGCTTCATGATGATCGACCCATACGACTGCATGATAGTGGTCAGCCATTGGCAACCTTCCTCGTGACTACGCAGCATTCTAACGGCGGGGTAATCGGCGGCCATAGGCACTTTCCACGTGCGACCCGGCGACGCCGACAGCTGAGGCGCCGGCTTGAGCTAAACTCCTCACCGGCACCGATTGCGCCGGCGCCTGAAGGAGACTGCGTCGTGACCGTAGTGCTCAGAACAAAGCGTTTGCTCGGGTCCGCGTTGCTGGCGGTCGTCATTGCCGGCAGTTGCGGCGCCAGCCCCGTTACCGGCTACAACCCCGCAGCGAAGGATGAGTATCGGAAGATTTTCACTCAGGTGCTGCAGAAGTTTATCGCCTCCAAACCCGGACCCAACATCTGTCTGCCACCTCTGTTTGGCTTTGGAGATGCTGTCTCCGAAACGGTCGACGTCAATCTCGATATGGAAATGCAGGTGCCGGGCATGAGCTCCGCCACCGGCCGACCGGCGCAGCTCAAGGCACTGGAAACCGCGGGGCTGGTCTCCAGCACCGAATCCACGCGCACCTTCAACAACAAACCGCAGCAGATCCTGACCTACCGGCGAACTGCCAAAGGTCTGGCCAGCTCTCAGGGCGCCGCCATCTGCTATGCACGCGGTGAACTGGATCAAGTGGTGAAGTGGAAGGGCCCGCTGGTACTCGGCGAGTATCGGGCGGCGTTCGTCTACTACACCGTCAAAACGACCTCGATCGCCGATTGGGCCAGGTCTGCCGGGATTCAGGCAGCCTTCCCGACCACCGTGCCGATCGTCAAGGGCGAGGCCGCCAGGGTGAGGCAAGCCGTAATCGATCTGTCGAGTGAGGGTTGGGATATTGCGGAGTACTCGAAATACCTCCAGCTGCAGTAGCGCGGCCGCAAGCCACCCTCCTGGGCCGTGGCCCTACGCCGCCGCGCTCGCGGCCGCGGCGCGCTTCAGGGGAAGGCAGGCGCGCACGCAGGTTCCATTTGGCGTTGACTCAACGCTCACCGTGCCGCCGAGTTGCCGCATCCGTTCGCGCATCCCGGCGAGACCGACGCTGAGAAAAGTTGCATTTTCGGAAGCGAGGCCCGCGCGCTGCATTCCATGGCCCGCGTCCCTGACCTCGAGGGTGACGGCATCGTCCGACGCCGCCACCGAGAGGTGCGCCGTGCGGCTGCCGGAATGGCGGTGCACGTTGGTGAGCGCCTCCTGAGCCACCCGGAAAAGGGCGAGCTCGCTGTCAACGTCAAAGCGGACGAGCTGCTCAGGGACATCGAGGGTCACCTCGATACCGCTGCGCTCATCGAAGCCCTTCGCCAGCCAGCGTAGCGCGCTGCCAAGCCCCAGCTCATCGAGGAGCGGTGGATGCAGCAGATACGATGCAGTGCGCAGCTCTGTGAAACACTGCTGCGCAAGGTCGATGCATTGCGCGAGCTGGGCACGCCGCTCGGGCGAGAGGTCTTGAGCGTCGCCGCCGAGACGCTCGAGATTCAGTACCAGCGCGGCAAGCGACTGGCCGGTGGAATCGTGCAGGTCCCGTGCGACGAGTCTGCGCACATCGTTCTGCGCGTGCACGAGCTGGCCGGCCAGATCGCGCACTTCGTCAAACGCCCGCTCGCGCTCGGCGTGGGCGCGCAGCGCATCGATCCCATAGGCGAGATCGCTCGCGAGCGCCCCGAGCAGGGTCACCTCGGATTCATCGAAGGCATCCGTGCGGTCGGAGTAGATGGTCAGCACGCCGAGCGCCTGGCCCGCCGCGAGCAATGGCAGGGCGATCGAAGAATGGTATCCGCGCTCACTCGCCGCATCGCGCCAGGGCGTGAGCGACGGGTCACTTTGCATGTTGCGCGCGAGCTGGACCTGCCGCGTGCGGAACGCGCGTCCCGTCGGTCCGCGGCCGCGTTCCTCGTCGGCCCAGCTGATGTGCGCCGCATCGAGGTAGCCATGGTCGTCGCCGGCGCGCGCCACGGCTTGAATGCTCTGCTCGGCATCGTTGCGGGCGAATCCGACCCACGCGAGTGGGTAGCGCCCGGCCTCGACGATGACGCGGCAGACTTCATCGAGCAGCGCCGGCTCGCGGTGCGCGCGCACCAGTACCTCGCTGCAGGCGCTCACCATGCGCAGCTCGCGGTTCAAGCGCACCAGCGACGACTCGTCCTGCTGCGGCGTGAGAACTTCGACGCCGCAAACGGCGATCTGGACCACCTGACCCGATGCATCGCGCAGCGGACACACGAGGCAGTCAACGCTGGCGAGGCGTCCGCCGCGCAGGCGCACCTTCAACTCCGTGCGCAGCGTCTCTCCCCCGGCCGCCCGCTCGAGGATCTCCCGCACACGCGTCGTTGCCTGCAGGCTGTGGGATAGCGAGGCGATCTGCGTGACGTGGCGGCCGATGTCCTCCTCGGGAAGCACACCCGCGGCCGCAACGGCCGCCGGGTTCGCCACGATCAGCTTGCCGTCCGGGGAATAGATGCAGACGAATACGATCTCATCCGTCAGCCATGCGCGCCACTGCCGCACCGGGTCGACAGGCCCCACCACCCGTCCCGAGGCGAATTCCCGCGACACAGCTTCAAGCCTCGATTGGGCAATATGCGCCGCGCGGCTTTCATCGCCTGCTGACTTCCATGTCCGGGTGTCGGCCACCATGCGAGTAAAGTAGCACCATCGCGGGGCCCGAATACACAGCCTGCGGAAACTACGGACTCTGCTGCGCGCGCTTCGGTCACAGCACAACGGTTGAGCTGCCGCTTAAGTCGGCCGCCGCTTCCGGGCGCTGAAAAAAGCAAGGCCCCGCAAGCGGGGCCTTCCAGTGCACACGAGTGCTGTGCGAAAGGCGATCGTCAGGCCGCGGCTGCCAGCAATTGCCAGCTCTTCGGCAGAATAACGGCGTCGATGGCGTGCACGATGCCGTTGGTCGCAACGATGTCCGCCTTGGTGACGCGAGCCCCGTTGACTCGCACATCCGATGACGACACCACTGCCGACAGCGCGGAACCCTGCGCCGTTGCCACTTCTCCCGACTTCAGGTCTCTCGCCATGAGATAGCCCGAGACGACGTGATAGTTGAGAACCGCCTTGAGCTTGCCCGTGTCCTTGAGCAGGCTGTCGTAAGCGCCCGCCGGAAGCTTCCGGAAGGCTTCATCGGTCGGTGCAAAGACTGTGAACGGGCCCTTGCCCGAGAGCTCAGTCGTCAGACCCGCTGCGTTGATTGCGGCAGCGAGGGTCGTGAAATGGCCCGCGGCGATCACCGTGTCGACGATGTTCTTCGTGGGTGCCGTATTCGTATTCATGTTCCTGGTGGTCTCGCCAGCAGGAACGCTCTTTGATTGATCCATATGTGAACCTCGACGTATAGCCAGCGAGAATTCGTTGGCCAACTCAGCTCGCATGCGGCTGAGGTCGCGGAGTATGCGCGCTATGTCGAGCGGGTGCCGTGCGCTGAAAAGATAAACATTCTCCGGCGCGACTGCTCGTTACGGCTTGACGAGTGCGCAGCGCGTGATGCTTTTCTGGACGTTGCGATTCACTGGTCAATGAACAACTCGGCGAGGTCCGCGGCGCCGACGGGCTTGATGAGGTACCGCTCGACCCCGGCTTCGCGCGCGCGCTCACGCCCTGGATGCTCACTATCAGCCGTCAAAGCTATCAGTCTCAGCGTCTGTAGCCTTGGATCCTGAGAAAGATGCCGGGCGAGCTCGTAGCCGCTCATGTCCGGCAGCTCGAGATCCACGAGCGCGACCGTGGGCACGAACCCGACGGCCACGGCAAGCGCAGCCGCGCCGGTATATGCGACACGCGCCTCACCGTATCCCGTCGCTTGCAGCAATGACGCAAGAGCGTCCGCGGCCTCGGCGTCCGCGTCGACGACCAGTATGCGCGGCATAGCGCCGCGGGCGCTGCCGATGCCGCGCGCTGCGGATTGTGTCGACGGACGCGCGCTCACGGGATGCACTCAGCGAAAGCTCACGGGCCGTGGGTACTGGTTACGCGCCTCGAAGCTCCTGATCTGTCGTTCGGCTTCGTCGCTCGTGAGGCCATAGGCCTCCTCGATCTTGCGCGCCAGGCGCCCGCGCCCGCCCGCAATCACATCGAGGTGAGCGTCGGTGAGCCTCCCCCAATGCGCGTGCACCTCGCTTCTGAATCGCTGCCAGCTGGCTTCCACGAGATTCCAGTCCATCTCAAGGCTCCTGCGGTTCCACACCGCGCCTGGACCTGACTTGACGTACCTGTGAGGGAAAGAATGGTTCCCAGCGGTGTGTATTGGGGCGTTTCGCGCACTTAACAGGTGGGCAGTCACCCACGGCGAGATAAGGGGATCGGGATGCGGCATTTAGTGTACAAGTGTGGTGAACGATGTGCACCGGCCCGCCGCAGGGCCGGCGGACGTTGCGCGTCACTCGCGGGAGAGTTTCGATGAGCTCACTCTGTGCACACGAATTCGCCAGGCTCGAGCTCGGCGCCAGAGTGCGTTCGTACCTGCCGGTTCTGACGGCGTCCAGCGTGCGCGCAATGCTGCGGCGGAAAGCCGCGTGAGCGGCGATGGATCCCTCGCCAATCGTCGCAGCGGTGGCGTCTTCTGCCGGCGACACTGAGGCCGTTTCCGAGCTACTGTCGGCTTTGCCGGCTGAATGCCGCGTCGCCCTCATCATCGTTCAACATCTCGATCCGGGCCGGGAGCGATCGCTGTTCGAAGCTCTCGGCAGGAGAACATCTCGTCCGGTGGTGCACGCCCACGACGGCACGGTAGTGGAGCCAGGCCACGTCTATGTGATAACCGCAAAGACCACGCTGACCGTGACCGATGGCTGCATTCGCGTGACGCCCACCGCGGGCGCCGCGGGTGGACTGCACCATCCCGGAGACATTCTGTTCACCTCGCTCGCGCAAGACTGTGGCCATCGCGCCATCGGTGTAGTGCTCTCGGGCGAAGGCTCCGACGGTGCCCGCGGCATCCAGGCCCTCCGTCAGGGCGGCGGCGTCACGCTCGCGCAGTACCCGGGGTCGGCACGCTGTCCCAGCATGCCCATCAATGCCATTGAAACCGGCTGCGTGCGTTTCGTGTTACGCCCGAATGAGATAGCCCGCGAGCTGGCCCGTCTGAGCGGCGACGCATCCCTTACGGGCCTCAAGGACGATCACGAACCCGGGCTCGAAGCCTCGAGCCGGCACTCGTCATCTTGGCAGCCGGCTCCCGCTTACCCGGACCTGCTTCAACAGCTCAAGCAAAATATCGCTGATGTTATGTAGCTCGGCTGCGACCAGCCGGGCGGTTTCGTCCGAAGCATTGCTCCGGCGCATCTCGAACGTCTCGATCAGGTCCTTATCCGTGCGGACGGGGGCAGACTCGTCGGGCATGAAAATCTCCTCGGCGCGCAGGCGCCAGGATGCAGCAAACCCCGGGCGCCTCCCGGGCTGCAATCCAGACATTTACCTATCGACAGCATCCCACCCGACTACGTTGAATGCACCGTATGGTTGCTCCAGGAACGAGACGACGGCTCACGAGCCGTGCAGGGCGATTGGAGGAACACAATCGGGCATTGCGCAGAAGAATCAAGCGCGCGCTCGAGTCCATGCGTGCGCTGCGCGCCGCGAACCAGCGGCTGCAGACCATCGCCGGCCGTGTGCCCGCACTGATCGGCTACTGGAATTGCGAACTGTGCTGTGAATTCGCCAACGACGCCTACCGCGAGTGGTACGGGTTGGACCCTGACCACATCGTAGGAATGCGCATGGCAGACCTCCTGGGTGAGCAACTCTTTGCGCTGAATGAGCCCTACGCGCGCGCCGCGCTCGAGGGCCGCGAGCAGCGGTTCGAACGCACTCTCACCAAGGCCGATGGCTCCGAGGTTCAGGTCGACGCGCGCTACATGCCGGAGGTCGATGAGCGCGGGCGGGTCGCAGGCTTTGCCGTCCTCGTAACGGACATCACCACGTTACGTCAAGCCCAGGCGGCACTCGAGGCCGCCAATGCTCAACTGACGAGCGACAGCCTTACGGACTATCTCACCGGCCTCTACAACCGCCGCGTATTCAGTCAGCGAAGCGAAGAGGCGTTCGCCGAGCTCAAGCGATTCGGGAAACCTTACGGGTTGATACTGCTCGATCTTGATGACTTCAAGCGCATCAACGATGAATTCGGTCACGCTGCAGGGGACGAAGCGCTGCGCGTCGTGGGGCGTGTGCTCAAGGCCTCGTTACACGGCCCGGCTGACATTCCGGCGCGTCTCGGCGGCGAGGAGTTTGCGGTCCTTTGCTTCGGCGACCTCAGCGAGACTCTATTGCATGGCATCGCCGAGCGCATCCGCGCGGGGATCAGTGCTGAAACGCTCCAGGCCGCGGCGCGTACATTCAGGCTGACGGCCAGCTTCGGCATCGCGTTGGGGAGCGCCGCAGATTCGGACTGGAAGAGCGTCTACGCCAGAGGGGATGGCGGACTCTATGAGGCCAAGGTGTCCGGAAAAAATCGCGTTGCCCTCGGTGGCTCGACGCGTGCCACCGGTCGATTCAGGGCCTTGGGACTTGCCGGTTAAGCTGAGCGCTACAGGCGCAGCGTGCGAAGCCGCAGCGCGTTTCCGATCACCGACAGGGAGCTGAGGCTCATCGCGGCGGCAGCCACCATGGGGCTCAGCAGCAGCCCGGATACCGGAAACAGGACTCCGGCCGCGAGCGGAATGCCCACGACGTTGTAGGCGAAGGCGAGCGCGAGATTCTCGCGGATGTTGCGCAGCGTCGCCCGACTGAGCGCATACGCGCGTGCAATCCCCGACAGGTCGCCGCTCACCAGCGTGATGCCGGCGCTCTCCAGCGCGATATCGGTGCCCGTGCCCATCGCGATGCCGACGTCCGCTGCAGCGAGCGCCGGCGCGTCGTTGACGCCGTCGCCGGCCATTGCAACCACGCGCCCGGCCTGACGCAACCGCCGCACCGCCGCGTGCTTCTGCTCCGGCAGCGCCTCGGCCTCGATGTCGGTGATGCCGAGCTTCGCCGCCACCGCCTGTGCCGTTGCGCGATTGTCTCCCGTGAGCATGACGATGCGGATGTGGGCCGCTCGCAGGCTCGCGAGCGCCGCCGGTGTCGAGGCCTTGATCGGGTCGGCGACCGCCAGGATACCCGCGGCGCGCCCATCGAGTGCCACATAGACGACCGTCGCTCCGGTCTGACGATACTCCGCGGCCCGGCTCTCGAGACTCTGCGGCACGTTCGCGACGAGCCGCGTGCTGCCGACCGCCACCTGCAGCGCGCCGATGCGTCCCCTGACTCCCGCTCCGGTGACGGAGCGGAAGTCGCTGACGGGGAGCAATGCCAGCCCACGTGCACGCGCCGAGGCGAGGATGGCTCCCGCCAGCGGATGCTCGCTCCCCTGCTCGACGCCCGCGGCTGCGGCCAGGAGCTGCGCCTCATCGAAGCCGTCCATCGTGGCGCATCCGACCACCCGCGGTTTCCCTTCGGTGAGCGTTCCGGTCTTGTCGAGGAGCAGCGTATCGACCTTCGCCAGCCGCTCGAGCGCCTCGGCGCTCCTGATCAGCACGCCGACCGTCGCGCCCTTGCCGATACCGACCATGACTGACATGGGCGTCGCCAGTCCGAGCGCGCATGGACAGGCAATCATCAGTACCGAAACCGCCGCCACCAGGGCGTAGGGAAGTGCGGGCGGGGGACCCCAGAGCATCCATGCGCAGAAAGCAATGACGGCGATGCCGACCACGGCCGGCACAAACCAGGCCGCGACGCCGTCGACGAGCCGTTCAATAGGTGCGCGGCTGCGCTGTGCCTCGGCGACCAGGCGCACGATGCGCGCGAGCATGGTGCCTGCACCAACCTCCTCCGCCCGCATTACGAGCGTGCCGGCGCCATTCAGCGTTCCGCCGATCACCCGGGCCCCAGGCGTCTTCGCAACCGGCATTGACTCCCCGGTGATCATCGATGCGTCGACGGCACTCTCGCCCTCGAGCACCACGCCGTCGACCGGCAGTGTCTCGCCCGGCCGGATGCGCAGGCGGTCATCACGGCGGATCAGATCGAGCGCGATTTCCTCCTCCCCGCCAGCCGCCGTCAGACGCCGGGCGGTTTTCGGGGCGAGCTTGAGCAAGGCGCGAATTGCGCCGCTCGTCCTCGTCCGTGCGCGCAGCTCCAGTACCTGGCCGAGGAGAACCAGCACGGTGATGACCGCGGCGGCCTCGTAGTAGACCGCGACGCTGCCATCCGCGCGGCGCACCGACGGCGGAAAGAGGCCCGGGGCGCAGGTGGCCGCCAGACTGTAGAGATACGCTGCGCCGACACCGAGTGCGATGAGGGTGAACATATTGAGCGCGCGGTTGCGGACCGAGGCCCATGCCCGGGTGAGGAGCGGCCAGCCGGCTCCGAGCACCACTGCAGTCGCCAGCACGAGCTCGAGCCAGTTGCTGAGCGGACGCGAGAGGGGTGCCTGCGGCGCGAGCATGGAGACATGGTCCCAAAGGACGAGCGGGGTGCTGAGCAGCGCTCCGCCCCAGAAGCGCCGGCTCATGTCGCGCAGCTCCGCGCTCTGCTCGTCCGCCAGGACCGGGCTGAGCGGCTCGAGCGTCATGCCGCACACCGGACAATTGCCCGGCAGATCGCGCCGCACCTGCGCATGCATCGGGCAGGTATATGAAACGCCGCTCATGGGCACCAAGGTAGCGAGGCCGCGGCAGCGGGGATACTAGGCATTGTCCACACTGGCGGCCGCGGCTCCGGGCACCTAGCATTTCCCTGGAGGGTTTGTTCGTGAGCTATTACATCGCAAAGACGGTCGCTAGCTCCTTCGATGATGTCGTGGCCGACGTAACGGCACGGCTGAAGGAGCAGGGGTTCGGCCTGCTCACGGATATCGACGTACAGGCGACGCTGAAAGCGAAGCTGGGCGCGGAGATGCCGAAGTACCGGATCCTGGGCGCGTGCAATCCGCGCTTCGCCGCGGAGGCACTGCGGATCGAAGACAAGCTCGGGGTGCTCCTGCCCTGCAACGTTATCGTGCGCGAAACGCCCGATCACAAAGTGGAAGTCGCCAGCGTCGATCCGGTCGCGGCGATGGAACGCACCGGGAACCCTGCGCTCAAGTCGACGGCCGAGGAGGTGCGTCGGCTGCTGACGCAGGCTCTTGCGCAGGTTGGATGCTGAGCCATGCACCCGTATCCGCATACCTATGTCGCCCGCGCCTCAGGCGCGCGCGCGGGAGTCGTTGCGGTCGACTCGCCGGAGCTTCCTGCGCTTGAAACGAGCGCGCCGCCGCAATTCGACGGCCCCGCGGGGGTGTGGTCGCCCGAGACCTTGCTCTGTGCCTCGCTCGCCGACTGCTTCATTCTCACCTTCCGTGCCCTGAGTCGTTCCGCCCCCCTCGAGTGGCAGCACCTCGAGTGCCGCGTGGAAGGGACGCTCGAGCGCACCGCCGCGGGCTTGCAGTTCACCCGTTACCTGACCGTGGCGAAACTCGCGGTGGCTGCAGGAACGGATACGGCCAAGGCGCGGCAGCTTCTCGAGCGGGCCGAGCACGGCTGCCTGATCGCCAACTCATTGCGCGGAGCCCGCACTCTCGAGGCCGAGGTCATCGAGCAAACTCTCTCCGCCGTCGGGTGATGCCTATTCAGGCGCTAGACGGGACGTGCCGCAATACCGGACGTTGCGGGCGGGCGTTCTTCGTTGCTCGCGAGCCTGTCGGCTCCTGCTTCGCCGTCAGCGGCCTCCTGCAGCTGGGCGGGCTCGCTGAATGCAGCCGCGAGCGCTTCGCTCACCTGCTCCACCCAGATGAACTGAAGGCGCGCGCGGACGCTCTGCGGGATGTCCTCGAGATCGCGACGGTTGCGCGCCGGCAGGATCACGCGCCGGATACCGGCGCGCGCTGCGGCGATGGTCTTCTCCTTGATGCCCCCCACGGGCAGCACCAGCCCCCGCAGGCTGATCTCCCCCGTCATGGCGACATCCGGGCGCACCGGCTGGCGCTTCATAGCGAGGCCAGGGAGACGAACATGGCGACGCCGGCGCTCGGACCATCCTTGGGTATGGCGCCCGCGGGCACATGGATATGAATGTCAGCGTCCTCGAAGAGCCGCGGGTCGATGCCGAGCTCGGGTGCCTGGGCCTTGAGAAGACTCAGCGCGGCCTGGGCGCTCTCCTTCATGACCTCACCCAGTTGCCCGGTCAGGATCAGCCTGCCGTTTCCCGGTAGCCGCGCCGACTCGATGAAAAGGATATCGCCGCCGACCGGCGTCCAGGCGAGACCGGTCGCGACCCCGGGCACGGTCGTGCGGGCTGCCACTTCGTTCTCGAAGCGGCTCGCGCCGAGTACTGTCTCGACGTCCGCCGCATCGAATGCGACGCTGCGCGCTTTGCCTTCGGCGACCTGCATGGCGGCGTTGCGGACCAGGGCACCGATCTGTCGCTCGAGACCGCGGCAGCCGGCCTCGCGCGTGTAGTCGCTGATGAGACGGCGCAGCGCCCGGTCCGTGACGCTGACCTGGCCGGCATCGAGGCCGTTGGCCTGCAGCTGGCGCTTCACCAGATAGCGCTTGGCGATCTCGAGCTTCTCGTCCTCCGTGTAACCGCTCAGCTCGAGGATTTCCATCCGGTCGCGCAGCGGGCCGGCACGATCGTCTCGAGCACGTTGGCAGTCGCGATGAACAGCACGCGGCTCAGATCGAAGGGCTGTGCGAGGTAGTTGTCGCGGAAGGTCGTGTTCTGCTCCGGATCGAGCACTTCGAGCAGCGCCGACGACGGGTCACCGTGGTAGCTCGCCGAGAGCTTGTCGATCTCATCGAGCATGAAGACCGGATTGCGCGTCCCCGCTTTGCGCAGGCCCTGGATGATGTTGCCGGGCAGCGCGCCGATATACGTGCGCCGATGACCGCGGATCTCGGCCTCATCGTGCACGCCGCCCGAGGCTCACCCGCACGAACTTCAGTCCCAGTGCCCGCGCAATGCTCTGACCGAGCGAGGTCTTGCCCACGCCTGGCGGCCCGACGAAGCACAGGATCGGACTGCGCCCCTGCGGGTTGAGCTTGCGGACCGCGAGGTACTCGAGGATTCTGCGCTTCACCTTCTCCAGGCCGTAATGATCCTCATCGAGCACGCGCCGCGCACGCTCGATGTCGATGTCCTCCACATCGGTCTTGTTCCATGGCAATGCCACCAGCCAGTCGAGATAGCTGCGCAGCATGCCGTGCTCGGGGCTCGCTTCCTGCATACGCTCGAGGCGCTGCAGTTCCTTGCGGGCGTGCTCCTCCACCTCCGGGGGCATGCCGGCGGCGCCGATCTCCTTGTCGAGCTCGGCAAGCCCCGCCTGCGCGGCATCGCCCTCGCCGAGCTCCTTCTGCAACTGACGCAATTGCTCGCGCAGCACCGCCTCGCGCTGACGCTCTCCGAGAGCCGCCTGGGTCTGCTCGCTGATGTCCCTGGTGATCTTCAGCACCTCGACCCGGTGGGAGACCTGCAGCAGAACCTTGTCGAGGCGTTCCTTGAGGTCGAGTGTCGCGAGAATCTCCTGCTTCTCGGCCGCGCTCAGGTCCATGAAGTTCGCGACGATGTCCGCGAGCTGTCCGGCGGAGTCGATGCCGGCGAGCAGGCGTTGCAGCTCCGCGGGCGCCTGCGGCAGCAGCGCGAGCGCCGCCAGGGCGCGCTCCTTGAGCAGAGCGAAACGCGCTTCGATCTCCGGACCGCTGGTGGCGGGCTCGGGCAGCTGCTCGATGCGCCCGGCCAGGAACGGCGTCTCGCGCAGGATCTGCACCACGCGGAAGCGGCTCTCGCCCTGGCATATGAGGTGATGAGCGCCCTCGGGAGAGGTGACGTAGCGCAGCAGCGTCGCAAGCACACCGACCTCGTACAGATCGGCGGCACGCGGCTCGGCAGTGCTCGGGTCGCGTTGCGCGAGCAAGGCGATCTTGTGTCCCGTGCGCATCGCCTCCTGTGCCGCCGCGATGCTCAGCTCGCGACCGATGGTGATGGGCCCGACGGTTCCCGGGAACAGCGCCACGCTGCGGGTCGGCACAATGGGTACCGCGTCCGCCGGCAGCTCGGTCGCGGGCTTCGAGTCGGGTATCGATGTCCCGGTGGCCATCGTCAGTCCCGACTTTGCGCAGGCACGAGGCGCACTTCGAGACAGCCGTCGCGGTACTGCGACTCTGCAATCCGCGTGGGCCCCGTCAACGCGACGCGTCGCACGAAGCGGCCGTGGGGAATTTCGAGGCGCCGGATAAAGGCGCCGCGTCCGGCGGGCGACAACCGGCGCACCGCGCTCACGATCAAGGCACCAGCCTCGAGGCGCAGCTCGATGTCCGCGGAAGCCACTCCAGGCAGCGCGAACAGCAGCGACAGACCCTCTTCCGATTCCCGGATGTCAACCGGCGGCTCCCAGCTGACGGCATCCTCGCCGGGCCCGAGATAACGCACGAAACGCCGCTGCAGGCGCTCCGCCTGCTCGGTCAACTCCAGAGCCTGCAGCCACATCCAGCCGTAGTGTCGCTCGTTGCTCATGCATGCGCCGCGGGCCGAATGAGCCCGCGGCAAATCGATGCTACGCCGCGGCCGAGGAGATGGGAATCACGCGCGACGGCGCTTGTGTGACCCTGCTGGCGGTGATCTGCAGCAGTCCGTTGTGCAGCGACGCGGACGCCGACTGCGGATCGATCTCACCCGGCAGATCCACCCGGCGGTATACGTCGTTGCTGCGGAATTCGGACCAACATACCCTATGACTCTTCCTGCCATCCTCCTTCTTCATCTCGGTTTTCGATTTCGCATGCACGATCAGCTCGCGCGGGGTAGCCGTCACCGAGATGTCGCCGGCCTCAAAGCCCGGCAACGCCACATTGAGAGTGAAAGCCCGCCCCTGCTCGAGCAGCTCGCCGCTCGGCCAGCAGATCTCACGCTCAGCCGCCAGCCAGTCATCGAGCTCATGGCCGCCGGCGAAACCGCGACGCGAGAACAGCTCGAACGCCCTGGCGCGAACGCGCTCGGCGACCTGCTCCAGTTCCTTGAAGACGGGGAGGCTCGACTTCTTATCGGAGTCCGCGACCTTCTGGACTTTGACTTCCGTCATAAATAGCTCCTTGACTCCAGCCAATCCGCCTGCGCCCGCAGGCTCATGGTGTCTACCGTAGCTCGCGTGCCGGAGCGAAGCATCCGTAGAGCTACGCACCTGCCTGCTCCGGCGGATCGAATTCAGCGTAGAACCTCTCCACCACAAGTCGCTGGCCTGCGGCGATTTTGCGCAGCGCCGCGGCGCGATCAAACCATCCGCCGCGGTCGACCTCGGGGAATTGCTCGATGCGGCCCGATCGCGGCGGCCACTGCATCTCGAAGAGATTGCTGCGCAGCGCCGCGGGATCGCAATTGCCCTCGACCACCCACACATGCAGGCGCTTGCCGCTCGGCAGGTGAAAACTGCCGAGGTCGTGCTCGCGCCCGGCGCCGGGGACTGCAAAGCCGGTCTCCTCCCTGAACTCGCGCCGCGCACAAGCGAGCTCGTCCTCGTCGGGCTCGACCAGCCCCTTCGGCACCGACCAGGCGCCTGCATCCTGGCTCGCCCAGTAGGGGCCGCCCGGATGTACGAGAAAGACCTCGGTGACGGAGTCCCGTCGATAGAGCAGCAGGCCGGCACTCACCTGCGCCATCGCGGCCACGCGGCTCAGCGGCCGCTTTGATAGGTACCGATGAGCTGTGCTTCGCCGAGCACGTGCCCGCCCATGGCGCCGAGCAGTTGCGCCTTCGTCGGCTTTCCCAGATCGGGCAGCAGCACGTCGAGTGCGTACAGCTTGTGCATGTAGCGGTGGCGCCCGACCGGAGGGGACGGGCCACCGTAACCGGTCCGCTGCCAGTCGTTGCGGCCCTGGCTGGCTCCAGCAGGCAGTCCCTGCCGGTCCGCGTCCGCCTTCAGGTCATGCACGTCCGCGGGGATGTTATAGAGGACCCAATGCACCCAGGTGCGCTGCGGCGCCTTGGGATCGGGTGCATCGGGGTCGTCGAGGATCAAGGCGAAACTGCGCGTTCCGGCGGGCGCATCCGCCCACTCGAGCGGCGGTGACATGTCCTCGCCCTCAGCAGTGAATTTCCGCGGAATCGACCCCCGCTCGCTGAATGCCGTCGATCGCATCGCGAACATCATGGCACCTCCGTGCTACGCCGCGGTGAATGCCCCGCCCGCGCGCCCCGGCCGCGAATCGCCCGGCCTGCTCATCTTCGATTGCGCTGCTCGTGACTCTGTTCCCGGGCGACGATGTCCGCGAGCGCCCCCGCATACGCTGCGAGACTCCTCAGCAGATCGTCGACGGTCACGACTCCCACCAGCTTGCCGCGGTCGCCGACCACCGGAATGCGGCGCACGCCGTGGTGTCGCATGCGCTCCAAAGCCTGTGAAGCATCCTCGCCCTCGTTCGCGATCACGACTGGCGTGCGCATGATCGAGGCGACCGTGGTGGCCGCCGGATCGAGGCCCTTACCGAGGACCTCTACGACGATGTCACGATCGGTGATGACGCCGAGCGGCGCCGCCCCCTCCTCGTCACCATCAACCACGACCAGGTCGCCGGTGTGCCTGCGGCGCATCAGACGAGCCGCTTCGAGCACCGTCGTCTGGGGACCGCAGCAGGCAACCTCCGGTGTGCAGATCGACTTCAGCAACATGATCGGTTCTCCGTGGGTTATCGCGTCAGAATCTGCGCCAGGTCGAGCAGGCGCATGTCCAGCACCTTCTTTGAATCGACGACGGCGGGCAGATCCAGGGACGTAACCTTCCCGCCGGCAATTCCAAGCACGATGCCGTGCCGGCCCGCGCTCAGGTGATCGATCGCAGCGGCACCGAGCTCCGTGGCGATGATCCGATCGAACACGCCGGGTGCCCCGCCGCGCTGGATGTGCCCGAGCTTGGTCACTCTGAGCTCGAATCCCAGGCGCGCCTGGTGCTCCCGGAAGTAGCCGGCGAGCGCGTCCGCGTTGTAACGGGCGCCCTCAGCGACCACCACTATCGCATGACTCTTACCCCGCTGATATGCCGCTCGCAGCTGGGCAGCGACCGCTTCGGCCTCGGTAGCGACCTCGGGCAGCACGATCGCCTCGGCGCCGCCGGCGACTCCGGCCACTAAGGCCAGATGGCCGCTGTCGCGCCCCATCACCTCCACGAGGAAGGCACGCTCATGTGAGGACGCGGTCACCCGCAGACGGTCGATGGCCTCGATCGCGGTGTCGAGCGCCGTGGTCGCCCCGATGGTCGTATCCGATCCCGGCAGATCATTGTCGATCGTCGATCCGATGCCGATCACCTCAAGACCCTGCCGTGCCAGGGCAAGTGCTCCCGCCTGTGAGCCATTACCCCCGATGACGACCAGGCGGGATACGCCGTGGCTTCGCAGCTGCGTGACTGCGGCGAGCTGGCCGGCTTCGGTCTTCAGTTGCGAGCACCGGGTCGTACCGAGAATCGTGCCGCCACGATCGATGATCCCGCCGACGTCGCGCACGCCCAGTTGCCTGAGCTGCCCATCGATCAGACCGCTGAAGCCATGGCGGACTCCGAAAATCTCGAGACCGCGCGCCAGGCCGACTCGCACAACCGCGCGAATTGCGGCATTCATCCCCGGGGCGTCACCGCCGCTGGTGAGTACCGCAACGCGCTTGAGTGCAGCACCCGCCATCTGGAGCCGGCTAGCCGGCCGCCCGGGCGGCGATCGCCTGCTCAGCACCCCGGACCGCCGGCTCTGCGGCCGGTTCCGCGCCCGGTTCAGCGGACAGCGGCGTGCCCGCCAGCCGCAGCGCTTTCTCGATCTCGAGCACGTGCCGCGTCGTCTTCACTATGCAATCGGGATTGAGGCTGATCGAGTCGATGCCGAGCCGCACCAGGAACTCGGCCATCTCCGGAAAATCCGAGGGTGCCTGGCCGCAGATTCCCGAGTGGCGGTGGTTGCGCCGGCAGCCCGCGACCGCCAGCTGGATCATCTGCTTGACGCCCGCATCGCGCTCGTCGAAATCGAACGCGACGATCGCCGAGTCGCGATCGACGCCGAGCGTCAGCTGGGTCAGATCGTTCGAGCCGATGGAGAAGCCGTCGAAGAGCCGGCTGAACTCATCGATCAACAGGACATTGTTGGGGATCTCGCACATGACGTAGATCTCGAGCCCGTCGCGGCCGCTTGCCAGGCCGAGCTCGCGCATGCGCTCGATGACCCGCCTGCCCTCTTCGACGCGCCGGCAGAACGGAATCATCAGCTTGATGTTGCTGAGCCCCATCGTCTCCCGTGCCCGCTTCATGGCGGCGCATTCGAGCGCAAAGCCTTCAGCATAAGCGGGATGCGTGTAGCGCGCGGCACCGCGGAAGCCCAGCATGGGATTGGCTTCCTGCGCTTCGAACCACCGGCCGCCGAGCAGTCCGGCGTACTCGTTCGTCTTGAAATCGGACATCCGCACGATCACCGGCTTCGGATAGAACGCCGCGGCGATCGTGCCCACGCCCTCCGCCAGGGCGCGCACGAAGAAATCGGCCGGCGTGCGGTCATTGCGCGCGAGATCGAACAGCGCGCGGCGCTCGCCCTCGTCCAGCACGCGATCCGGGTGCAGCAGCGCCATCGGGTGCGCCTTGATGTGCTCGGTAATGACGAATTCCATGCGTGCGAGCCCGACCCCGTCATTGGGCAGGAAGCTGCTGCGCAAGGCAGTCTCCGGATTGCCGAGGATGAGCATGATCCTGGTCTGCGGACGCGGCAGCGTCTCCAGGTCGGTACGGCGGGTCTCGAACGGGACACTTCCCTCATAGACCTTGCCGAGATCCCCTTCCGCGCAGCAGACGGTCACGATCGCGCCGGTGGCGAGTTTCTCGGTTGCATCTTCGCAGCCGATCACCGCCGGTATGCCGAACTCGCGCGCCACGATCGCTGCGTGGCAGGTGCGGCCGCCGCGATTGGTTACGATGGCCGCGGCGTGCTTCATGATCGGCTCCCAGTCCGGCGTGGTGCTGTCGGTGACCAGTACCTCTCCGGGCTGGAATTCCGCAATGCGGGCCGCACTCTCGATGACGCGCACCGTGCCGCCACCGATGCGCGCACCGACGGCATGGCCGGTCACGAGTGTCTTGCCGCTGCCGGTGAGAACGAACTCCTCCAGATAGCCGGCGCGGGTCCTTGACGCCACCGTTTCCGGTCGTGCCTGCACCACGTACAGCTGCTGATCGACGCCGTCCTTCGCCCACTCCATATCCATCGGCTCGGGGCGTGCGTCTCTGCGGCTGTAGTGCCGCTCGATCTCGATCGCGTACCCGGCCAGCGTCAGCACCTCATCGTCAGTGAGACAGAAGCGCGCGCGCTCCGCCGGCGCAGTGTCGACGTTGCCGGTCGCCTCGCCCGCGCCGCCCTCCGTGTACACCATCTTGATCTTCTTGCTGCCGAGCGTGCGGCGCAGCACGGCGCGCGAGCCGCGCTCGAAGGTCGGCTTGAAGACCATGAACTCGTCTGGGTCGAGCGTACCCTGCACGACATTCTCGCCGAGTCCGTAGGCGGCACTGATCAGCACGACATCGCGAAAGCCGGTCTCGGTGTCGAGCGAGAACATGATGCCGCTCGATGCCAGATCCGAGCGAACCATCTTCATCACCCCGATCGAGAGAGAGACCTTGAAGTGGTCGAACCCCTGATCGATGCGGTAATGAATGGAGCGATCCGTAAAAAGGCTCGCGAAGCAGCGCTTGCAGGCATCGAGGAGCTGCGCGTCGCCGTGAACATTGAGATAGGTATCCTGCTGGCCGGCGAAGCTTGCGGTCGGCAGATCTTCCGCGGTCGCGGAGCTGCGCACGGCCAGACTCATTCCCTCGCCGTATTCGCTGCGCAGCTCGCGATAAGCTGCGAGGATTTCCGCTGCGAGGTCCGGCGGCAGCGGGGCACTGCTCACTATGTCGCGCGCCAGCTTGCCGCGCCGTTTGAGATCCTGCATATCGTCGGGCTGCAAGCCATCGAGCGCCTCGTGCAGCGAGCCCCAGGCGTCCGCCTGCGCGAGCAGGTAGCGGTACGCCTCGGCGGTAATCGCAAACCCGTTGGGTACCTTGACGCCCGCCGGCTTCAGATTGCGGTACATCTCGCCAAGTGAGGCGTTCTTGCCGCCAACCAGCGGCACGTCGTCCAGCCCGATCGCTTCGAAGAAGCGAATGTAACGATATTCGGGCTTCATGACGCCTCACACCGCGGCGGCCAACGACGGCCTTGCGCAGCATGCGACCGCGCGCGGCTGCGCCCAATCCGTAGAACTACCGATCTAAGTACTTTCCGAGACACCCGCTGGGCGTTTCGCGGATTACCTCTTACGCGCGCTGCCGCGATCATGCGCGCACCGTACCCGCTGAACGGCACGAGCGACTCTATGCCCGGAATTCTCCAGATTGCCTATAAGCTGCTGATCAACGACCGCACCAAGTTCGCGGCGCTGCTGGTCGGGATCACCTTTGCCGTGTTCCTGATGATCGAGATGACTTCGCTGTTCGCCGGCATCCTGAGCCGCTCCTCCTCGACGGTCATCAACATCGGCGCCTCCATCTGGGTGATGGATCCGGCCGTGCAGACCGTCGCCAACACCATTCCGCTGCCCGACTATGTGATCGATGAGGCGCGCAGCATCCCCGGGGTGAAGTACGCGGTGCCGCTCTACTCGGGCGCGGCGCTGCTGAAGCTCCGCGACGGCACCTACCAGGCGGCCAACGTCATCGGCCTCGACGACACGAGTCTCTTCGGCCGGCCGCAGATGCTCGCCGGCAACATCGAGAACATCTTCGCGGAAAACGCCTTCATCGCCATCAAGGACGCGGAGTTCTCCAAGCTCGAGAATCCCGCGATCGGCACCGAGTTCGAGCTCAACGATCACCGCGGCGTGATCGTCGGCATCGCGCGGGTCGCCTCCAGTGGCCTGTTCGGCGTGCCGACGCTCTACACCACCTACAACCGCGCGCTGCAGTACATCCCCACCACGCGCTTCACGATCTCGTATCTGCTGGTCGAGCCCAAGAGCCCGGCCGACGTCGCCACGATCAAGGCGCGGATCGCCGCCCGCGGCTACCTGGCGCTGACGCGCGAGGAATTCGTGCAGAAGATCTCGGACTTCTACATGTATCAGACCGGCATCGGCACCAACATGCTGCTGATGACGCTCATCAGCTTCATCGTCGGCCTGTCGATCTCCGGGCAGACCTTCTATACGTTCATCCTGGAGAACCTCGAGAAGTTCGGCGCGCTGAAAGCGATCGGCGCCAAGGGCCGCGAGCTCGTCGAGATGATCCTCTTCCAGGCCACCTTCGTGGCACTCACCGGCTACGGCCTCGGCGTCGGGCTGTGCGCGGCGCTCATCTGGATCGCGCGCTCACACCTGCCCGACTACGCCGCCATGATCACCTTCGGCAATCTCGCCATGGCGTTCGTGATGGTGGTGATCATCGCCGCAATCTCCAGCTACATCGGCGTGCGCAAAGTGCTGCGGATCGAGCCGTTCGACATCTTCCGGGGCTAGCCGTGCCCAAGACCGCCATCCAGGCAATAGGAATCAACAAGTGGTTCGGCCAGGAGCCGATCCGCACCCACGCCGTGAAGGACGTGAGCTTCGAGGCCAATTTTGGCGAGATGCTCTACGTCGTCGGTCCCTCCGGCAGCGGCAAGACCACCATGCTCAGCATGATCTCGGGGATCCTGCGGCCGAATTCCGGCTCCGTGAAGATCGAGGACGCCGATATCTGGGCCATGTCGAGCGATGTGCTCGCGGAATTCCGCCTGCAGCGCATCGGCTTCGTGTTTCAGGACTATCACCTGTTCCCGCGCCTCACCACCGCCGAGAACGTCGCCATTCCGCTCATCCTGCAGCATCGCGAATGGAATGCCGCGGTAAAGGAAGCCGAGCATAATCTCGAGATCGTCGGCCTCGCGAACCGCGCGCAGCTGCCGCCGGTGAAGCTCACCGGCGGCGAGCAGCAGCGCGTCGCCATCGCGCGCGCCATCGTCAGCCGCCCCGACATCCTCATTTTCGACGAGCCAACCGCCTCACTCGACGGCGACACCGGCCGCAATATCCTGCACTTCGTGCGCGAGCAGCTGCTCACGGATCATCGCTGCATCGTCATCGTCACGCACGATTCGCGCATCTACGAGTTCGCCGATCGCATCATGCGCATGGAGGACGGCAGGATCACCGGTGTCGACAGGAGTCAGCTGGATGCGCAATAAGATCATCTTCATCGCCTCGGGTGCCGGGCTGCTGCTGGCCGTCGTCAGCGCATTCTCTTCGCCAGCAGCCCAACGCGCAGCCGCCGGTGTTCACCCCCGCGGCCAACCCGTACGCGCACGGCATCTACGCCAACGGCATCGTCGAGAGCGATCAGGCGCACGGCGAGAACATCAACATCTACCCGGAAGTCGCCGCGCCCATCACCGGCATCCTGGTGACGGAGGGCCAGCAGGTACATCAGGGCGACGCGCTGGTCACGATCGACGATTCGGTGCAGCGGGCGACCGCCGAACAGCAGCAGGCACAGGCTGAAGCCGCGCACGCCCTGCTGCGCGAGCTGCACGCGCAGCCGCGCAGCGAGACGCTCGCGGTGTCGGCGGCACAGGTGGAGAACGCCCAGGCGACCCTCAAGAACGCGCGGGACCAGCTCGACAAGCAGCAGCGCTCCTACGACATCGATCCGAAGTCGGTCAGCGCGGATGCGCTCGACAACGCGCGCAACGCGGAGAAGATCGCCGCCACCAACCTGAAGGTGATCGAGCGGCAGTACGAGCTCACCAAGGCCGGCGCCTGGATCTACGACATCCAGAACGCCGAGCGCACCTACGCGGCACTCGAGAAGGCATATCAGTCTGCTGCGGCGCTGCTCGCGAAGTACACGATCCGCGCCCCGGCGGATGGCGTCGTGCTGGCGGTGAACTCCAGCGTCGGCAGCTACGTCTCCACGCAGGGCGCCTACGACACCTACACGCAGGGCTTCGGCCCGCTCCTCGTCATGGGCATGCCGCAGAGCCACCTGCAGGTCCGCGCCTATATCGATGAGATCCTGGTCCACGAGCTGCCGCCAGCCGACAAGATCCAGGCGCAGATGTTCGTCCGCGGCACCAATGTCCACCTGCCGCTCAACTTCGTGCGGATCCAGCCCTACGTGTCGCCGAAGATCGAGCTGTCGGACGAGCGCGCAGGAGCGGGTGGACCTGCGCGTGCTGCCGGTCATCTTCCGCTTCGAGAAGCCGAAGGATCTGAATCTCTATCCCGGACAGCTGGTCGATGTCTATGTGGGCGCCAGGTAGTCTGCGGCAGCGCGTCGCCGGCGCAGCGCGCGGCAGCGCCGTGCTGCTCGGCGCGCGCTGCTCGCCGGCTGCGCAGTCGGTCCGAATTTCGAGCGCCCCAAGGCGCCGGCGGTCAACCACTACGTCTCAGGCAGCGATCCCGCCGCGACCGTGACGGCGCACGGCGCCGCGCAACGGTTCAGCCCCGGCGCCAGAGTCGCTGCGGACTGGTGGCGCCTGTTCGGCTCGCGAACCGCTCGATGCGGTCGTGGCCGAGGCGCTCGAAGGCAACCCCGGGCTCGACGCGGCGCAGGCGAGCCTGCGGCAGAGCGAGGACAACCTGCGCAGCGGTTACGGCATCTTCTATCCCGCAGGCCGAGGCGGATGCCGCGGCGACGCGCCAGCGCTTCTCGCCGCTCAAGTTCGGCTCGGGCACGACCTCGAGCATCTTCAACCTGTTTACGCTGTCGGCGTCGGTCAGCTACGCGCTCGACGTCTTCGGCGGCGAGCGCCGCATGGTCGAAGGGCTGCACGCGCAGGTCGATCTCGCAGCGCGCCACCGAGCAGGCCACCTATCTCACGCTGATCTCCAATATCGTCAACACCGTGGTCGCCCGCGCCGCCTACCGTGCGCAAGATCGATGCGACCAACGAGCTGATCGACTGCAGCGCCGAGCAGGTGCAGCTGGCCGAGGTGCAGGTGAACGCCGGCACGGCGCCCTACTCCAACGTCCTGGCTCTGCAGGAGTCAGCTTGCCACCACCGAAGCATCCGTCCCGCAGCTCGAGCAGAAGGCTGTCGCAGAGCGATGACCTGCTCGCGACGCTGGTCGGACACGTTCCCGCCGAATGGAGTGCCCCGGACATCGGCCTCAACGAGCTCACTCTGCCTGCGGAGCTGCCGGTGAGCCTGCCTTCCGAGCTGGTGCGGCAGCGTCCGGATGTCCTGGCCGCCGAAGCGACCGCACATGGCGCGAGCGCCAACGTCGGGGTCGCGACCGCGGCGCTGCTGCCGAGCGTAACCCTCACGGGCAGCTACAGCGCCAACAGCACCAGCGCCGGTCAGCTCACGGCGGCCAACGGGCGGGCATGGGACTTCGGCGCCGGGTTGACGCAGCCCTTGTTCGAAGGTGGGACGCTATGGTTCCGCCGCAAGGCCGCGCTCGATCAATACCACCAGGCCGCGGCGCTGTACCGGCAGGTGGTTCTCGGAGCCTTCGCCCAGGTCGCCGACACGCTGCGCGCCCTCGAGCATGATGCCGCCGCGCTGCGCGCCGAGGATGAGGCACTCGCCACGGCGAAGGAGGCCCTGCATCTCGTGCAGGCGAATTATGAGGCGGGTCTCGACACCTACCTCGATGTGCTGAGCGCCGACACTCTGTATCACCAGGCCCTGATCAGCGACCTGCAGACGGTAGCCGTTCGGTACCAGGACACGGTGGCGCTCTATGTGGCGCTCGGCGGCGGCTGGTGGACCGAAGCCGGCGGGGCGCGACCTCCCCCGCGGCCGGGCCTGTAAAGAAAGATACGTACAGACGGAAGCCGTCCGATCGTGGATTCTCGCTTCTCAGGCTACGTGTAAGAGAGTGTTGCATGAACCCGAAAACGACCGGTAGCGGGACGGTGCTTGGGTACGACCCCACCGTCACCCTGCAGGGTCGGCTGCTGAACGTGTCGCGGATGGCGACCATCGGCGAGATGGCCGCCGGAGTTGCCCATGAGCTCAACCAGCCCCTGACGGCGATTGCCAACTACGCGCACGCCTGCGAGCGGTTGCTCGCGCGGCCGGGCACAGATCCGAACGACCTGCGCGAGGCACTGCGCCAGATCGCAGCGCAGACGACCCGTGCCGCGGACATCATCCGTCGGCTGCGCACACTCGCCCGCGGCCGCCAGGAGCACCTGCCGGTCGAGATAAACGCTCTCATCGAGGAGCTTCAGGAGCTGATGAGGACGGATGCCACGCTGCACGGCGTCGAGCTGACGCTCGATCTTTCCCCGGGACTGCCCGAGGTGGCCGCTGATGCCGGGCAGATTCAGCAGGTGGTTCTCAACTTCCTGCGTAACAGCCTCGAGGCGCTCACCGCGCAGCCCGTGTCGCATCCCAGCATCGCGATCACGACCTCCGTGGCCGATGGGCACGGCGTGCAGCTCGCGGTATGCGACAACGGTCCCGGGCTCTCGCCCGAGGTCAGCAAGCGGCTGTTCGACCCATTCTTCTCGACCAAGGAGAACGGTACTGGGCTCGGGCTCGCGATCAGCAGTACCATAGCCCGCGCCCACGGCGGTACCGTAGGCTATCGGGCCAACTCGCCGTCCGGGGCATGTTTTTATATCGTATTGCCGACGCAATCCCACGACTGACATGCAGCAACAGGTACCCACGGTCTTCGTCGTGGACGACGACGAAGGCGTCCGTAATTCTCTGCGTTTCCTGCTGAAATCCGTCGGTCTCGCGACGCGCCCCCTCGCCTCGGCGAGCGAGTTCCTCGAGACTTACAAGCCGAGCCAGCCGGGCTGCCTGGTGCTCGACGTGCGCATGCCCGGCATGAGCGGGCTCGAGCTGCAGCAGCAGCTGAACCTGCGTGGCGCCGTCATCCCGGTCATCTTCATTACCGGCCACGGTGATATCGCCATGGCGGTCGAAGCGATGCAGCAGGGCGCGTTCGATTTCCTGCAAAAACCTTTCCGCGATCAGGATCTCATCGATCGGATCCAGCGGGCCCTCGAGCGCGACGCGCGCAACCGCGCCTCGCTCGAGCAACACGTCAAGATCCGCGAGCGGCTCGACTCACTCACGCCGCGCGAGCGCGAGGTGCTGGCGCTGATGACCCGCGGCAAGCCCAACAAGGTGATGGCCGCGGAGCTCGGCGTCAGCCAGCGCACGGTCGAGATTCATCGCGCGCGCGTCATGGAAAAGAGCGGCGCCGCCTCGCTCGCGCAGCTGGTGCGCATGGTGTTGGACCTGGAATCGGAAGGCGCTCAGCACTCGAGCTGAGCCGCGGTTGCGGCTGCCCGCGTGGGGCATCGGTCTTCAGTCCTTCAGCAGTGCACTCAGCAACCGCAGGAGCTCCTCCGCATCGACGGGCTTACTCATGATCCGCAGGTTGGGATCCGAGCGCATCTCCTTGATTACAGCGGAGGTGTCTCCCGTCAGCAGGATGATCTTGAGATCCGCGCCCACGCGCTCGCGCAGTGCCGCGATGACCTGCGTGCCGAGCTCGCCGTTTCCGAGGTGATAGTCGGTTACCAGCAGCTCGGGAGCAGCCTCAGTCGCCGCTCGCACGGCCTCGGCAAACGAGGCGACGGCGGTCACGCGATAGCCCTCGACGCGCAGCAGCATGCCGGTCGCATCGCGAACGCTGGCGTCGTCCTCAACCAGCAGGACGTCAACGCCAGTTGCCGCAGGCTCCGCGGACAGCCGCGCACGGGGCTCCTGCGACTCGAAGTCGCTGACCCTCGAATGCGCCCTCGGCAGCAGCAGCGCGAACACCGAGCCCTTACCGACCTCGGATGTCGCCTCCAGGCGCACGTCGAGGAGCTTCACCACCCGCTGCACGATGCTGAGCCCGAGCCCGTACCCCTCCCGCGAACTGTTGGCCGGTACGCCAACCTGGTAGAACTCATCATAGATGTAGGCAAGCTGCGCTGCGGGAATGCCGACGCCGGTGTCCACGACCTCGATGCGCAGCGCCGCGCCCTCACGGCGGCAGCGCACCACGACCCGGCCTTTGCGCGTGTACTTCACGGCATTCGAGACCAGGTTCTTGAGAATCTGCTCGACCAGTGCCGGGTCGCTGCGCACGGAGTCCGCCGCGGCCTCGACCAGAAGCTCGAGTCCCTTGCTCTCGGCAATCGGGGCAAACTCGCGGCGCACTTGCTCGAGTACGGTGGCGATGCGGAAATCACGCGGCTCCGGCTTAACGGCCCCCGACTCGAGCTTGCTGATATCGAGCAGCGCGTTGAGCAGCCGTGACATGGTGGCGACGGCGTGATCCTGCTGCGCAAGGACCTCCGTCGCGTCCGGGCTCGTCACCATGCGCCGCAAGGCGCCGTTGAGCAGCGCGAGCGTCTGCAGGGGCTGGCGCAGATCGTGGCTGGCCGTGGCGAGAAAGCGGCTCTTGGCCTGATTGGCACGGTCGGCGCTCTGGCGGGCCTCATCCGCGACCTCGCGCGCGTGATTCGCAGCCCCGCGCTCCCGCTCGGAGGCCTCT
Source organism: uncultured Pseudomonadota bacterium (assembly GCA_963768485.1). Taxonomy (GTDB): domain Bacteria; phylum Pseudomonadota; class Gammaproteobacteria; order Steroidobacterales; family Steroidobacteraceae; genus 13-2-20CM-66-19. The sequence continues at coordinate 1,127,175 of CAVYHZ010000002.1, read as the reverse complement.
CGAGCCGCGCCGAGCTCGGCCTCCACGCGCCTGCGCTCGGTCACGTCGCGGATCGCGGCGGCTACCAGAGCCCGATCCGACCCCTCTATGGGGCTCAGGCTGATCTCCACCGGGAATTCACCGCCGTCGCGCCGCCGCGCGAAGAGCGACAGTCCGACCCCCATGGGCCGCAGGCGCGGAGCGCCGAAGTAGCCCTGGCGGTAGGCGCCATGGCGGGCCCGGAATCGCTCCGGCAGCAGCCTCTCCATGGAGTGGCCGACCAGATCATCGTGGTCATAGCCAAAGAGCACCGACGCCTGACGGTTGGCAAAGCGGATCACTCCGCCTATGTCGATGACGATGAGCGCATCGGGCGCGGCGTCGAGCACCGTGCGCGCAAGTTCCGCCGAAAGACTCAGCATGGAGAATGGTTATGTTGCCAGGCGCCCGAGCGCCCGGTTGGGGCGCCAACGCATAGCATAGCCAAAAAGGCTCAGCCGAGGGGCTCGACCGCCAGCAGCCGGGCGCCGCGCGCGCTGCGCGGAACGGAGCTCGGGAACCCGTGCGGCTTCACGATCAGCAGATCGCAGGGCAGGCAATCGAGCAGCCGCTCCGCGGTATTGCCGATGAACGCGCGCTTGAGCCCCGAGCGCGAGACCGCCCCCGCGACGACGATATCGGCGCCTAAGCGCCGCGCCGTGTCCCGAACGGCGCGCGTCGGATCTCCGGCCACCAGATGCCGGCAGCCTGGCGCGATGTCCGTAGTCCGAAGCGCCTGATCGAGGCCCACCCTCGCCCCGGACATGCCCGCGCTTGCGGTGGCGAACGCGTGCACGGCGTGCAGCTTCCCGCGCAGGGCCGCCGAGACCACGCTGCCCGCCCGCACGATCTCCTCGTCGAGTTTCGCGGGCTTGGCGAATGCATGGCTCGGATCGAGGGCCATCATCACCGTGGGATGGTGATACGGCCGGGTGCGCTTCACCAGCAGCACCGGGACCGCGCTGAGGCGCAGCAGCTCCCAGTCCGAAAGGCGCAGTAATCCGGCGGCGACACGCGCGCCGGCGTGGCATTCGGCGACGATGAGGTCCGCGCCAATCCTGAGGGCACGGCGCACGATCGCCTCGTAAGCCGGATAGTCCAATTCCACCGCCACGCTCACCCGCGGCGTGTGCAGCCGGGCGCGCGCCGCGATGCGCTCGAGGCGCTGCAGGTACTCACCCGTCTCGTCGCATTCCATCTGCCGGGTGCGATCCGCGGTCATGCCGAGCATGTCGACGTAGTACGGGGAATCGATGGCATGAAAGAGCTCGAGCTCCGCCCCGAGGCTCCGAGCGAGCTGCGTCGCCTTGGCTACGGCGGGAAGCGAACGCGCTCCGGGATCCTTGACTGCCACCAGAATCCGCCGAATTGCCCGCATGATCGCCTCCGCGACAAGGGCAGCAAGCGTGCCCCATTCGCATCATCGCATCATGAGCCCGAATACGGTCCGGGGTCGGGACAAGTACCTAGGCCGGCACGGAGCACTACCCATTTCAATGACCTGCGCCTGGCGGCAGTCTTCTCGGCAGGAAAACGCTCGGAGGCCGGATGCTGCGCATACTCGCGCGGACGTTGGTGGCGTGCGCGCTCACGGGAACGGCGATCTGCCAGGCCGCCGAGCGGTCCACGCCGGAGCCGGCGGCGGCCACGGCGCGAGCCGCGAGCCCCGCAATCCGGCGTGCCCTTGGGGCGCTTTATCCCGGGGACGCGCCCGCTCTCCTCTGGAGCCATTCCGGCGCAGCGACCCCGCAGGCGCGCGCGCTGCTCGAGGCACTTCAGTCGGTGTCCGTCTACGGGCTCTCGGCCGCCGACTACGCAGGCTCGGGGCTGGCCGCGCGCCTCGCAACGCTTTCCGCCAGTCACCAGGCACCGCCTGCCGACTGGTCGCGCTTCGACCGGGAGCTGACGAGCGCCGCGCTGACGCTGGTGCAGGATCTGCATTTCGGGCGCATCGATCCGCGCGCCGCCGGCTTCGACATGCCTCCCCGCGCGGAGGGATTCGACCCGGCGGCGGTGGTCGCAGAGCTCGCCGCCCGCAGCGACACCGCCACGGTGCTGTCCGCAGTCGAGCCCAACTATCTCCACTACCGCCTGCTGCGACAGTCGCTCGCCCGCTATCGCGAGCTGGCGGCGGCGCCGCAGCTGCCTGCCCTTGCGCCGCTGCCACGCCGCTCGGTAAAGCCCGGGGAGTATTACGCGGGAGCCGTGCAGCTACGAGCGCGCCTCGCGGCGGTCGGTGACCTCTCGCCGCAGCAGGCCGCACGCACCGACCCGATGCTCGATGATGCTCTGGTGGCCGGTCTGAAGCGGTTCCAGTACCTGCACGGGCTGGCGGAGGACGGCGCGCTGGGTAGCAGTACGCTCGCCGTTCTCGGGATCCCGTTCGCGCAACGCGTCCGGCAGATCGAGTTGACGCTCGAGCGCTGGCGCTGGGTCCCGCCGCTGCGGCCGCCGACGCTCATCGTCAATATCCCGGAGTTTCGTCTGTTCCTCATCCGCTCCGTGGTGGATGACGAGGCCGATATGCTGCGCATGAACGTCATCGTCGGGCGCCAGTTTCCGCAGCTGCACACCCCGGTGTTCACCGCCGATATGACCGCGGTGCTGTTCCGGCCCTACTGGGATATCCCGCCGAGCATCGTCCGGCACGAGCTGCTCGCGGAGCTGCGCGCCGACCCGCACTACCTGGAAGCGCACGACATGGAGCTGGTGGACAGCGGCGCCGCGGAGTCGGGAGCCACCCTCATGGCGACGCCGGCGAATCTGCAGGCGCTCGCGGCCGGCCGGCTGCGCTTGCGTCAGCGGCCGGGGCCGGACAACGCCCTGGGACTCATCAAGTTCGTGCTGCCCAACGGCTACGACGTGTACCTGCATTCAACGCCGGCACAGCGGCTGTTCGCCGAGCCGCGCCGGGCATTCAGCCATGGCTGCATCCGCGTCAGCGATCCGGTGGCGCTCGCCGCCGACGTCATGCGCGGCACCGCGGGCGAGTGGACGCCGGAGAAGGTGCGTGCGGCGATGAACGGCGATGACACGTTCCGCGTCACCCTGGCGCAACCCGTGCACACGCTGATTCTCTATGGGACGGCCGTTGCCACTGAGGATGGCGCCGTGCATTTCTTCGACGATCTCTACGGGCAGGACCGTCGTCTCGAAGCCCTGCTCGGGCTGGCGCCGGTCGCGAGGCGTCCCTGAGATCACCAGTACCTGACGCGTCCGGTGTCCACGTGCACGAAGTCGCTGCGCTCGTAGTACCCCACGCCGCCGCTGCCGAGCGCGCGCGCGTGCGCCGCGAGCTTGAGTGTCGAATAACCCGTGAGACGCACGTCAATAGCCCGGCCCTCGAGATGCATGCTGTGCTGGGCAACACCCTCCGAGCGCCGATGCAGCATCGCATTGGTCGCCGGTGAGCGGTAGCCCGAGATCACCTCGAAGGGGCCGTCGCGGTCGGCGCGCACTTGCATCTCGAACAGGATATCGAGCAGCGCGGGATCGATCGGGTGTACGTCACCGGTGCGGAAATCGCGCAGCAGGTGATCGACCTGTGCCAGGCACCCGGTCTGGTAGCTGCCGTCCTGGAAGTAAGCCGCCGTGAGAGCCTCCCCGGTATGCGTATGGAGGAAGCTGACGCAGCGGGAACCGCGGCTCGCGGCCAGCACCGGCATGGCGGCAAACGACCCCAGGGTGCCGCACACGGCGCCCACCGCCTTGAGAAAGCGGCGCCGGCCCGGTTGCGGAGCGAGGCTCTTGTATCTAAGGTGCCCGGACATAATGACCCCGATGATACTGGACTCTTCCCCACCATGCGTGTGACGGGTGTCGCTTTCAAGAGGCCGGGCAGAGGCAGGCGGGACGGCGTGCCGCGCACCCTGACCGCAGCGGCGCGCCGCGCCCTGGCGCACCATTACCTGCGCTTGCTGCGGCAGGCGCGCGGCTACGGGCCGCTGCGTACCGCGGTAGTGCACCCCGTGGACGCTATCTCACTCGGTGGCGCGATCGAGGCCGCCAAGGCCGGGCTGATCATCCCGGTACTCGTCGGGCCGGAGGCGAAGCTGCGGGCGGCGGCACGCCAGGCATCGGTGAACCTGGACGCGTACGAATGCTTGTGGACGGAGCACAGCCACGCCGCGGCCGCCGAGGCTGCGGCGCTCGCGGCGCAGCGCAAGGTGGAAGCGCTCATGAAAGGGAGCCTGCACACGGATGAGTTCATGGGTGCGATCGTCGCCGAGCCGCGGCTGCGGACCGCACGGCGCATGAGCCACGTGTTCGTGATCGATGCGCCGGGCTATCCGCGCCCGCTGCTGGTCAGCGATGCTGCCGTGAACATCTATCCCACGCTCGAGGAGAAGGTCGACATCGTCCAGAACGCGATCGACCTCGCGCACGCCCTGGGAGTGAAGCAGCCGCGGGTGGCGATTCTGTCCGCCATCGAGATGGTGTCCCCGCGGATCAAATCGACCCTCGATGCGGCGGTTCTGTGCAAGATGGCCGAGCGCGGCCAGATTTCCGGCGGCGTGCTCGACGGGCCGCTGGCCTTCGATAACGCGGTCTCGCTCGAGGCCGCCCGCGCCAAGGGGATCCGCTCGGAGGTTGCAGGGCGGGCCGACATCTTCATCGTCCCGGACCTCGAAGCGGGCAATATGCTGGCCAAGCAGCTGGAGTACCTCGCCGGCGCACACATCGCCGGCATCGTGCTCGGAGCGCGCGTGCCGGTCATGCTCACCAGTCGCGCCGACAAGAGCCTCTCGCGCCTCGGGTCATGCGCGCTCGCCGTACTGCTCGCCCGCCGCGCCAGCCGCCCGACGCCGCCAGCCCGGTGATGTGTCGCGCGAGCGTCGCGAGGCAACGCGCCGCATCGCCCGCGAAGACCGCGCGATAGTCGCAGTTGACCGTGCACAACGCGCTCCGGGTGGCCAGCGATACGTAGATGACGCAGGACCGTGCGCGGCTGCCTGCAATCCACGCACGGATACCGATGCCCGCCGCTCGCTACGCATAGCTACGAATGGCGCAGTCCGCTCGCGCTTCCTAACATCGCGCCTGAGTCAGCAGTAAGAGATTAAGGAGAGAAACATGAGCCTCATTCGTTGGGAACCCTTCAGCACGATGGACGATATGGTCAATCGCTTTCCTGCCTGGTTTGGCCGCTGGCCACGCGCGCAGGGAAGTGCGCTCGAGGCGAGCTCGGACTGGGCGCCTTCGGTCGACATCAGCGAGACCGACGACGAGTATCTGATCCGCGCGTCGTTACCGGGCGTGAAGAAAGAGGATGCCGAGGTGACTGTGGAGGACGGGATGCTCACGCTGAGCGGCGAGCGCGCCCAGCAGTTGGAGCAGAAGGACGAGAAGTTCCATAAGGTCGAGAGCTTCTATGGCAGCTTTTCGCGCAGCTTCGCGCTCCCGGATGCAGTCAACGAGGCCGCGATTCGCGCTGACTCAAAGGACGGCGTATTGACCGTCCACGTTCCGAAGACCAAGGCCGAGGCAAGGAAGCCGACTACCATCAAGGTCCAGTAGGGACGGAGTAAGGCGATTTAGCCGTGGGTGGCGGCGCTGCGACCGCTGCCCGCGGTGTTTCTTTTGAATTGGTGGCTGAGATGAATTCCACGATTCGTTTCGACCCGGAGCTGTTGCGCCGCTACGATCGGGCCGGCCCGCGCTATACCTCTTACCCCGCGGCGCCGCAGTTCGACACCGCATTCGACGCAGCGGCACTGCGTCGGCACGCGAGCGGCAGCAACACGCCGCTGCGCCGTCCGCTGTCGCTCTACGTGCACGTGCCTTTTTGCTTCAGCCCCTGCTTCTACTGCGGTTGCAATCGGGTGATCACGCGTGACACGTCCCGGGGCGAGCGCTATGTGGACGACCTGCTGAGCGAGATCGAGCTCGCGGCGCAGCTGTTCGACCCGGCTCGCGAGGTCGTGCAGCTGCACCTGGGCGGAGGTACGCCCAACTTCCTCGGCCGCGAAACGCTCACCCGGCTCCTCGAAGGGCTCGGCCGTGCGTTTCGTCTGAGCGAGGCCGCTGACCGCGACTTCTCCATCGAGCTCGATCCCCGCGCGCTTCCCGGACAGCCCGAGGATTATGCCGCGACGCTCGCGCAGCTCGGCTTCAATCGCGCGAGTCTCGGGGTGCAGGACTTTGATCCCGAGGTGCAGCACGCCGTAAACCGCCTCCAGACCGTGGCGGAAACGCTCGATCTCATCGACGCCTGTCGCGACCGGGGCTTCCGCTCGATCAACATCGATCTCATCTACGGCCTGCCGCGCCAGACACCGGAGAAGTTCCGCAGCACGCTGCGCACGGTGATGTCCGCCCGGCCGGACCGGGTGGCGGTGTACGGCTACGCGCACCTGCCCGCGCTCTTCAAGGCGCAGCGCCGCATCGACCCCGCGGTGCTCCCGGGACCGGCCGCACGTCTTGACCTCCTGTGCCTCGCGATCGAGGAGCTGTCGGCGGGGGGCTATCGCTACATCGGCATGGATCACTTCGCGCTGCCCGACGACGAGCTCGTGCGTGCGCAGGAATCCGGCGGGCTGCAGCGCAACTTCATGGGCTACACCACCCATGCGCACTGCGATCTCATCGGCCTCGGGGCGAGCGCCATCAGTCACGTCGCCGACAGCTACAGCCAGAACTTCCGCGACCTCAGGGCATGGCAGGCGGCGCTCGCTGAGCGGCGGCTGCCGCTGTGGCGCGGACTCTCCCTCAGCTTCGACGATCGCGTGCGCGGCGCGGTGATCGGCCAGCTGATGTGTCGGGGCGCCATCGACGTGGCGCAGATCGAAGCACAGTACGGCATCGACTTCGGCGGCCATTTCGCCGACGAGCTCCGACAGCTTGCGATGCTCGCCGCCGACGGCCTGGTGCGGCTCGCGCCGGAGGCGATTACCGCTACCCCCGCCGGACGACTCCTGCTGCGCAACATCGCCATGTGCTTCGATCACTACCTCGGCGCGCCGCCGCCTGCCACCGGGGCGGTGCCGCTGTCGCGCGCCGTCTGAGCCGCGCGCAGATCGAGCACGATCTCCGCGACGTTCTGCTCGGTCCCGCGCAGGCGGAAACCGAGCGCATGCGCGAGCTTGAGCATCGCGGAGTTCTCCATGAGGACGCTGCCGCGCAGCTCGCCGATACCGCGCTCGCGGCAGTAGCGGATGAGCTTCTCCATCAGCAGCCTTCCGAGCCCCTGGCCCTTCAGATCCGAGCGCACCAGCACGGCGAATTCCGCCGCACGCAAGTCCTGGTCCGCGCAGGCGCGCGCCACGCCGAGAATATCGCCCGCCTCGGCGCCGTCGGTCGCCACAGCAATGAAAGCCATCTCGCGGTCGTAGTCGATGTGCGTGAAGTGCGCGAGGTCCGACTCGGGCACCTCGTGCACACCGCTGAAGAAGCGCGTGTACAGATCCCGCGGACTCACCCGCGCGAGGAACTGGCGGTGTCGCGGCGTATCCTCCGGCCGAATCGGCCGCAACAGCAGCTGCCGCCCGCGGTGCTCGCGGCGCTCCTCGAGCTCGCGCGGGTATTTCCGGATCGGTGTCAGGGCGTCGCCGCTCATGGATTTGGCGCCAGCATGCTCCCCGGTGGCAGCTCCGCGGTCCGTAAGGGCTAATACGGACCCCGTACGTACAACCCTTACTTCCTGCCGCTATGGCTGCCCGTTAGCCTCGCATCCGCAACTGCGGATCAACGCTAACAGTAAGGGAGCCCCGCATGTCAGGCGCAAAGGTTCGTCTCCTGGGTAAATTCACCGCCGTCGCGGCGTGCGCGGCGGCCTGGCTGGCCACGGCTCCGGCCGCGCTCGCGGTGCCGAGCTTCGCGCGCCAGACCGGCATGGCCTGCGAGGCCTGCCACACCGTGTTTCCCGAGCTGACCCACTTCGGCCGCGTCTTCAAGGCGAACGGCTACACGCTCACCAACGTGAAGCAGGTGCGCGACGTGACGGGCAGGAAGGAGGAGATGCTCGAGCTCTCGGGGTTTCCGCCACTGTCCATCATGGCGCAGATCTCCTACACCCAGATGAAGACCGGGGTTCCGGATCTCTCCTCGGTCGGCGCGCCCGCTGTCGCCCAGAACGGCACGGCCGGCTTCCCGCAGCAGTTCAGCTTCTTCTACGCGGGCAAGATCGCGCCGAACCTCGGCGCCATGTTCCAGCTCACGTACGCGAACGACGGCGGTACGATCGGCATCGACAACAGCGACATCCGCTTCGCCGACGAGATCGCGCTGCCCGACAGCGGCACCCTCACCTACGGCGTGTCGCTCAACAACAACCCGACGGTGCAGGATCTGTGGAATTCCACTCCCGCCTGGGGCATCCCCTACGCCGGCAGCAACGCCAACGTGAGTCCGCTGGCGGGCACGGCGATCGCGGGCGCGTTCGCGCAGAACGTCGCCGGCCTGACCGGATACCTCTACTGGAACGAGTCGCTGTATGCGGAGCTGGGCGGATACCGCTCGGCGCAGCAGGGCGTCACCAACCAGCTCACGGGCGGCGCGGGCCCGCTCGATGGCACCGCCTCGAACGTCATCCAGGGTCTGGCGCCCTACTGGCGCCTCGCCTACGAGTACAACTTCGACCGCAACTCGCTCGAGGTCGGCATGTACGGGATCGACCTGAAGGTTCTGCCGGGATCGGCCTCGGGGAACCCGACGCCGCTCAACGGGCCGTTCAACCAGTTCAACGACGTGGCCGAGGACCTGCAGTACCAGTTCATCGGCGATCAGCACCTGTTCTCGGTCGAGGCGACCCATATCCACGAGTCGATGACGCTGAACGCGGCCTTCGCGAGCGGTGGCTCGGCGAACCCCAACGACTCGCTGACGACGACCGAGCTGGCGGCCACTTACTACTACCGGCGCAAGTTCGGTGGCACGCTGCAGTACTTCTCCACCACCGGCACTGCCGACGGCGGGCTCTATCCGGCGACCCCCGCCGGCGCGCCCGGCGTGGTGACCAGCGCCAACGGAGCGCCCGATACCCGCGGCTGGATCGCCGAGTTCAACTATCTGCCGTGGCTCAACGTCAAGATATCCGCGCAGTACACCTGGTACAGCAAGTTCAACGGCGCGGGCTCCAACTACGACGGCGTCGGACGCAACGCCGCCGACAACAACTCGCTGTATTTGCTGCTGTGGTTCGCGTACTGAGGTGATCATCATGAGACAATTTCCAATGTGGTTAGCGGGCGCGGCGCTCATCGCTGGCGGATCCGCGGCTTGGGGCGACGAGCCCGATGCCACGACCCGCGCCTACGCCCAACACCTCGCCATCACGGTCTGCGGCACGTGCCACGGCGCGACCGGCAACAGCCAGCAGCCCAAATACCCGCGGCTCGCGGGGCAGAATGGCAACTATCTGGCGGCGCAGCTCAAGGCGTTCCGCGCGCAGACGCGCGGCGATCCGGATGCGATCGGCTACATGTGGGGCATGGCGAGCCAGCTCGACGATGACACGATCCAGGCGCTCGCCGCCTACTACGCGGCGCAGAAGGCCGAGCCGAGTGCGCGCGCGCCGTCAGCGGCCGCGAGTCGCGGGCGCTCGATCTATGAACAGGGCGTCGCGGCACAGGGCGTACCGGCCTGCAGCAGCTGCCACGGTCCCGACGCCCATGGGACGGCGGATTTTCCGCGGCTCGCCGGCCAGCACGCACAGTATGTACTGAAGCAGCTCGGCTCCTTCCAGAGCAACATGCGCAACGTCGCCATCATGCACGGTGTGGCGCAGAACCTGAATCTCGCCGACATGGACGCGGTCGCCGCGTTCCTCGAGGCGCAGCACTAGAGGCCCCGCACCGATGGCCCGCATCCGCCGCATTCTCGCCGCCGTCAAGGAACCCGCGGCCCGCAGCCAGCCTGGAATTCGCAAGGCTGCGCGACTCGCCGGAGCGCTCGGCGCCGAGCTCGTCCTGTTCCACGCCATCGCCGAGCCGCTGTACGTCGGCGGCGTGGATGGCGACGTTTCCCTGCTTTACGACAACCCGACGGGCATCGAGAGCCGGACGCGGGCGGCGCTCAGCGCGCGACTCGAGCGTATGGCACGGCGACTGCGCCGCACGGGGCTCAAGGTCGCGGTGAGCGTCGAGTGGGATTACCCGCCCTACGAAGCCATCGTGCGCGAGGCTTGTCGCATCGGCGCCGGCCTGATCGTGGCCGAACAGCATCCAGGAAGACATCTCGCGGCGGGTCTGCTGCATCTCAACGACTGGGAGCTGCTGCGCCGCAGCCCGCTACCGGTGCTGCTCGTCAAGCGGACGCGTCCCTTCCGCCAACCGGCCATTCTCGCGGCCGTGGACCCGGACCACACCTACGGCAAGCCGGCGCGCCTCAACCAACAGATTCTGCGCCTGGGCGCGACGTTCGCGCGTGCGCTGCGCGGTACGTTGCACGCGGGTTACGCCTACGTGCCGCTGCCGCTGACCGCGTTTTCCGGCGGCGCGCTCTCGGACGAGGAAGTCGCCGGGCTGGAGACCCGCAGCGAGCGCGGTGCACGCGCCAGGCTGCAGCGCACGATAGGCAGCGCGGGAATTACCCGCAACCGGCAGCACGTCCTCGGCCGCCATCCGGTCGATGCGATCCCCCAGCTCGCGTCCCGCACCGGCAGCGCGATCGTGGTCATGGGCGCGATCTCGCGCTCGGGCTTCAAACGCTTCCTGATCGGCAACACCGCCGAACGGGTTCTGGATCGCCTGGCCTGCGATGTGCTGATCGTCAAGCCGCCGGGGCTCGTCAAGCCGCCGCCGCGCAGGCGCCGCGGCGTGCGCTACTTCGGCATGCAGCCGCGAATTTACTGAAATCTCACGCGCCCGGCCGCGACTGCCACATCCAGTCGCGCACTTCGGGCAGATCCTCGCCGACGCGACAGATGTAGTCGTGGTGCTCGGCAAGCTTGTCGCGCATGAGCTGGCGCAGGTGCGCGGCCCGGTAACCGAGTCCGGGCACCCGGTCGATCACGTCGATGACGCGGTGAAAGCGATCCAGGTCGTTGCGTACCACCATGTCGAACGGTGTCGTGGTGCTGCCTTCCTCCTTGTAACCGCGCACGTGCAGGTTGCCGTGGTTGCGACGCCGGTACGTCAGGCGATGGATGAGCCACGGATAGCCGTGAAAGGCAAAAATGATCGGCCGGTCGGTCGTGAACAGCGCGTCGAACTCCGTCTCGGTCAAGCCCCGCGGATGCTCCTCGCGAGGCTGCAGCGTCATGAGATCGACGACATTCACCACGCGCATCTTGAGCTCGGGCAGGTGCCGCCGCAGCAGGTCGACCGCCGCCAGCGTCTCCAGCGTCGGCACATCCCCGGCGCAGCCGAGCACCACGTCGGGGCGGCCGTCCGCGTCGTTGCTCGCGAACTCGAAGATTCCGGCACCCGCCTCACAGTGCCGTGCGGCCGCATCCATCGCCAGCCACTGCGGCTCGCTGTTCTTGCCGGTGACGATGACGTTCACGCGATTACGGCTGCGCAGACAATGCTCCGCGACGCATAGCAGCGTATTCGCATCCGGCGGCAGGTAGACGCGCACCACGTCGGCCTTCTTGTTGACCACGACGTCGATATATCCCGGGTCCTGGTGCGAGAAGCCATTGTGGTCCTGACGCCATACATGCGAGGTGAGCAGAATATTGAGCGCGGGGACCGGCTGCCGCCACGGGATGAGCCGCGCCGCCTCGAGCCACTTCGCGTGCTGATTGAACATCGAGTCGACGATGTGGATGAAGGCTTCGTAACAGGAAAAGAGTCCGTGCCGCCCCGTGAGCACGTAGCCCTCGAGCCAGCCCTGGCATTGATGCTCGGACAGCACCTCCATCACGCGACCATCGGTACTCAGGTGATCGTCGCCCGGCTCGTGCTCGGCGACCCAGGTCCGGTCGGTCACCTCGAACACGGCGTCGAGGCGATTGGATGCCGTCTCGTCAGGACCGAACAGCCGGAAGTTGCGCGCCGCGGCGTTACGCCGGAAGACCTCACGCAACCACTGACCGAGTACGCGGGTAGCCTCCGCCGCGGTCGTGCCGGGGTGCTCCACCGGGACCGCAAAGCCGCCGATCCCGGGCAGCTCGAGCGGCATCAGGCACGAGCCGCCGTTAGTGTGCGGATTGGAGCCCATCCGGCGGGTGTCATGCGGCGCGAGCTCCAGTACATGGGCGCGCGGCGCCCCGCTCGCGTCGAACAGCTCCTCGGGATGATAGCTGTGCATCCATTCCGCAAGCTGGCGCAGGTGTGCGGGGTTCTCCGCCACTTGCGCCAGCGGCACCTGGTGCGCGCGCCACGTACCCTCTATCTGCACGCCGTCGACGGTCTTCGGGCCGGTCCAGCCTTTCGGACTCTGCAGCACGATCATCGGCCAGGTCGGCCGCGATATCGGGCCCGGGCCGCGACAGCGCTCGCGGATCGCGGCGATCTCATCGAGCACGCGATCGAGCACACCGGCCATCTGCGCGTGCATCGACCAGGGCTCGTGGCCCGACACGAAATACGGCCGCCAGCCGTAGCCGGTGAGCAGGCTCACCAGCTCCTCGTGCGGGATGCGCGCCAGCACCGTCGGGTTGGCGATTTTCCAGCCGTTGAGATGCAGGATCGGCAGCACCACCCCGTCGCTGCGCGGGTTGAGGAATTTGTTGGAATGCCAGGCGGTGGCCAGCGGGCCGGTCTCCGCCTCGCCGTCCCCCACCAGGCAGGCAACGATGAGATCCGGGTTGTCGAACGCCGCGCCGAAGGCGTGGGCAAGCGAGTAGCCGAGCTCGCCGCCCTCGTGGATCGAGCCGGGCACGTCCGGAGAGCAATGACTCGGAATGCCGCCGGGAAAGGAGAACTGCCGAAACAACCGCCGCATGCCCTCGGCGTTGCGACCCACCTCGGGGTAGCGCTCAGAGTAACTGCCCTCCAGCCAGGTATTGGCGACCAGACCGGGCCCTCCGTGTCCCGGCCCGATGATCGGCAGCACGCTCAAATCGCGCGCCTTGATGACGCGATTCAGGTGGGCGTACATGAAGTTCAACCCCGGGGTCGTGCCCCAGTGCCCGAGCAGCCGCGGCTTGATGTGTTTCGCCTGCAGGGGCTCGGTAAGCAGCGGGTTATCCAGCAGGTAGATCTGGCCCACCGAAAGGTAGTTGGCGGCGCACCACCAGGCGTGCACGCGCTGCAGCTCGTCCGTGCTCACGTAACTGGCTTCCGTAAACCCCGCAGACCTCGACATCGTAACTCCGATCGCAGCGCGGCGCGTAAGCGCTCAGCGGGCCGACGCAGAATGCGTCAACTCTCCGTCATCTGATGCCGCCATACTCGGCTCGCCCGCACTCACTGAGCATCAGGACAAGCGCTTAACGAGGGGGCAACGCACCTAGGCACTTTCCACGATGTTCCGGGGAAACGTCTCACATAGAGTTTTGCCGTCTCGCCGCAGCTCAAGGGGTTGTCGATCATGGCGAACCGCATCCGGCACGTACTGGTGGCCATTCGCGACCTGCGGCGCACGCCGCGCGGCGAGCTGCGCAAGGCGGGCGCCCTCGCCAGGGCTGCCGGCGCGACGGTGGAGTTGTTTCACGCCATCGAGGAGCCCGATCCCGGTGCCAGCTTTCCGGAGACCACCACCGCGGGCTACGTGAGCAAACGCCGCGCGACGATCGTCTCGAGGTCGCTGAAGAGGCTGGAGCGCTTCGCCGCCGATAAGGCGCTGCGCGCAGTGCGCGTGAGATGCACGGCCACCTGGGATTTCCCGCCGCATGAGGCCGTGGTGCGGCGCGCGCTCGCCAGCCGCGCGGATCTGGTCGTCGCCGCAACCCGCCATCACGTGCCGGGCGCGCGGCTGGTGTTGCGCAACACCGATTGGGAGCTCATCAGGCTGTGCCCGATGCCGCTGCTGCTGGTCAAGTCCGCGCGCGAGTACCGGCGGCCGGCGATCATCGCCGCTATCGACCCGTTCCATGCGCACGCGCGCCCGGCGGATCTCGACGCACAGCTGCTGTCCGCCGGCAAGACCTTTGCGCAGCTGCTGCACGGCAGGCTGCATGTGTTTCATGCATACATGCCACTGCTGAATGCCGCCATGGTGGCGTTCGGCTCGGCGCCGATCCTGACCGTGCCGCCCGAGGTGGAGGAGATGCACGGCCGGCAGATCGAGCGCGCGATCGATCGCCTCGCCGCGCGGGCCGGCGTGCCGCGCGCCCGCCGCCACATCCACATGGGCGAGATCGTCGCCGAGCTCAAGGCGGCTACCCGCAGCCACCGCGCGGGCCTCGTGGTCATGGGCGCCGTGTCACGTTCGGCGCTGAAGCGCGTATTCATCGGCAACGCCGCCGAGCGGGTGCTCGACGGTCTCGATTGCGACGTCCTCATAGTGAAACCGCAGCGCTTCCGGGCGGCAGTGGACCGTCGGCCGGTCATCGCCGTGACGAGCTCGGTCGTGGTCAGATGAAGCGGCGGCTCCCGGCGGCTGCAGGGCTGGCCGCGCGCGCGGCCACGACGCTCAGAACTTGACCATCACCCCGGCGCCCCAGACCACCTCACGGGTGCGCAAATCGGGGGCCCACACGCCGCCTTCGGCGGCGCAGCTGTCGGCGCCGATGACGCTGCCGTTGTTGCACACGGAGCTCGCCGGAGAGCCGGTGTTGCCCAGTGGCGGCGTCACCCCGCCCGTGCCCGTCCAGTAAGGCACGTCGGAATGTCGGAACGTGACCTCGGTCCACCACGTGATCCACGGCTTGGGCATGTACTGGAAGTTGAGCTGCGTGTCCCACTGGTAGAGCTTCTGCCCGGGATTTTCGGTGAAGTACGGCGTGCCGGTCGTGGCGGTCGCGCCGTTGATCGGGGGCAGCAGCGCCAGGTAGCGGCCGGGATTGTTCATGAAGCCGCCGCCGAGGGTCACCGCGTACAGGTCGTGGTCGAACCAGAAGCGGTTGTAAGCCATCACACCGAAGAAGTTGGCCTTGTTGGGCCCGCTCGAGCAATGGACGCCGCCGCCGTACTCGCAGCCGATGTCCCAGGTGATCGAGGTCGCCAGCTTGGAGAGTCCCGGGCCTTCGCCGCTGGACTGGTAGTACTTCCACAGCAGGCTGTCGTCCTCGTGCACGCGCGTGACGTTGGCGTAGTTGATGGGAGTCCCGCTCGGATTGGGCAAGTCCGCTCGACGCGTTGGGGTTGCCGCCGTTGTTCGGCACCCCGCTGCCGGTCGCCAGATTGTCCTGCCCGATCGAGTAGGTGTTGAAGACCATCTTGAAGTTCTCGTTCGGGATCCAGAGGATCTGGCCGCCGAACCCGGGACGGCTGTTGAACTTGGCGTAGGACTGCCAGCCGTTGATGAGCCACGGCTCGATCTTCAGCGTCTGCGTCGGGAACCACTGCACGCGCAGGCCGTTGAAGAACCACGGCGTGTTCGAGGACACGAACGACGGCTGATAGGTCCAGTTGTCGAAGTTGTAGTAGCTGAAGAGGCCGATGTAGGAGACGAAGATGCCGGCGTCCACGTTGAGCCCGTGGTCCACGTCGAAGTGATAGCCGGCGTTCGCCTCCGACATGTACTTGTAGGCGCCCTGCAGATCCCACTGTCCGACGCCCGCACTCGCATCGTTGCGCGGCGTGGTCACCGCAAACAGGCCCATCATTGAGAGGAAACGCGCCTGGACGTTGTTCCAGTGGAAGTTCCCGCCGAAGCTGACCTGCTCGATCTGGAACTCGCCCGAGCGGAACTCCTCGGTCGAGCCGACGATGGTGTGGTCGACCGGATGATTGAAGTCCTGCAGGTAATTCATGTCGAAGCGCACTTCGGGCGTGAAGAACCTGGTGTCGAAAATCGGCGTCGAGTTGCGCGTGGTGCCGTTCATCCAGCCGAGGTCACCCACCGCGAAGGGCGTCTCCGTGTCTACCTCGGGGGCAGGCGCCGGTGTCTGGAGTGCTTCGGGCAGGACCTGAGCGATGGCCGCGGCGGAGGCTGGCGCGGAGGTTGGCGGCGCGGCTGCCGGGGTGGCAGCGAGTGTCCCCGCGGGGGCCGGCGCTGCGGGCGGTGCCACGAGGTTCATGACGATATCGTGACGGGTCGCTTTGCCCGCGACGACGGTGAGCGCGGGTGCGTTGACAGCGGGTGCCCCGGCTACCTCGGCGTCGAGCGTCCAGACGCCCGGCGGCAGATCGCCGAAGGAGAAAACCCCATCGCTCCCCGAAATCGTCGCGCGTATCGCACCACCGTCGGCGCGCAGCGCGGTCACCGTCGCATGCGGCACCGGTGCGCCGGCCGGCGTCGTCACCGTACCGACGATGGCACCGACGCTCGCCTCGGCCGCCTGCGCCTGCGGCAGCGCAAGTCCAAGGACGAGCACGCAAATCAAACTCCGCAAGTGGCTCATATCCAACATCTCACCAGCAATGATGGCCCACGGCCCGTCGCCGGGCCTTAGGAAAGGTACCTATCTTGCCCGCGCGCCCTGTGACGAGACCGTGAGGAATTGGCGGCTCAGGAACGCGCGCACATTACGCGCCCGAGGGCGCCGGTGCGCAGGCCGTCGCTACGCTCGCCGAAGAAGCGGGCGTTGAGCTCCTCGGGGCCGAGATCCTCCAGCTCCGCGAGCCCGAGCGCGCGCAGCTCGGCCGCCAGCGCCCGCGGCTCGAAGAACGTCTTCCACGGCTCCCCCGCGGCGGCCACCCGCCTGAGCAGCGCATGCACCACCAGGCGCCGTACCGGACTGAGACCTGCGGGAGGCACTGCGTAGTCGAACACGATGCCGCTGCCGCGCGGCAAACCCGCCACGTACCCGAGCGTCGCGCCGATCGCGGCGCGCGTCAGGTACATCGAGACGCCGAGCCAGGAGAAAAACGCCGGCTCGTCGGCGCGCAGTCCCGCGCCCGCCATCCGCTCCCCGAGCTGCTGCGTCTCGAAATCGACCGATACGAAGCGCAGCGACGGCGGCAGAGCGATGCCTGCGGTCTCGAGTTGCCCGCGCTTCCACGCCTGCGTCGCCGGATGGTCCACCTCGAACACGGTGAGGCCGTCGGCGGGATAGGGATTTCGGTAGGCGAAGGTGTCGAGGCCGGCGCCGAGCACGACGTACTGGCGCACGCCGCGGCGCACGGCCTGCGCGAGGGCCTCCTCGGCCACGCGGCTGCGCGCCACCAGAAAGGCGCGCAGGTACCGCGCCGGCGGCAGACGGTAGCGCAGCGGCGCCGTACGGATGGCCGCCACCGCAGCCGCACCCACGATCGCGAGCGCAATCGGGTCCTCGAGCACGCGCGGCGCATCGAGGATCTGGTGCGCGGCACGGCTCACCGCCACCCGGTAAGCGGTGTGGCTCGGACCGTCCCGCACCTTCAGGCGCCTGGCGCCCGGGCGCCGCGCGCGCGGCCGACGAGATAGCCGGCCACGAACGGCAGCCCGAGCACGACGACCGCCAGCACGATGAGCAGCAGCAATACCTCGGCAGCCAGATCGCGCAGCTGTGCGCCCGCATCCTTGACCACGCCGGCCGACACGCGCGCGGCATCCTCGGCGAGTGCCTTGCGCTGCGCGTCGACCGCCGCCACTACCGCCTGCCGCTCGCCCTGAAGATCCGCGAACAGCGCGGTGCGCTCCGCGTGCAGCGTCTCCCCCGCGGCCCGTGAGGAGGCCTCGAGCCGCTCGAGCACCTCGCGCAGGCTCGCGCGCACCTCGCCTTCGGCGCCGCGCACCAGCTCGGGCGCCGACTCCGCCACCGCGGTGAGCCGCTCGAGCCGCTCATCCAGCCGCCGCAGCGCCGCCTGCACGTCGCCCTGGGCGTAGCCCGACTGGCGCAGCGCCAGCTGCGTCGCGCGCAGCAGCTGCGGAGGAACGGTGTCGCCGTAGATCTCGAGCCGGTCGGAAGCATCCGCCAGGGCCTCAGGGATCGTGCCGAGCGTGTCGATCAGCGGTGTGCCGCCCTTCTGCGCGCGGCTCCAGAGCTCGATGACCGAGACGCGCGCGAAGCTCAGGTCCGCGAGCGGATGTTCGCGGGCGTACTGCGCGACGAATGCCTGCCAGGTGGCGAGTTCCTGCGGCGTGAGCAGCCGCTGCGCGAGACCCTGCGCGTCGTCGGCGAAGTTCGCGGCGAGATCGCGCACCGCCGTCTGGTGGGCACCGAACAGTGCCCCGCCGGGAGCGCCGGGCGCGGTGAATGCCTCGAGTTGCGCCGCAAGCGCCCAGGTATCGAGCAGGCTCATGAGTGGCGCCATGCGGGTGGCTGCGCGGCGACTCTCCGCGACCGCGCCGATCTCGAAGCGCAGCGTGGCGTCGAGCACCTGCGGGTCGTGCTCGGTGGCGGCGATATCGTCGGCGCAGCGGCTCACCGCGGCGAGGAACTGCATCGACAGCTCGCGCGTCAGGATGCGGGCGTTCAGGTCGCGCGGCGCGAGCGGACGTTCGGGGCTCTTGAGGGTCAGGAGCGAGCAGCCCGCGACCGTGAGGAGCAGCACGCCGCAGGCGAGTAGTCGCGGCCAGGGCTTCGGGTCTCGCGGCTCCATGGGCGCAAACTATACACTGCCCCTCGAGGCTCGCCGGGCGCCCTTGACAGGGCCGGGAGTTCCGCACGATGGTGATGCCGTGAGCACCTCCGCCACCGCTTCGCCGCTCGTCATGATGAGCGCGGTGGACCTGGCGCGCGCGATCCGCGCGCGCACGGTGTCGTGCGCCGAGGTGATGGCGACGTTCCTCGACCACCTGAGCCGCCTCAACCCGAGAGTCAATGCGCTGGTGTCGCTCGAGGACCCCGAGAGCCTCATGCAACAGGCGCGGGTGCGCGACGTGCAGCTCTCGCGCGGCGAATGCCTCGGATCGCTGCACGGCCTGCCGCATGCGGTGAAGGACCTCGCCTTCACGGCAGGCATCCGCACCACGCGCGGCTCGCCGCTCCTCGATACGGTGCCGGAACGGGACTCGATCCTGGTCGAGCGGCTGCGCGCCCAGGGCGCGATCCTCATCGGCAAGACCAACACCGCGGAGCTGGGACTGGGATCCCAGACCTACAACCCGGTATTCGGCACGACGCTCAATGCCTGGCACCTCGGCAGGACCGCCGGCGGCAGCAGCGGCGGCGCGGCGGTCGCGCTCGCGCTGCGCATGGTGCCGCTCGCCGACGGCAGCGACATGATGGGATCGCTGCGCAACCCCGCGGCCTACAACAACGTGTTCGGCTTCCGGCCCTCCTATGGCTGCGTGCCGTCGGCGGGCGAGGAGCTGTTCCTCGACCAGCTGTCGGTGGCCGGCGCGATGGGGCGCAGCGTCGCCGACGTCGCGCTGTTGATGAGTGTCATCAGCGGCCCCGATGCGCGCGCGCCGCTCTCGGGCGGCGAGGATGCGGCCGGTTTCCTGCAGCCGCTGGAGCGCGACTTCAGGGGGACGCGCCTCGGGTGGCTCGGGGATCTCGGCGGCTACCTGCCGTTCGAGCCGGAAGTGCTCGAGCTGTGCCGCGCGGCGTTCCCGGCGCTCGAGTCGCTCGGCTGCACGATCGAGGAGGTGGCGCTCCCCTGCTCCCCGGCGGCGCTCTGGGACGCGTGGTGCACGCTGCGCCACTGGCTCGTGGCCGGGGAGCTCGAGCCCTTATATAAGGAGCCGGTCACGCGCGCGCGGTTGAAGCCCGAAGCGCGCTGGGAAGTGGAGAGCGCGCAGGGTTTGAGCGCGCACGATGTCTACCGCGCCTCGGCGGCGCGCTCGGCCTGGTACCAGGCGGCCGCCGAGCTCTTCGAGCACTTCGAGTACCTGCTGCTGCCGAGCGCGCAGCTGTTCCCGTTCGACGCGAGCCTCACCTGGCCGCGCGCCATCAACGGCGTCGCGATGGACACCTACCACCGCTGGATGGAGGTGGTCGTTCCGGGCAGCCTGCTCGCCGGCCCGGTGCTCAACGTGCCGGTCGGCTTCGGTAAGCAGGATCTGCCTATGGGGCTGCAGATCATCGGCCCGCGCCACATGGATTTCGCCGTGTTACAGCTGGGCGCTGCCTACGACCTGGCGACCGGCTGGGTCAGCGCGCGGCTGCCGCCGCTGCTTGGCTAAGCGCCCCGCGGCCGTTCCTCGGCCACTGCGCGGCGTGAGAAACTCGCGGCGCGATCCTGACATGTCGCTACCTCGCTGACCGGCCCCGATCGTATGCCACGCAAGCCGCCCGTGCATCCCGCCATGACCGCCCTCGCAGTGGGCGCCCTTGGCGTCGTGTTCAGCGACATCGGCACGAGCCCGCTTTACACTTTCAAGACGGTGCTGGATCTCACCGGCGGCAACGGGCGCGCCGCGAGCAGTTGATCGACCTCGGCCGCCAGATCTCCATTTAGCCGAGCGGTGCCTGTCATATAATTGCTCAGCTCATGAGTCAGCGGCGGCGGGGAGCTTCGCGAAATGACACGTCTGCCTGCAGTGTTACTGGTGCTGGCGCTGGTGGCCGTACCGCTGGCCGCCGCCCGGGCCGACGACCCCTGCGCCGCGTTCACCTGGGACGTGCACCACGAGCGCGATCTGTTCAGCAAGGAGGCGCTCGATCTCGCGAGCGGCAAGGCGCTCGCCGACGCCCCGGCGCTCGCACCCGAGCATCTTTACGAGCTGGAGTTGCGTGCCCAGCCGGAGGTGAGCTTTGCGGCGCCGCCGAGCCGCGTTTGGCCCAAAGAGGCCAGCTACGCAGGCCTCGCCCGGCTCACCGTCGAGGCCGCCGGTATCTATCGCTTTGCGCTCGACCAGCCCGCCTGGGTCGACGTGGTGGTCAACGGAGCGGTGCTGCCCTCACGCGACGCGCAGGGGCGTTCCGGCTGCAGCGCCCCGCACAAGATCGTCGAGTTCGCCCTTCCTGGCGGTAAGCCCGTGACGCTCGAGTTCAGCGCGAGCGTCACGCCGTCACTGAAGTTCACGGTCACCCGCTCGCCGGGCCAGTAGGGCCGCGGGGCCGCCGCGGCCCTGCGGGCCTAAAGTGATCCATGTCGCAGGCGACCGAACGGCACGCCGACCCCGCGCACGCCGCTGGTGCGGTCCCGGCTTCCCCGTGGGGCGCGCTCCACTACGGGGTGTTCCGCTGGCTGTGGCTCGCCACCGTCGTCAACAACATCGGCGCCTGGATGTACAACGCCGCCTCGGGCTGGCTCATGACGAGTCTCAACCCCGACCCCTTCATCGTCTCCCTCGTACAGGTGGCCAACAGCCTGCCGCTCTTCATCTTCGCGCTGCCGGCGGGCGCGCTCGCCGACATGCTCGACAAGCGCCGCTTCATCCTGGTGCTCGAGATCCTTACCACGGTGTTTTGCACGGCATTCGCGCTGCTGGTGGCCTGGAACGGGGTCACGCCGGTGGTGCTGCTGGTCTTCATCGCGCTCATCGGCACGCTCGGAGCCATCGAGACTCCGGCGTGGCAGGCGATCACGCCGCTCCTGGTGCCGAAGCCGGCCCTGTCCTCAGCCATCGCACTCAACAGCCTCGGCGTCAACATCAGCCGCGTGGTGGGACCGGCGCTCACCGGCGTGCTGATCCTCGGCATCGGAATCGCCGCACCCTTCTGGGTGAACGCCGTGAGCAACCTCGGCGTGATTTTCGTGATCCTCGCCTGGCGGGCGCCGGCCGAGCGCGCCCAGGTGCTGCCGCCCGAGCATTTCTCGGGCGCCGTGCGCGCGGGACTGCGCTACGCGCACAACCACGGACCGCTGCGTGCTGCGCTCATTCGCGCGGTAGGATTTTTCATCTCGGCGAGCGCCTATTGGGCGCTGCTGCCGGTGCTGGCGCGCACGCAGCTGCACGGCGCGGCCACGCTTTACGGCGTGTTGCTGGGAGTGCTCGGCGCCGGCGCGGTCGCGGGCGCGCTCGCGCTGCCGTGGCTCAAGGAACGCCTCGGGCCCGATGCCCTGGTCGTGGCGGGTGAGCTCGGCACCGCCGGCGCGCTGGTGCTGTTCGCGCTGGCGCATTCAGCGCCGCTCGCGATCATCGCCTGCCTGCTCGCCGGCGGCTCGTGGATCCTGGTGCTGGCGACCCTCAATGTGGCGGCGCAGCTCGCGCTGCCCGAATGGGTGCGCGGGCGCGGGCTCGCGGTCTACGCCACGGTGTTCTTCGGCACCATGAGCCTCGGCAGCGCGCTGTGGGGCTTCGCCGCTACGCGCGCAGGCCTCTCCTGCGCGCACCTGATGGCCGCGGCCGTTGCGCTGCTCGCCATCCCGCTCACCTGGCGCTGGCGGCTGCAGGGGCTCGGCGAGCTCGACCTGGCGCCGTCCGCCCACTGGCCGGCACCGGTGCTGGCGCACCCGGTGGACGCGGACGCGGGGCCGGTGCTGGTGAGCGTCGAGTACCGCATCGACCCGAAGGACCGCGTGGCGTTCCTCGCCGCTCTGACGCGGCTGGCGCGCACGCGGCGGCGCGATGGCGCGTATTCCTGGGGCGTGTTCGAGGACACGGCGCATCAGGGCCGCATGCTCGAGACCTACCTGGTCGACTCATGGCTCGAGCACCTGCGCCAGCACGAGCGCATCACACGCGCCGACCGCGTGCTCGAGGACCGCGTACGCGCCTTCACGCACGAGCCGCCGCGCATCACCCACTACATCAGCGCGGCGAACTGAAGCTGCGCCCGCGCGGTACTCAGGCCTTTTCTGCCCTCGGGCTTTTCCGGGCGCGCCGCGTGCGGTGCGCTGCTTCAGCCCTGCTTGCCGAGGATGCGGATCTCGCGCTGCGGAAACGGCATGACGACCCCGCGGCTGCGCAGCGCCGCCAGCACCGCGCCGCACACCTCGCCGCTCGCGCTGCCGAGGTACTCCACCGCCACCCAGGGGCGCACCGCGATGGCGACCGCCGAATCGCCGAGCTGTACCGGCTGCACCACCGCCGGCGGATCGCGCAGCACGCTCGGATTGGCGCCGAGCACCTCGCGGATCAGCGCCAGCGCGGCCGGCAGGTCGGTGTCGTAGGCCACCCCGACGGTGAGATCGACCTGGCGGATGCGGCCGTAGTTGTGGAGGATCTCGCCGACGATCTTGCGGTTCGGGATCACCACGAGCGAGCGGTCGGCGTGCGTGAGCGTGGTGCTGAAGAGCGTGATGGTCGTGACCGCCCCTTCGACGCCGGCGATCGCGATGTACTCACCGACCTTGAAAGGCTTGGCGAAGATGATCGAGAGACCGGCGACCACGTTGCTCAACACCCCCTGGGTGGCGAGCGCGATGCCCGCGCCCGCCACGCCGAGGCCCGCGACCAGCGGCAGCAGCTCCACCCCTAAGTTCTGCAGCGCCATGATGGCGAACAGCAGCACACACATCGCCCACACGACCCGCGTGAACAGCGCCCGGATCGGCGGCTCGAGCTGACGCCGCTCGAGTACGCCGCCGAACCAGCCGCTCACCCACTTACCGACGATGAAGCCGGCCACCAGGATCAGGATGGCGGTGGCGAGGCGCGGACCGAAGCGCAGTGCGAGGTCCAGCATCGTGTCCTTGGCGTGACTGATGGTTGCGACTTGTTCGTTCATGACCTCCCCCTTCACGGCAGGCGCGCGCCGCGCGCCGCCACCAGTATCCGGTACCAGTCCTCGCGCGTCAGGTGCACGGCATAGGCGCTGCGGGCCTCGCGGATGCGCGCCGGGTCCTGGCTGCCGATCAGCGGGATCGGCCGCGACGGATGCGCCATGATCCAGGCATAGGCCACCGCGGTACGGGGCGTGCCGTCGCGGCGCGCGATCGCATCGAGTGCCGCGATCACCCGGTCGGTGCGTGCATCCTCGGCGAGCGCGCCGGGCGGGGTTGCAAGGCGCCCCTGCGCGAGCGGCGACCAGGCGATGACCGCCGTGCCACGCCGCATAGCCGCATCGAGCGTGCCGTCGGCGAGCGGTTCGATGGCGAGCGGTGAGAACTCGTTCTGCACACTGGCGAGCGCGAACGGCAGGTGCGCGGCGAGCGCATCGAGCTGCGCGGCGCCATAGTTCGACACGCCGGCCTCGCGGATCTTGCCCGCACGGCGCAGACGTTCGAGCGCCTGCGCCACCTCGGCCGGATGCGCCAGCAAGTCCGGGCGGTGTATCTGGAACAAATCGATGGTGTCGACGCCGAGGCGGCGGAGCGAGGCGTCGCAGGCCTCGAGCAGATGCTCGGCGGAGGAGTCGTAGGGCACGGGCGGCGTGATGCCCGCCTTGGTGGCGAGCACCATGCGGGCACGTAGCTGCGGCGCTTCGCGCAGCACCGCACCGAGGAGTGTCTCGGCGGTGCCGAAGCCGCTGCCGCGTGTGTAGCCGTACACATCGGCCGTGTCGAAGAGCGTGCAGCCCGCCTCGAGCGCTGCTTCCACGCGCTCACGCGGGCTCGCCGCGCCGGGTTGCGACAGCCGCCACATGCCCCAGCCGAGGGGTGCCACGGCGAGACCGCCGATCCCTAAGGGGATGCGCGCGTCCGCTGAAGGTCCGAGGCTCATCACTCCGGCACTCTAAACCAACGCCGCCCCGCTCCACCAACGCCCCCGGGCGCTGCACGCCGCGGCAGCGGCCGGCTGCGTTACACTCTTATTAATGCCGCCTTCCGCCCCCGCGAAACGGCGCGATCTGGCGCCGCTGCGGCACCTGCCGCGCTCGGTGGCGCTCAACTATCTGCGACAGGCCCTCGACCCGCGTCCCCGGAGACCGGCCCGATCCCGCGGCGCGGCGCTGCTCGCGGCCCTCGGCAGCTACGTACGCGGGCGGCTCGGTCCCCGTCATGCCTTGCCCGACTACGGTGCGCTCGAGGCGGACCGGGGCATCCATCGCCTCGGCGACGACGACGCCGAGACGCGCGTTGCGATCGCGGGCGACTGGGCGAGCGGCACCGACGAGGCGGCCATGGTGGCGCGCGCCATGGCCGCCTGCGAGCCGCACTTCACCATCCATCTCGGTGACGTCTACTACGTGGGAGACGAGCGCGAGGTGCGCTCGAGCATGCTCGGCGAGCGCAGCTGCGGCTATGAGCCGACCGGCTGGCCGCGCGGCTCGGTCGGCACCTTCGCCTTGAACGGCAATCACGAGATGTACGCGCGCGGCAGCGCGTACTTCGACGTGCTGCTGCCGGCGCTCGGCCTGAGTGCCGGTCCCGCGCAGCGCACGAGCTTCTTCTGCCTGGAGAATGCCCACTGGCGCGTCCTGGCGCTCGACACCGCCTACCACTCGGTCGGCTGGCCGCTCTTCGAGGAGCTGCCGTTCGCGCCCTTTGCGCCCTCAAACTCACTCGGCGCGGCGCAGCTGCGCTGGCTCGAAGAGACGGCGCGCCCCGCAGCCGATGCGCGCGGTCTCGTGATCCTCACTCATCACTCACCCTACGGCCCCCATGGGCGCGGACTCAGCCGTGCCGCGCTGCAACTGCAGCAGCTGGTCCGCCGGGGGGTCCTGTGGTTCTTCGGGCACGAGCACCGGCTCGCGGTCTACGACCGCTGCGCGGGCGGCGCGGGACTGACGGTCTGGGGAAGGAACGTGGGACACGGCGGCATGCCGGTGGAGCCACCGGCAGGCAATGCGGGCGCGGTGCCCGCGTTGCTCTTCACCGACCCGCGACGTTACCCGAACGATGAGGGTCTCGAGCTCGGCTATAACGGCTACGTTCAGCTCGCCTTCACGGGCGCAGCGCTCGCGATCGACTACCGCGACCTGCACGGCGCCAGCGTTTATGAGGAGCGCTGGGAGATCAGGGACGGCGCGCTCGTGCCGCGGGCCGGCGCCGGCCGCTGAAGCACCCTCAGGCGCGATCGCGCTGAAAGCGTGCCAGCGCCTCGACGATCGAGCAGGGGCGGTGGCGGCTGTCGAGCTGCGGCTCGATCAGCCGGTCCCAGCCGTCGGCGCAGGCGCCGTTCGATCCCGGCAGCGAGTAGATCACCGTACCGCGTGCCAGTCCGGCGCAGGCACGCGACTGCAGCGTCGACACGCCGACCGTCTCGTATGAGATGAGGTGCCAGAGCGCGCTGAATCCCTCGAGCTCCCGATCGAGCAGCTCGCGCACCGCCTCCGGGGTTACATCGCGCGCGCTGAGCCCGGTACCGCCGCTGGTGATGATGACGTCGATGCCGGGATCGTCGATCCAGCGGCGCAGCTGCTGCCGGATCGCGATCATGTCGGCCGCCACCAGGGCGCGGGCACCCAGGCGATGACCCGCGCCGGTGATACGCGCGGCGAGCAGCTCACCGGAGGTGTCGCTCGCGGCATCGCGCGAGTCGGAGATCGTGAGCACCGCGATGGCGAGCGGGGTGAAAGTGCGCTGCGCATCGATCCTGCCGCCCGGGGTCATGGGCTTAAGCTTACCCGATCCCCTCGAAGGGGCCGCACGCGGTGCGCCGGCGGCGCGCGCGGTGGTGCGCTTCAGCCTGCGGTGGCGTGGGTCTCTTCGCGGTAGCGGTCGCGCGCCGACTGCACCAGCTCGCGCAGGAACGCCTTCTCATAGGCGCGCAGCAGGTGCGCCTGGTTGCGCTCCACGTAGGTACCCACGAGGTCCTGATCGGCGGCGATGCTCTTGAGATGACGGAAGGTGGGCTCATCCCAGCGCCAGGGGAGCTCCAGCTCGCAGAACGCCTGGTTCCAGGCCGCGAGCTCCGCATCGAAGGGATCGTTCGCCTTGGTTGCCATGACTGTCACCGTGTTTACCTTCGGCGGATCAGTGCCGCTATCGCGAGCCGGTTGGTCAGTAGCTGCCACTCTAGAGCCGGTCCATCTATATTAAAAGTGAAAGCTTTCTATCGCGAACATACTATTTCATGTATACATCGGCCATGAAGCACGTCACCCTGCGCCAGCTGCGCGTCTTCCTGGCAGCCGCCCGCCACATGAACTTCTCGCGCGCCGCCGAGGAGCTGCACCTCACCCAGCCGGCCGTCTCGACCCAGATCAAGGAGCTCGCCCGGGATGCCGGGCTGCCGCTCTTCGAGCGCATCGGCCGCCGCACCTACCTGACGCCGGCCGGCGAGGAGATGCTCGCCTGCGCCCGCGCGATCGTGCAGCGGCTGCGCGAAGCGGAAGACTCCCTCGGACGGTTGAAGGGCGTCACCGGCGGGCGGCTCAACGTCGCGGTCATCAGCGCCGGCGACTACTTCTTTCCGCGCCTGCTCGCCGCCTTCGGCGCGCAGCACCCCGGAGTCGTTTTCAATCTCACCGTTCACAACCGCGAAGCCCTGTTGCGCCAGCTGGCCGAGAACCTCACCGATCTCGCCGTCATGGTGCGGCCGCCGCGCGACATGGACATCGTCGCGACCGCCTTCGCCCCCCACCCTTACGTGATCGTGGCCGCGCCGGATCATCCGCTCGCCGGGGTGCGGCAAATCCCGCGCGCGGCGCTCAACCGCGAGCGCTTCGTGGTGCGCGAGCAGGGCTCGGACACCTGGAACTCGATGCGTGAGGTATTCGGCCGGCAATTCCCGCGCCTCAACGTCGCGATGCAGATCCAGAGCACCGAGACCATCAAACAGGCGGTGGTCGCAGGCTTCGGCATCGCGTTCCTCTCCGCGCACACGATCGCCCTCGACCTGCTCGCCGGGCAGCTGGTGGTGCTCGACGTGCAGGATTTTCCCGCGATGCTCAGCTGGTACCTGGTCCACAACCGCAGCAAGCGCCTGCCGCCGGTGGCGGCCGCCTTCAAGGAGTTTCTGCTGCACGAGGGAGCGGCGCTCATCGAGCGGCTCGTGCCCCTCGAAGCAACGACGCCGGCCGCGGCGCGCACGCCGGGCAAGCCCGGCAAACGTCAGTCGAGGAAATCGCAGTAGCGATCGACGTGCGCGGCGAGATCGAGCGTGTGCTGGCGTGTCAGCCGCTCGGCCAGCTCGGTGTCACGCCGCTCCAGGGCCTCGATGATCTTCAGGTGCTCGATGATCGAGCGCGCGGCGCGGTTGTTCTGCGAGATGGTGGCGCGGCGGATGGCGCGCACGTGCAGGAAAAGATTGTGGGTCGCATCCTCGATCAGCTGCGAGCCGCCGAGCCGGATGATCGCCTGGTGGAAGGCGATGTTGGCGTCGGAGTACTCATCGAGGTGCTCCGCGGGCGGTGAGTTCTGGAACTCATCGAACAGGTGACGGAGCTTGGCGATCTCCGCATCGGGGGCGTGCAGCGTCGCGAGCCGCGCCGACATGCTCTCGAGTGCCGCCCACACCTGGATCATCTCGATGATCTCGCGCCGCGACTTGCGCACGATGAAGATGCCGCGGCGCGGCACGGTCTTGACGAAGCCCTCCTGCTCGAGAATGGACAGCGCCTCGCGCACCGGCGTGCGGCTCACACCGAGTGCCGTCATCAGCTCGCGCTCATCGAGCCGCAGCGGCTGACGCTCCTGGTAGATGTCGGTGTTGGCGATCGCTTCCTTGAGGAGCGAATAGGCCTGATCGCGCAGGCTCACCGTGTTCAGCCGGCCGAGCTCGAGGCGGCCGGCCCGGCGTTTGTGCAGCGTCGCGGTCGCACTCACCGACAACCCCTCTGCGTCCCGCTCATGAAAATATAAGAGTACGTCCGGCAGACCCCAGCAGTTGCGCGGGAATCGTAACGGATTGCAACACTGACATACGGAATATCACCAGGCGTGTCTTTGCCCCGATTTGGGGCATCAGTGGCCGTCCGCTCAAGCTCAAGCCACGCCGAGCCGACTCATTGGACTGGATCTGATCCATTTATCGTCTGTTGACAACGTGGAGATATATCACATATCGTCGCCCGCGACTGAAAATAACAGATGACCCATGCAGCACTCCAGGGCCTTGGGCGAACTGACGATGCGTGTTAACCGCACCGCCTGGAAGTCTGCGCTCCGCTCACAACGTGCCTCTAGATGGCATCGCTTCGGCCGATAACCCACTTTCATTCGGGGGGAGTTCCATGAGCACCGATTCCACGCCTCACACGAAATCGCTCTTTGAGAATCCCTGGACGCAACTCGTCCTCGGCATCATCTGCATGGCGTCGGTCGCCAATCTGCAGTACGGCTGGACGCTGTTCGTTAACCCGATCGACGCCAAGTTCCACTGGGGGCGGGCGGCGATCCAGGTTGCCTTTACGGCCTTCGTACTGATCGAGACGTGGCTCGTACCGATAGAGGGTTATCTGGTCGATCGCTTCGGCCCTCGCCCGATCGTCATCGGCGGCGGCGTACTCGTCGCGATCGCCTGGGTCATGAACTCCATCGCCGATTCGCTGCCGCTCCTGTACATCGCTGCCGCCATAGGCGGCATCGGCACCGGGTGCGTCTACGGCACCTGCGTCGGCAACGCCCTCAAGTGGTTCCCGGGCCGCCGGGGGCTGGCAGCGGGCTGCACCGCCGCGGGCTTCGGTGCGGGCGCGGCACTCACCATTATTCCCATCTCGCACATGATCAGCTCCGATGGCTACCAGCACGCCTTCATGTTCTTCGGTCTGCTGCAAGGCGCGATCGTCGTCATCATGGGAATGGCGCTGCTCGTGCCGCCGCCCTCGATCATGGCCGCCAGGGTCAAACCGAGCACGACGTCCTACGGCTATACGCCTCGACAGGTGCTGCGCAGCCCGGTGTTCTACGTGCTCTATGTGATGTTCGTGCTGATAGCGGCCGGCGGGCTGACCATGACGGCGGCGGTGAAACCGATGGCCGCCGATCTCAAGATCGACAAGATTCCGGTCGATCTCTTCGGGATCACGCTGGCGGCGGGGATATTCGCCGTGTCGCTGAGCCGCATCTTTGACGGTGTCGGACGGCCGTTCTTCGGCTGGCTGTCGGACCGGATCGGCCGCGAGCACACCATGGCGCTCGCCTTCCTGATCGGTGCCGGGGCCTTGTTCACGTTGAGCCAGATCGGCGGCTCGAATCCCGTGGGCTTCGTGCTGGTGACCGCCGTGTATTTCGGCGTCTACGGCGAGATCTTCAGCCTCTTCCCCGCGACCCAGGGGGATACCTTCGGCTCGAAGTTCGCCGCGGCCAATGCCGGCATGCTGTACACGGCCAAAGGGACCGGCGCGCTGCTGGTGCCGATTATGGCGGCCATGACCAAGACGCACGGCTACAGCTCGATGTTTACCCTCTTCGTGACGTTCAACATCGTCGCGGCGCTGCTGGCGCTGTTTGTGCTCAAGCCCATGCGGGCCCGGCACTTCGCCGTCGGACCGCCGGCCGATGCGCCGGCCCGAGCGGCGACCGCGTAGGTCAGACAGGAACGATTGAGCAAGGACGTGACCCGCTCAGGCTGCGCGAGCTGCGCAGCCTGAGCGGGTGGCAGAGCAGATTGAGAGGCTGGAGGAGCCATGGCAACCGCGAATCCCATACCGACCCCGCTGAAGACCACGACCGCCGAAGACACCCTGCAGCGCAAGAGCCGCGAGGCGGGCGTCGTATCGGGCGGACATCTGGTGGCGAAGGCGCTCAAGAACGAGGGCGTCGACACGATCTTCACGCTGTGCGGCGGGCACGTTATCGACATCTACGACGGCTGCATCGATGAGGGCATCCGCATCATCGACGTACGCCACGAGCAGGTCGCGGCGCATGCCGCCGACGGCTACGCACGGCAGACCGGCAAGCTCGGCTGCGTGGTCACGACCGCCGGCCCCGGGTGCACCAACGCCGTGACCGGCATCGCCACCGCGTTCCGCTCCGAGAGCCCGGTGCTGCACATCGGCGGCCAGGGCGCTCTCACGCAGCACAAGATGGGCTCGCTCCAGGACCTGCCGCACGTCGACATGATGTCCCCCATTACCAAGTTCGCGGCCACGGTGCCGAGCACCGAGCGCGTCGCCGACATGATCTCGATGGCGGTGCGCGAGGCGTTCAACGGCGCCCCGGGGCCGGTGTACCTCGAGATTCCGCGCGACGTGCTCGACCGCGAAGTGGACGGCGCCAAGGCGGTGATCCCGAAGCCCGGCCACTACCGCGCCTCGACGCACTCGGTGGGCGACCCGGCGGACATCGAGAAGCTCGCCGACATTCTCGTCGACTCCGAGCGCCCCGCGATCCTCTACGGGCAGCAGGTGTGGACGGCGCGCGGCCACGAGGAAGCGATTGCACTCCTGCGCGGCCTCGATATCCCCGGCTACTTCAACGGCGGCAGCCGCGGGCTCCTGCCCCCCGGCGACCCGCACCACTTCGATCGCACCCGCAGCAACGCCTTCGCCGAGGCCGACGTGATCGTGATCGTCGGCACCCCGTTCGACTTTCGCATGGGCTACGGCAAGCGCATCAGCAACAAGTTGAAGCTCGTGCAGATCGACCAGGACTACCGCACGGTCGGCAAGAACCGCGACATCGACTTAGGGCTCGTCGGGCACCCGGGTGCGATTCTGGGTGCGGTGCTGCAGGCGGCCTCAGGAAGGCTCAAGGGCGATAAACGCCAGGCGCGCCAGGCGTGGATGAAGAAGCTCGCGGCGATGGAGGAGACGGCCACCGAGAAGCTGATGCCGCTCTTCAAATCCAACAACCGCCCGATCCACCCCTATCGGGTCGCCTACGAGCTCAACGAATTCCTCGCCGACAACACCATCTACATCGGCGACGGAGGCGATGTCGTGACGATCTCCGCGCAGGCGGTGCGGCCGCGGCGCCCCGGCCAGTGGATGGACCCGGGCGCGCTCGGCTCGCTCGGCGTCGGCACGGGCTTCGCGATCGCGGCGGGCCTCGCGCACCCCGACAAGGAGGTGCTGTGCTACTACGGCGACGGCTCCTTCGGCATGACGGCCTTCGACATGGAGACGGCCAACCGCTTCGGCGTGCCCTACATCGGCGTCATCGGCAACAACTCGGCCATGAACCAGATCCGCTACGGCCAGCTCGCCAAGTACGGCGAGCAGCGCGGCAACGTCGGCAACCTTCTCGGGGATGTGCCCTTCGGCAAGTTCGCCGAGATGCTCGGCGGCTACGGCGAGGAGGTGCACGATCCGGCGCAGATCGCACCGGCGCTGCAGCGCGCGCGCGATTCCGTGCGCAAGCTCAAGAAGTGCGCGGTGGTGAACATCTGGGTCGATCCGCGCGAATGGGCTCCGGGTACCAAGAACCAGACGATGTACAAATAAGCGGCAGGAGCGCTGAGACTCACATGGCTAAGGCATTGGACGGCGTCCGCATCCTCGACTTCACCCACGTGCAGTCGGGCCCGACCTGCACGCAGCTGCTGGCGTGGTTCGGGGCCGACGTGATCAAGGTCGAGCGCGCGGGCGCGGGCGACATCACCCGTGAACAGCTGCGCGACATCCCGGACGTCGACAGCCTGTACTTCACCATGCTGAACCACAACAAGCGCTCGATCACGCTCGACACCAAGAACGCGCGCGGCAAGGCGGTGCTCGAGCGGCTGGTGAAGCATTGCGACGTGCTGGTGGAGAACTTCGCGCCCGGGGCGCTCGACCGCATGGGGCTCACCTGGGAGCGCGTCCAGCAGTTGAACCCCCGCATGATCTACGCCTCGATCAAGGGCTTTGGCCCAGGACCGTATGAGGAGTGCAAAGTCTACGAGAACGTCGCGCAGTGCGCCGGCGGCGCCGCCTCCACCACGGGCTTTGATGACGGCCCCCCGCTCGTCACCGGCGCGCAGATCGGCGACAGCGGCACGGGGCTCCATCTGGCGCTCGGCATCGTCGCCGCTCTCTACCAGCGCAACGCGAGCGGCCGCGGCCAGCGGGTGCTCGCCGCCATGCAGGACGGGGTACTGAACCTGTGCCGCGTGAAGCTGCGCGACCAGCAGCGTCTCGCGCGCACCCACGTCATGAAGGAGTACCCGCAGTACCCCGACGGCAAGTTCGGCTCCGCGGTCCCGCGCGCCGGCAACGCCTCGGGTGGCGGCCAGCCCGGCTGGATCATCAAGTGCAAGGGCTGGGAGACCGACCCCAACGCCTATCTCTATTTCATTACGCAGGCGCCGGTGTGGGCCGAGATCTGCAAGGTGATCGGCAAGGAAGAGTGGATCACCCATCCCGACTACGCCACGCCCGCCGCACGCCTGCCGCGCCTGAAGCACGTGTTCGACACGATCGAGGCGTGGACCATGACTAAGACCAAGTTCGAGGCCATGGAAGAGCTCAACAAACACGACATCCCCTGCGGCCCGATCCTCTCGATGGAGGAGCTCGCCGCCGAGCCCTCGCTCCGTGCCACGGGCACGATCGTCGAGGTCGAGCATCCCAAGCGCGGCAAATACCTCTCGGTGGGCAACCCCATCAAGCTCTCCGACAGCCCGACCGAGGTCACGCGCTCGCCGCTGCTCGGTGAGCACACCGAGCAGGTGCTCGGGGAGCTGGGCTTGAGCGCTGCGGAGATCGGCGGCCTGCGGGCGGAAAAGGTCATCTGAGAACCTCAAAGTCTGATTGATTTGAAAGAGTGTGCGTAGTGCGCGGGAAGCGCGCCACGCCGGGAAGGGAACGGGGAGAGAGCATGGGGCACGACAAGAGTGCGGTTCGTAAGACTTTGGATGCCGCCAAGGCTGCGGCGCGCGGCTCACTGACCGCGCCCGAGGCGAAAGGGATCTGCGAGGCCTACGGCATCGCGGTACCGAAGGAAGCCGTGGCGACGACGGCCGCCGACGCAGCGAACCTCGCCGCGGGCATCGGCTTCCCGGTGGTCATGAAGATCGTCTCCCCGCAGATCCTGCACAAGACCGAAGCGGGCGGCGTCGTGATCGGCGTCAAGAGCGCCGCCGAGGCGGAGCAGGCTTTCACCAATATCCTCGCCAACGCCCGCCGCTACGACCCGAAGGCCACCCTCGAGGGTGTGCAGGTCCAGCAGATGCTCGCCGGCGGTCAGGAAGTGATCATCGGCGCCGTCACCGACCCGGCCTTCGGCAAGCTCGTGGCCTTCGGCTTAGGCGGTGTGCTGGTCGAGGTGCTGAAGGACATCACCTTCCGCCTGGCGCCGGCCTCGCGCGAGGACGCACTCTCGATGCTGGATGGCATTGCGGCGGCGGAGATCCTGAAGGGCGTGCGCGGCATGGCGCCGGTGGATCGCGAGACGCTCGCCACCATGATCGTGAACGTGTCGCAGCTGGTGAGCGACTTTCCGGAGATTTCCGAGCTCGATTTGAACCCGGTATTCGCCACGGCGAAGAGCGCGACCGCGGCCGACGTGCGCGTGGTGCTCGACTTCCAGCCGCAGGTCGCGCGCTACCGCCCCGACCAGGCGACCATCGTGCGGCAGATGAACCGCATCATGAAGCCGGACGCCGTAGCGGTCATCGGCGCCTCGGCCGAGAACGGCAAGATCGGCAACTCCGTGATGAAGAACCTCATCAACGGCGGCTACCAGGGCGCGATCTACCCGATCCACCCGAACGCCGCAGAGATCCTCGGCAAGCAGGCCTACAAGAGCGTCAAGGACGTGCCGGGTGAGATCGACGTGGCGGTGTTCTGTATCCCCGCCAAGTTCGTCGCCCAGGCGCTCACCGAGGTCGGCGAGAAGAAGATCCCGGGCGCGGTTCTCATCCCCTCGGGCTTCGCCGAGACCGGCAACGTCAAGGGCCAGGAAGAAATCGTCGCGATCGCGCGCAAGTACGACGTGCGCCTCATGGGGCCGAACATCTACGGCTTCTACTACACGCCAAAGAACCTGTGCGCGACCTTCTGCACCGCCTACGACGTCAAGGGGGCCACCGCCCTGTCCTCCCAGTCGGGCGGCATCGGCATGGCGATCGTCGGCTTCTCGCGCTCTTCCAAGATGGGCGTCTCGGCGATCGTCGGACTCGGCAACAAGTGCGACATCGACGAGGACGATCTGCTCACCTTCTTCGAGCAGGACGACAACACCCAGATCATCTGCCAGCACCTCGAGGACCTGAAGGACGGCCGCGCCTTCGCGGAGGTCGCCAAGCGCGTCTCGAAGAAGAAACCGGTCGTGGTGCTCAAGGCGGGCCGCACCAGCATGGGCGCGCGCGCCGCGAGCTCGCACACCGGTGCGCTCGCCGGCAACGACAAGATCTACGAGGATGTCTTCAGGCAGTCGGGCGTCATTCGCGCCCGTTCGCTGCGCGATCTGCTCGAGTTCTCGCGCGGCATCCCGCTCCTGCCGACGCCGAAAGGCAACAACGTCGTCATCATCACCGGCGCGGGCGGCTCGGGCGTGCTGCTGTCCGATGCCTGTGTCGACAACGAGCTGTCGCTCATGGCGATGCCGCCGGACCTCGATGCCGCGTTCCGCAAGTTCATCCCGCCCTTCGGCGCCGCCGGCAACCCGATCGACATCACCGGCGGCGAGCCTCCGACCACCTACCAGAACACCGTGCGCTTAGGGTTGACGGACGAGCGCATCCACGCGCTCATCCTCGGCTACTGGCACACGATCATCACGCCGCCGATGGTGTTCGCGCGCCTCATGGTCGAGGTGGTCGACGACATGCGCACCAAGGGCATCGTAAAGCCGGTGGTGGCCTCGCTCGCAGGTGACGTGGAGGTCGAGGAAGCCGCGGAATATCTCTACCAGCACGGCATTCCGGCCTACGCCTACTCGACCGAGATTCCGGTCGCCGTGCTCGGCGCCAAGTATCGCTGGGCGCGCGGCGCCGGTCTCATACCCGCGATATGAGCACCGCGACAGGGGGCCGCGGGCTGCGTGCGTTTCTTGAGGTAGCGTCTCGGTTCAATCAAACCTCGAAAAGGGGGATCTCTATGTGTAGCACCCGAGTGCTAAAGTCGCTGGTCGCCTTCGTCGCGGCCGCAGTGATGGTTTGCAGTTATTCCGCTGCGACCTTCGCACAATCCACCGATCAGTCGCAGGAGGCGAAGATGCGCGTTCTCCAGGAGCGCATCGATGCTCTCACCAAGGACCTCAAGTCCATGCAGGAGGAGCAGGCCAAGACGACCAAGTCGGTCACCACTGTCGACAAGGCGTGGAACACGTTCATCAAGGGTTTCTTCGGCACTCTGGACGTGTCCATCGACGAGACGACCAAGGGCATGGACGGACATGTCGCCTATCACTGGAACTCCGCTCCAAACGGCGGCCCGCCCTACGTCAACGCCGGAGCGAAGTCGCCCCCCGGACCGTACGGACGGGTCAGCTGGATGTCGATGATGTCCAGCAACGGCTCGAACGTTGGCTATCGGGGCACTCACAAGATCGGCTCCTCCGATGTCAACTTCATCTACCAGGTCTCCACATCGCTCGACATGGCGGCCGCGCCGGGGCTGAATAACACCTGGACCAAGTCCTCGAATACCGTCCAGGGAGCCATCGGGCTCGGCGACACCTACATCGGCCTGCGCGACAAAGCAGTGGGGGCAGATCAAGTTCGGCGAGATGTACATGCCCTACAAGACCTCGACCGACCGGCTGAATCCCTTCTCGGGACATGCTCGGCAACTACAGCGTCGTCATGGGCAATACCGGCGGCGACAACCGGATCGAGTTCGGCACGCGCATGGATCACGTCATCGTCTACGACTCGCCCAACTGGTCCGGTTCAGCTTCGACGCCTCCTACTCGCTTCGGCCAGAACCCGGACCCGTACAACAACCTCACGCCGCTCGGGTCGCCGGACTGCGCCGGAGGGAACGCCCCGGGCAGCGGCAACCTGTTCCTGAACTGCGATGACGGCGGCTTCAACTACTCGTACGGCGGCGACCTGAAGTTCGAGACGGGCGGTCTTTATCTGGTGCTGGCTTATGAGCTCCACAGCCAGGTGAACCGCGCCAGCGACGGCATCGGCTCGAACAACCCGTACTACGGAGCCCTGCCCGGAGGGGGCGACCTTTGCACGAACCCCACGCCTTCGCCGCTGCTCGATTGCGGCACCTACCTGGCCTATGCGGCGGAATATCCGGGAGCCGCCGCCGTCAGCTCGGCCCGCGTACAACGACGCGTACGATACGGCCGACGAATGGGCGGTCAAATTCGGCGGGCAGTACCGCTTCGAGTTCGGGCTCACGGTCTCCTACCTGTGGGAGGAGATGCATCGCAACGTCCCCGCCGTCATGGAGTTCCAGAACGAGCGGCAGCGCACCGGAGACTGGCTGCCGTCGAGTACGAGTTCAACGGCGGCAAGGACCGGATCGCAGCAGGCTGGGCGCATGCCGGTGCCACGCTGGGCGACCCGGGTGGACAGCACAACTACAACCCCGGACGGCATCGGCAACAACCAGGCGAACATGTACACGTTCGCCTGGTGGCACAAGCTCGACAAGCAGCTGACCTGGTACTTTGACTTTGCCGAGACCGTGAACGACGGTCAACGCGCATTACGATATCGGCGCCGGCGGCCATGGCATCAAGACCGACTGCCACGATGCCACGCACGCGACGTTCATCGACTACAGCAGTGCCGGCCCGACGACCTGGGGCGGCTGCCATCCCGTTGGCGTCTCGACGGGTATCAACTTCAAGTTCTGACGTGCAGCACGGCAACGATCAGGCACGACTGGATCGGCCCGCTCATGGTGGCAGCACCGGGGGCGGGCCGCTCCGGCGGCCCGGTCGCCGCCTGGAAGTGATGGAGCCGTGCCGCGGCGGCGGTACCGGCGCGGCCGCGCGGTTGTGATATACATCGCATCGACAAACGAGGAGGGAACGAAGGTGTCCCCATTGATGAAGCGCATGTCGTTCGCCGTTGCAGTGGCGGTGTTGTGCGGCGTCGGTGCCTGCGCATCCGGCCCTCGCAAGACCGACGCGCAATTACAGGCCGATAAGGTGACTGCCGAAAGCGTGGAAACGGCGCTGAACGCAGACAAGGTGCTCTACGCCAAACACATCTTTGTTCGCGCCGACAGCGGCGTGGTGCGCCTCACCGGCTACGTCTGGGACCGGCCGGACCTGGACCTCGCTACGCTCATTGCAGAGGGCGTCCCTGGCGTTACCCAGGTGGTGAACGACCTGGAGCTGGAACGGAACGGGAACGAAAACTCGCCCGTTGCGCGGTAGATCCTGACGCGCCGCCAGGAGCCGCTGGCGGCGCGGGATTGGATCCGGAGTGTGACAAAACCCTGCGGAGTGTGAGGAAACGTCGAGGCCAGCGCTACTGCCGCTCGGTTCGCGAACGGACGAGCGTCACGCGGGTCCAATGAGGACAGGCAGATTATTCCGGTAGCCCACCCGGGAGGTCGATGTGACGAACGAGCGAAGAGGCGGTGCCTCCTCCGTCGTCGCCGCAATCGCGGCGCTGGTGGTTGCCTGCTCGACAACTCCTCCAAAGTCACCTCAGCAGGAACAGGCCGACGCGGCAGTCGCGGAGCGGGTGTACGCGACGCTGGAGGCGAATCCGATCTATTACTTCCGTGATGTCGAGGTGCAGGTGGATTACGGCGTGGCGCGGCTGAGCGGTTACGTGTGGACGACCGATGCGCTGTATCATGCGCAGCAGATCGCCCGCGGCGTACCCGGCGTTGCTGGCGTGCGCGACGAGATGGAGCTGGAGCGTCAGGCCAACAGAGGCGGCGGCGACAGCGCGGGATCGCAGTGAGGTGTGGCCGCGACCGGCTGCGACATCCAGCCGGCGCCGGAGTCAGCTGACGGAGGTCAGGCGTGACACGCGGATGGAGAACCCGGTGGACAACGGTGCTCATCGCCGCGGCCACGCTGACGGCGTCCTGCGCGTCGGCTCCTACGCAGCCGCCCTCGGCATCAGCTAAACCAGTTGCCGCCGACGAGGTGCTGGCGAACACCGTCTATTCGCAGCTGAACGCCGACCCCACGTACTACTTTCGTCATGTCGATGTGAGAATCGACCACGGTGTCGCCTATCTCAGCGGCTACGTGTGGAGCGCTGACGCGATTTACGCCGCCCGACGGATCGCTCAGTCGGTTCCGGGAGTCAGCGGGGTCATCACCAGTCAACTCGAACTCGAGCGCAATGGGCGTGCGAACGGTGTGGCGCGCTAGCGGGGTGAGCGGCTCGCCGGTGCCGGGATTCACGTCGAGAGCACGCGCCGCACGGTTCAATGCCCCCAGCGTGGCGGACGCTTCTCGATGAAGGCCTGCACGCCCTCCAGCGCGGCCTCGTCCATCATGTTGCACGCCATGGTCTCGCCGGCCGCCGTGTAGGCGGCGGCGAGCGGCAGCTCCACCTGGCGATAGAAGAGCTCCTTGCCCATCGCCACCGCGACCCGGGGCTTCGCCACGATGCTGGCGACGAGCCGCTCGATCTCCGCATCCAGCACCCCAGGCTCGACCACGCGGTTGACGAGACCGCGCGTACGCGCCCCCTCGGCGTCGATGAAGTCCCCGGTCACGAGCATCTCGAAGGCCTGCTTGCGCGAGAGGTTGCGCGCGAGCGGCACGCCCGGCGTCGAGCAGAAGAGCCCCAGGTTGACGCCGCTCACGGCGAAACGCGCGCTGCTCGCGGCCACCGCCAGGTCGCACTGCGCCACCAGCTGGCAGCCAGCGGCGGTGGCAATCCCCTGCACGCGCGCGATCACCGGCACCGGGAGGCGGGTCAGGCTCAGCATCACCGCGCTGCACTGCGCGAAGAGCCGCTGGTAGTACTCGTGGGAGGGCTGGGCGCGCATCTCGCGCAGGTCGTGTCCGGCGCAGAACGCCTTGCCCTCGGCCGCCAGTACCACCACACGCGCCGACTCATCTGCGGCGATCGCGTCGAGCTCGCGCTGCAGCGCGCCGAGCAGAGCTTCCGACAGGGCGTTGTACGCCTGCGGGCGGTTGAGGGTGAGGGTGACTGCGCCGCGGGAATCCCCGCTGCGCTTCACCAGCGGCTCGTCGTTGCTCATGGGTGGCCTCCCTCGATGATTGTGCCCCGGCGGCGCACCAGCAGCCAGTTGGCCGCAGCCGCAAGCAGCACCACCAGCAGGATGACGGACTTGCTGAAGTCGACCCGCGTCAGGAGTGTGAGACAGATCAGTACCCCGAGCGCTGGCAGCAACACGCCGCCCGGCAGGCGAAACGCGGCCGCCCCGGGCTGGCGGCGGCGCAGCACCGGCACCGCGGCGCACACCGCGGCGTAATAGAAGAGCCGCGCGACCGCCGACAACGTGATGTTCCAGGTGAAGCTCCCGAAGAGCGCAAAGGCCCACAGCGCCAGCACGATGGCCACGATCGACAGGTACGGCGTGCGAAAGCGCGGATGGATGGCGGCGAAGGCGGCCGGGAAGTCGCCGCGCTCGGCGAGCGCGTAGACGCCGCGCGGCACGGTGAGGAGATTGGCGCTCAGGTATCCGTACACCGAGATCAGCGCCCCGAGGGACACGAACGCGGCGCCCGCCGGACCCATCATGATGCGCGCGGCGTCGGCGAGCGGACGCTCGCTGTGCGCGGCCTCGGGCAGCACGCCGGCCACGATGAGCTGCAGCGCCGTATAGAGGAAGGTGATGATGAGGAGCGCCACGAACAGCGCGAAGCCGGCGTCGCGCCGCGGATCGCGGGCCTCCCCCATGGGGTTGAGCGCCGCCTCGTAGCCGCCATAGGCAAAGAAGAGCAGCAGCATGGCTTTAAGCCAGCCGTCGACACCAGCACCGGGTGCCTGCGGTGCACCGGCGCCGTGCACGGCGAGGTAGGTGAGACCCACCGCGCAGACCACCGCGAGGGGCACGAGCTTCGCGACCACCGACACGTTGCTCGCCAGCGTGCCGGCGGCCACGCCGCGATAGTTCGCGACTGCCAGCGCACCGACCAGCAGCGACTCGACTGCGAAACGCGGCAACGGTGCGCCGACCCCGGGCCAGAATTGGCCGAGCGAGATCACGAGGAGGTTCACGGCGGCGGCGCAGGCGGTGAGGCGGCTGAGGAGGGTAAGCCACCCGACCTCGAGCCCCGCCAGGCGTCCGAAGGCAGCGCGCACGTAGAGATAGTGTCCGCCCGTTTCGCTGAACTGCGAGGCGACCTCGGCATAGCAGGCGATGATCACCGCCATGGCGGCGCCCGCCAGCAGCACCGCGAGCGGGCTCCACGGACCGACGAGCCCCACGATCACGGAGGGCAAACCGAACACGCCGCTGCCGAGAATGCTGTTGACCGCCAGTGCTACCATGCTCCAGCGGCCGATGGCGCGCACCAGCTGCGGTGCCGGGCGGGTGGTCGGCCCCCCTGTCATCGGCCTCTTGTATCACACATGCGCTATTCCTACGCCACCCATCTCGAATGCAGCGCGACCGCCGAGCGCCACGACATCGGCGTGCTGCAGGGACTGTCGCGCGCCGGCAAGCCGCTGCTCGCCCGCTACGACCTCGCCGCGCTCAAGCGCGATCTCGCGCGCGGCGACATCGAGGCGCGGCCCGCGAATCTCTGGCGCTGGCACGAGCTCTTGCCGGTGCGTGAGGCCGCCCACGCGCTCGGCCTCGGTGAGGTGGAGACGCCGCTCATCGATCTGCTGCGCAGCGAGCGGCCCGCGGGCTTCGTGCCCCCGACGGTGAAGGACGAGGGGCGTCTGCCGACCGGCTCCTTCAAGGCACGGGGACTGTGCCTCGCGATCTCGATGGCGGGCGCCTTCGGCGTGCGCCGCGTCGCGATTCCCACCAACGGCAACGCCGGCGCCGCCATGGCCGCCTATGCTGCGCGCGCCGGCATGGAAGCGTTCT
The DNA here is from genome assembly GCA_963768485.1 of uncultured Pseudomonadota bacterium. Taxonomy (GTDB): domain Bacteria; phylum Pseudomonadota; class Gammaproteobacteria; order Steroidobacterales; family Steroidobacteraceae; genus 13-2-20CM-66-19. The sequence continues at coordinate 1,085,828 of CAVYHZ010000002.1, read as the reverse complement.
GCTTCTGTCCGGACGACACGCCCGAGATCAACCTGAGCGAGATCGCACTCCAGGGCGCGCGCGTTTGGCGCGTCAACGGTCTCATCAACGATTGCGCACGCCTGGTCGGCCTCGGCAAGGAGCGCTACGGCTGGTTCGATGTCTCGACGCTGAAGGAGCCGTACCGCATCGAGGGTAAGAAGACCATGGGGCTGGAGCTCGCCGCACAGTTCAAATGGCAGCTGCCCCAGGTGGTGTTCTACCCGACCGGCGGCGGCACCGGGCTCATCGGCATGTGGAAGGCGTGGGCCGAGCTCGCCGCGCTCGGCTGGATCGAGGGTCCGATGCCGCGCCTGGTCGCGGTGCAGTCGACCGGCTGTGCACCGATCGTGCGCGCCTTCGAGGCGGGGGCCGAGACTGCGACTCCCTGGCAGAACGCCCACACCATCGCCTCCGGGATCCGTGTGCCCGCGGCGATCGGCGACTTCCTGATTCTCAGAGCGATCCGCGAGACCCGAGGGTTCGCGCTCGCGATCGAGGATGAGGAGATCGAACGCGCACGGCGCGAGGTGGCGGCCAAGGACGGGTTGCTGCTGAGCCCCGAGGGGGCCGCGACCTATGCGGCGTATCTCGCCGCGGCACGCGCGGGGCGGATCTCGCCCGCCGACCGCGTGATCCTCTTCAACTGCGCGAGCGGACTGAAGTACCCGATGCCGCCGGTGACCGCGCGCATGGACCTCGCGCGTCCGTTCGCCGACGGCTGACCGCCCGCTACGGCGACCAGGTCCAGTCCGCGGCCTCGCGCGGCACCCGCCCCCGCCACCGCCCGTCCAGGCGCGCCCGCGCACCGCCCGGCCGCTCGCCGCTCCGGTGGCCACTTCGTGGCGCAGGGCGCGTACGCCGTTGATCCAGACGTCCTCCACCCCGGTGGCGAGCTGCTGCGGCCGCTCGTAGGTCGAATGGTCCTGCACCCTGGCCGGATCGAACACCACGACGTCGGCGAAATAACCCGTCTTGAGGAGGCCGCGATCGCTCAGGGACAGCGTCGCCGCCGGCAGTGCGGCGAGCTTGTGGACCGCCTGCTGCAGCGTGAGCACTTTCTCCTCGCGGACGAAGTGCGCGAGCACGCGGGCGAAGTTGCCGTAGGTGCGCGGATGTCGGCTCGACTTGAGGAACACCCCCTCGGGAGCCGGCGCGTCCGCATCCGAATCGAAGCTCACCCAGGGAAGGGCCACCTCCCGCTTGATGTTGTCCTCCGACATGAGGAAGTAGGCGACCCCGACGCGCGAGCCGTCCTCGATGACGAGATCAATCGCCGCGTCCTCGGACGCTCACGCCGCGCGCCCTGGCGACCGCGGCAAGCGTCTTGCCGGTGAGGGGCTTCAACGCCGGGTTCTTGAAGCCGAGCAGCAGTGTTCCCGCGGCGCCGGCCGCCCCCATGAGGTTCTCCCACTTGGGCTTCGGATCGCGCATGTCGGCGAGCACGCGCTCGCGCACTTGCGGGTCCTTGAGCCGCGCGATCCAGGCCTCGAGTCCGCCGTCCTGCACCCACGGCGGCATCGCGGCATCGAGGCCCGTGGCACCGGCGGTGTAGACGTACATGTCCGCGGTGATGCGCACCCCGGCGGCGCGTGCCGCATCGACCGCCCGCACCAGCGCATCGAGCTTGCCCCAGTTGCTCTTGCCCGCCAACCTTCAGGTGATAGATCTCGGCCGGACCACCCGAGGCGCGGGCGATGTCGATCGTCTCCTGCACGGCTTCCAGCAGCCGGTCGCCCTCGCTGCGCATGTGCGCGCTGTAGATCCCGCCGCAGCGCGCCGATTCCTCGCCGAGCGCGATGAGCTCCGGGGTCTTGGCGTAGTCGTTGGGGCTGTAGATCAGCGCGGTGGTGACGCCGACGGCGCCCTCCTCCATGGCCTGGTGCACGAGCGTGCGCATCTGCTCGAGCTGCGCTGCGCTCGGCTGCACGTCGCGCTCGCCGAGCACGTACGTGCGCACGGTGCCGGCGCCGACGTAAGAAGCGATGTTGGGCGCAATGCCGCGCTGCTCGAGCGCGGCTGCAGATATTCCCCGAGCGTGGTCCAGTCGATCGGATACTTGATGTCGCCCTGGCGCTGGGCACCTAAGCGCTTCATCTCCGGCGACAGCGGGCCCATCGAGTCCTCGCCCAGTACCTCGAGCGTCACCCCCTGGCGCAGGTCGCTCAGCGCCCGGCCGTCGATGAGCAGGGACTCCTCCGGATGCGCCAACATGTTGACGAAGCCCGGCGCCACCGCCTTGCCGTGTGCGGAGAATTCCTCAGCGGCGCGTCCGGGCGCGTGCGCGCCAATGTAGGCGATGCGATCGCCGCGCAGCGCCACGTCGCCGATGAAGGGCGCGCCTCCCGTGCCGTCGTACACGGTGCCGCCGCGAATCACCACGTCGTAGTCGGGCGGCCGCGCCGCCGTGGCGGGCGGCGCTGCGGCGAGCGCGGCCTGGCAGCCGATCGCGAGGGCCAGGGCTGCGAGGCCAGGAACCAGCGGCCGGGGATCGCTCATGACGGTTGCTCCGCGGGTTGAATCTCGCCGCGCCAGGCGCCGCGCTCGGTGCGCGACAGCGCGAAAGGTCGCGGGTCGATGGCGGTCGGCGCACCCGTCATCAGCTGCGCCAGGAGCGAGGCGGAGCCCGCCGCCTGCGTCCACCCGAGATGACCGTGACCGGTGTTGACGTAGAGTCCCGCGACCGCGCTCGCCCCGACGTACGGGCGGCCGTCGGCCGACATCGGGCGCAATCCGCACCAGGGGCGCGCCGCGGCGCGGTCGACGCGCCGAGCGAGGTTGGGACTCAAGGCCTCGAGCAGCCGCCATAGCGCCGCGACGCGCCTGGGTCGCAGCGTCATATCCCAGCCGCTGAACTCCGCGGTGCCGGCGAGGCGCAGCGTCGCGCCGAGCGGTGTCATGACGGCATGGAGCGAGTCATCCGATAGCGCGTGCCGGGGACCTGAGGCCGGATCGATCGGGATCGACAGTGAGTAACCCTTCACCGGGCGCACCGCGACCTGCACGCCACAGGCGGCGAGGAGCTCGCGCGACCAGGGTCCGGCCGCCAGCACCACCTGCGAGGCGGGCAGGCAGCCGGCTTCGGTCTCGACACCCGTGGCCCGACCGCCGGCGACGCGCACGGCGCTCACCCGGGTGTCGAGGCGCACCCTCACACCGCGCGCCACCAGGCGCTCGCGCAGTGCCCGGCAGAAGAGCAGCGCATCGCCGCTCTCATCCGCCGGAAAATGGATTGCACCCACCAGCTCTGCCCGGACTTCATCGAGCAGTGGCTCGAGGCGCGCCGTGGCGGGGGGATCGAGCGGCGTGCCCTTCAGTCCGAGCGGCGCAAGCGTCGCGAGCTCGTGCACCGCCTGTTCAAACGAGCGCGGATCGCGATAGACCTCGAGCGTGCCGTGGGTGCCCTGCGCGTACTCGAGGTCGAGCGCAGCGCGCCAGGCACGCAGCCGCTCGAGGCTGTAGGCGCACAGGCGGTAGTTGGCGCGCATCGAGGCATTGAACGAGTCGGGCGAGGAGCCGGCGAGGAACTTCAGTCCCCAGCCGAAGTAGCCCGGAATGGCGCTCGGGCGCAGCAGCATCGGTGCATCCTCGCGTCCGAGCCAGCGCAGCAGCCGCCAATGGACGCCGGGGGCATTCCACGGATCCGGCATCGAGGGCGTCAGGATCCCGCCATTCGCGAAGCTCGTCTCGAGTGCCACATCCTCGCGCCGCTCGAGGACCTCGACCCGCAAGCCCGCCTCGTGGAGGGCATAGGCGCTCGCGAGGCCCGCGAGCCCGCCGCCCACGACCAGCACGTCCCCCAGGTGTCCGCTCGCCTTCTCGATGATCGCCTCCGACTCACTGCAGTGTCCGGTGCCTGCTCCCCGGTACCGGCGGCGCCCTTCCCGGCGCCTGCCCGGCGCAGCAGATGATGCGGCAAAAAGCAGCCGTTGGCGATCAGGGCGGGCACGCTGGCGCTGCCGATTACCGCCCCGCGACTATTCGATGGCGCTCGAGGATCTCGCCCGCGCGCGCAGCAGGAACTTCTGGATCTTGCCGGTCGCGGTCTTGGGGATCTCCTCGAAACGCACCTCGCGCGGCACCTTGTAGCCGGCCAGCAGCCCCCGGCAGTGGAGGATCAGCTCCTCCGCAGTGACGCTGGCACCGCTCCTGAGCTCGACGTAGGCGAGCGGTGACTCACCCCACTTGGGATCCGGCCGCGCCACCACGGCGCAGGCCTGCACCGCGGCATGCCGGTAGAGCGCGTCCTCGACCTCGAGCGAGCTGATGTTCTCGCCGCCCGAGATGATGACGTCTTTGCTGCGGTCTCGAATCTTGACGTAGCGGTCGCTCTCCAGCACGCCGAGGTCGCCGGTGTGGAACCAGCCGCCGGCGAACGCCTCGACAGTCGCTGCGGGGTTCTTGAGGTAGCCTTTCATCACGATGTTGCCGCGAAACATGACCTCGCCCAGCGCCTCGCCACTCGCGGGCACCTCATGCATCGTCTGCGGCTCGATGACCGTCATGCCCTCCTGCAGCACGTAGCGCACACCCTGGCGGCCGTTGAGCCTCACCTGTTCGGCCAGACTCGCCTCGCTCCAGAGCGCCCGGCGCGCCGCGAGCGCCGCCGGCCCGTAAGTCTCCGTGAGACCGTAGACGTGCGTGAGGTCGAAGCCGAGGCGCTGCATGCCCTCGATCATCGCCGCGGGGGGCGCCGCGCCGGCCACCATCGCCCGCACGCGCTGCGTGATGCCCTCCCGCCAGGCGGGGTCGGCGTTGATCAGCAGGTTGTGCACGATCGGTGCACCGCAGTAGTGATCCACGCCATGGGTGCGCATGGCGTCCAGGATCGCGCGGGCGTCGACCTTGCGCAGGCACACGTGCGTGCCCGCGAGCAGCGCCACCGTCCAGGGGAAGCACCAGCCGTTGCAGTGAAAGAGCGGCAGCGTCCACAGATACCGCGGGAACTGCGGCATGCTCCACGACACGGCGTTGCACACCGCATTGAGATAGGCGCCGCGGTGATGGGTGACGACCCCCTTGGGGTTGCCGGTGGTGCCCGAGGTGTAGGACACCGCGATCGCATCCCACTCATCCGCGGGTCCCTCGAGAGATTTAAGCGGCGGGTGCGCGGCGAGCAGCGCCTCGTACTCGTAGCTGCCGAGGCGCTCGCCGGCGCCGATGAACTCCGTGTCGCACACGTCGATCACGAGCGGCGTGCGGCCGTGCTCCTGACGCAGAATCCCCAGCGCCGCGCGCATCACGCCGGAGAACTCCCGGTCGGTGATGACTACGGCGGCCTCGCAGTGCTGCATCTGCCAGGCGAGCAGCGGCGCATCGAGCCGCGTGTTGAGGGTGTGGAGCACCGCATCGAGCGCCGGAACGGCGTAGTGCGCTTCGATCATCTCCGGCGTGTTGGTGAGCATGGCGCTGACCGTGGTGCCGCGCCCTACTCCGAGTGCGCGCAGCGCCGCCGCGAGACGCGCCGTGCGCTCGCGCACCTCTCCCCAGCGGTAGCGGCGCTCGCCGTGTACGACGGCCACAAGATCCCCGAACACCTCCGCCGTGCGCTCGATGAAGCTCACCGGCGAGAGCGGCACGTAGTTGGCCGCCGTCCGGTCGAGATCCTGGTCGTAGATGCTCACGGCCGTTCTAGCCGCTCGCACCCGGGTCGTGGAATTTGACGGCGGCGTGCGAGCCGTCACAGAAGGGCTTGTGCCTGGACGCGCCGCAGCGGCACAGCGTCACGCGGTTACGCACCTCGTAGGCGAAGCCGTCGGCGGCGATGACCGGGATCCCGCCCCGCAGCCACAGCGGGCCGCTCACGCCCTCGGGTGGATCCTCGATGACGCCGATCGAGACCGGCAGTGCATGCTCGACGGGCTTGCCCGTACCACGCTCCCACGCCACCAGCCGCCCGGAGGGACAGTTGTTCACCTGTTTGACGAAGGTGGCGCGTACCTCGGCCTGGTCGGTGCGCTCGACCTGGCTCCATACCTGGCCGTGCGGGTCGCAGAAGCGCGCGAAGGCGCACAGCGACTCGGCGTCCGTCAGCGCGAGCTGCGGCCCTTCGGTGAGCTGCGCCTGTTCGCGGTAGGGCTGACGGCTGGCGGTCTCGTTGCCGTCGAACTTCACTTTCTGGTGGGTGCCGTCGCAGAAGGGCTTGTTGGCGGAGTGCCCGCAGCGGCACAGCGCGTAGCCCTCGCCTTGCGCCGGATAAGGATGAGTCTCGCGCCACTCCTCCGAGCCCCCCTCGGCATCCGCCACGATGGTCTGCCGCGAGAGCGGCACCGCCCCGCTCACCAGGTAGGGCCCGTTCTTCGTCACCACCACCTTCGGCCCGGTCTTCGACTTGGTCATGGCTGACTCCTGCGGTGTTGGGCCTAGACTGTACCAAGCGCGCGCCCCCTACAAGGAGATACGCATGGCTAAAAAACACACCCCACCCGCCGCCCCGCAGCTCGGCAGGCACCGCTATGCACGCGAGCTGCGGCGGCTGCAGATCGAACTGGTGAAGCTCCATCGACACGTCATCGCCCGGGGCCGCAAGGTGCTCGTGATCCTCGAGGGGCGCGACGCCGCCGGCAAGGATGGCACCATCAAGCGCATCGCCGAGCACCTCAGTCCCCGCGAGGTGCGGGTGGTGGCGCCCGGCAAGCCGAGCGACCGCGAGGAGACCGAATGGTACTTCCAGCGCTTCACCGGACAGCTGCCGGCGGCGCAGGAAATCGTGCTGTTCAACCGCAGCTGGTACAACCGCGCCGGCGTCGAGGTGGTGATGAAGTTCTGCACACGCGCCGAAAGCGAGGAGTTCCTGGAAGCGGCGCCTGGTTTCGAGCGCATGCTGGTGCGCTCCGGGATCCATCTCCTCAAGTACTACCTCGACATCAGCCGCGCCGAGCAGGCGCGCCGCCTGCGCGAGCGGAGCCGCGATCCGCTCAAGCAGTGGAAGCTCTCCCCGGTGGACGAGGCGGCGCAGCAGCACTGGAAGGATTACAGCCGCGCCCGCGACCGGATGCTCGAGCGAACCCACAGCCGTGAGGCGCCCTGGATGGTGGTGCGTGCCGATGACAAGGAGCAGGCGCGACTCAACGTAATCCGGGACATCCTCGCGCGTGTGCCGGTGCCGGATGTCTCGCGCAAGCTCGCCCGGCCCGATCCGCGCGTGGTGCGTGAATTCGACGCCGGACTCATCGACTCGGGGTGGGTCGCGCGCTGACGGCGCGCCGTTGGATACAATGCTACACCGCATGCAACAGCGTTCCGCCACCCCTTCCTTCGCCGTCCAGGCGCTCATGTACGCCGGCGTCGCCTTCGTCATGCTCGGCAACTACTACGGGTACGACTCCATCGCACCGGTCGCCGAGCAGCTCTCGCGCGAGCTGCACTTCACCGACACGCAGATCGGCACCCTGAACGCCATCTACAGCCTTCCCAACATTTTCCTGGTGGTGTTGGGAGGGGTGCTGGTGGACCGCTTCTCGGCGCGGCTCATGGTGCTGCTGACGACGGCACTGTGCCTGGTGGGCGCGGTGGTCACCGCGCTCGGCACGCAGTTTCCACTGATGGCCGTCGGGCGGCTGCTGTTCGGCGTCGGCTCCGAGACGCTCGCAGTCGCCACCACGGTCGCGCTCGCCCAATGGTTTGCGGGACGCTCGTTTGCGCTCCTGTTCGCGCTCAACCTGTCGCTCGCGCGCCTCGGCTCCTACCTCGCCGACCGCTCGCCCCACTTCGCGAGCTCGCTCTACGCGCGCGGCTGGCAGGCGCCGCTGTGGCTCGCCGTGGGCTTTGCGGCGCTTTCCTTCGGCGGCGCTCTCGTCTACTACTGGCTCGACCGCCGCGAGGCGCCGCGCGGCACGCTGGCGCTGCCGCCGCCGCCCGAGCGCTTCGACTGGCGCCATCTGCTTTCTTTCCGCAGCGAGTACTGGCTGCTGGTCGGCATCTGCGTGACCTTCTACTCGGTCATCTTCCCGTTCCGCAGCACCTTCGCCATCAAGTACCTGCAGGAGGCGCACGGGCTGACGCTCGATGCCGCCAGCACGCTCAACAGTTACGTGTTTCTCGGCGCGGTGTTCGCGACCCCGGTGTTCGGCTTCCTGCTCGATCGGATCGGACGCAACGCACCGCTCCTGGCGCTCGGCTCGCTGCTGCTGCCCCTGAGCTTTCTGGTGCTGGCGCTGCCGGGTGGCGCCGGATACTCGACCGCACTCCTCGGCGTGAGCTTCTCGTTCCTGCCGGCGGTGCTGTGGCCCACGGTGGTGCGCTATACCGCGTCCGGGCATCTCGGCACCGCCTATGGGCTCATGACCGCGCTGCAGAATGCCGGCCTCGCCGGCGCCAATCTCATCGCCGGGTATCTCAACGACTCGAGCGGCGCGAGCGTCGCCAATCCCGGCGGCTACGCGCCGATGCTGTGGTTCTTCGGGCTGCTGAGCCTCGCGGCGTTCCTGTGCACGCTGGTGCTGTGGCTGCTCGATCGCGGGGCCGCGGCCGCGAGCCGGCCCGCTTGAGCTCACCATGGGCTCTCTGACGCCTCTGTTCCTGCTCGCCGTGCTCGCGGGCGCCGCCATGGAGTGGTGGCTGTCGGTGCGGCAGGCCGGCGCGGTGGCCCGGCACCGCGGCACGGTGCCGGCACCCTTCGCGGCGAGCATCTCCGCGGAGGAACACGCGAAGGCGGCCGATTACACCGTCGCCAAGATCCGCCTCGCGCGCATCAGCCTTCTGGTCGACACCGCGGTGACCCTGGCCCTCACGGTCGGCGGCGGCCTCGCGCTGATCGATTCGCTCTGGCGCCGCACGCCGCTCGCGCAGCCCTGGCTCGGGCTCGCGGTGATCGGTACCGCGGCGCTCGCCATTCGCCTCGTGAGCCTGCCGCTGTCGCTGTGGCGTACCTTCCGCCTCGAGGCACGCTTCGGCTTCAACCGCACGACGGTGCCACTCTACCTCGCCGATCTCGCCAAGGGCCTCGCGCTCACGGTAGCGCTCGGTGGGCCGCTGCTCGCCGTGACGCTGCTGCTCATGGAGCGTGCCGGCCGCTGGTGGTGGCTGTGGGCGTGGGCGCTGTGGCTCGCGGTGATGCTGCTCATGGCGTGGGCGTATCCGGTGCTGATCGCACCGCTCTTCAACCGCTTCGCGCCGCTCGCGGACCAGCCGCTCAAGGCACGCATTGAGTCGCTGCTCGAACGCTGTGGTTTCACCTCCAGGGGCGTGTTCGTGGTCGACAGCTCGCGCCGCTCGAGCCACGGCAATGCCTACTTCACCGGGATCGGACGCCACAAGCGCATCGTGTTCTTCGATACCCTGCTCGGCACGCTCGGCGGACCGGAGGTCGAGGCGGTGCTGGCACACGAGCTCGGCCATTTCCGCCTCCACCACGTGAGGAAGCGGCTGCTGGTGTCGGTGGTGGCCGCGTTCTCAGGTCTCGCGCTCCTCGGCTGGCTCGCGCGGCAGCCGGGCTTCTACCACGCGCTCGGCGTGCCAACGCCCTCGACGCACGCGGCGCTGCTCCTTTTCGTGTTGGTAGTGCCGGCCTTCACCTTCTTCCTGACGCCGCTTTCCTCCGCCTGGTCACGCCTGCATGAGTTCCAGGCAGACGCTTTCGCGAGCCAGCACGCGAGCGCCGCGGAGCTCGCGAGCGCGCTGGTGAAGCTGCACCGCGACAACGCCAGTACGCTCACCCCCGATCCCGTGTATGCGGCCTTCTATTATTCGCACCCGCCGCCACTCGTGCGCATCACGAAGCTGCGCGGGCAGGCGCAGGCGGCCTAGCGGCGAGCGGCCACCACCGCGGTGAGCATGCCGATCAGGATCGGTTGGTGCACCAGGTAGATGCTGAGACTCCAGCGCCCCGCCCCGGCGAGCGCCCGCTGAACCGGTGCCGGAACCAGGGCACGCAGACGGTCGAGCGCATGGAGCGGCGCGAAATCACGCGACCTCCACAGAACGCCGCCCGCCAGGCCGATGAGGACGACTCCGATCCAGGGGAACAGCGGCACGTAGTCCTCGGTGGGCGGTTTGTGCGCCGCGAAGCCGAGGATGTCGAGTGGAAACGCGTCCATGGCCGGCGTCCAGATGAGCGCTCCGGCGGCGAGCGCCGTGGCGCCCAGCAGGGCAATCCATAGCGCGGACCGCGTGCGATACAACACCAGCCGGCAAAGCAGGAGTGCGACGGCGATGAAATGCAGGATGCCGAAATAGATCCAGCGTTCCCCGGCGAATCCGCGGCTGGCTAAGCTCACCAGGAGCGCACCGGCGGCTATCTGCCCCCAGCGCTTCCAGAAATCCGCCGCAGATGGCTTGAACTCGGCATTCAGAGCCCGCGACAGGCCCACCAGCAGCAGGAAGCTCGCGACGATCAGGTCCCGCCAGGCGATCCAGCCCCGACGAATCAGCATCTCGTCCGGACTCCAGGACGCAAGTCGGAAATATGCGAGGTCGTAACAGAAGTGATAGCCAACCATCATCGCGATGGCGAGCCCCCGCAGCAGATCGACTCCCGCGAATCGGGAATCCACGCGCTGCCTGCCGGACCGGTCCAGGCGCTCACTGGCAGGCATCGCCGATCAACCCATCACGAACGCATTGAGCTTGTTGCCGTCCAGATCGCGAAAATAAGCGGCATAAAACCCCTCACCCCGCGGGCCAGGCGCGCCTTCGTCCTTACCGCCCAAAGATAACGCCAGCGCGTGCAGCCGGTCGACCTGGGCTCTGTCCTGCGCTTCGAGCGCCACCATGACGCCGTTGCCCACGGTGGCCGGCTGACCATCGAACGGCAGCGTCAAACCAATACCGGCGCCGCCCCCGGGCTTCCCCCAGGCGATGTAGCGCTCCGTCTGCATCATTCTCCCCACGCCCAACTCCTGCGCGATGGCATCGTAGAAGCGCGCCCCGCGCGCCAGATCCCTCGTGCCGAGGGTTACGTATCCAATCATGACCAGCGCTCCTTCCGGGCAAGCGATTCTCCCCGGGACCCACACGCTATACGAATCGGCACGTTCAACAAAGCATCACCGCTCTGCAACATGGGGCCGCAATGATCTCCCGGCGCCATGAAGCGCCTTTGCAATTCGTGAGGGAGAACACCATGAGGATTAGCGCGATTGTTGCGCAGACACTGCGCGGCCTGCGCGCGACAGCGTTGTCGCTCGCCATGATCCAGATGTCCATAGGTCCGGCGGTAGCCACCGCAGCCGCCGCTGCGAACGATTTGCCGAGCCCAGGGAGCCTCGGCAGGCCGCAGTCACCGATCAAGCACGTCATCGTGATCATCGGTGAGAATCGCAGCTTCGACCATATCTTCGCCACCTATCAGCCGCAAGCCCTCCGCGGTCGTCCCCAGGAGATCCTCAACCTGCTGAGTGAAGGCATCATCAACCTGCGCGGCACCAGCGCGGTACCCGGGCCGAACTGGCAGCGGGCCGTACAGAAGCAGGTGTCCGCGCAAGGATCGGAGTTCATGCTGAGCCCGCCGTCGACGGACTACGCGCAGCTGCCCAATCCGCTCGCCGGTGGCCCGGCGGGCCAATTCGCCAATCTCACGGGCTTGTGCACCAGCCTCGCGCAGTGCACCGGACTCGCGGAAGAGGTCGAAACCGGCTTGCCCGATGCATCCTACTACGCGTCGCTTGCCTCCGGCGGCACCGGCGTCACTTCGGGCACGCCCGATACCCGCATCCAGTGGGCGAGTGGCAGCGTGCAGGACGACAACCTGCCGCCCGGTCCGTTCCAGCTGACCGGCGCGACTCTCGCGTACACGGCCTACGCTGCGAGCCCGGTGCACCGCTTCTACCAGATGCAGCAGCAGCTCAACTGCCAGCCCCGCGAGTGGGACTGGCGCAACCCCTCCGGCTGCGACGGCAAGCTGTTCGCATGGGTCGAAACCACGCAGGGCGCCGGCTCTAACGGCAACCTGCCAGGCTTCACCGGCACCCCCAACACGGCGGACGACAAACAGACGCGTACCTTCGCCACCAACTTCACCACGGGAGAAAGCCCGGCCCCGGTCACCACCGGCGAGGGTGCCACGGCCCTGGGGTTCTACAACGTCCAGCAGGGAGATGCGCCCTACTTCAAGCAGCTGGCGGACAGCTACGCCATGAGCGACAACTTCCATCAGTCATTCCAGGGCGGCACCGGTGCCAACCACATCATGTTCGGCCACGGCGATGCGCTCTACTTTCAGGACGAAAGCGGCAACGCGGTGCCCCCGCCCAATCCGCGCAGCAACCCGCAGGGCGCTCTCAGTGAGATCGAGAATCCGAATCCCAACCCGGCGGCGGTCGCGCTCGGCAGCGACAACTGGTACACGCAGGATGGCTACGGCGGCTTCGACAAGGCCGGGAGTGACTACTTCGGCGGCGGGACCTACAGCGACTGCTCCGATCCCGCGCAGCCCGGTGTCAGGGCCGTCCTGTCGTACATCCGCAGCCTGCGGGTCGCCTCGCGCTGCGAGCCGGGCCACTACTACCTGCTGAACAACTACAACCCCGGCTACGAGCCTACGCTGAGCAACGAAGACGCCAGCACCTTCGACGGCACCTGGCAGGACGCTTACTACCAGGACTACGCGCTGGGCGCTGGCGCGACCGCGTTTACCATGCCGCCGAACCGCAATGGCGATGGCAAGGACCCGTCCAAGACCAACAGCATCGGCGACACGCTGAACAATGCGGGCATTTCCTGGAAGTACTACGGCGACCAGCTGAACGTGTTCCACACGGATCCGCACGCGACCAACAGCCCCGCCAAAGGCCAGCTGCCGGACGAGTACTGCCAGATCTGCAACCCGTTCCAGTACGACCAGTCGATCATGGAAAGCCCGGACGTGAACAAGCACATCCAGGACACCACCAGCCTCTACGCGGACATCGCCGGCGGTACCGACCTGCCGGCGGTTTCGTTCGCGAAGCCGAGCGCCCTGGTGGACGGCCACCCGGCATCCTCGAAGCTGGACCTGTTCGAAGGCTTCGTGAAGAAGATCGTGGACGCGGTGCACAGCTCCGCGTATGCGAACGACACCGCCATTTTCATCACCTTCGATGAGGGTGGCGGCTACTACGACTCGGGCTACGTGCAGCCGGTGGACTTCTTCGGCGACGGCACCCGCATACCCCTGATCGTGGTGGCGCCGCCGCAGTATCTGAAGGGCGCCGGCTACATCTCGCACCAGTACGCCGATCACGTCTCGATCCTCAAGTTCATCGAGCGCAACTGGCGCCTGCCGACGGTGACGCCTCGCAGCCGCGACAACCTGCCGAACCCGCAGCAGCTGCCCGTGCAGCGCGACTGGCGGGGCTTCGTCGACACCTCGGGCTACGTGCCGTATGTGGACGGCGTGCCCGGCAAGGCGGCGATCGGCGACCTGTGGGAGCTCTTCAACTTCCCCTCCTCGCACGATCGCTGGTAGCGATACACGAGGTCGATGACGAGACGGGGCCGCCGCAAGGCGGCCCTTTCTTCAGGGGATGTAGTAGAGGTCGATCGACTTGCCGATGTGCTCGACCGGCTGGTAGGCGTTGAGCCAGGCGTAGTCGGTGGGGTTGCGCGTGCGCGCGAGCCAGGACACCGCGACCCAACCGGTCGTCGGCTGGTGCGGCGGCAGGATCGCGTACGCCGGCAATGGCTCGCGGGACAGATCCGCCGTGCCGCGATAGGCGAGGCTCAGGTGCCGGATCTTGAGCTCCGCCGCCCGTTTCTCGAGGCGGCGCAGGTCCTGGCCCCAGTCGAGGTCCGAGTCCACCAGCACGCGCTCGGGGTGCGAGACCGTCTCGTTGAACCAGGCGAGGTAGTCAGGCCATGCGGTCACGAGCGCGCTCAGCTGCCAGGCGAGCACCGCCGCGAGTACCACCTTGCCGGCCATGGCCATGCGGCGGTCCTCCATCTGCTTCAATCCCTGCCACGCGCGGGTCACCACCCACGCCGCACCGAGCGCGAGCAAAGGATAGAGGATCAGCACGTGGCGGATGCCGATGTTGATGTGGCTGAAGCCGCTCGCGAACACCAGGATCGCGACGCTGAGTACCGCGGGTGTGAAGCGCCAGTTGTCCCCGGTGCGCCAGCCCTCGCGGGCCAGCAGCCCCACGCCGACGCTGCCGCCGGCGAGCAGCGGCAACGGCGTCTTCACCGCGAGCGCGACCAGGTAGAAGTACCACCACCCCATCATGCGGGTCGCGCCCAGGAGGTACGACAGGTGCCCGCCGTCGTTGTGCGCCTTGACGGCGACGATCCCGTTGACGAGATCCTTCAGCTCGCGAGGCAGCCACAGATGCGCGAGCAGCACGCCGAGCGCGTGGTCCATGCCGCTCTGCGCCAGGAGGTAGGACACCGCCCAGTCGTAGCGGAAGGCGACGCGCGCCTCGTCGCCCCCTGTGCGGATCCCGTACGCGATGAGGAGTGGCACCAGCGCCGCGGCCGCGACCACCACGAGCTCGGCGAGGCGCATTCCCACCGTGGCCCGGTGCGCGGGCGGCGTGCGTCGACCCAGGATCCAGTGTGTGAGCGCCAGCGCCAGCAACGACATGCCGATATAGGGCACCGCCGAGAACTTGGTTCCCACGGCAAAGCCGCTCGCGAGCCCGAACAGGAGCGCGGTGTACCAGCTCGGGGTGTCGAGCCAGCGATCGAGGGTATAGAGGGCGAGTAAGATCGTGCCCGCGGCCGCCACGTCGAGCGCCGCGACGCCGGCGTGCCCGAGCACGGGCGGCACCGATAAGAGCAGAACCACCGCGAGCAGCGCCGCGCCCTCGCCTGCCAGCATGCGCCGCGCCCACAGCCAGGTGACGAACAGCAGCAGCGCGAGGAACGGCAGCGCGCCGGCGCGGGCGAGCGTCAGATAGAGATCGTACTTGCCGTCGCGGTAGAGGATGTCCTCGCCTTCGGTCACGCCGCTCGGCGGTGGGGTGCCGTAGGAGTGGGCCCCGGCAAGCCACGGGCCGAGCGCCAGCAGCGCGCGTCCGATCGGCGGATGCTCGGTGTCGTACTCGTAATAGCCGCGGTCGAGGAGCTCGACGCCCGCGGCCAGGTGTTCGGGCTCATCCCAGGTGGCGAAGAACACGTGCCAGGTGCTCGCCACCAGCACGCACGCCCCGAGGATGATCAGCGCGAGCGCCACCCGCGCCGCCGGGGTCGCGCCTGCGACCGTCGCGGCAGGCGATTCAGCCACCGAACGGGTGCCGCAGCACGATGGTCTGCTCGCGGTCCGGTCCGGTGGAGATCATGTCGATCGGTACGCCGGTGAGCGCCGCGAGCCGCTCGAGATAGCGGCGCGCGTTACCCGGGAGCGCCGCGTACTCGGTGATGCCGACGGTCGACTCGCGCCAGCCGGGAAGCTCTTCGTACACCGGCTCGATGCCGGCGTAGCCTTCGACCGTGAGCGGCGGCTCGGGTGAGACCACCCCCTCGGTGCGGTAGCCGATGCCGATGCGGATGGTATCGAGACCGTCCAGCACGTCGAGCTTGGTGATACACAGGCCCGAGACGCTCGAGTTCACGATCGCGCGCTGCAACGCCACCGAATCGAACCAGCCGCAGCGGCGCCGCCGTCCGGTCACCGAGCCGAATTCGTGCCCGACGCGCGAGAGGTGCTCGCCGTACTCATCGAAGAGCTCGGTCGGAAAGGGCCCGGCGCCGACCCGCGTGGTGTACGCCTTGACGATACCGAGCACGCCGTCGAAGACGCGGGGACCTAAGCCCGTGCCCGTGGCGGCGAAGCCCGCCGTGGTGTTGGAGGATGTGACGAACGGGTAGGTGCCGAGATCGACATCCAGCATCGCCCCCTGCGCGCCCTCGAACAGCACGTTGGCCCCGGCGATGCGCAGTCCCTCCAGGGCGTGGGTTACATCGGTGACCAGCGGCGCGATGCGCTCGCCCATGGCGAGCTGTGCATCGAGCGTCTTCTGGAAGTCGACCGGCGGCACCTTGTAGTACTGCTGCAGCAGGAAGTTGTGGAAGTCGAGCACCTCGCCGAGCTTGGCGGCGAAGCGGTCGCGCAGGAAGAGGTCCGCGACCCGCACGGCGCGGCGCGCCACCTTGTCCTCGTAGGCGGGCCCGATGCCGCGGCCCGTGGTGCCGATGGCATTCGCGCCGCGCGCCCGCTCGCGCGCCTGATCGAGCAGGATGTGCGAGGGCAGGATCAGCGGGCACTGGGGCGAGAGCCGCAAGCGCTCGAACACCGGCACGCCCTGCTTCATGAGCATGTCGCTCTCGGTGAGCAGCGCCTCGAGCGACAGCACCACGCCGTTGCCGATGAAGCAGCGCACCCCCTGGCGCAGGATCCCCGAAGGGATCAGCGAGAGGATGGTCTTCTTGCCGCCGATCACCAGCGTGTGCCCGGCGTTGTGACCGCCCTGGAAACGGGCCACCGCGGCGGCGCGCTCGGTGAGCAGGTCGACGACCTTGCCCTTGCCCTCATCGCCCCACTGGGTGCCGATGACGACGACGAATCTGCCCATGCGTGTCTACCGCGCCAGAAAGAGGATGATCACGCCGACGAGCATGCTGCCCAGCCCCGCGATGCGCAACTCGCGGTCGCGGACCTCGAGAAGGCGCGCGAAGGCACGCTTGACCCCCTGCGGGTTGACGAACGGGGCGATGCCTTCGAACACGAGGAACAGGCCGAACGCGGCCGTGAGGTCGGACAGGTTCACGCCGCTTAGCTTTACTTGGCTCCCCGGCGCTTGTCCGGGTCCTTCAGGTACTTGAAGAATTCCCCGTCGGGGCTCAGCACCAGCAGATCCCCGTCCTTGCCGAGGGAGCGTTCGTAGGCCTGGAGGCTCCGGTAGAACGCGTAGAACTCCGGATCCTTCGAGTAGGCGCGCGCGTAGGTCGCGGTCGCGATGGCATCGCCCTCGCCGCGGATGCGCAGCGCATCGCGCTGCGCATCGGCGAGGATCTCGATCTGGCGGCGGTCGGCGTTGGCCTCGAAGCTGTTCTTCTCGCTCTCGCCTTCGGCGCGCAGGCGTTTGGCGGTGCGCTCGAAGCCCTGCTTCATGCTCTCGTAGACGCGCGAGGCGACGTCGTCGGGCAGATCGATCCGCTGGACGCGCACGTCGACGATGTCCACCCCGAGACTGACGGCGCTCTTGCTCGCCTGGCCGAACATCTCACTCGTGACCGCGGCGCGCTCGGCCGAGACGATCTGCTGCAGCGTGCGCTGCGCCACGACGCTCTTGATGCCGTCCTTGACGATGTCGGCGAGGCGCGAGCCGGCGAGCTCGGGCTTGCCGCCCGCGGCGTTGTAGAACTGCACCGGGTCCTTGACCCGCCACTTGATGTAGAAGTCGACGGTCAGACCGCGGTTGTCGTTGGTGAGGAAGGTCTCGCCGTTGTAGGACTGGGAGAGGATGCGGCGATCGAACTTGTACGCCATGTCCCAGGGCCACTTGGCGTGCAGCCCCGGTGCGTAATGACTGCCGGTGATGGCGCCGAACTCGGTGGTGATTGCAACCTCGGTCTCGCTCACCGTGAACAGCGACAGCCCCGCGATCACCGCCAGCACCGCGACTACGAACGCCACCGGGATGAGCCGGGCTCCCATCAGCGCTCTCCCCGCCCGCGGGCCTCGATGGTGACCGAATCGGCCGGCTTGCCGGCGCCGCTCGGCTGCTCGGCGGGCTCGATCGTGCCACTCGTCATCTTGTCGAGCAGCTTGTCGATCGGCAGATAGATCATGTTGCCGCCGGCGTGCGTATCGATCAGCACCTTGTGCGCCCGGGCCAGCACGCCCTCGATGGTCTCGATGTACATGCGCCGGCGGGTCACGTCGGGTGCCTGCGCGTAGGCGGCCTGCTGCTGTGTGAAGCGCGAAGCCTGACCCTCGGCGAGCGCGGTGACCTGCGCCTTGTAGGCCTGGGCTTCCTGCTGCAAGCGGCTGGCGGCGCCCTGCGCCACCGGGATGACGCCGTTGGTATAGGCCTGGGCCTCGAGGATCGAGCGCTCCTTGTCGGCCTGGGCCTTGTTGGCATCGCGCTGCGAGGGGATGACGGCGTCCGGAACCTGCACGTCCTTCAGATTCACGGTCGTCACCGTGATGCCGGCGTCGTAGTTGTTCAGCACCTGCTGGATCAGCTCCTTGGTGCGCCGGGTGATCTCGGGGCGCGTGTTGCCGACCAGCACCTCATCGAGCGTGCTGCGGCCGATGATCTCGCGGATGGCGCTCTCGCTCACCTCGTTCAGCGTCGTCTCGGGGTCGAGCACCTTGAAGAGCTTCTTCACGGGATCGGAGAACTGGTACTGCACGGAGATCGTGAGATCGACGAGGAACACGTCCGACGTCAGCACGCGCGACTTGGACTCGCTCGAGTTGACGCTCACGACGTTG
Organism: uncultured Pseudomonadota bacterium; assembly: GCA_963768485.1. Lineage (GTDB taxonomy): Bacteria > Pseudomonadota > Gammaproteobacteria > Steroidobacterales > Steroidobacteraceae > 13-2-20CM-66-19. Next base: position 1,067,515 of record CAVYHZ010000002.1, on the reverse strand, counting down.
ACCTTGGTGACGGTCTCGATCGGCCAGGGCAATCGCCAGCCGATGCCGGGATTGCGTATCGGCAGCACCAGACGCCCAAAGCGCTGCACGACGCCGCGCTCGGGCGGGTTCACCTGGTAGAAGCCGCTCGCCAGCCACAGCCCGAGCACCACCAGCACCGCCCACACCAGCCAGCCGCCTTCGCCGCCGCCCGAGTGCAACAACGACTCGAGCCGCTTCTGCCAGTTTTTCAGGCGCTCGTCGATGTCGGGGCCGCCCTGTCCCGGACGGCGTCCCCACGGATTATTCGGACCGTTTGGTTGATTCCACGGCATAGGGAAAGATCTGCGGCGAGTCAGCGCAGTTTGGTCGCGCTCAAGGTGCCCGAGGATTGTAGGTAGGCCCCCGAGGGGGCACAAGCGCTGTCGGGTCCCTGCACCTCGAGGATCTGCACCCCGGCGGTACGGGCCAGCGCCAGCAGCTCGAGGTCGGGGAGCTCGACCGCGAGCTCGATCGAGCCGTCGGGTGTCGACTCCTCGGCGCGCACCGCCTGCGCGGAGTAGAGGCGCGAGCGCAGCGCCCCGGCGCTCGCCGGCATCCGCAGGCGCGCCCGCCGTACAAACCGCGCCAGCCGCTCGGCCACCGCGCGCATGAGCAGATCGAGCCCGTCGCGACGCGCGGCGGAGATCCACACCGCGGTGGCACGTCCCTGCTCGTCGCGGTCGATGCGCGGCGCGAGCGTCGAGGCGATCGATCTTGTTGTAGACGATCAGCTGCGGAATGTGCTCGGCGCCGATCTCATCCAGTACCGCATCCACCTGCGCGAGCTGCTCGGCACGGCGCGGATTGCTGGCATCGACGACGTGCAGGAGCAGCGTCGCCTCGCGCGCCTCGGTGAGGGTCGACTGGAAGGCGGCCACCAGCTCGTGCGGCAGCTCGCGGATGAAGCCGACGGTATCGGCGGCCACGACCGCCGTGCCCCCGGGCAGCGTGATCCGGCGCACCGTGGGATCGAGCGTGGCGAACAGCTGGTCGGCCACGTAGGCATCTGCGCCGGTGAGCGAGCGGAACAGCGTCGACTTGCCGGCGTTGGTATACCCGACGAGGGCGAGGGAGGGGACCGGAATCTCGGCACGCATCTGCCGGCCGGTCTCGCGCTGTTGCTGCATCTTCGCCAGGCGCTTGCCGAGCACGCGCACGCGCTGGCCGATGATGCGCCGGTCGGTCTCGAGCTGCGTCTCGCCGGGACCGCGCAGTCCGATGCCGCCCTTCTGCCGCTCGAGGTGGGTCCAGCCGCGCACCAGGCGGCTGGCGATGTGCTTGAGCTGCGCCAGCTCGACTTCGAGCTTGCCCTCGTGACTGCGGGCGCGTTGCGCGAAGATGTCGAGGATCAGGCCGTTGCGATCGAGCACGCGCCGCTCGATGAGCTTCTCGAGGTTGCGCTCCTGGCTCGGGCTCAACGCGTGATCGATGAGGATCACGTCGGCGTCATTGGCCTGGGCGGCCGCCTTGAGCTCCTCGGCCTTGCCGCTGCCGACGAAGTAACGGGGATCGGGACGGTCGCGGCGGCCGGTGACGGTCGCGACCGGCTGCGCGCCGGCCGAAAGCGCCAGCTGCGTGAATTCCTGCAGGTCTTCCGGATCGACGGGAGCGCCCAGCCCTAAGCGCACCAGTACGGCGCGCTCACCGGAGCGGGGGCGCTCGAACACTCGCTCTTCCCAGGAGGGGCGCGGACATCACTCGGCCGGCGTCTCCACAGCCTCGCCACCCTCTTCCGAGGACAGGCGCACGTTGCGCGCCGGCACAACCGTCGAGATCGCGTGCTTGTAGACCATCTGGCTGACGGAGTTCTTCAACAGCACGACGAACTGGTCGAAGGAATCGATCTGCCCCTGCAGCTTGATGCCGTTGACGAGGTAGATGGAAACCGGCACCCGCTCCTTGCGCAGGGCGTTCAGAAAGGGGTCCTGCAAAGACTGTCCTTTGGCCATGGGGTTCTCCTTGTTTTGTGCGAATTCGAGTTCTTGGCACGAAAGGACCGCAATCGAGCTTCCCTGTTCCGCGATCCCAAGAGATTCAAGCAAGTACAACCGCGCCCGCAGGCAACGGCCCGACGCGGGCATTTTAACATGTGCGCGAGCCCGTCAGAACCCACCGGCGCGCAGCGCTTGACATATATCCCGGCTCCACGCCCCCTCGGCCGCGGGTTCGAGCCACTCGCCGCGCCGCTCCGACCGCATCCAGGTCAGCTGCCGCTTGGCCAGTTGGCGCGTCGCGGCAAGGGCGCGCCGCACCGCTTCAGCGAGGTCGTAATCCCCGTCGAGATGGGCCCAGAGCTGCCGATAGCCTACCGAGCGCATGGAGGAATGGGCGGGGCTGAGATCACCCCGGTCGCGCAGCCCCCTCACCTCATCGAGAAAGCCCTGGGCCATCATGCGGTCGAGGCGCTCCGCCAGGCGCTGGTGCAGTACGGCCCGGTCGGGCGGGCTCAGCAGCCAGTAGCGCACCTCGAAGGGGGCGAGCGGGCTCACCGTGGCGCGCTGCAGCTCGGAGATCGGCCGCCCCGCCGTGTAGCACACCTCGAGTGCGCGCTGGATGCGTTGGGCGTCGTTCGCGGCGATGCGGGCGGCGGCCGCGGGATCGAGCCGCGCGAGCTCGGCATGCAGCGCCGGCCAGCCGGCGCGGCCGCGCGGGCATCGATCTGCGCCCGCAGCTCGGGGCGCGCCTCGGGGAGCTCCGCCAGCCCCGTCAGGAGCGAGCGCAGATACAACATGGTGCCGCCGACCAGGAGCGGCACGCGGCGGCGGGCGTGGATGTCGCGGATGCTCGCCGAGGGCATCCGCCACGAACCGGCCGGCCGAGTAGCGCTCGGCCGGGTCACAGATATCGATGAGATGATGAGGGATGCGCGCGCGCACCTCGCGCGAGGGTTTGGCGGTGCCGATATCGAGTCCCCGGTAGACGAGCGCCGAGTCCACGCTCACGATCTCGACGGGGGCCCGCTCGGCGAGCCGGATCGCCCAATCCGTCTTGCCGGCGCCGGTCGGACCACCGAGGAGATAGACGGGCAGCCGCAGCGTACCGCTCGCCTCGCCGGACACTCAACGCCCCCGCAGGAACAGCTGGTCGAGCTGCTGCAACGACAGGCGCGTCCAGGTGGGCCGGCCGTGGTTGCACTGGTTGGCGCGCTCGGTCGCCTCCATCTGGCGCAGCAACGCGTTCATCTCCTGGAGGGTCAGGCGACGATGCGCGTGGATGGCACTGCGGCAGGCGAGCGTGCCGAGGAACCGGTCGGCCGCGACTTCGAGGTGGTGGCTGCCGGCGTCGAGCGTGAGGTCGCCCACCAGGGCGCCGACGAGCTCGCGGACGTCGCGCGCGTCGAGGAGCGCCGGCACGCGCCGTACCGCGAGCCGCGTAGGCCCGAGCGCATCGAGCTCGAAGCCGGCGCGCTCCCAGTCGGCGCGCCCCTCGAGCAGCGCACCGAGCTCGTGCTCCTTCAACTCGAAGACCAGCGGCTCGAGCAACGCCTGACTGGCGCTCGCCGCGCGCTCGCGCTCGGCCTTCATCTGCTCGTAGAGCACCCGCTCATGCGCCGCATGCATGTCGACCAGCACCAGACCGTCGCGTTCTGGGCGAGGATGTAGATGCCGTGCAGCTGCGCCAGCGCGGTGCCGAGCGGCTCGACTCCCTCGGGCAGGGGCTCGGGGCTCGAGGCGGCGGATGCGCTGTCGCGCACCAGCGCACGGAGCGACCAGGGATCGCGCGCCGCATCGTAGAACGGCAGCGGCGCCGCCGTGGTGCCACCGCCTCCGGCCACCATGCGCATGAATCCTGCGCGTGAATCCTGCGCATGGGACGCGGCGGCCTCGGCAGCAGGCGCCCCCATCGCCTCGGGTCGCGTGCCGGCGAGCACGCGTTGCACGGCACGAAACACGAAGTCATGGATCTGGCGGCTGTCGCGGAAGCGCACCTCCAGCTTTGCGGGGTGCGCATTGACGTCGACGAGCTTCGGATCGAGCGTCAGATAGAGAACGTACGCCGCATGGCGCCCGTGGTAGAGCACGTCGCGGTAAGCGAGGCGCACCGCATTCATGAGGAGACGGTCGCGAACGCCGCGTCCGTTCACGAACCAGAACTGCTGGTCGGGCTGGGCGCGCGAGCGGGTCGGCAGCCCCACCCAGCCCGACAGCATGACGGGACCGGCCGCGTGCGTCGACCGGCACCGCGCTCGCAGCGAAGTCCGGCGCCCAGCACCTGCGCGAGCCGCATCCGCTTCCCCGCCCGCGCCGGCCGCGGCGGCGGTCATCGAGCAGCACGCGCGACCCATGCCGCAGGCGAAAACAGACGTCGAAGCGCGACAGCACGAGACGCTCGACCAGGCGCACGATGTGGGCCAGCTCGGTGGCGTCCCTGCGCACGAACTTGCGCCGTGCCGGCACGTTGAAGAAGAGGTCGCGCACCTCGACGCTGGTGCCGCGCGGGTGCGCCGCGGGCCGCACGCCGCCGGCCGCCGCGCCGTCGACGGTGATTTCCGCGGCCGCCGCCGCACCGGCCGCCTGGGAGGCGACCCTCAAGCGCGCCACCGAGCCGATCGAAGGCAGCGCCTCACCGCGAAAGCCGAGCGTCGTCACGGCCTCCAGATCCTCGAGCGAGGCGATCTTGCTGGTGGCGTGGCGTGCGACCGCCGTGGCGAGCTCCGCGCTCGTGATCCCGGCGCCGTCATCGCGTACCCGGATGAGCCCGATGCCGCCGCGCTCCACGTCGATCTCGATGCGGTGCGCACCTGCGTCGAGACTGTTCTCGACGAGCTCCTTCACCACGGAGGCCGGGCGCTCGATCACCTCGCCGGCGGCGATCTGATCGACGAGCTCACTCGGCAGGACTCGAATCGGCATGGGCACAAGGATGCAAGCGCGCACGTTGCGCGCGCTCGAGAGTGTACAGGCGATTACTGCGCCGTAGCGGCGGGCACGCCGCTGGCGGCGGCGGTGACGTTGCCGGCGCTCGCGACGCGCCGCTCCTGCTTGAAGCGTGTGCCGTCGGGCGGGTTCTGCACGAAGTAGCTGTGGACGCCACCGCAGATGGCATCGGCGAGGCGCGCCTGTTGCACGGCATTCCTCAGGCGCCGCTCCTCGGCGGGATTGGAGATGTAGGCCGTCTCGATCAGCATCGAGGGAATCGCCGGGGACTTCAGCACCACGAAACCGGCGCGCTGCACCTGGGCCTTGCGCACCTCGCCGACGCTCTCGAGCGCGCCCACCACGCGCTCGGCGGCCGTGGCGGAGAGGCCGATGGATTCCTGCTGCACCAGATCGAGCACCACCGGCGCGGCCGCGCCGCCCTCCGGAAGTGCCCCGCTCATGAGATCCGCGGCGTTCTGTCCTTCGGCGAGCTCGCGCGCCGCCTCGCTCGAGGCGCCGTGCACCGAGAGGATGTAGACCGAGGCGCCGGAGATGCTGCGATCGGCGATCGAGTCGGCGTGCACCGAAATGAACATGTCGGCGCGCGCGGCGTGGGCGCGCTGGATGCGGTCGCGGAGCTCCAGGAACTCATCGCGGTCGCGCGTCAGCACTGCGCGCATGCCGGGCTCCCCGTCGATGCGCTCGGCGAGCGCGCGGGCAATCGCCAGCGTCACGTCCTTCTCGCGCGTGCCACCGTGGCCGATGGCGCCGGGATCGACGCCGCCATGTCCAGCGTCCACCGCGATGATCACGTCGCGGTCGCCGTCGCCGGGAGCGTGCGCGGCGCGCACCGTCTTCGGTCCTGAATCGGCGGCAGCCGCGGCCGCCGGCTCGCCGAGCGATACCGTCAGCTGCCGTCCTCCCTTGCCCGTGGCCGAGGAGCTTCTCACTGCGACGGCGGATTTGAGCTCGAGCACGAGACGCAGCGTCCCGCCGGGCTGTTGACCCACGCGCACGTCGGTCACGAGCCCACCGCCGGCGGGCACGACGAGATGATCGGCATGGGTGCGCGGCAGGTCGATGACCGCGCGCTCGGGGTTATCGAGCGTGAAGACTTTGGCCGCGGGGCCGTCGGAGAGCGCGAGCGTGATCACCGCCGAGTCGGAGGTCGCGGCGAGATCGATCGAGCGCAGCTGCGCGGCGGCGGCCGTGGAGCATGCGGCCGCGGCGCCGAGACAAGCGGCGATTCTAACTAGAAAAGTCTTTCTAATCATCAAGTTCGCTGCGCAATCTGCCGCGTAATCTACGGCGTTCTGGTCCCACTTTCAAGTTGGACCAGCCAGGTCGTGCCGAGTGCGGAGGCGGCTCTCGCCTCGATATCGTGGCCGGAGGCGCTCCCCGAGAAGCGCACCCTGAGATCCGCCGCCGGCAGCCGCCCCGCTCCGCGCTCCGGCCACTCGATGAGCCATACGTGATTCGGCGCCGCCCACTCGCGCAAACCGAGCGTGTCGAGCTCGGCGGGCGCACGCATCCGGTAGAGATCGAGATGCACGAGGGTGCCGTCGCTCGCCGGATAGAGCTCGAGCAGCGTGTAGGTGGGGCTGCGCACGGTCGCGGTGACCCCCGCGCCGCGCGCGAAGCCGCGTGCGAAGGTCGTCTTGCCGGCGCCGAGATCGCCCTCGAGATACAGCACCGCGAGAGATCCGGGCTCCGGCCGCGCGCGGGCGAGGCGCACCCCTAAGGCCTCCGTCTCCTGCTCCGAGTGGGTGCGCGCGCGCATCGAGCCGCGGTCAGAGGTTCACGGTGTGGTGCAGCTCCCGCGCCAGGTCGCTCGCCAGCACGCCGCGCTCGCCGGCCCGGGCTGCGGCATCGCCCGCCATGGCGTGCACCAGCACGCCGACCCGCGCCGCCGCCCAGGGGTCGCGACACTGCGCGAGGATCCCGGCCACGGCACCGGTCAGCACGTCCCCGGTTCCGGCGCTCGCCATGCCGGGGTTGCCGCGCTCACAGACCCCGGGCGTCTGCCCGGTTGAGCCGACCAGCGTGCCGGCGCCCTTCAGAACGATGGTGCCGTGATAGCGCGCAAGCAGCGCATCCAGCGCCGCGAGGCGATCCTGCTGGATCTCCTGGATCGTGACCCCGAGCAGGCGTCCCGCCTCGCCCGGGTGCGGCGTCAGGATCCAGTCTGCGCGCGGCCTGACTTCGGACTCGGCAAGCAGATTGAGCGCGTCCGCATCGATCACCAGCGGTTTGTCCGCCGCGAGCACCGTATCGAGCGCCGCGCGCGCCCAGGGGCTGCGGCCCAGGCCCGGACCGATCGCAACCACATCGGCACGCGAAAGCGCTTCGCTGAGCACCCGCGGCTCCGTGAGTGCAAGACAGATCAGCTCCGGCCTCCCCGAGGCGATCGCCGCCACGTTCTCGGGCGCTACCGCCACCGTCGTGAGCCCCGCCCCGACCCGCAGGCATGCCTCCCCCGCGAGGCGCGTCGCGCCCGGCATGCCGGCGCCGCTGCCGACGATCAGCACCCGGCCGAAGTCGCCCTTATTGGCGGCACGCGGCCGGCGCGGCAGAGCTGCCTGGATCTCGCCCTGCACAATGCGCGTCAGGCGTGGCGGGAACTCCCCGGGCGACCCCTCGACCTCCAGATCGTCGAAGAAGACGGTTCCCGTGTACTCGGGTCCATCGCCCACCAGGAGCCCGGTCTTGAGCCCCACGAAGGTTACCGTGCAATCCGCCCGCACCGCCTCGCCGAGCGGCACGCCCGCATCCGCATCCAGGCCCGAGGGCACGTCGAGCGCAAATACCGGCCGGCCGCACCGGTTGATGGCGTGGATCGCCGCGGTGGTCGCCTCGCGCACGGGACCCTTCACACCCGTGCCGAGGAGCGCATCGACCACGATCTCCCCTTCTGTCAGGAGCGCGGCGGCGAAGGCGCGCGGCCGCCCGCCGCTCGCCCGGAAATCCTCGAAAGCCTGGCGTGCCTCGCCCCGGAGCCTCTCGGGATCGCTGGCGGCGAGCACGGTGACGGTGAGCCCCGCGGCCTGTGCGAAGCGCGCGAGCACGTAGCCGTCGCCGCCGTTGTTACCGCCGCCGCAGACGACGACGATGCGGTGCGCCAGCGGGTAACGCCCGCGCAGCTGCCGCAGCGCCGCCTCGCCGGCGCGCCTCATCAGGGTATAGCCGGGGATGCCCAGCTCTTGAATCGCGTGGGCATCGAGGGCGCGCACCTGCGCGCTGGAGTACAAGGCGATCGGCAGCGCCATCGGCTCATTATACTGACCGTGGTACCCATGCCATGACCGAGCCTCCCGCCATCGACCTCGACGCGGCCAAACGCGCGTTCACCGCCAAAGCCCGCGCCCTGGGGTTCGACTCACTCGGCGTCGCGGCCATCGATATTGCCGAGGACGAGGGCCATCTGATCCGGTGGCTCGAGGCGGGGCTGCACGGCGACATGGAGTACATGCGCCGCAACCTGCCGCTGCGCGCACGGCCGCAGCAGCTGCTCCCGGGCACCGTGCGGGTGGTGAGCGTGCGCATGGACTACTGGCCGGGTGAGGCGCGCGCCGCGCAGGAGGTCCTCGACGACCGGACGCTCGGCTACGTCTCGCGTTACGCCCTGGGTCGCGACTACCACAAGGTGCTGCGCCGCGCGCTCGCCAATCTCGCCACCGGCCTCGCACGGCAGCTCGGCCCCTTCGGCTACCGCGTGTGCGTCGACAGCGCCCCGGTGCTCGAGAAGGCGCATGCGCGTAACGCCGGCCTCGGCTGGATCGGCAAGCACACCAATCTCATCGCCCGCGACGCGGGCTCGTGGTTCTTTCTCGGCGAGATGCTCACCGACCTGCCGCTGCCGCAGGACGCACCGGCCTCACGCCCACTGCGGCACGTGTGCGGCGTGCATTCCGGCCTGCCCTACGCAGGCGATCGTCGCCCCCTGGCGGCTCGATGCGCGCCGCTGCATTTCCTATCTCACCATCGAGCACCAGGGCGCCATCCCCGAAGAGTTGCGCCCGGCGCTCGGCAACCGCATCTACGGCTGCGATGACTGCCAGCTGGTATGTCCCTGGAACAAGTTCGCCCGCGCGGCGGCCCATCCGGACTTCAAGGTCCGCCACGCGCTCGATGCGACCTCGCTCCCGGAGCTGTTCGGCTGGACAGCGGCCGAGTTCGAGGAGCGCATGCGCGGCTCGGCCATCTACCGGCTCGGCTACGAGCGCTGGTCGCGCAACGTCGCCGTGGCGCTCGGCAACGCGCCGACGTCGCCGCAAGTGCTGAGTGCGCTCGCGGCGCGGCGCGCCGACGCGTCGCTACTGGTACGGGAGCACGTCGAGTGGGCGTTGCGCCGCCACCGGGCGGCGGCCTGAGCGCAACCCCTTCAAGGGCGCAGCGCCCGCTAAGGTCGCGCCACCTGCACGTTGTCGATGAGCCGCGCCCTGCTCAGGCGCGCCGCGGCCAGCATCACCAGGGCGCGCGACTCGGTGGTAGCGCCGGGTGAGATCCTCGGCCTGGCGCACCGAGAAGTAGTCGGGACGCAAGCCCGCGCGCTCGAGTGTCTGAAGCCGGAGCGCTCGATGCTGGCGAAATCCGCATCGCCGGCGCGGATGCGCGCCGCGGCGGCCAGGGTCTGGTAGATCGTCGGGCGCGAGCTCGCGCTCCGCGGCTGTCAGGTACTGGTTGCGCGAGCTCATGGCCAGCCCGTCGTGGTCGCGCACCGTCGGCGCGCCGACGATCTCCACCGGCATGCACAGGTCCGCCACCATGCGCCGGATGACGGTGAGCTGCTGGAAATCCTTCTCGCCGAACACGGCGATGTCGGGCTCGACGATGTGGAACAGCTTGGCCACCACGGTGCTCACGCCTTCGAAGTGCCCGGGACGGAACTCGCCATCGAGGATGCGCGACAGCCCCGGCACCTCGACCCGCGTGGCGCGCTCGGAGCCGTGCGGATAGATCTCGGCACGTCCGGCATGAACATGAGATCGCAGCCGGCGGCGGCGAGCATGCCCTCGTCCTCGCGCGGCGTGCGCGGGTAGTGGGCGAAGTCCTCGTTCGGACCGAACTGCATGGGATTGACGAAGATGCTCGCGACGAAGCGCTCGCCGCGCTGCGCGCAGTCTCGATCAGACTCACGTGGCCGGCGTGCAGATTGCCCATGGTCGGCACGAAGGCGACGCGCGCCCCGGCGCGGCGCCAGGCCTGCACGCGCTCGCGCACCGCGGCATTCGTGGTGACGATCTCCATCGGGTACTAGAAACTGTGCTCGGGCGCGGGATACTCGCGCTACTTCACCGCGCGCACATAGCGCTTCAGCGCCTCCAGGTTGTCGCCGCCCCGTCCATGAAGTTGCGCACGAAGCGGGGCTTACGGCCGGTGGTGATGTCGAGCATGTCGTAGGGCACCAGGATCTGGCCGTCGGTGTGGGGCCCGGCGCCGATGCCGATGACCGGCACGTGCAGCGCCGCGGTGATGGCCTTGCCGAGCGCGGCGGGAATGCACTCCAGCAGCACGATGTCGGCGCCGGCGGCTTCCAGCTGCCGCGCCTCATCGAGGAGGCGCGCCGCGGTCTCACGCTCGCGTCCCTGCACGCGGAAGCCCCCGGTCTTGTGCACCGACTGGGGCTTCAGTCCCAGGTGGGCGCACACGGCGATGTCGTGGCCGGAGAGGAATTCGACGATCTCGGCCTGCTTGCCGCCGGACTCCAGCTTGACCATCTTCGCGCCGCCCTCCTGCATCAGGCGCACGGCATTGGCGAGCGCCAGATCCTGCGTGGGGTAGCTCATGAACGGCAGATCGGCCATCAGGAACGGCCGGTGCAGGCCGCGGGCCACCGCGGCGCTGTGGTACACCATGTGATCCATCGTGACCGGCACGGTGGTGTCGTGCCCCTGGATCACCATGCCGAGGGAGTCGCCCACCAGCACCAGGTCCACTTCGGCGGCATCCAGCAGCACCGCAAAGCTTGCGTCATAACAGGTGAGGCACGCGATCTTCTCGCCCTCCGCCTTCATGCGCTGCAAGCGTCGCGAGCGTTACCGGCGGACGGCTTACATCCCGCTGCAGATGCGTGTACATCGGCCTGGGGCGAGTGTAGCTAGATCGCGCGGCTGCGCAACGGGTTGTAGTAGAGCCGCCCGCGGCTCATGCGCTTGATGGCGGCCAGCAGCTCATCGTAGTCGCGCTGGTTGGCGATCGGATCGATCGAGGCGGCATTGACGATCAGCAGCGGCGCCGCCATCGAACTCGTGGAAGAAGCGCGCGTACGCCTCGTTCAGGCGCTCCAGGTACCCGCGGTCGATGTACTGCTCGTAGTCAACGCCGCGCTTGGCGATGCGCTCGAGCAGCACATCGACCGGAGCCTGCAGGTACACCACCAGGTCGGGCTTCGGCGCCTGGATGTCGAGCTTCGCGTACAGCTGCTCGTAGAGCTCGTACTCCGCATCATCGAGCGTCACGCGCGCGAACAGCCGATCCTTCTCGAGCAGGTAGTCCGCAACGCGCACCGGCGCGAACAGGTCCGCCTGCTTGAGCGCTGCCAGCTGCTGCGCGCGCTGCAGGAGGAAGTACAGCTGCGTCGGCAGCGCGCCGGCGCGCGGATTGCGATAGAAGCGCTCGAGAAACGGATTCTGCGCGGCCTGCTCGAGCACGCCCTGCGCGCCGAGGCTCGTGCACAGCCGCCGCGCGAGACTCGTCTTGCCGACGCCGATCGGGCCTTCGACGACGATGTACCGGTGGGTCGACTCGTTCGCCATATCCGTTAACAGCGCCGTGTTCCTACAACGGGTGAGCCCCTCGGCCGTGACGCGCGCCCGCGAGCTCGGCCACGCGGCCGAGCCCGGGAAGATCCAGATCCGGGGCGATATCCGCCAGAGGATACAGAACGAAGTTGCGCTCCACTATCCCGGGATGCGGCAGCGTCAGGGCGGCGCCGCTGCGCCGCTCGCGCGCATAAGCCAGCAGATCCAGGTCGAGGATGCGCGGACCCCAGCGTTCGCGCTCCGCCGGCCGGCCAAGCGCCGTCTCGATGGCGCGCATCTCCTCGAGCAGCGCCGTCCGGCTCAGCTGCGTCAGCAGCCCCGCGACCGCGTTGACGAAGTCCGGCTGCGCCACCGGTCCGAACGGGCGCGAGCGGTACAGGGGCGAAGTCAGCACCACGCGGGTGCGCGGCAGCTGCGCGAGGCGCGCGCGTGCGTCGAGCACCTGCCGCGCGGGTCGTCGAGGTTGCTGCCCACTCCCACGTAGGCGGGCCGCCACATCGCCACGGCGCGCGGTCAGCTTCAGGTCGCAGCGGCTCGCGCCTGCGCGGCGGCGGCGCCGGCGGCGTCCCCGCGGCGCGCCGCGGGCGGGGCGCGCGTCTCGCCGGTGAGCGCATCCGCCATGCGCCCGCGCTCCTCGGGGCTCACCTCCTGCAGCCGCGTCCACCACTGTCGCCATCTCCGGCGGCGCCAGCCCGAACTGCGCGCGCAGCAGCAAGCAGGTCGTAGGCGGCACGAAAGCGCGGATGCTCGAGCACGCGCAGCGCGCGCCGGCCGCGCGGGTGCTCGAGCCGCGGCTGCAGCGCGAACATCTCGCGCACGCCCAGCGAGAAGCGCTTGGGGATGGCGATGTGAGTCTGTGCCTCGCGCGACCGCCTGGTCGCAGGCATCCAGGATGGTGGCGATCTCGTGCCAGCGCTCCGGCGGCGTCGCCTCGATGATCGCCGCGATCGGGCCATATAAAAGGAGCGCGAACAGGAATGTCGGCGTGACCGGCTTGTCCGCGACGACGCGCGCATCGGTATTCCGCAGGCCCTGCAGCAGCAGCTGCTCGACCAGGCTTCCCGGATGGCTACGAACTAGGCGTCCACGGTCGGCAGCAGCGCGGCCAGCAGCCCGCGACGGCGCAACACCTCGAAGCTCCGCGCCCCGTGACCGCTGAGGAACAGCTTCAGGGTCTCATCGAAGAGCCGCGCCGGCGGCACGCCCGCCAGGAGCTCGCGCAGCGGGGCGATCGCCGCGCGGTGGCCGGTCCAGCTGAAACCCGAGTTTGGCCTCGAAGCGCGCCGCGCGCAGCATGCGCACCGGATCCTCGCGGAAGCGGGTCTCCGGGATCGCCGATGAGGCGCAGCGTGCGCGCGGCGATGTCCTCGCACGCCGTTCGACGTAATCCCACATCGAGAAATCGGCGATGTTGTAGTAGAGGGCATTGGCGGTGAAATCGCGCCGCCAGACGTCCTCGTCGATGGTGCCGTAGACGTTATCGCGCAGGATGCGCCCGAGCATCGACATGCGCACAGGTCGCATCGCCGCTGCTGCTCGTCATGCCGAGCGCCCGGCCAGCTCCTCGAGCACCGGCTCGTCGAGCTCGGCGCCTCGCCGTCCTCGGGGTCATCGCGGCAGCGGCTCATCCCCCTGCGACGGGGCGCTGGTGGCGCGGAAGGTGGCCACCTCGATGGTCTCGCGGCCGAAGAAGACGTGCGCCAGGCGGAATCGGCGGCCCACGAGGCGGCAGTTGCGGAAGAGCTTCCTGATGTCCTCCGGCAGCGCATCAGTGGCGACGTCGAAGTCCTTCGGTTCCAAGCCCAGCAGCAGATCACGCACGCAGCCCCCGACCAGAAACCCCATGAAGCCCGCCTCGCGCAGGCGATACAGCACCCGCAGTGCGTTGGGGGAAATATGGGAGCGGGAAATCGAGTGCTCGGATCTGGGAATGATCCGCGGTGTGGCGGCGGGCGTCGCGAGCGACGCTTCAGGTGAGTTCAATTCCTTGGGTTTCCTTGGCTTTCCGCTTGAGCAATCGGGGCGGCTCTCTATAATACCGCGCTCCGATGCAGGCCCCGGAAGCGCTCCCTTCGTCTAGAGGCCCAGGACATAGCCCTCTCAAGGCTGTAACCGGTTCGAATCCGGTAGGGAGCGCCATATAAATCAATAGGTTGTATAGGCGCCGGTCCACGTGAGTGACAAATGGCCGACGGCACCCTGATTCAGGCGATGCTAGCCGCGACTGCCCGTCGCATCTCCACGCGACTTCTGGTGGAACGGAAAGACCCGATACTTTGGATAACCGGCCGTTTCGCCGGGAATCAGGCAGCGCAGAAAGCCTTTGCGCTTCTCCAGGTTCGATTGGATCACAACGCCCTGTGAGACCTGGTAGTGCTCGAGGGCCGTCTCCTGATACAGGGCCTCGCGGGAAACGAATCCGTCCCCGATCGCGATGTCGGGACAGAGCTGCGAGTCAAGAATCGCGAACTGCCATATGTACACGTAGTTGTCGTAGGACCCGTCCGCCTGGGACCTCAGCTGTCCCACTTGCCACAGCTGCGTCATGTTTGCCGGCGGATTGCCCATCTTCACGACGTTCGTCGCCGTGTCCAGCAGCACCTCCTGTGCAGGCGAATCGTTCGCCGGAGAATCCGTCGCGAACTCCCCGGAGACGGGCGACAGGGTTGACGCTGTCAGGGGTGGCGGGCCGAACTGGGCGTTCTGCCTCGCCGCGACCATCTCACGGAGCTCGTCGGCATGTTGCCCGAGAACCTCGGCCATCCTCTCGCCGGCCTCGAGACGCTTCTCTTGTGTCTGTTGCGCGAGCTCGGACTGCTGCTCGGCGGCCTCGCGTGCGGCTGGGGCTCGCTCTTGCTGTTGACGCTGGGCTAGCTCGGTCTGTTGACGCTGGGCTAACTCTGTCTGTTGCCGCTCGAGCTGTTTCCGCTGTTGATACTGTGCGACCTCCGCACGGCAGGCTTGCACGCGTTCCTGCGATTCTTGCCCGACCTCGGATCGCGCGGTGTGCAGGCTTTGGCAGGCGGGGTGGCTGCAAACAGGATTGCCGGCCGCCATGGACGCTCGAGGATCCTCGGGCTCGCTCTGATGAGCGTCCAGGCACCGCTGGTGAGCATCCTCCAGCGCCTGCGACAGGTGCGACCACTGCTGTTGCAAGGCATCGCACTGTGCAGCGGAAGTCGGCGAGAGCGGACTGCCCGGGAGCTCCATGACGCCGGTCCTCGCGTCGAAGGTCTGAGCAGCGGATAGCAGGGGCCGGGCCAGCAGAATGGATGCGATGAGCAACGCATTTCTTAGCATGCTCATGGAGTGCGCCGATCTCGCTGTCGCGCAGCCTTCAGGCAGGCTGGCGAATCGCTCTTCGCGGTCAGAGACCCGAACCGGCATTGCCGCCGGTCGGGCATATCACGTTAGTGGCATTGGACAACGGGGCCGCCATCGTGGAGGCGTCCGCGGGACCATTCGACCCAAGGCAGGCCACATGCGGAACGGGATCTTGTTATAGCCTTCGCGATCGGTTTGATTGACCCCCAACTGAAAAGTGGTGGACCCGTTCGGCCGGCCGTCCGGGTATGGCTGCGCGAGGGCAACTTGAACGTACGTTGAGCAGGCGTTCTTAAATATCCAGGTATCCCCATCACTCGTCATCGTCACACAGTTATTGGCTGACGTGCCCTGCTGGGCCGCCTTCGGCGCCGCGACGGCATTTGACTGAGTCCCACCGACCGAGCCGGCCTGCCTGAAGTTCGAATCGCCCGCTGAATACCCGTTGCTCGCAAACGATGTCTGTAGCGCAGTGCGTTGAGCACTGGCAGCACTGGCCGCAGCCAGACGGGCTGCAGCGGCCTGGGCGCGCGCGGCATCGTTCGCCGCGCCGATCGCGTACAGATTCGCTTGCTGCTGCGCGAGGGTGTCCTCGATCGTCGGCACCGGGTGCTGCTGGACCTGTGCTTGGAGCGCTGCCGCATAGGAGGTGTCGATCTGCACGTGCTCGACCGGCATCCCCGCAAGTCGCTGCATCTCCTCGAGGTCCTTCTGCGCTTCCTGGCGCGCCGCGGCTGCCTCCTGGCGAAACTTGGCCGCGCCCATTGTCCCGATCCCGTTATTCAGGCTATGGCACGCCGCGGCGTAGATGCCCGTATTGGCACACTGATCCGGCATGTTGGAAACCTGCTCAGCCTGCTGGTCATCATCAGCGGCTTCCTGATTGAGCCGTTGAACCTCATCCTGCAGCTCTGCAATCCGCTCCTGGCGGTCCTGCTGCTCCTGCTCGGCGCGAGCCGCTCTCTCTTGTGCGACCTGAGCCTGTCGTTGCGCTTCCCGTAGCTGACGGTCCTGCTCGACGATGGGGGCCATCGCTTGAGCATTCTGGGCCGCGGAGGCGTTGCCTTGCGCGGCCGCGGCCTGGAAGAGCTTCAACGCCTGCTCATCGTCTCGAGCAACTCCACGGCCCTGCGCATACATCATGCCGAGATTGTTCTCGGCGGAAGCGTGATTCTGCCGGGCGGCGGCTGTGTAGTAACGCGCCGCAGCGGCATCGTCGCGAGAGACCCCCTGGCCGTGCTCGAGCACGAAGCCGTATGCGAACGCGGCGCGGGAATCGCCAGCGTCCGCGCCCTGCTTATAGAACGCCGCCGCCTTGGCTGCATCCGCCGGTACCGTGATGCCGGCGCTGTACATGTACACACCCCAGATTGAGCGCGGCTTCTGCGTTGCCCAGTGCCGCGGCCTTTTCGAACAAGGTTGCGAGCTTGCGTCAGGTCCTGGGCGACACCCTTGCCGTCCCGATGCAGCTTGCCGAGCTGGAGGTAGGCCAGAGGCTCGATGGCCGGGTCGTTGCGCTCGGCGGACACCGTGTACCAGTGCGCTGCTTGCCCCTTGTCCTGGGAGAGCCCTCGACCCTCGGAATAGCTGTACGCCAGGTTGTATGCGCCTCCGGCGTTACCCTTTTCAGCCGCTTTCCTGAACCACTCAGCCGCCTGCGTGTCGTCCTTGTCGACACCGTCACCTGCGAGGTAGCGCAATCCGATCTGGTTCATGGCATCGGGCGAGCCAAGCTCGGCGGAGCCTTTCAACCATTGCGGGTCCGTCGGGCTTGCGGTCTTACCTGGCCGCCGATTGTCCTGAGGCAACGCAGAGGGAAAGGTGATCGCCCGGCTTGCGGTAGAGCCTTCCGCCTTGGCCGCGACGCTGGCGTGCGTCCAATCCGACAGCGGTGCGAGGTTGAGCTGTGCAACGCCCCTGGTTGCAGAGAGATGCTCGGCAGGGCCGCCGTTCACCGAGACCTCGAGCGGCCCATCGTAAGGGGCTCGCAGGTCGGCCTGCCGCGTTCCCTCCACCTGGCGACCATTGACTGCGACAACGTTGGATGATTCGGCGTCCTGCCCGCCACACGTGTTAACTGGGTTCGCGTCCGTGAACCAGAGGATAGGATCGGCAATGGCGAGAGGGCATACGATCGGGTCAGCTGAAGTGTGCGTCTTGGTGGTAACGCGCTCCTTGTTCCACACCGTCGCACGTTCATAGGTGACGGTGTAATTCCCGGAAACAGCGATTTTGAGAGTTCCCGATGGATCGGCTGCCGCGCCATCTATCGTCATGGAGCTCAGCTTCCGCGACTGCTCGCTCTCAACGTGCTGCCGCTCGCCGATGCGCTCCCTGTTCTCCTGCGTGGTAACCGTCGCGCAGGCTCCCAGCAAGAGCGTGCAGCCGGCTATGGCGAAGCGAGTGAGATGGACGGAGACCGCTCGGGTCGTGCCGTTGACTGGAATGCCTACGTTCCGCATGCGCTCTCCCTAGCTGGCGGCGCGACACTAGCAACGGCACTGGAGCCCCGCAGTGATTCGAGTCTCATCTGTGGTGCACCGCAATCTTGCGGCCACGGATGCGAGCAGAAGCGCAACGCGCAAGGCGACGAACATGGAGCGCCCACGGTCACAGGCGCGCGGTGGCGGCGGCAGAGATTTTGTCAAGTGGCGTCAAGCGCGGGCCGACGTCGCCATCTGCTGGCACGGGAGGAAGGTTGCCTGGACCTCAGAACATTCATATGCTCATGGACGAAATCATCGTTCTCTCAAGGCTGTAACACGGGTTCGAATCCCGTAGGGACCCCGAGCCCTTAGGCTGAACGGCACCGAAGCAACAGCTCCCCCGCCATGCCAGCGAACGATCTCGAGGTCCTCCTGCGCTCACGCGTGCCGATCATCGTGGTCGACTCACGCGATGAAGCGCAGGTATTGAACGCACTGGGTGCCGCCTGCAGAAAGCTCCCGGCTCCTGCACCCGTTCCTGGGGCTGTGCCTGCGACCCCCACGGCCCCCGTACGTTCGGGACTGCCCCTCTTTCAGTGGACCGTGACGGACGGCTTGAAGCGCCTGGACGTCGACATGGGCCCGCCGCAGCGCACCGTGGCCGCGCCGCCCGACATCCTCAAGCACATCCGCGCCTCGATGTTCGCCGGCGTCTATGCGCTGCTCGACTTCCACCCTTACCTTCAGGATCCGACCCTGGTCCGCCTGCTGAAGGACATCGCCCAGGACTACGAGCGCTGCCCGCGCACCGTGGTACTGATCGGCTATGAAACCCATGATTCCGCATGAGCTCGAGCATCTGGCGGCGCGCGTCGCGCTCGCCCTGCCCGATCGCAACGAGCGGCGCCAGCTGGTCGAGGAAGTGGCGCGTCAGTGGATGCGGGCCAATCCGCGCCAGGCGGTCAAGATCGATCCGCGCGCCCTCGACCTGCTGGTCGAGAACATGAACGGACTCTCGGCCGCCGATGCCCAGCGCCTCGCCCGCAAGGCGATCTACGATCACGGCGCGATCCAGCTGTCGGACGTGCCGCTCGTGATGCAGGCGAAGTACGAGCTGCTCAACCACGCGGGCGTGCTGCGCTACGAGCACGACACCGCGCAGCTCTCCGACGTCGGCGGCCTCGTCAACTTCAAGGCGTGGCTCGAGAAGCGCGTCGCTGCCTTCGATGGCTCGGCGCCGCAGCTCGATGCGCCCAAGGGCGTGCTGCTGCTCGGGGTACAGGGCTGCGGCAAGAGTCTCGCGGCACGCGCCAGCGCCGGCATCTTCCAGGTGCCGCTGCTGCGGCTCGATTGCGCGGCGCTGTACGACAAGTACATCGGCGAATCCGAACGCAACCTGCGCGAGTCGCTCGCATCGGCGGACGTGCTCGCACCGTGCGTACTGTGGATCGATGAGATCGAGAAGGGCTTCGCCTCGGGCGATTCCGACGGTGGCGCAACCCGGCGCGTGCTGGGTGCGTTCCTCACCTGGCTGGCGGAGAAGAGCAGCCGGGTGTTCGTCGTGGCCACCGCCAACGACATCGCCGCGCTCCCTCCGGAGCTGATCCGCAAGGGCCGCTTCGATGAGATCTTCTTCGTCGATCTGCCCAATCCCGCCACCCGCGCGGAGATCCTGCGCATCCACGCAGCCCGGCGCGGCATCGCGCTCGATGGTGCCACCTTGAGCACTCTCGCGCGCGAGTGTGAGGGTTTCTCCGGCGCCGAGATCGAGCAGGCGATCGTCGCGGCGCTCTACAGTGCGCACGCCAAGCACGTGGCACCCGATGCGCAGCTGCTGGCGAGTGAGATCGCCGCCACGCGACCGCTGGCCGTGATCATGGCGGAGAACGTCGCCGCTTTGCGCGACTGGGCGAAGGAACGCACGGTCCCGGCCGATTAGGGACCGTGTGCACTGCAGCTCCGAAATAGCTGCATGAGCCGGCATCACGATCCCTGATCGGCTCCCCCCGCTGCGCAGCGGCGCTTACAGCTGACTTACACCCCGCGGTGCCCGCGGCATCTGTAAGTCAACTGTGAGTGCCCCGCGCTTCTTAACCGTCAACATCCTTTCCTGCGGCCGCCGGTGTCCTTGATCACGGGCGTTCGGCCGCGGCAGCGCTGCCTCGGGACCCGCGGACCAAAGGGCAGCAGCCTGCATGAACCCTCACTACTTATGGGAGCAACCATGCGCAAGTTCATCGATTGGATGCTGTTGGCGTTGATGCTCGGCTGCGCCTCACTGGCGCAAGCGCGCGGCTGTGACAACCGCTTCGTGGTATTCGGCGACAGTCTCACCGACCCGGGCAACGCCTACGCGCTGACCGGCCAGGTGTCGAGCGCACCGTTCAGCCTGATTCCCTCCGCGCCATACATCACCCGCACCTTCAGCGACGGACCGACCTGGGCGGAATGGCTGGCACTCGAGACGCTCTCGCCGGAGAGCGGCGCGCCTGCGTTCGTCGCGCACGGCGTGTTCACCAACTACGCGGTCGGTGGCGCGCGGGCGCGCTCCGGAACCGGCTCCTTCGACCTCACCACCCAGGTCGCGGCATTCCTCGGCGACTACGGCGGACAGGCCTGCCCGCAGCCGACCTACATCCTGTGGATCGGCGGCGACGACCTGCGCGATGCGCTCACCGCCTTCGCCACCGCGGATACTGCGGCGGACGGCCAGGCGGCGGCCAGCGCCATCATCGGCGGGGCGATCACCGGCATCGCCGACAACCTGGTGGCGCTCGGCAGCTCCGGCGCGCGCAACTTCCTCATCATGACGGCGCCCGACGTCTCGCACGCCCCCGCGGTGCAGATGCTCGGTCCGACCGCGGTCGCCGGCGGGGCGCAGCTCTCCGCCGCCTTCAACGGCGCGCTCGCCGGCATGATCGGGCAGCTGCAGCAGCTGCTGCCGCAGGCCCACATCGCGACTTACGACGACAACGCGCTGGTCGCGGCGATCATCGCCAGGCCGTCCGCGTTCCGGCTGCGCGATGTGACCGACCCCTGCCTGCGCTTCGGTGTGGCGCAGGATGCCGTGTGTGCGCAGCCCTGGACGTACCTGTTCTGGGACGGCATCCACCCGACCACGGCTGCTCATGCCATCGTCGCCCTGTCGGTACGCGAGAGCGCCTTCGCGCGCAGCGGCGTGATCCGCAACCATTGAAGAGCCGCGGCGGCGGGGGCGGCCCGTGCGCTTCCCGCCGCCTTGTCAGGCGGCGATCAGCCTCAGATACGCCTCGTACACCGCCCAGCCGAGCGCCGCTCCAGGCGCAATATCCGCGACGTAGTGCTGCTTGGTGAGCACGCAGCTCACGCCGATCAACACCGGGAACACGAACACCAGCGGCCCGAACGGGTCCGCCAGATGCAGCGCCGTGAGCATGGCCACCGAGGTGTGCATGCTCGGGAAGCTGTTGGTGGGCGCATCGAAGCGCTGCACCAGTGCGAGGAAGCGCTCCGAGAGCGTCGCGCCGGGTGTGCTGTTGCGCCACGCGGCGGGTGTGCGCACCGGGAAGAGCACGAAGAACACCGCCTGCAGAAGCAGCAGCAGCAGATAGCTGATGGCGACGCGCGTGAACTGCTCGGCGGAGCGCATCGCGAGGTTCACGCACAGGATCGCCGGGTAGTAGAGGAAGCTGTAAACCCACACCCAGCCGGCGACCCTGGGGATGCGCGCGTCGAGTGGCGAGCGCCACTCGCGCACCGGGAAGAGCCGCCGGCGCTGGCACCAGAAATACACCTGGTAGCCGCCGACGATGAGCACGGTGCTGAGGATGAGATCGATGAGGCGGGCAGCGGCGGACATGGGCGCGCTCGTCGTGGGGGGAGAGGGGTAAAAAAATGGCCCCGGCGTCCCTGGCCGGGGCCCAAAAGCACTGTCAGCTCGGATTGCGCGTCAGCTGCCCGATCCTGGTCCACCCGGGCTGCGGGGCGAGCACCGCGAACACGTAGACGCCGTCCTGGTTCCTCTGCGTGGCCGCCTGTCGGCTGGTGAGCGCTGCCGACACCTGGTCGGGGTTCAGCCTGTACATGCTGCCCGTGACCGCATCGACCGCGAGCCCGATCAGCCCGCCGAACACGATGTTGCCCCACACCCAGCCGCTCACCTTGCGGTTGAGCGTCGCCTCGTAGGGCTGGTAGCCCGCGAGCTCGACCCGCAGCACGTGCGAGTCCTTGCGCTTGAGCTCCGCGACCAGCGGGGTCTTGCCCCGCTCGACGTGGTCGATCGAGACGGTGGCGCCGCTCGGCGTACTGGCGACCGACACTTGCTGCCGGGGGCTCTGGACGATCGTGGCGCAGCCGCCGACCGCGACGGCCGCGAGCGCGGATACCAGCATCGTGGTCGTTCGGCCAATCATCGTCGTCTGTCTGCTGTTCATCTGTCCTCCGTCATGTATGGCGCGATTTGCGCCGGCCGTGTTGGTATAGCCGGGGGGACCCGACTGCCTGCTTACACCTCGCTCGCAGGGCGCTTACACGCGGCTGACAACGGAACCGCCGGCCGCGGCGGGCGGTCCGAAGACGTCTGTAAGCAGGTTGTAAGCACGCGGCGCTGCGGCGCAGCGCAGCATTGGCGTGCCGGGTGACGAAGCCTATGCTGCGCACTGCAGCGAAACCTCGGGGGGTCCGGGTCCGCGTGGCAACGAGATCGACACTCGCTAAGTTGACGAGGCCGGCGGCCTCGCTGGCGCATTCGCGTGCGCGGCTCATCGGGCGGCTCGACCGCCCGCAGGCTCCTCCGGTGGTGTGGCTCGCCGGCCCGCCGGGCTCGGGCAAGAGCACGCTCGCCGCTGACTACGCCGCGCGCCGCAGCACCGACTGCCTCTGGTACCAGGTCGACCGCGGCGACGCCGACATCGCTTCCTTCTTCTTCTATCTCTCGCAGGCGGCGCGCGCGCATGGTGCCGCGCTCGATCCCCTGCCACGCTTCGAGCCGGCCTACCTGGGCGATACCGAGGCCTTTGCACGCGGCTACTTCCGCGAGCTCTACAACCAGCTGAAGACGCCGTTCCTGGTGTTCGACAACTGCCAGGATCTGCCCGCCGAGGCGCCGCTCTTCACGCTGCTGCGCGTCGCAGTCGACGAGCTCCCCGACGGCGGCCGGCTGTTCATCATCAGCCGCAGCGGACCTCCCGCGGGCTTCGCCCGTCTGCGGGCCCGCGGCCGCATGGAGATCCTCGGCTGGAACGACCTGCGCCTCACGCTGGATGAAGCGCGCGGAATCGTCGCTGCCCGCGGCGCCACGCTCGACGACACCGAGCTCCGGAGGCTGCACGAGCGAACGCAGGGCTGGGCCGCGGGCATCATGCTGCTGCTGCAGACCCACGCGTCCGATCCCGGCACCAGCCCGGCGCAGGCGGCCGAAACTCCCACCGTGATCTTCGACTACCTCGCGGAGGAGTTCTTCCAGCAGTGCGCGCCGGAGGTGCGCGAGTCGCTGTTGCGTCTGGCGTACCTGCCGCAGATCACCGAATCGATGGCGGAGGGCCTCGGCATTCCACCCTCGGCGCGGGTCGAGCTCGCCGCGCTTGCGCGCCACCAGTTCCTCGTGACGACGGTGGCGGCGGCTCCGAACCCGGTCTACCAGCTCCACCCGCTGCTGCGCGACTTCCTCGAGACGCGCGCCGAACAGACCGGCACGAGCGCCGAGCAGCTCGAGCGCAAGAGCCTGGCGGCGGACGTGCTCATCGCGCACGAGCACTTCGATGCCGCCTGTGCGCTGCGCATCCGGCTGCTCGACTGGGAGCAGCTCGCCGCGCACATCCGCGCCCAGGCGGAACCGCTGCTGCGCCAGGGACGTGGCCAGACCCTCGAGCACTGGATCGCAGCGCTCCCCGACTCGATCCGCGAGTCCGACCCCTGGTTCCTCATCTGGCTGGGACAGAGCCGCTTCCCGTTCTCACCGCACGCGGCGCGCGAGCTGTTCGCGCGCGCCTACGAGCTCTCGATCGGTGTCGACCCGCCGCCCCTCGATGCGGTGCTGAGCGCCATCAACGGCGGGCTCGAGGCGAGCCTCAACGACCCGGAGCACTTCGCGCTCTTCGACCCGTGGATCGATGCCGCGACACGCTGGACCGCCACGCTGACCCGCTGGCCGAACGCGGATCTGGAGGCGCGCCTCACTTCCAACATGTGCCTCGCGCTCGTCATGCGCCAGCCCTGGCACCCCGATGCGCGGCGCTGGCGCAACCAGGCACAGCGCGTCAGTCAGACCCACGCCGACGCCAACGTGCGGCTCAGCATCAACGCGGTGCTGGTGACGCTCTCGGCCTGGATCGGCCACTTCGCCACCGCCGAGAGCCTGATCGATCTCATGCGCGAGGTTGCCCAGGCGCCGCAGGTCACGGCGGTCTCCGCCACCAAGTTTGCCCAGGCCCAGGCGATTTTTTTCATGCTGAGCGGTGACCGCGCGCGTTGCCTGGAAGCTGCCCAGGCGGGACTGCGAATCGTCGCCGAGAGCGGCGTGCGGCTCTGGAGCGACGTGTTCCTCGTGTCACGGCTGCTCGCCGCCCTCGGCGACGGCGACCTCGAGCTCGCCGCCGAGGTGATCCGCGACCTGGAGGCGCGCCCACCCGCGCAGCGTCCCCTGCCCGCGTTCCTGCACATCTACGGGCTCGCCTGGTACGCCATGCTGCGGGGCGAGGGCTTTCTCGCGCACCAGCACCTGAAGAACGCCGTCAGCCTCGCCAACACGCTCGGCGCGCCCTTCCTCGAGGCAGCCGGCGGTCTCGCGCTCGCCCACACGCTGCTCAGGAGCGGCGACCGCGCCGCTGCGGAGCGTGAGCTCGAGCGCGCGATCGACATCGGCGCGCGGCTCAAGAACCGGCTGCTCGACTTCATGACGTTCCTGTGCCGCGCGATCCTGGCGCTCGAGAGCGGCGAGCGCGCTGCGGCGCTCGACTACCTGCGCGCCGGCTTCGCGCTCGCCCGCCAGCGCAAGATCATGCACACCCTGTGGTTCGAGCCACGGCAGCTGGCACGGCTGTGCGAGCTCGCGCTCGAAGCCAACATCGAGCCCGACTACGTGCGCCATCTCATCCGCCGCCGGGGACTTCTGCCCGATCCGCCGCCCTATGCGCTCGCCGGCTGGCCGTGGCGCTTGCGCATCCGCGTGCTCGGTGCCTTCCACCTGGAGTCGAGCGAAGCCGTGCGCCAGGAGAAGAAGCGCGGTGGCGGCCGCCCGCTCGAGCTGCTGCAGGCGCTGGTGGCGCTCGGCGGCGAGCGGGTGAAGCTCGAGCGCCTGGCGGCGGCGCTCTGGCCGCACGTCGACCCCGAGGACGCGCACCGCTCGCTCAACACGACGCTGCACCGGCTGCGCTCGCTCCCCGGGATGGAGGGCATGGTGGCGGTGGCCGGCGGAGTGGCCTCCATCGACCGCAATCTCGTGTGGACCGACACCTGGGCGTTCGCCGCGGCCTGTGAGGCGATCCGGGCCCTCGGCGCTGGCACTGGCCGCGGCGCCCCGCCGGCAGAGGAGCTGCTGCGGCTCGCGCGCCAGGCGCTCGCCTGGTATCGCGGTCCGCTGCTCGCCGGCGAGAGCGTCGGCGAATGGGCCAGACGGCTGCGGCGCGAGTACTGCGAAACGCTGGTGCGCATTGTCACCGCCGCCGGTCAGGCGGCCGATCGCGTCTCGCGCACCGACGAGGCAGTCGAGCTCTACACGCGAGCCTGCGAATGCGAGCCGGCCCACGAGCCGCTCTGCTACCGCCTGATGCTCACGCTGAACCGCGCGCACCGCGCCGCCGAGGCGGTCGAGGCCTACCAGCGCCATCGGGCGGCTCGCAGCGGGGAGCGCGATGCGGCCCCGTCGACCCAGATCCAGGACCTCTACCGCGTAGTGCTCGCGAAGGTGAGTCCCGAGAGCCACGAGAGCAACCCGCCCGCTACCCCTTCAACAGGTGGCGGTACTGAATGAACCCGGAGCGATCGGCGATCCGGTCGTAGAGCTGCCGCGCTTCGGTGTTGCTCTCGTGCGTGAGCCAGTAAACGCGATTGAGGCCCAGCTCGCGGGCGCGCGCATACACGTACTCGATCAGGCGGCGGCCGATACCCGCGCCGCGACACTCGGCGGCGACGAACAGGTCCTGGAGATAACAGTAGTCCGCCGTGGTCCAGCAGGAGCGGTGGCGGATGAAGTGCACGAGACCCACCGCCTTGCCGTCGAGCCATGCGAGGGCGCCCGCCATGGGCTCAGCCGGAGCGATCAGGCGCCCGAAGGTGACGTCCGAGACCTCGGCCGGGATGTCTACGCGGTAGAAATGCTGGTATCCGCGCCACAGCGGCAGCCAGTCGGCATGATCGCCCGGCGACAACGGGCGGATCGTCGGCGCATGCGCGCTCATGCGTGTCAGTATAAGGGATCGCAGCGCACCAACGCGCCGGAGACCGCCATCGTGCAGTACCGCCTCTACTACTGGCCGGGGATTCAGGGACGCGGCGAATTCGTGCGGCTGGCGCTCGAGGAAGGCGGCGCGCGTTACCTCGACGTGGGGACGGTTCGCGGTGCGCGCGGTGGCGTGCCGGCGATCCTGCGGATGCTCGCAGCGCGCGGCGAGCGGCGGCCGCCGTTCGCGGTGCCGGTCCTCGAAGCCGGCGCACTGCGCATCGCCCAGACGCCGAACATCCTCCTCTATCTGGGTGGCCGGCTCGGACTCGCTCCCGGCGATGAGCACGGGAGACTGTGGACCCAGCAGCTCACACTCACCGTCCTCGATCTCTACACCGAGATCTTCGCCACGCACCACCCGCTCGGCGACGGCTACGCATACGAGGAGCAGAAAGCGGCCGCGCGGCGGCGCACCCGCGACTTCCTCAAGGTGCGACTGCCGAAGTTCTTCGGCTACTTCGAGCGCGTGCTCTCCCTCAATCGATCGCAGCAGCCGTGGCTGGTGGGCGCGCGGCTCAGCTACGCAGACCTCACACTGGCGCAGGTGATCGCGGGACTGAACTACGCCTTCCCGAAAGCGGCCGCGCGCGCCCTGCGCAGGCGAGCGCGTCTCGCGCGCCTGCACGCTGCGGTGTTCGAGCGACCGCGCATCGCCCGCTACGCCGCTTCCGGCCGGCGCCACCCCTTCAACAACGAGGATCTTTTCCGGCACTATCCGGAGCTGGATCGTTGATCGATGAGGTGCCGCAATGGCCGAGGTCAGAGCTCTGCGTGCCGCTGACCGCAAGCAGTGGGACGCGCTATGGGCGGGCTACCTGCGTTTCTATCGGCAGCAGCTCGCGGCTGAAGTGACCGAGGGCGCCTTCGCCCGGCTCATCGATCCCACCTCACGCCTGCACGGGCTGGTCGCCGAGCGCGACGGCGCACTCGCCGGTTTCGTCCACTACCAGTTCCACCCCTCGACCTGGGCGTTGCGCGACTATTGCTACCTCGAGGACCTGTACGTCGACCCGGCTGCGCGGGGCCACGGTGTCGGCCGCGCGCTGATCCGCGCGGTGTATACGGAAGCGGACCGCGCCAGGGCGGCGAACGTGTACTGGCTGACGCAGGAATTCAACGCGGACGGCCGCGCGCTGTACGACACGCTCGCCCGGCGCACGTCGTTCATCCGCTACGAGCGCTGACGGCGGCGCTCCAATGGAAAGGCCCGCGCACCGGCGTCACCGGTGCGCGGGCCCGTTTGCTTCACCGACGGTAATCAGTGCCCGTCGCTGTCCCCCGCGACGGCCTGGACGAAGGCCCAGCCGTTGGGAGTGCCGAGACCCGTTGCCGTATCCCAGCCCGGTCCGGCCTGCAGCGTCGAGTCCACGCCGAAGTCGATGACGAACCAGCGCGTCGAGAACGGGCTGTTGTAGAGCGCGCTCAGGAACTGCGGCTGGTTGTTCAGCGGCGCCGCCAGCTCCGACGCCCGGATCGGGTTCGTGCCACCGGAGTCCGTGATCGTGCCGGTGACGTTGCTCGGCGAGCTGAAGCCGACGACGTCATTGATCGCTCCGGACCAGAACGGCAGGCGATAGAGGCGCGGCGCCGCCTGTCCGAGCAGATGGTGGGCACGCTGCGTGGCGATGCCCCAGAGCGCGGTGAACATCGGGCAGGCGACGCTCGTGCCGCCGATCACGCTGATGCTGAGATCACCCGCCGTGTCGGCGGTGTAGATGATCTCGACACCGGTGAAGGGATCGGCGACCCAGGAGATGTCCGGCGTGCCGCGGCGGTTGCCGGGGACCCCGAACTGCCAGGAGGGCTTCGGATAGGTATCGCTGAAGCCACCCGTGCCACCGGCGTCGAACCCCTCGTTGTTCGGCACATCGAGCGGCGGGCTGCCGAGGGCGATCGTGTCCACGACCTCGGTGAGCTGCGTACCCCAGCTCGACTGCCAGGCGATGTGCTTGTGCGAGTCGAGCGCGACGCTGACGCCGCCGACGCCCGTCGCGAAGGGCGAGCTCGCCGGCCAGCCGGTGGAGGTATAGATGCCGCCCAGCTGGCTGGAGTTGTCGCCGAAGTCGCCGGTGCTGTAGTCGATCGAGATGCCGGCCGCGCCGATCGCCTGCAGCAGGCCGTCGACCGCGCTGTAGAACTCCGAGTCGCCCGCCACGCCGATGTCGAAGCCACTCCAGCTGTTGGAGATGGCGACTACGCCCGGCTGCGAGGCGGCCGTGAGGTCCCCCGTGAACAGGTCGTTGAACGAGTTGGTCGGCGTGACCACCAGGATGATGTTCGCGCCCGGCGCCACGGCGTGCACCCACTCGACGTCGAGCGTGGTCTCCGCCGCCCAGCCGGCATTGGCATCCGTCGAGAAGTTCGACTCCGTCGGCGTGCCGAGGACGGTGAGGTTAATGGGCGGCAGACCCATGGCCGCCGAGAACACCGCCGCGTCGTTGGCGATCGTGGTCGAGCCGTACGCGTCGACGATGGCGATGGTCGTGCCCGTGCCGTCGAGGTGCGCCTTATAGAGCGGCGTCAGGTTGTAGGCCGTCTGCAGGTCGCTCGGCTGATAGCCGCAGGGCGCCAGGCTTCCAATGGCGGTGTTCGTGATCGGGGCGCCGTAACGCGTGCCCGTGTAGGTGGCACTCACTCCGCCACCCGAGAAGCTCTGCGTGGTGTTCCCGAAAAAGCACTGCGCCGAGAAGAACAGGCCGTTCTGCTGGGCGGCGTTGAACGGCACGCCCTGCATGTGGAAGCCCTCGGCCTCGGCCGCGGTGTGAACACCGCTCGAAGCCTTGCGGCCGACTGCTGCAACCGTCGGCTCCGCGCCGAGGCTCGAGAGGCCGCCGACCGCCGCTACCAGCGGTGCGAGATCGGGCGGCAAGGTCGCGCTGCTGTCACTGGCGCGGAACGTGCGTCCGAAGAGATTATATTGATGCAGCTGCACCTGGAAGGTGCTCTGCACGCGCGCCACGGTGGCGGAGGCCTTCACATACATGTTGTCCCGGCCCACGCTCACGACGAAGCCCTGCTTCTGCAGGAACGCGGCGACCCTGGCGGCGTCCGCGGCGTTCGGCGCGTGCTGTGCGCGCAGCTGATCCATGGTGAGGTAGCTGCCGTTACCGGCCTGCTGGCTCGCCGTCAGGGCATCGAGCCCCTGCCTGGTCGCGCAGCTTCATCCACACCGTGATCTCGATGGGGCTGGCGCCGTTCACGGGACCTAAGTCGGTCGCCTGGGACAGGAGCGAGTGGCGGCCCGGTGCCGCCGCACTCGCGGCCGCGGCACACAGGCACGCAGCAATCAACATTGCGACTCTGGCAAACGTCTTCATGGATTCCCCTTGCGATTGTTGGCGTTGTGCTCGGGCGTCCCTGCTGACAGCGCATTCATCCCCGAAATGCGCATTTTTGTTGCCGGGCAACGTACGCTCCCCGAGGAGTGCAAGTCAACCGCGAGACGCCCCGGAACGTTCCCCCAGTCCAGTGCAGCGACGTCGCGTTATGTTAATGGCGGTGAAATAGCCGCGGAGTAACCTTGCGACGCGACTGCGTCACGCGGCCGGCTTGATGGCGGCGGCGGTGACGCGATTGCGGCCGTCGTTCTTGCTGCGGTAGAGCGCCGCATCTGCGATCTTGAGGATGCGCTCGGCGAGGCGCGGCTCGCCGACGGGCACGTGGTCCACGCCGCACAGCCCGAAGCTCGCCGTCACCTGCAGCGACTTGCCAACGGCCTTGAAGCTGGCACCCGCGATCGCGGCGCGGAGCTTGCGTGCGACCCCCCGCGCCGCCTCGTAGGAAGTCTCCGGCATGACGATCGCGAACTCCTCACCACCGATGCGCGCTACCCAGTCGATGCCCTTGCGCAGCTGACGCTGCAGCCGTGGGCCGAACTGCTTGAGGATATCGTCGCCCGCCGCGTGCCCGAGCGTGTCGTTGATCTTCTTGAAGTTGTCGATGTCGCACAGGATCAGCGCCAGGGCTCGCCGGTAGCGCGCGGCGCGCTCGACCTCGCGTGGAAAGTGCTTGCCGAAGAAGCGCCGGCTCGCGACGCGCGTCAGATCGTCGGTCGCCGACAGCTTGCGGTTCTCGGCCAGCGTGATGCGCAGCACCGCCTCGAGCTCGGCGATCCGCTTGGCCGCGCCCACCCGCGCCTCGAACTCCCGCTCCGACACGCGACGGCCGACGCAGTCATCCGCGCCGGCGGTGAGCCCCGCCTCGCGCTCGACGGAGTCGTCGAGCTCCGAGATGTACAGAATATAAGGAGCGCGCTGGGTGGCACGTGCCCGGAGATTGCGCACCAGCTCGGGGCTGTCGGTCAGCACCACCGGGCGGAACTCCGCCTCGAAGCGCCGCAGCGCCTCGGCCTGCGTCCCGACCGACTCGAAGTCGAGCATGTCCGGCCGCACGCGCTGCTCCATGAAGAGCCGCATCGGTGCCTCCTCGAACATCAGCAGCGCCTTCGGCGGCGGCAGCACCCGCACCATCACCGCCACCGTGGCGGTGGTGCCCTCCTCGGTGGTCGGCGGCTTCTGCGCCCGCCTCTCCAAAACCCGCTGAATGACCGTGGTGTGACCGCCGGCCGGCATCCCGCCCCCCTTGAGTCCCCGCAAACGCGCTCCGTCCGCGACAGAGTACCGGCAGCCGCGCGAGAACACTATGCGCGCCTGCCCCGCTAAGGCGCCTTGCGGGGCCGTTCCACGCGATCGCGCAGCCCGGCCAGTGCCGCAGGCAGGTCCTTGCGCAGCGAGCGGTTGATGAAGAACTGCGGCACCCAGAAGCCCGGGTCGAGGTACATCTCGTACTCCACCACCGTGGCCGATCCGTCGGCGGTGGCGCTGAGGAGCCAGGTGCCCTCCTCCTCCTTCAGGTCGCCGCTGATCCGGCGGAAATCGATGCGACGAGGCCGCTCGTAGTCCGCCCGGAACACGTACGTCACCGTCGGCAGATACCAGGAGTAGCGGATCTGGTGCTCGATGTCCTCCCAGCGGCCGTCCGCGGCGCCCCCGAGTCGGCGGCAGCGCTTCAGTCCGGGAACGAACAGCAGGGTCTGCGCGCAGTCGGTCATGACGCCCCAGATCGCCTCGGGCCGTGCATGGATGAGCACCGCGGCCCGCACGCGCCCGCTCGGCCGCTCGGGATCTGCGCCGGCGCTGGCCTCGACGACGATCTCACCCGCCGCAAGACGCCGTTGCACCCCCGGATCCGCGACCCAGCCGGGAGCGGCGGCGGCGAGCGGCGCGATCATAAGCAGCGCCAGAGGGATGGCGATCGCGGGGGCTTTAGGGGAACGGCGGTTCACGGGGCGCTCGCTCGCGAGGGGCGCTCAGGGTGCGCCAACACGTGAGTG
Organism: uncultured Pseudomonadota bacterium; assembly: GCA_963768485.1. Taxonomy (GTDB): domain Bacteria; phylum Pseudomonadota; class Gammaproteobacteria; order Steroidobacterales; family Steroidobacteraceae; genus 13-2-20CM-66-19. Next base: position 1,036,373 of record CAVYHZ010000002.1, on the reverse strand, counting down.
CACGGCTGCGCGCCGCGCGTTCACCCGGCGAGCACTTGGGAGAGCTCCCCGCGCGTCTCCTCGATATGGGCGCGGGCGAGGCGCTGCGCCTGACGCACCCGGCCGGCGGCCCAGGCCTCGCACAGCGCCGTGTGTTCCCGGTTGGCACGCCGCAAACGCCCCGGTCCGAGCAGATGGAAGCGCACGTAGCGCTGCGCCAGGTTATGCAGGCGATAGAGCATCTCGGCCGCCACGGGCTGCAGTTGCGGCACGATGAGCGCGAGGTGGAACTCGCAGTTACGCTCACCCGCCGCGGGCAGATCCTGCGCCACGAGCGCAGCGCTCAAGGCCGCGAGCGCGGCGCGGGCCTGCTCGCGGTCGGCATCGCTCGCCGCGCGCGCGCCGAAGGCCACCGCCGCCGGCTCGATCGCCAGGCGCAGCCGAAAAACCTCCTGCGCCTCATGCCGCGACAGCGCGCGCACCTGGAAGCCGCGATGCACGTAGACGTCGACCAGGCCTTCCGAGCGCAGCTGCACCAGGGCCTCGCGCACCGGAATCTTGCTGGTGCCGTACTCGGCCGCGATGCTGTCCTGGCGCAGCGCCGAGCCCGGCGGGTAAACGCCGCTCAGGATCTTGGCGCGGATGCGCGCGGCGAGCTGCGCGGTCACGCCGCGCGCAAGCGGCGTTTCCGCTACCGCGCTCACCGCCGGATCCCGTAACAGAAGGGATCGCGCTCATCGAGCAGCAGCGTCGCCTCGGCGTTCACCCAGGCGCTGCCGCGGATGGTCGGGACGATGCGCTCGCCGCTCCTCACGTAGCTGGCGCGGAAGGCGCTGCCGATGATGCTCTCCTGGACCCATTCGACGCCTTCGGCGAGCTTGCCGTCGGCGGCCAGGCAGGCGAGCTTGGCACTCGTGCCGGTGCCGCACGGCGAGCGATCGTAGGCCGCCCCGGGGCAGAGCACGAAGTTACGGGCGTTCGAACCCGGAAGCTGCGCGGGACCCACGAGCTCGACGTGGTCGACCTCGGGGTGCCCCTGGGTATTCACGGCCGCGCGCACCCGCATGCAGTAGTCAGTGAGGGTGTTGACGTTGGCGAGCGTGAGCTCCTGGCCGTGCGACTCGACCAGATAGAACCAGTTGCCGCCCCAGGCGACGTCGCCCGTCACCACGCCGATGCCGGGCACTTCGACCCGCAGCCCGCGGGCCGCGCGGTGACTCGGCACGTTGGTGACCGACACCGAGGAGTCCTCGTGCAGCGTCGCGGTCACGACGCCCACCGGGGTCTCGATGCGATGCACGCCGGGGGCGATCCGCCCCAGGTAGCGCAGCGTCACCGCAAGCCCAATCGTCCCGTGCCCGCACATGCCGAGGTAGCCGGCGTTGTTGAAGTAGATGACGCCCGCCGCACAGGTGCGATCGACGGGCGGCACCAGCCAGGCGCCGACGATCGCATCCGAGCCGCGCGGCTCGTTGACCACGGCGCTGCGGAAGCCGTCGTAGCGCTCGCGCAGCAGGCGAGGCGCTGATCGAGTGGTCCTGCGCCGAGGTCCGGGCCGCCTTCGACCACCACGCGCGTCGGCTCGCCGCCGGTGTGCGAATCGACGATGCGGATGCGGTTCATGCCGGGCGCGTGGCGCGCGCCCTCTCGACCAGCGCCGTGACCTGCGCGCGGCGCTCGCCGACGAGCGGCAGGCGCGGCGGCCGCACCCGCTCGGAGCCGCGCCCGAGCAGCTGCTCGGCCAGCTTGATCGACTGCACCAGGTCATGCTCGGCGTCGAGGTGCAGCAGCGGCATGAACCAGCGGTAGATACGGCGCGCGCGCTCCAGGTCACCGGCGGTGAGGGCCGCGAACAGCGCCAGCGACTCGGCGGGGAAGACGTTGGTGAGCCCTGATACCCAGCCGCGCGCGCCGAGCGTGACCGCCTCGAACACCACGTCGTCGAGTCCCGCGAACAGCACGAAGCGCTCGGCGAACGCGTTGTAGAGGTCGGTGATGCGGCGCGGATCGGGCGCGGATTCCTTGATGGCAACGATGTTGGGAACCTCGGCGAGCCGCGCGAGCGTGGGCAGCTCGATGTTGACGCGATACGAGGGCGGGTTGTTGTAGAGCATGATCGGGAGCGACGTGGCCGCCGCCACCGTGCGGAAGTGGTGCTCGAGCTCGGCGGCCGTCGGCACGTACACCATGCCTGGCAGCACCATGAAGCCGCTCGCACCTAAGCGCTCGGCGTCACGCACGAAGGCGACCGCGCTCGCGGTGGTGAACTCCGACACCCCGGCGATCACCGGCACGCGCCCCCCGCTCACCTCGACCGCGGCGCGCACCACCTGGCGTTTCTCGGCGGCGGAGAGTGAGTTGCCCTCACCCACCGTGCCGATCAGCACCAGCCCGTGCACCCCGTCGCGCAGCAGCGCCGCCTGCACCTTCTGCGTCGCGGGCAGGTCGAGCTCGAGCGCGGAGTCGAACTGCGTGGTAGCCGCCGGGAACACCCCGGTCCAGTTGCAGGTGAGGTGGGCTGTCATGCTCAGGATCGTATACGATCTACGAACGGCCGCTCAAGGCGAGGTGACCATGACGCTGACCCCGTTCCATGTCGCCCTCCAGGTGAGGGACATCGCCGAGGCGCGGCGCTTCTACGGCGGCGTGCTCGGCTGCCCCGAAGGCCGCAGCGCTCGCGACTGGGTCGACTTCGACCTCTACGGCCACCAGCTCGTGTGTCACCTGAATCCGCGCCTCGGCCGCGAAGGCCGCATCACCTCGCACTTCAACCCGGTGGACGGCCACGGCGTGCCGGTGCCCCATTGCGGCGTCGTGCTCGCGGGCGCGCAGTGGACCGAGCTCGCTGCGCGCCTTAAAGAACACGACGTGGACTGGGTGATCGAGCCGTGCGTGCGCTTCGCGGGCGCCCCGGGGGAGCAATCGACTCTCTTCATACTGGATCCCTCCGGTAATGCCCTGGAGTTCAAGTCCTTCAGGGACCTCGGGCAGCTCTTCGCGCGATGAACGGTCTACAAATCAGCGCCTTGCGCTCGCGCCCGGCGGGCATCGGGTGTTTACCCTAGCGCCGCGCCGATGACTCCCCGGATGGCGGGCCCCGGCCGCGAATGGTACTGAGTCTTTGTGGGACACACGGCCCGCGTTGCGCACCGTCCGTCCCCTGGGAGGGCATTCCAATGGCAAGAGAAAAACACGCGCTGGCGAGCACCGCCTCGGCCAAGAGCCACCTCGTCGACCTGCCGCGCGGCGAGCCGCGGGCCGAGCTGCATCGCGAGCTGGTCGGGCACCTGCGGCAGAACCGCACGCAGCTGCGCGAGGAATGGGTGGCACGCATCGGCGAAGCGCGGCTGCTGCAGGCGATGACGCAGGAGGAGATCTTCGCCGAGGCCACCTCGGTCTACGACAGCTACGTCGCGGCCCTCGAGACCGGAACGCTCGATGACCTCACGGCGTACGCGCGCAATCTCTCCGAGCGCATCATCCCGCGCGGCGTCGAGACGCACGAAGTGGTCGGCATCGTGCTGTTGCTGCGCGACGTACTGGCTCGCTCGCTGTTCGCCAAGTATCAGGCCGACTTCGAGAAGCTGAACCGCATCCTGGACGCCTATGAGCCGGCCGCCAACCGCATCGCCAATACCGTGGCGGTCGGCTTCGTGCAGGAGCGCGAGCGCGTCATCCGTCAGCAGCAGGAAGCGATCCGCGAGCTCTCGACGCCGGTGCTGCAGGTCCGCGAGCGCCTGCTCATCCTGCCGATCATCGGCGTCATCGATCCGATGCGCGCGCGGCAGCTCACCGAGCAGCTGCTGCGGGGCATCCGCGAGAACCGCGCCAAGGTCGTGGTCATCGACATCACCGGCGTCGCCGCCATGGACGCCACCGTGGCCAACCACCTGGTGCAGACCGTCGAAGCCTCGCGCCTCCTCGGCGCGACGGTGATCGTCACCGGCCTCTCGCCCGAGATCGCCCAGACGCTGGTTACCATCGGCGTCGATCTCGGCAAGATGAATACCGTGGGCGACCTGCAAGGCGGCATCGAGCAGGCGGAGCGGCTCCTCGGCTACAAGGTGGAGCTCGGCTAGGCGTGCAAGTCCCGATTCTCAAGCAGGGCCACGTCCTCATCGCCACCATCCAGGCGGCGCTCACGGATGCCGACCTGCTCGAGCTGCGCAGCGGACTGGTCCAGCAGGTGGTGCGCTACCGCTCCTCGGGGGTGATCGTCGACGTCACCGCGATGGACGTGATGGATTCGTTCGCCTCACGCACGCTGCTCGAGATCTCGCGCATGATCCGGCTGCGCGGCGCCGACACGGTGATCGTCGGCATTCAGCCCGAGGTGGCCTTCGCGATGGTGCAGCTCGGCGTGACGCTCGAGGACATACCCACCGCGCTCGATCTCGAGGAGGGACTGGCCTATCTCCAACAGACGTCCAGGTCCATCAACTGAGGCCGCGGCGTGGCTGAGGAGGTTCAGATCCTGGTTACCTGCGACAAGGACGTCGTCACGGCCCGCCAGCAGGGACGCACAGCGGCGCGCGCGGCGGGCTTTCCCGAAAGCGAGGCGACGCTGGTGGCCACCGCGATCTCGGAGCTGGCTCGCAACATCGTCTCGTACGCGCAGCGCGGCACGGTGACGGTCGCGCGCCTCAATGGCCACAAGGGTGCCGCGGGACTGAAGATCGTCGCGAGCGATGCCGGGCCCGGGATCGCCGATGTGGCCCAGGCGCTGCGCGACGGCTATTCGAGCTCCGGCGGCCTGGGGCTCGGACTCCCGGGCGTGCGCCGCCTGATGGACGAGTTCGACATCGCCTCGGTACCGGGCTGCGGCACGACGGTGACGGTGACCAAATGGCTGAAGTGATACCCGACCTCGCAGTTGCGCCACTCGACCTCGCGGTCGCGCGCTTCGTCAGCCCCGGGCAGGACGACTCGGGTGACCTCGAGGCGGTGCGCAGGCACGCGCGCGGCGCGGTGATCGCGGTCATCGACGGAATCGGGCACGGCCAGGACGCAGGCGCCGCCGCACACCGCGCCCATGACATCATCGCGGAGGATCCGCAGGACTCGCCGATCGCGCTGGTGATGCGCTGTCACGAGGCGCTGCGCGGCACCCGCGGCGTCGTGATGAGCATCGTCAGCGTCGATCTCGCGCACGGCTCGCTGCGCTGGCTCGGAGTGGGCAATGTGCGCGCCCTGGTGCGGCGCGGCTCCGCGGGGCCCGGCCCGGGGAGCGCGGAGTTGCTGCTGCGGGCGGGCGTCGTCGGCGCCGGGGAGTTGCCAACCCTCAAGACCTCTGTTATTCCGTTTCGCCGGCACGATACCCTGATCCTCGCGACCGACGGAATTCGCCCGCAGTTCGCCGACGAGCTGAGTGTCGCCGGCCCGCCGCAGGCCATCGCTGACGCGATTCTCGCCAGCCACTGTGCGGGAAGCGACGATGCGCTGGTGCTGGTGGCGCGCGCGGGCTAAGGACGGACACTCATGGCTGCAAGCGTAACCGTTCCGCGAACCTCCCTGCTGCGGCACTACTCCGAGGCGCTGTCGGCCTACCTGATGAACTCCGGGGAGGCCGCGCGGATGCGCGCCTATGAGATCGGACGCGACGCGCTCGCGGCCGGCCGGAGCATCCCCGACGTCGTGGGGGTGCATTCACTGGCGCTGCAGGAGCTATTGGCCGCCACCGATACGCGCGCCGGCATGCAGGCGGTCATCGCGACCGCGGGCGGCTTCCTCACCGAAGCCTTGTCGCCGTTCGAGATGACCCATCGCGGCTATCGCGATTCGCTCACCGCGTGGCGCCACATCAACGAGACGCTGGAGGAGGAGATCAAGCGCATCGCCTACGCCCTGCACGACGAGTCCGGGCAGCTGCTGGTGTCGGTGCATCTGCAGCTGGCACAGCTCGCGCGCACGATGCCGGCGGCGGCGGCCGGTGTACAGGCCTGCCAGACACTGCTCGATCAGGCCGAGCGGCAGCTGCGCGACCTGTCGCATGAGCTGCGCCCGATGGTGCTCGACGACCTCGGTTGGCTGCCTGCGATCGAATTCCTCGCCACCGCGGTGGCGGCCCGCGCCAAAGTGCCCGTCGACGTCCGCTCGAGCATCACCCGGCGCCTGCCCGCGGCGATCGAGATCGCGCTCTACCGGGTGGTGCAGGAAGCGCTGACCAACGCCACGCGGCATGCGAGCGCCAGCCGTATTGTCGTCGAGATCGGCGCCGGGCACGGCTGCCTGCAGTGCGTGGTCGGCGACGACGGCGTGGGATTCGAGGTCGACGCCGCGGCGCTCGCGGGCCTGGGGCTCAAGAGCATGCGCGAGCGGCTCGGTGCGCTAGGCGGGGCGCTGCAGATCGTGTCGGCACCCGGCTGCGGGGCACAGATCCGCTTCGAGCTGCCGCTGGACTAGAACTCGTGCCGATACGCCTGGTGCTCGCGGATGATCACATCCTCGTCAGGCAGGGCCTGAGGACGCTGCTCGAGAGCGAGGGCTTCGTGGTCGCTGGTGAGGCCGCCGACGGTCGCGAGGCCGTGCGGCTGGTACACGCCGAGAATCCCGATGTCGTCGTGCTCGACATCGGCATGCCGCTCTTCAACGGGCTTGGAGCCGCGCTCGAGCTGGCACGCGCCGCACCCGATGTGCGCATGATCGTGCTCACGCAGCACGACGAGGAGCAATACGTAACCGAGGCGCTGCGCTGCGGCGTCAAGGGCTACGTCCTCAAGGGCCAGGCGGCCCGCGATCTGGTGCACGCCATTCGCCGGGTCGTCGCAGGGGATGTATACCTGAGCCCCGGCGTGGCGGGGGCGCTGGCGCGCGCCTACGCGACACCGGATCTTCCCGCGGCAACACTCTCGCTACGCGAGCGCCAGGTCCTGCAGCTGATCGCCGAAGGCGACTCGACCAAGAAGATCGCCGGGCGCCTCGGGATCAGCGCCAAGACGGTGGAAACCCACCGCACGAAGCTCATGCAGAAACTCGATATCCACGACACCGCGAGCCTGGTGCGTTACGCCATCCGGCGTGGCCTGACGCACGCCTGAGGGAATACCCCGATACTCCGATCGGGCCTTCACCGTCTTGGCGCACGCCCCCGTACCGCTACGCTTGGTAGCAGTCAACACGGGAGGATCCCGATGAGGGACGCAGCACGGATCGAAGTGGCACAGCGGGAACGGCGCAGCGAAGACCGCGGGCTACGCGTGCGCACCCGCAGCAGCGAGCTCGCCGATGAGCTGCGGGCCGCCGCGATGGAGGGTAACCGGAGGCTCGTCCGACAGCTGGTCGCGGAGCTCCTCGGGCTCCCGAGAGTGCCCGGCCATGGCCGCGTGGGCCTGCAGCTGCCCGTGCTGATCGGCCTCATCGAGTCGCTGCGCGCGCTCGCATTGAGCGACGAGCTGACGGGTCTCTACAACCGCCGCGGTTTCATGCAGATCGGCGTGCGCTTCCTGGAGGTCGCCAGGCGCGAGGGACGCGCCGTACAGCTGCTGTATTTCGATCTCGACAACCTCAAGCAGGTCAATGATTCCATGGGGCACGCCGCCGGCGACATGCTGCTGCGCGAGACGGGCGAACTGCTGCGTGCCCTGTTCCCGAACTACGGTGTGTACGAGGTGCTCGGCCGGCTCGGCGGGGACGAGTTCGCCGCCCTCACGACCCGCCCGGACCAGGCCAGACGCGCCGCCATGGTGCTCGGCGCGTGTCGCAACCAGCGGCCGTACGCCAATGCGCCGCTGTCGCTCAGCGTCGGCGCCGCGCAATTCGATCCGCAGCGGCCGGTGGAGATCGGCGAGCTGCTCGAAGTCGCCGAACGCGCCATGTACGACCACAAGCGCGTGACGCGCGTGCCCTCGGCCGAGCTGTTCGCGCAGCCGGCCTGAGCTCAGCGACCCTTCAGCAGCGCCGTCGCCGAATCGATGGCGTCGCAGTAGCGCGTGAGCACCGCCGCGGTGATGGGAATGTAGGCGGCCGCCTCATCCCAGCGGTTGCCGTCGATCGCCTCGCGCACGCCGGGCAGCGTCTTCACGCCATAGCCGGTCAGCATGCCGGGGGCGTACAGGAAGTGCCGGTACCATTCGCGCCCGGGAAGTCCCCTGGGATCCGTGAGCCTCTGCTCCATGCCCTGCAGCAGTGCGTTGACCCTGGCGCGCTGCGCGGCATCGAGCTTCACGGTCCCGGCGAGCAGCTGCGCATAGGCCGCATCATAGGCACGCGCGCTGGCCTTCAGCCGCGTGACGACGCTGTCGAGCGGCGCGAAGTCGAGCGCTGGCACCGGCGCCTCGCGCACCGGCGGCGCCACCGGCCGGGTCGGGTCGGTGGCGAGGCCGAAGTCGTTCTGCTCGAGGAGCCTGGCGAGCTCGGCGCTCTTCTTGCGCCGCTCCTCGACCGCATGGCGCAGCTCCTCCGCGTAGGCGCCGATCGTGTCGGCGAAGCTCGCGAACTCGAGCGGCAGCACGTCCGCGTCCGCCACGCGCAGCACCACGTGCCCCACGGTCTCGGCCTCCGCGACGCCGTAGGCGAAGCTCGGGTCGCCGAAGCGCACATAGTGATCGAAGGAGTCGTAGGCCGAGTGGTACACCCCGCCCTGATCGTCCTCGCCGTGGTATTCGATGTTGAGCGCGGTGAGGCCTAAGTGCTGCAGGAACGGCGTGTAGTCCGAGCCCGACCCGAGCGCGCGGATCGGCAGGTCCCCGCCCGCGGCGGCGAGGCGCGTCTCGCGGCGCGCCTCGTCCGCGTCCTCATCCTCCGCTGAGCCACGCTCGTAGCCTTCGGACAGCATGCGCGCCCGCAGCCGCGCCTGGGTGCTGACCCCGGTCTCAGGATCCTTGACGGCGCCTGCGACCTCGTTCACGAGGTGCTGCAGCGCGTGGCTGCCGCCCACCGACAGGAAGCCGCGCGCATTGGTGTCGGAGTTGAGGTAGAGCACTGCCTTGGTGGCGAGCTCCGCGGCGTGGGTCTCGGCCCATTCGGTGGAGCCGAGGAGCCCCGGCTCCTCGCCGTCCCAGCTCGCGTAGACGAGCGTGCGCTGCGGCCGCCAGCCGCTCTTGACGAGCGCACCGATCGCCTGCGCTTCGGCGAGCATCGCCACGTGGCCGGAGAGCGGATCCCAGGCGCCGAACACCCAGCCGTCGCGGTGATTGCCGCGCACCACCCACTCATTCGGGCTCTCGCGCCCCGGGATCTTCGCGATGACGTCGTAGAGAGGCTTCAAACTCCAGTCGGAGCTGATCGCCAGGTGCACCTGCGCGGGTCCCGGTCCGATGTGATACGTGATCGGCAGCGCGCCACGCCAGCGCGCGGGCGCCACCGGTCCGCCGAGTGCGGCGAGCAGCGGCTGTGCGTCCGCGTAGGAGATCGGCATCACCGGGATCCTGAGAATCGTCTTCGCGTCCGCGATCGCGAGGCGCTTCGCATCGTGCGTGGCGCCGACGCCCGGGGTGAGCGGATCGCCGCTGTAGAGGGTGATGTCGAGCACCGAGCCGCGCTGCACGCCCTCGGGCGGCCGCCAGCCGCCCTTGGGGTAGACGTCGCCCTGCGCGTAGCCGTCCTCGCGCGGATCGGAATAGATGAGGCAGCCGATCGCGCCGTGCTCCTGCGCGAGCTTGGGCTTCAGTCCCCGCCAACCCCCGCCGTAGCGCGTGATGACGACCTTGCCCTTGACGTCGATGCCGCGCCGCGCGAGGTCCTGGTAGTCCTTCGGCATGCCGTAGTTGGCGTACACGAGCTCGCCCGTCACATCGCCGTCGGCCCCGTAGACGTTGTAGGGCGGCATGATGCCCGCGGCGCCCGAGGTCGCATCGCCCGCGACCGGCGGCTCGGTGAGGCTCGCCGTGAAATGGCTCGGCGCCACCAGCTCGAGGCTGTGCTGCTTCAAGGTCGGATAGAGCACCTCGAATACTTCGATCTGCGCCTGCCAGCCCCACTGCCTGAAGAGGTCGCGGACGTACGCGGCATTCGCCTTGTCATGCGGCGAGCCCACGTGGTTCGGAGCGGACGACAGCTTCTGCAGCCAGCCGCGCAGGTCCGCCGGATTCAGCGCGCCATCGAAGCGCTGCTCGAGCGCACGCTGCGTGGCCGCCTCGGGTGCCGTAAAGCCGAAGAGGCCAGACGTCGCATCGCCCGCGGCCTGCGCGGCCGCGAGCGGCACGAGTCCCGCGGCGAGCGCCAGCCAACGGTGCGCGGCGGGGCGGCGATGGCCGTTTCCGTGGGATACCTGCATGGGTGCGTCCTCGAGGGGTGGCGAAGCTGCGCGATCATACCGGGCGTCGGAACCTCATATATAGAATAAGATCCCCGTATGACCGGCAGCGTCTTCGAGCAGCGCCGCAATGCGCTCGTCTTCTGGCTGGGTTGCGCGCTCGTCACCGCCGGTGTGCTCGCGCACCTGCCGATGTTCATGATGGGGCGCGCGACGCATTTCGTGCTCGTCGGCATGCCCATGGGGTACGGGATGCTGGCCGGCATGGGCGCGATCGTCGCCGGGGTGGGCGCCGCAGCGTACGGCCTGCTGCCCGCCGCACCGCGCAAGGCTTCCGTGGCGCTCGATGTGCACGGCTCACTCGATAACGCGCGCCTGGGGCCCGAGCATTGGCGGGTGGCGGCATTGCTCACCATCGCACTCGTCATCGACATCATGAAGCCGGCGAGTCTCGGCTTCGTCACCCCCGGCATGAAGAGCGAATACCACGTCGGCGCGCAAACGGTCGCATGGCTGCCGTTCGCAGCGCTCGCCGGCACGGTGGTTGGGTCGGTCGTCTGGGGCGTGCTCGCCGACATCTACGGGCGACGCGCCTCGATCGTGCTGTCGTCGGTCATGTTCGTCGGCACGTCGATCTGCGGGGCGATGCCGGATTTCTGGTGGAACGTCGGTATGTGCTTCATGATGGGCGCCGCCGCCGGCGGCATGCTGCCGGTCGCCTACGCGCTGCTCGCGGAGATCATGCCGACGCGCCACCGCGGCTGGAGCCTGGTGCTGATCGGCGGCATCGGCGCGGTCGGTGGCTACTTCGCGGCGAGCTACCTCTCGGCGCTGCTGCAGCCCACCTTCGGCTGGCGCATCATGTGGCTGCTCAATCTGCCGACGGGGCTGCTGCTCGTCGTGTTGAGTCCGCTGCTGCCGGAGTCCGCGCGCTTCCTGCAGGAGACGGGGCGCACCGAGCTCGCCCGTGCGACGCTCGCGCGCTTCGGCGTGGTGCTCGCGCCGGTCGCCGCCAAGCCCGACACGAGCCCCCACGAGAGTCACACACCCGTGCCACCGCTCGGCCGCGGGTTCCTCGGCATCACGAGCGCGCTGACACTCGCGGCGCTTGCCTGGGGGCTCGTGAACTTCGGCCTGCTGCTGTGGCTTCCCAGCGCGCTCGTCGCCCAGGGACGCAGCGTCGCCGCCTCGAGCGCGCTGATCGCGAAGTCGACGCTGCTCGCCGCGCCGACCATCGTGATTTGCGCGTGGCTCTTTTCCGCCTGGAGCACCAAGTGGTCGCTCATCGCGGTAACCGGTGTGATGCTGCTGGGACTCGCGGGGCTCGCGCTGCCCGCGGTCGGACTGCGCAGCGCCTCGGGGCCCCTGCTGCCGCTCGCGCTCGTGATCCTCGGCTCCTGCGGCGTGATCTCGATGCTGCTCCCCTACGCGGCCGAGAACTACCCGCTGCTCATCCGCGGCCGCGCCACGGGCTGGGTCGCGGCCTGCAGCAAATTCGGTGGTCTCGCCGCCCAGGGTCTCGGCGTTCTCGGCGGTGTACCGCCGCTTTCCGTGGTCATCGCCTGCATCGCGGCTCCGGCCGTCGCCTCGACGATCCTGATCGCGCTCTTTGGCCGCGAGTCGCGCGGCCGCAGTCTCGGCGAGCTCGATCTGCTCGCGCAGCGGGTCCGCAACTCAACTTAATGCCCCTCCACCCGGTGCGCCTTGCGAGAGGCGCCCCCGGGGAGCAACATCAGACAGCTCGCACGGCGCGCCGGGACCGGAGTCCGGCGAAACAACACGACGACAGGGATCAAAGCGACGCGTCACTTCCCGTAAACGACCGGCCCTGCAACAGGACCACTCCGCGCTCAAGAAACGGATGGTTCGGACGATAACGGATCAGACCGCTTACGCGCAGTCGGCTGATTCCTGCGTCCACGGATCGAGGGCACCATGGTTTCACTTAAGAGGATGCTGATGTCCTGCCTCGGGGCAGGCGCGTTGCTCGGTGACACACACGAGGCGAGTGCCGCAACCGCGAGCGGTGCGCTCATGGTATCGGTCACGGTCGCACCCACCTGCAGCGTCGCGGCGAATCCGTTGCTGTTCGGCACTTACTATCCGGGCAACGGCGGGCTCAACGCCAACACGACACTGCTGGTGCGCTGCTCGCGCGGCGCCGCCTTCACGGTGGCGATGGATGCGGGCGGCGGCACGCTCGCGCAGCGCCTGATGGCGCAGGGCGCCGCCCACCTGCAATACAACCTCTACACCAGCGCGGCGCGCACTACCGTTTGGGGCGACGGCTCGGTGAGCTCCGCGGTGGTGGCCGGCGCCGGCAAGGGGCTCTCGAGCGGTGAGGCGATTACCGAGACCGTCTACGGATCGCTCCCCGACAGCGCCGCGAACCAGCAGCTGCCGCCCGGCCTCTACACCGACACGGTGTTGGTGACGATCAGCTACTGACTGAGATCTGGCGCACAGTCCACCGCGGCTGGCTCCTGTAACGGGGCCGGCAGAGGTTCGATCGGCTCTCAGATACGCATAAAGCACCGCGCGGGCGTCCCCGAAGTGGGACATATGTCCGCAAGCCGACGGGGCGTTTACCGCAAGATCGCCCCCAACAAGCGGCAAGGAATGCCGCGCACGGTTCGGTAATTTCCATAAACGTTCGGGAGTTTTATGCGTAACTTTATTGCCTGTCTCAGCGCGGGCGCGTTGCTGGCTTCCGCCGGCGCCGCTCAGGCCGCCAACCCCGCCACCGCGACGTTCGGCGTCTCGGCGACGGTCCTCAAGAACTGCACGGTTGCCACGACCAACGTCGCGTTCGGGAACTACACCCCGACCGCGGGCGCGGTCGCGGCCAACGGCACGGTGTCGGTGAGCTGCACCAAGAGCACCACCTTCACGGTGTCGCTCGACAAGGGCACGACCGGCACCGGGACGATCGCACAGCGCCTGATGAGCGACGGCGCGGGCGACACCCTGCAGTACAACCTCTACACCACCTCGGGCTTCGCCACGGTGTGGGGTGACGGTACCGGCAGCTCGGTGAAGCAGGCCGGGACCGGTGCCGGCATGGGCACGCCGGTGGCGCTCACGGTGTACGGCAGCCTGCCGGACAACGCGACCAACCAGGGTGTGCCGCCGAACACCTATACCGACACGATCACCGTCAGCGTCGCGTACTGAGCGGCATGCGGGCGATCGCGGTATCGCTGCTGGCAATAGGAATGCTTGCTGCGGCCGGTACGGCCGCAGCAAGCTCTATCAGCGTCGCTCCGATCCGCGTCGAGTTGAGCTCCGGGAAGCGCACGGCGGTCCTCACCGTGCGCAACCAGGACGACTCGCCGGTGGTGGTACAGGCGCGGCCGGCGGCCTGGTCGCAGCCGCAGGGCGAGGACCGGCTCGACGACACGCACGACCTGGTGGTCACGCCACCGATCTTCACCATCCCGGGCAAGGGGACGCAGGTGCTGCGCATCGCGCTGCTGCGTGACGCGGACGCGACCCGCGAGCTCGGGTACCGCCTGGTACTGTCGGAGGTACCGCCGGCAACTCCCACGGAGACCACGGGACTGCGGGTTGCGCTGCGCATTACGCTGCCGGTGTTCATCGCGGCGCAGGCACACAGCGCGCCGGATCTCCTCTGGAGCCACAAGTGGCTCGCCGACGGGACGCTCGACGTCGTGGCGCAGAACCGCGGCACGGCCCACCTTCAGATCCTTGATTTTGACGTGCAGGGGGCCGGTGCACCGGGCAGCAAAGTGCACGCCGACGCCTCGCACTACCTGCTGCCGGGAACCGTCATCCACTGGCAGCTGCACCCGGGCAGCGCGCTCGCTCGCGACGCGCAGCTCGTCATCCAGGGTCACTCGGACGCCGGCGACTTCACCGTCACCAGCGCGCCGGGTACGCCCTGATAAGACGCATGCGCCATGGGGAAAGTCCACCGCAGGACAGCTGCAGTCTGCGCGCTGCTGCTTATGTGCAGTGCCGCCGCGGTGCACGCCGAGGGTGCGGGCGGTCCTGATCCGGACTGGCGTGCGGCGGTTCTCGAGCTGCGCATCAACGGCGTACTCGCACACACCGACGTGGTCGCGCTGCGCGATGCCGCGGGCGGACTGTGGCTCGAGGAGGCCGACTTCGCGCGGCTGCGCCTGAAGGTGCCGCAGGCGGCGCCGCATCTCGCCGACGGCAAGCGCTACTTCCCGGTGACTGCCCTGCCCGGCACCCGCGTGGCCTTCGACGAGGTGCACAGTGCCGCGAGCATCACCGCCCCGGCTGCCGCCTTCCAGAGCTCGAGCCTGACACTCACCGGAGTCAATCGCCCGCCCATGTCGACGAGCGGCACGGGCGCGTTCTTCAACTACTTGCTGTTCGGCCAGACCGGGCAGTACACGGGTGCCGACGTGGCGAGCGGCTACGGTGAGCTCGGCATCTTCAGCCCGCTCGGCGTGCTGGTGAACACCGCCTCCGAGCAGACCACCGAGGGTATGAGCTCCTTCGTGCGACTCGGCACCACCTTCAGCCACGACTTCCCGGACCAGCTCGAGACGCTGCGCCTCGGGGACGCGATCAGCGTGCCGGGTTCGTGGGCCGAAGCGGTGCGCTTCGGCGGCCTGCAGTTCGGCACCAACTACGGCATCCGGCCCGACCTCGTCACGACGCCGCTCCTGGCCGCGACCGGCACCGCGGTCGTGCCCTCGACGGTGGACGTGTTCGTCAATGGCAAGGCGGTGGGCTCCACCGAAGTGCCCGCCGGACCCTTCGTCGTCAACCAGGTGCCGGCGCTCAACGGCAGCGGCGACGTGAGCATCGTGGTGCGCAACGCCCTCGGGCAACAGCAGGTCGTCTCGGTGCCGTTCTACTCGGCCGCGGTGATGCTGCAACCGGGCCTCTCGCTCTACGACGTCGACTTAGGTCCCGTGCGCGAGAACTACGGCCTCGCGAGCGATGACTACGGACCGCTGTTTGCCTCGGGCACCTGGCGACACGGCTTCAGCGCCTCGCTCACGGGCGAGTTCCACGCCGAGGCGGTGCACGACGGACCGCAGGCCGCCGGCATCGACATCGCGCAGGCGATCGATCACTGGGCGGTCGTGACGCTCGATCTCGCCTACGGCGGGCAGTCAGCCACCAACGGCATCTACGAAGGCGGGCCGCAGCCCGCGAGCTCCGGCACTTACGCAGCGCTCAGCATCCAGCGGGTGAACGAGCGCTTGAGCATCATCCTCGAGGCGCAGCACGCCAGCCAGGGCTTCCGCGACGTGAGCAGCATCGGCGGCATCCCGACGCCGCTCGACCGCGATCTCGCACAGCTCGGCTGGAACTTAGGCAGGCCCGGAAACCTGCAGCTCGCGTTCGTCGCGCAGCGCAATTCCGACGACACCCGGCAGCAGGCGCTCGGCGTCACCTACCAGGTCAACATCGGACCCGGGAGCTTCAGCGCCACCGCCAGCCGCACCACCGGCGACACGCGCGATGAGAGCCTGTCGGTCTTCTACGTGCTGCCGCTCGACAGCCGCCGCAGTACCTCGACCCAGTTCCGTTACGACAACCAGCTGCCCTCGCCCGATGCGGCCCTCGTCGAGACGCTGCAGAAGAACCTGCCGCCGGGCGTCGGCGACGGCTACATGCTCTCGGCGGGCACCGACGGCAGTTATAACCTCCAGTACCAGCGCCAGATGGCTGCGCTGCTGGTCCAGGCGGCGGCGGCGCGTCTTTTCAACGAGAGCG
Source organism: uncultured Pseudomonadota bacterium (assembly GCA_963768485.1). Lineage (GTDB taxonomy): Bacteria > Pseudomonadota > Gammaproteobacteria > Steroidobacterales > Steroidobacteraceae > 13-2-20CM-66-19. The sequence continues at coordinate 1,020,481 of CAVYHZ010000002.1, read as the reverse complement.
CCGAGACCCTCACCCTGAGCGGCGGCGCGACCTACATGGCGGGCGAGCTGCGCGCCGCGCGCACGGTGAACGACAGCTTCGCCACCGTCGAAGTGGCCGACATCCCCAACGTCACCGTGTACTTCGAAAACCAGCCCGTCGCGACCACCGACGCCAACGGCATCGCGGTGGTGCGCGACCTGCGCTCCTACGACGTCAACCGCCTGAGCGTCGACCCGCAGCAGCTGCCGCTCGATGCGCAGCTCGCGACCGCGCAGGTGCAGGTGGTGCCGCCCTATCGCAGCGGCACGCTGGTCCAGTTCCCGGTCAAGCGCATCCATGCGGGCGTGTTCCGGCTGCATCTGGCCGATGGGAGCGCCGTGCCCTCCGGCGCAGTCGTGACCTTCGACGGCGAGGATTTCCCGATCGGACTCGATGGGCTCGCCTACATCACCAACTTCGATCACGGCACCATGGGCGAGGCGCACTGGGCCGCCGGCAGGTGCAGCTTCCGCCTGCCGCCGCCGCCCTCCGGCGACCCCCAACCCGATCTCGGCGTGATCGCCTGCCGGAGCGCTCCGTGAGCCAGGCGACTTCCACCAGGGCTCGAGCCGCCGCGCTGCTCGTGGGCGCGGCGCTCGCTGTCGTCGCTCCTGCGGCAGCGTATGCGGCCGTTTCCTGCTCGGTGACGGCGACCGGCGTCGCCTTCGGCATTTACACGCCGCTGCAGACGGGGGCACTCGCGGCGAACGGCATGATCGCCATCAGCTGCACGGGGGTTCTGTACGACGTGGCGACCGTGTCTCTCAGCACGGGATTGAGCGGCACCTATACGAACCGCACACTCAGGAGCGGCGTGGCAGTACTCGACTACAATCTCTACACCAGCGCGAACGGCAGCCAGATCTGGGGCAACGGCACCGGCGGCACCGGCACGGGGCAGGCGGTGCTGTGGTTCTTCGCACCCATCGCGAACCTCACGGTCTACGGGGCGGTGAATGCGGGGCAGGACCCCGCGCCGGGGACGTACATGGACACCATCACCGTGTCAGTGGCCTACTAGGGTGGCAGGAGGCTCCATGAAAAAGAGTGCATCCGGCGCCTCGCGTCCCCGCCTGGCAAGCCTGTGTGGCGCCGTGCTGCTCATCAGCGCCCCGCTGGCGCACTCGGCCAGCATCACTTCCTGCACCGCTACCGCCACCAACGTCGCCTTCGGGACCTACACGCCGCTGCAAGCCGGGGTGCTCGCCTCCGCCGGCACGGTGACCATCAGCTGTACCGGCGTCACCGGCAGGAACACCGTGACCATCGACTTGAGCCAGGGGGCGAGTGGCCTCTACACGACGCGCACCCTCAAGGCCGGTGCCGCCACACTCAACTACAACCTCTACCAGGACGCAGCCAACACCGAGATCTGGGGCAACGGCACCGGCGGCAGCACGCAAGCGAGTGCCACCGTCCGCAAGGCTGCCCCGACCGCGACCCTGACCGTGTACGGGAGCGTGCTGGCGCGCCAGGACCCCTCGCCCGGCACCTACGGCGACACCATCACGGTGAGCGTGAACTACTAGGGAAGAGCGCGCCCGAACGACGGCCGGGGCTGCGCCCCTAGTCGACCACCAGTGACTGGATCCTGATGCCGGCGCGCAGCACGCCGGTGACCGGCGTGCTCTCGGCGACTTCCAGCAGCCGCGACTTCTGCTCGGCGCTGAGCGGCTTGGCGAACGACAGGCGCCGCTCGATGTGCTCGGCTCCCGCTGCATCGCGCGACCAGCGCACGCCGACCGTGATCTTGCCGAGCGTCCAGTCGTGCTGCGCGGCGTGCTTGCGCAGCGCCACCGCCGTGCAGGTGCCGAGGCTCGCCAGCAGCAGCTCCCGCGGCGCGAATCCGGCATCGCTGCCGCCGGCGGTCACCGCCTCGTCCGCCGTCAGGTGGTGATGCCCCGAGACGACCTGCTGAACGTGCAGGTGCTCATTGATTATCGTGACGTAAGCCATCCGCTGCTCCTCCCTCGCCCGCGCGCCGCCGCCCGTACGGGCCGAACGGACGCGCCGCGCGCGTCAGCATGCTCCTCGCGATACTGGTGACGCTCATGCCGGTCACATCATCGAGGCGATAGGGTGCGCCGTGGAGGATCGCCGCGGCGGCACGCACGCCGCTCCTGATCGCCGGCCCGATGCCCTCGCCCAGATCGCGGCTCGCGAGCCCGGCGGCGTCCCCGGTGATGAAGGCGTTGTCACGGCGCACCACGTCGACGCGGCCGCGCAGGAAGTAGCTGTAGCCGCTCGGATCGTAGTGCGCGCCGCGCGTGAGCCCCGCGTCGAGCTTGCCCGCGAAGTGCGCCCAGTGCGTCTTGATGTCCTGCCCCGCGCTCTTGATGCGCTCGGCGAAACCGCCGACGCCGACATTGAGCCAGCCGTTCTCTTTCGGCACGTACCACGAATACCCGGGCAGCCCCTCGTCGCAGAACCACAGGTGGCAGTCCGGATCCTCCCAGCGATATTCGATCTCGTGCTCGAGCGTGACGATCTGCAGCTCGTGCGCGCGCGGGTTCAGTTCCTTGAAGAGATTGCGGTACACCGGGCAGCGCGTGCCACCGGCGCCGATCAGATAGCGGCAGCGCCAGGTGCCGTCGACGATGAAAGCGTCACCGTCGGCGAGGATCTCGCGCACGTTGTGCTGCTCGACCGGGGCGCCCGCGCGCTCGAGCAGCCAGGCGTCGAATTCGAAGCGGCGGATGGAGTGCTGCACGCAGGGCACGGGAACGCTCAGCTTCCCGTAGTGCACCCTGAGGCGCGGAAAGGTGACCAGGCGGTGCGGGTAGGCGTCGAGGTCCATCTCCAGCTCGCGCACTACTTCGGGCGTGATCCAGCCGGCACAGAGCTTCAAGCGCGGGAAAGTCTCCCGATCGAGAAGCAGTACGTCGGCACCGGCACGCTTGAGAACCCGCGCGGCGCTCGAGCCCGCGGGTCCGCCGCCGACGATGAGTACGTCAACGCAGCGCATACACCCTCAGGAGCCGTAGAGGTGCGCGCGCGTCCAGGGAATGTCGTTGTTGTCCGCGGTCGCGAACACCACCTGGAAGAGCTGTAACGTGCCGGTCGAGAACGCCGCCACCGAGCCCGCGAGATACAGGCGCCACATGCGCACGAACTTCTCATCGAACATGGAGCGCACCTTGTCGCCCGCCGCCTCGTAGAGGTCGAGCCAGTGGCGCAGCGTCTGCGCGTAGTGCAGGCGCAGGTTCTCCACGTCGAGCACCGACAGGTCCCAGGGCTCGAAGATCTGCGACAGCTCGCTCAATGCCGGCGGATAGGCACCCGGGAAGATGCGCTTCTCGATCCACGGCTGCATGCGCGCCGGATGGTTGCGGCCGATCGAGTGGATGAGCCCGCGCCCGTTGCTGCCGAGGCAGCGGCGCGCGATGCGCCCGAGCATGGGATAGTTCTTGACGCCCACGTGCTCGAGCATGCCGACGGACACGAACGCGTCGTAGTGGCCGGAGATGTTGCGGTAGTCGTCCTCGATGTACTCGACCTGTCCAGCGAGTCCCTCGCGCGCCGCCCGCGCGCGCGCGTAGGCGACCTGTTCGTGCGAGATGTTGAACGCCCGCACGCGCACGCCGTAGTGACGCGCCATGTGCAGGGCGAGCGCGCCCCAGCCGCAGCCCGCCTCGACCACGCTCTCGCCGGGCCTCAGGCGCACCTTGCGGCACACGTGATCCATCTTGGCGACCTGCGCCTCATCGAGGGTCGCAGCAGGCGTCGGGTAGTAGGCGCAGGTGTACGCCATGGTGCTGCCGAGCCACAGCGAGTAGAACTCGTTGCCGATGTCGTAGTGGCGATGGATGTTGTCGCGCGAGCCGCGCAGCGTGTTGGCGTGCGGGCGATGCGCGAGCTGCGCCGCGCGGCGCAGCCACGAAGGCTTGTCCCCCATGGTGCTGGCGCGGTACACCGACTCCAGTACCGCGACCAGGTCGCCCTCGACGCTTACGCTGCCGTCGCTGTAGCCATCGCCGAAGCGCACCCAGGGATCGGCGAGCATCGAGGCGAGGTGCGCGCGGCTCGCGAAGACCACGCGACCGATCGGAGCGGCGACGCTGCGCACGCGCGCGCCGGCGCGGATGGCGAACTCGATCGGCGGATCGCCGAGGACGGCGGCCACGCGCCGCAGCAGCCAGCGCCCGGTCTTAGCCGCCTCGTCCGGCGCATCGTCCCGGGCGGACGATTCGCCCCCACGTGCCCTGTCGGTGTGCTTCGTGGCCCCTGCCAGGCTCTTCTCGACGGCGTTCACAGCAGCGCTCCTTCTTCCGGGGAGTCTTAATCTAACATGCCCTCCGGCACGCCGGCTGCGGGGGATGGATTGCTAATTTTGTCAGTGTGTTACGAGAACTTCGTTAAGAAGATTCGCGAGCCGCGCGCCCGCGAGCAGCAGCCGCTCGCGTACGATCTCCTCTGCCCCGCGCTGATAATCGCGATCGAGCACCACGAGACAATCGGGCGCGCGCCCGCAGACAAAGCCGGGATACTGGTAGGCGACGTTCGCCGCCAGTCGATTGGACTGGCGCGCCCACTCGGCAGGCGTCCCCTGGCCCGCAGCAAGCACCAGCCGCCGCGCCTCGAGCGCCAGCGCGTCGATATCCGGCGGAGGCCGCTGGCGGTTGCCGGTATGCAGGGCCAGGCTCACGAGCTCGCCGTCCCAGGCACGATGCAGGTTCTCGTGGCCGCGAGTGTGCACGCCTGCGAGCGCCACGCGCACGTCGTTCCCGCCGCGATCGCCGTTGTCCGCGGCGTGCAGCGGCTGGTGGATGTCGCCGACCAGGTGCACGACCCACTTCAGTGCCTCGTTGCGCGCGTGCAGCGGGACTTGGGGCTCGGCGAGCACGCGCGTCAGCCGCTCGAGCTGCGCCGAATTGCACCGACCGCCGGGGCAGTACTGATCGCGCGACGCGTCACCGCACACCGGCGCATCGTCGTAGTGCCAGCGCGGCTCGTCCGCCGTCGTGCCGCGGATCTCATCCGCCCACACGCTCACCGCCTCGAGCGTGGAGCGCCCGGAAGGGCTGCCGAACTTGTCGAGATCGGCGGCGAGCAGCTGCGCGACCACCGCGTGCGCGTCGGGCGTGAGGAGGCGATCGGCGATCGCACCGACGGTGCGATGGCCCTGCGGGCCCCAGGCCAGCGCCGGCGGGGCGAGCAGCCCGAGGAGCGCGAGGCAACCGAGCGCGCGGAAAATTCGCATGGTCGATATTAGGGCGACTGGCGGCCCCGGTTTCAACCACCCTGCGCTAGACTGCGTCGCTTCACGGGACGCGAGAACAACCATGAACCGCCCTGTCTCCTGCGCGGCGATCCACGCCGCCGTGCTGCTCACCGCCGCCACCACCTTCGGCTTCGCCGCGGCCAGTGCCGCGCCCGCCGCGCCGGCCGCACACGGCATCGACCTTGCGGCGATCGACCGCACGGTCGCCCCGGGGAACGATTTCTTCCGCTACGCGAACGGCAATTGGCTGAAGACCACCGTGATCCCCGCGGACCGCAGCTCCTACGGCACCGGCGTGGCGCTGGTCGAGCTCAACTCCAAACGCACCCGCGCGCTCATCGAGGGCGCCGCGTCCGACGCCGCCGGTGGCGCTGACGCGCGCCGGATCGGCGACTACTTCGCGAGCTTCATGGACGCAGCGCACATCGAGGCACTGGGCCTGAAGCCCCTCGACGCCGAGCTCGTGCGCATCGCCGCGATCGGCGATCGTGTTGAGTTGAGCCGCGCCCTCGGCGCCACGGTGCGCGCCGACGTCGACGTGCTCAACGCCACAAACCTCCACACCCGCAACATCCTCGGTCTGTGGGTTGCGCAGGACCTCGATGAGCCGCAGTCCTACGCGGCGTTTCTGCTGCAGGGCGGCCTCGGCATGCCCGACCGCGACTATTACCTGAATCCTTCCGCGCCGATGGCGGCCATCCGCGCCAGTTACCAGACTCACATCGCCGCACTCCTCGAGCTCGCCGGCGTGGCGGAGCCGCAGGCACGGGCCGGGCGCATCTTCGCCCTCGAGCAGCGCATCGCCGCGACGCACGCGAGCCGCGCCGACTCCGAGGACGTGAAGAAGGGCAACAACCATTGGGAGCGCGGCGAGTTCGACGCGAAGGCACCGGGACTCGACTGGCAGGCCTTCTTCGCGGCCGCCGGACTTTCGGGCCAGACGCGTTTCGTCCTGTGGCAGCCAGCCGCCGTGACCGGCGTGGCGGCGCTCGCCGCCAGCGAGCCGCTCGACACCTGGAAGGATTACCTCACCTTCCACCTGCTCGAGCGCGCCTCGCCCTATCTGCCGAAAGCCTTCGTCGCGGAGAACTTCGAGTTCAACGGGCACGTGCTCTCCGGCACGCCGCAGCTGCGCGACCGCTGGAAGCGCGCGGTCGACGATACCAACGAGGCGCTCGGCGAGGCCGTCGGGAAGCTCTACGTCGCGCGCTACTTCCCGCCGTCCGAGAAGGACCGCGCCGAGCAGATGGTGCGCAACCTCGTCGCCGCCTTCGCCACGCGCATCGACCGCCTCGAGTGGATGGCCCCCGAGACCAAACGGCAGGCGCAGGCCAAGCTCGCCGCGCTCAAGGTCGGTGTCGGCTACCCCGACAAGTGGCGTGACTATGCGGGGCTCGAGGTGGTGCGGGGCGACGCCCTGGGCAACGCCGAGCGCGCCTCGCTGTTTGCGCTCAAGCTCGCGATCGCCAGGCTCGGCCAGCCCGTCGACCGCAGCGAGTGGTGCATGACGCCGCAAACCGTGAATGCGGTCAACCTGCCGGCGATGAACGCGCTCAATTTCCCGGCGGCGATCCTGCAGCCGCCCTACTTCGACCCGCGGCGCGCGGCGGTGCTCGACTACGGCGCCATCGGCGCGGTGATCGGCCACGAGATCAGCCATAGCTTCGACGACCAGGGGGCGTTGTTCGACGCCGACGGGCGGCTGCACAACTGGTGGACGCCCGGGGATTTCGCGCACTTCGAGGCGGCGGGCACGCGCCTCGCCGAGCAGTACGACGCCTACCATCCGTTCCCGGACGTGCACGTCAACGGCCGCCAGACCCTGAGTGAGAATATCGCCGATGTCGCCGGACTCTCCGACGCCCTCGACGCCTGGCGGCTGACGCTCGCCGGCAAGGCCGCGGCGGGTGCCTCGGGCTATAGCGCCGAGCAGTTGTTCTTCCTCAGCTTCGCGCAGATGTGGCGGCAGAAGATCCGCGAGCCGGCGCTGCGGCAGCGCCTGGTCATCGACGGCCACTCGCCCGGCGAATACCGCGCCGATACGGTGCGCAACCTCGACGCCTGGTACGCGGCCTTCGGCGCGAAGCCCGGCGAGCATCTCTATCTCGCACCCGCCGAGCGCGTGCGCGTCTGGTAGCAGCTCAGCGCGCCGCAGGCCGCCCGAGGTAGACGAGCGTTTCGTAGGGCATGACGACGCGGCCGCCCGCGGCGTGGCGGTCGAAGAGCGCACGCAGCCGCGCCATCATCGGCTCGTAGTCGGGCGCCCCCTTCTGCGGCGCGTAGGAGGAGGACATGAGCCGCCCTTTCAGCCCCTCGAAGTCGAGGATCTGCTGATTGGGGAAAGTGGATACCTCCATCCCCGCGCCGAGGTACGCGCCCATGGCGCCGGTGTCCGCGCGGCTCGCGACGATGCGCGTGTACTCGGGCGCGTGCTGCGTGAGCAGCGCCTCGTACTCGGCCAGGAATGCCGTGGGCTGCGGCGGCCGCTCGTTCCACAGGAGCGCCGCCCAGGAGCCCGGGCGCAGGATCCGGAGCAGCTCCGCGCGCGCCGCGACCACCTCGAACCAGTGGAAGGCCTGGCCTGCCACCAGCAGGTCGATGCTCGCCGGCGGCAGCGTGGTCGCCTCGGCGCTGCCCGGCACGCTGTGAAAGCCGGGACGGCCCGTCAGCTGCCCCTCCGCGTACGTCCGCATGGCATCGTTCGGCTCGACCGCAAAGACCTCGGCACCGCGCTCGAGCAGCAGGCCCGTGAGGATACCGGTGCCGGAGCCGAGATCGGCTACGCGTGCAGCGGCAGTCAGGCCGCAGCGCGCCGCGAGCAGATCGAGGGCGCCGGGCGGATAGCTCGGACGATGACGCGCATAATCCTCGGCGCGCGTGGTGAAGCGCTCGATCGGACGGATCATCGCTGTACTGGCGGCATGCCCGCACAGTGTGCGCCGGCGTGTGGGCGCGCGCCTCTCCATAAAGGCATAAGGACACGGTAACTTAGGCTCATGACAATGTCGCCCTGCAAACGAGGTTGAGCATGTCCGGTCCCTTCAAGCGCCTCGAGACCCAGGTGGTGCACGCGGGTGAGCCGCGCCCGCGCATCGACGGCGCGGTCGAAATGCCCATCTTCCAGTCGGCCACCTTCGAGTATCGCGGCGAGGCGCGCTACGACGACGTCCGCTACCTGCGTCTCAACAACACCCCGAACCACCTGGCGCTGCACGCCAAGCTCGCAGCTCTCGAGGGCGCGGAGGCCGCCCTCGTCACCGCGAGCGGCATGGCCGCGATCACCACCACGCTCCTCACCGTGCTCTCCGCCGGCGATCATATGCTCGCGCAGAACTGCCTCTATGGCGGTACGCACGACTTCGTGACGCGCGAGTTCAAAGGCCTGGGGCTCAGCGCCGACTTCATCGATGCCGACCGTCCGGAGGGCTGGCGCAAGCAGTTGAAGCCCAACACCCGCGCCATCTACGTCGAGGCGATGACCAATCCGCTGCTCGAGGTGGCCGACCTCACCGCGGTGGTCGAGTTCGCACGCGCCCATGGCCTGGTGACCCTCATCGACAACACCTTCGCAAGCCCGGTCAACTTCCGCCCCATCCCGGCCGGGTTCGATCTCTCGCTCCACAGCGCCACCAAGTATCTCAACGGGCATTCGGACATCGTCGCGGGCGCGGTGATCGGCCGCGCCGACCTGATCGAGCGCATCCGCCACAAGGCCAATCACCTCGGCGGCTCGCTCGACCCGCACGCGGCCTTTCTCCTGAACCGGGGACTGAAGACCCTGGTGCTGCGGGTGCGTTACCAGAACGACAGCGCTCTGAAGCTCGCGCAGTTTCTTCAAGCGCATCCCGCCGTCACCGGCGTGCACTACGCCGGGCTCGCGAGCCACCCGCGCCACGAGCGAGCGCGGCGGCTGTTCGCGGGCTTCGGCGGCGTGCTGAGCTTTGAGCTCAAAGGCGGCGCGACGCACGCCGATGAATTCGCCGCCCGCGTGCTCATCCCCGCGGTTGCTCCGAGCCTGGGCGGCGTGCACACGCTCCTCACCCGCCCCGCCACCACCTCGCACTCGGGGCTGACGCGCGAGGACCGGTTGCGGCTCGGCATCACCGACGGCCTGCTGCGGCTCTCGGTCGGCGTCGAGTCGACCGACGACCTGATGGAGGACTTCACGCAGGCGCTCGCTTGAGGCCGCGCGAGCGCAAGTTCCGGGTGGCCGCAGCGCCCTCCGTACACCGAGGATCCACGTCACCATGTCAACCACGATGAACACGGCCTCCGCCGCCACCGTCAGTCCCGCGGATCGGTGGCGTACGCCGGTCGAGCTCACCGTCCTCGGAGCGATCTGGGGCGGCTCGTTCCTCTTCATGCGCGTGGCGGCCGCCGACTTCGGTGCGCTGCCGCTCGTCGAGGCGCGCCTCGCGCTCGGCGGGCTCGTACTGACCCCGTTCCTGTGGCGCGCGCGCGCGCAGTTCACCGCGGTGCTGTGGCTGCGGATCGCCGGCATCGCCGCGATCAACTCGGTGGTCCCATTCGCGCTCTTCGCCTGGGGCGCCGAGCGCGCCCCGGCCGGCATCGGCGCCATCACCAACGCCATGACCGTAATGTTCACGACGCTGGTGGCGTGGCTCCTGTTCGGCGAGCGCATCAGCGTGCGGCGCATCGTCGGCCTCACGGCGGGCTTCGTCGGGGTCGCGATCCTCGCGAGCGGCAAGACCGCGGGCGCCGACGTGACGCTCGCGGCGCTCGCGGGAACGGCGGCGGCCGTCTGCTACGGCTTCGGCATCAACCTGGTGCGCCGCTATCTCACCGGGCTCCCCTCCGCGGCGGTGGCCGCGGCGAACCTGCTATGCGGCGCGCTGCTGCTCGCGCCGTTCGCGCTCTACTCCTGGCCGGCGCGGCCGATCCCGGGGGCTTCCTGGACGAGTGCCGTGCTGCTGGGCGTGCTGTGCACCGGGGCGGCCTTCGTCCTCTATTACCGCCTGATCGCGCGCATCGGCGCGGCACGCGCCTCGACGGTCACCTACCTCATTCCGCTCTTCGGCGTGATCTGGGCGTGGCTCATCCTCGGCGAGCCGCTCACGGCCAGCATGGCGCTCGCCGGCGCCCTCATTCTTTCCGGCGTCGCCATCAGCCAGCAGCGCGCCCCCGCGGCCAAATGATGGCGGCGCGCAAAGCCGCCATCCCGCCCGGCCCCACCCCGACCGCCGATGACCTGCGGCGGCGGCTCGATTTCCCGCAGCTCCTCAACGCCCGCGACCTGGGCGGCCATCCGACGCTCGATGGCGCCGTGACGCGCTGGCGCTCGCTCCTGCGGGCCGACGATCTCGCGCAGCTCGAGCCACCGGGCCTGCGCGCGCTCGCTGACTTGGCTCTCGAGACGGTCGTTGACCTGCGCTGGCCGGAGGAAGCGCAGCGCCATCCGAGCCCGGTCCCGCACTCACTACCCGGGGTTCGTTACCTGCGTCTCTCGCTCCTCACCCCGAGCGAGGATGAGTGGCGGCTGCGCAGTGAGGATGCCGGCAAGGAGCTGTGGAACTGCGTGGTGCTCGAGCGCGTGCGCACGGAGCTGCGCGGCGTACTCTCGGCCATAGCCGCCGCGCCCGCAGGTCCGCTCCTGTTTCATTGCATCGCGGGCAAGGACCGCACCGGGCTCATCGCGGCGCTGCTGCTCGCGCTCGCCGACGTCGTCCCCGCCTCCATCGCACGCGACTACGCCCTCTCGAGCGGAAACCTCCGTGAGGGGTACCTCAGGCGCTACGCCGACGCCGATCCCGAGCGCATCCTCGCGGCCTTACATTGTCCTGAAGAAGGTGCGTACAACATGCTGAAATTCCTCGCGCATGCCGGCGGCGTGCGCGCGTACCTCGGTGAAATCGGCTTGAGCCGCGCCGAAATTGCCGCGCTGCGCGCGCGGCTGCGCGAGTAGCAGTTCTCACAGTGCCGCCGGCAATCCGTGCGGCCATTCACGGCCGGTTCAGCGACGCTCCCCGATACTCACACTCGCACCGGTTGCGCATGCTCCCGAGCCGCCCACCCTTCAAGCGCGGGCACCATTTTTCAGGGCACGGATTTGAGCATGCGGCACACCGGTGCTTTCATTTATCCTCTTTATCCTCGCCCCCCGCGCGGCCCGAGGAGCTCGATGTGGAAATCACCGGTGGCTGTCTGTGCAAAGCGGTGCGCTACACGATCGGCGCTGCTCCCATCGTCACGCGCAGCTGCTGGTGCCGTGCATGCCAGTACATCGGTGCCGGCAGCGCCACGGTGAACAGCTGCTTCCCGAGCGAGGCGCTCAAAGTCACGGGGGAGCTGCGCGACTACCGCATGATCGCCGACAGCGGCAACGCCGCGCACCGGCGCTTCTGCCCCGTCTGTGGCACGCACCTCTTCAGTGCTTCCGAGGCCCGCCCGCACCTGGTGTTCGTGCGCGCCGGTACGCTCGATGACCCGGAGATCGCGCGTCCGTCGCTCACCATCTGGACCGCGAGCGCCCCGAGCTGGGCGTGCATCGACGAGCGGCTGCCGAGGGTCGAGCGCCAACCACCGCCAGCCGCGTGACCACAACGGCACAGCCGGCAATAAGTCGCGTCTTTTGCCGGCGGGAACCGAAGTGATCGTCTGCCGAAATCGCTGGCGATTTCGGCCTAATTCAAACCAAGCGCCGCGCGCAGCTGCGGTGCCGTAAGGAGGCGCGTGTAGACGGCGGTGCCGACGTCGAACTCGCGCGCGCGTGAGAGCGGGCCGACCACCACCGGCTCGAAGCCCGCATCGCGCACCAGGCGCTGCGCCACCGCGAGCGCCTGCGCGTCGTCGCCGGCGAGTGGAATCGCCACGGGCTCGCCCGCGCGATGCGCTTCACTCGAGAGGTCCCGGAATTGATGGCGTTGAAGGCGCGCACCAGACGCGTGCCCGGCAGGAACTGCGGGTCGGCCACGCCGGTCGAAAGGCGCCGCGCTTCGACCGCCATGTCGCCGTCGCGCGAGGGATAAGGGTTGCAGGTGTCGAGCACGATCTTGCCGGCGAGCTCGACCTTCAGATCCCGCCCGACCTGCGGCAGCGCGCCGTAGGGCACCGATACCACCACGACCTCGCCGAACAGCGCCGCATCGCGCGGCGTGCCGACGTGCGCGCGCGGACCGAGCGCGGCGGCGAGGCCCTTGAGCTCGTCGGGATGGCGCGAGGACACGAGCACCTCGTGACCCGCCGCGACCCAGAGGCGCGCCAGGGTGCCACCGATATGACCGGCGCCGATGATGCCGATTCTGAGCGGTGGTGCCGCGGTTACAGGCGGCGCGGGCGCCGCCGCCGCGGAACCTGCGGCGGCGAGGCAGGCGAGCAGCGCGCTGCAGAGCGCGGCGGCGGCACCCCGCGGCGCCGCGCGGCTCACTTGGGCGAGAACTCCACGTAGGTCTGCCAACGCTGCAGGCCCGGATTGTCGGTTTCGATGTCGAGCGTGCCATGGGCGCGCTGCTCGGTGGAGCTCAGCGTGATCCTGGCGTCCTCGCCGCAGTTCGCCTGCAGCGGCAGCGTCGTCTTCACCGAAATCGCGCGCGCCGCCGCCACGTCCTCGGCGGAGGAGCTCGAGGGTTCGATGTGCGCGGCCTGGATCTGTGTCACGGGCATGGTGACGAAGCGGTAGTCCACCACGCCTTCCCACTCGGCCTTGGCTTTGGCTCCCTTCGCAGCCTTGGCCTCGGCGGGCTTGGCCGTGTCGAAACCCTCCTGCTTCGTGAGCGGCGGCTCGGTGAGCTTGATCTGCCGCGGCTGCGGCGGCACGAGCGCCTGACGGGTAGACAGTCCCTGCAGGCGCCACACCGCGAGGATCTGCAACGGGAAGCTGCTGTGGCAGCGGGTCGGGTAGAGACCCTGCCAGCTGCCATCCGAGTACTGGCGCAGCTCGACTTTCTTGTTGTCCTCGCCGATGGCGAACATGACCAGCGAGCCCGGCGTCACCAGCGCGCCGGGAGCCGCGGTCGCGCTGACCTTGTACATGCCGATGTCGTTATTGGCCTGATACTCGGCCGGAGTCGTGTCGCTCACCTGCACGTCGCAGGCGCTCAGCGCCAGCGCCGCCGCGATAAAGCCAAGCCTGATGAACCTGTACATGCCGCCCCCCCTGCCGCCGGGCGCGCCGTACGGCGGCCCGGACACACGAACACCGCGTCTCGCGCTACTTCTTTCTCCGGGCTCCGGCCCGCTTCGCCGCTCTGAAGGAGATCCCGCACCGCATGGCTTTCTGCTGGATCGCGGCGGCCGTGCGGCCGAGCTTCTTCGCGACCTGGCTGGTGGGAGTGCCCGCTTTAGCGAGCGCCTTGAGGGTCTTCAGTTCACGTGCGCTCCAGGAAGCGCCGTCGTTCGGCGGACGTCGTGCCATCGTTCCTACTCCGTCTTACCCAACTCAAGGGCGGGTTTGGGATCATACACCGATGCCTTGCGGCGCGCGCGTCCCACCAAACGATCTGTAACATGTTGGAAAACGAGCCGGCGTGTTTTCAGCGCGCCTGTTGCGCCGCTCCGCCGATACCAACTCCCGGGCGCGGACCGCCGGGAACTTCTCAGTGCGTCACACGCTGGTAGTTTTCCCCGGTCATCGAGGGCAACTGCCGCACGAATGCCACCAGTTCCCAGACCTCCGCGTCGTCGAGCGTGCGGCCCCAGGCCGGCATCGCACTCATCTTGATGCCGTGCTTCACGACCCAGAAGGCGCGGCGCGGCTCGGGCGGCGCCTGCTGCGCGAGATTCGGCGGGTGGGGATAGAGTCCGCGGCTGAGGTCCGAGCGGTTCACGTCCGGCGCGAGATGACACCCGACGCAGTGCACCGCGTAAAGCTTTGCCCCGGCGGCGATTTGCGCTGCATCGGTCAGATCCGGCACCGCGAGGGGCTGCGCGCGCACCGCGATCGAACGATCGCGCAGCTCCCCAATCAGCGCAGTCACCAGCGCCGTGTGATGGTCGTCGGCGCCGATGTCGTAGATGCCCGACACCACGAACAGCGCCGCGCCGGCGGCCAGTGCTGCGAGCGTGGCCGCCACCGGCAGCACCACCCCCGGGACACGCGCGCCGCGCACTACTGCACCACGATCGTGCCCACCATGCGCGGGTGGATCGAGCAGGCGTAGTGGTAGGTCCCGGGCTGCTCGAACTTGAAGGAGAAGCTCTCGTTGGTATCGAGCGCACCGGAGCGGAACAGCCCGGTGTCGCTGACCACCGTGTGCGGCTCGTCGTCCCGGTTGGTCCAGGTCAGGGTCGTGCCCGCAGGAATCGTGACCGTCAGCGGCGCAAACATGAAGTCACGGGCGATCACCACGCCCGGAGCGCCGGCCGCGGCCGGCGCGGCGTTTTGCGCCCCGGTCTGCGATGCCAGGGCGAGGGCGAGGAGCAGCGAGCCGAGGCGTCCGATGTATCTCATATCAGGCGATCGTCGCATCGTTGAGCGCGAGTGAGCGCCCGCGGTTCACGAGCGTCACGCTCGACACCCCGAGCATCGAGGCCAGCTGCTCGGGCGGGACCTTCAGGGGTCCCGGCCCCGCGCCGACGCCGGCCTCGGGCTGCGGGTAGGCGGTGGAGCGCGCGGTGTGGAACAGCACATTACCCTCGACCTTCTGCACGACCTGGTGGATGTGGCCGTTCAGCACCGTGACGGAGCCGAAGCGCCGCAGCTGTTCCATGAGTTGCGGCGCATCGCCCGTGCCCCAGCCCCACGGCTCGTAGATCGTCCACAGCGGCATGTGCGCGAACGCCACGATGGGGGTGCTCGCGGAGCGGCCCTTGAGATCGTCCGCGACCCAGGCGAGCTGCTCGGGTCCCAGCGTCCCCAAGCCCCCGGGCTTGAACTCGAGCACGTTCACGAGGGCAAGGAAGTGAACCCCGGCATGGTCGAAGCTGTAGTAGCCGCGATTGGCGGAAGGCTTGCCGAAGCGCTTGAAGTATTCGCTCACGGTGGGGTCGGTCGTGTCGTGCTCACCCGGCACGGTGTGCAGCTCGCTCGCGCGCAACCGTGACAGCAGCTGCTGCGCGAGGTCGAACTCCGCGGGCCTGGAGAGGTGGGTGATGTCGCCGGTGTGGATGACCAGCGCCGGCTGCTGCGGCAGCGCGTTGACGAGGTCGATGCTCTTGTTGAGCGTTGCGCCGACGTCGGGGTTGGCCTCCTTGTTGAAGCCGATGTGCGTGTCGCTGATCTGTACGAAGAGCGGCTTGCCGAGCGCGCCGGCGCCTTTGGGGTTGACGGCGGCTTGCGCAAGTGCCACGGGGGTGAGCACGCCGCCGGCGAGCGCGAACAGCGTCCCGGCGCCGCCGAAGGCCATGCACGCGAGCGCCTGGCGGCGCGATACCCTGGAACTCTCGTCAGGCATGTCGGCACTCCTCGGTTTGGGTACCGAAGAGACTCGGCGCAGGCCGCTTTTATTCCCGCTCAGCGGGCATCGCGCGTGCCGAGATCCGCGATGAGCTGACGCAGCGTCGCGAGCTCCTCCCAGCCGGCGTCCGACACCGCGCAGTAGTCGAGATCGCCGCTGCGCCAGCAGGCGATGTGGTAGCCGCGGCGCGTGAGCTCCGCGGGCGGCTCGATTCGGCCCGGCAGAAAGGCGAACACATTGATGACGTGCGCGCCGTGCGCATAGACCAGCACCGCCGCACGCTGGTGCTCGAGGGAATCCGCCCGGCCGCCGACC
The DNA here is from genome assembly GCA_963768485.1 of uncultured Pseudomonadota bacterium. Lineage (GTDB taxonomy): Bacteria > Pseudomonadota > Gammaproteobacteria > Steroidobacterales > Steroidobacteraceae > 13-2-20CM-66-19. Next base: position 1,004,572 of record CAVYHZ010000002.1, on the reverse strand, counting down.
AGCCGATAGCCCTGCGGCGCGAAATCCCCCACGACCGGGGAGACATCCGCGCGCCCGGCGAACCAGGGCTTCACCGTGTGCCGGTCGGTGGAGATCACTTGCGTCAGCTGCCCGGGCTGGAGCGAGCGCAGGTGGGCGGTGATCAGCTCCTCGGGGAGCTGCGCGAAGAGCAGCGGCGCGAGCAGCATCGCCGCGACGCTCGCCGAGAGCGCCGCGCCCGCACCTGCGAAAGTGCCGAGCCAGAACGGCCGGCCGCGCCACGGCGCGCGTGGGGCGCTGGCACGCTTCCCGGCGGCGGCCTCCGTCTCCAGCATGCGCGTCAGCGCCGCACGCAGCGCGGCCGGAGCCTGCTCGTACGGCAATGCGGCGCGCAGCCGCGCGCGCGCACGCTCGAGATCCTCGAGCAATGCGCGGCATTCGGCACACTGCGCGGCGTGCCGCTCGACTGCGGCCGCCGTGACCGCATCCAGCTCGCCGTCGAAGCACGCCTGGACTCGCAAACGCTCAGCGCACTGCACGCGGCTCTCCCCGGCTCTGCTGCCGCCAGTTCTCGCGCAGCGCGGCGCGCGCGCGCGCCAGGCGCGACATGACCGTGCCGATCGGCACGGCCGTCACGGTGGCGATCTCGCGGTAACTCATGTCCTCCAGCTCGCGCAACAACAGCACCTCGCGGTGCTCGTCCGGGAGCGCTGCGATCAGCCGCGTGAGCGTGCGCCGCTCGTCGCGCTCGATCGAGGCGCCCTCGGGATCCTCCGCTGCCGGGGCAGCGCCGACGCCGGCATGCATCTCGTGCTCCTCGGTGAGCGGCTCGGCGGCGCGGCGCCGCCGCTCGGCGAGCGCGCTCAGGTAACAGTTGCGTACGATCGCCAGCAGCCAGGCGCGCGCATCCTGGCTGCGCAGCGTGTCGAAGGAACGGAAGGCACGCAGGTAGGCCTCCTGCACGACGTCGTCGGCATCGCCCGGCGAGCGGGCGAGCCAGCGCGCCAGCCGGTACGCGGCGTCGAGGTGCGGCAGCACCAGCGCCTCGAAACGACTGCGTTTGTCATCCATTCAGACGGCCCGGAGCTCCGCTTAGGGCACGCCGCGCGAGCCTTACAGGTGAGACCTCTGGCGGGGCGAGTTTATTCCCTGCCGCCCGACCGCAGGTTGGCGGCATCGAGCGTGTTGGAAAGGAGCATCGCGATGGTCATGGGGCCCAGGCCCCCCGGCACCGGGGTGATCCAGCCGGCACGCCGGGCGGCTGTCTCGAACTCGACGTCCCCCACGAGCTTGCCGTCCGGCCCGCGGTTGATGCCGACGTCGAACACCGCGGCGCCCGGCCGCACCCACTCCCCGGGGACGAAGCCCGCCTTGCCGACCGCCGCCACCAGCACCTCGGCGCGCTCGACTTCGGCGCGCAGGTCGCGCGTGCCGGTGTGGCACACGGTCACGGTCGAGCGCGCCAGCAGCAGTTCCAGCGCCATCGGCCGCCCGACGATGTTGGAGGCTCCGACCACGGTGGCACGCAGGCCCGTCAAGCCGATGCCGTAGGCTTGCGCGAGCTTGATCACGCCATATGGCGTGCACGGCCGCAGCCGCGGGCGCTTCTGTGCCAGGAGTCCCGTGTTGACCGGGTGGAAGCCGTCGACGTCCTTGGCCGGATCGACCGCGTCCATCACGCGGTCCGCGTTCACGCCCTTCGGCAGCGGCAGCTGGATGAGGATGCCGTCGACGCGCTCGTCGTGATTGAGTGCGTGTACGAGTGCGAGGATCTGTGCTTCCGGAGTCGAAGCCGGCAGATCGTGCGCGAAGGACTCGATGCCGGCCTCCGCTGAGGACTTGCGCTTGTTGCGCACGTAGACGCTGGAGGCCGGATCCTCCCCCACCTGCACCACGGCGAGCCCGGGACGGCGGCCGTGGCGCGCCGTGAACGTGGCGGCGCGCACCGCCACCTCGGCGCGCACCCGCGCCGCGACCGCCTTGCCGTCGAGCAGCGCAGCACCGCCGGCCGTGCGCACGGCCTCCATGGTCGCGGCGCCCATCAGTAGCGGTAGTGCTCGGGCTTGTAGGGCCCGGCCCGGTCCACGCCGATGTAGCGCGCCTGTGTGTCGGTGAGCTGCGAGAGCTCGACGTTGAGCTTCTGCAACTGCAGCCGCGCCACCTTCTCATCCAGCAGCTTCGGCAGCACGTACACCCCGATGGGGTACTGCTGCGTGTTGGTGTAGAGCTCGACCTGCGCGATCACCTGGTTGGCGAAACTCGAGCTCATCACGTAGCTCGGGTGTCCGGTGCCGCAGCCGAGATTCACGAGCCGCCCTTGCGCGAGCAGGATCAGCCGCCGGCCGTCGGGCAGGATCACGTGGTCCACCTGCGGCTTGATGTTGTCCCACTTGTATTGCTTCAGGCTCGCCACGTCGATCTCGCTGTCGAAGTGGCCGATGTTGCACACGATCGAGTTGTGCTTCATGCGCAACATGTGCTCGTGGGTGATGACGTGAAAGTTGCCGGTGGCGGTCACGAAGATGTCGGCCTTATCGGCCGCGTACTCCATGGTCACGACCCGGTAGCCCTCCATCGCCGCCTGCAGCGCGCAGATCGGATCGATCTCGGTCACCCACACCTGCGCCGACAGCGCCCGCAGCGCCTGCGCACAGCCCTTGCCGACATCGCCGTAGCCGCACACGACGGCGATCTTGCCGGCCACCATCACGTCGGTGGCGCGCTTGATGGCGTCCACCAGGGATTCACGGCAGCCGTACAGGTTGTCGAACTTGCTCTTGGTGACCGAGTCGTTGACGTTGATCGCGGGGAAGGCGAGCTTGCCCTCCTTCGCCATCTGGTAGAGGCGCTTCACCCCGGTGGTGGTCTCCTCGGTGACGCCTTTCACGTGTCCGATGCGGCTCGAGTACCACCTCGGATCGGACTTCAGGTGCGTGCGGATCGAGGCGAACAGCGAGCTCTCCTCCTCGTTCGCGGGCTTGGCAATCACGCTGGTATCGCTCTCGGCGCGCACCCCGAGGTGCAGCAGCAGCGTCGCATCGCCCCCGTCGTCGAGAATCATGTTGGCGTGGCCGTTCGGCCATTCGAAGATGCGGTGGGTGTACTCCCAGTAGTCATCCAGCGACTCGCCCTTCCAGGCGAACACCGGCGTGCCGCGCGCGGCGATCGCCGCGGCGGCGTGGTCCTGGGTGGAGAAGATGTTGCAGGAGGCCCAGCGCACCTCGGCGCCGAGCGCCTGCAGCGTCTCGATCAGCACCGCCGTCTGGATGGTCATGTGGAGCGAGCCCGCGATGCGCGCGCCGCGCAGCGGCTGCGTGGGCGCGAACTCCTCGCGGATCGCCATGAGACCGGGCATCTCGGTCTCGGCGATCGCGATTTCCTTGCGGCCCCAGTCGGCGAGGGACAGGTCGGCGACGTGGTGGTCGGCCTTGTGGCCGGTGGGTTTCAGCGTGGCGTTCATACTCGATTCTCCGCAGTCAGAGCGAGCGCCGTGTGAGTTGACCTCGGATCCGCTGAGCCTGGCAGGGTCGCGATACGCCTCGCGGCGAACCGCCCTGTCGCAACGCTCCTCAGCGTGCCGGGTGCGCCGCCTCAGGCGGCACGTACTCCCTTGCCGTCGGCTGCGAGCGCCGCGGCCCGATCGGTGCGCTCCCAGGTGAACTCGGGCTCGGAGCGCCCGAAGTGCCCGTAGGCAGCGGTCTTCTGGTAAATCGGCCGCACGAGGTCGAGCATCTCGCGCAACCCGTAGGGCGTCAGGTCGAAGTGCTTGCGCACCAGCTGCGTCAGGTGCTCGCCCGACAGGCGGCTCGTGCCAAAGGTCTCGACCATGATCGAGGTCGGTTCGGCGACGCCGATGGCGTACGACACCTGTATCTCGCAGCGCTCGGCGAGGCCGGCGGCGACCAGGTTCTTGGCGACGTAGCGGGCCGCGTAGGCGGCCGAGCGGTCGACCTTGGAAGGATCCTTGCCGGAGAAGGCGCCACCCCCGTGGCGTGCATAGCCCCCGTAAGTGTCGACGATGATCTTGCGGCCGGTGAGCCCGCAGTCTCCGACCGGTCCGCCGATGACGAAGCGGCCGGTGGGATTGATGTGGTACCGGGTGCGCTTGTCCAGCCACTTGGCCGGCAACACCGGCTTCAGGATCTCCTCCATCACCGCCTCGCGCAGCGCCTTGGTCGAGACCTCGGGGCTGTGCTGCGTCGAGAGCACCACGGCCTCGATACCGACCGGCTCCTGGTCCTCGTAGCGCAGCGTCACCTGGCTTTTCGCATCGGGGCGCAGCCACTCGAGCTTGCCGGACTTGCGCACCTGCGCCTGGCGCTTCACCAGGCGATGGGCCAGCGTGATAGGCGCGGGCATCAGCACGTCGGTCTCATTCGTCGCGTAGCCGAACATGAGGCCCTGGTCGCCGGCACCCTGCTTGCGCTCGTCCTTGCGGTCGACGCCCTGGGCGATGTCGGGCGACTGCTTGCCGATGATGTTGAGTACGCCGCAGCTTGCGCCGTCGAAGCCCATCTCGGAGGAGTCGTAGCCGATGTCGAGCACGGTCTTGCGCACCAGCGCTTCGACGTCCACCCAGGCGCTGGTCGTGACCTCGCCGGCCACGATGACGACGCCGGTCTTCACCATCGTCTCGCAGGCGACGCGGCCGCGCGGGTCTTCCCTGAGGATCGCGTCCAGCACCGCGTCCGAGATCTGGTCCGCGACCTTGTCGGGATGGCCCTCGGACACGGACTCGGAGGTGAAGAGGTAATCGTTCGACATCTGGCGGCTTTCCTGCGTCCGTATGTGCCAAAGACGCCCAGTTTAACCCAGCCGGACCACGCCCGCCGTGACTGCGTCGAGCCGCTCCTGGAAGGCCGCGCGCGTGAAATGGTGGTTCTGCGTGCCGCGCGACTCGATCTTGATGGCCCCCAGGAGGGAGGCGATATGTCCCGTGGCACGCCAGTCGAGGCCGTGCAGCAGGCCATGGATGAGCCCCGCCCGGTAGGCATCTCCGCAGCCCGTCGGGTCGACCACCGCACGCACCGGGGCGGCGGCAATCTCCAGCACCCCGTTGCGCGTATGAATGGTGGACCCGCCCGCGCCCCGCGTGACGATCAGAGCCTTCACCCGCCGGGCGAGGCCGTCCGCCGTCCAGCCGGTCTTCTGTTCGACCATCTGCCACTCGTATTCGTTGAGCGTCACCCAGGTCGCCTGGGAGACGAAGCGCTCGAGGTCCCCGGCGCTGAACATCGGCAGCCCCTGGCCCGGATCGAAGACGAAGGGAATGCCCGCGGCCGCGAACTGCTCGGCGTGGCGGATCATGCCCTCGCGTCCGTCCGGGGCCACGATGCCGAGGGCGATGCCGCGCGCATCGCCCACCTGGTTGAGGTGCGAGTGCTGCATGGCACCGGGGTGGAAGGCGGTGATCTGGTTGTCGTCGAGATCGGTGGTGATGAAGGCCTGCGCCGTCATCTCGGTGTCGACCACGCGCACGTGGTCGGCATGCACGCCGCTCTTCTTCATCCACTCCTGGTAGGGACCGAAGTCGCGTCCCACGGTGGCCATGGGGTAGCCGACGTCCCCGAGCAGCGCGAGGTTGTAGGCGATGTTGCCGGCGCAGCCGCCGTATTCCCGGCGCAGCTGCGGCACCAGGAACGACACGCTCAGCATGTGGATCTTGTCGGGCAGGATGTGGTTGGCGAAGCGGTCGCCGAACACCATGATGGTGTCGTAGGCGAGCGAGCCGCAGATCAGCGCCCGGCCCGGGGCCGGGGAGCTCACGTCTTGGCGCCGGCCGCCGGGGCTGCCGGTTTGGGCGGCGCGCCGGCTGGTGCCGGGCCCGGTGCTGCCTTGCTCTCGGCATACAGGATGCCGACCGCGGTCTTGGCGAGGTCGGAGAGTCCCGCCCCGTGGCGCTCTTCGTAGTACTTGAGCATTTGCACGCGCATGCGCGGGTCCCAGTAGCGCCGCAGGTGGGTGGCCACATCGCGCGCGGCCTGGTCCCCCGTCGCGCCGGAGAAGAACTCGCCGATCTCGTTGGCCATCTTGATGAGCAGATCGATATTCATGTCGCGTCCGTCAGCCGCTGCGGATGCGCGTAGACCACGTGCTGGTCGCGCCGCGCGAAGGCGACCAGTGTAACTCCGCTGCGCTCGGCGAGCCGCACCGCAAACGCCGTCGGGGCCGAGAGCGCCGCCAGGAACGGGATGCCGACGGTGGCGCACTTCTGCACCATCTCGTAGCTCGCGCGGCTGGTGATGAGCATGTAGCCCGCGGCGAGATCGGCGCCCGCGCGCGTCAATGCCCCGATCGTCTTGTCGAGTGCGTTATGCCGGCCGACGTCCTCGCGCACCAGGCGGATGCCCTGCCCCGGCACGACCCAGGCGGCCGCATGGACGCTCCCGGTGCGGGCGTTGATCGGTTGCAGCTGCGCGAGCTGCTCGATGGCGGCGTGCAGACCCGCGACCGTGACCGCAGCCCCCGCAGGCACCGGTGCGGGGTCGCGGATCGCATCCGCGGCGGTCTCGGCCCCACACAGGCCACAACCGGTCCGTCCGGTGAGATTGCGGCGGCGCTGCAGCAGTTGCGTGAAGCGCTCCCACGCGACCGTGACGTGCACGTCGACGGAGGCCGCGCCCGGGCGGACTTCGACCCCACGGATCTCATCGGCCCGCTCGACCAGTCCCTCGCTCAGCGTGAATCCGACGGCGTAGTCCTCGAGGTCGGCCGGAGTCGCGAGCATCACCACGTGCGGCACGTCGTGATAGACGAGCGCGACCGGCGTCTCCTCGGCGACGAGGTCGGTCGTGTGCGCGGTGGCGCCGCGCGACCAGCGGTCGACAACGACCTCGGCACTGACCGCCGCCGGCGTCAGGAGCTCAGCGCTCACGGTGGCGAGCGCAGGCCGCTCAGGCGGGCGCCCGGTCCTTGCGCTTGTGGTCCTGACGCGGCAGTGAATGCTCCTCATGCGCGCGCTTCTGCCAGGCATCCTTCTGGTTGACCAGCACCACCTCGACGGCCGTCACCTTGTACTCGGGGCAGTTGGTCGCCCAGTCCGAGTTCTCGGTGGTGACCACGTTGGCGTTGGTCTCAGGGAAGTGGAACGTGGTGTACACCACGCCCGGGGCGATCCGTGTGGAGAGCTTCGCGCGCAGCACCGTGTTGCCGGCGCGGCTCGTGAGCCCCACCCAGTCGCCGTCGGCGATGCCACGCACCTCGGCGTCGTGCGGATGGATCTCGAGGACGTCCTCGGCGTGCCACACGACGTTGCCGGTGCGGCGCGTCTGCGCGCCGACGTTGTACTGCGTAAGGATGCGGCCGGTGGTGAGGATCAGCGGGAAGCGACTCGTGACCTTCTCGGTCGTCGGCACGTACTCGGTGTTCCAGAACTTGCCCTTGCCGCGCACGAACTGACCGACGTGCATGGTGGGCGTGCCCTGCGGGTGCTCGTCGTTGCACGGCCATTGGATGCTGCCGAACTCATCTATCTTCTCGAAGGTCATGCGCGTGAAGGTCGGCGTGAGGCGCGCGATCTCCTCCATGATCTCGCTCGCGTGCTTGTAGGGCATGGGATAACCGAGCGCCTCGGAAAGCAGGCAGGTGATCTGCCAGTCGGCGTAGCCGGCCATCGGCTCGATCACCTTACGCACGCGCGACACGCGCCGCTCGGCGTTGGTAAAGGTGCCGTCCTTCTCGAGGAACGACGAGCCCGGCAGGAACACGTGTGCGTACTTGGCGGTCTCGTTGAGGAACAGGTCCTGCACCACGCAGCACTCGAGCGCCTCCATGGCCGCGCTCACGTGATGGGTATTGGGATCGGACTGCACGAAATCCTCGCCCTGCACGTACATGCCCTTGAAGGTGCCATCGAGGGCGGCCTCGAACATGTTGGGAATACGCAGCCCCGGCTCGCTCTGCAGTGCGACGCCCCAGGCCTCCTCAAAGCTCTTGCGCACCACCGGATCGGACACGTGGCGATAAGCGGTGAACTCGTGCGGGAACGATCCCATGTCGCACGAGCCCTGCACGTTGTTCTGGCCACGGAGCGGGGAGACACCGACGCCCTCGCGGCCGAGGTTGCCGGTGGCCATGGCGAGATTCGCGATCGCCATGACGGTCGTCGTCCCCTGGCTGTGCTCGGTCACGCCGAGGCCGTAGTAGATGGCGCCGTTCGGCGCCTTGGCGTAGAGGCGCGCCGCGCGGCGCACCCGCTCGGCGGGCACGCCGGTGATGCTCTCGGTGGCCTCGGGTGAGTTGCGCGGCTCGGCAACGAACGCCTTCCATTTGGCATAGCTGTCGGTCTCGCAGCGCTCGGCGACGTAGGCCTCCCTGGTCAGCCCCTCGGTCACCACGACGTGCGCGAGTGCATTCATGAGCGCGACGTTCGTGCCGGGCTTCAGCTGCAGGTGCTCGTCCGCCTCGACATGCGCCGAGCGCACCAGTCCCGTCTCGCGCGGATCGGCGATGATGAGCTTGGCCCCCTGGCGCAGCCGCCGCTTCATCTGCGAGGCGAACACCGGGTGCCCGTCGGTCGGGTTCGCGCCGATGATCATGATGGCATCGGCCTTCATGACCGAGTCGAACGCCTGCGTGCCGGCGGACTCGCCGAGGGTATTCTTCAGTCCATAGCCGGTCGGGGAGTGGCACACGCGCGCGCAGGTATCGACGTTGTTGTTGCCGAAGCCGGCACGCACCAGCTTCTGCACCAGGAACGTCTCTTCGTTGGTGCAGCGTGAGGAAGTGATGCCGCCGATCGAGTCGCGGCCATACTTCGCCTGGATGCGCTTGAACTCGCTCGCCGCGTAGCCGATCGCCTCCTGCCACGACACCTCGCGCCAGTTGTCGCGGATGCTCTTGCGGATCATGGGCTTCAGCTGCCGGTCGGGATGGGTGGCGTAGCCCCAGGCGAAGCGCCCCTTGACGCAGGCGTGACCGTGATTGGCGCCGCCGTCGCGGTCGGGTGCCATGCGCACCACCTCGGTGTCGGCTCCCTCGCCCCTCACCTCCGCCTGGAAGCTGCAGCCGACGCCACAGTAGGCACAGGTGGTCTTCACCGCTCGCTCCGGGGCGCCGAGCCCGATGACCGACTTCTCAGTGAGCGCGGTGGTCGGACAGGCTTCCACGCACGCGCCGCACGAGACGCACTCCGATTCGAGGAACGGCTCATTCTGGCTGGCTGCCACCTTGGAGCCAAAGCCACGGCCCTGGATGGTCAGCGCGAAAGTCCCCTGGATCTCATCGCACGCCCTCACACAGCGGGAGCAGACGATGCAGGCATTCGGGTCGAACGTGAAATACGGATTGCTCTCATCCTTCGCCTGGCCCTGGTGGCGGATGCCGTTGGCATAGGGAGTCGAGCGCACGCCGAGCCGGTCGGCCATCGCGTGCAGCTCGGTGCGCGCCTCCACATCGCTCGGCTGACGCTCGATCGGGTAGTCGGAGAGGTACAGCTCCATCACGCTGCGGCGCAGCTGCGAGAGCTTCGGCGACTCGGTGCGCACCTTCATGTTGGGCGCCACCGTGGTGGTGCAGGAGGCGGGGTAGCCCTTGCGCCCGTCGATCTCGCACAGGCACAGGCGGCAGGAGCCGAAGGCCTTCAGCGTGTCGGTGGCACACAGCTTCGGCACCTTGACGCCCGCGAGCGCCGCGGCGCGCATGATGGAGGTGCCTTCCGGAACCGTGACGCTGTGGCCGTCGATCTCGACGGTGACACTGCCGCTCGCGTCGGCCGGGGCCGGGGTGCCAAAGTCTTCGTAATCTATCGCGTACATGTTCCGCCTCGATGCGCGCTATTGTCGGGTGCGCGCGCGAAAGTCTTCCCTGAAATGCTTGAGCGCGCTCTGCACCGGAAACGGCGCCATGCCGCCCAGGCCGCACAGCGATCCCTGCACCATGGTGTCACACAGCTCCTCGAGCAGCCGGACGTTGCGCTCGCCGTCGGTGCCCGCGAGGATCCGATCGATGACCTCCATGCCGCGGGTCGAGCCGATGCGGCACGGGGTGCACTTGCCGCAGGACTCGATCGCGCAGAACTCCATCGCGTAGCGCGCCATACGCGCCATGTCGACGGTGTCGTCGAATACCACGATACCGCCGTGGCCGAGCAGCGCGCCGACCGCCGACAGCGCCTCGTAATCGATCACGGTATCGAACTGCGACGGCGGCACGTAAGCCCCGAGCGGGCCGCCGATCTGCACCGCGCGGATCGGCCGGCCGCTGGCGCTGCCACCGCCGTAGTCATAGAGAAGCTCGCGCAGCGTCAGGCCGAAGGCGCGCTCGACCAGTCCGCCGCGCCTGATGTTGCCGGCCAGCTGGATCGGCAGCGTGCCGCGCGACTTGCCCGTGCCGAAGTTGGCGTAGGCCTCGCCGCCATGCGCCAGGATCCACGGCACGGTCGAAAGCGTCACGACGTTGTTGACGATGGTCGGCTGTCCGAAGAGGCCCTTGATGGCGGGCAGCGGCGGGCGCACGCGCACTTCGCCGCGCTTGCCCTCCAGGCTCTCGAGCATCGAGGTCTCTTCGCCGCAGATGTAGGCGCCGGCGCCGAGACGGACCTCGAGGTCGAAGCGCTTGCCGGAGCCGGCGACGTCGGCGCCGAGGTAGTGGGCCTGGTAGGCGGCGGCGATGGCGGTCTTGAGCGCCCGGTGGGCGTGCGGGTACTCCGCGCGCAGATAGATGAAGCCCTGAGTGGCGCCAACCGCGATGCCGGCGATGGTCATGCCCTCGATGAGGGTGAACGGATCGCCTTCCATCAGCATGCGATCGGAGAAGGTGCCGGAATCGCCCTCATCGGCGTTGCAGGTCACGTACTTCTGCGCCGTGTTCTGGTCGAGCACCGTCTTCCACTTGATACCGGTCGGGAAGGCCGCGCCGCCACGGCCGCGCAGGCCCGAGGCCGTGATCGCCTGCACCACGGCGGCACCGCTCATCGCGAGCGCCTTGCCGAGGCCCTGGTAGCCGCCATGCTTCACATAATCGGCGGCGCTCGCCGGGTCGACGACCCCGACGCGCTCGAAAGTCAGGCGCTGCTGTCCGGCCAGCCACGGAATGCGTTCGGTCGGCCCGAGGGCGAGGGCGTGCTTGCCGCCCTGCAGGAAATCGGCGGCGAAGAGCGCCGGCACGTCGGCGGCGGTGACCGGCCCGTAGGCGATGCGCCCGGAGGGCGTCTCGACTTCGACCAGGGGCTCGAGCCAGCAGGCGCCGCGCGAGCCGTTACGCACGAGCTCGAGTGCCGCGCCGCGCCATGTACTCTCCTGGGCGATCGCCCGCGCCACCTCGTTCGCACCAACCGAGGTCGCGGCCGCATCGCCGGGGACATAGACGCGCACCGTCATGAGCGCTTGGCCTGCTCGGCAATGAGCGCATCGAAGCGCTCGGGGGTGACCCGCCCGTGCAGCTCCCCGTCGATGAGCGCGGCCGGCGAGCAGGCACAGTTGCCGAGACAGTAGATCGGCTCGAGCGTGAAGCGCCCGTCGGGGGTGGTGCCGTGAAAGTCGATGCCGAGCCGCTCCCGCGCGTGCAGCGCGAGGGCCTCCGCGCCCTGCGACTGGCAGGCCTCGGCCTGGCACAGGCTCACGGTATGCTTGCCCGGAGGACTGTGGCGGAAGTAGTGATAAAAGGTGACCACCCCGTGCACCTCGGCCCGCGAGAGGTTGAGTCCCTCCGCCACCAGCGGCACGGCACCTTCGGGGACGTATCCGAGCGCCGCCTGCACGGCGTGCAGTACTTCGAGCAGCGGTCCCGGTCTACCTTTGAAATCAGCGACGATCCGCCGCACGGTGGCGGCATCGCCCGAATTTAGCGTCTGCATAATGAGAGGAACAGTATACGTCCGGGGCGCCCCCGGCGCTTTGTATAAGCCCGTCTGCATGGCTGAACAGGCCCTCAGTTGATTGTTGCCGAACGTATCCGGATGGGCCGGGCGTCGCTGTGCGCGTGTGCGGTCCTGCTCCTGGCGCCGCATCCGGCCCGCTGCCAGTCCGACCCGTCGTCCTTCGGCGGCACGATCGCCGTCACGAGCGATTACATCTACCGCGGCGTCTCCCAGAGCGACGGCCAGGGCGCCGTGCAGGCGGACCTGCACGCGAGCACCGCCGGAGGCACCTTCGCAGGCGTTTGGGCCTCGACCCGCGACCGCGATCTCGAGCCCGGCACACCCGGTGAGGTACAGCTCTACCTCGGCCAGCACTTCACCCTCGGCGACGCCTGGAGCGGCGCGCTCTCCGGCCGTGCGGATTACTTCGTCGGCGGCTCGCCCTATCACTCGGCCGATTACCAGGAGCTGTCCGCCTCGCTCACCTGGCTCGATAGCTGCACCTTTTCCGTCAGCTTCATCCCGAGCGCGGTGCGTTACACCCTGACCGCCAGCCCCGGGGACCCCCAGCGCCACTACTACGAGGTCTACCGCAGCACCGCCTTCCTCGGGGACGCCTCCGGGCAGTGGCTGCTGCGCCAGGGGCTCCTCGGGGGCGCCCTCTATGCGACGGCCGCCGCCGGCTACTACTACCAGAGCCGGCCAGCCCAGGCCGACGACGCTCCCGGGACCGGCTATCTCTACGGCAATGCGGGCCTGGCGCTCGAGTGGCGCCGGTGGCGCATCGACCTCGGCTACTTCGCCGCCCAGAGCCGCGCCGATGAGCTCTTCCCCTACCCCGTCGCCAACCGCCTGGCGGGGACGGTCAGCTGGCAGTTCTGAGGCGGCTGGGCGGGACCGATGCGCATGACCGATGCGCATGACCGATGCGCATGACGGATGCGCATGACCGATGCGCATGACCGATGCGCATGACCGATGCGCATGACCGATGCGCAGGGCCGATGCGCATGACCGATGCGCAGGGCCGATGCGCAGGGCCGATGCGCAGGGCCGATGCGCAGAGGGCCGTGCCGGATGGGGTTGAACCCGCTGGCGCGCCGTGGAGACTTACCGCTGGAGGGCGCGTTATCGATGGCGAGCGGCTACGACGACTTAAGTGAAACGACGCAACGCGGTGGCGCGGCTCGCGAGAGCGAGCTCATCGCCCGCATCGCGCGGCAAGACCGCCGTGCGTTCGAGGAACTCTATAACCTCTACCACCGCCGCCTGGCGCGGTTCCTGACGCGGCTCACGCGCCGCTACGACCTGGCGGAGGAGATCGTCAACGACACCTTCTGGGTCGTGTGGCGCAGCGCCCGCAACTTCCGCGGCGACTCGCAGCCCTCAACCTGGATTCTCGGGATCGCCTACCGCAAGGCCCGGAACGCGTTCCGCAGCGCCGCCCGGGCGCGTGCCCGGGAGAACCTCGAGGCGCCCTTCTTTCCACTCACCACTGAGGAGCCGGCGCGCGCGCAAGAGCTGCGCGACTGGCTGAGCCACGCGCTCGGCGAACTACCGGTCGAGCAGCGCCTGGCGGTCGAGCTGTGCTACGAGCTCGGTCTCTCGTGCGAGGAGATTGCGACCATCATGGAATGTCCGGTGAACACCGTTAAGACCCGCCTGTTTCACGCGCGCGCCAAGCTGCAGAAGCGGCTGCCGGAACTGTCCGGCGCTGCGCCGGCCGTGCGCGCCACCGGGGAGCGCGAATGAGCGCGGACGCCCTGCTGTCGCACGAGGAATCCTGGCGGCTGCTGCCGTGGCTCGCCAATGGGCGCCTCGAGGGCACCGAGCGCGCGCGCCTCGAGCGGCACGTGCATGCCTGCGAGACCTGTGCGCAGGAGCTCTCGCTGCAGCGGCTCTGGTGCGACGCACTGACTGCCCCCGAGCGCGTGACCTACGCGCCCGCCCCCTCCTTCCGCAAGCTCATGGAGCGTATCGACGCCGCGGGCAGCGCGGGCACCGAGACGCCGACGCCGGCGGCCCGTGCCGCGCGCGCGCGCGCGACGTGGCGTCCGCCGGGGCTCGCCTGGGCCGCGAGCTTCGTCGCGTGCGTGGCGCTCGGCACTTTCGCCGTCACCGCGTACCGCTGGTCGCAGCCTCTGTACGTGACCCACACCGCGCCCTCGGCCGCGCCCGCGGGTGTGCTGCACCTCGCTTTCGAGCGCTCGCTCGCCAGCGGCGATGCCGAGCGGCTGCTGCTCGCCACCGGCGCGCGCGTCGTCGAGGGGCCGGACGCGAGCGGCGTGTTCGGAGTGGCACCTGCGGCCAGTGCCCTGACGCCCGCCGAGCGCGATGCGCAGCTGCGCGCACTCGCCGAGCGGCTGCGAGCGGACGCGCACGTGCGCTGGATCGAGCCGCTGCCGCGGAGCCCTTGATGCGCCGCCGCCGCACGCTGCTCGCCGTGCTGGCGCTCGCCGGCGCGCTGGCCGCGGGCGCGGCGCCCGCCGGGGAGCCCGCACCCGGGGCCGCGGTGCCAGCCACGGGAACCACTGCCCTGCCCCGGATCGTCGTCGCCTTCGCTAACGAGGCACGCAGCGCGCCCGGACCGGCGGGCTCGACCGGGCCGCGCTATGCGGGCGGCGCCTACTTGTCACAGAGCGCCGAGCTCACGGCGCGGCGCGTCGCTTCCGAGTACGCGCTGCGCCAGATCGCAAGCTGGCCCATCCGCGAGCTCGCCATGCACTGCGTGGTGTACGAGATCGGCGGCGGCCGTGCGGCCGCCGAGGTGCTCGCAGCGCTGGCTCGCGATCCGCGCGTGCTGCTGGCACAGCCGCTGCACGAGTTCCACACGCTGAGCGCGCCCGCCGACACGCCGGCCTACGACGACCCGCTCTACGATCTGCAGACCAATCTCCCGGCGCTCGGCGTGCCGGAGGCGCACCGCCGCGCCCGGGGCGCCGGTGTGCGTGTCGCGCTCATCGATACGGCGGTCGATGAGCGCCACCCCGACCTCGCCGGCCGCATCGTGCGCAGCCGCTCCTTCATCGGCGGCGAGCGCGGCGCGGGCGGCTCGCAACGGCATGGCACGGCGATGGCGGGCATTATCGCCGCGGTCGCCAACAACGGCATCGGCATCGTCGGCATCGCACCGCGCGCCGAGCTCGAGGTGTACGAGGCCTGCTGGCAGCTCGAGCCGGACCGCGACGCCGCCGTCTGCAATACCTTCACGCTGGCGCGCGCGCTCGCCGCGGCGCTCGAGTCAGGCGCCCCGCTGGTCAACCTGAGCGTGGCCGGCCCGGAGGACCCCCTGCTCGCGGCGCTCATCGCCACCGGCGTTCGCCGCGGGATCATATTCGTCGGCGCGCGCGAGGCCGGCGGCGGTTTCCCCGCGGGGGTTCCCGGGGTCATCGGGGCCGCGGGCAGCGAAGCAGGCGTCGTCCCCCCCGGTGCCCTCGCTGCCCCGGCCCAGCACGTGCTGACGCTGCGGCCGCAGGCGCAGTACGACTTCGAGTCCGGGACCTCGGTGTCCGCCGCCGAGATCACCGGCGTGATCGCGCTCCTCATGTCGGCGACACGCACACGGCTCACCCTGGATGCGCTCCTCGGGCTGCTGCGGCCCGCGCCGACCGCGGTCGTCGCGGGCGGTACCCCCCCGGGCGTGGTGAATGCGGGCGCCGCACTGGCGCGGCTCGATTCCTCGCAGCGGCGCACCTGTACTGCCGTGCGCGGCGGCCGCGGCGATGCGCAGGGCTGCCCGGTGCTCGCCGGCCACACGCTTGACGGCCTCTGAGGGCGTGGCCATGCTGCCGCGCGCATGGGCAGCCCGCCACCCGGCCTCACCTGGACGCTGATCGAGCAGGCGCGGGCGCGCATCGCCTCATTCGTCCACGCGACACCGGTCATGACCAGCGCGACGCTCGACGCGCGTGCCGGGGCGCGGCTCTTCTTCAAGTGTGAGAATTTCCAGAAGGGCGGCGCCTTCAAAGCGCGCGGTGCCTCGAATGCGGTCTTCGGCCTGCCGGAGGCGCAGGCGCGCCGCGGCGTCGCCACCCACTCCTCCGGCAACCACGCGGCGGCCTTGGCCCGGGCCGCGCGCCTGCGAGGCATCCCCGCCTACATCGTCATGCCGGACAACACGCCGCTCTCCAAGCGCGCCGCCGTCGAGCGAGAGGGCGCGGCGATCACGCTGTGCGAGCCAACCCAGGCGGCCCGCGAGCGCGCCGCCGCCGAAGTGCTCGCCGCCACCGGCGCTGTTCTGGTGCATCCCTACGACGACCTCGCCGTGATGGCCGGTCAGGGGACGGTTGCGATCGAGCTCCTCGGGCAGGTCGCCGATCTCGACGTGCTGCTCGCACCGGTGAGCGGGGGTGGGCTCTTGAGCGGCATCGCGGTGGCGGCGCGCACGCTCCGTCCGCAGCTGCGCATCCTCGGGGTCGAGCCGGCCGGGGCCGACGATGCCGTGCGCTCGCTGCGCGCCGGCCGGATCGTCCCGTGCGAGCGGCCCGATACGATCGCGGATGGGCTGCGCGCCACCGTCGGCGTGCGCCCGTTTGCGGAGATTCGCCGCCACGTCGATGACATCCTCACGGTGCCGGATGCGGCGATCGTCGGCGCGATGCGCGCCATCTGGGAGGTCATGAAGATCATCGTCGAGCCCTCCGGAGCGACGGCCTATGCGGCCGTGGCCGAGGGCCGCGCCGACCTTCAGGGTCAACGGGTCGGCGTGGTCTTAAGTGGCGGGAACCTCGACCTCGACACGCTCCCCTGGATCACACCCGCTCGAGGATGAGCGCGATGCCCTGCCCCACCCCGATGCACATGGTGCACAGCGCATAGCGGCCGCGCGTCGCGGCGAGCTCATTCGTGGCCGTGGTCGCGAGCCGGGCACCGGACATGCCGAGCGGGTGGCCGAGCGCGATGGCGCCGCCGTTAGGGTTCACGTGCGCCGCGTCGTCGGGGAGCCCGAGCTCGCGCAGCACCGCGAGCGCCTGGGCGGCGAAGGCTTCGTTCAGCTCGATGACATTCATGTCGGCAATGGTAAGACGCGCCTTCTCCAGCACTTTGCGCGTCGCAGGCGCAGGGCCCATCCCCATGATGCGCGGGGCCACGCCGGCCGTGGCGGCTGCCACCACCCGCGCACGCGGCGTGAGCTGGCAGCGCCGCGCCGCCTCTTCGGACGCGACGATGAGCGCGCAGGCGCCGTCGTTGACGCCCGAGGCGTTGCCGGCCGTCACGCTGCCACCCGCGCGGAACGGCGTCGGGAGCGAGGCCAGCTGCTCGAGCGTCGTCTCACGCGGGTGCTCATCGCGCTCGACCAGCAACGGCTTGCCTTTGCGTTGCGGGATCTCGACCGGGATCAGCTCGCCGGCGAAGAAGCCGCGCGCGTAAGCGGCCGCGGCGCGCTGCTGGCTGCGCAGCGCAAAGGCGTCCTGGTCGGCGCGCGCGATGTGGTATTCAGCGGCGACGTTCTCGCCGGTCTCCGGCATCGAGTCGATGCCGTACTGCGCGCGCGTGCGCGGATTGACGAAGCGCCAGCCGATGGTGGTGTCGTAGATCTCCGCCTGACGGGCGAAGGCGCCTTCGGCCTTCGGCAGCACGAACGGCGCACGCGACATGGACTCGACGCCGCCCGCGATGGCGAGCGCCACCTCGCCCACGCGTACCGCGCGGGCCGCCATCGCCAGCGCATCGAGCCCCGAGCCGCACAGGCGGTTCACGGTCACGCCCGGCACCGTCACCGGCAGTCCCGCCAGGAGCGCGGCCATGCGCGCCACGTTGCGGTTGTCCTCGCCCGCCTGGTTGGCGCAGCCGAGCAGCACTTCGTCGACCTGGGCGCCGTCGAGCCCCGCATTGCGCCGCAGGAGCGCCGCGATCGGCAGCGCGGCCAGATCGTCGGTGCGTACCGTGGCGAGCGCCCCGCCGTAGCGGCCGATGGGCGTGCGCACCGCATCGCAGATGAAGGCTTCCATCATGTCTTCATCATATCGCCTTTGGGCACCGTACCGGCGCGGCTCCGGTACAGTGCGCCGCGCGCGCGGCGCGTGCGTATCTGCCGCGCCATCGAAGCCGGCGCGATGCTCGTTGCATGGTCGACCCGCTGCCCTTCGCCACCTACTCCTGCGTCATGTGGATCACGCCCGGTCCCAACAACGTGATGCTGACAGCCTCGGGTGCCAACTTCGGCCTGCGGCGTACGCTCCCGCACATGCTCGGCATCTGCGCCGGCTGCGCGCTGCAGCTGCTCGCGGTGTGCGCCGGACTCGGCGCGCTCTTCGCCCGCTGGCCGCAGCTGCAGGACGCGCTGCGCTGGCTCGGTGCCGCCTACCTCGTGTACCTCGGCTGGCGGCTGCTACGGCCCGCCGGGGCCGACGCCCGCCACACACCGCGGCCGCTGACGCTCCTCGAGGCCACCTCGTTCCAGTTCCTGAATCCCAAGGCGTGGGTCATGAGCCTGACCGCGGCGACGCTCTTCCTGCCGGCTACGCTCGGCCCGGTGGCGGCGGCCGGCTACATGCTGGTCTGGGGCATGCTGCTGCCCTCGCCGGCACTGTTCGTCTGGGCGCTGTTCGGCACGTCACTGCGGGCCGTGCTCACGCGGCCGCGCGGCCGCCTGGCATTCAACTCCGCGATGGCGCTTGCGCTCGGCGTCACCGCGGTCATGATGGTCCTCTAGCGGCGTCATCCGAAGGCCCCATGTTCGAGCTGTCGCGCCAGTCCTCCGTCCCGCTGGTCGATCAGATCTGCGAGCGCATCACGCAACTGGTGCGCGCTGGACAGCTGCCGACCGGCACGCGCCTGCCCTCGATCCGCAAGCTCGCGCGCCTCATCGGCGCGAGCGCCTTCACCGTGGTGGACGCCTATGACCGGCTGGTCGCCCGCGGGCTGATCGAATCGCGCGCCGGGCGCGGCTTCTTCGTCGCGCAACGGCGCATCGTCGCGCCGCTGGTGGCGGTCGAGGCCTCGCCCGAGTCGGCCAACGATGCGGTGGCGCTCGCGAGCTTCTGCCTGGCGCACGGCAACGACATCATTCCCGCGGGCTCGGGCTTCCTGCCGGAGAACTGGCTGCTGGAGGCCGGCTGCGCCGGTGTATTGACGCGGCTGCTGCGCGGGCCGCGAGGCCAGACGTGGCTGCCATGCCCGCCGCAGGGTCTGCCGGAGCTGCGCGAGCAGATCGCCGCGCGCCTGGTGCAGCACGGCATCGCCGCCGGCCCCGCCAACATCGCGACCACCTTCGGGGCGAGCCAGGCCTTCGACCTGCTGTCACGCATCCTGTTCGCGCCCGGCGATCCGGTGCTGGTGGAGGATCCCGGCTACTTCGTGCTGTTCGAGCAGCTGCGCGCGCACCACGTGCGGCTCATCCCCGTGCCGCGGCGCGCCGACGGACCCGATCTCGAGGCACTCGAGGCCGCCTGCCGCGCGCACCGGCCGCGCGCCTTCTTCATGCAGACGCTGCTGCACAACCCGACCGGCTCGAGCGCCGATCCGGCGCACTGCCACCGCATCCTCTCGCTCGCCGAGCAGTACGGCTTCGCCGTCGTGGAGGACGACGTCTACGGCGATCTCTACGAGGGCCCGGCGGTGCGCCTCGCGCAAATCGATGGGCTGCGCCACGTGATCTACGTCGGCAGCTACACCAAGCTCATCGGGCCCTCGCTCCGCGTCGGCTTCGTCGCCGCCGACCCGCAGCTCATCGCGCAGCTGGTGGAGCGCAAAGTGCTGTCGGTGCTCTCGGGCTCGACGCTGCTCGAGGGTTTCGTCTCGGAGGTGCTCGACGGCGGGCGCTATAAGCGCCACGTCGAGCGCACGCGCGCGCGCCTGGCGCGTATGCGGCGCGACGCCCGCGCCGCGCTCGAGTCCGCGGGAATCGGCTTCGAGGCGGCGCACGGCGAAGGCATGTTCCTGTGGGGCCGGGTCCCCGAGGGTGCGTCCGTCGAGGCGCTCGTCCCCCGGGCGCGCAGCCGCTCGATCCTGCTCGCCCGCGGCTCGCTGTTCTCGCCCTCGGCGGGCTGCCGGGAGTGGCTGCGGTTCAACGTCACGCACAGCACCAGCCCGCCGCTCATCGAGTTCCTGCGCGAGTCGCTGCGCGCGGCGGCCTGAGGCCCGCTAAACTAACGCCGATGTTCCCATCGCTCCCGCCCGCCACCCGGGCCCTGATCCTCGTAAACGTCGGCGTGTTCCTGCTCGAGCAGTGGGCGGGCGATGCCCTCATCCAGTGGTTCGCGCTCTGGCCGCTCGCGAGCCCGCAGTTCGAGCCCTGGCAGCTGCTCAGTTACGCGTTCCTGCACGACCCCCGCACGGTCGCACACGTGTTCTTCAATATGTTTGCGCTCTATATGTTCGGCGGCACGCTCGAGCGCTACTGGGGGAGCCGCCGCATGGTGGCTTTCTATCTGGTGTGCGCGGTCAGCGCGGGCCTCACCCAGCTCGCGGTGCAGCAGATCGCCGGCGGCGCCGCCGAGCCCACCATCGGCGCCTCGGGCGCCGTGTTCGGCATCCTGCTCGCCTTCGCCTGGTACTTTCCGCGCCAGCGGGTCGCGGTTTACTTCATCGTGCCGATGCCCTCGTGGCTGTTCGTGACGATTTACGGCCTCGTCGAGCTCTTCTTCGGCGTCACCGGCTCGCAGCAGGGCGTCGCGCACTTTGCCCATCTCGGCGGGATGCTGGGCGGCGCGCTCTGCATTCTCTACTGGCGCGCGCGGCGGCGTTTCGGCTCGACCTGAAGGCTCACCGGCCCGCGCCGCGAACCGCAGGCATCGCACAGCAGCTCCCTGCCGTAGCGGGCGCGCCCGAACACGCGCCCGTCCGGCAATCGCACCCAGTTACCCCCGCCCACGACCTGCGCGTCGAACACCCGCACGTGCAGCGCGCAGGCGGGGTTGGCACAGAAAGGGGCGCCGCGCTCGAGCTCGCCGTCGGCGCTGAGCACATCGTCCGCAACGTACACGCGATCGGCGACGGGGCCGTTGGCGAGCCATGAAGGCTGCATTGGGGGAGTCTCGCGTCCCGCCTTGACGCGCGGATGACGCGTCGGTGGCGGCTCCGTGACCAGAACCCACGCCGGGCGAGTCAGAAGCCACTCAAGATATGGATACTAACTATAAGATTTAATTACACTAACCTGCCCCGGCGCCGCACCGCGAGCGCAACATTGGCAATCCGCGGCGGCTCCCGTCAAAATCGCGCGCTCAAAAAACGCGATGGAACTTCAGGTTGACTCATCATCTCTAGACCCCAGCCGACATGATCAAGACCGAACATCTGACCAAGCGCTACGGCGCGCTCACCGCCGTCGACGACGTGACCTTTCAGGTGGGGCCGGGCGAGGTGCTCGGCTTCCTCGGGCCGAACGGCGCCGGCAAGACCACCACCATGCGGATGCTCGCGGGCTTCATCACCCCGACGTCCGGCACGGGCAGCATCTGCGGCCACGACATCGGCAGCGACCCGCTCGCCGCCAAGGCGGCGCTCGGCTATCTGCCGGAGGGCGCGCCGAGCTACGGTGAGATGACCGTGCGGGCCTTCCTCGACTTCATCGCCGACCTGCGTGCGCTCGCGGGCGAGCGCCGCCGCGCGCGCCTCGCGCACGTGATCGAGCGTCTGCAGCTCGGCCCGGTCCTCGGGCAGACGATCGACACGCTGTCGAAGGGGTTCCGGCGCCGCGTCGGGCTCGCGCAGGCGATCGTGCACGACCCACCGGTGCTGGTCCTCGATGAGCCCACCGACGGCCTCGATCCGAACCAGAAGCACGAGGTGCGCACGCTCATCAACGACATGGCGCGCGACAAGATCACCGTGATCTCGACCCACATCCTCGAGGAGGTGGACGCGGTGTGCACGCGCGCGATCATCATCGCCCGCGGCCGCATCGTCGCCGACGACACGCCGGCCGGGCTCGCCGCCCGCTCGCGCTACCACAACGCCGTGTCCATGCAGCTCGACGATCCGGCGCAGCTCGCCGCGGCGCGCGCCGCGGTCTCCGCCCTCCCGGGCGTGGCCGATATCGAGGTGAGCGAGCGCGACGCGCGCCTCACCGCCCTGCCGCGGGCCGGCGCGACCATCCTGCCGGCGCTATCGGAGCTCGCCGCGCGCCAGGGGCTGAAGCTCAAGGAGCTGCATCTGGAGTCCGGCCGCCTCGACGAAGTGTTCCGCACCATCACCGCCTGAGTACACCGAAGCACATGCGCAACGTGGGCATCATCCTGCGCCGCGAGCTCGCGAGTTACTTCGCGACCCCGCTGGCGTACGTGTTCATCCTCATCTTCCTGGTGCTGGCGAACGCCTTCACCTTCTACCTCGGCGGCTTCTACGAGCGCGGCCAGGCCGACCTCGAGCCGTTCTTCACATTTCATCCGTGGCTCTACCTGTTCCTGATCCCTGCGGTCTCGATGAAGCTGTGGGCCGAGGAACGCAAGTCCGGCAGCATCGAGCTGCTCATGACGCAGCCGGTGACGCTGCCCGAGGCAGTGCTCGGCAAATTCCTGGCGGCCTGGCTCTTCACCGCGCTCGCCCTCGCCCTCACCTTCCCGCTGTGGATCACGGTCAACTGGCTGGGTCACCCCGATAACGGCGCGATCCTTGCCGCCTACCTCGGGAGCCTGCTGCTCGCCGGCGGCTTCCTCGCCATCGGCTCGTGCATGTCGGCGCTCACCCGCAGCCAGGTGGTGGCCTTCATCCTCGGGGTGGTGGTGTGCTTCGTGTTCCTGCTTGCCGGCTTCCCGCTGGTGCTGGATGTGTTCCGCGGCTGGGCGCCGCAGGCGCTCACGGATGCGATCGCCTCGCTCTCGTTCCTCACCCACTTCCAGTCGATCGAGAAGGGCGTGATCGACGTGCGGGATCTGCTCTACTTCGCGATGCTGATCGGGTTCTTCCTGCTCGCCACCGCCATCGCCCTCGAGCTGCGCAAGGCGGACTGAACCATGATGAAACGCTCCACTCTCGGCGGTGCCACGCTGCTCGCAGTCGCGCTGCTGTGCATCGGGCTCACGGTGCTGTTCAACTACACGCTGCGCGGCTGGCGCGCCGATCTGACGCAGAACCACCTCTACACGATCGCTCCGGGGAGCGACCGCATCCTCAAGAGCATCCACGAGCCGGTCAATCTCTACTTCTTCTTCTCCGAGAAGACCGCCGCCCAGCTGCCGCAGATCAAGACCTACGGCGTGCGGGTGCGCGAGTTCCTCGAGGAGCTCAGCGCACGCTCCAACGGCATGCTGCGGCTGCACGTGATCGACCCGCAGCCGTTCTCCGAGGACGAGGACCGCGCCTCCGAGCTCGGCGTGCGCGGCGCGCCGGTGGGAGCGGCAGGCACCCAGCTGTACTTCGGGCTCGCCGGCACCAACTCCACCGACGGCCACAAGGCCATCGAGTTCTTCGATCCCAACAAGGAGCAGTTCCTCGAGTATGACGTGGTGCAGCTCATCTACCAGCTCGCCAATCCGAAGAAGCCGGTGCTGGCGTGGCTGTCGACGCTGCCGATGGCGCCGGGCTTCGACCAGATGAGCGGGCAGATGCGCGAGCCGTGGGTGATCTACGGGCAGGCGGAGCAGCTCTTCGACGTGCGCCCGCTGGATGCGAGCGCCACCAGAATCGATCCCGACGTCAACGTGCTGGTGCTGGTGCACCCGAAGAACCTCTCCCCGGCGCTGCAGTTCGCCATCGACCAGTACGCGTTGAAGGGCGGGCACATCCTCGCCTTCGTCGATCCGCTCGCCGAGGCCGATCCTTCCGGCAACGACCCGCGCAACCCGATGGCCGCGATGGGCGCCGACAAGTCCTCGCATCTGGGCGAGCTGCTCATGGCCTGGGGCGTCAAGTTCGACGCCACCCAGGTGGTCGCCGACCGCGGCCACGCCCTCTCGGTGTCGATGCACCAGAACGAGCCGCCGGTCGAGCATCTGGGCGTCCTCGGCCTCGACAAGCCGAGCTTCGCCACCGACGACGTCATCACTTCCGGGCTCTCCAACGTCAATCTCGCCATGGCCGGCTACCTCGAGCCGCTCAAGGGCGCGAGCACGAAGTTCGAGCCGCTGCTCAGCTCGAGCACCGATGCGGCGCTGATCCCGGTCGAGCGCTTCCGCATGCTGTTCGATCCGGCGACGCTGCGCGACGGCTTCAAGCCGACTGGCGTGCGCTACACGCTCGGCGCGCGGATCACCGGCAACGTGCACAGCGCCTTCCCGGACGGCGCGCCCGCCGGCGTGACACTCCCCGCGGGAGAGACCGCGCTCAAGACCTCGACGCACCCGCTCAACCTCGTCGTTGTCGCCGACGCCGATCTGCTGGCGGATTACCTCTGGGTGCACAGCCAGGACTTCTTCGGCCAGCGCCTGGTGCAGGCCTGGGCCAGCAACGGCGACCTGGTGCTCAACGCTCTCGACAACCTCGCCGGCAGCGCCGATCTCATCAGCGTGCGCGGCCGCGCCACCTTCACCCGGCCCTTCGACCGCGTCGAGAAGCTGCGGCACGCCGCCGACGACCGCTTCCGCGACAAGGAGCAGGAGCTCGAGCAGCAGCTGAAGGCGACCGAGCAGAAGCTGACGGCGCTCGAGTCCAAGGGTGGCGGCGGCGCGCAGAATGCGATCGTGACTCCCGAGGAGCAGCAGGAGATCGAGCACTTCGGCCAGGAGAAGCTGCGCATCCGCAAGGAGCTGCGCGCGGTGCGTGCCGGGCTCGATGAGGACATCCGCCGGCTCGGCACCGAGATCAAGATCGTCGACATCGTGGTGATTCCGGCGCTGTTTGCCTTGCTGGCGCTCGCCTTCGGCTACTGGCGCCGCCGCATCCGCAGCCGCGCCGCCGGAGGTGCGTCATGACGCCGCGCCGTGTGGCAGTACTCCTCGTGTGTGGCCTGCTGGTGATCGCGGGCGCCATCTGGCTCTCGTCCCGCCGCCACCTCGAGCGTGCGACGCTCGCCGCCGACCTGGTGCTGCCGGGCCTGGAGGCAGGCATCAACGCGGTGAGCGAGGTGGACCTGCGCCGCGGCGACGGCACCCGCACCAGCTTGAAGAAAGCGAGCGTCGGCTGGGTGGTGGGCGAGCGCGAGTGGGCGGCGGCGCCCGGCAAAGTGCGCAAGCTCCTGCTGGATCTCGGCGCGCTCAACGTCGTCGAAGAGAAGACCCGGCTGCCCGGAAACTACCCGCAGCTCGGCGTCGAGGACGTCAACACGCCGAAGGCCGCGGGTACCCAGGTGGACGTGGTGACCCCGGGACACACGTACTCGCTGATCGTCGGCAAGAGCTCGAGCGGCAAATCCGGCTACGTACGGGTCGCCGGGACCCCTGCAAGTCTGCTCGCGGCCCCACTTCTGACGCTCGATGCGGATCCGAAGACCTGGCTCGAGCACTCGCTCATCGACCTGCCGGTGACGCGCATCCGGCGGGTGGAGGAGAAGCCCCTCGACGGGCCGGCCTATGCCGCGGCGCGCGATAAGAAGGAGCAGCCGGATTTCAGCGTGACGGGCGTCCCGAAGGGTCGTCAGCTGACCAGTCCCGGCGCTGCGGACTCCCTCGCCGGCGCCCTGAGCGGACTCACCCTCGAGGACGTGCAGAAGAGCGCGCCACCGGCCGACGCCAAGGTGTCGCGCGCCGTGTTCCGCACCTTCGACGACCTCGAAGTCACGGTCACGGGACGCAAGGACGGCACGCGCTCGCTGATCGCGTTCAGCGCACACGCGACAGCGCCCGCAACCGAGGGCGAAGCGCAGCAACTCAACACGCGACTCGGCGGCTGGGAGTTCGAGATCCCGGACTACAAGTACGGCGTGTTGTTCCGGCCGCTGGAGGAACTGCTGCAAAAGCTCCCCGAGCCGGCGAAGAAATCCCCGGTGGCCAAGACGGCCGCACCGAAACCCGCGGCGACACCGGCGGCGACACCGGCGGCGACACCGGCTGCGGCTCCGCCCCCGAAGTAGCGCGCCGCCCGGGGGCACGTGCGCCCGCAGGCATGAACGAACCGAAGTATGCCGGAGGGTGTCTGTGCGGCGCGCTGCGCTATGAGATCGCGGGCGAGGCCGCCAACCCGTGCTTCTGCCACTGCACGAGCTGCCGGCGCGCCAGCGGCGCGCCCATGGTGCCGTGGGGCACGTTCGCGCGCGCGGCGCTGCACATCACACGCGGGCAGCTGCACGAGTACCGCTCCTCGACCGGGGTCTGGCGCGGCTTCTGCGCGCACTGCGGCACCTCGCTCACGTACCGCGACGAGGCGCGCGCCGCCGAGATCGACGTGACGCTCGCGACGCTCGACGACCCGGCGGCCATCGCACCGCGCATGCACGTGTGGGTGAACGATCGGCTGCCGTGGGTGAGGATCGCGGACGACCTGCCGCAGTGCCCAGCCGGAACGGCGGACTAACGCGTTCGTGCCAGCAGGGCGAGCGAGACGGTGGCGAGCAGCGCCGTCGGCAGCCACGCGAGCAGCACCGGGTTGAGCGCGAACACCACCGTACTGCTCTCGATGAGGCGCTGCATCAGGAAGAAGCCGATGCCGAGCGCGAGGCCGAGCAGCATGCGCGTGCCCGAGCCGCTGGAGCGCAGCGGCCCAAGCGCGAAGGGAATCGCCAGGATCGCGCAGAAGGCGATCGCCACGGTGCGTGCGATGCGCGACCAGAAGGCGAATATGTACTCACGCGCGTCGAGCGCGTTGCTCTGGTAGTAGCGGATCAGGTGCCACAAGGCGCCGATCGTCAGCTGATCCGGATCCTGCACGGCGAGTCCGAGAAAACCCGCGGTGACGTTCGACTCGAGGATGCGCTCGGCGGGCGGCGACGCGCTCACCGTATCGGCGGCGAAGCGCGACTCGGCGTAGTCGGTCAGCAGCCACTTACGGTTGGCGCCGGCGGTGGCGCGCCGCGCGCGCCCGAGCGCGAGCAGCTGGTGCTGGGGCGAGAGCTCGAAGATCTGCATGCCGCCGAACTGCCGCTCGCCCGACTGGCCGGCGACGTTCAGGATCAGGTCGCCGTCGCGCACCCAGGCGCCGCTGCCGGTGCCGAAGCTCACGTTGCTCAGCTTGCTGAACGCCTTCTCCTCGCGTGCCACCTGCTGCAGCGGCGGCCCGAGGAATTCCCCGAGTACCAGCTCGGCACCGATGAGGAGCGCGGCGGCCATGAGAGTCGTGCCGGCGATGCGCGTCACCGATATGCCGGTAGCGCGCACCACCGTGAGCTCGCTGCCGCGGGCGAGCGAGCCTAAGCCGAGCAGCGCCCCGATCAGTACGGTGATCGGCAGCAGCTCGTAGGCCTGCTGCGGGAGATTCAGCAGCGTGTACCACAGCGCGCTCCACGCCGTGTAGTGACCGATGCCGATGTCGTCCTGCTGATCGATCAGCACCCACAACCCGCCGAGCATCAGGAACACCATCATCACCAGCAGCACGGAGGTGATGATGGTGCGCACGATGTAGCGGTCGAGCACGCTCACGGGCGCCGCATCCGGTAGCGCAGCCGATTGATCAGGTTCGGTCCCACGATGACCACGAGCGCGAGCAGCACCACCACCGCGTGCGTCCACCACAGTCCGAGCGCCGCCGGCACGGTTCCCCGGGCGATCCATACCTTGCCGGCCGAGACGAGATTGAGATAGAGGAAGTAGATGACCACCGCGATCCAGACGCGCGCGTAACGGCCCTGGCGCGGCTTCAGCCGCGACAGCGGCACCGCGAGCAGCGCCAGCACCATGCAGGTGAGCGGCATGGCGATGCGCCACTGCAGCTCCGCCCGCTCGGGCAGGCCCGCCGAGCCGAGGAGCGAGGCGGTCGGGCGCGCCTCGGGCGCGGTGACCGTATCGCCCGACTGCGGCACGCGCACCGGCACCACGTGCTCGGCGAAGCGCAGCATGCGGAACTCCGCGCTCCCGGGCACCCCCTCGTAGCGCTCGCCGTCGTAGAGCGTCAGGATGTGCGTGAGCCCGTCGGGCGTGACGTCGCGGCGCGCGCGTTGGGCGAGCGCCACCTCGACCACCGGGCCGCGGTTGCGCTCCACGAACACGTTGGTGAGCGTGCCGTCGGGCTTCACCTCCTCGGCGTACACCACCGCGGTGCCGCCGCCGAAGCTCCTGAACTTGCCGGGTGCGATCGGCGCGAACTGCCCGGCGCGTACCGCCTCGTTGCGCAGACCGAGTGCACGCACCGTGGCCGCCGGAGCCAGGACCAGGGTGAGCCACGCGAGCCCGGCGGTCAGCAACGCCGCCAGCAGCGCCACCGGCAGGTAGACGTTGGCGGGCCCCGCGCCGCAGGCAAAGGCCGCCGCCATCTCGCTGTCGTGATACAGCCTGCCGAAGGCGAGCACCACGCCGAGCAGCAGCCCGACGGGCAGCAGTACCCACAGATACTGCAGCGCGCCGAGCCCGATCAGCTCGAGCACCACGCTCTGCGGATACTGGTTGGCGGCGGCGCGCTCGAGTACCCCGACCACCTGGTTGGCGAGCAGGATCACGAGCAGCACGGCCGTCACCACCAGCCACGCGCTCGCGACTTCCCGCAGAATGTAACGTCCGAGTATGGTTCCCAATGGGTTACACTTGCCCGCCGCCTGCACCCGTAGCAGCACGACGCTGCCGACAACATCAACGGAGCAAGGCGCTTAAGAGCCGCGCCTAAGGTAAATCAGACGCTCGCACGCCTCAACGGCAAGGGGATAGCGGATGGAATTTGGGGTATGGACGAAGGGCCTGGCGACTCTCGCGGTCGATTGCCTGGTCGTGGGCGTCTTCGAGGAGACCGAGCTCGGCGGCGAGGCGAAGAGCGTCGATGCGGCCTGCGGCGGACGGCTGCAGCGCCTGCTGGCGCGAGGCGACTTCACCGGCCGTGCCGGCGACACGCTGCTCGTCACCGAGGTGACGGAGCTCCCGGCGCGGCGCCTGCTGCTGGTGGGGCTCGGCGCGCGCGCACAGCTCTCGAGGCGCACCTGGCGGCGTGCCTGGGGCAACGCCGTGGCGGCGCTCGGCCGCACGCGCATCGCGAGCGTCGCGCTCGCGCTCGACCGTCCGGCGGCGCGCGAGCTCGACGACTACTACTTCGGACGCGCGGTCGCCGAGATCGCCGGCGCCACCGTGTACCGCATCAATGACCTGAAAACCGGCAAGAAGCCCGCGGCCGCGGCCCTGAAGAAGGTGCTCGCCGGCCCGGTGCGCAAGGCCGAGGCCGCGACACGCGGCTTCAGGCACGGCGCCGCCATCAGCACCGCCGCCGCCCTGCAGCGCGACCTCGCCAACCTGCCGCCGAACATCTGCACCCCGATCTTCCTCGCCGAGGAGGCGCGCGCACTCGCCAGGCGCCACAAGGCCCTGAGCGCCAAGGTGCTGGACGAGCCGGCCATCCGCCGCGAGAAGATGGGCTGCCTGCTCGCCGTCTCGCAGGGGAGCCACCAGCCGCCGCGCTTCATCGTGCTCGAGTACAAGGGCGCCAAGGCCGGCCAGGCGCCGGTCGTACTGGTGGGTAAGGGCGTCACATTCGACACCGGCGGCATCTCCCTCAAGGACCCGCCGGGGATGGACGAGATGAAGTTCGACATGAGCGGCGCGGCGGCGGTACTCGCCTCGCTGACGCTGGCCGCGGAGCTGCGGCTGCCGCTCAACGTCGTGGGGCTGATCGCCGCGGTGGAGAACATGCCCGACGGCAAGGCCGTGAAGCCCGGCGACATCGCCACCAGCGCCGCCGGTCTCACGGTCGAGATTCTCAACACCGACGCCGAGGGGCGCCTGATCCTGTGCGACGCGCTGCATTACGCGCGCCGCTTCCGTCCGGCGGCGGTGGTCGACATCGCGACGCTCACCGGCGCCTGCGTGGTGGCGCTCGGCCATCACCATTCGGGCGTCATGGGGAACGACCAGGCCCTCGTCGGGCAGCTGCTCGAGGCCGGGGTGCGCGCCGAGGACCGCTGCTGGCAGCTGCCGCTTACCGAGGAGTACGCCGAGCAGCTCAAGAGCAACTTCGCCGACTTCGCCAACGTCGGCGGCCGCGACGGCGGGGCGATCACGGCCGGTACTTACCTCGGTAAGTTCACCCACGGGCTCTCCTGGGCGCACCTGGACGTGGCCGGCACCGCCTACCAGGGGGGCGCCGCCAAGGGCAGCACCGGACGACCGACGCCGCTGCTCGCCGACTTCCTCATCCGCCGCGCCGAGCGCTAGAGCGTCCGGCGCCCGCGGCGCGGACGCGCGGCCGCGCGGGGCCGCGCAGCTATAATCCACCGACTTCTTTCGGTTCCCGTTGCATTCCATGGACAAGGTGTACGCGCCGCAGGACATCGAGCGGCGCATCTACGAGCGCTGGGAGTCGCGCGGCTGGTTCGCCCCGCGCGGCCATGGTGCGCCCTACTGCATCATGATCCCGCCGCCGAACGTGACCGGGACGCTGCACATGGGGCACGCGTTCCAGCACACGCTGATGGATGCGCTGACGCGCTATCACCGCATGCGCGGCGCCGACACCCTGTGGCAGCCGGGGACCGATCACGCCGGTATCGCCACCCAGATGGTGGTCGAGCGGCAGCTGAACGCCGCCGGCCAGCACCGCACCGATCTCGGCCGTGAGGCCTTCATCGAGCGGGTGTGGCAGTGGCGCGCCGAATCCGGCGGCACCATCGGCCGGCAGATGCGCCGCCTCGGCGACTCGGTCGACTGGTCGCGCGACCGCTTCACCATGGATCCGGGCCTCACGCGCGCGGTGGTCGAAGTGTTCGTACGGTTGTACCAGGACGGCCTCATCTACCGCGGCAAGCGCCTCGTCAACTGGGACCCGGTGCTGCTCACCGCGCTCTCGGACCTCGAGGTGCAATCCGAGGAGGAGGAAGGCGTGCTCTGGCACCTGCGCTATCCGCTCGAGGACGGCAGCGGGCAGGTGGTGGTCGCGACCACGCGGCCGGAGACCATACTGGGCGATACCGCCGTGGCGGTGCATCCCGACGACGAGCGCTACCGCCACCTCATCGGCCGCGGCGTGGTGCTGCCGCTCGCCCAGCGCGTCATTCCGATCATCGCCGATCTGTACGTCGACCCCAACTTCGGCTCCGGTTGCGTGAAGATCACGCCGGCGCACGATTTCAACGACTACGAGATCGGCCAGCGGCACGCTCTGCCACTCATCAATATCCTCACCGCGCATGCCGCGCTCAACGACTCGGTACCCGAGCGCTTCCGCGGCCTCGACCGTTTCGAGGCGCGCAAGCGCGTCATCGCCGAGCTCGAGGCCGCGGGACTCATCAAGCGCATCGAGAAGCACAAGCTCGTCATTCCACGCGGCGATCGCAGCGGCGCGGTGCTCGAGCCCTGGCTCACCGACCAGTGGTACATGAAGATCGCGCCGCTCGCGGCCCCGGCGCTGGCCGCGGTCGAGCAAGGCCGCACGCGCTTCGTGCCCGAGGGCTGGGCGCGCACCTATTTCGAGTGGATGCGCAACATCAAGGACTGGTGCGTAAGCCGCCAGCTGTGGTGGGGCCATCGCATCCCCGCGTGGTACGACGGCGCCGGCAACGTGTACGTCGGACGCGACGAGTCGGAGGTGCGCACCCGCCACGGGCTCGATGCGGGGCTCGCGCTGCGCCAGGACGAGGACGTGCTCGACACCTGGTTCTCGTCCGCCCTGTGGCCGTTCTCGACGCTCGGCTGGCCGGAGCAAACCGACGCGCTCGCGCGCTTCTACCCGGGAAACGTGCTGGTCACGGGCTTCGACATCATCTTCTTCTGGGTCGCGCGCATGATGATGATGGGGCTCAAGTTCATGGGCGACGTGCCGTTCCGCGACGTCTACATCACCGGCCTGATCCGCGACGAGCACGGCGACAAGATGTCCAAGTCCAAGGGCAACGTGATCGACCCGCTCGACATCGTCGACGGCATCACGCTGGAGGCCCTGCTCGCCAAGCGCACCAGCGGGCTGATGCAGCCGAAGCTGGCCGGCAGCATCGAAAAAGCCACCCGCCGCCAGTACCCCGAAGGGATCGCGCCGCACGGCACGGATGCGCTGCGCTTCACCTTCGCGGCGCTCGCGTCCCCGAGCCGCGACCTGCGCTTCGACCTGGGGCGAGTCGGCGGCTACCGCAACTTCTGCAACAAGCTATGGAACGCGGCGCGCTTCGTCATGCTCGCGATCGGCGAGCAGCCGCCCGCGCCTGCCGGCACGAACGCCGAGCTCTCGATCGCCGATCGCTGGATCCGTGCGCGCTTCGGCCGCACGCTGAAGACGGTCGAGGCGGCGCTCAGCGACTACCGCTTCGACTTCGCCGCCAGCGCGCTCTATGACTTCGCCTGGAAGGACTTCTGCGACTGGTACCTCGAGCTCACCAAGCCGGTGCTGCAGTCGCCGGAATCGACACCCGCCGCCCGCGAGGGCACGCGGCGCACGCTCGCGGAGCTGCTCGAGGCGCTGCAGCGCGCGCTCCATCCCTTCATGCCGTTCATCACCGAGGAGATCTGGCAGCGCGCCGCACCGCTCGCGGGCGTCATCGGCGAGACGGTGATGCTGCAGCCCTACCCGGCGGCGAGCGAGTTCCCGGGCGATGAGGCCGCCGAGCGCGAGGCCGCCTGGATCCAGGCGGTGATCCTCGGCGTGCGGCAGATCCGCGGCGAGATGAACATCAGCCCGGCGCGGCGCATCCCGCTGCTGCTGCGCGACGCCGCGGCGCAGGATGCGCAGTGGGCGGCGCGCCATCGCCATCTCCTCGAGCGTCTCGCCGGGCTCGAGAGCCTGACGCTAGTGGCCGCCGGGGCGAGCGCGCCGCAGTCGGCGATCGCCCTCGTCGGCAAGCTCGCGCTGCTCGTGCCGATGGCGGGCCTGATCGACGCACCGGCCGAGGCCGAGCGTCTCGGCAAGCTCATCGCCAAGTCCGACAAGGAGCTCGCCGGCGTGCGCGGGCGCCTCGCCAACCAGGGCTTCGTCGCCAACGCTCCGCCGGCGGTGGTCGCCGCCGACCGCGAGCGGCTCGCCGAGCTCGAGCGCACCGTGACGGGGCTGCGCGCCCAGCTCGAGCGTGTGCAGGGACTCCTGCCCCCGTGAGCGGCGGCGAGGAGCTCGAGGCCGACGCGGCGGCGGTGAGCGCGGCGCTCGCCGCGCTCGAGACCGTGATCCTCGGCAAGCCGCGGCAGATTCGCCTGTGCCTCGCGTGCCTCATGGCGCGCGGTCACCTTCTGATCGAGGACGTCCCGGGCGTCGGCAAGACCACACTCGCACACGCACTCGCGCACCTCCTCGGGCTCGCGTGGCAGCGCGTGCAGTTCACCAGCGACCTCCTGCCCGCCGATATCATCGGCGTCTCGATCTTCGATCGCGCGCATCAGCGCTTCGAGTTCCGCCGCGGTCCGATTTTCACCCAGCTGCTGCTGGCGGACGAGGTCAACCGCGCGAGTCCCCGCACCCAGAGCGCGCTGCTCGAGGCGATGGAGGAGCGGCAGGTGAGCGCCGACGGCACCACCTATCGGCTGCCCGACGTGTTCTTCGTGGTCGCGACGCAGAACCCGCACGAGCAGCTCGGCACCTTCGCGCTGCCCGAATCGCAGCTCGACCGCTTCCTCATGCGTGTGACGCTCGGCTATCCCGACGCCGGGCACGAGCGCGAGCTGCTGCGCGGCGGCGACCGGCGTGACCTGCTGCCGCAGATGCCGCCGGCGCTCAACCCGGCGGGCGTGCTGCGCGTGCAGCAGCAGGTGCGCGCGGTGCACGTCTCGGACGCACTCCTCGGCTATGCCCAGGCGCTGATCGCCTCGACCCGCGAGCGTGCGGACCTCAAGCTCGGCCTCTCGCCGCGCGCCGGCCAGGGCCTGCTGCGCGCGGCCCAGTCGTGGGCCTGCCTCGACGGGCGCCCGGCGGTGCTGCCGGAGGACATCCAGGCGGTGCTGCCGGCGGTGGTCGCGCACCGTCTCGAGCGGCGCGAGCCGGGCGGCGGCGACGGCGACGCGCTCGCCGCGGAGATCATCCGCGGCGTGCCGGTTCCTCTTTAGAGCGAGAGTGGCGGTGAGACTGCCCTTCGTCGCGGCCGCCCGTGCCCGCATGGCGGCCTGGGTGCGCCGCCGCCAGGGCGAGGATGCACTGCCGGTGACGCTCACGCGGCGGCGGCTGTACATCCTGCCGACCCGCGCCGGCATCGCCTTCGGGCTGCTGTGGCTGCTGATGCTGCTCGCCGGTCTCAACTACGGCAATAGTCTCGCGCTGTTCCTCACTTTCCTGCTGGCAGGCTTCGCGCTGGTGGCGATGCATGAGTGCCACCGCAATCTCCTCGGCGCGACGCTGGTCGCGGTGAGCGCGCCGCCGATGTTCGCGCGCGGCGCGGGCGCGCTCTCCCTCTCCTTCGAGAACGCGGCGCGCTCGGCACGGCCCGGCGTGCAGGCGGCGCTCGATGACGGCCCGCTCGCCAGTGTCGACCTCCCGCCGCAGGGCCGGGCCGGGCTCAAGCTGCCGCTCGCCGCCGCGCGCCGCGGGATCCTGCGCATCGAGCGGCTGCGGCTGGCGAGCACGCACCCCTTCGGGCTGTTCCGGACCTGGACCTGGGTGCACCTCGACGTCGAGGTGCTGGTGTATCCGCAGCCCGCCGGCTCGCTCGCGCGGCCCATTGCGAGCGGCTCCCAACCGGGCGCGCACCCGCACGGCTCCCTCGGGGGCGATGAGTGGCTCGGGCTCAAGCCCTTCCGCGACGGCGACTCGCCACGCCAGGTCGCCTGGAAGGCGTACGCGCGCGGCGCGCCACTTCTGGTCAAGGAATACGTGGCGACGGGCTCGGACCTGAGCCTGCTGGACTTTGCGCAGGTTCCGCTCCCCGACCCGGAGGCCCGGCTCGCCCAGCTCGCCCGCTGGGTGGTCGACGCCGAAGGCGGCGGCGAGCGCTACGGCCTGAAGCTCCCCGGCACGCAGCTCGCACCCAACCGCGGACCCGAGCACCGCCACCGCTGCCTGGCGGCGCTCGCGCTCTACGGAATCGACGCCCCGGCACCCGCGAGCGCACCGCGCGCGGGAGCGAGGCCGCTCCATGCTCACGCGTGAGGACGACCGCTCGCTCGGCTGGGCGGCCGCCGCGCTCGGCGGCGGCATGCTGCTGCACGTCGACCGCGTGCCGGCGTGGGTATCGGCCGCGGCGCTGATTCTGCTCGTGTGGCGGCTCGCCGCGACGCGCGCCCGGGTGCATCTGCCGGGCGCCGTCGCCCGCGTGCTGCTCGCCGTGCTGGTCGCGATCGCCGTGTTGGTGCGCTTCCACACCCTCAACGGACTCGCGGCCGGAACGGCGCTGCTCATCCTCATGGCGTCGCTGAAGCTCCTCGAGACCTGGCGCCGCCGCGACCGCATGGTGCTCGTGGGCGCGGGACTGTTCCTGCTGCTCGCCGCCTGCCTCGATCGGCAGAGCCTCCTGCGCGCGCCGCTGTACCTCGCCGAGGCGTGGCTGTGCTGCGCGGCGCTTGCCGTGGTGGCCACCGACGGCTTCCCGGGACGTGCCGCGCTCGCGCTCGCGGGACGCACCCTCCTCTACGCGCTGCCGCTCGCGGTGCTGCTGTTCGTGTTCTTCCCGCGCTTTGCGGGCTCGTTCTGGTCGCTGCCGCGCGGCGCGGAGGCGGTCACCGGCCTCGCCGACACCATGAGCCCGGGCAGCATCGGTGAGCTCACGACCTCCTACGACATCGCCTTCCGCGCGCGCTTCGCAGGCGCGCTGCCGCCGCCGCAGCAGCGCTACTGGCGCGGCCCGGTGCTGCACGACTTCGACGGCGCCACCTGGAGTCGCGGCGTGGGCGCACGCGCCGCGCCGTGGGAGTTCAGCGGACCCGCCTATCGCTATCACATCGCCCTCGAGCCGAGCCATCACCGCTGGTGGTTCGCGCTCGACACCCCCGCGCAGTCCCCCGATCCCGGCGTCCTGCTCACCCATGACTACGAGCTGCTCGCGGCGCAGCCGGTCGCAGATCCGACCGACTACGAGGCGCTGTCGTACACCAGCGCGCGCGCTGCCGAGCCGCTCTCGGACTGGGAGCAGCTCGAGAACACCGCCCTGCCGCGCGAGCGCAACCCGCGCTCCCGCGCGCTGGCGCGCGAGCTGCGCGCGCGCGCCGGCACCGATGCGGCCTTCGTCGCCGCCGCGCTCGAATTCCTGCGCAGCGGCGGCTTCGTGTACTCGCTCGAGCCGGAGAAGCTCGGCCCCGAGCAGATCGACGACTTCCTGTTCCGCACCCGCACCGGGTTCTGCGGCCACTATGCCTCGGCGTTCACGGTGCTGATGCGTGCCGCCGGCGTCCCGGCACGCGTGGTGACCGGCTATCTCGGCGGGGAGTGGAATCCGGTGGGCGGTTATCTCGTCGTGCGCCAGTCCGACGCGCACGCCTGGGTCGAGGTGTGGCTCGCCGGCAGCGGGTGGCGGCGCGTCGATCCGACCGCGGTGGTGGCGCCCGAGCGGCTGACGCGCGGGCTGATCGACCTCATGCCCGAGGCGCTGTCCATGCAGACACGGCTGCTGCACGGCGCGCCGTGGCTGCTCGGCCTGCTGCAGCGCTGGGACGCAGCGAACGGCTGGTGGAACGAGCGGGTGGTGAAATTCGACTACGGAACGCAGATCAACCTGCTCGAGCGCTTAGGGGTCCGCTCGGCCGACGCCTGGGCGCTCGGCTGGGCATTCGTGGCCGCGCTCCTCGGCTGGCTCGCGCTCATCGCCTGGCAGATGCGGGGCGCCACCGGCCGCGGTCAGCGTCCCGACCCGCTGGCACGCGCCTACGCAACGCTGTGCCGCAAGCTCGGGCGCTCAGGTGTCGCGCGCGCCCCGCACCAGGGACCGGTCGACTACGGCGCGGCCCTCGCCGCGGCGCAACCCGCGCTCGCCGGCGAGGCGCAGAGGCTCCTCGCGCACTACGCGCAGCTGCGTTACGGCGTGGAGAATCCCGCAACCCACGCGCGTCAGGTCGAGGCGTTCGCGCGCGCCGTCCGGCGGCTGCGCTTAGCCTGATCTGAAGCCGATTTTCGCGTGCGTGCCGTCGCAGAAGGGCTTGTTGGCGCTGCCGCCGCAGCGGCACAGATACGCCGACTCGACGCGCGCCACCGCCCGGCCCGTGCCGCTGACGATCTCGAGATTGCCGCGCACCCGCAACGGCCCGTCGACCTGCGGGTCGATCGCGAGCACGCCGTCGCGCACCGGCAGCATCCCGGTCTCCCCGCTCGGCGGCTCGCCGCTCGCATCGAAGCCGATGGCGTGATGCGAGCCGTCGCAGTAGGGCTTGTGTTTGGACGCCCCGCAGCGGCAGAGCGTGGCGCGGTATCCAGCGGGCGCGCCGCCGATCGTGAGCTCGGCGCGGAACGCGTACGGCCCCGCCTCGCGCACCGTGGCGAGATTCACCGGCGGCGGCGCCTCGTCCGGCTGCCCATCGAGCCGCCGGTAGCGAATGGCGCCCGACGGACAGGCGTGCGCCACTTCCACCAGGCGCTCCACCGGCATCGCGTCCGGGTGGATCCACGAGCCCTTGACGTTGGCGAGGAACACCTGCGGCGCCCAGGTCACGCAGAAGCGCGAGTGAATACAGCGGTGCGCCTCGAATTCGAGCTCGAGCTTCTCGCCGCGCACTTTCTCGACGCCCTCGACCGTCTGCGTGGCCGCTGCGGCCGTGGCGGCGACGGGAGCGGCGCGCGGCGCGGCGGCCACCGTGGCAGTGGAGGCTGCCGCGGCGGGTGAGGCGAGGTCGAAGCCGCGCTGCGCGCGCGTCGAGAGCGCGACGAGCTGCGCGGCGGCGGTGCGCGCGCGGGCATCGCCGCCCGCCCCCAGAAGCGCTGCAGTCTCGGCGAGCTGCGCGAAGCGCTCGACGAATACACGCCGCGCCGCCGACCCGGGCGGCAGCGGGCTCGAGTCGCGCAGCGCAATGAACGACACCCCGGCGTTGCAGTGCGGGTTGGAGGGGCCGGCGGGAAGCCGTGCGGCCCGCTCGGCGAGCGGCGCCAGCGCCTGCATGAGGCCGATGGCGAGATCGACGGTGAGCGACTTCTCCGCACTCGGCCCGGGCACGACGTACGCGTAGCCGAGCAGGCGCAGCATGAGCGCGTAACAGGCGTTGGCGAGATCCACCGTCGCAAAGGCGTCCGGATTCTCGATCCACACACGCCCCTCCGGGCGCGCCGGCCGGCGCTGCACCGGGTTGGTGGCGGCCGGAAACGCCGGCTGGAAAGCGGGGTTGCGGGCCTGGCACGCGGCGAGCTCGGTGCGGATCGCGAGGAATTTCTGGTAGTGCGAGCCCGCCGAGTCGCGCGGCGCGCCCTCGCCCTGCTCGACGATCGCCGTGAACGCCCCGAGCGCGGTCTTGAGGCAAATGACGGGTCGGGCGCCCGCGAGATTGACCTCCGCCGGCGAGAGCTGCAGCGCGCGGTCACCGGCAAAGGCCACCGCCTCACCGTAGCGCTCGACGAAGGCCTTGAGCCCCTCGCCGATGCGCGCATAGAAGTCGCCCACGGTGTCGTAGTCGCGCCCCATGGGAGTCAGGTGCGGTCGCTCGGTACCGCGCACATAGGTGCGCTCGCAGGCGAAGCCCTCGCCCTCGGATTCGGCCGAACCGCGCGGCCGCTCGAGGTACACGAAGTGCTGCAGCGTCGCCACGTTGAAGGGCGCGAGCTTCACCACGATGCTGGCCGGCAGATAGCCCGGATCGAGCGGGAAGTTGGCGCGTCCGATACGCGGGATCGCGCCGAGCGCCGCGGTGATGTTCCACACCGCCGCGAGATGACCCATCTCATCGATCGCGACGCCGAGCAGTGCCTGGCGCCAGCGCTTCACCGCCGCCGCTTCCGCGGCGCTGAGCCCCTCCGCCTCGCCGTCCCTCAGGCTGAAGGCGGCGTACAGGTAGGTGCACATGAGGTTGTGCTCGAGCTCGGCCGCCTCGTACAGCAGATTGACGAGGATCTCGCGCTGGGCGAACGGGCTCGCGACCGCCGGAACGTCGTTCATTGGGCCTCCGTGACCGCGCCTATGTCGCACAAAAGCGCCCGTGGCGCCATCCCCCTTGTTGATGGGAAAAAGTCGCCTGCGGCGCTTTTTGTGCCGGCCGGTCCCTGGCCGGCACCCTGCGGGCCGACCTCCGGTCGGCCAAATTCGCTCCCGGCGAATTTGTCAGACATCGGCTGCGTTTCCGGCGGCAAGAGGCGGGGCTCGATGCGCATCGGCCCCAATCACCTCGGCAGCCGAGCACTCCGTGGAAGGTCTGGCGCACGGGCCTTTGCCGCCTGCGCAGCAGCGCGGCGGCTCAGTCGGTCATGTGTTCGCGGGTCTCGCGAAAGACGATGCCGGGCCAGCGCTCCATCGTCAGCTGCAGGTTCACCCGCGAGGGCGCGAGATACACGAGCGCGCCGGCGTGATCGAGTGCCAGGTGGTCGTGCGCGCGCGTGCGAAACTCCTCGAGCCGGGCCGGATCGTCGGCGTCGATCCAGCGCGCCGTATGCACGGTGACGGGCTCGAACACGCACTGCACGCCGTACTCATCCGCCAGGCGGAATGCCACGACTTCGAATTGCAGCGGCCCCACCGCTCCGAGGATCAGCTCGTTGTTGCGCAGCGGACGAAAGAGCTGCGTCGCGCCCTCCTCGCACAGCTGCGTCAGACCCTTCTGCAGCGCCTTCATGCGCAGCGGATCCTTCAGCACGGCCCGCCGGAAGATCTCCGGGGCGAAATTCGGTACGCCGGTGAAAGCGAGCCGCTCGCCCTGGGTGAAGGTGTCGCCGATGTTGATGGTGCCGTGGTTGTGCAGCCCGATGATGTCGCCGGCGTAGGCCTCCTCGGCCTGGGCCCGTTCGGCGGCCATGAAGGTGAGCGCGTCCGCCACCCGCACCTCCTTGTCGAGCCGCACGTGGAAGAGGCGCATGCCGCGCGTGTACTTCCCCGAGCACAGGCGCAGGAACGCGATGCGGTCGCGATGCGCGGGATCCATGTTGGCCTGGATCTTGAAGACGAAGCCGGACAGCTCGGGCTCCTCAGCGGCCACGGTGCGCTCGCGCGCCGGCCGCGGCAGCGGGCCCGGAGCGTTGTGCGTGAAGGCCGCGAGCAGCTCCTCGACGCCGAAGTTGTTGATGGCGGAGCCGAAGAAGACCGGGGTCTGACGCCCGGCCCGATAGGCGTCGCGGTCGAAGGCATGGGTCGCGCCCTTGACCAGCTCGATCTCCTCGAGGAAAGGGCCGGCGAGATCGCCGAGGAACTCGCGCGCCGCTGCGCTCGTCAGGCCGTCGATGGTGCGGTTCTCGCCCACGCGGCCGCGCTCACCGGCTGCATAGGCGTAGATGCGGTCCTCGGCGAGGTGATAGATACCGCGCAGCTCGCGTCCCATGCCGATCGGCCAGGTCACGGGCGCCGTACCGATGCGCAGCACCCGCTCGATCTCATCGAGCAGCTCGATGGGCGCGCGTCCGTCGCGATCGAGCTTGTTGATGAAGGTCATGATCGGCGTGTCGCGCAAACGGCAGACTTCCATCAGCTTGATGGTGCGCTCCTCCACCCCCTTGGCGCAGTCGATGACCATGAGCGCGGAGTCGACCGCGGTGAGCGTGCGGTAGGTGTCCTCGGAGAAGTCCTCGTGGCCCGGCGTGTCGAGCAGGTTCACTATGCAGTCGCGATAAGGGAACTGCATCACCGAGGAGGTCACCGAGATGCCGCGCTGCTGCTCGAGCCGCATCCAGTCGGAGGTTGCGTGGCGCGCCGCCTTGCGTCCCTTGACCGTGCCGGCCATCTGGATCGCGCCGCCGAACAGCAGCAGCTTCTCGGTGAGCGTGGTCTTGCCCGCATCCGGGTGCGAGATGATGGCGAAGGTCCGCCGCCGCTCGATTTCACTTGAAACCGCTGAATCTGCTCCCGCCACAATCCCTCGCCGTGTACACAGAATTTGCTTAGGTGTCGCTGCCTTGCAGCGAGCCCGGGGGTCCTCGGGTCGCAGGCCCGGCGGGGATCCGCCGGCGCCGGCTGAACGCGCGGTTCTCTCGCCTCAGCCGGGGCGGCCGCGCGCCGCCCGCAATCCGAGGCGCAGCACCGCGGCGTCCTCGCGCCCGCCCACGGCCTGGTAGTAGCCACGCCGCATGCCGACCTGCTCGAAGCCATGCGCCAGGTACAGGCGGATGGCCGCGGTATTCGACGGGCGTACCTCGAGGAAGGCCTCTTTCATGGCGGCGCCGGCGGCGCGCTCGAGGAGCAGCGTCAGCAGCCGCTTACCGAGGCCGCGGCAGCGAAATGCCTCGCCGACGCAGAGGTTCAGGATATGCGCCTCGCCGGCAGCGACGCTCATGACACCGTAACCGGCGATGTGCTTGCCGGCGGTCGCCACGCGACAGGTGTAGCCGACCCGCAGGCAGTCGCGAAAGATCCCCTCGCTCCAGGGAAACTGATACGACGAGCGCTCGATCGCCACGACCTCGGCGAGGTCGCCCTCGCGCATCGCGCGCAT
The DNA here is from genome assembly GCA_963768485.1 of uncultured Pseudomonadota bacterium. Lineage (GTDB taxonomy): Bacteria > Pseudomonadota > Gammaproteobacteria > Steroidobacterales > Steroidobacteraceae > 13-2-20CM-66-19. The sequence continues at coordinate 963,457 of CAVYHZ010000002.1, read as the reverse complement.
CGCCTCGGATGCGGGATTGAACAGCTCAGGTGCGGTGGCCATCGGTCGCGGCGACCTGCGTCAGCTGTTGGTATACGTTGCGCGCAAACTTCAGGTCCTCCCACGCCTTGCGCTTCTCGGCGGGCGTGCGCAGCAGATAAGCGGGATGATACGTCACGACCAGCGGCGTTTTCAGCTCGCCGAAGTGATGCACCGCGCCGCGCAGCCGTCCGAGCGGCGCCTCGGTGGCGAGCAGGTTCTGCGCCGCGATGCGCCCGACCGCCAGAATGATCTTCGGCTGCAGCAGCGCGATCTGCCGCGTGAGGTACGGCAGACACGCCGCGACCTCTTCGGGCCTGGGGTCGCGATTGTTGGGCGGGCGGCTCTTCAGGACGTTCGCGATGTAGACATTGGTCGCGCGGTCGAGGCCGATGGCGCGCAGCATTGCATCGAGCAACTGACCGGCGGCGCCGACGAAGGGCTCACCGCGCCGGTCCTCTTCCGCGCCCGGCGCTTCCCCGACCACCAGCCAGTCGGAGCGCGTGGGTCCGACGCCGAGCACCCCCTGGGTGCGCGTGAGGTGCAGCGGACAGCGCGTGCAGGTGAGCACCTCGGCGCGCAGCGCCTCCCACAGCGGCGCAGCGGCCGCCTCCGGTGGCGGCGGCGCGGCAGGGGCGCGTGCGGCGCGTGCCGTCGCTCCGGCGGCTGTCTCGGGTGGCGCGGGCGCTGCGGCCGTGGGCGGCGCCGCGCCGCGCGGCACCCAGGTCTCGATACCGAGCGCCTCGAGGTATTCGCGGCGCTGCTGCGCGGGCGGGCCCATCCTCAGGCACCCGCGTGCGGTGCGCCGCGCAACAGGCGGCGAGTGCGCCGCCCGACCCACAGGAGCGGGGCCGACAGCGCGTACACCCCGAACATGGCGAGCAGAATGCTCGGCGGGTCGACCGCGATCGCCACGAAGAACAGCAGCACGAACAGCATGTAGACGAACTTGATGCGCCGGTCGAGATTGAACTGCTTGAAGCTCGGGTAACCGAAGCGGCTCACCATCAGCACGCCCGCGGTGGCGGTCACGAGAAAGGCGGCGATCAGTCCGACGAGCCGCGGCTCCTGCCACTCGCTCGAGAACCAGACGAAGGCGGCTACGATGGCGGCGGCGGACGGGCTCGGCAGTCCCTCGAAGTAGCGCTTGTCGGCGGTCGCCGCCCGGGCATTGAAGCGCGCCAGGCGCAGCCCCGCCGCCGCGGCGTAGAAGAAGCACGCGAGCCAGCCGAAGCGGCCCCAGTAGTGCCCGTACTCCATGATGCGCACCACTCCCCACTGGTAGGCGACGATGGCGGGCGCCAGCCCGAAGGCCACCATGTCCGCGAGACTGTCGTACTCCTTGCCGAAGGAGCTCTCGGTGTGCGTGAGGCGCGCGATGCGCCCGTCGAGGCCGTCGAAGATCATGGCCGCGAACACGGCCATGCCCGCCGGCGCGAAGTGCTTGTCGATCGCCGCCACCACGGCATAGAAGCCGGAGAAGAGGCACGCGGTCGTCAGCAGGTTCGGCAGCAGGTAGATGGCCCGGCTGCGTGGCCGGGGTGTGGGCTGGGTGTCCGGGCTCATGGCCAATCGGCGGGCATCTTATCAGGGGTGTCCTGCTAAGATGCCAACTCGTTGTTTCGACTCCGGAAGACGGCTCAAGGCGATGCGTCTCTCGCAATACCCGATCAACACCCTGAAGGAGACCCCCGCCGACGCGGAGGTCGTGAGCCACCAGCTGATGCTGCGCGCCGGGCTGATCCGGCGCCTGGCGGCGGGGCTCTACAGCTGGCTGCCGCTCGGACTGCGGGTGCTGCAGAAGGTCGAACGCATCATCCGCGAGGAGATGAACCGCGCCGGCGCGTTCGAAATGGTCATGCCGGTCGTGCAGCCGGGCGAGCTGTGGCAGGAATCGCGCCGCTGGAGCGAGTACGGACCGGAGCTGCTGCGCTTCAAGGACCGCCACGAGCGCGACTTCGTCTTAGGTCCCACCCACGAGGAGGTGATCACCGACATCGTGCGGCGCGAGATCAAGAGCTACCGCCAGCTGCCGGTGAATTTCTACCAGATCCAGACCAAGTTCCGCGACGAAGTGCGGCCGCGCTTCGGTGTCATGCGCGCGCGCGAGTTCATCATGAAGGACGCCTACTCCTTCCACGTCGACGAGGAATCGCTGCGCGCCGGTTACCGTGCCATGTACGACGCCTATACGCGCATCTTCACGCGCACCGGGCTCAGCTTCCGCGCGGTACGCGCCGACTCCGGCGCGATCGGCGGGGACGTCAGCCAGGAGTTCCACGTACTGGCGCAGTCGGGCGAGGATGCCATCGCCTTCTCCGACGGCGACGAATACGCCGCGAACCTCGAGGCCGCGGCGGCGCTGCCGCCCGCGGTACCGCGCCCGGCGCCGGGCGAGGAGCTGCGCAAGGTGGAGACACCCGGCGCGCGCACCATCCAGGACCTGGCGAAGTTCCTCAGGATCGGCCCCGAGCGCTGCCTGAAGACGCTGATCGTCGACGGCGCGGACGGCGGCGTGGTGGCGCTCGCGTTGCGCGGCGATCACGAGCTGAACGCGGTCAAGGCGCAGAAGCTCCCCGGCGTCGCGAATCCGCTGCGGATGGCGAGCGCCGAGCGGGTGCTCGCCGCCACCGGCACGGCACCGGGCTACGTGGGACTGATCGGACTCAAGTGCCCGCTCTACGCCGACCATGCGGCCCTCGCGCTCGCCGACTTCGTGTGCGGCGCCAACGAGAAGGACCTGCATCTCATGGGGGTCAACTGGGAGCGCGACGTGCGCGGTGCGGTGGGGGCGGATCTGCGCAACGTCGTGGAGGGCGATCCCAGCCCCTCGGGCCGCGGCACCCTCAAGATCGCGCGCGGCATCGAGGTCGGACATATCTTCCAGCTCGGCTGCAAGTACTCTGAGCCGATGAAGGCCGCGGTGCTCGATGAGTCCGGCCGTGAAGTGACCCTCTTCATGGGCTGTTACGGCATCGGTGTGACGCGCATCGTTGCCGCGGCCATCGAGCAGAATAATGATGAGCGCGGCATCATCTGGCCGGATCCGATCGCACCGTTCCAGGTGATCCTGGTACCGCTCAACCTGCACAAGTCAGACCGTGTCCGCACCACCACCGACCGCCTGTATGCCGAGCTCACCGCCGCCGGCATCGAAGTGCTGCTCGACGATCGCGACGCGCGCCCCGGCGTCAAATTCGCAGACGCGGAGCTCCTCGGCATCCCTCACCGCCTGGTGGTGGGCGAGCGCGGCCTCGAGGCGGGCAAGCTCGAGTACCGCCATCGCCGCGACAGCGCCAGCACCGAGTTCCCCGCGGACGAAGCGCTCGGCTTCCTGCGTGCGCGCATGGGGTGAGCTGATGCGGGCCGCCCTGCCTGCGCTGGCGCTCGCGGCCGCCGCCGTGTGCGCCTCTCCCCGGGCGCGCGCCGACCAGCAGCTCGATCCGGCGCTGCGCGAGGTCGTGGCGCACGCCATCACCCAGGCGCAGTGCTTCACCGACCAGTACGACTCGGCCGTGTGGTACACGCTCATGGAGCCGCGGCTGCGCGCCGTCGTGCACGATCAGACCGAGCGGCTCGAGATCCTCAAGCAGGTGTATTGCGAGACGCACCGTGCCGGCGAGGCGCGGCTGCCGCCCGGACTGGTAATGGCGCTGATCGCGGTCGAAAGCCGTTTCGACCGCTGGGCGGTCTCGCGCGCGGGCGCGGTCGGCCTCATGCAGGTAATGCCCTTCTGGCCCGAGCAGCTCGGCATGCGCCGCTACGAGCTGGTGCACGTCGCACCGAACGTGCACATGGGGTGCGCGATCCTGCGCTACTACCTCGGGTACGAGCACAACGACGTGCGCAAGGCGCTGGCGCGCTACAACGGCAGCCCCGGCAAACGCGACTATCCCGACCTGGTGCTCACCGCGTGGCGGCGCTGGAACGGTGCCGACGATCTGGGGTTCCCGAGCACGGCAACCGCACGTTAGTTTATTGGGCAAAAGTCGCCTGCGGCGCTTTTGCCGGAACATTGACTTCGTTGCCGGCGGCAAAAGGCGCGGCTTTTGCCGCCTGCGCTACCGGGTGCTGCTAGTGCACCGGCGGTTTGCCCGCGGCGCGCGGCGCCAGCATCCGCGCCACTCCTTCACGGCGCGAATCGGCGGCACCCTGGTAGGTGCCGTCGGCCAGGCGCACGATGCCGTGGAGCCCCGAGTTCTCGGCGCGTCCCGTCTTCAGCACCATGCCGCGCTCGCGCAGTCCCGCGAGCACTTCGGGGGTGAACTTGGAGAGCTCGCCGGTGAAGGTGTCGCCGCGCGCGATCAGGTTCGGCAGCTCGATCGCCTGCTTGATCGACAGCCGCCAGGCGAGCAGTCCCACCAGCGCCTTGGCGTTGTACTCGGTGATGGCCGAGCCGCCCGGCGAGCCGAGCGCGGCGACGAAGCTACCGTCGTGATCGAGCACGATTACCGGCGCCATGGAGGAGCGCGGGCGCTTGCCGCCGTGCACCGCGTTAGCGACCGGCTGACCGTCGTCGCTCGGGGTGAAGGAGAAATCGGTGAGCTGATTGTTCAGCACGAAGCCGCCCACCGCGCGTCCCGAGCCGAACACCGACTCGATCGTCGTGGTCATCGACACCACGTTGCCGTCGGTGTCGAGCACCACGAAGTGGCTGGTCCCCTGTGACTCCGTGGTGGCATCGCGTCCGCGCGGCATGGAAACCTCGCCCGGGAGCGGCGCGGGTCCGGCGTGCTGGCCGATCAGCTGCGCGCGCAGCTTCAGGTACGCCGGATCGAGCAGCCGCTCGACCGGCACGCTGACGAAGTGCGGGTCGGCGACGTAGCGGTCACGGTCGGCGTAGGCGAGACGGCTCGCCTGGGCGAACAGGAACCAGGCTTCCGGGTCGTTCGGCCCGCGCGCGGCGATGTCGGTCTTCTCCAGCATGCCGAGGAGCTCGAGCAGCGACACGCCGCCCGCCGGCGGCGGCGGCGCGCACACCGTGTAGTGGCGGTAGGGACGGCACAGCGGCGGGTCCCACTCGGCATGGTAGGCAGCAAGGTCCTGCAGCGTCATGGTGCCCGGCAGCGGCTCCTCGTGCGTCTCGGCGACGATGGCGCGCGCCACCGGCCCCGAGTAGAACGCGCGCGGGCCGTCGCGCGCGATGCGCTCGAGGGTCCGGGCGTATTCGGGATTGCGGAAGATATCGTCGACTTCGAGCGGCTCGCCGCTCGCACGCGAGAACAGCGTGCGGATCTCGCTGGTGGGCGGGAACGGCGAGCCTTCGCCGAGGAAGGATGCGAGGCGCTCCGGTACGCGAACGCCCTGGCTGGCGGCGCGGATCGCCGGCTGGAACAGATCCTTCCAGCGCAGCGACCCGAGCCTGGAGTGCGCCGCGTAGAGCATGGCGATCGCGCCGGGCACACCGGTCGAGCGGCCGCTGCGCACCGCCTCGAGGAACGGCAGCGGCTTGCCGTGCTCGTCGAGGAACATATTGGCGGGCGCCGCGGCGGGTGCCTTCTCGCGGCCGTCGAGCGCGCTCACTTCGTGCGTGCGCGCATCGTAATACATGAGGAACGCGCCGCCGGCGATGCCGGAGCTCTGCGGCTCGACCAGTCCAAGCATGGTCTGGATGGCGACGGCGGCATCGATGGCGTTGCCACCCTTGGCGAGAATCTCGAGTCCCGCATCCACCGCGAGCGGATTGGCGGCGGCCACCCAGGCCTGCCCCTTCGGGCGGCGATGGAACAGGCCGAGCTTCGGCGCCGGCTGCGGCGGCGGAAGCGACTCGGCGGCGGGCGCGGGAGCTTCGACGCTCGCCGGCGGCGGCGCCGGCGGCTGCGCGTCCGCCGGCGATGCCGGCACAGCACTCGGCTCGGCAGCGGGCGCTGCGGCGGAGCCTACGGCGGGCGGCGCCGGGGCGGTGGGCGCGGATGCCGCCGGCGCGGCGTCGGGTGGTGCGGGCTGTGGCCGCCGCGCAGCGCACCCTGCGAGAGAGGCGAGCACGACCAGCAGCAGCAGTCCGCGCTTCAGCATCAGGTCCTCTTCAGACGGTATGGAAACCGCTGGGCGGCGGCGGATCCACCGCCGCGTCGCTCATCGCGACGGCGGTCACCCTGGAGGCGGAGGAGCCGATCCACAGCCAGCTGACGAAGGCCTCGACGGCGACGCTCTCGCCGCAGGCGAGCACCTCGACGCGGCCGTCCGCGAGGTTGCGGGCGTGGCCGCGGATGCCGAGCTCCTGCGCCCGCCGCGCCGCGCTGGCACGGTAGTACACGCCCTGGACACGCCCTTCCACCACGCACCTCTTACAGACCATGCCCAGCTTGCGTCCCCCGCCGCACGATCCACAATAGTACTTGACCCACGTGACAATCGCCCACGGAGACTCGTTCCAACATGGCAGAGATCCTGGTGCTCTACTATTCCCGCAGCGGCGCGACGGCCGAGCTTGCCCGCCAGGTCTGCCGGGGCGTCGAGGCGGTACCCGGTGCGAGCGCGCGGCTGCGAACCGTGCCGCCAGTGACAGCGGCGAGCGAGGAGCCGGCCCGGCCCGTGCCCCCGAGCGGGCCACCGTACGCGACGCTCGAGGATCTCGCCGCAACGGCCGGCCTGGTCATGGGAAGCCCCACGCGCTTCGGCAACATGGCGGCGCCTCTTAAGTACTTCCTCGACGGCACCTCGAGCCTGTGGCTCACCGGCGCCCTCGCCGGCAAGCCGGCCGGCGTCTTCACCTCGACTCAGACCATGCACGGCGGCCAGGAAACCACGCTCGTGTCGATGATGCTGCCGCTGCTGCATCACGGCATGGTGCTGGTGGGACTCCCCTACACCGAGCGCGCCCTGAATGAGACCGCGAGCGGCGGCACACCCTATGGAGCCTCGCACGTCGCGCGCACGGCGAGCGCACCCGGCGCGCTCAGCGCTGAGGAAAAGACGCTCGCCCAGGCGCTCGGCAAGCGCGTAGCGGCGCTCGCCGTGGCGCTCAGGAGCGCGGCGCCGAGCGCAGCACGTCGCGAATGAACGGCACCGTGAGGCGGCGTTGCGCGGCGAGGGCCGCCTCATCCAGGGTGTCGAGCAGCTCGTAGAGGCGACGCATGTCGCGCGGGTAGCGCCGCCGCAGCCACTGCCAGGTTTCCGCCGGCAGCTCGAGCCCACGCAGCCGCGCCCGCAGCTCGAGGGCGGCGTGCTGCTCGGCTTCATCCAGCGCCCGCAGCGCCAGCACCGCACCCGCCGCGAAGCGCGAGCCCAGGTCCGGCAGGCTCCAGTTGAGCAGCGCCGGCGGCTCGCGCGCGGCGACCACCAGCGCCCCACCTGCCTCCTCCATCTCGCGCAGCAGCGCAAACAGCGCGCGCTCCCACTCGCTCTCGCCCACCACCCGCTCGAGGTCGTCGACGCACAGGCAGCCGAGCTGCGCGAGTCCGTCGAGCATGCCGGCGCCGAGTGGCGCAACCTGCGCGAGCGGCAGGTAGCCGGCGCGCAGCCGCGCTCCGGCGGCGGCGCAAATCGCCTGCAGCAGATGGCTCTTGCCGGCGCCGGGCGGCCCGCACACCCAGGTCGCGCCGTGCGCCTCGCCGCGCGCGACCGCACGCGCATGCGCCAGGGCCTCGGCATTGGGTCCCGGCAGAAAGCTCTCGAACAGCGCGCGATCCGCGAGCCGCACGCCGAGCGGGAGCTGACGCATGGCACTCAAGCGAGGCGCGCCGGCGTCCACACCCGCCGCGTGAAGCTCGCGACGTAGTGCAGCCCCGACAGCACCGTGGTGGCGAGCGTGAGCGCCGCGGCCGCATCCAGCATCGCCCGCGGCGGTACGCCGGCGGCGGCGTGCAGCATGATGAGCGTCACGTATCCCAGCTGCAGCGCGGTGTTGATCTTGCTCAGCACCGTCGGCCGCCCGCGCAGCGGCCCGAACCACAGGCGGTAAACGAGCGCCCCGAGCCCGATCATCACATCGCGCGCCACCACCGCGGCGGTCAGCCACCACGGAATGAGCTCGAGCCACGCCGCCTCGACGAACACCGTGATCAGCAGCAGCTTGTCGGCCAGCGGATCGAGCACCTTGCCGAGCTCGGACGTCCAGCGAAAGCGCTTGGCAAGATAGCCGTCGAGCGCATCCGACACGCCCGCGGCCACGAACAGCAGTAGCGCCGTCGGCATGTCGCCGTGATCGAGCGCCACGGCGATCGGCCAGATGAGCGCGATGCGGATCAGGCAGATGAGGTTGGGAAGGTGGCGCACGGTGGCACGACCCTTGGAGGCGGCGCGCTCTGGTCCTCAGCCCGGCGGCTGATAGCGGTACACGAGCCGTGCCGCGCCGGACGCGATGCGCTGCATGCGCGGCGAGGCGGTGAGATCGCGCTCGAGTGCCGCGGCACCGCCGCGCAGCTCGACCTCGAAGGTGACGCTGCTCGAGTCGAGCTCGGCGACATCGGCGCGGCGCACGCCGGAGATGCTCTGCAGCAGCCGCTCGACGTTCGCATAGTCGCCGAGTCCCGCGACGCCCTCGATGCGCACGCGCGCGACGCTCTGCGCGTCGCTCCCCGCAGCTCCAGCGGGCGGCGCGAGCAGGTCGACGGTGCGATCGATGCCCGCGCCGAGCGGCCCGGTCCAGCTCTGCGCCGCGGCCCGCGTGTACAGCGTCCATTGCAGCTGACCGGCAGCGAGCCCCGCCGCATCGGCGTGGCCGACCAGCACCTCATCGCCCCCGTAGCGCTGCGCCGATTGCAACAGTGCCTCGCCGCCGAGCGCGTTACCGCCGGCATCGGCGAGCGGCAGCGGGATCACGCTGATCGGCAGGCCGCGCTCGGTGGCCACGCGCTCGAGCTCAGCGCGGGCCGCATCGGCCTCGCCGCGCGCGGGCGGCGGGGCGAGCACCACCAGCGTGAAGGGCCGCTCCCGGTCCCAGACACTGCGCCCGGCAACCCCGATCGCCTGGGCGACCGCGGCGCCGTCGAACACCACCTGCGGCTCGCCGCGCGGACCCGAGGCGTAGCTCTTCACGTAGCGGGCGGCATCGGCGACCAGTGCGGCGAGCGCCGGGTCGTCGAGCGACTCGCGGCGCCCCGTGGCGCGCACCAGCGCCTGGCGCATGGCGTTCTGCACCGCGAGCGGCGATTGCTCCTCGAGGTCGACCTCGTAAACCCGCACGGGACGCGCGCCCCAGGCGGCCTGCGGCAGCGTCGCGCCGAGCGCGATCAGGGCGGCGAGCAGCGCACGCGCGCGCCGCCGGGCGGCTGTTGTTGCTGGATTCGGTTGAGGCATTGTCCGGATCGCACACGCGGGCGTTGGACGGAATGTACAATATCATACGCGCCGCTCACCCGACGGCGGCGAGGCCGCGTGCCCGAATCTTATGACTGAGCATCCTGGCATTACCTATCGTGATGCGGGTGTCGACATCGACGCCGGCGACGAGCTGGTCGAGCGCATCAAGCCGCTGGTGCGCCGTACCCAGCGCCCCGAGGTGCTCGCCGGCATCGGCGGTTTCGGTGCGCTGGTCGAGCTGCCCGCGGGCTACCGCCACCCGGTGCTGGTCTCCGGTACCGACGGCGTCGGCACGAAGCTGCGCCTCGCGATCGATCTCGCCAGGCACGACACGATCGGTATCGACCTCGTGGCGATGTGCGCCAACGACGTCGTGGTACAGGGGGCCGAGCCGCTGTTCTTTCTCGACTACTACGCCACCGGGAAGCTGCGCGTGTCGGTAGCCGAGGCGGTGGTGCGCGGCATCGTCGAGGGCTGCGTGCAGGCCGGGGCGGCCCTGGTCGGCGGCGAGACTGCCGAGATGCCCGGGATGTATCACGGCGAGGATTACGACCTCGCCGGGTTCTGCGTCGGCGTGGTGGAGAAGGACGCCATCATCGACGGCGCGCGGACCGCCTCCGGCGATGCCATCATCGGGCTCACCTCCTCCGGGCCGCATTCCAACGGCTACTCGCTCATCAGGAAGCTCCTCAGCCACGCCAAGGCCACGCCCGACACGCTGGTGGGCGGGATGCCGCTGTTCGAGCGGCTGCTGGCGCCGACGCGCATCTACGTGAAGCCGCTGCTCGCGCTGCTGCGCGCCCTGCCGGTGCACGGACTGGCGCATATCACCGGCGGCGGCCTCACCGACAACATCCCGCGCGTGCTGCCGCAGGGACTGGAAGCGGTGCTCGAGCGAGCGCGCTGGCCGCGCGACCCGGTGTTCGACTGGCTGCAGCACGCCGGACACATCGAATCGGCCGAGATGTACCGCACCTTCAACTGCGGCATCGGCATGGTGGCGATCGTACCGGCGGCGCAGGCCGCCGCCGCGCTCGCGCTGCTCGCGGCGCAGGGCGAGACTGCCGCGATCATCGGCGAGGTGCGCGCCGGCGGACGCGGCGTGCACATCGTGGAATGAGCACCGGCGCCACGCTCGAGCTCGCTATCCTGATCTCGGGGCGCGGTTCCAACATGGAGGCGCTGGCGCGCGCCTGCGCGAGCGGCGCGCTCGCGGCCCGCGTCGCCGCCGTGATCGCCGACCGCGGCGGGGCCGCCGGCCTCGAGACGGCGCGCGCGCTCGGCCTCGAGACCGCGACCGTGGTGTACACCGGTGAGCGCGCCGCCTTCGAGCGTGCGCTGGCGCAGACCCTCGAACGCTACCGCCCGGGAGCGGTGGCGCTCGCCGGCTTCATGCGGGTTCTGTCGGCGGAGTTCGTCGCGCGCTATGCCGGGCGGCTATTCAACATCCACCCCTCGCTCCTGCCGCGGTACCGTGGGCTCGACACGCACCGGCGGGTGCTCGCGGCGGGGGAGCCGGTGCACGGCGCGAGCGTGCACTTCGTGACACCGGAGCTCGATGCGGGGCCCGTGATCCTGCAGTCGCGCGTCCCGGTGCGCCGCGGCGACTCCGAGGCGGCGCTCGCCGCGCGCGTGCTCGCGAGCGAGCACGTCATCTACCCCAGGGCTCTTGGCTGGTTCGCCGCCGGACGTCTTGCCTGGCGCGACGGCGGCGCCTGGCTCGATGGCCGGCCGCTCACGGCCCCGCTGGTGGAGGAATTTCCCTGAAGACGATCGCGCTGCTATGCCTGCTCGGTGCGAGCGGCGGGGCCTGCGCCGAGGAGTTGCGGCCCTACCAGGCGAGCTACCGCGGCATCTGGCACGGCATGACCGTCGCGGTGTCGGATCTGAAACTCGAGCACACAGGCGACACCTGGACCTACAGCTCGAGCAGCTCGCCGCGCGGGCTCGGGCGGCTCGCCGCCGGCGTGTTCCCGCCACGCCAGGTGAGCATCGTGCGCCTGACCCGCGCGGGCGTGCAGCCGCTCAGCTTCAAGTCCGAGGGTGGCGAGAGCTCGAAGTCCATCGAGCTCGCCTACGACTGGCCGTCGCACCGGGTGACGGGCACGTACGAAGGCACGGCGGTCGATCTGCCGCTGACTCCCGACGTGCGCGATGACGCCTCGGTGCAGCTGGGGCTCACCGTCGAGCTGCTCGCCGGCCGCACGCCGGCGAGCTTTCGCGTCATCGACAAGGACGGCACCCGGCAGTACCAGTTCGCGCGCGACGGCGAGGCCACGCTGCAGACGCCCATGGGCGCGATCGCAACCGTCGTGTACCGCTCGCAGAAGGCGGGCTCGCCGCGCATCACGCGCTTCTGGTGCGCGCCCGGGCGCGGCTACATCCCGCTCAAGGTGGAGCAGACCCGCGGGGATGAGGTGCAGTGGACGCTCGAGATCGAGAGCCTCTCGCGGCCGTGAGACCGCGCGCCCGGGCGCGCTAGATGCGCGCTGGCCTGAATTGCTTGGCGAGCTTGAGGTCCTGTCCCTGGTAGTGTGAGCCGATCTCGCGGCCGTAAAGCGTGTGCGGCCGCTCGGCCATCCGCTCGTAGCGCAGCCAGCCGACCCGCTGGCCGTCTTCGAGAACGAACGGCACTTCGTGGGAGCGCACCTCGAGCACACCCCGGCTGCTCCCGGCGCGCCTGGTCGCCGGGTCCCAGCCAAAGCCGGGATCGAAGAATCCCGCGTAGTGGACGCGGAATTCACCGGCACGCGTGTCGTAGGGCAGCATCTCGGCGGCAAAATCCGGCGGCACCGCGATCGGTTCCTTGGTCATGAGGATATAGAACTCGTCGGGGTCGAGAACCAGCGAGGCGCGCCGATGAAAGTACAGCGGTTCCCAGAAGTCGAGCGGATCGTAGTCACGCCGGTCGAGATCGATGCGCTTGGCGTGCTTCTTGGCGCGCCAGCCGATGAGACACCCGTCCTCACCCGATCCCACCAGGTCGATCGAGAACGGCAGGTAGCCGGTTCGGTCGCTGACTTCCCCGGTGTCGGAGATCTGGCCCTCGGTGAGGAGCTGCCGCCAGTCCGTTGCGGTGACCGGTCGCGGTGCCTCGCCGCGGGTGCGACGGAAGCGCAGCTGATTGAGCCGCGTCCCGCTGCGGACCACGACGCTGAAGCTGCGTGGCGCCACCTCGAGGTACAGCTGACCCTCGTAGCCCTCCCCGACCTGATCGAACAGCGTCGCCTCATCGGCGATCAGGCGCGTCAGAATGTCGAGCCGTCCGGTCGAGCTCTTGGGATTGGCGAAGGCCGCCACTTCGCTCCTGAGACGAATCGACTCGAGCAGCGGCACCACGTACACGCGGCCCTTCTCGAGCACCGCGCCGCTGCGCAGATCCATGCCGAAGCTGCGAAAGTCGGGATCGAGCTCACCCATCTTGTCGAGGACCCTGGCGCCGCTGCCCGGCAGGAAGCTGGCATCGACCGGATAGGCATGGTCTCCCAGGCGCAGATCGATGCTCGCGGGCTGCACCTGATCCGCCAGAATGTCGGAAAGAATTCCGACCGGCGCGATCTCCCCATTCGCGACCATCTCGCCGATCTTCTGGCACGGCAGGATCCCGGTGTACACCGCCGAGCGGGTCGGTGTCTCGGGCAGGGTCACTCCTTCCGGCCGGCCCGGCGGCATCAGGTCTCCTCCACCACGATCCGCGGAAACACGCTGCTGCGGTCGCGCGCGCGCTGCGCGAGCGCGGCGCCGGTGCGGCGCGCCATCTCGAGATAACAGCGCGCCCGCGCCGAGCCGGGTGCGGCGACCACGGTGGGGCGCCCGCCGTCGGTTTCGGTGCGGATGCTGGCATCGAGCGGCAGCTCGCCGAGCAGCCGCACGCCGTATTGCGCCGCCATGCGCGCGCCTCCCCCGGCCCCGAAAATATGCTCGGCGTGCCCGCAGTTCGAGCACACGTACACGCTCATGTTCTCGACCACACCGAGCACCGGAACGGACACCTTCTCGAACATCTTGAGGCCCTTGCGGGCGTCGGCGAGCGCGATGTCCTGGGGTGTGGTGACGATCACGGCGCCCGCAACCGGCACGCGCTGCGCGAGGGTGAGCTGGATGTCCCCGGTGCCGGGCGGCATGTCGACCACCAGATAGTCGAGGACGCCCCAGTGGGTCTCGCCGAGCAGCTGGTTGAGCGCCTGAGTCACCATCGGCCCGCGCCAGACCATCGGCTGCTCGGCATCGACCAGGAAACCGATCGACATGGCCTTGACGCCGTGCGCTTCGAGGGGTTCGAGATGCTTGCCGTCCGGGGTCGAAGGGCGCGCTCCTGCGAGCCCGAGCATCAGCGGCTGGCTCGGACCGTAGATGTCGGCATCCAGGAGGCCGACGCGGGCGCCCTGGGCCGCCCAGGCGAGCGCCAGATTCACCGCCACCGTGGACTTGCCCACGCCCCCCTTGCCCGAGGCGACCGCCACGATGTTGCGGATGTCGCCGAGGGGTTTGAGCCCCCGTTGCACGGCATGCGCGCCGATTTCCGCTTCCAGCTCGATGGCGAGCGGCGCGTGGATCCCGGCCGCCGCCAACGCCCCGCCGAGGGCGCCGGTCAGCTCGTCCTGGTAGCCGCCGGTGGGAAACCCCAGAACGATGCGCGCCGTGTAACCTCCGCCCTGGCCGCGGACCTCGCGTACCGCCCCCACCGCGCCGAGCGTTTCGCCGAGGTACGGATCGATGTAGGCGTCGAGCGCGGCGCGCACGGCGGTCACGGGGGAATCGGGGGTCATGTCTGGAAGGTCCGACGGGTCTGACGAGGAATTGTAGTGGTTGGGCGGGCGGCGCGCATCGCGTCCGGGTGCGGAATCGCCCCTATGGCATAATTTGAGGCTCCGCATGAGCTTTTTCACCAACCTCCGCGCCGACCGGCTGATCCACGAGATCCGCACTTCGGCCGACGCGTCGAGTCCCGCCACGCAGAAGGCGGTCGCGGCCCTGAAGCAGGTGGGACCCGGCGCCATCGAGGCGATCTTTGGGGCTCTCCCGGACGCCGACAAGGGCGCGACCATGGCGCTGGTGGACGTGCTCGGGACGCTCGTCAATCCGAAGACCTTCCCGATTTTCATGCGTGGCCTGATCGAAGGCAGTCCGCGGGTCATCTCGGGCATCTCCTGGGCGCTCGGCGGCAATCGCAGCTATCCGGCGCATCTGCTGCTCGATGCGCTCAATACCCAGGGCATCTCCAAGTCCGCGCTGCTCGATGTCATCACCGCGCAGAAGACGCGCTTCACGGTACGCGAGCTCCTGACCGCCGCCTACGTCCAGGAGCCGAACGAGAAGGCGGCACTGTTCCGCATCATCGGCGAGATCGCCGACAAGAGCTCGCTCCCCGAGCTCATCGGGCGCGTGCAGGGCAAGGACCCGATCGCGCGGGTGCACATCATCAACACCCTCGGACGCTTCAACACGCCGGAGGTACAGAGCGCGCTGCAGGGGCTGCTCAAAGACCCGAACAAGCTGATCCGCGGCGCGACGCTCTCGGCGATGCAGCGCATGGACGGGCCCATCGACATCGCGCAGGTGTGCGCGCTGCTGCGCGACCCGGAAATCGACGTGCTCAACAAGGCGGTCGACGTCGTCATCAAAGCCAATCACCCCGAGACGATTCGCCACCTGATCACGGTGCTGAAGGACGAGAACGAGAACGCGCGGCGCGCGGCGGTCGAGGTGCTGAACGAGGTCGGCGACGCCAAGTCGGTCAAGTTCCTGCTGGAGGCGCTCAAGGACAGCGACTGGTGGGTGCGCAGCCGCGCCGCGGACGCGCTCGGCAAGATCGGCGGCCCGAAGGTGATCGAGGCGGTACTGCAGCTGGTGCGCGACAAGGACGAGGACATCCGCCGCGCGGCCATCGAGATCCTCAATCAGACCAAGGACGAGCGCGCGGTCGACTCGCTCATCCAGGCCACCAAGGATGCCGACTGGTGGGTGAGCGAGCGCGCGGTCGACGCCCTCGCCGAGATCGGCAGCAAGCGTGCAGTGCCGCGCCTCATGGAAATGCTGCACACCGGCAGCCACGGCAAGGCCACGCCGATCGTGGTGCGCGCACTCGGCAAGCTCGGCGACGCCAGGCTGGTGGATGAGCTGCTGCCGCTGGTGGCGCGCCCCGAGCGTGAGATCCGCATCGAAGCGATGCAGGCGCTGTCGAAACTCGCCGACGAGGGGCGCGCCGAGCAGGTGCGCGCGCAGCTGCAGGCGCAGGCCGGCTCCCAGGACCAGACCATCTCGCGCATGGCGGCGGCCGCCGTCACCGAGCTCGACAATCGCCTGGCGGGCATCGCCACGCTCGCCGCGGGCACCCCGACCGTGGCCGGGCTGCCGCCGCCCCTGCCGGCGGCGCCGGCGCACAGCGGCATACGGGCGGCTCAGGGCTCGGCCCCCGAGCCCACGCGCACGGTGGTGATCAACGACCAGGCGCGGCGCCAGGCGGAAGCGGCGGCCGCGGCCGCCGCGCGCCTCGACATCGGGACGCTCAAGCCCGGCGACATCCTCGAGGGCCGCTACAAGTACATCGACCGCATCGGCCGCGGCGCCTTCGGCACCGTGCTCCTCATGGAGGACACGGTGGTCGACGAACGCCTGATCCTCAAGTTCCTCAACCCGAACGTCTCGGGGGACGAAGAGGTCATGAAGCGTTTCGTCCACGAGCTGCGCTACTCGCGCAAGATCACTCACAAGAACGTCATCCGCATCTACGACTTCCTCTACATCCAGGGGAACTACGCCATCTCGATGGAATACTTCCCTTCGCACACGCTCGGCGGCGAGGTCGTGAATGAGAAGCCGGTCGAATTGAAGCGTGCCGTGCAGTTCGCCATGGACATCTGCACCGGCATGGCGGTGGCGCATCAGCAGGGCATCGTGCATCGCGACCTGAAGCCCGCCAACGTGCTCATCAACCAGGAAGGACTCCTCAAGATCGTGGACTTCGGCGTCGCCGCGGCGCAGCGCGAGGGCGACACGCAGCTCACCAAGACCGGCTACGTCATCGGCTCGCCGAAGTACATGGCACCCGAGCAGATCCTCGGCAAGAAGGTCGACGAGCGCGCCGACATCTACGCACTCGGCGTCATGCTCTACGAGATGACCACCGGCGTGCCGCCCTATTCCCGCGGCGATCACATGTCGGTCATGTACCAGCACGTGCAGGGCAAGGCGCGCGTCCCCCAGGACTTGAATCCCAATCTGCCGCCGGGCCTCTCGGATCTCGTGGTGAAGGCGATGGCGGTCGACAAGAACAAGCGCTTCCAGACCATGGACGAGCTGCGCGCCGCGCTCGAGCGGTTCCGTTAACCAGCGCACAGTCCGCGACGGGCATGTGCCGCGACGCCGCTTCCCGCCCGGCGCCTTGTAAAAGTTCGTGCGTTACGTCAAATTTCCGGCCTCAAGCTGTTGATCCTGAAGCCCCCGCGGGCTAAACAGGCAAAGCAGGCAAGGAGTTCCTTGGCCGGAGTGGTCGCTTGGCGCGTATAGATGCGTTCCTCAAGCTCGGCACGCAGCAGGGCTGTTCCGATGTGCACCTGGCGGTCGGCGTGCCGCCGATGCTGCGCATGCACGGCGACCTGCTGCCGATCAAGTTCCGCGACCTGCGACCCGGGGAGCTCGAGGGCTACATCGCCGAGATCCTGACCAATTCCCAGAACGAGCACTTCGCCAAGGGCAACGATCTGGACTTCTCCTACGTCTCAGCGGAGGGGGGGCGCTTTCGCGTCAACGTCTACCGCAAGGACACCGGCATCGGCGCCACCTTTCGCTCCATCCCCTCGGCCGTGCCGACGCTCGAGAGCCTGGATCTGCCGGCCATCGTGACCAAGCTGTGCGACTTCCACCAGGGCATGGTGCTGGTCACGGGCTCCACCGGTACCGGCAAGTCGACCACGCTCGCGGCGATGATCAACCACCTCAACGCCAGCCGTAAGCTCAACATCATCAGCCTCGAGGACCCGATCGAGTTCGTGCACTCGAGCAAGCAGAGCCAGGTGATCCAGCGCGAGCTCGGCACGCACATTCCGAGCTTCGCCGAGGGGGTGCGCGCGGCAATGCGCGAGGACCCGGACGTGATCCTGGTAGGCGAGCTGCGCGACGCCGAAACGATCTCCATGGCGATGACCGCCGCGGAGACCGGGCACCTGGTGCTCGGGACGCTGCACACCACCGGCGCGGTCAAGACCATCGACCGGATCATCGATGCGCTGCCGGTCGAGGAGCGCGAGCAGACCAAGAGCTTCCTGGCGCAGAGTCTGCTTGCGGTCGTCACCCAGGTGCTGGTGAAGACCGCCGACGGGCACGGCCGCCGCGCCGTGTGCGAGATCCTCATGATGACCAAGGCGATCGCGAAGCTCATTCAGACCGAGCAGACCCACCAGATCCCGAGCCAGCTGCAGATGGGACGCGACCTCGGCATGCAGCTGCTCGATCAGGCGCTGCTCGCGGCCATCACCGCGCGCACCATCGATCCAGACGACGCCTACAACTACGCCACCGAGAAGCGCAACTTCCAGAAATTCGTCACCGACACGACGATGCTGCCGAAACTCGACAGCGCGCCGCCGGCAGCGGCCTCGGGCTGAAGCGATCCGCCGTGGCGCAGATCGACACATACCTCAGGGAGATCCTGGAGAAGCGCGGCTCGGACCTGCACTTCCTCGCCGGCGACCCACCACGGGTGCGCGTGTACGGCGACCTGACGCCGCTGCGGGAGGAAAAGCTCAGCGTCGACTTCGTCAAGACGGCGCTCTACGAGATCATGCCGAAGACCGCGGTCGACCGCTTCGAGAAGAAGGACGGCGCCGACTTCGCCTACGGCCTCGAGGGCCACGGGCGCTTTCGCGTGAACGTCATGCGGCAGCTGAACGGCATGGGCGCCGTGTTCCGCGCCATCCCCTCCAAGGCGCTCACGCTCGATGACCTGAAACTTCCGGAAGCGGTGCGAGGCCTGTGCCGGCAGAACAGCGGCCTCATTCTCGTCACCGGCAAGACCGGCTCGGGCAAGTCGACGACGCTCGCGGCGATGATCGACGACATCAACCGGCGCGTGAAGGGCCACATCCTCACGGTCGAGGACCCGATCGAGTTCGTGCACGAGCGCCAGAACTGCCTCATCAGCCAGCGCGAGATCGGTGTGCATAGCCCGAGCTTCGCCGCCGCGGTGCATTCGGCGCTGCGCGAGGATCCGGACGTGGTGCTGGTCGGCGAGTTGCGCGACCTCGAGACCATGAGCATCGCGGTAACCGCCGCCGAGATGGGGATTCTCGTCATGGGGACGCTGCACACCAACGGTGCCGCGCCTACCGTCGACCGCATCATCAACGTGTTTCCCTCCGACAAGCAGTCGCACGTGCGCACCATGCTGTCGACCTCGCTGCGCGGCGTCGTGTCCCAGCAGCTGCTGCAGCGGGCCGACAAGCAGGGCCGGGTGGCGGCGCTCGAGATCCTGGTCAATACGCCCGCCGCCGCCAACCTCATCCGCCAGGGCAAGCTCGACCAGCTCGACAACGCCATGCAGACCGGCGGCCAGTTCGGCATGCGCACCATGGACTCAGCGATCCAACAGCTGCTCGACTCGCGCCAGATCACCGGCAAAGAGGCCTACAAGAAGGCCATCAACAAGGCCAAGTTCGAGGAATTCCGCGACCCGACCTGAAAGCGCGGCTCCTCGGACGCACGCCGGGACGCTAGACTAGGCGGATGACCCGGCGCCTCTTCGTCACCACAGCGCTCCCTTACGCCAACGGCCCGTTCCACATCGGCCACATCATGGAGTACATCCAGGCGGACGTCTGGGTGCGCTTCCAGCGCCTGCAGGGACAGCAGGTGCATTTCGTTTGTGCCGACGACGCGCACGGCGCCCCCATCATGCTCAAGGCCGAGGCCGAAGGCGTGACACCGCAGCAGCTGGTGGCGCGTATCGCCGCCGGGCGGCCGCGCTACCTCACGGGCTTTCACCTGAGCTTCGATCACTGGCACTCGACCGACTCGCCGGAGAACACGCGCCTGTCGCAGGACGTGTACGCGCGGCTCAAGGACGCCGGCCTCATCTATAACAAGGACGTCGAGCAGTTCTTCGACCCGGTGAAGGGCATGTTCCTGCCCGACCGCTACATCAAGGGCGAGTGCCCCAACTGCCACTCGCAGGACCAGTTCGGGGATGCCTGCGAGGTGTGCGGCACGGTGTACGCGCCCACCGAGCTTCTCAACCCCTACTCGACGCTCTCGGGCGCGAAGCCGGTACTGAAGAGCTCGGAGCATTTCTTCTTCCGGCTCTCGGACCCGAAGTGCGTGGCCTTCCTCGAGTCGTGGCTCGCCGCCCCCGGCCGGCTGCAGCCCCAGGTGACCAACAAGGCGCGTGAGTGGCTCTCCGGAGGCGGCGACCGGAGCTTGAGTGACTGGGACATCTCGCGCGATGCCCCCTACTTCGGCATCCCGATTCCGGATGCGCCCGGCAAGTACTTCTACGTGTGGCTGGATGCGCCGATCGGCTACCTCGCCTCACTCCAGAGCTATTTCAACAGCGGCAAGGCACGCGCCAACGGCGAGCCGCGCGGCTTCGAGGAATTCCTCGCCGCGCCGGACACCGAGCAGATCCACTTCATCGGCAAGGACATCATCTACTTCCACACGCTGTTCTGGCCGGCGATGCTGCGCTTCGCGGGGCCGCCCTACAAAGTGCCCAACCACGTGTGGGTACACGGCTTCATCACCGTGTCCGGGGAGAAGATGTCGAAGTCGCGCGGTACCGGCATCAGCCCGCTGCGCTACCTCGACATCGGCATGAACGCCGAGTGGCTGCGCTACTACATCGCCGCCAAGCTCAACGCCAGCGTCGAGGACCTGGACTTCAACCCGGACGATTTCCTGGCGCGCGTCAACAGCGACCTCATCGGCAAGTACGTCAACATCGCGAGCCGCGCCGCCAGTTTCATTACCAGGCATTTCGGCGGCGCGCTGCGCTACAGCGGCGACACGGGGCAGCTCACGGCGCTCGCCGCGACCCAGGCGGCGCTGGTGGCCGAGAGCTATGAGGCGCGCGAGTACGGCAAGGCCATGCGCGACATCATGGCCGTGGCCGACCACATCAACCAGGAGTTCGATGCGCGTCAGCCATGGGTCCTGGCGCGCGATCCAGCCCGCGCCGCGGAGCTGCAGGACGTCTGCTCACGCGCGCTCGCAGGCTTCAAGCTCCTCTCCGTGCTGCTCGCGCCGGTGCTGCCGGAGGTGGCGGCGCGCGTCGCGCAGCAGCTGTTCGCCCTGGAGCGGCCGTTCCGCTGGAGCGACGCCGTGGTGCTGCCCGAGCGGATAAACCCTTACCAGCACCTCATGACGCGCGTCGAGGCGCGCCAGCTCGACGCGCTGTTCGAGAGCGAGCTGGCCGCGCCCGCGCCGGCGAACGCCGGCGCTGCCGGATCCGCGGCCGCGGCGCCCAACGCGGCCGGCGCGACCCCACCCGGTAGCGCCGCGCCCGCCACGATCTCCATCGACGAGTTCCGGCGCATCGACCTGCGCGTGGCCCGCATCGTGCGGGCGCAGACCATCGAGGGCTCCGACAAGCTGCTGAAGCTGACTCTCGATCTGGGCGGCGGGGAACGCACCGTGTTTGCCGGCATCAAGTCGGCCTACGACCCGGCCGCGCTCGAGGGCCGCCTCACCGTCGTGGTCGCCAATCTCGCCCCGCGCAAGATGAAGTTCGGCGTCTCGGAAGGCATGGTGCTGGCCGCGAGCGGCGCAGGCCCGGGGCTGCACCTGCTCGCGCCCGACAGCGGCGCCACGCCGGGCATGAAGGTCAGCTGACACCCATGGCAAGCGCGCACGACATCGACGCGCTGCTGCCGCAAACCCAGTGCACGCGCTGCGGCTACAGCGGCTGCCACCCCTACGCCGAGGCGATCGCCTCAGGTGACGCCGCGATCAACCAGTGTCCGCCCGGCGGCGCCGCGACCATCGGCGCGCTCGCGGCGCTCCTCGGGCGAGCGCCGCTGCCGCTCAATCCGGCCAACGGCCTCGAAGGCCCCGAGCTCGTGGCGCAGATCGACGAGGAGGTCTGCATCGGCTGCGCACGTTGCCTGCCGCCGTGCCCCGTGGATGCGATCGTCGGTGCGCAGCGGCGCATGCATACGGTGCTCCTGGCGTTGTGTACCGGCTGCGAGCTGTGCGTCGCCCCCTGTCCGGTCGACTGCATCGCGATGGTGCCGCGCGCCGGCCTGCCCGCCGCGCCGCCCGCCCCCACGGCGGCCGACAACCGCGGGCGTTTCGCGGCCCACGAAACGCGCCTCGCGCGGCGTTCCACCGAGCGCGCGACGCTGCTCGCCGCGCGCAAACAGGCGGTGCGGTAGCTAAGCATGCGTCCTGCGACCCGCGCCGCCATCTATCGCCGCCTGCGGGCCGCCAACCCGGCACCGACGACCGAGCTTCTCCACAGCACGCCGTTCGAGCTGCTGGTGGCGGTGATGCTGTCCGCGCATACGACGGACAAGAGCGTCAACGCCGCGACGCGCAACCTGTTTCCGGTCGCTAACACCCCCGCGACGATCGCCGCGCTCGGCGTCGAGGGTGTGAAGCCCTACATCCGCACCGTCGGCCTCTACAACACCAAGGCGGCGAACCTCGTGGCGCTCGCGCGGCAGATCCTCGAGCAGCACGGCGGCGCGGTGCCGGGGAGCCGCGCGGCGCTCGAGGCGCTGCCGGGCGTCGGCAGGAAGACCGCCAGCATCATCCTCAACATGGTGTTCGGGCAGCCGGAGATCGCGGTGGACACGCATATCTTCCGGGTGGCGAACCGCACCGGACTCGCCCCGGGCAAGACACCGCGTGAGGTCGAGGACGGCCTGGTCGCAGGCACGCCGCCCGAGTTCCGCAAGGACGCACACCACTGGCTGATCCTGCACGGCCGCTACGTGTGCACCGCGCGTGCGCCGAAGTGCCCGACCTGCATCATCCGCGATCTGTGCGAATACAAGCACAAGACGCCGGCGCCTGAGGCGAAGCGTCGCGGCGTCGGTGCCGCCATCCGCCGCAGCGGCGCCCGCAAGGCCCGCGCGCGCACACACAAAGGGAGGGCCCGCAAATGATCCGCTCCTGCCTCGCGTTGCTCGCCATGGCCACACTCGCCGGCCCGGCGTTCGCCGACCCGCCGCTCGCGTCCTGCGCGAACGCGCTCGAGCAAGAGGCCGCTCTCGAGACAGAGCTCCCCGTCTATAAGCTCGTTACGCCCGACTCCCGACAGTATCTCGAGGATGAGAAGCGCCCGGCGGAGCTCGCGCGCGTGCGGCAGCTGGTCAGCGCCTCCTGCGGCAGCGACCCCGTAGCCAGGGCCGGAGCGCAAGCCGAGGCGCGGCGTCTGCATCAGGGACGTTCCCCGGAGTGCGCGTTCGAGCGCGCCACGCTCGCCGACATGGAAAAGCCCGATTCGCGCAGCGCCCGCGACGACATCGCCAAACAGCGCCAGCGGGTCGCGAGCCGCTGCCCCGAGGTCCCGATGGCGGACGTGTGGCTGGTCGCCGAGCGGCCGCAACCTCAATAGGACTCGCGCGCCGCTCCTGCTATAGCGACAGCGGCAACTCGAGGTGCTCGGCATACATCATATCGCGGTGCTCGAGCAGCAGCGGATCGAGCGCGGCTTCGGTCTGTGCATCGCGCGTCTCGAAGGCCGCCCGGGTCGCGTCCGGCATCGCGCACTGCTCGGGCGGCAACGGGCGGAACAACGCCATGACGGTCGCGCTGTAGACATCGGCCGCGGACAGCGAACGGCCGATGTAGTAGCGGCTCCCCTGCTCGCGCTGTGACCTGAGGCGCGCCGCCAGCATGCGCAGCAGCGCCGCCACCCGCGCGGCGGCGGCCGCCCCCGTCTCCGGGCGGTAGCCATACTTCTTCCCCAGGTAGCGGGCGACCTGCTCGGGGAAGCCGCCGGCGTCGTGCACGCGCGCATCGATCAGCTGCAGGCGGCGTGACCAGCCCAGACCCGATTCACCGCAGATCTCGTGGCCGATGCCGAACATGAGCGCCCGCTCGGCAGGATCTGCGGGCAACAGCGAGGGGGTCGGCGCCAGGCGTTCGGCGAGCAGCAGGATCTCAGCCCAGCCGGCGCGCGGCGGCTCCTTGTCGTAGATCGCGACCGGGCCGCTGCGCTGCCCGGCCCATTCCTTCAGGGAATCGTCGTCGTAGACCAGGCGGACCGCGGCCCACTCGATGCCCTTGATGTGCAGGATGCCCTTGGCTGCTTCGCCCCACGGGCTCGGCACGTGGCCGACGACCACCATGCGTAGCCCGCTGCGAGCGCGCGCTTCTTCCACGGAGATGTACGCGAAGGTCATCGGTTGGCCAGACGGGCGCCCCACAACACCGCGGGGACGGCCGGGATGACCACGCCCAGGTTGTACCACCACGGGAAACGCGGCCAATCGAGCAGCAGGTGCACCGCGGCCAGGTAGATTCCGATCAGTCCGGCGAGCACCCACACCGCGCCCGGTCGCCGCGCGATCTTCGCTGTCACCCAGCCGGCGCCGGTCTCGGCGAGCGCCCACAGCGCGAGGTTGCAGCAGGCCATCGCCGGCGTGAACGTGAAGATGCCCTCTCTGATCCACTGCCGTCCGTGGACGGCATAGTCGGGCCAGAGCTGCGCGAGCAGGGTCGCCAGAGCGAAGAACGCCACCATCCACGCAGCGCCGCCGACCACCACGCCGAGGACACTGCGCATCATGTGGGTCACGTTTGAGCCTCGTGCGCCGGCGCTGCCAGCGCCTACTTTTTCTTCGGCAGGTAAAGATCCGTGAGCGTCCCCTCGAAGGCCTCGGCCGCTCCGGCCACGGTCTCCGACAGGGTCGGATGCGGATGGATGGTGAGTCCGATGTCGGCGGCATCGCAGCCGTTCTCGACCGCGAGCGCCACCTCGCTGATGAGCTCGCCGGCATTAGTGCCGACGATGCCGCCGCCGAGCACGCGATGCGTCTGCGGATCGAACAAGAGCTTGGTGAAGCCTTCCTCGCGGCCGAGCGACAGTGAGCGCCCGTTCGCCACCCACGGGAAATTGCCCTTGGCGTACTTGGTGCCCTTCTCTTTCGCCTCGGTCTCGGTGAGTCCCACCCAGGCGACCTCCGGGTCGGTGTAGGCGACGGACGGGATCACGCGGGCATCGAAGGCGCGCTTCAAGCCGGCGGCGACCTCGGCGGCGACCTTGCCTTCGTGCATCGCCTTGTGCGCCAGCAGCGGCGGCTGGGCGATGTCGCCGATCGCGAAGATATGCGGCACGTTGGTGCGCATCTGCCTGTCGACCGCGATGAAGCCCCGGTCGGACACTTTCACTCCCGCGAGCTCGGCGCCCACGCTGTGGCCGTTCGGCACGCGCCCCACGGCGACCAGCACCCGCTCGAACATCTGCGCTGCCGGCGCCTTCTCACCCGCGAAGCTGACCCGCAACCCCGCCGGCTGCGCCTCGATGGACGACACCTTGGTGCCGAGCAGGATCTGCTGGTAGCGCGCACGGATGCGGCGCTCGAGCGGACGCACCAGATCGGGGTCGCAACCGGGCATCAGTTGCGGCGTGAGCTCGACGACGCTCACCTTCGTACCGAGCGCATCGAACACGCAGGCCATCTCGAGCCCGATGATGCCGCCGCCGATGACCAGCATGCCACCGGAGAACTCCGGGAGCTCGAGCGCATCGGTCGAGTCGAGGATGCGCGGATCGGCGGGCAGGCCCGGGAGCCCGACGGGCTCGGAGCCCGCGGCGATGATGCATTGATCGAAGCGGATGCGCTGCGAGCCGCTCGTGCCCATCACCTCGAGCACGTTCGGACTCACGAAGCGCCCGCTCCCCTGGACTACTTCCACCTTGCGCTGCCGCGCGAGCACCCGCAGCCCACTCGTGAGCTTGCGCACTACGGAGGTCTTCCACTCGCGCAGCTTCCCGAGGTTGATCTCGGGAGCCCCGAAGGCGATGCCGCGCTCGCTCATCTCCTCGGCGTCCTCGATCACCTTGGCCGCATGCAGCAGCGCCTTGGACGGGATGCAGCCGACGTTGAGGCACACGCCACCGAGCTCCGGCCAACGCTCGACGAGCGTGACCTTGAGCCCTAAGTCGGCGGCGCGGAACGCCGCGGTATAGCCACCCGGTCCCGCGCCGAACACCAGCAGCTGCGTCTCGCGATTGAAATCCGTCGCGGCCCGCTCGGCCGCCCCGCCCTTCTGCGCCGGCATGCGCACGGTGTCGCCCTTCGCCTCGACGCGCGCGGCGGGTATGGGCGGCCGGGGCGGCGGCGCAGCGGCTGCCGCAGTTGCAGGGGCCGCCGCGGCAGTTGGGGCGGCCGCGGCAGCTGGGACGGCCGCGGACGCGCCAGTGTCGACGCGCACGAGTACCGAGCCCTTCGAGACCTTGTCGCCGCGCTTGACCAGCACCTCGGTGACCGTGCCGGCGGCGGTCGACGGCACATCCATCGAGGCCTTGTCGGTCTCGAGCGTGACGAGCGGTGTGTCGACCTCGACGCGCTCGCCGGTTTTCACCAGCACGTCGACGATCTCCACGTCGCTGAAGTTCCCGATATCGGGAACCGGCAGCTCGATCCGACTCACAGCACCGCCTCGAGAAGCGAGCGCGGCTCGGCCAGCGTCTGGGCGAGGTAAGTGGTGAAGCGCGCGGCCATCGCGCCGTCGATGACGCGATGATCGTAGGACAGCGACAAGGGCAACATCAGGCGCGGCACGAGGTTGGTGCCGCGATACACGGGCCTGAGCGTGGAGCGCGACACGCCGAGGATCGCCACCTCGGGCGCGTTGATGATGGGCGTGAAGGCGGTGCCGCCGATGCCGCCCAGGCTCGAGACGGTGAAGCAACCGCCCTGCATGTCGAGCGGCGGGAGCTTGCCGGAGCGTGCCTTCTCGGAAAGCTGCGCCAGCTGGCGGGCGAGCTCGTAGATGTCCTTGCGATGCGCGTCCTTCACCACCGGCACCACGAGTCCGCCGGGCGTGTCGGCGGCGAATCCCATGTGGATGAACTTGCGCACGATGAGATTGGCACCGTCGGCATCGAGCGCCGCATTGAAGCGCGGGAACTCCTGCAGCGTCTTCACGCAGGCCCGCATGATGAAGGCGAGCGGCGTCAGCTTGACGCCGGCCGCCTGCGCCCTGTCCTTCAGGCTCGCGCGCAGCTCCTCGAGATCGGTGATGTCGGCCTCGTCGAACTGCGTGACGTGCGGTATGTTGACCCAGGCCGCCTGCAGGCGCGGACCCGAGATCCTCTGGATGCGGGTGAGCGGCTGCGTCTCGACCGGTCCGTACTGCGAGTAGTCGACCACGGGAACCGCGGGCAGCGCCGGGCGCGTACCCGCACCGGGTGCGGCCGCCGCAGCTGCGGCGCCGGCGGGCGCCGCAAGCGCGCGCTTCACGAACGCCTTGACGTCCTCATGGGTGATGCGGCTCTTGAACCCCGTGCCCTTGACGCTCGCGAGATCGACGCCGAGCTCGCGCGCGAACTGGCGCACCGAGGGGCTGGCGTGGGCGCGCGAGAAACCCGGCTCGTCGATGGCCGCGAGGTCCGACCGATAGGAGGTCGGTGTTCCGATCTGCGCGAATGAGACGAGCTTGCCGCCGGGGGCGGCCGGCGCGGGTGCAGGTGTGGCCGGCGCAGGCGCTGCCGCTGCGGGAGCCGGCGCGGTGGGGGCCGGGGTGGTGGGGGCCGGGGTGGTGGGGGCCGGGGCGGGAGCCGGTGCAGCCGGCTTCGCCGCCGCCGGCGCCTCCGCCGGGGGAGACGCGGCTGCTGCCGCCCCGCCGGCGCGCACGGTCGCGATGAGATCGCCGGTCGAGACCGTGCCGCCCTTGGCGACGTGCACCTTCTCGATCACGCCGCTCGCGGTCGAAGGCACATCCATCGAGGCCTTCTCCGACTCGAGCGTCACCAGCGGCGTGTCGACCTCGACGCTCTCGCCGGGCTTCACCAGCACGTCGATGATGGCGACGTCCTTGAAGTTGCCCATGTCGGGCACGCGCACTTCCAGCAGCGGGGACGCGCTCATCGGCGGCTCGCCTTCAGGTCTTCCACGGGACCGGGCGCTCCGGATCGATGCCGAGAGCCTTGATGGCGCCGGCGACGGTCTTGGCGTCCACGCGCTTCTCGTCAGCCAGCGCCTTGAGCGCCGCCACCGCGATGTAGTTGCGGTCGACCTCGAAGTGCCGGCGCAGCGCCGCCCGTGAGTCGGATCGGCCGTAGCCATCGGTCCCGAGCGTTACGTAGCGTCCGCCGACCCATTGGCGGATCTGATCGGGCACGGTGCGCATGTAGTCGGTCGCGGCCACCACCGGCCCGTCGCGGTCCTTGAGGAGCGAGCGGATGTAGGGCACGCGCGCCGTCTCACCCGGGTGCAGCAGGTTCCAGCGCTCGCACTCGAGCGCCTCGCGCCGCAGCTCGCTGAAGCTCGTGACCGAGAGCACGTCCGCGGGGATGCCGTAGTCGTCCTCGAGAATCTTCGCCGCCGCCAGGCACTCGCGCAGGATCGTGCCCGAGCCGAGCAGCGTCGCGCGCACCTTGCCGCGTCCACCGATCTGCAGCAGATAGGCGCCGTTCAGGATTCCCTGCTCCACGCCCGGCGGCATGGCCGGCTGCGCGTAGTTCTCGTTCATCACGGTCAGGTAATAGAAGACGCCTTCCTGCTCGGCGAACATGCGCCGCAGACCGTCGTGAATGATGACGGCGAGCTCGTAGGCGTACGCCGGGTCATAGGCGATGCAGTTCGGCACGGTGGTCGCCACCAGCTGGCTATGGCCGTCCTGGTGCTGCAGGCCCTCGCCGGCGAGCGTGGTGCGCCCCGCGGTCGCGCCCAGCAGGAAGCCGCGCGCCTGGATGTCGCCCGCGGCCCAGATGAAGTCCCCGACCCGCTGGAAACCGAACATCGAGTAGAAGATATAGAACGGCACCATGTTGATGCCGTGGTTGCTGTAGGCGGTGCCGGCGGCGATCCACGAGCACAGGGAACCTGCCTCGTTGATGCCCTCCTCGATCATCTGCCCCTTCTTGTCCTCGCGGTAGGACATCAGAGTCTCGGCGTCCACGGGGGTGTAGAGCTGGCCGACGGACGAATAGATGCCGATCTGGCGGAACAGGCCTTCCATGCCGAAGGTGCGCGCCTCGTCGGGGACGATCGGCACGATGTTGCGCCCGATGTTCTTGTCCTTGAGGAGGGTCGTAAGAATGCGCACGAACGCCATGGTGGTGGAGATCTCGCGCTCGCCGGTGCCCTCGAGGATCGAGGCGAAGGCCTCGAGCGGCGGGATGACGAGCGGCGGAGCCGCGTGGAGCCGCTGCGGCAGATAACCGCCGAGCGCGGCGCGGCGCTCGTGCAGATAGCGCGCCTCGTCCGAGGTCGCGTCGGGCTTGCGGAAAGCAGGGTTCGCGATCTCCTCATCGGTCACCGGAATGTTGAAGCGCTCGCGGATACCGCGCAGGTCTTCCGTGGTGAGCTTCTTCTGCTGGTGGGCCACCATCTGCCCCTCGGCGGCCTGGCCGAGACCGAAACCCTTGACGGTCTTGGCGAGGATCACGGTCGGCTGGCCCTTGTTCTTCATCGCCGCGTCGTAGGCCGCGAACACCTTGACCGGATCGTGGCCGCCGCGGTTCAGGTGCCAGATCTCGTCGTCCGACATGTTGGCGACCATCGCCTTGAGATCCGGGTACTTGCCGAAGAAGTGCTCGCGCGTGTACGCGCCGCCCTTGGCCTTGAAGTTCTGGTACTCGCCGTCGACGCACTCCTCCATCACCCGGCGCAGCAGCCCCTTGGTGTCGCGCGCCAGCAGCGGGTCCCAGCGCGAGCCCCACAGCACCTTGATGACGTTCCAGCCCGCGCCGAGGAACGCCGCCTCGAGCTCCTGGATGATCTTGCCGTTACCGCGCACTGGCCCGTCGAGCCGCTGCAGGTTGCAGTTGATGACGAACACCAGGTTATCGAGGCCCTCGCGCACCGGCATGGTGAGCGCACCCATCGCCTCGGGCTCGTCCATCTCGCCGTCGCCGAGGAACGCCCACACCTTCTGGTCGGAGGGTCTCACCAGGCCGCGGTGCTCGAGGTAGCGGGTGAAGCGCGCCTGAAAGATCGCCATCATGGGACCCAGGCCCATCGACACGGTGGGGAACTGCCAGTAGTCCGGCATCAGCCACGGGTGCGGATAGGACGAAAGCCCGAGGCCGCGCCCGCCCGCTTCCTGGCGGAAGTGGCGCAGCAGCTCCTCCGACAGGCGCCCCTCGAGGAAGGACCGTGCATAAATGCCCGGCGACGAATGCCCCTGGATGAACACCATGTCGCCCGGGTGATTGTCGGACGGCGCCCGCCAGAAGTGGTTGAAGCCGACCTCGTAGAGCGTCGCCGAGGAGGCATAGCTCGCCAGGTGTCCGCCGAATTCGGAGGAGATGCGGTTCGCGAGCAGCACCATCACCAGCGCGTTCCAGCGGATATAGGCCTCGATGCGGCGCTCGAGCGCGCGGTTGCCGGGATACTCAGGCTCGCGCCCGGCGGCGATGGTGTTGACGTAGGCGGTGTTGGGCTTGAACGGCAGGTAGGCGCCGTTACGGCGCGTGTAGTCGATGAGCCGCTCGAGCAGGAAGTGCGCGCGCTCCGGGCCGTGAGTCTGCAGCACCGAGTCGATGGATTCGAGCCACTCGCGGGTCTCGACGGGATCCAGGTCTTCGAGCTTGGGTGATTCGGTCATGTGGTCCGCCTGGTGCGTACGACGCGCGAGCTCAAGCCCTGCCCGACGGCGCGATCGCAGGTCTTCCGTCGCAGGCGTGTTGTGCCGCGTCGCGATAGAATGAGCAAGTAATGATGGCTAGCGGCGACAGGTAAAGCAAGTGAGCCGGACGGCATGCGCCGCGCTGGAACGGCGCGCTTGACCGCACTCACGATCCGCCGTCCGGACGACTGGCACCTGCACCTGCGCGATGGCGCAGCGCTCGGGGCCGTGCTGCCGTTCACCGCGGCGCGTTTCGCGCGCGCCATCGTCATGCCGAACCTCAAGCCCGCGGTCACGACCACCGCCCAGGCGCTCGACTACCGCCGCCGCATCCTCGCAGCGCTCCCCGCGCATCTTAAGTTCGAGCCGCTGATGACGCTCTACCTCACCGACGATACACCGGCCGCCGAAGTGGACCGCGCCAGGGACAGCGGCTGCGTGTTCGGCTTCAAGCTCTATCCGGCCGGCGCCACCACCCACTCCGAGAGCGGCGTGACCGACGTTGGCCGCATCGCCGGAGTGCTGGCGCGCATGGCGGAGCTCGACGTGGTGCTGCAGGTCCACGGCGAGGTCACCGACCCGGCGGTCGACATCTTCGATCGCGAGGCGCGCTTCATCGAGCGCACACTCGCGCCGCTCGTCGAACGGCTGCCCACGCTGCGCGTGGTGTTCGAGCACATCAGCACGCGCGCCGCCGTCGAGTTCGTGCGCGGCGCGCGTGCCGGGGTCGCCGCCACGGTGACGCCGCAGCACCTGCTCATGAACCGCAACGCGCTGTTCGCCGGCGGCATCCGTCCGCACCACTACTGCGCCCCGGTCCTGAAGGCCGAGACCGAGCGTGCGGCGCTCGTTGCCGCGGTCACGCGCGGCGAGCCGCGTTTCTTCCTCGGCACCGACAGTGCGCCGCACGCGCGCGGCTCCAAGGAGGCGGCCTGCGGCTGCGCCGGGATCTTCTCCGCGCATGCCGGCATCGAGCTGTACGCGGAGGCCTTCGAAGCCGCGGGCGCGCTCGACAAGCTCGAAGGCTTCGCCGCGCTCCACGGCGCCGATTTCTATCGCCTGCCGCGCAACAGCGGCACGATCACCCTCAAACGCGAGCCCTGGGACGTCCCGGAGCATTTTCCCTTCGGAGGCGAGGAGCTGGTGCCGCTGCGCGCCGGCGAGCGCATCTCCTGGCGGCTCGCCTCATGAGCGAGCCCCTGGCCGCACCGCCCACGCCCGTAGCCGCGGCACTCATGGCACGGCGCTTCCGCGGTTACCTGCCGGTGGCGGTCGACATCGAGAGCGGCGGCTTTCATGCGGCCACCGACGCGCTGCTCGAGATCGCCGCGGTGTTCATCGACGTCGACGAGAGCGGCACGCTGCGTCGCGGCGCGACCTACAGCTACCACGTGCAGCCCTTCGAGGGCGCGCGGCTCGATCCCGCCTCACTCTCGGTCACGGGCATCGATCCGCATCACCCGCTGCGCCCGGCGATCCCGGAGCGCGACGCGCTGCAACGGGTGTTCCGCGAAGTGCGCCATGCGGAGCGCGCCTACGGCTGCCGCCGCGCGATCCTGGTGGGCCACAACGCCGCCTTCGACCTCGGGTTCCTCAATGCCGCGGTGGCGCGCGCGCAGGTGAAGCGCAACCCCTTCCATCCGTTCTCCTGCTTCGACACCGCGACGCTCGCGGGCGCGGCGCTCGGACAAACCGTGCTCGCCAAAGCGCTCACGGTCGCCGGACTCGAATGGGATGCGGGCAGCGCGCACAACGCGCGCTACGACGCCGAGCGCAGCGCCGACATCTTCTGTCTGGTATGCAACCGGCTGCGCGAGAGCTTCGCTCAGGCGAGCGAGCGAGCGCAGGCGCTCGGCTGGCTCAATACACCGGCGGACGAGGCGGGCGCCGCGGACGAGACGCCCGACTGAAGCGCTACTGCGCCGCTCCCGCCTCGGTGAGCAGCTTCTTCAGCTCGCCGCTCTTCAACATCTCGAGCGCGATGTCGCAGCCGCCGACGAGCTCACCCTTCACGTACAGCTGCGGGTAGGTCGGCCAGTTGGAGAAGCGCTTCAGGGCCTCGCGGATCTCCGGCTCCTCGAAGATGTTCACGTAGCGGAAGTTGGCGCCCACGGCGCGTAGCGCCGCGACCGTCTGCGCGGAAAAGCCGCACTGCGGGAAATCCGGCGTGCCCTTCATGAAGAGTACGACGGGACCTGCGCCCAGCTCCGACTTGATTCTCTCGACCACGTCCATCACTAACCACCTCGTTGTTTACGGCGCTCACCGAGCTCGGCGATCAGGCGCCACTGCTCGGCCGCGCTCATGGCGAGCCACCGGCCGATCTCCGTCCCCGTCCGCAGGCATCCGATGCAGTACCCCTGCGGGTCGAGGGAGCAGACATTGATGCACGGTGAGGGCGGGCGCTCGGGCGGCGCCGCAGGCGCGGACGCCTCTGTCACGCTCGATTCCGCATGCGTTGAATTATGGGGGTGCCTCGCCTATTCTTCAAACGCGCAATCGAAGGCTCAGGTCAATCGAAACAATAACTTGGAGACCGAAGCAATGAATCCCCTCAACAACCATCGCCACTCCCTGATCCTCGGCATCGTTCTCGCGGTGATCCTGTCGGTGCTGATCGGCGGCACGCACTTCTACGAGCTTGGATTCGCGCGCTGGTTCCATATCGTCGCGGGGGTGTTCTGGATCGGCCTCCTCTACTACTTCAACGTCGCCCAGACCCCGGCGCTGGCCGATGCGGCGGCCGATAAGGGCGGCCCCGGAGGCGCGGGCATCACCAAGTACGTCGCTCCGCGCGCGCTCTTCTGGTTCCGCTGGAGCGCAGTCGCGACCTGGCTCGGCGGCGCGTGGCTCCTCGCCCGCGCCGGCAACTTCCTTGGCGCCTTCAGCTTCGGCGCCGTCCCCGGCAACGCATCGCACCTGTACCTGGTGACCATCGGCACCGGTGCCTGGCTCGGCACCATCATGCTGCTCAATGTCTGGGTCCTCATCTGGCCGAATCAGAAAAAGATCCTCGGCATCGTCGCCGCGACCGATGAGGAGAAGGCCCGGGCGCGCAAGACCGCCGGCATGGCCTCGCGGGTCAACTTCGTGCTGTCGATCCCGATGCTGATGTGCATGGCGGGCGCTACGCACCTGCTGCCGTTCATCGCCAGCTAGGGGCCATGCCCGAGCCTCCGCGCGATCTCGCCGAGCAGGTCGACACCGCGCTGCGCGAGGACATCGGCGGTGGCGACGTTACGGCGGCGCTGGTTCCGGCGGCGCAGCGGGTCCGCGGGAGCCTGATCACGCGCGAGCACGCGGTGCTCGCGGGACGGCCCTGGGTCGATGCGACCTTCCGTCATCTCGATCCGCACGTGCAGCTTACCTGGCACGCGAACGACGGCGAGCCGATCGCCGCCAACCACGTCGTGTTCGACATCGCCGGCAGCGCCCGTCCGGTGCTGACGGGCGAGCGCACGGCGCTCAACTTCCTGCAGCTGCTGTCCGCGACCGCGACCACGACCCGGCGTTTCGTCGAGGCGGTGGCCGGCACCGGCTGCATCATCCTCGACACGCGCAAGACCGTGCCGGGACTGCGCACGGCGCAGAAGTACGCGGTCCTGTGCGGCGGCGGCCAGAACCACCGTATGGGCCTCTACGACCGCGTGCTCATCAAGGAGAATCACATCGTCGCCGCCGGTTCGCTCACGGGCGCGGTCCGCGCCGCGCGCAGCCACGCCCCGGGAGTGACGGTGGAGGTCGAGGTCGAATCGCTCGCCGAACTCGAGGAGGCGCTCGCGGCCTCGCCCGATATCGTGCTGCTCGATGAGTTCACGCTCGCGGACCTGCGCGCCGGGGTGGCACTCAACCGCGCCTGCTCGCGGCCCGTGAAGCTCGAAGCCTCGGGCAGCATGACGCTGGAGACGGTGCGGGCGGTGGCCGAGACGGGCGTCGACTACATCTCGATCGGCTCGCTCACCAAGCACATCCGCGCGATCGATCTGTCGCTACGGCTGGAGTTCAGCACGGCTCGTCCCTGAGCGGCCTCGATCAGCCCTCCTATCGCTGGTAGTAGTTCGCCACGGCGTGTAAACCCTGCGCTCGTTTGCCGCCACACCCTGCGCGGCGCGAGGAAAAGCTGTGCGAGAGCGGTCCGGTTGCGGGTCGATGGTGCACGCGCTGCTGTTCGGCCTGGCGCTGTCGGCGGTGCCGGTTGCCGCGGCCGCCGCGACCGCCGCGGCGCCCGATGCTTCCGCGCTGCAGGAGATCACGATCACCGCAACGCGGATCCCCGAACCGGTCGACCGCGTTCCGGCCTCGGTGTCCACCGTCGCCGGCGCCGAGTTGCGCACGCGTGACTCCTGGGACATGGCTTCCGCACTCAGCCTCGTTCCCGGGGTCGAGGCCCCGGCCGGGGGCGATGCGGGTCCGTCGAGCTCGGTGCCGGCCTTCTGGGGACTGCACGAGTTCGACGCCTTCCTGCTCGTCATGGACCAGGTGCCCTGGGGAGGCGCGTTCAATCCGGCGATCACGACGCTCAACCTGAACGACGTCGAGCGCGTCGAGGTGCTGAAGGGCGCCGCTCCGGTCATGTACGGCGCGACCTCCTTCGTCGGTGTCGTGCACGTGCTGCACTACCCGGCGGGCGAGGCAACGGATGAGGCTTCCGTGGCGCTCGGCACCTATGGCTCCGCGCGCGGCGCCGCCGCATTTTCTCTGCCACAGTTGGGCGACTATCGCCAGTCCTTCGCCGCCGACGGCGAGAACCTCGGGTTTGCGGATGCCCGGGAAAAGATCTCCGACGGTCGGCTGCTGTATCGCGGCGCCCTCGACCTCGGCACCGGGGAGCTGCGGGTCGACGCGAACGTGAGCACCGTACGCGACGTCCCTCCGAGCCCCGTCATCCGCGCAGGCAGCGCGCTCACCACCCTCACGCCGATCAACGCCAGCTTCAACCCCGCGGACGCCGCGCTCGATGAGGACAAGTACCAGCTCGCCGTCGCCTACTCGCGCCCGACGGACTGGGGTACCTGGGAGACCCAGGCGTCGGTGTCGCGCTCGCACGTCGACGACGTGCGCGCCTTCCTGCACCCGGACTTGAGCGGCGCCGCCGACACGCAGAACCAGAACCGCTCCATCATCGACGATTATTTCGACACGCACCTCGCCCGTGATCTTGGCGCGGTGTCGCTGCTGTTCGGTGCCGACCTGCTCTATGGCTACGGCCGCCAGGTGACACTCAACGGCAACAGCGCCTACACCGCGCCGCTCGACGGCTCGGTGGTGCCGCCGCCGACCACGCAGCTGCCGGTCAACGAAGTCGGCTTCGTCGCCGACAAGCGCATCTTCGCCGGGCAATACGCGCAGCTCGACTGGAAGCCCGACGCGCGCTGGGACCTGCTGGTCGGCGTGCGCCTCAACGAGGCAAACGAGGACAAGCTCTCGAGCGACCTGACGTTGCCGCCCTTCACGGCGACCGAGCAGTACGCGCAGGAGAGCGACAGCCGCAACATCACCCGCCCCACCGAGACCGCCGGCGTGAGCTACCGCGCCTGGAGCGAGGGCAAGGACGAGCTCGTGATGTACGCGGACTTGCGCAACGCCTTCAAGCCGTCGGCGCTCGATTTCGGGCCCGACTATCAGCCGGCCGTACTGCTGCCCGAGACCGCCAGGAGCTACGAGGTGGGCCTGAAAGGCGCGGCGGCCGATGGCCGTCTCGCCTTGCAAGCCGAGGCGTTCCGGCTCGACTTCACCAACCTGGTGGTGGCGACCGAGTCAGGATTCCTGACGAACGCCGCCGGCGAGCGGTTGCAGGGAGTGGAGCTCGAGACGCGCTACTCCTTCAGCCGCGATCTCAGCGTGGCCGCCAACTACACCTACCACGACGCGCATTTCACGCAGTACCAGTTCTTCGACGGCGATACGGGCAACTACGTCAACGTCGCGGGCAACCAGCTGCCGCTCTCGCCGCACCAGCTGGCCTCGGCCGGCGTGCTGTTTCAGCCACCGCAGGGCCTGAACGGCTCACTGGTCCTGAATTACGTGGGACGCCGCTATCTCGACGAGGAGAACATCGCAGCCGTCGGCGGATATACGCGGATCGATGCGACCCTCGGCTACCGCTTCGGGCACTACGAGGCGGATCTCGAGGGGACGAACCTGAGCAACCAGCGCCCGCCGGTCAGCGCCAGCGAGTTCGGCAGCGAGTCCTTCTACCTGCTCAACGCCCGCATGCTCTGGCTGCGGCTGACCTACCACAAATCCTAGCGGCCGAGCGCGACCAGGTGCTCGATGAGCTCGTGCAGCAACGCATAGCGCGGCACGGCGATCAATGGCAGCAGCAGCGCTGAGACCGCGAGCGCCAGCGCAATCGCCGGACGCACCGCACCCGCGGGCGGCGCGAGCAGCCCGCGCACGCGCCCTGCCACATCGTCCGCGGCCACCGGCATGCCGAGCGCGGCGCGCGGCTCACCGGGACCCTGCTGCAGCCTGGCGACCTTGATGAGGGCGGAGGCGAGCGCCAGACGCCGTTCGCGATCGGCGCCGGTGGCGCGCTGATCCGCCTCACGCTCGGCCGCGTTGCGCCAGTGCTCCAGCAGATCGGCACCGAGTGGGATCCACGCCAGCGCGTCCGGCGCGCTGGTCAGTAGCAGGAGCTTGAGATTGTCGCCGCTGGCCAGGTGCGCGGCCTCGTGCGCCAGCACCTCGCTGAATTCCTCCGGGCTGCACGCCGCACGCACCGACTCGGAAACGACCACACGCGGCCGCCATGCGCCGATCACCGCGGCGAAAGGCTCGGCGGCCTCCGGGGCGTGCAGCAAATGCCCGTGGGGCCAGGTACCCGGCGCGGCGGGACCGCAGCGACCGAGGAGCGTGCGCGCCGCGCTGCATGCGCGTGCGCCGCGCCAGATGCCATGCCCGAGGCATACCGCGGCGAATGCCGCGAGCACCCACAGCCAGGGACCGGCAGCTTCGTCCTCACGTGGCGGCTCGTAGCTGAGAAACGCGGGCAGCACGACGGCGAGCGCCAGCAACGCAGCGCCGACGGCCGGCAGCAGCCGCAGCGACAGCAGGTCGAGGGACGCGGCGGCGCGGCGCCGCGCGGCGAGGCGCCACACGAGGGCGAGCAGGCCCGACAGTGCCACGCTGGCGAGCCCGAAAGTCGCGAGCACCACCAGGCCGACGAGCACGATGGCGCTCACGGGCCACGGCCCCTGAGCTGCGCGCGCTCGGCCTGCACCAGCGCCTCGAGCTCATCGAGCAGCGCCGCATCGGCGTCGCGCACGGCGCGCACCAGCGTCGAGAGGACCACGTGGCTTTCGGCGGATGCGCCGAGTAGTCCCGTCACGTGGCCCGAGACGAGCTCGGAGAGCAGCTCGTCGCGGCTGCAGCGGGGGCGGTACGCAAAGGCGCGGCCGGCGCGGTGACGCAGCAGCAGCCGCTTGCGATAGAGCCGGTCGAGGGTCGTCATGATCGTGGTGTAGGCCAGCGCGGGGCAGGCCTGCTGCACATCGCCCACGGTCGCGGCACCGGCCCGCGACCACAGGAGATCGAGCAGCCGCACTTCGAGCGGCCCGAGGCCAGCGCGGCTGCGCAACGGATGTGAGACGGTACCTAGAGTCCTCGGCGACACCCGCTGATTGTTGCCCAGCACATGGATCGCGCGCCAGCGCATGCGATAAGCTTTTCAGGCCGGCGCGGCGTAGGATTTCCGTTCCACGCGCTGCGCATTGCGAGGCCTTGCCCCATGTCCGTACCGACCGCCGCCACCATCGTCCTCGCCGCTTCACTCATCGCCAGCGCCGCCGCGCAGGCGCAGAACCCGCCGCGCCCGGACGTTCCCGAGGCCCTCAAGGCCCCCGCCGGCGAGCAGGTGGTCCTGGTGGCGCACGCCGGCGGGTCGCAGATCTACACCTGCGGCAAGGGCGATGACGGCAAGCCGCAATGGACGCTCAAGGCGCCGGAGGCACAGCTGCGCGACTCGAAGGGCGCCCTCATCGGCCACCACTCCGCGGGTCCCTCGTGGAAGCATCTCGACGGCAGCTCCGTGACGGGCAAGATGGTGGCCAAAGCGCCTGCCCCCGACCCTGCCTCGATCCCCTGGCTGCTGGTGTCCGTCGTGAGCCATGACGGCACCGGCGTACTGACGCGCGTGACCAGCATCCAGCGTATTCACACCAAGGGTGGCGTGGCGCCGCCCGCCGAGAAGTGCGACCCGTCCAAGCCGGGCGCCGAGACCTGGATCCCGTATAGCGCCGACTACTACTTCTTCGCCCCCGGCCGCTGAAAGGCACGCGCGTGAATTACCTGCGTATCGGACTTGCCGCGCTCGGCGCGTTCGTCGCCTACATGGCCGCCGGGGGACTGATGTTCGTGGCGATGCCGTTCCTCAAGACGGAGTTCGCGAGATACCCGGCCGTGTACCGTGACCATGACGGGCAGATGAGTCATTTCCCGGTCGGGATGGCGGCGATCCTGCTGTCGATGGTTGCACTCGCGGTGCTGTACGCGAAAATCTACCGCGCGGGCTCGGGATGGGCGGACGGCGCGGCCTTCGGGGCACTGATCGGGGTGTTCGTGCTCGGCGCGTTCGTGCTGCACAACTACGCCAACCTCAACATCGGCGCGCGGCTCACCGCAATCTCGGCGGTGGCCTATTTCGTCGAGTGGTGTATCGCAGGCATCGCGATCGGCCTGATCTACCGGCCGGCGGGATGAACGGCATCTGGATCGGCTAGGTTCGACATCCATCGAAGTTGCCTAGGTCGATGCCCTGAATCGAGGCTCAACTGACGCTTATTCGATGCGTATCGAACTTGTCAGCGTTGAGCCCCTGAATCGGGCCTCAACAACACCAGGTTCGATGCTTTTCGAACCGGCCGGGTGATGGCGGTCAGGCGACCGCGGACTTCAGCACGCGCTGCGGCTGCGCGACGCCGTAGCCCTGCGCGTAGTCGACGCCGAGGCTGGTCAGCATCTGGATGATCTCGGCGTTCTCGGCGAACTCGGCGATGGTCTGCTTGCCCGTCAGGTGCCCGATCTCGTTGATCGAGCGCACCATCTCACGGTCGATCGGATCGCGCAGGATCTCGCGCACGAAGCTGCCGTCGATCTTGAGATAGTCGACCGGGAAGTGCTTGAGGTAACCGAACGAGGACAACCCGGTACCGAAATCATCCAGCGCGAACTTGCAGCCCTGCTGCTTGAGCGCCTGGATGAAGCGGTTGGCCTGCGAGAAGCTCGCCACCGCCGCCGTCTCGGTGATCTCGAAGCAGATCTTGGAGGCATCGAGCCCGCTGTGGCGCAGCTGCTCGATGACGAACGGCAGGAACTTGTCGTCCCCCAAGCTCTGGCCGGAGAGGTTGATCGAGCACTGGAACAGGTTCTGCCGCTCGTCGGCCTCCGACACCAGCCAGCGGAAGGCATTCTCGATCACCCAGCGGTCGATCGCCGGGGTGATGCCGTAGCGCTCGGCCGCGGCGATGAAGTCGTTCGGCGCCACGATGCGTCCGGTCTCGTCCTTCAGGCGCAGCAACAGCTCGTAGTGCGCGCCCGGCTCGGGCCGCTGCAGCGGCTGGATCGCCATGCGGTAGAGCTCGAAGCGACCCTCTTCCAGCGCGGCGTTGATGCGCGCCGCCCACTGCATCTCGCGCCGGCGGCGCATCAGCTCGATGTCGTTCTCGGCGAAGCTGTGTACGCGGTTACGGCCACCCTCTTTCGCCGCGGTGCACGCGCTCCCGGCGGCGGACAGGATCGACGCCACGTCCTCGTTCTCGGCGGTGATCGGCACCACGCCGATCGAGGCGCCGAGCCGGAACACGCGGTCCTCCCAGGTGAAGCGGAAGTTGCGTACCGCCTCGCGCAGCGTCTCGGCGGTGCGCATCGCCTCATCGAGCGAGCAGCTCTCGAGCAGGATCCCGAATTCATCGCCACCGAGGCGCGAGAGCGTATCGCGCCAGCGCACCTTGGACTTGAGCAGCGCCCCTACCTGTCCGAGGAGTGCATCTCCCGCCGAGTGGCCGCAGGTATCGTTGACGATCTTGAACTGGTCGATGTCGAGGTGGCAGAGCGCGTAGGCGGCCTCGCGCGCCTTGGCGCTCTTCAGCGCCCGCTCGAGGCGGCTCTCGAACTCGCGGCGGTTCACGAGTCCGGTCAGGAGGTCGTGGCTCGCGTGATAGGAGAGACGCCGGTTGAGCTCGCGCGACTCGCTGACGTCGTGGAACACGAGCACGCCGCCGGCGACGTGCCCCTGGCCGTCGCGGATGGGGGCCGCGGTGCTCTCGACGTACAGCTCGTTGCCGTCGCGGCGGATGAGCAGCATCGGCCGCACCGACTTGATGGGACGGATGCGGCGGATCGAAACGGTGAGCGGGTTCTCCAGCGGCTCGCAGGTCTCCTCGTGGAAGGCGCGGAAGATTTCCTCCACGGGCCGGCCCATGGCGTCCTCGAGCCGCCAGCCGGTGAGCTCCTCGGCCA
This sequence comes from uncultured Pseudomonadota bacterium, assembly GCA_963768485.1. Taxonomy (GTDB): domain Bacteria; phylum Pseudomonadota; class Gammaproteobacteria; order Steroidobacterales; family Steroidobacteraceae; genus 13-2-20CM-66-19. The sequence goes on along the minus strand of CAVYHZ010000002.1, from coordinate 922,999 downwards.
CCGGGTTGATGTAATCGATGGTCGAATTGGCATCGGTAGTGATGACACCGTCGCCAATCGATTGCAGCGTGATCTGGGCGCTCTCCTTCTCGCGGAACAGCGCCTCTTCGTAGAGCTTCCTCTCGGTGATATCGAGCTCGACGCCTACCAGGCGCAGCAGGCGCCCGTGCTTGTCGACCCGCGCCGTCGCGCGGCTGATCACCCAGCGCCACTCGCCGTTGCGGTGGCGCATGCGGTGGGTGCTCTCGAAGATCGGGGTCTTGCCGGCAACGTGGTCGCGGATCGCGGTCTGCACGCGCGCCAGGTCGTCGGGGTGCACGAGGCTGCGCCAGTCGGGCGAGCCGCGCATGTCCTCGTCCGCGTAGCCGAGCATGGCCTTCCAGCGCGGCGAGAAGAACACCTCGTTGTTCTCGACGTCGAAGTCCCACAGGCCGTCGTTGGCGGCGGCCTGGAAGAGATTGGTGCGCTCCTCGAGCTTGGCGAGCCGTGCCTCGGTGCGGATGCGCTCGAGGCCGGTGGCGAGGCTCGTGCCGATGAGCTTCATGAGCAGCTGCAGGTTCACGTCCCAGGCGCCGCGCGGCAGCGTCTGGGCGAGGCCCAGGATGCCGGCGGGCTTGCCCTGTACGCGCAGCGAGATGAGGAGTGCCGAGCCGATCTGCAGGTCCGCGAGCTTGGCGGCCTCGGCGGCCTGCTCCTTGCGCGGCGAGCTCGTGTCGCGCAGCTCCGAGAGCCGCAGGTGCTCGAGCCGGGACTTGAGCCACGGGAAGGTCTCCAGCGAGAGACCGGCGAGACCCTCGGGCTTGCACTGTGCGAAGGCGCTGCGCGCGACCTGCACCTCCTGGATGGTCGGCTCGTCGGGGTGCAGCGCGATGAGGAACGCGCTGTCGACATTGGCGGACCCGCGCAGCAGCTCGAGGTTGCGCCGCACGCAGGCGTCCACCTCTTCGCGGCGCATGTTCTGGAAGTCGACCGCGATCTTGGTGCAGGCGACGTCGAGGCCGATGGCGGGCTTGGTGTGACGGCCGGTCCAGGCGTCAGCCGATAGGATGTCGGACGCGGTGAAGTCCGCTGGCTTATCCGGCGGGGGCGGAATCGCCATTTATCCGTGACCTCCCATTCCCGAACCGGCGCAGCCTAGATCAATTCTCGCGCCCCCGACTCATTACTCCGTCACGGAGTTCGTGATTCGTTGCCGCTTTCTTGGGGTTACGTCCGATTCTCGCACACTGAAACAGGATTACAAGCTAACGCACTGTTGATGAACGGCTTTACCGTTCTCTGGATTTAACAGAATCCCTGCTCGCCGTCGTTGTGTGCATGCCGGTGAGGGTAAGCCAGGCCTCGATGACCTGCGCCGGCTGGATGCCGAGGATGTCAGGCTTGCCGTCGACCGTGCCCGTGAGCGTGGCCGCCGGCGTCGTCGCGCCGCCCGGACGATAGAGCCACGGATCGATGTGGCCGAAGAGCGCGACCGTGGGACAGTTGAGCGCCGCCGCCGCGTGCGCGGGACCGGTGTCCACCGCGATGAGGCTGTGCGCCCGCTCGAGCAGCGGCAGGAGCCGGCGCGCCGGCAGGTCGTTCGCGGCATTCAGCGTGCCGGAGACGCCCGCGAGGCGCAGCACGTCGGCGATGAAGGCGCCCTCGGCGCCGGTCCCGGAGAACACGATTGCCAGGTCCCGCCGGTGAGCGCGCACCCCGCGCACCACTTCGGCCCAGCGCTCTTCGGGCCAGTACTTCGAGGTCCCCGAGCGTGCGCGAAAGCGCCGCCGTGCGACGTGCCGGCTGCCGGGATGGATCACCAGGTAGGAACGCCCGCCGAGCCCGCACCCCTCGAGCCATTGCTCGAGCTCGCGCCGCGCCGTCTCCGGGACTTCGAGACGCGCGGCGCGCGGCACGCCCGGCACCGCCGGCGGCACGAGCCCGGCGAAGGCACCCGGCGTCAGCGCCCCGAGCCGCAGGTACCGGTCGGCGAAGTTCTCGCCGTCGAGGAACGGGTACGCGGTTGAATCGCAGACGTAAGTGGCGGGAATTCCGCCGCGCGCGAGAAGCTCGCGGCCCTCGCCGCGGTCACAGAACCAGGTGGGGCCGGGGCCACGCGCGCGCAGCCAGGCGACGAGACGCTGCTGCGTCGGGCTCAGCCAGTACGGTGTGCGGCGGCTGCGCAGGATGAACATCCGGCCCACCGCACGGTGGCCCGCGAGCAGCGGCTCCGACCAGCCGCCAGACGCAATGACATCGGCGGCTTGTCCGAACCTGGCGTAGAGCTGCTCGAGCAACACGGTGAGCAGCACCATGTCGCCGAAGGCCCCGCAGCGCATGACGAGCGGCGGGCGCTGCGCGTCGCGCACGAGAGTCGCGCTGACGGCCCCCGCCGCCGGCACGCTCATCGCAGCGCCTCGCGCGCCACGCCGTAGAGGCGCTGCAGCTCGCGCTCCATCTGCGCCTGCAGCGTTGCGAGCGTGGCGGCGTCCGTGACGCGCGGCACGTAGCGCGGCGGGCCGATGGCGATGGCGATGCGCGCGAGGAACGGCACCGGGATCACGAACTTGTCCCACTTCACGAGCCAGGCGCGCGAGGCGGCGTAGGCCATCGGCAGGATCGGCCGCTGCGACATCTGCGCGAGCAGCAGCGCGCCCGGCTTGAACTTGAAGCGCGGGCCGCGCGGACCGTCCGGGGTGATCACGGGGGAGATCCCGTCCTTGGTGAGCGCCTGGTAGTAGTCGCGCAGCGCCCGCGCGCCGGTGTGGGTCGAGGAGCCGCGGATCACCGCGCCACCGAGGCGCCGCACCATCATGGCGCCGAGCTCGCCGTCGACCGAAGGGCTGATCAGCCAGCCCGGCGAGAGTCCGCGGGCGCGCTGGCCGAAGAGGAATTTTCCGCAGTAGAGCTGGTGCTGGTGCCAGTAGCAGGGAATGAGCGAGGGCGCGCGCGCGAGCGCGGCCGCCAGGTGCTCCTCACCCTCGATGCGCGCCACGCGGCAGGTCCGCCACCACAGCCGGATGATGCCAACACCGAGCGGAGCGGCCAGCGCATACAGGGCGCGGCGCGCGCGAGTCATCCGCCGGCCCGAGCGGGTGGCGGTCCGATAGAGAGTATTGCGCAGCTTCCCGTCGTCCCCGTCGCTCATGGGTCGAAGAGCTCCGCGAGCGGCAGCGCGTGCGCCTCGATTCGCTCGACCGGGAGGCTGGTCATCACGCAGGCCACGGCACCGGGAAAGAGCCCGAGGCTGCGCGCTTCGAGCGCCACGCCGCGGCAACGCGCGCCGCGGGTGGTGAGCTCGACGTCGTGCGCCTCGGCAATACCCGCCCCGCAGGCCTTGAGCGCCGCCTCGCGCGCGGCCCACTCTCCGAGGCGCGCCGCGGTCCCCGCCTCGAGGTCGAAGCCGACCAGCCCGTGCGCCACGGCGGCGCATCCGACCCAGGGACCGCCGTGGCTGATCGAGAAATCGGGCGGCCGCGCGGCGGCCGCCGCGGTGCGCGTGAGGTGCGGCTTGCCGCCAGCGGGGAAAGACAGGTCGCCGGGTGCGACGCGCGTGCCGGTGAGTTTCCCGAGGGCGTGGAGTGCCAGGGCAACGCCGGCGAGCGTCTGCGGCGCCCGCGCGGCATGGGAAGCCACCTCGAGACGCTTGGCGTACGGCAAGCGGCCCGCGAGCGCGCGCGCTGCCTCTTCCGGCCACTGACCGCGCAGGTCCGTGTGATATAAGATTAAAGTTTGGCTTTCAACAGCTTGCATGACCGCCGCCGCGTCCGCGAACCCCCTGCCCCCCGAAGCCGAGCCGCAATTCGACATCGGCTCCACCGACGACTCGCTGGAGCGCATGATCGAGCTGTTCGCCCGTCACGGCGACACCTATCGCGTGTTCGTTCCGGCACGCAAATCTTATACCTATGTGATCCATCACCCGGACGACGTGAAACGGGTGCTGCTCAGCAACCACAGGAACTACACCAAGGGCATCGGGCTCGACCGGGTCAAGATCCTCCTCGGCAAGGGCATCATGACCAGCGAAGGGGAGTTGTGGAAACGCCAGCGCTACATGATGCAGCCGCTGTTCCACCGCCGCGTCATCACCGAGTTCGCGCAGCTGATCGCCGCGGCCAACGAACGGCGCCTCGCGAGCTGGGATGAGCTCGCCGCGCGCGGCGAGCCGGTAAACCTCACCGACGAGATGAGCGATCTCACGCTCGAGATCGTGTTGCGCTCGATCTTCGGCCGCGACCTCGACCGCCTCACCGGGCAGCTCGGCGTCAACCCCTTCGAGGTGGTCACCAGGGAACAGAGCCGCGATCTGCAGTTCGCCTACAAGTTCCGCTCGCTCACCAAGCTCGTGGCGCAGCTCATCGCGCGACGCCGTGCCGAGCCCGAGGAGCACTTCGACTACGTCGCGATGCTGATGGCGGCGCGCGACAAGGAAAGCGGCGCGCCGATGGGCGAGCGCGAGCTCATCGACGAGGTCATGACGCTGATCGTCGCGGGTCACGAGACCACCGCGAGCGGGCTCAACTGGACCTGGTATCTGCTCTCACAGCACCCGCAGGCCGAAGCGCGCCTGCACGCCGAGCTCGACGCGGCGCCCGCGATGGCGGCACCCGGCCTCGCCGAGATGGAAGCGCTCGCTTTCACGAGTCAGGTGGTGAACGAGGCGCTGCGGCTCTACCCGCCGGGGTGGCTGCTGTCGCGCCGCAACGTCGCGGCGGACGTGCTCGGGGGCTTCGCCGTACCGCCCGGCACCAACGTGCTGCTGCCGCTCTATCTCCTGCACCGGCATCCGCGCTACTGGAAGGATCCCGACCGCTTCGAACCTGAGCGCTTCGACAGCGAGCACGAGGCCGAGCGGCCGCGCTTCGCCTACATGCCGTTCGCCGCCGGCCCGCGCCATTGCATAGGCGAGACGTTCGCGCTCTACGAGATGCTCGCACACCTCTACAAAGTGGCGCGCCGCTACCGCCTGGTGTACGTGCCGGACAAACCGCTCGAGCTCGAGGCGCAGATCAATCTGCGCACCCGTCACCCGCTGCACATGAGGCTGGAACGCCGCACATGATCGACGCCAACACGCTCACCGAAGTCCTCGAGGCGAACCGCGACTTCCCGCGCGGTATCACCTACCTCGAGGGCGAGAACGAGTCGCGCAGCGTCTCGGCGGCCGAGCTCTACCAGCGCGCGCTCGGCATCCTCTATCACCTGCAGCGCCTCGGCGCACGCCGCGGCGACAAGCTGCTCGTGTTCCTCGGCAACAACGAGCAGTTCATCGACGTGTTCTGGGCCGCGGTCCTCGGCGGCATCGTGCCGGTGCCGGTGGCGCTAGGCATCAGCGACGAGCACCGCCACAAGCTGCTGCGCATCGCGCGCCGCCTCGGCTCCCCCTACCTCTACACCGAGCGCCGCTCGTTGGAGCGCATCGGCGCGTTCGCCGCTTCAGTGAGCGAAACGCGCCTCTTTGAGGGCCTGCGCGCGCGCACCTTCCTGGTGGACGACCTCGACGACATCTCGCGCGCCGGCAGCATCCAGCGCGTGACGCCCGACGACACCGCCTTCATCCAGTTCTCCTCAGGCTCGACCAGTGAACCCAAGGGCGTGGTGCTGACCCACGGCAACATCATCGCCAACTGGCGCGGCTCGACCGAGGCGGCCGGCTTCAACGAGAACGACGTGAGCCTCTCGTGGATGCCGCTCACGCACGACATGGGGCTGATCGGCTTCCACCTGATCATGTTCGCGAACCGCGTGCACTCGCACTTGATGCCGACGGAGCTCTTCATCCGCCGCCCGCTCCTGTGGCTCACGCTCGCGGCGCGCATCCGCGCCACCATCCTCTGTTCGCCGAACTTCGGCTACAAGCACTACCTCAAGGTGCTCGGCGACCGCCCGGTCGAGGGCCTCGATCTCGCCTCCGTGCGCCTCATCTTCAATGGTGCCGAGCCGATCTCGGTCGAGCTGTGCGAAGAGTTCCTGACGCGCCTCGCGGGTGCACGCCTCGGCCGCAACACCATGTATCCGGTATACGGGCTTGCCGAGGCCTCGCTCGCCGTGAGCTTCCCGCCGGTCGGCGCGCCCCTGAAGACGATCACGCTCAACCGTCATCGCATGAGCCCCGGCGATCCGGTGGAACCGATCCCGGCACACGACCCGCAGGCGCTGCAGCTGGTGAGCGAGGGGAAGGCGATCCCCTATACGAAGGTGCGCATCGCGGGCGATGACGACCAGGAGCTCGCCGAGGACCGCATCGGTCACGTGCACATGACGGGTGACAACGTGACGCGCGGTTACTTCGAGGACCCGGCGGCGAACCTTGCCGCCTTCACAGCCGACGGCTGGCTGCGCACCGGGGACCTGGGTCTGAAGCACGGTGGCGATCTCTACATCTCCGGGCGCGCTAAGGAGATCATCTTCATCAACGGGCAGAACTATTATCCGCACGACCTCGAGGCGATCGCGCAGCGCGCGCCGGGACTGGAGCTCGGCAAGGTCGTGGCGTCCGGTGTGCGGCGCCGGGGAGCGGAGACCGAGCAGCTGGTGGTCTTCGTACTGCATCGCGGCGGGCCTGAGGATTTCCTGCCGCTCGCCACGCAGGTGGCGCGCCTCATCAACGAGCAGACCGGGCTCGAGGTCGCCGAGGTCGTGCCCGTGAAGCGCATCCCCAAGACCACGAGCGGCAAGATCCAGCGGCACCTGCTCGAGGTGAGCTATGTCGACGGCGAGTTCGATGCAGAGCTCGCGGCGCTCGCGGCGCTGCGCGCCGCCCGGCGCAACCCCGCCCAGCGCGCGCGCGGCGAGCTCGAAGAGCAGCTGAAGACCATCTGCGACGCCGCCCTCGAGGGCAAGCGCGTGGACGTGAACGACAATCTCTTCGAGGTCGGCGCGAGCTCGCTGAAGCTGATCGAGATCCACGAGCAGATCGACCGGCTCTATCCCGGCCAGATCGACCTCACCGAGCTCTTCGACTTCCCGACGATCGCCGAGCTCGCGAAGCACCTGGAGACCAAGCTCGCATAAGCTCGAGCAGGCGAGGTGGCGTCGTTTCGCACAACGCTCTGAAATCTAAGGAATTATTTTGACCTGGTGGCCTGCGTGCCTATAATGCGCCGATGCTGAGTATCGACACCGCCGCGCCGCCGGCCGGCAGGCGCTGCGAGCAGCGCCTCGCCGCCTGCGGCATCCGCCCGACGGCGCAGCGCGTGCGCATCGCCGGCGTGCTCCTGCAGGCACCGCAGCACCTCTCCGCCGAGCAGATCCTCGCGAGTCTGCGCGGGAGCGGCGCGCGCGTGTCGAAGGCCACGGTGTATAACACGCTCAAGCTGTTCGCCGCGCACGGCCTGATCCGCCAGCTCTCGGTCGACGGCTCGCGCGCCTGGTTCGACTCGAACGTCGATCCCCACTACCACTTCCACGATCTGTCGAGCGGTGCGCTGATCGACGTTCCGGTGCCGGACGTCGCGTTCAGCCGCCTGCCCGCCCCTCCCCCTGGAACCGAGGTCGCGGGGATCGATCTGGTGATCCGGCTACGCAAAAAGCAGTAGAATTCCGCGTCCCCCGCGAGACTGCCGATTTCCCGGTGCCGGGATAGCTCAGTTGGTAGAGCAACGCATTCGTAATGCGTGGGTCGTAGGTTCGAATCCTATTCCCGGCACCAATCTCGTGGCCCAAAGCGTCGATAAGAAGAACAAGGGCCAGCCACCTTGAGCGAGCCGACGGACGATTCCAGGACTTCGGGACTGTTCGCTCGCTGGGTGGAGGGCGAGCCCCGCGCACTCGATGAGCTGCTCGCCCATCTCTACCGCGACATCCACGCGATCGCCGAGCGCGAGCTGCGCGGCGAGCGGCACCTGACCATCCGCCCAACCGCGCTGGTGCACGAGGTGTACCTGCGCATGGTGGCGCTGCGCGAGCCTAACTGGCGCGACCGCGCGCATTTCCTCGCACTCGCCGCCCGGGTCGCCCGCCAGGTGCTGGTGGACGAGGCGCGGCGCCGGCGCGCCGACAAACGGGACGGCGGCACCCCGGTGACGCTCAGCGATGAGAACATCGGCGGGAGCGACACGGCATATGACGCCCTCGATGTCGATTCGGTGCTCGCGGAGCTGAAGGACATCGACGACGTGGCCGCCGAGGTGGTCTCGCTGCGCGTGTTCGGGGGACTGTCCATCGAGGAGGCGGCCGAGGCCCTGGATCTCTCGGTCGCCACCGTCAACCGGCGCTGGGCCACCGGCAAGGCGTGGCTCGCGCACGAGCTGCTTCCGGGTGCATGAGCGCACGTACCGAGCGCGCGGCGGCCTACCGCATCTTCTCCGACGCCCTGGGGCTGCCGCCGGCCCGGCGCGCGGCGCTGCTTGACCTGCGCTGCGGGGCCGACCCGGCGCAGCGGCGCATGGTCGAGCGGCTGCTCGCCATCGCGGATACGGATGCGACCGCGACCGGCATGCTGCTGCCGGACTTCGGCCCCCCCGACCCCGATCGCATCGGTCGCGAGTACGGCGCCTTCCGCCTGGTCGAGCGCCTCGCCGTCGGCGGCATGGGCACGGTGTACCGCGCCGAGCGCACCGACGGCGTTGCGCAGACGGTCGCCGTCAAGATCCTGCGCGAAGAGGTGACCGCCGCCAGCGGCGCGCTGTTCCTGCGCGAGGCGCAGATGCTGGCGCGCCTCGAGCACCCCTCGATCGCGCGTCTCATCGACGTGGGCGTGAGGGACGGCCAGGGCTGGATCGCCATGGAATTCGTGCGCGGCCAGCCCATCACGCAGTACTGCGACGCCCACCGTCTCGAGCTGCCCGAGCGGATACGGCTGCTGCTCGCCGTGGCGGACGCCATCGCGACCGCGCATCGCGCCCTCATCGTCCACCGCGACATCAAGCCGAGCAACGTACTGGTCACGGAGACGGGCCAACCGACGCTCATCGACTTCGGCATCGCCTATGCGCTCGCCAAGCCGAGCGAGACGCGCGAGGCGACGGCGGACGTGGGCAAGCTCTTCACGCCGCACTACGCAGCTCCTGAGCAGGTGCGCAACGAGCCGGTGACGGCGGCCACCGACGTGTTTGGCTTAGGTGCGCTCATCTATCGCGTGCTCACCGGATGCGAGCCTTACGCCCACGTGACGAGCGCCGTCGGCTACCTGATGGCCGTGACGCAGGAAGACGTCGCGCAGCCGAGCGTCGCCGCCGCCGCGGCCAGTGTGCAGGTCTACCCGGCGGCGCGGCTGCGCGGCGATCTCGATGCGATCCTGACCAAGGCGCTCGAGCGCGAGCCCGCACGCCGCTATGCCGACGTGCAGGAGATGAAAGCCGACCTCGAGGCCTACCTCGAGGGACGCCCCGTCAGTGCCCACCCGCCGAGCTGGTCGTACCGGCTCGGCAAGTTCGCACGGCGCCGTGCGCTGCCGCTCACGGTCGCGGTGCTCCTCGGGGGCGGCCTGCTCGCGGGCGCGGCGATCTACTTCGGCCAGGAGCGGCGCGTCGCGCAGGCGGAGCTTACGGCGGCGCGCCGTGACGAGTTCCTCGAGAGCCTGCTGCGCTCGGCCGATCCATACCGCGGCGACCGCAACGTGACGACGCTGGCGGAGCTCCTCGACAAGGCCAGCACCCAGGTCGACGAGCGGCTGCGCGGCGAGCCGCTGGTGCAGGCCTCCATGCTGCATTTCATCGCCCAGACCAACTTAGGGCTCGGGCGCGTGCGCGAAGGGCACGCGGCCAACGACCGCGAGCTCGAGATCCTGCGCAACCACGGTGGCGGCGCGCTCGAGCTCGGCCGGGCGCTGTCGCTCAGCGGTCAGCTCTACCGATACGAGAGCCGCTGGGCGGAATCGGCGCATGCGCTCGAAGCGGCGGTCGCGCAGCTCGAGCCGCTCGGAGTCGCGGGCGAGCTGTGCACGGCGCTCGATAACCTCGCCGCCGCGCAGCTGAACCTGCAGCAGCTCGACGCATCGGGCGCGACGCTGCGGCGCGAGCTCGCGATCGAGAAGTCCGCTGGCCCGAAACTGTTGCGCCAACAAATGCAGGCCGACATGTCGATCGCGGTGCTGCTCGGTATGGAGCTCGGTCGCTTTCAGGAGGCAGCGGCTTACACGGCCGAGGGGTGGAGGCTGGCGCAGCAGCTGCCCCCTGACGACCCCGACCGCTTCAGCCTGGAGGACGCTTATGCGGTGGCGCTGCGCAACCTGGGCCGGCCCGCGGAGGCCGAGCCACTGTTTCGCGATGCCGTGGCGCGTTCCGTCCGGGTGTTGGGCCCCGAGCACCACGATACGCTGGTCATCGAGCTGGGCCTCGGCAACGATCTCATCGAGCTGCACCGCTACCCGGAGGCGGCTGAGCTGGCTGCGACGGTGGCGCATGCGATGGAAGCCACACTGGGCCCGGAAAGCTGGTATGCGCTGTTCGCGTGGAACGAGTACGGCGTGGCCTCGTGCAACGGCGGCCACGAGCGCGAAGGACTCGCGGCATTGCAGCGCGTCGCGGCCGTACGCGGGCGTACGCTGCCGGCGGGACACCGGCTGATCTATACCACCGCGCTCGATATCGGCTCCTGTCTTACGCGCCTGCATCGCTTCGGCGAAGCCGAGCCAGTCCTCCTCGAGGCGGCCGCCGGGCTGACGCAGTTCCGGGGCCCGTCCTTTCGACGCACGCAGGACGCCTACGCCGCCCTGCGAGACCTCTATAGGGATATGAACCGGCCGCAGGCGGCCGAGAGCTGGGCCGCGAAGCTGAATCGTTGATACGAAAGCCGGCTCCATCGCGCCATTGCTCTGTACGGGGGTGCAATATGAGCGATTCAACGCGCCGGGGTGCTGCCGACCTCAGGCGCCGCAGAGCGCTCGGCTACCTGGGATTGAGCATCGGGCTCGCAGCCGTCGGGCTCGTCGCGCCGCGCCGTGCGCTCGCGTGCTATTGCGGGTGCTCCGTCACCGATTGCCATTGCTGCGCGTTCATGGACCCGCCGTCGGGGCAGGGAGATCTCTGCGGTAATTGCGGCCATCGCTACAGCGACCACGGCGGTAGAACCTGTGGCGGGTCCGCGGGCGGCTGATACGAGATCGGCCCCGCTTACGCCATTGCTCACTGTAGGGGACCTCTCTACAATCCATTTTGGGGGTACAAGAAAATGAGCGACTCCAGGGACAAAGACCGTCAGCCTCAGGCTGACGGCCACGAAGCCGAGCAGCCGGAGAAGGACACCGCCAACCTCAAGCGTCGTAGCGCGATCCGCTACCTCGCGTTGGCAGGTGTTGGCCTTGCGGCCGCCGGCCTGCTCGCGCCCCGCCGCGCACACGCCTCTTACGGCAAGTGCACCGTCAGCGGTTGCTATTGCTGCGGGTTCACCGGAAACGGAAACCTCTGCAGCAACTGCGGCCACCAGTACACCGATCACGGCGGCGGAACCTGCTGAAGATTCAGCCGCGGTGAGCTGAGGCTGAGGAGGCGGTCGACCTGAGGCCGCTCTCCTCGTTGAGCCCGCGTCGACGGGCGGCGACCTGTAATTGAGGTGAGCGCAGTGGGGCGAGCAATCCTGAAAGTGAGCGGGGGGGCGCTGCTGGCCGTCGCGATTGCGGCCGGTGCGACCTACATGGTCAACCGGCCCCCGCCGGGCAGACTCACCCTCGGTATCGAAACCAAGCCCGCGCTCATGAGCGCGGCCTACAAGGTCTACGGCAATCGCGCCGTGGGCAACGGCCGCTACTGGCTGAGCAAGGTCGTGCTCAAGAACGAGGGCGGCTCGGCGGTCGAGAACGTGACCACCTCGTACCGGGTTCCGGGACTCATCGACTGGAGCACCCCGACGACCTATCCGCGCATCCTCCCCGGCCAGACGATCGTCTCGCTCTACTATCCGCAGCTACCCGACAGCCTCGCGACCAAGACCACGACCACGACGGAACACGTGGAGCTCAAGGTCGAATACGCCGACCGCCGGGGTGAGCAGCACGAGTCGCGCCAGATGGACTTCCAGCTGCGGGGCCGCAACGACCTCATCTATACGACGCTGCCGGAATCGGAGGTCCTGAACGTCCAGGATCTCTACGAGAACACCGATCTCGCCGCGGCCTTCGTGACCCCGGACGACCCGGTCATCAAGTACTTCGTCGCGCAGCTCGAATCAAAGGCCATGGGCGGCACCATGGTCGGGGCGGGAGCCGATCCGAAGGAGATCGCGCGCTTCATGGCGACCGTCTACGCCTTCGAGCAGCTCTCCGGAATCGTGTATGCGGGCACCGAGGGCCTGCCGGAAAAGAGCGGCTCCTCCATGACCATGATCCAGAAGGTGCGGCTGCCGCGCGAGGTGCTGCTCGGCGGCTCGGGCCTGTGCATCGAGCTGGCCGCACTATTCGCCTCGATCTCCGAGGCGGCCGGCCTCGACCCGGTCATCTTCATGACGACCATCCATGCCTTCCCGGGACTGAAGGTCAACAACGAACTGGTCGGCTTCGAGGCGACCTCCGTCGGCATCCCCGGCATGGGCGAGAAGCGCGTGCCCTTCGAGACCGCGCTCAAGCGAGGTATGGAAGAGAAGGACATGTGGCTGAACGGCGGCAACCGCCAGATCGGTCAGCGCATCATGATGCTCGACCTGCACTACCTCCATCACGTCAGCGGCATCGTCCCGCCGGAGCTCCCGGACGACCCGGCGGCACGGCAGAAGATCGATGAGATCCTGGCGCGGCTGCTCGGTGGAGCCGGCAGCGCGCAGCAACAGCAGGCGCAGGCGCCGCGCCAGGTGGCACGCAGCGCCTCCGCCCAGGCGCCCCGCACAGCGCCCGCGCCTCCACCGCCCTCCGCGACACCCGCCCCTGCAGACGGCGGCGGGAACCGCTACTCCGATCCCAACGGCTTCTTCACGGTGGCGTTGCCGGCCGGCTGGCACGTCAACCCGTATCCGGCCGCGGGCTTCCGCTCACTTGCGCTGCAGGCATCGGATGCCGGCTCGACCATGGCGGTGGCCGTGCTGGTCTTTCCGGGCGTGCCGTCGACGGACGATGCGTTCAGCCGCGTGCGCCGCTACGTCGCCTCGCAGGGCGGTCAGATGAGCTCCACCGAACAGCCGGTCGTGACCAACGGCGGCCGCCAGTACCTGCAGTACTACGGCGGCACGCGCTACTCCCAGGGCACCTCGATCGACTGGGTGACCTATGTGCGCAGCTTCCCGCAGGGCACGGTGATGTTCTCACTCCAGGCGAAGCAGGGGCAGCTGGTCGGCGTGTTGCCGCAGCTGCGCCAGATATTCGCCACCTTCGACCCGGGAGCCTGACATGAGACCGCAACGAGTCACGAGCCGGATCGCCACGACCCTCGTCGCAGTGCTCGGCACCGCCGCGCTCGCCGGCCCGGCGTGGACGCAGAACGCCCCGCGCGTGCAGCAGGAAGAGCTCGACGTGACGGTCGACGCGGTCGGCAACGCGATCTTCGTCGACAAGGTGACGCGCTCGGCGATCGACTGGGAGCAGTACAAGTCGAACTACGGCGGTAACCCGTCGCTCCTCAAGCGCGACCTGCAACACCAGTACTCGAGCATGGAGCTGCGCGATATCGCCCTCGCGAACGACGAGATGAACCGCGTCTCGACGCTCAGCTGGAAGGCGCAAGCCACCGCCGAGTACGTCGGCAACGGCCAGTGGCAGGGAGCGCTGCCGAAGGGCGCCCAGGCCTCGAAGGTGAATGAGACGCTGTGGGAGTTCACCACCACCTATCCCGACGAGGGCGGCATCACGCAGGAGTCGTTCCACATCCACCTCCCCAAGGGGGCACGGGGCGCGGAGCAGACGCAGAACGAGACCGGCGATGCGGTGCTGCGCTACACGCTGCCGGATTCCGCCGGCGCGCCGCTGCTCCTGTGGGTGGCCGCCATTGCGGGCCTTCTCGGCGCGGTACTGCTGCTCGCGGGCTTCCTCGGCAAGCCGGCCACGCCCAGGGCCTGAAATCCGCGTTTCTGTGACCGGAAAGGACTGATTTCACATCAGTTTCCGGGTAGACTCCGCGCCCGCATGACCGCGGCGGGCGAAACCCGCCGCAGCCAGGGACGGTGTCCGCCGGCGCCGGCGTTCGGCGGTGGGCTCGGCCCGTCGCCCGCGCGCGTCCCTTCGCCGCGTTACAGGCGGAAATACTTGCTTGCTTGATTAAACTTCGCCGCAACGCGCCGGTTCTAAAGACTGCCGGCGCACACGTCTCATTGAAGGAATCTCCGTGGGCACGAACCCGGAACAGCTGAGCACTCTCGAGGGCGAGGAGCAGATCACCTGGATCGGCCGCGACCGCGCGGGATTCGAACGGGTGGCGAGCGGTGAGCCGGCCGCCAAAGCCGGCCCGACCATCACCCTGCCCGCCAACCCACGCACCCGCTGGATCGCGATCGGCGTGGGCGTGCTCGCCGTCCTCGGCGCGATCGTGTGGGCGACCCATCGCGGCGGCCCGGCGCACGTCGCGCTCGCGAATCAGCAGAACGTGCCTCTCATCTCGGTGGTCACTCCCGGCGTGCGCTCGATCACCTCGAGCGTGACGTTCACCGGCGCGATCTTCGCCCGCTACGACATGCCGATCGGCAATGACGGCGACACCGGCCGCATCGTCGCCGTGTACGTCGAGGCGGGAGACCACGTGCAGAAGGGTCAGGTTCTGGCCCGCATCGACGACTCGGTCCTCGTGCCGCAGGCCAACCGCCTCGCGGCCTCGCTCGAGCAGGCGCGCGCCCAGGCGGAGCTGTCCGCCGCCGAGTACAAGCGCGCCCTCGGCGTCCAGGCCGCCGGCGCGCTCTCCGCCGAGGACATCGAGAAGCGGCGTGCCACCGCGGTGACGGATGCCGCCAACGTCAAGGTCGCGGCGGCGCAGCTCGCGGAAGCGCAAGCGCGCCTCAACCGCACCCGCATCGTCGCGCCGATCGCGGGCACCGTGCTCACGCGCCACGCCGAGGTCGGTCAAATCGCCAACCCCGGCGCGGCCGATGCGCTCTTCCGCGTCGCGAGCGGCGGCGAAGTCGAGATGCGCGGCCAGCTCGCCGAGCAGGACCTGGCGCAAGTGAAACAGGGCGACACCGCGAGCGTGCGCCTCACCGGGCTGCCGCAGTCCTTCGAAGGCAAGGTGCGCCTGCTCGGCGCGATCATCGATCCGACGACCCGGCTCGGCGAGATCCGCATCGCCCTGAAGCCCGATCCGGCGCTGCGTCCCGGCGCCTTCGCGCGCGGCTCGGTAGCGGTCGGCAACGCCAAGCGGCCGGTCGTACCGCAGACCGCGGTGCTCACCGACGGCCAGGGCAGCTACGTCTACGTGGTGAGCGCCGACAGTCACGTGGTGCTGCGCCGCGTGGTGGTCGCCGACACCTCCGATGATGGCGTGGCCATCGCCTCGGGGTTGAACGGCACCGAGCAGGTGGTCACGACCGCGGGCGGATTCCTGCACGACGGTGAGACCGTGAAGGTCACGGCCACCGGCCTCACCGCCGGCTAAGCGCAGCGGCTCTCGGAGAGCACTCCATGAAAAACATCTCCGCGTGGGCCATCCGGCACCCGCTGCCGCCGATCGTGCTGTTCGTCGTGCTGCTCTTCATGGGCATCGTGGCGTTCATGCGCCTGCCGGTGACCGCCGATCCCGACATCTCATTCCCGGGCGTGATCGTCACCGTGGATCAGCCGGGTGCGGCTCCGGAGGAGCTCGAGACGCAGGTGATGCAGAAGGTCGAGGGGGCCGTCGCCGGCATCGGCAACATCGACAACATCACCTCCTGGGCGGTGGAGGGCACGGCGAACATCAACATCCTGTTCGACATCGGCACACCGGTCGACCGGGCGGTGGCCGACGTGCGCGATGCGGTCGCCAAGGTGCGCCCGCTGCTGCCGCAGGGGATCCAGGAGCCGGTCGTCCAGCGCATCAACGCCGACGGCGGCTCGATGGAGTACTACGCGGTGAGCTCGAGCGGCCTCACCGAGGAGGAGCTCTCCTGGTTCGTCGACAACACCATCACCAAGCGGCTGCTGTCGGTGACCGGCGTCGCGCAGGTGCAGCGCGGCGGCGGCGTGAATCGCGAGATCCGCGTCGAGCTCGATCCCGCGCGCATGGCGGCGCTCGGCATCACCGCCGTCGAGGTCAACAACCAGCTGCGCTCGCTCAATCTCGACTCGCCCGGCGGCCGTGCCCAGCTCGGCGGCGGCGAGCAGTCGATCCGCGTGCTGGGCGGCGCCCGCACGGCGCTCGCGCTCGGTCAGACCCAGATCGCGCTCTCCGGCGGGCGCTTCGCCCGCCTCTCCGACCTCGCCGACGTGCGCGACAGCGTGGGCGAGATCCGGCAGATCGCCCGCCTCAACGGGCGCCCGGCGACCACCTTCGGCGTGGTCAAGGCCAAGGGCTCCTCCGACGTCAGCGTCGACAAGGGCGTGCAGGCGGAGCTCGTCAAGATCCGCAAGGAAAATCCCCAGGCCACGCTGACCCAGATCTATACCAGCGTCGACTACACCGAGGACACCTATCACTCGGCCATCAGCGCGCTCATCGAGGGCTCGATCCTCGCGGTGCTGGTGGTGTTCCTGTTCCTGCGCGACGCGCGCGCGACCCTCATCTCGGCGCTCGCCATCCCGCTGTCGGCGATCCCGGCGTTCATTTTCATGCAGTGGATGGACTTCACGCTGAACTCCATCAGCCTGCTGGCGCTGTCACTGGTCGCCGGCGTGCTGGTCGACGATGCCATCGTCGAGATCGAGAACATCGTGCGTCACATGCGCATGGGTAAGAGCGCCTATCAGGCGGCGCTCGATGCCGCCGACCAGATCGGGCTCGCGGTGGTCGCCACCTCGGCGACCATCATCGCGGTGTTCGTGCCGGTGAGCTTCATGGGCGGCCTCACCGGACAATACTTCAAGCAGTTCGGTCTCACGGTAGCCGCCGCGGTGTTCTTCTCGCTGCTGGTGGCGCGCCTCATCACGCCGGTGATCGCCGCCTATGCGCTCAAGTCGGACGGCGTGGCGCTGCATACCGACGGTCCGATCATGGCCTGGTACGAGCGGCTGTTGCGCTGGTGCACGGTGCACCGCTGGAAGACGGTGCTGGCGGGCCTTGCCTTCTTCGTGCTGTCGATCGTCGGCGTGGCGCTGGTGCCGTTCTCGTTCATCCCGGAATCCGACAGCGGTTTCTCCTTCGCGAGCGTCGAGCTGCCACCCGGCGTACGCCTCGAGGAGACCTCGGCGGCGACCGCGGCCGCCTACCGCATGCTGGCGCGCCAGCCCGAGGTGCGCGACGTCGTCGAGCAGGTCGGCGACAGCGACGAGGGCGTACGCGCCGGCGAGCTCGAGATCGCGCTGGTGCCGAAGTCGCAGCGCAAGGCGACGCAGCGCCAGTTCGAGGACCGCATGCTCGAGCAGTTCAGGACCATCCCCGACGCGCAGCTGCACTTCAACCGCAACGGCAATGGCCGTGACGTCAACATCTACATCACGGGCGATGATCCGCAGCTCACCTACAACACCGCCCGCAAGGTGGTCGAGGAGATGAGCACCCTGCCCTTCGTGCGCGATGCGCGCATCAACAACGACCTGCCGCGGCCCGAGATCCTCGTCCACCCGCATTTCGATCTCGCCTCGCAGCTCGGGGTGACGGTACAGTCGATCAGCGACACGATCCGCATCGCAACTCTCGGCGACCTCGACCAGAACAGCGCCAAGTTCTCCCTCGCCGACCGCCAGGTACCGATCCGCGTGAGCCTGCTCGAGGACAGCAGGAAGAGCATTACCACGCTCGAGAACCTGCCGGTGCCCACCTCGAGCGGCAGCACCGTGCCGCTCAAGGCCGTCGCCGACATCACCTTCGGTGAGGGACCGACGCGCGTGCGCCGCTATAACCAGAGCCGGCGCCTGTTCGTCGACGCGGACCTCAAGGGCATGGAGCTGGGACCGGCGATGAAGGCCATCTATGACCTGCCGACGCTCAAGCACCTGCCGCAGGGTGTGCAGCGCGTCGACGTGGGCGACTCCAAGTACATGAACGAGCTGATCGGCAACTTCTTCATCGCCATGGGCACGGGCATCCTCATGGTGTTCGCCGTGCTGGTGCTGCTGTTCGCGCGCGTGCTGCAGCCGATCACGATCCTGTTCGCGCTGCCGCTCTCGATCGGCGGCGTGGTGATTGCGCTGCTGCTCACGGGATTCTCGGCCTCGCTCGGCGTATTCATCGGGCTCCTCATGCTGATGGGCATCGTCGCCAAGAACTCGATCCTGCTGGTCGACTTCGCCATCGAGGAGATGCGCGCCGGCAAGGACCGCGTCACCGCGATCCTCGAGGCCGGCCACAAGCGCGCCCGCCCGATCGTCATGACGACGGTGGCGATGGTCGCGGGCATGATGCCGGTGGCGCTCGGACTCGGCGGCGACACCGCCTTCCGCCAGCCGATGGCGATCGCGGTCATCGGTGGCCTGATCACCTCCACCGCGCTGACGCTGGTGATCGTACCGGCCGCGTTCACGCTCATCGACGACGTCGAGCGCTGGCTGGCGCCCCGCATGGGACGCGTGCTGGTGCCGCAGGCGCCGCCACCGGCCGCGGGGCCGACGCAGCCGCGTCCGGTAAACTAGGGGGCAATGCCCGCCCTGGTTCCGCCGCCAGCAGCCACTACGCCCGCCATCCCGTCCGAGCCCCCGGCCTGGTGGGCGCGGCTCCTGTCGCACCTGCCGCTTCGCGTCCTGTACGCAATCGCGGGGCTCGCCGCCTGGCTCGCGTTCCGCGTGGTGCCGTACCGCGCCGACATGATCGATGCGAGCCTCGCCACGGCCTTCCCGGAGCTCGACGCGCGTGAGCGGCGCGCGGTGCGGCACCGCTACTATCGCGGCTTCGCGCAGATGTTCGCCGAGCTCCTCAAGGCCTCGGCCCTCGGACCCGAGGAGTTCCGCCGCCGGGTGCGCATCGTCAACCTGGAGGAGCCGCGCGCGCTCCTCGAGCGCGGGCAATCGGTGTTGCTGGTCGCCGCTCACCAGTGCAACTGGGAGTGGATGCTGCTCGCCTTGTCCCTCGAGCTCGGCTACCCGCTCGATGCCGCCTACAAGCCGCTGGTGAACGAGTGGGCCGAGCGTGAGATGAGGAAGCTGCGCACTCGCTTCGGCAGCCGCCTGGTCCCCGCGCAGGACCTGCTGCCGGACATCCTGAGGCGCCGCGGCGTGGTGCGCGCGATCGCGATGGTGGCCGATCAGGAGCCGACCAAAGCTGAGCGCAAGTACTGGACGCGGTTCCTCAATCGCGACACCGCCTTCTACATGGGTCCGGAGGAGATCACCCGCGTCACCCGCTTGCCGGTGTTCTTCATCGCCATACGCCGCCGGTCGCGCGGCTACTACGAGATGGAGTTTCTGCCGCTCGCCCCCGCCGGCCAGCCTCTGTCGTCCGGCGCACTCACCGAGCGCTACGCGCGCCTCGTCGAGGAGCAGATCCGCGCCGCGCCGCCCGACTGGCCGTGGTCGCACAAGCGCTGGCGGCTGAAGAAGTCGGTGTACCAGGACCGCACGGCGTAAAAAGAAGCCGGCCCGCGCATGGCGCACGGGCCGGCCAGAGGGGCCTTTACGGGCCGATGGGGCCTTTACGGACCGATGGCACCCCGCAGCACTCCCTCGGGGAGCGAAGCCGCGGCGACGCTCACCGACAGCCTTCCGGCCTCGAAGTCGGCCACCTGGGCGGCGCTCAAGCGCATCCCCTGGATCGAGAAGTGACCCATGTCGAGAGGATCGCGGGCGAGCCCGGCGAGCGTCGCGCCCGTGCTGCCGGAGAGCTGCGCGGCGCTTGCATCGTCGATACCACCTGAGCTCACATGCACCGTGAGCGTGCCGGCGCGTGCATCGAGCGTGGCGGCCGCGACTCCGGCAGCGGCCACCCCGAGCGCGGTGGCCTCGGGCGAGACGCTGAGCGGGGAGATGGTCACGGATACTCCGCCCGGCGCGAGCTGGCCGCGGATCTCACCCGCGGGATGCGCGCTGGAGGTGGCGAGGACGTAGAGCCTGCCTTCATCGAGCGCGCTCACCTGCGCCGCGCTCAGGGTGGTGTTGGCCGGCACCTGCCACTCGCCCGCGTGTCCTGTCCGCGGCGCAAGCGAGAGCAGCGCCTCGCCGCTCGAGCCGGCGAAACCCTCATTGAGCGTCACAGCCGTAGCGTTCACGCCACGCAACGTGACCGTGCCGCTCAACGCGCCGCTGTCACCCTGGGCAGTAAGCCGCGCCATGCCGGAAG
The DNA here is from genome assembly GCA_963768485.1 of uncultured Pseudomonadota bacterium. Classification (GTDB taxonomy): domain Bacteria; phylum Pseudomonadota; class Gammaproteobacteria; order Steroidobacterales; family Steroidobacteraceae; genus 13-2-20CM-66-19. The sequence continues at coordinate 902,825 of CAVYHZ010000002.1, read as the reverse complement.
CCTTCGAGGCCGGCGCCGGGAAGAGCTGCTCAGGCCCCATGACGGCGGCTGCCGCGGCGGCGTTCTGCACCGTGACCGTGACGGGCGTCGAGGTCATGGTGCCGTTGGCGCTGTCGGTCACGATCGCGGTCAGCGTGTGGTTACCGTTGGCCGCCTTGGTACTGTCCCACATCACGGTGAACGGCGAGCTCATCGCCGTTCCCACGGACGCGCCATCGACCTCGAAGTTGACGCTCGAGACGGTGAGGTTGTAAGTCGCGGAAGCGGACGCAGCGGCGGTGAGCGTCACCGTGCCGCTCACGGTCGCATTGGCCGCCGGCGCCGTCAGCGAAACGGTCGGCGGCGGACAGGCGACGCTGTAGGCTCCACCGCAGGTGGCGCCCGGCCCCGCGCCCATCGGCGAATAGCTGCTGCCGTAGCCGCCGCAGGCACCGAGCAACGCGCCCAGTACGGCGCAGGAAGCAATCAGGAATTTTCCGAGCAATGGATGACGCGCGTGCATGGCTTGGTCCCGCTGGTTGTTGGTCCGCCAGTGGGTGGCGCGCGCGAGCGCGGCGGTTTCGGCTCGAGCGCCCACGGGAACGCGCATCGGCGCGCCGCGCAACGCCGTGTTGGAACGTCAGCGGCGCTCGGGCTCGCTGGACTCGACCGTCTCGCTCCGGCGCAGCTCGCGCGGCAGCGTGAAGAACACCCGTTCCTCGCGACCGGTCACCTCGCGCGGCAGCTCCCCGCCCCAGTCGGCGAGCCGCGCGACCACCTGCTGCACCAGGAGCTCGGGCGCGGAAGCGCCGGCGGTGACGCCGACGGCACGCTTGCCCGCGAACCACTCGGCGCGCAGGTCATCGGGGCCGTCGACCAGGTAGCCGGGAACGCCGGCGCGGTCGGCGAGCTCGCGCAGGCGGTTGGAGTTGGAGCTGGTGCGCGAGCCCACGACCACCAGTACGTCGCACTGCTCGAGGAGCTTTTTCACGGCGTCCTGGCGGTTCTGCGTCGCGTAGCAGATGTCCTCGTGGCGCGGCGCGGCGAGCGCCGGAAAACGCGCGCGCAGCGCCGCGACCATCTCCGCAGTGTCGTCCACCGAGAGCGTGGTCTGCGTGACGAGCGCGAGGCTCGCCGCATCGCGCACCCCGAGTGCCGCCACATCGCCCAGATCCTCCACCAGATGGATATGTCCGCCGAAGGACTCATCGAACCGCCCCATGGTGCCCTCGACCTCCGGGTGGCCGGCGTGGCCGATGAGCACGACGTCGCGCCCCTCGCGTGCGAAGCGCTGCACTTCCATGTGCACCTTGGTCACGAGCGGACAGGTGGCGTTGAACACCGTGAGGCGCCGGCCGTGCGCCTCCTGCTCCACGGCGCTCGAGACGCCGTGCGCCGAGAAGATCACCGTGCCGCCCGCGGGCACCTCGTCGAGCTCATCGACGAACACGGCACCGAGGCTGCGCAGCCGCTCGACCACGTGGCGGTTGTGCACCACCTCGTGGCGCACGTAGATCGGCGGGCCGAACAGCTCGAGCGCCCGCTCGACGATGTCGATGGCGCGGTCGACGCCGGCGCAGAAACCCCGCGGGTTGGCGAGCAGCACCTGCATCAGGGGCTGCGCTTCGCGGCGCGCGACTCGCGCCAGGCGTCCAGCAGCAGCAGTGCCGCGCCGATGGTGATGGCGGAGTCGGCCACGTTGAAGGCCGGGAAGTAATGCTCGCCCCAGTGCGCCCAGATGAAGTCGATGACATGGCCGAGCCGCACGCGGTCGATGAGGTTGCCGAGCGCGCCGGCGACGATGAGCGCGAGTCCACAGGCAATCAGCCCCTGGGTCGAGGCTGCGAGCCGGCGCATCCACACGAGCAGCACCGCGCTCACGCCGAGCGCCAGTGCGACGAACAGCCACCGCTGCCAGCCGGACGCCTGCGCCAGCATGCTGAACGCGGCGCCCGTGTTGTAGGTGAGGACGATGTCGAGCACCGGCAGGAGCCGCACGCGCTCGAGGATGAAGAAGTGGTGGATCATCCACAGCTTGCTCGCCTGGTCGAGGGCGATGACCACGGCGGTGAGCGGCAGCCAGCGCAGCCCGCTCGCGGCGGCCGGGAGCGAAGTGCTGCTCATACGAAGTGCCGCTCCTCGCCCGGCAACGCGAGATTCCCCACGCAGCGGCCGCAGAGCTCGGGGTGCGCGGCATGGCTGCCGACGTCCGGCCGGCGCTGCCAGCAGCGTACGCACTTGGGATCGGTGTCGGCGGCGGCGACCAGCCACACGCCCGGGAGGTTGGCAGCCGGGACCGCGCCCGCCGGCGGCTCCCCGACCTCGTGCACGCGCGCCTCGGACGTGATGAGCAGGAAGCGCAGCTCGCCAGCGAGCGCTGCGAAGCGCCGGTACTCACCCGCGAGGCAGTACACCTCGATCCGGGCATCGAGCGGCGCGCCGATCGCACCCGTGTCGCGCAGCTTCTCGAGCTCGCGCGTCACATCGGTGCGCAGCTCCATGAACGCCGCCCAGTCGATGGACGACGGCGGCACCGCGGGGGCTTCGTGCCAGGTCGCGTGGAACACCGACTCGGCGCGCGCTCCCGGCAGGTGGCGCCACGCCTCCTCGGTGGTGAACGACAGGATCGGCGCCAGCCAGCGCACCATGCACTCGGCGACGTGGTAGATCGCGGTCTGCGCCGAGCGGCGCGCGCGGCCGGTGGCGGGCGTCGTGTAGAGGCGGTCCTTGAGCACGTCGAGATAGAAACCGCCGAGATCCACGCTGCAGAAGTTGTGGACCTTCTGGTAGATGAGATGGAAGGCGTAGCGGCGATAGGCCTCGACCACTTCCGCCTGCAGCGCACGCGCGCGCTCGAGCGCCCACTGGTCGAGCGCGAGCAGCTCCCCGGCCGGCAGCGCGTCGCGCGCCGGGTCGAAGCCCTCGAGGTTGCCGAGCAGGAACCGCAGCGTGTTGCGCATGCGGCGGTAGGAGTCCGCCATGCGCTTGAGGATCTCGTCCGACACGCTCATTTCGTTGGCGTAGTCGGTGGCCGAGACCCACAGGCGCAGCACGTCCGCGCCGAGACTGTTCATCACCTTCTGCGGGGCGATCACGTTCCCTAAGGACTTCGACTGCTTGCGGCCCTTCTCGTCCACCGTGAAACCGTGCGTCAGCACGCCGCGATACGGCGCGCGTCCATAGAGAGCCTCCGACATGAGGAGCGAGCTGTGGAACCAGCCGCGATGCTGATCCGACCCCTCGAGGTAGAGGTCGACCGGAGCTGCGATCTCGGGGCGCTCGGCGCCGACGCATTCGAAGGACAGCCCCGAGTCGGCCCACACGTCCATGACGTCGGTGACCTTGTCGTACCTGTCGGCGTCACTCCCTAAGAGCTCGCGTGGCTCGAGCGCGAACCAGGCATCGATGCCGCCGCGCTCGACGCGCTCCGCGGCCGCCTCGATCAGCTCACTCGTGCGCGGATGGAGCGTCCCCGACTGGCGGTGCACGAACAGCGGTATGGGCACGCCCCAGGTCCGCTGCCGCGAGATGCACCAGTCGGGCCGGCTCTCGATCATGCCGGTGATGCGCGGCTCGCCCCAGGCCGGCGTCCACGCGACACCCGGGATGTCGCGCAAGGTGTGCTGGCGCAGCCCCGCCTGCTCCATGCTGATGAACCACTGGGGAGTCGCGCGGAAGATCACCGGAGTCTTGTGCCGCCAGCAGTGCGGGTAGCTGTGCAGCACGGGTTCCTCGTGCAACAGCCGGCCGCGGCCGGCGAGCTCGGCGATGATCACCGGGTTGGCTTCGTCCACCTTGAGGCCGGCCACGAGCGGGATGTCCGCGAAGAAGCGCCCGTCGTTCCCCACGGGATTGGACACCGTCAGTCCGTAGCGCTGACCGACGACGAAGTCCTCCTGGCCATGGCCGGGGGCGGTATGGACCGCGCCCGTGCCCGCCTCGAGCGTGACGTGCTCGCCGAGCACCACCGGCACCTGGCGGTCCTGGAAGGGGTGCTCGAGCTCGAGTCCCTCGAGATCGGCACCGGCGACGTTGGCGAGTACCGCGCCCGCGGTCATCCCATAGCGCTTCAGACACGCCGCCGCGAGATCCTCGGCGAGGATCAGCCGGCGCCCCTCGCCGTCCCGCACGCCCTCGATGAGCACGTAGCGGAACTGCGGTTGGAGCGCGACCGCCTGGTTGGCCGGCAGCGTCCAGGGTGTCGTGGTCCAGATGACGACATCGACCGGCGCCGCGCCGAGGAGGCGAGACCCAAACCCACGCGGCGCGCGAGGTCGGCGTTGTCGCTCACCCGGAAGGCGACGTCGATCGCAGGGGACGTCTTGTCCTCGTACTCGACCTCCGCCTCGGCGAGCGCCGAGCGGCAGTCGATGCACCAGTGCACCGGCTTCACCCCCTTGTAGAGGTGGCCGTTCTCGATGATGCGGCCGAAGGCGCGCAGCTGCTGCGCCTCGTAGCGCGGCGCCATCGTCATGTAGGGATGGTCCCAGTCGCCGAGCACGCCTAAGCGCTTGAAGTCGGTGCGCTGCAGGTCGAGCTGCTCGGCGGCGAAGGCGCGGCAGGCGGCGCGGAACGCCTGGGCGTCGAGCTTGACCCCCGGCCGCCCGTGCTTCTTCTCGACCTGGTGCTCGATCGGCAGCCCGTGGCAGTCCCACCCGGGGATGTAAGGGGAATCGAAGCCATCGAGCGAGCGCGACTTGACGACGATGTCCTTCAGGATCTTGTTGACCGCGTGGCCGATGTGGATCGCGCCGTTGGCGTAGGGTGGGCCGTCGTGCAGCACGAAGCGCGGGCGGCCGCGCGCGATCACGCGCAGCTGCGCGTACGTGCCGCGTTCCTCCCACGCGCGCACCATGGCGGGCTCGCGCTGCGCGAGGTCCGCCTTCATCGGGAACTCGGTGCGCGGCAGGTTGATCGTTTGCTTGTAGTCGGCCATGGTCCTTAACTTGACGTCAGCTTTCGCTTCAGGCGTTCAATATGCGGCGGGCGTCCGCGGCGTCGCGCCGCATCTGCCCGGTGAGCGCCGCGAGCGTCGCGAAGCGCTGCTCGTCGCGTAGCTTCGCGGCGAACTCCACTTCGATCTCACGCCCGTAGAGATCCTCGTCGAAATCGAACACGTGCGTCTCGAGCAATGCCTCGGTGCCGCCGACCGTCGGGCGCGTGCCGAGGCTCGCCACACCCGCAAGCGCCGCGCCGGCGATGCCATGCACGCGCACCGCGAAGATCCCCGCGACCGGCGCACGGCGCCGGCCGAGGGCGAGATTGGCGGTGGGGAACCCTAAGTCCCTCCCCAAGCGCTGCCCCGCGATCACCCGGCCACGCATCGAGTACGGCCGGCCGAGCCAGCGCGCGGCGCGCGCGAAGTCCCCGCAGGCCAGCGCCGCGCGCACTCCGCTGCTCGAGATCCGCTCGCCGGCGAGCGTGACGGCCGGCAGCACCTCGACCGCGAAGCCGAGCCGCACGCCCGCCGCCGTGAGCACCGCCGCGGTCGCCTCGCCCTTCCTGGCGAAGCGAAAATCGTGCCCTACGACCACCACGCTGGCGCGCACGCGGCTCAGCAGAAGCTGCGCGAAGTCCTCCGCGCAGAGGTTACGCAAAGCCTCATCGAAGCGCAGCAGCCAAAGATAGTCGAGCCCGGCGCCCGAGAGAATCCGCCAGCGCTCGCGCAACGTCGTGAGGCGCGCCGGCGGATCGTCCGGGGCGAGGAACTCGCGCGGCATGGGCTCGAAGCTGAGCAGCACCGCCGGCTCCCCGCGCCGCGCGGCATGCTCGCGGGCACGGGCGATGAGCGCCTGGTGCCCGAGATGCAACCCGTCGTAGGTCCCGATCGTCACCACGCAGCCGCCGTGCCGGCTGGGCAGTTCCGCTGCGCCACGAATGAGCTCCATGAACCTCTTAAGTCACTGAACTCTAAGGACTAAGTTAAGCACTGCGGTTCGCGTTGACAAGGCCCGTTTCGGTAGCGAGACTACCGCCCCCCGCACCCGGGGGACGTACCGAACCGGAGATTGAGTGGCCAATACCAAGTCCGCCGAGAAAGCCGCCCGCCAGGCCGAAAAACACCGCGCCCGTAACGTCGCGATGCGCTCACGCATGCGCACGGCGGTCCGCAAAGTCACCACGGCCATCACCGCGGGTGACAAGGCAGCGGCCCAGAACACCTACAAGGAAGCCGTTCCGGTCATCGATGCGCTCGCAGGCAAGCAGATCATCCACCGCAACAAGGCCGCGCGGCACAAGAGCCGCCTGGCGGCGCGCATCCGCGCGATGTAGTGAGGCTGCGATGAACGGCAACGACAAGTCCCGGATCCCGACCCCCGTCGTCCCGACGCCGCTCAAGTTGCGGCCCGCGGCCCGGCGGCAGTTCCTTCTGGAGATGATGCGCGCTCGCGTGCCGCGCGATCGTGCTCCTCCAAAAGCCTCATAACCGCCTCGCACAGCTCCTTCGTCCCGGCCCCCGTCGCGCCTGAGATCAGGAAGTGGGGGCCGCGGTAGCGCAGCCGCCGCACGATCTCCCGGGCGCGCTCCTGCGCCTCCTTCTCCGGCAGCAGATCGCGCTTGTTGAGCACCAGCCAGCGGGGCTTCACCGCGAGATCGCGACTGAATTTCTTGAGCTCCGCGACGATGGCGCGCGCATCGCGCACCGGATCGGCCGCGGGGTCGAGAGGGGCGATATCGACCAGGTGCAGCAGCAGCCGGGTGCGCTGCAAGTGCTTCAGGAACCGGTGCCCGAGGCCCGCCCCGTCCGCCGCGCCCTCGATGAGGCCGGGGATATCGGCCATGACGAAGCTGCGATGCTGGCCCACCGCGACCACGCCGAGGTTCGGGTGCAGCGTCGTGAAGGGATAGTCCGCCACCCTGGGCCGGGCCGCGGACACGGCGCGGATGAGCGTCGATTTCCCGGCATTCGGGAGACCCAGGAGGCCGACGTCGGCGATCACTTTGAGCTCGAGCTCGAGCGCGCGCTTCTCGCCGGGGAGTCCGGGGCCGAATTGCCGCGGCGAGCGGTTGGTACTCGACTTGAAGCGCTGATTGCCCCAGCCGCCCTTGCCGCCGCGCGCGACGAGGAGCTCCTCGCCGTCGCGGGTGAGATCGCCGAGCTGCTCCTGGGTGTCGCAGTCGCGCACCACCGTGCCGATCGGCACCGGCACGTAGAGATCGGCGCCGCCCCGGCCCGTGCAGTCGTTCGAGCTCCCGGCCTCGCCGTGCCCCGCCTTGAAGGTGCGCTCGATGCGAAAGTCGGCGAGCGTATTGATGCCGGTCGCCGCGCGCAGATAGACGCTGCCGCCGTTGCCGCCATCGCCGCCATCCGGTCCGCCGAAAGGCACGAACTTCTCGCGGCGGAAGCTGGTGCTGCCGCGTCCACCGTTGCCGGCCTGCACCCGCGCCCGGGCTTCGTCGACGAATTTCATGATGTATTCTAATTTGGCCGACAGGGTCGGCTTTTGCCCGCTTGGCAAAGTGCCAGTCCAACCTCCAAATGAAAACCCCGGCGCTGGAGGCCGGGGCTTGGCTCGATACCGGGCCTCTTGAGGCCTGACTTCAGGCCTTCTCCGGCTCCGGCAGCACGCTCACGTGCATGCGCTGCTCGGCGCCCTTCTTCTGGAACTGCACCTTGCCGGTCACCTTGGCGAACAGGGTGTGGTCGGTGCCGACGCCGACGTTCGCGCCGGCGCGCACCGCCGTGCCGCGCTGACGCACGATGATGTTGCCGGCGAGCACCTGCTCACCGCCGAAGCGCTTGACCCCAAGGCGTTTGGAGTGGGAGTCGCGCCCGTTCCTGGTACTGCCGCCTGCCTTTTTATGTGCCATGACCTGACCTCAAATCCCGCGCCTTCAGCCGGCGCGGATGTCCGTGACCTTCACTTCGGTGTAGAGCTGCCGGTGGTTCTTCTGCCGCAGGTAATGCTTGCGGCGCCTGAACTTCACGATCGACACCTTGTCGCCCTTGCCGTGACGCACCACGGTGGCGAGCACCTTGCCGCCCTTCACGATCGGCTTGCCGACGGTGACGCTGGCCCCTTCTCCGACGAGGAGTACCTCGGCGAACTCGACCGTAGCGCCCGGCTCCGCGTCGAGCTTCTCGATGCGCAACACGCCGTCCTTCGTCACCCGATACTGCTTGCCGCCTGTGGCGATGACTGCGTACATAGTGGTCTAAGAGATTAAAGAGGAATGGGCTCGGAGAAAGGCCGCGCATTCTACTGGCGGAGCCGGGCGCGGTCAAACCGCTATTTTATCAAGCCCCGCAGGCACTTAGGGGCACTTTTCCGCTAGGATTGCGGCGGCCGCCCCCGTGAGCGTGCGGCCCCGCCTCGAGGAACTCCGCTTAACGTCATGACCCTCGCCGAGATTCGCGCCCTGGTGCAGGCGGACCTCCGGTCCGTGGATGACGTGATCCGTGCGCGCCTCAAGAGCGCCGTGCCGCTGGTTGACCAGGTCGCCGAGCACATCATCGGCGGCGGCGGCAAGCGGCTGCGCCCGCTCCTCGTGGTGCTCGCGGGGCGCGCCTGCGGACCCTCCGGCGCACAACTCACCGAGGCTGCGGCCTTCATCGAGTTCATCCACACCGCGACGCTCCTGCACGACGACGTCGTCGACGGCTCCTCGCTGCGCCGCGGGCGCTACACGGCCAACGAGGTGTTCGGCAACCAGGCGAGCGTGCTGGTGGGCGACTTCGTCTACTCGCGCGCCTTCCAGATGATGGCAGCCGTCGCCTCGCAGCCGGTGATGGAGATCATGTCCGAGGCGACCAACGTGATCGCCGAGGGCGAAGTGCTGCAGCTCATGAACGCCCACGATCCGGACACCACCGAGCAGCGTTACCTCGAAGTGATCTATCGCAAGACGGCGCGGCTCTTCCAGGCGGGCGCCGAGGTCGCCGCCGTGCTCGCGGGTGCCAAACCGGGACTGCGCAGTGCGCTCGCAGCTTACGGCCGGCATCTCGGCACGGCCTATCAGCTGGTCGACGACGTGCTCGACTACCGCTCGAGCCCCGCCGAGCGCGGTAAGAACCTGGGCGAGGATCTCGCGGAGGGCAAGCCCACGCTGCCGCTCATCCATGCGCTGCGGCACGGCAATGAAGCGCAGCGGGAGGCAATCCGCGCGGCCATCCAGAGCGGCGGCAGCGGACAGCTCGGCCCCGTGGTCGAGGCGATCGAGGCGACCGGCGGCCTCGACTACGCGGCGCGGCTCGCGCGCGCCGAGGCCGACGCCGCACACGGCGCGCTCTCGGTACTGCCGGACTCCTCTTATAAGAACGGGCTCGCCGCGCTGGCGCACTTCGCGGTCGAGCACACGACCTGACAACGAGAAGGGAGACAGCGATGACAGTGCAGAAGATCCCCGGCGCCCTGGTGGCCTTGGCGCTCGCGTTCGGACTCGCTCCGTTCGCCGTGGCGCAAACCCCCGCGCCCGAAACGATCGTCCTCAAGGCCGCGCACATCTTCGATGCGAAGGACGGGACGCTCAAGGACGGCGGCGTGGTGGTGGTGCGGGGCGATCGCATCGTGTCGGTCGGCGCCGCGGGCGTGCCGGCCGGCGCGCGCGTCGTCGATCTCGGGGACGCGACGCTGCTGCCCGGCTACATCGACGCGCACACGCATCTGACGATGCAGTTCTCGGACAACTACTACAAGATGTTCCACGACAATCTGCTGCGCTTCCCCGCCGAGGACGCCCTCTACGGCGCGCTCTACGCCAGGCGCACGCTCGAAGCCGGCTTCACCACCGTGCGCAACGTCGGCGCCGGCGACTTCACCGACATCGCGCTGCGCAACGCGATCAACGCCGGTATCACCGAGGGACCGCGCATGATCACGGCGGCCCACGGCATCGGCTCGCCCGGCGGGCACTTCGACAACGCCTCATTCCCGCCGGACGAAGTGAAGCCCGATGGCCCGATCCAGGGCATCTGCAGCGGGCCGGAGCAATGCCGCCTGGCGGTGCGCTACCAGATGAAGTGGGGAGCGGATGTCATCAAGATCGCCGCGAGCGGCGGCGTGCTGTCGGAGTCCGATCCGGTCGACGTGCCGCAGCTGACGCTGGAAGAGATGAAGGCGATCGTCTCCGAGGCACATGCCTGGCGGCGCAAGGTCGCCGCGCACTGTCACGGGGATGCCGCGGCCCGGCTCGCCATCGAGGCGGGGGTCGACTCCATCGAGCACGGCAGCTTCCTCACCGAAGACACGCTCAAGCTCATGAAGGCGAAGGGCGTATGGCTCGTCCCGACCCGCATCACCGTCGAGTGGGTGATGAAGAAGGTCGACACCTACCCGCCGCAGATCGCCGCCAAGGCGCGTGCTGCAGCTGCCGCCCACGCCAACATGATGAAGACGGCGCTGCGCGTCGGCGTCCAGATCGCGCTCGGGACCGATGCGGGCGTCTACCCGCATGGCATGAACAACCAGGAGTTCGCGGCTTACGTGAGCCTCGGCATGACCCCGGCGCAGGCGCTGCTCTCGGGCACCCGCGACGATGCCCGGCTCCTCGGCATCGAGGCGGACGTCGGTACGCTCGAGGCCGGCAAGGTCGCTGACGTGGTGGCGGTGCCCGGTAACGTGCTGAGCGACATCCATGCCACCGAGCATCCCGTGATGGTCATGCACCTCGGCAAGATCATCCCGCTGCCGGACGCGAAGGCCAGGGGGGCGACGGCGGCAGCCAACGCCGCGCAGATGCCGCCGCCGGAGGCTTTTGGCGAGTTCTTCTGAGAACGCCGCCGCCATTGAAGGCGGCAGGTCCCTTCAGTAGACTGCGCGGCCCGCGCGGGTCGCGCAGTCACTCTCGCCTTTTCGGGGTGTAGCTCAGCCTGGTAGAGCACTACGTTCGGGACGTAGGAGTCGCAGGTTCAAATCCTGTCACCCCGACCATTGATTTAATTAGATTTTTTCGAACCCCCGGCCCACTCCGGAAACGCCCCGAGCGCGTCCAGGTAGTTGTGGATGACGTCCGTGTGGGCGTCCTCCTGCCAGCCGCCGGGGCTCGAGTGCTTGAAGAGGTCGCGCGGTCGGCCCGCCTCATCGATCGAATAGAGCGTGAAATTGAGCGCCTGGCGCGCCTCGCTGGCGAGCGAGGCAGACCCCACGGCCTTCGCGTAAAGCGCGAGCACCGCGCCATAGGTCGAGTTCACGCCGCCCCAGGCGTCCTGGTCCTCGTCCTGCTCGTGACAGACGCGCACGCCGAATTCCAGGTGCGTGAAGTTGCGGCGCACGAACTCGATCAGCGTACCGGCATCCACGCGCCAGTGTGGATCGAGCGCCGCGCGCTCTTCCAGGAGATACCGCGCGAGGTTGAGCGGTGCCCAGGCGGTGCGGTTGGTGGGCGCGTCGTGATCCTCGAAGAACTGGGCGAGCAGCGCCCCATCGGCGCTGGCACTCGGAATCTGCCAGCGCTCGATCCAGCTCCATAAGGCGCGGCGCGGCTCGGCGAACTCGCGATAGCCGTGACGCTCCAGCGCGTCATAGAGCCGCAGGATGTAGGTCATGTTGCCCGACACCGCGCCGCGCGGCGCCCCGCTGCGATAGTCGGCGCGAAACGGCCACGGCGAATGGGAGTCATCGCCCGGCTGCTGGTTGCGCGCGAGCACGCGGGCGTTCTGCAGTGCCTGTTCGAGGTAGCGCCGCTCGCCGCTCGCCTCGAAGAGCCGCACGAGCGCGTTGCCCGCGATGCCGCCCTTGTCCGGCTCGATCTCGTAGGGGTGATCGCTCTGCGAGCCGGCATCCGCCGCGAGCGGAAACTCTCCGCGGATGCCCGTCGAGCGGGTGAAGCGCGGATAGGCCCCGCCATCCGGCGTGAGCGTCTCGCGAGTCAGGTAGTCGCCCATGGCACGCGCCGTCTCGAGGTATGCGCGCTCGTGGGTGCGCGCGTACATCTTGAGATACGACACAATCCCCATACCGTTCTGCGTCGCCGGAATGGTGTCGCGGCGGCTCGGGTCGGGCGACCAGTTGCCATCGAGAAAAGTCTCGCTGACGAAGAGCGGATAGCCATGCGCGGACGGACACTGCTGGTAGAAGCGCATCTCGCGCTCGAGCGCGGTGCTCCACGAGATCCAGGGCAGCAGATGGCCGCTCGCGTCGAACCGGAGCACGTGGCCCGCGATCCGCGGCTGTTCGGACGTCTGCGCAGGCGGCGTCTGCGCGGGCGCGCCCCGCGCGCAGCCCAACACGGCGCACAGCAAGCCGAGCGGCAGCAGCCTCGCGCGCATGCTCAGCCGTTCACGGGTTGTAGGGCCGGATCGGCCGCGGGGGCGAGGCGGCGCGGGTCGCGCCTTGGCCGAACGCATGCCGCAGGTACACCCCGATCGAGGTCGGGTGATAGTAGTCCGTGCGGTCGATGTCGAAGACGACCCCCAGCACCAGCGCCTCCGTCACCTGGCGCTCGGCCACGGCGTAGGCCGAGAACCCAAAACCGTTGCTGCGGTAGCCGGCAAAGTATGGCGTGGTGTAGCCCGCGGGCAGCGGGGTACGGGCCGCCTGCTCCTCGAGCGCCGCGTCGTCCGGGTAGAATGCGATGCCGCTCACCTGGCTCAAGGTATATGACGGCGCCGCGCGCATCCGGTACGACCATCCGGCGGATCTGCCGGTGAGCTCGACCGGAAACGAGAAACTCAGGTAGAACTGCGGACTGTAATAGCCGCCGCTGCCGAAGGTGTAGTTCGAGAGATTGCGCGCATAGCTCCAGTAGTTGACGGTCACGCCGGCATCGGCCCGGGTCTCGGGGGCGGCGAAGAATTTCCAGCTGCTGCTGATTCGCGCCGCCGCGAGCTGATTGTCCGGCACGCGGGTCCCCGTGATCTCCTCGAACCGCACATTCCCCGAGACGTCGTAGTTCTCGCGATAGATGCCGAAGCCCGCGTAGGGTCCGGTCTCGACGATGCCGCCCCAGGCGGTGCCGGTCACCGGATCCCTGAGGCCCGCGTACGAGAGCTCGCTCGAGGTCACCGCGCGGCGCGCGAGCCCGAGGGTCAGGGCCACCGAACGGTAGCTCGGCGTCCACTCGATCCCACCGACCACGTTCGGCAGCAGAAACCCGAGCGGCGTCGCGCCGATGTCGGCGGTGAGGGAGGTGCTCTCGTAGCCGATCGCCGGACTCAGTCCCGTCTGGCGGTTGCTCGTGGTGCGCGCAGCTGCGCCGGGGCCGGCGAGCTCGAGCGTGCCGAGGAGCGGCGCCGAAGCGGGGTTCGCCTCGCCGGCATCGATCCACACGGCATCCGCGCGCGCGACAATCCGCGAGCCATCCTCGCGCGCCAGCACCCAGGAGCTCGGCAGCGTGACCAGGCTGAGCTGCGACATGCCGGGGTCTCCCGGCTGATGCCAGCCGATGAGGCCGGCCGTCACACTCGACTGAAGGCGCTCCTGGGCGTCCTCGCTCGCGCGGCGCGCGGCGAGTGCATCGGCCCCGGTGCCGAGCGCGGCCGCGCGCGCGAAATAACCTTCAGCCCGCCGCAAGTGTCCCTGCGCGAGCTCGGCGCGGCCGGCGAGCATCAGCACGTCCGCGCGCGGTTGCGGCGCGGTGAGGAGCGGCGCGAGAGTCCTGAGCGCCCGGTCGGCGTACCCGAGACCGAGCTCGCGTCGCGCGAGGCTCAACTCGAGCTCTGCATCGCTGAGCGGCCCATGCGCCTCGACCGCCGCCAGTTGGGTGCGTGCAAACTTCAAGTCGCCCGAGTCGGTGAGCGCGCGCACGTAGGAGAGCCGGGTGTCCAGATCGTCGGGATCCTCGGCGACGAGTGCCGCCAGGCGGTCGCGCGCCTTAGCCGCCTCGCCGGCCGCGAGCTCGAGCTCGGCACGCGCCACGCGCAGCTGCCGGTCCTCGGGCTCGGCCGCGAGCAGCTCATCGAGCCGCCGCGCGGCCTCGGCGTAGCGCTTGCGCTGCTCGAGCACACGAATCTCGCGCAAGCTCAGTGCACGGTGGATACGCCGCAGGTCCGCGCGGTCATCCGCGGCAAGCTGCGGCACGGCGTCGAGCTCCTCGAGCACCGTGTGCAGCCGCGCGTCGTCCTCGGCGCTCGCGAGCACGCCCGCCCAGCCGAGGAGCACGTGCGGGTCCTTGCCGGCATCGCCCGCGAGCCAGGGCTCAACCAGGGCGAGGCCGTGCTCGCGGTCGCCGAGCTCGATCCACGAGTAGGCGAGCTCGCGCGCCCGGTCGAAACTGCGGGACGCTGCGGGCTCGGCCGCGAGCAGCACGGCGCGCGCGCCCGCGTGGTCACCGGCCTCCTCGCGGCGCCGGGCCTCGGCGCGCGCCAGCACGACCTGCATGCGGTCGTGGAGCGCATTCATGCCGGCGCTGCGCTGCGCGGCAGCGATGCCGTCGACCGCGGCAAATGCCTCCTGGTTTGCGTCGATCTGCGCGAGATAGAGCGCCTGTGCGTAGCGCATCTCGGCTGAGTCCGGCGCCGCCCGGACACCGTCGTCCATGAGAGCGCGGCCACGGGGCACCCCGCCGTGCTCCCGGTAGTAACCCGCCAGGCGAAAACGCAGCCACGGATCGAGCGGTGCGAGCGCGACGGCCGCCTCGAGATCGGCGGCCGCCGCTTCCCCGTGTCCCGCGGCGGCCTCAGCCGCGGCACGCTGCTCGAGCGCGCCCGCGAGCAGTGCATCGCGCGACTGCGCCGTCCACTTCGCCGACAGCGGCCGCCCGTGGAGGAGCCCCACGGCCTCGGCGATATTTCCTTGCGCGATGAGCCGGCGCACGCGCGTCTCGAAGAGCCACGTCGACTTCGGATCGAGCTGCGCGGCGCTCGCGAGCAGCTCGTCCGCCTCACCGGGAAGGCCCGCGGCATCGAGCTGCTTCGCGATTGCGATCCCGGATTCGTATTGACCGCGAGCGAAGACGAGTGCGGCGCGCAGCTCCGCGGCCGCGCGCTGCGCCTCCCCTGCGCCAAGCGTGGCTCTGCTGCGTTCGAGCCAAACGCGCACCGCGGCGCGCGCACCCGGCGGCACGGTGCCGGAGGAGAGCTTCGCGGCCACCTGCCGTTGCAGGGCCGGCAGCGCCTCGGCCGCCGTCGCGGCGGACTCAAGCCGGCGCTCCTCGCGTACGACCTGCTGCTCGCTGCGCAACTCGAGGAGCTCGGTGTCCTGCGGGTTGCGGACCAGATAGGCGTCGAGGACGCCCGCGGGGGCGCGCTCGGGACCGAGCCGCCCGAGTCCCGAGGCGAGTGCCCGGTCGACGTCGTCGCGGCGCACGTCGTCGCGCCGGGTGAGCTCATCGAGGAGCGTCACGCCCTCGAGTGCCGTGTCTGCGTTCTTCACCAGCAGCTGCGCCAGCGCGAGCCGGTAGCGTGGATCGCCGGAATGAGCCTCCACGAGGCGCTCGAGGCCGGCACGCGCGGCCGCGAAACCGCCGGGGGTGCGCGCGAGCAGCTGGTAGTAGTCGATGCCGAGCGTCCCGCCCGGAGCGCCGTGGGGAAAGAGGTGCTCGAGGTGCGAGCGGACCTCGGAGGTGCGGTTGATCTCGGTCAGGCGGCGGATGGAGGCGAACTCGAGCCGGTCGCGTGTAGCGACGCGCACCTCGGTGGCGAAATCGCGCGCGGCGGCGGATCCCGCGAAGCGCCGCGCGAGCTGACTCTCGATGTCGGCTGCGGCCTGGAAGTCGTTGAGGCGCAGATCGAGCTCGCCGAGCTCGAGGAGCGGCTCGGGGATGTCGGGCCGGGCCGCTACGAGCTTCTTCAGCGCGAGCTGCGCGAGATCGCCGCGCTCGTGCGCTTCCCAGAAGCGCGCGTTGTGCAGCAGCTCCTGGTCGGTCGGCGGCAGTGCGGGCGCCGCGGCCGCCGCCGCCCACCATGCGAGCGCCGCGGCAGCGATCAGTCGGGGCGGCACGAGCCGTTCCATGGCAGGCGCAGATTCCCATGCCGGTCGAAGCGAAAGCGGTCATCGAGCCAGCCGAGCCCGAAGAGAGTGAGCGCGTCGTTGTAGTAGTGCTGGTTGTCGCGCAGCGCCTGCGCCCGAAGGCGCTTGCGGGTGGTGTCGACCGCGGCGTCGAGCCTGAAATGCACCAGCAGCGGCAGGAGCGCCGCGAGGAAGCCCGCCGGCGCTTCGCCGTGCGCCTCGAGCGTCGCGGTGTCGATCGACTCGGGGGCGGCACCGCGCGCTGCCGCCCGCGCCATCGGCTCGAGCTGCCGCGCGAGACGCTCGGCCTGCGGCTCATCCTCGGACAACATCCCCGCCCAGAGGTAGACGCGGATGGCGTTGTAGCTGCCGGCGCCGTGCGTGGCGGGATCCGCCGCGAACCCCTGCCCCTCGCGGTAGAGGATCCAGTCCGCGGCGTAGCCGCGCGGCGCGGAGCCGACGATGATACGGCCCGAGGACTCGAGCGCCTGCGTCCAGAGCGCCGCATCGCCCTCCTGTTGCAGAGCGCGCAGCACCTGGATCGGCAGGTAGCTCGCATTCAGCCGCCAGGCCCCGTGCGACACGAAGCCGCGCGGTCCGGGCAGCACCGTGGCGCCGAGACCCGGCACGAGCGCCACCTCTTCGCGCAGGATCAGCGCCGTCATGGCGCGCGAGGCTTGCGTGTAGGCGCTGTTGTGCCAGAGGCGGCCGGCCTCGGCGAGTGCGTAAGCCATCCAGAGGTCAGCGTCGGAAGCGGAGTTGCGATCGAGCACGGTCCAGGCACCGTCGCCCGAGCGCCCCCAGCGCCAGGCAGGCAGCACGTGCGCCGGATCGCCCGCCGCGAGGTTATTACCCGTCCACGCGAGAATGCGCGCGAAGGCGGCCGGATCGTCGGCGATGAGCGCGAAGGTCAGCGCGTAGGCCTGACCCTCGGAGACCGTGGCCGCCTCCGGCGTGCTGGCGTCCACGACGCGTCCGTCGTCACTGACATAGAGCCGTTTGAACGCCTGCCATTCGGGCCACGGCGCGCAGCTCGCCACGGCAGCGGCCTGCGCCGTGCCGCCGCAGAGCGCCGCCGCGCACAGCAGCCCACAGGCGCGGCGCGCGCGCATCGGTCACTTCCCCTGGCCTTCCAGGCGCCGCTGCACGCGCCGCTCGAGGGCGCCGTAAACGAGGAGTCCGGCTGCAATCGAGATGGCGAGCGCGAGCAGGATGAGAGCCCAGGCGTGCTGTGAGAAGTGGAACCAGAACCACTGCCAGAAGGGGAGCGAGCCGACGTAGTAGAAGCCCGCTCCCTGGAAGCTCTGCACGGCGCCGTTACGGATCACGGCGAGCTCACCGCGAATGAGCGGCACGCGAGCGTTGTCATCGAGCACCGCCACCAGCGCCTGCGAGGCGGCGGCGTCGCGCCCCAGGAGTGCGACGACGCTGCGCCCGCCCGTGAGCGGTGACTCGAAGCCGACCAGCGCGGCGATCGAGCCTCCCGTCTGGATCTGCAGCTGCGGCGGCTCATCCGCAGCCGTCTCGGCGCGACGCGGCGCGGCCACCGAGGGCGCGACCGGCGCGAGCGCGCGGTAGTCGCGGCCGAGCTGCGTGAGCGTGAGCGGCAGGCCCTTCTTCCATTGCTGCAGCAACCCGTCCGCACCCGTGCCGGAGAGGACGACAAGATCGAGGTCACGGGCGGCGAGCGCTTCCTTCGCATCGAGCACCCGGTAAGCGAGCGCCACGGCGCCGGTCTGCCGGCCCATGCGCCCGAGCAGGAAATACATCTCCTCGAGCGCGGACGGATCGCCCGCATCCGGCAACACGAAGGCGGTCTCGGCAAGATCGGCGTAGCGCGTGAACGGGAAGCCGGAGTTGGCGAACAGTCCGAGGTTCGGCAGCGCGGTGTAGTGCGCGAAGCCGGAGACATCCACGGTCGAGTCCGGATCGATGGCCTCGCGGGTGTTGTCGATGAACACCTGTTTGCAGTTCGCCTCGCGATGGAAGTCCATCGAGAACTGAAACACCATCTGGTTGTCGCTCGCCAGCTGGAACGCCGGGATGAGGATCCCGCGGCTCTGCCGCGCACTGTCGCTCTGCAGCAGCGGCACCAGCAGCCGCCCGCTCGCCTCCGCCTCGCTCTCGGGCAGCAGCCGGTAGGAGCGCAGCAGCTGGTTGTTGATCGACACCGTGAGCACCGAGTTGTCGCGCTCGGCGGGCGCGGTGTAGCGGTAATGCACGTCGACCGGCACGCCCGCCTTGTTCCAGGTGAAAAGGTCGGGCGGCAGCCGCAGGTTGACCGCCATCGGCTGCGGCGCGACCCCCTGCCCCTCGAGCTGCCCCGGGTCATCGATCAGCTCGCCGAGCCGCACCGGCCGATCGCTCCTGAGCCAGCGCGGCGCATCGTAGGCGGCGCGGCGCCGGTAGCTGACGGCCTCGATGGTGGCCGCGTTGCCGCTCAGCACCGGGTTGCCGAGCACCAGGCCCTCGACCGCCTGGCGCAGCTGCGCCTCGTCCTTGCCCTGGAAGACCAGCAGCTTGAGGGTGGAGTCGGTGGGGTTGTCGATGATGCTGACGGTCGGGGCCGCGACCGCCGCAAGCGTCAGGCCCGCCGGGCGGGAGTCGTTGGTCGCGAAGACGAGGGCATGCCGGGCCGGGAGCGCGTCGAAGCTTACCGGGAAGCGCGCACCGCGGTAGTCGGCCAGCAGGCCGAACCAGGAAGCGGCGACGCCGGCCGAGCGCAACACCCCGCGCGGGGCGTGCGCGGCGAGCACGATGGGCAGCACGAGTCCGCGGTTGTCGTGCGCATCGAAGAACGGCGCCGGCAGGAGCGCAAGCTCATCGCGCAGCTCGAGCGGGCGTACATCCAGCGTGACGTCACTGTCCTCGCCCACCTTCACCCAGAGCGAGGTGTGCTGCGGATCCTCGCACTCGGTGGTGTAGTGCGCGATCAGATCGAGCTGGATGTGGTTGTAGTCGCTGAAGTAGCGCGGGTCGAGCGGGATCGCACGCTCCACCACGTGACCGGCGTCGGCCCTGGTGAGCGGCACGGCCGCGACCGTCTGGTTGTTGAGCGTGACACGGATGTGCGACAGGTCCTGCAGCAGCGCCGGGGATGCGGTGACGCGCAGATGCAGCGTCCCGCCGCTCACCAGCTGGTCGGCCCGGATGCCGAAGTTCACCGCCCCGGTCGCGGTCACGCCCTGGAGCGTCATGGCGCCTGAGCCGAGCTCCGCGAACGTGGCGCGGACCTCCCGGATGGGCGGTTCCTTCGGTGCGGCGGGCGGCTGGGCCGCCTCCCCCACGCCGCCAAGGGCGAGCGCGAGGACGGCGGCAGCGAGTCCGCCCGATCTCCACTTCCCCGTGTCCATGGCCTTAAGCCCCGGTCTCCGCGCAAAATCTTAAGCTGGCCAAAGGTTTACCATACCCCCGCGGCGCCCCGCCCAGATTAATTCAAAAAACTGCCAAGTGCTGCACGTTTGCCCGGGGACCGGAAAGGAGAATGAGCCCGGCCATGCTGGATACGAGCGAAACCCTGCGGCTGCGCGTGCCGCCGATGCTGACGCCCCCCGGCCGGCCGCTGCAGGTCGGCTGGGCGCAGGAGTTCGGCCGCTGGCTGTGGCACCTGTTCGTGCTGCCCCCCGATGCCGCGCGCCCCTGGCCCCGCTGGGTGCAGCGGCTGTTCCGGCCGCTCATCGCCAGGCTCGCCACCGAGCTCGGCGTCCCCAACGTGCGCAGCGTGCGCGCCTGGGTGCTGCACCTTCTCCTCACCGATCCGCCCAAGGGCTCGTGGTCGGATCCCGAGAAGTACGGCGCGGCGCGCCCGGTCGCTTCCCTCGGCGCGCTGCTGCACCACCCGATCGCGCCACGCGTCGCCCCGCTCCTTTACGGGCTGGCGGCACGTCTCGAGCGCTACTCGGCAGCGCTCGCGCGTGGGTACGCCGCCGCGAGCCACTCCACCCGGGTGGCAGTCGGGGTCGCCGCGCTCGCGCTGTTCGTGCTCATCGCCTCGACCCCGCTCGATGCGGGTCCGCAGCTCGCGTTGCTGACGCTCATGTGGCTGCTCACGCTCCTGGTGCGCCAGCTCCCGGGCTACGGCCCGGGACTGATCCTCATCACCTTCTCGATCGTCGCCTCCTCGCGCTACATCTGGTGGCGCTGCACCCACACCCTGGACCTCGCGAGCGGCTACGAGACCTTCTTCGGCGCCGGGCTCCTGGCCGCTGAGTGCTACACCTGGCTCATCATGGTGCTCGGCTACGTGCAGAACGCGCGCCCGCTGCGCCGCCGTACACACCGGCTGCACCGCGACCGCAGCGAATGGCCGAGCGTGGACGTGTACGTACCGACCTACAACGAGCCGCTCGAAGTGGTGCGCCCGACCGTGCTCGCCGCGCTCAATCTCGACTGGCCGGCCGATCGGCTGAAGGTGTACCTGCTCGATGACGGCCGCCGGCCGGCATTTCGCGACTTCGCCGCCGAATGCGGCGCCGGCTACCTGATCCGCGGCAACAACGCCCACGCCAAGGCCGGCAATCTCAATCACGCGCTCGGCGTCACGCACGGCGAGTTCGTCGCGATCTTCGACTGTGACCACATCCCGGTGCGCACCTTCCTCAC
Organism: uncultured Pseudomonadota bacterium; assembly: GCA_963768485.1. Classification (GTDB taxonomy): domain Bacteria; phylum Pseudomonadota; class Gammaproteobacteria; order Steroidobacterales; family Steroidobacteraceae; genus 13-2-20CM-66-19. The sequence goes on along the minus strand of CAVYHZ010000002.1, from coordinate 882,417 downwards.
GGCCACCATGGGCTGGTTCCTCAAGGATCCGCGCTGCGCGATGCTGCAGACGCCACACCACTTCTTCTCGCCGGATCCGTTCGAGCGCAACCTGGGCACCTTCCGTCGCGTACCGAACGAGGGGCGCCTCTTCTACGGGTTGATCCAGGACTGCAACGATCTGTGGAACGCCGCCTTCTTCTGCGGCTCGTGTGCGGTGCTGCGGCGCGGGCCGCTCGAGGAGGTCGGCGGCATCGCCGTCGAGACCGTGACCGAGGATGCGCATACCGCGCTCAAGCTCCACCGCCGCGGCTACAACACCGCGTACCTGCGCGAGGTGCTCGCCGGGGGACTCGCGACCGAGAGTCTCTCGGGACACATCGGGCAGCGCATCCGCTGGGCGCGCGGCATGGCGCAGATCTTCCGGCTCGACAATCCGTTCTTCGGGGAGGGCTTGAGTCCGCTGCAGCGCCTGTGCTACGGCAACGCCATGCTGCATTTCTTCTCGGGCGTCCCGCGCCTGATCTTCCTCACCGCGCCGCTCGCCTACCTTTATTTCCAGTTCCACATCATCAACGCCGCGGCCACCACCATCGCGCTCTACGCCGTGCCGCACCTGGTGCAGTCGAGTCTCGCCAACTCCCACATCCAGGGACGCTTCCGCCACTCGTTCTGGAACGAGGCCTACGAGGCGGTGCTTTCCTGGTACATCGCGCTGCCGACGACCGTGGCCCTGTTCGCGCCCCAGCGCGGCAAGTTCAACGTCACCGCCAAAGGGGGCCTGGTGGAGCGCGATTTCTTCGACTGGCGCATCTCGCTCCCCTACCTGGTGCTGGTCGTGCTCAACATCGGCGGCGCGCTGCTGGCAATTCCCCGCCTGCTCTTCTGGAACTCGTACGAAGCGGATACGGTGGCGCTCAACCTCATCTGGACGCTCTTCAACATCGTCATGCTGGGCGCGGTGCTGGGCGTGGCCGCCGAGACGCGCCAGGTGCGCACGACGCCGCGCGTGCCCAAGCGTATGCCGGCGACGCTGCATCTTGCGCACGGCGGCTGGGTCGCCTGTGAGACCACCGACTTCGCCATGGGGGGTCTGGGGCTCAAGCTCGAGGTGCCGGCGACCTCGCTCAATATCGGCGACCGGCTGCGCGTGACGCTCGAAGGCGACGACGGCGCGCACCACTTTCCCGTGCGGGTCGCGACGGTGCGCGATGAGCACATTGGACTCTTGCTCGAGGAGCTCGACATTGCGCAGCAGCGCGCCTACGTGCGCTGCACCTTCGGCGCGCGCGACGCCTGGAAGGACTGGGACAGCGGCATCGCCGAGGACAGGCCGCTCGCGAGTTTCGCCGAAGTATTCTCCTTCGGCGCGACGGGCTATGTGCGCCTGGCGGAGAGCCTGTATAACAAGATGAGCGCCTGGTTGCGCGGCACCCGCCTCGCTGCGGCGCGCTGACGTCTCGCGGCATGGGTCTCTGGAGCGCCTACTTCCTCGCCAAGCTCGCGCTGTACGCGCTCGGCTACATGGACTTCAGCCCGTGGCTGAATCTCGGACTCGCGGTACTCACCGCGCTCCCGGCGGCAAACGCGCGCCAGCGCCTCGCCAAGAACCTGATCGCGGTGCCGCTCGGGGTGCTGCTCCTCTATCACGACTCCTGGCTCCCGCCGCTGCCGCAGGCGATCGTCGATCTCGAGAACCTCAGTACCTTCAGCGCCGCCTACCTCCTGGAGCTCGCCGGACGGCTCCTCAGCTGGCGGCTGCTGCTCGGCGCGCTCGCCCTCGCGGTGGTGTACTCGCTCGCGCGGCGCAAGCTCCGCCTCAGCACCTTCGTGTTCCTCGGGATCCTCGCCGTGATGGTCGCTCCGGCGGCCAGACAGTGGGCCGCGGTCGCCTCTCCGGCGCGGCCCGCGGGCGCCGCCCCGCTCGCGCACGAGGAGGTCGACCTCGCGCCCGCGGCGCTCGACGAGCGCCTGGCGCAGTTCTACGCGCAGCAGAAGCAGGTTCAGATCCGCTTCGCCCACCCGGCGTCCGACGATCCGGCCTTCGACATCGTCATCCTGCACATCTGCTCGCTGTCGTGGGACGACCTGAAGACGCTCAAGACGGGCGCCGAGGGCTTCTTCGGGCGCTTCGACGTGGTGCTGACGAATTTCTCCTCCGGCGCGAGCTACAGCGGGCCCGCGGCCATCCGGCTGCTGCGCGGCAGCTGCGGCGCGACGCCCGAAGCCCGTCTCTACGACCCCGCCGGACAGGGCTGCCTGGTCGTGAACGGACTGCAGGCGGCGGGCTTCGCGCCGCAATGGGTCATGAACCACGACGGCCACTTCGGCAATTTCTTCGCCGACGTGCGCGATCGCGGCGGGCTCGCCGTGCCACTCGAGGACAACGCCGGTGCGACGCCCGCCGAGACCGCCTTCGACGGTACGCCGGTCTACAGTGACTACTCGGTGCTGTCGCGCTGGTGGGCGAAGCGCCAGGCGAACCGGGCGCCGCGGGTGGTGCTCTACTACAACAGCATCAGCCTGCACGACGGCAACCGCGTCGTGGGGGGCGCGGACTCCTCCTACGGCGCGCGCTTTGCGAACCTTGCGGCCGACCTCGGCCGCTTCCTCGAGCTGCTGCGCGCCTCCGGCCGCCACGTGGTCGTCGTACTGATCGCCGAGCACGGCGCGGCGCTCAACGGCGACCGTCGCCAGATCCCGGGCCTGCGCGAGATCCCCACCGCGGCCATCGCGCGCGTGCCGGTCGCGATCGCCCTCGTCAACGCGCCGCACGGCGCCGCCGTCGTGCGAGGTCGCGTCGAGGCGCCGTTGAGCTACCCGGCGCTGTACGAGATCCTGTCGCGTTTCATCGGCCACAATCCTTACGCGGCGCCCGTCGCGGGCTTCGGCGATTACGTCGAAGCGCTGCCGCAGACCCCCTTCGTAGCCGAGAACAATGGCGCGACGGTCGTCCAGGCGGGTACGCATTTCATGATGCGCTCGCCCGATGGCGCATGGTCCAGCCTCGACGGGATCGAGGCGCGCTGAGCCGCTCGCCTATGTAAAACTCGCGCGCGCCGCACGCGCATTAAGTGAAGCGGCGCGTGCAGGTGTTGCGCGATTGCGCGACAGCGCGGCGCGTGCTGCGAGCACACATTCGCGGCGCCGATACAATTGGTAGTCTCCTGTGATCTACTGCATGGAACAGGCGACGCCAGCGGCGAGACACTTGCGTCCAGGGCGAATTGCCCTTTGGGGGGTCTCTCCGTGGTACTGACCACCGTCGGATACCTGCTTCTTCTGCTCTGCGGACTCTCCGTGGCGCTGTTCTGCTGGCTGACCTACTCGAGCCTCACGTGCGCCATGCGCCCGGAGGGAGCCAGCAAAGATCGCCCGGCCCACCGGGCCTGCGATCTCTCGGCACGCATCATCGGGGCCGGCAGCGGCTGACCGCCGCGGCTTTCAGGCCGCCTTGGCCGCGCTCCCGCCGAGTGCGGTCTTGAAGAGCGCGAGCACCCGGCTCCAGGCTTTCTCCGCCTGCGCGTCGTTGTAGACGCGCGAGTCGGGCGGGCACCAGCCGTGCAGCGCCCCGGCATACACCTCGACCTCCGCGGGCACTTTGGCCTTATCGAAGCTCTCGCGCAGCACCGTCTTCTGCTCCGGCTGGCGCTGATCGTCGTTGGAGGCGATCGCGACCAGGAACTGCGCCTTCACCTTCGGAATGAGCAGGTGGGGACTGTCCGGTTTGGCGGTCACCATGCCACCGCCGTGGAACGAGGCGCCGGCACCGATGCGCTCGGGGAGCGCCGCCGCCGTGCGCAACGTGTACGGACCGCTCATGCAGTAACCCATGGTGCCGATCCGCCGCTTGCGATCGACCGCGGGCTGCGCATCGAGCCAACCGGTGAAGGCTTTGGCATCCCTCACCACCGTGTCGGGGCTGAGACTACCCATGAGGGCCATGAGCGCATCGCGCGTCGGCTGGTCGTTGAAGTCGGGATTCTCGGGCGCGGTGGGCGCGCGTCGGGTGCGGTAGAAGGGATTCACGACCAGCACTGAGAACCCCGCCTCGGCGAGGCGCCGACCCATGTGCCGAAACGCGGGCCTCAAGCCAAAGATATCGGGCCACATCAGCACCCCGGGGTACGCCCCGCCGGCCGGGTGCGCGAAGTAGGCATCCGCCGTGCCGTCCGGCGTCTTGATCTCGACTTCGCTCTCCTCGATCCAGCCGGCACGCGCCGCCGCCGGCAGCATGGAGATGACCCCGGCGCCGAGGGTGAAGGCCCCGAAGCGCCGCCGCGACATCTGTGTCGACTTCAGCTGATACTCGATCATGTCGTCCATCGAACCGTTGTCGCACATGGATGCTCTCCGCACGCGGATCGGGCGCGCAGTATATCGCCCCCCGACAGCCAGCCATGTCGGCCCCTGACACCGTCCCCGACGAGGCCGCCCGAAGGCTGCTGCCGTGGCTGGTCGCGGTCGCCTTCTTCATGCAGGCGCTCGACACGACCATCCTCAACACGGCCGTTCCCGGCATCGCACACGCGCTCGGAGTCGCCCCCCTGAGCATGAAGGCGGTGCTCTCGAGCTACACGCTGAGTCTCGCGGTGTTCATCCCGATCAGCGGCTGGATGGCGAACCGCTTCGGCACGCGGCGCGTGTTCAGCAGCGCCATCGCGCTCTTCACACTCGGCTCGCTCCTGTGTGGCCTGTCGCGCAACATTCACTGGCTGGTGGCGTTCCGGGTGCTGCAGGGTTGCGGCGGCGCCATGATGGTGCCGGTCGGCCGGCTGACCCTGGTGCGTACCTTCGGCAAGTCGGAGCTGGTGCGGGCCATGAGCTTCGTGGCGGTGCCGGGACTCCTCGGTCCCCTCTTCGGACCGATTGCCGGCGGCCTGATCACCGGCTACGTGCACTGGAGCGTCATCTTCTTCATCAACGTGCCGGTCGGGATGGCCGGCCTGTACCTCATCCGGCGCAATCTCCCCGACTTCCGCGACACCGACTCACCCAGGCTCGATCTCGCCGGCCTGGTGCTGTTCGGCGCCGGGATCGCGCTCCTCTCGTACGTGCTCGAGGTGTTCGGCGAGCACTCCCTCGGCACCGCCTCGATCCTGGCGCTGCTGGTGCTGTCGCTCGCGCTGCTCGCCGGCTATGGCCTGCACGCCTCACGCACGCTCCACCCGCTGCTCAACCTCGCGCTGTTCCGCATCCGCACCTTCCGCGCGGCGGTGAGCGGCGGCTTCTTCACCCGCATCAGCATCAGCGGCATCCCCTTCCTGCTGCCGCTGCTCTTCCAGGTGGGCCTCACCTACACGCCGATCCAGTCGGGACTGCTGATGATGCCGCAGGCCTTCGCCGCGATGAGCCTCAAGATGATCATGCCGCGGATCCTCGCGCGCTTCGGCTACCGCGCCGTGCTGGTCTCCAACACGCTGATGCTCGGGGTGCTGATCCTGCTGTTCGCCACCATCGGTGCGGCGACCCCGGTGTGGCTGATCGTGCTGCAGGTGTTCGCCTTCGGCCTGTTCGCCTCGCTCCAGTACACCAGCATGAACACCCTGGTGTACGCGGACGTGAGCCCCCAGGCGGCGAGCGATGCCAGCACCATCGCGAGCACCGGACAGCAGCTCTCGATCAGCTTCGCGGTGGCGACCGCCTCGCTGGTCACGGCGCTGTTCGTACCCGACCGTTTCCACACCGCGCCGGGCGAGCTGCTGCACGGCATCCACGAGGCGCTCGTGGTGCTCGGGCTGGCGACGCTGGTCTCGACGCTGGTGTTCAGGGGCCTGAAGCGCGACGACGGCAGCGCCGTCAGCCGGCATGGGGCCGCGGCCGCGGCCACCTGAGGGCGTCAAAGGCGGACGCCAGAAACAACGGCGCCGCCCGCAGGCGGCGCTGGCGATCAATGCAGAGCGTTCAGCTCAGGCGGTCGGACGGGCCAGGCGGTCACCGACCACCATGGCAATGTGTCCGAGCACCAATGCAAACGTCACGCCGATCTCGATCGCAAATAACACTTCCATGCCGCATCTCCTTGGGTCTGTCAGCGCGCGCGATTCTAAAGATCGCCGCGCGCCGCGTCGTCCACCGGAAGAGAGAGTGCACAGCGCACAATCGCGTGTGCCGCACTGCGGTCGCGCGGCCGCCGGCGAATCTCGTTAAGGTGATTTGACCCTCGCGTCACGAAGCTGTGATGCGTGCACGGATTTCCGCTACGCTCGCCCCATGAAGCTCTTCGTCGAAATCGTCGGCTGGATCGGCGCGACGCTCATCGTCGCAGCCTACGCCCTGCTGTCTGCGGGCAAGCTCAAGGGCGACTCGCGCACCTACCACGTCATGAACATCTTCGGGGCAATCGGCTTCATCGTGAACAGCGGCTGGAACGGCGCCTTGCCGTCCGCGGCGCTCAACGTCGTATGGCTCGGCATCGGCGGCTACGCGCTGCTCAAGCGCCGGCGGACGCAGGCAGCGGGCGGCGCTCCCGCTCGCTGAGCCGCCGCGACTGGCGCCATCCGGCGACAATTGCAACCAATTCCCACCAGCCACCCCGCCACGCCGCGGGTGACTGCTTTGTGCGAACCGATCGGCTATAAGTACGTCCAACGCCGGAACGCTTATGGGGGTCGTCTCGATGTCATCGCACCGCGTGGGTATCGCAGCCGTTGCGCTGCTCGGAATGATGGCGGCTTCGGCAACCTCGCCTCCCCACCCCGCCTCGAAACACCCGCCTTTAGTCGCCGGCAGCGCGCACCTCACGGCTTTTGGCGGACGCAGCGCCGAGCAAATGCGCAGCGGCGTCGGTGGCAAGCTCGATGCGGCGCTCGCCGACCTCGCGCGCAATGCGTATCGCGCCCAGCCCGGGCAGATGCTCGCTGACCTCCGCTCCATGAGTCCGGCGGCGCACTTCCTGCAGCACGCTGCCGGTGCGCCGGTGCTGGTGGCGGTCGACGCCGTCACCCGCGGCGATCCGCAGGCGCTTAAGGCGGCGCTCGAGAGCGTCGGCCTCGAGCACGCGGCGGTGTTCCGCAACGACGTCGGCGGCTTCCTGCCGGTCAGCGCCATCGAGACGGCGGCCACCCGCTCCGAGGTCGACTCGCTGCGGGCCTCGCTGTCGCATACCCGCGCAGTGGCGGCCACCCAGGGCGACTTCGCGCAGGGCACCGCGGCGCTGCGCCAGCAGTACACGGCACTCAACGGCGCCGGCGTGACCGTCGGCGTCCTCTCCGACAGCTTCGATTGCTATCACGTCTACGCCGCCGACCAGGGCCAGACGATCAACGGGATCCCCGATCCGCCGGCCGCGGGGCCGATCGGCTACGCCTTCTACGGCTATACCGCCGATGCCGAGATGGACGAATCCGCCGGTGCGTTGCCCACGAGCGTCAACGTGCTCGAGGAGGCGTTCGGGGGCGGCTCGGCCTGCGTGACGGGCTTCGGCTATCCCTACGACCTGCCCTTCGCCGACGAGGGCCGCGCGATGCTGCAGATCGTGCATGCCGTGGCACCGGGCGCGAACCTCGCCTTCTACACGGCGTTTACCAGCGAAGCGGACTTCGCCACCGGCATCCAGGCGCTCGCCAAGGCGGGCGCCAAGGTGATTGCCGACGACGTCGGCTACTACGATGAGCCCTTCTTCCAGGACGGACTCCTTGGCGAGGCCATCGACACCGTGAATTCCTCGGGTGTCGCCTACTTCACCGCCGCGGGCAACGAGGGCAACCTCGCCTACGACAACACGACGCCGAGCTTCAACATCGCCGGCAGCGGCGCGCAGGCGAACGAGCAGCTCCTCAACTTCGATGCCACCGGCGCGACGACCGCTCCCTCGCTCAGCGTCAATGTTCGGGCCCTGTTCCCGGGAGAGTTCATCGCGCTCGTGGTGGAGTGGGATCAGCCGTATCTGACCGGCGCCTGGCCGGGCACCTCGGGGTCGACCGCGGGCGCGAGCAGCCAGATCGACGTCTGCGTCTCATCGACCGTGAGCTATACGGTGTTCAACCTCGAGGGGGCCACGGTCACCTGCACCGGTCCGAACGCGGTCGGCGCCGATCCCGTGCAGGTGCTCATCCTCGGCAATCCCGCCAACGCCGCCGAAGGCGCCAACACGGCGCCCGGTACGGTGAGCGTCACGATCGGGATCGCCAATCCCACGCACCCGCCGGGCCGCATCAAGCTCGCCTGGGAAGACGACGGCGCCGGCAGCACGTTCGGGAACTTCCCGCCCACCACCAATCCGACCATCCAGGGCCACTCCAATGCGGCCGGCGCGCAAACCGTGGGCGCAGCGTTCTTCGCCAACACGGTGCCGTGCGCCACCGTGCCGACCACGGTGCTCGAGGCTTTCTCGTCCCTCGGCGGCTCGCCGATCCTGTTCGACACGAGCGGCAACCGCCTGCCGACGGCCGAGAATCGTCAGAAGCCCGATTTCGTGGGCCCCGACGGCATCAACACGACCTTCTTCGGTTTCCCGCTCGTCGACTCGACCTCCAAGGACACCTCGACGGTCGCCGGCTGCGCGAACGATGCGAGCTATCCCAACTACTTCGGTACGTCCGCGGCAACTCCGCACGCGGCGGGACTCGCGGCGCTCATGCTGCAGGCAAATCCCGCGCTCACGCCACTCCAGATCCGCACCGCGATCAGCAGCACTGCCGCGCCGATGAGCGCCACCGTACCGAACTACGCGAGTGGCTGGGGCTTCATCCAGGCGGGCCTGGCATTGAGTTCGCTCCCGCCCGGACCACCCATCATCGGCGTGTCGCCGAGCACGATCACGCTCGGCCAGTCGGCGACGCTCAGCTGGAGTGGTATCAACGTGACGAGCTGCACCGGCTCGGGGAGCTGGACCGGCAATGAGTCCACGACGGGCAGCAAGACCGTCACGCCGGCTGCGACCGGAACCTCCACTTACATCCTGAGCTGCACCAACGGGACGACGATGGTCCAGGCGTCGGCGGCCCTGACCGTCAACGCCGTGCCGCCCCTCAGCGTGAGCACGACGTCACTGCCGAACGGGCAGGTTGGAGTCGCCTACAGCGCGATGCTCGCCGCGACGGGCGGAACGACGCCCTATGCCTGGACGCTAATGAGCGGCACGCTCCCGAGCGGGCTGTCGCTCGCCTCGAGCGGAGCCATCACGGGTACGCCGACGGCGGCCGCCTCCAATGTGGCGCTGACTTTCAAGGTCACGGATGCGAGCAACCCGATGCAGAGCGGGACGGTCAACCTGACCCTGACGATCGCGGCAGCAGCCAGCTCCGGTGGTGGCGGCCATGGGGGCGGCGGCGCGCTCGAGCTGTGGACGCTGCTCGCGCTCGCGGGCCTTTACGCGGCGCGGCTGCCGCGCGCCGTGCGCGCGCGCCGCGGCGGTTAAGCCTCGAGCACGTCGGCGAACACGAACCCGTCGCGCTCGACGACCTCGCCGACGCGCGCCGGGATGGGCGCCGAAAACATCGGTCCCGCCGTCACCACGGTGTGGAACTCGCCGTTCTCGCCGCACGGATCGACGTCCGGCGGCAGCTGATCGAGCAGCGTCGCATCGAAGCGCCGGCCGGCGAACTCGCGCGCCAGGCGCCGCGGATCGACGCACACCAGGTGCGCCACCAGTCCGCTCGCGATCATCTCGCGCGCCAGCGCCGCGGTCGGCCGCTGCCACAGCGGAAAGATCGGCGTCATGCCGAGCGCGGCCAGCTGCCGCTCGCGGTAGGCCCGGATGTCCTCGAGGAAGAGATCGCCAAAAACGATATGGCGTATGCCAGCGCTCTTCAACTGCTCGCACGCCGCGGCGAAGCGCGCCTCATAGATCTCGTTCGAGCACGGGCTCGGCAGCATCACCTTGAGCGAGGGGAGCCCGAGGGCGGCGATCTGGCGGTCGAGAAGGCTCGCGCGCACGCCGTGCATCGCGACCCGGTCGTAGACCTCGCTGAAGGTCGTAATGGCGCCGACCACGTCCGCGAGCCCGGCGGCACGCGCCTCGCAGAGCGCGTAGGCACTGTCCTTGCCTGAGCTCCAGGAGATGTACGCCTTGGGAACCTTCACGGGATCATTATCGTCTGTAATCAATGGCGATTCGCGCTTACCGCGCGTTGCCGTCACGGGAACGGCGGCGCATCATCGCGGTCAACCGCCTTGCGGGCAACGCGTTGGGCGGATGCGCGGCGGGCGCAGCTACGCATCCCGCGGCGCGAGGGTTATGCATATGATGAAAATCGGTACTCTCACCCTGACCGCGATCGGCGCCGCAAGCCTCCTCGGCGGCTGTGCACTGCAGGTGCGCTCCGACATCAACCGCACCGCCTACCACGCCGGCCAGTGTCACAGCTTCGCATTCGTCGGCGCCTTCCGCACCGATAACCCGATGCGCGGCGGAATCGCCAACCCCGTGAACGAGAGCCGGCTGCGTGCCGCGATCACTGCGCACATGGCCTCCGCCGGGGTGCAGCTGGTGAAGGACAACGCCGATTGCCTGGTCGGCTACGGCATCGGCTCGAGCCTCGTCGTCGACCCCGGCTTCCCGGCCGGCCCGTACGGGTACGGGTATGGGTACGGCTACGGACCCGGTCCCTGGGGGTGGGGCGGATGGGGCGGACCGGGGGGACCCTGGGGCTGGGACGGCCCGTATGTCTACCGTCAGGGTCTGATCGGCATCGACCTCTTCGACGGCAAGACCCGCGAAGCGCTCTGGCACGCTTCGGTTGACCAGAACCTCACCGGTGCGACCGGCGCTGCGGCGGAGCAGAAGATCGACGCCGCGGTCACCGCGCTCTTCACGCACTTCCCGGGCTGATCTCGATCGGGCTGACCTCGATCGGGGGAGCGCGGCGTCTCCCGGCGGTCTCCTTGTCGCTCACCCCTGCGCGGCGCAAGATCGGTCGGTGCGCAGCCCCTTCGGTCTCGGCTTCGTGTTTCTCAACGTGCTGCTCGAGCAGCTCGGCTTTCCCGTGCCGGCGGTTCCGACGCTGGTGGTGGCCGGCGCCGTCGCCGCGGACGGCAAGTTGTCCGGTGCGACGCTGTACGCGCTCGCGGTCTGCGCCTGCGTGATCGCCGACAGCGTCTGGTATGGAGCCGGTCGCGTCTACGGCAACCGGGTGATGCGCCTCCTGTGCCAGATCTCCCTGTCGCCCGACTCCTGCGTCAGCCAGACGCAGGGCACCTTCGAGCGCTGGGGCCCAAAGGCGCTGCTGTTCGCCAAGTTCGTTCCGGGGCTCGCGCTCATTGCGCCGCCGCTCGCCGGTGCGACCCGCATGCCACTGCCGCGGTTCGCCGCCTTTAGTGTCCTCGGCTCGACCCTCTGGGTGGGCGCGGCGCTCGCGGCCGGGGCGCTGTTCCACAAGCAGATCGAGCTGCTGCTGCCGCAGGCGGCGCAGGTGGGAGGCGCCGCCGCCGGCGTGCTGCTGGTGCTGCTCGGCTGCTACATCGCGTTCAAGTGGTGGGAGCGGCGGCGCTTCTACGCCGCGCTCGACATGGCACGCATCAGCGTCGCGGAGCTGCGGCGGCAGATGGACGACGGCGCTGCGCCGCTGATCGTCGATGTGCGCTCGTCCACGGCCCAGACGCTCGAGCTGCGCCGCATTCCGGGCGCGCTCAACGTACCGGTGCAGGACGCGGCGCGGCACCTCACCGGCCTGCCGCGCGACCGCGAGATCATCCTCTACTGCAACTGCCCGAACGAGGCGTCGGCCGCCAAGGTGGCGCGGCTCCTCATGGACCACGGCTTCGAGCACGTGCGGCCGCTCGCCGGCGGGCTCGATGCCTGGATCGAGGCGGGCTACTCGGTCGAGGCGATCACGGTGACTGCGGCGCAGGCCACGACCGCGCCCGCACCGCAACCGTCCGCCTAGAGACGCACCTCGGTCGCAGCGGTCGCGCCGAGCCACGGGCCCGAGGCCGCAGCGGCGCCCTCCTGCGGCCGCGCCGCCATGCGCTCCTCCATCTCGGCCCAGAGCGCCGCGTAGATGCGCGTCGCATCGCTGTGCGGCGCGAACGCCGGCAGCGGCGCGCGCCGCAGCGTCATGCGCTCGATCTCGCTCCAGTAAGGCACCGCGGTAGTGAGGGTCTGCGGGAAGCGCGCGCGCGTTTCCGCCATCAGCTCCTGGTGCAGCGATCGGCGCCGGTCGGCCATGGAGAAAAACGGCAGCACCGTGAGATCGTTCCAGCCCTCGCGCGCGAGGAACTCGCTCAACTGCCCGAGCACGCGCACCGAGAGGGGCGATGGCACCAGCGGCACGATCACGGCGTCGGCGGCCCGCAGCACGTTCTCGGTGAGGAGCGAGATCCCCGACGGGCAGTCGAGGAACAGCGTGTGATAGATCTCGCGCAGCGGCCGGCTCATGCGCAGCAGCCGTTCGGTCGGGTGGCGGCGCTCGGCCAGATGCACGGCGAAGTTGCGGTAGGAGAAGTCCGCCGGCAGCAGGTCGAGTCCCGGGTAGCCGGTGGCAAGCACCAGCTCCGGGAGCTCGCGCTTGCCGGACAGCAGCTTCTTCGCCGAGGCGTGCTCGTGCGGCTCGCCCCGCAGTCCATAGGTAGCGGCACCCTGCGGATCGAGGTCCCAGAGGAGCGTCGCATGCCCGGCGAGTGCGCACAGGTAGGCGAGATTCACCGCGGTGGTGGTCTTGCCGACCCCACCCTTGATGTTGGTGACCGCGATGATCCGCACGCGTGCCGCTTCAGGCGATCGAGCCCGGCTTGCGCAGCATCTTGCCGATGTCGGCGAGATGCGCCTCTTCAGCGGCGATCTGGGTGCGCGCGTACTCTTCCAGCATGATGCTGCGGTCCGCGACCTGCTCGAGGAGCTTGCGGTACTCGGTGAGACCCTCCTCCTCGTGGATCAGCGCCTCGCGCAGGATCTCATCCACGTTGTGCTTGTGGGTCTCGAGGAGCGAGCCGATCCGCAGCGACGGGTGACCACCGAGGTTGGTGATGTGCTCGCCCGCCTGTACCGCGTGCGCCTGCGACTCGTCAGCCTGTGCGCGCAGCCAGCCGACGATCGGGATGCGGTTATGGCCGAACACCATGAAACTGTAGTGCAGGTAGCGCACCAGTCCCGCGAGCTCGAGCTCGAGGATGCGGTTGAGGGTCTCGACGACCTTGACGGTGTCGGTCTTGCTGAGCCCGGAAGCCATGGTGCTTGTCTCCCCCGGAAGACGTAGTGGGGGATGTTAAGCCCGCCGGTGGTGTATCGTAAAAGGCTCATGAGCGTCTTCTACGACATCGCGGTCCGCGGCCTCGACGGCAGCGCCGATCTCCTCGGGGCGCTCAGGGGCAACGTGACACTCGCGGTGAACGTGGCAAGCCGCTGTGGACTCACGCCCCAGTACGCCGGCCTCGAGGAGCTGCATCGCGAGCTGCGCGCCGAGCGCTTCACGGTGATCGGCTTTCCCTGCAATCAGTTCGGCGCGCAGGAGCCGGGGACCGAGGCCGAGATCGCCGGCTTCTGCAAGAGCACCTACGACGTGAGCTTCCCCATGAGCGCCAAGCTCGAGGTCAACGGCGCCGGCCGCCATCCGCTGTATGCCTTCCTCACCTCACCCGACACCGGCATCGCCGGCGACATCAGCTGGAACTTCGAGAAGTTCCTGGTCGGCCGCGACGGCCGGGTGCTCAAGCGCTATCCGCCCGAGACCCGGCCGCAGGACCGCGGTCTCATGCAGGACATCGCCGAAGCCCTGTAGGCTGCGCCGGCGCCGTGCCTGACTTCGATTTCGCGATCCTCGGCGCGGGCGCCATGGGCTCGATCGTCGGCGCCCACCTGGCGCGCGCCGGCCACCGGGTGGCGATGCTGGCGCGCGGCGCGCGTGCCGAGGCTCTCGAGCGCTCCGGGCTCACCATCCGCGGGCTCTCCGACTTCACCATCCCGGTGCACGTGCTCAAGAACCCCGGGGCGCTGCGCAGCGCCGGCGCCCTCATCGTCGCGACCAAGACACCGGGCACCGAGGCCGCGCTCGCGGCGCTCAACGAGGCCGAGCTCGGCGTCGCGCTCTCGATCCAGAACGGACCCCTGAAGAACGAGCTGCTCACGCGCGCCTTCGGCGCAGCGCGCGTGCTCGGGGCGCTCGCCGACACGAGCGGCGAGCTGCTCGCCGGCGGCGACGTGCTCTTCACCCGCAACGTCAACATCATGATCGGCGAGCTCGACGGCAGCGACAGCGCCCGCGCCCGCGACCTGGCCGGCACCATCGACGCATCCGGGGTACGCGCCGCGGCCACCCGCGAGATCGTGACCCTCGAGTGGTCGAAGTTCTGCGGCTGGGTCGGGCTGATGGCGCTCTCGGTCACGACCCGCGCCGAGAGCTGGAAGTTCCTCTCCGACCCGGAAGCGGCGCTGATCCTGGTGCGGCTGGTTCGCGACGTCGGCACGCTCGCCGGTGCGCTCGGCATCGCCCTCAGCGACCACGCCATCCTGCCGGTGGCGGCTCTGTGCGCGGGGCCGGAAGACGCCGCCGTCGCGGTCATCGTCAGGGTAGGTGAGCAGTACCGCAGGAGCGCGCCGCAGCACCGCATGTCGGCGCTGCAGGATCTCATCGCCGGACGCCCGCTCGAAGTGAACGAGACGCTCGGCTACGCGCTCGAGCGCGCCCGCGCGCTCGGACTCTCGCTGCCGATGCTCGACTGTTTCCGCCACCTCATCGCCGGCATCGATCGGACGCGGCGCGCGCCGCCGGCCTGAAGGGGCTTCAGCCGCCGCCGGCGAGTCCGCGGTACTCGAGCAGCGGAGCGATGTCGGGCGCGTGGCCGTAGAAGTTACGGAACAGCACCTGCGGATCCTCGGTACGGCCGCGCGACAGCACCATGCGGCGCAGCGTATCGCCGTTCTCGCGTGTCATGCCGCCGTGCGTGTGGAACCACTGGCCGGTATCGCGTGCCAGCACCTCGCTCCAGAGGTACGCGTAGTAGCCGGCCGAGTAGCCGCCGGCAAAGATGTGCGAGAAGTAGTCCGAGTGATAGCGCGGCTGGATGGGGCCGTACTCGAGGCCCGCATCCTTGAGCGCCGCGGCCTCGAAGTCCGGCACCGCGGCCGGCTGCGGCGCCTGCGCCGCGGTGATCAGGTGCCAGGCGAGATCGACCTGCGCCGCCTCGACGTACTCGAGCGTCGCGTAGCCCTGGTTGAACTTCTGCGCCGCCAGTACCTTCGCCAGCAGCTCCGGCGGCATCGGCGCGCCGCTGCGGTAGTCGTGGGCGTAGTGGGCGACGACCTTCGGCTCGCGCGCCCACATCTCGTTGTACTGCGACGGATACTCGACGAAGTCGCGCGGCACCGCGGTGCCCGACAGCGTCGGGTAACGCACGTTCGAGAGCATGCCGTGAATGGCGTGGCCGAACTCGTGGAACATGCCCGTGACCTCATCGAAGGTGAGCAGCACCGGCTGCCCCGGCTGGGGCTTGGGGATGTTGAGGTGATTGGCGACCACCGGGCGCAGCTTCATGAGCTTCGACTGCGCGACGTAGCTGTTCATCCATGCGCCGCCCTGCTTGTTGTCGCGCGCGAAGTAGTCGGCGATGAAGAGCGCGAGCGGCTTGCCGTCGGCATCCGAGACCTCGAACACGCGCACGTCCGGCTGGTACACCGGCAGATCCTTGCGCTCCTTGAAGGTGAGGCCGTAGAGCTCGTGCGCGGCGTAGAACAGCCCGTCCTGCATCACGCGCTCGAGCTCGAAGTACGGCGCCACCTGCGCCTGGTCGAAGTCGTAGTGGGCCTTGCGCACCTGCTCGGCGTAGAACGACCAGTCCCAGGGCTGTAGCTGGAAGGACGGCACAGCGCGCGCCGCGGCCTGAGCATCGATCAGCTTCTGGATGTCCGCGGCCTCTTCGCGCGCGCGCCGGAGCGCGGCCGGGGCGACCTGCCGGATCATGTCGGCGACCGCGGTGGGGTTGCCCGCCGATTCGTCCTCGAGCACGTAGGCGGCGTGGTTCGGGTAACCGAGCAGCTTGGCGCGCTCGGCGCGCAGCTTCACCAGCTGCGTGACGATCTCGCGGTTATCGGTCGCGCCGGCCAGGCCCCGGCCGATGGAGGCGCGATAGATGCGCTCGCGCAGCTCGCGGTTGGTGAGGCTCGCGAGTGGGGGTTGGTTGGTGGTGTTCTGCAGCGCGATGACCCACTTGTCCTTCAACCCCCGGGCGGCTGCCGCCTGCGCCGCGGCGCCGATCTGCACCGCAGTCAACCCGTCGAGGTCCGACTGCCGGTCGACCACCACCGCACCGTCCGCGGTGGCTTTGAGGACGTTCTGACGGAAGCGCGTCGTGAGGGTCGAGATCTGCTCGTTGATCTCCCGCAGCCGCTTCTGGTCGGCGGCGGAGAGCTGCGCGCCGGCGCGCACGAACTGGGTGTGGTAGCGCGTCAGGAGCTGCAGCGACTCCGGATCGAGGCCGAGGCTCGTGCGCTTGCCGTACAGCGCATCGATCCGCCCCCACAGCGCCGCATTGAGGAAGATCGCGTCCTGGTGCGCGGCGAGCTTCGGCGCCATCTCGGTGTCGACCTTCTGCATCTCGTCGTCGGTGTTGCAGGAGCTCAGGTTCGAGAACACCGTATCCACGCGGTCGAGCAGCCGTCCGGAGCGCTCGAGTGCGACGATGGTGTTCTCGAAGGTCGCGGGCTCGGAGTTATGGGCAATGGCCTCGACCTCCTTGAGCTGCGCGCGCATGCCGGCCTGGTAGGCGGGCAGGTAGTCCGAGTCCTTGATCTTGTCGAACTGCGGGAACTCGAAGGGCAGCGGGCTCGGGTGGGCGAAGGGATTATCGACAGCCATGGGGGTATTTCCTGCATCCTTGGTGTCCGCGGCGGCGGCGGCGAGGGCGGCCATCAGGGGCAGGGCCGCCAGAAGCACGAGTCGGGCGAAACGCATGGGATCCTTTCTTCTGGACCGCACCCTTGGGGGGGCGGGCGGTATCGAACCGGGCGCTAATGGTATTCTGCGGCGCCATTTGCTGCAGCTTTTCGCGCCGGACGCATTAACTTATGGCCATTGCACAGAACGACGTCGTTACCATCCATTACACACTCCGCGACGATGCCGAGAAGGTGATCGACAGCTCCACCTCCGGGGAACCGCTCGCGTACCTGCACGGCCACGGCAATCTCGTTCCCGGCCTCGAGCGCGAGCTCACGGGCAAGAACGTCGGCGACCACCTGAAGGTGCGCATCGCCCCCGCGGAGGGCTACGGCGAGTACGACAAGGCGCTGGTGCAGCAGGTGCCGCGGCGCGCCCTGAAGGGCATCGCGAACCTTCAGGTGGGCATGCGGCTGCAGGCCGGCACCGACCATGGCCATCACACCGTGACGGTGACGCGTATCGCCGGCGACATGGTGACGCTCGACGGCAATCACCCGCTCGCCGGTCAGAACCTCAACTTCGAGGTGGAGATCACCGCGATCCGCGCCGCCACCGAGGAAGAGCTCGCCCACGGCCACGTGCACGGAGCCGGCGGCCACCACCATTGAGCATCACTCAGCGGCGCCATCCGCCGCCGCCAGGCCCGCGAACACCCCGTACATCCCGTCGACCCGCGCAAGATAGCTCCGCGGGTCGTGCTCCCCGCACTTCTCGCCCGCGCTGAAACGCAGTCCCCGCCGCACGTAAGACTCCGCCGCACCCGCGCCGCACAGGTGCGTCACGGCGGCGACATGGCGGACCTCGGACGGTGCGCTGCGCCCGCGCCGCAGCGCCAGCGCGTTCGCCACCTCGAGATCGAGATACGCAGCGGTGAGCTCCACCGCATCTCCCGGCAACACGCGCAGGTAGAGTGCGTTGAACCAGCAGGAGCCGAAGTCGTCCCAGCGGCCCTCGCGCGCAAGCGCGTGGTGATGAATGCAGTAGTGCCGGGCCACCTCGAAGGTGCCGTCGGTGATCTGGTACATGCCGACGGCGCTCGACGCCGGGCGGTACACATCGAACGGCTGCCGGGCCCACGACCAGCGCCAGTAGGTACGCACCAGCGGGTTGCCCGATCCTTCCACCTGGGCGAGCGCGGCCAGCAGCTCAGGCTCGATGCGCCCGGTCGAGTAGCGCCGGAAGAGCGGCCCGTAATCGCGCCAGGTCTCGCTCGGCGTCTTGTAGAGGGCGCCGCTCACCGGGAAGAAGAGCTCCGTGGGCTTGCGCGCCAGCTGGTACACGCCGTTCACGGCGAGCGCGAGCAGCAGGAGAGCCGCGCCCGCGGCGCCGAGCTGCAGTGAGCGCGGCGCGCGCCGGAAGGCGCGCAGCCAGCGCCGCCGGGTGCGTGCCGCGGGCCAGGGCCCCCAGCGCCGGCGCCGCCGGCGGCGGGCGCTCATCGCGCGCCTCCGCTAACATGCCGTGCCCGCAGGTGCGGTGAGCGAGGAGTGGTCGGTGTCACGCGAAGCGGTCGAGATTGAAACGGGCGCCAATCCTACGGCGGCGGTCATCTGGCTGCATGGACTCGGCGCCGACGGCCACGACTTCGAGCCCATCGTCCCCGAGCTCGTCCGCCCCGGTGAGCGGGCGCTGCGCTTCGTGTTCCCGCACGCGCCGATCCGGCCGGTGACGCTCAACGGCGGCTACGCCATGCGCGCCTGGTACGACATCGTGAGCCTCGAGCGCCGCGGCCCCGAGGACGAGAGCGGCATCCGTGCCTCGCAGGCGGCGATCGACACCCTCATCCGCCGCGAGAACGCGCGCGGCATCGCCACCGGCCGCATCGTGCTCGCCGGTTTCTCCCAGGGTGGCGCGATGGCGCTCCTCGCCGGCACCCGCTACGGCGAGAAGCTCGCCGGGATCATGGGGCTGTCCTGCTACCTGCTGCTCGCGGGGCGTTTCGCCGCTGAGCGCGGCGCCGCCAATCAGTCGACGCCGATCTTCCTCGCGCACGGCACTCAGGATCCGATCGTGGCTCCGGTGCTCGGCGAGCAGGCGCGCGCCACGCTGGAAGCAGCCGGTTACTCCGTCGAGTGGCATGCCTACGCCATGCCGCACAGCGTCTGCCCGCAGGAAGTGGCCGACATCGCGCAGTGGCTGCGCGCGGTGGTCTAGGGCCGCGGAGGGCCGGCTGTCGGGGGTGGCCTGAAGTCAGCCGTGCCGATGGTCGTCGCGCGGCTCACCGCCGTTGCCGGACTGGCGCCGCGGCGCCGGTGCATGCGCCACGCGCTGCTGCGGCCGCGCCTGCGGCGCCGATGCGTGCGTCACGCGCTGCTGCGGCCGTGACTGCGGCGCCGCTGCGTACGCCATGCGCTGCTGCGGCCGTGACTGCGGCGCCGCTGCGTACGCCACGCGCTGCTGCGGCCGGGCCTGCGGCGCCGGCGTGTGCGCCACGCGCTCGGGACGTGCCGTCTGTGCAGCGCGCGTCTGATGCGGCGGCGAGCGCTCCTCATGCTGCGGGCGTTCCTCGCGCTGCGGATTACCCCGGGGCTGAGGTTGCGCATGCTGCGGCTGAGCATGCTGCGGCTGCGGCTGAGGCTGGCCGCCACGCGGAGCCTGATGTGCCGTTGCATTCGGGCTGCCTGCGCCCGGGCCGCCATGGGTCTGCGGGTACGGCCCGCCATGGGTTCCGCCGGAGGGGCCATGGGTTCCGCCGGAGGGGCCATGGGTTCCGCCGGAGGGCATGGGACCACCGCTGTGCGGCGTGGGCGCCGCGCCGGAACCGTGGCCTGCCGGGGTGGCACCGCGCGCGGCCACCACACCAGCGCCCCTGAACGTACCCGCGTGCGCGGTGGCGGCGATCGCGGGGTGACCGCCGTTGAAGGAAGCGCGCATCGCGTTGTTGTGCGCGGCCATGCTCTGGTGCTCGGTCTGCGCCTGGATGGCACCCGTGTGCTGCTCGCGCCCGGCGGCGATCTCCTGCGCGCTCGGCCGCGCCTCGATGCCGCCCGCGCCGCCGTTGTAGCTCACGTGATTGACCGTGACGTTGTTGACCACGGTGCGGTTGTAGACGTTGGTGACGTTGGTCGTGCCGATGTTGGTTACGGAGCGGTTGTAGAACAGCTGGCCGCCGCGCCACTCGCCGCCGGCGAAACCGACGCCGCCGTAGCCAAAGCCGTAGTTGACGCCGCCGTAAAACCCCACGTGCGGGCCCCAGTACCCGGCGTTCCAGAGGTAGGCGCCGTTCACCCAGCCCCAGTAGCCGGGCGTCCACAGCATCCCCACCGGCGCCATCACCCAGGTGCCCGGCACCCAGTAGTAGCTGCCGTCCCAGGCCCAGTAGCCCGGAGTCCACATGTAGCCGGGTGCCGGCATCGGCGGCTGCACGTACACGGGCAGCTCCGGCGGGGCGATCGTGACCGACACGAACACGCCGGCCTCGGATGCGACCGGCAGCGCCGCGAACAGCGTCGCTGCGATGAGACCGTGGAATAGTTTGCGCATGTGAGGTCTCCTTTGCACTGACCTTGACCGCCGTCGGCTGAACCGCGCCTGAATCCCAGGCAAGCCGGCGGCCGTGCCGCGTCCGCATTTTTCGCAACGCGCCCCGCCGGAGCGCGTTGACCTGAGCGCAGTCGGGCAACGCCGCCGCGCGCCGTCAGAACCAGCTGTAATTGAAAGAGATGCTGACCCGCTCGCCGGCGGACTCGTTCGCGGGCACCTCGTGCCGCAGCCAGCTCTCGAACAGCACGAAGCTCCCCGCGCGCGCCGCCATCACCACCCAGGGACGGTGTGCGCGGCGGGCGTTGCTGCGCCGCGGCGGAGCGGCCATGTAGCGAGCGAGGCGCGGGTCCTCGAATTTCAGTCCCGCCGAGCGCGGCGGCGTCGCGACGTAGTAGGTCCCGCTGATCGTCGAGAGCGGATGCAGGTGCAGTCCATGGACGGCGCCCCGCCCCATGATATTCACCCAGCAGTCGGTCATCGTGAGGGCACGACCGGTGAGATCGAACTCGAGCGCGCGCGCGAAGCGCGCCATGTGAGCATCGAGTGCACGGGCGAGCGTCGCGAAGGTCGGCGACAGCGTGTGCATCCGGTTCGCGGAACCGTAAGAGGTATAGCCGCCCGGGTAGTTGCGCGCCGACCAGCGCCGGCCGGCCGCATCATCCACGCGCAGCTGCCGGCTCTCGCGCAGCAGCCGGGTATCGAGCGAGCGGGCGCGCAGCCCGCGCAGCGCACCGGAATACACCAACGTCGGGAAGAGCGCCTGCGTCGTCATGCCTGAGCTCCGGAGTATGCGCACCCGTGCTGGCCTGGTCTATGATCGGCGCTATGGCCGTCTCCACCCTCCCCGCGCGTCCTGAGGATCAACCCGCCGCCGCCGACACCGTGCCGCACTGGATCGGTGGGCGCACGGTGCGCGGCAACGGCGCGCTGCTCGAGGTCTTCAACCCCGCGAGCGGCGAGGTGGCACGGCGTGTCGCGCTCGCCACGGCGGACGAAGTGCGCGCCGCCGTCGTCAGCGCCCGCGGCGCCTTCCCGGCGTGGGCGGATACGCCACCCGTGCGCCGCGCCCGCGTGCTCGCGCGCTTCCTGCAGCTCCTCAACGAGCGGCGCGATGCGCTCGCGGCTCTCATCACCGCCGAGCATGGCAAGGTATTCGCCGACGCCCAGGGCGAGGTCACGCGCGGCATCGAGATCGTGGAGTTCGCCTGCGGCATCCCGCAGCTCCTGAAGGGCGACTTCACCGATCAGGTCTCGACCGGTATCGACAACTGGACGTTGCGCCAGCCGCTCGGCGTGGTCGCCGGCATCACGCCCTTCAACTTCCCGTGCATGGTGCCGTGCTGGATGTTTCCGCTCGCCATCGCCTGCGGCAACGCCTTCGTGCTCAAGCCGAGCGAGCGCGACCCCTCGGCCTCCGTCCTCATGGCGCAGCTGCTCGCCGAGGCGGGGCTGCCGGCGGGCGTTTTCAACGTGGTCCAGGGCGACAAAGTGGCGGTCGATGCGCTGCTCGCGGACCCCGATGTGAAAGCGGTGAGCTTCGTCGGCTCGACTCCGGTCGCCCACTCGATTTACACGCGCGGCGCGCAGTCCGGCAAGCGCGTGCAGGCGCTCGGTGGCGCCAAGAACCACATGGTGGTGATGCCCGACGCCGATCTCGAGCAGGCGGCGGATGCGTTGATCGGCGCGGCCTACGGCTCGGCCGGCGAGCGTTGCATGGCGATCTCGGTAGCGGTGCTGGTCGGTGGCGTGGGCGAGCGGCTGATCCCGGTGCTGGCCGAGCGCGCGCGCCGGCTCAAGATCGCCGACGGCATGAACCCCGAGGCGGAGATGGGCCCGATCATCAACGCGGCCGCGCTCGAGCGCATCCGCGGCTACATCGCCGACGGGGCGGCCGCGGGCGCTGAGCTCGTGGTCGACGGCCGCGTGGACTCAGCGAGCGGGCGGCCGTTCGCCATCGCCGGGCGCGAGCAGGGTTTCTGGCTGGGACCGACGCTCTTCGACCGCGTGACGCGCGACATGCGCATCTACCAGGAGGAGATTTTCGGCCCGGTGCTCGCGTGCGTGCGGGTGCCCGACTTCGCCGCCGCCGTCGAGCTCGTCAACTCCCATCCGCTCGCCAACGGCGTCGCCTGCTACACGCGCGACGGGCACGTGGCGCGCGAGTTCGGCCGGCGCATCCAGGTCGGCATGGTCGGCATCAACGTGCCGATCCCGGTGCCCATGGCCTGGCATGGTTTCGGCGGCTGGAAGGGGAGCCTGTTCGGCGACACCCACGCCTACGGCGAAGAGGGTGTGCGCTTCTACACGCGCCAGAAATCCATCATGGAGCGCTGGCCGGAGTCGACGCCCAAGGGCCCCGAGTTCATCATGCCGACGGCCAAGTAGGCCCCGCCATCACCGGCTTCCGCTCTCGAAGCGACGCGGCATGCCGCCGTTTGCCTTATACACCATGAAGAGCGCCGGCTCGTTGACCGCAGCCACCCCGTTAGCTATCGCTTGCCCGATGCAATCTGCCTTGAGAGCCTGCGAGTTGAGATCGAGCGGGCGGTCAAACGATGAGCACACGTGCGCCGCTGCCGAGCGGATGCGCCCGTAGAGCTTCGTCGCACCCTCGGCGGTAGACACGTTGAGATCCCCGTATTTCACAATCGCGGTCGGGGTGTGAGGGCTGTCGGCAGCGGCCGCCACTGCGCTAAAGCCCGGGGCAAGCGCGCTGAATGCCGCCGTCGCGATGAGGTTTCGCAGTCGGAGAAAATAGGTCAAAGCTCTCATAGTTGTCTCCTGCCGTGTCAGTAAGCTCCTTGTCTCTGTTTCGTTCGATGCATGGGACCGATGTATCGTTTCGCAACTAACGGCGACAGGTTCCATGGGCGCGACGAACCGACGCCCGCCGCAAGTCAGGAAACCGCGTGGTATTCACAGCAGCCCCACCGCCTCGGGAGGGTCGATGAGGGGCAGTCGGGCAATCTTCCGCTGTCGGCCAGTAGCCGTCGGTCGACCATGGTCCGAAATGCTCCGCATAGCGGACACTCACCCCGCCAGTTTCGTGTCATCAGTCAGCGCTGGACCAGGAGTTGCTTATGCGGGAAATCGAAGCACACCACGTGATGGGCAAAGAAATCGTAACCCAAGAAACCATGGAAGAACGGAGGCAGGGATATCTCCATGGTCTGGCCCCTGACCTCGGCTCAATGGCTATGGGAGGCGTTCAGGCCCCGCCGTCAATCGGCGGGGCGCGCTCCGCGGTGCCCTACTGGGTCAGCCTCGCCTGGCGTTCGCGAAGTCGCATGATGTACCGAGCAACGGCGATCGTCTGCTCGCGATTGAGGCCCGGATTCGGCATCGACATGGGAATCCTGCGCGGATCCCAGTGCGTAGTCGTGATGAAGTGGACAAGACGCTCCTCATTCATGCCTTGGCGGGCGGCGATTTCCGAGAAGTTCGGCGCGGGGCTCGTGAGAAGTGGCGAGAACTCCTGTTCGGGCGATATCGCGTGGCACGCGGAGCACAGTTCTTCCGCTATGTGCTTGCCGAGCACGACCTGCGTGTCGTACTCGCCATCGTGAGCTGTCGCGATGAAGGAGCCGAGCAGGGCTAGTGCGCCAACTGCCCCGCTGAGGCGAAGGGTGATCGCGCGAACGGCCATGACAGCGCTCCCGCTTTCCAAAAGGATAACAAGCGTACTCCGAAACGCGGGAGCGAGGGAAAGCGGCTCGAGTGAAGACACCCGGGGGCGTTATCGCCACCGGCGCTGCAAGCGCGCAATCGAGCTTCTTGATACGGCCGCGCGCCGCGCACGCTGTTCGCCAGTGAACGCTCCCATGCTCATAGCCGGCAGCGGTCGGCCGAGAGCGCAGGTCTCAGCGGTCCCGGTCCTCGTCATACGGGCGAACCCGCAAGTTCGTAACAATCGTAGTTGTCCCTGTTGTATCCAATGCGGCAGTCAAGCTGTTTGCCAAGCTGCTGTCTTGCGCCGCCGCACGGACGAACGCATAGCCAACTTTAGGTCCAGCTGCAGTTATCAGGAAGCGGAAGCCATTTATCTCTTGGCCGCCTGCCGCAACGCCGGTCACAGGCACCACGTACAGATTCTGAGTGAAAGAATGGAAGTGGGACCACCCATGATAAACGAGCCGGTAACCGATAAGCCGGTCGTCCATCGCGTCGCGGTCGTGTATCGCGGTAACTTGATATTCGCCCAACGTATAGCGGCGTGGCGCTGACTCCATCGCCTGGTGCGCCATCGCAAAGGCCTCCGATTGCGACACCACATAGAGGATCTTCGGACTATCGAGACTGGGCCGATGAGCCGAATGGTTCGTTGAACACCCGGCGAGCGAGAGTGCTATCAGCAGTGCCGCGGCGCGTTTCATGACTTGGAACCTCCAGCCTCGAGGCTGAGTTGGTTCGCGAAGGCCAGTACGCTCTACCTGCCAGTGATAATAGGCCTATGCGCGAATCCGGCTAGGAAATTAATGTTTCTTTAATTCCTGCTTAATCCTGCACGTGGGGAACCATTCCATGGCGTCTTAAGTTGATGTGGACGAAAACTCTCTCAAGGAACGCGGTCCGCGGGCGTCCGAATTTCATAATTTCAGCGGCCGCTTAACGGGAGGCCAAACGACCGCTCCGGGTCAACAGCGGGCGTCCCGCTCCCGGCCCAAAGAGGGCCGGGCACATCCAGACCGCTAGACCACCTTCTCCAGCCGCGGCTGCTTCGCCTTGGCGAACTGCTGCTCCTCGGTGCTGCCGCTGAGCGCGGTGATCGAGGAGTTACCGCCCGCCACCACCTGCGTCACGGCATCGAAGTAGCCGGCGCCGACCTCGCGCTGGTGCTTGGTCGCGGTGTAGCCGCTGCTCTCGGCGGCGAACTCCGCCTGCTGCAGCGCGACGTACGCGGTCATCTGCTGCGCCTTGTAGGCGCGCGCCAGGTCGAACATCGAGTAGTTGAGGGCGTGGAATCCGGCCAGCGTGATGAACTGGAAGCGGTAGCCCATCGCGGCGAGCTCGCGCTGGAACTTCGCAATGGTCGCGTCGTCGAGCTTCTTCTTCCAGTTGAAGGACGGCGAGCAGTTGTAGGCGAGGAGCTTGCCCGGAAATTCGGCGTGCACGCCCTCGGCGAACTCCCGCGCCTCGTCCAGATCGGGCTTGGCGGTCTCGCACCACACCAGGTCGACGTACGGCGCGTAGGCGCGGCCGCGTGCGATCGCCGCCGCCATGCCGGCCTTCACGGTGAAGAACCCTTCCGCGGTGCGGCCCCTGGTCGTGTCGATGAACGGCCGGTCGCGCTCGTCGACGTCGGCGGTGAGGAGCGTCGCGCCTTCGGCGTCGGTGCGCGCCACCAGTACGGTGGGCACGTTGCAGACGTCCGCCGCGAGGCGCGCGGCGACGAGCTTGGCGATCGCCTCCTGGGTCGGCACCAGCACCTTGCCGCCCATGTGGCCGCATTTCTTGGCCGAGGACAGCTGGTCCTCGAAGTGCACGCCGGCAGCGCCCGCATCGATCATCTGCTTCATGAGCTCGAAGGCGTTCAGCACGCCGCCGAAGCCCGCCTCGGCATCCGCCACGATCGGTTTCAGCCAGTCGATCGCATCGTTGCCCTCGGCATGCTGGATCTCGTCCGCGCGGCGCAGCGTGTTGTTGATCCGCCGCACCACCGCGGGCACGGAGTCCGCCGGGTACAGCGATTGGTCCGGGTACATCTCGCCGGCGAGGTTGGCATCGCCCGCCACCTGCCAGCCCGAGAGGTAGATGGCATCGAGGCCCGCCCTCACCTGCTGCATCGCCTGGTTGCCGGTAAGCGCGCCGAGCGCGTTCACAAAGGGCTTCTCGGCCATGTAGCGCCAGAGCTTCTCGGCGGTGATGCGCGCGATCGAGTGCTCGACCGGGATCGTGCCGCGCAGCCGCACCACGTCGGCGGCCTCATAGCCGCGCTCGATACCGCGCCAGCGCGGTGCCTCGCGCCACGTGCGGCGCAGCTCCTCGGCGGTCGGCAGCGCGCGGGGCAGGCTCGTGATGGTGCTGTCGCTCATGCGGGAATCTCCGTGTGGGGTCTGCTCAGCTCAACAGGTCGTACGCCGGCAGCGTCAGGAATTCATCGAAGCTCTCGGACTTGATCATCTGCTCGAACAGGCGCGCCGCGCTCGGGAACACACCCTGCGTGAGGCGCGTCGCGCCCACCTCGCCGTGGATGCGGTCGAGCTCGGCGTGCAGCAGCGAGTCGAAGCGCGCGACCGTCACCGGGGCGCCGTCGGTGGTGCGCGCACCGTGGCGCAGGCACTGCCATAGCTGTGCGCGGCAGATCTCGGCGGTGGCCGCGTCCTCCATGAGGTGGTAAAGCGGTACGCAGCCGTTGCCCCGCAGCCAGGATTCGAGGTACTGGACGCCGACGCGGATGCAGTTGCGCAGGCCCTCCTCGGTGATCGCCCCGTCGGGAATCGCCACCAGATCGCTCGCGCTCACGCGCACGTCCTCGCGCAACACGCCGAGCTGATTCGGGCCACGCATCACTTCATCGAAGGGGGCGCGTGCGATCGCCGCGAGCCCGGGGTGCGCGATCCAGGTGCCGTCGTGCCCGGCGCGCGCCTCGCGCAGCTTGTCGGCGCGCACCCGCGCCATCGCAGCCTCGTTAGCGGCTGGATCGTCGCGGATCGGGATCTGTGCCGCCATGCCGCCCATGGCGTGCGCGCCGCGGCGGTGGCAGGTGTGGATCAGGAGGTCCACGTAGGACTTGAGGAAGGGCCGCTCCATGGTGATCGCGGCGCGGTCGGGCAGCAGGAAATCCGGCCGGTTCCTGAACTTCTTGATGAAGCTGAAGATGTAATCCCAGCGGCCGCAGTTGAGCCCGGCGGAATGCTCGCGCAGCTCGTAGAGGATCTCGTCCATCTCGAAGGCGGCGAGGATCGTCTCGATGAGCACCGTCGCCTTGATGGTGCCGCGCGCCATGCCGAGTGCGTCCTGGGAGGCGAGGAACACGTCGTTCCACAGCCGCGCCTCGAGATGGCTCTCCATCTTCGGCAGGTAGAAATAGGGCCCGGTGCCGCGCGCGCTGAGCGCTGCGTGGTTGTTGGCGAGGAACAGCGCGAAATCGAACAGCGCGCCGGAGACCGGCTCGCCGTTGATGTGCACGTGCTTCTCCGGCAGGTGCCAGCCGCGCGGCCGCACGATGAGCGTCGCGGTGCGCTCCGCGAGCCGGTAGATCTTGCCGGTGGCGTCGTCCTCGAAGCTGATGGTGCGGCGCGCGGCGTCGGCGAGATTCACCTGGCCGCGGATCACGTTCTCCCAGGTCGGCGCGAGCGAATCCTCGAAGTCCGCCATGAAGGCGTTCACCGGTGCGTTCAGCGCGTTGATGATCATCTTGCGGTCGACGGGACCGGTGATCTCGACACGCCGGTCGGCGAGGTCGGCGGGCACCGGCGCGATGCGCCAGTCCCCGGCACGGATGGCGGCGGTGCTCGCGGGAAACTCCGGCAGTGCGCCGGCATCGAACTCACCCTGGCGGCGGGTGCGCTCGGCGAGCAGCTCCAGGCGCCGCGGGTTGAAGCGGCGGTGCAGGCTCGCGAGCAGCTGCAGCGCGAGCGGCGTCAGCGCCTCTTCCTGGCGCTCGACGTGCGGCCCGAGGATCTCGACCCGGGGACCCGTCGGCTCGCGGGAATAGACCCGCTCCGTGGCGCTTGAGCCCTGCATGTCTTTCAGCATACCTGTCTCCACAGGGAATTTGACTATAGAAACTTCACACTGTTAATTTCACAAGAGGCCCGATCACCGAGTGAACATATGCCCGAACTCATGCGCCGCGGCCACTTCCTCGGCACCAAGCTGCGCGCGCTGCGCAAGCGCAACGGACTGACGCTGGAGGAGCTCTCGGTGCGCTGTATCCAGCGTAACGCCGCGATTGCGCCTTCGGTCTCTTACCTCAGCATGATCGAGAGCGGCAAGCGCAAGCCCTCTGCGGAGCTCCTGGAGCTGCTGGCGGCGGTGTTCCAGCGCCCCCCGGCCTGGTTCCTCGATGAGAGCGCCGAGCCGGAGCCGTCCTCGCCCCCGGGCGCGGCGGCGGCGGGCGGCGCGGGCGCCGTCGCGCGCATCCCGTTCGAGCCTGCGTTCCTGTTCTCCAAGAGCCTGCTGCAGGCGGCGATCCCGGAGCTGCTGGCACAGACGGGCACCAGCGGCCGTCAGTTCGCGCATCTGCTCATCCGCTCCCACCAGGAGATGTCGCGCAACGACTTCCCGGACCTCGAGCGGGCCGCGGAGAACGTCGGTGAGCGGCGCTTCCCGCTCGGCGTCGAAGACCTGACGCGGCTCGCCAAGAAGCACGGGCTCGAGATCCGCTGGTTCGATCGCAAGCCCGTACTGGCGCGCGACAAGGACCGCGAGGTGCGCAGCATGGTGCGCTCCTTCTTCGAGGCGCCCGGCATCGTGTACGCGAACCGCGCGCTGCAGTCGGATCCGGCGCGGCTCAAGTTCGACCTCGCCGCACACATCGCCCACAAGGTGCTGCACGGGGGGGACGGCCTCAAGTCCGCGCACGCCACCGGCGGGGAGATGGGCGGGAGCCCCGAGGGCGCGGGCGCCGGCGGGCTCGAGCCGCAGGACGTGCTGCACGCCTGGCGCGATTTCGAGTGCAGCTTCTTCGCCGGCGCGCTGCTCGCCCCGCGCGTGCCCTTCCGGCGTTTCCTGACACGCGAGCAGCACCGGGTCGAAGCCGGCGCAAAACTCGAGCTCACGCCCGCCGTCGTCATGCGCCGCATGACCAAGGTCTCGCCCTACCCTTACTGGCACTTCTTCGACGCCTATCCGCCCGGATACCTGCGCGCCGTGTACCGGGGAAACGGCATTCCGCTGCCCTGGGGGAACCTCGCGCAGGTGAGCGATCCGTGCCCCAACTGGGCGGTGTTCCGCATGATCGACGGGGAGCACGGCGAATCGGGCTCGCAGATCTCGGTGCTGCGGGATGGGGAGCGCTCGCTCCTTTACTGCTGTCACTCGGTGCGCGTGCGCGACATGGCGGGCAACCCACACGTGCTCTCGGTCGGAGTCGATCTCGCGCCGGCGCTCGAGGCCAACGGCGCCGACAGTGCCGGCACGGTCGAGGCGATCCTGAGTGAGTGCCTGCACCGGCGCGGCGAAGCGCGCATCCCGAAGGAGGCGGCGCACGCGCTCGGGGCGCTCGCCAACGTGCTCAACATCGCCTGGATCGCCGACGCGCTCGGCGTTCCGGCGCGCATCATCTGCCCGCGCAGCAGCCGCTGCCCGCGCCGCGAGCGCTGCGAGCACGCCCCTCCCTCGCGGGCCCGCGAGATTGCCGACGTGCGCGAGGAGATCCTCGGGCGCGATGCCTGATGGCATGATAGGCGCCCAGCCACGGAGGAAGGGCCCCATGATGCAATTCCCGCGACTCGGGCGCGTGTGCCGCGCGCTGCCGCTCGCGCTGCTGCTCGCGCTCGCCGCGCCGCTCTGCCTCGCAGCCGAGGCGCCCGCGGCGGCCGGGAACGCCGCACAGCAAACCGAGCAGGCGGCGATCGATCAGTGGCGCGGCGCACGCGTCGCGAGCCTCACCAGCGACAACGGCTGGCTGACGCTCGCGGGGCTGTTCTGGTTGAAGGAAGGCGAGAACACCTTCGGGCGCGCGCCGGGTAACGCGCTCACTCTCGACAACGCGGCGCTCGCCGACACCGCCGGATCCTTCGTGCGCAGCGGCTCGCAGGTGCGCTTCGTCGCCCGCGCCGGGAGCGGCGTCACGCACGGTGGCGCACCGGTCACGACGCTCGAGCTCGCCTCCGATGCGAGCGGCGAGGCGACGGTGCTCGAGAGCGGCGCGCTGCGCTTCTTCGTCATCGAGCGCGCCGGCAACCTCGGCGTACGCGTGCGCGATCTGAAGAACCCCCACCGCCTCGGCTTTCGCGGTCTCGAGTACTTCCCGGTGAGCACCGACTGGGTGGTGAATGCGCGCTTCGAGCGCTACCAGCCGGTGCATCACGTCAAGATCATCAACATCCTCGGCATGGAGCTCGAGATGGACTCACCCGGCGCGGTGGTGTTTACCAAGGACGGGCACGAGTGGCGGCTCGACACGGTGCTCGAGGAGCCCGGCGACCAGGAGCTCTTCGTCATGTTCGCCGACGGCACCAGCGGCCACGAGAGCTACGGCGCCGGCCGTTTCCTCTACATCCCGACACCGGAGGGCGACACCGTGCCGGTGGATTTCAACAAGGCCTACAACCCGCCGTGCGCGCTCAATGAGTTCGCGACCTGCCCGCTGCCGCCGTGGCAGAACCGGCTCAGCCTGCGCGTCACCGCGGGCGAGAAGAAGTACGCGGCCGGCACCGACCACCACCTGTGACTCCCGGCGACGCAGGGCGCCAAAGTCCCGGCGCCGAACCTGCTACGGAGTGTTCGGCTGCCGAAGTGATTGCGGCAGAGGCACATCGAGCCCCGCCTTTGGCGCCCGGCAACGATGCTGATGTCCGAAAAATCGCCGCAGGCGATTTTTCCAATTAACTATGGTTCGCGGCGGCGCTCGACGCGCCGCTCCTCGATGCGCGCCGCGATCCGCGCACGGGCCGCAGCCGGGAACGTGAACCCGGGAGGCGCGAGCTGCGCGCGGAAAGGTCCGACCGGTACGATTACTCCGGCGTGTGCGGCGGCTGCCGCGGCCGTCGCCGACGGGAACGCCATGAAGGCATCGCTGCGCACTGCCGCGGACGTGGCGTCGGTCTGCGCATAGAACGGCAGCGAGCCGCTGACGCTCGTGAGCGATTCGTAGTCGCCGACAAACAAGCCGCCGGAGTTGGGCGCGAGATCCATGTCGAAGGGCCCGGAGAGATGCGCCTCGGTGAAGTTGCTGCCGTCGCTCGAGGTGACGATCCACGCATCGGCGAGCAGCTCGCCGAGCGGCGCGAACACATCGTTGCGCAGGTCGTAATAGGTCACGGCGATGGTACCGCTCGCATCCACGTGCACGGTGGGCGTGAAGGCCTGCACCGACGGGTCGCCGTTCACCTCGATCGGGGCCGACCAGGTGGCGCCGCCGTCGGTGGAGTGCGTGAGCGCGATACCATCGTGCGCGCCGGCGGCGAAGCGTGAGTCCTGCCAGGCGACGTAGATGACGCCACCCGGGGCCACGCTCACCGAGACGATGTCCGAGCCGTCGCGGACGGCCTGACCGGTCTTCGGATCGACCGTGCCGTCGGGCTCGAGGTCGGCGATCGTCACGGGTGCCGCCGACCAGGTGCTGCCGTGATCGTTCGACTGCACCAGCCGGGCGAGAGCTGCGGTGGTGCCACTGCCGGACTCATCGAGCTCCGTGAAGACGTCGAGCACCTGCGCCGTCGGCAGCACCGCGATCTGGTTGCCGAGCGTCTGGTTGGCGGGACCGGGGTCGTAGATGCTGCGCGCCGCGACCCAGCTGGCGCCGCCGTCCGTGCTGACGGCGAGGGTGGCTGGCCCCGCGGTGGCGCCGCCGAGCCGGTCCCATACCGCGTACACGTAGCTCGAATCGGTCGGATCGGCGGTGATCGAGCCCTTGTCGTCAAAGAACGGCGCGGTGTCGGTGATGAGCGCCACCGGGGCACTCCAGTTGAGGCCGCCGTCCACCGACTGCGCCACCAGCATGGCGCTCGATGAGCCGGGTCCCTGCATGACGCCCGTGAAACTCAGTGATAGCGCGTACGCCGTGCCGTCGGGGGACGCGGTGAGCCACACGTCGCTCGCGCGCGCATAGTCACCGGCGTTACTGCTGTCGCCGCCCGTGCAGCGCGAGAAGGCCGCGTTCGCGGGCGTCCAGGTCATCCCGCCGTCAAAGGAGGTCGCGAGGCTCAGTCCCTGCGAGCCCCCGTTCGACCAGCGGTTCTGCTGCCAGGCCGCGACCACATTCATGGGATTGCTGGGATTGACGACCACGGAAGGCTCCGCGGCCGTGTCGGTGTAGAGCGTGCCGGTCGGGGCCACCCCGTCGCAACCGGGCGTGAAGGTCGAGGCCTTCGATACCTGTACCAGCGTCACCGAGCTGTAAGCGGGCGGCGTCGGCACCGCGCCACCACCCCCGCCACCCCCGCCGCCACCGCACCCCGCGAGCAGCGCCAAAGGTGTCGCGGCGAGGAGCTGTGACGCGCGCCTCATGCGCGGCGCATCAGCCGTCGATGAAGATCGTGGCCGGGTGCTCGAGGCACTCTTTCAGTGCCTGGATCATGGCGGCCGCGTCGTAGCCGTCGACGAAGCGATGATCGAAGGAGGAGGACAGGTTCATGGTGCGGCGGATGGCGATCGCACCCTCGAACACCACCGGGCGCTCGACGGCGCGGTTGACGCCGATGATCGCGACCTCGGGGGCGTTGATGATCGGGGTGCTGGCAATGCCACCGAGCTTGCCGAGGCTGGTGATGGTGATGGTCGAGCCCGCGAGCTCCTCGCGCGTCGCCTTGTTGCTGCGCGCAGCCTCGCTCACGCGGCGCATCTGCGCCGCCAGCTCGAACAGCCCGAGCTGGTCGGCGTCGTGGACCACCGGGACCTTCAGTCCGTCGGGGGTCTGCGTGGCGACCCCTAAGTGCACCGCCGAGTGGCGCACGATGACACCGCGCTCGGCGTCGTACTGGGCGTTGCACTGGGGGAAGTCCTTCAGCACCCGCACCAGCGCCAGCGCCAGGAACGGCAGATAGGTGAGCGCCGGCGCGCCGCGCTCGAGCTTGCTGTTGAGGTGGCGGCGGAGCGACTCGAGCTCGGTGATGTCGAGCTCCTCGACATAGGCGAAGTGCGGGATGTTGCGCTTCGCCTCGGTCAAGCGTTGCGCGATGAGGCGCCGCAGCCCGATGACCTTGATCTCCTCGGTGGCCCCTGCCGGGCGTGCCGCGGACCTTCCCGCCTGCACCGCGCGCGGCGCCGGCCGCAGCGGCACCGGTTGCCCGGCCGTACCGCGCGCCACATACGCCTCGAGATCCTTCGGCACGATGCGCCCGCTGGGACCCGAGCCCGCGACCTGCTTCAGATCAATGCCCGCCTCGTGCGCCCGGCGGCGGATCGCAGGCGACGTCGAGACGCGCCCACGAGTCGCGGCGATGGCGACGTGAGCCTCGGCGGCAGCAACGGCGCCATGGCCGTTGGTACTGCGCGCCGCCGCGGCCGCCGCCACCGGGGCAGCCGCGACCGATGCCGCCGGGGCCGGCGCGCTGTGCGCCGCGGCCGGCGCAACCGCCGCGCTCGCTTCGGTCTCGAGCACCAGCAGCTCGGAGCCCACCGGCACCATGTCGCCGGGCTCGCCGGTAGTCGACACGACACGCCCGCTCACGGGCGCCGGCACTTCCACCGCGGCCTTCTCCGTCATCACCTCGACGAGCACGTCGTCCTCGGCGACCGTATCGCCGGCCTGCACGCGCCAGCCGACGATCTCCGCCTCCACCGTGCCTTCACCGAGGTCCGGCAGCTTGAACACGTAGCGGCTCATGCGGCCTCCATCACCTGTTTGAGCGCCGCGGCGATGCGCGCCTGTCCGGGAAAGTAGTCCCATTCGAACGCATGCGGATAGGGTGTATCCCAGCCCGTGACCCGCAGCACCGGCGCCTCCAGATTCCAGAAGCAGTGCTCCTGCACGGTCGCGACCAGCTCGGCTCCATAGCCGCTGAAACGCGTCGCCTCGTGTACCACCACGCAGCGTCCGGTCTTGCACACCGAAGCGCACAGGGTGTCGACGTCGAGCGGCGCCATGGTACGCACGTCGACGATTTCGGCGTCGAGACCCGAGGCCCGCACTGCCGCCTCGGCGACGTGCACCATGGTCCCGTAGGTCAGCACGCTCACATCCTTTCCCGGCCGCACCACCTCCGCGCGCCCGAGCTGGCACGGTGTAGTGGCCCTGCGGCACCTCGCCGCGCGGATGCGCGCTCCAGGGCACCGCGGGCTTATGCGGATCGCCGTCGAAGGGCCCGTTGTAGAGGCGCTTGGGCTCGAAGAACACGACCGGGTCCTCGCCCTCGATGGAGGCGATGAGCAGCCCCTTGGCGTCGTAGGGGTTCGAGGGCATCACGACCTTGATTCCGCAGACGTGCGCGAAGAGCGCCTCCGGGCTCTGCGAGTGTGTCTGGCCGCCGCGGATGCCGCCACCGCAGGGCGTGCGGATGGTGACCGGCGCGGAGAAGTCGCCCGCCGAGCGGTAGCGCAAGCGTGCGAGCTCGCTCACTACCTGATCGTAGCCGGGATAGATGTAGTCGGCGAACTGGATCTCCGCCACCGGCTTCAGTCCATTCACGCCCATGCCGAGCGCGGTCGCGATGATGCCGCCCTCGGCGATCGGCGTGTCGAGCACGCGGTGCTGGCCGTGCTTGCGCTGCAGTCCGTCGGTCGCGCGGAACACGCCGCCGAAATAGCCGACGTCCTCGCCGAGGACGACGACGCGCGGGTCGCGCTCGAGCATCACGTCCATGGCGGAGTTGAGTGCCTGGACCATGTTCATGCGCGCCATCGGCTCACCCCTCGCGCGCCGCGGACGGCGGCGGCGTGGCACGCGTCTCGCCCTGCGCCTCGCGCAGCGCGCGCAGCTCGCCCTGCTGCTCCTTGAGGTTTGGCGGCATCTCCTTGAGGACGTCCTCGAACATCGTGAGCGGATCGAGCCACGGGCCGGTGGTGAGCGTGCCGTAGCTCTCGGCCTGCTTCCAGGAGGCGTTGACGTGCGCCTCGAGCTCCTTCTCGAGTAGCGCGTGGCGCTCCTCGGACCACTCGCCGAGCGCGATCAGGTGCTGCTTCAGGCGCGTGACCGGGTCGCCGAGCGGCCAGGCGCGCCACTCCTCCTTGGGACGGTAGCGCGAGGGATCGTCGCTGGTGGAATGCGCCGCCGCCCGGTAGGTGACGTGCTCGATGAGCGTCGGTCCGCCGCTCTGCCGCGCGCGCTGCGCGGCCCACTGGGTGACCGCGTACACCGCAAGAAAATCGTTGCCGTCGACGCGGATCCCCGGAATGCCGTAGCCCGGGCCGCGCTGCGCGAAGGTCTTGTGCTCCCCGCCCGCGAATCCCTGGAACGTCGAGATGGCCCACTGGTTGTTGACCAGGTTGAGGATCACGGGCGCCTGGTATACGTCGGCAAAGGTCATGGCGTAATGGAAGTCGGCCTCGGCGCTCGAGCCCTCGCCGATCCAGCTGGCGGCGATCCGATCCTCGCCCTTGATGGCCGCGGCCATCGCCCAGCCGACCGCCTGCGGGAACTGCGTGGCGAGATTGCCGGAGATCGAGAAGATGTTGCCGCTGCCCCAGTGATACATGATGGGCATCTGCCGTCCCTTGCACATGTCGTGCGTGTTGGACAGGCACTGGCACATGAGGTCGACGAGGTTGCGGCCGCGCACGACCTGCAGGCCCTGCTGGCGGTAGGAGGGGAACAGCATGTCGGTCGGCTGCAGCGCCATGCCGGCGGCGACCGCCACCGCTTCCTCGCCGGTCGATTTGATATAGAAGGAGATGCGCCCCTGGCGCTGGATCTTCTGCATGCGATCGTCGAAGAGCCGCGTCAGCAGCATGTGCCGCAGCCCCACCTGCAGCTCCCCGGGCTCCAGGTGCGGGTTCCACGGCCCGACGGCGCGCTGCTCCTCATCGAGCACGCGCACCATGCCGAGCGACAACGGCTCGACGTCGCGCGCCGTCGCGGTGACCTCCGGCCGGTTCACCGCGCCCGCGGGCGAGATCTGCACGTAGCTGAAGTCCGGCTCCTGCCCGGGGCGTGCCGGAGGCTCGGGAACGTGCAGGCGCGAGCGTGGGGTCATGGGGGCCGTTTCGGCTCGGGTTGAGTAGCGGGCTTCGCTTCGGCAGGATTGTAATCGCCTCACACCGGTAACACTACGAGTGGAGCACTCCTGAAGCCGCGAGCCACCTTCCGGGGAGTCGTGCTGCGCACCGCGGGACATAAGCCGCCGGTGCTGCCGAGCGCGCCCACATCCGGCCCGGCACGCGTGCGCGTGGGCCGCGAAGTCGCCGGGCGCGGCGGCAAGGCCGTGTCGGTGATCCGCGGACTGCCACTGCCGCCCGCGGCGCTCGAGGAGCTGGCGACGCGCCTGAAACGGCTGTGCGGCGCCGGCGGCGGTGTGCGCGACGGCGCCATCGAGATCCAGGGCGAGCACCGCGACCGCCTGGTGGCCGAGCTCGTCAAGATTGGCTACCCGGCGAAACGCGCCGGGCTGAATGGTCAGAATGGTAAAGTACTCAGTCTGTACCGCGGCCGAGGGTATGACGTGAACGACCACCGAGAGACGACGCCTGCGATGCGCGATGGCCACGTGCTGCTGTTCGCGCGCAACTTCTTCCGCCACCCACGCATGCTCGGCTCGATCATTCCGAGCTCGCGCTTCCTGATCCGCGAGCTCCTCTCGCCCGTCG
This sequence comes from uncultured Pseudomonadota bacterium, assembly GCA_963768485.1. Classification (GTDB taxonomy): domain Bacteria; phylum Pseudomonadota; class Gammaproteobacteria; order Steroidobacterales; family Steroidobacteraceae; genus 13-2-20CM-66-19. Next base: position 845,794 of record CAVYHZ010000002.1, on the reverse strand, counting down.
ACTGGACACGCGCGCGCGTCATCGTCGAGTACGGCCCGGGCGTCGGCGTCATCACCGCGGAGGTATTGCGGCGCATGCGCCCGGATGCGCTGCTGATCGCGATCGAGACGAACACGGATTTCGTCGCCTACCTGCGTGGCGCTTTGCCCGACCCGCGGCTGCGCGTGGTGGAGGCTTCCGCGGAAGCGGTCGACGAGATCCTCACTCGCTACGGCGCGGGCGCGGCCGACTACATCATCTCCGGCATCCCGCTCGGCTCGATGCCCGGTGCGCTGCGCGCGCGCATCCTGCACAAGACCCGCGCGGTGCTCGCGCCGGGGGGCACGTTCCTCGTCTTCCAGTTCACCACGCGCGCGCTCGCGGACCTGAAGCGCACCTTCGGCTACGTCGCCCGCAAGTTCGAGCCGCTCAACGTGCTGCCGGCGTACCTGTTCTTCTGCCAGGCTGCCACCACGGCCTGAAGCCCCGAGCAGCCGGCGAAAGCCCGTGCGCCGCGCTCAGTGCGTGCGCAGCGTGTGCAGCAGCTCATCCCCGAAGTAGCCGGCGGGGATCGTGCCCTGTCTCATGAACTCGAGATGGAAGCGCTGCGCGGAGAAGCGCGCGCCGAGCTCGAGCTGCGCCCGGCGGCGCAGCGCCAGGATCTGCTCCTCGCCCGCCCGGTAGGTGAGCGCCTGTGTCGGCCAGCGCGCATAGCGCGTGAGCGCGGCGCGCGCGGCGTTGCAGCTCGCCTGCTTCAGGTCGAGCCTGAGCGCCACCGGCTCGCGGCACCCCCCGGGGAGGAAGTCCACCACCTCGGAGAAGAGCGTCACCGCCTCCTCGAAGCCGAGCCGTCCGGTGTGGATGCCCGTGTCGATCCGTACCCTCAGGTCGCGCAGCAGCTTGCCGCGCAGCTGGTAGAGCCGCTCCTCGGGCGTGTAGAAACCGTGCGGCGCGCCCGGCGCCGGCTCCGCCAGCAGGGCCTCCGAGTACAGCGCCCAGCCCTCGGTGGCCATCGAGTCCTGCCACATGGAAGAGGAGTCCTCGACCGCCCCCGGCAGCAGCCATCGCAGCGGCGAGATCACCTCTGCGGCCTGCGTCATGACGCGAAAGTCCCAGTCGTGGCCCGGGAAGCCCTCGTGCGCGGCGTGGTCGGGTATGGCGGCATAGTTGTGCTCGGCGCCCAGCAGCGCCGCGTTGTCGCCGGTCGGCGTGACGTAGAAGCGCCCCGCGCCCGCGTGTTTGAAGGGCGGCGCCGGGTAATAGCCGCCGACCGGGACCGAGGCGCGCAGCGGCGGCGGCGTCGCGACCACTTCCAGATGGTAGTCCGCGGGTACGTCGAAGAGCTGTGTGGCGCGCGCGTAATCGACCAGTCGCACGCCGGCACGGCGGTAACCGTCCAGCATCTCGGCATCGCTCTGCGGCGCCTGGCGGCTCAACTGCTCGAGCACCGCGCGCATCACCGCCGCGCCCTCGCCCGCCGCGCCCCACTGGTGCGCGGCGGCGATAGCGCGCGCCAGCGTGATCATCTCGGCGCGCGTCGCCTCCACCGCGGGCCACGACTGGCCGTAGAGCTCGCCCGCCGTGCCGTTGAGGCGCAGGTTGTTGCGCAGCGCCCAGTCGTATTCGGTCTCGCCGAGCGCGAAGCGGTCGGCGCGGCAGGCTTCCTTGAGTACCGGCTCCCCACCCGTGGCGCCACTGAAGAACGCCTCCGCCACCGTCGCCGCGAGATGCCGGTAAGCCGCCGCCGCGGCCTCGCCCGCCGTGCGCAGCTCACGCAGCAATGCCTCGCGTTGCGTGCCGGCGTCGGCGGCGGCGGCGAGCTGCGGGAGCGTGTTGGCGAAGTAATCCGCGTCGGCGGCGGCGCCGTGCACGCCGAAGTCGACCAGCATGCGACCGTCGGGCACGTTGTGGGCGGTGACGCCGGCGGCGAGCTGCCGCTCGGCCACCGCGAGGTACTGCGGGACCGAGCGCACGCGCGACAGCAGGGCCTGCCACTCGGCATCCGTCCCGAAGCTCGCCGCGCCGGTGGCGGTCATCCCCTGCAGCTGCCAGTCGACGCCGCGTGCCGGCTCGTCGACGTAGGAGTCGAGCGACTTCTGCTGCAGATGCCGCACGCCGTGCTGATGCTCGAGGAAGGCGATCTCGGCGAGCGCCACCGAGCGGTCGATGCGGCGCCGCGCGGAAAGTCCCGCGGGCGCGAGCGCTGCGAACCGGGCGCGAAACTGCGCAAGCTGTGCGTCCTCCGCGCGGATGGCCTCGGGGGAATAATCGCGCAGCCGTGCATCGACGCCGGCGAGCTGCGGATCGAAAGCCGCGCCTCCCAGATAGGTCGCGACCACCGGAAAGCGTCCGAGGAAGTACACGACGAAGTCGTGCTCGAGGATCGCGAAGCGCGCATCCGCCCAGGGGCGCTTCTGCACCGGGTGGGCCACGGGTGCACGCGGTGCTACGGCGGCGGGCGGCGCCCGCGTGGCGGCAGGCGCGGCGGGCGCCGCTGACGGCGGCGGCGACTGGGCGGGTGCCGCACCGGCGAGTGCCGCGCAGGCGATGAGTGCCCCGAGCCCGGGGGTGAAACGGATACCATTCACGGGGTACGGAGCATAACCTCACCCCGTGGCCGGCGACTCGCGGCTCGCGGGGCGTTGACAGGCTCAGCGCGGGGCGTGGATGCTCTTCCCATGGCGAACACGTTGTGGCTTGGAACCCGCAAGGGATTGTTTGCGCTGCGCGCCGATGCGCGCCGCCGTACCTGGAAACTCTCCGGTCCGCAGTTCCTCGGACACATCATCCATCACGTGGTACAGGACCCGCGCGCTGCGGGCGTGCTGCTGATGGCGGCCAAGACCGGACACCTGGGGCCGACCGTGTTCCGCTCCACCGATCGCGGCCGCAGCTGGCGCGAGGCGGCGCAACCGCCCGCGTTCCGCAAGGCCGCAGGCGGCGAAGAGGCGCGCGCCGTGGAGCGCGTCTTCTGGCTGACTGCGGGACACGTGAGCGAGCGCGGCACCTGGTACGCAGGCAGTGCGCCGGCGGGCCTGTTCCGCTCGACGGACGGCGGTGAACGCTGGGAGCCGGTCGCGGGCTTCAACGATCACCCGATGCGCCCGAAGTGGGCCGAGCACGGCACACCTGACGGCGCGTTCCTGCATTCGATCCTGGTGGACCCGCGCGATCCGCAGCACCTGTATGTGGCGATCTCGATCGGCGGCGTGTTCGAGTCGACCAATGGCGGCGCCGACTGGGCGCCACTCAACGAGGGCTGCGCGGCGGACTTCATGCCCGATCCGGCCGTACCCTACGGTCACGACCCGCATTGCGTCGCCATGCACCCGGCGAATCCCGACCGGCTCTACCAGCAGAACCACTGCGGCATCTATCGGCTGGATCGTCCCGGGCGGCGCTGGGAGCGGATCGGCAACGCGATGCCAAAGAGAATAGGCGACGTGGGTTTCCCCGTGGTGCTCGATCCGGCCGATCCCGACACCGCATGGGTACTGCCGATGGACGGCACGACGGTCTGGCCGCGCACCTCGATCGGCGGCAGGCCGGCGGTGTACCGCACCCGCGATGCCGGGCGCAGCTGGCAGCGGCTCGACCGCGGGCTGCCCCGCAACCAGGCCTGGTTCACCGTACTGCGCCAGGCCATGTGCGCCGACGGTCATGCGCGCACCGGCCTCTATTTCGGCACCACCGGCGGCGACGTCTGGGCGAGCACCAACTCGGGCGACAGCTGGCGCTGCCTGGCGCGCCACCTGCCGGAGATCTACTCCGTCAGTCACGCGCACTGAGGCGCACCGTGGGCTGCACCGTGCGCATTGCGAGTCCGCTCCACTCCTACACGGCAGGCCGCGCCGCGGTCGAGGGGCGCGGCGACACGCTGGAGGCGGTACTCGGCGATCTCGAGGCGCGCTTTCCCGGGATCCGCTTCCGCATGATCGACGAGCAGAACCGCATCCGTCCGCACCTGCGGCTGTTCGTCAACACCGACGAGGCGCGCGACCTCACGGCGGCGGTGCGCGGCGGCGACACCGTGCACGTGATCTGCGCGCTCTCGGGAGGCTGAAGGACCATGGCGCTAACGGACAGCGAACGCGCGCGCTACCAGCGCCACCTGTCGCTGCAGGAGATCGGCAGCGCGGGCCAGGAGAAGCTCAAGGCGGCGCGCGTGCTGATCGTCGGCGCCGGCGGGCTCGGCTCGCCCGCGGCGCTCTACCTCGCGGCGGCCGGCTGCGGCACGCTCGGTCTCGTCGATTTCGACCGCGTCGAGGTCTCGAACCTGCAGCGCCAGGTGCTGTTCGACACCGCAGCGCTCGGCGTGCCGAAGGCGCAAGCCGGGCGCGCGCGCCTCATGAGTCTCAATCCCGAGATCCGCGTGATCGCGCATACGCTCGAGCTGCGCGCCGCCAACGTGCGCAGCGTTCTCGAAGGCTACGATCTCGTCATCGACGGGAGCGATCGCCTCTCGACCCGCTACCTGGTGAACGACGCCTGCGTCATCGCCGGGAAGCCCCTGGTGTCGGCGGCGATCCATCGCTTCGAGGGACAGCTCCTGACCTACGTGCCGGGCCGCGGCCCGTGCTATCGGTGCCTGTTCCCCGCGGCGGCCGACGGCATGGTCGCCAACTGCGCCGAGGCGGGCGTACTCGGTGTATTGCCGGGAGTGCTCGGGGCGCTCGAGGCCACCGAGGCGATCAAGCTCATCACGGGCGCCGGCACGCCGTTCACGGGCAAGCTCCTCACCTACGATGCACTCGAGCTGCGTTTCCAGGAGTTCAAGGTGGCACGGCGGCCCGACTGCGCGGTGTGCGGCGATGCGCCGACCATCACCGAGCCGCGCGATCCGCCCGCGCCGGCCGCACCGGTCGAGGACGGCGTGCGCCGCCTCACGGCGCCGGCGCTCGCGCTCCTCATCGCCCCGGGACAAATCGCCCCGCCGCTCATCGACGTGCGCGAGCCGTACGAGTTCGAGGTAAGCCACCTCGCGGGCGCGCGCAACATCCCACTCGGCGAGCTGCCGCAACGCCTCGCGGAGATCCCGCGCGACGGCGCACCGGTGTTCATCTGCCGCAGCGGCGGGCGGAGCCTGCGCGCCTGCGGGCTCGCGCTCGCCGCGGGCGTGGCCTCCCCGGGCAATCTCGAGGGCGGCATGCTCGGCTGGGCCGCGCAGATCGAGCCGGGTCTCCCGGTGGCCTGAAACGCCAGCGCGCGGCGCGCGCCCTACTCTGCTCCGGGCACGCGCGATCTGGCGAAGCACGGCGCGCGCTGTGTGGGGTGCGGCAGCACGATGCGGCTCTTGAGCATCGTGAGCGCGGCCTGCGGATCGTCCACGAAGGAGAAGAGCTTCAGGTCCTCGGGCGCGATGGTGCCGTGACGCGCCAGCGCCTCGAAGTTGACCACTTCCCGCCAGTACGCGGAGCCGTAGAGCAGCACCGGGATCGAGCGGTCGAGCTTGTGCGTCTGCGCCAGGGTGAGGATCTCGAACAGCTCATCGAGCGTGCCGAACCCGCCCGGGAAAGCCACCAGCGCGTGCGCCAGGTGCGCGAACCAGAGTTTGCGCATGAAGAAGTAATGGAACTCGAAGGACAGTCCCGGGGTGATGTAGGAGTTCGGACGCTGCTCCTGCGGCAGCCCGATGTTGAGTCCGATGCTGCTGCCGCCGGCGAGTGCCGCGCCGCGATTGGCCGCCTCCATGATGCCGGGGCCGCCGCCCGAGCACACGATGAGCCGCTCGCCGCCGCCGGGGAGGCTGCGGCTCCATTCAGTCACGAGCCGCGCGAGCTCGGTGGCCTCGTCCACGTAGCGGCCGAGCACGCCGCCGCTGCGTGCGCGGGCCGAGCCGAAGAACACCACCGTGGCGGTGACGCAGGCGTCCGCGAAGGTGCGCAGCGGCGCCAGGTACTCTGACACGATGCGGATGGGCCGCCCCTCGTCGGAATCGATGAATTTGGGATCGTGGTAGGCGAGCGGGGGGCTGTACGCCATGGGGTGCGGCTCCGGGAAGCGGCGTTGCGCCGCGCCAAAGCCTAGTGTGGCACACCCGGCGCAGCGCTCACCCGCCCGGAGCGGAACGATCCCTCGCTCCGCTCCGGCCGCCTACGCTCGTGGTCTAACCGCACACGGCGAGCATCCTGCTGCGCTACGCTACGGCAGTCGTGTTGCGTCCTCATGGCAGACGGATGGCGTCGCTCCTGCCCGCGGTGCTCGCGGCGCTCGCGGCATCCGCGGCGCGGGCCGTACCCGGGCAAGCGCAGCTCCCGCCGCTCGATGCCGGCACCTCGCTGCTGGTGGTCGCGCCCCACCCGGACGATGAGACGCTCTGCTGCGCCGGGATTGTGCAGCGCGTGGCGCACGCCGGCGGGCGCGTGAGCGTCGTGTGGATCACGAGCGGCGATGCCTCGTTCCTCGATCTGCTGTTCGTCGAGCGCAGCCTCCTCGGCAGCGCCGCGAAGCTGCGCGACCTCGGCGTGCGGCGCATGCGCGAGGCGCGTGCCGCCGCCGCGCTCCTCGGCGTGCCGCAGTCCGCCCAGTTCCTGCTCGGCTACCCGGACCGCGGCCTCGAGTACCTGAGCGACGCATCACGCGCTGCCCCTTACCGCTCGCCGTTCACGGACGCCGCGGCGGTGCCCTACTCCGAGTCGCCGTTCGCGGGCCATCCCTACACCGGCGCGAGCCTCGAGCGCGACCTGGCCGCCGTGCTCGAGCGCGTGCAACCGACGCTGGTGCTGGTGCCGAGCCCGCGCGATGCGCATCCCGATCACGCCGCCGCGGGGCTGCTGGCGCTGCGCCTGCTGGCGCGCCGCGGCGGCAGCGTCGCGGTGCGCTGCTGGATCGTGCATGGGGGCGCCGGCTGGCCGGGCCCACGCGAGCTCTCGGCGGGACTGCCGCTCACGCGCGCGCCGCTCCTCGGCGATACGCCAGTGACCGCCTTCGTGCTCACGCCCGCCGAGGAGGACGCCAAGCTCGCCGCGGTGCGCGCCTACCCAACGCAGCTGCTGACGCTCGGGCCCTTGCTGCTGTCGTTCGTGCGCACGACGGAGCTTTTCACGGCGCCGCCGTGACCGAGCCGCTAGCGCGGACGCCGCCAACCCTCGAGCCAGCGATCGAGGAGCCCCGCGATGCGCTCGCGCAGACGATCGAGCCGCGCGCGCTGCGGCCACTGACGGCGGCTGAGCGCCTCGGACACCGCGAGGTCGGCCGCGAACAGCGCCGCCGCCGCATCCGCCACGCGCCCGTCGGCCACCTCCTGGTTGGCCTCGAGATTCCACTTGAAGCTCCAGCGGTCGAGGTTGCTCGAGCCGAGCGACAGCCACCCATCGCACACGATCATCTTCGCGTGCAGCGCGCTCGGCTGATATTCGAAGATGCGCACGCCGTTGCGCAGCATCCGGCCGTAGAAGCGTCGCGCGGCGTGCCGTACCCACGGGTGATCGGTGCGCGCGCTCGGCATCAGCAGGCGCACGTCGACGCCGCGGCGTGCCGCGCGCCGCAGCGCCTTGCGGTAGCGCCGCGAGGGCACGAAATAGGCGCTCACCAGCCACACGCGGCTCTGCGCGGCATCGATCCGCCGCACGACGCCGCTCGCGAGCACCGAGTGCTCGCGCGCCTCGCTGAGTGACAGGCGGCCCATGGCGCCGTCCGCGAGCGGCTCGATGGGCACTTCGGGCAGCGCCAGCTCGGGGCCGAGGCGCCGCCAGGTGCCGGCGAAGGCGCGCACCCAGTCCGCCACCACGGGACCGCGGATCTCGAGCATGAGCTCGCGCCAGCCGTCGGGCCCCGGCGCGAACTCATCGTCGAGGCCCGCGCCGCCGACGAACGCCACCGCGCCGTCGACCTCGAGGAGCTTGCGATGGTCGCGCAGGAAGTTGCGCAGCCGGCTGCGCCAGTGGAGCGGATTGAAGACGCGCAGCTCCACCCCCGCCGCCTCGAGACGCCGCCGGTCGGCCGCGGAGAGACCGAGGGCGCCGAAGCCGTCGATCACCACGCAACAGCGCACCCCGCGTGCCGCAGCGCGCGTCAGCGCCTCGATGAAGGCGCCGGCGACGCGGCCGGAGCTCATCAGGTACATCTCGAGCAGCACGTGCGCACGCGCCGCCTCGATGGACGCGAGCATTCGCGGGAAGAACTCGGCGGCACCGTTCAGCAGCTCAAACGCGTTGCCGGGCCGCCACGGCCAGCCGGTGGTGCTGCGCTGCCCGGGCGCGGATGCCGTCATGGGTACGGGCGTCAGTGCGGGCGCGCGCCGACCGCACGGTGCTCGAGCGCGACGATGGCGCCCGCGAACAGGTGCAGCAGCAGGTACCAGGCGAGGCCGCGTGTGAACAGCGCGTCGAGCGTGCCGTAAACGGCGCCCTCGGAGTGCACGTAGTAGCGCAGCGCCTCGACGCCGCCGATGAGGAGCGCCGCGCCTGCGATCAACGCCAGCGCCGGGCCGGCGTGGGCGAGCCGCGCGTCCTCACCCGCCTGCGCTGCCTCCGGCACGCGCAGCCGCGTGTACCACAGCGCCACGATCGCGAGCCCGATGACCGAGCTCAGGTACTGCAGGACGTGGTAGATCTCCCCCGTGTACCAGCCGACGGTGACCGCCCGGCCGAGCGCAGGAAAGCGCCGCACGCCCCACCCTTCGCCGTGCGTGAAGGAGTCCCATACGAGGTGCGTCCAGGTGCCGAGCAGAATGGCGAGCGGCGCCAGCAGCCACTCGGCGGCGCGCTTCGTGAAGGGCTCGAGCGCATGCAGGCACAGCCACCGCGCCCGCGCCGGCAGCAGCACCGTGAGCGGCTCGCGCAGCAGCACCGCGCACACCAGCAGCGCAATCCCCAGCGGCAGATCGATGGCGTACGAGCCCGTGATGCTATGGGTGTCGGACCGGCTCATGAGCCGGCCATTGCCGATGAGCGGCAGGTAGTACGGGACGTCGGGGACCATCGCGCCGATGAACAGCGGCGCGGTGCGCAGCGGCTTCAGGTAGCGCAGCGGCAGAACCGCGGCCGGATGCGCCAGCGTGAATGGCATCGGCGCGCCTAGGTTGCGCCCGCGGGCGCGGTAATGCGGATGGCGAAGTCACGCCCGACCCAGGCATCGCCGGCGGCGTGCCGGAACGTGAGATCGATGCGCTGTCCGGCGGTGAGGCGCGTCGTGTCGACCTCGAGCAGATGCAGGCCGAGCGGGTTGGGCGAGGTCGGCTGCTCGCGCGTGTCCTGCCAGCCGTCGAGCCCCCAGCGGAAGGTGCCGGGCTCGCGCAGCGCGAGCGTCAGGCTGCAGCCCTGTGGCAGGTCGGGCGCCGGCGCATGCTCGCACCAGAGCACGCGCTCGAGCACCGGACGCTGCCCGCCGTAGCGCTTCCATACGGCCGTGGGTCGATCGTAGGGCCGCTTCAGCCCGCGCGAGAGCACCAGCTTGATGTACTCCGCGTGCGCCCAGGCGAGCGGCATCGCCCCGCCCGTGGGACGGCCGGGCGCAAGTCCGCGCGCGGGGATCGGCGCGCTGTCCCACACCTGCTCGGGCAGCATGCCGCCGGTCGACGCCATGCGGTGCATGGCCACGATGAGCGGCATGGGGTCGCGGCCGGCGCAGATCTCATAGTGGCCGCGCTCACCGGTGAGGAGCGGCCAGGGGCGCCCGTGACCGGTGCCATCGTAGGGCCGGCCATCCGAGTGCTCGCCGTAGCCGTCGCCGTTGTAGCGGTACCACGCGGGACCGGCGGGGGTGTCGACCTTGAGCAACGCGTCCGCGAGGACCACGCTCCCGGCGATCAGCGGGTCATCCGCGCGGCGTAACCCGAAGCGCACCAGCTGCAGGAAGTCGACGCCGACCTGCTCGGCGAGCGGGATACCGGGATCGCGGGTGTGGTTCTTGATCGCCATCGGCGAGTCCGGCGCGCAGCGGTCGGTCAGCGCCCGGGGAGGGGCGACCCGCAGGTAGTAGCCGGGAATTCCGTAACGGCGCGCGAGCGGCGTGTCAGTCACCGCGGTCCACTCCTCGAGCCGCGCGTTCCAGTAGTCGGCAAAGGCGAGCGCAAGCTCGCGCGCCTCGGCGGGCAGGTAGGGCGCGCCGGCCACGAGGGCGGAGATGCACACCGCGAGCGTGAAGGTGTTGAGGCCCGCGTCCTCCTCCCAGCGATCCTGGTCGCTCACCGGTCCGGTGCGCACCAGGAACGCGAGCGCGCGCCGCACCATGTCGGCGACCTCAGTGCCGCCGAGCGCGTCGCGCTCGTCGAGGGCGGCGGCGAGCAGCACCGGAAAGGCCGCCTCGTCGAGCTGGATCCCGGACCAGTAGCTCTTGCCCCCGAGCCACTGGTTCTGGTTCCAGTGCCCGTCCGCGTTCTGGCTCGCGATCAGGTAGCGCAGCGTGTTGTGGGGCTCGTAGCGGGCGCCTGCGGCGAGCAGCGCCCCGGCGCACTCCACCAGGTCGCGCGGCCACACCAGGTGGTAGCCCTCGCGCTCCTCGCGCGAGTTGCCCCAGGGGACACTGAGCGAGGCCACCATCGCGCCCGGATAGGTCTTGTCGCGGTGGCTGCGCAATACCATGGCAGAGATGCGGAACTGCACCAGGCACTCCGCCGGCAGATCGTTCGTCAGCCCCTCGATCGTGCGGCCCATCGTGAACCAGTTCGCCCACGTCGCCTGCTGCCGGTCCCAGTTCGCCGCGAACGGCTCGGCAAGCGCGGTGCGCGCGAGCGTCGCGGCCGCTTCGGCGCTGCTGCCGAAGCCGAGGGCGAGCACCGACTCGCGCGGCAGCTCACCGAGCAGCGCCACGTTGCCGGGACCCGCCTCGCTGTACTCCCAGGTCATCGCGCCGTTGTGGTGGAAGTCCTGCCAGCCGTCGTTCTCGCCCACGTAGCCGGCGCCGGCACGCCCGAAGCCTTCCCCCTGGGTCGGCGTGGCGGCGACCAGCGCGAGCCCGAACGGCCCCTGCTCGGCGGTGAGCGCGCGCCGCCCTGCGTACTCGACCACGGCGGCGCGGTTGCCGAGACCCGTGCCGCCGAGATGCGGCGCGATGAGCGCATAGGGTCTGAGCTGGGGGTCGCCGCTGAGCGTCACCTCGATGAGCAGTACGTCGCGGTCGTCGCAGGGCGTGACGCGCAGCGCGAGCTCGAAGCGCTCGTGGCGGTGAACGATCCTCACCGCCGGAACCGCGAGGTTCGCAAGCTCCACGTCGTGCTGCCACATGCGCTTGACCTCGACCCAGAAGCCCGCGCCGTCGCCAACGATGAAGCCGAGGTCGCGGATCTGCGGAATATCGACGCGCGGGTAGTAGACCTCGTTGATGATGCCGCCGCCGATCGTGAACCACAGGCGCGACATCCCCAGCGAGCAGCCGACGACTTCCTTGTCGCTGCTGCACCAGGTGGGAGCGAGTCCCGGGCCGCCCGGCGCCGCGCTCATCGGCGCACCGACACACCGGCCCGGCCGAAGGGGCCGCCATGGGTCTGCCAGAGGCGCACGCCGCCGATGAAGGCATTGCGGTTGTCGCCGCGCCGCGTGCCCGCAGGCAGCTTCTTCAGGCGCTCGGCGTTGCCGCCGCCGAGCACCACGTAGTCCGCCTCGAGCGCGAGGCGCAGCTGCCCCACCACCTCGGCGACCGCCTTGCGCCAGGCGCGCGTGCCGAGCCGCCGGCGGCCCCGCTCGCCCAGAAAGTCCTCGAACGTGCGGCCGCGCTTATAGGGCAGGTGGCCGATCTCGGTCGGCTCGACCACGCCGTCGATGATCAGCGTGGCCCCGAGCCCGGTGCCGAGCCCGAGGAACAGCATGCGCCCGCCCCGGTAGCTGCCAATCGCCTGCATGGCCGCATCGTTGACGATGCGCAGCGGCTTGCCGAAGGCGGCCGCGAAGTCGAATCCCACCCAGCCCGCGGCGAGATTGTGCGGCTCGACGGCGATGCGGCCGTGGAACACGAGGCCCGGGTAACCGAGGGACACCGCCTCATAGCGCACGCCGATGGTGCGCTTGAGGACCTTGCGCACCATCCGCTCGGGACCGAGCTTCGGTCCCGAGGGGAATTTGCCGATACGCCCGCGATAGCCGAGGCGGAACTTGACGTGTTCGCCGCCGACGTCGATGACGAGGATGCGGCGGGGCGCGCGCCGCGGCGCTGCGGTCCTGTTCCCTGGCATCGGAGGATTCTGCGGTGCAGCCGGCGCGGATGTAAACCGCAGGCCGCGGCCGTGCATCCAAGGGGGAGCGGCATTTCGCCCACCGCCCGAAAGGTAAGGAATCAGATGACTCACCTACGCGCTTGCGCCACCGCCCTGGCTGTGCTGGCACTGGCTCTCGCCGGCACGGCCGGCGCCCACGACAGCGATGACACCACAATGGTGACCGGCTCGATCACCGTGAGCCCCGGCGAGCATCGGGGCGATCTGAAGACGGTCAATGGCTCAATCCGCGTCGGCCACGGCGCGGCCGTGGCCAACGCCCATACCGTCAACGGCAGCATCACGCTCGAATCGCAGGCGACAGCCGTCGAGGCCAAGACGGTGAACGGCTCGGTACAGCTCGAGGACGGCGCCCGGGTCAGCGGGCGCATCGTGACCGTCAACGGCTCCCTGACGCTCGGCCGGGGCGCTGAGGTCACTGAGGGACTCACCAATGTGAACGGCGCCATCCGCTTGGGCGCCGCGCACGTCGGCGGCGACATTACGACCGTGAACGGCGGCATGGATCTCGGGCCCGACGCGCATGTCGACGGCGGCATCCTGGTGCGCAAGAACCACCACTCGGACGACTCGGACACGCAGGAGCCCCCGCGCATCGTCATCGGCCCGGGCTCAGTGGTGAAAGGCACCCTGAAGTTCGAGCGCGAAGTAAAACTCTACGTGAGCGATCGCGCCACCATCGGAGCGGTCGAGGGCGCAACGCCGATCAAGTTCAGCGGCGATCGCCCGCACGAATGACGAACGGCCGGAGCACCCGCTCCGGCCGCCCGCCGCCCCTGAGGGCTCACCCTGTTAGTGGGTGGGATTGACCGAGACCGCCGCGTCCGCATTGCCGGATGCTCCCGCGGACACGCCCTGCGGCGTCGTGCTTGCGCTGCCGGAGGCAGATCCAGCGAGCCCGGCCCGCGCGTTCGGCCCGTTCGGCTGCGGCGCCGGGCTGTTGGTCGTCGCGGGCTTCTCGCCCGTCGTGGGCTTGTTGCCTGCAGAAGGCCTGGAAGGCGCGGCAGGCTGCGTGGCCGCCGAGGCACCGGTCGCAGCCTTGGCATGGCCGTCCCGCGCGGTGGCAGCCGCGCCGCCCACGGCGCTCGAGCTGTCGCTCACCGCGGTGCGGCTCGCGGTACGGCTCGCATTCGTCGCGGCACGCTCGCCCGCCTGCGCCGTATTCTTCGCCGCCGCACCCGTGCGGGCGTTCGCGCGGGCACTGTCGAATTCACTCGCCCGCGCGGCGCCGAACGGGCCGCGCACCGAGCCGGCGGCGCCACCGCGAGCCCCGCCACCGAGAAGCTGAGCCTGTGCAGGCAGGGCCGCAACCGACAGCAGCACCAGCACGGCACTCGTGAAAAGATGAGTCGTCTTCATGGTCGTCTCCTCTCGAAGCCGCGGTGGATCCGCGACCTTTCAATGAGTACTACGACCGGCTGTCGCGAAATCTTCCGCGGCGATTCGCGATTCGCCTCACTTGACTTAATCCCCGCGCAACCTCACCAGCGACGGCGGCGGGCGCAGTTCGGCACCCACCACGCCGTAGCCGTACGCCGCATCGGCGTCTCCCTTGCCTGAGTGCTGCGCGCGGGCGGCGAGTGCCTCGATGGCACGCGCGGCTGCCGCAGGGTCAGGCACCGCCAGTCCCGGCGCGAGCAGCGCTGCGACGATGGGCGCGGCGAAGGACGTGCCACGCACCAGCACATAGCCGTGCGGCGAGCGGGCCGCTGCCATGTCGGCGCCGGGTGCCGCGAACTTCACCTGCGGACCGCGCTCGGCCTCGGGCAATACGCGTCCACGCGCGTCGATGGCCGTCACGCCGACCACTCCCGGCCAGGCCGCCGGATACAGCGGAGGCGCCGCCGGACCGTCGTTGCCGACTGCCGCGACGACCAGGATAGCCCCGCGCCACCATGTTGCGCACGATGCTCTCGAGCATCCGGTTGGGCGGGCCGACCAGACTCACGTTGATCACCGCGACGCGCTCGCCCACCAACCACGCAAAGGCGTCGGCGACCGCGTCCACCGACCCACCCGTGGGCAATCCGCAGAACACGTCCGCCGCATAGAGCTCCGCGCCGGGAGCCGCCCCCTGGAACGCGCCGCTGTGACCGATGAGGAGCGAGGCGACCGCGGTGCCGTGGGGAGCCGGCGCCGCGGCACCGCCGCATCCGTGTCGATGCAGCACGCTGCCGGCGAAGGCACCGTGTCCCGCATCCACGCCGCTGTCGATGAGGCCGAGGCGCGCGACGACGGGCGGCGCGGCGGCACCGTCAGCTGCGGCCGCCGGAGGCGGCGTCGCCGGGCCCGCCGCGCCGGCGCTCTCCAGGTAGAGGTGATTGAAATCGTAACTGCCGGCGGGATCGAGCGTCTGCAGGCGCCTGAGGGCGCGCGCCGTGTCCCCCGTCACGCGCAGCACCAGCAGCCGCGTGTCGAGCCCGGTGAGGGCCGATTCGCGCTCGATGGTGAAGCCGGCGCCCGCCACGGCCGCGAGCGAGGCAGCATCCGGTGACAGCAGCAGCAGCTGGCCGCGGACGATCGGTTCGCCGTGGCTGTCGGCCTCGAGGACATCGCGATGGCGCCGCAGGAGTTCCCTGATCCGCGCATGGCGCAGCTCGCGCAGCTGCGCGCTATCGAGCTGGGCCGTGGCGGCGTCGGCCGTGCCCGGCAACCCGGTCAGTACGCCCGGAACGTTGACCGGGGGCAGCGCTGGCACGCGCACCGGCGGCAAGCCGATCTGCGCGCCGGCAGTCCCGCTAAGACACACCAGCAGTGCCGCAACCAACACTCGCATGGAACGACCATAGTTGAATGTGGCTGCGCAGGGAAGAAATGGAAGAAAATAGCCGCGATGTTCGTAGTCAGGTCATAGCGCTTGTCCGTCGACCGCCTGCGCGAGGAACTCGTCACACTGCTGCCGCGGTTGCGCCGCTTTGCGCGCGCACTGGCGCGCAATCCCCAGGACGCCGACGACCTGGTGCAGACGGCGGTGGAGCGCGCGCTGCAACACGCCGCGCAGCTGCGCGACGGAGCGCCGCTCGCCGCCTGGCTCTACGGGATCCTGCGCAACGCCTGGATCGACGAGCGGCGCGCACGCGCGCGGCGCGGGCGGCTATTCACCGCGGCGGAGTCGGGCGAGCAGGTCGCCGACGCCGCGCACGCCGGCCCGGCCGAGTCGCTCGCGGTGCAGGACGCCCTGGGACGGCTGCCCGATGAGCAGCGCCTGGCGGTCGCGCTGGTGCTGATCGAGGGCCTGTCGTACAAGGAGGCCGCCCACGTGATGGAGGTGCCGATCGGAACGCTGACGAGCCGCCTGGCGCGCGCCCGCGAGGCACTGCAGGCAATACTCGGTGAGCCAAGCGGAGCCCAGTGATGACTTACAGCGAGGAAACTCTGATCGCGTATGCCGACGGCGAGCTGGATACCGCGACGCGCGCCGCGCTCGAGACCGCCATGGCGGACGATCCGCAGCTCGCGCAGCGCATCGCCCGTCATCAGGCGCTGCGCACGCAGTTGCAGTCCGCCTTCGCGCCCGTGCTCGAGGAGCCGGTGCCGGAGCGGCTGCTTGCGAGTGTGCACGGTGCCGCGGCCGGGCCGCGCGCCGCTAACGTCGTTGCGCTGCAGCCCCGGGCGCGGGCGCGCTGGAGCTGGCCACAGTGGAGCGCGATCGCCGCCAGCCTCATCGTCGGTGCGTTGCTCGGCCCGCCGCTGCTGCGTCCGGGCGTGGATGCCTCCCTGGTCGATACAAGCGGCGGGCGGATGGTGGCGGGCGACGTGCTGGCGCGTGCACTGGCCGAGCAGCTCGCGAGCAGCCAGCCCGCCGGCGCGCCAGTGCATATCGGCGTCAGTTTCCGCAGCCGCGGCGGTGCGTACTGCCGGACGTTCTCACTCCAGCAGGCTGGCGGGCTCGCGGGCCTCGCCTGCCATGAGCAGAACGCGTGGCGCATCGAGACGCTGGCGCGCGCCGAGTTCGAGCCGGCCGGCGAGGGCTTGCGTCCCGCCGCCACAGCGCTCCCACCGGCGGTCACGGGGACCCTCGCGGAGCTGATCGCCGGCGAGCCGCTCGATGCGGCCGCGGAGCGTGCCGCCCGCGCGCGCGGCTGGACGCACTAGATCCTCACAGCCCCCACGCGGTGGCGAGGCGCGCCCGGGCAGCCAGGCCCGCCTCGAACTCGGTCGCGTTGACGACCGCGAGCCGGAAGCCGCCCGGCGGCATGGCGTGCGCCTCGGCGGGCCGGTCCTCGTGGAACGTGATCTGCACGCTGCTGACGCACGGCATGCGGCGCACGTCCGCCAGCAGCTGCGGCGGCGGATGGCGGTACGCGCGACCGTGCGGACCGAACAGCGCGACGCTGTAGCCGTCGCGGCGGTCGGTGTCGGCGAATTTCCATGTTCCGCTTGCGTACAGCCCGACCACCGCATCCAGCCAGCCGGCGCCGTAGAGGTCCGGCCACTGATCGGCGACGCGCAAATGCGCCTCGATGATGCGGCCGCCGATCGTCTCGGCGTTGAACATGCCGGTATAGCCGCCGAGGTGCCGCTCGATCCAGACATCGAGATACGCCGCGAGCGCGGCGCGCGCGCCGGCCTCGATGGTCCAGTAGTCGAAGGTGCCCCCCACGCCCGGAGCGCCGCGGCAGTGTCGTAACCAGCGCGGCTGCCCGCGCGCGACCGCCACGTCGGTGCTCACGTGCTCGCCGGCGAGCAGCGGCATCCAGAAATGCCCCGCGGTCTCCTCGCGCTCATAGGTCGCGAGGTCGGGCAGCACGCGGCTGCCGACCCCCATGCCATGCAGATTGGTGATCGGCTTGCTGAACACCGGAAACGAGCTCGGCCGCACGCCGTGCGGCGCGCATTCGAGCCCCTGCGACTCGGCAATCGTGAGCTTGTTGTAGACCCAGCGGTGCGCGGGATTCCACTGCCAGGCATCCGGGTCCTCGGTGGGGATACGCAGGCCGGGCGGGCAGGCCACGCCCTCGAAGTACTGCAGCCTCCAGGGATCGGCCTCGCAGAACGGCACCGGCCCTCCTCCTTCGAGCCCTAGAAGAGGCCGGTGATGCGGCCGTGGTCGTCGACGTCGATGTTGTTGGCGGCCGGCACCTTGGGCAGGCCCGGCATGGTCATGATGTCGCCGCAGATCATGATGACGAATTCGGCGCCGGCCGCGAGCCGCACCTCACGGATGTTGACCACGTGATGCGAGGGCGCGCCGCGCAGCTTCGGGTCGGTGGAGAAGGAGTACTGCGTCTTGGCGACGCACACCGGGTAGTGGCCGTAGCCGGCCTCCTGCAGCTGCTTGATCTGGTTGCGGATCTTGCTGTCGGCGGTGATGTCGCTCGCGTGGTAGATCTTGGTGGCGATCGCCTTCATCTTGTCCCAGAGCGTCGCGCCGTCCTCGTATACGAAGTGGAAGCGGTTGGGCTCGCCGCACAGGCGCACCACCTCGCGCGCCAGCTCGAGCGCGCCCTTGCCGCCTTCGGCGAAATGCGTGGCGCCGATGACGCGCACGCCGTGCGCCGCACCGCGCTCGGTGAGCAGGCGAACTTCCGCCTCGGTGTCCTCGGCGCGGCGGTTGATGGCGACGACACACGGCAGGCCGTAGTGATTGACCACGTTGTCGATGTGGCGCTCGAGGTTCACCGCGCCCTTCTCGAGCGCCGCCAGGTTCTCGGCCTTCAGATCCGCGAGCTCGACGCCGCCGTGGTACTTGAGCGCGCGCACCGTGGTGACGATGACCGCGGCGCCCGGCCTCAAGCCCGACTTGCGGCACTTGATGTCGACGAACTTCTCCGCCCCGAGATCCGCGCCGAAGCCGGCCTCGGTCACCACGTAGTCGGCGAGCTTGAGCGCCGCACGGGTGGCGATCACCGAATTGCAGCCGTGCGCGATGTTGGCGAACGGGCCACCATGGATGAAAGCCGGGTTGTTAGCGAGCGTCTGTACCAGGTTCGGCGCGAGCGCCGTCTTCAGCAGTGCCGCCATGGCGCCCTGCGCCTTCACGTCGCGCGCACGGATCGGCTGCTGATCGGCACGGTAGCCGACCACGATGTTGCCGAGGCGCTCCTTGAGGTCGCGCAGGCTCGAGGCGAGGCACAGGATCGCCATCACTTCGGAAGCGACCACGATGTCGAAGCCGTCCTCGCGCGGCACCCCGTTGGCGGTCCCGCCGAGTCCCACCACGATCTGCCGCAGCGCCCGGTCGTTCATGTCGACCACGCGCCGCCAGGCGATGCGCCGCACGTCGAAGCCGAGCGCGTTCCCCTGGTAGATATGATTGTCGATCATCGCCGCCAGCAGGTTGTTGGCGGCGGCGATGGCGGCGAAGTCGCCGGTGAAGTGCAGGTTGATGTCCTCCATGGGCACCACCTGCGAGTAGCCGCCGCCGGCGGCGCCTCCCTTGACGCCGAACACCGGACCCAGCGCCGGCTCGCGCAGGCACAGCATGGCGCGCTTGCCGAGGAGGTTGAGCGCATCGCCGAGTCCGACCGTGGTCGTGGTCTTGCCCTCGCCCGCCGGCGTCGGCGAGATCGCGGTGACGAGTATCAGCTTGCCGTCGGGCTTGCCGTCGAGCCGCGCGAGGTAGTCGAGCGCCACCTTCGCCTTGTAGTGTCCGTAGGGCTCGAGGCTCTCAGCCGGGATGCCGAGCCGTTGGTGCGCCAGCTCCTCGATGGGTCGCATCCGCGCCTGCTGCGCGATCTCGATGTTGCTCGGGAAGGGAACTGGTGCGGCGGCCGGCGTGCTGGACATGGCTGGTGTGCTGGTATCGGAGAGTCAGGGGGGCGTGATGCTACCAGAGGCGCCCGCCGGTTCGCCTTCCCCGTGGGCGGCTGGCTACAATCGCGCCTGCGCTGCGCGGAAAGTGTGCTGATGCTCTGGCTCAAAGCCTTTCACATCATTTTCGTGGTCACCTGGTTCGCCGGGCTCTTCTACCTGCCGCGGCTGTTCGTCTACCACGTCGCCACCAGGGAGCCGGAAGGCCGCGCGCGCTTCGAGCTCATGGAGCGCCGGCTCTACATCATCATGACGATCGGTGCGATCGGCGCCGTGCTCTTCGGCCTCGCGATGGTCGCCGCGCAGCCGGCCTACCTCGCCTTCGGCTGGCTGCGCGCGAAGCTGCTGCTGGTGCTGCTGCTGATCGGCTACCACCTGTGGTGCCGCGCGCTCATGCGCGAGCTCACCGCAGGCGGCGGGCGTGCGCAGCGCTGGTACCGCCTCTTCAACGAAGTGCCGGGGGTACTGCTGATCGCGATCGTGATCCTGGCGGTCGTGAAACCCTGAAGCGACTTGCCACGATACCGCGCCGCCCTACCAGATCCTGACGCGCAGCTCCGGCTTGATGTAGAGCTTGTCCCCCGGCTGCACGTCGAACGCCTCGTACCAGGTGTCGATGTTGGGCAGCGGACCATTGACGCGGAAGCGGTCGGGACTGTGCACGTCGGACAGCACCAGCTCGCGCAGCGCGCCGTCGCGGTACTTGCTGCGCCAGACCTGCGCGTAGGCCAGGAAGAAGCGCTGCGCCCCGGTCAGTCCGTCGATCACCGGCGCGGGCGCGCCGTGCAGCGAGATGCGGTAAGCCTCGTAGGCCATGTTGAGCCCGCCGAGATCGCCGATGTTCTCCCCGACCGTGTTGGCGCCGTTCACCTTCAGTCCCGGCAGCGCCTCGAACGCGGAGTACTCGCGGATCAGGTGCGCAGTGCGCGCGGTGAACACCTGGGCGTCCTCTCGCGTCCACCAGTCCTCGAGAGCGCCGTCGGGCCCGAACTTGCGGCCCTGGTCGTCGAACCCGTGGCCGATCTCGTGGCCGATGACCGCGCCGATCGCGCCGAAGTTGACGGCGGCGTCGGCGTTGGGATCGAAGAACGGCGGCTGCAGGATCGCCGCGGGAAAGACGATCTCGTTGTTGGACGGGTTGTAGTAGGCGTTGATGTCCTGCGGGTTCATCTGCCACTCGGCGCGATCGACCGGCTGGTCGAGTCGCGCCAGCTGGTAGTTCCAGTGCCACTCGGTCGTGCGCTGCACGTTGCCGAGCAGGTCGTCGCGGCGAATCACCAGGCTCGAATAGTCCTTCCACTCGTCCGGGTAGCCGATCTTGGCGGTAAAGGTGGCGAGCTTCTCGTGGGCGCGCGAACGGGTTTCGGCCGTCATCCAGTCGAGCTCATCGAGTCGCTCGTTGAGCGCTGCCAGGAGGTCGCTCACCAGCGAGAGCATCCTGGCCTTCGATTCGGGCGGAAAGTACTGCGCCACGTACAGCCGGCCGACCGGCTCGCCGAGCGTCGCGTTCACCTCGTCCACGGCACGCTTCCAGCGCTCGCGCTGCTGCGGCTGCCCGTGCAGCGCCGTGCCGTAGAAGGCAAAGTGCGCCGCATCGAAGCGCCGCGGCAGATAGGGTGCGTGGCCGCTCAGGTACTGGAAGGTGAGCCACGCCTGCAGCGTCGGCACCGGGGTGCGCGCGAAGAGCTCGGCGAGGTCGCGCACGGCGGTGAGCTCCGCCAGCACCAGCTGCTCGCGCCCGGGGAGCTGCGCGGCATCGAGGAACGCGTCCCAGGGAAAGCCCGGTGCGAAGGCCGCGAGCTGCGCCCGGGTGCGCGGGTTCCAGGCGGCCTCCACGTCGCGCCGCTTGTCGATCGGCCACTGTACCTTCGCCGCCGCCGTCTCGAAGGCGAGGATGTCGCGCGCCCGGGCGGCGGCATCGGCGCTACCGGCGAGTGACAGCATCTGCCCGACGTAGGCGAGATACTTCTCGCGCAACGCCTTGAGCGTCGCATCCTCGCTCAGGTAGTAGTCGCGGTCCGGGAGTCCGAGGCCCGATTCGCTGATCACGACCGCGTAGCGGTCCGGGTTGTGAAGATCCGGCGGCAGATCGATGTCGAAGAGCGAGGCGAAGCCCGGCAGCGCGAACACCCGCGCCAGCGCCTCGCGCGAGGTGGCCGCGGCGATGCGCTGCAAGTCCGCCTGCGCCGGCGCGAGCCCCGCCGACTCGATCGACTGCTCGTCCATAAAGCTCGCATAGTAGTCGCCGATCTGCTGCTCGGGAGTGCCGCCGGCCGGATGCGCTGCCGCGGCGGCCTCGATGAGCGAGCGCACGTGCTCGGTGGAGATCTCCTCGAGCTCATTGAAGGGGCCGAAGCTCGAGTGATCGGCCGGGATGACGAAGCTCTCGAACCACGTGCCGTTGGCGTAGGCGAAGAAGTCATCGCCCGGGCGCACCCCGTGGTCGCCCGCCGCAAGATCGACGCCGAAGTCGCCGATTGCCGCGTGCGGCGCGGCGGCCGCGGGTGCGGGTGGATCGGCGGGTGCAGCGGGAGCGACGATCGGGACAGCAGGAGCGGCGGGCACGGAGTCCTCCCTCGCGGTTCTCGCGGCGCAGGCCACCAGGGCGGCGAGCGCCGCCGTCCACAGCAGCAACCTCATCGGACTTGAGCGCCTTCAGCGGGGGTGAGAGCCACGCATCATACGGCAGCACCCTCCCACTCGCGCACCAGGTCGCGCCATTCACCGCGTGCCACGGGCGCTTTACCGGCTTCGGTGCCGAGGTAGAGGAATCCGACGATGGTGTCGGCGCCGCCGAAGCCGAGCGCGGCGGCGAGCGCGGCATCGTAGGCCGCGCCGCCCGTCTTCCACATCGCGTTGTAACCGAGTGCAACCGCGGCCAGCATGATGTTGCCGGCGGCGACTCCCGCGGCCAGCAGCTGCTCGACCGGCGGGATCTTCTTGGCCACTTCGCTCACATGCGCCGCGACCACGACGATGAGCGGCGCCCGCAGCGCCTTGTCGCGCTCGCGCTGCAGCGACTCGGCGGTCGCACCGGGCTGCGTGCGCGCGAGGTGCTCACCGAGCAGCGCGCCGAAGCGCTCGCGCGCGGCGCCGCGGATCACCACGAAGCGCCACGGGCGCAGCCGCCCGTGATCGGGCGCGCGCACCGCGCTCGCGAACATGAGTTGCAGCGCGCCCGCATCGGGCGCGGGCTCCGTCAGGGTGACCGCCGAGCGGCGCGTCAGCAGGGCATCTATGGCTTGCATGAGCCCATTGTCGCAGACTCGCACCCGTGCTGGCCGTCTCCGAAGCCTGCGAGCGCAACAAGGGCCCGATACTCGAGGTGCTCGCGGGAGCCCTGGCCGCGAGCCGCGCGGTGCTCGAGATCGGCAGCGGCACGGGTCAGCACGCCGTGCACTTCGCGCGCCATCTGCCGCACTTGAGGTGGCAGCCGACCGAGCGCGCCGCCGAGCTCGGACCGCTCGCCGCGCGCATCGCGCGCGAGGGTTCGCCGAACCTGGGCGCCGCGATCGAGCTCGACGTGCGCGCACTCCCCTGGCGGGGCGTGGGCTGTGATGCCGTGTTCAGCGCCAATACGCTGCACATCATGGCGTGGGAGGCGGTCGAGGACTTCTTCCGCGGCGTCGGCGGCGTGCTCACCACCCCCGGCGTGCTGTGCGTCTACGGCCCGTTCCGTTATCGCGGCGCCTACACCAGCGACAGCAACGCCGAGTTCGACCGCTTCCTGCGCCGCCGCGATCCGGCGAGCGGCATCCGCGATTTCGAGGCGCTCACCGCGCTCGCCGCCGCGCAGGGGCTCGAGCTCGCGGCCGATCATGCGATGCCGGCCAACAACCAGACGCTCGTGTGGCGACGCCCGCGCTGAGGTGTAGAGTTCCCCGCCATGCAGCTGCTCACGACCGAGGAGATCCGCGCCGCGATCCGCACCATCAGCGACTACCCGAAGCGCGGCGTCATGTTCCGCGACATCACGACGCTGCTCGGCGACGCGCGCGCGTTTCACAGCGTGGTCGAGCGCCTGGCGGAGCCGTGGCTCGCCGCCGGCGTCAGCCGCATCGCCGGGATCGAGGCGCGCGGCTTCATCCTCGGCGGCGCGCTCGCGCAGCGTCTCGGCGCGGGCTTCGTCCCGATCCGCAAGAAGGGCAAGCTGCCCCACACGACGGTGCGGGTCGCCTACTCGCTCGAGTACGGCGTCGACGAGATGGAGGTGCACCGCGACGCGGTGGGCGCGGGCGAGGGCATCATCCTGGTCGACGATCTGATTGCCACGGGCGGCACCGCCGCCGCAGCGGTGCAGCTCCTGCGCTCGCTTGGCGCGGGCGTGCTCGCCGCCTGCTTCATCGTGGATCTGCCCGAACTCGGGGGCTCGGCGAAGCTCGCGACTCTTGGCGTGCCGGTGCAGACGCTCGTCTCCTTTACCGGACACTGAGGCGCATTTCAGCCGCCGTTCAGACTAATTAACCATTCTTATTCAAATGCTTACGGAGTGTCTGACCGCAACATTACTTTGCAGTCATATGGGCCTTGGGCGCGGGGAATCGGGTAATAATACGCCCGCTTCGCGCACGCACGCGCTCACTCAATTCTCTGGAGACCACATGTTCAAGAAGCTCATTCCCGTTATCGCCCTGGCCCTGATCGCCGGCCCGGCCTTCGCCCAGTCGACCCCGGCCCCGGCCGCGGCTCCGGCTCCTGCGGCCGCTCCCGCCGCCGACGCGTCGAAGGACGCCAAGTCGACCACCCATAAGAAGCATCACAAGAAGAAGAGCACGGACGCCAAGTCGACGGATTCGTCCTCGACCATGCCGCCGAAGTAAGCCTTTTCAGTCCGCTTTGAGGAGCCCCGCCCGTCAAACGGCGGGGCTTCTTGCTTTACGGGGGCGGGACTTGCAGGGGGCGTCCAAAAAGTTCAAATTTATCCCATGGACGGGGAGCAACAGGCCGCAATACATCAGGCGCTGGTGTCCGTACAACATGCCGTGACGAGCATGACATTCCCGATCTGCGATCAGGAAGACCTGATCGAGGCCATCGATTGCGTTGAGGAGCAGATGCACACGAGCCACCCGAACCTGGCCGTCATGTGCCGCTTCCTCAACTCCATCGCGCGCAGCCTGAGGGCGCAGGCGGAGGCGCGCGATGCGTGCCTGCTGATCGAGGATGCCATCGGCAAGGCCGGCATGCCGAGCACCTGGCAGTCGGGAATCTGACCTAAGCCGATTCCACCTACGCGGCGCTGCGGCGCGGCGCGCGCCCGGGCACCCGTTGCGTTTGCCGCACGGCCCAGTCTAAGTTCGGTGCCGATGATCGCTCCGCTCTCCCAGGTGCTGTTGCTGCTCGGCGGCTCGGTGTTCCTCGTAACACTGGCGCGGCGGCTGGCGCTGCCGACCACGCTCGCGTACCTGGCGCTCGGGCTGGCGCTCGGACCGCATGCGCTCGGGGTGGTGTCGGACTCGAACACCACGCGGCTGCTCGCCGACCTCGGCGTGGCGTTCCTGCTGTTCACGCTCGGGCTCGAGTTTTCGCTCCCGCGGATGCTCGCGATGCGCGGCGAGGTGTTCGGGCTCGGCGCACTGCAGGTCGGGATCACGGGCGCGACGTGCGCCCTCATCGCGCATGCGCTCGGGGTCGAGTGGCTGCCTGCGATTGTGCTCGGCGGCGCGGTGTCGATGAGCTCGACCGCGATCCTGCTGCACCAGCTCACCGAGCGCGCCGAGCTCAACCGTACCCACGGGCGGCTCGCCTTCAGCATGCTGCTGTTCCAGGACCTGGCGTTCGTGCCGTTCCTGGCGCTGGCCGCGGCCCTGGTCGAGGGCGCGGACCACTTCAATCTGGGCGAGAGTCTCGTGGCCGTGGTCGGCGGCGTGCTGTCGATCGGCGCGGTGCTGGCCGCCGGACGCTGGCTGCTGCGTCCGCTGTTTCACGAGATCGCCCACAGCCGCCTGCGGGAGCTCTTCACGCTCACGGTACTGCTGGTCGTGCTCCTCTCGGCCTGGGTGTCGCACGTCGCGGGACTCTCGTTCGCGCTCGGCGCGTTCCTCTCGGGAATGATGCTCGCCGAGACCGAGTACCGGCACCAGATCGAGGCGGTGATCCGCCCGTTCCGCGACATCCTGCTCGGCCTGTTCTTCATCTCGGTCGGCATGCTGCTCGACCTGAATCTGCTGGTGCACGAGCTGCCGCTGGTGTCGCTGCTGCTCGTGACGATGGTGCCCCTCAAGGCGGCGATCGCGGCGCTCGTTGCGCGCCCGTTCACCAATTCGCGCTTCAAGGCGCTGCGCACCGGTATCGTCATCTCGATCGGCGGGGAGTTCGGGGTCGCGCTGTGCACCATCCTGCTGGAAGCGGGGCTGGTGCCCGAGCGGCTCGGGGAGCCGCTCCTCATCGCCATCGTTCTGTCGATGATGCTGTCGCCGCTCATCCTCAACAACAACAAGCGCGTGGCGCGCTTCCTGTTGCGTGAGCACGCGCCGGGCGTGACGGCGGTCGAGCGCGAGGACGCCGCCACCGGCGGCATCGCGCGCCGCGAGCACGTGATCCTGTGCGGGTTCGGGCGCGTCGGTCAGAACGTGGCGCGCGTACTCGAATCGCAGGGCTTCGAGTACATCGCCCTCGACCTCGATCCGGCCCGCATCCGCGCCGCGCGCCAGGTGGGCGACCCGGTGATGTACGGCGATTCCGCGGACGAGGAGATGCTCGCCAAGGCGGGCTTGAGCGCCTCCAGCGCCGTGGTCATCAGTTTCTCCGATCCGGCCACCTCGATCGGCATCCTGCGCAGCGTCCGGCGCCTGCGTCCCGATGTGCCGGTGCTGGTGCGCACCGCGGACGACGCCCGCCTCAAGGAGCTGCAGGACGCCGGTGCCACCGACGTCGTGCCTGAAACCTTCGAGGCAAGCCTCATGCTGGTCTCGCACGTGCTCATGCTGCTGCACGTGCCGGTGCCGCGCGTGCTGCGCACGCTCGGCGACATCCGCAGCAGCCGCTACGCCGTGCTGCGCAACATCGTGCGCCGCGACGACGCGCATCCGCTCGAGGAGCTCAGCGGGCCGCGCGAGGCGTTGCGCTCCGTAGTGGTGCCGCCCGGTGCCTGGGTAGTGGGTCGCACGCTCGCCGAGGTGCGCGACCGCGGCGTCGAGGCAACCTTCACGGGTGTGCGCCGCCAGGGGATCCTCGGACGCGAGCCCGCGCCCGACACGGTGCTGCACGAGGGCGATATCGTCGTCATCTACGGCCAGCCCGAGGAGCTCGAGCGCGCCGAGTCGGTGCTGCTGGCGGGTTAGCCTCGCGGCCGCGGGCGCATGTCTGCTTGCGACCCTTCTGAGACATTCGCCGATCGTGCAAGCGGACAGTCAACGTCACGACAGCGGACAGTCGGGACGCCAAGCCCGGGATAGGCTGCCAGCTGTCCGGTATATTGCGACTGGTAGGGGCACCCACGTTGTCAGATCAGATCTTCGAAACAGACGGAGGCGTCAAATGAACTTGTCTGCATATCGGACACCAATTCTACTTCTGCTTGCCTTCGCTCTTGCTACGACTGGGTCATCGGCTGCAGTCGCGTCGGTTGACGCCGCTGCAATCGCCGCAACGATCAAGAGAGACGTCGCTCAAGTCGTCGCTGGGCTCAATGCTCACGATGCAGTGAAGACAGCTGCTTATGACGCCACGAATGTTGTCTCCATGGAATGTGGTAGTCCTTCAACTATCGGGATCCAAGCCGACAGAGAGGGCTTCAAGATGGGCTTTGCCCGCGACCCCGATTGGAGAGTGAGTCTGATCGAGGAGACCGTAGACGTTGCCAGTAGCGGAGACTTGGCGGTCTACCGTGGCACCTACAACGAAGACCACGGTCGTGCAGGTGTGCTGATGACGCACAAGACGAACTTCATTGCGGAGTTCAAGCATCAAGACGATGGATCATGGAAGATCGTCTGGTACAGCGTTTCCAACATCGAACAATCGCATCCGAAGTGATTTCGGGACACGGCAGCACTACAGCGACGGTGTAGTCTGGCGTCTCATATGCCGCTTCACATGTCCGCTTTGTAGAGAATTGAACGGCACCATGCAGTGATGGGTTATGGCCGTAGGTAGACAGAGGGGACCAGCGCTGCACCTGAGGTAGTTCCCGGGCGCTATCAGGGATTGAACTAAACCGTTAGTCGCCTTCGTTCGCGCTCATATAGCTCAAGAACGAAGGCACCACCCCTAGTGGCACGAAGCCGCTCGATGTCCGCACGCATTGCCCCCGCGATCGCCTCAAAGGGTGGCATCGAGCCGCCGTATTGCGGTGCGCAAACCAACGGCGCCGCGAGCGATGCGACCGTGAGATCCGCGGCGGTGAACGTGCCGCCTGTTAGATAGCGCCGGCCATCCGCAAGCCACCGGGCGACCTCCGCCAACGCCGCCTCTGCGCGGGCTAGCGAGGCCCGGCCGCTTTCCTCGTTTACCTTGTAACCCCGGCGTATGAGAGGCCGCACCCCTCGAACGACGAGCGGTGCGATCAGCCGCTCGACTCGGGTGACGCCGCGCGCGAAGCACGGGCCGAGAAGTCTTGGTTCACGGAGCAGGTGGCTATAGGCCCAACGACGCACATGCGGCCCGAGTTCACGATCGACGTAGCGCTCGATCTCGATCACCCTTGCGTATGCTTCCGGTTCGGTCGGGTAGAGAGGCGCCCCGGCCGCATGTGCGGCGGCCCACCGAACGATTGAATGAGAATCGGCGAGCACTTCGGATGCAGTGACGAGCACCGGCACCGTCCGACAATGGACGCGAGCGGTGTGCAGCCGATGCAGCAAGGGAATATGCGGCTCCTCGCGATAGTCAACTCCAGCGCGATCTAAAGCCCACCGCGCCCTCTCGCAATAGTGGCTGAGCGGGATAGTGAGCAGCCGCGGCACAGAGTCCATCGCCTGCATGCTACACAAATCGCCGAGGTCGTCGCAGGGCCAACAGAGATTGAGGCCGGCAAAAAAACAGGCGCTCGCTCGCGCTACTGGCACGCGCATCGCTCCCCAACTGTCCGCTTAGCGGAAAATGACAGTGTCACGCCGAGTGTCGGCTCGTGGCCTATTCTGTTGAAAAACTACTGAACGTTGCTGCCTTTTCAAGGTCTTAGTTTGTAGGAGCGGCGGGAGGGAGAGCACCGGCATGATGGGAGAGCAGCGCGATAACCAACAGCGGCTGTTTTATTCCTTCAATCTTGATGAACACGTGCCTGCGGATCACCTGCTACGCGGCATCAACCAGTTTCTCGATCTCTCCGACCTGCGCTCGTACCTCGCTCCCTTCTACAGCCACACCGGACGCCCCTCCATTGATCCGGAGCTGATGATCCGGATGCTGATCGTGGGTTACTGCTTTGGGATTCGATCCGAGCGAAGGCTGTGCGAGGAAGTACATCTTAATCTGGCGTACCGTTGGTTCTGTCGGTTGGGACTTGAGGACGCTGTTCCGGAGCACTCGACGTTTTCTAAGAACCGTCACGGTCGTTTTCGGGAAAGCGATGCCTTCCGCCATGTCTTTGAGACGGTGCTACAGCGTTGCATGAGCGAAGGGTTGGTCGGTGCCGAAGGCTTTGCGATCGACGCGAGCGTGGTGAAAGCTGATGCCGCCCGTGCGAGTGGGATGCCGGGTGCGGCGATCGATAAAGTGGCCTACGGTCCTGCACAAGCCAGTCGCGCGGTGCGCGAGTACCTGGAGGGTATCGACGCGGCTGATCGGGCCGAGACCGCCCGTAAGAACATCTCCGTGACGGACCCGGCCGCCGAGTGGACCTGTGCGCCGGGTGGTCCGGCGTTCTTCGCTTACTCGACGAACTACCTGGTCGATGTGCGGGCGGGTGTCATTGTGGATGTTGAGGCCACAAGTGCGCATCGAACTCAAGAAGTCAACGCGACACGAACCATGGTCAATCGGGTCGAAGAGCGCTTCGGAATGAAGCCCGAGCGGTTGATCGGGGATATGGCTTACGGCTCTGCGGAAATGCTCGCCTGGATGGTCGAGGAAAAGGACATTGAGCCGCACGTGCCCGTGTGGGACAAAACTGAACGGGCTGATGAGACCTTCTCACGCAGCGACTTCCGTTGGAACGAACGAGCTGATGAGTATCGTTGCCCGCAGGGTCGGCCACTGCGGCGTGAGTGGCGTCGCATGAAGCGCCCGCGCACTCATATCACCAAGAGCAACACCATCATCTACAGAGCCAGCCAGCATGACTGTGCAGGCTGTCCACTCAAGCACCGATGCTGTCCCAACACGCCCATGCGCAAGATCGCTCGCAGTATCCACGAACAAGCCCGCGATGCGGCGCGTGCTGTGGCCAAAGGCCCCAGCTACACGCAATCCCGCCGGGACCGCAAGAAGGTCGAGATGCTCTTCGCGCACCTCAAGCGAATCATGAAGATGGATCGGCTGCGCCTGCGCGGCATCAGTGGTGCTCGCGACGAGTTCTTACTCGCGGCTATCGCACAAAACCTGCGGCGCATGGCCAAGCGCTTGTGTCCGACCTTGCCGAACGCAGCCCTCGGGTGGACGTAGAGACGGAAGCGACATCGCAAGAGCGGCAGCCGGCATCAAACGTGACGAAGACCCAACCAAGCACCCCGCAACAGGCGATCAAAGCCCGAGCAGCTTCGCAAACGTCGAGTTTTTCAACGGAATAGGCCGCTCAGCGACGGTCGCCCCCCGGCATGCCTGCTGTCGACCCGGAGCGGAAGTTCGCGCGCCCCGTGACCAGTCATTGCGCGAAGCGAAAGCGGACAGTTTTGTGAAAAAGGGGCGTTCTTAACGTTCGTCGAGTTAAGCCGTCAAGCGCAACGGCGGGCGCTTCCCTGAGGTCATGTTCCGCCTCTCAGTCCCGGAGCATGGTGCTTTGATATCGCAAATTGCGATATCAAATCCAGGGCGTGGGGGTCGGCGCAAGCTCCCCTGGGCCTTCACCGAACACGGCGCCATCCAGGTCGCTAACGTGCGAAAGAGCTAAGGCCGGGGTCCGGGCTCGAGGCATCGACCGTCCGGTTGCGGGAAATCGACGCTACCACGGCCGATGGCGGGTCTTGGACGCATGTCGCGTCTCGGAGCCTGAGCCGTCTTCCGTGCTTCCCGCGAGCAGCCATCGGCCTTAGGCCAGTCGAGGCCCGCAGCGGGTCATTGAAAGAGTTTGAAACGGTTGACGACCGCGATGTACGTGAGCGCAAGGATGAAGAAGATAGCCAGACTCGCAAGAATGGCTTTGTGGGCGCCAACCTTTGGTGCGAGATACACAATCGCAAGCATGTAAGGCACCCAACTCACCAGGGTGCCAGTCAGCACCCATTTCGCGTGCTCACTGACTGCATTGGCTCCCGCAGTCTGGCCGATGAAGAGATACGCGACGAGGGTAAAGACTGGAACCAGTGTCGCCAACCCGGACAAGGTCCGCTGACCATTCTCCTCCAGCGCTACGATGATCGCAGTGAACAAGCCGCCGGTTATGAAATAGAGGATGAGGCTGGACAGCTTCATAGAGGCCCCGCGGTGCCAGTACACACTGTACCGCTTTCGATTGTCTGCTTACAGGAGACGCAGACGCCGACGGCTAACGGCGACTGATGGCCGGCATGCGTCACCGCATGTCAGGACGCCAGCCGGAGCACGCCCACGAATTTGTGCCGGCGCGCGCAGCGAAATACACTCATGAGGTGACTGCGACTCCCGATCAATTGCTGCACGCACATTTGCACGACGGTACGACCGGCCCGTAAGTGACAGCAGTACCGGAGTAACCTCGCGTGAGGCTGAAAATGCAGGTGGGGTGCCTGGCAATGATGTGCGCCACACTGACGGCCTGCGACACGAAGGAGTCCGCGCAATTCAAGGCCGGTCTGACACTGCAAAGAAGACTCGCGCAGATCGCCGGCCAGGCTAATGGCGCCGCCCCCGCTGTAGTCGATCCCAATACCAGATTGGATGGCGCGAAGGCCGGGCCGGGACTGAGACTGACCGTCATGTATACGCTCGTGAACGCCGAATCGAACGGCGTCGACAGTGCGACATTCGAGCCATTATTGACTCCGACGATCAAGGAAAACGGCTGCGCAAACCCTGACTTGCGACCGCTGATCGACCAGGGCGTCGTTGTGGTTCTGGAGTATCGCGGGAAGCAAGGCAACCCAATAGGAACGGTCAGCATCAATCGCGGAGCGTGCGGCGCACTGAGTGACCCGCGCACCGGAACTGCCCCAGTCAACGCACCGACCGCTTTGGGCTAGAAGAGCCCCGGGGGTCGCGCGACTAAGCGGGCGCGTACGTCAACCTGATCACGTCCTCGTCAACGAGATCGCTGCTCACGAGGCGCAGCGGCGGCCGGGGGCCGGAGAAGAATGGCTTGCCGCGACCAAGTACGACGGGGTGGAGGTAAAGTCGATACTCATCAATAAGACCAAGGCTGGTCAGGCTTCCTGCCAAGTCGGGTCCGGCAACTTCAATCTCCCCAACTGGCTGCGCCTTCAGCCCGCGTATCACCGCCTCGATATCATCCTGGACCAGGGTGGCGTTGGGTCCGACCGACTTCAACGAACGCGACACAACCCACTTCGGCTGACTGCGCCACACCGCCGCGAACTCGTGTTCCTCCGCCCCCCACTCCGGGGAGTCTTCGTCCCAGTAACGCATTACCTCGTACATGCGGCGACCGTACACACTGCCCCTGAGGTTGCGCACTTGCTCTATGAAGTGACGAAAGAGCGCCGGGCTTGGCCTGAATTCCAGATGATCGACGTAGCCATCCAGGGACAGGTTCATTCCATAGACGAGCTTTGCCATGGCACAAGGTCTCCACCGCGTTCTTCAGACCAGCCTGAGCCGACTATACTCAACCCAGTATGAACATCGAGCTCTCGCCAATCGAGGCACGCGTTATCGGCTGCCTCATCGAGAAACAGATAACGACACCGGACCAGTATCCGCTGTCATTGAACGCACTGGTCAATGCGTGTAACCAGAAGAGTAACCGTGACCCGGTCATGTCAGCGGACGAGCCGGCGATCCAGACCACCCTGGATCATCTGATGAGGAAGCACCTCGTGGTCGAGAAGTCAGGCTTCGGCAGTCGCGTGCCGAAATACCAGCACCGGTTCTGCAACACCGAGTTCGGACCGCTGAAGTTCACGCCGCAGGAGCTCGCGATCGTCTGCGAACTGCTCGTCCGCGGACCTCAAACCCCCGGAGAGCTGCGCACCCGCGCAGCCCGCATGGCGTCCTTTTCCGAAGTGGGGCAGGTCGAGACGGCGCTCGAGAGCCTGAGCAGCCGCGCGGATGGACCGTTCGTCGTGCGGCTGGCGCGCGAACCCGGCCGCCGCGAATCGCGCTACGCGCACCTGTTCAGCGGAGCTGTCGCGATTCCTGCCCTCGCGGAGGAGTCGATCACGGAGTCTTCAATCGCCTCGGCGCCCGCTCCTTCCCGCCTCGAGCGCCTGGAAGAGGAGGTGCGGCAACTGCAGCAAGAGCTGAAGGACATCAAGGCGCGGCTGCCACCGGAGTAAACCAATGCGTTGCAATGATCGTGACCGCCCGTGCGGACGGGTTAGCGCAGGCTTTGCGGAAGCGACGGCATGAAGGCGCCGCCATGAATCATTCCGTAGCCGATGAGCAAAGCCGCCGACGTATAGGCCAGTCGTGGTATCCATTCCGTCACCAGATCGTCGAAGCGATCGATCGCGGCACTCTCAGCTGCGGAGTATCGCAGCAACATGCGCGGCAACGTGCCGCTCGCCTCACCCGTGCGGATCAGCTCGTACGCCTGCGTTCGGCCAAACAGTGACAAGCCCGCGAGTGCCTGCCCGAAAGAACACCCTGCCTCGATCCGCGGCTTGATCTGAGCCAGTTGAGATCTGAGAGCCTGGTTTCGAACCGTATCGAGCGCTACCGGGAAGGCCTCCAGGATCGGTACGCCGGCTTCCAGCAGCAGCGCCAGACTGTCAAAGAAGGTTCGCAGGTTGCGCCGTACTTCCATCGGGCCGAACAGCGGCACGAACGGCACGATTCCATCGAGCAGCATTCCCCAGGATGAATGAGCACCGGGTCCGCGTCGCCGTGCAAGATCGAGCAGCAGATACGCGATCGCTCCCGCGCCGATCCAGGGCAGCAGGTGCCTCACCAGGTAGCCGCGCAGCGTCAGACTTCCGGTGACGAGATTCGGCACGGGCCCCAGGATGATCCAGACCGCGATCATGATCGCCGGAACGGTCAGGCGCGACTTCAGCGCCTTGATGCGCGCCGCTCGCCGCGCGCACTCACCTGCGATGAGACGGTAGGTACGCGCCGGGCTGCCGGACACGGTCGCCGTACGCACCATCGGCGCCTCGAGTCGCGTGAACAGGCCGCTCCGGAGGCCGGCGTCGGCGATGCCCACCCCGCGCCTGAACCACTCGCGCGTCGCCTCGAGGCGCGCGGCCTCGCTCGGCGGCAGACGCACGATATCGAGCACCCGGTCGAATGGCACGCCCGCCTCCTCCAGCGCGGCCAGTTGACCGAAAAGGTCGGCCCGAGTCTTGAAGTTCATGGCGCGACCGGAGGCAAGCGTTCCATCAGGGTGCTCACGGGTCTTGAGATGGTAGTCCCGAGGTCTATTCGGCGCGAATGATTCCGTGCCTCCGCCCCGACCTCAGGCCATGGCTTCCAGCGGTAGAATGCCAACCCGCTGCCGCCACCACGCCGGAACCCATCATGCACAAGAGCCGTCTCGCGGGATTCATCATCGACTGCCGGACCGACGACCTGGACGCCGCGGCGGGCTTCTGGAGCCAGGCGCTTGGCCTGCCGCTGCGCGCCTCGGCGGCCGCCGAGGACGTCGGCTACCGGCTGCTGGCGACTGCCGCCGACCAACCGCATCTCGAGGTGCAGCGGGTCGATCACCCGAGCCGCGTGCACCTCGATATCGAAGCCGACGACATCGAGGCCGAGGTGACCCGACTCGAGCAGCTCGGCGCGAAGCGCATCGGCGCGGTGCGCAGCTGGTACGTGATGGAGGCGCCCACCGGGCAGCGCTTCTGCGTGGTCCGTCCGCAGCGCCCCGACTTCGCGGCACGCGCCAACAGCTGGGACTGACGGGTGAAGCGCGACGATATCCAGTTCCCGCCCAGGCACGAGCCGTTGCGCGACGACGTGCACGCGCTCGGCGCGCTGGTGGGCGAGATCCTGCGCGAGCAGGGTGGCGAGCAGCTTTACGAGCTCGTCGAGCTCGATCGCGTGGCCGCCATCCGTGCCCGTGGCGGCGAGAGCGCGGCACGCGCCGAGCTCGCCGCCTGCGTACGCGACCGGCCGCCGGCGCTGGCTCGCGACCTGGTACGCGCCTTCTCCAGCTGGTTCCAGGCGGTCAATCTTGCCGAGAAGGTGCACCGCATCCGTCGCCGTCGCGATTATTTCCTCAAGGACAGCCAGCGACCGCAGCCGGGCGGCGTCGAGGATGCGATCGCGAGCCTCAAGCGCGATGGCTGGACGCTCGCGCAAGTACTCGACCTGCTCGGCAGTCTCTCCATCGAGGCGGTGTTCGCCGCCCACTCCACCGACTCCAACCGCCGTACGCTGCTGCGCAAGCAGCAGCGCATCGCGCAGCGCCTGCTCGAGCGGCTCGATCCGGCGCTCACGCCGAACCAGCAGCGCAGTCTCTGGAGCAGCATCCGCATGGAGATGACCGCGGCGTGGCAGACCGAGGAGCTGCCGCGCGAGCGGCTCGACGTGGCCGACGAGCGGGAGCAGATTCTTTTCTATCTCATCGAGATCCTCTACCAGGTCGTGCCGGCCTTCTACGAGGAAATCGCCCAGGCGCTCGCCAAGGTCTACGGCGCCGACCCGGTCGCGGTGCGCGTGCCCGCGATCCTGCGCTTCGGCTCCTGGGCGGGCGGCGACACCGACGGCAATCCCGACGTGCACGCCAAGACCATCCGCGAGAGCCTGGCACGCCAGCAGCAGGTACTGGTGAACAGCTATTTCGCGGAGTGCCGCAGCCTCGCGCAGCGGCTGTCGCAGAGCGCGAGCCGCGTCGGCATTTCCCCCGAGCTGGCGCGGCGCATCGAGCGCTACACCGCCTTGCTCCCTGCGGCGCGCGAGACCGCCCGCGTGCATCACGAACGCATGCCGTATCGGCTATTCCTGGCGCAGATCGGCGAGCGCCTGCGCCACGCCTACGACGGCCGCGCAGCCGGTTACGAGGGCCCGCAACAGTTCCGCGCCGACATCGCGCTCATCGCCGCGAGCCTCCGGGCCAACAAGGGCGCGCACGCCGGGCTCTTCTACGTCGAGCGGCTGTTGCGGCGTATCGACACCTTCGGTTTCCATCTCGCCGCGCTCGACGTGCGCGTGTATGCGAGCGTGCTGCACCAGGTGATCGCGCGCGGCTTCGACGATCCCACCTGGCTCGCACGCACCGCGCGCGAGCGGCGCGAGCTCCTCACCCAGGCGCTCGAGCGCGACCGCGGCCCGGTGCGCGAGCTCGACGCCCTCGGCAAGCGCGCGCTGGCGGTGTTCGAGGCCATCGTGCAGAGCCGTCACCGTTACGGTGCCGATGCGATAGGTTATTTCATCGTGAGCGGCGCCAGCGGCGCCGACGACGTGCTGGCGGCGCTGCTGCTGGCGCGCTGGGCCTCGGCCTACGACAAGCGCACCGGCGAAGTGGCGCTCGACATCGCGCCGCAGTTCGAATCCGAGGAAGCGCTCGCCGCCTGCGGCGCGACCATGCAGGAGCTGCTCGCCGACCCGCTCTACCGCCGCCACGTGCTATCGCGCGGCAGCCGGCAGTGTGTGGTGGTGGGCTACTCCGACAGCAACAAGCAGGCCGGCCCCTGCGCCTCGCGCGTCATCATCCACGAGGCGCAGCGCGAGCTCGCGCGCGTGCTCGGTTCCGCCGGCGAGCAGACGGTCGTATTCCACGCGCGCGGCAGCAGCATCGCCCGCGGCGGCGGCCGTATCGAGGCGCTGGTGAAGGCGGCGCCGAGCGGTGCGGTGGACGGCGTGCTGCGCATCCGCGAGCAGGGCGCGACGGTGCGCCAGGGGTACGGGCTGCGCCCGATCGCCATGCGCACCCTGGAGCGCGCCTTCAACGCGCTCTCGCTCACCAGCGCGGCGCAGCGGCGCGGGACGCTCAAGCCCGACGATCCCGCCCACCTCGAGTGCGCCGCGTACCTCGCCGCTGAGAGCCGCGCGGCCTGGCGGCGCCTCGTGTACCAGGATGCCGACTTCTACGATTACTTCCGCGCCATCACACCCATCGACGTGATCGAGCGCATGCAGATCGGCTCACGCTCGATCCACCGTGCCGAGGGCGAAGGTCTCGAGACGCTGCTGCCGGTGCCGTGGGTGTTCGCCTGGTCGCAGACCCGCTACATGCTGCCCGAGTGGTACGGCGCCGGCGCGGGTCTCGGTGCAGCGCTCGAACGCTTCGGGCTGGCGCGCTTGAGGGAGACCTGCGCGCAGTGGTTCTTCATGCGCAACCTCCTCGATGACATCGAGACGATGCTGGCGCGGGTCGACCTCGACATCGCTCAGCACTACGACGAGCTCGCTCCCGCGCCGCTGCGGCGCTTCGCCGGCGGCATCCGCGCCGAGTACACAAGCGCCTGTGAGCGCATCCTCGCCATCAAGGACAGCCGCGCACTGCTCGACTCCGATCAGACCATGCAGCGCTCGATCCGCCTGCGCAACCCCTACGTCGATCCGATGAACCTCATGCAGGTGGACCTGCTCAAGCGCTGGCGCGCGAGCGGCCGCGAGGACCGCGATTTGTTCGAGGCGTTGCTCGCGAGCGTCGGCGGCATCGCCCAGGGCCTGCAGAGCACGGGCTGACATGAGCGCCGCCGCCTCCAGCGTCACCATCCGCGCGGCGACGCCGGCCGACGTACCGCTGGTGCTCGCGTTCATCCGCGAGCTCGCCGTCTACGAGCATCTCGAGCACGAAGTCGTCGCCACCGAGGCGGACGTGGAGGCGGCGCTCTTCGGGCCGCGCCCCTACGCCGAGGTTGCCCTCGCCTGCCTCGACGGCACGCCGGTCGGTTTCGCGCTTTATTTTCACAACTTCTCGACCTTCATCGGCAAGCCCGGCATCTACCTGGAGGATCTGTTCGTGCGCCCCGAGGCGCGCGGGCGCGGCGCCGGCAAACGCCTGTTCGCGTACCTCGCCAGGACCGCGCTCGAGCGCGGCTGCGCGCGCCTCGACTGGGCGGTGCTCGACTGGAACGAGCCCTCGATTGGCTTTTATCGTAGCCTCGGGGCCATCGATCAGAGCGAGTGGACCACCTACCGCCTGGATGGCGCGGCGCTGGCGCGCCTGGCAGCCACTCATTCCGACGCCGGATAGGAGCACGTGCGGATGTCGAGACTCCTGGTGCGCAGCTTCGCGGTGTCCCTCGATGGCTATGCCGCGGGCCCGAATCAGGATCTCGCCAATCCGCTCGGGGTCGGCGGCCCGCGTATCATGGAGTGGTTCGTCAGCACCCGCTGCTTCGCTCGCATGCACGGTCAGGCCGGCGGCGAAAGCGGCGTCGATGACGCGGTCGCCGAGCGGGGCTTCGCCGGTATCGGCGCCTGGATCATCGGGCGCAACATGTTCGGCCCGGTACGTGGCCCGTGGCCCGATGAGAGCTGGCGCGGCTGGTGGGGTGAGGAGCCGCCCTACCACACGCCGGTGTTCGTGCTGACGCATCACGCCCGCGCGCCGCTCGCCATGGCGGGTGGCACCACCTTTCACTTCATCACCGACGGCATCCACGCGGCGCTCGAGCGGGCGCGCGCCGCGGCGGGCGGCGCCGACGTTCGTGTCGGGGGTGGCGTCGCGACGCTGCGAGAGTACCTGCGCGCGGGCCTCATCGACGAGCTGCATCTCGCCGTGCGGCCGGTGCTGCTCGGCGCCGGCGAGCCGCTCTTCCAGGGTCTCGACCTCCCCGCCCTCGGCTACGAGTGCGCGAGCCAGTTCGCCGGCGAGCGCGCCAGCCATGTGTTCCTGCGGCGCCGGACGGCGCCGCCATGAGCGCCTCGGGGCTGCGAGCGGACGCCGTGAAGCGCGGATCACCCCACTGACTCCGAGATGCTCTGGCTCGCGATCTCATTGTTCTTTCTCTGGTGCGCCTACCGCGAGGTGAGCGCTTCGGTCGTCGCGCCGGCCGGTTACGACCTGCCGCGGCCGGTCTACAAGCCGTATCTCGCTCTGGTGCTCGTCCTGGCCGCCGGGTTCGCCTGGCCGACGCTGCACCGCTGGTACTTCGAGCACTATCTCTCGCGCATGGCCACGTTGATCGCCGACGGCCACCAGGCGAGCGTGCATTGCAACACCCTGCTCGACACGATGTTCGACCCGGCCATGCTCGCCGCCGGTCACGCCGATCCGAGAACCGGAAAGATCGTCATCCAGAAGCCGTGGTGCGCGCGGCTGAGCTCCTATCTCAGCCACCCCGGCCGGGCGGACGAGGAAGAGATCGCGAGCCTCAACCTCCTGACGCACGAGAGCATGCACGTCCGCGGCGAGATGAACGAGGCGTTTACCGAATGCCAGGCCGTGCAACGCAACGCACGCGCCGCCAGGCTGCTCGGCGTCTCCGACGACGTCGCCCGCAGGAACGCTCTGTACTACTACAGCGTCACCTACCAGCGCCGCGCCGAAATCGGCGGACTGGCAGGCTCCTACTACTCGAGTGAATGCGCGCCCGGCAAGTCGCTCGATGAGCATCTGGCGGATTCCACCTGGGCCAGCGACTGAGCGGAAACGCGCTGCGCCCGTCTCAGGGCCGCCGGTAGATAACCCCGTTCTTCATGACGAGCACCACGTGCTCGATGACGGCGATGTCCGCGGTGGGGTCGCCGCTCACCGCCACGAGGTCGGCCAGGGCGCCTGCGCGCACCGCGCCGAGATCCGCGCGCCTGAGGATCTGCGCGTCGGTGGCGGTGGCGGCGGTGAGCGCCTCGACGGGCGTCATGCCGTCGCGCACCATCCACTCGAGCTCGCGATAGTTGGTGCCGTGCGCGAATACGCCAACGTCGCTCCCGCAGCCGATGACGACGTGCGCCGCACGCGCATAGCGGAAAGCCTGCGCCGCCTGTGCCATCCCCGCCGTCGGCGTACTGGTGCCGCGCACATAGTGCTCGAAGTATTCCCCGTAGGCCTCCTCCGCAGTGAGCGTCGGCAGGTAGGCGACGCCGTGCGCGGCCATGAGATGAAATATTTCGGGCGTGCCGGCGAAGCCGTGCTCGATGGTGTCCACGCCGGCCAGCGTCGCACGCCGCATGCCCTCGGCGGTCGTGGCGTGTGCGGCCACCGGGCGGCCGGAGGAATGCGCGGTCTCGACCAGCGCCCGAAGCTCCTCCTCGCTGAAGGTCGGCTGCTGCGTACCCCCCGGGCCCCAGCGGTAGTCGGCGTACACCTTGATCCAGTCGGCGCCCCGTCCCGCCTGCTCACGCGCCGCGCGGATGACCTCCGGCACTCCGCTCGCCTCTTCGGCCCCCTGCGGCGTGCAGCACACGTCGGGCCGCAGGCCCCGCGGCGCCGGACCGTAGCTGCCGGTGGCGACGATGGCGCGCGTCGCCACGAACAGCCGCGGACCCTCGATGAGTCCCGCCTCGATGGCCTGCCGCAGCGACACGTCGGCGTAGTCGGCTCCCTCGGTGCCGAGGTCGCGCAGCGTGGTGAATCCGGCGAGTAGCGTGGCACGCGCCTGCACGCCGGCGCGCAGCGTCCGGTAGGGCACCGGCTCCTTCAGTACCTGGTCGTTCCACGCAGTCTCGTTGTAGGGGTGGAGGAACAGGTGCGAATGGATGTCCATGAGCCCGGGCAGGAGCGTCGCGCCCGGCAGCTCGATCACCAGAGCATCCGCCGGTGCGTGCACTTCGGCCGCCGGCCCCACCGCGGCGATACGCGCCCCGTCGGTGAGCACGACCCAGCCCGGGTGCGGCGGTTCACCGGCGCTCCACACCCGCGCCGGGCGCAGCAGCACCACGCTGTCCGCGGCGGCGGCGCCCGCGGGTGCGATCGGTATCAGGGCCACGGCGCAGATTGCCGCGGCCCGCAGCCGGCGCAGCGCTTCGACGATCATGATTCTCCCCGGTGCGGCACGCGGCGGCCGCTCGTTGTCTTGCGCGGCGTGTGGGCTCAGCTGCCCATCAACACCGTCGTGTCGTAGCTCTCGAAGCCCTGGATGGCGCGGGCGTAGGCGTTGAATACCAGGCGTTCCGCGACCTTGTCGGCGCGCGCGGTGAGGAGCATGCGCAGTACGACGTCATCGGCCGGCCGCGTCGCATCCTCGGCGAGCAGCTGCTCGACGACCCGCGTCAGGCGGAACACCAGCTCGTTGACGAAGCGCAGGTGTGCGCCGTCGTGCACCTGCTCGGCACCGGGGCCGTAAGTCGCGCGCGCCTCTTCCGCGAGCTCGTGCAGGAACAGATTGAGTAACCGCGCCTTGTCCACCACACGCAGCTCACCGAAGAACTCGATTTCGGAGTTGAGGTTCATGGCTGCCTCATGCGTCGGTTGCTGCCGTGAGGTTAGGCTGAGGTCGGGAAA
Organism: uncultured Pseudomonadota bacterium; assembly: GCA_963768485.1. GTDB lineage: Bacteria > Pseudomonadota > Gammaproteobacteria > Steroidobacterales > Steroidobacteraceae > 13-2-20CM-66-19. The sequence continues at coordinate 805,382 of CAVYHZ010000002.1, read as the reverse complement.
AAGTCGATCGGTTTGGTGGCCGTGACGGCGTCGACGTCTTCGGGCTGGAACTGGAACAGCCGTACCAGCGCGATGATCTTCTTCTCGAGCTCCGGATCCTTGAGCTCGCTCGAGACCACCTTGCAATCGGTCACCGTCCCGTTCGGGGCGATGGTGAACTCGAGCACCAGCTTCCCCTGCAGCTCCGCGTTGTCGCGCAGCGCGCGCGCGTACAGGTTGTAGATGCGCCCCTTGTTGCGGTCGAACACCAGCGCGATCTCTTCCGGCGAGCGCGCGGGCTTGCCGCCGCCGCCCGAATGGACGTTGCGGTTGGCGGCGCTCGCGAGTGCGACCGAGGAGGTGACCGCGGTGGCGGTATGGCCGGTGAGGGAGCCCGCGCCAGTGCCGAAACCGCGGCTGGCGTTGGCGGAGGTGATGCCACCCGACCCCGCACCTACTCTGGACGTGATGAGCGAGCGCTCGGCGTGCGAGTCCTGGCCGACCGCGCCCGTCAGGTTCTTGGTCTCGAGCGGCGTCAGGTCCATCTGCTGGCGCAGGTCCGCCAGCTCGTCCTTCACCTGGTTCAGCTGCCTCTCCGCCTTCTTGTGCGCCAGCTCCTTCAGATCGACCGGCGGCGGCACGGGTTTCACCATCGCTACCTTCGGCGGCTCGATCTTCGGCTGCGCCACCGGCTTCGGCGGCGGGGGCTTGGGTTTCTGCTCCAGCATCACCTTGGCGAGCCGCGTCGGGATGTCCGCCGCGGTCTCACGCTTCGGGGTCGGCAGCAGCGGGAACAGGATTCCGAGCACCACCAGGATGACGAGCAGCACCTTGAGAATCTTGCGGAAGCGCTCGCTCGACTCCTCGTCGGCTTCCCAGGGGAGCTCGTATTCGCGGTAATAAGGAGCGAGGATCATGCGCGTCCTAACCCGTCTTGATCTGGCCGGCGGCGACCGGCTTTTCCTTCTGGATCACGGCAAGCGAGATCTTGCCGTAGTCGGCGTCGGTGCAGGTCTGCATGACCCGCTTCAGCACCTCGTACGGCAGCGCCTTGTCCGCCATGATGGTGATCTCGCGCTGCGAGACGTCCTGGTCGGTGATGGTCTGGCCGACCAGCATCGGCCGCTTGAGCGCGGCGGAGAGCGGCGCGATCAGCGGGTTCGCCGAGGCCTGGATCTCCTTCACCGTGGCGATGTACTCGCCCTGCACGAACAGGTCGTCGCGCGTGATCATCACCACCACCGACTGCTTCGGCGCGGTCTGCGCGATCGACTGCGGAATCTCGATGCCCTTGGAGTTCTGGATGACCTCGACCTCGGTCGAGTACACCAGCAGGAACGCCACCATCACCGACAGGATGTCGATGAGCGGGATGAGGTTGAGCTCGGCGTCCGCCTTGTGCCGCAGGTGATGCTGCGCCATGCGCCGCGCGCGGTTCGACATGCTCATGAATGCCCTCCCTTGCCCGCCGGCGCCGGCACCGGCGCCGCGGCCACCGGCGTACCAGGGGCCGCCTCGGTGGTCGAGGGCGCATCCCCGATCGAGATGTCGGGGAACAGCTCCGCCTGCACGGTGTTGATGCCCTGCCCGACCTCGAACACGCGCACGCGGTCCATGACCTGCACCAGAGTGTCGTAGGGCGTGTCCTGCTCGAGCAGGATGCTGGCGTCGGTCTTGTCGGGAAACCTGGCCTTCACGCGCTTCAGGTACTCGGTCAGGTTGTCGTAATCGTAGCCGCTCGCGGTGTTGGGAAAGGTGGCGAGGGGCCCGGTGTTGCGGTCGGCGACCTGCAGCAGGTCCTTACGCACCATCACCTCGAGCTGCAGTCCCGGCGGCGGCTCTTTCCACGCCGAGTTCGGTGGCGGCAGGTTCAGCTGCAGGATCACGGTGCGGGAGAACACCGCGGTCATGAGCAGGAACGTCACCAGCACGGTGAAGATGTCGATCATCGGGACGAGCAGCAGCTCGGCCGGCTTGCGCGCGCGGCGCTCCAGCTTGCGATTTTGAAATGAACGGCGCATGCGGTTCCTTCAGCCGTGCCAAACGCGCGGACGCGGGGCTTCAGGCCGCCGCGGGCGTGGTCTGGCGCTCGGTAATGGCGTTCAGGAATTTCACCGACGCCATCTCGAGGCTGTCGATCACATCCGTGGTCTTGGTCTGCAGGAACGCATGAATGAACAGCAGCGGCACCGCGGTCATGAGGCCGAAGGCCGTGCAGTTCATCGCCACCGAGATGCTCGCCGACAGCAGGTTGGCCTTTTCCGCCGGGTTGACGGTCGCGACCGCGGCGAACGCGCGGATCAGGCCCATCACCGTGCCGAGCAGGCCGAGCAGCGTCGCGAGGTTGGCGAAGGTCGCCAGGTAGTGGGTGCGCTTCTCGAGGCGCGGCACCACTTCCATCAGGCTCTCCTCCATCGCCTTCTCGATGTCATCGCGCCGGCGCGCCGACTGAATGCGCGCCAGGCCGTAGTTGAGGATGTGTCCGATGGCCGACTTCGATTTCGAGGTCACCTGCGCGACGCCGCGGAAGTTGCCCTGTGACAGCATCGGCACGATCTCGTTCCACAGACCGCGATTCAGCACCGCGGTATGTGCGAGGTAGATCCAGCGCTCGATGGCGATCGCCAGGCCGAACACGAACACGATGGCGATCGGGTACATGAAGTCCCCGCCACCCTGAAAGAAACGCACGATCAGATTCCAGAACTGCATCTGACTCTCCCGGTCAACAAATCCACACACATAGGGACGCAAGCTAAGCGAAACCGAAAACTGAATGACATAAGCCTAAAAAGCTGCGATCCAGCTCTCATCCTGAAAGGGCTCCCGGCGGTGGCCTAGGGCTTCTCGCCGGAACCCGGCACTGTGCCCGCCCTGGGGCCCGCCGCATCGGGCTTCAGGGCGTCGTAATAGCGATTTTCCCGCAGGAATACGTCGCGATCTATCGGCTGCAGCACCTCATCCAGCAAGCTGTTCGGCGGCTTGCCAACCAGGTCCCCGAGGTCCGAGCGCTTCCAGGGAACGATGTACAGCACCTTGGGGAGCTCGCGGTTGCCGGTGATGTCGGTCGTCTCGAGCTCGACGCGGTCGTTGCCCTTGCCCGCCCTGGCGGCGCCGGGCTTGCCGGCCGCGGCGCTCCCCTGGGCCGGGGGCGCGGCACTGTCTCTCTTTGGCGCCACCGCGGGTGCGGGCGCCGGCGCAGGCACCGGGGTCGCCGGCAGCGTCTTGGTGGTATCGACGGCGGGCTCGAGGTCCGCCGGCGGCGGCGCGACGGGCGCGGGCTTTTCCTGCGCCTGCGCACTGCCGAGGGCCAGAAGTAAGAGGAGCGTCGTAAGTATGCGCATGATCAGCCTCCTGCTCCGGACTTGGCCGCGGGCGCCGGCGGGGCCGTGGCGGGCGCGGTTCCCGGAGCGGTATCCGGCGGCGCGGCCGCCGGCTGCGGCGCGGCCGTCGGGCTTCTTCAGTGGCGGCAACCCGAGCCGCTGACGCAGCTCCGCGATCCAGCCGCTCACCGGCTTCTCCTCACCGGTGAGCTCCTGGTAGCGCGTGAGCGCGGTGAGCGCACGCTGCGGATCGCCAAGATACAGGTCCGACACGACGCCGAGATTGCGCCACGCCGGCGCGAACTGCGGATCGGCCTTGATGGCCTGCTCGTAGGAGGCGGCGGCGTCCTTGAACTCCCCGCGCATCCTCTGCGTGACGCCGAGCTCGCTCCAGGCGGCGGCATCATCCCCCTCGTGATCCACGGCGCTCTTGAGCGCCTGCTCGGAGTCCTCCAGCCGGCCGGCCTTGCGATACAGGATGCCGAGATTGACGAGCGGCGCGGCGAATTGCGGGTACTGCAGCGCGATCTGCTTGAAGCCGAGCTCCGCCTCGGTGGCGTTGCCGGCGCGCATGTAGCCGACGGCGCGCGTGAAATCCGCATTCGCCGCCGGCGGCACTTCGGGACGCACGGGAGCGGCGGCGCTCGCGGCTGTCGCGCCCGCGGCTGCGGCTCCCTGGGCCGCAGCGGCCGGGGCTTTGGTGCCGGCCGCAGCGGGTGGCGGGCTCGCGGGCGCCCCGCCTTTGGGAGTCACCGGCGCCGGCACGGGCGCAGGGGCGCGTTCCGCCTGCGGCGGCGGCGCGGAGTGGCAGCCGGCGAGCGCGGCCACCAGCAGCGCGGCGCAGGCCGCGGCGCGATTATTGAAGCCTGGCGACCACATCCTCGGTCAGCTCCGTCTTGCCGTAGCGGGAGGGCTTGAGTTCCGCGAGCGCCGCGAAGCTCTTGCGCACCCATTCATCGTAGATGCCGTCCTTGGCGCGCGCGGCGTTGAGCTCGTGCGCCTTGATGGCCTGCTCCTCGAAGGGGAATACCTGCTCTTCCAGCAGCGAGTTGTACTCATCGAGCGCATCGCCCTTCAGGTTCGACGGCCGCTCGGAAGTCATGACGTCGTGCGCCAGGGTACGGTAGAGCTCGGCCATCTCGTAGGTGGCGGCCGTGGTGACCTCCGCGACCTGGTAGTCGGCGGCCGCCTTGTAGCCGTCCATGGCGGCTTGCAGCGCATCACGCTTCACCGCCAGGCTCTTCTTGAGCGGCGCCGTGAGACGCACCGCGCGGAAGGCATCGCGCGCCGGGACCGCGAGGGCGAGTTGCGCCTTGGCCGCGAGGTAGTGCATGCGCACGGTGCGCTGCGCGCCCGCCTGGGCGTCGACCGCGATGATCTGGCGGTACCAGTAGTCGCGGCGGCTGAGATCGCCGCCCTTGGTGGCGTAGTCGGCGAGGCGCTGGCGGGCCTCGACCGCATCCGCAAGCGGCGTCGGATTGGTGGCGACGAATTTCTCCAGCATCGCCACGGCCTTGGGCGTGTTGCCCGCCTTGGCGTAGAGGTCCGCCGACTGCAGCAGCGCCTCGCGCTTCACGCCCGGCTCCTCGGTAGGACTCGCAGCGATGCGCTCGAACTCGGCGGCCGCCTCGCCCGGACGGCCCGCCGCGCCGTAGGCGACCGCGAGCTTGCGCGTCACGTCGGCCGACAGCGGGCTCGCCGGATAGTCGCGGCGGAAGCCTTCCAGCACGCCGATGGCGCGATCCCAGCTCTTCAACTGAATGAGCTGCGCGGCGGCGTCGTACTCGGCATTGGAGCGGATCTTGGAGTCGGGCGCGACGCGAGCGACGCGCAGGAAGTCCTCGACCGCGCCGGCGCCATCGCCCGCCTTCTGCTTCGCCTCGCCCTGTTTGTAGACGGCGGCGGCGAGGCGCTCGGTGAGATCGGCGCGCAGCTTCGGGTCGTCCCCGGCGAGCGCGCGCGCCTGCACGAAGGCGGGCTCGGCCTTGGCGTACTCGCCCTGGTCGAAGCTCGACTGGCCGATGATGGTCCAGGCGATGCGCTGCTTGGCGGCATCGACGGGCGGCTGCCGCGCGAGCAGCAACTGGGACACGCTGATGGCGCGCGGCCGATCGCCGGCGGCGAAGATGTCCTCGGCGGCGCGCGTCAGCACGCCGGCGCTATCGGGGTGCTCGGGGAAGACCTGCGCGAACTTCACCCCGGCATCGGTCGCGCGCTTGTGCCAGGCATCCTTGTCGGCGCCGCTCAAGTCCACCTCGCCCTTCTGGTAGGAGATGAGCCCGGCGTAAGCGGCGGTGGCCGACTTGTCGTTCTTCGGATAGTCGTAGGCGGTGTGCGCGTATTCGGTGGCCGCCTCGTCGTAATGACGGCTCGCGAACAGCACCTCGGCCAGCAGGTAATTGGTGGCGGCGGTGTCGGCATCCCCGGGGAAGGACTTGAGGGTTGAGCGGTACCAGCGGGCCGCCTCCTCGTAGTCGGAGGCGCGGCCGGACTTCTGCGCGTTGGCGTGGAAATAGGTCGCCACGTCCTTGAGATTGGTCTTGAGCTCGGCGACCACCTTGGGGTTCGCCGCCTTGGTGCGCGTCTTCCAGTAAGGCGAATCGAAGTTGTAACGCTCGACGAACTCGTGCTTGCCGTCGAGCACCAGCTGGCTGAAGCCACCCTTGCCGTAGGCCTCGATCTCCGCCATGGCGAGATTCGGCGCCTGGTCGCTATAGGGGTCGAGCGCCACGTAGGCGCGGTAGGTGGTGGCGGCGTCCTGGTAACGCTGCTTCTCGACGTACAGATCGCCGAGCCGCTGGTAGAGAAGATAGGTGTAGGGCCGCTCGCCCTCGGCCTTCACGTACTGCTCGAGGGAGCCCGCACCCTCGTTGTAGGAGAACGTGATGCTCATCACCCGCAGCGTGTCCTCGACCAGCTCGCGGTCGGCACGCTTGAGACTCTCGAGTGCGCGGCCCTTGCCGCTCGTGCCGAGCTCCAGATCGAGCACCTTGCCGAAAGACGGCAGGCTCTCATCGGTCCGACCCTCCTTGAACAACGACCAGCCGTGCTTGTAGAGGCTCTGCTGGTAAAAGCCCGAGGTGTTGCCACGGCCGATCGCCGCTGCGTAGGCGCGCTCGGCATCGGGGTAGCGCTTGGCGGAGAACAAGAGCTCACCGCGGCGGAATTGCACCTCGGCGAGCTGCGGCGTGTTGGGATAGCGCTGCACGACCCGGTCCAGCGCGGCGAGCGCCGGCTCGGGCTGCCCGGTGACTTCGTAAGCGCGCGCCAGCTGGTAGAGCACCTGGTCGTTGCGCGCGTAGTCGGGATAGGCCTTCAGCAGCGTCGTATAGAGACGAATGGCCTCCGAACCCTGCAGGTCCTGGGCGGTAACCTCCTGCTCCATGCGCGTCAGCTCGCCGGCATCGAGATTCAGGTCCGCGAGGCGGCGCATCGCCTCCGCGCGCAGCTTGGGATCGGTGTTCTGCAGCTCGAGGAAGCGGCGGTAGTTCTCCATCGCTTTCTCGACGCTCGGGCTCGCCGCGGCGTCCTTGTGAACCTCAACGGGACGCGACTTCAAGTCGCCGATGGTCCCTCCCGGCGGCGGTGACTGCGCCGCGAGCGGCACCGACAGGGCGCCCGCGGCGAGTGTCAGCACACTGATGAGCGCCCAGCGCTTCATCGCGGCGGCTCCGTGCCCTGGGGCTGCGGCGTCTCGGGCGGCGTTGCCTGTGGCTGTGGTGCCGCGCCTTCGGGCGCCGGGGCTTGCGCAGGCGACTCCGCGCCAGGCGGTTCCTCACCGGCGCCCTTTTGCTGCGCGGCCGGAGCCTTGGCGGGTGCGGCGCCGGCATTGGCGGCGCGATCGTACATGCCGGCGAGCGCGAAACGCGCTTGTATCTGATAGGTGGCGAGGCGCGACTTCTGGTCCTCGAGCTCGTTCACGGCGACGCGCTCGAGGTGGTCGCGCTGCGAGTCCTCGGTGGCCGCGAGCCGCGTCTCGAGTGCTTCGATGCGTGTCTTGAGCGCGGCGATCCGCTCGGCGAACTCGCCGGTGTTGGTGGGCACATTGCGCCGCGCCTGCTCCACGCGGATCCAGCGGCTCTGCGCCTCGTGCAGCGCGAGATTCAGGTCCTTGAGCGAGCGGTGTTCCTCCCACAGGCGCGCGCTGTAGGCGTCGTTCAGGTGGAAGAACAGCACCCCCCGCACCAGCGCCAGGCGCTCGCGCAGCTCGGCGTTCTCCTGGGTGTCGGGCGCGCCCGCGAGCGCCGCCTCGATGCGCTGGATGCGCGCCCACTGGTCGCGCTCGGTATCGGTGCCGAGGGCGGCGACCTCGCGCCGCGCCTCGATGGTCTGCAGCCGCCCGGCGAGATCCAGGTTGCGCTGTTGCAGCTGCGTGACCGCGCCCGAGGCGAGCAGCGCGTCGACTCTCGGCAAGCGCTCCGCGTAGGCATGCTCGCGCGTGTCGATCATGTTCTCGTACGCTTGCATGTCGTAGCCGCCGCGCTCGAGCAGGTCGCCCATGTGCACCAGGTCGCGGTAGTTCTTCAGTCCCTCCTGGAAATCGTTGCCGGCCAGCACCGTGTACAGGTAGCGCGACTCGGGGGCGTCCGGCAGATTCTTCAGCTGCCAGAACCAGCCGAAGCTCTCGGTGCCGCCGCGGCCGCTCTGCAACACGCGCTTCAGCATGTCGCCCTGCTCGATGCGCCCGATGGCTTCGTCCAGGCGGCCGTTCTCCGCCTGGAAGGACTCGACCGCGCTCTCGTAGCCCTCGGCGGACTGCGCGTTGGCGTTCAACCTGCCGAAGGCGTAGGGCACGGCGAGAAAGGACTCCTGCACGGCCGCATCGAGCACGTTGCGTTTGCGCAGCTCCATCCACGGCCCGAGTGCGGACTGGTAATCCCCGAGCGCGGCCTCCGCCCAGCCGGTGCCGAGCAGCGCCTTGTTCGAATAGGGACCGTTGAGCCGCACGCGCTCGAGCACCGGCAGCGCCTTGGCGGGCTCGTTGCCCTGCAGATACGCAAAGCCGAGCGCCAGGTTGGCGCGGTCCTTGAGGGCAAGCAGCTCCTCCGAGCCCACCGGCATGGTGCCGACGCCGGTGAGGAAAGGATCGGCATCGGCGAGGCGGTTGCTGCGTGCCAGCGCGACCCCTAAGTTGAAACGCGCGTAAGCCGACCATCTGTAGGTGCCGCGCCAGCTCGAGAGCAGGTGGATCGCCTCCTCGAGCTTGCCCTGATGGATGAGTACGTTGCCGAGCAGCAGCTCCTTCTGCGCCTCGAGCTCCTCCGACATCCGCCCGTTGACCCGCGCCAGCGCCCCGGCAGCCTGGTCGAGGTAGCCGCGGGCATACCAGATCTGCGCCAGGTAGAACCAGGCGACGTTGCGCACGCCTGTGGGCACCGGGTCCTTGAGCAACGCCGCAAAGCGCCGGCCGGCCTCGTTGTGCATGCCGAGCGCGAGATACAGCCCGCCCATCAGCAGCTGTGCATCGTCCTCATGATGCGGCATGCGGTTCCAGTGCTCGTAGGCGGCAAGCCGGGTGAGCGCCTCGAAGTCGTCGTGCTGGTAGTAATAAAAGAGCGCGTCGCCGTAGTGCAGGTCACGCACGCGGATCTCGGGCAGCTTCTCCGGATCGTGGCGGCGCGCGAGCGCCGGCGCCGCGAGCAGCGCCAGAAGCAGTCCCGCGCACAGCGCGCGCACCAACGGTCGGATCATGAGCGCGCTATTCCCAGTCCTTGATCTCGAACTCCGGCTGGAGCTTTCTTTGCCGGTCGTTGATCTTCAGCTCCAGATATTTCGCCCCGATGCCCTTCTCGAACCTGATCGAAGCGCCGCGCTTGTAGGGCCGGTCGTTCGGCCCCTTGCCGTTGAAGAACGCCGTGAGCTCGTGCTGCCCGACCTTGAGGTTGCCGAGGTACAGCCGCTGCACGCCGCCCTTGAGCAGCGCCTCGACCTCGCGCGGAGTGTAGAGATAGTTGATGACCTCCTTGTTGTCGATCTTGAGCTGCACCGAATCGAGCGCGAAGAAGTCGCCGACGTCGACGGCGAGGAACACCGCGACCTGGGTGTTGGCCGGGAACAGCAGCTCCTCCTCGAGGATGAAGAGGTCGCGGTTGAGATCGACCACGTCTTTCTTCAGCCCCTGCACCTGCTCATCGAGCCCGCGGGTGTCGCTGGCGGCGTCGGCGGCGGCGGCAGGCGGGACAGCGGCGGGCGCGGCTGCATCGGGTGCGGCGCTGGCTGCGGGAGCCGGGGCAGCCGCCGCCGGCGGCGGCGTGGCGGCGGGCGGCGCGGCAGGTGTCGCCTGCGCGGCGGCGAGCTGCGCCGCGGCGAGCAGCATGCAACCGAGCGCCGCGGCGCGGAGGCCCTTCACGGCGCGGGCGGACATGCGAGTGGGGAAGGCATCGGGCATGGTGATTCCGATCATTCGTTCAACAGAGTCCGCAACTGCTCGAGGTAGAGGTCATCGCTCTTGACACTGTAGTCGCGCAGCACGTTGCGGATGGTGCCGCCGCGATCGATCAGTACGGTCATCGGCAGATTGTCGACGCGGTAGGCCCGGCCCACCGCCTTGTCCGGATCGAGCAGCATCGGGAAGCCGACCGGGGTCGCGCGCGCGAAGTCGAGGGCATGCGTCGCCGAGTCATCCACACCGATCCCGTAGACCTGGAGTCCCGCGGAGCGGTAGGTGGCGAAGCTGCGGTTCAGGGCGTCGAGCTGGCGGCGGCAGGTGCCGCAGCCGCTGCTCCAGAACGACAGCACCACCACTTCGCCGCGGTGCTCGGAGAGGCGCACGTTGCCGCCAAAGACCGCGTGCAGCGTGAAGTCCGGCGCCGGCTGGGCCGCGAGATCGTAAGTGCGCTGCGCCAAGACGCCCGTCGCGGCCGCGAGCAGCGCCGCGACCGCGCACATCAGAGAAACCCGCACGCGTGACCGGCGGTCACGCGCCGCCGGACCGTCGGGTCTTTGCAAGCTCAAAAGAAGATCCTTCGGGCTGGTAAGCCGAGCTGCGCGCAAGCGCGGGAACCCTCGCACAGCGCAGTCGAGACTGTCAACGAAGCAGGCCGCGGAAACGGCCGGGCTGAGGCCAGCTGAGGTCCGCGCAGTCGGCGGTCGGCGACACTCGGTCGCCGGCCGCCGCCGCCGCAGCGTGCCTAGATGATCGGCTCGAACACCGTCATGGCCGCGAGCGCCGAGGTGGAACCGAGTCCCTGCATCGGGAACACCGTCGCGAACTGCGGATCGCTGCCGATCAGGCCCATGTAGTTGAGCATGATGAGCTCCGGGATCTGGTTCACGGAGTTGGCAGCCGGGCTCGACCCGGACACTACCGAGCCGTCGGAGCTGAAGTAGCCGATCTGCTGACCGGCGACGCCGTTGCGCAGCGCCGGGCGGCCCTTGGGGCTGTAGACCAGGAAGAAGGTCCCGGCTACCGAGGAGTTGTCGCCCTGCCAGCCGAGCTTGTCGCGCCCCGCGGTACTGGTGTCGACCATGCTGTTCGACGACAACGAGCCGTCACTCAACACCTGAATCATCACCGGCGAGCCCTTGCGGGCCGCGTACTCGAGCACCGCACCGATCAACTGACCAGCCGCGAAGTTGCGCGACTCGCCGGTCGCGCGCGTGCCATCGTGGTAGTCGAAGCCACCGAGCGAGATCGTGCCGGCGCCCGCGTAACCGTCGATCACCAGCTTCATGATCGAGGCGGTGGTCGCCATATCTCCGTTGCCCTGCAGCTGGGCGGCCGTGAAGATCGGCGTGGTACCGCCGACGATGAGCGGATCCTGGGTCGGATCGAGCCCTGCGGGGCCCGCGGCGAAGATGTTGGCGGTATTGGAGGCCTGTACGTACGCGCAGCGCACCTGGTTCTTGAGCGCCGCATCCGCACTGCCCCCGCCCGGAACGAGCTGCACGCCGGGCGTCGAGCCGCTCGCGGCGCTGAGTACACCCGTGAACTCGCTGCCGGTCGAGCTCGCACCCTGATAGGGAGCGGTACCGGTGCTGATGCGCGCCTCCGACTCGAGCTCCGGGAGCGCCAGCGGGTCGACGCCCCCGGGGGGCATCGGCGGCGCGAGCGCCACCGCGTCCGAGGGCTGCTGGATGGTAGCGGGCTGCAGCGCGGGGTTGATGGTGTACATGAGCGCCATCGAATTGCCGCCCGACACCGAGGAGTTCGAGCCGACCAGGCTGACCACCGTGCCCTTGGCGCCGGCCTCCGCGATACCGTAGATCGGGTTGGTGGTGTTCGACTGGGTGTCGTTCTGCGACATTGCCGGGATCACCGCGCCGTTGACACCGGCCTGGGTGGCGGCCGCGGCGATCGACTGGATGCCGCGCAGGATGGCGCCGTCGGCATGCCACAGGAGCCCGAGCGCACTGCTGACGTTGGCGCTGGAGCTCGGCACCATGTTGCCGGGCACCCCGAGCTTGCCGTAGCCGGCGGTCGAGAGGAAGTTCGACTGGCCGCCCTTCACGCCGACCAGCGCCTCGGAGCCGAGCAGGTTCGCGCCCCCCGCGAGGTCGAACACGATGAAGGGCAGCGATCCGGAGCCGGTCGGAATGTTGCACTGGCCCTGGGCGGTCAGCGCCTGGATGTCGACATCGAGCCCGCCGGCGCGGGCCGCCTGCGCCTTGAGCAGGGCGCCGAGCCATGCGGAGCCGATGACCATGCCCTGGGCGCCGATCATGCCGGCCGCGAGAAAGTCGCGGCGCGTCACCGGGCGCGCGTGGTTCTCGTGCCGGAACGGGGTACCGGGCGGGGTGGGCCGGGGCGGACGCTTGCGAATCAGCATCTGAGTTACCTCTCCAAATCCCTTACTGCAGGGTGACGGCGGCGCTGGCGAGCGTCGCGGTGCACGCCGCGACCGTCGCCTGCGTGACCGTCGCAGCCGAGTTGACCGTGGGAATCCTCGTGAGCAGCGCATCGACCTCGCTGTGCACGGCGCTCGCCGCCTGGGGCGAGACGTTGCTGCCGACGGCATTGTTGGCCAGCGCGTTGATCACGATGGCACGGTTGCTGCTGCCGCTCGCGCCGAAGAAGCTCGAGGAGCTCGCCGTCAGACTCGAGTCGAGGCCGGTGCCGAAGAACGCATCGCGCAACGTGCCGCTCGCCATCAGCTCACTGCAGTAGGCGTTGGCGAGCGATGAGACCGCCGTCTGCTGCGAGGCGATGAAGCCCGAGAGCAGCGACGTCGCGGGCATCGACTGCTGCGAGCTCTCGAACAGCGGCTGCACCACCGGGTCGGTGACCGACACGCCGGTAACCGTGGCGAAGCTGTTGTTGATGCGCTCGTAGGTGGCGATGCCGTAGTCGGGCACCGGCGTGTTGTTCGGCACCGGCGCCACCGGTGTGCCCGGCGGATCGACGAACGTGTGGCTGAAGGTGCCCAGCTGGTCGAACGACAGGAAGAACAGGTCGTTCGCCGAGCCGAGGCTCACCGGGATCACCGTACCGAGCTGCGACAGGGCCTGGCCGCTCGAAGGCGAGACGCCCGCCGTGTAGGCCGAGCCGCCGATGGTGGCGTTCAGCGTGGCGTAGGACTGCGCCGAGGGCGCCAGCTGTCCGTTGACGCCGATGCGCATGCCCTTCACCGGGATACTGGCCGGAACCGTGGCGTTGGGATCCAGGCTGATGAAGCGCGGCTGGTAGAACAGGTAGCTGAAGTTGTCGTACTGGCTGGCGGTGAACATGACGTACGACTGGTTGACGCCGGTCTGCGCGCTGACGTTGAACAGCAGGAAGTACTTCTGTCCGACACCGGCGTTGAAGTTCTGCTGCACCTGCGTCGGGGTGAGCGCCGTGTTATAGACGGCGACCAGCTTGATCTCGCCCAGCCACTGCCGCTGGCCGCTGGTCTCGTTGCCGAGCACCAGTGCGAAAGTGCTGTCCCAGTTGGCGAGCGAGCCGCCCTTGGAGGGATCCATGTCGCCGGTGAAGACGCCGTTGACGTAGAGCTTCTGGCCGTTGACCGGGTCGTAGGTGAGCACGATGTGCTGCAGGGCCGCCTGCGCCGCGCCGTTGGTGGTCGTCGTCGTGAGCGGCGGCATGCCGTTGGTGTCGGTGACGCTCGAGCGCGCGAAGCCCTGGTACTGGTCGGCATCCTGGCCGAGGGTGGCGTTACGCGTGGTGTTGCTGCCCGAGTAGCTGACGATCCAGGCGTTGGCCTGGGTGACGTTGGCGGGCGCCGCCCACGCCTCGATCGAATACTCACCGGACTCCTGGATCATCGTCGTGAGCTTCGAGCTCGCGCTGGTGGACGCCTGGGCCTGGCTGCCCTGCGCGAAGATCACGCCCCAGGCGCTGTCCCAGGTCACGTTGCCGGAGAGTGAGAGATCCGCCTCGGGACTGACACCGCTCGTGTCGTAGGCGGTGCTGCCCTGCCCGGTCTCAAACATGTACTTGGCGATCATCGAGCCTTCGAAGCGGCTGCCGCTCGAGGCGACCGTGCCCTGGGTGAGCGTGACCGCGTTCGAGACGACCAGCGAGGGGTCGATGGGCGTGACCGGTATGCCGTTGGCGAAAGCCGTGATCGCCGCCAGCATGGCCGCCGCGCTCCCCGGGCAGTCGGGCGCACCGCCCGAGCTCGCCGTCGGCCAGCAGTGATGCAGGTCGTCGGCCAGGCGCTGATAGAAGCGCGACAGGTTGGGCGTGGCGAGGTTGATCTTCGGCTGCGCCGCGATATAGGCGGCGTCGATGTTGTTGGGGTCGGCGAAGTACGGCTGCTGCGGGCTGGCCGAGGCCGGGTTGTGGCAGCCCGAGCAGAACTGGGTGACGATCGGATAGATCGTGCTCTGGTAGCTCGGATTGCCTACGGTCGGATCCGCCGGGAACTGCTTGCCGCCGCCCGCGGCCTGCACCGGCGGAGCGTTCAGGATCACCGCGGTCGTGGCAGAGTTGCCGGCGCCGATCCAGTTCTGGATCCACACCAGCATGGTGGCGGCGCAGGCCGAGGGGTCGGCCACCCAGCAGTTGTGTCCGCCGCCGACCTTCAGCACCAGCGTCGACTGGCTCGGGTTGCTGAGATTCACGAGCGCCAGGGCGGCGTTGTATGCCTGGTTCACGTCGTCCGAGCGCGCGAACATCGGCGACTGCCCACCCTGGTGATGGCAGCCACCGCAGCGGTTGGACGGAATGATGTTCTGCCAAAGGTTGACCTGGAAGGCCTCGATGTCGGCGTTCTGCGCGGGCGGACCGGAGTAGGTCTGCGTCGTCGAGGTCGGGGGCGGGCTGTTGACCGTGGTCGCCGCTCCACCGGAGGAGCTGCAGGCGGTCAGTGTGGCCAGCATGGCGACCGCGGCGCACAGCGCGAGCGTGCGGCGGGCGAGGTTCTTGTCCATGGCGTTACTCGATGCGGCGTGCATGTGGAAGCGCTCCCTTACGAGCCCGGACAGGCGGCGGCGGTCTGCTGGAACACGGTCTTCAGGTTGTAACCGCCGGACGTGAAGCTCGAGGTGAGCGAGGCGACCGTCGCGAGGTCGGCGCTGTTCTGCGGCGCGCGGAAGCACACCGCCTGGAACACCTTGGTGACCTGGCACTGGGCGAAGGTGGTGGTCGAGGCGAGCTCCGTGCCGAGCGAGGCGGCGCCGTTGCCGCTGCCCCCGCTCGAAGACCAGCCGAGTACGGTGTTGGGACCCTGGCGCCAGTGGTTCACCCAGCTGTCATCGGGAGTCACGAAACCGAACGGGAAGTTGGTCGCGTTGATCAGGTACTTCGGCTGCACCGCACCCGGGGTGTAGACCATGGCGCCGGCGGTCGCGTCGTAGTTGTAGTACGCGAAGGCCTGCGCCATCGCGTCCATGCCGCTGTGGCAGGCGACGCAGTTGTTCATGAAGAGCTGGCTGTCGCCACCGGGCGAGCGGGCCACGTCCTGGCGCACACGGTCCGTCGGCCGCGTGGTGTCGGCCATCGCCGGCAGGTCGTTGCAGAACTGGTTGATCATCGTGAAGCGGAACATCGCGCGATTGGTGCCGTTGATGAAGAACGCGGAGGCCATGCCGCGCGTGGTGAAGAGGCCGGCCACTGCGGCGTTCGGCGTGCCGTAGGTGCCCGACTGCGTGGTCTTCACCAGGGTGGCCATCAGGTTGACGCCGTTGGTCTCGGCCATCGCGTAGTGGTTGTTGTTGGCGGGCGACGGCGCCGGGAGCCCGGAGGCGTTGCTCGTATAGAGAATGTCGGCCGACAGCGCAGTGTTGAACGGCACGCCGTCGCGCACCATACCGATGACGGTCGCCACCGAGTCGTTCAGCGGCGAGAACACCGTGGCGCTGCGGTTGGTCCACGGCATCGCCCAGTTCTTCAACGTCACGTTGTAGAAGGTCGGCGCGTTGGTAGCGATCTGCGCGGCCTGCAGGAGCCCCGCACTGCCGGGCGCGGCGCCCGCGGCGCCCGCGGCGCAGGTACCGCCGCAGATCGCGCTCGCCATCTGGTTGAGGATGGCCGGGGTCGGCGGTACGCCGGCGATGCGCTCGTACATGCGCTTGGCCTGCTCGTAGGGACCCGCGTATGCGGGCGCGAACGGCTGCGCAAACATGAGCAGCGCGCACGCCGTGAGCGTGGCGCGGCGCGCGCGGCCTGGACCTGTGCCTGTAGTCATGGCGTTCATCGTCTCCCTCAAAGGCCCCGTAAGGGCAAGCCGACTATACGGACCGCGCAACCCCACAAGAATGTCTCAAGCGGCTGACGTCGCAGCTCGCCGACAGTTTTGTGCTGAGTCGATGCGCATGGATCATTGCGCGACAAACTGCGAGCCAGATCACGGCGGGCACCGCCCCGAATGACTACCAGTAGCGGTCGTACCGGCGATGCCCTGTGCGAGCGCAGCAGAGCACGCGCGGCGCGCCGGTACCGTGACGGAATGCCGTCGCAAGGAAACTTATCCCGGAACCCGAATTGGGTCTCGCGGAACGCGGATTCGGTCGGATAATTACGTTACATTCGCATGGCGCGCGGCGCGTGCGGAAACGGTGGTGCAACGTGAGGACGAGCTCAGTGGGCGTGGAGTGTGACGAGGTGCGCGGTACGCCGCGACGCTGGGCGGGCGCATTCGCCGCGACGCTCGCGGCGACGCTCGCTGCCTGCGCCGGCAACGGCTCCGGCGGCTCGGGCAGCGTCAACATCGCCAACAGCCAGGGCGGCGATCCCGCCACCGTCGACTACCCCATCTTCTATGTGAAGCGTTCCGTGCCGACCAACGCCGCCGGGGCCCTGGTGCAGGACGACTTGCGCGTGCCGCGCGACCTGGTGCCGGGCGGCGCGGATCTCTATATGCGCGCCACCGCCTCGCCGAACGCCGCCGAGGTCAACATCACGGCGCGCGTCACGGCGGGCTCCAGGTACGACGTCAAGCAGGTCGACGTGTCCGCCGACGGCACGCGCGTGGTGTTCGCCATGCGCGGCCCGCTCAGCAAGAACCAGCAGGCCAAGAACCCGCCCTCGTGGCGCATCTGGCAGTACGTGATCACCACCGACACACTCGCGCCGGTGATCAATCCGGCCATCGACCCCGACCCGCTCACCGTCAACGACGTCTCGCCCCACTACCTGGCCGACGGGCGCGTCGTGTTCTCGAGCTCGCGGCAGACCAACGCGCAGGGCATTCTGCTCGATGAGGGCAATCCGCAGTTCAGCGCACTCGACGACCAGTCGGCCGCCGACCAGGGCGGCAACCAGCCCGCCTTCGTGCTCGAGGTGATGAACGCCGACGGCAGCAACATCCATCAGATCTCCTTCAACCAAAGCCACGACCTCGATGCGACCGTGTTGCAGAGCGGGCGCGTGCTGTGGAGCCGCTGGGACGGCGCCTTCGGGCACGACGCGATGTCGCTGTACTCGTCCTACCCCGACGGCACCGACATCGAGCTCTACTACGGCGTCAACAGCCACATGACCGGTGCGCCGGCGCCCGGCACCACCACGCCCACGGTGATCGAGTTCACGCGTCCGCACGAGATGCAGAACGGCAACATCATGAGCCTGGTGCGTCAGTACACCGACGTCGACGACGGCGGCAACCTGATCGAGATCGACGGCGTGCACTACGTGGAGAACACCCAGACGCTCGAGGGAACGCCCTACGACTTCAGCCCCGCGACCTACCCGGGCCCCGCGCAGCTGCAGGCCACGCCGCTCAACAACGTCTATAGCGTCCCCGGACCATCGCCCGGCGGCCGCTTCAGCTCCGCCTATCCGCTGTGGGACGGCACCAATCGCATCATCGTCAGCTGGTCGGAGTGCCGGCTGCTCGACATCACGCAGACGCCGCCGGTCATCGTGCCCTGCACCACCAGCGCGCTCGCGAGCCCGACGGCGCAGAGCGCCCTGCCCCTCTATAGTCTCTGGATGCTCGACCCGGCGCAGGGCACCATGATGCCGATCGTCGCCCCGGTCGAGGGCATCATGATCACGGACGTCGTGGCGACGCAGCCCAAGCCCGTGCCCCACGTGTACCTCGACACCCTGCCGACCGGACAGGCCGAGACCTTTGCGAGCAACAGCGTCGGCGTCATCGACATCCGCAGCGTCTACGACTTCGACGGCATGCAGGTGAACCCCGCGAGCGGCGCGCCGGTGAACATCGCGAACATCGCCGATACGGCGAAGACCCCGGTCGCGCAGCGGCCGGCGCGCTTCATCCGCGTCTCCAAGGCCGTCTCGATCCCCGACAAGACCGTCATCACGCTCACCAACGCCGACTTCGGCGTCACCGGCAACATGATGGAGATCCTCGGCTACGCGCCCATCGAGCCGGACGGCTCGGTGCACATCGAAGTGCCGGCGCAGGTCGCCCTGCACCTCGACGTGCTCGATGCCAATGCGCGCGCCGTCACCCCCGGGACCGGCGTGTGGCTGCAGGTGCAGCCGGGTGAGACGGTCTCCTGCAATGGCTGCCACAAGCCCCAGGGCGGCGCGAACCCCGCGTCGTACGGCCGCCAGGGCACCTACAACTCGGCGTGGCTCGGCGCCACCGCCGGCACCGCCTTCCCCGATACGATCGCGAGCGGGCCCGCGGCCTTCATCCCGCAGAACCAGAACGAGACCATGGCGCAGGCGCGCATGGCGGTGAGCTGCAGCACCGATACGCCGCCGTGCCTGCAGATGGTCCCGAGCGTCAACGTGCTCTATACCGACCTGTGGACCGACCCGGCGAAGGCGACCCCCGGCACGCCGATCACCTACAGCTACACCGATGCGACCAATCCGGTGCCGGCGATCCCGACCACCGCGCTGTGCGCCACGGCCTGGACCGCCAACTGCCGCATCGTCATCAACTACCCGCAGCACATCCAGCCGATCTGGGACGCGGCACGCATGGGCACGCTCGCCGGCGCGCCGGCGAGCGTCACCTGCTCGCAGGGTGGCTGTCACAACCCGGTCAACGCCGCGGGTGCGGCTCAGACTCCGGCCGGAAATCTCGACCTGACCAGTAGCGTCGACGCGAACATCAACGAGTTCACCTCCTACGGACAGCTGCTTACCCCGCACACTACGGTTATCATGGGCCAGCCGGGACCGACGGTCGGTCCGTTCATGAATGCGGGTAGCGCCAATGGCGGGGCCTCGAGCGCGTTCTTCAGCTGCTTCGCAACAGGTTCCGGATGCACCAACCCGTCGCATGTAGGTTGGCTGAACATCGCGGAGATGCGCCTGCTGTCGGAGTGGCTGGATATTGGTGCGCAGTACCACAACAACCCCTTCGCCCCAGCGGCGCCCATGTGAGCCAGGGAAAGAGTTGATGCACCGTGCGCGAGGGCGCCCGCGCGCGGCTGCGTTCGCCGTGGCGGCCGTGCTGCTCGGCGCGCTGCTGCCGGCAATGGCGCACGCGCGCGAGTACCTGCAGCTGTTCGTCACCGAACCCTACCTCGAACTGCACACCGGCCCGGGGCGCGGCTACCCGGTGTTCCACGCGGTACCGCGCGATCAGAGCGTCGACGTGCTGTTCCGCCGCACCGACTGGTTCAAGGTGCGCACCGAGCGCGGCGTCGAAGGCTGGGCCTCCCAGGCCGACATGCTGAAGACGGTGCTGGCCGACGGCTCGCCCTTCAAGTTCGAGCTCGGCGACCAGGCCGGCTTCAGCTCGCACCGCTACGAGCTCGGCGCGTTCGCCGGTGAGTACGGCGGCGCCAACCTCATCTCCGCCTACTGGTCGCTGTCGCTCAACCCGCAGCTGGCGGTGGAAGCCGCCGCGGGGCAGTTCCTCGGACGCTTCGCGAACGGCGAGACCGGGGACCTCGGGTTCACCCACGTCATCTCGCCCGAATCGCGCTGGTCGCCGCTGCTGATGCTCGGCGTCGGCGTCGCGCATATCGAGCCCAAAGCGACGCTGGTCACGCCTGCGAATCGCACCGAGCAGACCGCCTACGTCGGCGCCGGCATCCGCTACTACCTGACGCGGCGCTTTTTCCTGCGGGTCGAGTACAAGGCGCACTACATCTTCACGAAGCGCAACGAGAACGAGGAAGAGGACGAATGGAAACTGGGATTCGCGTTCTTCTACTGACGGTGGCGCTCGCCGTGCTTCCCGGCTGCGCCACGGTGCGCGGCTGGTTCCACCATGGCAACAAGAGCTCCACCACCGCCACCGACACCTCCGCCACCACCACCGCGAGCGAGGATGCCACGCCGCCGCGGGTGATCGAGCCGCAGGTCGAGCGCCGCCAGATCAAGGTGCCGAGGATCAGGAGCTCGAACGTCGAGCTGGGCCTGTTCTACGGGGCGTTGTCCATCCAGGACTTCGGCTCCAACCCCGACTACGGGGTGACGGCCGCCTACCACATCACCGAGGACTTCTTCTTCCAGGGCGAGGCGGGCCGCTCGCGCGGCGGGCGTACCAGTTTCGAGACTCTGAGCGGGAACATCCAGCTGCTTACCGAAGCTGAGAGACGCTTCACGTACTACGACCTCTCACTCGGCTACAACTTCCTGCCGGGCGAGGCCTTTATCGGTCGCGGCGTCGCCATGACGAGCGCTTTTTATCTCCTCGGCGGCTTCGGTGCCACCGACTTCGCCGGGGATACGAAGTTCACGGTGAACTTCGGCGCCGGCTATCGCGTCGTACCGACGGACTGGCTGGCGCTACACGTCACGGTGCAGGATCACGTCTTCCAGACGAGCCTGCTCGGCGTCACCAAGCTCACCAACAACATCGAAGCGCGTATGGGTGCGACCGTCTTCTTCTAGTCATGAGGGACGTGTGATGAAGAACCGCTTAGCAGTCATCATTGCCGCAGCCACCCTGGCGCTGCCCGCGCTCGCGGCCGATCCGACCGGCGCACCGGCCCCGGCGTTCACGCTCGGCTCGAGCGCCGGCTCCAACGTCAGCCTGGCCCAGTACAAGGGACAGGTGGTGATGCTCAACTTCTGGGCGAGCTGGTGCGGGCCGTGCCGCCAGGAAATGCCGTTGCTCGAAAGCATTTACAAGAAGTACAACCGCATGGGCTTCACCCTGATCGGCGTGAATGTCGAGCCGGATTCCAATGCCGCCAACCAGTGGCTGAAACAGACCCCGGTGAGCTTCCCGATTCTTTATGATAAGGACAGCAAGGTCAGCAAGATGTACGACGTCGCCGGCATGCCGAGCACGGTGATCATCGACCGCACCGGCAAGGTGCGCGTGCTGCACCGGGGCTACAAGCCCGGCGACGAGAACGAGTACCTCGACAGCATCCGGACGCTGGTGCGGGAGTAACGACGATGCGGGCAGGCGGGGAGCAGCGCAGCAGACGCGGGTCGGCAAAGAGCCGCGTGCGCGGCGCGCTGCTCGCCGTACTCGCCCTCGGTGCGGCGCTCGGCGGCTGCACGCCGATCGAGCCGTGGGTGAAGCCCTACGAGCGCGAGCACCTCGCCGATCCGATCATGTCGCTCGGCCGTAACTCGATCGCGGCCACCTACCGCGACCACGTGTTCGAGACCCGCGAGGGCTCCCACGGTGCCACCGGGGCGGTCGGAGGCGGCTGCGGATGCAACTAGCCGAACGGCTGTTGCCGCCGTTCGCGCGCACGCTGCTGGCGCTCGCGGTGCTCGCGGCCCCGGCCTCGGGCGGTGTGCTGCCCGAGGATGAGGCCGACCTCATGTACCACTCCTACCGGGGTGGCGACATCACCGTGCAGGGTCCCTCGGTGCTCATCCGCAAGAAGATCGGCGACAGCCTGTCGCTCACCTATAACTACTACGAGGACATGATCTCGAGCGCCTCGATCGACGTGAAGCTCTCGGCAAGCCCTTACCACGAGATCAGGAAGCAAAACAGCTTCGGCGCCGATTACCTCCACGGCAAGACCACCTACAGCGTCGGCTACATCTACAGCAAGGAGCCGGACTACATCGCGAGTACGACCTATTACTCGCTGAGCCAGGATATGTTCGGCGACCTGACGACCATCTCGCTCGGCTACCGCCGCGGCTGGGACCAGGTGTACCGCGACCTGTGCGCGGCGCCGCACCCGACCAACTCCGAGTGCCCCGACATCATCAACGACCCGACCTTCCACGAGCGGGCCGATCACTGGGGCTACAGCTTCGGGCTCACGCAGATCCTGACGCGTAACCTGCTGGCGACGCTCAACTACGAGATCGACACCGACCAGGGCTATCTCGCCAATCCCTACCGCCAGATCCGCTACCAGTCCGGCGGCGGCGCCGGCTTCACGCTGGCGCCGCAGATTTACCCGGATACGCGCACGAGCAACGCCGCCTCGGTGCTGCTCAAGTACTACCTGCCGTGGCGCGCCACGCTCACCGGCTCGTACCGCTTCTACCACGACACCTGGAACGTGACCGGCAGCACCATCGAGGCCGACTACACGCTGCCGGCGTGGAAGAAGTGGATCTTCGACGGGAGCCTGCGCTACTACACGCAGACCCACGCCAGCTTCTTCAGCGACCTGTTCCCCTACGCCAACTACTCCAACTTCATGGCGCGCGACCGCGAGCTGGCCGCCTTCGACAGCGTGACGGTCGGCGTCGGCGCCACCTACCAGTTCGAGGTTCCGCAAGTGCCGTGGATCCACAAGAGCACCGCCAACATCCGCTACGACCGCCTGATGATCAACTACAAGGACTACCGCGACGCCCTGCTCGCCGCCCAGTACGGCGCCGGCAGCGAGCCGCTCTACAAGCTCGACGCGAACGTCCTCGAAGTCTTCCTGTCCATCTGGTACTGAGCTGAACCGCGGCTGAACCCGCGCGCGACGCACACCCGGTGCGCCGCGCGGCCCCGACTGGGTTAAGCTCCGCCGGTTCGTTCATGGCTGGAGGGATTATTCATGCGCACACGCACCAAGCTTCTCACCCTGCTGGCGGGTCTCGTGCTCAGCGCCGCGGCCGCGGGCGCCCACGCCCAGGCGCGCGAGGAAGGACGCCTCCTGATGGCGAGCCAGGTCCTGCAGGAGATGCGTGGCTCGCGCGATCAGGCCATCCCCGACCGTCTGCTGGAGCGTGCCTACGGCATCGCCGTGATCCCGGACACGACCAAGATCGCCTGGTTCGTCGGCGGACGCCGCGGCCACGGCGTGCTGGTCGTGCGCGACAAGGACGGCCGCTTCTCGAGCCCGATCTTCGTCACCATGACCGGCGGGAGCTTTGGCTTCCAGTGGGGCGTGCAGTCGACCGACGTGGTGCTGGTGTTCACGACGCCCCGCGGCGTGCAGGGCATCAACGGCGGCAAGGTGACCCTCGGCGGCGACCTGTCGGTCGCGGCGGGTCCGGTGGGGCGCGACGCGTCCGCCGCCACGGACGCCACCTTCAAGGCCGAGGTCTACTCCTACTCGCGCAGCCGCGGCGCCTTCGTGGGGCTCGCGCTCGACGGTACGGTGATCTCGATCGACGACGGCTCGGATGCCGACTTCTACGGCAAGCCCGACGTGCTCGCGGGCGACATCATGTCGGGGAGCGTGAAGAGTCAGGATGACTCGGCGCGGCGCTTCCTCGCCGCCGTCTCGACCAGCACCGAGAACGAGCGCCAGGCTTCGGCGGCACCCGCTCCGCGGCCGCAAGCGCCGGCACCTGCGCCGGCCGCGCCGGCCGCCGCGCAGTCCTTCCCGCTGGCCGATCCGAAACCCGGCAGCGAGCCGCGCTAAGCGCGCAACGCCGGCAGGTCCATTCGCCTAGGCCGGGCCGCGTGGCCCGGCCGGCGCTGCGGCGGCGCCCGCCGCGATCGGCGCACCGAGCTTGCGCCGCAGCTCCCAGCGCAGGAGCGCGAAGCTCGTGAGCGCCTGCAGCGTCACCGTCGTCACCGACAGATACCAGACCTGGTTGAGGGAGAACCCCGGCTGGGTCGAGAGCCATACCGCGGGTAATACGAAGGTGATGAGACGCGAGGCCGAGCTCGCGAGCGACGGCCAGGTGTTACCGAGCGACTGGAACACCCCGGAACAGGTGAAGATCAGCCCGGTGGCGACGAAGTTGAGCGAGATCACCCGCAGGTAAGTGGCGCCGACCGTGACCACTTCGGGCTGGCGGCTGAAGAACTGGATGAAGAGTTCCGGCCGCCACTGGCAGAACAGGGTGAGCCCGAGCATCAGCACCGAGGAAATGACCGCGGCGCTCCAGAACGTCTGCCGGACGCGCTCGAACTTGCGCGCACCGTAGTTCTGGCCCGCCACCGCCGGCACCGCGAACGCGATCGCCATCACCGGCAGGAACAGCGCCTGCATCACCCGCCCGCCGACGCCGAAGCCAGCCTGCGCCCCGGGTCCGAAGCCGCGGATCACCCAGTAGATCACGCCGAGGATCACGAACATCATGAAGAACTCGCCACCCGCGGGCAGCCCCACGTTGAGGATGCGGCGGATGACCGCCGCTTGCGGCGCCCACTGCCGCGGGTCGAGCTTCACGTAGTGCTCGAGACGCGCGAAGTAGATCCACAGGAACACCACTCCGGCGGCCACCGCGAGGCTGCTCGCGAGTCCCGCGCCGGCGGTGCCGAGCGGGCGATGCGTCAGCCAGCCGGCAATCAGGATCGGTGCGAGAATGGTGTTGAGCACCACGGTCAGCACCTGCACCACCATGGTCGGCTTGACGATCCCGGTGCCACGCAGCGCCGAGCCGAGCGCGACCATGGCGAACTGCAGCGCGAGTCCCGGCGTGTACCAGTAGAGAAAGGCAGTGCCGGCGGCCGCGGTGGCGGCATCGGCCGCCATGGAGCGCACGTAGATACCGCCGAGCAGCCAGCCGGTCGCGAGCGTCAGCACGCCGCAGAGCGCCGACAGCAGCACCGACTGGTTGAAGATGAGATTGGCCTCGGCCGGGTCCTTGCGGCCGACGGCGTGCGAGACCAGCGCGACCGTGCCGACCCCGAGCATCTGCGTCAGCGCCATCATGACGAACATGATGGTGCCGGCGGCGCCGACTCCGGCGATGGCGGCGTCGCCGATCCCCGCGACGAAGTACATGTCGACCAGCAGGTAGAGGGTCTGGAACAGCATGCCGATGGCGAGCGGTACCGCCATCGCGATCAGCTGCCGCGTAATCGGGCCCTGGGTCAGATCCTTCATCGCTCCCCCTGCATCTGTGCGCCGCCACCTTAGATGAGCCCGGGCACTCTGGCTACGGGCGCGCCGCGGCGATCGTCGCGTGAACGAAGCGCCCCACCGACCCCGGGGATCGCCGGGGCGGCCATGGCGCGGCAGTTCCGCCCCCTCCGGGAGATTGGCTTGGCGGCTGGAATGGGTCAGATTCTCCCCTCGTATGAACGAATCCGCTCTGCGCCTCGCCGGCGTCCAGTCCGCCGGCCGTACCGCCGTCACCATCCTGGCGGCCATCAGCTTCTGCCATCTGTTGAACGACATGATGCAGTCGCTCCTGCCGGCGCTCTACCCGATGCTGAAAAGCACCTACCACATGAGCTTCGGGCAGATCGGGCTCCTCACGTTCACCTTCCAGTTCACGGCGTCGCTCCTGCAGCCCATCGTCGGGGCGATGGCCGACCGCACCCCGCGCCCCTACTCGCTCGCGACCGGCATGGCCTTCTCGCTCGCGGGCCTCCTGCTGCTCGCCTTCGCCGGCAACTACCCGTTGCTGCTCCTGGCGGCGGCGCTCATCGGCACCGGCTCCTCGGTGTTCCATCCCGAGTCCTCGCGGGTCGCGCGCATGGCTTCGGGCGGCAAGCACGGCCTGGCGCAGTCGGTGTTCCAGGTCGGGGGCAACCTCGGCTCCGCGTGCGGGCCGCTGCTCGCGGCCTTTATCGTGCTGCCCTACGGTCAGTCGAGCGTGGCGTGGTTCTCGGCGGTGGCGCTGCTCGGCATGTTCGTGCTGTTCAACGTCGGGCACTGGTACAAGACCCACGGCATCACGCGCCTGAAGCACGCGGCCCGCACGCGCGCCATCGAGGCCTCACCAAAGCGCGTGGCGGGCGCGATCAGCGTGCTGCTGGCGCTGATTTTCTCCAAGTACTTCTATCTCGCGAGCATCACCAGCTACTACACCTTCTATCTCATCGAGCACTTCAACCAGTCGGTGCGCAGCGCGCAGCTGCACCTGTTCGTGTTCCTGGCCGCCGCCGCGGTCGGCGGCTTCATCGGCGGCCCGATCGGCGACCGTATCGGCAGCAAGAAGATCATCTGGATCTCGATCCTCGGCGTGCTGCCCTTCACGCTGCTGCTGCCGCACGCAAACCTGTTCTGGACCAGCGTGCTCACGGTGCCGATCGGACTCATCATCGCCTCGGCATTCCCGGCGATCGTGGTGTACGCGCAGGACCTGCTGCCCGGGCGCACCGGCGCGGTGGCCGGCCTGTTCTTCGGGCTCGCCTTCGGCATGGGGAGCGTGGGTGCCGCGGTGCTCGGCAAGCTCGCCGACCATTTCGGCATCGATGCCGTCTACCAGATCTGCGCCTTCCTGCCGCTCATCGGGCTGCTCGCCGGCCTCCTCCCCGACGTGCAGCACCACCGTGGGCCGCCGGCGCAGGTCGAGCCCGCCGGGGAAGCGACCGCGCCTTGAAGCTGATCTCCTCGAGCCTGCTGGAGGAGCTGGCCGCCGCCGCCAGCGCGAGCCCGCGCGACCGCACGCACTACAACCTGCACGCGGCGCCCACGGACCTGGTGCAGCGCTACCTGGTGGTGGCGAATCGTGGCTCGTACTTCCGCCCGCACCGTCATGCGACGCGCGCCGAGCTCGCGCTCATCGTGCGCGGTGCACTCGACCTGATCCTGTTCGATGATTCAGGTGGTGTGACGGCGCGCCACGCCTTCAGTGCGGGCGCGGGCAACCTCGCCTACGAGAACGGTCCGGGCATCTGGCACACCGTGGTCGTCAGGGAAGACGCCACCACCTTCCTCGAGGTGAAGCAGGGACCCTACGATCCGGCCACCGCATCCGAATTCGCCCCCTGGGCGCCGGCTGAGGGCGAGCTCGCGGCGATCGCGCGCTTCCTCGAGTGGGCGCGCCACGCGGCGCCCGGAGACAGCGCGGCGCGCTAGGCGCCCGACTTCAGGAGGAATGCCTCCAGATCGCCGCCGCTCATGATCGTCTCGAGGTAGCCGAAGGTCCCGGACTCACGCACCTCGCGCGCGGCGGCATAGAGGCCGGTCATCGCAGCCCGGTACAGCGAGGTCGAGAGGCTGATGCGCCGCACGCCGGCGGCGGCGAGCTCCGCCACGCTGAAGGAGTGGCCGCGGATGCCCACCATGAAGTTGACGGGCTTGGCGACCGCGGTACACACCGTGCGCACGGCGGCGAGATCCGGCAGCCCGGGCGCGAACAGCACGTCGGCGCCGGCGCGCTCGAAGGCCTGCAGCCGCCGCACGGTGTCATCGAGATCAGGGCGCCCGTGGAAGTAGTTCTCGGTGCGCGCCGTGAGCGTGAACGGGAATGGCAGTTGCCGTGCCGCCTCGACCGCCGCCGCCACCCGCTCGACCGCGAACCCGAAGTCGTAGATGGGCGCGCGCGGATTGCCGCTCGCATCCTCGATCGAGCCGCCGACCAGGCCCGCCGCGGCCGCGAGCCGGATGGTTTCGGCCACCGCCTCGGGCGCGTCCGCGAAGCCCTGCTCGAGGTCGCCCGACAGCGGCAGGTCGCTTACCGTCGCGATGCTGCGTGCATGCTCGAGCGCCTGCGCGCGCGTGATGCCGCCGTCGAGCTTGCCGAGCGTCGCCGCGCACGCCGAGCTCGAGGTGGCGAGTGCCTCGAACCCGAGGCCCTGCATGAGGCACGCCGAGGCGCCGTCCCACACGTTGGGAATGACGAATGCGCCCGGGCGCTCGTGCAGAGCGCGCAAGCGCGCGGCCTTCTGGGACTGGGTGGCGCTCATGGGTTCGGCCTGCCTGCGTAACCGAACGGATCATAACGGTCGGCGATCAGAATTGCCCATGCGGAAGCCGCCGTGCTCGGCAGCGGGTTCCCGTACCAACCGAACGGAATGAAGTAGCGCCTGCTGGCGTACAGATACGGCTCGCTGCCGACGGGCGTCGCCGGCTCCACGATGAGATTCGCGTAGTCGGGCGGCTTCCCCGCAATGCTCGCCGCGACGTAGCGCCCGAAACGCAGCTGCTGCATGCCGTCCAGCATGCGCGCCTCATCGTCTGCGAGTCTCGCCGCCATGATCTGTGCCTGGGCGAACCGCGGCGCGCTGCGGGCGGTGGCGCGATAGTGCTGGATCATGTTCCGCACCATGACGATCGCCCCGGCCGTCCATTCGGCCGAGAGCACCCCGGCACGAAAATTGCCCTCGGGCGTGCGGCCGTTGGAGTCGGCGTCCGAATACCCCACGCCCGCAAGGGTCCGCCCCTCGCCATAGCCCCCCCACTCCTTGACCCGCTCCCACAGCCGATACGCCGCGCCGAAGCCAAACCACGCGTCGATCTGCCGCGCCCCCAGTGCCGCCACGCCCCAGGTGTTCACGTCCACCGCCCTTGGGGTCAGGCTGGGCCGCCACTCGTCCCGCGTGCCGGGCTCGTCGGCAAACCCCGCCGTCATGAATTCGCCCTGCCGCCACGCCGCGGCGCGCAGAAACCCGCGCAGGCCTTTGGTGTGGCGCGCATCCGGTAACCGCCCGCCGGACAGCATGGCGTCGATCAGCCGCGAGGCACTCGCGATGCGGTTTTTCGCGTCCGCGCTGAGCCGCGCCTCTGTGGCGAGCTCCCCGGCCAGAGTGGCCTTGAGGATCCCGAGCCCCGCGAACAGCGACAGGTTGTTCTCGATCGAGACGAAGTAAGGGCTGACGGCGGCCGCGCCCTGATTCTGCAGGGTGCCCGCCGGCGCGTAGTAGACCGCTCCGGCCGCCGATTGCATCGCGGCAAACGCACGCAGCACGGCGATGGCGTTTTGTACGGCTGGCTCGGCGAACGGGACGCACTTCCCGCCTCGCGCCACCACGTAGTGCAGATAGGCAGCCTGCAGCGGGCCCACCAGGAACGCCCAGGCGTTGTCTCCCGTGATGGGCTTCCAGTCGCTCCACGAGACATGGCCGAAGCTGTAGAGCGGATTGTCGCCCGGCAGCCCTCCCACCGTGATGAAGCGCGCGAACGGCGAGTCCTTGAGGGGGTCGGGGGCCAGCCACGCCGGTGCGCTCATGCGAAATGCATAACTTGAAGCCGGGTCGCTGATCCGCGTGCCGTTGTAGACGTATACGGAGCCGAGCGTCGGCGCGCGGCCCCCGCTGCGGGCGAGAGCCCGGTTCTGGTTCGAGGCCAGCCGGTAGGGATCGAGAGCGAGGAAGTTCGAGAAGTGATTGGCGACGGCGCCGAGCACGACGGCGATCTGCCAGGTTGCGGCGTCGTAGATGTTGGTGCCGTTGTGAACGTCGACGCGCTCGGTCTGCAGCAGCGCCCCCGCGCCGCTGCGCGCCTTGACGCCAAAGTCGCTCGGGTCGTAGTAATCGGAGACCGTGCAATCGACGCCGGGGAGCCTGCAGACGTACTCGCCCCAGTAGCGCTCGGAATCGGAGAAGCTGTAGGGCAGCACCAGATCCTGCAGCTCGCCCTCGGCGACCCGATACAGGGCCCCGCCGTGCGTGTCGCGATAACTGACCAGATACTGGTAGGTCCCGGCCAGTTGCTCGATGCCGTCATTCGCGGCAAGCGCATCGCCGGCGAACGCGCAGCTCAAGGCGGCACCCGCAGCCACGGACAGTTTGTATCTGCGCCCGCACATCCTCAGTGCACGGCGAGCTCCACCTTTACCGAATCGCCGCTGTCGGGCTTCGGTTGCGCCTCGACGATGAACACGCGCCCGGGATCGACCTGTCCGTCCGCGAGCAGCGCGTTCTGAATGGCCCCGGCGCGGGCGCGCCCGAGCTTGTCGAGATCGGCATCGGGAACCTGGGCGTGTCCGATGAGCGCGCTCTCGAGATCGGCATTCGCCGCGGTGAGCGCGTCCGGCTCCTTTTTCTTAGCCGCCTGCACCGCGAGGGCGCTCGCCGGCAGCGTTGCGTCCTTGCCGAGGTCGGCGCGGAATTGCGCAACGAGCAGCTGGAAGCGCTTGGCCGGATCGGAGGATGCGCCGCGTGCGGCGAGCGAGGCCTCGACCTGCGCGCGCGCGAGCTGCGTGCGGTCGAGCCCGGCGGAGGCGACGAGCGGCACGTCGAGCTTCAACTGCGGGCGCTGCTGCAGCGCTTTCTCCAGCGAGGCGAGCTGGTCCTGCGTCGCCTTGCCGAGCTCGGCGCTGCCCGCAGCGAACTCCACGACGTTCATATGCTCGCCGCCGCCGAACAGGTGCCCGAGCAGCGCGAAGGGCGCGGTCACGGCTTTCTCGATCAGGTTGACGAACACTTTCCAGATGATCGGTCCGATCCTGAAGCTCGGATCGTCGAGCGAGCCAGACATCGGCAGCGGCAGATCGATGACCCCGTTGCGGTCCTTGAGCAGCGCCACCGCGAGCTTCAGCGGCAGGTGCATGGCCTCGGGGCTGTCAACCGTGTCGCCGAGCTCGAGCTGGTCGACGACGAAATGCTGCTCGGCATTGAGCTGGCGCTGCTCGATCTTGTACGAC
Source organism: uncultured Pseudomonadota bacterium (assembly GCA_963768485.1). Classification (GTDB taxonomy): domain Bacteria; phylum Pseudomonadota; class Gammaproteobacteria; order Steroidobacterales; family Steroidobacteraceae; genus 13-2-20CM-66-19. Next base: position 775,184 of record CAVYHZ010000002.1, on the reverse strand, counting down.
ACGTCGACCGAAAGCTTGCCCTTGTCGATCTTGTAGCCGACGAAATAGCCGGAGTACGGATTGGCGACGGTCAGGTCGAGGTCCTTGAAGCTCAAGGTGACGTCGGTGTAGAGCGCGGCCGACAGGAGGTTCAGCTCACCGGCAATGTGCAGCGGGGAGTAGCTCGCGAGCTTGCCGTCGAGCGTGAGTTTGGCGCGCGACCTGGGATCCGAGGAGAGTCCCGTCACCGAGCCGTTCAGGGCCTGCATGCCGAGCGCGAAGCTCGGCTTGATCCACAGATCCGTGTAGTCCGCCGAGCCATTCACCATCTTCACGGTGCCGATCGACATCGGGAAGGGCGTGAGCGGCGCCGGCGGAGCCGCAGCCGGCGCGGGCGCGGCCTTGCCCTGGCGGGTTTTGGCCACCCGCGCCGGTGCCGCAGACGCGGCGGCCGGCGGCGGCGCGGCGGGCTTCGCACCGGGCGCCGTGAGCACCTCCTTGATGTTCACGCTGCGGTCGGGCGCGATGATCATGCGTACGTAGGGATCGAGGGCGCTGATACTGCCGATGCGCAGGCTCGCGGGTTTGGAGCGGTAGGTCACGTCCGCGATGCGCAGCGAGCGCCACTTGATGAAGTCCTTCTTCAGCGCGTCATCCACGGTCGCGAGGTTCCCGACCTCGGTCTCGCCCTTCACGCCGAGATAACCGTCGGCGTGCCGCTCGAAGTCGACGCGCGTCGCGAGCTCGCCGCTGAGCAGTGTCATCGAGGTGTATTGCGCGAGCAGCGGCTGCAGGGCCACGAGCCCGAGGTGCTGCGCCTCGACGTGCGCGGTCACCGCCCCGGAGTGCGGCGCCACCTTCGCTTGCGCGCTGATCTTGCCCGACGTGTTGACGGCGCAATCGAGCTGGACATCGAGCGTCGCATCGGGCGCCAGGCTGAAGCCGCCGACGTGCACGTTGAGCGGATCGAGGACGACCGCCGCGGCGGGTTTCACCTGCCGGTCCTCGGCCGAGATTTTGAGGCCCTTCACGGTGATATCGGGCACCGACACCGTCCAGGGGACGCCCGCTGCGCTCGAGTCCGCAGCTGCAGGCACGGGAGCCGGAGGCGATGCTGCCGCTGGCGCCTGCCCGGAGGTGGGCGCCGGCGCGGCGGCCGCCGGTGGCGAGGCGCCCGCGAGCTCGAGGAGATTGACGCGCCCGTCGGCGCCGAGCCACGCCTCGACGTCGCCGCCGGTGAGCTCGACCTTCGCGACCGTAACGGAGCGTTTGCCGAGATCGACGTGCGTGCCGTCCACCTCGAGCTGCGCGAGCGTGACGTAGTCCTGCGCGCCGCCCTGCGGCTTCACTCCGAAACCGCTCACCGTGACCGAGTGGACGTCGAGCCCGACGGCCAGCGGACCGGCCGCGGCGGAGCTCACGTCGTACTCACCCTTGAGCGCGATGACGCCCGAGTCGATCTCGAACGGCACGCTGCCCGAGAGGTAGCTCCAGAGCGTGCGCGCCTTGAGATCGGTAATCGCGAAGGCACCGTGCGAGGCAAACGGCGAAAGGTGCACCGTGCCGCTCCAGTCGAGCCGCTCGCCCTGCGGGGACGCGGCCTGCAGCGTGTAGCTGTCGCCGGTGGCCGCCGTGGTGCTGAAGTCGCGCAGCTCGAAAGCGATGGGCTTGAAGTCCGCGCGGAACGGCGTCGGCCGGGTGTGATCCTCGAAGGTAGTACCACCATCGATCACCGCCAGGCGGCCGATGTACAGCCGCGGCGGGCTGCTCGGCTTCTGCGCCTGCGGCGCCGGCGGGAAGCCTTTGCCGAGGTCGGCGAGGTTCAGCTCCCCGCCCGGGCGGATGACCGCACGCACGTACGGCCGCTCGAGCACGATCTCGCCGAAGCTCGGGGCGAGACGCCACAGGCTCGCGAGCTGTAGCCCGACGTGCAGATGCTCGAAGGATAAGAGCGGCTCGCCGTCCGCATCCGGCAACGCGACCTGCGAGACGTCGAGGTTGAGCGTGAAGGGATTGAAGCGCAGATCGCCGATGGCGAGCGTGCGTCCGTAGTGGGTGCGCACGAAGTCGCTCGCCGCCTGGCGCGCGAAATGGGGCACGGCCAGAAAGCCGCCGGCTGCATAGACGGCGAGCAGCACCACGCCAGCCGCGATGAGGATGATTTGGCGCCGGGTGAGACCCACGGAGCTCCTTCCCTTCTTCTAAAGCCATCGTAGAACATCGCGGCGGGCGCCACTACACTGGCTAATACTTAGAAGGTCGGGGGATTTCGGGAGTGGGTGAGTCGCCGCAGCCACTCGGTACGCTGGACGTCGCGCTTGCGCACGCCCGGCAGCTGCTCGCAAAGGATCCGGGCCTCGCCGCCGGGCAGGCGCTCGAGATCCTCAAGGCCGCGCCGGGACACCCGCTCGCCCTCCTGATCCTCGGCGCGGCGCACCGGATCCGCGGCCAAACCCACGCGGCGCTCGAGATACTCGAGCCGCTCGCGCGCGAGCAGCCGCGCGCGGCCCCCGTACAGCTCGAGCTCGGCATTGCGCTCGGCGAAGCCGGCCGACCCGCGGAGGCCGCCGCGGCGCTGCGCCGCGCGCTGCTGGTGAAGCCCGACTCCGCGGACGCCTGGCGGGCGCTCGCCGATGCGCTCGACGCACAAGGCGATGCGGACGCTGCGGACACGGCGCGGGCCCGCTATCTCGAGGCCGCGACGCACGACCCACGGCTGCTCGAGCCGGCCGCGGCGCTGGTGCGCAACGAGCTGCCGCTCGCGGAAACGCGGCTGCGTGCACACCTCGACTCGTTTCCGACCGACGTGGCGGCGCTGCGCATGCTGGCGGAAGTCGCGGGACGCCTCGCCCGCTACCGCGACGCGCAGCAGCTGCTCGAGCGCTGTCTCGAGCTCGCGCCGGGCTTCGATGCGGCCCGCCATAACTACGCACTCGTTCTCAACCGTCAGGGCAAGGCCGAGCTCGCCCTGCCGCAGGTCGAGCGGCTGCTGGCGCGTGAGCCGCGCCATCCCGGTTACCGCAATCTCCACGCGGCGGTGCTCGCCAACCTCGGCGACTACCAGGGGTCGATCCGCATCTACGAGGCGGTGCTCAAGGAATTCCCGCGGCAGGCGCGCGTCTGGATGAGCCTCGGCCACTCGCTCAAGACCGCCGGCCGCCAGGACGACAGCATCGCCGCGTACCGGCGCGCCATCGCGCTCGAGCCGACGCTCGGCGAGGCGTACTGGAGTCTCGCCAACCTCAAGACCTTTCGCTTCACCGACTCGGACATCGCGACTCTAAGGGCGGCGCTGGCGCGCGCCGAGCTCGCCGACGACGACCGGCTGCATTTCGAGTTCGCGCTCGGCAAGGCGCTCGAGGATGCCGCGCGCTATGAGGAATCCTTCACCCACTACGCGCAGGGCAACGCCCTGCGGCGCGCCGCGCACCCGTATAGCGCTGCCGAGAACACCCGCTTCGTCGAGCGCTCGCGCGCACTCTTCACCCGCGAGTTCTTCGCCGCACGGGACGGCGCCGGGTGCGAGGCTCACGATCCCATCTTCGTCCTCGGGCTGCCCCGCTCGGGCTCGACTCTGGTCGAGCAGATCCTCGCGAGCCATTCGCTCGTTGAGGGCACCATGGAGCTGCCGGACATCCCGCTGCTGGCACGCGAGATCGCCACGCGCAGCCGGGAGGGAGCGGAGGCTGGCTTCCTGCCGGCGCTCGCGGCTCTCACGCCGCCCGGGCTGCGCGAGCTCGGCGAGCGCTACCTGGCGCGCACCCGGACTCTGCGCCGCAGCGCCGCACCCTCCTTCGTCGACAAGATGCCGAACAACTGGCTCCATGTCGGTCTCATTCAACTCATCCTGCCCCACGCCCGCATCATCGATACCCGGCGTCACCCGCTGGGTTGCTGCTTCTCGTGCTTCAAGCAACAGTTCGCGCGCGGCCAGAGCTTCACCTACGACCTCGGGGACCTGGGGCACTACTACCGGGATTACGTCGGATTGATGCACCACTTCGATGCAGTGCTGCCCGGCCGGGTGCACCGCGTGTTTTACGAGCACATGATCGGCGACACCGAGGCCGAGGTGCGCCGGCTGCTCGAGTACTGCGGACTGCCGTTCGAGGACGCATGCCTCAGGTTCTACGAGAACGAGCGCGCGGTGCGCACGCCGAGCTCCGAACAGGTCCGGCAGCCGATCTTCCGTGACGCGCTTGAACAGTGGCGACACTACGAGCCGTGGCTCGATCCCCTGAAGTCCGCGCTGGGATCGGTCCTGACGGCGTACCCGCGGATGCCGGACGCATTTTAAAATGGATGCGCTTCGCGTAGGCTTGGGGGGCCGAGGGGGCAGCTGCGCGATTACCACAACCACCTATTAAAAGAGGGGCGGCAATGACTCGTAGTCGACGTCGGAAAATAGCGCGTGATCAGGCACTCGGTTCGCGCCGCATCGTGCGCAAGGGGATGCCTGTTGCGTCAGCGCTACTGGCAGCGGTGCCCGCGGCCTTCGCCCAGAATGCCCCACCGGCGCAGGCACCTGCCGAAACCACCGGCGGCCTCCAGGAGGTCGTAGTCACGGCTGAGAAGCGCGTCGAGAACCTGCAGAACGTGCCTATCAGCGTCCAGGTGTTCGATTCCGCGAAGCTCGAGCAGCTCGGCATCGTCAACCTCGACGACTACGTGAAGTACGCGCCCAGCGTCTCCTACGTGCGCGGCCAGGGTGAAGGCAGCAACGGCCAGCCGGGCAATGCGCACATCTACATCCGCGGCGTGGTGAGCGGCGGCGACGGCAACCACTCGGGCTCGCAGCCGAGCGTCGGCGTGTATCTCGACGAGCAACCCGTCACGACCATCGACGGTACGCCGGACGTCCACATCTATGACGTGCAGCGCATCGAGGTGCTGGAGGGACCGCAGGGGACGCTGTTCGGCGCGAGCTCCGAGTCGGGCACCGTGCGCATCATCACCAACAAGCCCGACCCGAGCCACTTCTCGGCCGGCTACGACGTGCAGGGCAACCAGGTGACCGACGGCGGCACCGGCTGGGAGGCGGAAGGCTTCGTCAACATCCCGCTCACCTCCAACGCAGCGGTGCGCCTGGTGGGCTGGGCCGAGCACGATGCCGGCTACATCAGCAACGTGGCGGGCAGCAATCCGAGCGCCTGTATCGAGAACGGCGTGCGCACCTTCCCGAGCTGGGCCGGCCAGACGCCCAGTCCCAACGGCTGCCCGACGGTGGCACCGGTCGGCGCCGGCGCGATCAGCAATGCGAGCACAGTAGCAGCCAACTACAACACCGTGGACATCCGCGGCGGCCGCGCCGCGCTCAAGATCGACGTGAACGACAACTGGACGGTGACGCCGACGGTGCTGGCGCAGAGCATGAACACCGAAGGCTTCTTCGGCTACGACCCGGGCGTCGGCGACCTGCAGGTCGTGCACTTCGGGCCGGAGAACAGCACCGACTCCTTCTACCAGGCGGCGCTGACCGTGGAAGGCAAGGTCAACAACTTCGACATCGTCTACGCGGGCGGCTACTTCAAGCGCGAGACCGCCTCGATCGGCGAGTACAGCGACTACTCGGAGTTCTACGACCGCGTGTTCGGCTCGGGAGCCTACTGGACCGGCAACAACGGCAATCCGATCATGCCGCAGGAATTCGTCGACGGCGGCGGCTACTTCGAGAAATGGAGCCACGAGCTGCGCGTCAGCACGCCCGTGGATGAGCCGGTCAAGGCTACCGTCGGCCTCTTTGTCCAGCGCCAGCTGCACAACATCTGGCAGCTCTACACCATGCCGGGCTTCGACTACAGCAACGTCGGCATCGGCAATCCCAACGGCCTGGCCACCTCGCTGTCGCTGCCAAACTTCCCGGATGCGATCTGGCTCACCGACGAGCAGCGCGTCGACCGCGACCAGGCGGCGTTCGCGCAGGTGACCTGGGACATCAACTCGCAGTGGGCCCTCACCGGCGGGTTGCGCTACTACAAGTACGACAACTCGCTCGAGGGCTTCTTCGGCTACGGTGCGGGTTACTCCTCGCACACCGGCGAGGCGGCGTGCTTCGCGCCGGCGATCCCCGCCGGCATCCCGGGCGCCCCCTGCGAGAACTTCAGCAAGGAGGTCAGCGGCACCGGCACGGTGCCGCGCGTCAACCTGACCTACAAGATCACCCCGGACGCGATGGTCTACGCCACCTACTCCAAGGGCTTCCGGCCCGGCGGCGTGAACCGCGTGATCGGCGCGCAGCCCTACGCGGCGGACTACCTCACCAACTACGAGATCGGCTGGAAGGTGCAGTCGCCCGACCACCGCGTGCGCTGGAACGGCGCGCTGTTCTGGGAAGATTGGAAGAACTTCCAGTTCTCGTTCCTGGTGCCGCCCAGCATCACGGCGATCGCCAACGGCGGCAACGCCCGCATCAAAGGCATCGAGAATGAGCTCGACTTCGTGCCGACCGACCATTTGTTCCTCAGCACGAACCTCACGCTGCTCGATCCGGTGCTGACGCAGAACTACTGCGGCACATCCGGGATTACCAACTGCCCCAACCAGGTCACGACCTCGGATTTCCTGCCGGGGGGCCAGTGGATCGGGCCGCTCGCGCCTACCGGAACCAATCTTCCCGTGGTGCCGAAGTTCAAGGCCAACATCGTGGCGCGTTACACCTGGGGGGCGGTCAACGACATGGCGCCGTACGCCCAGGCGGCGTACGTCTACCAGAGCCAGACCTCGCCGCAGCTGCAGGGAGATATCAACCAGATCCTCGGCATGATGCCGGCTTACGGGATCCTGGATCTCACGGCCGGCGTCCACATCAACAACTTCACCGTCGAGATGTACTGCCAGAACGCCGGGGACAAGCGGGCGCAGTTGTCGCGCTTCGCCAATACCAACCCGCTCAACGACAACCAGGTGTACATCCTGCCGGCGATTCCGCGCACCCTCGGCATCAAGTTCTCACAGCGCTTCTGAGTTGATTGGCGCGCAGGGCGTTTCGCCCTGCGCGCAAGCTGGCCGGGCCACACGGTCAGACCCGCGGGCGAGAGGCGGGGCTCGATGCACCGCATTTCCGATCACTTCAGCAGCCGAGCACTTCGGAGTTAGGTACCCGGATGGACTCTCGCCCGCTACTTCAGAGTGCGGGTTTGGCCACCGCGTCAGTGGTCGTGATCACGATCGTGGTCATGATCGTGATCGTGATCGCCGTGCTCGTCACCGTGGTGGCCGTGCCCGTGCTCACGCTCCCAGCGCTCGCGATCGAAGCCCGGCTCATACTCGGCGGATCTCACGAAGTACACCGGCCGGTTGCAGGCGTGGTACTCGTGGCAATGCTTGCGCCAGTTCTTGGCATGCCCCGGGGGTACGTGCAGATAGATCGGTTGCTCCGGCGGCGCCCCGGCCACCACGACGGGAGCCTCGATGACGGTGGGCTGCTGATACACCACCGGCGGCGGCGGCCGGTTGCCGAGTACCACCTGGCCGTAGACACCCGGTACCACCTCGCCGGTGATGACGGCGTTGACGCTGACGTTCTGCGCCTCGGCGCAGGTCGCCCCACCCGCGAGCGCGGCGACGATCAGGATTGAATGGATGGTTCGCATTGGATCACCCCTCCCCGGGAGCTCTGCCCCCTTTGTGGAACGCCATGACACCCTGCGCCGGCTGAACGGATTCTGAACGGCCGAACGGCTCGATCAGGCTGGCATCGTTCGGCAGCCGTGGGTTGTTGACGCGCCGGCTCACCTGCCAGCCGACCATGAGCTCCTCCGGATAGGGTGCGAGCAGGGCGCGCGCCGCGCTGTGCTCGCCACCGAGCCAGGCCTCATGCGCGCCCGCGGCGAGAATCGCCGGCATGCGCTGCTTCTCGTTGTGGATGGTCGCCAGCAGGCGGTTCGCCGGCACGGTGATGAGCACGCAGGAGTGCACCCAGCTGCCGTCCTCGCGCCGTGATCGATCCCAGAGACCCGCGACGCCGAACACCTCGCGGTCGGCGAGATGGATGAAGAACTGCTCGCGCGTGCCGTCCTCGGCGACGTGCGGCTCGTAGAAGCCGCCCATGACGAAGATGCAGCGCTGGCGGCGCTCCCAGGCGTCGCGATAGCTCGGCGCCGTCTCCATCCGCTCCACCGTCGCGTTGATGGTGGAGGCCTTGAGCGGCACGCCGCGCGCCCAGAAAGGAATGAGGCCCCAGCGCATCATGGCCGCGGTGGGCTCGCCGTGCTCGGCGACGGCGACCGGTACCTGCTCGGTGGGCAGCACGCGATAGCTCGGTGGGTAGTCCCAGCGTCCGCGACGGATGCCGAGCGCGCGCTCGGCCTTGGCGGCCTGGGCGAGGATGTACTTACCGCACATGGGCTTGCGGACCTCCGGCACTGCAACCAGTAGCGCAGGCACTTTAGCACTGGTTGGACGCGCAGCCGCCGCCCTGCCCACACTTGGCTCCATGCTTCCCTGGAACTCGGTGGAGCGGCTGCGCGATCACTTCGGCGACTACGTGCTGGTCGTGAGCTGCCGCCACTGCAAGCATTCGCGCGAGCTGACGCCGGCGTTCCTCGCGCGCCATTGCCGTGCCGGCTGGGACGAGCCGCTCGCGAAGATCATCGCGAGATTCCGCTGCCGCTGCGGTAAGAAGCTGGTCGACGTGCAGGTCGGCTTCAACAAGAAGCCGCGCGGCTGGGTGAAGAATCCCGTCCTAAGCGCCGATCGGAGCTTAAGAGCGACGATGGATCACCCTGATATTCGCGGATCGGTTACCGCATTGATTGATTCGTCGCGGGGTTGCTGACCTGGCGATTCCCCTACCATGACCTTTGGGAACATGGCCTGAGGGGCAGCGAGGGAGACCTCAAGAGGACTCCTTTCCGAGCAGCAATGTCCGAGATCCGAGAGCGATCCTGCGTTGGATGATCGAACCGAACTTCGATACGGCCTACATCGATCCGGGCAAGCCCTGGTAGAACGACCCGAATGGAGCGTCAACGGGAAGTTCGGCGATGTAATGTCTACGCCTTGTTGGCATACCTCGCAGCACCGGCAAACAGAATTGCCTGACCAATGGAAACCAGGACCAATGATAGCCAAAGATGATCCCGCGATACGCTCAAGTACACGGCCACTGCGATTAGACTTCCCCCCAGTAGCACTGCGAAAAATACACGCGCTCCTAATCTTGTAATGTTGGCCGCGCGATAGCAGAGGACTACTGAAAGAATGTAGGGCCAAGCCGCTGCGAGGGCATATGCAGTCGGCAAATCGCGAAACAGAAAGCGTACGTATCGGAGTTGATAGAAGTCCTGTCGACTCACCCACGCGAAGGCCGTCCCAAAGCCAAGGACTGCGTGAATTACCGTGAGCACCCGACGTCGTCGGACGACGTCTTCGTACCTGCCACCAAGTGTTTGAGCAGCGCTTTCCCGGGAGTCAGCGGAATGCTGCTGGGCCACGCTGATCCTAGCGACGTCCGTCGTCGGGCAAGCCGCGCACTACGCAGGAGTACGAAACGCGGGGATCTTACTAACTACGTCGAACGCGAACGTTCGCTCGGAGCATGGGTCGATCCACGTAACAATCAGTAGGTAAACGCAGGCGTACGGCCAGAGCAGATATCCGATCGTCTTTCTGAGAACTCCAAAGGCCCCGCTGCGATATAAGGTGCATCTCCACAGTAAGGCACCGGCCACCCGCCCCGACCTTGAAGCCTTCCGCAAGAAGAGCATCGTGAGGTCCAGAGTCCTTCGGGGCATACCCACACCGTACCAGGCAAACCTGCTCATCGCGATGTGAGCAGGGGGAAATCCGCGCCTGCTGGCTCGGTGCATCGCCCTAGCGGCCTTCAAACGATCACCCGCAAAGTAGTGTGCGTGGGCCAGGATGTAGAGAGCGTAACCGTCGCCTTTGGCCGCGGGTCCGCCGCAGAGTGTGCGCGCTCGTTCGATGTCGCGTACCCCGGCGGGTCCGGGCAAGAGACTCAGGTAGCCTAAGGTCACTGACGCCCACGAGGATCCGAGTGTGCTAAGTCTCTCCAACTCAGACATCAAAGCGGCGGCATCGCATGCCAGGAGAGGCTTCCACACAGTGCTGGAGGATTGAGGAAGATACAGCCCGTAGTTGAGGTCTCTGACAATCCTCCCTCGCAGTTTGGCCGACAGGAAAGGCACGCATCGCCACCTTCAGTGCGTTGCAATGGGAGAGCGTTGCAATGGGAGGTTTAGTGACGGAGGCCTCAGCCTCGGGCGCTTCCTGGGCAGCTGCGCTGCTGCTTCGCGGGTCATCTCGGCGCCCTCCTGTGCCTCCATTGTGCATGTCCTCGACGAACGCCGCCTCTTCTTCGGTCAGGACCGCACCACCTTCCTCTCCCTATTGTTGGGCGATGTTGTCTATTGCTGCGCGGCGGCCGGCGTTGCCGCCTGCCCCCAGAAATCGCGCTGGATGATTGCGTAGAGTGCCGTCGTGAAGCGCTCCGTCTGCGAAGCACCGATGTGCGACCACTCCGGCAGCTCGTAGCCGCGCAGCTCGGGGTAGTCCTCGAAGTACAACCCCGGAGCGCCGGTCACCTTCAGCAGCTGGTCCCAGGCCTGTGCGCGCGGAAACATGCGGTCCTCGAATGCCAGGTACTCCCCGCTGCTCGGCAGTCGCACGAACAGCACCTGCACGCCCCGGGCGCGCAGCGCCGCGACCGCCTTCGCCGTGCCATCGATCTGGGCCTTGATGATCTCCTTGAGCTTCTGCGGCGGCGGGTACAGTCCCGGCGCAAATCCCTGGCGCCAGATGTTGCGCGCCAGCTCGCGGTACTGCGGATCGTTCTCGACCTTGCCCCACAGGTAGGCGTTGCGGTCGGCTTCGTGGAGCGAGAGCTTGCGCACCTCGCTCAGCCAGGGTTTGCCGGGACGCGCCGGCCACGGCTGCCGCTCGAGCACCGTCTGTAACGCAAAGTCGGGGTCATCGAATGCAAAATACGGCTCGATGAAGTGCATCGACAGCCGCTCGCCGATGCGCTGCGAGGGCGACTCCTTGCGCGTGAACTTTAGCGCTCCCTCCCGGTAGCGAAACCCGGTGAAGAACACCTGCGGGTCGATCCCGACCACCACGCGGCCGGTGAAGTGCGGATCCGCGGCCAGATCCTCCAGAAACGGCAGCGGCGTCGTGCCTTCCAGGCACAGCTGGATCGGGCGCCGGCCGGCGAGCTTCTCCCACACCGGCAAGCGCACGTCGAAAAACACGCGCGAGGATCCGACCAGCACGGTCGCGGTCCCCTCGCCCGCATCGATGCGGCGCCGCTGGATCGCCCACAGGCCATCGTTGTTGTTGATGGAAGGGGTGACCTCGTAGGCGCGCCAGTAGGCCTCCCAGCCCGCCAGCAGCACCGCGAACAGCACGACGGCTCCCAGGATGATCGGCCCCCAGGGCTGATCCGGCACTGGCCGCACCGGCACCGGCTGCGCCACGCCGGGCCGATCGGACGCGGTCTGGCGCGCGTAACGATCCGGTCGCGCCTCAGAACTGGAAGTAGATGAAGGCACTGCCTTCCCCCTGGGCGATGACGATCAGGAACACCAGCAGCCCCCAGATTCCGCACAGCAGCAGCGCCGGCGTGCGCGCGAGGACCGACTCGAGCGTGCGCGCGCGCATCAGCCAGTGCGTGAGCAGGATCCCGCCGACGATGGCGGCAACCGAGATCAGACGGAAGGTACTGAGGAGCGGCTCGACCGTCCCGTTCTGGCCTAACATGCCGCGCAGCACGACCCAGGCCTTGCCGAAGGTCCTGGCGCGGAAGAACACCCAGGTGAGGTTCACCAGCGTGTAGGTGAGGAGCCCCAGCAGCACGAACACGACCGGCCCGGGGCGGTAATTGGCGAAGCGTGCGCGCAGGGCGCGTTCGATCGCCAGATACACCCCATGCAGCCCGCCCCACGCGACGAAGGTCCAGTTGGCGCCGTGCCACAGTCCCCCGAGCAGCATGGTGGTCATGAGCGCCGCATAGGTGCGGCGCGCGCCGCGGCGGTTGCCGCCGAGGGGAATGTAGAGGTAGTCGCGCAGCCACGAGGACAGCGTGATGTGCCAGCGGCGCCAGAAGTCGGAGAATCCCACCGCCGCGTAGGGAAAGCGGAAGTTGTCCGGCATGGCAAATCCCAGACACAGCGCCGCGCCGATTGCTGTGGTCGAGTAGCCGGCGAAGTCGCAGAAGATCTGGCCGCTGAAGGCCAGCGTACCCGCCCAGGCATCCAGAGTCCCCGGGATCTTGCTGGTGTCGTAAACGTCCTCGGCGGCGTGCGACAGGAAGCTGTCCGCGAGCACGATCTTGTTGAAGAGCCCGATGGTCATGAGCGCGAGCCCGAAGCGCAGCTGATCCGCCGTGGCGCGGCGCGGCACGGCGAACTGCGGCACGAGCTCGGTGGGCCGCATGATCGGGCCGGCCACCAGGTGCGGGAAGAACGTGACGAACAGCGCGTAGTCGAGCAGGTTCTGCGCCGGCAGCGCCCGGCGCAGGTACACGTCCAGCGTGTAGGACATGGTCGCGAAGGTGTAGAACGAGATGCCCACCGGCAGCACGATGTCGTAGTGCGCGGGGTGATAGGCGATGCCGATCGCGGACATCAGCGCCGTGAAGTTGTCGAGCAGAAACTGGCCGTACTTGAAGTAACCGAGCATGCCGAGGTTGGCGATGACCGACAGCAGCATCCACGCGTGGCGGGCGCTCTGGCGGCGCGCCTTCACGAGCCCCTGGGCCGCGTACCAGTCCACCACCGTCGAGACCCATAGGAGAATCACGAACGGTGGATTCCACGCCGCATAGAACAGGTAGCTGGCGATCAGCAGATTGATCTTCTTCGTCGTCCAGCCCAAAGGCAGCGACTGCATGAGCAGCACGCACGCGAAGAACACGATGAACGTGAGTGAATTGAAAACCATAGGTCGCTGCCCGCTTCAGCGCGCGGGTCTCGAGTCTTTCTTCTTGCTTCCCCCCGGCGCCGCGTCAGCGCCGCGTGGAATGATGCCTCAGGCGGTAGGCAAGCGCCAGCGCCGCGAGGAACGGGATTCCGAACACCAGCGTCATCCGGAACTGCGGCGTGAAGACCGTCGTGATCAGCACCGCCGCCATGAGCCCCGCTCCGAGCAACGTCGTGTAAGGGAAGCCGAGCAGCGCAAAAGGCAGGCGTGGGGCGCCGGCACGCACGCGTGCCCGGCGGAAGTAATAGTGCGTGACGAAGATCATCATCCAGGTGAAGAGCGCGCCGAAGGAGGAGATCGCCACCATGAGGATGAAGGAGCCCTGCGGGGCGAGCACGCTGAGCACCGTGGCGAGTGCGATTCCGGAGCTCGAGAGCAGCAGCGAGTTGAGCGGCACGCCGCGCTCGCTCAGCACGCCGAACCGCCGCGGCGCGCAGCCCGCGCGCGCCAGGCTGAACATCATGCGGGTGGTGATGTAGAGCTGGCTGTTCATGGCCGAGAGCGCCGCGATCAGGATCACGAAGTTGAGAATGCCGGCGGCGGCCGGTACGCCGAGCGCACGCATCACCTTGACGAACGGACTCTCGTCGATGCCGGCGGCCGTCCACGGCACGATCGCCAGCACCAGCGCGAGCGTCAGCAGATAGAACAGCACCAGCCGCGCCACGGTGGAGCGGAAGGCACGCACCACCGCCACCTCCGGATGCGCGGCCTCCCCTGCTGCGACCGCGATCATCTCGATACTGAGGTAGCTGAACACCGCCATGATCACCGCCACCCACGCGCCCCACAGTCCTTTGGGGAAAAAGCCGCCATGATCGAGGTAGTAGTGAAAGCCGGGCGCCGCTGCGCCGGACCCGTTCGCGCGCAGCACGATCCATCCGGCGAGCGCGATGAAGAGCACGATGGCCGCCACCTTGATGGCCGAGAACCAGTACTCGACCGCGCCGAACACATCGACGCTGAACGCATTCACGGTGATCAGCAGGCCCGAGAACACCAGGATCCACAGCCAGCCGGGCGGCGCCGGGAACCAGAAGTGCATGTAGAGCGCCACCGCCGTGACCTCGGTGCCCACCGCGAGCACGATGCAGGCCCAGTAGGCATAGCGCACCAGGAAACCGGCCAGCGGCCCCAGGTAGTACTCAGCATAGGCGCCGAAGGACCCGGTGGTGGGATGCGCGACGGTCATCTCGGCGAGACACCCCATGAGGAGCAGCGCGATGAGCGCGCCGATGGCGTAGCTCACGAGTACCGCGGGGCCCGCGAGGCTGATGGCGAAGCCGCTGCCGAGGAACAGTCCCGTGCCGATCGCACCACCGATCGCGATCATGGCGAGGCGGCCTGCACCGAGGGTGCGCTTGAGGCCGCGCTCGCGTTCGACGATGGCGCCGAAGCCCGGTTCCGCCTTGCTCACCGCTGCGACTCCCCCTGCACCCCGCGACAGTCTACACTCCCCGCTCCGACCGGCTGCCACGGCTCACGGAGATCAACATGCGCGCAACCGCATCGCCTCTCATGCGTGTCATGGTCCTGGTACTGGCCGTGGTGCCGGCAGGATTCGCGGGCGCCGCGGCGCTCGATGCGCTCAGCTCCAAGGATGCCGCCGGCGGACTGCGCGCGGCGTTGTCGCAGGGCGTCGGCAATGCGGTCGCCCAGCTCGGCGCCAACAACGGCTTTCTGAACGATCCCAAGGTCGCGATCCCGCTGCCGCCGGCGCTCGATAAGGCCGACCGCGCGCTGCGCATGGTGGGCATGGGCGGGCAGGCGGACGAGCTGCACGCCACCATGAACCACGCCGCCGAGCAGGCCGTGGCCGCCGCCAAACCGGTCTTCGAGGACGCCGTGCGCCACATGACGGTCACCGACGCCAAGGGAATCCTCAGCGGCGGCGACGACGCCGGTACCCAGTACTTTCGCCGCACCACCAGCGCGCAGCTCACCACCCGCTTCAAGCCGATCGTCGCCGCCGCCACCGCCAAACTGAAGCTCGCCGCGCAGTACGACGAGCTCGCGGGCCGGGCCGCGCAGTTCGGACTCGTCTCCTCCGAGGACGCGAATCTCAACGACTACGTCACCGCGAGAGCGCTCGACGGCCTCTTCAGCCGTATCGCCGACGAGGAGCGTGCCATCCGCAAGGATCCGCTCGCCCAGGCCAACTCGCTCATCAAGAAGGTGTTCGGCGCGTTGTGATTGCCGCGCGGCCGCGGCGCTACCGCCGCTGCGCGACCCAGGCGTCCACGGCGGAAGTCAGCGCCGCCTGCTCGGCCCGCTGCTCGTTGAGGCTCTCCATGCCGCGCGCGATGTTGGGGGCCATTTCCGCGGGCAGCCGCCCGCGTACCCAGGTCTCGATCTCGCGTGGCGCGGCACCCTCCCAGTAAACGTCGGGAATCTGCTCCGAGGTGATGAGCGGGGCGTATTTCGGGAACGGCGCGAGCAGCCGGTCGGCATGGTCGCGCAACGTCGCCCAGGCGAGCGCGGGATGCCGGTCGGTGAGCTGTCCGACGAGCCGCAGGCGCAACAGCTCGTCCTGTGGCGGAATCTCCGCCGACAGGGCGATGCGCGCGGCACGCTCGGCGAGTGCCGCATCGCCCACCCGCATCAGCGCCAGGTAGTAGCGCCGGCGCGCGCCCGAATCCTGCTCGGCCGCGGCCAGCATGTGCAGCCGCTCGAAGGTGGCCGGATCCGCGCCCCGCGCCACGATGCCGAGGACCGTGTCCTGGTCGTCCGGCCGGATCGCGCGGCGATCCTTGAGGAAGAGTGCGAAGCGCCGGCGCGCCTCGGCAAGCACGCCGCCATCGCCGAGCTCGCCGAGAACGGCGAGCAGCGCGCGGCGCAGCCGCACCGCATCCGGCGCCTCGCGGGGCCTCGGGTCCCAGCCGAAGCCGGCGAACACCGGCCGCACGATGGCGCGCGCGCGCGCGGCGAAGGCGTCGTGACCCCGCGTGCCGCGCTCGTAATGCTCGAGCGTGGCGAGGGCGGCGGCGATCTGCTCCCACGCCCGCGGATCGCGGTTGCCGCCCATCGCGGGGACCAGCGCGAGATAAGCGCCCAGCGGCTGCACGCCCGCAAGCGTCAGCGCCCAGTTGTCATCGAGCAGCGCGATGCGGTCGCCGTCCGCTGCGGCCTCGAAGCCGCGCGTGTTCGCCGCGAGCGTCGCCGCGTCGTACTGCACGCGGAAGAAACCGATGGCGTCGGCGTTGACGCTGAGGGGCTCGCCGCAGCGGCCGGCGGGGCTCGCCTGAGCGTCCCGGGTCAGCAGCTCCATGCGCGGCGCAGCACTCCCGGCGCGGATGCGCAACGGCACGCTCCAGCGTCCGGGGGCCCGGTCATCGGCTCGCGGCGTGAAACGCCGCTGGCTGACGCAGGATCGTGCGCTCGCCGGCCGCATCGCAGCTCGCCGCCACGCTCACCAGCGGAAAGCCCGCCTGCTCGGTCCAGTCGCGCGCCACCTGCGCGACGTCCTGGCCGCTGGCGGCGGCGAGCGCGTCCCACAGATCGGTCGCGGTGGCGTTCGCGAAAGCACGCGCGCGCACGTAACGGCGGATGCCGTCGCGGAACACGTCGGGCCCGAGATAGCTCTCGAGCATGCGCAGCACCGACTGCCCCTTCGCGTAGGTGATCTGGTCGAAGGCATTGGCCGCCTGCAGCTCATCCGCCACGGGCTGTTCGATGGCGTGCGTGGACAGCCGCGTGTCGGAGCGCATCGCGCCATCGCGCACCGCATCCTGCCGCTCCCACCAGCGCCACTCGGGATAGCGCTGGTCGGTCTCGGACGTGCCGCGCCAGGAGGCAAAGCTTTCATTCAGCCACAGGTCATCCCACCACCCCATGGTCACCAGGTCGCCGTTCCACTGGTGCGCGATCTCGTGCGCCTGGACGGCGAAGTCCGCCTGGCGATCGGCGAGCGTGCTGTCGGGCGTGAGCAGCAGCAACCGGTCGTTGTAGGTGATGGCGCCCCAGTTCTCCATGGCACCGCCGAAACCGCCCGGGACCGCGATCGAGTCGAGCTTCGGCAGCGGAAACGCGAAGCCAAAGTAGTCGTTGTAGTCGCCGAGGATCAGCTGCGCGTCGGCGAGCGCCACCTGGGCCTCGCGCTCACGCCCGCGCACCGCCCAGATGCCGACCGCGGCGGCGCCGGCCGGCGCCGTGATCGACTCGAGGTCGCCGCCCGTGAACTCGACGAGATAGGACGGCATGTTGGGTGAGCGCTGGAACGTGACGGTGGCGAGCGCGCCGTGCTCCGTGCGCGTCGCCACCGGCATGTTGGAGACCGTGGCCCAGCCGGCCGGTACGGTCACGGTGAGCTCGAAGGTGGCGCGGAAGGCCGGCTCGTCCCAGCATGGAAACATGCGCCGCGCGTCGGTGCTCTCCATCTTGGTGGACAGCAGCTGCCCGGCCGACCCGTCGGGGTTCACGTAGGACTGCAGGAACAGGCCGTGCGGCTGCGTCTCGAGCCGGCCGGTGTAGGAGAACGTGAGCGTGTGCTCGCCGGGCGGCAGCGGCCGCGCCAGTGTCACCGTGGTGAGCTGCTTGCCGTCGTCGGACTCGACGGCCGCGGCCGGCACATCGTCGAGGCGCACATCGGTCAGCTTCTCGTTGAGTGAGTTGAAGACCACGGCGCGGGTCGCGGCGCGCACCCGCAGCGCCACCGACTCATTTCCCGCTATCGTCATGGCGGCGATGTCGGGTACGACCGCGATACGGTAGTCGACCGGCACCACGTCCTTGGGCAGCCGGCCCGGGGCGCGGTCGAAGTCGAACGGCGCCCCGACCGCGAGCGTCGCGACGCAGGTCAGAAGCAATAGCACGGCCGCACGGCCCGCGGTCCTCATACTCCTCTTTCTCTTCTAGTAGTTGGCCGCCGCGCGTACTTCGCTCGCGGGCTTGTCGAGGTCGGCGAGGAGCTCGGGACCCACGATCGCGAGCGGCGCCGTGCCGTAGGACAGCAGCCGGTCGTGGAAATCGCGCAGCGAGCCGGAAGCGCCCTTGCGCCGCTGGTACTCGGCGAGCAGGTTCTCGATCTGGAGCCTGCCGATCGAATAGGCGATGACGTAGCCGGGACGCGTGGCGATGCCGGCCACCGCGGCCTCAGCCTGCTCGCGGGTGAAGCCGGTTTCGGCGGCGAAGAACTCGGCCGCCTGCTGGTAGGTCCATTCGCCGCTCGCGAGCTGCGGATCCACCACCGCGCGCGCCCCGCGCACCCGCTCCCAGCGCGCGACGAACAGGCGCGCGTCCAGGTCGTCGCCGTAGAGGCCCAGCCGCACGAACATCTCCTCGCCGTAGAAGGCCCAGCCCTCGGCAAACACGCCGTCGAAGGCGATGCGGCGCACGAAGTCCGGGTGTCGCTTGGAGATCGACAGCTGCATGAAGTGTCCCGGCAGCGCCTCGTGCGCCGCGGTCGACTCGATGCGGTCGCGGTCGAAATCCTCGTTCATGTCGAGGCGCGCGGCGGCTTCGGCGAGGGACTTGGGCGGGGTGATGTAGTAGTAGCCGGTGGTCGAGAGCGAGAACAGGCGCGGCGGATTCATGGAGGCGCCGGGCGAGACCGGCTGCAGGAAGGCCGGAGTCTCGACGATGCGCATGGTGCCGAGCCAATCCGGCACCGTCACGACCTGCTGCTCGGTCACGAACTTGCGCAGCTGCGCGATGCAGTCGCGGTAATAGTCGATGAGCGCGGCGCCGCCGGGGGCCAGCCCGCCGCCGCTCGCGGCTCCGAGTGCCACGCCGCGCCGCTGCGCGGCGTTCTGCACCCACGCCTCCTCCGCCCAGCCGTGGGCCAGCTCGTCGCGGGCGATGCGCTCGACGTCGCGCGAATCGAACGGCAGCAGCTGCTCCTCCTTCAGCATGCGGTCGTAGGCCGCGCGCCCGATGGCGTAGTTCTCCGGCCATGCGGCGACGTGGGCGTCGATGTACGCCCGGGTGCGCGCGAGGGCCGCGAGCGCCGCGTCGCGCGCGCGCACGAAGGCGGCGTAGTCGCGCGACTGCGGGCCGAGCTGGCTGCGCGCCGCATCGGAGAGCGCCACCTTGAGGAAGTCGGGTGCGCCGGCGAGCTCGCGCGAGCCGACCACGCCGTACAGGTGACAGGGCATGGTCACCAGCTGTTGCGCGGCGGCGAGGTAGGCCGGCGTGCCGGCGAGGCGCCGCGTGATGTCGAGCCAGGCGCGGCGCACGTCCACCGCGGTGGCGCCCTCCTCGCCCGCCACCGGCAGATGCTGGAACTGAGTGAACACCACGCCGACCAGGCTGGTGGCGGCATCGGCGTAATTCTTGCGGTCGGCCTGGTAGACCAGCAGCTCATCGAGACTGCGTGTCAGCCGGGCGCGCAGCAACCGCTCATCGTCGCGGTCGGCGAGCGCACTCTGCGCATCGAAGCTCGCGGCGATCGCATCCAGCCGGCCGCGCCATTCGGTCAGCCGCTGCACCTGGGCGGCGCGAAACGTCTCGCTCGGCGCCTCCAGCTCGCCGTCATGTCCGGGAATACCGAGGTAGGTCGCCGACATCGGATAAACGGCGGCGGTCGTGTAGATGATGTCCTGGGCGAGGCTGATCAGCTGCTCGTGCGGCGTCTGGGCGCGCACCCCGCCGGCGGCCAGCACCAACGCCGCCGTCAACCCGAAGATCCTTGCTGCGTTCATGGGGCTCCCCGTCGATGCACGCGCCGGGATGCGCGCGTGCGCGAACGATTATGTTGCCAATGCGGTTCATGATCCAGTCAGATTTCCAACATCATAATTTCTTCCGTCCGGTCTCCATATCCAAACTCAGGAGGTTCCCCGGTGAGAATCAAACCCGTATCGATGCTGTCGGGCCTGTTGCTGCTGTTGGTGCTGCCGCTGGCCGCGAACGCCGATCTGCCCGGCAAGCATCCCTACTACCTGCATGCTCTGTCGGACCTGCGCACCGCGCGCTGGATGCTCGAGCACCGCCCCGGCGATGCCGCGGTGAGCGCTCAGGAGGACGTCGCGATCGCCGAGATTGACAAGACCATCGGTGAGATCAGGAAAGCGGCCATCGACGACGGCAAAGACGTCCACGACCATCCGCAGGTCGACGCGCCGGCCGACCATCCGGGCCGTCTGCACAAGTCGCTCGAGCTGCTGCGCAAGGTGCACTCGGACATCGACCGTGAGGAAGACGATCCTATGACCCGCGGGCTGAAGGATCGCGCCGTGCATCACCTCGACGAGGCGATTCACGCCAACGAGCACGCGATCAGGGACGTGGAAAAGGGCCGCTAGGCTGCAGGCAGCTGCCTGGCGCGGGGGCGTGCGCTTGGCTGATGCAGGCGCACGCCGTCTGCGTTCTCAGCCCCGCGAAGCGCCGCGTCGGCGCAGCAGCAGCCGTGCGGCGAGCAGCGCTGCCCCGGCAAGCAGCATCACCAGGTCGAGCGAGCCTCCGCCGCCCCCACCGCCGTCCGCGGGCGCGGTGATCGTCAGCTGTGAGGCGCCGGTCGCGCTCGCGTCCGCCTCCGACACCGCGGTGATGGTCACCGTCGCCGTCGCGGGAACGCTCGCCGGGGCGCTGTAAACGCCCGCCGAGGTGATCGTACCGAGCGCCGCGTTGCCGCCGACGATGCCGTTCACTTCCCAGGTCACCGCCGCATTGCTGGTGTTGGCGAGCGTCGCGGTCAGCGTCTCGGTGGCTCCGGTCTGCACGTTGTCGCTCGCCGGGCACACGGCGACCATGATCCCCGCAGCACTCACCGCGCAGGCGTTCTGACCGGCGGTCGCCGGCGCGCGGGTGGCAGCCGAGTTGGGCGTGATGACGACATCGGCGGTGTCGGTATGGCCGGCATCGTCCGTCACGGTGAGCGCGACCGTGCCGACGCCGCAGGACGGCCCGGTGAGGGTGGCTTTGGAGGTCGCCGCGCCCGTGATGCTGAAGGTGAGACCGCCACTCACGGGGCTCCACTGGTAGCTCGCGATGCTGTGGCCGTTGGCGGCGCCGCTCCCGCTACCGTCGAGCGTGAGGCTCTGGCCGGCGGTGACACTGGCCGGCACGGCCACGGCGGCGATCGGGCGCGATGCTGCGGTGAGTGCGCCCGGGGCGTTCGCCATGCCCGCCCCGCAGGTCTGATCGTCGCGCGTGCAGATGCACTCGCTCTCCTCGAGATCGGTAGCGCTGGCGGGCACGTGGCACATGGGCGGCTGGCTGCCGGTCGCGTCGAGCGAGGTCTGCGGATAGGGCTGCGCGCCCTCCTTCAGCCGTGCGATCAGCTGGCAGCTGTTGAGATTCCTGTTCACCGTCGACATGAGCGCTGCGATACCCGAGACCACCGGCGCCGAGAAACTCGTGCCGATGCTGTAGCTGCGGTACTGACCGGCGGCGATCGTGCAACCCGGATAGCTGCCACTGGTCGCATCGCAGTAGTAGAGGCCCGTGTAGTCGTTGGCGTCCGGCGTGCCCGGGCTCATCGCGCTCAGGTTGGTCGTGGTCATCATCGAGTAGACGCAGGCGGATTCGGCGGTGGTGAACGAGTCCCCGCAATTGCCCGCCGGGGCGCCGAGCGCGACCTCAGGCCCGAGGCTGCTGTAGCCGACCTTGGTACCCGCCTGGCGCAGGCCCGCGACGCCTGCGACGCCCGGGCAGTTCGCCGGCGCATCCACCTGCCCGCCCTCGTTGCCGGCGGAGGCCACGACCAGCACGCCGAGCGCGTTGAGCTGCCCGATGGCGTCGACATAGCTCGTCGGGCAGCTGCCGGTGCCGCCGAGGCTCATGTTGATGATCCTGGCGGGATTCGCGTTGACGGGTGCACCGCTCACCGCGACCCCGCCGGCCCACAGCATTGCGGAGATGATGTCGGAGTCGAGTCCACCGCACTTGCCGAGGGCACGCACCGGCAGGATCGGCGAGCCCCAGGTCACGCCCGCCACGCCGGCGCCGTTGTTGGTGGCGGCACTGAGGAGACCGGCGACGCGGGTGCCGTGCCAGGAGCTCGGCGCGGCGGTCTGCGTGCTGCACTCGTCGGGGTTGGCGGTGATATCGGCACTGGTGATCCAGTCACCGGGGTCGTCCGCTCCGGGTCCGGGGCAGGCGCCGCCATTGGCGACGAAAGCAACCGAGACGAAGCAGTAGCCGGGCAGGAGTTTGCCGGCAAGGTCCGGATGATCGGTGCGCACGCCGGTGTCGATGTCGGCGATGACGAGCGTCGTACTCCCGGTCGTGACGCCCCACGCGTCCACCGCATCGACCGCGCTCGGGGTCGCGGCCGCGACCTGCAGATACCACTGCTGCGCGTAGAGCGGATCGTCCGGTGCGCCGTGGATGTAACGGCGCCCATCCGGGACGGCGTACTCCACGTCGGCATCCGCGCGCAGCCTTGCAAGCACCTCGCCGGTCGATTCCCCGGCGAGCGGCTCGAGCGTGAGCGCGTGCAGCCGCGCCGTGATCGGCCGGTGACCGAGGAGCCTCACACCGCTGCGCGTGGTGAGCGCGCCGAGGCGCGCGGCCGGCTCGGATGGCTGGTCGGTCGCGGGCGCCGCAGCCACGGCGCGCAGCTTCACGATGACGCGCTGCGGCGCCGCCAGCGGCGCCGCCGCGTGCGGGTGGGTGCGAACCGGATTGAGCTCGGCGGCAGCACCGTGCGCGGTGGCCGCCGCGACGAGCAGCAGCACCAGCCGCGCGCGCGGCGCAAAGCTCGCGAAAAAGCGCCTGTCCATCCGCACCTTTTAGTGAAAGTCCGGCGCGCGCGATAGCTGTCGGCTCGCTACGACACGCCCTTTGTGCGATCTGCGAAGCGCGTCACATAACATCCAGCCGCGGCTGGCGCGGCCTGCTTGCCTTGGGCGGCGCGGGGTGCACTCCGCCGCGCGTGTTATTCTCGCCGGCGGCCTCGATTCAAGCGCGGGGATGGCCGTGATCAACTACTTCAGAATGCTCACCCGGCCGCAGCTGCACGCCTACTTCGCGGCTCTCGGCGGCTGGTCGCTGGACGCCCTCGACTTCTTCATCTTCGTCTTCAGCCTGAGCGCGATCAGCGCCGAGTTTCATACCACCGTCAAGGCGGTGGCCGAGGGTGTGTTCCTGACACTGGCGTTTCGCCCGGTCGGGGCGCTGGTGTTCGGCTGGCTCGCGGAGAAGTACGGGCGCCGGCCCATCCTCATGCTGAACGTCGTGAGCTTTTCTGCGATACAGCTCGCCACGGCGTTTGCGCCCAACCTCGCGACGCTGCTGGCGCTGCGCGCCGCTGTTCGGCTTCGCCATGGGAGGCGAGTGGGGTGTCGGCGCGGCGCTCGCGCTCGAGACGCTGCCGGCACGGGGGCGGGGATTCTTCTCCGGCCTGCTGCAGGAAGGCTACGTGATCGGCTACCTGCTGGCGTCAGTGGTGTTCGCACTGCTGTTCGTGCACATCGGCTGGCGCGGCATGTTCATCCTCAGCTCAGCCTCGGCGCTGCTGGTCGTGTATATCCGCATGGGAGTGCAGGAGTCTCCTGCGTGGGTCGCGGGCCGGGCCCCGCACCGCGCCTCCGCCGCCGAAATCTGGAGCGCCATCACCAACTACTTCCCGACCCTCCTCTACCTGGTCGCGCTGATGGCGTGCTTCAACGCCTTCTCGCACGGCTCGCAGGATCTCTATCCCACCTTTCTGCAGAAGCAGCACGGCTTCTCGCCGGCCCTCACCGGCTCCATCGCGATCGTCATGAACGTCGGCGCGCTGCTCGGGGGCATCTGCTTCGGCGCATTCTCGGAGCGCATCGGCCGCAAGCGCGCCATCATGCTGGCCGCCGCGCTGTCGCTGCCCATGATCCCGCTATGGGCCTACTCGCAGACGGCCGTCACGCTCGCGATCGGCGGCTTCCTCATGCAGTTCATGGTGCAGGGCGCCTGGGGCATCGTGCCGGCGCACCTCAACGAGCTCTCGCCACCCTCGGTGCGCGCCATCCTGCCCGGGTTCGCTTACCAGCTGGGCAATCTCGCCATGTCGAAAATGGCACCGCTGCAGACCGGCGTGGCCGAGGCACACGGCAACGACTACGCGCACGTCCTCGCGGTGACGCTGGCTTGCGTCGCCCTGGCGCTGATCGTCGTGACCTGGCTCGGCCGCGAGGCCCACGCCGCCGAGCTCAAGGTGGGTTGACGGAGGTTGGCAGCTCGAGCGTCATGAAGACACTGTTGGGATCGGTGCGGTAGTCGGCGAACGGCCCGCACTCGCGGAACCCGCAGCGGCGATAGAAGCTGCGCGCCGGCTCGAAGTAGTCCCACGACCCGGTCTCGAGGCTGAGGCGGGTCAGCTGCTGACTGCGGGCCTCGGCGATGACGCGCGCCAGCAGCGCCGCGCCGACACCGCGGCGGCGCACCTGCTCCGCCGTATACATCGACTTCACCTCGCCGTGAGCATCCGCGAGACGCTTGAGAGCGATCACGCCGAGCGGCTCCTCGCCATCCCAGGCGGCGAAGAAGGCGATCGCGGGCGAGCGCAGCTGCTCGATGTCGAGCGCGTGGGCGCTGCCCGGCGCCGTCGCGGCACGCGCCCGTGCCACGTGACGCTCGAGCAGTGCCCGCAGGCGCGGCTCGCCCGGATCGGCGCGGCGGATCAGTACGGTGTCGAGCACACCGCGGTCAGGGCCGGCGCAACCCATAGTCCTTGATCTTGCGGTACAGCGCGCTGCGTGAGACGCCGAGCCGCTGCGCGGCTGCGCCGACGCGCCAGCCCTGCGCCCTGAGGGTCTCCTCGATGTGGCGCCGCTCACTCTCATCGAGCGTATGCGCGGCAGCCTCGGGGGGCGCGGCGCGGGCCAGGATCGCCGCCGGATCGAAACGCAGGTCCCGGCCGCGGAGCTTGCCGCCTTCGGCCAGCAGCACGCTGCGCTCGAGCACGTTGCGCAGCTCGCGGATGTTGCCGGGCCACGGGTAGCTCGTGAGCGTATCGACCGCGTCCGCCGTGAGCGCCATCTCGCGGCCGAGCTCGGCCGCGAAACTGCGCAGGATGGCTTGCGCCAGCGGCGCGATATCGGCGCGCCGCTCGCGCAGGCTCGGAATGCGGATCTGCAGTGTGCTGATGCGGAAATAGAGGTCGCTGCGGAACTGCTGCGTCGCGCACGCCTTGCGCCAGATCCTGGTGCGTCGCCGCGATGAGGCGCACGTCGACCGAGCGGTCACGCACGCTGCCGAGCCTGCGGAACTGCCGCTCGTCGAGCACCTTGAGGAGCTTCGGCTGGATGAGAAGGTCCAGATCCCCGATCTCGTCGAGAAAGAACGTGCCGCGATGCGCGACCTCGAGCAGGCCGGCCTTGGCATCGACCGCGCCCGTGAAGGCGCCCTTCTCGTGGCCGAAGAGCTCGGATTCGAGCAGCTCGCGGCTCAAGCCCGCGCAGTTGAGATCGATGAACGGCTCCTCGGCGCGCGGTCCGTGCCGGTGCATCCACGCGGCCAGCACCCCCTTGCCCGCGCCGGTCTCGCCGTGAATCAATACCGGCCGGTCGCTGGGCGCGATCTTCTCGACTTCAGCGCGCAGCGCGCCGATGACCTCGCTCACTCCGGTGAAGGGATCGGGCGCGGCGCGCGCCGCGCGCGAGCGCGAGGCGAGCTGCACGCGCCGGTTCTTGGCATTCTCGAAAATGCGCTCGAGCAATACGCCGAGCGTTGCGAGCGCCACGGGCTTGGTGAGGAAGTACTCGGCACCCTCGCGCATCGTCTGCACCGCAAGATCGATGGTGCCGTGCCCGGTGACCACGATGATGGGCACGCTCTCGTCGAGCTCCCGCAGGCGCGGGATGAGCTCGAGCGCGTTGGCATCGGGGAGCGAGTAGTCGAGCAGCACCAGGTCCGGATGCGCGCTCGCGAAAGCGGCGCGCGCGGCCTGTCCGGTGTCCGCCTCCACCACCTCGTGACCGCGCAACTTGAGGAACTCGCGCAGCGGGGCGCGGATCATGGGCTCATCGTCCACCAGCAGGATGGTCTTAGGCATGGCTCAGGACGGCGCCACGGCGGCCTGCGCCGGGTAACGGTCGAGCGAGCTGCGCACCGCCTCGAGCAGCTGCTGCGAGGAGTACGGCTTCTGGATGAAGTCCTGCCCCGGCTGCAGGTGCAGCTCGCGCCCGGCCATGTCGGGACTGTAGCCGCTCATGAAAATGACCCGCAGTGCCGCATCGCTGGTGCGCAGCCGCGCCGCCAGCTCGCGTCCGCTGATGCCCTGCGGCATGAGGATATCTGTGAGCAGCAGGCGGATCTGCTGGCGGTTCTCCTCCCACAGCCGCAGGGCCTCGGGGCCGTTACCGGCATGCAGCACGCGGTAGCCGGCGCGCTCGAGCGTGGTGGTGATGGCCTGACACACGATGGGCTCGTCCTCGACCAGCAGCACGGTCTCGGTGCCGCGCGGCAGCACGCCCGCCGCACCGGCCGCCGCGGGCGCGGCCCGCTCGACGGCCGGCAGCAGGATCTCGAAGGTGGTCCCGCGGCCGAGCGCGCTGCGCACGGTGATCGCGCCGCCGTGCTGCTTGACGATGCCGAATACCGTCGCGAGCCCGAGACCCGTGCCCTTGCCGGGCTCCTTGGTGGTGAAGAACGGCTCGAAGATGCGCAGCCGGTGCTCGGGCGCGATGCCGCAGCCGGTATCGGTCACGCGCAGGCACAGGTAACTTCCGGCGACGACGTCAGGCGTGCGGGCCGCTTCGGCCGCGGTGAAGGTCCGCTGCGAGGTCTCGACCGTGAGCGTACCGCCGGCGGGCATGGCGTCGCGCGCGTTCAACAGCAGGTTCATCAACACCTGGTCGAGCATGCCGGGATCGGCATGCGTGCGCAGCTCGCCCGCCTGCAGGTTGAGTGTCAGCTGCACATCCTCGCCGATGATCCGCTGCAGCATCCTGGCGGTACCGACCACGGCCTCGTTGAGATCCAGGTCGTGCGGCTGCATCACCTGGCGGCGGCTGAACAGCAGCAGCTGCCGCGTGAGGTTCGCGGCGCGCTCGGCGAAGCTGCGCAGCTGCCGCAGCTTCTCGTACGCCACCTCGGGCAGCCCCTCGATCATCTCGGTGAGCTCGGTCTGCATCAGCATGGCCGCGAGGATGTTGTTGAAGTCGTGCGCCACGCCGCCGGCGAGCTGGCCGATGCCCTCCATCTTCTGCGACTGACGCAGGTGCTCCTCGAGCTGGCGGCGCTCGGTGATGTCGTCCACCGTGCCGACGATGCGCTGCACCACGCCATCGGCACCGCGCACCGGGAAGGCGCGGTCGTGCACCCAGCGCACCGAGCCGTCCGGACGCACCACCCGGAAAGTCTCGTCGTAGCGGCCAGACACCTGCTGGGTGAGTGCCTGGCGGACCCGCTCGCGGTCCTCGGGATGGATGGCTTCGATCCAGGTGACGGGTGCGGCGCGCAGGCTTGCACACGAGCGCCCCCAGATCTTCTCGTAGGCGGGACTCACGTAGAGCATCTCGCGCTTGGCGACGTCGGTCATCCAGAACACCTCGTCCATGTTCTCGGCCAGCTGCCGGAAGCGCTCCTCGCTCTCGTGCAGATTGGCTTCGGCGTGCTGGCGCGCCGTCTCGCGGCGGTTCACCTCGAGCGCGAGCCCGATGTTCCCGGCCAGCTCCCCGACGACCGCCAGCTCCTCGATGTCGAAGAAGTCGGGCTCGTTGGCATAGAGGTTGATGATCCCCACCACCCGGCCCTCGATCTTCAGCGGTGCGACGCCTGAGGCGCGGTAGCCGCGCTTGAGGGCCTCGCGGCGCCAGGGCGCGAAGCTCGGGTCGGTCGCGATGTCGTTGCAGGTCGTGCACTGACCGCTCAGGTAGCAGCGCCCGGCGGGCCCGCGCGAGTGCACCGCATCGTCGAGATCTATGTTGAGAAAATCGAGATAGCCGTCGATCACGCCGGCGGCGGCGGTGGGCCGCAGCAGGCGGCCAGCGGCGTCGGGCACGCCGATCCAGGCGCCGCGGAACCTGCCTTTCTCCACCGCGATGGAGCAGGCGGCCTCGAACAGGCGCTGCGGATCCTTCTCGCGCATCATCATGCCGTTGATGTCGCTCAGCATGGCGTACATGCGATTCAGCTGCTGCACGCGCAGCTCCGCCTTCTTGCGGGCCGTGGTGTCGGCGAGCAGCGTGCAGAGGTAGTCGACGCTGCCGTCGGGCGTGCGCACGCAGCCCGTGGCGATGCTCGCCCAGATGACCTCGCCGCCCTTGCGTACGTAGCGCTTTTCGAGCGTGTAGCCGTCGAGCTCGCCGGCCAGCATGCGCATGAACTGCACCGTGTTGGCGGCGACATCGTCCGGATGCGTGAGCTGCTCCCAGGTCATGGCGAGCAGCTCCGCGCGCGAGTAGCCGAGCATCTCGCAGAGACGATCGTTGACCACGACCCAACCCTTGTCGGGGGAAGTGATCGCGAAGCCGGTGAGCGGCAGCTCGAAGAAGCTGCGCAGGCGCGCCTCGCTGCGCAGCAGCTTGTCCTGCGCGAGCTTGCGCTCGGTGATATCGACGATGAAGGCGATGCGCGCCGGCCCATCGGGCAATGCGATATCGGCGACGGAGGCCTGCACGGGGAAGCGGCTGCCGTCGAGCCGCTGCGCCACACCCTCGAAGGTCTCGGCCAGCGGCAGGCCGAGGCGCATGCGCTCGCGGCGGTCCTCGATGATCGGCCGGGACTCCGGCGCCCAGTGGTCCGTCAGCGACGTACCGATCACCGCCGCCGCATCCGGGTAGCCGTAGATCCTGGCGTAGCGGCGGTTGGCATAGATCACGAGGCCCTCGCGCGTCATGCCGATCGCCTCGGGGGCCTGCTCGATCACGGCGCGGAAGCTGCCGTCGATGCCGACCGCACCCGCGCGCCCTGCGCGCACGCCGCGCTGCGCGCGGCTGGCCTTAGCCGCCCGTGGGTGCGCGGTGCGCTTACGTTTCGCGGTCTTCTTCTTGCGCATCCCTGTCGTGTGCCCGTGGGGGAGCCGCCGGGACATTCTCCTACTCCTTGGACGGACTGTCCCATTTCCGGGACGCCGGCTCTGCGCAGGCCGTCACGGATCGAAACGGCGGATTGGGATAAAAACGTTACGGGTCCATGGGTTGCGGTGCATTTGCCGGGAACCTGAGCCCGCTGGAACGAGGCTTGCACTCCACGGAAGGAATGGCAACCGTCTTCGCTCAACCTCTCGATATCGCGCTCGAGTCCGCGCGGCAGCGCATCGCGCGGCTGCCGCCGCTGCCCGTGCTCGACCCGCGCCTCATGCAGGTGCTCGCCGAACGCGACGTCGACGTCCAGTACCAGCAGCTGCGCGAGCTCCTGCGGGTGGATCCGGCGCTCGCCGCGCGCGTGCTCAAGGTCGCGAACTCCGCCTTCTACGGCTCGCGCTCGATCACCTCGATCGACCGTGCCCTGACGGTACTCGGCGCGGTCGCGGTGGCCGGCATCGCCATGGTGGCGCGGTTCGACGTCAACCTCGCGCCGCGGAGCCCGAAGTCCGGCGAGTTCCGCGCGCTGCGCCGCCACAGCCTGATGACGGCGGTCGCCGCCAAGGCGCTCGCCGCGCGCGCGGAGAACAGCCAATGGGATCGTGAGGCCGCATTCGTCGTCGGCCTGCTGCACGACCTGGGCTGGATCGTGCACGTGCAGCTCGAGCCCGAGGGGCCGCTGCGCCGCGAGAGCGCCGCAACGTTCGACCCGGCCGAGCACTCGCTGCTGAGCGCCGCGCTGTTCGCACACTGGCAGCTGCCGGCCCAGTTCATCGACGCGGTGCGCGACCACCACCACTCTGCGGCCAGCCCGGCCTCGATGGGCGCAGCGCTGCTGGCGGTCGCCGAGCAGTGCGCCATGCACGGCGGCGATGAGTTCGGTAAGGACGTGCGTCCGGCGGACTCGCAGCTGCCACTCGCGCTGTTCCGCCTCACCGAGGCCGAGCTGCCCGAGCTCGGCGCCCAGTGCGCCGCCGAGGCGGCGCTGCTCGACGGCCTGGTGACCTGACATGGTGGAAACCGATACCCAGATTCTGCGCGTGCTCGACGTCGATCTCGCCGGCGAGCAGCCCGAGGAGGCGCCGGTCCGCGACCGCCTCACCGGCATGCTGAGCCGCGAGGCCCTGCTCGGCCGGCTCGCGCAGACCATCGAGCGGGCGGCGGCGCAGCCGCGCAACGGCTTTGCGCTGCTCTACCTCGACCTGGACGGCTTCAAGCTCGTGAATCACGCCTACGGGCACGAGGCCGGCGATGCGCTGTTGCGCCAGGTCGGCGAGCGCGTGCGCACCACCAGTCGCGCCACGGATGCGGTGCTGCCCGCGACCCGCGGCAATGCCGCCGCGCGGCTCGGGGGCGATGAGTTCGTCGTGGTGCTCGAGCAGCTGTCGCGCCCGGAAGAGGCGCTGGCCGTCGCCGAGCGGCTGCTCGGCGCACTCGCCGGCGAATACTGGATACAAGGGACCCGCGTGACCATCTCGGCAAGCATCGGCATCGTGCACAGCGACGGCGGCTATCGTAACGCCAGCGACCTGCTGCGCGACGCCGACACCGCGATGTACGCGGCCAAGGCCGCAGGACGCGGCCGCTACTCGGTGTTCGATTCCTCGATGAGCCAGCGCATCCGGCTGCGCGTCGATACCGAACGGGAGCTGCGCACCGCCATCGACGCCGAACAGCTGGCGCTCGTCTACCAGCCGATCGTCAACCTGCAAAGCGGCGTGGTCGTCGGCATCGAGGCGCTGGTGCGCTGGCAGCACCCGGCCAAGGGCATGATGTCGCCGGCGGACTTCCTGCCGATCGCGGTGGAGAGCGGGCTCATCAAGCCGCTCGGGGAGTGGGTGACCCGCAAGGCCTGCCACGACTTCGCCCGCTTGCGGCGGCAGATGGGCGCGGCCGCGCCCGAGTTCGTGAGCGTCAACGTCTCGCGCCGCCAGCTCGGAGACCCGAGCCTGCCGCTGAAATTCGCCGCGATGCTGCACGAAGCGCAGCTCGAGCCGCAGCACCTGCACCTGGAAATCACCGAGAGCGAGCTGGTAACCGATTTCGCCGTCGCCAAGCAGACGCTCGAGGCACTCAAGGCGCTCGGAGTGGCGCTGTCGGTGGACGACTTCGGCACCGGCTACTCCTCGCTCGCGAGCCTGCACGAGTTCCCGATCGACATCTTCAAGCTGGACCGCTCGTTCATGGCGTCCAGCATGCGCAGCGCCCAGGGACCGGCGCTGGTCGCGGTGGCGCACGCGATGATCCTGCTGGCGCGCAACATCAACGTCCGGGTGGTCGCCGAGGGCGTCGAGACCGCCGAGCAGCTCGCGCTGCTGCAGTCCCTGCAGTGCGACATGGCGCAGGGCTACTTCCTCGGCCGCCCCATGCCGATCGAAGCGATCGCGACGCACCGCGTGCCGATCCAGGTGCAGGCCGAGGCCTGAGCGGCGCCGCCGCGCACGGCCGATCCCGCGGCGTCAGTGTGGCCGGGCGCCGCCCCTCAGCTCGCGGAACGCAGCTGCTGGAGTGCCTGCTCGAAGACGCGGATGTTCTCGGGCGAGTCCTCGGCCGCTTCGGCCTTCTCCGAGGAAATCTTGGTGAGCATCGCCAGCTTGATGCGGCCGGCGAGCCCGAATTCCTGGGCCGCCTGCTTGTAAAACTCGTTCAGTTTGGCTGCCATGATCGTGCCTCCCTGGCTCTTTCAGGCCTGTCCGGCGGCCGCAGCCAGCCTGGACAGCTCCTCGATGGCCGCATGAACTCCCTTCATGCTCTCGCCGAATTGCCCGATCTCGTCGGGTCCTGAGATATCGACCGACAGGCCCTCGATGTCGGCCATCGCCAGGCGGTCGGACACGGCCTTGAGGCGCCCCAGTCGCTGCAGAATGGCGCGCACCGTGAGCAGGCCGACGAGCCCGAGCCCCGCGAGCAGGCCGCCGGTCGCGCCGAGTGCCAGGTTGCGGGCCGCGCGCACCGCGCGCTCCTGGGTGGCAACCGAGGCCACGACCTGGTCGTTGAGCCGCTGTACCACCTGATCGAAGAGATTGGTGGGCGCGCGATCCTGGCCGCGCACCATCTTGTCGGCGACCTTGAAGTCGAAGCCACCGGCAACGTAAGCGGCGTAGGCGGCCTGATACTTCTCGCTCATGGTCTTGTGCGCGGCGAGGAACTGGTCGAGCAGCTCACGCGCTTCGGCGTCCTGCACCGCGGTGGCGAGGGCGGCGGCGCCGCTGCGCACCTCGGACTCCTCGTCGTGGAACTGCCGGGTGTATCGGGCGAGGTCATCGGGCGCGTGGCCGCGCAGCAGGATGTCTTTCCATTCCTGTACCTGCTTCTTGAAATTGACCTGGATGACGCGCGCGGCTTCGGCCTGGCGCACCTGCTGCGCGAGCAGCGCGTCATAGCCGGCGGATACGGTCCGCGTCTGGGCCAGCAGGGCGAGCGCCAGCATCACGAACAGCGCCACGACCCCGCAGAAAAACATGATCAGCTTGGTTGAAATCTTCATGCACGCCTCCTGCGCACTGTCTCCGTGAGGCTGCCATCGGCTCGCGGCAGAACTTTCTTGAGCGTCCCTGCCCGCAACGGGCGTGAAATCAGAACTCCGTCCAGTCCTCGCCTCCGGCCGAGGCCTTCGCGGACGGCCGCTGTGCCTTGGGAGCCGGCACCGGCGCTGTACGCCGTCCGGCCGACGCGCCGGCCGCGGCTGCAGGGGCCGCCTTCCTGACGGGTGCGGCAGCGCGCCGGATGGAGGCCTGTGCCGCGGCGGCCGCGGCTGCCTGCGCCGAGACCTGGTAGCGCTCCATCATCTGGCTGAGCGCCTTGGCCTGATCGGCCATCGACTGGCTGGCCGCCGACGCTTGTTCCACCAGCGCGGCGTTCTGCTGCGTCATCTCGTCGAGCTGCATCACGGCCTTGTTGACCTGCTCGATGCCGGAGGACTGCTCGCGGCTCGCGCCGGCGATCTCGCCGACGATGTCGCTCACCTTCTTCACGGCGGTCACGATGTGATCGAGCGTCTGCCCCGACTGGGTGACGAGCTGCGAGCCCTCCTCGACCTTGCGGACGCTGTCCTGGATCAGACCCTTGATCTCCTTGGCGGCGGTCGCGCTGCGGCCGGCGAGGTTGCGCACCTCGCTCGCCACCACCGCGAAGCCGCGCCCCTGCTCGCCGGCACGCGCCGCTTCGACCGCCGCGTTCAGCGCCAGCAGGTTGGTCTGGAAGGCGATCTCGTCGATGACGCCGATGATGTCGACGATCTTCTTCGAGGCGTCGTTGATCTCGGTCATGGCGCGCACCGCCTGACCGACCACGCTGCCGCCCTTGTCCGCCTGGTCGCGCGCCGCGGTGGCGAGCTGATTCGCCTGGCTGGCGTTGTCGGCGTTCTGCTTGACCGTGGAAGTCATCTGCTCCATGGAGGAAGCGGTCTCTTCGAGACTCGCCGCCTGCTCCTCGGTGCGCTGACTCAGGTCCGCGTTGCCCTGGGAGATCTCGACCGCGCCGCGCGACACCTCGGTCGCCGCGGCCTGCACGATGCTCACGACCTCGCTCATGTTCTCGGTGAGCTGGTTGATGCCCTTGCCGATCTCGGCGAACACGCCCGACTTGCCGGTGAGGTCCATGCGCTGCGTGAGGTCGCCCGAGGTCGCGCTCTGCACCAGCGTCTTGATCTCGGCCTCGATGCCGAGCTCGACGGTGCGATCGGCCCACTCGAGCACCGTGCCGAGGCGCTTGCCGCCCGCGTCCACCATGGGATTGGCGCTGATGCGCAGCTTGTGTCCGCCGATGGTGATCTGCGAGGTGAAGGTCTTGTCGAGGCCCGCCAACAGGTTCCTCTGGTGGGCGGGATTGCGATGGAACGAGTCGATGTTCGCGCCGAGCAGGCGGCTCGCGTCGAACTGCGGCAGATCGTTGCGGAAATCGTCCTGCGCGGCGCTCATCATCTCGCGCATCGCGTGGTTGAGGTAGATGATGTTGAGGGCGGTATCCACCACCATCACGTTCGCGGACAGATTGTCGAGGGCGCCCTTGAAGGCGGCGTTCAAGGCGCTCTGGCGCACCTGTTCGGTGATGTCGGTCGAGTACTCGACGACCTTGAAGGTCTGGTCGTCCATGTCGCGGATCGGGTTGTAGGTCGACTGCAGCCACACTTCGCGGCCGCCCTTGCCGAGGCGCCGGTACTGACCGGCCGCGCCCTCGCCGCGCGCCAGCTTGTCCCAGAAGGAGCGAAACTCGGCCGTCCCGCGCTGCGCGGAATCGAGCAGCATGCCGTGATGCTTGCCACGCAGCTCCTCCAGCGTGTAATCGACGGCCCTGAGGTAGTTCTCATTGGCCGTGAGGATCGTGCCGTCGGGCGCGAACTCGATGACGGCCTGGGCGTTACTCACCGCCTTGAGCTCGCCTTCGTACTCGGTCGACTTGCGGATGGTCTCGGTGATGTCCTGCGCCAGCGCGACGACCTTGATCAGCTTGCCGGCGGCATCGGCGATCGGGTTGTAGCTCGCGCGGATCCATACCACGCGGCCTTCCTTGTGGAAGCGCCGCTGGCGTCCCGATTGGGGCTCGCCGTGCGCGAGCTTGTCCCAGAAGGCGCGATACTCGGCGCCATCGCGGGCGGCGGGCGGCACGAAGATGCGATGGTGCTGACCGCGCACTTCATCCAGCGTGTAGCCGAACACCTTGAGATAGTTGTCGTTCGCCCAGAGGATCGTGCCATCGAGCGCGAGCTCGATGACGGCCTGCGAGCGGCGCAGCGCCGCGATCTGGCCGGCGAGATCCGCATACGACAGCTTCTCGGATGCCGCGCTGGCCGGCCGGGAGGTTCTTTGCTTTGCGCCCGGCGACCGGGTCTTGCGTACCGTCTTGCTCATCACGCGCTCGCTACTGGTTCACAGATCCCAATGAAGGGCCTCACGCGCCCCCCGTGCGGCGGCGCCGGAAATCCGGGAGAGCGTGGCTTTAGCGGCATGCGCGCGCCGGACTTTAGCGTCCGGCGACACGCACTCAACCGTCAGACCGTGGTGCTCAGCAGTTGGCCGGGCCGGGCGGACGCGCCGTTCTTCACGTTCTGCAGCAGGGCCTGCAGCTGGAGCGAGGAGGTGGCGGAGCCCGCAGCGGTGCTGCCCGCACTGCCGTTGGTCTGGTTCTGCTGCAGGAGCGACATGAGCTGTGACATGCCACCCGCGTGGGGCCCGCGATGATGGCCGGGGGCCTGGAGCGCCCCGGTCGCAGCGGTGCCACTCGCGCCGGCGGTGGTGCTGGCACCGGTGGCGCTGGTCGTGGCGGGCGCGGCGGTCGCCGAGGTGGTGCCGGCCGCGCTGCTGGCGGCGGTGCTGGCTCCCGACTGCCGCAGTTCCTGCAGCAGCGTATTGACGAAGCTACCGGCGCCGAAGGGCGTAGCGACCGCAAAGGGGTTCTTGCCGGCCGCCTGGCTCAGCAGGGCCGTGGGGTTCGAGATGCTCGAGATGGACACTGGCTGTGACTCCTTGAGTGTTCAATGCGAACCGGTGAGCGGCGCACCGGCGACCGATGCGGAAAGCTTCGGCCAGAGCTTGCCGGGCAGACGCCACAATCCGGCAAAGCCTTGCCGATGCGTGCGTACCGGCCACGGCAGTGGCGCTCGCTGGACGGGGATCGGGTGCCGCAACATGATCACGTACTCCGCTGATTCCGTTCGCAATCCTCGCTTCCTCGCGGGCCGCGGCGCTGACACGCCGGGTCCGGGAAGCAGAATTAAGAGGTGCAAACGAGGTGCCACGCCGTACTACGTGGTTCACGGAATTGCCAACGGGTGAGGCGGCGCAGCACGCGCCGCGCAGCGGCGGTCCGACCGGGTCCCGCGGCATGCGAGACCCGGCCGGAATTCATCGAGGAATCAGCTCATCAGAACTTCACGCGCCCGCCGACCATGTCCCTGCAGCTCCAACCGTCCCGATCGTGGCCGTCGTGGTCGGAATCGCACGGCACGTAGGCGACACCCCGATACACCGCGCCATAGGTCGGCCCGGCGATCGTCGTGAAGGCTTCGGCGGCGACCTCGCCCGTCATGGTGGTGGCCGCCAGCTGATCCGTGATCGCGACCACGCGGTTGGGATCGGCGCCCTGATCGCCCGCGGCGCTCGAGGTCGACGTGGTCGCCCAGAGCGTCACGGTGCCGTCGCGGTTCACGCGCCCGGTGAGATTGCGCAGCCCGACCGTCGTGACATCGGGATAGGGGCCGTCGTAGCCGTCGAGGTTCGTGGTCACGACGCCGAGCAGGTTGTTGGTGAGGATGTAGTCCAGCTGCCAGGTGCCCGCAACCAGGCTCCACTTCTCGAGCCCGGCGTGCGCGGCGACGTCGGTGGCGTTGCCCGAGCCCTCGTCCGCGACGTACAGCGTCGTCGGGTTCGCGAAGAACAGCGCGAACGGCGTGAAATCGCCACCGGTGGCCTTGGCGGAGTCGGTGGGGAAGCCGGGGACTACACTGATAGTCTGCGCGGCGGCGTCGGCGAGCGTCGGCAGCGCGCTGACCGTGTACACCGTGTCCATGCCGTTGCTGCCGCTGCCCTTGGTGAAATACAGGGCGCCCTGGTACTCGGCCAGGCCGCGGTAGTTGTTGTCCTTGCCCGGCTTGTCGGGCTTGCCCTTGACGAAGGTGTACTGAATGAGCGGATCAACTTCGGCCGAGTTGCCCGCGGGAATCGCCACGTCCGCGCGCCGGGCGTTGATCGGGCCCACCACCTCGAGGCCGGTGGTCTCGGTCACGTCCGGATCGGTGCCGTTCGCGGCACCGAAGGCCGCCGCGTTGCCGTTGTTGGCATTACCGACGGAATAGTAGAGGCCGTTCGATCCGAGCAGCGCCGAGCGCCCGTTGTTGCCGCCGTAGTCGACGGTCGGCGTGAAGGCGAGCTCGCCACGCTCGTTCACCGCCACGATGGTGCGGTGAAACGCGTAGCTGCTGCCGAAGGCAAAGGTCACCGGGTTGGTCGGGTCCTGACCGGCCACGGCGTCGGCATTGGAGACGTCGAGCGCACCGACTCCGGGACTGGCGTAGCCCATGAAGATGAGGTGCAGCCCATCGCAGTCGCGCGCGATGTGCAGACCGAGCTCGGACTTGGACGAGAAGCTCGTGACCACCTGATCGGTGGGCACGTGCAACGTGCGCAGCACCCGCCCGTCGCGCGCGTCCACGTCCCAGAGCCTGATCGGCGAGGTGACGCCGAAGCTGCCGTCGATGGCGGCGTTGTTCCACACCTCGGGATAGAGGTTGCCGGCCACCGCCGTGATCGTCGCGGTGTTGGTGTTGGCGAGCTGCGTGGTGCCCGCGGTGAGGGATGCGACCGCCCCCTGGGTACGGTCGTAGTGGCTGCTGCTGATCACCAGCGAGTCGGGCTGCAGAAATGAGTCATCGGCGTGGGCGAGCGGCGCGGTGCCCCCGAACAGGACGGCGGCGCAGCCGGCCAGCGTGCGGGCGACGGCGATGGAAACGGCGCGATTGAAGTGCATGGGACCCTCGGCTGTGAGTCGGGGGTCCGACGCTAGTCGGTCAATGTTGCAGCCCGATGTACGGCCGCCTCACAGTCCGCACTCGCTCAGGCCCGGATGATCGTCGGGCCGGCGGCCGAGCGGCCAGCGGAATTTCCGCTCCGCGTCCGTGATCGGCAGATCATTGATGCTCGCGAAGCGACGCTGCATGAGGCCGTCGGCGTCGAACTGCCAGTTCTCGTTGCCGTAGCTGCGGTACCAGTGACCGGAGTCGTCGTGCCATTCGTAGGCGAAACGCACCGCCAGACGATTTTCCGTAAAAGCCCAAAGCTCCTTGATCAGCCGGTAGTCGAGCTCGCGCGCCCACTTGCGCTCGAGGAAGGCGCGCACCTGCGCGCGCCCCACGGGAAACTCGGCACGATTGCGCCAGTGCGTGTCCTCGGTATAGACCTGCACCACACGGTCAGGGTCGCGGCTGTTCCAGGCATCCTCGGCCAAGCGCACTTTCTGCGCGGCAGTCTCGCTGGTGAACGGGGGAACGGGCGGACGTGTCGGCATGGCAACCTCCGCCACTAATCTACCCCAAACCATCACTGCGTCACGGTCCGCACGCCCGCCGCTTCATCCGCGGCGTGCGTGGCCGATCCAGCGACCAGGAGTCCCGCCGGCCATACCTCGACGCTATGTAAAGTCATGAGCGAGCGCACTTCGATCCCGCACGCAGGCGGCCGGCGGTGTGGCGGCCCGTGGATGGCCGCCGCGGCGTGTCTGCTCGCCGCATACGCCCTCGCGCCCCGGCCGAGCGCGGCGGCGGCCGACGCCACGCGCTGGGAGTCCATTACCTCCTGGCAGTTCAGCCGCTACACGGTGGACATGGGACTCGCGAACAGCGCGCTCACGGCGCTCGCCCAGGACCGGGACGGTTTCATCTGGGTCGGCAGCCAGAGCGGGCTCATGCGCTTCGACGGCTACCACTTCCGCACCTACCAGCACGACCCGCACGATGCCGGCTCGATTCCCTCGAACTTCGTGCAGTCGCTCTACTGCGACCCGCAGGGCAACCTCTGGGTGGGCACGGCGAACGCGGGGCTCGCGCGTTACGACGCGCGCAACGGCCGGTTCGTCAGCTACCCGGTCGGCGGGCCCGCGGGCATCCGCGCCGCCGACGTCGAGGCCGTCCTCGAGGATGGCCACGGGGGCCTGTGGGTCGGAACCGACGCTGGTCTCGACCGTCTCGTGATCGCGACCGGAGCGCTGACTCATCTCGACACGGGGAAGAGCAACAGCCTCCCGCACGACTTCGTGCTCGCGCTGCATCGCGAGGACGACGGCGGCCTGCTGGTGGGCGACCGCGGCGGACTCACGCGGCTGCGTCCCGACGCACAAGGCTACGAGCACCTGTCGATCACCGACGCGGCGGGCAATCCCGTGGCGACCGGAGTCGATGCGTTCGCCGAGGATGGAGCCCACCGGCTGTGGGCCGGCACCAACAACCACGGGCTGGCGCTGCGCGACGCGCGCGGCGACTTCACGCTACCGCGGCTCGCCGGGCCGGCCGCGGCCACGCTCGCGGACCAGTCGGTGCGCGGCATCGTGGTGGCGCCCGACGGCAAGCTCATCCTCGCGACCTACGGTGCGGGACTCTTCGTCGTCGACCCGGCGACGCTGGCCGTGCGTCACATCGCGCACAGCGATAGCGACCAGACCAGTCTCATGGACGACCAGACCTACGGCCTGTTGCGCGATCGCTCCGGGCTCCTGTGGGTGGCGACCGAGGCGGGACTGAGCGTCGCCGACCCGTCGCAGACCGCCTTCGAGACGGCCGTGGTCGATCGCATGCGTCCCGATCGGATCACCGAAGGCAACGGACTCGCGACCTTCGTCGACTCACACGACCGGCTCTGGATCGGTCATCACAGCAGCGGCGTCGACGTATTCGGCACCGACGGCGCGCGGCTGATCACCCTGCAACCCCAGGGCACCGGGAACGCCGCCACGGCGGACAACAGCGTCTATGGCCTCGCCGAGACCGCCGACGGCACCGTATGGATCGGAACGCGGCATGGCCTCTATGGCGTGCGCGACTGGAATCTGTCGGCGGTGCGCTTCCCGGATGATTCTTCCGGACCCAACATCCAGCGGCTGCTCGCGGACGGCGCGAACCTCTGGGTCGGCACGCGCAGCGGACTCATGCGCTACGAGCCGCACTCGCGCCACTGGCGCAGCTACGCCACGCAGGCGCCGGGCGCGCTCTCCGACCCCTTCGTGATCTCGCTCGCGCGGCGCGCCGACGGCAAGCTGTGGGTCGGGACCCGCAAGGGTCTCAACCTGGTCGATCCGGCCTCGGGGAGGACCGAACGCTTCACCGGCGCCGACACCGGCGCCGGCATCCTGGCCGGGGCTTTCATCGTCGACCTGTGGAGCGCGCCGGACGACCGCCTGTGGGTGGCGACCATCGACGACGGCGTGTACGTGCTCACGCCGCAGGCGGGCGGCGTCGCGACCCGCCACCTGACCGAGCAGGACGGACTGCCGTCGATGAACGTCGATGCGCTGCAGCCCGATCTCGCCGGCGGCGCCTGGGTGAGCACTGCCAACGGACTCGCGATGATCGACACGCACACGTTGCGCGCACAAGCGTATCAGCGCGCGGACGGCGTGCGCTTCGGCGACTACTGGGCACACGCGTCGACCCACACCCCCGAAGGAGACCTGGTGTTCGGCGGCGTCGGTGGGCTCACCGTGGTGCACCCCGCGCTGCTCGCGGTGCGGCGCTTCGAGCCGCAACTGCTGGTGAGCGGCATCGCCGTGGGCGGACAGGCGCTCGCGGCGACGCCGCAGGGGAGCAGTGCATCCACGGCGGCGCCGATCATCGTCAGCCCGGACGCCAACTCCTTCCAGGTGGAATTCGCCGCCACGGACTACACCGCGCCCCAGAGCGTGCGCTATGCGTACCGGCTGCAGGGCTACGACACCGACTGGACCGTGGTCGATTCGACCAAGCGCACGGCGGCCTACACCAACCTGAGTCCGGGCGACTACGCGCTGCTGGTGCGCGGTACCGATCGCGCCGGGACCTACTCCCCCGCCGCGCTGCGCATCCCGCTGCAGGTGCGGGCCGCCTGGTACCAGACCTGGCTGTTCCGGTTGCTGGCCGCGGCGGCCGCAGCCGGCATGGTGGCGATGCTGGTGCAGGCACGCACGGCGTATCTGCGCCGGGTGAAGCAGCGCCTCGAAGGTATCGTCGCCAGGCGCACCGAGGAGTTGCGCCGCAGCAAGCAGCAGATCGAGATGATCGCTTATCTCGATGCCATGACGGGCCTGCCCAACCGGCGGCTGTTCGCGGAGCGGTTCGCCAACTTCCGTGCCTCGGCCGATCGCAACCGCAGCGGGTTCACGCTGCTGCTGGCGGACCTCGACAAGTTCAAGGCCATCAACGACACGCTCGGGCACGCCGCCGGCGATGCGGTACTCATCGCCACCGCGCAGCGCCTCAAGTCCGCCACCCGCGAGGTCGACGTGGTGGCGCGCCTCGGGGGCGATGAGTTCGCGATCCTGCTCGATGCCACGAGCGCCCCCGATGCGATCGCCGGGGTGTGCACGCGGCTACTCGAGAGCTTCGCTCCCCCGGTCGAGTTCGAGGGACACGCCGTGCAGGTCGGCATCAGCCTCGGGGGCGCCGTCTGCCCGCGTCACGGCCTCTCGCAATCCGAGCTCTACAAGGCCGCCGACCGCGCGCTCTACGAGGCGAAGGCTGCAGGGCGCAACACCTGGCGCGTCTACGCGGACGCGCCCGAACCCGTCAGCTTCGTGATCGATCAGCCGGGCATGCCGCCGACGACCGCATCAGTTTAGGCTACCGGGACGGATTGCTGCTCAGGTCGATCAGCAGCGTGGTCAACAGGTACAGCCGCGGGGTGACGGTATCCAGCTCGAGAAATTCCTTGTCGGAGTGAAAGCCGCCGCCCACGGGGCCAAGCCCGTCGAGCGCCGCGACTCCGGCATCCGCGGCGAGCGCCGACTCGGAGGCCCCGCCGTTGCCGCCGGCAGCCAGGGTGCGGCCGATGCCGGCGTAAATATTCTCCGCCCGCGCCGCGAGCCGATCAGTCGCGGCATTGTTAGCTAGCGGCGGGAAGCCCTCGCCGCCGCTCACGCTGACCCTGGTGTCGGGGATCACGGTGGTCTCGGCATTCCTGCGCAATACCTGCTCGACCCGCGCGAAATCGGCCTTATCGCGCACGCGGACGTTGACGTCGGCCCAGGCGTCCTCG
The DNA here is from genome assembly GCA_963768485.1 of uncultured Pseudomonadota bacterium. Taxonomy (GTDB): domain Bacteria; phylum Pseudomonadota; class Gammaproteobacteria; order Steroidobacterales; family Steroidobacteraceae; genus 13-2-20CM-66-19. The sequence goes on along the minus strand of CAVYHZ010000002.1, from coordinate 733,669 downwards.
GGGATGATGTTGGCGCGCGTACCGGCATGCATGACGGTCAGGTTCACCGTAATTCCGTCGCCGGACTTCGGAAACGCGTCCAGTCCCGCGAGCTGATGGATCAGCTCGAGCGCCGCGTTGCGGCCGTCCTGGGGAGCGATGCCCGCGTGTGCCGCACGCCCCTTGACCTCGATGTGGAAGTTGGTGGACCCCTTGCGCCACACGGTGAGGGTGTCCGGGAGGTCACCCGGCTCGAGATTCAGCTCGACGTCGGCATCCTTGAGGAGTCTGCCGATGAGGGCCCGGGTCCCCGGCGAGCCGCGCTCCTCCGAGGTCTCCATGAGAAAGACGATCTTGCCGAAATTCGTGAAGGCAAGGTCGTGCAGGATCTGCAGCGCGTACACGCCTTCGACCACGCCGCCTTTCTCATCGGAAACGCCCGGCCCGTAGGCCCGTTTATCGTCGGTGCGATAGGGGCGCCGCTGTACCGTACCGGGCTCGAACACCGTGTCGATGTGCCCGATCATGAGAATGCGGCTCTTGCCGCGGCCGGCGAGCGTCGCCACCGTGTTCTCGGCGAGTCCGGCCTGCTCCGCCGGAACCGACTCGATGGTCATGCCGAGCGCCTCGAGGCGCTCGATCAGGACGGCGGCGACCTTGCGGCCGCCCTCGACGTCGCCCGTTCCGGAGTCGATGTCCACCACCTGCTCGAGGAGCTGCAGCTGCGCGGCGCGGGCGCTGTGCGCGGCGGTGAGAGCCCTGGTGTTCTTCTGCGCCGCGGATCCGGCCAGCGCGAGCGCCGGCAGGGCGAGAGCGGCGGCGGCCGCCACGATGTTGACCAGACGCCTGGGCATGGCGAATTCCCCTGGGTGTGATTGTGGACAGCCGCGCGGATTCTAACGCCGGTCTCGTGGCCCGATCACTATCTGCGCCAGGCGAGCGCGCCCACGATCGCCGATCGGCCGCGCCTGCGGCGCGCGGCGAGGCCGTCGGCGGCAGGACCCTGACAGTACCTGTCGCGCCGACGGCCATTTGATCCAGCGTGGCTAGTCGTTCTCAACCAAGCCGAGCTTGTGCCCGGTGCTCTGAATCAGAGCAGGGACAGGTCCGGGAGCGCCTGGAGGCGTGATGGACGTCACGATGGTGTCGATATCCCGACCATGATTGCTGAGCACGAATAGAACGGTCACTTTGGCGCCCGGAACCGTACCGGTCGAACTGACGTTGGGGGGAAATTGCACGCTGAAGGTTCCGGTGCAATCGGCATGAACGGTGTAGGTGCCCGTCTCCTGATCATGAAAGCCGGTTATGGGGTCGACAGGCGCGCCGGGCACCATAGTGGCATTGGGGCTGGACAACACTTCGTCGACCTGCGTGAGGTGGCCCGCACCGTCAAAGTGCGTCAAAGCAACCCCCTGCCGCAGAACACTCGCCCCACTCGGGAGAAAGAGTTGCCCCGACACCGTAAACGCGTACTCGCCGTACAGCGTGGCGTCTGAGCAGCCACGGTTTTCTTCCGCCCAAGCCCCGCTTCCGCCGAGAGCCAGCAGGATCAATGCGGATAAAAGCAGATTTTTGTGCACTGGATTTCTCACGGTTGTTCCCCTCGGATGTAAATGTGCGGCAGGAGATTCCTGCCGCGCGCACCCTTGCAGGGGCCAAAGCCCGGCACAATGGAGACCGCCTGTAGATTTCCTGTAGATTTCGTGTATCAATAATTTTGGCGTTTTCAGGTACTTGGGCGACTCCCGGCTTCCACGAGGCGTGATTGTGGACGTGTTTCGTTTTGAAAGCTTCGAGGTGGATCGAGGCGCTTTCGAACTGCGCCGGGCCGGGCAGCCCATCCCTATTGAGCGCATTCCGATGGAGCTCCTGCTGCTGCTCCTGGAGCGCTCCGGACAGCTGGTCACGCGTCAGGAAATCCTGGACCGCATCTGGGGCAAAAACGTCTTTGGTGACGTCGATAACAACATCAACACGGCGGTGCGAAAGATTCGGCAGGCCCTGCGCGACAACCCTGCCAGCCCGCGTTTGCTCCACACCATCGCCGGCAAGGGTTACCGTCTTACGGTACCCGCGGCCGATCCAGAGACGGCGTCGATGCCTCCCCTGCCCGCCCCGACCACCCGATCCAAAGCCTGGCGGGTGCGCGCCGCGATTGCCGCCGCGCTCGTGGCGACTGCGCTCATTGCCCTCGTGTACTGGATGCGAAGTGCTGCGCCTCCCGGCAAGGCGATGATCGTGGTACTGCCATTCCAAAACCTGAGCGGGGATCCCCGACAGGACTACTTCGCTGACGGCATGACCGAGGAAATGATTGCACAGCTTGCGAGCCTCGACCCGCGGCACCTCGGCGTCATCGCGCGCACGTCGGCCATGGTCTACAAAGGAACCCGCAAAGACTCCGCCCAGATCGCCAGGGAGCTTGGGGTCAACCTGCTGCTCGAAGGCAGTGTGCGCCGAGCCAATGACCGCGTCCGGGTGACCGCCCAGCTCATCCAGGCCAGCGATCAGACCCACCTCTGGGCGGGTAGTTACGACCGGGACGTCAGCGACATCCTGAAGCTGCAAAGCGACGTCGCTCGCGGCATCGCGGACAAGATCCAACTCACCCTGTCGCAACAGACTCAGGAGTCGTTGGCCGGCACGCCCAGCGTTGATCCGGCAGCTTATGAGGATTATCTCCAGGGCCTGCAGGCCCTGAATCTCCGCACCCACGCAGGCTTCGAGCGTGCGATCGCGGCTTTCAGCCGGGCCGTCGCCAGGGATCCGAATTTTGCCGAGGCTTATGCCGGACTTGCGCGCACCGACATGGTAGCGCCCATATTCGGGGTATCCACTACGGTCGAGCTCCTGCCGAAGGCCGTGGCAGCGGCAACGCGAGCCATCACGCTCAATGACAATCTCGCGGATGCCCACACGGTGCTCGCCTTCAGCAAGTCACACCTCGATTACGACTGGCGAACGGCAGAACGAGAATATCGCCGTGGCCTCGCGCTGAGTCCCGGCAACGCCCAGGTCCATTTCTTCTACTCGAATGGTTATCTCTCACCCTTTGGCAGGCACGATGAAGCCATCGCCGAAATGAAGACAGCGGCGGAGCTTGATCCGTATTCACCACCCATCCAATCCTTCCTCGGCCGAACCTATGTCTGGGCGCGCCGCTACGACCAGGCTCTCGCACAGTATCAAAAGGCTAACGCCCTCGATCCGAACCTCGCCGTGGGACATGAGCGCCTCGCTCATCTGTATACCTACCTGGGGCGGTTCAATGATGCGATCGCCGAGGAGAGCGCGGCGCGGACACTCTCCGGACAAGACCCTCAAGCGGTGCGATCAAGCGAAGAGGCCTTACGCAAGGCCTTTGCGGCGGACGGCCCTCAAGGGTACTGGCGGACGCTCTTGACGAACGCGACCGCCGGCCCGAATCCGCCGGAAGCCTATGACGACGCCTACGGCATCGCGATCATTTATGCCCGGCTCGGCGAGAGGGATAAATCCATTGATTCGCTCGAGTCAGCCTATGCTGAACGCAAGATCGCCATGAGCGAGATCGGGGTTGAACCCGCCTTCGATGCACTGCGCTCCGACCCGCGCTTTCACGTGCTGCTGCGTCGGGTCGGTTTGGAGCATGGCACGCCGGATGAAGCGCCGACCACGCATTGAGCGCCGCTTCGAACGAAGCAGTGTTGCTGCGTCCGGAGCAGCGGCTCGCTACCGGGATGAGTCCCGAGGATGTCGAAGGTTTCCTTGCGGCTCTAGCCAGCGCTGCGGAGCCGGTGGACGTTAATTTCATGTGGCGCCCGCAGCTCCGCGATCCAGCCGATGAATTGGTGCTCGAGGCCGCGGTGAACGGCAGGGCCGCAGCCATCGTGACGCACAACGTTACGGACTTCCGGTCAGGCGCCGATCGATTCGGAGTTGCAACGCTGACACCAGCCGAGTTGCTTAAGGAGTTACGAAAATGAGCAAGAGCACCTATCCGCTGAAGCTCCCCAATTCCGTCAAAAATGCAGCGGCCGAGCTTGCCAAGATAGACGGCGTATCCCTCAACCAATTCATCGCATCAGCCGTCGCGGAAAAGGTCGGCACGTTGCAGACCGCGCGAATGTTCTTGCGGGAAAAGGCCGGAACAGCGAAGCCCAAGGATCTGCTGAAGTACTTGCGGCGCGCCCCCAAAGTGACTCCAGTGGACAATGATCGAACTTAGCCTCTACGGGTCGACTTTCGGTAGACGTCAGTGTCCGCGATCGTAAACGCGGGGATTTCGGGGGATTTCCAAGTCCCGGCGTAGTTCTTCGGTAGACATGCGGCCGGCCAGTACCAGACGACGAAGCCTTAGCCGCGCTCAAGCGGCATGGTGAGGCAATGCGGACCGCCGTCCCAGGGCCACAGTTCGCGTCCGTGAAACAGCGCGGTCCACGCAATGATGACTAGGACGATGTAATGGGCAGTCCGAAACCGCGGTCCGGGCCGCGACATCAACTCCCCTTTCTCCCTGCCACGAAGGGATCAGGAGTCGGTGGTTTCTTCCCCGCGGACTTTCCTAAGGACAAAACACCCGTAGAATTCCGGTAGATCGCAACGACGCAATCACACTGCGTTTTTCTGCAGAAAATCGCGGGTTCGTAAGCTAACCGCTTGGCGTCCTGATGGAATAGGGTCACCCAGCGACTACGCCTTCTCCCCCACCTGTAACTCCGCGACTTTGAAGGGCACCCCACAGCCTCCAATGCCGCAGTACCCGTCGGGATTCTTCGCCAGATACTGCTGGTGATAGTACGCCCTGAGGCTGGAACTTCCACGGAATCCGCGCGTTTACTCCCACCGCAGACCTCTACCGGTCGACTTCCGGTAGACGTTGCGGTCGATCGATCGGTAGACGAGATTGGCCCGCAGTTGGCGCACTGACGGTTGCGCTGCTGGAATGGCCTGAGGGGAGAAAGGGGACAAGGACCGAGCCATGATTTAGAACCTATAGCGCCTCCGAATACTTCGTGGGCCGCTTGGGTACGACGACACTCCGGTCGTCTGTCGAGGCAGAGGAACTGGTGGCGGCTTAGCTGGTGGAGATTCGAATCGCACAACAAGTTCGCTGAGTTCCCTAACCAAACGAGCAAAATCGAGACCCGCCTGCACCACGCCGGTACGACGACCTGAATGTTGACGTGGACCAGACGATCGACATGATTGAACGCCTCGGTTCGCGAAACTTGCGTTTCGAAGCGAGCGTCAAAGTTGCCGCGGTTTCAGTCGATTCAGCGAGCTCGGCCACCGAAGATATGACGAACCTTGGGCCCTCAAGGTCCGCGAACGAAACTAAAATTCTCATTTTAGGCGCGCCTTAGATCCGGAGGGTTCCGACGTCTGCTTGGAGTATCGCTGGATCGATTAGGTAACTCGCTCGAACCCGTCCGCGCTCCAGTCCTCGCTGCCGACGCTGTGGTGAACGAAGAACAAGCCATCGGGGTCGTAGCGCCGCTTAATTTGCTTCAAGCGCGCATAGTGGGCGCCCCAGAACGCCTGCTGCCAGTCGGCTTCGAAGTAGTCGGTCTCCGAGACGTAGGACGCCGGCTTTTCCAGAAGCGCCAGGAGCGGCTCAAAGGCAGCCTTCATTTGCTTAGCGTCGCGCCGGGCATTGGCAACATTCGGTTCGTGGCCAGCGACGCCGGGATAGGCCGCCGGCTCCTCTCCGCCGGTGATGGCGAGCGCGAAGGCGTCGACCACCGCGGGGTTCATCGCTGTGCCCAGCGTTCTCGCCTGAGCCTGCGGGGTCGCGCCAGCCATGCCTTTGTTGCAATGAAGTGAGACACCCCAGCCATTCGCAGCTTGGATCAGCGCATCGACCAGCGCCGGTCGCCGTGCCGATTCCAAAAGGTCCTTCGAGAGCCAGGTTGATTGATAGCCGTAGAGGACCTGGCCGGCTTGGTCGGCGTCGCCGTCCCAAACATCGCCCTCGACTTTGAAGGCGTAAGGTGTCGTCTCCGCACGGTTATCCAGCTTCACCACGCCGGGAAAGTCTTTCAGAATCGCGTTGTTCCAATACCCCCGCGCTTGCAAGCTCAGGAACTGCAGCCCGCTCAGGACATAGTCGTGCGGCCGCGCCGTGACCCAATCAAGAAACGGCTTCCAAGTCGCCTGTGCTTCCGCTTGGCTCAAGCCTTGGAATACCATGCTGAGCCCGGCGCGACGTTGCGATTGAAACCTGAGCTGCTCGCCCCAGTGGGGGTTCAGCAGGCTGTCGCGGTAGAACCTTAGCAAGCCCTCAACTAGCGCCCGATAGGCCTCGTCGGATGTGGCAGAGATCGTCCCGATCACGGCCCCGAAGCTTGATGGCAAATCGTATGTTCGGAGTGTCAGCCGCGTAACTACGCCGAACGTCCCGCCGCCGCCGCCTTTCAGTGCCCAAAATAGATCCGAATTTGTGCAGTCATTGGCGATCCGCACTTGGCCGTCTGCCGTCACGACCTCGGCCTCGAGTAGGTTCGAAGCCCCAGTACCGAAGCCCTTCGACCAACCCCCGAAGCCGCCGCCCTGCACGAACCCCCCAACCCCCACCGTGACGCAGCCACCGCCCTGGACATAGCGCCCGGCCTTGGTCGTCACTGCATCGTAGGCCTCCAGCCAGACGCAGCCGGCCCCTAGGCTGACCGCCGTCTCCGGCGCGCTCTTGCAGCCCTTCGGAACGAACGCGTCGTGCAGTTCTATCGCCCGCATCGGCTTGGTCCAGATCAACAGCGAGTCTGGTGCGTTGGAGCCGCCGAGATAGCTGTGCCCGCCGCCTTTCACGACGAGCCGCAGATTGTGTGCCGTGGCGAACTTGACTGCCTCGGCCACGTCAGCCGCACTCTTGGCGGCCACCATGTACTCGCTCGGCCTCGAAACCCAGGCATCAATCCAGCCCAGACTCTGGGTGAAGGCCGGCGTCTGGCTATTGCTGAAGCTGTTGCGGACCGCCTTGAACAGGGCCACGGTATCGGGGCTGTCCGGCGCCTTGGCTGCCGCCTCCCAGGGCGAGACGATCTTGCTGAGCCGACCACCGACCGCCTTGCCGAGGCTTGCCCAAGCCGCCATATCAGGCCAGCCCGCATCTCCCGGCCGGACCCGTCTGCGCGGGGGCGCGGCGAACGTAGCAACGGGCGCCAAGCTCGTCGCCAGGGACAGGGCGGCGACACCTTTCAGTAGCACGCGTCTCAGCATGGCAAAGTCGTCTTACGTCGAATGTCTAGTCGATCTGCATTGTCTAGGGCTTTCCATTGAGCCGCCCTGGGCCACGCGGCATCTGCTCAGGTAAGGCCAGTGCAAAGTACGACGAAATTAAGGACAAGAACTGACAATGCTTCGCGGCGGATTAAATTCAATGCAACTCGCCGGTAGACTTCCGGTAGACGTCAGCGTCGAAAGCATCGCGCGTTTTCCCGCAGAAGAACGCGTAGCCGATTGGTAACCGCTTGGCTTCCTGTTGGAAACCAAGAGGCCCCTGACGTTACGCCTTCTCCCCCACCTGTAACTCCGCGACTTTGAAGGGCACCCCACACCCTCCAATCCCACAGTAGCCGTCGGGATTCTTCGCCAGATATTGCTGGTGATAATCCTCGGCGTAGAAGAACTCCGGCGCCTCGCGAATCTCGGTGGTGATGCCGCCACGTCCGGCACCGCTGAGGCCGCCCTGGTAGATGCGGCGCGACTCCTCGGCGGCCGCGCGCTGCGCGTCGCCGTGCGTGTAGATCACGGAGCGGTACTGGGTACCGACGTCGTTCCCCTGGCGCATCCCCTGGGTCGGATCGTGCGACTCCCAGAACGCCTTGAGCAACTGGTCGTAACCGATCTTCTTCGGATCGTAGAGCACGCGTACGACCTCGGCATGGCCGGTCTCTCCGGTGCAGACTTCCTCGTAAGTCGGATTCTGCGTGAAGCCGCCCGCGTAGCCGACCGCCGTCGAATAGACTCCGGGCAGCTCCCAGAAGAGCCGCTCGGCACCCCAGAAGCAGCCGAGCCCGAACACCGCCTCGGCAAGCCCGGCCGGAAACGGCGGGACCGTACGATGGCCGTTGACGAAATGAGTCTCGCGGACCTTGAGCGCGGCGCTGCGACCGGGCAGTGCATCCGCCCGCGTGGGCATGTCGGCTCTCTTGCGTGCCAGGGCCATGGAAGCCTCCTTTGCTATTGCCTCGCAGTGTGGGGACAACGGGCCGGTGACTCAAGACCCCTGATCCTGCCGTGCTAAGCTCCCGACACATGGGCATCAGCCAGCCACAGAACCTGACCACGCCGCCGATCGAGAAGCTGCGGCCCTACGGCATCCGCGTGAGCCTCCCGCCCGGGGACCCGTTCCGCAAGCTCCTCGGTCCCGAATGGCAGCGCCTGCACTGGTATCCGACCCCCGCCGAGCGCGACGCGGCCCTCGAGGACATGAGCCGCCGGCATGAATACTCGCGCGCCGGCGACAAGCCCGCGCTGGTTTTCAAGAAGATCGAGAAGCTCGCCGAGAGCCGCGGGCTGTAGTCGATTGGCAGCCGCCTCCATGACGGACTACCCCTACGAGACGCACCTCGATATCAGGTTCGCACCCCTCGAGGTGGTCGACGTAGCGGCGCTGGTCGGGCAGGTCCGCCACCCCTGGTACAACCAGACCCTCTGCAAGGTCAACGACTCGGTCATCCGCCTGGGTGTGTTCGAGCCCGGCGAGTACCACTGGCACAAGCACGACAACGACGATGAGTTCTTCTTCGTGCTCGAGGGGCGCTTCATCATCGACCTCGAGGAGCGGACGATCGAGCTCGAGCCGCACGAAGGCTTCGTCGTGCCCAGGGGCGTCGTGCACCGCACGCGCGCCCCCGAGCGCACCGTGGTGCTCATGGCCGAAACCGCCGCGATCGTCCCGACGGGCGACGCTTGAGCGCAGCCGTCGCGCTGCGCATCCGGCCACTCGCGGCCACGGATTACCCACAGTGGCTGCCGCTGTGGGACGGGTACAACGCCTTCTACGGTCGCTCGGGTCCCACGGCGCTCCCTGCCGCGATCACCGCAACCACCTGGGGGCGCTTCTTCGACGCCGCCGAGCCCGTGCATGCACTGGTCGCGGAAAGCGACGGGCGCCTGCTCGGCCTCACCCACTATCTCTTCCACCGCAGCACGATCCACATCGAGCTCGTGTGTTACCTGCAGGATCTGTTCACCGCGGAGGATGTCCGCGGACAGGGCGTCGGAGCCGCGCTCATCGAGGAGGTAGCGACGTGCGCGCGGTCCGCGGGCGCCACACGCGTCTACCGGCTGACGCACGCGACCAACAGCACCGCGCGGCGGCTCTACGACCAGGTGGCCACGAACTCGGGCTTCATCGTCTACCGCAGGCAGCTGTGAGCTAGAAGGTCCGGCCGAGGAACAGGTAGAACGCCTGGTTGCCGTGCTGGTCGAATCCGACCGCCACATAAAGCGGTCCGAGCAGCGTATCCATGCCGAGGAACAGACTCGCGTCCTTCTGTGTGTTGCCGAAGCCCGCCTCGGTGCGGCTCTGCCAGACATTACCCGCCTCGAGTGAGGCGCCGAGGTAGGTCGGCACGTCGAAGTAGCCGGGTCCGCCGCGGCCGATCTGCCGGTAGAACATGAGGCGCGCGATGCCATAGTTGGCGCCGAGCAGCGAGTCGGCCCTGAGCCCGGAGAGATTGAGGAACCCGCCGAGCGGGAACAGCAGATTCAAGTCGGTGACGTTCGCCTCGAGCGTCGTGCCACCGGAGGCGGAGAACGAGAAGGTATCGCGGCCGAAGGAGTAGGCGCCGAGATAGCTCGCCGTCACCTGGTTGGAGTACTGGCCGAGCCCCGAGACATCGCGGTTGGCGCTCCACTGCAATGTCGCCTGCTGGCCGCTATGCGGGAAATTGATGTCATCGAGGCGGTCGTAGGTGAAGCGCGCGAAGTAGTTGATCAGGTTGAAGGGCGTGAAACTCTGCTCGGGCAGATCGGGGTCGGTGGCATCGCCGATCTCGAGCACGTAGTGCCCCTGCTCCCGTTGCGCGCCGAGGCGCGCCTCGCCCCAGTTGCCGAACTGATAGCCGAAGTCCGCCCCATACTGGAAGGTGTGCACGCGGTACTCGGCCTCGAGCGTCTGGCCGTTGAACCAGTCGAGCTCGCGCGCCTCATCCGTCACGTGCGGCATCACGAACCAGCCGGAGAACTCCGCCAGCGGCAGGAACAGCTCCGTCGACACCAGCGATGTCGTGCCGCCCTGCACGTCCGTGACCCACTCGCCGGCGTTGCGCGTGATGTCCGACATGACGAAACGCACCGCCGCGTCGTAAGTCGCGTGACCCTCGAAGTCGTCCTGGAAGCTCAGGCCGAAGCGCAGGTAGTTCGGCCCCATCGAGCTCGGGCGCGCATCGAGCGCGAGTCCGTAGTAGTCCTCGTGGCCCACCACGCGGTAGTCGAGCGTGTCGAGACCGCCTAAGCCGTACAGCCCGGTTACGCGCCGTGCCACCGCGTCCGGATTGAGCGGCTTGCCGTTCATATCCTTGAAGAGCTGGTCGAGCGACTGCGAGTAGCTGTCCGAGCCGCCCTCGGCCTGCACGAAGTGGATCACCGGGGGCGGCAGTCGCAACGACTCGCGGCGCTGCTGGTAGCGCTGCATCTGCTCGGCGCTCACGGCGAGCGGCGCGAGTTGCTCGACGGCGGTGCGGGCCGCGGCCTCCCCGACGCTGATGTAGCGCGCCACCGCGCCGAAGTCGAACGAGGACGCGTCTCCGAGCGGCGGCTCGATGAGGATGTCGCGCGGCTCGAGCGTCGCGAGCTGCTGCTCGGCGTTGCGCCGCAGGAGGATGGCGAGCATCTGGTTGGAGATGGCGGTCACATCGGTGAGCTTGCCGCGCTCCGCGAGCGGCGAGCCGACATCCACCACGATCACGAGGTCCACGCCCATGGCGCGCGCGACGTCGACCGGAACGTTGTCGGCGATTCCCCCGTCGACCAGCACCCGCCCCTGCCGCTCGACCGGCGCGAAGATGCCGGGCGCCGAGAGGCTCGCACGCATGGCGCTCGTCAGGTCGCCGGAGTCGAGCACCACCGCCTCGCCGCTCTCGAGATCGGTGGCGACCGCGCGAAAGCGCGTCGGCAAGTCGTCGAAGTTGGTGATGCGCGCCACCGGCAGCGTCAGCCGGCGCAGCAGCTGGCTCAGGCCCTGGCCCTCGATGAGCCCCTTGGGCAGCACCACCTTGTGACCGCGCACGCCGAGCGGAAAGGCCACCAGGAAGTCCTCATCCTCCTGCTTGCGGCGCAGCGTCAGATCCTCGCGCGGCGGCCGGTCGCGAAACGCGGTCTGCCAGTTGAGCGAGGTGATGATCTTCTCGACGTCGCTTGCCGAGAAACCGCTCGCGTACAGCCCGCCGACCACCGCGCCCATGCTGGTGCCGGCGATCGCGTCGATCGGCACGTGCATCTGCTCGAGGACTTTGAGGACACCGACGTGCGCGGCGCCGCGCGCGCCGCCGCCCGAGAGCACCAGGCCCACCCGGGGACGGGCGGCGGGCGGCGCGGCGGCGCCGGGAGGAGCCTCGGCCGCGAAGGCGTTGGCGGCTGCCGCCATCGCGAGGCATTGAACGAGGAGCAAGAACCGCAACGCCCCGAAACGGGACATGACCGCCCGTGGTGAACTCACGGCGGAAAGAATACCAGTATGTGCCGCAGCGCGCGCTGCGGCTCGCACCGCCGCGCCCGCCTCGCGGATAATGCGACCATGACAGAGGCTACCACCAGCGCCAGCACCCGCAGCGACCGTCGCGCACCGCGGCCGCCGCGCGTGGCGCTGCCGGCGCTGCTTGCGGTGGCATTGCTGGCCGCGGCGCGCGCACCGGCGCAATCGCCCGAAGCGAGCGACTGGGGCTACTACGGCGGCGACATGTTCGGCCAGCGCTTCTCGAGCCTCGATCAGATCAATCGCGGCAACGTCGCGCGCCTCACGGTGGCCTGGACCTACCATACCGGCGAGCTCGGCGCCGGCTACGCCCAGGCGCGGCGCCTCACCTTCGAGGCAACCCCGGTGCTCGCCTTCGGCAAGCTCTATCTCGAGACCGGTACCAACATCGTGATCGCCCTCGACCCTGAAACGGGCCGCGAGCACTGGCGTTTCGATCCGCGCATCGACCGCACGGTGCGCTATGCCGAGAGCAGCGCACGTGGCGTAAGCGTCTGGGCGAGCACCGACCCGCGCTGGAGCGGAGCGTGCGCGCGACGGGTGTTCACCGGCACGCTCGACGCACGGTTGCTGGCCCTCGATGCCGATACCGGCCGCCCGTGCACCGATTTCGGCGCCGGCGGCCAGATCGACCTGACACGCGGCCTGCGGATCCGCGACCGGCCCGATTACCTCGTAACCTCGCCGCCGGCGATCTACGCGAACGTAGTGGTCGTCGGTTCCTCGATCGGCGACAACCGCGCCGCCGACGTCGAGCGCGGTGTCATCCGCGGCTTCGACGCGGTGAGCGGGGCGCTGCTGTGGTCCTTCGATCCGCTGCCGGACTCCCCGGCCCATCCGGCGGCGGCGCAGTGGAGTCCCGCGCAGGCCGCGAGCACCGGTGCGGGTAACGCCTGGGGTGTCATCACGGTGGACGAGGAGCACGCGCTGGTGCTGGCGCCCACCGGCTCCGCGAGCCCCGACTTCTACGGCGGCATGCGCTTAGGCTCCAACCGCTTCGCCGACTCGCTGCTCGCGCTCGATGCGCGCACCGGCAGGCTCGTCTGGCATCAGCAGCTGATCCACCACGACCTGTGGGACTACGACCTCGCGGCCCAGCCGACGCTGGGCGATCTCGACGTGCAGGGCGCGCCGGTGCCGGCGGTCATCGAAGCCACCAAGACCGGCATGTTGTACGTATTCGACCGCACCAACGGCACGCCGCTCTTCGCGCTCAGCGAGCGCGCGGTGCCGAAGAGCCTGGTGCCGGGCGAGCAGGCGGCGCCCACCCAGCCGTTTTCCTCGCTCCCCGCGCTCGTGCCGCAGCGCCGCGTCGAGCCCGACGATGCCTGGGGCATCACCTTCTGGGATCGCGGCAAGTGCCGCGAGCGGATCGCGGCGCTGCGTAACGAGGGTCTGTTCACGCCGCCCGACACGCGCGGCACGCTCGAGTTTCCCGGCTACCTCGGCGGCGTCGACTGGGGAGGCGTCGCGTTCGATGAGCAGCGCGGGCGCGTGATCGCCGCGGTCAACGACTTAGCTATGGTGGTGACGCTGATTCCGCCGGCGCAGCTCGAGAGCGAGCAGCGGGCGCACTCGTACCCGCACGCCGAGTACGGACGCCAGGCCGGTACGCCATGGGCGGTGCGGCGCGAGCCGCTGCTCTCGCCCTGGGGGCTGCCGTGCACACCGCCGCCGTGGGGCACGCTGGTGAACGTCGACCTGCGCCGCAACCGCATCGTCTGGCAGGTGCCGCTCGGATCGAATGCGGGCTTCGCCCCCTGGCCCCTGGTGCGTGACTTCGGCATGCCGAACATGGGCGGCCCCATCGCCACCGCGGGCGACCTGGTGTTCGTCGGCGCCGCTCTCGACGGCTACCTGCGCGCCTTCGACATCGAGACCGGGCGTGAGCTGTGGAAGTACCGCCTGCCCGCCGGCGGCCAGGCGACGCCCATGACCTACCGCGCCGGCAGTGCCGAGCGGCAGTACCTGGTGATCAGCGCCGGCGGCCACGGCCCGCTCGGCACGACCCGCGGCGACACCCTCATCGCCTTCGCCCTGCCACCCGGTACGGCGCCGGCTCGCGCCCCGACGGCGCACTAGCGGAGACCTGCATGCTGTTCCTGATCCTGCCCTACATCATCCAGGCGCTGCTCATCGTCCACGTCATCAAGACCGGACGGAACTTCCTGTGGATCTGGGTGCTGATCCTGCTGCCGTACGGACTGGGTGCCCTCGTGTACGTAGGGGCGGAGATCCTTCCCGACCTGTTCCGCAGCCGCACGGCGCGCCGCACCGCGCGCGGCTTCAAGCGCGCCATGGACCCGGGCGCGGACCTGCGCCGCTACGAGAACGAAGCGCAGGTCACCGGCAACGTCGCGAGCCGCCAGCGCTATGCCGAGGAACTGGTACGCCACCAGCGCTACGGGGATGCGATCGCGCAGTACCGCCAGGCGCTCACGGGTCTCTACGAGCACGACCCGAACCTGATGCTCGGGCTCGCGCAGGCGCAATTCGCCCAGGGAGACGCGCGCGATGCGCGCACCACGCTCGATGAGCTGATCGCCAGGAATCCGGACTTCCGCTCGCCCGACGGGCACCTGCTGTACGCCCGCGCGCTCGAGGCGGAAGGCAACGTGTCGAAGGCGCTCGAGGAATACCGCACGCTCGCCCCCGGCTATCCGGGCGCCGAAGCCTCGGTCCGTTATGCGCAGCTGCTGAAGGCCCAGGGCGAGGTCGCCGAGTCGCAGCGCGTGGCGCGCGAGCTCCTCGAGCGCGCGCGCATCGCGCCGGGGCACTACCGCCGGGCGCAGCGCGAGTGGCTGGATGCCGCCAGCAGGCTTCTCTGACAGGGGCCTGCGTCAGGGCTCCGAAGTTCCGTCCTCGCCGCCGAGCGGAATCTGCTGCGTGATGCAGTGGATGTTGCCGCCGCCGAGCAGAATCTCGCGCGCCGGCACCCCGACCACGCGCCGCCCCGGAAAGAGCCGTTTGAGGATCGTGGCGGCGCGGCGGTCCGCGCGTGACTCGAGCAGCGGCATGACGATGCCGCGATTGGCGATGTAGAAATTGACGTAGCTGGCGGCGAGGCGCTCGCCGGCGCGCCGCGCCCGGGTGCCCTCGCAGCGCACCACGCCGGCGGCCTCCTCGGCCGTCATCTTGAGCGGACCGGGCATCGGCAGCCGCACCACCTCGAGCTTGCGGCCGCGTGCATCGCGCGCCTCGCTGAGCCGCTGCCACGCATCCTGCGAGATGCGGTACTGCGGGTCGCGGCGCTTGTCCGTCCAGGTGAGGCACACGACGCCGGGGCGCACGAAGCAGGCCAGGTTATCGATGTGCCCGCCGGTCTCGTCGTGGCAGACGCCCTTGCCGAGCCAGATGAGTTGCGTGACGCCGAGATAGTCACGCAGCAGCACCTCGATTTCGCGGCGTTTGAGGCGCGGGTTGCGGTTGGGATTGAGCACGCACTCCTCGGTGAGGAGCGCGGTGCCCTGGCCGTCGACGTGCAGCGCGCCGCCTTCGATGACGAGCGGCGCGCGATAGCGCCCGAGGCGCTCGATCTCGAGCACCTTGGCTGCCACCTGCTCATCCTGATCCCAGGGAAAGTACAGCCCGTCCGTGAGCCCGCCCCAGGCGTTGAAGTGCCAGTCGACGCCGCGCACCTCGCCCTGCGGGCCGGTCACGCACGT
The DNA here is from genome assembly GCA_963768485.1 of uncultured Pseudomonadota bacterium. GTDB lineage: Bacteria > Pseudomonadota > Gammaproteobacteria > Steroidobacterales > Steroidobacteraceae > 13-2-20CM-66-19. The sequence goes on along the minus strand of CAVYHZ010000002.1, from coordinate 718,342 downwards.
GGGTCCCACGTCGCGCATCCAGGCGTCGTCGTGCGCCATCTCGACCAGGCGCACCCCCGCAGGCAGCAGCGCGCGCGCCACGCGATAGTGCGCCGTCGACACGCCGACCGTTACCGGCTCGAAGCGGGCGATGGCGCCCGCCACCTGCGCGAAGGCGAGCTGCGCGGGACGCGCGCCGGCGCGCCAGTTGTCAGGACGCTCGGGCCACAGCAGCCAGCAGCCCGCGTGCGGCGCGAACTCCGCCGGCATCCGGAAGCCGTCCGCGGCGGGCGTACCGGGGAGTGTGCGCGTCATTGGCGCAGGCGGCTGTTGCGGAATCCGTAGAAGGCGTAGATCGACATGCCGAGGATCGTCCACACCAGCAGCCGCCACCAGGTCGGGTTCGACAGCGTGAGCGTCAACCCCAGGCACACCACCGTCCCCAGCGTGCAGGTGACGGGCGCCCAGGGCACGCGGAACGGCCGCGGTACGTCGGGCCGGGTACGCCGCAGCACCAGCACGCCGAGGCACACCACGGCGAAGGCGAGCAGGATGCCGATGGAGACCAGGTCCGCGAGCACGTCGAGCGGGAACACGGCGGCAATCGCCGCGGCGCCGACCCCGGTGATCACGGTCGACACATGTGGGGTCTTGAAGCGCGGGTGGCAGCGGCTCATCGAGGTCGGCAGCAGCCCGTCGTCCGCCATCGAAAGGAGAATGCGCGGCTGCCCGAGGAGCGAGGTCAGGATCACGGACGTCATGCCGCAGATGATGCCGATCTTCAACGGCCAGCCGAGCCAGGCGAGCTGCGGGTGGGCATCGAGTGCCACCGCCACCGGCGCGGCGACGTTCAGATGCTGGTAGTTCACCATGCCGGTGAGCACCGTCGACATCGCCACGTACAGGACCGCCGAGATCGCCAGCGCGCCGAGAATCCCGATCGGCACGTCGCGCTGCGGATTGCGCGCCTCGAGCGCCATGGTCGAAGCCGTGTCGAAGCCGACGTAGGAGAAGAAGATGATGCCGGCGCCCTGTAACACCCCCGTCCAGCCGAAGTGACCGAAGCTGCCGGTGTTGGGCGGTATGTAGGGGTGGAAGTTGCTGGTGTCGACGTACTTCAGTCCCGCGATCACGACGATCGCGATGATGGCGACCTTCAAGGTCACCATGAGGGTGTTGGCGCGCGCCGACTGGCTCACGCCGACGTAGAGCACCACGGTACAGAGCGCGACGATGAGTACCGCGGGCACGTTGATGATGGCCCCGGTCGCGATCAGATGGTCGTGGGCATCCACTCCGAGAGGGGCGTTCACCAGGGCCGGCGGCAGGTGGATGTGCCAGCCCTCGAGCAGACTCACCACGTAGGCTGACCAGCTCACCGCCACGGTGGACGCCGAGATCGCGTACTCGAGCAGCAGGTTCCAGCCGATGAACCACGCGAGGCCCTCGCCGAGCGTCGCGTAGGTGTAGCGATAGGCGCTGCCCGGCACCGGCAGGAACGCCGCAAACTCGGAATAGCACAGCGCCGCCAGCATGCTGCCGAACGCGGCGATCAGCAGCGCCAGCGTGATCGCGGGACCGGTCTGGTTGGCGGCGACCTGACCGGTGAGGACGAAGATGCCGGTGCCGATGGTGGCGCCGAGGCCGATGGCGGTCAGGGCAGCCGGTCCCAGCACCTGCTTGAGGCGACTCTTCTCGGTCGCATCCACAGGGTCGATGGGCCGCACCGCGCACATCTGCCGGAGAATCGAGGGCCGCGCGCCCGCGGCGCTACTCTTATCTATAGCGTTCGACATGCTCTCTCCGCGTGACCCCCGGAAGGCGCAGCGCCGCTGAGTCTCTCACACGCGCGCCCCGCTCGGCACGCGGTCCTGCCCCAAAAAGGGCTGTGCTAGCATTGCGCGCCCGGCGAACCACGAGGTTCGCCGGTGTAATCCTGCGGAGAAAGCCCCATGTCCACCCCGGCAAGCCCCAAGGTCGCTCCTCCCGCGCAGGGGGCGAAGATCGTGATCGCGAACGGCAAGCTCGCCGTCCCCGACAACCCGATCATCCCCTTCATCGAGGGCGACGGGACGGGACCGGACATCTGGCGCGCCAGCGTGCGCGTCATGGACGCCGCGGTCGCCAGGGCCTACGGCGGCAAGCGCCGCATCCACTGGATGGAGGTTTACGCCGGCGAGAAGGCCAACCGCCTCTTCAACACCTGGCTGCCCGATGAGACGGTGGCGGCGTGCCGCGAATACCTGGTGTCGATCAAGGGTCCGCTCACCACCCCGGTCGGCGGCGGCATCCGCTCGCTCAACGTGGCGCTGCGGCAGATGCTGGACCTGTACGTATGCCTGCGGCCGGTGCGCTGGTTCAAGGGCGTGCCCTCCCCGGTGAAGCACCCGGAGAAGGTCGACATGGTGATCTTCCGCGAGAACACCGAGGACATCTACGTCGGCATCGAGTTCGAGGCCGGCACCCCCGACAATCAGAAATTCCTCGAGCTGTTCCGCCAGGCTTTCCCGAAGGCCTACGCCAAGATCCGCTTTCCGGACAGCTCCGGGATCGGCATCAAGCCGGTGTCGAAACAGGGCTCCGAGCGCCTCATCCGCTCGGCGATCGAGTACGCGATCGCCAACCGGCGCAAGAGCCTCACCCTGGTGCACAAGGGCAACATCCAGAAATTCACCGAGGGCGCGTTCCGCAACTGGGGCTACCAGCTGGCCGAGCGCGAGTTCGCGGACGGCACCTACACCTGGGAGCAGTGGGAGCGCACCAAGGCGGCCAAGGGCGAGAAGGATGCCAACGCCGAGATGGATGTGGCCCGCAAGAGCGGCCGCGTCCTCATCAAGGATGCGATCGCCGACATCACGCTGCAGCAGATACTCACCCGTCCGGAAGAGTTCGATGTGATCGCGACGTTGAACCTGAACGGCGACTACCTGTCCGATGCGCTCGCCGCACAGGTCGGCGGCATCGGCATCGCCCCGGGCGGCAACATCAACTATCTCACCGGGCACGCGGTGTTCGAGGCCACCCACGGTACGGCGCCCAAGTACGCCAACCTCGACAAGGTGAACCCGGGCTCGGTGATCCTCTCGGGCGAGATGATGTTCCGCTACCTGGGCTGGCTCGAGGCGGCGGATGCGATCATCACGGCGATGGACCGTACCATCGGCCAGAAGATCGTGACCTACGACTTCGCACGCCTCATGGAGGGGGCGAAGGAAGTCGCCACCAGCGCGTTCGCCGACGCGCTGATCAAGAACCTCTGAGCGCGGGCGGCGGCGGCATGCCGAGCTTGCGCCGCCCGGCCGCAGCCGCAGCCAGCGGCTATTCGGGGACGCCGCTCGCGAGGAAGCTCGGCATCGGCACCGGCTGCCGTCTGTACCTGCGCGGCGCACCCGCCGACTACGCCGCGCTCGTGGCGCCGCTCCCGCAAGGCGTGCGCGTCGTGCAACGCGTCGGCGCCGACACCGACCTCATGCACCTCTTCGCCACGCGCCGTGCCGAGCTCGCGCGCACGCTCGCCCTGCCCCTGGCGCTGGTCGACATCAAGGTGTGCGCGGTCGATGCCACCTGGTCGGGCCTCAAGCTCGTGATCCGCAAGAGCGAGCGCGCCGCGTTCGAGAGCGCGCGCGGCCGATGAGCCCGGCCCCACGCATCGCCACGGTGCTCGAATGGGCGCGCAAGGTGCAGGCGATCGCGCAGAACGGGCTCGCCTTCAGCCGCGACCCCTTCGACCGCCACCGCTACCAGGAGCTCGAGCGGCTCACGGCGGCGATGCTCAGCATCGAGCTCGACGTGCCGCTCGCCACGGTGCACGGCTTCTGGGAGGGCGAGCACGGCTACGCCACCCCGAAGGTCGACGTGCGCGGCGGCGTGTTCCGCGGCGCCGAGGTGCTGCTGGTGCGCGAGCGAAGCGACGGCCGCTGGACGCTGCCGGGCGGCTGGGTGGACGTGAACGATGCACCCGCGGCGGCGGTGGCGCGCGAGATCCGCGAGGAGTCGGGCTACGAGGCGCGCGCGGTGAAGCTCGCGGCGCTGGTCGACAAGAACCGCCACCCGCACCCGCCGGGCGTGCACCATATCTACAAGCTGTTCTTCGTGTGCGAGCTCGTGGGCGGCAGCCCCGCGACCAGCACCGAGACGGATGCGGTCGAGTTCTTCCCGGTTGATGCCCTCCCGGACCTGTCGACCGGACGCGTGATCGCCCCGCAGATCGAGCGGCTCTACCGCCACCACCTCGACCGCTCGCTGCCGACCGACTTCGACTGACTGCACCAGCGCCCCGACATGGATTGCGCCCGCCACCTCGTCGCCGCCTTCGCCAGCTACAACGCGGAGTTCCGCGCCATCACACGCCGCGCGCCGCTGCGCTTCGACAACCGCGACTGGAAAGGCAGCCAGCGCGACGCGGTGGAGCGTATCGAGCTCTACGACCGCTTCGTGGCACAGACGATCGCCGAGCTGCGCGCCGCGCTCGGGTCGCAGGCGCTCGAGCGCGAGCGCTGGTGCGAGATCCGCCGTGAGTTCGCCGCGCTCATCGCCGAGCTTCCCGACCCGGAATTCACCAAGACTTTCTTCAGCTCCGTGAGCCGGCGCCTGTTCGGCACGGTGGGCGTCGCGCCCGACATCGAGTTCGTCGCCACCGACCTCAACCCGCTCGCGGGCGTGCGCAGCGTCGACACCAACAGCTACCAGAACCACGGCTCGCTGCCGCTCCTGTTCGAGGACCTGCTCGGTGACGTGCGCTTCCGCTCGCCGTGGCGCGATCTCGACAAGAGCGTCGCGCACGTCGCCGGCGAGGTGCGCGCCTACCTCGACGCGCAGACCGAGCGGCGCGCGATCGAGCGCGTCGAGGTCATCCGGCCGGTGTTCTACCAGATGTCGCGCGCCTACATCGTCGGGCGGGTGCTGGGACGCGGGCTGCTCGCGCCGCTGGTGATCGCGCTCAAGAACACCGAGCACGGCATGCTGGTGGATGCCGTGATGCTCGCCGAGGACGACGTCAGCATCGTCTTCAGCTACACGCGCTCCTATTTCCACGTCGACCTCGAGCGCGTAGCCGAGGCGGTGGTGTTCCTGCACTCGATCATGCCGAAGAAGCCGGTGAGCGAGCTGTTCACGGTGCTGGGGCGCGCGCGCCAGGGGAAGACCGAGCGCTACCGCGAGCTGATGCGCCACCTCGAGGGCACCGCGGATCTGTTCACCCACGCCGCCGGGGAGCGCGGACTCGTGATGGTGTGCTTCACCCTGCCCTCCTTCGACGTGGTCTTCAAGGTGATCCGCGACCGCTTCGCCCCGCCGAAGACCGTGGTGCGCGAGGAGGTCATCGCCAAATACCGGATGGTCTTCATCCACGACCGCGCCGGCCGCCTGGTGGATGCACAGGAGTTCCGGCGGCTGCGGTTCCCGCGCGCACGCTTCGATGCGGCGCTGCTCGAGGAGCTGCTGCGTGAGACGGCGCAGAGCGTGCACGAGGACGGCCCGGATCTGGTGTTCGACCACATGTACATCGAGCGGCGCATGGTGCCGCTCAACCTGTACCTGCGCGCGGCGAGCCCCGCGGCGGCGGTACGCGCCGCGCTCGACTACGGCCAATGCCTGCGCGACCTGGCCTGCACCGACATCTTTCCGGGCGACCTGCTGCTGAAGAACTTCGGCGTGACACGCCACGGGCGCGTGATCTTCTACGACTACGACGAGCTATGCCGGGTGACCGACTGCAATTTCCGCGACCTGCCCGAGGCGCCGACGCCGGAGGACGAGATGCGCGGCGAGGCCTGGTTCTACGTCGCCGACAACGACGTGTTCCCCGAGACCTTCATGCGTTTCCTCGCCTTCGGCGAGGCCGAGCGGGCGGCGCTGCTGCGTGTGCACGCGGAGATCCTCACGGCGAAGTACTGGCGCGACGTGCAGCAGCGGCTGCGCGAGGGCGAAGTCGTCGAGGTGCTGCCTTACCAACCGCATCGCGTGCGCGTGGCGAGCAGCGGTTGAGCAGCTAAGCTCGCAGAGATGGCCGCGTGGGTGCTCCAACTGACTCGCGGTTTATCCCCCTGGCCTGCCTCGTGCGCCTTCCCCGGATTGCAAATTCGATTCATACGCCCGTTTGAGCCAAGCCTGCACTTCCGAATCGATCTGCTGGGGTGCCGCGATCTTCACGCGGTGCGTAACCATCGCGTTCCATTTTCCGGCGGTCTCAAAACGTCCCTTGGGCGGCGTACCTTTGAGTTTAATTCCAATATCCAGACGGTCCGCCGATGAGGGTTGCAGTATCGCGAACTTCCTACCGGCGCGAAGCAAACTTAGGTAGGAGCCCCCGATGGTCACCTCCACGTCGGCGCCGAACGATTTGATGTTTGCCAATAGCTTGTCGCAAGCGGGTAGCCAATGTGCTTTCTTGCCATCAAACAGTGCGCGAGTCTTCTCCGCAGGACCAGCCTTGCGAGTACCCAGCCGCAGCATCACGCCGGCAATGGCGGTCGCGTGCCCGTGACCGAGCGAATGCTCTCCCTTTAACCACTTGACGATCTCGCCGTGCTTGATAAGGCCCTTTTGCGACGCCAGCTTCGCAAAGTCTTCGGGTGTCTTGCCGGTCTGGGTCTTAACGTTGTCCAGGTACGCTTGGAATGACATGGTGGATTCCTCGGTAACTTGACGCGATCAATTCTTCAACAAGGGGACGAGATTTCGCAGGCGTTCGCTGCGTAGGTAGAGGCCACCCCAGACAAGCACGCCGAAGTAGGCGCCGAATAGTACCGAGCTGAAAAGTGGGTCTTCGACGCGAACCTTGCTGGCAATGGCGCCGCCAAGGTATCCCGTAAGCAGAATCGCTCCGAGTATTGATGTGCGCGGAATGGCGTACAGAATGGTGCACGCGAGAAGGATGATGCCGAGGGGACGGATCACGCTCAGGGGATACCCAATCTCACTGGTAGCGGCGATCACATGCTGCTCCAGGGCAATCTTCCCAACGCTATCGAAGATCATGAACGCGATCATGAGAGCGCTCAGGCTCCACCCAATCCGCGGCATCCACCTGGGGAATGCCCGGGGATGACCTGACGCCGACGAAACGGTGACGTTGGGGTGCAATGTTGATTCAGCCATGACTCGTTCCTCCTTTCAGGGACTTGAGATGTGTTGCCATGCGATCCGTACCCATTGCGATCATCCCTCCGAAGCCCATCCTGGCTGCCAGATCGCGATCAGCCATGGAATCGAACAGCGTGACTAGCTTCCAACGCGTCTGTTCTCCGCGTGCCTCGAGCGTGACGGTGTTGAGCGAAGTCGGCGGTGGAGGATCGCGGCTAGGATCTTTGATCGTTCGCCATACCAAGCGTTCTGGCTCGACAATCTCCTCGAAGATGCTGTCAATTGTGTAGCGGGCTCCGTTTGGCCCCTGCATCACGTGGTGCCACATGCCACCGGGCCGTAGATCCATCTCGCAGACCGGATTGGTGAAGCCTGCTCCGCCGTACCAGAGCGCGACATGTTTGGGATCGGTGATCGTGGTCCATACCAGTTCGCGCGGTGCGTCAAAGTCGCGCGCGATGACAATGACCGGCCGGTCGGGGTCGCTGACGTCGATGGTGGCCGTCATGTCCCTTTTCCTCGCCTGGTTCCCGGGCCGCGTTGAGCCGGGCCCGGCCGTCCTCTCATCCGCTGCAATTTCAGCTGGCGCAAATGTTCTGAGAGCCTGTCGAGACTTCGATCCCAGAACCGGCGGTAATCTTCGAGCCAATCCACCACATCCTGCAGCGGCCCGGCTTCCAGGTGGCGGGGCCGCCATTGAGATTGGCGAGCCTGCGAGATCAAGCCGGCTCCTTCCAGCACCTTGAGATGCTTCGACACGGCAGCCACGCTCATGTCGAATGGCTCGGCGAGTTCCTTCACCGTCGCATCGCTGGTCGCGAGACGAGCCAGGATGCCGCGCCGGGTAGGGTCGGCCAGTGCAGAAAAAACAGTGCTTAGGCGATCCGGTGACATCCTAACTAAACCATTTAGTTGTGAACCTATTGGTTGTGTATCATATCAGCACTTTGATTCGCCCTGCAAGTTTGTGAACGGGCGTCGAAGTTTGACCAGGAGCTTGGCCTAAGAGGCGCCGAAGGGTGCCCAGGACCTCAACGACACTGCTCGATGAGTCTCGAGGTTGCTACGCGCTCTCAGGGTCAATATTGGACGCCGTACACCGGTCAACCCTCGGTGCCGGTTTACAGATTCGCCACTTTCTCCCATACAACCGCGTAATGGGCTTCCATACCAGTCGCTGGGTCGGTGATGCGTGTTGTGAGGGTGAGCGTGTTTCCGCTCACATCGAAGAGTCGAGTTTGATCCGTACCAGTCCAGGTTTCGTTCCACGAAATATCGACATGGTGGACGACCTTATCGGTTTCTATCGAGTACGTGCCCGCGTACGCAAACATCGTGTCGTAGAGCGTCACTCGCTCGTCGTTCGCCGCAGCGGAGCCGGCCGGCACGATCCGACCGTTCGCGGCTCCGATTACCTGCATGCGACCATCCGCTGAGTAACTGAGGTAACCCGTTGGGTTTTCCCCGTACGGGGTTGACCGCTCGCCCCGTGCCGTCGTTACGACGTGGGACTTCAATTTCCATGTGCCCAGTAAGGGGTTCCTATCCACCATGAACGGCAGCTTACAGGCAGGCATTTTTGCTAGTCCAATGTCGCCTGATGGCCCGTAAGCAGACCGGTGCTACGGACAGCACGGTCCTGACCAGTCACCCGCACCGCGTGCACATGGCGAGCAGCGGCTGAAGGCCCTGTCCGGATGTCAGCGCGGCGCCGGTACCTGGCGCTCCGCGCGGACCCCGGCCGGCAGGCGCGTCCAATGCGCCGCACCGTCCGGGACCCGCGTGAGCTCCGCCAGCACGCTGTTGGCAAACTCCCAGCTGACCAGCTCGTCGAGGAAGGTCGCCACGTAGGCGGCGCGCCGGTTCTGGTGATCAAGGTAGTAGGCGTGCTCCCACAGATCGAGGGCGAGCAGCACGGTGTCGCCGCGCGTGAGCGGCGTCACGGCGTTGTGCGTCACCAGGATCTCGACCGTGGCCGCACGCCAGACCAGCCACAGCCAGCCGCTGCCGAAGTGGGCGCTGGCCGCCGCCTTGAGCTTGCGCGTGAAGCGCTCGAACGAGCCGAAGCGGTCCGCGAGCGCCGCTCCGATGAGTCCGTGCGCGGCGCCGCCGCCGCGCGGGCGCATCGAGCGCCAGAAGGCGTTGTGGTTCCACACCTCGGCGGCGTAGCGGTAGAGGGCGCGATGTGCGGGGCTCGTCTCGGTGACGCGGATCAGGTCCTCGAGCGAGAGCTCGGCGAGCCCGGTGTCGCGCGCCAGCGCCCGCATGCGCTCGAAGCACACACGCTGATGGCGCAGGAAGTGGAACATCACCGAGTCGCGCGACATGGCGGGCTCGAGATCCGAGAAATCGTACTCCAGCACCGGCGTCGCGATGATCATGCGGGGTGTCCTTGCCTCGAATCGCGGGTTTTTCGTTTGACCCGCGCCCGCTGCGGCGGTTCCGTGCGCTAGTGAGCCGCCACCGCGCTCACCGGTGCCGCTGCACCGCGCGGATCGGGACCGAGGTTCGCGCGCAGGAATTCCGTTACCTTTCGATACAGCATCAGGCGCATCTCCGGCCGCACCAGGCTGTGCTCGCCATGTCTGATGAGCACCAGCTCGTGCGGCACGTGCTCGCGCGAGAGCGCGCGGTCCATCGCCTTGCTGTGATCGGCGAGCACGGTGTAATCGTCCTCGCCATGCACCAGCAGCACCGGCACGCGGATGTTCTCGACGTGCGCGAGCGGCGACTCGGCCCGCAGTGCCGCCGGGTCCGTGCCCATGGCATCCCCGGCGGAGTCCTTGCCGCCGTAGAAGCGCTCGTCGTCGGCCGCCAGCTGCGACATGTCGCTGACCCCCGCGATGCTGATCGCGCAGCGGTAGAGTGCCGGCTCCTTCTCGACGCCGGTGAGTGCCGCGTAGCCGCCATAGCTCCAGCCGACGATGCACAGGCGCGCGGGATCCGCGACGCCCGACTCGATGAGCCAGCGTGCGCCGGCGGTGATGTCCGCGTGCATGATCGTGCCCCAGGCCTGGTGTCCCGCCTCGCGCCACTGCTGGCCGTAGCCGGTCGAGCCGCGGAAGTTGAGCTGCAGCACGGCGTAGCCGCGGCTCGCAATCACCTGGACGAGCGGATCGTAACCCCAGTGATCGCGGGCGTACGGGCCGCCGTGGGGCAGCACCACGGCCGGCAGCCGTTCCTGCGGGCGGCTGCCCGCCGGCAGCGTCAGGTAACCGGGGATGGCAATGCCGTCGGGCCCGGGAATGGTGATCGGGCGCACCGGGGCGAGCTGCGCCGTGCCGAGCCCCGCTCCCTGCCGGCCGAGCTCGGTGAGAACGCCGGTGCGCGTGTCGAGCAGGTGATAGCGCGGCGGCATCACGTCGCTGAAGGAGACGGTGAGGAGTTTGAAGCCGTTGCGGCTCGCATCGACCACCGCGTGATAGGCACCGGGGAGCGCGTGCTCGAGCTGTGCCTCGACGGCCGCCGCATGCGGATCGGTGTAATAAGTATGCGGCTGGTCGGTCTCGTAGACGTAGCCGGCCACGTGCCGGTCCAACGGCCACTCGAGGATCCCGCCCACATCGACGTCGGGGCGTGAGAACAGCAGCTGCATCGCGCTCGCCGGCGCGTTGAGATCGATCTGCCACACCGCCGCGCGTCCCTCGTACGGCGAGAACACCAGCAGCTCGTTGGGCTGCGCGCCGAAAGCGAGCGGATCGAAGCGCTGGTGGTCGAAGCGTTTGAACTCCTCGAGCGTGCGCCATGGGGCGTCGGGGCCGCTGCGCGCGACGTAAACGCCGGTCTCGTCGCGGAAGCCGTAGCCGAAGCGCACCACGCCCGCCTGGTCCGCGGTCCAGTCCATGACGGGCGCCTGGGAGGCGACTTCGAGCTTCAAGTCGCCGCGATACACGTCGAGCCGGTAGACCGAGGGGAACACACTGCCCGCGTCGTCGAGCTCGATGAGTACGTGGTAGGCGTCGTCGGGCAGCCAGTGGATGATGCGATCCTGGAACTGGGCGTGCGCGGCCAGCGGCACGCGGTTGAACAGCGCATCGCGGAACAGCAGCTTCATCGCGCTGCCGTCGGCGTCGATCGCGAGCAGCCGCGTGGCGGGGAACAGCCGCGCCGGATCCCCCGCGCGGGCGACGCCTTCGAGATGGCACAGCAGCCGGTCGTTGGTCTTGAACTCGCAGTGGGTCACCGAGAAGGGATCGGCGGCGGCGTTGAGGATGATGCGCTCGCGGCCCGTAGCGAGGTCGCGTACCACGATGCGCAGTTGCTCCGACAGCGAGGAGACGTAGACCAGCTTGCCGCCGTCGGGCGAGATATGCGGCTCGGCCATCTCGGGGCCGGCGGCGAAGGCCTCGAGCGGGATGCCGTCCGCCGTGGAGGGGACAGCCTTCCACGGTGCGCGCGGTGGCGCGGGGATGATCGTGGGAGCCGGCGGCGGCAGGGGCACGAGCATCGGCGGCGATGCGGGCGCGCGCACCGGGGGACTCGCCGCCGCCGGATGCGCCGCGAGCACTGCGGCGACGCATAACGTCGGTGCGAGTACCTGCACGAACCGCGCCATCGTCAGCCCCCCGCGGCAGCCAGCGCCCGGGTCAGATCCTCGACCAGATCCTCCAGGTCCTCAAGACCGATCGAAAGGCGCACCGTTCCCGGCGTGACCCCGGAGACGCCGCGCTGTGCAGCATCGAGATCGCGCGCGCCCATGATGTGCGCCGTCACCAGCAGCGACTCCCCCGAGCCGAGGCTCGGCGTGAGCGCGAAGAGCTCGAGGGTATCGGCGAAGCGCCGGCTCGCCGGCTCCCCGCCCTTCAGGTCGAAGCTGACGATGGTGCCGAAGTCGCGCATCTGCCGTGCGGCGAGCGCGTGCTGCGGGTGGGTCGGGAGTCCCGGGTAATGCACGCGCGCCACCGCGGGATGCGCGGCGAGTAGCTCCGCGATGGTGAGCGCGCTCGCACATTGCGCCCGGTAGCGCACGAAGTAGCTCTTGAGCCCGCGCAGGATGAGGAAGGCGGCATGCGGGTCGAGCGTGCCGCCGAGCACGCCGAAGTCGGCGTGCATGGCGCGGATCAGCTCGGCGCGCGCGATCACCGCCCCACCCAGCACGTCGCCCGCGCCGGAGGCGTATTTGGTCAGGCTGTGCACGAACACGTCCACTTCGTACTCGCCGTGCTGATGGAACCCGGCGAAGGTGTTGTCCATGACGGTGAGCGCGCCGGCGGCGCGCGCGGCGCGCGTGATCGCCGCGATGTCGGCGATCCGGGTGAGCGGATTCGTCGGGCTCTCGAAATGCACCAGGCGCACCGGTTCGCTCCCGAGCACGCGCTCGATGCCGGCGGTGTCCTCGATCGAGAGCAGCGTGTGCCGAACGCCGAAACGCGCCAGCAGCCGGCGGATCACGTAGCGCGCCGGGTTATAGCTCTCGATGAAGGTGAGGATGTGGTCGCCGCTCGAAGTGAGCGCCAGCAGCGCCTGCGAGATGGCGCCGATCCCGCTCGCCGTGACCAGGCAGTCCTCGCGCCCCTGCAGCTCCGCCAGCAGCCGCTCGAGCTGGCGGTTGGTGGGGTTGCCGGAGCGCGTATAGAAGAATCCCGGGCGCTCGCCGCGCAGGAACTGCTCGGTCGCGGCGAGATCCTCGAACTCGAACTTGACGCTCTGGTAGATCGGCGCCACCAACGGGCGATTGCCGGGCGGCAGCTCGACCGGCGGCGGGTGATTGACGCGGGTGGGCTTCTTCATGGGTACGCGCTCTAAGGCTCGAGCGTGAAGCGGTCGGCGTCGAGCTGCGCCGGAAACTTCTCGCGGAAGGCGGCGAGCCGCGCGGCATCGAGCTCGACGGTCAGCACGGCCGGCTGCGCACCGGCTTCGATGAGCGGCTGGCCGAGGAAATCGATCGCCGCGCTGTCGCCCGAGTGCGCGATGCCGTGCCCGTCGGGCCCCACGCGGTTGACGCCGACGACGTACGCCTGGTTCTCGATGGCGCGCGCCGCCAGCAGCGTGCGCCAGGCGTGGGCGCGCGGCGCGGGCCAGTTGGCGACGTACAGCAGCAGCTCGTAGTCGAGCCCGGTGCGGCGGCGGCTGAAGACCGGGAAGCGCAGGTCGTAGCAGACCAGCGGGCAGACGTTGAAGCCGCGCCAGCGCACGGTCCAGGCCGCCGCGCCCGGCGCGAAGTGCTGATGCTCGCGCCCCATCCGGAACAGATGCCGCTTGTCGTAGTGCCGCAGCGGCGCCCCGCCCGGCTCCGCCCACAGCAGCCGGTTGTAGTAGCAGCCGCCCTCGGCCGTGATGACGCTGCCGGTGATCGCCGCATCGAGCTCGCGCGCGAGGTCGGCGAGCCATACGCTGGTCGGTCCGCCGGCGCTCTCCCCGAGTCGCTCGACCTCCATGCTGAAGCCGGTGGTGAAGGTCTCGGGCAGCACCACCAGGTCGGTACTGCCGGCGAGCGGCGCGAGGAGCGATGCGAACTGCGCGCGGTTGGCCGCGGGCTCGCCCCACACCAGCGGCTGCTGCACCAGCGTGACTCGCAGGCGGCTCATCGCCCGCCTCCTGCGAGCCGCGCGGCGAACGCCGCCAGCCGCGCCGCCGCCGCATCCAGTGTGTCATCCCGCTTGGCGATGCACAGGCGCAGGTACGGCAACGGCCGCGGGACTGCGTAGAACGGCGACAGCGGAATGCTCGCCACGCCCCCCTCGGTCAGCAGCCGCGCGGCGAACGCCATGTCATCGGGTGGGGCGAACTCGCCGAAGTCGAGCAGCTGGAAATACGTGCCCTGTGCGGGCGGCAGCCGGAAGCCGGTCGTCGTCAGTGCCGCCCGCAGCCGGTCGCGCTTCGCCTGGAAGAAGTCCGCGAGACCGCGCCAGCCGTCGGGCTGCTCGGCGAGATAGGCGGCGATCGCCTGCTGCAGCGGAGTCGCGATGCTGAAGGTGTTGAACTGATGCACCTTGCGCAGCTCCGCCGTGAGCGCGCGCGGCGCGACGCAATAGCCGATGCGCATACCGGTCGCGTGCAGCGTCTTGCCGAAGGAGAACACGGCGAAGCTCTTGTCCCTGAGCTCCGCGTGGGCGAGCACCGAGTGGTGGCGTGCGCCATCGAACACCACGTGCTCGTACACCTCATCCGACAGCACCAGCACGTCGCGGCCGCGGATCGCGGCGGCGAGCGCGGCCAGATCATCGGCCCCGGCGACCGTGCAGGCGGGGTTCGAGGGACTGTTGAGGAGCACCAGCCGGGTGCGTTCGTTGAGCGCCGCGCGCACCCGGTCCCAGTCGTAACGGAAGTCGGGCGGCTCGAGCGGCAGCCGCACGCAGCGGCCGCCGGCGAGGCGCACCGCCGGCTCGTAGGAGTCGTAGGCCGGGTCGAAGGCGATGGCCTCCTCGCCCGGCCCGATGGCGGCCTGGATGGCCGAGTAGATCGCCTCCGTCGCGCCCTGCGTGACGGTGATCTCGGTGTCGGGGTCGGCCTCGATTGCGTAGCAGGCGCGCAGTTTCAGCGCGATGCGCTCGCGCAGCTCCGGGGTGCCCTCCATGGGTGCGTACTGGTTGTGCCCGGTGCGCATCGCCTCGGCGACCAGCGCCGCGAGCCGCGGATCGATGTCGTAGTCGGGAAATCCCTGGCCGAGATTGAGCGCGCCGAGCTCGCGCGCGCGGCGCGACACGATCGTGAAGATCGTCGTGCCGACGTCCGGGAGCTTGCTGGCCCTCATCTTAAGGATCGGCCCTCTAAAGATCGGCCTCGGCCGCGGCCATGGCCGCACCCACCACGCCTGCCTGGCCGGCGAAGTGCGCCGGCCGCAGCTGCGCATCGGAACGCAGCAGTGGCCCGAACTCCGCGAAGCGCTCGCTCACCGCGCCGCCGAGGATGAAGAGATCGGGCCACAGCAGGTCGTGCAGGTGCTTCAGGTAATCGTTGACGCGGGCGATCCACGCGGGGAAGTCGAGCTTCTCGGCGGTGCGCACCCGCGCCGAGGCCCACTTCTCCGCATCCATGCCGTGCAGCTCCAGGTGCCCGAGCTCGGTGTTCGGATAGAGCTTGCCGTCGCAGAAGAGCGCGGTGCCGATGCCGGTGCCGAGCGTGACCATGATGACCGTGCCGGCAACGCCCCGCCCGGCCCCCCAGCGCATCTCGGCGATGCCGGCCGCATCCGCGTCGTTGAGGAACAACGCCGGGCGGCTGAGCGCCCGTGCCGCGAGCGCCGCCCCGTCGGTGCCGATCCAGGCGTGATCGACGTTGGCGGCCGTGCGCGTCGTGCCCTGCTTGATGACGCTCGGGAAGGCGATGCCGACGCCGCCGACCGCACCCTCGAGCCGCGCCGCGAGCGAGGCGAGCACCGGCATCATCGCCTGCGGCGTCGAAGGCTGGGGCGTGTGCGCCGAGATCAGTCCGCCCACCAGGCGGCCCGAGTCGACGTCCACGAGTCCCGCCTTGATCGAGGATCCGCCCACATCGATTCCGAGCACGTTGCGAGTCATGGGAGCCTCACAGATTGGCGGCGGCGGCGAGCTGCAGATCGCGCGCGCGCCGTCGCTGTTGGTAACGCATCCACACGGTGGAGACGGCGATGCCGGTGGCCACCAGCAGTACCAGGATGGTGGCGAGCGCGTTCACGTCCGGGGTCACGCCGAAGCGCACCTTGGAGAACACCACCATCGGCAGCGTGCTCGAGCCAGGTCCCGCGACGAACTGGGTGATGACGAGGTCGTCCCACGACAACGTGAACGCCAGCAGCCACCCGGAGGCGATCGCCGGCAGGATGAGCGGCAGCGTGATCGCCAAGAACACCTTGAGCGGCCGAGCGCCCAAGTCCATGGCGGCCTCCTCCAGCGACTCATCGAAGCCCGGCGAGCCGCGACTGCACCACCACGGTCACGTAGGCCATGCAGAAGGTGATGTGGGCGAGCGCAATGGTGACCGCGCCGGTGCCCTTCGGCCAGCCGATGAGCTGCTCCAGGGCGACGAACATGAGCAGGAGCGACAAGCCCGTGATGACCTCCGGCATGACGATCGGGGCGGTGACCATGCCGGCGAGCAGCAGGCGGGCGCGGAAGGCGCCGAAGCGCGCCAGCGCCACGCCGGCCAGCGTGCCGAGCACGACCGCGGCGCTGGCCGCGACGAAGGCGATGCGGATCGAGAGCCAGGCGGCGGCGAGGATCTGCTCGTTGTGCACCAGCACGCCGTACCACTTGAGCGTGGGGGAATGCGCCGCGTCCCACACGGTCACCAGGCGCGAGTTGTTGAAGGAGAAGACGATCATCGAGACGATCGGCACGTACAGGAACACCAGCCCGAGGATGAGCGCCACGCGCGTAAACAGTCCGCGCGACTTCATGCTTCAGTCTCCAGCTGCCGCCGCTCGACCCGCTGGAACAGGATAATCGGCACGATCAGCAGCAGCAGGATCAGGATCGCGACCGCGCTCGCCACCGGCCAGTCGCGGTTCTCGAAGAACTCATCCGACAGCACGCGCCCGATCATCAGCTGGTCGGGGCGGCCGAGGAGCGTGGGGATCACGTACTCGCCCACCGCCGGGATGAACACCAGGAGCGACCCGGCGATGATGCCGGGGAGCGACTGTGGCAGCGTGATGCGCGCGAAGGCGCGCCACGGGCGGGCGCCGAAGTCGGCGGCCGCCTCGAGCAGGGTCTCGTCGTGTTTTTCGAGGTTGGCGTACAGCGGCAGGATCATGAACGGCAGATAGGAATAAACGATGCCGATGTAGACGGCGAAGTCGGTCTGCAGGAGCGCGAGCGGGTGGTCGATGACGTGCAGCGACAGCAGCACGTTGTTGATGACGCCGTTGTTCTTGAGCAACCCGATCCAGGCGTACACGCGCAGCAGGAACGAGGTCCAGAACGGCAGCACGATCAGCATCAGCAGCAGCGGCCGGGTCGCCGGACCCGAGCGCGCGATCGCATAGGCCATCGGGTAGCCGATGAGAAGACAGCACAGCGTCGAGACCGCGGCGACTTTCAGCGAATACAGATACGAGCTCACGTACATCGGGTCGGTGAAGAGGAACGAGTACGCCGACCAGTGCACCTCGAAATGCAGCGCGCCGTGATGCCAGTTGAGAAGCGGCGTATACGGCGGGATCGCGAGCCGCACCTCGGAGAAGGAAATGCGGAACACGATGATGAACGGGATCAGGAACAAGAGCAGCAGCCACAGCGTCGGGACCGCCGCGACGAGGCGCCTGCCGGTTGCCTGAGAGAGTTGCACCGCCACCCCTACTCGGTGAGCACTACCGGGCTCGAGCCGTGCCACGAGAGCGCCACGCGCTCCTCGCGGGCGATCGGCCGCTCGGTGCCGCGCATCACGTTCGGCAGCGTCACGCGCACCATGCTGCCGGAATCGAGACGCACCAGATAGATCGACATGTCGCCCATGTAGGCGATCTCCTTCACCGTGCCGCTGGCGGTGTTGTCGGCCGCCGCCGCGGCGTCCGCCTGCTGCGCACGCGTGATCTGGATCTTCTCCGGGCGGATCGCGGTCCAGACGGTGGCGCCGGCCGCCCCGGCGGCGGCGCGGTCGACGCGCACGGTGCAGCCGAGGTCGGCGCTCCTGATGCACAGCCCGTCGCCGCCGTTGGCGTACACCTCGCCCGCGAACATGTTGACCGAGCCGATGAAGTCGGCCACGAAGCGCGTGGCCGGCGACTCGTAGATGTCCGACGGCGTACCGACCTGGACGATACGCCCCTGGTTCATGACGCCGAGCCGCGTGCCGAGCGTCATCGCCTCCTCCTGGTCGTGGGTCACGACGATGAAGGTGACGCCGAGGCGCTGCTGGATGTTGAGCAGCTCGAACTGGGTGTGCTCGCGCAGCTTCTTGTCGAGCGCGGCGAGCGGCTCATCGAGCAGCAGAAGTTTCGGGCGCTTGACCAGTGCGCGCGCCAGCGCCACGCGCTGGCGCTGTCCGCCGGAGAGCTGGTGGGGCTTACGGGCGCCGAAGCCCCCCATCTTCACGATCTCGAGGATCTCGCCCACCTGGCGGCGGATGGCGTCGCGCCCCAGGCGCTCCTGCTCGAGGCCGAAGGCGACGTTCTTCTCGACGCTCATGTGCGGGAAGAGCGCGTATGACTGGAACATCATGTTCACCGGGCGCTCGTAGGGCGGCACGCGCGAGAGGTCCTGCCCGTCGATCTCGATGCTGCCGGTGGTGGGCGCCTCGAAGCCGGCCAGCATGCGCAGCAGCGTCGTCTTGCCCGATCCCGAGCCGCCCAGCAGGCAGAAGATCTCGCCGCGGCGGATCTCGAGCGAGACGTGGTCGACGGCGGTGAAGTCGCCGAACTTCTTGCTCACGTCGCGGATGCGGACATAGCCTTCTTGAGAGCTCACGGGGCGGTTACCTTCCGGTCTTGAAGCGCGTCCACATGCGGGTGAGCAGACGCTGGTAGTCGGCGGGACGGGCGCGCTCGGGCGAGAGGCGCGCGCGCACCTCGGGCGGCGGGTACACCCCGGGGTCGTTGACCACGGCGGGATCGAGCGGCTGGATCCCGGGGCTCACCGCGTTGGCGTACTTGATGAGATTGGAGTTGCGCGCGGCGATGTCCGGGCGCAGCAGGAAGTTGATGAACAGGTGCGCGTTGCGCACGTGCGGCGCATCGGCCGGGATCGCCATGACGTCGTAGTTGGCGATCGCGCCCTCCTTCGGGATCGAGTAGGCGAGATCCACGCCCTTGCCGGCTTCCTGGGCGCGGTCGTGCGCCTGCTTGACGTCACCCGACCAGCCCATCGCGAGGCACAGGTCGCCGTTGGCGAGATTGTCGATGTAGCGCGAGGAGTCGACGTAGCGCACGTAGGGCCGCATGGCCTTCAACACCGCTTCGGCGGCCTTCAGATCCTCGAGCGAGTTGCTGCTCGGGTTGCGCCCGAGATAGAGGAGCACCGTGGCCACCACCTCGGAGGGTGCATCGAGGATCGAAACGCCGCAGTCGGCGAAGCGCGCCACCACCGCCGGATCGAACACGCATGCGCCAGCTGTCGAGGGGCGCGTCCGGCAGCCGCTTGCGGATCTCGGCCACGTTGTAGCCAACGCCCGAGGTGATCCACATGTAGTCGACGCTGTACTGGTTGCCGGGATCGTAGAGCGCCTCGGCGCGCGCCACGTCCGGATCGACGTTCTTCAGGTTCGGCAGTTGCGCCTTGTCGAGCTTGCGATAGATCTCGGCCTGGATCTGCCGCTCGAGGAAGGCACCCGAGGGTACGACCACGTCGTAGTTGGTGTGCCCGGTGAGGAGCTTGGTCTCGAGGATCTCGTTGGAGTCGAACACGTCGTAGTTGACGCGCACGCCGTACTCCTTCTCGAAATCCGCGATCACGCTCGGCTGGATGTAGTCGGACCAGTTGTCGACGTTGACGACCGGCTCCGACCCGGTCGCCCCCGCGCCCGGCTGCTGCGGGCCCGAGCAGGCGGCCAGCAGGGCCGCGGCCAGGGCGCCGAAGGGAGCGGGTCGGGGAGCGCTGCTCACTTACGTCTTCTTATAGGATTCGCTCTTCGCGGTGCAAGTGTAGCGCGGGCCTGAACACGGCCCGTCCGGCAGCCGGCCTAGACGTTCAGCAGCAGGTGCTCGCGCTCCCAGGAGCTGATCACCTGCAGGAACACCTCGTACTCGGCCTCCTTGACGATGGTGAACGCCTCGATGAAGGGCTCGCCCAGGAGCTTGACCAGCGGGTCGCAGGCCCGCAGCTCGCGCAGCGCCTCATCGAGCGAGCGCGGCAGCCCGAACGGCAGATCGTGGGCGCTGCCGACGATCGGGTCCGACGGCTGCAGGCCCTCGACCATGCCGAGGTAACCGCAGGCGAGTGAGGCGGCGATGGCGATATAGGGGTTGGCGTCGGCGCCCGCGACGCGGTTCTCGACGCGGCGCGCCTGCGCATCCGACATCGGCACGCGCAGTCCCGCGGTGCGGTTGTCGTAACCCCAGTGCACGTTGATGGGCGCCGACAGGTAGCGCGTCAGCCGCCGGTAGGAGTTCACGTTGGCGCACAGCAGGGCCATCGCGGCCGGCAGGTAGCGCTGCAGCCCGCCGATGTGGTTGAAGAACAGCGTCGAGGGGGTGCCATCGGGGTTGGAGAAGATGTTCTTGCGCGTCTTCACGTCCACCACGCTCTGGTGGATGTGCATGGCGCTGCCGGGCTCCTTGGCGTGGGGCTTCGCCATGAAGGTGGCGTACATCTTGTGGCGCAGCGCCGCTTCGCGCGCCGTGCGCTTGAAGAGGAACGCCTGGTCGGCGAGATCGAGCGGCGGGCCGTGGATCAGGTTGATCTCCATCTGCGCCGGGCCGTCCTCGTGGATCAGCGTGTCGATCTCGATGTCCTGGTCCTCGCAGAACTGGTAGATGTCATCGAACAGCGGATCGAACTCATTCACCGCGGCGATGCTGTAGGACTGGCGGCCGGGCTCGGCGCGGCCCGAGCGCCCCACCGGAGGCTTCAACGGATAGTCCGAGTCCTTGTTCTGCTCCACCAGGTAGAACTCGAGCTCGGGAGCAATCACCGGGTCCCAGCCGCGCTGCGCGTAGAGCTCGAGGATGTTGCGCAACACGTGGCGCGGCGCCATGGACACGCGCCGGCCGTCGGAATAAAAGCAGTCGTGGATCACCTGTGCGGTCGGCTCGGCCGCCCAGGGTACCCGGCGCACGGTCTTCTGATCCGCCTTGAGGATGATGTCGATTTCCGCCGGGCTCATGGCCGCGCCGGTCTCGGGCGGGTAGTCCCCGGTCACGGTCTGCAGGAACACGCTCTCGGGCAGGCGCATGCCGCCGTCCTCGGCGAACTTCTCCGCGGGCATGATCTTGCCGCGCGCAATCCCGGCCATGTCGGGAATGATCGCCTCGACCTCGGAGATGCCGTGATCGCGGAAAAACTGCCGGATCTCACTCACCATACCTGCACCTTTCACTTGAGCCTGCGGCGCTCGCCGGCCGCCTTGCCGAAGGCGGCGAACAGCGCGCGCGAAAACGGATTGGCCATCACCTGCCACTCGGGGTGCCACTGCACGGCGAGCGCGAAGCTCCCGGCCGCGCGCACCCGGAACGCCTCGATCACGCCGTCGGGCGCACGCGCCTCGACCGCGAGCGGCGCGCCCAGGTGCTCGATGCCCTGGCTGTGGAGCGAGTTCACGCGGATGCGATCGCCGTCGGCGAGCGAGCGCAACATGCCGCCCGGCTCGAGCGTCACCTCGTGCGCCGGCCCGTACTGCACCTCGAGCGGCTGACTCTCGTCGTCGCGGTGATCGAGGTGCCCCGGCACCTCGTGCAGCTTCTGGTGGAGCGTGCCGCCGAAGGCGACGTTCATCTCCTGGAAGCCGCGGCAGATGCCGAGCACCGGCACGCCCGACCCGACCGCCTTGCGGATGAGCGGCAGCGTGGTCGCATCGCGGGCCGGGTCGTGCAGCGTCCCGGGCGCACTCGGCGGACCATCGTAATGGCGCGGCTCGACGTTCGAGGGGCTCCCCGTGAACAGCAGCCCGTCGAGCCGCTCGAGCAGCTCCTCGAACCCGAGCTCCTCGGCGAGCGAGGGGATCAGTACCGGCGCGCCGTGAGCCGCGTCGATCACCGCGCGCGCGTACTTCTCCCCCACCATGTGGAAGGGATGATGGCCGACCATGCGCCGGTCGGCGGGAATACCAATGAGCGGGCGGGCGGGTGCCATGACGGCTAGCTGCCGGCAGGTGTTTAATATTCTAAACAAACCCCGCCGTCGAAACCTCCGGAATGGGGCCTATTAGACCACAGGCCGGGGACGGAAGCCTCTGGTTGCCAGAGACCCGCCAACTGCGCTAATGGGCCAAAGCACGGGCATAAGGGCCATCGCGGGACCCGCGCGACGGGCGCGGGATTTGCCCCACCGCAGGCCGATCGCTATCCTGCCCAGCCCGCGCGCGCCACGCCCGCGTCTAAAGATCCTAAACACACCGGAGCCCCTGCGATGGGACGCCAGGATTACGTCGACTCCTACTACGCCGCCTCCGCGCAGCCCGCTCCCGAGCGGCACGCGCTCGCAGGCGCGGTCGAGTGCGACGTTTGCGTGGTGGGCGGCGGGATCGCCGGCTGCTCCGCGGCGCTGCACCTGGCCGAGCGCGGTCTTTCGGTCGTACTCCTCGAGGGGCAGCGCATCGGCTGGGGCGCCTCGGGGCGCAGCGGCGGCCAGGCGCTCTTCGGTGTCGCCGCCCCGCAGGGCAAGCTCCAGCGCCTCATCGGCGCGGCGGACGCGCGCGCGGTGTGGAACGTGTCGGTCGAGGGGCTGGCGTTGCTGCGCTCGCTGATCGGGCGCTTCCGCATCGACTGCGACTGGACCGACGGTTACCTCCTGACCGCGGTCAAGCCGCGCCATGTCGATGAGCTGAAGGATGAAGTCCGCGAGCTCACCGAGGGCTACGGCTACCGCAGCGTTCGCTACGTGACGCGCGAGGAGCTGCGCACGCAGCTCGCCACCACGCGCTATCTCGGCGCGCTGCACGACGCCAACAGCGGCCACCTGCATCCGCTCAACTACACGCTGGGACTCGCACGCGCGGCCGAGAGCTTCGGCGTGCGCATTTTCGAGGACAGCCGCGCCCTGTCCCACGAGCCGGCCGCCTCGGGGCGCGTGCAGGTGACGACCGCGCGCGGCACGGTACGCGCGCGGCAGCTGGTGTTGTGCGGCAACGTGTACCTCGGGGCCCTCGCGCCGGCGCTCGCAGCCAAGATCATGGGGGTCGCCACCTATATCGTCGCCAGCGAGCCGCTCGGGGAAGCGCGCGCCCGCGAGCTCATCGCCGGCAACACCGCGACCTGCGACATGAACTGGGTGCTCGATTACTTCCGCCGCTCGGCGGATCACCGGCTGCTGTTCGGCGGGCGCGTGAACTACTCGGGACTGCGTTCCTTCGATGCGCCGGCGGCGACACGTGCGCGCATGCTGCGGGTGTTTCCACAGCTTGCGGACGTGCGCATCGACTACGCCTGGGGCGGCGAAGTCGACATTACGCTCAATCGCGCACCGCACTTCGGGCGGCTTGCGCCCAATGTGTATTTCCTGCAGGGCTTCTCCGGCCACGGCATCGCCCTCACCGGCATCGCCGGCAAGCTGGTGGCCGAGGCCGTCGCCGGTACGGCCGGCCGCTTCGATGTGTTCGCGCGCATTCCGCACGGCAACTTCCCGGGCGGCGCGGCGCTGCGCCGTCCGGCGCTGGTGCTCGCGATGCTGTACTACCGGCTGCGCGACCTGCTGTAATCGGCTGCATGCCGCACGATCCTCAGTTCTATCGCCACCTCATCCTGTGGGCGTGGTGCGCCTGGGCGCTCTACTGGCTGATCTCCTCGATCGGCAACAAGGCGACGCAGCGGCGCGAGCCGCTCGGCTCGCGCCTCGCCCACGTGCTGCCGCTGCTGATCGGCGGCGTGCTGCTCGGGGTGCGCGAGCTCCCGTGGGCGGCCGTGCTCGGCACGCGCCTCTGGCCGCGCTCATTCCTTATATATTGTGTCGGCTTCGCGATCCTGGTCGCCGGGCTCGCCTTCGCGGTGTGGGCGCGCGTGCATCTCGGGCGCAACTGGAGCGGCGCGGTCACGGTCAAGGAGGACCACGAGCTGATCCGCACCGGGCCGTACCGCACCGTGCGCCATCCCATCTATACCGGCATCCTCGCCGCCGTGATCGGCACCGCCATCTGCTCGGGGACGCTGCGCGCGGTGCTCGGGCTCGTCATCATCGCCGCCGCGCTGCTGCGCAAGCTGCGCAAAGAGGAAGAGTTCATGCGCGAGGTGTTCCCCGGTCAGTACCCGAAGTACTGCGAGGAAGTGCCGGCGCTCATTCCCTTCGCGCGGCCGCGGCGCTCCGCAGCGGGCTAGGAGTCAACGACACCTTGGTGTCGTTGGCTGATGGCGCGACGGCGCGCAGAATTTACGGTGCGTCAGAAACGATGAGGGTGTCGCCATGAAACGTAGCAGTGCGCTCGCGATCGCAGGTGCCACGCTGGCGAGCGTTTGCGCCTATCTGCTCACCGCCTCCGGACACGCGCAGGAGAAGTCAGCGCCAGTCTACGTGACCGAGATTCCCGCCGGATACCGCGACTGGAGGGTGGTCTCCGTGGCCCACGAGGCAGGCAAACTGAATAGCCTCGGCGTCGTCCTGGGTAACGATATCGCGATCAAGGCCTACCGCGAAGGGAAGCTGCCCTTTCCCGACGGCGCGATCATCGCCGCCCTGCACTACAGTCACGTCCCCTCGGACGAGAACAACAAGGTCTTCGGCGACAAACAATCCTTCGTACCCGGCGCTCCGACGAACATCCAGTTCGAGGTCAAGGACTCGAAGAAGTACGCCGCTACGGGCGGCTGGGGCTTCGGGCACTTCTACCCGAATGGCAAGCCGGGCGATGCGACGCTGATGCAGACCTGCTTTCCGTGCCACCAGCCTGCCGCGGCGACCGACCTCATCTACACGCACTACGCGCCTTGAGTCGTTCGCGGCAGCTCACAGCGCCTCGGCGATCTGCACCGCATTCAGCGCCGCGCCCTTGAGGAGCTGATCCCCGGCCACGAACAGCGCGATCGAGCGGCCGCTCGGGTCGCTCACGTCCTGGCGGATGCGCCCGGCGAGGATGGCATCGCCGCCGGAGGCATCGCGCGGCATGGGGAAGTAGTTGCGCTCGCGGTCGTCGACGAGCTTCACGCCCGGCGCCGCGGCGATGATGCGACGCGCTTCTTCCGCGGAGATCGGCCGCTCGCACTCGAAGGTGATGGCCACCGAATGCGCACGCAGCACCGGCACGCGGATGCAGGTCGCCGAGACGCGCAGCTCCGGGTCGCCGAAGATCTTGCGCGTCTCCTCGCGCACCTTGATCTCCTCCTCGTTGTAGCCGCTCGCCGGATCGACGCGCGTGTTGTGGCTGAAGACGTTGAAGGCGAAGGGGTGCGGCATCACGCGCTGCTCGAAGGGACGCCCCTCGAGGTAGGCGCGCGTCGCCTCGCGCAGCTCCTCCATCGCGGCGGCTCCCGCACCCGAGGCCGACTGGTAGCTCGTGATCTAGCAGCCGCACGATGCGGTTCACCCGGTGGATGGGCCACAACGGCGTGATGGAGATGATGGCGGTGCAGTTGGGATTGGCGATGATCCCGCGGTGGGTGCGCAGCGCCTCGCGGTTGATCTCCGGAACGATGAGCGGCACGGCCGGATCCATGCGGAACGCGGAGGAGTTGTCGATGACCGTGGCGCCGGCGCGCACCGCGATGGGCGCGAATTTCTTCGAGATGGCGCTGCCGGCCGAGAACAGCGCGATGTCCACGCCGTCGAAACTCGCCTCGGTGAGCTCCTGCACCCGCAGCGGCGCGCCGCGAAACGTGAGCTCCTTGCCGGCCGAGCGGGCCGAGGCGTACAGCCGCAGCGAGGCGAGCGGAAAGGCCCGCCGCTCGAGACACCCGATCATTTCCACTCCGACCGCACCGGTGGCGCCGACGATCGCCACCACCGGCGGCTTGCCGCGCCGCTCCGCACTCATGCCCGCTCTCTCCGTTAACCCTTCCTGACCCGGTCTACCGTTCCTACCTGAGCGGCGTCGGCGTGTAAAGGGCCGCCCCGGTGTACACCGCGATCGCGCGTGGAACAGGGCGCCATGGCACGCTGTCTGAGTTGAGAATCACTTTGCCGGATCACTTTCCTCTGGGGGTTGTCATGAGAATGGTCTTCGCCTGGGCGCTGCTCGCGCTCGTCGCACCGGTATGGGGAGGGGACCTCCCCACCTACCCTTTCATCAACGTGACGGGTCAAGCGCAGAAGGCCGTGGCCCCGGATCTCGCCCGGATCAGTTTCACCGTCAAGGCCCGCGATCCGGGCGCCGAGGTGGCCGCACGCGCGGTCGCGGAGCGCGTACAGGAAGTGCTCGACCTGCTGGCCAAAGCCGGCATCGCCACGGCCGACGTGGATGCACACGCGATCGCCAAGGACGTGGTGTTCGAGCGTGACTCCGGCTTCTCGGGCGGGGCGCGACGGGGGCCGCCGCACTACGAGGTGTCGCGCGCGTTCTCGGTCGTGCTGCGCAACGTGGCCTCGTGGCCTGAGCTCGGCACCAGGCTCCTCGAGATGCCCAACGTCGAGGATCTCGAGGCGCAGTTCGACCGCACCGACCTCGCGGCGCTCGAAGCGGAGCTCGTGACCGCCGCGGCGCACGATGCGCAGCAGCGCGCCGAGCGCATGGCCTCCGGGTTTGGAGCGCGGCTCGGGGCCGTACAGGCCATCTCCCAGGACCCGTTCGAGCAGATCAGCGGCCGCTTCCTGCGAGCCGACATGCGCTACGCCTACGAAGGCTCCCCCACGGCCGGCCTCGGGGCGCCGCGGGGCCGTGGCGAGGCGGCCCAGGTACTGGTCCCCACCACGATTCGGCTCGGCGCGAGCGTCAACGCGCTCTATCGCCTCGAGGGCACGGCGCACTAAGACGGCGGCGGCCGGATCTCGAAGCAGCGGTGGATGCGCGGATTGCGCGCGAAATCCTCGGGCAGCGTGGCGGCCGAGACGTCGCGGATCGAATAGCGCGCGGTGAGCTCCTCGGCGAGCTTGAACCGCTGGGCGTTGGTGGAGAACACCAGCAGCCCCTCGGGTGAGAGCAGCCGTGCGCAGGCGTCGATGAGCGCCGGGTGATCGCGCACGACGTCGAGCACGCCCTCCATGCGCTTGGAGTTCGAGAACGTCGGCGGGTCGAGAAAGATGAGATCGAAGCGCCGGGTGTCCCGGCCGGCCTCGACGAGCCATTCGCGGCAATCGGCCTGGATCAGCGCGTGGGAAGGACCCGCGCAGCCGTTGAGTGCGAGATTCTCGCGCGCCCATTCGAGATAGGTGCGCGACAGGTCGACCGAAACGCTGTCGCGGGCACCACCGGCCGCCGCGTACACGGTGGCGGTGCCGGTGTAGGCGAACAGGTTGAGGAAGCTCCCGGCCCGCGCCGCCTCACGCAGACGCGCCCGGGTCATGCGGTGGTCAAGAAACAGTCCCGTATCGAGGTAGTCGTCGAAGTTGACGCGGAACTTCAGGCCCGCCTCGGCGACGACGTGGAAAGTCTCGCGCTCGTCCACCTTCCCGTACTGCTCGCCGCGCGGCGTGCGGCGCCGGGTGCGGACGCGGATACGCTCGGGCGGGACGCCGGTCGCCGCCGGCAGACTCGCCAGCACCTCGCCACGGCGGCGCTGCACCGCCTCCCGCTCGATCTCGGCGGGGGCGGCGTACTCCTGCACGTACAGCCAGTCCTGCTCGGGCTCGAGCGTGCGGTACTGGTCGATCGCAAAAGCATACTCGGGCATGTCGGCGTCATAGAGCCGATAGCACGAGACCTCCTGGCGTCGAGCCCAGCCGCGCAGGCGCTTCAGGTTCTTCGCGAGGCGGTTGCTGAACATGTGCGCGCCGGCGCTGTCCACGAGGCGCGCGATTCCCTTGCCGAGCGTGCCCGGTGCGCGCTCACTCGCCGCGCCCACCTCGATGCGCAGCAGCCGGCACTCGATCGAGCCGTTCCAGAGTGTGTGGGTGCGATGGGCGCGCAGACCGAGCTCCAGGCCGAGCGCCGGCGAACCGGTGAGTATCGCGGCATGCCAGCCCGCGAAGCGCTCGCGCAGCACGGCGCCGAGCTCGCGGTGCACGGCGCGCGCGGCCTCGAGGTCCTCGAGCCTGACGCCGTAGGGCGGGTTGGTACACAGGAGCCCGGGACGATCCGCGGCGCGGCCCGGGAGCGGCGCGGCATCGGCGAGCGCACCCACGCCGAGCTGCACCAGTCCGTCGACACCGGCGCGCTCCGCGTTGGCGCGCGCGCCGCGGATGGCGGCGGCGTCGCGATCGCGGCCGCGGATCGTAGCCGTGACCGCATCGTCCGCGCGGATGCGCGCGCGCGCCTCCACCAGCAGCCGCTCCCAGAGCGGCACGTCGTGGCCGCGCCAGCCGAGGAAGCCGAAGTACTCGCGCGTCAGCCCCGGCGCCCGCTCGGCGGCAATCAGCGCCGCCTCGATGGGGAGCGTCCCCGAGCCGCACAGCGGATCGAGAAACTCCGCACCCTGGACGGCGAGCGGTTCCCCATCCGGTGGCGCCCGGGCAAGCGCCTCCCCATCCGCTGGCGCCCGGACAAGCGCCTCCCCATCCGCTGGCGCCCGGACAAGCGCCTCCCACCCGGCACGCAACAGCACGCCCGCGGCGACATTCTCCTTGAGCGGCGCTTCGCCGGCGGCGCCGCGGTAGCCGCGGCGATGCAGACTCTCGCCCGCCAGATCGAGCGCGAGCGTGATTTGCGTCCCGTGGGCGTGCGCGTGCACGCGCACGCCCGGACGGGCGATATCGATGTCGGGGCGCGCACCGGTCGCCGCGCGCAATGCATCGACGATGCCGTCCTTGAGCTTGAGCGCCCCGAAGTGCGTGTGGGTGATCGTGGGATGGCGGCCGCTGAAATCGCAGGCGAGCGTCGCGCCGGGAGCCAGGTGTGCCGTCCAGTCGAGACGCGCAACGGCGGCGTGAAACTCCTGCGCATCGTGGGCCTCGAACACGGTGAGCTCGAGGAACACGCGATTGGCGATGCGCGACCAGAGGCAGGCGCGGTAGGCGCTCTCGAGGTCCCCGGTGAAGGCGACGCCCGAGGAACGCTCGCGAATCTCGTGCGCGCCGCAGGCGGCGAGCTCGCGCGCCAGCAGATCGGCGAGTCCGCGTGGGGAGCTCGCGAGGAAGCGCAGCGGAGCTGCGCTCACGGCGGCGGCCGCGTACCGCTCAGGACAAATCGAGCCACGTGGTCTTCAGCTCGGTGTATTTCTCCAGCGCGTGCAGCGACTTGTCGCGGCCCATGCCCGACTGCTTGAAGCCGCCGAACGGCACGGTGATGTCGTCGGCGTCGTAGCAGTTGATGTACACCGTGCCGGCGCGCAGCGCCCGCGCCACGCGGTGCGCCGTGGTCACATCGCGCGTCCAGATCGCGGCGGCCAGTCCGTAGATCACGTCGTTGGCGATCTCGATCGCCTCGTCCACGGTCTTGAAGGTGATCGCCGAGAGCACGGGACCAAAGATCTCCTCGCGGGCGATCGGCATCGCGGGCTTCACCCCTTCGAACAGCGTCGGCTCGATGAAATAGCCGCCGCTGTCCTCGCGCACCCGGCGGCCGCCGAAGCGCAGCTGCGCGCCGGCGTCGCGCCCGGCGTCGATATAGCCGAGCACGCGCTTCATCTGCGTCGCATCGACGATCGCGCCCATCTGTGTCGCGGCATCGAGCGGGTCGCCGGGCTGCATGCCGCGGGCCATCGCCTGTACCTTCTCGAGCACCGCATCCTTGATGCCCTCCTGCAGCAGCAGGCGCGAGCCGGCCGAGCACACCTCGCCCTGGTTGTCGAAGATGGCGTGCGCCGCCGCGGTCGCCGCCTTGTCGAGGTCGGGATAGTCGGCGAGCACGATGTTGGGCGACTTGCCGCCGCACTCGAGCGACACGCGCTTCAGGTTCGACTGGCCGGCGTACTGCATGATCTGCTTACCCGTAGCGGTCGAGCCGGTGAAGGCGATGCAGTCGACCTCCATGTGCAGCGCGAGGGCCTTGCCGGCGGTCTGGCCGAGTCCCGGCACGACGTTGAACACCCCCGGCGGTACACCGGCCTCGACCGCGAGCTGCGCCACCCGCAGCGCGGTGAGGGGCGACTTCTCCGAGGGCTTCAGCACCAGCGAGTTACCGGACGCGAGGATCGGGGCGAACTTCCACGCCGCCATGAGCAGCGGGTAGTTCCACGGAACGATCGCGCCGACCACACCGAGCGGCTCGCGGGTCACGAAGGCGAGTGCCCCGGGCCCGGTGGGCGCGACCTCGTCGTACACCTTGTCCAGCGCCTCGGCATACCAGCGCACACAGGCGGCCGCGCCCGGTACGTCGCCCTTGAGGCTGTTGGTGATGGGCTTGCCCATGTCGAGCGTCTCGAGCAACGCCAGTTCCTCGGCGTGCCTGGAGATGAGCTCGGCGAACTGCAGCAGGATGCGCTTGCGCTTGGCGGGACGCAGATTCACCCACACGCCCTTGCGGAACGCACTGCGTGCGGCGAGCACCGCGCGGTTGATGTCCTCCTGATCGCCGGCGGCAACCCGCGCCAGGAGCTTGCCGGTCGCCGGGTTGACCGAGTCGAACGTGGCGCCGGAGGCGGCATCGACGTAGCGGCCGTCGATGAAGGCCTGCGTGCGGAACTCGAGCGCGCGGGCGCGCTCATGCCAGGAAACTGCGGAAGGCTGTGCGTTCATGGGAGGGCTGGATCCTTCAGAAGGTCGGCGGAGTGCAGGCGCTGATGATCTCACACGGCTCGCGTCCGACATTGCGGAAGCGATGCGGCAGCTGACTGGCGAAATAGTAAGCCTCCCCGGGACCGAGCACGCGCGTGGCGCTGCCGACGGTGAGCTCGATGCGCCCGCGGATCACGACCCCGGCTTCCTCGCCGCGATGTGCCAGCATCTCCTCCTCCGCGGCGGCTCCCGCCGCGTAGCGCTCGTGCAGCAGCGTCAGCTGCCGTCCGGTGCGTTGCGCCGCCACGAGGCGCAGCGACACCTCGGCGTTGCCGAGCTCGACGAGCTCCTCGGCGCCGAAGAAGGCCTGGGGAGCCGCGGCCAGGTCGAGCGTGAAGAACTCGGCGAGTGCCATCGGGATGCCATCGAGCACCTTCTTCAGCGAGCTCACCGAGGGACTCACGCGGTTTTGCTCGATGAGAGAGATGAGTCCGTTGGTGACCCCCGCGCGGCGGGCGAGCTCGCGCTGCGAGAGCCCGAAGCTCAGGCGGACGCCACGCAGCCGTGCACCGACATCGATGCTCATGGTGTTTAGAATCTTAGACGAAGGGCGGCAAAATATGGCTCTGGTGGCCGGCTTTGTCCACTTTCTTTATCATCACCCGCCCTCCCCACCCGCAAGGAGCAAGTCATGGCCACCCCGGCGGAAGCGCTCACGCGCAGCGACCTCGAGGCGTTGTGGATGCCGTTCACGGCGAACCGGCAGTTCAAGGCAGCCCCGCGAATGCTCGCACGCGCGACCGGCATGCAGTACTGGACCGCGGACGGCCGCGAGATCCTCGATGCGGTGGCCGGCTTGTGGTGCGTCAACGCCGGCCACGGCCGGCGCGAGATCACAGCCAGCGTGGCCGCGCAGCTGGAGAGCATGGACTACGCGCCGCCCTTCCAGATGGGGCACCCCGGTGCGTTCCGCCTCGCCAACGAGCTCGTGAAAATCGCGCCCGCCGGGCTCGATCACGCCTTCTTCACCAACTCGGGCTCGGAGTCGGTCGATACGGCGCTCAAGATCGCCCTCGCCTGGCACCGCGTGCGCGGCGAGGGCACGCGCACGCGTTTCATCGGCCGCGAGCGCGGCTACCACGGCGTCGGCTTCGGTGGCATCTCGGTCGGGGGCATCGCGCCCAACCGCAAGACCTGGTCGGCCGCGCTACTGCCCGGCGTCGACCATCTGCCCCACACCCACGACCTCGCGCGCAACGCCTTCTCGCGCGGCCTGCCGGAGCATGGCGCGCAGCTCGCCGAGGAGCTCGAGCGCATCGTCGCGCTCCACGATGCCTCCAACATCGCCGCGGTCATCATCGAGCCGATCGCCGGCTCCACCGGCGTGCTGCTGCCGCCCAAGGGGTACCTGAAGCGCGTGCGCGAGATCTGCGACCGTCACGGGATCCTCCTGATTTTCGATGAGGTGATCACCGGCTTCGGGCGCACCGGCTCGCCGTTCGCGGCGCAGGAATTTGGCGTGACCCCGGACATGATCACGCTCGCCAAGGGCATCACCAACGGCTGCGTGCCGATGGGCGCCGTGCTGGTCGGCAAGCGCATCTACGAGGCGTTCATGCAGGGGCCGGACGGCATCGAGCTGTTCCACGGCTACACCTACTCGGCGCACCCGGTGGCGTGCGCCGCCGGGCTCGCGACGCTCGGCATCTACGAGCGCGAGGGCCTGCTGACGCGCGCGCGTACGCTGGCGAAGGACTGGGAAGAGGCGGCGCAGGGCCTGAAAGGCCTGCCGCATGTGATCGACGTACGCACCTACGGGCTCATCTGCGGCATCGAGCTGGCGGCGCAGCCGGCCAGGCCCGGGGCGCGCGGCTACGAGTCGTTCGTGAAATGCTTCGAGCGCGGCGTGCTGGTCCGCCAGACGGGCGACATCATCGCGCTCTCCCCGCCGCTCATCATCGAGCGGGCACAGATCGAGCGGATCTTCGGCACGCTCAGCGAGGTG
Organism: uncultured Pseudomonadota bacterium; assembly: GCA_963768485.1. Classification (GTDB taxonomy): domain Bacteria; phylum Pseudomonadota; class Gammaproteobacteria; order Steroidobacterales; family Steroidobacteraceae; genus 13-2-20CM-66-19. The sequence goes on along the minus strand of CAVYHZ010000002.1, from coordinate 686,095 downwards.
CTGCGCGCGCAGTGAGCCGCCGGGTACGGGGCCGGGGGACTTCAGTCCCGGCCGGCGCGCTCAGGCCTGCGGCTTGCCGCGGAAATGCTTGACGCGGGACAGCACCGTCCACGCCAGCAGCGCAACCACCAGCGCGCTGCCGATCAGCATCTCCATCTCGGTGAGGCCGAAGCCATGGCTACGCGACGCGACGATCGTGATTTCTGGCACCACACACCTCCACAAGCGACACGAATCCGACTCAAGCGGACAGTCAGACTCCCACCGCACCGGGCGCGCGTGAACTAAGCCGTCGCGGTTCTGCGACGGGCTTCAACGACCGCTGTCGTTATGTCAGGTCTGGGCGGGCTCGAAGATGGCGTAGATCTTGGCGCAGTCCTCCAGCACCTCCCAGGTGCCGGAAAACCCGGCCGGCACGACGAACGCATCCCCGGGACCGAAGCCGTGGCGCTCGCCGGAATCGCTCGTGATCACGACCCTGCCGGCGGTCATGACGCACAGCTCGTTTTCCGTGTAACGCACCCGCCACTTGCCGCGCGTCGCCGCCCAGCGCCCGGCGAAGAACTGCTGGCTGCCGTCGGTGTAGTAGTTCTGCACGCGCAGCTCCGGCGTCCCGGCGAGCAGGCGGTCGGCCGGCGGCTCGCTGACGTCGGGGGCGGGATTGCCGTCGAGACGGACGATGGAAGTGCTCATGAGGGCGCCGCTCAGGTACTGGTGCCAGGAAATTCTAGCGCGAAGGGGCGCCGCGGACGGAACTGTCCGCGGCACCACCTGGCGCAGTCCCGCTGCGCCCGTCACGGCGTGCCCTCGGGAGCCGGGCCGCGCGCACTGGCGACCGTCGTACTGGCGGGCGTGGCGGGCGCGGCGCGCTCGAGGCGCACCGTGACCCGGCGGTCGAGCGCGTAGGCATCGAGGTCGCCGGCGACGCTGTCCGACTCGGCGGCCCCATGCGCCTCGACGATGAGCCGCCCCGGCGCGATGCCGCCGCACTCGAGCGCGGCCGCCACCGCCTCGGCGCGCCGCTTGGACAGCTCATCGTTGTAGGCCGGGGCACCGCGTGGATCGGCGAAGCCCGCGACGCGCAGCTTCGCATCCGGCACCGCCGCGGCGAGCGCGCCGAGCTTGAGGAGCGGGGCCATGTCCTCGACCTTGATGGCGGTGTCGTCGGTGCGGAAGCTGACGTCCATCCCGATCGCATCGGCCGCGGCCCGCGTGTGCTCGAGCTGCGCGCCCTGGGTCTGCGATTCGGCGAGTGAGCCGTTGAGCTCGGTGACGCTCGTGGTCAGGCGCGTGCGCTCGGCCTCGCTCTTGCGCAGGTCCGCGGCGAGGGCCGCCCTGGTCTGTCTCTCCTTATGATAGCGATCGCCGAGCAGGCCGCCGGCGGCGGCGCCGATCGCGGCGCCGATGGGACCGCCGGCGGCCGCGCCGACCGCGAGCCCGGTGACGATGCCGATGTCCTCGGACTTGGCGTTACTGTCGCTCGAGGTGGCGGGATCGGCCCAGGCGGGTGCGGTCACGGCCAGCGCCGCGAGCGCGAGTCCGATGCCGGGGCGCTTCAGGTTTGGCGTCTTCATATCTTCAGTCCTCTCGTGGGGTGGTTCGGTCCGAGAGATAGTTCAGCGCGCGCGCCGGACGCGCCGATGATGCAAAGACGTCACCGAAGGGATGCTTTGTGGCAGAAGATGGCACCCGCCTATACTGCGCACCCCGCTTACGTCTCGAAGGCCGTCCACCATGCGCCGTGTCAGTCAGGCCGTCCTCGCGGCCGCCCTCGCCCTCGCGGCCGCCCTCGCCCTCGCCGCCGCCGCCACGCCCGCCGCCGCCACGCCCGCCGCCGCCGCGGACTCGAGCGAGGGCGTGCTGCGCGCCACGCTCGGGAACGGACTGCGCGTCGTCGTGGTGCGCAACACGCTGGCGCCCGTGGTCACGACCTCGGTGAACTACCTGGTGGGGTCGGACGAGGCGCCGGCTGGCTTTCCGGGAACCGCGCACGCCGAGGAGCACATGATGTTCCGCGGCTCTCCCGGGCTCACGGCGGACCAGCTCGCCGATATCGGCAGCGTGCTCGGCGGCGACTTCAACGCCGACACGCGCGAGGGCCTGACGCAATACCTGTTCACGGTGCCGGCCGAAGACCTCGACGTGGCGCTCAACATCGAGTCGCTGCGCATGCGCGGCGCGCTCAACAGCGCGAAGGAGTGGGGCCAGGAACGCGGCGCCATCGAGCAGGAGGTGGCACAGGACCTGTCAGAGCCGAGCTACGTGCTCTATTCGAAGATACGCACGCGGCTGTTCGCGGGCACACCCTACGCGCACGATGCGCTCGGCACCCGGCCGTCGTTCGACAAGACCACGGCCGCGATGCTGCAGAGCTTCCACCGCAGCTGGTACGCACCCAACAACGCGATCCTGGTGATCGCCGGCGACGTCGACCCGCAGGCGGCGCTCACTGAGGTGAAGAGCCTGTTCGGCGACATCCAGCCGAAGAAGCTGCCGGCCCGCCCGGCGGTGCAGCCCCGGCCGGTCGTGCCGACTTCCTTCACCGTCGACACCGACCACCCGAATGGCACGCTCATGATCGCGCTGCGCACGCCGGGACCTAAGACTGCGGACTTCGCCGCGCTCGAGGTGCTCGCGGACGTGCTCGGCAACCGCCGCTTCGATCTCTACGGACTGGTGCCGCAGGGCAAGGCGGTCGGCGCGGAATTCTCACTCGACGCGCTGCCCGAATCCGGGGTCGCCTACGCGGCGGTCGGCTTCACCGCCGGGAGCGATGCGCAGGCACTCGAGCAGGACGTGCGCGCGATCCTCACGCGCGTCGCCCGCGAGGGCGTACCGCCGGAGCTCGTCGAGGCGGCCAAGCTCCAGGAACGCAGCGATGCCCAGATGCTGCGCAATTCGATCGGCGAGCTCGCCTCCGTCTGGTCGGATGCGCTGGCGATCTACGGGCTCGCATCGCCCGACGATGACCTGAAGCGCATCGAGCGGGTGACCGTGGCCGACGTCAACCGCGTCGCACGCACGTACCTTGATCTGGGACACGCGGTCACGGGCGTGATGCTGCCCAAGGGCTCCGGCCGGCCGGTCCCCGAAGGCGCGGGGTTCGGCGGGCACGAGGCGATCTCGCTCGGCGAGGCGCATCAGACGACGCTGCCGCCCTGGGCCGCCAAAGCGCTCGGGCGGCTCACCGTCCCCGAATCGACGCTGCGCCCGGTGGTGAGCGTGCTGAAGAACGGGCTCACGCTCATCGTGCAATCCGAGGATGTAAGCGACACGGTGAGCGTGTACGGCCACATCCGCAATCGCCCCGGGACCGAGGAGCTGGTGGGCCAGGAAGGCGTCAGCCAGGTGCTCGAGCGCCTCCTGCCCTACGGCAGCGAGCACCTCGACCGGCTCGGCTTTCAGCAGGCGCTCGATGCCATCGGCGCGCGCGAGCAGCCCGGCACCGATTTCTCCGTGCAGTCGCTTGCTGAGCACTTCGAGCGGGCGCTGGAGCTCCTCGCCGACAACGAGCTGCATCCGGCGCTGCCGCCGGCGGCGCTCGAGGTGGTCCGCACGCAGGTGGCGCAGGGCGTGGCCGCCCGCAACGCCAGCCCCGGCTTTCTGACTCAACGAGAGCTGCGCGGCGCGCTCTATCCCGCCGGCGATCCGATCCTGCGCATCGCGACGCCCGAGTCGGTGCGCTCGCTCACGGATGCCACGGTGCGCGCCTACTACCAGAAGGTGTTCCGCCCCGATCTCACGACACTGGTGATCATCGGCAAGGTCACGCCCGAGGCCGCAGCCAGCGCGGTCGAGCGCTGCTTCGGCGCCTGGAATGTCACCGGCCCCGCACCGGCCACCGATCTCCCGGCGGCGCCGCCCAATGGTCCCCGGGTGATCAACGTCCCGAACGCGAGCCGCGTGCAGGATCGCGTGACGCTCGCGCAGACACTCTCGCTCACGCGCTCCGATGCCGACTTCTATCCGCTCGAGCTCGGCAACGCGGTGCTCGGCGGCAGCTTTTACTCGACGCGCCTCAGCATCGACCTGCGCCGCAATGCGGGCCTGGTGTACGGCGTCGAGTCATCGCTGCAGGCGGGCCGCACGCGCGGCGTCTACTTCATCGAGTACGCGAGCGACCCGCAGAACGTCGGCAAGGCCGCCGACCTGGCGGTGCGCGAGCTCACCGCCATGCAGGAGACGGCGGTCGGGAGCGACGAGCTGACGCGCGTCAAGGCCTACCTGCTGCGGCAGATTCCGTTGAGCGAGTCCGGTGTCGCCGAGATCGCCCGCGGCATGCTCGGCCGGCGCGAGCTCGATCTGCCGCTCGACGAGCCGCGCATCGCCGCGCAGCACTACATCGAGCTCGACGGCGCGGCGGTGCAGGCGGCGTTTCGCAAGTGGCTGCGCCCGGGCGACCTGGTGCGTGTCAGCGAGGGCCCGGCGCCGCAGTAGCGCGCCGCCACGCGGGAGGCCCACCGTGCGCCCGAGTGCCGCCGCCCTCGCCGTCCTGGCCCTCGCGCTCGGGTGCCCGGGCGCGCCGCTCGCGGCGGCAATCCAACCCGACGACTGTCTCGCGGCGCGCCGCAGCGATGCCAGCCGCGAGGCTGCGTGTTACTCCCTCGTGCAGGACGGGCGCAAACGCACGCTGCGGGTCTATGTGCCCAAGGGTCACGACGCACCGCTCCCGGTCGTGCTGGTGTTGCACGGCGGCGGTGGGAACGGCGGCGGCATGGAGTGGCTGACGCGTCACGGCTTCAACCGCATCGCCGATCGGGACGGTGCGCTCGTCGTCTACCCGGACGGCATCGACAAGGGCTGGAACGACGGCCGCGGCGCCAACCGCTCGGCGGCGGATGCGGCCGTCGACGATCTCGCCTTCCTGCGCGCGCTCCCCGCAGCGCTCGCGACGCTGCACCGCATCGATCGCACCCGCCTCTACGTCACCGGCATCTCCAATGGCGGCATGATGTCTTACCGGCTGGCCTGCGATGCAGCCGACGAGTTCGCGGCGGCCGCCCCCGTCGCCGCCAATCTGTCGGTGGAGCTCGCGCCGCACTGTCAGCCCGCGCGTGCGATACCGCTCCTCATCATGGACGGCACCGACGATCCCATCATGCCGTGGAAGGGCGGCACCATCCGCGTGCTGTGGATGGCGCGCGGCACGGTGTTGTCGGTGGAGGACAGCGCCGCGCGCTGGCTCAGCCTCGATCACTGCGCCGCGTTCGCGCCGTTGCCCGTAGTTACGGCCGATCCGCCCGACGGCACGAGCGCGGCACCGCGCGTGGCGCACTGCACCGGGGAGACCGAAGTGCGTCTCTACGAGATCCGCGGCGGCGGCCACAGTTGGCCGCGCGGCGAGCCTTACCTGGGACCGCTGCTCATCGGGCATGTCAGCCAGGCGCTCGACGCCAACGAGACGATCTGGTCGTTCTTCTCCCAACACCCGCTGCGCTGAGCAACATCGGGCGGTGCGCCCCTCCCCCCATCGGGGGATGGCCTGTGAACCGTCCGGACGGTAGGGTCACGTGCCTTGTCGCTTTCACGGGAGCGAACGCGTACAGCATCCGGCCGCGCGCCTCACTGGATATGTATTTCCGCCAACCGATTCCTCTGCGCCCCGCACGCGAGCGGCTGCTCGATGCGGCCGAGCGAGTGGTTACCGAGTCGGGCGCCACGCACCTGACGCTCGATGCCGTGGCAAAGTCCGCCGGCGTCAGCAAGGGCGGTCTGTTGTATCACTTTCCCTCCAAGGAAGCCCTCCTCGAAGGCATGTTGTCGCGACACTTCCACGACGTGGACGCCGAGGTCGCCAAGCGACTCGCGAGCCGCGGCAAGAAAGCCTCGCGCGCGGACCTGCTGCGCGAGCGCGTGAGCGTGCTGCTCGAGTTTCATCCGGAGCGCCCGGCGGTGGGCGCCGCCATGCTGGCCGCTTCCGCCGACAACCCCGGGCACATGTCGATGTGCCGTGCCGAGTACCGCAAGCTCCTCGATGAGTTCGCCAAGCTCCCGGGTGGGTTCGAGCGCGCCGCGCTGGTGCTGCTCGGCGTGCAGGGGCTGCTGCTCGCGGAGCTGCTGCATCTTTCGCCTTACACGCCCGAGGAGCGCTCGCGGCTCGTCCGGGCATTACAGCGCGCCGCCGACCAGTGCGGGAGCACCCAATGACAATGAGCGCAGCAAAACTCGCCCTGGTTGTCGCCACCACCGTGGCCGCATCGGCCTGCGCGGTCGGGCCCGACTTCAAGACCCCGCCGGCGCCCGCCACCACCCACTACACGCGTGCACCCGAGCCGACCGGCACGGTCGCCGCGCCCGGCGCGAGCGGCGTCGCCCAGACTTTCAGCAGCGAGCGCGACATCCCCGCGGACTGGTGGACGCTCTATCACTCCGACGCCCTCGACGAGCTGGTGCGCCGGGCGCTCACCGACAGTCCGACGGTGCAGGCCGCGCAGGCGACGCTGCAGACGGCGGTCGAGACCTGGAAGGCGAACCGCGGCGCGCTGCTGCTGCCGGCGGTGGACGCGACCGGGACGGCCGTCAGACAGAAAGAGCCGGGCGCGGCCTTCGGCCAGCCGGGCAGCTCGTTCCTCTTCAATCTGTTCGACGCCTCGGTGGGTGTCACCTACCGGCTCGACCTCTTCGGCGCCTCGCGCCGCCAGGTGGAGGGGTTCCGCGCCCAGGCGGACTACCAGCGCTGGGAGTTCGAGGCGGCGCGCCTCACGCTCAGCGCCAACGTCGTCACCACCGCGGTCAACATCGCCTCGCTCCATGCGCAGCTCGGCGCGCTCACCGACATCGTGGCGAGCGAGCGCGAGCAGCTGAAAGTAGTGCAGCGGCAGTTCGACGCCGGCGCGGCCTCGCGCTCCGACGTGCTCGCCCAGCAGACCCAGGTCGCGCAGAACGAAGCGCAGCTCCCGGGGCTGGAGAAGCAGCTCGCACAGGCGCAGCACCGCCTCGCGGTGCTCGTCGGCCGCACACCCGATGACACCTCGGTGCCCGACTTCACGCTCGATCAGCTGACGCTGCCGGCGGAGTTGCCGCTCAGCGTGCCTGCGAAGCTGGTGCGCCAGCGCCCGGACGTCCAGGCCGCGGAGGCGCTGCTGCACCAGTCCACGGCGCTGCTCGGCGTGGCGACCGCCGACATGTACCCGCAGTTGAACCTGACCGGCTCGATCGGCTCCGAGACCGTGCAGGCGAGCGACCTCTTCAAGACCGGCACCGCCGCCTGGAACGTGGGCGGCTCCCTCACGGCGCCGCTGTTCCACGGCGGCGAGCTCTTGAGCCTCAAGCGCGCAGCGCGCGCCGATCTCGACCGCGCCACCGCCGAGTACCGCGAGGCGGTGCTGGCGGCGCTGCAGGACGTGGCCGACACGCTGCGCGCGCTCGAGGCGGACGCCCGCACGCTGCAGGCGGACCAGATCACCGAGACCGACGCCCAGGACACCCTCAACATGACCAAGCTCCAGTACAAGGTGGGCGGCGTGAGTTATCTCACGCTGCTCAACGCCGAGCGCGTGTACCTCGAGGCCCGGCAGAGCCGGGTGCAGGCCGAGGCGGCGCGCTACGCGGACACCGCGGCGCTCTTCCAGGCGCTCGGTGGCGGCTGGTGGAACCGACAGGACAATGCGAAGGAGACTCGTCAGTGAGCGATCTCACCGGAACCTCAAAGCCCCCCCTGAGACGGCGCGTGATCATTGCGGTCGGCGCGGTGCTCGTCCTGGTGGTGGTGGTTGCAGGCATCAAGACCTGGCAGATCATGGGCTACATCGCGGCGGCGAAGAAGAATGGCGCGCCGGCCCAGACCGTCACCACCACCGTGGCGAGCTCCTCCGACTGGCAGCCGGAGGTCAGCGCGGTGGGGAGCGTACGCGCGGTGCGCGGCGTCGACGTGACGACCGAAGTGACCGGACTCGTACGCAGCCTCGAGTTCCGCTCGGGCGATGAGGCCAGGCGCGGCCAGGTGCTGGTGCGCCTCAACGCCGACGCCGACATCGCGACGCTGCACTCGCTCGAAGCGGCGGCCGAGCTCGCCGCCACCGTCTACGAGCGCGACAAGCTGCAGTTCGAGGCGCAGGCGATCAGTCAGGCGCAGCTCGATGCGGACGCCGCCGATCTCAAGAACAAGCGCGCTCAGGCCGCAGCCCAGGCCGCGCTGGTGGAGAAGAAGATCATCCGCGCGCCGTTCGACGGGCGCCTCGGCATCACCACCGTCAACCCCGGGCAGTACCTCAACACCGGCGACAAGGTCGTCACGCTGCAGGAACTCGACCCGGTCTATGTCGACTTCCGCCTGCCGCAGGAGGACCTGGCGCAGATCAGCCTGGGACTGGAGGTGCGGCTCACGCTCGATGCATTCCCGAACGACAGCTTCGGCGGCAAGATCACCGCCGCCGATCCGCTCATCGATTCCGCCAGCCGCAACTTCCAGGCCGAGGCGACCGTGCCCAACCCGGGGCGCAAGCTTCTGCCCGGCATGTTCGTGCGCGTCGCGGTGCTCTCGGGCGCCAAACAGCATTACCTGACGCTGCCGCAGACCGCGATCACCTTCAATCCCTACGGGTCGACGGTGTTCCTCGCGCACAAGGATGAGAAGGGCCAGCTCATCGCCCAGCAGATTTTCGTCACCACCGGCCCAACACGTGGCGATCAGATCGCCGTGCTCAAGGGAGTCAAGGACGGCGATGAGGTCGTCACCACCGGGCAGCTGAAGCTCAAGAACGGCACGCCGCTCGACATCAGCACCATGGCGCAGCCCACGGATGATGCGCATCCCCGGCCGCAGGAGCACTGAGGGCGCGACATGAAATTCACGGACCTGTTCATCGAGCGCCCGGTTCTCTCGATCGTCGTCAGTCTCCTCATCCTGGTGCTGGGCGCGCGCGCCGTGTTCCAGCTGCCGGTGAGCCAGTACCCGGAGACCGAGAACGCCGTCGTCACCATCAGCACCACCTACTACGGTGCCGATGCCCAGACCATCGCGGGCTTCATCACGCAGCCGCTCGAGTCGGCCATCGCGCAGGCGCAGGGCATCGACTACCTGTCCTCGAACAGCACCTCGGGTGTCTCGGTCATCACCGCGACGCTGCGCCTCAACTACGACTCCAACCGCGCCATGACCGAGATCAACACTCAGGTCAACTCGGTGCGCAACCAGCTGCCGCCCCAGGCGCAGCAGCCCGTCATCACGGTGCAGGTCGGACAGCAGATCGATGCCATGTACCTCGGGTACTTCAGCGACACGATCCCGCCCAACAACACCACCGACTACCTGCTGCGCGTGGTGAAGCCGAAGCTCGATTCCATCGACGGCGTACAGACCGCGGAGATCCTCGGCGGCCGCACCTTCGCGCTGCGCGCCTGGCTCGACCCGCGCCGCATGGCGGCGCGCGGCATCTCCGCAGACGACGTCTACGCCGCACTCGGCGCCAACAACTACCTCGCCGGCGTCGGCCAGACCAAGGGCCAGATGGTGAGCGTGGATCTCAAGACCAACACCGACGTGCAGTCGCTGGACGAGTTCCGCCAGCTGGTCATCAAGCGGCAGAACGGCGCGCTGGTGCGCCTGCAGGACGTGGCCAACGTCGTGCTGGGAGCCGAGAACTACGACTTCAACGTCGCCTTCAGCGGGCAGCGCTCGGTGTTCATCGGCATCAAGGTGGCGCCGCGCGCCAACGTGCTGGACGTCGCCGCGCGCGTGCGCAACGCGCTGCCCGACATCGCCTCACAGCTCCCCACCGGCGTGACGCAGAAGCTCGCCTACGACGCAACGATCTTCGTCACCAGCTCGATCACGGAGGTCATCAAGACGCTGGTGCAGGCGCTCATCATCGTCACCATCGTCATCTTCCTGTTCCTCGGGAGTCCGCGCGCGGTGGTGATCCCGGTGGTCGCCATGCCGCTGTCCCTGGTCGGCACCTTCTTCATCATGCAGGCGCTCGGCTACTCGATTAATTTGCTGACGCTCCTCGCCCTGGTGCTCGCCATCGGGCTGGTGGTCGATGACGCCATCATCGTGGTGGAGAACGTCGACCGGCACCTGAAGGAAGGCAAGACACCGCTGCAGTCGGCGCTCGAGGCCGCGCGCGAGCTCGGCGGACCGATCATCGCCATGACGATCGTGCTGATTGCCGCTTATGTCCCGATCGGGCTGCAAGGCGGGCTCACCGGCGCGCTGTTCACCCAGTTCGCCTTCACGCTCGCCGGTGCGGTGACCATCTCGGCCGTGATTGCGCTGACCCTTTCGCCGATGATGTGCTCGAAGGTGTTCCGCCCCGAGCAGGAAGAAGGCCGCTTCACGCACTTCCTCGACCGCACCTTCAACCGGGTGCGCGGCGCCTATTCGGGCCTGCTCTCGAGCTGGCTCACGACGTGGCAGGCGATAGTGGTGTTCGGCGCACTGATTCTGCCGTGCGTGATGCTGCTGTTCATGACATCGAGATCCGAGCTCGCCCCGGGTGAGGACCAGGGCATCGTGCTCGAGGCGACCTTCGGCGCGCCGGACGCCACGCTCACCCAGATGCAGGCCTATTCGGACGCCGAGTTCGCCATCTCGAAGAAGCTGCCCGAGTACCAGCAGATGTTCCAGCTGACCGGAGCACCGACCGTCAACCAGGGCTTCGGCGGGGTGTTGTTCAAGCCCTGGGACCAGCGGCACCGCAGCGCCGCCGAGCTGCAGATGTTCCTGCAGAACGAATGGAACAAGATTCCCGGTGCGCGCGTCGCCGCGTTCCAGTTCCCCGCGCTCCCGGGCTCACAGGGCTTTCCCATCCAGTTCGTCATCACCACCACCGAGCCGATCGAGAACCTGAACGAGGTCGCGACCGCGGTGCTCGACAAGGCGCGCGCCAGCGGCAAGTTCTACTACATCGACTCGGACCTGAAACTCGACAAGCCGCAGCAGACCGTGCAGGTTGACCGCGACATGGTGAGCGATCTCGGGCTCACGCAGCAGAGCGTCGGCGGGGCGCTGGCCGCGGCGCTCGGCGGCGGCTACGTCAACTACTTCTCGATCGCCGGTCGCTCCTACAAGGTGATCCCGCAGGTACTGCAGGTCGACCGGCTGAACCCCGACCAGGTGCTCGACTATTACCTGCACTCGGGCGACGGCTCGCTGATCCCGGCGCGTACCATCGCCAGCCTGAAGACGACCGTCGTCCCGGAGACCATCTCGCACTTCCAGCAGCTGAACGCCACCACCATCGGTGGCGTGTCGGGGGTGGCCGAGGCCGATGCACTCAAGTTCCTGCGCGACACGCTCAAGAGCGTCGCCGGCAACGGCTACAGCGCCGATTATTCCGGCGAGTCGCGTCAGTTCATGCTCGGCTCGGGGAGCTTCGTGTTCACGCTGCTGTTCGCGCTGGTGATCGTGTATCTGGCGCTCGCCGCGCAGTTCGAGAGCTTCCGCGATCCGGCGGTGATCCTGGTGTCGGTGCCCATGGCGCTGTTCGGCGCGCTGATCTTCATCAATCTCGGCACGCTCGGCATCTCACTCAACATCTATACGCAGGTGGGCCTCGTGACGCTGCTCGGCCTGGTCAGCAAGCACGGCATCCTCATCGTGCAATTCGCCAACGAGCTGCAACGCGCCGGACACGGCAAGCTGGCGGCGATCGAGGAAGCGGCCGCGGTGCGATTGCGCCCGATCCTCATGACCACCGCCGCCATGTGCTTCGGCGTGATCCCGCTGGTGATCGCGGCGGGCGCCGGCGCCGCCGGGCGGCGCAACATGGGCCTGGTGCTCTTTACGGGACTGGCGATCGGCACGCTGTTCACGCTGTTCGTGGTGCCGGCGATGTACATCTTCATCGGCGCTGATCACGGACACGAGGCGCGCGCCCGGGGTCACCAGCCGGACGGTGGTGCGCTCGAGCCGGCGCCGGGCACCTGAGCGAGGGGCCACGACCATGATCGACGTGTACTACTGGGGCACACCGAACGGACTGAAGATCAAGCTGTTCCTCGAGGAGGCGGAGCTCGCCTACCGCATCATTCCGGTCGACATCGGCAAAGGCGAGCAGTTCAAGCCCGAGTTCCTCAGGATCTCGCCCAACAACCGCATCCCGGCGATCGTGGACAGCGAGCCCGGGGGTGGCGGGCCGCCGCTGTCGCTGTTCGAGTCCGGGGCCATTCTTTTATATCTGGCGGAGAAGACGGGGCGCTTCATCCCGGCGGACGTGCGGGGCCGGGCGAAGGTACTCGAGTGGCTCTTCTGGCAGGTCGGGGGCTTAGGTCCCATGGCCGGCCAGAACGGGCACTTCAACCAGTACGCGCCCGAGAAGGTGCCGTACGCGATCGAGCGCTACACGAAGGAGACCAACCGCCTCTACGGCGTTCTCGATCGCCAGCTCGCCGGCCGCGATTACATCGCCGGTGACTACTCGATCGCGGACATGGCCTCCTATCCCTGGATCGTGCCACACGAGCGCCACCAGCAGAACCTCGACGAGTTCCCGAACCTCAAGCGCTGGTTCCTGCGCATCCGCGAGCGGCCCGCCTGTCAACGCGCCTATGTCGGCGTCGAGGTGTCCTACAGCCGCACCCTGTCGGACGAGGAGCGGAAGGTGCTCTTCGGCCAGACCGCCGGCTCGCACCGCGCCTGAGCGCTAGACTGTCCGGATGGACAGCTGGCTGAATGGCGCGGGTCAGTTCTTCAGTCCCGCCCCGCGCCTCACGACCGTGGCCGTAGCGCCCGGCGAGTCCTGCATCGTGATCGACGAGGCACTGGCAAACCCGCAAGGCCTGGTCAGCTGGGCCGCCGGGCAGCCGCTCCATGCACCGCAGGGCTTTCCCTACCCCGGAGTGATCGTCGATGCGCCGCCTGCCGTGTCGACCATGGTGGCCGACTACTTTGCAGCGCGTGCGCGCGGGCGCCTCGGCGGCCGCCGTACGCTGTCGGTCACGGTGCGCCTGTCGCTGGTGACCGTCCCGCCGCACGCGCTGCATCCGGTGCAGTGGCAATGCCACCGCGACCGCCTGGGTCCCGTCCCCCGGGACCTCAAGCTCGCGGCGATGATCGCGTACCTGTTTCAGGATCCCGCGCTCGGAGGCACGAGCTTCTACCGTCCGCTGCAGAGTGAGGCGGACACCGACCGGATGATCGAGGACGCCGGCCGCATGGATGCGACGCAGTTCAGCACGCGCTACGGCCTCGAGCCGGGCTACTTGAGCGGCAGCAACCGTTACTTCGAGCGTGTGGCGCAGATCCCCGCAGCCTGGAATCGCATGCTGTTCTACAACGGCGACCTGTTCCACTCGGGAGACGTCACGACGCCCGAGCGTCTCAGCGGCGATCCGCGTACCGGCCGGCTGACGCTGAACGGCTTTTTCACCTGCCGTTCCGCGCTGCATTGAGCGCGCCTATTTGCAGTCGTCAGAGAGTCCCTGGGTGCCCTGTGCCTGCTCCTGATGGCAGCGCGCCGAGGCGCGGTTGATGTCGGACTGCTGCTCCTGGCGCCTGCGCTCGGCATCCTGCTTGCGCTGAGCGACGACCTGCCTGGCGTGCTCGAGGTCCTGCTGCAGCCCCGGCGCATCGGCCGGCCGTTCCAGTGTCGCGACGCGGTCCGAGCCCAGCGGAATGACCGTGAAGTAAGTCGTCTGCGCGCCGCTCGGCCAGACCGCACGGACGTCGGGTGTCGTGATGGAGCCCGAGGTGCCGTCACTGTCGTAGGTGCGGGTCACCGGCACCGTGCCGAGCGACTTGTCGCCCTCGTAGATCTGCGCCCCGTCCGGGACGCTCTGGTAGGTCAGCAGCGCCTTGCGCGGGGCCGTCGCGGCGCAGGCGCCCAGCAACGATGCGCTGAGGGAAATCACGAGCAGGGCCAGCGTTCGCTGTCTCATATCTTCTCCGTGTCGGACCGCGGTCCGGTGCTCTAAGCGGCGCCGCCCGCCGCGGCCGGCGCCGGTACTGCGGCGGCGGCGCAATTCTCGGCGATGAAGCGCTCGTGCGCCGGCATGGCGCGCGTGCACGCCTCGATGACGCCCGCGACCTCGTCGAGGTAATCCGCGATCTCCTTCTCGGTGAGCAGGTCCGCCAGCGGATGATAAGACTGCGCGCGCATCCTCTGCCCGTGCATGACCTGCAGCCAGCTCACCTTGCCGAACAGCTCACTGCCCTCGCGGTATATGCGGCCGTGGGTGCGGAACAGCTCCATGCGCTGCTCGAGGAGCGCCGGCACCGGCATGGTGCGCGTGTAGTTCCAGAACGGCGTGTCGGTACGCTCGGTCGCCTTGTAGTGCAGGATGATGAAGTCGCGCACCCATTCGTATTCCTGGCGCATGACCGCGTTGTATTTGTCGCGGTCGGCGGCGTCGAAGCCGGCGCTGGGAAAGAACGCCAGCAGGTGCTGGATCGATTTCTGCACCAGGTGGATGCTGGTCGATTCGAGCGGCTCGAGAAAGCCGCTGGCGAGGCCCACCGCGACCACGTTGGCCTTCCAGGCGAGCTTGCGCCGTCCGGTCGTGAAGCGCAGCGTGCGCGGCGCGGCAAGCGGCTCGCCGTCGAGGTTGCCGAGCAGCACGCTGGTCGCCTCGTCCTCGCTCAGGTGCTTGCTCGAGAACACGTAGCCGTTGCCGACGCGGTGTTGCAGCGGAATGCGCCACTGCCAGCCGGCCTGCCGCGCGGTCGAGCGCGTGTACGGGTGCGGCGGCTGCGTCGAGCGGCTCGGCACCGCGACCGCCCGGTCACAGGGCAGCCAGTGCGTCCAGTCCTCGAAGCCGCTCTTGAGAGCCCCTTCGATCAGGATGCCGCGAAATCCCGAGCAGTCGATGAAGAGGTCGCCCGGGACGCTGGCGCCGGAATCAAGCTTGACGGCGCCGACGTGGCCGTCGCCGTCACGCAGCTGCACGTCGACGATCTTTCCCTCGATGCGCTCGACCCCGCGCGCCTCGCTGTAACCGCGCAGGTAGCGCGCGTACAGCGAGGCATCGAAGTGGAAGGCGTAGGAAATCTGCGACAGGGGCGACTTCGGCATGTCGGCGCGCGGGCGCATGAACTTGTCGTGCAGGCACGCCATGGTGTTGATGGAGTAGTGATCGAGCTCCTGGGCCTTGCCGGCCAGGTACTGCCTGAGCCAGTACTGGTGGAAGTCGACCGTCCAGGTGTCCTGGCCGATGACGCCGAAGCCGTGGATGAAGCGGTCGCCGAGACGCCCCCAGTTCACGAACTCGATGCCGAGCTTGAACGTGGCCTGCGTTTGTCGCATGAACTCGTTCTCATCGAGCTCGAGCATCGCGTTGTAGAGGATGATCGGCGGGATGGTCGCCTCGCCGACGCCCACCGTGCCGATCTCGTCCGATTCGATGAGCGTGATCGGATAGCGGCCCTTCAGCACCTTGGCGAGCGCCGCGGCCGCCATCCAGCCGGAAGTGCCGCCGCCGACGATCACGATGCGCATGGGCTGGGCGTCCGCCATGATTCCATTCTGCGCGAGTCAGGCCACAAAAAAAACCGTGCCGCCCGGGCGGGCGGCACGGCTCGTCGTCGCCTGCTCAGGGCTCGAACTTGTAGTAGAAACGCAGGTCGTAATTCGCGCCCGTCTGCACCGTCGTGACCGGACCCCCGAAAGCCTGGACGGTCTGGTACTTCGGCTTGTTCATATTGTTGCCTTCGAAGCGGATGCCGAAGCCCTTGGCCCAGCCCGACTGGAACTCGTAGCCGGCCTGCGCCGACACCCAGGTCTGCGGCAGGATGTAGACCAGCGAGGGGTAACCGCCGATGGTGGTGTTGGCCACGCTGCCGATGTACTCGGAGCGCTTGTTGTCGGCGACGAAGGCGCTGAAGCCCCACTTCTCGAAGTAGAAGATCACCTTCTCGTTGATGTGCGACAGGTTCGGCAGCCCCATCGTCAGATTGAGCGGCACCTGGTTCGCCGGCCCAAGGCCGATGGTGTTCGGCACCACGATGGAGCTCAGGGTATTCGAGTAGCTCCCCGTGATGCCGAAGCCGTCGAGCCAGGAGGTCATCATGCCGAAGGGGAGCGAGGCCGCCAGCTCGATGCCGTGCAGGTTGCCGCCATGGCCGTTGACCGTCTGGGTGTAGGCGCCGATGTAGCTGCCGGTTGGAGAGACGACGCCCAGCGACTGCGCGAGCTGCGTGAAGTCGTACGCGTAGTTGGTGTACTGCGTGATATAGGTGTTGAGGTCCTTGTAGAACGCCGCCGCGCTCAGGTAGGCCTTCGAGCCGAAGTACTTCTCGTACGACAGGTCGAACGCCGTCGCCTTGAACGGCTTGAGGTCCGGGTTACCCGCGTTACCAACCAACGCATCGCTGGTCGTGGCATCGAAGCTCAGCCCCGTCGTATTGGCCATCGCCGTCATGTCCGGACGCGCGATCTGCTCGGAGGCCGCAAAGCGCAGCAGATTGCCGTCGCCGAAGTCGCCGGTCAGGTTCAGTGACGGCAGGAAATCGTTGTAGCTGGTACCCGCCTCGCTCAACGTGACGGCCGGATTGGTCAGCGTCACGTTTTCCGAGACGTTGGCGCGGTAGCCCTGCGAGGACTGGTCGGTGTGCACCCATTGGGCACCGAGATTGCCGCGCACCGGAATGTTGAGCCAGTTGGTGTTGATGTCGAGCTTGGCGTAGATCGTCGTGACCTTCTCGGTCACCGTCCAGGTCTTCGCCAGGATGTCGGCGTTGTATTTCGGCAGGATGGTCGCGCCCGGCCACAACCCGACCCCCGGACTGAACGACAGGAAGTTGAGTCCCGTGCCGCCAACGTCCTGGCCCACGTAGGCATTGCCCGGGAACGGGATGTCGCCGTAGCCACCGGGCTGCGTCGAGATCACCAGGCCTTCGTCGGTGATGTAATCCTTCTCGCGATCGGTGTAGTTGGCGCCGAACTGCAACTTGTTGAACAGGTTCCACGACACCGGGTGTTCGAAGTCGAGGCGCACGGCGTTCAGCTTGTCGGTGATCGTCGGTCCCTTGCTGTAGCCGGCCTGTGGCACCGTGTCGCCGGCGAACGCGCCACCCGGCGGATAACTGACGCCGCTCCAGCCGTCGATGCTGTGGATGAAGATCTTGGTGGGGTCGGTGTAAGGGGTGCTGAGCGACAGCGAGGGGATGCCGCCGTTGACCGCGGCGGCACCATTGGTGAACGAGAGCGTGTCCGCCGCGTCCGCCGTGGCATAGGTCTCGACGTCGCGCTCGACGCGCTGCGCCCGGTTGTGGTTCAAATCGAGCGAGGCGCTCCAGTCGTCGGAGAACTCCAGGCGGTTGTTCCAGCCGAAGGACTCGATGGTGTCCTGGTCGAAGATCACCTCGTTGCGGTCGATGAGCCCGTTGGCAGACGGCGAGGGATTCGCCGCGGTCGGCGTGTAGGCGGGCAGCAGGATGGAGCCGCTGTCCACGTTGCCGCCCACGACCGTCGCGTTGGTGATCGTGTCGCCGCCGAAGCCATCCTGTGCCTCGAGGATGTGCTGGTTCGTGTCGATCTTCGCGTAGTAGTAATCCATCTCGCTGGTGAACGCGCTGGACGGATGGAACTTGAGGATCGCGGCGCCACCGTCGCGCTTCTCGGAGTAGCTGTTGGTGGCGTAATTGATGCCCGAAAGCCATTGAGCGGGCCCGAGCTGCGCACCGGTCGGGCTCAGCACGTTCGTGTAGGTCGTGTTGCCCCAGGTGCTGTCATTCAGCGAGGTGCTGTCGTGGTCGGTATGCACGAAGCCGACGGCGAAGCCGAGCTTGCGGTCGGCGAACTGGTCGATGAAGCTCAGCGAGTAGCGCTTGCCTTTGCCGACCGGCTGGCCGGCGACTCCTTCGTTGTAGCGGTCGCCCTCCCAGCTGCCCCTGGCGACCAAGTGGTCGTAGCTGAGCGGATCGACCAGGCGCTGATCGATCGTGCCGGCGAGGCCCGCCGTCATCAGCGCCGCATCGCCGCTCTTGTACACCGTCGCCCCGGAGATCAGCTCGGCCGGATAGACGCTCAGGTCCACCGCGCGGCTGTCGAGCGTGCTGGTCTGCTCGCGGCCGTTCATCAGGTAGCCGTTGAAGTCCGGTCCCAGGCCGCGGATGCTGACGCTGGTCGCGTTGCCCTGGCTGTCACGCTGCGTGGTGACGCCGGGCAAGCGGGCGAGAGATTCCGCAATCGTCGTGTCCGGGAGCTTGCCGATGTCCTCGGAGGAGAGGGTCTCCTCGATCAGGTCCGACTTCTCCTTGGCCTTGATCGCGCTCTCGATGCCGGCGCGGATACCGGTGACGACCACTTCCTGCAGCTGCGCGTTCTGGTCGGCAGCCTGGGCCGAGGTCTGGTCTGCGGCCGGGCCCTGGTCGTCGGCGCGTGCCACGCCGCCCGCTGCCGTCAGCAGCAGGGCGCAGCCCGCGGCGGAGCCGACGCGCAATCCGCGCGAGCGGATGGCGGAGCGGATGAACAGAGCAATCGGGCTCGGCTTCTGAGTCGTCTTCACCTGGTGTTTCCCCCTCGTGTAATCACCGGGCGCCTGCGGGCCTGCAGCGTGCTGCAGCAGTCACCGAAGGCTTTTCCCCCAACAATGTTTCAAAGATTGATCTCGGCCAATCTCTCGTGCCATCTTAATCGCCTCGCGCAGCGCGCCAATCCCACCGCATACGTATTCATGGCGTGGCGCGCTGGCAACAGCGGTGGCGCCGGCCTGGAGAGCTGACATGAACAAACTGCATTGGACGCTGTTGCTCACCGGCGCGCTCATCCTGCCGGCCGCCGTCACCGCCCAGAACGGGGTGCCGACGCCGACGGTGCTCTTCTCGAGCGAAATGCAGACCGCACTCGACAGAATCTATGGTGGCTCGGAGGCGCCGGTCCTGGAGCGGACGATCCTCGACCGGGTCGGGGCGGCGCTGGGCGGCGCAGGATGCGCGGGCGCGGCGCGGATCGAGATCACGCTGCGCGATGCGCGCCCGACCCACCCGACCGACGAGCAGATCAAGGACAACCCCGCGCTCGATCGCCTGCGAACCCACTTCGCCGGCGGCGCCGCCTTCAGCGTGCGGTTGCTCGATCCCGCCGGCGGCGAGCTCAAGTCGCTGCGCTACGACTGGTACGCGCCGGATGTCCGCGATGGCTCGCGCGCCGCCGAGCCGTGGGGCGACGTACGGCTCGCGAGCGAGGGACTCGGCTCGCAGCTCGCGCATGAGTGCCGCGCGCTCGCGGGCGCGCACCCGCCGGGCTCCTGAGACGCCGCGCGCCGCGCCTTGCGCCGCCGCATACGTATTCATGCGTGCGCGCGCGTGCCCCTCGTCTATTGTCCGCGGCACAAGCGATATAGAGCACCGTTGAAGGTGCGTCCGCTCCACGGGGGAGATTTGCTCTGATGCGACCGAACGCCGGGCCCGCTGTGGCATGGCGTCTGTGCGCCTGCGCCCTGCCGCTGGCCGGGGCGCTATTGCTGGCCGGCGCGCGCGCCGCGAGCGCCGCCCCGCCCGCCTACCTCGAGCGC
This sequence comes from uncultured Pseudomonadota bacterium, assembly GCA_963768485.1. GTDB lineage: Bacteria > Pseudomonadota > Gammaproteobacteria > Steroidobacterales > Steroidobacteraceae > 13-2-20CM-66-19. The sequence goes on along the minus strand of CAVYHZ010000002.1, from coordinate 666,703 downwards.
CTGCCGCAGCAGGAGATCCTCTATTTCCTGCTGCCCGACCGTTTCGCCAGGGCCGATCACGCGCGCGCGCCCGCGAGCGGCGAGCGGCTGGTAACGGGCTACGATCCGACGGATCCGAGCTTCTATCACGGCGGCACGCTGCGCGGCCTCGAGCGCCAGCTCCCCTACATCCAGGGACTCGGGGCGACGGCACTGTGGCTGGCGCCGGTGTTCGTCAACCGCCCGGTGCAGGGCCCGCCGGGCCACGAGAGCGCCGCCTACCACGGCTACTGGATCACTGACTTCATGCATGTGGATCCGCATTTCGGCAGCGACGCGGATCTGCATGCGCTGGTGAACGACGCCCATGCGCGCGGCATGAAGGTCTACCTCGACATCGTCGTCAATCACACGGCCGATGTGATCCGCTACCGCGAGTGTCCGGTCGCGCCGTGCCCGTACCGCAGCGAAGCCGAGTACCCGTATACCCGGCGCGGTGGCCTCGACGGAGCGCCGATCAACGAGGGCTTCCTCGGGCTCGAGGCGCCCTACCAGACGGAAGCGAACTTCGCGCACCTGACACGGCCCGATTACGCCTACACGCCCTACCTGCCCGCGGGGGATGAGCACCGCAAGGTGCCCGACTGGCTGAACGACCCGATCTACTACCACAACCGCGGCGACAGCACCTGGAGCGGCGAAAGCATCACGCTCGGCGACTTCTTCGGGCTCGACGACGTCATGACCGAGCACCCGCGCGTCGTGCGCGGCATGATCGAGATCTTCGGGTACTGGATCGAGGCGTACCGCATCGACGGCTTCCGCATCGACACCGCGAAGCACGTCAATCCCGAGTTCTGGCAGGCGTTCGTGCCGGCGATGCTCGCGCGCGCGGCCGCGGTGGGCATCCCCCACTTCCACATGTTCGGCGAGGTGACGACCGGCCTGGACGTCGCGCTCCTCGCCAGGCACGTGCGCGAAGATCACCTGCCGGCGGTGCTCGACTTCGCCTTCGCCACGGCGGTGCACGACACGGTCGCGGGCGACGCCGGTACCGAGAAGCTCGCGCGCGTGTTCGCCGACGACGAGGTCTATGTGGACGGCGCGGCCACGGCACGCCAGCTGCCGACTTTCATCAGCAACCACGACGCGGGCCGCTTCGCCTGGTTCGTGCGCCGCGCCAGGCCACACATCGAGCCCGGCGAGCAGCTGCAGCGTGTGCTGCTCGCCAACGCGTTGCTGCTGACGCTGCGCGGCGTGCCGACGCTCTACTACGGCGACGAGCAGGGCTTCATCGGCGATGACGGCGACGCGAGCGCGCGGCAGGACATGTTCGCCACGCGTGTCCCGAAATATGCGCAGGAGCCGCGGCTCGGCCCGGCCTCGGGTGCCGCGGATCACTTCCAGACGACGCACCCGCTCTACCTCGCGGTGAGCGAGCTCGCGCACCTGCGCCTCGCGCACCCGGCGCTCACCGCCGGGCGGCAGGTGACGCGTGCCGCGGGCGACAAGCCCGGGCTTTTTGCGGTCTCGCGCTTCGATCCCGCCGATGGCCATGAGATCGTGCTGGCCTTCAACACCTCACTCGAGGCCCTCGACACGGCGATCCGCGTGGATGCGCACTCGCGGCGTTTTCGCGCTCTGCACGGAGGCTGCGCCGCGCAGAGCGCCGCCCCCGGGAGTTACCGGGTACAGGTGCCGCCGCTCGGGTACCTCGTCTGCGAAGCGGCGAGCGGCACTTGAGCACCGCGCGCGCCGGGCTGGCGAGACAGGCGGCCGTGCCGTGGTGGCGCGGCGCGGTGGTCTACCATATCTACCCGCGCAGCTTCGCCGACTCGAACGGGGATGGCATCGGAGACCTGCCGGGGATCAGTGCGCACCTCGAGCACGTCGCCTCGCTCGGGGTCGATGCGATCTGGCTCTCGCCCTTCTTCGCCTCGCCGATGAAGGACTTCGGCTACGACATCAGCGACTACTGCGACGTCGATCCGATCTTCGGCACGCTCGCGGACTTCGACCGGCTGCTCGCGCGGGCGCACGAGCTCGGCCTGCGCGTCATCATCGACCAGGTGCTGTCGCACACCTCGGACCAGCATCCCTGGTTTCGGGAAAGCCGTCTGAGCCGCGACAACCCGCGCAGCGACTGGTACGTGTGGGCGGATGCGCGCGCCGACGGCACTCCGCCGAACAACTGGCAGTCGCAGTTCGGCGGCTCGGCGTGGACCTGGGACGCCCGCCGCCGCCAGTACTTCATGCACAACTTCCTGCCCGAGCAGCCCGATCTCAACGTGCACGACCTCAAGGTGCAGCAGGCGCTGTTCGAATGCATGCGCTTCTGGCTCGCGCGCGGCGTGGACGGCTTTCGCCTCGATGCCATCAACCACGCCATGCACGACCGCCAGCTGCGCGACAACCCGCCGGCACCGCTCAACGGCCGCCAGCCGCGGCGCTCGTCGGACTTCCAGCAGGCGCTCCACAACCGCTCGCAGCCGGAGATGATCCCGTTCCTCGAGCGCATCCGCGCGCTGGCCGACGAGTACGGGGAGCGCTTCACCGTGGCCGAGATCGGCGGTGAAGGCTCCGAGTCCGACATGCCCGCCTACACCCACGGGCCGCAGCGGCTGCATACCGCCTATGGCTTCAATTTCCTCTATGCCGACCGGCTGAGCCCCGCCCTCGTGCGGCGCGCCATGGACGCCTGGCCCGACACACCCGACAGCGGCTGGCCGAGCTGGGCGTTCTCGAACCACGACGCACCGCGTGCCGTATCGCGCTGGGCGAAACCCGAGGAGCGCGTGGCCTGCGCGCAGTTTGCGCTGCTGCTGCTGCTGACGTTGCGGGGCAACGTGTTCCTTTACCAGGGTGAGGAGCTCGGCCTGCCGCAGGCGGAGATCCGCTTCGAGGACCTGCGCGATCCGGAGGCGCTCGCCAACTGGCCGCTGACGCTCGGCCGCGACGGCGCGCGCACGCCGATTCCATGGCTCGCCGCCGCGCCGCAGGCCGGCTTCACGACCGGCAAGCCCTGGCTGCCGCTCGGCGGTGGCCACGCCGAGCTGGCCGTGGACCGCCAGCAGCATGATGCGCGCTCGACACTCAACCTCACCCGCCATCTGCTCGGCTTCCGGCGGCGGCACGCGGCACTGCGCACCGGCGCGCTGCACTTCCTCGATCTGCCCGAGCCGCTGCTGGCGTTCGAGCGACGCGCCGGCAACGAGCGCTTGCTGTGTCTGTTCAACTTCGGCGACGCGCCGCAGGCGGTGCCCGCCGCTCTCACGCGCTCATGGCGCCTGCTCGAGCAGGTCGGCGGCGCGAGCCTTCAGTCGCTGCCGCGCTGGTCGGGACTGGTTGCGGCGCCGGCGGTCTGAGCGACCCTGGGCGCTCGCGTGCGCTGACTCAGCGCCGGCCGCTCGCGCGCGCGGCGATCCGCTCGAGGAGCAATAGCGCGGGCACCCAATAGGGAAACAGGCCGTAGAGCGTATCGCTCACCGAGTGCGAGTGCCGGTCGACCGCGACGAACGTCGTCCAGGCAAAGACCGCGCCCAGTGCGCAGATCAGATACCCGGGCCACGCGCTGGGCCGGTATCCCCATCCCCAGGGCTCGAACCAGTGCCGCCTCATGATTCCCTCCCGCTAGTGGTAACGGACGAAGACCGCGGTGGTGCGCGCCGGCACGCTGAAAGTACCTGAGGACGCGCTCGAGGTGAAATTCCAGCCCGCCAGCAAGGTCGCGTCCGAGCCGGCGAGCTGCACCGGATGCAGTGACACCTGCCCGCTTGCCGTTCCCTTCGCCACCGCGGCGAAGGACGGGGAGCGAGAAGGACTGCGTGCTGGTGCTTGCGTTGTAGAGCACCACCACGCTGTCGTAGCCGGAGCTCGTCGCCGCGACGCAGCCGACGCCCGCAATCTGTTCGACGATCAGGCCGTGCACCTGGCGGCCCTGGTCGGGGAAGCTCACGCAGTTGTCGATGTCGGTGGCACTGGCGAGGCGGAACAGGTCGGTGGCGCGGCGCACGCCGAGGAACTCCTGGAAGCGCGCCGCGACGGCGGCGATGGTGGCGGCGTCCGGCACGGGCCGTGAATTGAGCAGTGGCCCGAGCGTCGCGGCGTTGGCCGCATTGTTGCCGGTGTTCTGCGGTGGCAGCCCCACACTCCAGTTGTTATTCGCCGATCCGTCCCAGTAGATACGGTTGAAGTAATCGCCGGAGTTGTAGCTGTTGCTGTCGCCCGACTTCGAGCGCAGCAGGTCATCCCCGCCGTGCACGAAGGCCACGCCCTGGGCGAGCAGCACGAGCGACAGGCCGACGACCTGGGCGCGGCCGGCGTCGGCGACGCTGACGCCCGCCACGTGCTTGTACTCGCTGATGTCGAACAGCGTCTCGTTGTCGTGGCACGCCACGTACGCGAGGTTCTCCTGTGGCTCGAGCGTATAGCCGGTGGGACTGCCGTTGTAGCCCACCTGCGCGCCGCTGACGCCGGCGCGCAGCGGGAAGCTCGCCAGGTTCCCGGCGAGTCCAACGCTGATGCGGTCCTGCAGCGTGTAGAGCGCATCGTTCGCACCGCCACTGCAGTCGGCGCCGTCGTTGGCCGTGAGGTCGTAGCACAGGCCGTTGATGAATCCCTGGTGGGCCGAGAGCGCCGCGCCGCTGTCGAAGGGGCTGCCGCCGCGCACGCCATCGCGCAGCCGGTCGTTGAAGGTGCCGATGCCGGTGCCGGCCATGTTGGCCTGGGTCGCGGGCGTGATCACCGCCGCCACGGCGGCGTTCGGTGTCCAGCCCTCGCCATAGAAGTAGGTGTGACCCCGCCCGTCCGCCGCCGCCACGGCGTCGACCGCGGCCAGCGCCTGGGTCATCGCGGCCTTAGGCGTGAGGCCCATGGTGTCGAAGCGGAACCCGTCGACCTTGTACTGCTGCGCCCACCGCACCAGCGTGTCGATCATGAGCTTGCGCATCATGGTGCGCTCGGTCGCGGTGTCGGCGCAGCACGAGTAGCTCTCGACCGCACCGTTCGCGTCGAGTCGCTGGTAGTAGCCCGGCACGATCTGGTCGAGAACCGAGTGCGGATCCTCGCCGCTCGCGCTCGTGTGGTTGTAGACCACATCGAGCACCAGACGCAGCCGCAGCTGGTGCAGCGCCTGTGCCATTTGCCGGAACTCGAGCACGCGCGTCAGGCCGTTGCCGGGATCGGAGGCGTAGCTCGCCTGCGGTGCGCCGTAGTGAAACGGATCGTAGCCCCAGTTGTAGCAGTCGCTCCCCTGGGCGGCGCTCACCGCGAGCTCGGCCGCCGTGCCGTTGCCGGTCGTCGCCGGAATGCTCGGGTTGGTGCAGGTGAGCGCATCGATCGAGGCGAAGTCGGTGGCGGGCAGCAGATGCACGTGCGTGAGCCCCGCGCCGGCGAGCGCGGCGAGGTGCTTCATGCCGTTGCTCGCCGCGTCCGTGAAGGCGAGAAACTTCCCCTGGTGGGCCGCCGGCACCGTCGGGTCGTTGACCGAGAAATCGCGCACGTGGAGCTCGTAGACGACGCTGTCGGTCGGGGTGGCGCTCGTGGCGATGAGCGCTCCGGGCCAACCCGCGGGCGTCGCCGCGGCGTCGCTGAGGTTGACGACCATCGCGCGCGTGCCATCGCCGCTCAAGGTCACCGCGTAGGGGTCGCTCACGGTGTTGGTGACCACCGCGCCGAAGCCGGACGCAGAGGCAGCCGCGCGGCTGAACACCTGCACCGAGTAGGTGTAGTAGGCGACGTTGGTCCAGCTGGCATCCGCCGCGCTATAGCTCCACACGCCGCTCGCCGGGTCCTCCGTCATGCTGAAGGAGACCGGGCTCTGTGCCGCCGCATTGGCGTAGACGTTCAGCTGCACGCGGCTCGCCGTCGGTGCCCAGAGGCGAAACGTCGGCGCGTCGGTGCCGGCGGCGAACGACAGCCCGAGCGCCTGGCCCGCGGCGCTCGCGCCATATACGGCATCCAGCACCGGGCCCAGCTGCAGCTGCGTGCCGTTGGTCGGCGTCGACCCCGCGTACTGCACGACCGCCAGCTGATCGCGCAAGAGCGCTGCCGCCTGCGCCGCGGTGGCCGCCGGCACGAGCAGCGCGATCGCGCCCGCGTACTGCGGCCAGGCGGCCTGCTGCGCGGTGGTCAGTGAGCCGGTGGTCAGCGCCACGCCCCCGGGATCATCGCTCCCGGTGATGTCGTTCGCGCCCGCGGCGAGGGTGGCGCTCGCGGAGTAATAGAGCTTGTAGCCATGGGACGTGTCCGCCCCCGGCCACACGATGGTGGCGGCATCGAGCCAGACGGCCTGCGCCCCGCTGAGCACGATGGTATTGCCGCCCCCGCCCCCGCCGCCGCCTCCCCCACCGGTGCCGGAGCCGCCGCCACCACCGCCGCATCCCGCGAGCAGCAGCAGCGCCAGGAGTCCCGTCGCGGCGGGTAATCGCGCATCGCTCATGGGGAGCGATTATCGGCGAGCCCCGGCGGCCGGGAGCCCCCGAATACGTATGCAAAGGCCCCGCGGTCCCCCACGTCGCGGCGGCGTTTCTTTGCGCCTATACTTCCCACGGAGGGGGGACCGTGTGAGCGGTGATAAAGCTCATGGCCGTGTGCCGGGCAAGGCGACGTCATTTGACATTGCCTATCAGGCCGGCGTGTCGCAGCCGACCGTGTCGCGCGCGCTGCGCGGCAGCCCGACCGTCAGCGAAGACACCCGCAGAAGGGTGCTCGCGGTCGCGCAACAACTCAATTACCGGGTCGACAAGAACGCCTCGAATCTGCGCTTCCAGCGCTCCAACACGCTGGCGCTGCTCATATTCGAGGACCCGACTTCGGATGACTCGGCCATCAACCCGTTCTTCGTCGCCATGCTGGGCTCGATCACGCGCGCCTGCGCGCAGCGCGGCTACGATCTGCTGGTCTCCTTCCAGCAGCGCTCGGGCGACTGGCACAAGGAATACGAGGACAGCCGCAAGGCCGACGGGCTGATCCTCCTCGGCTACGGCGACTATCTGCTCTATCGCGAGCGCCTCGAGCGCCTCACCGAGCAGGGAACGCACTTCGTGCGCTGGGGCGCGGTGCAGCCCGGACAGCCGGGGCTGTCGATCGGGTCCGACAACTTTCAGGGCGGCTACGAGGCGGCGCGCCATCTGCTCGGTCTCGGCCGCCGTCGCTTCGCCTTTCTCGGCGGCGTCTCGGGCGGTTGCCCGGAGTTTCTCGAGCGCTACCGCGGCGTGCAGCGCGCGCTCGCCGAGGTCGACGCCGCGCTCGCTCCGGCGCTCCAGGTCGATGCGATCAGCACCGAGGAGGCAGGTCACGCGGCGGCGGCCGAGCTCATCGCGCGCGGCGCGACCTTCGATGCCGTCGTGGGCGCGAGCGATCTCATCGCGCTCGGCGCCCTGCGCGCCCTGCAGGAGCACGGGCTCGCAGTTCCCGCCGAGGTCGCCGTGGTCGGCTTCGACGACATACCGGCTGCGGGGCTCGCCAACCCCCCGCTGACCACGATCGCGCAGAACACCCGTCTCGCGGGTGAGGTGCTGGTCGAGACCCTGTTGCACCGGATCCGCGAGGAGCCGGCCGAGGCGCGCATGCTGCCCGCGCGGCTCGTGGTGCGCCGCTCCTGCGGAGCCCGTCACTAGCGAGGCCTCACGCCGCCGGTTCGGGGACGCGCAGCACCAGCAGCCCCGCGACGAGGAAACTCGCGCCCCCGAGCGCGAGTGCGTAGATCGGCGCCCCGCCGAACACCGCGTGCAGCAGGAAGCCGAGCACGGTGGCCGCGACCAGCTGCGGAATCACGATGAAGAAGTTGAAGACCCCCATGTAGAGGCCCATCTTCTGCGCGGGCAGGCTGTCGGAGAGCAGCGCGTAGGGGAGCGACAGCACCGAGGCCCAGGCGAAGCCCATCCCGACCATGCTGAGGAGCAGCCAGTGGGGCTCGCGGATCACGAGGAACGAGAGCAGCCCCGCGGCCCCGAGCCACACGTTCACCAGGTGACTCCAGCGCAGCCCGAGGCGCCGGACCATGAAGGGAATGACCGCCGCGGCGAGCGCCGCGAAGCCGTTGTACGCCGCGAACAGCACGCCCACCCAGTTGGCGGCATGGTTGAACGCGGCCGATTGCGGATCGGTGGCACCGAAGTGCACCTGCGCCACGGCGGCCGTGGTGTAGATCCACATGGAGAAGAGCGCCAGCCACGAGAAGAACTGCACCGGAGCGAGGCGGCGCATCGCCCGGGGCATGGTGGCGAGGTCGCCCATGAACGTGGTGAAGCCGCCGGCGCGCAGCCCGCGGCCGTGCAGCCACTGCGCGAGTCCCCAGACGAGCGCTCCACCGCTCGCCAGATACAGCTGGCGGTCGAGCCCGCAGCACCAAATCAGCGCAATCGCCGCCAGCGCGCCCGCCACCCAGGCGAGCCCGCGGCGGCGTGCGCGGCGCGGATCGATGGCGGCGGCGGTGTCGGGGGGATTCGCATCATCGAAAGCGAGCAGCTGCTCCGGCGGGTACTCGCGCGAGCGCAGCACCGTCCAGAGCACGGCGGCGAGCAGCACCGCGGCGCCGATCTCGAAGGAGTGGCGCACCGTGTCGGCGACGCCACCGCCGGCGCCCACCACGTTGCTGACGCCCGCGTACTCGAACAGCGTGGTCAGCAAACTCCCCACCACCGCACCGAGCCCGATGAAGAAGCTCTGCATCGAGTAGCCGGCGGCACGCTGACTCGGATGCAGCTGGTCGCCGACGAAGGCGCGGAATGGCTCCATCGAGATGTTGATCGCCCCGTCGAGCATCCACAGCAGCGCCGCCGCCACCCACAGCGTCGGTGAGCGCGGCATGAGGACCAGCGCCGTAGCCGCGAGCACGGCCCCGGCGAGAAAGTAGGGGCGGCGCCGGCCGAGCCGCGTCCAGGTGCGATCGGACCAATAACCGATCACGGGCTGCAGCAAGAGCCCCGAGAGCGGCGCCGCGATCCACAGCAGCGGCACCTGCTCGAGGCCCGCGCCCAACTGCTGGAAGATCCGGCTCATGTTGGCGTTCTGCAGCGCGAAGGCGAACTGCAGGCCGAGGAAGCCGAAGCACATGTTCCAGATCTGCCAGAACGAGAGGATGGGTTTCGACTGCGGCATTTGCGCGTACTATGCGCTCCAACCAAACACGGGCGGCGCGATTTATGCACACACCCTCGAGTCGGTCAACGTCACTCGCGCGCGCGGCGCTGTCGGTCGCGCTCGGCCTCGCACTCAGCGCGGGCGTCGCGGCCGCACCGGCGGCCCCGGCCGCAACAAGCGCATCGCCCGCGCCCGCGGCGGCGGCCCACGCCGCACCCTGGTGGCAGGACGCGGTGATCTACGAGATCTATCCGCGCAGCTTCCAGGATTCCAACGGCGATGGCGTCGGCGATATCAACGGCATCACCTCGAGGCTCGACTACCTCGAGTCCCTCGGCGTGGGCGCGATCTGGATCGCGCCCTTCTACCCTTCCCCGCAGGTCGACTTCGGCTACGACATCGCCGACTACCAGGCGATCGACCCGCAGTACGGAACGCTGGCGGATTTCGACCGGCTGCTCGCTGAGGCCGGGCGGCACCATATTCGCGTCATCCTCGACATGGTGCTGAATCACACCTCCGACCAGCACCCGTGGTTCCTCGACGCCGCGAGCTCACGCCAGGCGCCGCATCACGACTTCTACGTGTGGAGCGACGGCCGCGCGAGTGGCGGCGCCGTGCCGCTGGCGCCCAACAACTGGGTGAGCCTGTTCGGGGGCTCGGCGTGGCAGTACGTGCCGGCGGTGCGGCAGCTCTACTACCACAAGTTCTATCGCCAGCAGCCCGATCTCAACTGGCGCAATCCGCAGGTCGAGGCAGCGATGTTTGGGGCCATGCGCTTCTGGCTCGACCGCGGCGTGGCGGGCTTCAGGCTCGATGCCATCACCGAGCTCATCGAGGATGCGCAGCTGCGCGATGAGCCCGCCCTCGGGGGCACTAATGCGCAGGGCGACCCCAATCTCAACGACATCTACACCCACGACCTCCCCGATAACCATGCGGTCATCCGCCGCCTGCGCGCCATGATGGACAAGTACGCCGGCGAGCGACTGCTGCTCGGCGAGACCTACGTGTCCCGCACCGCCCTGCTCGATCCCTGGTACGGGGGCGCCCAACACGACGAGCTGCAGCTCGCCATGGACACGCTGGTGGGGTTGGGGAACCACCTCGACGCCGACAAATTGCGTCGCCTGCTCGAGGAGGCGCAGACCGAGCTCCACGGCTCGCGGCCGCTGCTGGTGTTCGACAACCACGACAACACCCGCAGCTGGGACCGCCTGGGCGACGGCGTGCACAACGCCGCGATCGCGCGCATCGTCGCCGCACTCCTGCTGACACAGCGCTCGGCGGCGCTCATGTACCAGGGCGAGGAGATCGGCCAGACCACCGCCACCCCGACGCGGGTCGAGGATGTGCGCGACCCGATCGGCATCACCGGCTGGCCGAAGGAGAAGGGCCGCGACGGCGAGCGCACGCCGATGCAATGGGACGCCGCGAACGCGCAGGCCGGCTTCAGCACCAGCCCGCACACGTGGCTCCCGGTCACGGGAAACTATCAGACCGTCAACGTCGCAAGCGAGACGGCCGACCCGCAGTCACTCCTCAACTGGTACCGCGCCCTGATCAAGCTGCGCCGCACGAGCGCGGCGCTGCGCGCAGGGCGCACGGTCATGCTCGACCGCACCAACAGCCACGTGCTGAGCTATGCGCGCGTGGCGCCGGACGGCGGCACGATCCTGGTCGCGCTCAACCTCTCGGCGCAGCCGCAGACGTTCCGGCCGGGACTCGCGGCGGCCGGCGTGCCCGCAACGCGCGTGAAGACGCTGCTCGCAAGCCCCGCGCCGGTGGCCGCAGGCGCGGCGGATCGCACCCTGACGCTCGAGCCGTTCGCAGCCTGGGTGGCGGCCGTGAATTGAAAAGGCGGCGGCGCCGCTTGACCTCAGGGGCCGGGGCGCAATAGCCACGCGACCGCGCGCGGAAACTCGGCGCGCCAGGCCGCCTCGCTGTGGCGCCCGACAGGATCGACGCTGACCACGAGGTTGCGTGCCGGCAGGCCCGCGCGCTCGAGCACCGCGGCCATGCGCTTCGCGTTGGGCACCATCCACTCGTCCTCGCTCCCGCCCGCGTACAGGTAGACGCGCGTGTCCGGCGGCGGCGGGTGCGCCGCGGTGAAGTCGTAGACCTGCGGCCCGATCCAATAGGCGGGCGAGAAGAGTCCCGCCGCCCCGAAGACTTGCGGGTAACGGCTGATCGCAAAGCTCGAGATGAGAGCGCCCATCGAGCTGCCCATGATCGCCGTGTGGCGCCGGCCGCGAAGTGTCCGGTAGTGCTCATCGACCCAGGGCTTCACCACATTCACGAGGAACTCCAGATACTGCTCACCCTCGCCCGGGCCGAACTCCGCGTTGTCCCAGGGGTTGAGCTCGCGCATGCGGGCGAGGCCCCCGTGGTCGATCCCGACGACGATCACCTGCAGGCCGCGTGACTTCGCCAGTGCGTTGAGCGTCTCGTCGACGCCCCATTCGCCCGCATAAGAGGTCGCAGCGTCGAACAGATTCTGCCCGTCGTGCATGTACAGCACGGGATAACGCCGCCGGCTGTGCTCGTAACCCGGGGGCAGATAGAGGCGCACGGTGCGGGGGCGATCGAGCCCCGGAATGACGAACGGAGTCGGCAGCACGTGGACGTTCGGCTGCGCCGTGCTCGGCTTCGGCTCCTCGGCGTGCGCCGCGATCGAGCCGCACAGCAAAGCGAGATTGCAGGCCGCGGCGAGCCACGCGTATTTTGTGAGCCATGCCCGGCCAAGCGACATCGGCAGATTCTAGCGCGCTGACCCTCGACGTGGCAGACGACATCCGCGTCTCGGGACTGCTCGAGCGGCCCGCCGCGGCGCGCGCCTGTTACGTGCTGGCGCACGGCGCGGGCGCCGGCATGCAGCACAAGTCCATGGCCGCCGTCGCCACCGGGCTTGCGGCGCTCGGCATCGCGACGCTGCGCTACCAGTTCCCCTACATGGAGCAGGGCAAGCGCCGCCCGGATGCGCCGCCCCTGTGTCATGCCACCGTGCGCGCGGCCGTGGCGGAGGCCGCACGCCTCGTGCCGGGACTGCCGCTCCTCGCCGGCGGGCGCTCCTTCGGCGGACGCATGACCTCCCAGGCGCAGGCGCTCGCACCGCTCCCGGGCGTGCGCGGCCTCGCCTTCCTCGCCTTCCCGCTGCACCCGGCGGGCGCGCCCTCCGACACGCGCGCCGAGCATCTCGCGCGCGTCTCGATCCCGATGCTGTTCCTCACCGGCACGCGCGATGCACTCGCCGAGCGCACGCTGCTCGAACCGCTGGTGGCGCGCCTCGGCGAGCGGGCCACCCTGAGCCTCATCGAGGACGCCGACCACTCCTTCCACGTCCCGGCCAAGAGCGGCCGAACCGACGCGCAGGTGCTGGCCGAGGTGTTGCAGCGGCTCGCCGCCTGGAGCGACACACTTTAGGTAACATGGGCGCGCCGTGCCCAAGCGCGCCCTCGAACGCTACGCCGCCAAGCGCTCCTTCACGCGCACGCCCGAGCCGCCCGCGACGCTCCCGGGCGGGCGTCACGGCCCGCTGCTCTTCGTCATCCAGAAGCACGCCGCACGGCAGCTGCACTACGATTTCCGGCTCGAGCTCGACGGGGTGCTGAAATCCTGGGCGGTGCCGAAAGGCCCCTCGCTCGATCCCAACGACAAGCGCATGGCGGTCGAGGTCGAGGACCACCCCTTCGACTACGCCTCCTTCGAGGGCGTGATCCCCGAGAAGCAGTACGGCGCGGGCAACGTCATCGTCTGGGACTGCGGCCCGTACTCGCCGGATGAGGGAGGGAAATACTCATTCACCGACCGCGCCGAGGCCGAGAGGCGCCTGCGCGCGGAGCTCAAGGCGGGAAAGCTGAGCTTCTTCCTGCGCGGCGAGAAGGTGAAGGGCTCCTTCACGCTGGTGAAGACCCGCACCGGCAACCAGTGGCTCCTCATCAAGCACCGCGATCGCTTCGCGCAGGTCAACGACGTGCTGGCGCAGCCGAAGTCCGTGCTCTCGGGACTGAGCCTCGATGACATGGAGCCGGACCGCGCGCCGCAGCGGCTCGATGCCGCATTGCTCGCCCCCACCGGCCCCTCCGAGGCGATGCCGCGGGACTTAAAGCCCATGCTCGCTGAGAGCGGCGAGCGCGGTGCGTCGGATCCGAAGTGGCGCTACGAGCCGAAGCTCGACGGCTACCGGGTGATCGCCTACATCGAGGGCGAGAAGGTGCAGTTACGCTCGCGCCGCGGACTCGATCTCACCGCACTCTTCCCCGAGCTCACGAGCGAGCTCGGAACCCAGGCGATCGAGCAGATGGTGCTCGACGGCGAGATTGTCGCGCTCGATACCGAGGGGCATCCGTCGTTCAACGCGCTGCAGAACCGGGCCCAACTGAAGACCGCGGCCGAGATCGGCGCCGCGCAGCGCGTCACCCCGGTGGTGCTGGTGTGCTTCGATCTGCTGCACTTCGCCGGCTTGAACCTGCGGGGTGCGCCCTATCTCGCGCGGCACCGTTATCTCACCCAGTGCCTGCTGCCCTCCCCCCACGTGCAGCTGGTGCACCACTCAGCCGATGCCGACGAGCTGTATCGCGTCGCGCTCGCCCACGGCTTCGAGGGCATCGTCGCCAAGCGCATCGACGCCCCCTACCAGAGCGGCAAGCGCTCGGGCGCGTGGCTCAAGATCAAGGCGGCGCAATCGGGCGAATTCGTCGTCGGCGGCTACACGCGCGGCAAGGGCGCGCGCGATTCACTGGGGGCGCTGCTGCTCGGCTACTACGAGGGCAGGAAACTGCGCTACGCGGGACACGTGGGCTCGGGGCTCGACGATGCGGCGATCGCGCGCCTCACGCCGCTTCTCAAGAAGCTCGCGCGCAAGGACTCGCCATTCGAAGGAGAAGTGGAGCTCCATCGGCCCACGACCTGGCTGCAACCTCAGCTCGTGGCGGAGGTCACTTATAGTGAGTGGACGCCGACCGGGGCGCTGCGGGCGCCGGTATTCCTCCGGCTCCGCGACGACATCGCCCCGCACAAGGTGGTCAGGCGCGAGGGCGCACGCGTGAGCGCGGCTCCGGCGCAGGAGGCTGAGGTGAGCGCTGAACCTAAGGCGAAGGACGAGGTGGCGGCGATCCTCGCGCAGCTCGAGGCCAAAGGGGAGCGGGTCGATCTTACGGTCGGCGGCGCGCGCATCCGGCTCACCCACCTCGACCGGGTCTACTGGCCGGCAGCGGGCAAGAGCCCCGCGGTGACCAAGCGTGATCTGCTGCGCTATCTCGCGCGCGTCGCGCGCTTCATGCTGCCGCATCTCGAGGACCGTCCGCTCACCATGATCCGCATGCCCGAAGGGATCCACGGGGAGCGCTTCTTTCAGAGGCACTGGGCGCAGGCGTTGCCCGAGTTCGTCGAGACGGTCACGGTATTCTCCGAGACCAAGGACGAGCAGCAGGCCTATCTGCTCGCCAACAACTTAGCCACGCTGCTGTGGCTCGGGCAGGTGGGCACGCTCGAGTTCCACGTGTGGCACTCGCGCGCGCGGGTGGGCCCCGACACGCCGAACGGCAGCACCGACTATGCGAGCTCGCTCGAGGCGCTCGAGGCCTCGGTACTCAACTACCCCGACTACCTGGTGTTCGACCTCGATCCCTATATCTACTCGGGCAAGGAAGCGAAGGGCGCCGAGCCCGAGCTCAACAAGAAGGGCTTCGCGGTCGGTAAGCGGGTGGCCTTCTGGATACGGGCGGTGCTGAAGGAGATGAAGCTCGAGGCCGTCATCAAGACCTCGGGCAAGACGGGCCTGCACATGTTCGTACCGATCGAGCGCACCGTGACCTTCGATGAGGCGCGCCACATCTGCGAGACCGTGGGGCGCCACGTCATGCGCGCGCACCCGAAGGACATCACCATGGACTGGGCGATCGAAAAGCGTACCGGCAAGATCTTCATCGACCACAACATGAACGTGCGGGGCAAGACGCTGAACGTCGCCTATTCCCCCCGGGGGGTGCTCGGTGCCCCGGTCTCGATGCCCCTCACCTGGGAGGAGCTCGAGGCGGCCGAGCCCCAGGACTTCAATCTCAATAATGTGCCGGCCCGCTTGGAAAAGAGGGGCGACCGGTGGCATGATGTACTCGAGTTAAAACAGAGCCTTACGAAGGCTTTCGGCGTCAAGGGTGAGAAGTAGAGGTTAACTCCATGGCCGCTGCGCGCTCGATCGGGTCTCTCACGGTGTCTTTCGGACTGGTCGCGATCCCGGTGAAGCTCTTCACCGCGAACCAGTCCTCGAACGCCATCTCCTTCAACCTGCTGCACAAAGCGGACGGCTCACGCCTGCGCCAGCAGTACATCTGCCAGAAGGACGGCGAGGTGGTCGAGCGCGACGCGATGGTGAAGGGCTACGAGTTCGCCAAGGACCAGTACGTGCAGTTCACCCCCGATGAGATCAAGGCGCTCGAAGAGGTCGGCAGCCACGCGGTCGAGATCTCCGAGTTCGTGCCGATCGAGTCGATCGATCCGGTGTACTACGACAAGACTTACTACCTCGCCCCGGACAAGGGCGCCGGTAAACCCTACGCGCTCCTTACCGAGGCGCTGAAGCAGGCCGGGCGCTGCGGCGTCGGGCGCTGGGCGGCGCGCGGCAAGGGCTACCTCGTGATCCTGCGGCCGATCGGCGACGTACTCGCCATGCAGCAGCTGCATTACGCGGCCGACGTGCGCCGCGCGAGCGAAGTGGAGATTGCGAAGACCGAGGTGAAGCCGGCGGAACTGAAGCTCGCGCAACAGCTGATCGACGCGCAGACGGCCGAGAAATTCGATGCCGATGCGTACAAGGATGAGGTGCGCGGGCGCATCGAGGCGGCGATCAAGAAGAAGGTCGATGAAGGCCAGGAGATCACCATGGCGGAGCCCGCTCCGGTCGGTGACGGCAAGGTCATCGATCTCATGGAGGCACTGCGCGCGAGCCTCGCGAAGTCCGGGAAATCGCGCAGCGAGGTCGAGCAGCGTCTCGGCCCCCGCAAGGCGCCCAAGCGCGTCGAGGAGCCCGCCAAAGTAGTGCGCAAGGCGGGTAAGCGCTAATCTTCGCCCCGGTTTTACCCGTCGCGAGAACTTGATGCGTTCATACAGTGTGCGGGACGTCGAGCGGGTCCTGCGACTGTCCCCGGGAGTCACTCGCGGCCTGGTGCGGGCCGGGTTCGTCAAGCCCTCGCGCGGCCCGCGCCGCGCATTCCGCTTCTCTTTCCAGGACCTGATCGTGCTGCGCACCGCGCGCGCGCTCATCGATGCATGCGTGCCGCCGCGGCGCATCCGCCGCTCGCTCGAGCGGCTGCGGCGCGAGCTCCCCTCCTCGGTACCGCTGTCGGGACTGGCGATCAGCGCCGTCGGCGATCGCGTCGTGGTGCGCGACGGCGAGTCGCGCTGGCAGGCGGACAGCGGCCAGTACGTGTTGGGTCTGGACGTGACGCTCGAGAACGGCGCCCTGCGCCTCGTCGAGCACCCCGCGGCGGCGGCCCCGGACGCCCCGGCCGCCGCGCACGCCCCGGCACGCGACTGGTTCAGCGAGGCGCTGACGCTCGAGCCCATCGATCCGGGCGGCGCGGTAGCCGCCTACTGCAAGGCCGCCGAAGAGCGACCGAATGACGCCGCCGCCTGGATCAACCTGGGCAGGCTGCTGCACCTCTTAGGAAAAACCGCCGAGGCCGAGACGGTCTACCGGCGGGGCTTGAGCCACGTGGGACTCGATCCGCTGCTGCTCTTCAACCAGGCGGTGCTGCTCGAGGACATCGGCAAGACGAGCGCCGCGCTCGCCGCTTACCAGAGTGCGCTCGCCGCGGACCCCGATCTCGCCGACGGCCACTACAACCTCGCGCGGCTCTACGAGTCCCTCGGCAAGCCGCAGCACGCGATCCGGCATCTCGGTGAGTACCGGCGCCTGGTAAGCGCGCGCCACTGACGCAAGGCGCGCTCGCCTCTCGTCCATGCGGGTCTGGGTCGGCACTTCCGGCTACAACTATCCGGAATGGAAGGGCAGCTTCTATCCGGAGAAATTCCCGGCCGCGAAGATGCTGTCCTACTACGCCGAGCGCTTCACGACCGTCGAGATCAACTACACCTTCTACCGCATCCCGAACGCGAAGATCCTCGCCGGCTGGGACGGCGAGACCCCGCCCGGCTTTCGCCTCACGCTCAAGGCACCCAAGCGCATCACCCATATCGCGAAGCTGCGCGACTGCGCCGAGCTCGTGGAGTATTTCCTCAAGACCGCGGCGACGTTGGGACCCAAGCTCGGGGCGCTGCTGTTCCAGCTGCCGCCCTACTTCCGCAAGGACCTGACCGTGCTGGACGAGTTCCTGCGGCTCCTGAAACCCGAGATCCCGTCGGCGTTCGAATTCCGCCATGCCTCGTGGATGGACGCGGAAGTGTTCGACCGGCTGCGGGCGGCGAACGTCGCACTCTGCGTGGCGGACAGCGAGAAGTTCACCACCCCGGTCGAGATCACCGCCGGGTACGGGTACTTTCGGCTGCGCGATGAGGGCTACACGCCCGAGGACCTCACGCGCTGGGCCGGCGTCATCCGCGCGAGCGCCGGGCACTGCACCGACGTGTTCGTCTATTTCAAGCACGAAGAGGCGGGCAAGGGCCCGCTCTTCGCCCGTACGCTCCTCGAGGCGCTCGGTCGCCCGGCCTGACGGCCTCGCGGGGCGGCAAAATACCGCACGGGGCCTGCATCCAAATCCGCTCCGCGGAGCATCTCTACGGGTAGCACACTACCTCAAGGAGCACCCATGGGACCTTTCGCCGTCGCTATCGCGTTCTGGGCTTTCGTGGCCGTCGCCGCCGTCGCGGGCATCGTCGGCGACTATAAGAAGCGCGAAGCCGCGCTCGCGCCGTTGCGCCTCGCCATCGAGCGCGGCCAGCAGCTCGACCCGGCGCTGGTCGAGCGCCTCATGACCCCGGAGCGCGATGCGGGCATCGACCCGCTGCACCTGCGCATCGGGGGGATCATTACGTTCGCCGCGGGCGTCGGTGTGATCATCCTGTCGTTCATCCTCGCGCAGGTCGCGCCGATCGCGCTCTACCCCGTGCTGGGTGGGGGCGTGGTGCTCGTGTGCGTCGCCGTGGGACTCCTGCTGGCCGGGCGAGCGGTCGAGTCGCACCGCGCGCGGGCGGGGAACGGCAAGAAGACCTGAGCGGCCCGCGCGCGTGAGGAGCAGCGCCCGATTCGGCGAGGCCGCGGAAGCGGTCGTGGTTGCCCTCGCCGCGGGGGGCGACCGCGAAGCGTTCTGCGAGCTCGTCTGGCGCCGCCAGAGCTGGCTGCGCAACCTGCTGCGGCGCCTGTGCCGCGACGGCGCGCTGGCCGACGACCTCGCGCAGCAGGTGTTTCTCAAGGCGTGGCGCTCGCTGGCGCAGCTCAAATCCCCTGCCGCGTTCGGCGGCTGGCTGCGGCGCCTGGCGATCAACACCTGGCTCGCGCAGGCGCGCTCGGCGGGCCCGGCCGTTGTGAGCCTCGATCTCGAGGATCTGCCCGCCGCCACGTTCATTCCGCGCGCCGCCGAGGAGCTCGACCTCGATCGCGCGCTCGCGAGGCTCGGGCGCGACGAGCGGCTGTGTATCGTGCTGGCCTATCACGAGGGTCTGAGTCACGGCGAGATCAGCGCCGCGACGGCGTTGCCCCTCGGTACGGTGAAGTCCCACCTCCGGCGCGGCGCCGAGCGGCTGCGCGTATTGCTCGATGCCTACCAACCCGATGCGAAGGAGCACGCCCATGTCGGATGAGCCCGATGCGCTTCTGGTGCGCCGCTTCGCCGAGAGCCGCCGCCCGCTGCAGGACGCGCGCTTCGTGGCGGCGGTCGGCGCGCACTTGCCTAAGTACCCGCTCGGCCGGGCGCTCGGCGCGGCGCTCGGCGGAATCCTGCGCCCGTTGCGGCTCCCCTACGCGGCGCTCCTGGCGCTCGGTGCACTCGGCATGGCGGTCTGGAGCCTCATTCTGGTGAGTTCCCTGTAGAACCGGCCCGCGCGTTCCCCGCCACCTACACCGCCTCATCAACGCGGGTGTCACCCGCACGGACAGCGGAAAGGGGAACGACGATGAAGGTCTCTGCGCTTGCGACGCGCCTCGCGTGCGCGCTCTTCACGATGCCGGCGCTGCTAGCCGCCGGCCCTGCCCTCGCCTGGGATCAAGCGGTCCTGCCACCGCTCAAGGTGATCAAAACCGTGGCCTCGACCGTTCCCGGGAACGGCGACGTGAACCCTTACGGCATGGCGCAGGTGCGCCGCAGTAAGGGCAATCTCATCGCCGGGCAGATCCTGATCAGCAACTTCAACAACTCGCAGAACCAGCAGGGCACCGGCACCACCATCGTCGCGGTGGCGCCGAACGGCACGGTGACGCTGTTCGCGGCCCTCAACGCCGCGAGCCTTCCCGGCCCCTGCCCGGGCGGCGTCGGACTCACGACCGCGCTCGTGGTGCTCGACTCCGGCTGGGTGATCGTCGGAAGCCTGCCGACCGCGGACGGGACCTCCGCCACCGCCCAGGCCGGCTGCCTCATCGTGCTCGACGCCTGGGGGAACCCGGTCGAGACGCTCTACGGCTCGCTCATCAACGGCCCCTGGGACATGACCGCATGGGAAGACGAGGGCCGTGCCAAGCTCTTCGTCACCAACGTGCTGAACGGTACCGTGGCCGCCAACGGCGCGGTGGTGAACGAGGGCACCGTCACGCGGCTCGACCTCGTGGTGCCCTCGCACGCAAAGCCCTGGCTGGAATCGATCACCGTGATCGGCTCAGGTCTCGCCGAGCGCACCGACCCGAACGCGCTCGTCATCGGTCCCACGGGCGTCGGACTCGCAGGCAACTGGTCGCGCCTCTACGTCGCCGACACGCTCAACAACCGCGTCGCCTTCATCGACGATGCGCTCGAGCGCACCAGCTCCGCCGGCACCGGCCGCACGCTCTCCGAGGGCGGCACGCTCAATGCGCCGCTCGGTCTCACCGTGACGCCGGGCGGGGAAGTGCTGACGGTTAACGGCGGCGACGGCAACATCACCGAGATCGATCCGCGGGGCCGCCAGGTCGCCCATGCCGAGCTCGACGCGAGCGGTTCACCGCCCGGTGCGGGCGCGCTCTTCGGCCTGATATTCGATGCGCACGGCGTGTACTACGTGGACGACGCCACCAACACGCTGAACCTGCTGCACCACTGAAGCTGCGGCTACCCGGCGGGGCTGACACGTCCCGCCGGGCGCGTTCCTCAGTCGGTCCAGATGTCGGCAAACACCCGCGCGAAGTTGGCGCCGGCGACCTTCTCCACCACCGCGGGTGGATAACCGCGGCGCAGCAGCTGGTCGGCGATGACCTCGATGCGCCGCGGGGTATTGAGGCCCACGACGTACGGCGGCCGGTCCTCCTCCGGCGCGGAGAGGCCGGCGGCGCGCCGCTCTTCGATGTTTTTGGCGATCTCCGCCATGCCCTTCTCGCTGGTATCGAGCGGCAGGATGCCGACGTCGCTGCCGACGCCGACGTGATCCTCGCCGGCGACCCGCAGCGCATGCTCGAGGTGCGCCATGTAGTCCTCGACCGTCGGCTGGTGGGGCGAAGCGGCGAGATACGGCAGATCGAAGATCCCCACCACGCCGCCGCGGTCGGCGAGCGCGCGCAGCTGCGCGTCGCTCTTGTTGCGCGGATGCGGATGAATCGCCGCGCAGCCGGCGTGCGTCATGACCGGCGGCTTGCTCGAGAGTGCGAGCACGTCGGTGGTGGTCGCCTCGTTGGCGTGACTCACGTCGACGGCGATCCCCAGGCGGTTCATCTCGCGCACCGCCTGGCGGCCGAGCGGCGTCAGCCCGCCGCCGTCGGGCTCCATGACGCCGGCGGCGAACGGCGACTTGCGGTTGTAGGACATCTGCATGACGCGCACGCCTAAGTTTCGGAACAGCTCGAGCGACTCGAGCTTGCCCTGGAGCATGTCGGCGCTCTCGAACGAGAAGATGATGCCGAGCTTCCCCTCGCTCTTGGCGCGGGCGCAGTCGGCGGCGAGGCGCACCTGGGTGAAGTAGGCCGGATGCACCTCGATCAGCTTCTGCACCGCGGCGATGTCGCCGAGGGTTTTGACGAAGTCGTCGTTGATCCCGCCGAGGGAGAACTTGATCACGTCGATGCCGCTGCCGCGTACCGCATCGAGGTCCGCCTGCGGCAGGGGCAGGTGACCCTCGAACGGCGGTCCGGAGTTGCAGTCGAGAATCAGCGCCGAGCGATACAGCGCGCGCGCATGAGTCGACACGGCCGTGGCGGGCGGCGGCTCGGCGCGCGGGGGCGGCTCCGCGTGCGCGGGCGCAGGCGCGGCGCGCGCCAGCGGCGCGAGCGCCGCCGCCGCGGCGGCGGCGGCGAGACTGCCGGAGAAGTCGCGGCGGTTCATGGCGGCGCGCTCCTCACGGCCGTGCCCTGCACCTCGAAGCGGGCGCCGCGCACGAGCTTCGCCACCCCGATGAACGCCCGCGCCGGCGGCTGGCCGTGGAAGTACCCGGCGTACACCGTATTGAAGGTGTCGTAGAGGGCGAGGTCGGTGCAGTACACCGTAACGGACACCAGATCGTCCATGGTGAAACCCGCGCGCGCGAGCGTCTGTTTCACCGCGTCCATCACCAGGCGCGCCTCGGTGGCCGGGTCGGCGGCCGCGTTGCCGGTGTGCGGATCGAGGCCGAGGTGACCGGCGACATAGAGCGTGTTGCCGCTGCGCACCGCATCGCTGAAAGGCAGCGCCGGGGCGTTCGGTGCCGCCGGATGGTCGAGGTAAGCGCGCTCGGGCGCTGCGGGAGCGCCGAGCGCCACCGGCGCCCAGACTGCGAGCAGCAAGGCGGCGAGCCAGGAACAGTTTGCCATGAGTCCCCCCAAAAGCACCTCTTCACGGGCGCCGTGCAGCGGCACCGCTCGCGCGCGCCACACCGAGCGCGATCACGATGCCGAAGAGAAAGATATGCGAGCACAGCTCGCCGATCACGTCCGCTGCGGGCATGACCCGGTGGTGCACCCGCGACAGCGGCAGCACCACCGAGTGCATGACCACATACATCGCAACCCCGAAGCCGGCGCCGCACAGCACCGGCCGTCGTACCAGCATCGGGAAGGAGCGGCTCGCCAGATAAAACACGAACGCCGCGCACAGCGCGATGAAGAAGTGCAGCGCGGCGCCGAGCGGCACCACCCAGGTCCCGGCGCTGAACGCCTGGGGGCCGAGCAACCCGCTCGCGATGCCGCGCAGGATCACCTGCGGGCCGGCGCCCTGATAGCCGTAGAAGAGGAATGCGAACGTGAGATCGAGCGTACCCCCGGCGAGACCGCTCAGCACCACCCCGGTCCAGGGCACGCGCGGCGGGGACGCGGCCGGGTCGCTCATGCCGCGCAGGTTGGCATGCCCGCCCGGCTGAAAAGATCCGCGACGCAGGCCGCACCCTCGAGCTCGAGCAGCGCACGCTTCACCGGCAGGCCGCCGCCGAAGCCGGTCAGCGAGCCGTCCGCGCCGATGACGCGGTGGCAGGGGACGATGATCGGCAGCGGGTTCGCGCCGTTCGCGAGCCCGACCGCCCGCGGCGCGCTGCCGAGGCGGCGCGCGAGCTCGCCGTAGGAGAGCGTCTCCCCGTAGGGAATCGCGAGCAGTGCCTGCCACACCGAGCGCTGGTAGGCGGTGCCGTGCGGCGCGAGCGGCACGCTGAAGGTGCGGCGCCCGCCCGCGAAGTACTCCTCGAGCTCGCGCCGCGCGTGCGCGAAGGGCGCGGCGCTGCGCCGCCACTCGGGCGGCGGTGTCAGCGGATGCGGGCCGCTCTGGAAATGGACCCGTGTGAGGGAGCGCGCATCGCCGGCGAGCAACAGCCGGCCGACGGGGCTATCGATTTCCCACCACGACACTTCAGGCATGCAGCTATGTTACGCGCCTGGCTGCGCGGCCGCAGCGCGCCGCGGCGCCGTGCGCCGCCCGGCGAGCGCCGGCAGATCGCCCGCCGCCCGCCACAGGTGCACGGTCGCGTAGGACCGCCAGGGCCGCCAGCGGCGGGCGCGCTCCTCGAGCTGCCGCGGGCTCAACATGGCGGTGCCTGACGGCGCCGCCATCCGTCGCAGCACCCAGTCCCCGTACGGCAGAGCGTCGGGCTCGCCGAGTGCGCGCAGCGCCACGTACTGCGCGGTCCACGGTCCAATCCCGGGGAGCGCCGTGAGTGCGGCGGAAACCTGCGAAGGCGCCGCCCCGAAGTCGACCCGGCCTTCGAGCACCGCCCGTGCCAGGAGTTTGAGGGCCGCCGCGCGGGTGGCGGTGATCCCGAGTCCGTCGAGCCGCGCCCGCGCGAGGCGTGCCGGCGTCGGAAAGAGGTGCGTGAGGACGCCCTGCGGGGCGCGCAGCGGCTCACCGGCGCGCGCCACGACGCGCCCGAGAAGCGTGCGCCCGGCCGCGACGCTCACCTGCTGGCCGAGCACCGCACGCACCGCGCACTCGAACCCGTCCCACGCGCCCGGCACGCGCAGTCCCGGACGCAACGCCACCAGCGGCCCGATCAGGGGATCCGCCGCGAGCTCCGCCGCGATGCGCAGCGGATCGCCGGCGAGGTCGAACACCCGCCGCGCGGTCGAGGCGAGCGGCAGGAGCGCGGTCGACGGCGCCCCCGTGACACGCAGCTCGAGCGCGTCCTCACCCGCGAGCGGACGCACCGCGACGAACGCGACCTCACCCGCACAGGCGAACGTGCGTGCGTAACCGCTGGCATCGACCCGCTCGACCCCGGCGAGCGTGCGGCGCGCGAGAAACGCCGCGAGGTGCGCCCAGTCGTACGGCGGGCGGTAGGCGAGACGCAGCACCACCGCCTCGGCCGCGCCATCGCCCACCCCGGCACGGCGCGCGCGGCGCAGCTCCCGCGGCGGATGACGGTAGGCGCTGCGAAACGCGTCGTTGAAGCGCCGGCAGCTCCGAAACCCCGCGGCGAGCGCGATCTGCGTGATCGGCAGCTCGGTTGCGGTGAGCAGGCACACGGCGAAATGCAGGCGCCGGGTCTGCGCCACGGCGATCGGCGAGGCGCCGACGTGGCGGGCGAACAGGCGCAGCAGATGCCGCGGGCCGACGCCGAGGCGCGCGGCGAGCGCCTCCACCGAGCCCTCATCGAGCGCGCCGGCATCGATCAGCCGCAGCGCGCGACGCACGACCGCCGCCGTGCCGAGCCAGGCGGGCGTACCGGGCGCGGCCTCCGGGCGGCAGCGCAGGCAGGG
This sequence comes from uncultured Pseudomonadota bacterium, assembly GCA_963768485.1. Lineage (GTDB taxonomy): Bacteria > Pseudomonadota > Gammaproteobacteria > Steroidobacterales > Steroidobacteraceae > 13-2-20CM-66-19. The sequence goes on along the minus strand of CAVYHZ010000002.1, from coordinate 642,414 downwards.
CCTGAAGCCGGCGGCCTCCGCGGCCGCGGCGCTGCCGAAGAAGCGCACGTGGCGGCGCTGCGCGACGCGCGAGGGACAGATCGGCCGGCAGTAGATGCCGGTCGAGGTGACGGCGATGAAGAAGCGGCCGTCGAAGCGGGCGTCGCGGCTCAAGCGCGCGCGGTTGAGCGCTTCCGGGTCGAGGCCGGCGATCGTCTCCATGGGGTGACGATACGCCCCGGGCGCTCACGGAGTAGCCATTTTCGGACCTGGCGCCGGGCGGCGCCGATGCACCCTGCGGCGCCGCCCGCTTCTTGGCTCGCTCAGCCGTTCTGCTTCGCCATCGCGCGCGCGAACGCCGGCCGCGTCACGACGCGCTTGACGTAGTCCTCGATCACCGGCGACGGCGGCAGCACGGGACTCTTCGCGAACAGTGCGAACGAGGTCGCGTACAGCACGTCGGCCGCGGAGAAGCGCTCGCCCGCGAGGTACGGTGTCTGCGAGAGGCGCGCGATCACCACCGGCATCACCTCCTCCACCGCCACCCAGCCGGCGGTCCCGCGCGGCACTTCCCACTTCATGAACTTCGACATGAACGCGGGCTCGAGCACGCCGGCGTAGTAGGCAAGCCAGCTCAGGTACGCGCCGCGCTCAGGCTCGCCGATCGCATAGCCGATCCGCTGCTGCGGGAACCTGTCGGTGAGGTAGAGCGCGATCGCCGCGGACTCGAACACGATGACGCCGTCGTCGGAGATCGCCGGCACCTTGCCGTGCGGGTGCGGGTTGGCGGGATCGGGCGCCCCGCCCTCGCGGGTTCGGGTCGTAACGGTATGGATCGTGTAGGGCGCTTCGAGCTCCTCCAGCAGGAAGATGAAGCGGGTCGAGCGGGTGTTGGGCCGGTGGTAGAGCGTGATCATGGTGCCTGATGTTACGTCAGCGCAGCGTGCGCAGCACCGCCAGCGCCGCCTCCCGTACCCTGCCGATCGCATCGTCGATGCGGCTGACCGCGGTCTCATCGTCCTTGCCCAGGCCCTCCCAGTTCTCGCCCCAGACCTTGAGGAGCTCCGCGGACCGGTCCGGCACCACCCCCGGCACCAGGACGGAGAGATCGCGGATCGCCAGCACGTCGGTCCAGCCGGTGCGCGGACTGCCGCCGCTGCGATCGCGATCGTACTGCGCGAGGAACGTCACCCGCTCGAGATCGCCGGCGCGCATCAGCACCTCGAACGCGGCGGTGCGCACGTTGCGGTTGTGCTCGGTGCGCTCGTTGCGCCAGGTGTTGTAGCCGAGGCTGCTGATCGCCACGGCGAGGCTGATCAGCGCCACGGCGTTGTTGCGCAGCTGCTGACGGATCGGTGTCACGACGCGCCCGATGATACGCCCACTGCCCGGAGGGCTCGATGCAGTCTTAACGGCGGCTGAACGGTCCCGCCGCGAGATGGCGCTGTCAGCGCAGGCTCTCCGGGCGCGTTATTACATTCACGTGAAACGGAGGATCGGATCATGCGTAACGTCGTCAAACTGCTGATTGCCCTCGGCGCCGCCGCGGTCCTCGCGGGCTGCGTCGTGGTCCCGGTCGGACGCCCGCACGCGTACGTCCGCGCCTACGTCCCGGCGCCGGTCGTGGTGATGCACGGCTACTACCGCTGATTTGAGGAACCTGCCGAGGCGGCGGGCGGTGCGCACCGGGTGCGTTCGGCCCACCGCGTGATTCGAACCGCCGCCTCCGCTAGTATCGGGTCCTGCGCGATGCACCGCGAGGACCCTCTTGAAAGTCGGCACCAAGACTGACGCCACCGCGCTCCAGGCGTACGCGGCCCCGCGTTCCTGACCGGCCCATGTCGCTGCGCTCGTCCCAGGTACGGACCGTGGTGCTGCTCTTTTGCGGCTACGCGGCCTGCTATTACTGCCGGGCGGATCTCTCGGTCGCGACGCCGCTGATCGCCGATGAGCTGGCCCGGCGGGGCTTCAGTCACGGCGAAGCGCTGGTGCGCATCGGCGGCATCACCTCACTCGGCGTGGCCGCCTATGCGATCGGCAAGCTGTTCCTGACCGGCCTCGGTGACTACTGGGGCGGACGGCGCAACTTCCTGATCGGGGTCGGCGGCGCCGCGGCCTTCACGCTGCTGTTTGCGTTGGGCGGCGGGCTGCCGCTCTTCACGCTCGCCTGGATCGGCAACCGGCTCACGCAGTCGGTCGGCTGGGCGGGACTGATCAAGGTGTCCTCGAAGTGGTTCAACTACTCCTCCTATGGCTCGATCGCGGGGCTCCTCAGCATCAGCTACCTGGTCGGCGATGCCGCCGCGCGCCAGCAGATGTCGGTGCTGCTCGCGCATGGCTACGGCTGGCGCGTGTTGTTCGTGTTCGCGGCCGTCGTGGCGGCCGCGGCGCTGCTCGCCAACTTCCTCTGGCTGCGCGAGTCGCGCCTCGATGAGGGGCACCCGGAAGCGGAGCCGAATCCGCTCAACCTCTTCAGCGCCGGCGAGTCGCGCCCCGCGAGCGTCGCAGCGCTCCTCGGGCCGCTGCTCAAGAGCCGCGCGTTCCTGCTCGTGTGCCTGCTGTCCTTCGGCTGCACGATCATCCGCGAGACCTTCAACAGCTGGACGCCGCAGTACCTGCGGGACTACGTCGGCTACAGCGTGAGCGACTCGGCCGGCATGAGCGCGATCTTCCCGGCCGTGGGTGCGGTGTCGGTGCTGCTCGCCGGCTGGCTGAGCGATCGCCTCGGCCTCAACGGCCGCTCGCTCCTCATGACGCTCGGGCTCGCGGCCTCGGCGCTCGCGCTGCTGGCGCTCACCTCGGTGCCGTCCGGTCCCGGCGGCGCGCTGCTCGCCGTGACGCTCATCGCCGTCGTCGCCTTCGGGCTCCTCGGGCCCTACTCATACCTCGGCGGCGCGTTCGCGCTCGACTTCGGCGGCAAGCAGGCGAGCGCCGCCTCCTCCGGGATCATCGACGGCATCGGCTACATCGGCGGCGTACTGGCCGGCGACAGCGTCGCGCGGCTCGCGGTCAACTACGGCTGGCGCGGCGTGTTCGTCGCGCTCGCGGTGGTGAGCGCCGCCGCGGCGCTGAGCGCCGGCTACCTGCACCTCCTGAATCTCAAGGCCACGGCGCTCAAGGCGGCGACGGCGGGCGCCCATGGCTGACGCGGCGCGCGCCACGCGGGTGTCGTCGACCCCGGAGACGCTCACGATCGAATGGGGCAACGGCGACGTGAGCGAGTTCGCGAGCCTGTGGCTGCGCGACAACGTACCCGAGGACCGCGATCCGCACAGCGGCCAGCGCCTCATCGACATCGTCGACGTGCCGGGCGACCCGCGCATCCGCACGGCGCGCGCCGACGCGGGCGGCGTGCACATCGACTGGGTTGGCGAGCCGCGGCCGGCGCGCTTCGCGCTCGCGTGGCTCGCGGCACAGGCCGCGGGCGGCGGCCGCGAACGACCCGAACGGGAGCCGCGGCGCTGGCTCGACGGTGCGCGCCTCGATGCGCGGCGCGATTTCGCCTGGGCCGAGCTCGCCGTGGTGCGCGCCGAGCCGCGCGCGCGGCTCGCATGGCTGACCCGCCTGGCGCAGGACGGACTTGCGTTCCTCACGGCCGTGCCCTGCGAGGCGAATGCGATCCTCGCAGCGATGTCGCTCGTCGGGCGCGTGGCCGAGACCAACTACGGCCAGGTGTTCGACGTGCGCTCGGTGCCGCAGCCGGAGAATCTCGCCTACTCGGACCTGGGGCTGGGGCTGCACACCGACAATCCCTACCGCGAGCCGGTGCCGGGTTTTCAGGCACTGCACGCGCTCGTCACCTCCCCGGCGGGGGGCGAGAACCTGTTCGCCGACGGCTTTGCGCTCGCCGAGCGGCTGCGCGCGGCGGACCCCGGCGCGTTCCGCCTGCTCACGAGCACGGCCGTGCCGTTCCATTACCGCTCGAGTGATGCGGAGCTGTACGCGGAACGGCCGCTGATTCAGCTCTCGTGCGCGGGCGAGGTGACCGCCGTGCATTACAACAACCGCTCGATCGCGCCGCTGCAGGTCGGCGCACAGGCGTCCGAGTTCTACAGCGCCTACCGGCGCTTCGCCGCGCTGCTGCGCGAGCCGCGCTTCCAGCTCAAACTCAAGCTCGCCGACGGCGAGCTGGTCGTATTCGACAATCAGCGCGTGCTGCACGGCCGCACCGCCTTCACCTCGGCACGGCACCCGCGGCACCTGCAGGGCTGCTACCTGACGCGCGACAGCGTGTTCAGCGAGGTCGGCGTACTGCGGCGCAAGCTGGCAGCGTCCGCGTGAGCGTCGCCGACGAGGTCCTCGCGATCTACGGCGCGCACGGCGCGGGTGCGTACTTCGGCGAGCGCGTCACGATCACGGAGCATTGTCTGCAGGCCGCGTGGTTCGCACAGGTCGAGCACGCCCCCGAAGCCCTCATCGTCGCCGCCCTGCTGCACGACATCGGCCACCTGCTCGAGGCGGTTCCGGACGACCTCGTCGAGTGGACCACGGACGCACACCACGAGGAGGTCGGCGCGCGCTGGCTCAGCGGGCGCTTCGGCGCGCAGGTGAGCGAGCCGGTGCGCCTGCACGTACCGGCCAAGCGCTACCTGTGCGCGACCGATACGAGCTACTTCAAGCAGCTGAGCTCCGCCTCGGTGCACACCTTGAGGCTCCAGGGTGGACCGATGACGGCGGAGGAAGCCGCGCGCTTCGAGGGCGAACCGCACTATCGCGCCGCGGTGCGCGTGCGGCGCTGGGATGACCAGGGCAAGGTCGCAGGACTCGTGACGCCGCCGCTCGAGTCCTATCGCAGCATGATCGAGGCCGCGGCGCGCGGCTGACCGGGATCCTGTGAGGTATGGACATCTCTCTCGACCAGATCGCTTACCCGCCCTCGACCGGCGCGCGCCGCGTGCACGACACCCCGCTGGTGGTCGCCACGCCCGAGAGCCTCGCGGGCTTCGGCCTGCTGGTCGATGAGCCTAGGACCTTTCCGATCGAGATCGTGCAGTGGCCCGCGCAGGGCTGGCGCGCGATCGATGCCGACACCGGCAATCAGGGCGGCGTGACCGAGGGGTTATTCGAGTTCTGCTGGCAGGGCGAGACGCTCTACGCGCGCAACAACGCGGTCGGCGACAGTTACCTCTTCGGCTGGAGCACCTGGCCGGAGGAAGCGGCGCGCACCAGCACGGCCAGGCGCGAGCGGGCGCTGATCTGGCGCGCCAACTACCACCCCGACGGCGGCCAGCTCTTCCATCCGCTCAACGGGCAGAGCTTCGTCGTGCCGCTGGCTCTGCCGGGCGACGATGCGACCCCCGAATCCTTCGTGACCTTCTGGTGCGACGGGCGCCGGGCGCTCTACCTGCATCCGAACGTGTGGCACGGCGCGGTCGTGCCGCACGCCGATGAGGCGACGTTCCTCGATCGCCAGGGACGCGTGCACGCGCGCGTCTCGATCGACTTCGTCAGGGAATTCGGCTGCTACCTCGGGGCATCGCTGCGCCCACCCGACTGATCTAGAGGAGTCCCTCGATCGGCAGCATTCGGGCGAGGTCGAATTCGAGGCGCCGAGAGACACTCACCTCGGGCTCGTCCCGCGAGCTGAGGAGCGTGCCGTGATCGTCCCAGGACCACTCGAGATGGCCCCCGGTTGCGGCAGGCGCGCCGTGCCGCTCGAGCTGCACGCGAAAGGCGTTGTGCGCGTCGGCCGCCTGCTCGAAAAAGTGTGCGACTTCGCCTGCGAGCTGCGGGCAGTCGGCCAGCACGCCCATCTCGGTGTTGAGGAGCTTCGAGCGTGGATCGAGGTTCATCGAGCCGACGAAGACGACACGCCGGTCGACGACGATCGCCTTGGCGTGCAGGCTGACGCCGGCAGAGCGGATGGCGTCGTCGATGTGCCGCGGGCGGGGGCCTGCCGACGGCTGCAACTCGTAGAGCTCAACTCCGCCTGCGAGCAATTCGCGGCGCGCGTGCGCGTAGCCCGCCTCCGCGGCCGGATCGTCCGTCGAGGCGAGCGAGTTGGTGAGCACCCGAACCGCCACCCCACGGCGAGCGAGTGCCGTGAGGTAACGCACGCCGGCGCGGCTCGGCACGAAGTACGGCGAGATCAGCAGCAGCTCGCTCTGCGCTCCGTCCATCGCCTGCTTCACCTGCGGCCCGATGCGCAGCGCCGGCTCATCGTCCCGTGCCTCGATCTTCTGCGGCTGGTCGGCGAGCAGCGTCGCCTCTCCCCACACCCAGCGGCCCGGGCGGTCTCCGGTCGCGCCATGCGGCAGCTCCTCGAGTACCGCCTGCGCGTAGTCCGACTGTGCGAAGGCGCGCACCGCACCCTTGAGCTCCGGGCGCACCGTGGCGAGGTCCGCGCTCGCGTTGCGGGTCGTGCGGAAGGCGCCCGAGCGGATATGCCGCTTGGCTGTTCCAGTACGCATCGAACGCCTGCGCGGTCTCGATGACCGCCGGCCCGATGGTGAGCACGTCCAGGTCGCGGAAGTTGCTGTCATCGCCCGCATCGAAGTAGGCATCGCCGATGTTGCGCCCGCCGAGTACGGCGACGAAGCCGTCGACGACGAGGGACTTGTTGTGCATGCGGCGATTCAGGCGGGGGCCCTCGAGGGCGAGCTGCACGAGCTTGGACGGCCAGGAGGGCTCGCGGGTGCGAAACGGGTTGAAGACTCTCACCTCGATGTTCGGGTGGGCACCGAGCGCGCCGAGGAGGCGATCCTCGTGCGCGAGAGAGATGTCGTCCAGCAATAGTCGCACGCGCACGCCGCGGTCGGCGGCTGCCAGCAGACGCTGCGCGATGAGCCTTCCGGTGGCATCGTTCGCGAAGATGAAGTACTGCAGATCAATCGAGTGACGCGCGTGATCGATGAGCCACACCCGGCTCATCAGGGCGTCCGTGCCGCTCGAGAGCAGCCGAAAGCCGCACTGGCCGGGGTGGCTCTCGACCTCGGAGCGCACGTAGCGCCCGGAGGCGCCGTCGAACTGCGGCGGGAGCGCGCTCGAGACAGTCCTGGGGTAGTCACTGCGCAAGGTGGCGCAGCCACCCGCTACGGCCGCGACTGCCAGCAAAGCGAGCCGCGGCCAGCGCACCCCGGGGGTCCTTCCCCGGGGACGCACTGACACACCGGCCGCAGGACGCGTCGCCGCGTGCCCGCGGACCATGGCGCAGCGCTACTTCGCCGGCTTCAGCGTGAGCTCGCCGACGTCGACGCCGAGGTCGATGCCCTCGCCATGACCGGCGAGCGCCAGCGACACGGTACCCTTAGTCAGCACCTGTGCCGTTCCGGACTTCGCGAGTCCCGCGTGTGCCTCGCCCTGGGCATAGCGGCCGAGCACGTCCTTGATGTTGCGCACGTGGGTGAAATCGCCCTTGCCTTCGTCCACACGCGTGCGGCCGGCGGTCAAGCCACCGCCCTTGGCGGTGATCACGACCGGCAGTGAGCTGCCGTCGTTACAGGTGACCACGCCCTTGCCGTTGGCGCTCGAGACGATGGCCGACCAGCTGTTGAGCGAGAAGCTCAGTTTGCAGCCGATCTCGGGGCGCGCGTCCTGTGCGAGGGCCTGCTGGGCGCCGAGCAGCGCGAAGCCGGTCAGCGCGAGAGTGATGATGAGAGGATGTTTCATGGGCTGATTCCTTTCCCTTGGTGTAGGTTCGGCGCAAGGGTGAGTTCACGCGCCTGAACTGCCACTGAACTCGCGAGCGCCTGCCGAGCGTCCTACACGCGCGCGGGAATGCACCTACAGGGACGACTAACGCGTAAGATGAAGTGAATGAGCGTTACCCATGGAACCCTCCCATGAGCAAACCCGAGAGACGGCCCCAACGCTTCTCTTCCAAACCGGACGACATGCTGCGCCGGATGTTGAGTGCGCGCCCGCACCCACAGCAGAAGAACGCGGCAAAGAAACGGCGGAAGTCCGCTAAGTAAGGGGGTCTTGCCTCAGGCGCGGGGTTCCGCGAGCAGCTGCACCCAGAAGAGTCCCTTGCGCGAGGCGCGGCCGGTGGCGAGGGCGACGCCCATCTGCGCGAAGCGCGGATCCATGATGTTCTCGCAGTGGCCGGGGCTGTCGAGCCAGCCCTTCACCACCTCTTCGACGGTCTGCGGCCCGTAGGCGATGTTCTCGCCGACCAGCTTTTCCTGATAACCGGCGGCGCGCACCCGGTCGGCGGGTGAGTGACCGGTGAGATCCTGGTGCTCGAAGTAGTCGTGCTGCGCCATGTCGCTGGCGTGACCGAGCGCCACGTCCGCCAAGGTTCCGGAGAGCGTGAGGGGCGGCGCGGGTGCGAAGGATTGCGCGCCGCAGCGCGTGCCGCGGGCGCGCGCCGCGTTGACGAGCGCGAGTGCCCGGCTCTCCAGGGCGGGCGTCGTCGGGAGCATGCGGCTTGACGGCGCCGCCGGCGGGGTGGCCGCGGGCGTGTGCCAGCGGGTTACGGGCGCTGCCGGAGACGTGGGCGGCGGCGCGGCGGGCGTGTGCCAGCTGGTGACGGGCGCTGACGGAACCGCAGGTGGCGTCGTTGCGGGAGCGCCGGTCGTCGTGGCGAGCACCACCCAGGTCTCGCCGCCGCGGCGGTAGAGCCCGACGTCGGTGAGGTCGCGACCCGAGACGGCGCGGCACTGCGAACGGCGCAGATTCTGAATCAGCGCATCGTCCGAGCCGTTCGCGTGCAGGCCCTGGGAGTTGAGTGCGTGATAGCCGCTCAAGTCGGTGGCGGTAGCGAGCGAGTGTCCGTCGGCCCACTGCTCGGCGGCGCGGTCGAGGCGCGGCTCGCGATGCAGGGGGTGGGCCGCCGGTACGAGGCCGCCGCAACCGCCTTCGCGCAGCATCTGCACGACCGACAGGGCGTCGGTGCGCGCGACAGGCGCGGCCCCCAGGCCGCTCAGGATGAGCAGCAAGCCCCACAGCCGTCCGGGATCGAGGCGATTCATCGAAGCTCCCGCGGTCAGGCCACTCGCATCGGGCGAGGATAACCACAGGAACGTGGAGGCGATGCGACGGATGACCGCCCAACGGCGGTATCCGTTCACAGTTTGGTAGGCTAGCTGACCACCGCGCCCCACCGGGAGCCTCCCGTGAAACGACTCGCGTCCCTCTGCACCGCCGCAGCCGCCCTCTTGTTCCTGACCGCCGCCGTACCCGAGGAGCCGGCGATGACGGCCGGTGACCTGGCGCAACTGTGCAACGGCACCGATCACGTCAGCCGCAATGCCTGCCGCATCTACATGCTGGGCGTGACCCAGGGCATCGCCGTGGGGCTGCGCATCGCCGGGCGCGGCAAAGAGGCGGCGCGACCGTGCGTGCGGCCGGGGATCGCGGCCGAGGATCTCGAGGCGATGCTCAAGAAACGGCTCGATGCGCTCGATGCGCCCGGACAGCAGCGGGATGCGGCCGGATTCATCGGCGAGTCGCTGACCGCGGCGTTCCCGTGCGGGGGAGGCAGCCGATGAGGACACTCTATATAAGAGGACTGGCGTGCCTCGCGCTCGGCACCGCCGCCACCGCCGCCACAGCCGCCGCCGCAGCCACCGCCGCGACCGCGGCCGCAGACCGCGACGGGCTGTACTTCCCCTCGGCCACCACCCAGACCGAGGCGGACGAGTACACGCGCTACGAGCTCCTCGCACCGGAAACGGCGAGCTTCAAGATCACCTACGAGGTCACGGCGACGACCGCCGGCGCCAAATACTTCTACAACCCGATCCGCAAGGGGAGCGTTGCGAGCGATGAGAGCGTCTACGACGCGCACCTCGGCACGCCGCTGCACTTCAAGGTCGTCAGCGGGAGCGACGCCCGCCGCGATCCGCTGATGCCTGATGCCGACGAGGCGACCGAATACATCCGCGTCACTCTCGCCTCGCCCGTGCCGCAGCACGGCCAGGCGCGCCTCCTCATCGTCAAGACCTACAAGGACGGGAAGAGTTACCACCTGGACGGCAAGGTGCTGGTCTTCGAGCGGCCGCTCGGCGTGAAGCGCAACAAGGTGGTGCTGCCGGCCGGTTACGAGGTCGTGGGACTCACGGTGCCCTCGCAACTGCTCACCGAGAAGGACGGGCGCATCGCCGTGAGCTTCCTCAACGCCGGCGCCGGTGAGGCGCCGCTCAAGGTCCGCGCGGTGAAGGATGCGCAGGTGGGCGCCGCCGCGCTGCCGCAGGGAGCGAGTCAGGCGCGCAGCTGGGAATCGCCTTATCAGGGTGACACGGAGGAGGAGCGGCTGAGTGAGCGCGCCCACCAGGACCGCGAGATCGTGTACTTCCTGCAGCAGCCCGAGAGTCACGCCTTCAGCCTCTACCACGACTACACCGAAACGCGCCCCGGTGTGAGCGGCTACGCCAACGTGGTGCGCACCGGCAGCGTCGCCAGCCACCCCTCGGCCACCAACCTCGACACCGGGGAGACGCTCGAGGTCCGCGAGATGCTGGGAGCCGAGCTGACGGCGTCGAAGCTCAACGTCGGCGAGCCGGTGCCCCCGGATGCGCACGTGGTGGTGATCCCATTCGCGGCCGTCAAGGCCGGGCAGTCGCTGCGGCTGCGGATCGCGGAAACCTACACCGCGCCCGTCAGCTACGCCCTCGCCGGGGAAGAGCTGGTGTTCGACCGCAGCCTCGGCCGGCCGCGCAACGCCGTCGTGCTGCCCGCGGGCTGGTATTGCACCGCGAGCGCCGCTCCCGCAACGGTCAGCCAGCTGCCGGACGGCCGCGTGCGGCTCGACTACTGGGACGATCGCCCGGAGGCGGTCGACGTGCTGCTGAAGGCACGGCGCCGCGCCGCCGCGCCTTGAGCTAGCCGCGTCCGAGGTGCCGGTCGAAGAAGCGCACCACGACGCGGTAGACCTGCTGCGACTCGGGCAGATCGGGATCGAAGAAGAACGCGTGCCACAGGCCGTCCCAGACGTGCAGCTCCGCGTCGACGCCGGCGTTCGTGAGCGCCGCCTGGGCGGCGAACAGCGAGCTCACCGTGAAGTCGCGCGATCCGGCGATGAGCAGCGTCGGCGGAAAGCGCTTCAGCAGCGCGGGCGAGTTGATCGGCAGGACCAGTGGGTCCGAGGCAGAGGCCTCGCTCAGGTAGGGATTGCCGCGCAACGAGTCGCTGTCGGCATCCGCAGAAGGCAGCTCGCCGACCAGGAGCGGCGTCACGTGACTGGCATCGCCGCCGATGAGAGCGATTGAGCCGCAGAAGGTGCCGATGGCGCCGGGCAGCGGCAGCTTCTCCTTGTCGAGCCAGGCAACCGTCTCGGCGGTGAGGATGCCGCCCGCGGAGCAGCCGTAGATCCCGATGTTCCGGGCGGGGTACTGCTTGAGCAGCTCCCGATACACCGCGGCCACGTCCTCGCTCGCCGCGGGAAAGCGGAACTCCGGCGCCATGCGGTAGGCGACCGTGACGACCTTGATCCGGCCGAGCGCGGCGATCGGGATCGACTCGATGCGCGCCCCGTTGCCCTCGCCCCAGATGAAGCCGCCGCCGTGGAGGTTGATGAGCACGCGGTGGCGGTTCGCGCGGGCAACCCCGGCCGCCGGCGTCACCACCTGCGTGTGCACGCCGCCGATCGAGCGCGCCTCGATGCGCACCGGGTAGAGCTCGCGCGCGCGCGCGACGAACGGGGCGTTCTTGCGCTCGTCCTCGGCGCGCATGGCGGCAAAATCGGGGGGCGCATCGGGCGCGGCAGCCGGTGCCGGCTCGGGATGGAAAAAGGCTTTGATGAACTTCGCGCGCGCCTCCGGGCTCATGAAACGGGACGGCGGCACGCTCGCCGGCGGCAGATGCGCGATTCCCTGTGCATCCACGTGCGGCGCCGTGGCGGGCACCGCAGCGGGCGCCGCCGTGGTCTCATCCGCCGCAGATGTGGCGGGCGCACCCGCCAGGCCCACGGCCACGAGCAGCAGGAACCTCAGTCGATGGGACCCATGGCTGGCGTGCAACGCTGCGCTCATACGAAACCTCCAGTTCACTAGTCTAGTCGAGCTCGCCTTCGTCCTCGCGCACGTGCGCGAGAGTCGCATCCATCCGCGCCGCCGGTGCGCGCTGCCCCGCCGTGCGCGCCGCGCGTGGCTCGAAGCGCGCGGCGACCAGGCGCGAAACGGCCGGTCCCGCGAGCAGTACGAACAGGAACCGGACCGTCTGCAGCGCCATCACGAACGAGAGGTCCACGCGGCTGGACGCGGCGACGATCGCGACCGAGTCGACGCCCCCGGGGCTCGTGGCGAGGTACGCCGTCAGGGGATCGACGCCGAAGGCCTCAACCAGGATGAGCGCGAGCCCTGCCGCGAACAGCATCAGGACGATGATCGCTGCAAGCGTCTGCGGGAGCGCCCGCAGGGCGTGCGCGAGGATGTCGCGCGTGAATCCAAGGCCGATGCTCCAGCCGACACAGGTGTAGCTCGCCGCCAGCAGCCAGGGCGGGAGCTCGAGCTGCACGAGGCCGCCGGAGTGCAGCAACGCACCGAGCACCATCGGCACCAGGAACACGCCGGCCGGCACGCGCGCCACGCGGCCGATCATCCCGCCCGCGAGCGCGATCGCGAGGGTCTCTCCGAAAGGCAGCGTGTGCAGCGGCGGAAACCAGGCGACGGCCGCTGCCGGCGGATGCGGCCCGACCCAGAACCGCGCGACCACGGTGGCGAAGAGCGCGACCAGCACCACCCGCAGGTACTGCATGAAGGCGACCAGGCGGGTATCGGCGCCGAACTCGCCCGCCATGAAGACGATGGCCGAGGCGGCGCCGGGCGCCATCCCCCACACGGCCGTCGTGCCCGGAAGGATCCGCCAGCGGGTCATCGCGGCGCCGATGAGGCTCGCCGCGGCGATCACCGCGGCGATCACGCCGAGGAAGATCGGCCAGCGCTGCGCGAACACCGCCAGGATCTCGGGCGTGAGCGCGCGCGCGATCATGCAGCCGATCACCGCCTGGGCCCCGTAGAGGAGCGCCCGCGGCAAGTGCACGCCACCGCCCCCCGCCTCGAGCGCAATCGCGGCGAGCATCGGACCGAGGAGGAGCGCTGCCGGCAGCCGCACCCCCATGAGTGCCGCGCCAACCAGCGCCGAGCCGGCGATCAGCAGCAGCCAGCGCAGCGAGGGCGGCAGCGGCTCGAGCGGCAATTTCGCGCGCGGCATGTTGGAAATGTACAGTATCCCCCTGCCGACTGTTTCCGGAGAACACAAACATGAATGACCGGGTTACGCGACGGGACTTCCTCGACGGCATGGCCTGCGCCATCGTGGCGGGCGCGGCGCCACGGCCGGGATTCGCGCTCGAGGCGGCGCCCTACCCGCCCGCGCGCACCGGCTACGGCGGGAGCCGCCCGCAGGACTTCGCGGTGGCGCACGGCGTGCGCGACGGCAAGCGCTACGCGCTCGACTCGCGCCCCGTCGCCGAGCAGTACGACTTCATCGTCATCGGCGCCGGCATCGGCGGTCTCGCCTCCGCCCATTACCTGCGCCGGGCGCGCCCCCGCGCGCGCATCCTCATCCTCGACAACCATGACGACTTCGGCGGCCACGCGCGCCGCAACGAGTTCGACGTCGGCGGCCGGCCGCTGCTCGGCTACGGCGGCAGTGAATCGCTCGAGGGGATCCGGCGGCGCTGGTCGGGCGTGGCGCGCGAGTGCGTCGCCAGCATCGGCGTCGACGTCGACCGTCTGGAGCGGGGCTTTCAGGTGTCGCTCTATCCGGGACTCGGGCTCTCATCCGGCCTCTTCTTTCCGCGCGAGACCTACGGCGTCGACCGGCTGGTCACGGGTGACCCGGTGCGCCAGCTCCCGACCGACGTGCCGCCCGAGCTCCATCACGGCCGTCCGGCGGCGGCATTCATCGCCGACTGTCCGCTCGAGGACGCGCAGAAGGCGCGCCTGCTCGATCTCTACACGGGCCAGCGCGACGTGCTCGCCGGCATGAGCCTCGAGGCGAAGCGCAACAGCCTCGAGCAGACCTCCTACCACGATTATCTGGCACACCACTTCGGCCTCGACGAGCGCTCACTCGCGATGTTCGACGGCCGCACGCTCGATCTCTTCGCGGCCAAGGCCAATGCGGTGTCGGCGCTGCTCGCGTGGGAGTGCCAGTACCCGGGCTTCCAGGGACTCGGACTCACCATGTCGCGTGAGGGCATCCTCGAAGGCGATCCCTACATCCATCATTTCCCGGACGGCAACGCGACGCTCGCGCGGCTCTTCGTGCGCGAGCTGATCCCGGGCGTGGCTCCCGGACACACCATGGAGGACGTGATCGGTGCCCGCTTCGATTACGGGCAGCTGGATGCACCTGCGAACGACGTGCGCGTGCGGCTCTCGTCCACGGTGGTGGCGCTCGGCAATCGCGGCGCGGGCGCCGAGGTGCTCTACGCGCGGGCCGGCGAGCTGACCCGCGCCGCCGCACCGCAGGTGATCTACGCGGGCTACTCGGCGATGCTGCCCTACATCTGCACCGATCTCGGTGAGGCGCAGCGTCAGGCGGTGGCCGACCAGGTGCGCGGCCCGCTGGTGTACGTGAACGTCGCGCTGCGCAGCTGGCGCTCGTGGGTCAATCGCGGGGTGCACTTCGTCAACAACCCGGCGGGCTTCTACAGCACCATGAAGCTCGATTACCCGGTCAGCCTCGGCGACTATCGCTTCTCATCGAACCCCGACGGACCGATGATCGTGCACATGCTGCACTGCCCGTATCCGGACGGCCCGGTCAAGGATCTGCGCAGCGCCTGGCGCGCCGGACGGGCGCTCATCTATGCCATGCCGTTCGATGAGTTCGAGGCGCGCGCCCGGGATGAGCTCACGCGCATCCTCGGCCCTGGTGGGTTCGATGCCGGGCGCGACATCGCCGCCATCACCGTCAACCGCTGGGGCCATGGCTACGCCTACGACATGGATACGCTGTTCGATGACCCCGCCAAGGCGGCGCAGGAGACGCGCTCGAGCCACGCGCCTCTCGGGCATATCCATTTCGCCGGCACCGATGCGGCCTGGATGGCGTACGCGCACCGGGCAATCGATGCGGCGCACCGCGCCGCGCACGAGATCACCGGTTAGCGAGGAACACCTTCTTCGGAATCATGCAGTGCACGCCCTTGCGGATATCCACCACCTGAGTCACGCGGCAGTCGCCGACGATTGAGGTGAGGGCGTAGGCCTCCTCGCGGCTCATCGGCACGAGCTTCTGGGCGGCGAGCCAGTTGACGGTCTGCTCGACGGCGATCCTCATCGCCTGATTCAGGTCCTCGTCATAGCCCATGAAGATCCAGTCGGTCTTGGTCTCCGCCCACGGCCACTCGGTCTTGAGGTCCTTGCGCACGATGGGCTGGATCTCGATCTCCCGGTAGGCGCACTCGAGCGCGGTGAGGTTGACCTCGCCGTTCCCCTGGCGGCAGTGGGAGTCGCCGGTCCAGATGAGCCCGCCGGGCTGAAACACCGGGAGGTACAGGGTCGAGCCGGCCTGCAGCTCGTTCAGGTCCATGTTGGAGCCGTTCTTCCAGGGACGCAGCGTGCTGGTGCGTCCCTTCGCGTCGCGAATCGGCGGCCCGGCCTTCGGCGGCGGCTCATTCGGATCCACCCCGACCGCGAAGGTTCCGGGAAAGGGCTTGAGGTCGATCATGATCCCGGGCTTGAACTCGGTCTGCATCCTCTGGAGATCGAGCTTGTAGTAGCGCAGAAAGCCTGCGGGGAATTCGGATGCCAGCAGCCCCACGGTGGGGAAGTCCTTGCCGGGCAGGTTGAAATTGAAGGCGTCCACCTTGGGAACGATCTTGAGGATGCGGATCTCGAGCGTATCGCCGGGCTCGGCGCCCGTGACGAACACCGGTCCGGTGATCGAGTGCGGGCCGCCGCCGTCGTTCTCGCGGCGCAGCTTCACGATCTCGTCCATGTCGGCGCCGGGCTTGATCTGCCCGAGCGAGTGGGAAATCGTCTCGATCGAGACCGTGTCGCCGGAGTTGACCGTGAGGCGCGGTTTCTCGGTGACGTCGTACCAGCCCCACTGCACGTTGTCGGGCGTCGCGGCGAGCACGTAGTGCTTCGATCCTGCCGCACCCTGGGCGGCGCTGCCGGCGAGTGCGGCGGCGGCGAGGATGGCGAGCGTCGTGAGCCGGGTGAGCGCGATTCTCATGGCCTTTTCTCCCGGCGACCTGCGCCGATCGGGGGATGATAGGCCAAGATCCGCTCAGCGAGCAGACGGGTGCGCGACCCTCCCGGCGGGGGGCTCGAGGTAGAAGGCGTAGTGGGCCAGGCAGCTGCGCAGGAAACTCCGTGGACCGTAGCCGGCGCGGCGCAGCACGGCGCGGTGCGTCAGCCACACGGCGGAGGCGGCGCCGGCGAGAAATGCGCGGTGCGCGAGGCGCAGCGCGAGCCGCACCGGGGCCGGCCGCCGGGCCCGCAGCGCCAGCAGGAGCTCGGATTCGAAGCCGATGTGGGCGAGCTCCTCGCACACCATGATGCGGCACAGCCCCTTCAGGCGCTGGCAGCCGGTGGCCGCCTCGAGCGCCCGGTAGTAGACCTTGCCGATGAGCTCGGCGCAGAGGAGCACGTACAGGTACAGCTCGAACCCGGCGAGCCGCCGCACGCGGCGGAATACCGAGTCGCTCCAGTGGCGGCGCTTGAGCGGGATGCAGTGGTCCTGCATGAAATAGCCGAGGAGCGCGGCGTGGCGCTGTTCCTCGCGAATGAAAAGCTCGACGATGCGCGGCAGCGTCGGCAGCTCGTGGGCGCGCGCGAAGCGCTCGGCCGCGGCGGTGAGCGTCGCCCCCTGCGACTGCTCGCCGAGCTGGAAGGTGGCGATGGAGGGGGCGATCAGCCGCCGTTCCTCGGCCGTCAGGAGATCGGGCAGGCCCCACGGCACACGCCGCGGATGCTCGGCGTGATACTCGAAATGATTCAGCCAGATGCGTAAGTCCTCGGTCACCATGGGCCGTCCTCCTGTCCCGCCTGATCGAGGAGTCTGGGAGGGCATTCGGCTCGGGCGATGGAGCAATTCGGGCGAATTCTGGCGGCACGCCGCTATCATGAGCGCCGTGAGCAACGAGCCCTCGCGACGGCGCACACGCCTCTTCGCTGCGGTCGCCCTGTGGAGTGCGGCAGCGCTGATTGCGAGTGGCGCGAGCGGCGCGCGCGGCGCCCCCGCCTTCGACACACGCCCGGTCGCCTCCGCTCTCGCACGCCTCCTGCCGCAGCAGGCGGCGCAGCTCGAGCTGCGCACGCTCGACTCCCCCGACGGCCACGAGCACTTCCGCATTTCAGGGGTCGCGGGACGCGTGCGCATCGAGGGCAGCACCCCGAGCGCGCTCTTCTTCGGCGCGAACTGGTATCTCAAGTACGTCGCACACCTCCATTTCTCCGAGAGCGGCGACCAGGTGGGTGCCGCAGGCCCCTTGCCCGTGCCCGCCGCGCCGATCGAGATGGAGACTCCGTACCCGTGGCGGTACGCACTCAATGAGAACGTCGACGGCTACACGGCGCCCTACTGGGACTTCCCGCACTGGCAACGGGAGATCGACTTCCTGGCGCTCTCCGGGATCAATGCCCTGCTCATCGAGCGCGGCACTGACCTGGTGCTCTACCGCACCTTCCGCGACTTCGGCTACACGGACGCGCGAGATCCGCGCCTGGATCACCCAGCCGGCGCACCAGAACTGGCAGCTGATGGGGAACCTCTGCTGCTTCAACGGACCGATCAGCCGCGAGTTGCTCGCCAGGCGCGCCACTTCCGCGCGCCGCATCGTCGCGCGCCTGCGCGAGCTCGGTATCACCCCGGTGCTGCCCGGCTACTACGGCATCGTGCCGCAGGATTTCCGCAGCCGCTTCCCGGCTGCACACGTCATCGCGCAGGGAGAATGGGCCGGCTTCACCCGGCCCGACTGGCTCGATCCACGCGATCCCCTGTTCGCGCGCCTCGCGGCCTCGTTCTACCGCCACCAGCGCGAGCTCTACGGCGATACGGCCATCTATGACATGGAGGTCTTCCAGGAAGGCGGCGATCCGGGCGACGTTCCGGTGGCGCCTGCCGCGCGCGCCGTCGAGGCGGCGCTGCACGCCGCGCACCCGCAAGCCCTGTGGATGATGCTCGCCTGGCAGGGCAATCCCCGGGCGGACCTGCTCGCCGGCCTCGACCGCACGCACCTCCTGGTCATCGACATCGACCACGACCGCGTGCCGCGCGACGACCGGAGCCACGACTTCCAGGGCGCGCCGTTTCTTTTCGGCGGCATCTGGGAGTTCGGCGGCCGCACGACGCTCGGCGCGAACCTCGACAACCTCACGACGCGGCTGCAGCGCCTGGGGCGCAGCAACGCCAACATGGCGGGCACGGCGCTCTTCACCGAAGGCATGGGCACCAACCCGCTCGCGCTGGATCTCTTCACCGAGATGGCCTGGCGGAGCGCACCGCTCGACATCGACGGCTGGGTGCGGCAATACGCACAGCGTCGTGATGGCGCCGACGACCCGCACGCGGCCGCCGCCTGGAAGGTGCTCGCCCATACCGCCTACGACATCCGCATCGATGCGGTGGTCTTCAACAGCGAGCGCGACGCGGCGCAGGAGTCGCTCTTCGACGCACAGCCCTCGCTCACCGCGAACCGCGCCTCGAACTGGTCGCCGGAAGGCATGCGCTACGACGGTGCCGTGTTCCGGCGCGCGCTCGATGAGCTCCTGGCGAGTGCGCCGCGCTCAGCGGGTGGCGCGCACGACCTGGTGGACGTCGCGCGGCAGACGCTCGCCAACGAAAGCCGCGTGCTGCTGCCGCAGATTCAGGCGGCGTACGCCGCCAGGGACCGCGTGCGCTTCGGCACGCGGACGGCGCGCTGGCTCGAGCTCATGGATCTACAGGACGAGCTGCTCGCTACCGATCGGTCGTTCCTCGTTGGAACGTGGCTCGCGCAGGTCGCGCCCTGGGCTTCGAGCCCCGCGGAACGCGCGCGGCTCGAGTATGACGCGCGCTCGCTCCTCACCACCTGGGGGGATCGCAAGGCGAGCGAGGACGCGAAACTCCACGACTACGGCAACCGCGACTGGGCGGGGCTCACGCGCGATTACTATCGCGCGCGCTGGCAGGCCTATTTCAGCGCGCTCGATGAGGAGCTGCGCACCGGCCACGCCGCAGCGCCCATCGACTGGTTCGCGCTGGGCGAGGCGTGGAATCGCGGCACGCAGAAGTACCCGGACGCCCCGGCGGGAGACCCCATTCAAGTCGCCACGCGCGTGGCGCATGCGCTCGAGGCTGAGCCGTGAGCGATCCCCGGGGCGCGCCGGTCCGCGAGCCGAAGCTCGAGCGCGTGATGCCGCCCGACTCCTCGACCATCGACTGGAATGGGTGGCGCACCCGGCGGCGGAAAGCTGCGTGCGAGAGAGGGGGGTCCCCGCAAACCGGTCGCACACCGGGGCGCCGAGGGGAGAGACTAGGCGATGCGCGACAGGCTGAGAAATGCCGGTTGCGCATGTGCAGATACTCAAAGGATCGCTTCACGCGGCCGCGGCCCGCGGCTCGGCACGCCGCATGGGCGGGAACGCGCAGGCCACCGCGGCGGCGGCGACCGCCACGGCCGTGGAGCTCAGGTACATCCACCGGTAGTCGTGATAAGTGTCGAATATCCAGCCGCCCGCGACGGGACCTAAGGCCATCCCGAGGCTCGAGAGCATGATGGCGGCACCGAACACGGTGCCCATGATGCGCTGGTCGAAATACTCCCGCGCCAGCACCGCGTAGAGCGGCATCACGCCACTGTAGGCGGTCCCGAATACGACGCCGAGCAGTAGAACTGCCCCTGGCGGCTCGCGAACAGATACGCCTGGATCGCGACCGCCTGCACGAGGAGCCCGGCGATCAACACCGGCTTCACCCCCAGCCGGTCGGCGGCGACCCCGAACAGCAGCCGGCCGCCGAGTCCCGCCAGACCCTCGACGCTGTAGACGCTCACCGCCGCCATGATCGGCACGCCGCAGGTGATGGCGTAGCTCACGAAGTGAAACAGTGGCCCGGAATGCGCCGCGCAGCACAGGAAGTACGTCCCCCCGAGCACGATGAACTGCAGGGAACGCAGCGCCTGCCCCACGCGCGGCGCCGCGTTCCCCGGCTCGAGCCTCGCAGCGGCGGCGGTGGCGGCGCTGGCGGCCGGCACCCCGCGCACCAGCAGCGCCATGGGAATCAACACCACCCAGGCGAGCCAGGCGATCGCGGCCATCGACGTGCGCCAGTCGTAGTGCGACACCAGCCAGGCCGCCAGCGGCGACATCGTGAGCGGCGCCATCCCCATGCCCGCCGACACCAGCGACACGGCGAGCGCCCGCTGCGTGTCGAACCACCCGGTCACCATGGCGATCACCGGCGCGACGAAGGCACCGCAGGCGGCGCCCACCAGCACGCCGAAGCCGAGCTGGAACATCAGTGGAGAGGTCGCGCGGCTCGCGATCCACAACCCGGCGCCGAGAAGGATCGCACCGGACAGCACGACGATGCGCGGCCCCACACGATCGCTCACCGCACCCCACCCGAATCCCGCAATCCCCAGCACGAGAAAATCGAGCGTCATAGCGCTCGCGATGGCGGCGCGGCTCCAGCCGGTGGCGGCCGATATGGGCCCGATGAACACGGCGAGCGAGAACATCGCGCCGACGGCCACGCAGCCCATCAGCCCGCCCAGCGCCACGATCACCCATCGATAGGACGAAGACATGTCGTTGACTCCCGAGGTGCCCTCTCCGACGACGAACGGGGAACACCCGTCCCGACATTCTCGCGCAACCCGGCGCGATAATTTCAATCCGTTACTTTTCCCGCTTCTGGGGCTGCGCCCCGCGGTGCTAGCATCGCCGGCCATGAAAACACAACGGTCTCTCACGAATCTTCTGGTGTGCCTCGTCGGCCTGCTAGGCATCCCCTTGAGCGCACACGGCGCGGGCTCGGTACAGGAGCGCGTGGCGGCGCAGAACGCGCTCTTCGATGAGTATTACGAGACCGAGCTCAAGACGCACCCCCAGATGGCGAGCGCCTTCGGGGACTATCGCTACAACGACCAGCTGAACGACTACTCGCTCGCGGGCGAAGCGGGCGAGAACCAGCGCGATGCCGCCTGGCTCGCACGCCTCAAGGCGATTCCCGTCACGGGGTTCGCGGAGCAGGACCGGCTGTCGCACCAGGTGCTCGAGCGCTCGCTCGAGCAGCGCATCGCGAATTTCGGCTTCAAAGAATACGAGATGCCGGTCAACCAGATGAATGGGCCGCAGACCGGTCTTGCCGATCTGCCGCTGTCCGCGCCGCTCGATTCCGTCAAGCATTACGAGGACTACATCGCACGTCTGCACCAGATTCCGCGGGTATTCACCCAGACCGAGGAAGTGCTGCGCGCTGGCAAGCAGGACGGCCTCATGCCGGTGCGCTTCCTGCTCGAGAAGGTGCCCGCGCAGTGCTTCGGGGTCATCGCGGCGGATCCGTTCCTGCTGCCCCTGAAGAAGTTCCCCGCCGCGATACCGCCCGAGGAGCAGCCGCGGCTGCGCCGCGAGATCACCGCGGCGGTCGTGAAGGAAGTGCTGCCCGCGTACCTCGAGTTCGCCAACTTCGTCGCCAACGAGTACGCCCCCTCCGGGCGCACCACGCTGGCGGTGACCTCGCTCCCCGGTGGCGAGCAGCGTTATCTCAACGACATCAAAGACCGCACCACGCTCAGCCACCTCACCCCCGACCAGATTCATGAGATCGGGTTGCGCGAGGTGACACGCATCCAGGGGGAGATGCTGGTGATCGCCCGGAAGGAAGGCTTTCAGGATCTCGCCTCGTTCCGCGAGTCCGTGAAGAACAATCCCCGCTACCGCCCCACTTCCGCGGACGCGATCGTCGAGAACTTCCGCAGGTACCTCGCGCAGATGCAGCCCAAGCTCCCTGAGCTCTTCAACTTCATTCCGGGGTTGCCGCTCACGGTCGAGCCGATGCCCGACTTCGAGCCGGGTAACGCCACGCATTACTCGTCCGGCACCGCCGATGGCAAGCGTCCCGGCCGCGTCGTCGTGGCGGTCGCCAACTTCGAGCAGCGCTCGATGATCAACAACGAGGCGACCTCGTACCACGAAGGCCTGCCCGGCCACCACATGCAGTTATCGGTGGCGCAAAGCCTCACGACGCTCCCTAACTTCCGCCGTCACGGCGGCAACTCCGGCTACATCGAGGGCTGGGCGCTGTACGCGGAGCGGCTCGGCAAGGAGATCGGCTTCTACCAGGATCCGGTCAGCGACTATGGGCGGCTCTCGAGCGAGCTGTTCCGCGCCGTACGCCTGGTGGTCGATACGGGCATTCACTCCAAGGGGTGGAGCCGCGACCAGGTGGTGGACTTCATGCGCAAGAGCGGCGCGGTCGATGAGCCCACGATCCAGGCCGAGACCGATCGTTACATCGCCTGGCCCGGCCAGGCGCTCGCCTACAAGCTCGGACAGCTGAAGATCCTCGAGCTGCGCGAGCGCTCGCGCAAGGAGCTCGGCAGCCGCTTCGACATCCGCAGCTTCAACGACGAGATCCTGAGCGGCGGTGTGCTGCCGCTCGACCTGCTGGAGGCGCGCATGACGGACTGGACCCGCGCGCAGCAGCACGCCAGGGCCGCGGCGAACTGACGCCCACCCGCAGCCTTCGTTTCGGCGTTTCCCGGCCTCGCCTGGTCTCAGCGGCTGTCGGCGCCCGCCGCCGTCCGTGGCAGGCTTGAGCCTTTGATTCCACGAATATTCTGAAGGGGATTTCCATGGATCGTCGCACCCTGCTGATCGGCACGGCCTGGGCCGCAGTCGCGGCCGCCGCGCGCGCGCTGCCGCAGAGCACCAACGGCCCGAAGTCGTTGAACGCGCTGCTCGATCAGTTCATGAAAGAAAATCTCGATATCTCGCCGCTGTTCGCGACCAGCCTCGGGATGGATACCGGGGAGCGCGCCCGCCAGAAAAGCCAGATCGACGATGGCTCGGAGGTGGGAATCGAACGGCAGAAGGCGCTGATCGCGAGTCAGCTGGCGCGGCTCAAGGCCTTCGATCGCGGGACCTTGAGCGCCTCGGATGCCGTCAGCTACGACGTCGTCCTGTATGGCCTGCGCACCAACGACGATGCCAACAAGGCATTCCGCTACGGAACCGGTGGCGCGGGTCAGCCGTATGTCCTCTGCCAGCTGGACGGCAGCTACCAGCAGCTGCCCTCCTTCCTCGACAACCAGCACACGATCGAGACGCAGGCCGACGCGGATGCCTACATCGCGCGCCTCTCGGGATTTGCCGCGCTGCTCGACCAGGAGACGGAGGTTGCGCGGCACGACATGGCGATGGGCGTCGCACCGCCCGACTTTGCGCTCGTGAAGACGATCGCGCAGATGCGTGATCTGCGCTCGCCCGCCCCCGAGAAGTCCCCGCTGACGACGTCTGTGGCACGCCGCGCCCAGGAGAAGAATCTCCCCGGCGATTACGCGCAGCAGGCGAGCCGCGTAGTGAAGGAGCAGATCTACCCGGCGCTCGAGCGTCAGATCGCCGTCGTGACCGAGATGCAGAAGAAAGCGACCCACGATGCCGGGGTATGGCGCCTGCCGAAGGGGGATGAGTATTACGCCTCCGCGCTCGTCATCTGGGCCACCACGGGGAAGAAGCCCGAGGAGATTCACGAGCTCGGGCTCGAGCTGGTGAAGGACCACACCGCGCGCATCGATACCCTGATGCGCAAGATCGGCATGACGCAGGGCACGGTCGGCGAGCGGCTGCGCGCGATGTATACGGACCCGAAGTTTCAGTACGCCAACACGGACGCCGCCAAGGAGACCCTGCTGGCCGATCTCAATGCGCGCGTGCAGCGGGTGCGGGCCAAGCTGCCGAAATACTTCGGCGCGCTCCCTAAGGCCAACGTGGAGATCAAGCGGGTGCCGAAGGAGATCCAGGCCGGCGCGCCCGGTGGTTACTACAACAATGCTTCCCTCGACGGCAAGCGTCCCGGCATCTACTGGATCAACCTGCGCGACACCAGTGAGCAGCCGCGCTGGACGCTCCCGACCCTGACCTATCATGAGAGCATTCCCGGGCACCATCTGCAGCTATCCATCCAGCAGGAGGCGAATCTGCCCCTGATCCGCAAGGTGTCCTTCTTCAGCGCGTACATCGAAGGCTGGGCGCTGTACGCCGAGCAGCTCGCCGCAGAGATGGGCGAGTACGACGACGACCCCGAAGGTCACATCGGGCAGCTGCACGACTCGATGTTCCGCGCGGTGCGCCTGGTGGTCGATACGGGACTGCACGCCAAGCGCTGGTCGCGCGAGCAGGCGGTCAAGTATTTCGTCGACACGCTCGGCGATCCCGAGACCGCCTCCGTCACCGAGGTGGAGCGCTATTGTGTGTGGCCGGGCCAGGCCTGCACCTACATGCTGGGCAAGCTCACCTTCCTTGCGCAGCGCGAGCGTGCGCAGAAGGCGCTCGGCAGCAAGTACGACATCCGCGCTTTCCACGACGCCATGCTGCTGCCGGGCGCGGTGCCGCTCGAGCTCCTCGAGCGCATCTACACCTGAGGACCCGGACGCTCCGTTAGCGTCGGCGCATTGCCGAGGGCCTCCGGCGGCGAGGTCCTACAAGCCTTTGATCGACTTCCCGACTGCGGTGCGCAACCCCACCGTGGAAACTGCGGTTACGTCCGGCGTGGCCGCCGGCCGCGGAGGCTTAAATGCTCTACTACGCTGTGGTGTTCTTCATCATCGCGATCATCGCGGGTGCTTTCGGTTTCTTCGGCCTCGCGGCAGGCGCCGCCGGCATCGCCAAGATACTGTTCGTTCTGTTCCTGATCGGCGCGGTGATCACGCTGCTCCTGGGACGGCCGTGGGCTTAAGACAGGAGGCACATGCAATGGAAAGCAAAGCGAACGATCTCGAGCGCGGCCCCCGCGCCGATCCCGCGGCGGTCCGAAGCGCTGCGCAGGAGGCCCGGGGCACGGTGCGTCACGCCGCCCGCGAGGCGCGCATGGCCGCGAGTCGCGAGGTCGACCGGCTGATCGCCGACGTCGAGGAGCTGCTGCGTCGGGTCGGGGACGCCACCGACCCCGAGCTGCTGCGCCTGCGCGCGCGGCTCCAGGAAACGGTCGCGATCACGAAGAAGGCGCTCGCCGACGGCGCCGGAGAGGTGCAGCGCCGGGCCAAGGAGGCATTGCAAGCCGGCGACCAGACAGTGCGGGATCGGGCCTGGGAAGCGATCGGCATCGCGGCCGTCGCCGGCCTCGCCATCGGCTTCCTGGCCGGACGCCGGTAACGCGAGTCACTGCGTGCTAGGGCTTGGGAGGACTCTTGGCGGTGTCGGGAGGGATGGTGGGCTTGCTGCGCATGCCTCCGACGTCTGCCGGATCCACGGGCGCGTTGTCCCGGTGCGGCAGCAGCCCTCCCCCGGCATTTCCGTCCGGGCCCGTGCCGCCGATCGCCGGTGGGGGCGCGGGCGGGGGTGCGGCTCGATCGGCCCCGGCAGTCTCTTCCTTCGCGCAGGCGCCCAGCATCACCGCTGCGGCGAGGGCAGCAAGCACTGCGTGCGTTCTTTTTCTCATGGGATGGGACTCCGGTGGCTTAGCGCTCGAACAGCTGCTCCCAGATCGAATGTAGCCAAACCCCTACCAGCGGCAGGAATGCCTCGAAGAAGACACCGAAGAGGTGCATCACGGCCCACTGGATTGCGATCAGGACTCCCGTCAAGCCTATCAGCCCCACGAGGCCCCTGACGATCCCGGGGAAAAGCGCGAATACGGCGGACGCCAGCAGGCCGAAAGTGAACTCGGCGACGTTGAGGACGATCCCCGGGACGTGCCGATAGGTTCTCGAGTCGAGGAAGGCCTCGGCGAAGTTGGCGTGAATGAGCGCTCCGTTGAGCCTGCCGATCGGGGTTTCATGCAGGTCGACGCGTAGCCCACGACCGGCGGCCTGGCTGCTCCAGCCGGCGCCCACGACGACGATCTTGTGCTCGAGGATCGAGAGCGTCGCGTCGTTCCCCTGCATCACGTCCCGTGCCGACTGGATTGCATGGTACTCATCCAGCTTCGCCATCGGGATGAAGCTGCCGTAGCGCACCGTCTGTCCGATCCTGCGCGCCTCATCGGGATTCGACGTACGTGCCATCGCGAGCGCAAACGAGTCAACGAAATTCCCATCCGCGAGCGGCAGCCGCGCCGGCAACATCCGCTTGTCGCGGGTCAGCGCGATGTATCCACAACTGATGTGACGCCCAGCCCGGACGCTGATCGGAAAGGCGGGCGTGCTGGAGTGGGTCAGCTGGCCTTGCGCGTCAAAATGGCTGCACAGCCCATAGAGCTGGTAGATATCGGGCTCGAGCACGTAGCGCTCGCCGGCCACCTCGCGGACCGTCTTCGACAACACGATGCTGCGCTGCTCGGCGGCGCTCAGGATCGCGCGGATCAGCTGCTCGGTCTCGGCGCGATATTCCGGGAAGTCCGCGAGCCGTGACGGGTCCGGGAGACGCACGTCGAAATCGAGCGCGATCGCCGCGGCGTTGGCGGCGTCCAGGTCGTCGACGAGGTGCGCGAGATAGTCGCGTTTGATCGGTACCCGGGCCGCCAGGCTCCCGCGCCAGTACTCGTCGTCGCCGATCAACAATACCTTGACGTAGCGCGGCTCGAGCGGCTGCCAGTACCACTCGAGGAGCCGCTGCGAGAGCCAGTTGCGCGCCTTGTCGAAACCGAGATACTCATCGACATAGGGCCGCACGAGCGTGCTGGCGATCAGCACGAACACGACCACCGCCCAGTGGCGCCAGCCCTTGCGGCGCAGGCGCGCGAGAACCGCCTCGAGCTTCTTCCAGTGTTGACGTGGGTCGGCCATTCGCGCCGTGCGAGCGTACGATATTGATGCGTTGAATAGTAGACTGCGCCCCGATGGACCTGAATTTCTCTGAAGCAGAAGAGCGCTTTCGCGGCGAGGTGCGCGCGTTCGTCGCCGCGACACTGCCGGCCGCGATTCGCGCCAAAGTCCTCGGCCACAAGCGCCTCGAGCGCGAGGACTTCCTCACCTGGGTGCGGATCCTCAACACGCGCGGCTGGGTCGCACCCAGCTGGCCGAAGAGATTTGGCGGTCAGGAGTTCGATCCCGCCCGGCAGCTCATTCTCGAGGAGGAGTGCGCGCTCGCGGGAGCACCTCCCGTACTGCCCTTCGGTCCGCGCATGGTCGCGCCCGTGATCATGGCGTTCGGCAACGAGGCGCAGCAGGCGTACTACCTGCCCCGGATCCTGCGGGGCGAGCATTGGTGGTGCCAGGGGTATTCCGAGCCCGGCTCGGGCTCCGACCTCGCCTCGCTCAAGACCCGGGCCGAGCGCCGCGGCGACCTCTACATCGTAAATGGCCAGAAGACCTGGACGACGCTCGCCCAGTACGCCGACTGGATTTTCTGTCTGGTACGAACCGCGCAGGAGGGGCGCCCCCAGGAGGGCATCTCATTCCTCCTCATCGATATGAAGTCGCCGGGAGTCACGGTGCGCCCGATCGTGATGCTCGACGGTGAGCACGAGATCAACGAGGTGTGGCTCGACCACGTCGAGGTTCCCGTCGCCAACCGGGTTGGCGAGGAAAACAAGGCCTGGACTTACGCGAAGTTTCTGTTGGGTCACGAGCGCGTCTCGAATGCGGCCCTGGGCGTGAGCAAGCGCGCCCTGCGGGAGTTGCAGGCCATTGCCGCCGCGGCGCCCGCCGGCGGCGGCCGGCCGCTGATCGAGGTGCCGCGCTTTCGTGACCGGATCGCCGCCGTCGAGATCGATCTCATGGCGCTCGAGGTACTGGTGCTGCGGGTCATCGCCATGGACCGTGAGCGTCACACGCCCGGCCCCGAGGCCTCGCTCTTGAAGCTCCACGGCAGCCAGATTCAGCAGACGATCTCGGAGCTCGCCATGGAGGCGCTCGGCCCCTATGCGCCGCTCCATCAGCCACTCGCGCTGAGCGCGGACTGGGTGGGCTCGTTAGCCGGTCCGCCGCTCGGGCTCGGCATCACCGGCCGCTATTTCAACTTTCGCAAGACCTCCATCTACGCCGGATCGAATGAGATCCAGCGCAACATCATCGCGCGGCACATGCTGGGACTGTGATCCATGGATTTCAGATTCACTGAAGAACAGACCCAGATCCGCGACTCGCTGCGCAGGTTCCTCACCGGGACGTACACCCCGGAGCGCCGCCGTGCCATCGCGCGCGCGGGTAGCGGGTGCGACCGCGAGATCTGGTCGGAGTTTGCCGAGCTCGGGATCCTGGGACTGGCTATTCCGCAGGCGCTCGGGGGAATCGGCGGTGACGCTTTCGATGCTCTCGTGGTCATGGAAGAGCTGGGCCGTGCGCTCGTCATCGAGCCCTACCTGCCGACCGCGCTCGTCGCTGCCGGCATCCTGGTGCGAGCGGGGAGTCCGGCACAGCAGGAGCTGCTCGCGGAGGTCGCCGCCGGAAGGGTCCGACTCGCCCTCGCGCACGATGAGCCCGACTCGCGCTGGCGCCTCGATGCGGTCGCGGCCCGTGCGGTCAGGCAGGGAACGAGCTGGGTACTCACGGGCCGCAAGGCGATGGTGCCGGATGGCGCGGGTGCCGATTACCTCCTGGTCTCGGCGCGGACCGAGTCGGGCGTTTCGCTTTTCCTGGTGCCCGGCGCGAGCGAGCGCATGACACGCACCGCGCTCGTAGCCCACGACGGCTCGAGCGTGGCCGAGGTCACACTCGATGGACCGCGCGTGCCTGCCGGTGCGCTGATCGGCGTCGAGGGTAGCGCCCTGCCCCTGGTCGAGGCCGCACGCGAGGTAGCCATCGCGGGCCTGTGCAGCGAGGCGGTCGGAGCGATGGATGCACTGCTCGCGCTGACCCTCTCCTACGTCAAGGCGCGCAAGCAGTTCGGCGTGCCGATCGGCAGCTTCCAGGCGCTGCAGCACCGCATGGCCGACATGCTGCTGCACGCGGAGCTCGCCCGCTCGATGAGCTATCTGGCGAGTGCGAAGCTCGCCGCCCCCGATCCTGCCGAGCGCCGCCGCGCGATTTCCGCCGCCAAGTTCCTGGTCGGACGCTCAGCGCGCCTCATCGGTCAGGAGGCCGTGCAGATGCATGGCGGAATGGGAGTCACCGAAGAGGCTGCGCCTTCTCATTACTTCAAGCGCCTGACCCTCATCAATGCCAGCTGCGGCGATATGGATCATCACCTGGAGGAGTTCGGGGCGGGGATGATCACCAGCTTCCCGGATGCCCTTCTCGCGAGCAGTGCCGCCAGCGCCTCAGCGCCGCGCTCGAGCGGATAGCGCCCGGCGATGTGCGGGCGCAGGCGCCGCTCACCGAGCCACTGAAACAGGGTGGCGAGATCGCGCGCCCAGGCCGCCGGCTCGGTCTTGACGTATCGCCCCCAGAACACGCCGACGAGCGAGCAACCCTTGAGGAGCATGACGTTCGCGGGTACGCGCGGTATGTCCCCGTTCGCGAAGCCGATGACGAGGTGGCGCCCTCTCCAGGCGCAGTTGCGCAGCGCCGCCTCCGTGAATGCGCCTCCGACTGGATCGAAGACGACATCGACCCCCAGACCCCTGGTCATTGCGGCGAGCACGGACTTGAGATCCGCGGCCGTGTAGTCGATGGCCTCGTCCGCCCCATGCTCACGGCAGAGGCTGCGCTTCTCCTCGGACGACGCCGCCGCGATCACCCGCGCGCCGAGCGCCTTGCCGATCTCGATGGCGGCGATCCCGACGCCGCCGGCCGCGCCGAGCACCAGCAGCGTCTCGCCGGGCTTCAGAGCGCCGCGGTCCGCGAGGGCGTGATAGGCCGTCCCATAGGCCAGGAGGAAAGCGGACCCCGTGGCGAAATCGACCCCCGCGGGCAATGCGGTCAGCGCCGCGGCGTCCGCCAGCACTCGCTCCGCGAATGCGCCGGATGCGGTGAGGGCAATCACGGAATCGCCCGGTTTGACCTGCGTCACTGCCTCGCCGACCTGCTCGACGACTCCGGCGCATTCGCTGCCGGGCACGAACGGAAGCGCCGGCGTGAACTGGTACTTGTTCTGGATGATGAGCGCGTCAGGGAAGTTGACGCCCGCCGCGTGCACACGCACTACCGCCTGCCCGGGCCCGGCCACCGGGTCGGGCACGTCTTCCACGACCAGAGTGTCGGGTAACCCCCACGCCTTGCACATGAGCGCTTTCATGCGAGCGTATCGAGGCGCGGGCGAGCGGCTAGGTCAGCTTTCCCGACCGGGCCAACCGGATCCCCTTGGGCAGCCCAACGGGCGGGTGTTTCGGATCGGCATATAGAGTGTAGTGGCTGCACGGGCAGTGCACCCCGTACGCAGGCGCGGCGGCATCTACGATCAGGTGCACTCGAGCGGGGTCGGATTTCTCGTTTGGAAACCCCCAATGCTCGCGCTGGTCGATGGAGCGACCGCATCCGCCACACGTCAGATAGCGGTAAGGGTCCGTTCTCTGACGCGCCATCCTCAGACGCCCTGAAACCCTCGGTTCTGTTTCTTCTCCTTTTTCGCGGCACGCTTTTCCTGCAGAGATTTCTGGGGTTTCTTCTTCCCCTCGCGCTTGCGGTCCAAACCCTTGCTCATGGCTTGCTCCCCTTAGGGACGGTGCCCATCTGGCGCCACGCGAACCTTGCGCCCTTCCGTGCCATCGCGCAAACGTACGCAGGCGCGCCCCGTCCCCTCGGATGATCACGCCTGCAGAAAGGCGAGCGGGGCTGCAGAAAAACGAGTATTCTGGACGCGGCTCGTAACCTTCCGGCTTGTCTGTCTCGCCCGCGACGCACCCTGCGCGCTATCCCCCGGGCCAGTCTCTCACCTCGTAAGCTCGACGAGCCATGTGGCAGGTTCCGGCCTGCTCATTGCATCTTCTTTCTATTGAATCTTCAATTCTTCAATGACTGTGAGTACTTCCAAGTGACCAAACTATATGTAGGCAATCTGCCCTTTACCGCGACCGATGAGGCCGTGAATGCCCTGTTTTCCAAGCACGGCACCGTCGAAAAGGTCTCTCTGATCAACGATCGCGACACGGGTCGTCCGCGTGGCTTCGGCTTCGTCGAGATGTCCAATGCCGACGCATCCCGCGCCATGCAGGCGCTCAACGGCACCGACTTCGAGGGTCGCTCCCTGAAGGTCAGCGAAGCGCAGGAGCGCGAGCGCTCGGGCGGAGGCGGAGGCCGGCGCTACTAGTGCGCGATCTGCCTTGCGGCGAGTGAGGGCATGATGGCCTGGCGCAAGTCGGGGCTGTTCCATCCGGCCCAGGAAATCCTGATCGCGACGTGCGATGTCTGCGAACGCGACATCGGATACGAGGATGGTCGCCGGCCGCGCGACCATTTTCGTATCAGCCGGCATCCGAACCCCGGGGAGATCGACGACCAGGAGCCCGCGGTGACCATCTGCTCGTGCGAATGTCTGCGGGCATTCGCGGCCAAGACGCCGGGGCCGGATCGGGCCCTGACTCTCTGGGATCGAGGCCGGCCGCGCGGCAAGCGACCGACTTAGCATGAGCGAGTACGAGTTCACCCTCTCGCTGCGCCTTCGACATCCGTCCATCGATCCCTCCAGGATCACCCAGACATTGGGAATCGAGCCACAGCACACCTGGAAGGCGGGCGATGCGCGCCGGGATACCGCCGGCGCAGCGCTCGAGGGCACCTACCGTGACAGTTACTGGATGGGACCCTTGATGGACGAGCCAAAACTCTCGTCCGCGCGGCTGTCGGTGGAGACTG
The DNA here is from genome assembly GCA_963768485.1 of uncultured Pseudomonadota bacterium. Classification (GTDB taxonomy): domain Bacteria; phylum Pseudomonadota; class Gammaproteobacteria; order Steroidobacterales; family Steroidobacteraceae; genus 13-2-20CM-66-19. The sequence goes on along the minus strand of CAVYHZ010000002.1, from coordinate 610,781 downwards.
TGCTGCTGCAAACGCTGGCGCACCTGCGCCGCTCGCAAGCCTTCCTCGAGCAATTGCATGCCGATGGCGGCGTCGCGGAGCTGCACGTGAGCCTGTACGCACGCGAGGCCTTCCGGCTGGAGCTGTCGGACGAGACGCTCGGATTGTTGGGCCGCTTAGGCATGGGGGTTGCGCTCGACGTTCATCCGTCACCCTCGCCCGGCGACTCGGGAGAGACCATGTGACACGACGATCGCCGACGCCGCCTTGGTCACGGCCGACAATGTCCACTTCCTTCAGAGAACGGAGTGCAGATGCGTAAGAACTATCACCAGGTGAAAAAGCAGAAAGAGCTCACGAGGAAAGCGCGGCAGCAGGAGAAGCAGCAGCGGCGCACCGCGCGTCCCAACGCTGCGGAACCCGCGCCCGCCGTCGCGGCCGCAGACGCTGATCCCGTCGCAGCGCCGGATGCAACCGGACGCGGCGCATCATGAAGCTTGCACTGGTCACCCCCGCCGCCAAACGGCAGGAGCGCCGCGAGCGCTTGCGCAACAGCCGCGCTACGGCACTCGCGCTGCGCGACGTATTCCCCGCCGTGCAGCAGTTGCGGCTGGATCTCGTCTTTCGCAGCCCCGGCCCGAGTGCCCCCGCCATGCAGTCACACACGCTGCACGCGGCGGCCCGTGCCTTCTTTGAGTTCCCCTGTCCCTACGCTGACTGCGATGGCCAGTTCGATCTCACCAGCGCCGTTCAAGCCGCCCTCGCAAACCCGACGCACCGTACGACCGGAGAGCTCGAGTGCACGGGTAAGCGCGCCGTGGGCGTGGGAGAGAGTGAAGTCTGTAGACTGCACCTGAGCTATATGGTGGCCGCCACTTTCCAGGCGGCCAAGTGAATCCACCTGCCCCGCTATCGGTGACGCATGCAACCTGACTCATGGGCAACCGCCTTGCAGGACCTCTTGAACACAAAGCCATCCACGCCGCATCCCGCCAGTGAGCTCGTCCGAACTCACGCCGAACGCATCGCTCACGAAGCCGAGGACCGTCTGCAGAGACGGCAGCTGGCACTCGCCGAGCAGTGCTCGAGCGAGAATTCTCCGGACGCTCGCATCCGCGCGTGGGAGCGGCTGCACGCTTTGTGTCTGCCGAACGACCCCGGGCATCCCGTGCTGCGCTCGATCGCCATGTCCACCGGACTTACGATCGCACAGGTTCACGAAGAGCAGTCCGTTCGCCAGGCGCGCCGCACGGCGAGCGCTCAAACTCGCGTGCCGGGCACCCCCTAGCCCGGAGTCCTGCACAGGAACAGCTGCGCCGGTGGAAAATTCCGCCGCTCGAAACTGCGCTGCACATCGCCGAAGGTCCGCTGCAGCGTCGGCAGAGCCCGGGCGGTGAACTGGTAGACGAGGAATGCTCCGCCCGGCTCGAGTGCCGCGCGGCTCTTCACCACGATGTCGGCACGCACCGGATCCGGCATGCTGCCGAGTGGAATCCCGGAGATGATGTAGCGCGGCGCCGGGAGGGCGAGCCGCTCAAGAACCGCCTGCACCTGCGCGGCAGAGTCCTGCACGACACGCAGCCGCGGGTCTGGCACGGTCCTCGTAAGGAAGCGCACGAAGTCGCGATTCGTCTCGATGGCGACCAGATGCGCATCGCTGCGCATCCGACGCAGGATCTCGCCCGTGAACGTGCCGATGCCGGGGCCGTATTCCACGATCACACGGGCACGACTCCAGTCGACCGGCTCCAGCACCTGATCCACGAGGAAGCGCGAGCTCGGGATGACCGAGCCCAGCATGTTCGGGTGGCGGAGGAAGTTGCCCGCGAACAGCAGCGCGGCGCTCAGCGGCTTGAACGGCGATCGGGGCGAGGTGAAGGTTGCTGACATGGCGTAGCCTTTCGGTGCGGATTGCACTGTGCGTTCATCGGTCACTGGGGCGCTCCGGTCCACTGCGCGCTCATCTTCCAGAGCGACTCCTGCTGCCCGATATCGTTCGCAAGCGGCGCGGCAGCCTGGGGAACCTGGTACTCATCGAAATAGCGCCCCGTGACCCCGGTGAGACTCGGTTCGAGCGCGAGGTGGAGGGTCGTGCGCGCGCCGCGCTCGGCATCGAACGTGCCGCGGGTGAGGAGCGGCTTCACGACGCGCAGCCACGGCGGCAGGAGATTCGTGGCGACGACACCCGGGTGCAGGCAATTGACGCTGATGTCGGTGCCGGCCATGCGCCTGGCGAGCGCGAACGTATGCAGGACGTTGGCGAGCTTCGACTGGGCGTAGGCGTCGGTGGCCCGGTAGCGGCCGTGTGGCCTCGTGACCGCGGCGAGATCCATGCTGGCGCGGTAGTGGATCCGGGAAGCGACCATGATGATGCGCGCTCCCCTGTCGAGGTGATCCGACAGGAGCGCGGTGAGGAGGAACGGACCTAAGTGATTGGTCGCGAACGTGAGCTCGAAGCCATCGACCGAGGCGCGGCGGCGCGCGCTGACGATGCCTGCGTTGTTGATGAGGAGCCCGAGCGGCGGGTAATCGCGCCGCACGCAAGCCGCGGCCTCGCGCACCGAGGCGAGCGAGGCGAGATCGCAGCGGACCACGTCGACGGTCGCGCGCGGGGCGTGCCGCAGGATCTCATCCCGGACCTCATTCGCGGCCGACACGTCGCGACACAGCATGACGACGCTCTTGCCGGCGCGCGCGAGCTCGCGGCTCGTCACGCGGCCGATGCCATGGGTGGTGCCGGTGATGACCGCGACCTCGCTCACGACTGCCCGCCGGCAATGGTGAGCAGCGGCTGTCCCATGCGGATCACGCTTCCCCGCCCCAATCCCGCGGTCAGCACCACGCCCCGGGGCGCGAAGGCAATCATGGTGGAGCCGTGCTGGAACCAGCCCATCTCCTCGCCCTTGCGCAGCCGCGCATCACAGGGAATGGTGTTCGGTCCGCGGTACCTCAGGTGCAACAGCACGTCCGCGCAGTGCAGCCGGATGCTCGCGACCAGAATGGCCGCGACCGGCACCAGCGTGATGAGGTGGTCCGAGGCGTTCAACCGGCAGCGGATAATGGCGCGCTCGTTCTTGCAGAAGAGATTCTCGACCCGCTTGAGCGCAATCGGATTGACGTTCCAGGTGTCGCCGGACACGTAGGTGACCCGCTCCACGCGGCAGTCATGGGGAGCGTGGAAGCGGTGATACATGCCGGAGGTGAGCCGCAGCGTCACAAAGGTGCCGTCGAGATAGTTGCTCACCAGCTCGGCATCGCCGAGCAGATCCATGAGCGTATAGGGGAAGCCCTTGGCCTGCAGCACGGAGCCTTCCCGCACCGGACCCATCTCGCCCACGATGCCATCGCAGGGACTCACGACGATGTCCGGATCGGGATCGACGCGGCGTGCCCCCTGCCTCAGCTCCCGGGTAAAGAACTCCTGCAGGCTCCGATACCGGGTCTTCCCGGCATCACTCAGGTCGAGCTCGGTGAAGAGTCCCCAGATCGCAAGGCAGATCCGGCAGAGCCAGGGCTGCTCGATGCGGCTCAGCCATCCCATGAAGAGCGTCAGCCAGCGGCGCGGCAGCCGGTTGGTCAGGAGGAAGTTGAGTCGCTCCTGCTGAGTGACCCGGTCGATGGCCGAACGGACTGTCATCGCCTTGTCACGAGATTGAAATACGTTGCGACATCATGCTGTTGTGGACCATCGCTGCCGGGTTGCTCACGCTTTTCGTACTGCGCAAGCTTTGGCTGCGCCTCCTGCTCTCGCGCGCCAAGCACCCCTCGCTCGCCGGACACTCGCGCCTCTCGCGCCGCGTGGCGCGGCTCATTCGTTACTACGACTACGACGAAACGCAGTTCTTCACGGCGGACGACGCGCCCGCGGCAGTGGCCGCGCAGCGGCGCGCGGGATTCATGCAGCTCGCGCAGCTCTACACGCAGCGTTTCGCCAAGGGGAGCGCGCTCACCCGCGAGGTGGCGCGCGCGGTATCGGACCTCGACTTCACGCTGCGCTATCGCGTGCCCTTTCAGTTCAGCCGCCTGGTCCGACAGTACCTGTCGAGCGGCACATTCCTCGAGTCCTCTTCGGGCGTGACCGTGACCGACGTCGATGGCAACCGTTTCTTCGACGTGAGCGGCTCCTACGGGGTGAACCTCTTCGGCTACGACTTCTACAAGGAGTGCATCGAGCGCGGCGCGGAACAGGTGCGCTCGCTCGGACCCGTGCTCGGCGCCTACCATCCGCTGCTCGCCGACAATGTGCGCCGGCTGCGCGAGATCTCCGGCCTCGACGCGGTGTCGTTCCACATGTCGGGTACCGAGGCGGTGATGCAGGCCGTGCGCCTGGCGCGCTATCACACCCGCCGCCGCTACCTGGTGCGCTTCTGCGGTGCGTATCACGGCTGGTGGGGCGACGTGCAGCCCGGTATCGGGAACCCGCTGTCTCCGGATGCCACCTACACGCTGAAGGACATGGACGCGGCGACGCTGCGGGTGCTCGGCACGCGGCGCGACATCGCCTGCGTGCTGGTGAATCCCGTGCAGGCGATGCATCCCAATGCGAGCGCGCCGGCGGATTCGGGCCTGATCGATAGCGCGCGCGGCGCTCATTTCGACCGCGCGGCCTATGCGGCGTGGCTCGAGCAGCTGCGCGCGGTGTGCTCGGCGCGCGGGATCGTTCTCATTTTCGATGAGGTGTTCGTCGGCTTCCGGCTCGCCCCGGGCGGCGCGCAGGAGTACTTCGGCGTGCGCGCGGATCTGGTGACCTACGGCAAGAGTCTCGGTGGCGGCCTGCCGGTGGGAGTGGTCTGCGGGCGCAGCGCGCTCATGAAGCGCTACGACGACGGGCACCCTGCGGATGTGTGCCTGGCGCGCGGCACATTCAATTCGCACCCCTACGTCATGGGCGCCATGCACGAGTTCCTGACGCGCCTGGAGAGTGAGCCGATCCGGGCCCTGTATCGCGATCTCGATGCGGTGTGGGAGCGCCGTGCGGCCGAGCTCAACGCGCGGCTCAAGGCCGCGCAGCTCCCGGTTCACGTCGCCACTCTCTCGTCCATCTGGACCTTCAACTTCCTCGCGCCGTCGCGCTACAACTGGATGTTCCAGTATTACCTCAAGGCGCAGGGACTGTCCTTGAGCTGGGTCGGCACCGCCCGGCTCATCTTCAGTCTCAACTACAGTGACGCCGACTTCGCCGCAGTCGCGGACCGCGTGGTCGCGGCGGCCGCGGCGATGCAGCGGGATGGCTGGTGGTGGCAAAACCCGGCGCTCACCAACAAGGCGATCCGTCGACGCGTGCTCCGTGAGCTGCTTCAGGCCTGGTGGAGCACGTCGTCCATCGGATCGACCAGCTCCCCGCGCAGCAAATACAGTGGCGCCCGGCAGTAGAGTTTCACGTCGTGAAACGGGTCCGTGAGGATCTTTGCGGCCCACGCGAGTCCGGTTAACACGCTCTGCTGGAAGAACAGCTGCACCGTGCGGAACAGCAACGCTCCCGCGCCGAGCGCGAGCCACACCTGACAGACGTGGCGGAGGTATTCGGCGTGCCCGTTGGTCGGCGCATAGATGCCGAACAGCGTCGGGTCGAACCACAGCACGAGCGGTGAGGCAGCCCAGATCGACAGCAGCACCACCTTGCGCCGCAGGTTGTAGCCGACCTTGATGTCTTCCTTGTGGGCGTGCGTCGCGTGATTCACCTCGTCGTAGGCCTTGGACTCGAAGAAGAAGTGGCCCGCCTGGCGAGTGACCATCGCCACCAGCCAGCCGATCAGTGCGGCGGCGACGGGACTGGTGAAGATGCAGACATAGGCGGTGAGGAAGCTGAGCGCGCTCACCAGGTGCAGCGACTGGTTGATGCGACTGTGATGGTAATAACGATGGTCGTCCCAACGCTGCTTCTTCAGTTCTGCCAGAAAGGCGTGCATTCGTTCCACTCCATGCGACTGCGCGGTGCGCTGGAGTGAACGAATTATAGGAATACTGTTAAGAACAGATGACAAGCCGCTGTTTGGACGCCACTTTTCATGAGGCTGTCACGATTCTCGGACACCATGCGTTCCGGAATGAGAATCGCAATCGTGACAGACGCCTGGTTTCCGCAGACCAACGGCGTCGTGAACACTCTGGCGCAGACCGTCGCTTGCCTCGTCAGATTCGGCCACGAGCCGATGATCGTCGCGCCGCGCGATTTCCGCACCATCCCGTGTCCGAGCTATCCAGAAATCCGCATCGCCGTGCGACCCATGGCGGCTCTCTCGCGCAAGCTGCGATTCTTCCGGCCCCAGGCGGTGCATATCGCGACCGAAGGTCCGCTCGGATTCGCCGCGCGGCGCTACTGCCTGAAGAACGGCTGGCGCTTCACGACCTCCTATCACACGCAGTTTCCGCAGTACCTGAAGTCCCGCTGGCCGATACCGCTGTGGCTCTCGTACGCCGCTCTGCGCCGCTTTCACGCGGCCGCGCAGCGCTGCATGGTGAGCACCCAGTCGGTCGAGAAAGAGCTCCGCGCGCGCGGCTTCCATAACCTGGCGCGCTGGCAGCGCGGCGTCGATACGGAACTGTTCCGGCCGCGGAGCAAGGAGTTCCTGCAACTGCCGCGTCCCATCGCCGCCTACGTCGGACGCCTGGCGGTCGAGAAGAACGTGGATGCGTTCCTCGCGATGCCGTGGCGCGGCTCGAAGATCGTGATCGGAGACGGCCCGGAGCGCGCGCGCCTCGAGGCGCGCTACCGTGAGGCCGTGTACGTGGGCTTCCGCCACGGCGAGGATCTGGCGGCCCACCTCGCGGCGGCCGACTTACTGGTTTTCCCGAGTCTCACCGATACCTTTGGGCTCGTGAATCTCGAGGCGATGGCCTGCGGCGTGCCGGTGGCGGCCTTCCCCGTCACGGGACCCATCGATGTCGTCGACGATGGCGTGACCGGCGCGCTCGATGCGGACCTCGGCAAGGCGGCGCAGCGGGCGCTGCTTCTCGACCCGCACGCCTGCCGCGCCCGGGCTCTGCAGTCGAGCTGGACCGCGTGTACGCGTGAGTTCGAGGCGAATCTCGTCGCCTGCCGTCCGGGGCCGCTGCCGCGGAGCGCCGCGGAACGCTCCGTCATCGAGCGGGCCGCCTGAAGGCGTGATATCGGACCGAGTCGCCTGGTGGCACGCCTCGCTGCGCGCGATCGCGGTGCTGAACATCGCTCTTTGGTCGCTCACGGCATTCGCGGTCGCGCGCGCACCCCCTCCGATCCACGCCGGGGCCGCAACCATCCCCTGCCTGCAGCTGCTGCTGTCCGCCGGGTACGTGGCAGGGTGCGCATACCGTTCCTTCCTGCCGGTCGTTGACATCCCGCGTCTCGTTCTCGTCGACTCGCGCCTCTCCAGCGTGCTCGTCGGCCGCTCGGTCGCGACCGTGGCTGAATTGTGCTTCGCCGCGCAATGGGCTTTCCTGCTGCACCGTATCGCCTCCCTCAGCGGCAGCCCATTCGCAGAGGCGGTGGCGCTGGCGCTGCTGCCACTCATCGTGCTCGCCGAAGGGTGCTCGTGGTACGCGGTACTGAGCACCCGGCAACGCGCTCACGCGGTCGAGAATTCCCTGTGGGGACTCTCGGCGGCACTGCTGGTGGCCGCCATGCTGGTGATCGGGACGCAGCAATTTCCCGCCCTGAGCGCCTCAGTGATCGCCGGGGGCACCCTCTATGCCGCTTTCATATTTCTCTACGACGTGCCGATGTACTGGTCGCGATGGCGTGCCGACCAGGCTCAGCGACGGGGCTACCCGAGCCTCGCCGACGGCTGGATCGACGTTCGCAGACGCTGGACGGTGTCCCGCCGGTGGGAGGACTGGAAGGACGAGGTGCCGTGGATGTCGCTCTATTTCACCTTCGGAGTGTGGAGCAGCATCGCCGTCGTCTACGCATCATTAGCCGTCGGCCACGGCGACCCGACGATCGCGCGCTAAAGGGCGAGTGCCGGCAGCGGCTCGTCACGCTCCCCGCGAGCTCGTTGAATCGCCTTGGCCAGTGCGGCGTGCAGGCTCTCGTCCTGACCGGCGCGCAGGTATCGTTCGGAGCACGCCAGCACCACCTCCAACGACCTCACACGCGACTGCAGACACAGCAGCGCCCGCGCGATCGTGCCGTGGTCATCGCTCGCGTCGGCGGCCGGGCCCGCGAGCTGCAGGGCATGATCCAGTTGCGCGGGAGTCATGTGCACCCGGCCGGTCTTCGAGCCGCTGTCGTCCTTGAGATCAGCGCGGCGCTCGGGGAACAGCGCCGCATGCATGATATCGGTGGTCGTGACGATGCCGAGAAGGTTGCCTTGCCGGTCCGTAACCGGCAGGCCGTGGATGCCGTGCGAGGCCATGAGTCTCGCGGCTTCCTCCACTGATTGGGTGGCGAGCACGGAAATCGGCGGATGCCGCATGATGGCCGCGACATTTACGCGCTGGCTCAGGTACTGCTGCCGATCGGCGGCGTGCGCCGGAATGAAGCCCTCGAGCTTCAGGACGTCCGCCGAGCTCAGCATGCCGACGACCCGGGTGCCGTCGACTACCGGCAGGTGGTGAACCGGAAAGGCTGCGAAAAGCCGCAGAATCTCGCCGGCGCGCGCGTTGAGGTCGATGGACAGCACCGCTTCGGTCATGAAGCGCTCGACCGGCTCGTTGGACAGCATCTGAGGTCTCCTCTCACAGCGTTGTCTCACCCAGCCGGGAATCATCCCTGATAGATCCGCCTCCTGGGATACGTAGTCCCTGCAACCGCGCGTCCGGTCACGGGACGTTCGGAAAGCGCCACGAGTGACATAAGCGAGCGCGCGCAGTGGCCGCAGCGCGGCGCGCGACCCGCACACTGTCCAATCGACTGTGTCGCTGCGATGACCGCGGTGTGATCTGTGATCCAGGTCGCATTGACGGTGCCTCCATACAAACTCACGCGCGCGTACGCTTTCACCTGCACCTGGTTGCGCGTCGCTTGCTGTTGACCGGGTCACTTACCTGCCGTCATCTCCTGGGGAGGAGTCCATCATGGGAAATCCGTACGATACCGTCACGGAGCGCACGTCGGTCCTGGGACCCACGCTGCGCTTCAAAGGCGAGTTGCATGCAGACGAAGAGTTATTGATCCAGGGCCAGATCGAAGGCTCGATCACCCACTCTCAGCGCGTGACGATCTGCGCCGAGGGTAGCGTGAAGGCCAACATTCGGGCCCAGGTCATCGCGGTCGAAGGCACGGTGCAGGGAGACCTGCATGCGGACAAATCGGTGCAGATCAAGGAGACCGCGGTGCTCAAGGGCAACGTGCACGCCCCGAGCGTGAGCATCATCGATGGCGCGCAATTCAACGGCAACATCAACATGGACGTCGCCAAGCGCGCCGACAACCATGCAGTGCAATCCGATCATCAATCTCAGCCGGTGCGGGCCCCGAAAGCGGCCGCGCCCGCGAAGTAAGCGGGAGTAGCATTATGTCCGTATTCAATAGTCAACCCGAACGAGCGGCAGTGCCGGAGCGTCGCCCGCCTCAACCTGGCTTTCCGCCAGTCACGCCCCCGAGCGCACCCGCGGCCGATGCGGCGCAGCGCAGGCAGCCTTCGGTGCTGGGCAAGACGCTGGTGTTCAAGGGTGAGTTGTCCGCTGACGAGGACCTGGTGCTGCAGGGCCGGGTGGAAGGCTCGATCCATCACACCCAGAGCCTGACCGTCGGGGTCGACGGCGTCGTGGTCGGCGATATCCACGCGCGCAGCATCCTGATTGAGGGAACCGTGGAGGGTGACCTGCATGGCGTGGCGTCCGTGCTCGTCTCCGCCACCGCGAAGGTGCGCGGCAACATCGTCGCGCCGCGGGTCGGGATCACGGAGGGAGCAAACTTCAACGGCAGCGTCGACATGAGTAGCGCGCAGTCCGCGGCGACCGTGCGCATGGCTGCGCCGCCGCAGCCCGCGAGCGAGCTCGGCCTCGCCGAGTCGTCGGTCGATCGCATTCTCAACCGCCCCTGACGGGCGGACGCTCAAAGCCAGAGTGAATCGGACACCTCCACCCCTCGCGGGGTGGAGGTGTGGCAGGAGAGGTCGCGCCCGGCTGCTGGGGACAGGTAGGATTCCCGCCGATGTCCTCAGCGCCGCCCGCACAAATCCCAGACAGCACCAGTGCCGGGATCGTGCGCAGGGGCGGCGCGGTCGGACGATTTGAGCAGTTCTTTTTCGCCTCCGGGCCGCTCGCCCACCCGGTCTACTATGCGGGCGACCCCCAGGCTCCGCCGGTGCTGCTGCTGCCTGAGATCGCCGGCTTCTCGCCCGGACTAGTCATGTTCGCCGAGCGCCTGATCGATGCCCGTTTCAGGATCTTCGTGCCCTGGCTGTTCGGGCCCCTCGGTGTGCGCGCGCCACTGCGTAACGGCATGCGCCTCTGCGTGTCGCGGGAATTTGCCAATCTGCGCGCCGGAGTCTCCTCGCCCGTCACCATGTGGCTGCGCGCACTGACGGCCCACATCAGCCAGCATTCCGGCGGAACGCGCCTCGGCGCCATCGGCATGTGCCTCACCGGCGCGTTTGCCATTCCGCTCGTCATCGATCCGCAGGTCGTCGCCGCGGTCGCCGCCCAGCCGGCAGTGCCCCTCTCGCCGCTTTTCATGGCGCTCGGCATCGGACGCGAAGCGAAATTGAGCCAACTCAACGTGAGCGACGGCGAAATCGCCGCGGCGCGCGCGCGACTCGAAGCGGGCCAGGCACATCTGCTGTCGGTCCGGTGCCGTTCCGACCGCATCTGTCCGCGTGCCAAGATCGAGCGCTTGCGGCGGGAGTTTCCGGTCGGACTCGAGATTCGCGAGTACGCTGAAGCTGGCGACCGCAATCGCCTCGGTGAACGCCCGCACGCCACCTTCACCAAGGAATACCGCCTGGTGCCGGACGCACCGGCGGAGCACTACTCGCGACGGGCGTTTAGCGATTTAATAGCATTCCTGGAGAGACACCTGCGCACGGCACCGAACCCGGCACCGCTCCCCATTCCCTGATCAGGCAGCGACGGGTGCGATTCGGATGAAATCCAAGAGCAACGCACACCGCATGAGCCGTCTCGGCGCCTGGTTGCCGGGTGACCGGCGCCATCTGGGTCATTGGCTGCGGACTACCCGCACGGCCATCAGAAAGCACGGCGAGCAGTTTCATCCGATCGTCAGCGAATTCCAGCAGCTGATCGAAGGCGATCCGGTATTGCGCATGTACTTCACGCGCATGTTCCAGGAGCAACCCCGCAGGCGCATGAAGGCGGTCTGGGGCGATGCCAGGGTCAAGAGCTACATCGAGATGCTCGCAGTCCTGAACCACGTGTTGACGCGCGCACCGGAATACAACCGCACGTACATGGTGGGCTGCCCCATCAACGCGATTCTCGATTGCCCGATGATCACGCCCACCGGATTGGCGGCCTTCGCGGACCAGCGCGTGAACGCCATGCTGCGCCGATACTTTGCGGTATGGACCGGGTTCCTCGGCAGCGAGAAGTCCCGCTACGTCCTCAACGACTCACCACGCGGCTGGCTGAGCGCGCATGCCCGCACGCATCTGCATCTCGATGAGTTCGAGACCGACCCGAGTGCCCCTTACCTGGGATTCAAGAGCTGGAACGACTTCTTCGTCCGCAAATTCAAGCCCGGTCAGCGGCCCATCGCCTCACCCGGCGACTCCGCGATCGTGATCAACGCGTGCGAATCCGCGCCGTTCGCCATGAAGAGGCGGGTCCGGGCGAGCGCTGCATTCTGGATCAAGGAGCAGCCTTACTCGTTGCGCGACCTGCTCGCCGGCCACTGCGTCGAGCAATTCGTCGGCGGTACGGTCTACCAGGCGTTCCTCAGCGCCAGGAACTATCACCGCTGGCACAGCCCGGTATCGGGCACCATCCGCAAGCTCGAGCGGATCCCCGGCACGTACTATGCGGAAGCGAGCTCCGAGCACTTCGATCCCGCCGGCCCGAACAACTCCCAGGGCTACCTCGCGCACGTCGCGACGCGGGCCCTCATCTTCATCGACGCGGACGACCCGCGGATCGGACTCATGTGCCTGGTCGCGATCGGGATGGCCGAGGTCTCATCGTGTGTCCTCGAGGGTGGGTCCGGGCAGGTGCTTCGCGAGGGTCAGCACCTCGCCAAAGGCGAGCAGCTCGGCTACTTCCAGTTCGGGGGCTCAACACATTGCCTGGTGTTTGGACCCAGGGTGCGCCTGCGGTTCGTTGCGGACGCTCACCCGCGGGGGCCGCACGCCACGAAGTCGGTAACGCTCAAGGTGAACTCTCACCTCGCCACCGTACTGTTACAGCCGACGATCCTGAAGCACCCCGGCGTGTGAGCGACCGTCTCGATGACGCAGGTCAGGAGCACCGCCGCATAGATCGCCAGCAGCGCCAGATCCGCCGCGCAGAGGAAGGCACGACAGACCTTTACGGCTGGAACTTCATGATGGCTTTGAGCAGCCCGGGGAAGCGCGCGTTCACCTCATCCCAGCGCACGCAATTGAGGTTCTCCACGCCCTGCTTTGCCGTCCGGATCAACCCGGCATCACGCAACACGCGGAAGTGATGTGAAAGCGTGGACTTAGCCATTTCTGGACAGGGCGTCGCCGCCGAGCACGACAGCGATCCGTTGCGCCTCTCGAGCAGTTTTTTGAGGATCCTGAGCCGCATTGGATCGCTCAGCGCGCCCAGCACTCCTGCGAGCGTGATGTCCTCAGCCGCGGGATGCACGAAACGGGTCATATGCTCATTCTCATACGGTCTTTGCCACTGGTTCTATAGTTCAATAATACTGCACTATTGCAATTCTGACCAGGAGACTCATCATGAAGAGACTCGAAGGCAAAGTGGCGGTGGTGACCGGTGGTAACAGCGGTATCGGCCTGGCGAGCGCCAAGCGCTTGCACGAGGAAGGCGCGCGGGTGGTGATCACCGGACGGGACCCCAAGACCCTGGACGCGGCGGTGAGTGCGATCGGCGCCGGAACCGTGGCTTTGCAGTCCGACGCATCAAAGCTCGAAGATATTGAGCGGCTGTTCTCCGTTGTCGAGTCCAAGCTCGGCAAGATCGATGTGCTGTTCGCGAATGCGGGCATCGCCAAGTTCGCGCCCTACTCCGCCTCGCAGGCGGCGCTCTTTGACGAGCTGTTCGCGACCAACGTAAAAGGCGTGTATTTCACGCTTCAGAAGGCGATCCCTCATCTCAATGCCGGGGCCTCAGTGATCCTCAATACCAGCGTCGCAGGCAGCAAGGGCACCGAGAACATGGGAATCTACGCAGCCACCAAGGCCGCGGTGCGTTCCTTTGCCCGCACGGCCGCCACCGAACTGAAGGAGCGGAACATTCGGGTCAATGCCGTGGCTCCAGGGCCGATTGCCACACCCATTTTCGGGCGCAGCGGCCTGACCGAAGAGCAGATCGACGGCTTCAAGGCGGGTATATCCTCTCGTGTCCCGCTGGGGCGGATCGGCCGCCCGGAAGAAATCGCAGGCGCGGTGGCGTTCCTCGCCTCTGATGACGCCTCCTACATCACGGGAGTTGAGCTCAACGTTGATGGAGGAATGGCAAACCTTTAATCGGCTGCCAAGCGCTTGCGGATGCCGAGTGATCGTCTTGTCCGGCGAAGACCTGGTGCGTTGAAAATGACTGACTCATCCGAATATGTTCCGCCGAAGCTGTGGACGTGGAACAAGCCCAGCGGCGGCACCTTTGCCAATATCAACCGCCCAGTTGCCGGACCCACTCACGCGAAAGAGCTGCCGGTCGGTCGGCACCCTCTGCAGCTTTATTCGCAGGGGACACCTAACGGCGTGAAAGTTACGGTGATGCTGGAGGAGTTGCTCGCCCTCGGTCATCGCGGCGCGGAATACGACGCGTGGCTGATCAAGATCAGCGAGGGCGAGCAATTCAGCACCGGCTTTGTGGCGGTGAACCCCAACTCCAAGATCCCAGCACTCGTGGATCGAAGCGGGCCGAAGCCCATTCGGGTCTTCGAATCCGGCTCTATCCTGGTATACCTGGCCGAGAAATTCGGCGCCTTCCTGCCGAACGAGGGGGCAGATCGCGCGGAATGTCTGTCTTGGCTGTTCTGGCAAATGGGCAGTGCGCCGTACCTCGGTGGCGGATTCGGCCATTTTTATGCGTATGCACCCACCAAGATCGAATACGCGATCAATCGATTCGCAATGGAAGTGAAACGGCAGCTCGACGTACTCGACCGCCGTCTCGCCGAGTCCGAGTACATCGCCGGCGACAGCTACACCATCGCGGACATGGCGATTTTCCCCTGGTACGGAGGGCTCGCGAAGGGCTGGTCCTACAACGCAGGAGAGTTCTTGAGTGTGCAGGACTACAAGAATGTACAGCGCTGGGCCGATACTCTACTTGAGCGACCGGGTGTGCAGCGCGGTCGCATGGTGAATCGCACCTTCGGCGAGCCGTCGAGTCAGTTGCACGAGCGCCATGACGTCAGCGACTTCCTGACAAGAACCGCGGACAAGTCAGCTTCGGCCTAAGAGGCCGCCGCACTTGCATCTTGCATCGTGAACCATGAGATGCAACTCCGATCTGTCCACGGCATCACGATGGCTCCCGCTCCGAGGAACCCTCAGCAATGCGGGCAAGCTGCTGCGACAACGCTGGGTCGCTCAGACGAGTGAGCGGAAGTGCGAGGAGCCTCCGAATGCGCGCCTCCAGCAACACGAAAGTCTCCTCAAACGCGAGCCACCTGTCGATCCCGCTCCCAACCACGAGGTCTGGCTCCGGCGTGGGCCAATGCACTTTGACGGTATGGACCGCATCGCGATCCCAATCCACCCGCGCGGCGTACGCATCGCAGAGCGTGATCAATATGTGGACGGGCGGGAGCCCAAGACCAAAGAGCCGTCCCCACGCCTTGCTGTGCAGTCCGGTCGTGGCAATGTCGTGCGCGGCCAAACACTCGAGGGCGTAAGGGTTCACGGGCATGGTTGCTGTATCTCCCGCGCTTGCCGCCCGAACGCGTCCCTGCGCCAGGTGCCGGAGGATCGCTTCCGCCAGGATCGAGGCCGCGGAATTATTACGACAGATGAACAGCACCAGAGGTGAATCCGCGGGTGCGGACACACTCCCTTCTTGCGCTGATATCACCGTGGCCCCCGAAAGACGCTGAGCTCGCTAACTCCGCTCAGATCTTGTTGTCTGGATTCGTATTAGTTTGAGGCGGCCAGATTCGCCGCTCTTGATCGAGACCGCGTGCCTGGCACACCCGAAGTGTTCGGCCACAAGTGCGATCAATTCGTAATTCGCCCTGCCTTCGATCGGCCGTGCTCTGACTCGAGCCAGCCAGGTTCCATCGGAGGTCTGCGCAAGCGAGCTCGCGCGCGCCCTCGGCTTAACCTTGACTCGGATAATCGTGGCAACCACGGGTCGTCGCGCCGAGGTCGTTCGCCCTTACTCGCGCTCGCGGCTCGCGGTCTGCGACCCCAGTTGGGGTCGCGGAGCGTCCCGTTCCACTCCCTGCTTCTGGGCCAGCGCCTCCCTCTGACGGCGCCCACGGCTGTCCCGTTCGCTCCTCGATGTAGCGCCGAATCAGACGCCGCACGATCTGCGAGGGGGTCGCGTCCTCCTCCGCGCAGAGCCGCTCGAAGACGGCTTTCTTACGAGGATCCACTAGGATCGTCAGTCTTGCGGTTCGGTCTTCTAATGCCACTGGCGTGTCCTTGGGCTTACAAGCGATCGATATACTATCATTGGATGCGCTACTGATTATAATGCAAGACGCAGTCAAAGCAGTAGCAGTGATAATAGAGATCCACTCGCCCCTCTCCGCCAGCCTGACGCTGCTCGCGGTGTGGGGCCTGATCGGGCTTATGGGCCTGCTGCGTCCGAGAAGCGTCGGGCTCGCCGGCCGCACCCTGTTTCCGCTCGGCGCGCTGTGCGGAATCCTCCTTGCGCTCGTGGGGCTCTCCGGCCTCACCGCTCCGGTCGAGCAGCGCACGCTCCTCATCGGATTGCCCGACCTGCCGATGCACGTTCGTCTGGATGCGCTCAGCAGCGTGTTTCTCGTGCTGCTCGGGGTAGTGTCGGCGGGGATCTCGGTGTTCGCTGCCGGGTACTTCCGTCGCGGCCAGGGAACCCCGCCTGGGCTCCTCTGCCTTCAGTACCACGTGTTCCTCGCGAGCATGGGTTTCGTGCTGCTCGCCGACGACGCTTACGCGTTCATGGTGGCGTGGGAGACGATGGCGCTCTCCTCCTATTTCCTGGTCACCGCCCAGCACGGCCTCCCCGAGATCCGGCGCGCGGGCTTTCTGTATCTGCTGATGGCCCACCTCGGAGCCCTCACCATCCTCTTGAGCTTCGGCGTCATGCAGGGCGGCAGCTGGCAATTCACCTTCGACGCCATGCGCGGTGCTCACCTGTCGCCGCAGTGGGCGAGCGTGGCGTTCCTCCTGGCGCTCGCGGGCTTCGGGGCCAAGGCGGGACTGGTGCCGCTGCATGTGTGGCTGCCGGAAGCGCACCCGGCCGCCCCCTCGCCGGTGTCGGCGCTCATGAGCGGCGTGATGCTGAAGACCGCGGTATACGGCGTGCTGCGGGTGAGCTTCGATCTGCTCGGTCACGCGCAGTGGTGGTGGGGACTGGTGCCCCTCGCGCTGGGCCTCTTCGCCGCCCTCTTCGGCGCGGTGTTTGCCGCCGTGCAGACCGATATGAAGCGGCTGCTGGCCTATTCGTCCATCGAGAACCTCGGCATCATCTTCAGCGCCCTGGGGCTGGCACTCGTGTTCCGCGGCGCAGGCATGCTCGCGCTCGCCGCGCTCGCCCTCATCGCACTCCTTTATCACAGCCTCAATCACGCCTTCATCAAGAGTCTCCTGTTTCTCGGCACGGGCGCGGTGCTGCACTCGACCGGCGAGCGCAACCTCGGGCGGCTCGGGGGCTTGATCCATCGCATGCCCTGGGTCGCGGCGCTCACTCTGGTGGGGGCGCTCGCGATGTCCGGCCTACCGCCCCTCAACGGCTTCGTGTCGGAGTGGCTGCTGCTGCAGGCATTTCTCTTCGCCCACCAGGTGCCGCATACGTTCGTCAACATGCTGTTGCCGATGGGCGCTGCGCTCCTGGTGCTCGCCGCCGCGCTCGCGGCGTACGTCATGGTCAAGTTCTTCGGCGTGACCTTCCTCGGGCGGCCGCGCGAAGCGGGGCTCGCTCGCGCGCACGACGCGGGGCTTCTGGAGCGCATCGGGCTCGTCTGGCTTGCGCTGGGGTGTGTCGCGCTCGGGCTGCTGCCGACCTATGTCATCGGGGCCCTCCGCCCGGTGGTGGAGCAGCTGGGCGCGGCGCTCCCGCCGGGGCCGCCCTCTCCCTGGTGGCTGCTCGCGCCCGTCCCGGGACGGCAGGTCTCCTACTCGCCGATTGTGTTCTTCCTCGCTATTGCAACGATCGTGATCGTGACCGTGCTCGCTGTGCGACTCTTCTATCACGGTCATCGGCGCGCGGTGCGCCCCTGGGACTGCGGCTTCGGCGAGCTCACGCCACGCATGCAGGACACTGCGGAGGGTTTCGGTCAGCCCATCCGCCACATCTTCAGCACCTTTTTTGCCATGACCCGCGAGCTTCCCTCGCCCTTCGACCGCGCGCCGCGCTACAGCGTCACCGTCGCCGACCGCATCTGGCAGGGGCTCTACCTGCCCCTCGGGAGCCTCGTGCAGCGCGCAACGGATGCGGTGGCGTGGCTGCAGCAGGGACGCATCGCGACCTACCTGCTCTACAGCTTCGTGACACTCGTGCTGCTGCTGGCGCTCGTGCTATGAGGCCCATTGATCTCATCGCCCAGGTTCTCGAGGTCGTAGCGGCCCTCGCCGCGGCGCCGCTCTTCGTCGGCTGGGTGAATCAATGCCGCGCCTGGCTGCAGAACCGCAGCGCCCCGAGCCTGTGGCTGCCATATCGCGGCATTCGCAAGCTCTTCCATAAGGAAGCGGTCATCGCCGACACCGCTTCGCCCCTCTTTCGCCTGACCCCCTACGTGGTCTTCGGCGCGATGACACTCGCCGCGGCGATCATTCCCTCGATGGGCACGCGGTTGCCGCTCACGATCGCCGCGGACGCGATCGCGCTCGTGGGGCTGCTCGCCACCGCGCGGGTCTTCCAGGCCCTCGCCGCGATCGACGTCGGCACCGCCTTCGGCACGCTCGGGGCACGCCGCGAGATGATGGTGGGATTCCTCGCCGAGCCTGCGCTCCTCATGGTCATCTTCGTCGCCTCGCTGATCTCGGCGACCACCGCGCTCCCGGCCATTGCTGAGAGCCTCGCCACGCAGACGGTAGGCCTCTACCCGAGTCTCGCCTTCACCGCCATCGCCTTCACCATGGTGCTGCTCGCGGAGAACGCGCGCATCCCCATCGACAATCCCGCCACCCACCTCGAACTGACCATGATCCACGAGGCGCAGCTGCTCGAGTACTCGGCACGCCACCTCGCGCTGATGGAATGGGCGGCGGCGCTCAAGCTCTTCAACTACGCCTGCATTGGCTTCGCGCTGTTCGTTCCCTGGGGCGTCTCTACGGGCGCCGGCGGGCCGGCCGCTCTCCTTGCCTCGATCCCGCTCCTGGCGATGAAGCTCCTGATCGCGGGCGGCGCGCTCGCCCTCATCGAGACCGTGTCGGCGAAACTGCGTGTGTTCCGCGCGCCGGAGTTCTTAGGCGTCGCCTTCGTGTTCGCGGTGCTTGGGCTGCTGGTGCACCTCCTGCTCGGAGCCTGACACATGGCCGGTACCCCGCTTGACTTGCAGCTTCTCAACATGTGCGCAGCGCTGCTGCTGCTGATCTCCTTCGCCATGCTCGCGCAGCGGCGCATCGTGAACCTCGTCAACCTCCTGGCGCTGCAGGGAATGCTCCTGCTGGTTGCAACGCTGCTGCTCGCCTGGCGCACCCGCCAGCCGCACCTGTACGTTTCGGCGGCCCTCACGCTCGCCCTCAAGGTGGTGTTCCTTCCCTGGCTGCTGCATCGACTCATCCGGCGGCTCGAGGTCTACTGGGACAGCGAGTCGCTGCTCAACATCCCGGTCATCATGCTGGTCGGGCTCGCGGTGGTGGTGTTCTCCTTCGGCCTCGCGCAGCCGATCTCCGCGCTCGCCAGCACCGCCACCCGCAACTCGATCGGCATCGCGCTCGCCGTAGTGCTGCTCTCCTTCCTCACCATGATCACGCGCCGCAAGGCGATGTCGCAGGTGGTGGGCTTTCTCTCCATGGAGAACGGCCTCTTCTTCGGCGCCATGAGCGCGACTTACGGCATGCCGATGGTGGTCGAGTTCGGTGTGGCGCTGGATGTGCTGGTGGCGGTGCTGGTGCTCGGCATCTTCTTCTTCCAGATCCGCGAGCAGTTCGACAGCCTCGACCTCCATCACCTCGAGGCGCTGCGCGAGAGCACCACGGCGAGCAGCACGGTCGACGGCCCGGAGAGCCATTAACCCATGGAATTCGTTCTGCTGCTCGGAAGTCCGCTGCTGGGTGCGCTCGTGCTCGGGGTCGTCGGCGACCGGCGCTGGGCCCCGGAGCTTAACGCCGTCGTGAGTCTCGTCACCTTCCTCGCCGCCTGCCTGCTCACGGTGCGCGTCATCGGCCACGGCAACCTCCTCATCGCGCATGAGCAGTTCTTCATCGACCCGTTCAACGTGTTTCTGGTCACGTTGACGGCGCTCGTGGGCTTGAGTACCGCGCTTTTCTCCCGTCCCTACATGCGCATCGAGCGCGACCACGGGAGGGTGACCGCGGGGCGCATGCGTCTCTATCACGGCATGTATCAGCTCTTCATGGCGACGATGCTGACCGCGCTCACGACCAACAACCTCGGGCTCCTGTGGGTGGCCATGGAGGCGGCAACGCTCTCTACCGTACTGCTGGTGACGCTCTATCGCACGGCGGCGAGTCTGGAGGCCGGCTGGAAGTATTTCATCCTGTGCGGCGTCGGCATCGCGCAGGCCCTCTTCGGCACGATCCTGCTCTACTTCGCCGCCGAGCACAGCTTAGGCGTCGAGGGCGCAAGCGCCCTGCTCTGGACGCACCTGAACGGCGCCAAGGGCCATCTCGAGCCCGCGGTGCTGAGCCTCGCGTTCGTCTTTCTCCTCGTCGGCTACGGAACGAAGGCAGGCCTGGCACCGCTGCACAACTGGCTCCCCGATGCACACGCCGAGGGCCCGACGCCGATCTCCGCGGTGCTCTCAGGCCTCCTCCTCAACGTCGCCATCTACGCCGTCGTGCGCTGCAAGGTGCTGGTCGAGGGATCACTCCACTCCTCGCTCCCCTCACGGATGCTGATGGGGTTTGGCCTGCTCTCGGTGGTGCTCGCCGCGTGCTTCCTCTGGCGCCAGCGCGACATCAAGCGTCTGTTCGCCTACTCCTCGATCGAGCACATGGGGATCATTGCCTTCGCTTTCGGCATGGGCGGGCCGGTGGCGAACTTCGCGGCCCTGCTCCACATGACGGTGCATTCGCTCACCAAGTCCGCGATCTTCTTCGCCGCCGGTCACGCCGCGCAGAAGGCGGGCTCACAGCTCATGGACGAGATCCGCGGCCTCATCACCTTAAGTCCCACCGTCGGCTGGGGGCTCATGATGGGCTCGCTCGCGATCCTCGGCATGCCCCCCTTCGGCGTGTTTGCGAGCGAGTTCCTCATTCTCACCACCGCGATGCGAGAGCAGCCGTGGGCAACGCCGATCCTGCTGCTCTCGCTCGGGGTCGCATTCGCGGCGATCTTCGGCCGCGTGCAGCCGATGGTGTTCGGCGAGACGCGTGCAAAACGCCTGCCGCATCCGCCGGCGCTGCTGCCCGTGTTTGTGCACCTGGCACTGGTGCTGCTGCTGGGACTCTACGTACCGCCATATCTTGCGGACTGGTATCGCGCCGCCGCGCGGCTCATCGGAGGTCATTAAGGTGCCGCTGCGCGCCTGGTCCGCTCGCAGCCAATGGCAGCCCGGGGCCCCCGGTCTGCGATCGCTCACCGTCACCGCCGGGGAATGGCGCGCAGTAATGGAGGATGTGCGTGCCGCCGGCGGCCAGCTCATCGCACTCTGGGCAAGCCGCGAGGGCCGACTCGATACCGTGCGCGCCGCAGCCCTCGCCGGATCCCAGGGCCTCATCGTCAGTCTGCCACTCGCGGGCCCGGATGAATCGTACCCCGGGCTCGAGGATCTCTTCCCGGCGGCCACGCGCATGCAGCGTGCGGTGCGCGACCTCTCGGGCGTGTCCTCCACGGACCCGGACAGGCGGCCCTGGCTGCGGCACGCCGCCTGGCCGGAGAACTATCGGCCGCTCGTCGACACCTCGCCGCCGCCGAACGTCGCCGCCTCCCTCGACCGCTACGAGTTCACCCGTGTCGAGGGCGTCGGGGTGCACGAGATCGCCGTGGGTCCGGTGCACGCCGGCACCATCGAGCCAGGGCACTTTCGCTTCTCGGTCGTGGGCGAGAAGCTGTTGAAGCTCGAAGAGCGCCTCGGATACGTGCACAAGGGAA
The DNA here is from genome assembly GCA_963768485.1 of uncultured Pseudomonadota bacterium. GTDB lineage: Bacteria > Pseudomonadota > Gammaproteobacteria > Steroidobacterales > Steroidobacteraceae > 13-2-20CM-66-19. Next base: position 589,346 of record CAVYHZ010000002.1, on the reverse strand, counting down.
TCGAGCAGCGCTTCACGCAGCTGCCGATCCTCGAGGCGCACGTCCTCGCGGCGCGCATCTCCGGCGACTCCGCTGTCGCCTACTCGTGGGCGTACGCGCAGGCGCTCGAGGGCATGGCCGGCGCCGAGGTGCCCGCTCGCGCTGCGTGGCTGCGCGCCCTATGCCTGGAGCTCGAGCGCCTCGCCAACCACCTGGGCGATCTCGGCGCGCTCGGGAACGATGCGGGCTTTGCCTTCGGGCTGACGCAGTTTCTGCGCCTGAAAGAGCTGCTGTTGCGCGCCACGCAGTCCTCGCTCGGTGCCCGCTACCTCATGGATGCCATCGTCCCCGGCGGCACGAGCTGCGATCTGGATGCGATCGGCTCAGATCGACTCAGCGAGTGCGTGCGCGGCCTGGCGCGCGAGACGGCCGCCCTGCGCGTGATCTACGACGAGCACAACGGGCTGCGCGACCGCTTTAGCGGAGCGGGCACCGTGACTCCTGAGCTCGCGGCGCAGCTGGGTCTCACCGGCCTCGCCGGGCGCGCGAGCGGCCAGGCGTTCGACCTGCGCAGCGATATGCCCTGCGCGCCGTACACGGAACTCCCACTGGTGAAGTGCGGCCGCCGCGAGGGGGATGTCGCCGCGCGCGTGGCGGTGCGCTTCGATGAGGTGCAGGAGTCCTGCCGCCTCATCGAGGAGGTCCTGGCGCGATTGCCGCCCGGCCCGTATCTGGGCCCCGTCGACCTGCCGCCGGTCGGTATGGTCGGCGCGGGACTGATCGAGGGCTGGCGTGGCCCTGTCTTCGTCGCGCTCGAGGCGGGTGAGGCCGGCACGATCCGCCGCTGCCACCCGCACGATCCGTCGTGGCAGAACTGGCCAGTGCTCGAGCATGCGGTGATTGACAACATCGTTCCGGACTTCCCGCTCATCAACAAGTCTTTCAACCTCTCTTATAGCGGCCATGACCTCTAGCGGAACACATGGAGTGCGCTCATGCTGAAGACGCTGCGGCAAATTGCGACCGTTGGGATTGCCACCGAGCCCGCGCCGAAGGCGGACGATAGCCTGCGCGTGCGCCAGGCGCTCAGGGAGCAGATCCGCGCCGTACTCGGCCGGGCGCTCTGCATCCGGCACGTCGACGCCGGCTCCTGCAACGGCTGCGAGCTCGAAATCCACGCGCTCAGCAATCCGTTCTACAACCTCGAGGGCCTCGGCATCCGCTTCGTGGCGAGTCCCCGGCATGCGGATCTGCTGCTGGTGACCGGTCCGGTCTCCAGGCACATGGAAGCGGCGCTGCTGCGCACCTACGAAGCCACACCGGAACCGAAGCTGGTCGTTGCGCTGGGGGACTGCGGTTGCACCGGTGGGGTGTTTGGGGAGAGCTACGCGAGCCGCGGGCGCGTAGCGAATGTCATCCCCGTCGATGTCGCGGTACCGGGCTGTCCGCCGACTCCAACGCGCATTCTGCAGGGCATTCTTACGGCGCTCGGGCACTCATCCGGCAAGAAGACGCCGACCGCGGCGCACGCGGACGGCACGGAATTACTTGGGTGATGTGGTGCTTCGTCGGGCCCGTGCTTCGCGCACCACCAAACGGAGGCCACTACCGAGCCACGGCAGTCGAGCCGCGTTCTCTGCCGATCGGTCCACATGCCCCTGGAGGCTGCAGCCGTGAGCTACCCCGACGCCGCGAGCGTGAACTTCTTACCGACGCTCATCATCGACGCCCACGGCGCAGCCGCCAAGCAACTGGCCCAGCAGCTGAGGCACAGTGGATTTACGGCCGACTCCGTGGTCACGTGTACGGACGCGCTCGCTGCGGTGCCCGCCCATCGCTACCGGTCCATGATCTTTCTCGGCAACCTACGGGATCCGGAGGACGCACAGTGCGTTGCCGCGCTTCGCAAGCGAGCCCCGCGCACCTGGATAATCATGATCAGCTCGAGCGAGCTGCACGATGCGCGCGAGCTATACCTGCGCTACGGGGTCGATGCACAGGTCGTTACCCCCTTTTCCATGCGGGATCTGGTATCCAGGTTAATGGCGTTCTCGCGGCACTCACGCCCACTGTGACGGCCTATGCAATGCAACCCGTGGGTGCGAATAGTCACTCGATCACTCCCGGGCGCGATCGGGACCTCGCAGTTCCGCTGACCACGGCGAACGTAGGATGGGGTTGCGCGCCCGTTGGGGCCTAGCGCAATGACTCGCAGAGAGACACGCCTGCTGGCGATTGAGAGCCCCTTTCCGGAGGCACACAGCGTGCTGCGCCTGCTGGAGCCGCCGGGCAGTTGCCAGAGGACTCTTTGGGAGCGACTTTTCGATGGGACCTATGACAAGCCCTTCATCGTCGACAGCGGGCCGCGACGGTTTCTGCATTTTGGCCTCGACACCGTGCAGAGTGCGATGCGTCTCGACGATCCGGACAGGCTGAGTCTTCGTTATACCCGCAAGATGATGGCTTTCCTGCTCTTTAGTCGCGCGCCCGAGCGCATTCTGTTGCTCGGCCTGGGTGGTGGCTCGCTGGCGAAGTTCTGTTATCAGCGTCTACCTTGCACCGCGCTCACGGCCGTCGAAGTCAATCCCGACGTGATTGCGCTCCGCGAGGAATTCCGTATTCCTCGTGACGATGCTCGCTTCCGCGTGATCTGCGCGGATGCGGTGACCTACGTCGCGCATCTCAATCGGTCCAAGGACGTGATCTTAGCGGACGCCTGTGATCGCGCCGGCGTCGCGCCGGAGATCAACGCGATCGAGTTCTACCAGCACGCCCACCGCTGCTTGTCACCCGGAGGGGTGTTCGTCATCAACATGTGCAGCGATATCGATCGCTGTCTCGCGCACCTGGCAAAGTTACGCGCCGTGTTTGGAAGTGAATTCATGACCCTGCAAGTGAGACCGAACGGCAACGTCATCGTGTTCGCATTCAAGGAACTCCTCCGCCCGGCGATCGACTGGGAGCGCCTGGAGATTGCCGCCGTCGATCTCAAGCGGCGATTCGGCCTGGACTTCCCAAAATACCTCCGGCGAATCGCGCTCGACTGGAAGTTGCGCAGGTGGGGACGGGCATTCGTGTGAGGAGGTCTGCAGCAACACGGCGCCAAACACGGCAGCATCACAAACCGAACGTATGTGGACTCCTTGTGCAACCCGCGGACTCCCTCGCAACCTGGCGACCGCACATCCTCAAAGCAGTACGCCGCCGCGAACTGTCTGGCACATTGGCTCGATCAAGCCAGTCTTTCCCGGCGCATTGTGCCATCATGAGTTGGGCTCACGGTTAATGTCTCCAACAATGGAGTCCCCAAAGTCCAGCGCGATAGCCGTACTGCCAAAGGGCCGGCTCAGAGCATCGCCGAGAATCGGCGTAGCACTGGGCAGTGGCGCCTCGCGCGGCCTTGCTCATATCGGGGTGATGCGCGCCCTGGAGGAGGAACGCCTTCAAGTGCGCTTCGTCGCCGGCACGAGCATGGGCGCCTTTATCGGAAGCGTCTACGCCGCAGGCAATCTGCGAAGGCTCGGAACGGATTTTCTTGCATTTGACTGGAGAAGCGTTGCCGGCCTGCTGGATCCGGTGTTTCCTCGCTCCGGCCTGATCGATGGTCAAAAGGTCGCGACTTTCCTCAGCGGTTATACCTCCCGCCGCAGGATCGAGGACTTACCGGTAAAGTTCTGCGCCGTGGCGACCGACCTGTTGACCGGCGCTGAAGCGATCCTTGACTCTGGCGATGTGACGGAAGCGGTCCGCGCCAGCATCGCAGTCCCTGGCCTACTCACGCCGGTGCGCTGGAGCGAGCGGATTCTGCTCGATGGTGGCCTCGTGAATCCCGTGCCAGTAAGCGTCGCTCGAGCGATGGGGGCCGACGTTGTCATCGGTGTCGACGTGAGCATCGATGTCATTGAGAATCGCCTGGCTCGGATTCATGAAACCGCGGTCGCACGGTCCAGCAGCACCGCAGCGGCGCGTCTCCACGAAGTGCTGCGGGCGATCAACAGCCCCGCGGCGATTCAGCTCGACGCGTGGATGCATCGGGCACCGATGCCGGGCATCGTGGATGTATTGATGTCAGCCATCTATGTCATGCAGGCGCAGATTGCGAGAGCGAACTTGCAGCGTCATCCACCGGATCTGCTGATCCGACCGTCCTTGGGGACGATCCGGTTCATGGACTTCGACCGCGCGGGAGAAATCATCGAACTCGGCTACCAGGCGGCAAAGAGCGCCCTGGCTGCGTGGGTCGATTAGCGCCGAACCGCGGCAGCGTTCCGACCGTCACGAGCTCGGCGTGATCTCGGGTGCGCTCACGCTCGTGACCAACGCGGTCATGACCTGGAATGCCGCCCGGCTGCAGAAGGCCGTCGACGCTGAAGCCGCACTCGGCGCGGCGCGGACCGCGTCGGTCGACGCATTGAGCTACATAGGCCCCGTCGCCTACGCCCACATCAACTTCCGGGGGACGTACCGATTTCCGGTCGAGCGGTACGCAGCGCGGCTGCTTCGGGCCGCGGCGTAGCCCTTATATAGCGTCGCCAGGATGGCCCCGGGGGTCTAGCGCCGGCGCCAAGGCCACGCATGAACGTAAAGCTTCTGATTATGATGGCCGCAGCGCGCCGACCAGAGCCGTTGAAGAAACCGCTACTTTTTGCACGAATCTGACGCCTACGCCTTCAAGCGAGAGCAACAATGAATTCGTACCACGCTGAAGCTTGATCGGACTTCGGTTGCGAAATCTGTTTCTTAAGTGATGACGATAGGCTGCGGAAAGAAAACTGAATGGAGGCCAGATGCTTTGGACCTATAGTGCAGGGCTTTTAGTTGTGAGTTCTATAACGTGCGTCGGCTCGCTGGCACAGCCGGTAGCGATAGTGGGCGCTACTATAATCAACGTTTCGAGAGGCGGAACAATTGCGCAGGATCTGCCAGACGCTGTAATACTGATTGATAACGGTCACATCATCGCCGTTGGTCCGCGGTCGAAGACAAAGGTTCCGTCCGGGGTGAAACAACTAAACGAAGCTGGCAAGTTTGTTATTCCAGGGTTGGTAGATGGCTTCTCCGGCATGCAGAATCAGGCCGAGGCGAGTGTAGAACTCTACGAAGGTGTGACGACGATCGTAGGAACGGGGGATGATCGGCGTGGCACGCTATTTTTGGCAGCAGACCCAAGCCCTCACGTCTATTTGATTGACAGTGTCGGCTCAACCGACGATTGGAGTCTATTGCGGGGCAATCCCGATTGGCGTGCTCGGCTGGCGGACCGCAATCACCCACATGAGCTGAGTCCCGAAGAGACTGAGGCACAGCTCAAAGCAATCGCAAACGCTGGCACGCGCGTATTGTGGATTGGCCACAACATTACGCCGGACAACGCACGCCGCATCATTCAGCAAGCGAGGGCGCTGAATATGATGACCTATGGCGAATTCTTCGCGACGCCATATGAGGTTGGCATCGAGGCTGGTGTTTCAAGTCTCTTGCATATGTCACGCTTCGAGTTGGGATTGGCGCCGCCGGAGCTCGTCGCAGCGGGGGGTACCGACCCATACAGCGAAGGCGCGAAGGCTGCGTACGCGAATGCCTCGCTGGTTGATCCGGCAGCCCCGGAAGTTGCGCGCTATGGCGACTCGATGGTGATGCATGGCGTAGCCGTCATGCCCACTCTAAGCCTGTATTATCTGATGCTTCCGGGCCATCGGAATTTGTGGACCGAGCCGGCGGCCGCAATCTTAAACCCCCTGGACTTAGGCAAAGCTTCCGATCCTAATACTGGTGAGCTATCGGATGTGACGACAGAGCAACGCGCTAACGTTCAGCGAGTGTGGGCTCTAGACAAGGCCATTTTGGCGCGCCATCCGATTGTGCTGGCGGGAAGCGGCGCTACTTGGGCCGGCACGATGCCGGGTATTTCGCTGCATGTAGAATTGGAACTGTTAGTACGCGCAGAGCTTTCACCTCGCCAAGCGTTGGCTGCCGCGACCAACAACTACGCTGAGCACTTTGGCTGGATCGAATTGGGCAGTGTGACCCCAGGAAAGCGGGCCGATCTTGTCGTGCTGGACGCCGACCCCACTGTGGATATTCGTAATGTGGATCGTATCTCGGAGGTGTTTCTGGCTGGAGAGCGCCTGGATCGATCATCTTTGCTGAAGCGTCCCAACCCACGGAAGTGAACCGTCGCGTTCAATGGGCCGCCCCGTCGTGCAGCGGTGTTGAACCTCAGCCGCGACGAGTGCCTCGGCATGCAGTGGTTCAAGAACCGGATCGATGCGAAGATCCTGATCGAAGAGTTCCGGCGCCAGTTCAATGAGGTTCGACCGCACTCGAGTCTCGGGCAGCTGACGCCGGTAGAGTTCAAGCAGCAGCTATTAACAACCGACCCCAACACAGCCGTCTCCAAGGGTGTTTAGGTCCGAAGAAAGCCGGCAGGTCAGGACGTCCGTTGCAATTTGGCATTACGAAGCACGACAGAGCACAACTGGATTCCGCAGGATTCGGCGTATCACTACGCGTTCAAACGCAGGGCATCCGCTATGCCACAGAAAATTGAGCGGCCGTCGCTTGCCCCGCTTCCGTGCTGGGGAACTAGCAGCTGCTGGGGGATGATGTAGAGAACCGCCACTAAAGCACCGCCTCGGCTGCGAACAAACTCCAGACATAGCTGAGCACCGTGCGCAACGCCGGCAGCAAGTTGCTCGCTGGCAACGATATTCCCGGGATGCCGGCGCGCGATCCGGCTGTGGCATCCTTGCGTCGATGTTTACATCTCGAACCCGCTGGCGATGGTGGTGGCTCGGAGCGAGCGCCACGGCGCTGGTCGCAAGCCTGGCCGCGCTGTTGCTGAGACCCATGCTCGAGAACGCGGTGCGTGTTCGGATCGAGTCCGCGGCCGTGCGCCATGGCGCGGTTGCCCGAATCGGGCTGGTACACGTCGGCGTGTGGCCGTTGCTGCGACTGGAGGAATTCGATCTCGACCTCGGCCATGGAGTGCAACTGCATGCCGACATGATTGCGGCCACGTGGCCGGGCCGTCTGCGACTCACAGTTCACGCCGCCGCTGTCGCGGGCCCAGCGGGCGTCCGGGTCAGCTCGCCGGCCACTGCCTGGGACATCGCGGGCATTTTCGGCGAGGATCTTCGGCTCACACTAGTGGAACCACAGGCCGGCCTGTCAATCCGCAAGCTGGCGGATCCGGTGGGCGGCGCGTGGAACATCGAGGCCCGTGGGCTGGACGTAGGCCATCTGCTCGGCGTGCGGCACGACGCCCGCCCGCTGCTCGATGGTGGTATCGCGGACGGCCGTGTGGATCTTCAGGCCAGCACCGACGCGCTCCGTTTCCATGTGGACATGGGCGCGCGCGGCGCGCGCTTGGGAGCGCTGGCGGATAACGCCGCCGACGAACCGCAGCTCGGCGATCCGACGGACGTGAGCATACAATTCGATGGCGCCTGGCGCCGGGCTGGGGGCACGATTGAGATCCCCGAGGTCCACGCGACGGTGGCCGGTGCGGCCCTGTCGGGGTCGATCGCGCTTCGCGCTCTCGACACCGATCCGGTTGTCGATCTCGCTCTCGGCGTGCAGCATCTGGACTTCGCGCAACTGCTGAGCACATCGGGGCTCGAGGTGCCCGAAAGCTTGGGAATGGCGCCCGGCGGCGGCCGTGATCTTGGATCGGCCACGATTGACGTGCGTGTCCGCGGGCGCCCGGCGGATCCTGCCTCGCTCTCGGTGAGCCAAAAGATCGACTTCAGGCCGCCACGCCAGATGCCGCCGGCGATCGTGCGCCTGCGCGGCGATTTCACCTTCAGCTCCGAAGACGGCCCCGGGCCGCACCGCCCCATTGACGTCTCGCACGCATCCCCCGACTTCATCGCCCTGAGCGACGTTCCGCCGCTATTCGTGCGCACTCTGCTGCTTGCCGAAGACGCAGGCTTCTACGGGCATCGCGGCATCGACCTGCGTGAACTACCCGCCGCGCTGCTCACCAACTGGTCGCGCGGCGGTGCCGCGCGCGGCGCGTCGACAATCACCCAGCAGCTGGCCAAAAACCTGTTCCTGTCGCGCGACAAGCAGCTCGGACGCAAGCTGCAGGAACTGGCGATCACGTTCCTGCTCGAGTCGGCGCTGGGCAAAGATCGTATTCTCGAGATCTACCTGAACATCATCGAATGGGGACCGGGGCTGCGTGGCCTGCGGCCCGCGGCCCGGAGTTATTTCGGGCGCGAACCCCGGGCGCTGACACCGGCCGAGATGGCCTTCCTGGTCGCGATCATTCCCGGGCCGATCAAATACCAGAGTTCATTCGCGCACGGCACGCCGGGGCCTGGGCTGCGTTCACTGATTGACGAGCTGCTGGCGAAGCTGCGATCGGTGGATGCGATCGGCGAGGAGGAATATCGGCGAGCGCTGAGCGAACCCATCGTCGTCGCTGGCGGAAAGCGGCCCGATGACGGAGTCTCTCGCTGAGGGGAGTCGGACGTGTGCCGACCATGGCATTTTCAGTGCTCGATCGAGTGGTGGAAAGGGAGGGACTCGAACCCTCGACCCCGGCATTATGAGTGCCGTGCTCTAACCAGCTGAGCTACCTTTCCACGAGGGGCGCGCATTGTGTGGAGGGGGACCCCGGGGTGTCAAACGGCGACCGGGCGGAAGGTCGGCGGCTCCCGCGGCCAGTTTCGAGGAGGCGAGATGGGGAGTCCCGCATTGAGACTTCAGTTGCTGGTGGCGATGGTTTCCGGTCTGGTCCTCTGCGGGCCCGGCGCAGCGCAACAGCCCGACGAATCCAGCGTACCGACCACGAGCGTTCCGGGCGCCACGAGCCTTCGGATTCATGCCGACGGCCGCGTGACGTTCACGTTGCGTGCGCCGGAAGCGCGGAGCCTCCAGCTCGAGGGGGGCGACGGACTCGGGAAGGGCCCCTTCCCGATGACGAAGGATGCGGACGGGACCTGGAACGTCACGATCGCACGCCCCGTGCCGGGCTTTCACTACTACTGGTTCGTGCTCGATGGGGTTCAGGTCAACGATCCCGCGAGCGAGACCTTCTTCGGCTACGGCAGGGAGACGAGCGGGATCGAGATCGCGGAGCCGGGCGCCAGCTACTACGCCCTGACCGCGGTGCCTCACGGCGCCGTGCGCGAGCACTGGTACTTCTCGAAGACGACGGGCGAGTGGCGGCGTGCCCGGATCTACACGCCTCCCGGGTACGATCAGGACAAGACACGCCGCTACCCGGTGCTGATCCTCCAACACGGCAGCGGCGAGGACGAGACGGGATGGACGCGCCAGGGGCGCGCGCAGTGGATCCTCGACAACCTGATCGCATCGGGACGCGCGCGTCCCATGATCGTCGTGATGGATCGCGGCTATGCCCGAAGGCCCGGCATGCCAGCCTTCGCACTCGGAGCTGCCACCACGAACGGCGAGCTCGAGACCGCGTACGGCGCCTTCGAGGATGTCGTCATCCACGATCTCATTCCGGCGATCGATGCGGCCTACCGGACCATCCCCGATCGCGAGCACCGGGCGCTTGCCGGGCTTTCGATGGGAGGGATGCAGGCACTGCGGATCGGACTTCACCATCTCGATGAGTTCGCCTGGATCGCAACCTTGAGCGGTCCGTTCATGCGTCATGCGGACCCGGCTGCGCAGGTCATGACGAGCATGCTCGGTCCCTTCGACACGAAAACCGCCTACGACGGCGCCTTCGCGGATCCCGCGAAGCTCAACGGGCGTCTGAAGCTCCTCTGGATCGGCGTCGGGACCGCGGAGCCGGATCTGTTCCACCAGAGCACCGGGGGTGCGGTCGAGGCCCTGCGCCAGAGTGGCATCCGGTTCATCTGGTTCGAATCGCAAGGCACCGCGCACGAGTGGCAGACCTGGCGGCGGGACCTCGACGATCTCGCGCCGCGACTGTTCCAGTGAGGTCTGCGCCCCGCCTTGCCTCATCGTCCTGAAAAGCCCAGTCTTTGGCCGCCTCCTACTCCCATGTAGAGATATATATAGAGAGCCGCCATGACCTCCCGCCGCACCGTCCTCAAAGTCGCCGCCGCCCTCTCCGCCAGCGCCGCGGTTCCCGCCTTCGCCAGGGCCCGCAAGGCGCGCACGCTCCTCATCCTCGGCGGCACCGGCTTCATCGGCCCGCACCTGACTGAAGAGGCACAGCGCCACGGCTGGAAAGTCACCCACTTCAACCGCGGCAGGCACGAGCCGAACGGCGTCGCCGGCGTCGAGACGCTGATCGGTGATCGCAACGGCCAGCTCGACGCGCTTAAGGATCGCAAATGGGATGCGGTCGTCGACGACACGGGCTTCGTTCCGAAGTACGTGAAGATGTCGGCCGAGCTCCTGGCGCCGAACGTCGGCTACGGCCTCTACATTTCCAGCATCTCCGCCTACGCGGGCTTCGCGACGCCGAATGATGAGCACTCGCCGCTCGGTAAGCTCGAGGATCCCAACGTCGACAAGGTCACCAACGACACCTACGGCCCGATGAAGGCGCTGTGCGAGCAGTACACGGCCGCCGCGTTCAAGAACCGCGCGAGCATCGTGCGGCCGGGCTACATCGTCGGTCCGCTCGATCAGAGCGACCGCTTCACCTACTGGCCGGTGCGCGCCTCGAAGGGCGGCGAGATGCTTGCCCCCGGAACATCGAACGATCCCATCCAGGTCATCGACGTGCGCGATCTCGCCGCTTTCATGATGAAGCTCGTCGAATCGCGCATCAACGGCATCTTCAATGCGGACTCGGCTCCCCGCGCTTTGACGATGGGACAGCTCGTCACCGCGAGCGTGAACGCATCTCCCCAGGCGGGCACGAAGGTCGTTTGGGTGTCCGAGGATTACCTCGCCGCCCACTGGAAGCCGGACGATCTCGACCTGCCGCCATGGGCACCGACCAAGGGCGATCAGGCCGGCTTCTCCCTCACCTCGACCGCGGCCGCGCAAAAGGCGGGCCTCACCTCCCGACCGCTCGAAATCACGGTGCGCGACACGCTCGCGTGGTTTCAGACGCTCCCCGCCGAGCGCCAGGCGAAGCTCAAAGCCGGGCTCGATCCCGCCCGGGAGGCCGATACGTTAAAGACCTGGCACCGGGACCAGGACAAGCGGCCCGCCTGACCCCTGAAATTGTGGGGGTCCATTCTGTGACCTGGGTCAGCGTTTCGGGAACTCCCGAAGCGCCAGGCACGGCCTTAAGAAAGAGGCCCGAATGCCGCTAAATAGTCCGTGAAGGCACCCGTTTCCAGGACCCATCTACCCATGCCAGTCGCGACCCTCAGCATTGCGGACGCAGGCCGCCGCCCCCCGGAAGTACGCCCTCCGGAGGCGGTGCCCTCGCTCAGCCTCGCGCTCGTCGAGGGCGCGCGCGAGTGCCTCGATCTGGCGCGCCAGACTCTCCGCCGCGGTTCCGATCCGCGCCGGCAGCTGCGCTGGGCGATGGTGCGCATCAGTAAGCTCCCCGAAGCCCTCGCGCCGCCCGAGGACGCCGAGATCCTCGCCTGCCTCGTCGATCTCACCGAGTACATGTGCCGCGAGCTGCGCTCGATCCGCGACGCGACGGGCGTCGCGACGCTCGAGCGCATGTATGATCTGCTCTGCGAAATCCGCCGCGCCTGGGTGGTTCAGCCACTCGCCTCGCCCGCCCCGCGCGGCGAGCCCGCCAGGCGGGGATAGGCTAAGGAGGCCGCGGTGGTGCAGGAGGTACGCATGTTCGACGGCTCCGACACCGTCGTGCTCTACGAAGAGCTCGCCTTCCAGGACATTCTGCCCTTCGCCTGGCGACCGCTGGCGCAGGCCGCCGATCCTGAGATCGCGGCCGGCTACATGGAGCGCAACGCACGCATCCTGCAAGCGCGTGAGGCCCTCGATCAGCTGGGTCCCGTCGCGGTGGAGAAGCCGGACGAGAACTCTCCCAACACGGCCGATCTGCTGCGCCTCGAGCTTAAAGTCAATCTCCTCCTCGATCTCGTCGGACAGGTGCTCGCCACCAGCCGCCCGCGCCCCACCGCCGTGCCGGTGCGCTTCAATGCGCAGGGCGTCGTGTGGAAGAGCGCGAGTCCCTTACCCGAGGCCGGCGCGCAGGGACTCGCCGAGATCTATCTGCACGATGCGCTCGCGGAGCCGCTGCGCCTGCCCGGCCGCATCACCACCGTCAGCCCCGACGGTCACGTCAAGGCACGCTTCGTGCCGGTCGGCGAGCCGGTGGCGGATCTCTTGGAGAAATTGTGCTTCCGGCGCCACCGCCGTCAGATCGCCGGCGCCCGCCATCCACGCCGCTAGCTGACGCACGGATGAGTGCGTGAAGCGGATCACGCGCACTCGCCTGTCTCCTTTGTGAAACACCCGAGCGCTTCACAGTATTCTCAACACCCGTTCCGCCAACATAACAACCGTTGAGTCAAGGTTGACAACCGCGCATCTGGGGGCAGGTACGCGGGACTTCACAGGGACAGGTGGTAAGAAGAATGGTCGCGGCAGAAGCACTCGCGGGTTCGTTCACCGGCACCCCGGCACTCAACATAACGCCCGCGGAAGCGCGTCCATCGCGCATGCTGAGCGGCAACTCGCTCGCCATCCGCCGCATCACCACGCTCATCCGCCAGGTCGCGGCGCACGACTCGACCGTTCTGCTGCTCGGCGAATCCGGCACCGGCAAGGAAGTCGCGGCGCGCACGATTCACGAATTGAGCCCGCGCCGCAACCGCCCGTTCGTCGCGGTCAACTGCGGCGCGATCCCCGCCGACCTGCTCGAGTCCGAGCTCTTCGGCCACGAGAAGGGCTCTTTCACCGGTGCCATCACCGCGCGCAAGGGACGCTTCGAGATCGCCGAGGGCGGCACGCTGTTCCTCGATGAGATCGGTGACATGAGCGTCGCCATGCAGGTGAAGCTCCTGCGGGTACTGCAGGAGCGCGTGTTCGAGCGCGTCGGCAACCACGTGACCGTGCCCTGCAACGTGCGCATCATCGCCGCCACCCACCGCAATCTCGAGGAATCGATCGCCCGCGGGAGCTTCCGCGAGGATCTGTTCCACCGTCTGAACGTATTCCCCATCGACATGCCCCCGCTGCGCGAGCGGCTCGAGGACCTGCCGATGCTGGTGCGCGAATTCATCGCGCAGAATGCCGCCGAGGGCCGCGGCCGCGTGCAGCTGTCCGCGGGCGCGCTCGCCGCACTCGCGCGCCATCCCTGGACCGGCAACGTCCGTGAGCTCGCGAACTTGATCGAGCGCCTCTCGATCGTGTGTGCGGGCCGCGTGGTGGAACCCCGCGATCTGCCGCCCCGCTACCAGCCGGCCGACGGCCTCGATCTCACCCCGAGCGACGCCAGCGGCGGACTCGCCGCCATGACCGAAGCCGACGATGCGATCATCGTCGGCAGCGAGCCGCTCACTGACTCGGCCGTGATGCAGGTGCTCGAGAGCGACGCCGGCGCCACGACCGACCCTGTCGAGCCCGCCGCCGCCGCGACGGATGCCGGCACGCTCATGGCTGCCGCCGCGGTGCGCCTGCCCGCCGCGGGGCTCGACCTGCGCGCCTTCCTCACCAGCATCGAGCGCCGCCTCATCGAGCAGGCGCTCGAGAGCGCCAACGGCACGGTGGCCCACGCCGCGCGCCTCCTCAACCTGCGCCGCACGACACTCGTCGAGAAGCTGCGCAAGCTCGGCATCGGCACCGCGGAGTCGCTGACGGAAGATTGACGCTCGACGCGGCAAATCGCTGCCGCGTTTGTGACTCACTCGGCAAATTCCCGCCCCTTTTCAGGCACGGCTCTTGCACTTCTCCCCCTGCCCGCACCGTCCAGTGCGCGGGAGGTCATGAGATGAGCGAGATTGCAATGGAATCCCAGACACCCGCCGAGAGCCGCACGCGCCTCGACGCCGACCCGGTCGCCTGCGCGGCCAGTTCGCGCCGGATGCTCGAGCTGGCCGCACGCGTCGCCGCCACCGAGTGCACGGTGCTGATCGTCGGGGAGTCGGGTACCGGCAAGGAAGTGCTGGCGCGTTTCATCCACAAGAACTCCGCCCGTGCCGCGGCGCCGTTCATCGCGGTCAACTGCGCGGCCATCCCGGAGAACATGCTCGAGGCGATGCTGTTCGGCTACGAGCGCGGCTCATTCACCGGCGCGCATGCCGCGCACGCCGGCAAGTTCGAGCAGGCGCAGGGCGGCACGCTGCTGCTCGATGAGGTGACCGAGATGCCGCTCGGGCTGCAGGCCAAGCTCCTGCGGGTGCTGCAGGAGCGCGAGGTCGAGCGCATCGGCGGCCGCGGCCCCGTGGCGCTCGACGTGCGCGTGCTCGCCACCACCAACCGGCGGCTGCGCGAGGAAGTGGCCGCGGGCCGCTTCCGTGAGGATCTCTACTACCGTCTCAACGTTTTTCCGCTGGCGATCGCCCCGCTGCGTACGCGGCGCGACGACGTGTTGCCGCTCGCGATGCAGCTCCTCGGCGGCCGCTGCCGACCGGGCGCGCCGATCCCGGCTTTGAGCGCCGAAGCGGCGCATCTGCTCCTTACCTACCCCTGGCCGGGGAACGTGCGCGAGCTCGACAACCTGCTGCAGCGCGCGCTGATCCTGGTCAACGGCCCGGTGATCCGCCCCGAGCACGTGCAGTTCGAGCTCGCCAACGAGAATGCGCCCGACGCGCAGACGCAGCCCCTGACCATCCCCGCCTCGCTCGCCGCCTCGCTCGGTGAGCACGAGCGCGAGCTGATTCTCGATGCGCTGCGCGCCGGCAACGGCAGCCGGCGCGAGGCCGCCGAGACGCTCGGCATCAGCGCGCGGACGCTGCGCTACAAGCTGGCCCGCTTACGCGAAGCCGGCGTCGACGTGCCGGTCGCCTGAAGTACAGGAGCGTTACCCATGAGTCAGATGGAAATCGACCGGGTGCTGGCGCAGATCCGCTCGCTCTCGGCGCAGATTCAGCCCACCGGCACGCCCGCCGCGCAGAAGTCCGCCGGCGGGGTGAGTGAATTCGCCAACATCATGCGTTCCGGCATCGACCAGGTGAACCAGCAGCAGCAGCGCGCCGGCCAGCTCGCGGACGCCTTCGAGCGCGGCACGCCCGGCGTCGAGCTGCCGCAGGTGATGCTCGAGATGCAGAAGGCGAGCGTCTCGTTCCGCGCCCTCAACGAGGTGCGCAACCGGCTGATCAGCGCGTACCAAGAAATCATGAACATGTCCTTATGAGCACTCGCAAGGTAGTTCACCATGGCCGCTGAAGCCGCCACCGTCGTTCCGGGCGGACTCCCCGCAGGTCTCAAGCCGCTCCTGGTGCTGGTGGGACTCGCCGCCGCGGTCGCGGCCGGGCTCTCCGTCGCGCTCTGGTGGCACGGGCCGACCTACAGCCTCCTCTATTCCAATCTCGGCTCCGAGGACCAGGCGCAGATCGCCCAGGCGCTCGACGCGGCCCAGATCCCCTACCGGGTGCAGCCGGGCTCCAACGCCATCGAGGTCTCGACCGAGCGCCTCACGGACGCGCGCCTGAAGCTCGCGGGCCAGGGACTGCCCGAGAGCGGCGGCGGCTTTGCCGCGCTCGACAAGGATCCGGGCTTCGGCGTCAGCCAGTTCGTCGAGAATGCCCGCTATCAGCACGCGCTCGAGACCGAGCTCGGCCGCACCATCGCGAGCCTGCGCCCGGTCGAGGCCGCGCGCGTCCACCTCGCGGTGCCGCGCCAGAGCCCGTTCGTGCACGAGCATCACGGCGCCTCCGCCTCGGTGTTCGTGCAGTTGAAGGCCGGCCGGCGTCTCGACCAGGAACAGGTGCAGTCGATCATCAACCTGGTCGCCTCCAGCATCCCCGAGCTCGAGCCGGGGCAGGTCACCGTGGTCGACCAGCAGGGCCGGCTCCTGTCGACGCCCGACGGCCACGACGAATTCTCACTGCGCGAGCAGCAGTTCGACATGGCGCACCGCCTCGAAGATGACTACCGGCAGCGGGTCGAGTCGCTGCTGGCGCCGCTGGTCGGCGCGGGGCGGGTGCGCGCCCAGGTGGTTGCGCAGATGGACATGTCCACCACCGAGGAGGCGCGCGAGCAGTACCGGCCCGACAGCCAGATCGTGCGCAGCGAACAGACCAACGAGCAGAGCACCCGCGACGGCGGCGGCTCCCAGGGCGTGCCCGGCGCGCTCAGCAATCAGCCGCCCCCGGCCGGTGTCGCGAGCGCCCCGCCGCCGAACGCGGCCGCCACCGCCACCGCCCAGAACAACGGCGCGAACGGCGCCAAGCCCGCCGCGGCCGGCGCCAACGGGGCGGCACCCGCCGCCGGCGCCGCCGGCGCGCTCGCGCTGCCGACCACCGACACCAGCAGCAAGGAGAGCACCAAGAACTACGAGATCGACCGCACGCTCGCCTACACCCGCCAGCCCGCGGGCAAGTTGAAGCGCATCACGGTCGCGGTGCTGATCGATGACGCCCACACCCTCGACAAGGACGGCAAGCCCCACACCGTGGCGCTCACTCAGGAGCAGCTCGATCACGTCACGCAGCTCGTCAAGGACGCGGTCGGCTTCGATGAATCGCGCGGCGACGTCGTCAACGTCGTCAACTCTTCCTTCACGGAGGAGCCCGCGGCACCCGAGGGCACCCTCGAGTCGCCCCCGCTGTGGGAGAAGCCGCTGTTCTTCGACCTCCTGAAGATCGTGATGGGTGCCGTGGTGCTCGTCGTGCTGGTGCTGACGGTGGTGCGGCCGCTGATGAAGTCGCTCCTGGGCTCGCTCCGTACCCCGCGAATCGAAGCGGCGGACACCCCGGCGCTCGATCGCCCGGCGGCGACGCCCCAGGCGGTACTCGCCCACGAGCAGCAGCTGGTCCAGGCGCGCACGCTCGTCGGCCAGGACCCCAAGCGGGTAGCGCAGGTGGTGCGCGAGTGGGTGGACCAGGATGGTTGAGCGCGAAGGGACCCGCAACGGCACCGAGCGCGCGGCAATCCTCTTGCTGACGCTCGGCGAGGGCGAGGCCGCGCAGATCCTCAAGCACATGAGTGCCAAGGAGGTGCAGCGCGTCGGCAGCGCCATGGCCAAGTTGAAGAACGTCTCGCGCTCGGAAGTCGAGAAGGTGGTGTCGGAGTTCACCACCAACGTCGAGGCGCAAACCTCCGTCGGCGTGGGAGCGGATGAGTTCCTGCGCAAGGCGCTGGTGAACGCGCTCGGCGAGGACAAGGCGGCGGCGATCATCGACCGCATCAGCATCGGACGCTCGACCAAGGGACTGGAAGCGCTCAAGTGGCTGGATGCCCGCGCGGTGTGCGAGCTGATCAGGCTCGAGCACCCGCAGATGATCGCCATCGTGCTCGCCTACCTCGAGTCCGATCACGCCGCCGAGGTGCTGGCGCTGCTGCCGAGCGGCGTACGCGCCGAGGTGGTGGTGCGCATCGCCTCGCTCGATGGGGTGCAGCCGAGCGCGCTCACCGAGCTCGACGACATCATCGAGAAACAGTTCTCCGGCAACGGTGGCGCCAAGACCTCCTCGCTCGGGGGACCGAAGGCGGCCGCCGACATCATGAACGCGCTCGAGCCGAGCCACGAGAGCGCCGTGATGGAGCAGATCAAGAAATCCGACGAGGCATTGGCGCAGGTCATCGAGGACCTGGTGTTCACCTTCGACGACTTGGGGGATCTCGACGACCGCAGCATGCAGGAGCTGCTGCGCCAGGTGCCGGGCGACGGGCTGCTGCTGGCGCTGAAGGGTGCCGAAGACTCGCTCAAGGACAAGATCTTCAAGAACATGTCGCAGCGTGCCGCCGAGATGCTCAAGGACGACCTCGAATCCAAGGGTCCGGTGCGGGTCGCCGACGTGGAAGGCGCGCAGAAGACCATTCTGCAGACGGCACGCAAGCTCGCGGCCGCCGGCACCATCGCCCTCGGCGGCAAGGGCGACGAGTACCTCTAGAGGCCGCCATGCCACATCTGCTCCTCGACGGCGTCGCCGCGGCGACCACGCATCGCGATCGCGACGACCTGGATCGCGCCCTGGCGCACCTCCTCGGCCAGTTCATGAAGCCGCATTCGATCGCGCTGCTGCGCCTCGTCGACGGCGTCGGCGACGGCGCGGCACCGCGTCTCGAGGAACGTGTGCGGGTGAGCCGCGACGGCGCGGCGCCATCGGGTGCGCTGACCGAGCGCAGCCACGATTTCTCCGTGTGGCAGGAACACGCGCTGCGCGGCGAGGTGGTGCGTCACGACGCTGCCGATGGACGCTGTATGACGATTCTGCCCGTGGCCGGCGCCCAGAACGTCGTGGGACTGCTGGTGCTCGAGACCGCACGGCCGATCTCCAAGCGCATGATCGAGCTGCTGCGCGGGATCCTGAGCATCGTCCGCAACCACCTGGCCCTGCTCGACTACGGCGAGCAGGACACCCTCACCGGCCTCTTGAACCGCAAGCGCTTCGACGGCCAGTTCGAAAAGCTGCGCCAGCGCATGGCGACCGAGGCGCCGGCGGCCGCTGCCGCTCCCGAGGAGCCGAGCTGGCTGGCGCTGATCGACATCGATCATTTCAAGACGATCAACGACGGCTACGGACACCTGTTCGGCGACGAGGTGCTGCTCTTGATCGCCCGCCTGATGCGCAACGCCTTCCGCGGCGCCGACCAGCTGTTTCGCTTCGGGGGCGAGGAGTTCATCGTGATCCTCGAGCACGCGAGCGAGGCCGGTGCGCAGCTCGCGCTCGAGCGCTTGCGCATCGCGATCGAGAGGTTCCGTTTTCCGCAGGTGGGCCGCGTCACGGTCAGCATCGGCTACACCCGCGTCACGCCGCAGGACATACCGACCTTGTGCCTGGCGCGCGCCGACGCGGCGCTCTACCACGTCAAGAGCCACGGCCGTAACGGCGTGCGCAACTGCGAGCTTCTGCAGGCCGCGGGCGACTTGAGCAGCGACCTCATCAAGACGGGGACCGTCGACCTCTTCTGAGCTCAGCGCTCGCGCGTCAGATCCATCGATTCGGCGAGTGCCGAGAGCCGCGCGGCCACCTGGCCGAGCGGCAGCGTCTCGGCGGCGGCGCCGATCGCCACCGCCTCCCCCGGCATGCCCCACACGACACTCGTCGCCTCGTCCTGGGCGATGGTCGGACCGCCGGCCTCGCGCATTTCCTTCAGCCCCACCGCGCCGTCCTTGCCCATGCCGGTGAGGATCACGCCGACCGCGTTACGCCCGGCCTGCTGCGCCACCGAGCGGAACAGCACGTCCACGCTCGGCTTGTGGCGGTTGACCGGCGGACCGTCGTCGAGCCGGCAGACGTAGCGCGCGCCGTCGCGTACCACGAGCAGATGCCGATCGCCCGGGGCGATGTAGACGTGGCCCGGCAGGATCACCTGACCGTCCTGTGCCTCGTACACGGTCATCTGGCAGCAGGCGTCCATGCGGCGCGCGAACGGCGTGCTGAAGGCTTTCGGGATGTGCTGCGTGATGACGATGCCCGGCGTGTCGGCCGGCAGCTGCACCAGCACTTCCTTGATCGCTTCAGTCCCGCCGGTGGAGGCGCCGATGGCGATGATGCGGTCGGTGGTGCGGAACTGGCGCCGCGCGCTCGAGCGGGCCAGCACCGCATCGACGCCGAGCCGCGGTGCGACGCCGTTGACGCCGGGCGCGCTGCCCGCACCCGTGTAGGGGCGTACGCGCGCGGTCGCCGCGGAGCGGATCTTGGCGCGCAGCTCGTCGGCGTAGTCGGTGAGCGTCGCGGCGATATCGATCTTCGGCTTCGGCAGGTAGTCGACGGCGCCGACCGCGAGCGCATCGAGCGTCACCTCGGCGCCGTGCTCGGTGAGCGATGAGACCATCACCACCGGCATGGGACGCAGGCGCATCAGATTGCGCAGGAACGTCACGCCGTCCATCTTCGGCATCTCGACGTCGAGCGTCAGCACGTCGGGGTTCAACTGCTTGATGCGGTCGCGCGCCATGTAGGCATCGGAGGCGGTACCCACCACCTCGAGCGCCGGATCCGCCGACAGCACCTCGCTTAAGATTCGGCGCACCAGCGCCGAATCGTCCACGATCAGGACCCGGATGCGGGGTCGGGCGCCGGGTCGGTCCGGTGATGTCACTGAAGTCTGCATGGCCTTCAGTCGAACAGCTCGACGTCGCCGCCGCCGCTCTGGCGCGCGAGGTCGCCCTGGTAGCGGCGCTCGCGGTCGGCGATGGCGGTGGCTTCAAGCGGCTTCAGACGCCGCACTCGCACCTTGCCCGTGTCCGGGAAGTAAATGATGCGGCGCGGATAGATATCGCCGAGATCCTCGGCGGCGACGTTCAGTCCCTCGCTCTTCAAGTAGCTGCGCACGAAGGCCGCGTTACGCGCGCCGACGTCGGTCATCGAGGCGAGGATGCGGCCGCCGCCGAACAGCTTGATCTCGAAGTGCTCGCGTCGCCCGCCGAGCTTGAGCAGCTCGTTGATGAGACATTCCATCGCATGGCTGCCGTAACGGGTCGCAAGTCCGGTCGCCGGGTCGGTCCAGCCGTGAGCGGCGCCCCCGCCGCCGTCCTCGGGGAGCATGAAGTGGTTCATGCCGCCGACGCCTAAGCGCCGCTCGGAGATGCACGCCGAGATGCACGAGCCGAGCACGGTCGAGATCGCCTCATCGTGGCGCGTGACGTAGAACTCCCCGGGCAGCACCTTGGCGGTCCAGCGCGAGCTCGCCGGGTCCCAGAAGCGGTGAATGCTCTGGAAGCCCGGGATGGCGGGCGGACACGGCGTGGCGCTCTGACGGAGGGCCGCCTGCACGTCAGTTCCTCCGGTAGATGGTCTTGCCGACCAGCGTGTAGGCGTCCGAGACGCGGTAGAGGCTCTCGGAGTGGCCGAGGAACAGCATGTCTCCCGGGCGCTGCAGGCGCGCGAAGCGCCCGAACAGCTCGCGCTGCGTGTCCTTGTCGAAATAGATGACGACATTCCGGCAGAAGATCGCGTCGAACGGCCCCTTCATCGGCAGCGCGTGCATCAGGTTCAGCTCGCGGAAGGTGATCAGGTCGCGCAGCTCGCTCGCCACGACGTAGGCGGCGCCCGCCCCACCCTCGCGCCGGAAGAAACGCTCGAGCCGGGCGGGCGCGAGTCCCCGCACGCGGTCCTCGTCGTAGCGGCCGCGCTCACCGCGCCCGAGCACCTCGGTATCGAGATCGGTGGCGAGGATCTTGATATCGCGGCGGCGCACGTCGGGCAGCGCCTCGTGGACGGTCATGGCGAGCGAATAGGGTTCCTCGCCGGTCGAGCAGCCCGCCGACCACAGGCGCAGGCGCCGGGCGGCGCGCGCGTCGGCCAGTGGTGCAAGCAGCTCGTCGCGCAGGTACTGGAAGTGATGCGCCTCGCGGAAGAACGAGGTGAGATTGGTGGTGATGGCGTTGCAGAACTGCACCAGCTCTTCCGCATCGCCCCCCTCGAGCAGCTCGCGATAGGCGCGGAAGCTCTCGAGTCCGAGCGCGCGCAGCCGCCGCGCCAGCCGCCCGTACACCATCTCGCGTTTCTGCTCGCTGAGGTGGATGCCGGTGTGGGTCTTCACCAGCTCGCGCAGCGCCGCGAAGTCCTCCTCGCCGAAGGTGAATTTGCGCAGCTGCAGGTCACGGCTCGCGGCCGCGGTCGTGTCCATGGCGCACTCTTCAGAACAGCTCGCTGCTGCCTTCGGCCTGGGTCCCGGGCGCGCCGCCGTGGGTGCCGACGCCGCCGGTGCGCACCAGCAGCTCGAACAGCTCGTCGCGGGTCTCGGCGGTGAGCCGCTCGCGCAGTTCGCTGAGCAGCTCCTCCCAGCGCTGTGCGCCGAAGCCGGCCATCGTGGGCAGGAGGTTGCCGCTGTCGGCGAACCTGCTGAGGAGGTTGCGGATCACGGCCAGCTGCTGCATCAGGCGGTCGTGGAACTGCAGCGCACGCACGCAGGCCGCGAGATCCTGCGTCAGGAGCTCGCGCGAGGTTTCCGCCGCCACGGGCCGCAGGCGCTGGTCGAGCCGCTCGAGCGCGCTGCCGAGCTCCACCGCCGGAGCCTCGCTCTCGCGCATCGCGAAGGCGAGCAGGATGGCGGCCGCCTCCGCCGAGACACCGAGCGTCTCGCAGCGGCAAGGAGCGTCCGCCGCGGCGCTGTCCATCAGGTCAGCACCTTGGAAACGATCGACAGCAGCCGGTCGGGGTCGAAGGGCTTGACCAGCCAGCCGGTCGCGCCCGCTTCCTTCCCCTGCTGCTTGCGCTCGGAGGTCGACTCGGTGGTGAGCATGAGCAGCGGCACGAAACGGTAGTTCGTGCGGCGGCGCAGCTCGCGCACCAGCGCGATGCCGTCCATATTGGGCATGTTGACGTCGGTGATGACGACGTCGAACTGCTGTTTCTCGGCCACCTGGAGCGCTTCCACGCCGTCGGTCGCCAGGTCCACCTCGTGGCCTCCGGAGGAGAGCGCCAGCTTCACCAGCTGGCGCATCGAGGGGGAATCATCTACTGCCAGAATGCGTGCCATCGTTGTGCTCCACTAGAAGTCTTGCCATTCACCGCCCGCGGCCACCTTAGGCTGCGGGCGCTCCACGGCATCCTTGCCCTTGCCACTCCACGCGCGCTGCGGCCCGCGGCGCTCGGCGCTCGGGAGCACGGCCACCGTGGCGGGAGCGGCCGCTGCGGCCGGCGCGGGTGCGCCGGGCAGCGTGAAACGCTCCATCATGCGATTGAGCTCGCCCGCGCCTTCCGCCATGGCCTGGGAGGCGGCTGTCGCCTCCTCGACCAGCGCGGCGTTCTGCTGGGTCATCTCGTCCATCTGCATCACGGCCTTGTTGACCTGCTCGATGCCGGAGGACTGCTCGCGGGACGCCGCGGCGATCTCGGCGATGATGTCGGTGACCTTCTTCACCGAGGCGACGATCTGCTCGAGCGTCTGTCCCGACTGCGTCGACGAGCGTGGAGCCGTCCTCGACCTTGCGCACGCTGTCCTTGATCAGGGCCTTGATCTCCTTGGCGGCGGTGGCGCTGCGGCCGGCGAGATTGCGCACCTCGCTCGCGACCACCGCGAAGCCCCGGCCCTGCTCGCCGGCGCGCGCGGCTTCGACCGCCGCGTTGAGCGCCAGCAGATTGGTCTGGAAGGCGATCTCGTCGATGACGCTGATGATGTCGGCGATCTTCTTCGAGGCGTCGTTGATCTCGGTCATGGCGCGGATCGCCTTGCCGACCACCGCGCCGCCCTTCTCGGCCTGGTCGCGCGCCGCGGTGGCGAGCTGGTTGGCCTGACCGGCGTTGTCGGCGTTCTGCTTCACCGTCGAGGTCATCTCCTCCATCGAGGAGGCCGTCTCCTCGAGCGAGGAGGCCTGCTCCTCGGTGCGCTGCGAGAGATTGGTGTTGCCCTTGCTGATCTCCTCGGCGCCCATGCGCACGGCGGCGGCCGCGCCCTTGATGTCGCGCACCATGGTCGCCACGTTGTCGAGCAGCTCGTTGAGGCCGCCCCCGAGCTTGGCGAAGAACTCGGACTTGCCGGCGAGATCGACGCGCAGGCTCAGGTCGTTCTCGAGCGCGCGGCTGACGATCTGCCCGACTTCCTCCTCCACGCGCAGCTCCTGGGTGCGGTCGGCCCACTCGACCACCGTGCCGATGCGCTTGCCTTCCGTGTCGCGCATGGGGTTGGCGACGATGCGGAAGGTGCGCCCGCCGAGGTGCACCTGCGAGCTGAAGGTCTGCTCGAGCCCGGCCAGCAGGCCGCGCTGATGGGCCGGGTTCTTGTGGAACGAATCGATGTTGGTGCCGAGCAGCCGCGCCGCGTCGAACTGCGGCAGATCCTTGCGGATGTCGCCCTGCGCATCCTGGAGCATCGCCTGCACGGTGTTGTTGAGATAGACGATGTTGAGGTCGTTGTCGGCCACCATGACGTTCGACAGCAGGTTGTCGAGCGCGCCCTTGAAGGCGGCGTTCATCTCGGCCTCGCGGCGCTGCTGCGTCACGTCGGTCGCGAACTTCACCACCTTGTAGGGCTTGCCGTCGGCGTTGAAGATCGGGTTGTAGCTCGCCTGGATCCAGATCTCGCGGCCGCCCTTGGCGAGGCGCTTGTACTGGCCGGCGTCGTACTCGCCATGCCCGAGCTTCTCCCAGAAGCGCCGGTAGTCATCGCTCGCCGCGTAGGCCGGCTCGACGAACATGCGGTGGTGCTGGCCGCGGATTTCGTCCAGCGTGTAGCCGATCGCGTTGAGGAAGTTCTCGTTGGCGGTGAGGATCGTGCCGTCGAGCGCGAACTCGATGACCGCCTGCACGCGGCTGATGGCGGCGACCTGGCCCTTGGACTCGGCGGCCGCTTCGACCTGCGCGGTCACGTCCCAGGCGTAGGTGATCGCCTTGAAGGGCTTGCCGGCGGCGTCCTTGATCGGGTTGACGCTCGCCTGCACCCACAGCTCCCGCCCGCCCTTGGCGATGCGCTTCTGCAGAGCCGCGATGTGCTCGCCGCGCCGCAGCTTCTCGAGGTTCCCCTGCGCACCGCCATTCGAGCGCTGCGCCGCATCGAGCAGCATGTCGAGGTGCTGGCCGCGCAGCTCCTCCAGCGTATAGCCCATGAGCTTCAGGTAGTTCTCGTTGGCATCCAGGATGGTGCCGTCGAGCGCGTACTCGACGACCGCCAGCGACTGACTGATCGCCGTCACCCGGTTTTGCAGCTCGGCGAGCTGTCCGGCTTTGCCGGCGCTCCTGGGCGCGCGCTTCGCGCGGGAAGGTTTCTTGACACGCTTGACCATGATTCAGATCCTTTGAGAAAACTGCGGCTTCCGTTCGTGGGGTTCAGGCCGCGCGCGCGGCCTCGGCGAGTACCGCGGCATCGGCCAGCGGCTCGGTCATCTGCGCGCCGATCAGCCGGTCGATGTCGAGCAGCACCACCATGCGCTCGGCGATCGACACGAGGCCGCGGATGTGATCGGTCGCGGCGCGCGACCCCAGGTCCGGGGTGGGCTTGACGGCCCCGGCCTCGATGTCGACCACGTCGGAGACGCCGTCCACCACCACGCCGAAATCGCGCCGCCCGGCTTCCGAGCGCACCGTCAGCACGATGATGACCGTGATCGCGGTGTATTCGGCCTGCGCCAGGTTGAAGCGCTTGCGCAGGTCGACGATCGGCACGATCGAGCCGCGCAGGTTCAGCACGCCGAGCACGTGCGGCGGAGAGTTGGGTATCTTGGTGACCGCCTGCCAGCCGCGGATCTCCTGCACGCGCAGGATGTCGACGCCGTAGGTCTCCTCACCGAGCACGAAGGTCAGCACCTGGTGGGTGTCGGTCTCGTTCGTGGCACTCTTGGCGGGGTTGCTGCTCATGTCGCGTTTTCCTGGGATTGTGGCGGGCGGCGTGGCGTCATGCCGCCGCGCGTCGGGAAGCGGAACGGATCAGGCCGGCGACGTCGAGGATCAGCGCCACCGAGCCGTCGCCGAGGATCGTGGCGCCCGAGACACCCGGCACCTGGCCGTAGTTTCTTTCGAGGGACTTGATCACCACCTGCTGCTGGCCGCGCAGGTCGTCGACGAAGAGACCGACGCGCTGGCCGTCGCCTTCGGCCACCACCACCAGCCCCTCCTGCACGGCGCGCGAGCGCGGCTCGACGCCGAAGAGGTCGTGCAGGCGCAGGAGCGGCAGATAGTCGCCGCGGAAGGAGATCACCTCGCCGGCATTCGACAGGCGGTTGACGCCGCTCGCCTTGATCTGCAGCGACTCGACGATCGACACCAGCGGCACGATGTAGGTCTCCTCCCCGACGCACACCGACTGGCCGTCGACGATCGCGAGCGTCAGTGGGAGTGAGATGGTGAAGCGCGAGCCCTTGCCGCGCGTGCTGCGGATGTCGATCTTGCCGCCGAGCGCCTTGATGTTGCGCCGTACGACGTCCATGCCGACGCCACGGCCCGAGAGATCGGTGGTCTGCTCGGCGGTGGAGAACCCGGGCAGGAAGATCAGCTCGAAGATGGCCTCTTCGCTCGGGGTCTCGTTGGCGCCGACGAGGCCGCGGCTGCGCGCCTTGGCGAGGATTCGCTCGCAGTCGAGACCTTTGCCGTCGTCGCTCACCTCGATGATGATGGCGCTGCCGCGGTGGAAGGCCTCGAGGTGCACGGTGCCGGCCGCGCTCTTGCCGGCGGCGAGGCGCTCGTCCGGCATCTCGATACCGTGATCGACGCTGTTGCGCACCAGGTGCACGAGCGGGTCGCCGATGCGCTCGAGCACCGTCTTGTCGAGCTCGGTGTGCTCGCCGGTGAGCTTCAGATCGATCTGCTTGCCGAGGCGCTGGGCGACGTCGCGCACCAGGCGCGGGAAGCGGCTGAAGGCCGAGCCGATCGGCAACATGCGCACGCGCATGACGCTCTCGTGGAGCTCGCGCACGTTGCGCTCGAGTTGCGCCAGTCCGCTGCGCAGTCGCTCGGCGGAGGGGCCCTCGGCGAGTGCCCCGAGCTGCGCCAGCATCGACTGGGTGATGACCACTTCGCCCACGGTATTGATGAGCTCGTCGAGCTTCTGCGTGGCGACCCGGATCGAGCTGGCATCGCCACCGCCGGAGGCTTCCGTCTTGGGAGCGGCTTTGGCCGCGGCCGCGGCCTCGGGCGCGGGGGCAGGCGCAGCAGCGGGGACCGCGGCGCTCGCTGCGGCGGCCGGCGGCGGCGCGACTCGCGGCGTGTCCGCAGGCGCCGCGGCGGGTGTGACCGCCGCCGCGGGTGGCGCGGCCGCAGCGGCGGTCGCGGCGGGCGTAATCGTGTAATCGCAGTCGCCCTCGACCCACTCGAAGGCCTCGGCGATCTGTTCCTTCGACGCGGTGCTCTTCAGGCCCAGCTGCCAGCGCACGTAGCAGCGGTGCGGATCGAGCGTCGCGAGCGGCGGAATCTCCTCCACCGACGCCTCGACACTCAACTCGCCGTGCTCGGCGAGCGCCGCGAACAGCGCGAGCGGCTCGTTGCCGCGCGACAGCATGTTCTCGAGCGGTTTCACGCTGATGCGCCACTCGCTCGCGCCAGCGGCGGTGGCCGGCGCTGCCGGCGTCGCGGCCGCGGCGGGCGCGGCGGGCGCGGTGGCGGCCGGAGGCGGACTCGCGGCAGCCGGCGCGGGAGCTGCGACTGCGGGCGGCTCCGCGGAGGTCTTCGCGACCGCGACCTCGAGATCGAACTGCAGGTCGGCGACGCGCTGCGGGTCGAAGCTCTCCTTGCGCTGCGTGGCGCGCAGCATCTCGCGCATCACGTCCACGGACTTCAGCAGCAGGTCCATGATGGGGGTCGAGAGCCGGGTGCGCCCGGCGCGCACCCCGTCGAGCAGCGTCTCCAGTGTATGGGTGAAGGAGGCGATGTCGGTGAAGTTGAACATGCCGGCGCCACCCTTGATGGAGTGCGCCACGCGGAACACGGTGTTGATGACCTCGGGGTCGGGCGCGCCGACGTCGAGCTTCAGCAGCGCCGCCTCCATCGACTCGATCGCCTCGAAGCTCTCTTCGAAGAACGCCTCGTGGAATTGTGCGAGGTCCATGCCCATGACGGCTCAGCCGGCGGCAGCGGACAGCGACAGCGCGCCCGCGAGTCCGAGCGTGCGTGCGGCGCGGATCATGGCGTCACTGCAATCGAGCCATACCACGGCGCGCTGCTCGGCCTTGCGGTCGCGCAGAAACGCCACCAGCAGCTGCAGCGCCGCGGTGTCGACCCGCTCGACCTGGGCGGCGTCGATGTACACCGGCGCCGAGCGCTCGATGTGCAGCAGCAGCTGGCCGAGCAGCTGCGCCGCGTCGCGGATGGTGCATTGCGCCGGCAGCCGCAGCACGCCGTCCGGCTTGATGGCGGCGGTCGGCCCGATGGTGGCGGCGGAGCTTCGATCGCTGGCAGCGCTCATAGTCAACCTCTCATCGCCACGCCCATGGCGAGCAGCTCATCGACATCCTGTTGACCGTCGACGGTACTGACACTGACTCCGGGAATCGCGGGACCCAAGCCACGGCGGGTGTCCTCCTCGCCCGGCAACGCGCGGCGGTTTTCCGACGCGGCGCCCGCGCTGTCCTGCACGAGCCGTGCCAGCTCGTCCTCGAGCTGCGCGACGAGCTCGATCACCCGGCGGATGATCTGGCCGGAGAGGTCCTGGTAGCTCTGCGCCATCAGCACCTCGACCAGGTTGGCCTTCACCTGCTCACCGTCCTTGTGCGCCGCGGTGAGGTGCCCCTGCAGCCGCACCAGCAGATCCGCCCAGTAGGGTGAGGCGGCGCCGCTCTCGTGTGCATCGCGGCACTCACTCGCGAGCGCGGCGGCCGCGGCGGTCGTGCGCGCCACCAGCGGCGTCGAGCTCTCGACCAGGTCGAGCGTGCGATGCGCCGCATCGTCGGTGAGCTTCAGCACGTGGTCGAGCCGCGCGCGTGCGTCGGGGATGTCCTTGCCGGCGAGCCGCAACAGCCGCGGATCGAGCCGGAACTGATCGAGCGCGGCGCGCAGCCGTGCATCGAGCTGGCGCAACGAGTCCCACAGGCCCCGTTCGCGCAGGCCGGTGAGCGAATCGAGCGAGGCGAGGAAGCGCTCCTCATCGCCCGCTTCGAGCGCCAGGCTCAGGGCAAGGCACGCCTCGCCCCACCGCTGCTGCAGTGTGGTGGACACGGGAGCGGCACTCATGCCCCGGCGGCCACGGGCGCCAGGATCTTCTCGAGCTTCTCGGCGAGTACCTGTGCGGTGAAGGGCTTGATGACGTAGCCGTTCACGCCGGCCTTCGCGGCCTCGACGATCTGCTCGCGCTTGGCCTCGGCGGTCAGCATCAGCACCGGGATCTTGGCGAGCTTAGGGTCCGAGCGCACCGCCTTGAGGAGGTCGAGGCCGGGCATGCCCGGCATGTTCCAGTCGGTGATCAGCACGTCGAACGGCTCGGCCTGCAGCATCGGCAGCGCCGTCTTGCCGTCGTCGGCCTCCTGCACGTTGGCGTAGCCGAGATCATGCAGCAGGTTCTTCACGATGCGACGCATGGTGGAGAAGTCGTCCACGACGAGGAACCGCAAATCCTTTTTCATACATCCTCACTCAGGCGGCGCCGCAGGTGTCGTCCGGGACTCTCTGTGACGCCGGTCATGCAAGACGCGCGGCCACGATGCCGCGCACCTCTGAACATCGGCGCAGAAAGGCGAACCTTGAGACGCGCGCGTAGTGCGCGCAGGGCCTGCCGGGGCGTTTTGCGAGGGCCTGCACACCGCTGCCGGGGTGGGCGCACGCGGCCGCTGGCCGACCCTTACCGCGCGGGCGGCAAGCGTTTACCGCCTCGGCGGACCTGCGACACGGGGCCAGGCCCTCCTCGACACCGGCCGCGAATCCTTTAGTCGAAAGGCACGATGCACTTCACAGTTCTGTGACCCCGCTTTCCAGGAACATAAATTGCAGATGCAGGGACAGCGTTTTCAAGTGACGGAGCACCGACATGTCTGAGCCGCGCGGCTCGGTCAAACCCATCGAGCGTTGGAGCCTGCCGGCCGTCGAAGGCCCGCTGGCCAACGCCGCGCGCGACGAGCGCGCCCGCGCCGCCGCCGACCAGCGCGCCGGCCAGGAGGGCGTGCGCGGCTACGAGGCGGGCGTGGCCCGCGCCCAGGGCGAGATGCAGGGCCGGGCCGCCGAGCTCAACGCCCGCGTGCAGCGCCTCGATGGGATCCTGAAGCTCCTCGCCCAGCCGCTGCGCGCGCTCGATGAGGAGATCGAGAAGCAATTGCTCGAGCTCGCCTTCGCCGTCGGCAAGCAGCTGGCGCGGCGCGAGCTCTCGGCCGCACCCGCCCAGGTGGTGGCGATCCTGCGGGAGTGCCTCGAGCAGCTGCCGCTCGCGGCCCGCGACGTGCGCGTGCACCTGCATCCCGAGGACGCGGCGATCGTGCGCGAGCGCCTCGCCGCCCCGTCCGCCGAACGCGCCTGGAGCCTGATCGAGGACCCGACACTGGCCCGCGGCGGGTGCCTGGTGCGCAGCGACACCTCCCAGATCGACGCGCGCTTCGAGAGCCGCGTGCACGCCGTGCTCGCAGCCGCCCTGGGCGAGCAGCGCGCGCCGGAGCGTGCCGGCACGGCCGCCCCCGATGCGGATGATGCCGAGTGAGTGAGACGGACTTCACACTCGAGCGCACGCGCGCCTGGCGCGAGCGCCTGGGCCGCCTCACGCGCCGCGTCGAGC
Organism: uncultured Pseudomonadota bacterium; assembly: GCA_963768485.1. GTDB lineage: Bacteria > Pseudomonadota > Gammaproteobacteria > Steroidobacterales > Steroidobacteraceae > 13-2-20CM-66-19. The sequence continues at coordinate 559,304 of CAVYHZ010000002.1, read as the reverse complement.
ACACCCCGCCGCTCGCGGTCGAGGGGTCGCTGACCCGCATGGTCGGGCTGACGCTGGAAGCGGTCGGCTGCCAGGCCTCGATCGGCGATCACTGCGAGCTCATCGCGCGCGACGGCGCGCGCATCGAATCCGAGGTCGTCGGCTTCGCCGGTGACCGCCTGTTCCTCATGCCGACCGGCGACAGCCACGGCTTAGGCCCCCAGGCACGGGTCATTCCGCGCCCCGGCGCGGGACTGGTGCCGGCGGGACCGCAGCTCCTGGGGCGCATCATCGACGGGGCCGCCAAGCCCCTCGACGGCTTAGGACCCCTCGACTGCGAGGCGCGGGTGCGGCTCGCAGGCAAGTCCATCAACCCGCTGGCGCGGGCGCCCATCGCCGAGCCGCTCGACGTCGGCATCCGCTCGATCAACTCGCTGCTGACCATCGGGCGCGGCCAGCGCATCGGGCTGTTCGCCGGCAGCGGCGTCGGCAAGAGCGTGCTGCTCGGCATGATGGCCCGCTATACCAAGGCGGACGTCATCGTCGTCGGTCTCATCGGTGAGCGCGGCCGCGAGGTGAAGGAATTCGTCGAGCGGATCCTGGGACCGAAGGACCGCACGCGCGCCGTGATCGTCGCCGCGCCCGCGGATGCCCCGCCCCTGATGCGCCTGCACGGCGCCTGGGTGGCGACCGCGGTGGCGGAGTACTTCCGCGACCAGGGCAAGAGCGTGCTGCTGCTCATGGACTCCCTCACGCGCTTCGCCCAGGCGCAGCGCGAGATCGGGCTCGCGATCGGCGAGGCGCCGGCCACCAAGGGCTTTCCGCCCTCGGTGTTCGCACGCCTTCCCGCGCTCGTCGAGCGCGCCGGCAACGGACCGGCCGGGGGCGGCTCGATCACCGCCTTCTACACCGTCCTCACCGAGGGCGACGACCAGAGCGATCCGATCGCGGACGCCGCCCGCGCCATTCTCGACGGCCACATCGTGCTGTCGCGGCGCATCGCCGAAAACGGCCAGTACCCGGCGATCGACGTCACGGCCTCGATCAGCCGCGCCATGCACGAGATCACCTCGCCCCAGCACGCGCAGGTCGCGCAGCTGTTCCGCCGGGCGCTGTCGGTCTACGAGCAGCACCGCGACCTCATCAGCCTCGGCGCCTACGTGCGCGGGAGCGATCCGCGGGTGGACGCAGCGATCACCCTGTGGCCGCAGATCCAGCAGTTCCTGCAGCAGGACATGAAGAGCCGCGTCGATTTCGCGGCGAGCCTGAGCGCCCTCAGGGCGCTCGTGAACGACCCCCCGGGCGCAACGGACGCGCCCGCAGCCACGAAGGGATAACGCGTGCCCCGTATCCGGCAGCTGAAGACAGCCCATGGGATCATGGCGAGCGACGAGAAGCGCAAGGCGCAGACGCTTGCGCACAGCGAGCGCGCCGTCAACGAGAGCGAGGCCAAGCTCGCCGAGCTCGACGGCTACCGCGAGGCCTACCTGCGCGATTTCGCCAACCGCGCCGGAGGCGGCATGAGCGCGGTGCGCGCCCGCGATTACCAGGCATTCCTCGCGCGGCTCGATGAAGCGCTGCGCGAGCAGACCGAGGTCGTGAGCAAGGCGCGCGCGCAGCGCACCGAGCTGCTCGCCAAATGGCGCGGCGCCGCCCGGCGCTCGGCCACGGTCGACCGCGCCCTGCAGCGAGGCTTGAGCGAGGAGCAGCGCCGGCTCGAGCGGCGCGAGCAGGGAGAATCCGACGAGCGCGCCCAGAGCCGCTGGTCCTCCGGAGGTGGTCGTCGTGGCGGTTAGCAGCACGTCCGCCGCGAGCGTGATCCCGCCGGCCGCGAGCACCACGCAGAATTCAGGCGCCAGCGAGCTCGCCTCGCTCCGCGCGCCCGCCCCGGGCCGCCCCAACGGCGCGCAGCCCGAAGCCAACGGCCAGGGACAGCCGGGCCCGACCCCTTCCGACACAAGCCCTGCGGGGACGACGGCCACGGCCACGACCGCGCCCGCCACGCCGGCGGGCACCGCGGCCGCCGCCAGTGCGCAGCCGTCCTTCGGGCAGACGCTGGCCATGACTTCCTCTTCTGCCACGGCGCCCACGCAGCGCCCGAGCGCGCCGGCCAGCCGGAGCGCCAAGGCAAAGTCCACCGACCCGGGCGGCGCCGCGAGTGCCATACAGCTCCTGATCACCGGCAACCCCGCAGCGCCCGACGCCGGCGCCGCGGCGACTGCTGCAAACGCGGCCACTGCCGCGAACGCGGCCACTGCTGCAAACGCGGCGAACGCTGCGAACGCCGGCGGCCGCCGCGCAGACTTCCGCCGCTACGAGTGCCGAGGCCACCAGCACCGCTCCCGTGGCGGCGGCAGCCGCGCGCACGCTCACGGCGCTCCCCGCGGCCGTGCAATTGAGCGCGCCGCAGGCGGCCGCCACGCCCGCGACCACCACGCCCGCGGCCGCGGCCGATGCCGACGCCGACGCCAACGGCGAGTCCGACGCGGACGCCCACCCGGGCGGCACCCTGACGGGCGCCGTGCGAACCGCCCTCCCCGATGCCCTGGCGGCGGCCGCTGCGCGGACCTTTGGCACCAGCGAGTCCAACTCATCCGCCGGCGGGAGCGGCGGCGAGCCGGGCGCCTCCGCGGACGGCAGCAACCCCTTCGCCCTCGCTGCCGCCACGACCGCCAGCTCGACGACCGACAATGCCGCAGCGGCGGCCACGAGCTCGGCGACGCAAGTCCCCGGTGCCGTCAGCGCGCAGCTGCACAGCGCGGTCGGCAGCAACGCCTGGGCGAACGAGCTCGGCGCCCGGGTGCACTGGATGGCAGGAGCGGGCATCAGCTCGGCATCGCTGCGCCTCACGCCCGAGCAGCTCGGTCCCGTGGAGGTGAAGATCTCGGTGCACGAGAACGCGGCGAGCGTCTGGTTCAACGCCGCGCAACCCGAGACCCGCACCGCACTCGAGCAGGCGCTGCCGCGGCTCAAGGAACTGTTCGCAGCCCAGGGAATGAACCTCGCACAGGCGGGCGTTTCGGATCAGTCCGCGCGCGGTGCCGAACAGCGCTCTGCCAACGCGCTCACGCCGCGCTCACTCGCCGCCCGTGCCGCGAGTGCGACTTCGGTCACAGCCGCGGTGCGCACCCATCAGGGCCTGATCGACACCTACGCCTGAAGGCGCGCCGCGCTCCCGCGCGCGTGCCCGCCGCCAACTTTCCGTCGCGAGCGATCCACTGCGACGCGATTCACGCTTCGCGCGGCGCCGAAAACCCTTATCCGCTCTCGACTTAGGTCACTTCCAGGGCCTATGGCATGGGCGTTGCACCATGAGCCCCGAAGCCGTGGCTCAACGCGCAAGGAGTGATCGAGAAAGATGGCCGCACAGAATCCGGTGGCGGACGCCGCCGACAAGAGTGCCGACAAGGCCGGGAAGCCCGCGGGCAAGGGCCGCGGCAAGCTCTTTCTGATCATCATCGTGAGCACCGCCGTGGTACTCATTGGCGCCGGCGTCGGCGCGGCGCATCTGGCTCACCTCCGGAGCCAAGCAGGGCTCCGCCAAGGCCGCGGTCAAAGCCGAGGAGAAGGCCACACCGCCGGCCGGTCCGCCGCTTTACCTGCCGCTCGATCCGCCGTTCGTGGTCAATTTCGATGCCGACCAGGCGGTGCGCTTCCTGCAGATCGCCGTGCAGGTGATGACGCGCGATCCGGCCACCCTCGAGCTAATCAAGAACAACGACCCGGTCGTGCGCAACGACCTGCTGCTGCTCTTCGGCAACCAGAAATACGCGCAGCTCGCCACGCGCGAGGGCAAGGAGGCGCTGCGCACCCAGGCACTCGACGACCTGCGCAAGGTGATCACCCAGGCCGGGGGCCATCCTGAGCGGCTCGAGGCCGTGTACTTCACCAGCTTCGTGATGCAGTAGGAGCGCCGCCGTGGCTGCGATGGGTGAAAAGGTCCTCGACCAGGCGGAAATCGACGCCCTGATCCACGGCGTCGACTCGGGCGCCGTCAACACCGAGGCGGCGCCGGCCCCCGGCGAGGCGGTCAGCTACGACTTCGCCGAGCAGAAGCGCATCGTGCGCGGGCGCATGCCCACGCTCGAGATGATCACCGAGCGCTTCGCACGCCTGTTCCGCGTCAGCATCTACAACCTGCTGCGCCGCTCGCCCGAGATCTCGGTGCATCCGCTGCAGATCAAGAAATTCTCCGAGTACGTGCACACGCTGCACGTGCCGACCAGCCTCAACATGGTGCGCATCAACCCGCTGCGCGGCACGGCGCTGCTGGTGCTCGATCCCAAGCTGGTATTCGCGGTGGTCGACAACTTCTTCGGCGGCGTCGGCCGCCACGCCAAGATCGAAGGCCGCGAGTTCACCGCCACCGAGCAGCGCATCATCCACATGCTGCTGCGCAGCGCCTTCGCGGACCTGCGCGAGGCGTGGTCGCACGTCGCCAGCATCGAAGTGGAATATCTGCAGTCGGAGGTCAATCCGCATTTCGCCAACATCGTCTCGCCGTCCGAGATCGTCGTGGTGACCTCCTGCCACGTGGAGTTGAACGGCGGCGGCGGCGACCTGCACGTGACCATGCCCTACTCGATGATCGAGCCGATGCGCGACGTACTGGACGCCGGCATCGCCAGCGACCGCATGGAGAAGGACTCGCGCTGGAGCAATCTGCTGCGCTCGGAGATCGAGGACGCCGAAGTGCAGCTGACGACGCTGCTCGGCCGCGCGCAGCTGACGCTCGCCGACCTCCTGAATCTCAAGCCCGGCGACATCCTGCCGTGCGACTTCGGCGGCAAGGTGACCCTCGTCGCCGAGGACGTGCCGCTGTTCCGCGGCCGCTTCGGGCTGTCGCGCGGCCAGCAGGCCGTCAAGATCGAGACGCGCGTGCGCCGTCCGGGCGCCCCGCCCGCGGATCCCCTGACCCTCAAACCCGAGAACCGTAAATGAACGCCAATGTCGAGGCGGTGGAAGCCGCCGAGTTCGATCAGATACAGGACGAGAGCCAGCCAGCCTCAGGCGACGTCAACCTCGACGTCATTCTGGATGTGCCGGTGACGCTCTCCATGGAAGTCGGGCGCACCCGCATCCCGATCAGGAACCTCCTGCAGCTCAACCAGGGCTCGGTCGTCGAGCTCGACCGCGCGGCCGGCGAGCCGCTCGACGTATTCGTCAACGGCACCCTCATCGCCCACGGCGAGGTGGTGGTCGTCAACGAGCGCTTCGGCATTCGCCTCACCGACGTGGTGAGCCCGGCCGAGCGGCTGCGCAAGCTGAAGTGAGCCGATGTTCGCGGCTCCACAAACGGCTCCGGCCGCACATGCCGGGGCCCTGGGTGGCCTCGGCGAGGTGACGCTGGCACTGCTGCTGGTGCTCGGCGCGGTATTCGCGCTCGCCTGGGTGTTGAAGCGCGTGCGCACCTTCGGCTCGCGGGTCGGCAATGCCCTCGAGGTGCTCGCCCAGGTGCCGCTCGGTCCCAAGGAACGCGCGGTGCTCATCAAGGTCGGCACCACACAGATCCTCCTCGGCGTGGCACCCGGCCGCGTCAATACGCTGTACGTACTGCCCGAGCCGCTCGACGTGCGCAGTGCCGCGGCCGCCGGCGATGCCAACTCGCCGTTCCGCGCCCTGCTGCGGAGCCTCACCAAGTGAGCCGGACACGGCTGATCACACTCCTCGCGCTGCTCGCGCTCCTGCCCACGGTGGCGGCGGCGGCCGCGGCGCCCGTCGGGATCCCCGCCGTGAGCGTGAGCGGCCCCGGCGGCGGCCAGACCTACACGCTCTCGCTGCAGGTGCTGGCGCTGATGACGGCGCTGACGCTGCTGCCGGCGATCGTACTCATGATGACCGCCTTCACGCGCATCATCATCGTGCTCGGGATCCTGAGGCAGGCGCTCGGCGCCGGCCAGACGCCCCCCAACCAGGTACTGATGGGACTCGCGCTCTTCCTGACGCTGTTCGTCATGAGCCCGGTGGTGACGCGCATCAACGAGACGGCCTTCCAGCCCTATTCAGCCGGCACCATCGACACGAGCGAAGCGTTGAGTCGCGCGATCGTGCCGCTCAAGAGCTTCATGCTGGCGCAGACGCGCGAGTCCGACATCGCCACCTTCGTCCGCATCTCCGGCGGCAAGGGGTTCGCGAGCCCCCAGGACGTGCCGCTCACGCTGCTGGTGCCGGCCTTCGTGACGAGTGAGTTGAAGACCGCCTTCCTGATCGGCTTCCTCATCTACATCCCGTTCGTGATCATCGATCTGGTGGTGGCGAGCGTACTCATGTCCATGGGCATGATGATGCTGTCGCCGGTACTGATTTCCTTGCCCTTCAAGCTGATGCTGTTCGTGCTGGTCGACGGCTGGTCGCTGGTCATGGGCACGCTCGCCGCGAGCTTCTACTCGATGACCCCCGAGACCGTCATGACCCTCGGCAGCCGGGCGCTCGAGATCACCCTCATGCTGGCCGCCCCGATGCTGCTGGTCGCGCTCGTCACCGGACTCATCGTCGGCGCCTTCCAGGCCGCCACCCAGATCAACGAGATGACGCTGTCGTTCATCCCCAAGCTGATCGCCATCTCGGTGGCACTCATGATCGCCGGCCCCTGGATGCTTAAAGTGCTGGTGGGCTACACGCGCGAGCTCTTCGAGAGCATCCCGGGCCTCATCAACTGAAGCTCGCCGGCGCACCGCACGCAACGCCCATGCTCAGCTTCACCGCCAATCAGCTCCAGGACTGGGTCGCGCTGCTCTACTGGCCGTTCGTGCGCATCGGCTCATGCTTCATGGTCGCGCCGGTGTTCGGCGCCACCCCCGTACCGGCGCGCATCCGCGTGGTGCTCGCCGGTGCCATCACGCTGCTGATCGCGCCGCTCCTGCCCGCGGGACCCACCGTCGCGGCCTTCTCCGCCGCCGGCGCCCTGGTCACCGTGCAGCAGGTGCTGATCGGCGTGGCCCTCGGCTTCTGTCTGCAGATCCTCTTTGACGCCGTGAACCTGGGCGGTCAGATGCTCGGCAACAGCATGGGCCTGTCCATGGCGATGAACGTCGATCCGCTGCACGGGAGCGAGGCCAGCACGCCCGCGGTCGGCCAGCTCTATACGCTGCTGGTGACCCTCACGTTCCTCGCGCTCAACGGGCACCTGGCGCTCATCGAGGTGCTGGTGAAGACTTTCACCACGCTGCCGGTCGGCGCCGACGGCTTGGGCGTCGCCGGACTCGCCACCGTGGTCGGCTGGGGCTCGCAGCTGTTCGCCGGCGCACTCGCGATCGCCTTGCCGGGCGTGACGGCGCTCCTGATCGTCAATCTCGCCTTCGGCGTCATGAGCCGTGCAGCGCCCTCTTTCAACCTGTTCGCGATCGGACTGCCGGTCTCGCTGGTGTTTGGACTGGTGATCCTCACGGTGGGGCTGCCGGCCGTGCAGGGCACCTTCCTCGAGCTGCTGGCGCGCTCTTTCGAGGCGCTGGCGCAGCTCGTCGGCGCGGGCTGAAGTCATGGCCGAGAACGACAACACTCCGGCCGGGGAACGCACCGAACAACCCACCACCAAGCGGCGTGAACAGGCACGCGAGCAGGGCCAGGTACCGCGCTCGGCCGACCTGGGCGCCGCCCTGGTGCTGCTCACCGCGGCCGCGGGCCTCCAGCTCCTCGGCGGCTGGTGCGGCGGACAGCTGAACGCACTCATGCGCGCGGGACTCTCGCTGTCGCGCGAACGCGCGCTGGACGAGAGCGCGGCTGTCGGCGCCTTCGCCACGCTGGGGGCGCACGCGCTGTACGCCTGCGCGCCGCTCTGGGGTCTCACGGTGCTGGCGGCGCTCGCCGCGCCGCTCGCCCTCGGCGGACGCGGCTTCCACCCCAAGGCCCTGGTACCCGATTTCTCACGCCTGTCGCCCGGCGCGGGCTTCGCCCGCATGTTCTCCATGAACGGCGCGGTCGAGCTCACCAAAGCCTTCGCCAAGTTCGGCTTGCTGGCACTGGTCGCCGCGCTCGTGCTGTGGCGGCAGTCGGGCGCGATCCTGAGCTTGAGCGCCGAGCCCGTGCCGGTGGCAATCGCGCACGCCGCTTCCCTCACCGGCACCGCACTCCTCGCGCTCGCCGCGACGCTGGCGCTCATCGCCGGGGTGGACGTGCCGTGGCAGCTGTGGCGCTACACGCAGCAGCTGCGCATGACGCGCGAACAGGTGCGCGAGGAGATGAAGGAGAGCGAGGGCTCGCCCGAGGTCAAGGGCCGCATCCGCAAGATCCAGGGCGAGCGCGCCCGGCGCCGCATGATGCACGAGGTGCCCAAGGCCGACGTCGTGGTCGTCAACCCGACCCACTTCGCGGTCGCGCTGCGCTACGACGAGCAGCGCATGCGCGCCCCGATCGTGGTGGCCAAGGGACAGGATCTGATCGCCGCGCGCATCCGCGAAATCGCCGCGGAGCATCGCGTGCCGATCTTCGAGGCGCCGCCGCTGGCGCGCGCCCTGCACCGGCACGTGGAGATCGGCGCGGAAATCCCCGCTTCTCTCTACGTGGCGGTCGCGCAGGTGCTCACCTACCTCGCGCAGCTGCGCGCGGCCCGCCAGGGCGGCGCCGCGCTGCCGCCGCCGCCGGCCATCGATCCGGGCATTGAGGCGAACTGAGCATGGCCCCCGCCGCCAATCCCGCCAATCCGGGCCTGCGCGAGCTGCTGCGTGCCGGCATCGGCGTGCCGGTCGGCATGCTGGCGGTGCTCGCCATGCTGGTGCTGCCGCTGCCGCCGCTGGCGCTCGACGTGCTGTTCACCTTCAACATCGCGCTCTCGATGGTGATCGTGATGGCGGTGTTCTACGTCGCGCGCCCCATCGAGTTCGGCGTGTTCCCGACCGTGCTGCTGCTCGCCACGCTGCTCCGCCTGGCGCTCAATGTCGCCTCGACGCGCGTCGTGCTGCTCAACGGCCACACCGGCGCCCAGGCGGCCGGCCACGTCATCCACTCCTTCGGCGAATTCGTCATCGGCGGCAACTTCGCCGTCGGCGTCGTGGTGTTCGCCATCCTCACCATCATCAACTTCGTGGTGGTCACCAAGGGCGCGGGACGCATCTCCGAGGTGAGCGCACGCTTCACCCTCGATGCCATGCCCGGCAAGCAGATGGCCATCGACGCCGACCTGAACGCCGGCCTCATCACCCAGGACGAGGCGCGCACGCGCCGCGCCGAGGTGCGCGCCGAGGCCGACTTCTACGGCTCGATGGACGGCGCCAGCAAATTCGTGCGCGGCGACGCCGTCGCCGGCATCCTCGTGCTCTTCATCAACCTGGTCGGCGGGCTCGCCATCGGCACGCTCGGCCACGGTCTCTCGCTCGCCAACGCGGCACGCACCTACACCCTGCTCACCATCGGCGACGGACTCGTGGCGCAGCTGCCGGCGCTGCTGCTCTCGACCGCGGTCGCGATCATCGTGACGCGCATGTCGCGCCCGCAGGACATGGGTGGGGAGCTGCGCAAACAGCTGTTCGGCAACCCGAAAGCGATCGGGGTGGCCGGGGCGCTGCTGGGCGTGATGGGACTCATTCCCGGCATGCCGAACTTCGTGTTCCTCAGCATGGGGGCGCTGTGTGGAGCGGCTGCCTGGATTCTCAAGCAACGGCGCGCCGCGCCGCCGAAACCCTCGCCCGCAGCCCCGGCACCGTCGCCCGAGAGCAAGGAGCTCAGCTGGGACGACGTGCAGCCGGTCGACCGGCTCGGACTCGAAGTCGGCTACCGCCTGGTGCCGCTGGTGGATGCCAAGCAGAAGGGCGACCTCCTCGGGCGCGTGCGCGGCGTGCGCCGCAAGCTCTCGCAGGACCTCGGCTTCCTGGTTCCGGCGGTGCACATCCGCGACAACCTCGAGCTCGCGCCCAACGCCTATCGCATCACGCTCGGCGGCGTGCCGATCGGCGAAGGCGTCATCCACCCGGACCGCGAGCTCGCTCTCAATCCCGGACGCGTGTTCGGGCCCGTGCAGGGCATCGCCACACGCGATCCGGCCTTCGGCATGGAGGCGATCTGGATCGAGCCCGGCGCGCGCGATCATGCCCAGACCCTCGGTTACACCGTAGTGGACCCGGGCACGGTGATCGCCACGCACCTCTCGGCGCTCATCCAGGCGCACGCCCACGAGATCCTCGGCCACGAGGAAGTGCAGCAGCTGCTCAACCTGGTCGCCAAGACCGCGCCGAAGCTGGTCGAAGATCTGGTGCCGAAGGTGCTGTCGCTCGCCATGGTGGTGCGGGTGCTGCAGGGCCTGCTCGCCGAGCGGGTCCCGATCCGCAACATGCGCGCCATCCTCGAGACCCTCGCCGAGAACGCACCGCGCTCGACCGACGCGGCCGTGCTCCTCAGCCAGGTGCGCATCGCGCTCGGCCGCCAGATCGTCCAGGACATCGCCGGTCCCGTGAGCGAGGTCCCCGTTATGTCACTCGACGCCGATCTTGAGCGGTTGCTCACAGGTGCGCTCACCAGCAGCGCCGCCAACCCCACCCTCGAGCCCGGGTTGGCAGAGAAGTTGCAACAACGTCTGTCGGAGTCGGCGCACCGACGCGAAGTGGCCGGCGAGCCGGCCGTACTGCTGGTGCCGCCGGCGCTGCGGGCGCCGCTCGCAGGGTTCGTACGCTCGAGTGTGCCGGGACTGCAGGTGCTCGCGTGGAACGAGATTCCGCACAACCGCAAGGTGCGCCTGGTGACCACCGTCGGTCGCTGAGCGTCAAGGGAAGCTGACGGAGAGAATGAATGAGAATCGTTAGATACATGGCACCCGACACGCGCCAGGCGCTCCGCGGCATCCGCGAGCAGCTCGGCGATGACGCGGTGATCCTGTCCTCGAAGCGCACGCCGGAGGGGGTCGAAGTGACCGCCGCCGTGGACTTCGACGCGACCCGCCTCGAGAGCGAGAGCACGCTGCTCGCGCCGCAGCCGCAGTCGCGGCCGCAGCCGAAACCGGCCCCGGCCCGGAAGAGCGAGTGGAGCGGCCCCGTGACCGCGCCCGCCCCGGCTGCCGAGCGCGTTCCGGCTCCCGTTCCGGCCGCACCCCAGATTGACCCGGCCATCGCGGCCGTCGCCGCGAAGCTGCGCGCTGCCGCTGCCACCCCCGCCCCCGCCGCTCCCCGTGCGCCGCTGCGCGCACCCGCCGCGGCCCGACCACCCGAGCGCGCGGCTCCCGCGAACGCCGCCGCCGCGCCGCTGCGCACCGCCGCGGTGGCCGCGAGGCCCGTCGTCGAGGCTCCTGCCGCACCGGCGCCCCTGGCGCTGACGCCGCCCGCGCCGAGCGCGCCGCCCGCGCCGCCCGCACCCGTGCCGGCAGCGACCACGGCCGCCATGGACCACATGAATCACGAGCTCAAGATCATGCGGCGCATGCTGGAAACCCAGCTCGAGCAGCTCGCCTGGAACGAGCGCACGCGCCGCACGCCGGTGATCGCCGAGATGCTGCGCGAGCTCACCGAAATGGGCATCGCGCAGGATCTTGCCGAGCGCATCGGCGAGCAGCTGCCCGCCGATGTCGATCTGGCGAGCGCGCGGCGCTTCGCCATCGCCGGCCTGTCGCAGTACCTGCGCACCGCCGGGCCCCGCTGGCAGGACGACGGCGGACGCGTGGCGCTGGTCGGCGCCACCGGCGCCGGCAAGAGCACCACGCTCGCCAAGCTCGCGGTCCGCTGGGTGCTGCGCCACGGGGCGCGCGACCTGGCGCTGGTCGCGGCCGATACCGTGCGCATCGGCGCGCAGGATCAGCTGCAGGCGCTCGGTCAGCTGCTCGGTGCGCCGGTCTACGCGCCCGACGGCTTCGCCGGCTTGCCGGTGCTGCTCGCGCAGCTGTCGCGCTTCCGCCTGGTGCTGATCGACACGCCCGGCACGAGCGTGCGCGATCCGCAGCTCGCATCGAGGCTCACCGTGCTCGCCAACTCCGCCTCCCAGCTCGAATCCGCACTCGTCCTGCCCGCCAACATGCAGGCCGGCGCGATGGACGAGGCGGTGAAGCGCTTCGCGCCCGCCAACCCGTCCTGCTGCCTGATCACCAAGATGGACGAGGCGGCGAGTTTGGGCGGCCTGCTCTCGGTCCTGATCCGCACCCGCTTACCGGTCGCCTACGTGAGCGGCGGGCAGCGCGTCCCGGAGGACCTGGCTCCCGCGCGCGCGCTCGATCTGGTCTCGCAGGCGGTGCAGCTCGCCCGGACCAACCAGGCGAGCGCGGATGAGGATCTGCTGCGCCGCCGCTTCGGCAGGAAGAGCCATGGCGGCACCTGAGCTCAGCGTGATTCGCAACACCCGCCCACTCGACGGCCTCGCCCAGCCCGTACAGGTGATCGCCGTCACCGGTGGCAAGGGTGGCGTCGGCAAGACCAGCGTGGCCGTCAACCTCGCGACGGCGCTCGCCGCGCTCGAGCGCCGCGTGGTGCTGCTCGACGGCGACCTGGGGTTGGCCAACGCGGATGTGTTCCTCGGGCTCTCGCCGCGCTACACGCTCGCCCACGTGCTCTCGGGCGAGCGCACGCTGGATGAGATCATGGTCGAGGCGCCGCAGGGCTTTCATCTGATTCCGGCCGCCGCCGGTGCCGCCGACCTCGCGCAGCTCGGCGCCGCCGAGCACTTGGGGCTGGTGCGTGCCTTCGGCGCCCTCGCCGCCCGCCTCGACGTCATGATCGTCGACACGGCGGCGGGACTCTCGCACAGCGTGCTGCAGTTCTCGCAGGCCGCGCAGCACGTCGTGGTGGTGATCTGCGATGAGCCGGCCTCGATCACCGACGCCTACGCGCTGGTCAAGGTCCTGAGCCGCCATCACGGCGTCAAGCGCTTCCGCGTGCTCGCCAACCAGATCCGCCTGCCCGGCGGCGGGCGCGAGCTCTTCCAGCGCTTCGAGCGGGTGGCAGCCCGGTTTCTTGACGTAATCCTGGAGTACGCCGGCGAAATCCCGGACGACGACTGCCTGCGCCGCGCGATCCGTAGCCAGCGCCCGGTGCTGGATGAGTACCCCTCGAGCCCCTCGGCCCGCGCATTCAAGAAATTGGCGGCCCATGCCGATAAGTGGCCCGTACCGGCTGGCCCGCGGGGCAACATCGAATTCTTCGTCGAGCGCCTCGTCCAGCGCACGGCCACCCGGCCCCAGGCGGTCTCGTGAGCGCCGCCGGGGCCTATGGGGCACTGCGCGGCGGCGGCCGTGCCGGGGATGAGCTGATCATCCGCCATGCGGAGCTGGTGAAGCGCATCGCTTACCACCTCGCCGGGCGGCTGCCGCCCTCGGTATCGGTCGACGACCTGATCCAGGCGGGGATGCTCGGACTGATGGAGGCGGCGGCGAATTACACCGCCAGCCGCGGGGCGAGTTTCGAGACCTACGCGGGCATCCGCATCCGCGGGGCCATGATCGATGCGCTGCGAGCGCTCGACTGGGCGCCGCGCTCGGTGCACCGCAAGGCGCGGGCCGCCGCGGCGGCGGTCCGCGAGGTCGAGCGCAGCACCGGCAGGAGCGCGCGCGACGTGGAGATTGCGCAGCAGATGGGCGTGTCGCTCGAGGAGTACCACTCGATCGTGCAGGACGCCGCGAGCTGCCGCCTGGCGAGTCTCGATGACGAGACCGGCGGCAACACCGAGGCACAGACCGATCCCTTCCGGGAAACGGCCGACGATCAGATGCGCGCCTCGCTCGCCAAGGCGATCGAGACGCTGCCGGAGCGTGAGCGGCTGGTCATGTCGCTGTACTACAGCGAGGGGCTGAACCTCAAGGAGATCGGCGAGGTGCTCAAGGTGACCGAATCGCGTGCCTGCCAGCTGCACGGCCAGGCGCTGGTGCGCCTGAAGGCGCGGCTCGCCGACTGGCGCGAGAAGGAAAAGGAGACCGAAAAATGATGCGGTGGAAGGCTTAAGGGGCCAGCTTGGATTTCCTGAGCATTTTCGGCCTGGCGCTCGCGCTGTGCGCGGTGCTGGTGGGCGCGGTGCTGAAGGGCGCCGGCGTCATGGCGTTGGTGTCGGCGGCCGCCTTCATGATCGTCGTGGTGGGCACCATCGCCGCCATCCTGGTGCAGACCCCGCTGCCGGTGATGCGCCGCGCGCTGGCGATCTTCGGCTGGGTGATCCGCCCGCCGGTGCGTGACGGCAATGCGCTCATCGGCAAGATCGTCGAGTGGAGCAACACCGCGCGCAAACAGGGACTCCTCGGCCTCGAGCCGATGATCGACCGCGAGCACGACCCGTTCGTGCGCAAGGCGCTGCAGCTGGTGGTCGACGGCAGCGAGCCGGACGCGATCAGCAACGTCATGAACGTCGAGCTGCACGTGCGTGAGCACACCGACCTCACCGCCGCCAAGGTGTTCGAGGGCATGGGCATCTATTCGCCGACGCTCGGCATCATCGGCGCGGTGCTCGGTCTCATGGCGGTCATGCAGAACCTCGCCGATCCGACGCGCTTGGGCCACGGCATCGCCGCGGCCTTCACCGCCACGGTGTACGGCATCGGGCTCGCGAACCTGTTCTTCCTGCCGGTCTCGGTCAAACTCAAGGTGATCATCCACCGGCAGACGCAGATGCGCGAGATGGTGATCGACGGCATGTTGTCGATCGCCCAGGGCGAGAACCCGCGCGCCATCGAATCCAAGCTCCAGGGCTACCTGCACTAGCGGCCGCGAGGAACCCATGGCGCGCAAACCCAAACGACCCGAGGAGCACACCAACCACGAAGCGTGGGCGATCCCCTATGGGGACCTGATTACGCTGCTGCTCGCCTTCTTCGTCGTGATGTACGCGCTCTCCACCGTGAACCAGGGCAAGTACCGGCTGCTGTCGGACTCACTCTACGCGGCCTTTCGCGGCGAGCCGCGCACGCTCGAGCCGGTGCAGCTCGGACAGCACCAGGCGGGCGCCGGCGCCGACAGTCACACCGGGGTGCTGCAGCAACAGCGCCCGGATCCGCAGCACGCTCCCGCGGCCGGCCAGCTGGTGAAGCTCGCCCCGCAGATGCCGCAGGTCGCACCGACCCGCGCGGCCGAGCTCGCCGCGCAGGCGGCCCAGCGCGAAGCCGCGCTGGCGCGCGTGGCCGACCAGGTGCAGAACGCGCTCGGCGATCTCGTGCGGCGCAACCTCATGACGGTGCGGCGCAAGGAGATGTGGGTCGAGGTCGAGCTGCGCACCGATATTCTTTTCACCAGCGGCAGTGCCCAGCCGGCACCCGCCGCGGTACCGGTGCTCGCGCGCCTCGGCCAGGCGCTCGCGCCGCTGCCGAACGCGGTGCGTGTCGAGGGTTACACCGACAACGTCCCGATCCGCACCAGCGTGTTCTATTCCAACTGGGAGCTGTCCGCGGCACGCGCCGGGAGCGTGGTGCGCGTGCTCTCGGGCGAAGGCATCGATCCGGGGCGGCTCGCCGTGGTGGGCTACGGCGAGCAGCGACCCGTGCAGAGCAACGACACCGCCGAGGGGCGCAACGCCAACCGCCGCGTGGTGGTGGTGATCCTCTCGGTGGAGAGCCCGCCCGCGGAAGCGGCCCCGGACGCACCGGCCACCGTGCCGCCCGCCGCAGCCCCCGTACCCGCCGATGGCACGATCGCCGCTCCGCCCGCGGATGCCGCAGCCGCCACCACCACGCAGTCCGCCGCACCGGCGTCACCGGCCACGGCACCGCCTTCGTCCGCAGCGCCGCCCCCGGCGCCCGCGGCGGCCGCCGCCGGCGGCGGCGACCGTTAGCGCGATGGCATGGTTCATGCAGCCTCATTCAGCAACTCGCCGCGCGCGGCGGAAAACCGACTGCGCGTCGCGATGTGAAATCGCTCACAGGAGCCTCTGGTGCATATGATCGAGATACCGCCCGTTGACCTGCTGCTGGCCGGATGCGGCACCCTCTTGGTGTTCGTGTTCGCGCTCGCCGCGCTGTGCTTCGACGCGTGGCGGCGCGCCACCCGCCGGCAGAGCCAGCACCTCCTCACGCACTCGCAGTCGCTCCTCGAGCAGCTCACGGCGCTCGATGCGCGCGTGAACGCCACCGCGACGGCGGTGCGCCGCCTCGATGAGCGCATCGAACGGGCGCGCCCCTCGGGCGCGGCGCCCCTCGGCGGCGCCCCGGCACCCGGCTACCAGATCGCCATCCGCCTCGCGCGCACCGGCGCCACGCGCGATGAGCTCATGTCGAGCTGCGGCCTCTCATTCGGCGAAGCCGAGCTGGTACGCCGCCTGCACGGCATCGCACAGCACGCAGGAGGTGCCGCATGAGTGCCGCAAAATCCAATACGGCTGCCGCCCCCCAGGCACCCGATGTCACGTTCGCCTTCGTGCAGGCGCTCGCCGGCGAGCTGTCGGGTGGCGAGGTGGAGCTGCCGGGCTATCCGGCCGCGGTCGCCAGCATCCAGCAGATGCTCAACGACGACGATGTCGACATCGCCAGGGTGGTCACCGCCATCGGCAGCGAGCCGGCGATCGCCAGCCAGATCGTCCGCATGGCGAACTCCGCCGCGCTCAACCCGCGCCGCGTGCCGGCCGCGGACCTGCGCGCCGCCATCACCCGCGTGGGCCTCAACACCGTACGCACCTCGACCGTCGCTTTCGCCGTCACGCAGCTGCGCGTGGCACCCGACTTCCAGGGACTGGAGCGGCAGATCGAGGACCTGTGGCAGCGCAGTGTGCGCGTCGCCTCCTTGAGCCAGGCGATCGCCCGGCGCCTGACGCAGTTGAACGCCGACGCCGCCATGCTCGCCGGGCTCCTGCAGGGCATCGGCCGCCTCTACATCCTGGCGCGCGCCAGCAAGCACGAAGCGCTGTTCGCCGACCAGCAGGCCTACAACCACGTCGTCCAGACCTGGCACCTGCAGATCGCCGCCGCCCTCATCGAGAACTGGGGCTTCGCCCCGGACATCATCGAGGGCGTGCGCAACTCCGAAGACATGGACCAGGACATCCGCGGTCCGCTGACACTCGCCGACGTGCTCGCGGTCGCGGCGCTGCTCGCCGACTACGCCGGCACGCCGGAGACACTCAAGGCACTGGTCGCCGCGTCACGGCCGTTCCAGCGCCTGCAGCTCGACTTCGAGGCGTGCGAGAACTTCATGACCTCCACCGCCGAGGAAGTCGCGCAGCTGCGCGAGGTGCTCTCAGTCTGAAGCGATGCGCCGATCCGGAGGATCGGCCGCGAGAGGCAAGGGAAGTTCTGGCGCGGCCCGGACGGGCCGCGTCAGACGGTGCCGAGGGCCCTTTCGCGACCTGAGCTTTTCAGGCACTGTAGTCGAACAAGAAAGCGGCGCTGGCGCTTCTGAGCCACATGCGCCGCGGCTCGGGGGAGCACTATGCGATGGCTCGTCGCAGGCGCACTGGCGGTGCTGCCGATTGGCTGCGGTGGTGGCGGCGGCGGCGGTAGTTCCAGTCCTCCACCTCCACCGCCACCGCCACCGTCCGGTACCACGACCCTGGGAATGGACGCCACGGCGGTGGGCGTTTCCGCGTACGCCGCGAATCTCGCACCACTTCCGGCGACACTGACCGCCACGATCATGAATCCCCCGAGCACGCAGCTGAGCTATCGGCTCAGCAACTCCGGGAGCGCGGTTGCGGGCAGCTCTTTCGCCTGGCAGTCCTCTCAAACCGGCTCTCTCACCATCAGCTTTCCGAGCCCTGCGCCGCTGGGTGCCGGCACTTTCCAGGGGAGCGTGGATCTGTCCGTATGCGTGGATGCCGCCTGCACTCGACCGATCACGGGCAGCCCGGCGCACATCGCCATTACCTACGTCGTCGAGCCGGGCTCGCAGCCGGCGGCCAGCTTCACCGTCCAGCCAGGACCGGCGCAGATCACTTCACCGTTGTTTACCTCGCAAACCACGACCATCCTCGATGACTTCTCGTTTGACGTGACCAACTTTCCGAGCAGTGGGCTGTGGCTGCAGATCGCGCAACCCGCCGGGGGACCCATCACCGGCGCCGCCTTCCAGGACATTACGGGTCCCACAGCCGTCGTGGGTTTGACGCTCAAGAGTCCCGCGACACTGGGGCCGGGTATATACAACGATTCCGTCTCGTTCAGTCTTTGCTATGACTCCGCCTGCCAGAACCTCGTGCCGGGCAGTCCCACGACGGAGCCGATCGATTTCACCGTCTCCGCGACCGCCGGCATCGAGTACACCAGCCAAACGGCTACCCTGCCGGGTGCATCCTTCGTCGCCGGGAACCCGGCCAATCAGCAGCTTTACGCCACCACCGTAAGCGGTGGCACGAATCCCGACGCCTTGCTCCAGATCGATCCGCTCTCCGGCACCGTGGGGCCTTCTCTCACGCTGCCCGTCGCGCTGACCCAACTGGCGATCTCGAGCGACGGGCAGTACGCGTATGTCAGCTCGAAGGATCAGCCAACCATCTATCGAGTCGAGCTGCCAGCGCTGGTGTCGGACTTGCAGATCCCGCTCGGTTCCGGCCCGGACGGGACGAGCAGCGTGTACCAGATGGCGGTCGCTCCGGGAACCAACCAGACACTCGCTGTGTCGTTCGGCTCCCAAGGCAGTCCGGAGTTCACGGCCGGTGTCGCGGTCTTCGACGGGGCCACACCGCGGCCCAACCTGCTGCCGCCGCTCACAGCGCAGGGGCAGGCTGCACCCATTGCGTGGAGCGACAGCGCCGCGACGCTGTATGCATTGCGATCCGCGCCCGCGAACCCGGCCTGGCTGAGCGAGATTGACCTCGTGGACGTGACGGCGAACGGCCTTGCCGTCGGCTCGGTCTTCCCGATCGATCTGCAGACGGATCCCCTGGGTGCGATTTTTTACGCCGGCGGCCGCATCTACGGGAACGATGCGACCGTGCGAGACGCAACCACCGGCGCGACGCTCGGTCAATTTGCGATTCCCACCGACTATCAGGTCATCACGCTGCTCCCGGACGCAGCCAACTCACGCGTCTTGGTCCTCACGCACGGATCGACGAGCTCGCACCTGGTTTTGCTGTGCTACAGCTCCGTGTCCCTCGCAATGGTCTCTCTCGCCGACCTGGGCTATGACGCCTCCGAGGGCTATCCGCTGAACATGACGCTGTGGGGAAGCAACGGCATCGCGTTCGATTACGATGGCGATTCCGTCGTGATCCTGGGGGGCGCATTTACCCCGAGTGCGCAAGGGGCTCACGCGAGCCCCGCTATTCGGCGGCTCGCGATGCCGCGTCCAGCAGCGGCGCGCAGCGCGAGGTAGAGGCGGATTTAGTTCAAACGGTGCCGAGGACTCGCCCGCCAGGAACGCGCGCGCCATAGCCGCGCGGTCCGTAAGTGGCGGTACGGGCCGCACGCCCGGTGAGCGCGTGCAGGAGCTCGGCGACACGCTTCATGCGCGCCGCAACCATCACACCGTTACGATCATTGAGATCCCGGCAGCGCATGGCGCGCCCCAGGCATTCGGACAGCTGCGGCGCGAGCGCCCCGGTCGGGTCGCACCACTGCCGCAGACGCTCGAGGCCGGCGCGATCCGGGCTCTCGCCGTGCAGCGTGCACAGCGACCGGCGCTGCTCTTCGATGCGTGCCAGCGCGCCTAAGCGTTCCGCGCGGGCACGGGTCGTGCGTTGCAAGGCCTCCGGCTCGCCCACGCCGAGGAGGTCGCGTTCCTGCTCGAGCAGCTGCTGCAGCTCGCTGAGCAGCACGATCTCCTCGCCGAGCAGCTCCGCCAGGTGCTCACGGCACAGGCCGGCATCCATAGATTACTTGCCCTTCTTACCGAGGCCCGCGAGGGCGTTCTCCATCTGCATCAGCTGCGTCGCGACGTGCTCGGAATTGACCTGGTAGGTCCCCTGCTCGATCGCGCTCTGCAGCTGCGCCACCTTGGCCGAATCGACCGCCGGCGCGTCGCGCAGCGACTGCTCGAGCGACGCCAACTGGGCCGCGGTGTCGGTGATATGGACCTCCCCCGTCGCCGGGGCAGGCGCGGCGTTGCCGCCGCTCGTGACGGCATCGCGCACCGGGGTGACCGCCGAGGGGCGGCCAGCCGTGACGTTCGTCGTCAAGTCGTTGATCTTGTTGGACACGGAAAAGACTCCTGGGGCATCTGGTGACTTTAGCGGCAGCGCTGCGCAAACCTTTAGGGTGTGATTTCAATCACTCCGCTGGCATCGACTACCCCCTCGACGATCTTGAGGGAGGCGAGATTCTGGACCCGCACGCGCGCACCCTCGCGCCCGTCCTGGAGCGCCTTGCCGGTGGCGCGCACGCTGATCCCGGGGCCGGAAGCGATCAGCGTCACCTCCTGCCCCTGACGGACGATCAGATCGGCCAGCAGCGCGTCCGCCGTGAGCGCGGTTCCCGCCGGCAGCGAGCGTGCGAGCGAGTGATGCGCGAGAGATGCGACGTCGGTCACATAACCAACGGCGAGACCGGCGACCCGCCGGGTTTCCGGCGCGACCTCGGCGCCCGAGAGCCGCGCGCCGCGCAGCACGCTCTGCTTGAGGACCAGCACGCCGATGTCGGATTCGATGTTGACCGGCACGAACACCGCCCAGGGCACGCCCGGTGCCGGGCAGCTCACCCGCACGGCGACGCGCGCGCCGAGCTCGGCGCGCTGCGGGAGCGCTGCGGCGAGCGGGGCGGGACAAGGCGCGAGATGCAGCCGCGGATCGAGCTGCGCCGCCTGCACGTGCACGGCGTAGCTCACGCCGCGCAGCTGTGAGCGCACCAGGCTCTCGGCCGCGGTCTGCACCGCGGCGAGAGGCTCGCTGCCGGTAGCGGCGGGCTCGGCCACCGCAGCGGTGAGCGGCAGGAGCGCGGCCGCGAGCGCCGCAGCCCCGGCGCGGCGCCGGAATATCGACGTGGGGTGGATCCTCATGACTCCTGACCTGCAAACGCCGCGCCAGCCCCGCGCGCCGCTCCGCTGGCGGCACCGCGGCCAGTACGGAGCGAGGGGGCGGCAAGAGCTTGCCGCGCCAGCGTGACCGCGTTCACGCATTGCGCCTCCCGCCGCCTGCTGCGCGTGCTTCCCGGCCCCCGCACCGGGGGTGCGCGCCGGTGGCACGCGTCTTGCTTTGTCAGTCCCAGGTTCAACTTACGACGGAAGTCTGTCATGCCGCTCAACCTGGATACCTACCTCGGTGTCCACCAGGACGCACTCAAGCTGTACGCGCAGCGTACCGCGGTGCTGGCGAACAACATCGCCAATGCGGACACGCCCAACTACAAGGCGCAGGACCTGGACTTCCGCGCCGTGCTGGCCGGCACCGGCACCGGCACCGCGGGCGGCGCGGCGCTCGCGCTCGCCACCACCAACGGCGCCCACGCGAGCGGCAGCGGTAATGCGACGCCCGGCACCAGCACGGGGCTGAAGTACCGTGTACCGCTCGCCCCCTCGCTCGATGGCAACACCGTGGACGTGCAGCTCGAGCAGGCGGCGTTCGCCGACAACAGCGTGCGCTACCAGGCGGCCCTCACGTTTCTCTCGAGCAAGTTCCGGGACCTCATGACGGCCATCACCGGCCAGTGAGCGAGGAGAGCAGCATGTCATCCTTCAAGGTATTCGAGATCGCCGGCTCCGGACTCTCCGCGCAGTCGGTGCGCCTCAACACCGTGGCGAGCAACCTCGCCAACGCCGACAGCGTCAGCGGCGACCCCAACACGGTCTACAAGGCGCGACACCCGGTGTTCCAGGCGGTGCACGCCGCGCTCGGCGCACAGTCCGCGAGCCAGCAGGGCGGTGCCGCGGTCAAGGTCAGCGGCATCGTCGAGAGCAACGCCCCGCCCACGGTGCGCAACGATCCCGGCAACCCGCTCGCGGACGCGCAGGGCAACGTCTACGCGCCGAACGTCAACGTCATCGAGGAGATGACCGACATGATCTCCGCCTCGCGCGCCTACCAGAACGACGTCGAGGTCATGAGCACCGCCAAGGACCTGATGCTCTCCACCTTGAAGCTCGGCAGCTGAAGCCGGCACGCCACCCATCCAACTCCCCTAAGGATCCCGAATGTCATCTTCGACCCTGCCGATCGGCTCGACCCCCCCGTCACCCGCGACGGGCAGCGCGGGCAGTGCTGCCGCGACCGCCGCCGGCGCCGTGCCGGCCAACATGCAGATCAACCAGTCGCAGTTCCTGCACCTGATCAGCACCCAGATGCAGAACCAGGACCCGTTGAATCCCACGGATCCGACGCAGTTCCTCGCGCAGATCGAGGGTCTCTCGGAGGTCTCGAGCCTGCAGAGCCTGCAGACCTCGATCTCCGGCCTCGCCTCGGGACTGCAGGGAGCGCAGATGCTGAACGGCACCTCGTTACTCGGGCACTCGGTGCTCGCCCCCGGCACCACGGCCCAGCTTGCCGCCGGCGGCTCGATAGCGGGCGCGGTCACCGCGCCGAGCGGCACCGGCAGCCTCACCGTGTCGGTCAGCAATTCCGCCGGCTCGCTGGTGGACGCCTTCAGCGTCTCGCCCGCCTCTTCCGGCTACACCAACTTCACCTGGAACGGCAACACCGCGAGCGGCAGCGCCGCGCCCGCCGGCCAGTACACGCTCAGCGTCAACGCCACGGTCGGCGGCGGCACCCAGTCGGTCAACCCGCTCATCTACAGCCAGGTGCAGAGCGTCACCATCGACCCCTCGACCCAGGCTCTCGATCTCAACACCGCCAACGGCACCGTGCCGATGAGCTCGGTCCTCAGCATCCAGTAGGAGAACCCTTCCATGTCAATGAACATCGCGCTCACGGGCTTGAACGCCGCCAACGAGGATCTCTCGGTCACCTCCAACAACCTGGCGAACGTCGCCACCGTGGGCTTCAAGGGCTCACGCACCGAGTTCGCCGACCTGTTTGCTTCGACCCAGCAGGGCGCCATCGCCACCGGTAATGGCGTCGAGGTGTCCGAGATCGCGCAGCAGTTCACCCAGGGCAACATCCAGACCACGGGCAACACGCTCGACATGGCGGTCAGCGGCAACGGCTACTTCATCGTCAGCAACAACGGCGCGCTCAACTACACGCGCGACGGCGAGTTCCAGCTGAACAGCTCCGGCCAGGTGGTCACCGCCTCGGGACAGCTGCTCCAGGGCTACCCGCCGCTCGCCAACGGCACCTTCAACACCGGCGGCCTGTCTGACATCACGCTCACCACCAATGAGAGCCAGCCGAAGGCGACCTCCACCGCGCAGATCACCGCGAATCTCCCGGCCGCTGCCACGCCGCCGGCGGATGCGCCCTTCAACGCCACCGATCCCAACAGCTACAACAACACCACCTCGCTCACGGTGTACGACTCGCTCGGCGCCGCGCACACCGCGAGCCTGTATTTCATCAATACAGCGCCCAACGCCTGGGAAGCGCAACTGACGGTCGACGGCACGGCGGTCGGCGCACCGCAGCCGCTCACTTACACGCAGACCGGGCAGCTCCTGACGCCCGCCAACGGCCAGGTCACCTTTCCGGCCTACACGCCCGCCACCGGCGCGCAGGCCATGAACATGACCTTCAACTTCAGCAACACCACCCAGTACGGCGGCAACTTCGGCGTCACGGCGGTACAGCAGAACGGCTACACGACCGGTCAGCTGACCGGCATCAACATCTCGCAGACCGGCGTCGTGCAGGCGCAGTTCACCAACGGCAACTCGGTGAACCTGGGCCAGGTGGCTCTCGCCACCTTCGCCAACTCCCAGGGCCTGCAGCAGCTCGGCAACGCCAGCTGGTCGGCGACCAACGCCTCGGGAGCGGCGGTCAACGGCATCGCCGGCAACTCCGGCTTCGGCAGCATCCAGTCCGGCTCGCTCGAGGAGTCGAACGTCGACACCACCTCGGCGCTGGTCGACATGATCACCGCGCAGCGCGACTTCCAGGCGAATGCGGAGATGATCAAGACCGAGGACCAGGTGACCCAGTCGATCATCAACATCCGCGGCTGAAGCGGCTGACGGCGGCACGCAGGTAACTCATGGACAAGCTCATGTACGTGGCCATGTCGGGTGCGAAGGAAACGCTCGCCACCCAGGAGGCCAACAACTACAACCTGGCCAACGCGAGCACCACCGGCTTCAAGGCGGCGCTGTCCGCCTTCCAGACGCGCAGTGTGACGGGTCCCGGCTTCGCCTCGCGTGCCTACGCCACCGCCGGCACGGTCGGCTTCAACGACACCGTCGGCGAACAGCAGACCACCGGCAACGCGCTCGACGTCGCCGTGCAGGGCTCGGGTTTCATCGCGGTGCAGGACCTCGCCGGAAACGAGGCCTATACCCGCGCCGGCGACCTGCACGTCGATCCGAGCGGGCAGCTCGTGACCGCGGGCGGCCGCCCGGTACTCTCCGACAGCGGTCCGGTGAACGTGCCGCCGGCCTCCTCCGTCTCGATCGCCGCCGACGGCACGGTCTCGGTCGTCGGGCTCGGCCAGACACCGAACTCGGTGGCCGCCGTGGGGCGCATCAAGCTCGTCAACCCCCCCGCCAGCACGCTCGCGCGCGGCACCGACGGCCTGTACCGCACCACCGACGGCTCGCCCGCCGAGGCGGATGCCAACGTGCAGCTCGCCTCGGGGGTGCTCGAGTCGAGCAACGTCAACATCTCCGCCTGCCTGGTCAACATGATCGAGCTGTCACGGCGCTTCGAGCTGCAGATCAAGGCGCTGCATGCCGCGGACGAGAACGGACAAGCCTCCAGCAAGCTGCTGCAGTCCGGCGCCACCGGCTGAGCCACCCCTTATCTAACAGAGGTCAACTGATATGGAACCCGCACTGTGGGCCGCAAAAACCGGGCTCGACGCCCAGCAGACCCAGATGACGGTCACGGCCAATAACCTCGCCAACGTCAACACCACCGGCTTCAAGAAGAGCCGCGCGGTGTTCGACGACCTGCTCTACCAGAACCTGTCGCAGGTCGGGGCCAACACCTCGCAGAACACCCAGTCGCCGACCGGACTCAACGTCGGCACCGGCGTGCGCATCGTCGCCACCGAGAAGAACTACACCCAGGGCAGCTTCAACACGACCGGCAATGCGCTCGACGTGGCCATCCAGGGGCGCGGCTTCTTCCAGGTGCTGCAGCCCAACGGCCAGATGGCCTACACCCGCGACGGCAGCTTCCAGCTGAACGCGCAGGGCCAGCTGGTCACGGCGGCGGGCTACCAGGTGCAGCCGGCGATCACCGTCCCGCAGGGCGCACAGAGCGTCACCCTCGGCGCCGACGGCACCATCACGGTGCAGCTCGCGGGCCAGTCGACGCCGCAGACGGTCGGCACACTGCAGCTCGCCGACTTCATCAACCCGGCGGGCCTGCAGGACATCGGTGGCAATCTCGCGGTCGAATCGGCCTCGAGCGGCTCGCCGGTCACCGGCAATGCCGGCTTGAACGGCATGGGCACGGTGCTGCAGGGCTCGGTCGAGTCCTCCAACGTCAACGTGGTCGAGGAGCTCGTCAACATGATCGAGACGCAGCAGGCCTACGAGATGAACTCGCGCGCCGTCGAGACCACCGACCAGATGCTCACCTACTCCACGCAGAACATGTAAGCGAGTCAGATGCGCAACTCATTCCCCGTGCTCGCCCTGGCCGTGGCGCTCGCCGCCGCGGCCGGCTGTCAGACCGCCAAGCCCACCAAGCCCGACGACGGGCTCGCCTGGACGCAGGAGCAGCTGCCGCCGCCGACCGACGGCGCCATCTATCAGTCCGGCCGCGAGATGGTGCTGGCCGAGAACCCGGTCGCCCATCACATCGGCGACACCGTCACCATCGTGCTGAACGAGGCGACGGCGGCGCAGAAGAGCGCCACCACCACCACCAGCAAGGCCAACACGATCACGATGCCGGGCACGACGCTCATCGGCAAGAACGTGTCGTGGCTCAATAACAACGTCAACGACGCGAGCAAGTTCGACGGCGAGGGCGCGAGCGCCCAGAGCAACAGCCTGACCGGCTACCTCACCGCGACCGTGCTCAAGGTTCTGCCGAACGGCAACCTGTACGTCGCCGGCGAGAAGCAGATCGCGCTCAACCAGGGCAAGGAGTACGTGCGGGTGACGGGCGTCATCCGCCCGATCGACCTCGCCTCCGACAACTCGATCCCCTCCTACCGCGTGGCGAGCGCCAGGATCAGCTATAGCGGCAAGGGCGCGCTCGCCGACGCCAACTCGCAGAGCTGGCTATCGCGCTTCTTCAACTCACCGTGGGTGCCTTTCTGATGGCCGCGGCTCGCAAGTCGCCGCGCCAGGGCCGGCGTCGCCGCCGGCCTCGCCGCCGCGCTGCTCGCGCTCATCACCGCACCGGTGCAGGCCGAGCGCTTGAAGGACATCGCCACCGTGGGCGGCGTACGCGCCAACCAGCTGGTGGGCTACGGGCTCGTGGTCGGCCTCGACGGCACCGGCGACCAGACCACCCAGGCGCCGTTCACGGTGCAGAGCATCGAGAACATGCTGCAGCGCTTCGGCGTCACCGTCCCGCCGAACACCAATCCACAGCTGAAGAACGTGGCCGCGGTCACCGTGACCGCGGACCTGCCGGCGTTCGCCAAGCCCGGACAGACCATCGACATCACCGTGGCGACCATCGGCAACGCGTCCAGCCTGCGGGGCGGCGCGCTCATCATGACGCCGATGCGCGGCGCCGACGGGCAGATCTACGCCATGGCGCAGGGCAACGTGATGGTCAGCGGCTTCGGCATCAACGGCAAGGACGGCTCGCGCATCTCACTCAACGTGCCGAGCAGCGGCCGCATTCCCAACGGCGCCTCGGTCGAGCGCGAGGTGCCGGTGCACTTCGCCGCCGATCCGCACCTGGTGCTGAATCTCAATACGCCGGATTTCACCACCGCGGCCAACGTCGTGACCGCGATCAACAAGACGCTCGGTGCCGGCAGCGCCGAGGCGCTCGATGCGGTTTCGATCCGTGTCGTGGCGCCGCTCGACCCCAACCAGCGCATCTCCTACATCGCCTCGCTCGAGGCGGTCCAGGTCGAGCCGGGCGAAGCGCCGGCGCGCGTCATCATCAACTCGCGCACCGGCACCGTGGTGATCAGCGCGCACGTGCGCGTGACCGCCGCGGCGGTCGCGCACGGCTCGCTCTCGGTGACCATCACCGAGCGCCAGGAGGTCAGCCAGCCCGGGCCGCTGTCGCAGGGCACCACCGTGGTCACGCCCAAGAGCAGCCTCGACGTGCAGCAGGCCGATGCCCGCATGTTCGTCTTCGCGGCCGGCGTCACGCTCGATGAGATCGTGCGCGCGGTCAACCAGGTGGGCGCCGCTCCCAGCGACCTGGTGGCGATTCTCGAGGCGCTCAAGGAAGCCGGCTCGCTGCGCGCCGAGCTGATCGTGATCTGAAGCAGCGCCATGACGGCACCGGTCAACAACAACGCCGGCGTGTACGGCGACTTCGCGGGGCTCGAGAAGCTCAAGTCGAATGCTGCGCACAACGACCCGGCCGCACTCCGCCAGGTGGCGAAGCAGTTCGAGAGCCTGTTCGCGCGCATGATGATCAAGAGCATGCGCGATGCCATCGGCAAGGATCCGATCTTCGGCTCCGACCAGGCGCAGACCTACCAGGGCATGTTCGACGACCAGCTGTCGCTGCAACTGACGCAGGGCAAGGGACTCGGGCTCGCCGACATGCTCACCCGGCAGTTGCAGCACGCCAACGCGGGCACGAGCTCCCCGTCCGCCGCCGCCACCCCCGGCAAGGGCGGCACGCTCCCCGCGAGCCGCACCGGCGCGGCCACCGGCACGAGCGCGGCCGGCAGCACCGGCCCGACCGGCGCCGCGGCCACGAGCGCCGAGCAGGCGAGCTTCATCGGCCAGGTGTGGCCGCAGGCGCAGCAGGCCGCGCAGCAGCTCGGCGTCCATCCCGTGAGCCTCATCGCCCAGGCGGCGCTCGAGACCAACTGGGGGCGCAGCGTCCCGAAGGGGAGCGACGGATCGAGCAGCAACAACCTCTTCGGCATCAAGGCCGGGGGCGGCTGGACGGGCGCCTCCGTCACGGCGAGCACGCAGGAATATCAGGGCGCAACGGCGGCCCCGGCCACGGCGCAGTTTCGCGCGTACCCGAGCGCGGGCGAGAGCTTCCAGGATTATGTGGCGATGCTGCGCAGCAATCCGCGCTTCAGCGCCGCGCTCAATGCCGGCACCAGCGTGTCGGGCTTCGCCACGGCGCTGCAGCAGGGCGGCTACGCGACCGATCCGAATTATGCCCAGAAGGTCACCACGGTGGCCGGCCGGGTGGCCGCCACGCTCGCGCGCGCGAGCGGCACACCCCTCAAGTTCTCCGACAATGTGCCGATGACGTCACAGAGTCGGGCCGCTCCTGGGGAGGAGTTAAGCCATGGGTAACATTCTCTCGACCGGCGTTTCGGGGCTGCTGGCATTCCAGCAGGCTCTCGACGTCACCAGCAACAACATCGCCAACGCCGCGACGCCCGGCTATAGCGTCGAGAACATCGAGCTGACGCCCCAGCCGGGGCAGAGCACGGCCGGCGGCTACGTCGGCAGCGGCGTCGAAATCCAGGGCATCGCCCGCTCCTACAGCGAGCTGCTCGCGCAGCAGATGCGCTCCTCGCAGGCCGGCTATGCGAGCTCCAACACGCTCGCGACCCAGGCCGGCCAGATCGACAACATGCTGAGCGCCTCGAGCACCGGGCTCACGGCGAGCCTGCAGAGCTTCGTCAACGCGCTGCAGACGCTCTCCTCCTCACCCTCCTCCACCGCCTCGCGCCAGGCGCTCTTGAGTCAGGCGCAGGCGCTGGTGCAGCAGATCAACGGTTACAGCTCGCAGATCGGGACCTACGGCTCCGGCCTCGAGCAGCAGATCGGCTCCGACGTCAACCAGGTGAACTCGCTCGCGAGCGGCATCGCCTCGCTCAATACCCAGATCGCGGCGGACCTCGCCGGAGGCGGGACGCCGAATCAGCTCATGGATCAGCGCGACACCCTCGTCAACCAGCTGAGCCAGTACGTGAGCGTCAACACCGCCACCGAGTCGAACGGCGCGATGGACGTCTATATCGGCAGCGGCCAGGCACTCGTGACCGGCAGCCAGGCGCAGCAGCTCGCCGCCATGCCGAGCCAGTACAACGCCACCCAATACGACATCGGCCTCACCAGCCAGGGCGGAACCGCCGATGTGACCTCCGAGATCAGCGGCGGCGAGCTCGGCGGACTCCTCAGTGCCCGCAGCCAGGTGCTGCAGCCGGTGCAGAACGCCCTCGGCGTCATCAGCGTGGGTTTGAGCACGCTCATGAACCAGGCGCAGGCCTCAGGGATGGACCTGACCGGCGCGCCGGGCCAGCCGATGTTCGCCGTCGGCGCACCGCAGAGCACCCCGAGCATCCACAACACCGGTAGCGCCACGGTCACCACCAGCATCACTTCCTTGAGCGCGCTCACCGCGGACAACTACCAGCTGAGCTACAGCGGTGGCGCCTGGCAGCTGAAAGACGCGACCAGCGGACAGAGCCTCGCCATGACGGGCGCCGGCACGGCGGGGAGCCCATTCCAGGCCGCGGGCCTCTCGATCGTGGTCGGCGGCGGGGCACCCGCCAGCGGCGACACCTATCTCATCCAGCCGACCGAGGCGGCGCCCGCGGGACTGGCGCTGCTGCTCACCAGCCCCAGCCAGATCGCCGCCGCCTCGCTCGCCCAGACCGGCGCGGGCGCCGGCAACACCGGCAGCGGCACGATCTCCGCGGCGACCATCACCAATCCCGCCAACTGGGTGCCCGACAACTACACCCTGTCCTTCACCAGCGCGACGCAGTACCAGGTGACCAACGGCGCCGGCGCCGTGGTGGCGAACGGCAACTACGCCGCCGGACAGCCGATCGCCTTCGCCGGTGCGCAGGTGACCGTCAACGGCGTGCCCGCGAGCGGCGACAGCTTCACGATCACGCCCAGCACCAGCGCCAACAGCGGCGACAACTCGAACCTGCTCGCCATGATCGGCGCACTCGGCTCGGGCGCGCTCGCCGGCGGCACGACTTCGCTGAGTGCCGCGGCCAACAACCTCGTGACCCAGGTGGGCGTCGTGACCCAGCACGCGCAGGCGACGGCCAGCGCGCAGCAGTCCGTCAACCAGGACGCGACCACCGCGCTCAGCAATCTCTCCGGCGTCAATCTCGATGCCGAGGCGGCCAAGATGCTCCAGTACCAGCAGGCCTACCAGGCCATGGCGCAGGTGATCCAGGCCTCCGGCACCATGTTCACGTCCCTCATGACCGCCATCACGAACGGCTGACCATGACCATCTCGACACTGACCTTCCACACGAATGCGCTCGCGGAAATGGAGGCACTCCAGACCGCGCTCACCCAGACGCAGACCGAGCTCTCCACCGGCTCGAAGCTGCCGAACGCCGCCGCCAACCCCGCCGCCATGTCGCAGGTCAACCAGCTCAACATGAGCTTGTCGGCCTCGCAGCAGTACGTCAGCAACGGCAGTGCCGTGACCTCGGGACTGCAGCTCGAGCAGAGCGCGCTCACCAGCGCGACGAACACGCTGCAGAGCGCCCGCGACCTGGCGGTGGAGGCCAACAACTCGGCGCTCAGCCTCGCCGACCGGCAGGACATCGCGACGCAGCTCACGCAGCTGCAGCAGGCGCTGCTCGGCGCCGCCAATGCCACCGACGCGGGCGGCAACTATCTGTTCGCGGGCACGGCGAGCGGCACACAGCCCTTCGCCCAGAGCGGCGCCTCGGTGACCTACCAGGGCACGAGCCAGGTCAACCAGGTGCAGATCAGCGCCGACCAGAGCGTGTCCGCCGGAGATGCGGGCCAGGCGGTCTTCATGAGCGTCCCGGCCGGCAACGGCACCTTCACCACCGCCGTCGGCGCCGCCAACAGCGGCAGCGGCAGCATCGACACGGGCAGCGTCGTCAGCCCCGCCGCCTGGGTACCCGACACCTACACCATCTCCTTCAGCAGCCCGACCCAGTACCAGGTGACCAACGGCGCCGGAGCGGTCGTCTCCTCGGGCGCCTACACCAGCGGCAACGCCATCGCCTTCAACGGCGTCCAGGTGACGGTGAGCGGCGCGCCCGCGGCCGGCGACACGTTCACGGTGGCGCCGGCGGGCAAGGGCAGCGTATTCGCCACCCTCTCGAGCCTCATCACGACGCTCAACTCGGGCTCACTCACGAGTGCGCAGGTCACGACCCAGATCGGTGCCGCGATCCAGCAGATCGACAACGCGCTCGGTGGCCTGAACAACGTGCAGGCGTCCGTGGGCGGACGTCTGAATGCGATCACCACGGTGGCCAACAACGCGCAGAGTGAGCAGACCCAGCTGCAGGGCGCGATCTCGCAGCTCTCCAGCACCGACTATGCGGCGGCGGTCACGCAGCTCAGCACCC
Source organism: uncultured Pseudomonadota bacterium (assembly GCA_963768485.1). Classification (GTDB taxonomy): domain Bacteria; phylum Pseudomonadota; class Gammaproteobacteria; order Steroidobacterales; family Steroidobacteraceae; genus 13-2-20CM-66-19. Next base: position 528,110 of record CAVYHZ010000002.1, on the reverse strand, counting down.
AGGAGCTGGCGCTGCAGGCGGCGCAGGAGTCCTACGCCTCGATCGCCAAGCTGTCGCTCTTCAACTACGTCTCGTAATCATGCGCGCCGTCACACCCCAGCGGCCGGCCTGCGTCGCCCGCAAGCGACGGAGTGTGAGGTATTCGGCACTTTACGGCGGATTTCTGCCGCTGCCGATTCAAGTTCGGCGCGCCGGCACCGATACAGCAACCGTACGAGCAGTGGTCGGATAGCCGCTGCAACGAGCGCGGCGGACTGATGTCCGGCGTGTGAACCAACTTACGGAGTAGCACACATGTCATTAGTCCTCAACACCAACTACAGCTCGCTGGTAGCTCAGGGCAGCCTGAGCACCTCGGGCAGCCAGCTCAGCTCCGCGCTGCAGCAGCTGTCCTCGGGCCTGCGCATCAACACCGCGGCCGATGACGCCGCCGGCTACGCGATCGTGCAGGGCATGACCTCGCAGATCAACGGCCTCGGCCAGGCGGCCCGCAACGCCAACGATGGCGTCTCGCTCGCGCAGACCGCGCAGGGCGCCCTCACCGAGATCACCACCGACCTGCAGAGCATGCGCGACCTCGCCGTGCAGTCGCTGAATGCGACCAACAGCGCCCAGGACCGTGCGGACCTCAACCAGCAGTTCGCGCAGCTGCAGGCCGACATCAACAACGTCGCCTCGACGGCTTCGTTCAACGGCGTGAACCTGCTCGACGGCACGTTCCAGGGTGCGACCTTCCAGGTCGGTGCCAACGTCGGCCAGACGATCACCGTGTCCTCGGTCGCCAGCGCCAGCACCTCCGCGCTCGGTACGATCTACACGGCTGCCGGTCCCGCGACCGCTGCGGCCATGACCGCGGGCCAGACCGGCTCGCTGACGATCACCACGACGCCCACCGGTGGTTCCGCCTTGACGGCCGTCTCCACGGGCACGTTCACCGTCACCGGCAATGTCGCCACCGACCTCAAGACTGTAGCGGCCGCGATCAATGCGGTCTCGGGTCAGGACGGCGGCGTCATCGCCACGGTCAACGCGACCGGCAACGGCATCAGCCTCAGCAGCACGTCGAGCTCGAGTGTTGCGGTCGCCGCGGGCGGCAGCAACGGTGCGACGGTCACTCTCGCCAACATCGGCATCAACGCCGCGAATACGGTGACGGTGGCGGGCACGACCACCCACCTGGACGTGGGCAGCGTGACCTCGGTCGATGGCTCCAACCTGGCGTTGGCGCAGATCGATGCGGCGCTGCAGCAGGTAGCCGCGACGGGCGCACAGCTCGGCGCGTACCAGAACCGGTTCCAGTCCGCGATCAGCGGTCTGAACACCGATTCGACCAACCTGCAGAGCGCGCGCAGCCAGATTCAGGACACGGACTACGCGGCGGCGACCTCGCAGCTGTCGAAGGCCCAGATCCTGCAGCAGGCGAGCACGGCCATGGTGGCGCAGGCCAACATGATCCCGCAGAACATTCTGACGCTCCTGCAGAAGCTGCCGTAACGGCGCTGCACCAACTAACGGAGTAGTACACATGTCATTAGTCCTCAACACCAACTACAGCTCGCTGGTAGCTCAGGGCAGCCTGAGCACCTCGGGCAGCCAGCTCAGCATGGCGCTGCAGCAGCTGTCCTCGGGCCTGCGCATCAACACCGCGGCCGATGACGCCGCCGGCTACGCGATCGTGCAGGGCATGACCTCGCAGATCAACGGCCTCGGCCAGGCGGCCCGCAACGCCAACGATGGCGTCTCGCTCGCGCAGACCGCGCAGGGCGCCCTCACCGAGATCACCACCGACCTGCAGAGCATGCGCGACCTCGCCGTGCAGTCGCTGAATGCGACCAACAGCGCCCAGGACCGTGCGGACCTCAACCAGCAGTTCGCGCAGCTGCAGGCCGACATCAACAACGTCGCCTCGACGGCTTCGTTCAACGGCGTGAACCTGCTCGACGGCACGTTCCAGGGTGCGACCTTCCAGGTCGGTGCCAACGTCGGCCAGACGATCACCGTGTCCTCGGTCGCCAGCGCCAGCACCTCCGCGCTCGGTACGCTGTACACCGTCGCAAACGCCACGGCGCCGACCGGCGCCGTGACCGCGGGTGACGTCGCCAACATATCGTTCAGCGTTGGCGGCACTACGTACACGACGGCGAACTTCACCTCGAGCGGCACTGCGGCCACCGACGTCAAGACCGCGGTCGCGGCCATCAATGCCCTGTCGGGCCAGGACGGCGGCATCGTCGCGACGGTGGATGGCACCAGCGGCGCCATCGACCTGAGCAGCACGGCCGGCCTCAAGGTGACCGTCGGGGCAGTCAACGGTGTCTCGCACGTCGGGGCTACCCAGACGTTGACCGCGGCCACCCTCGGCCTGGCTGCAACCTACGACATGTCCGCCACCGGCACACCGACGAAGACCAACCTCAACGTCGGCAGCGTGACGACGGTCGATGGCTCCAACCTGGCGTTGGCGCAGATCGATGGAGCGCTGCAGCAGGTAGCCGCGACGGGCGCACAGCTCGGCGCGTACCAGAACCGGTTCCAGTCCGCGATCAGCGGTCTGAACACCGATTCGACCAACCTGCAGAGCGCGCGCAGCCAGATTCAGGATACGGACTACGCGGCGGCGACCTCGCAGCTGTCGAAGGCCCAGATCCTGCAGCAGGCGAGCACGGCCATGGTGGCGCAGGCCAACATGATCCCGCAGAACATTCTGACGCTCCTGCAGAAGCTGCCGTAACGATGGTGATAGACCAGTCACTTGCACTGGTAACGGGGGCGGGCGCCACAGGGCGCCCGCCCCGCTCTCTTTTTTCTGAGGACGCCTCATGACCACTACCGCGGCTCCGGTCGGTTCCTCGGTCCCCCAGACCCAGCCGGTCACGACGGTCGCGAGCAACTCGAGCGCCGGCGCTGCCGGCGGTTCGGTCATCAACGTCGCGAGCCTCGTATCACAGCTGGTCACGGCGACCGAGGCGCCGCAGCAGACGCTGCTCAGCAACCAGACCCAGCAGGTCACCACGCAGATTTCTGCGCTGGCGCAGCTGAAGGGCGCGCTGTCGACCTTCCAGTCGGCGCTCGGCGCGCTCGACACGCCGAGCGCTTTCCAGCTGGAGACCGCCAACAGCAGCGCACCCACGGTCTTCACCGCCACCGCCGGCAACGGCGCACCCACCGGCACCTATAACGTGTCGGTATCCGCGCTGGCGACCGCGCAACAGCTGCTCTCCAATCCCGTGAGCGGCAGCACCATCGGGACCGGCACGCTGCAGCTGTCTCTCGGCGGCACGAGCTTCAACGTCACCGTCGACAGCACCGACAATACGCCGCAGGGGCTCGCCGCGGCGATCAACGGCGCCGCCGGTAATCCCGGCATCGCCGCGACCGTGCTGCAGGGGGCGAGTGGCGCCTATCTGCTCCTGTCGTCGTCGCAGACCGGCGCCGCCAATGCCATCCAGGTCACCGAGACCGACGGCGGCACGGGACTCTCGGCCTTTACCTACGGCACCGGCAACACCGCCAACTACACCCAGGAGGCGGCCGCACAGGACGCCGCCTTCTCGATCTCGGGCGTGAATTTCACCAGCCCGAGCAACACGGTGAGCACCGCCATGAGCGGCGTGACGCTCAACCTCCTCGGCACCAGCCCGGTGAGCGGCACACCGCCCACGCCGACGCCCGGCACGCTGTCGATCGCCGACGACACCACCACGATCAGCGGCAACATCCAGAGCTTCGTCACCGCCTACAACACGCTGCAGAGCACGCTCGCGCAGCTCGGCGGCTACAATTCCTCGACCAACACCGCCGGCCCCATGATGGGGGACGCGGGACTGCAGGGCATTCAGAGCCAGGTCCAGCAGGCCCTCTACAGCATCGTCAACACCGGCTCCGCGACCTACAACACGCTCGCCAGCATCGGCATCACGACGAACGCCGATGGCTCGCTCAGCGTCAACGGCGCCACCCTGTCCGCCGCGCTCAGCGGCAACTTCAGCGCGGTGAGCCAGCTGTTCAGCGGCACGGGCGGCGTGGCCGCGAGCTTGAACAGCGACATCCGCAGCACGCTCGGCGCCACCGGTGCGCTCACCGCCGAAGGTAATACGCTCGCCAGCCAGGAGAACTCGCTCACCAATCAGAGCAACCAGCTGCAGACGCAGATGGCGGCGCTCTCGGCGAGTCTCACGCAGCAGTACTCGGCGCTCAATGCGCTGCTGTCCTCGCTCCAGAGCACCTCCTCCTACCTCAGCCAGCAGTTCGCGACGCTGCCGCAGGTGCAGGGCAAGGCGAACGCCTGAGTCGGCTCAAGTTCGGCGCGCGAGCGCCGCTAAAGGGATATCGACGGCAAGCGCCCGAGGCATCCCGTGAGCGGATTCGCGTACAACCCGAGGATGGCAGCGTACCGCAGCGCCCTGGTCCACGGCGGGGTCGCGAATGCCGATCCGCATGCACTGGTGCAGATGCTGCTCGATGCGGCGCTCGACCGCATGACTCAGGCGCGCGGCTGCATCGAGCGCGGTGAGGTGGCGGGCAAGGCCAAGCTGCTGCACAGCTGCGTCATCATCATCGCGGAGCTGTGCGGGAGCCTGGACCTCGCCAAGGGCGGGTCGCTGGCGCGCAACCTGCGCGATCTCTACGAATACATGTCGCGGCGGCTGTTGCTCGCCAACGTGCGCAGCGACGTCGGCTGCATCAACGAAGTGCTGAGCCTGCTCGGCGAGATCCGCGCCGCCTGGGTGGCGATCGCCCCGCAGGTCCGCGGCGCCTGACGGCGCCCCATGGCGCCCCCCGCGGCATCTTCAGCGCGCCGCCGAGGCGCGCCGTGCTTTTTCCGGATCGAGCGGCATGCTGGCATCGAGCGTGGTGCCGCGGCCCGGAACGCCGAATACCCGCAGCGCCCCGCCGAGCTGCGTCAGCCGCTCGGCGGCGAGCAGCAGTCCGAAGCAGCCGCTCTTGCCGCGATCCCGGTCGCCGATGCCGACGCCGTCATCGCTCACCCGCAGATGCACCGCGCCGTCCTGCACCCACACGTGCGCCTCGACGTGGCGCGCGCGCGCGTGGCGCACGACGTTGCCGAGCGCTTCCTGGAAGGTGCGGTACAGGGCGAGCGCATGGCGCCGGCCGACATCGGTCACGCCCCCGGCGTTGCTGAATTCGATGGTGAGGCCCGACTGCGCGGTGCAGTCATCGGCGTAACGCTGCATGGCATCGGCGAGCCCGAGCTCCTCGACCCCCGGGGGCTGCAGCTCGAAGGCGATGTGGCGCAGCTCCTCGAGACAGCGCTGCGCGAGTCCGCCGAGTGCGCCGGCCGACGGCAGGGATTCGAGCTCGCCCTTGAGGGTGGTGAGGTCCTGGCGCAGCGTCGTGTGCAGCCGCTGTGCCAGCGCAGCGCGCTCCTCCTCGCGCGTACGCTCGAGCCCCTGGGCGAGCGCGCGGATGCGGCCGTGGAACGCATCGATGCCGGCGCGCTGCCGCAGCTGCTCGGTGACGTCCACGTCGACGCTGACGAAGCCGGCGAGTGCGTCGCCCGCGCCGCGCAGCGCCGCGCCCCGCGCCTGCACCGTGCGCGGCTCCCCGCCCGCACGCCGGTAGCGGAACTCCAGATCGAGCGGGGCACCGCGCGCCAGGCGCTCCCAGGCATCGCTCACGCGTTCCCGGTCGTCCGGATGCACCGCGTCCCACCAGCCGTCGCCGCGCGCCTGGTCGGGCAGCAGTCCGGTGAGCGCGAGCCAGCAGGGATTGGCGTAGCTGCAGCCGCCATCGGCGTCCATCAGCAGCACGCCGACCGGTGCCGCATCGGCAAGCGCCCGGAAGCCCGCCGCGGCCGTGTGCTGCGCCTCGCCGAGCCGCAGCTCGCCCTCGGCCGCGAGGCGCGCCCGCAGGTCGGTCACGGTCTGGATGCGAAAGGTCACCGGGCCGGCGCCGGCGCGCACCGCGACCAGTTGTACCTCGACCGGAATGCAGGTCCCGTCGCGGTGGAGCAGCTGCGTTTGCAGCGTGGCGGCGCCGTTCAAGTCCGCGGCATGCTCGGCCACCAGCAGCTCCACGTGAGCCCCGGCCGGGTAGCCGGTGTTGGCGGGCTGTCCCTCGAGTTGCCCGGGGGCGCGGCCGATGAGCTGCGCGTAGGCGGCGTTCACGGCCCGCAGTGTGGCGCTGGCGGGATCGATGAGGGCGATGCCGTGGGAGCTCTCGAGCGCGGCCTGCGCCCACAGGCGCTCGAGTCGTGCGAGCTCTGCGGATCGCACCAGCCCGGCGGATCGCGTGTTGTCGCCAACCGGCGACGGGGCGGCGGCTCCGCTGCGCCCGGGATCCGGCCCGTGCGCACCAGTCTGGTCAGCTCCGCTTCGCCCCCGCAGCCAGCCGAGGGCGGCGGTGATCACCGCCGCAACTTTCGCCCGCATCCCCATACCCGGCGCAAAACGACGCGAACACTGAGGCCCGCCCACTCCTTTGTCAATGTGCGCAGCGGCGCTCGAAACCGCAGCCCGGGCTCAAGAAGCGGTGCCCCGCAGTCGATATCCACCTTGGACCCCGGCGGCCGGGCACTGCGTTCGCATCAACATTAAGTCACATGCTGCAACTGATCGGTTCACTGGTGGTGATCGGATGCATCCTCGGCGGATTCGTGGCCGAGGGCGGCCACATCCTCGCGCTGTGGCATCCGTTCGAGATCCTCATCATCGTCGGCTCGGCGATCGGCGCGTTCCTCATCAGCAACCCGATGAAGGTCGTCAAGGCGGCGTTCACCGGTGCGTTGTCTCTCCCTAAGGGCCCGCGCTACAAGCGCGAGCACTACGTGACGCTGCTGCAGCTGCTCTACGACATCCTCGTCAAGATCCGCAAGGAAGGCGTGATGGCGATCGAGCGCGACGTCGAGGCGCCGCAGGACAGTGCGCTCTTCAAGAAGTACCCGCACGTGCTCGCCGACCACCACATGACGGAGTTCATCACCGACTGCCTGCGCCTCATCGTCGGCGGTAACCTCGATCCGCAGGAGCTCGAGAGCCTGCTCGAGTACGAGCTCGAGACGCACCACAAGGAAGCCCACGAGCCGGCGCACGCGGTGCAGAAAGTCGCCGACGCGCTGCCCGGCTTCGGCATCGTCGCGGCGGTGCTCGGCATCGTCAACACCATGGCCTCGCTCGAGGGCGCCGACACCGCCACCATCGGCCACCGCGTCGGCGCGGCCCTCGTCGGCACCTTCCTCGGGATCCTCGTGTCCTACGGCTTCGTCGGTCCGATCGCCGCCGCGATGGAGCACATCGCCGCCGAGGAGGCCAAGGCCTTCGAGGTCGTGAAGATGGCCCTGGTCGCGAGCGTGCGCGGCTACGCGCCGCCGGTCGCGGTGGAGTTCGCCCGCAAGCTCCTGTTCGCCGAAGTGCGCCCGACGTTCGCCGATCTCGAGGCGTCCCTCAAGGGCAAGCCGAAGCCGGGCACTGCCGGCGCGAGCGCCGCGCGGCCGGCCGCCGCGGCCGCCAAGTAAGCCGCCATGAGCGCCCGTCCCGACAAGCGCGCGATCGTGATCGTGAAGCGCTACAAGCGCAGCGCGGCGGGCCACCATGGCGGCGCCTGGAAGGTCGCGTACGCCGACTTCGTCACGGCGATGATGGCGTTCTTCCTGGTGATGTGGCTCGTGACCGCGGTGTCGAAGGACCAGCGCGCCGCGATCTTCGACTACTTCAAGAACCCGAGCATGGAGCAGGGCAAGAGCGTCAAGGCGGCGCCGGGCATGGCGGGCCCGGGCGGCGCCAGCACCAGCGCGATCAACCTGCACGGCGGACTCGACGCGCCGCGCATGATGCAAAGTCCCAGCCCGGGAATCGGTGCGCCGGTGGCGCCCCTCACTCCGCCGAAGACGCAGCCCGACAACCCGAGCGTCACACCGGCCCAGGATGCGCCCAAGCCCGACGACGATCTCGCCACCGCCCGCAAGGCGGTGCAGGCGGCCGAGCGTCAGCAGCTCGAGTCGCTGATGGACGAGCTCAAGAAGGCCATCGACGAGAGCCAGGCGCTCGAGCCGTTCAAGGATCAGCTGCTGCTCGACATCACGCCGGAGGGGCTGCGCATCCAGATCGTCGACAAACAGAACCGGCCGATGTTCGACATGGGCAGCACGCACTTGAAGCCCTACACCGTGGCGATCCTCGGCGAGCTCGCCAAATACCTGAACAGCGTGCCGAATCATCTGAGCCTCACCGGCCACACCGACGCGACGCCCTACGTCGACGGCAGCGGGCGCACCAACTGGGACCTGTCGGCCGACCGCGCCAACGCCGCGCGCCGCGCGCTCGAGGCCGCGGGGCTGTCGACCGACAAGACCGCGCGGGTGGTAGGCCTGTCGTCCGCGGTGCTGTTCGACAAGCAGGATCCCCGCAGTCCCATCAACCGCCGCATCAGCATCATCGTCATGACGCGCCAGGCGGAACAGGACGCCGTGAAGACCGAGTCGCAGCCGGCCATGATGACGCCGGACGAGACTCCCAAATAGAGACTGAAGACCCATGCGTTACAGCGAAAACAAGGACCAGAGCGCGGAGCTGCTGCGGCTCGCGCTGCCGCTGATGGCGCGGCAGTCCGCCGCGCTCCATCCGATCAGCTACACGCTCTGGTACGAGCACGTCGCCGGCATCAACCCGCCGCTCTCCTCGGTGCTCGAGGCATCGCTCGCCGGCAAGCTCCCGCTGGGCGAGGACGACGTCTACGACCTGCACGCGCGCTTCGTGGTGGCGCGCGACATGGAGGTGCTCGAGCGGCTGCAGCAGAAGCTGCGCCAGGTGCTCGAGGAGGCGGCGCAGACCGCGGCGGTGGCGCTCGAGGACAGCGGCCAGTTCGAGGCCACGCTGCGCGACACGCGCTCGCGCCTCACCGGCGCGGTGTCGCTCGAGACGGTCCACGCCATCATCGCCGAGCTCGCCCGCGAGACCAACCGCATGCAGTCGGCCACCGAGGCCGTGCACCAGCGGCTCGAGTCGCGCGCGCGCGAGGTCGAGGTGCTGACACGCCAGCTCGAGCAGGCGAAGTCCGAGGCGCTGCTCGATCCGCTCACCGGACTGAAGAACCGGCGCGGCTTCGAGCTCGCGGTGAGTGAGCTCGCCGTCAACGGCAGCCCCTTCAGGGACGCCGCGCTGGTGCTGGCGGACATCGACCACTTCAAGGAGATCAACGACAAGCACGGCCATCTGCTCGGTGACAAGATCCTGCGCGCGATCGGCCAGACGCTGCAGTCGAACATCAAGGGCCGCGACATCGCCGCCCGCCCCGGGGGCGATGAGTTCGCCATCCTGCTGCAGCAGACTCCGCTCGCCGGCGCGCGGGCGCTCGCCGAGCAGATCCGCACCGCGGTGGCGGCCGGGCGCATCCGCCGCGCGGACAGCAAGGAGCAGCCGGGCTCGGTGACGCTGTCGATCGGCGTAGCTGTGGGAGGCGATGAGGACACGCTCGAGAGCATGCTGGCGCGCGCCGATGCGGCGCTCTATGCCGCCAAGCGCGCCGGACGCAACCGCGTGGCGGTGGATTCAGGCGAGCCGGCGGCGCGCGCCGTGACGGCTATACGTTGAACCTGAAGTGCATGACGTCGCCCTCCTGCACCAGGTAATCCTTTCCCTCGAGCCGGAACTTGCCGGCATCGCGCGCGCCGGCCTCGCCCTTGCCGGCGAGATAATCGGCGAAGGCGATCACTTCGGCACGGATGAAGCCGCGCTCGAAATCGGTGTGGATCGCACCGGCGGCCTGCGGCGCCGTGGCGCCGACGCGCACCGTCCAGGCGCGCACCTCCTTCGGTCCCGCGGTGAAGAAGGTCTGTAGCCCGAGCAGCCTGTAGGCCGCGCGGATGACGCGGTCGAGCCCCGGCTCCTGCAAACCGAGCTCGGCGAGGAACTCGGCGCGCTCGTCTTCCTCGAGCTGGGCGATCTCCGCCTCGATGGACGCACACACGGCGACCACGCCGGCGCCCTCGGCGGCGGCGCGCGCGCTCACCGCATCGAGCAGCGGGTTATCGGTGAAGCCGTGCTCCGCCACGTTGGCGACGTACATCACGGGCTTGGCGGTGAGGAGCGACAGCTCGCGCAGCTCGCGCCGCTCCTCCTCGGAGAGCGCGAGCGCACGCGCAGGTCTGCCGGCATCGAGCTGCTCGCGCACGCGCTCGAGCAGCGCACGGCGGCGCAGCGCCTCCTTGTCGCCGCTCTTGACGGCCTTGACGGCGCGCTCGAGCCCCTTCTCGACGGTGGCGAGATCGGCGAGTGCCAGCTCGGTGTCGATGGTCTCGATATCGGAGAGCGGGTCGACCTTGCCGGCGACGTGGATGACGTCGCCGCCGGCGAAGCAGCGCACCACGTGCGCGATCGCATCGACCTCGCGGATGTGCGCCAGGAACTGATTGCCGAGTCCCTCGCCCTGGGAGGCGCCGGCGACCAGCCCCGCGATGTCGACGAACTCGACCGTCGCCGGCACGAGCTTCTCCGGGTGGGCGATGGCGGCGAGCTGCGCCAGGCGCGGATCGGGAACCGGCACGACGCCGATGTTCGGGTCGATGGTGCAGAAGGGATAGTTCTCGGCGGCGATCTGCGCGCGTGTCAGCGCATTGAAGAGCGTCGACTTGCCGACGTTGGGGAGACCGACGATGCCGCAGCGGATGGCCATGGGTTCAGCTCGGGTCGTTGGCGGACGATTCGCGGGTATGCAGCCGGTTCATGGCGATCTGCGCGCCCTCGCCGAGCAGCACCGGCACGGTGTCGGCGGCGGCGGCGATCCCCGCGTGCAGCAGCTCCGCTTCGGCGGCCGGCGGACGCCCGAGCACGTAGTCGAGCACCTGCGCACGATCGCCCGGGTGGCCGATGCCGATGCGCAGCCGCCAGAAGCCATCGCCCATCTGCGCGATCACGTCACGCAGACCGTTATGTCCGGCCGCCCCGCCCCCCTGCTTGAGGCGCACCACGCCGGTCGGGAAATCGAGCTCGTCGTAGGCCACCAGGATCGCCTCCACCGGCACCTTATAAAAGGAGGCGACGCTCTGGACGGCATCGCCGCTGTGGTTCATGTAGTTCATCGGCTTCAGCAGCCACAGGTCGGCTGCCGCGATGCGCACGCGCGCGAGCTCGCCACGGTGGCGCGGCTCGCTGCGGAAGCTCGCGCCGTAGCGCGCGGCGAGCTCCTCGGCGAACTGGAAGCCGGCATTGTGGCGCGTGCGCGCGTACTCGGTGCCCGGGTTGCCGAGCCCGACGAGAAGTTTGAGTGCTTCGCCTGCCATGGGATTGACCGCGCCCTAAAAGCGCCGGCCGCCGCGGAGCGTTACGGGCTCCCACGGCGGCCGGCGGTTGCAGCGCGTGTGCGCGGCGGCTACTTCTTGCCGCCCTCCTTCTTGCCGCCCGCCTCCTTCTTGTCCTCGCCCTTCCTGGCATCCGCTGCGGCAGCGGGTGCGCCCGGCGCGCCCGCGGCGGCCGGCGCCGCGCCCGGCGCTCCCGGCGCTCCCGGTGCCCCCGGCGCACCCGCGGCGGGCGCGGCAGCACCCTCGGCCGGCACGGCGGCAGCCTCGGCCACCGGCTCCGGCTCCTCGGCACGCGGCGCGTGGATCGAGACCACCGGCGCGTTGCGCTGCGTCAGCTCCGGGATCGAGACGCCCGGCGGCAGCGGGATGTCCGCCAGAAACCTGGTGTCGTTCAGGGCCATGCCCGAGAGATCGAGCTCGAGGAACTCCGGCAGGTCCTTCGGCAGGCAGCTCACCTCGACGTCGGTGCGCATGTGCGACACGACGCCGCCTTCGCTCTTGACGCCCGGGGCGATGCTCTCGTTCCTGAAGTGGATCGGCAGGTGAATGCGGATCTTCTCATCCGCCACCACGCGCTGCAGGTCGACGTGCACCACCAGGTTCTTCGCCGGGTGCATCTGCACGTCCTTGATGATCGCCTCCTGCGCGCGCTCGCCGATCTTGAGCTGCACGATCGAGGAGTAGAAACGCTCATCGCCGATCATGGTGAGCAGACTCTGCTGATTGAGCACCAGGGCCTGGGCGTCCTGGTGGGCGCCGTAGAGGATGGCCGGAACCTTACCCGCGTGACGCAGGCGGCGGCTCGCACCTTTGCCTTGCGTCTCGCGGAGCTCCGCGCCGACGGTAAATGAAATACGCATGACTGCAAGTCTCCGTTAGTTGATACATCGTGCCGGTTCGCGACCAAACCGGCACACCAGGAACTCTTCAATCGACATACAACGAGCTCACCGAGGTCTCGTCGAGGATGCGGCGGATGGTCTCCGCCAGCAGCTCCGCGACCGACAGCACGCGGATGCGCGAGGCCTGTTTCGCCTCGGCCGTCAGCGGGATCGTGTCGGTGACGACCAGCTCATCGAGCGCCGACTTCGAGAGCCGCTCCACCGCCGCGCCCGAGAGCACCGGGTGGGTGATGTAGGCGACCACCTTCGCGGCCCCCTCGTCCTTCAGCGCCTGCGCCGCCTGGCACAGCGTGCCTGCGGTATCGACCATGTCGTCGATGAGGATGCAGGTCTTGCCCTCGACCTCGCCGATGATGTTCATCACCTTCGACTCGTTCGGCCGCGGACGGCGCTTATCGATGATGGCGAGGTCGGCGTCGTCGAGCCGCTTGGCGAAGGCGCGCGCCCGCGCCACCCCGCCCACGTCCGGCGACACGATGATCACGTTGCGGTACGCCTGCTTCCAGGCGTCGCCGAGCAGCACCGGCGAGGCGTACACGTTGTCCACCGGGATGTCGAAGAATCCCTGGATCTGGTCGGCGTGCAGATCGATCGTCAGCAGCCGGTTAACCCCGGCGCTCGAGAGCATGTTCGCCACCAGCTTCGCGGTGATCGCAGCGCGCGTAGCGCGCGGCCGGCGATCCTGGCGCGAGTAGCCGAAGTACGGTACCACCGCCGTGATGCGCGCGGCCGAGGCGCGCCGCGCGGCGTCCACCATCACCAGGAGCTCCATCAGCGTGTCGTTGGCCGGCGGACAGGTCGACTGCACGATGAAGACGTCGCGACCGCGCACGTTCTCCATCAGCTCGACGTTGATCTCGCCGTCGCTGAATCGCCCGACGTAGGCGCGCCCCAGCGGCGTCTGCAGGCTGCGCGCAATGTCGTGCGCCAACGCGGGAACCGCGTTGCCGGCGAACAGCGCCAGTGTGTCGCTGGTACTCATACTTTCTTCACGCCATCTTTACGCCAGGCCTGCCGATCCTCACGAACTGGCTGGGGTGGAAGGATTCGAACCTCCGAATGGCGGGATCAAAACCCGCTGCCTTACCACTTGGCGACACCCCAGCACGCTTTGCACCGCACCGCGTGGCGGGAATCTTACCGCCGCCTCTTCAGCCCCGCCCCTGCCGCAGCCGCTCGCGCAGCGGCGAGACGTTCAGCCCCCGTGCCACCGCGCTCGTCCAGCGGTCCGGAACGCGCGCCGCGAGGCGCTCGGCCTCCGGGGCACCGGCGAACGCCGCGAACACGCACGAGCCGGTGCCCGTCAGGCGCGCCGGCGCGAAGCGGCCGAGCCAGTCGAGCGCCTCGCCCACCTCGGGGCAGAGCGAGCGCACGACGCCCTCGCAGTCGTTCCGCCCGCCCGACTCAAAAAAGTCGCGTATTGTGATGAGGGGGGAATTTCGTGTCAATTCAGGGCTCTGGAACACCGATGCGGTGCTCACCGCGACCCCCGGGTGAATCACCAGGTACCACCGCTCGGGGAGCTCGACCCGGGTGAGGCGCTCGCCGATTCCCTCCCCCCAGGCCGAAAAACCTTCAACAAAAACAGGCACATCTGCCCCAAGGGGACGCCCAAGCACGGCGAGCTCGGGCGGCGCGAGGCCGCACCCCCAGAGCTCGTTCAGTGCCAGCAGCGTCGTCGCGGCGTCCGAGCTCCCACCCCCTAAGCCTCCGCCCAGCGGGATGCGCTTCAGCACCTTCAAGTCCGCCCCGAGCCTCGCGCCGGTCGCCGTCTTGAGCGCGTGCGCCGCGCGTACGGCGAGATCGGCCTCCGGAGCGACACCCCGCGGACCCTCGGGGCGCTCGATGGCGCCGTCCTCGCGCACCCGGATGGCGATGGTGTCGGCGAGGTCGATCAGCTGAAAGAGCGTCTGCAGCTCGTGGTAACCGTCCGCGCGGCGCGCGGTGAGGTGCAGAAAGAGATTGAGCTTGGCCGGCGCCGGCCAGCGGCTTTCGGCGCCGGCCGCGACCGCACCGCTCACGACTGCCAGTCGTCCACGAGCAGCTTCACGCGCACGTCGGCGCGCGAGAGCGTCAGGCGCGCCGGCAGCCACTCGCTCCCGACCGCCACATAGCCCGCGTAGTCGATGTGCCAGCCGCCCTGCGCCAGACTCTTGAGGCGCTGCTGCGCCGGATCGAGCGTCTCATCGGCCGGGCTCGCGGGATCGGGCACGCCGAGGATCCAGTACCGCAGGCTCGCGAGCGGCGGATCGAACCCTAAGCGCGCGGCGAGCTCGGCGCGCGCCGCATCGCTCGCCAGATGCGTGCCGTTCGGCATCGCGATCCGAAGATCCTCACCCGTCGCGTCGATCTCGACGCCTCCCGCGCCGAGCGGCCCCTCGAGTGCGACCCGCGCGTGCGCTCCGTCCTCCACCCAGCGCAGCCGCGCGTTGAAGCCCTGCGCGCCGGTCGCGACCGCCACACGGCCGCGCAGCGCGAACTGCGCGCGCGCCTGCAGCTGCGGCCGGCGCGTCTCCCACGGCGGACCGGGCGCAGACGGCGGCGTCGTGCGGCAGCCGCCGAGCGCCACGAGGGCCGCGAGGCTCGCGGCCCACGCGCGGCTATTTCGCATCGGGAATGAACCGCTCGAGCGTCGCCTTCAGCGGTTTGGAGTCGGGCTCGCGCGCCAGCGCCGCGGCCCACACCCGGCGCGCCTCGCCCTGCGCGCCGCTCACCCACAGCGCCTCGCCCCAGTGGGCGGCGATCTCGGCCTCGTGATCGATGGAGTAGGCACGCGCGAGCGTGCCGGCAGCATCGCGCGCCTCGCCGCGGCGGAAGTGCACCCAGCCCAGGCTGTCGAGCGCGGCCGGGCTGTCCGGCATCACGGTGAGCGCGCGGCGGATCAACCCTTCCGCACGGGACAGCTCGAGCGAATGGTCGGCGAGCGTGTAGCCGAGCGCGTTCTCGAGCGCCGGATCGTCGGGCCGCTGCGCGAGCAGCTGCTCGAGTGCGCTCACCGACTCGTGCACGCGCCCGGCCTGATCGAGGATCACGGCGCGATCGTATTCGACCGAAGGGTGCTGCGGATGGCGCTCGAGCTCGCCGGCGAGCACCGCAAGTCCCGCCTCGGCATCGCCGTGATCCGCGAGCAGATGCGCCTTGGTGAGGCTCAGCTGCAGCTCCTCTTCAGGGTGCTCCGCGCCATAGTCATCGAGCAGCGCGAGGGCTTCGGCGCGCGCGCTGTCCGCGCGGCTCGTGCGCCCGAGCAGCAGCGCGGCGGCGCGCGCGCGCGCCGCGACCGCCACCGAGGAATCGTACAGCCGGCGGTACTCGCCGATGGCGCGCTCCGGATCGCCGTCGCGCGCGGCGATGTCGGCGAGATAGAGCTGTGCGGTCTCGCCGCCCTCACCCCCATTGCCGAGCAGCGCCGCGAAGCGCTGCTGCGCCTCCTTGAGGTCGCCCGACTGGAAGGCGAGCAGCGCGAGCTGCCGGTCGATCTCCGCGGACGGAACGCTCCGGTCAGCGCGCAGGCTCTCGAGCTGCTGATGCGCCTCCTCGACCCGGTCGAGGGAGGCGTAGATCTGCGCGAGCTCGAGGCCGCCGCGCCCTGCATCGACGCTGATGGCCGTGCGCGCCGTGGCAATGGCGTGCTCGGCGTCGCCGCGCAGCACGTAGGCGCGCGCGAGCACACGCAGCGCCGCGAGATTGCCCGGATCGCCTTTCAGGGCGCGCTGCGCGAAGTCCTCGGCGCGCTTGCCGTCGTAGGCGGCGAGCGCCAGGTCACCGAACAGCGCGAGCGCCTGAGGCGAGCTCGCGAGCGGCTCCGGCACCCCGCCCATGGCCGCGAGCACCGCGGAGGCGTCCGTTTGCCCGAGCAGCAGCTCGACCAGCTCGGCCACCGCGAGGACGCGCGGATCGGGTGCCGGGTGGGCGCGCCGCGGTGCGTCCGACTGCGCCGCCGGCGGCGCAGCGATGGCAAGGACGCTGCGCAGGTAGTCGCGCACGCCCGAGCGCGCGTCCGCGGTACGGTAGAGCTTGAGCGCGACGAGCGCGTAGAGGGCGGCGGCGTCACGATCCTCGGGCGCGAGCGTGCGCCAGCGGTTCACCGCGGACCAGGCCGCCGGCAGATGCTCGCAGGCCACCCCCACCTCGGCGGCACGCTGCGCGAGGCGCGCGTCCCCGGTGGCAGCCGCCTGGGCGTAGTCCTCGGCAGCCGTGCGGCAATCGCCACGCTTCAGGGCCACTTCAGCGCTCAGGGTGAGCGCGCTCGGATCGGCCGCGGGTGGCGCCGCTGCCGGGTGCGGTGGCACGGCGGCGCAGGCCGCGAGCAGCGCGACGAGCAGGGGGGTAAAGGCCCGGTAGGGGCGTGCGGGGCGGTGGATAGCAGGCATTTGGGTCACTATAGATCCTCCACAGGGCCGGCGCATTGCGCAACTTGTCACAAACTGAGGACACCCGGAGAATCCCGGCCGCTTGAAGGAATCAATCCGCCAACGGCTCGAAAAGCTCGCCGACCGCTTCGAGGAGGTCGGCCGGGTGCTCGCCAGCGATGAGGTCGCCGGCGGTAGCCAAAAGTTCCGCGCGCTCTCCATGGAGTACGCGCGGCTCGCGCCGCTCGCGGAGCGCTACCAGGGCTTCCGGAGCCTCGAGCGCGACCTGCAGACCGCCGAGGGTCTGGCGGCCGATCCCGACCCCGGCATGCGCGCGCTCGGCGCCGAAGAGCTGACGCGCGTGCGCGGGCAGATCGAGGCCGCGGCCGAGGCGCTGCGGCTGCTGCTGTTGCCCAAGGATCCGCGTGACGACAAGAACCTGTTCCTCGAGGTGCGCGCCGGCACCGGCGGCGATGAGGCGGCGATCTTCGCCGGCGACCTGTACCGCATGTACGCCCGCTATGCGGAATCGAAGGGCCTCGCGGTGGAGGTGCTGAGCGAGAGCCCGGGCGAGCACGGCGGCTACAAGGAGATCATCAGCCGCATCGCCGGCAAGGGGGCCTATTCGCTGCTGAAGTTCGAGTCCGGCACCCACCGTGTGCAGCGTGTGCCGGCCACCGAGGCCCAGGGGCGCATCCACACCTCCGCGGTGACGGTGGCGATCCTGCCCGAGCCCGACGAGGTCGGCGAGATCGAGCTCAAGCCCGCGGACCTGCGCATCGACACCTACCGCTCCTCGGGCGCCGGCGGCCAGCACGTCAACAAGACCGACTCGGCGGTGCGCATCACGCATCTGCCCAGCGGCATCGTGGTGGAGTGCCAGGACGAGCGCTCGCAGCACAAGAACCGCGCGCGCGCCATGGCGCTGCTGCGCGCACGCCTGCTGGCCGCCGAAGAGGAGAAGCGCCAGAGCGAACAGGCGCAGTCGCGCCGGGCGCAGGTCGGCAGCGGCGACCGCTCCGAGCGCATTCGCACCTACAACTTCCCCCAGGGCCGCGTGACCGATCACCGCATCGAGCTGACGCTCTACAAGCTGGATAAGGTGATGAACGGCGAGCTCGACGAGCTGGTGCAGGCGCTGCAGCAGGAACACCAGGCGCGCCTCCTGGCGGAGGAGTCGTGAACGAGGCCGCGCAGCACTTAAGCGTCGACAGCGCCACCGGCATCGACGTCACGCTGCCGCTCGCCGGCATCGGCGCCCGTTCCTATGCGTTCGTGGCCGACTGGCACATCCGCCTGGTGCTGGGACTCGCCTGGTACGGCGCGGCGGCACTCCTTTATAACTACCTGCGCGACGGCGGCGTGTCGGTGGCGCCTCCGGCCGGGAACGAGGCCCGCTGGTTCGGCACGGTGCTGGTGCCGGCGCTGGCGCTCTACTTTCTCTACCACCCGGCGGTCGAGCTCCTCATGCGCGGCAGCACGCCGGGCAAGCGCCTCGCCGGAATACGGGTCGTGACACGTGACGGCGCAGCCCCGAGCGCCGGCGCGCTGCTGTTGCGCAACGTCTTCCGCCTTGTCGACAGCCTGCCGGTCGCCTACGGCCTCGGCCTGATGCTGGTCGCCGTGACGCGCGAGCACGTGCGCTGCGGCGACATGGCGGCGGGCACGGTGCTGGTGTACGAGCGCAGCAGCCCCGGATTCGCCTTCACTCCGGCAAGCACCGCGGGCGGGCTCGACGTCGCCACCGCGGAGCTGGTCGCGGAGCTTCTCTCTCGCTGGACGCTGCTCACGCCGCCGGCGCGCGCCAGCCTGGCGCGGGCGCTGCTCGCGCGCTGCGGCCGGTCCGCCGCCGAGCTCGACCCCCTCGATGACGCGGCGCTCAAGCAGGCGCTGATCGAGGCCACGCGCGTGGCCGGAGCGCCGCTGTGAGCACGGACGCCCGCCAGAGCGCGCTGGCGCACGCGCTGCTCAAGCGCGCGACGCTGTGGCAGGAGGCCGAGGCGCGCGCCCAGCGCTATCGGCGCGCCCGCTCCGACGATGCGGCCGATGCGGCGCGCGTCGCGGACGACTATCGGGTGCTGGCGCACGACCTGGCGCGGGCGCGCGCGCTGCTGCCGCGCTCGCGGGCGCGCGAGTACCTCGAGAGTGTCTACGCGGGCGTGCATGCGACGCTCAATCACGGCGACTGGCGCCTTGGAGCCACGCTGGTGCGGCTGTTGCGCGTCGACATCCCGGCCTCGATCCGCTGGCTGCGGCCCTATATCGCCTGGGCCGTCGTGTTGTTCGTGCTGGCCGCGGCCGCAGGCTTCGCGCTCGTCGACCGCTTCCCGGAGCTGATTGCCCTCTTCGCCTCACCCGACCTGATCGCGAGCGTCGAGAGCGGCAAGCTCTGGACCGAGGGCCTGCTCAACATCGTGCCCTCCTCGGTGCTGTCGGTGCAGATCCTCACCAACAACATCGTCGTGAGCCTCATCGCCTACTGCTCGGGGTTTCTCTTTGGCCTGGGCACGCTCTACATCCTGGGTCTCAACGGCCTGATGCTCGGCGCGGTGTTCGCGTTCGTGGCGCGCCACGGCTTAGGTAGCGCGCTCGCGACCTTCATCGTGGCGCACGGCTGCGTCGAGCTCTCGGTGATGTGCCTGTCGGGTGCGGCGGGCGCCGCGGTCGGCGAAGCGCTCGTGCGCCCCGGCGGCCAGGGGCGCGTCGCCGCGTTCCGCACGGCGGCGCTGCGCACCGGGCCGGTGCTGCTCGCCTGCGTCGTGCTGCTGGTGGGCGCCGGGCTCATCGAGGGCTTCGTCTCGCCCGACCCACGCATCGCGCCCGGCCTCAAAGTGACGATCGGCGTCGGTTACTGGCTCGTGATGCTGGCACTGCTCGCGGGCTGGCCATGGCGGCTAAATCCGCCGCGCCCGGCGTAGCGCCTCGTAACGCGCGAACACCTCCGCTTCGAGCCGCGCGGCCGGCGCCGCCACCACCGGGGCGCCGAGGCGCGTGAGCAGTGCGCGCTGGCCGGCGGTGCGCGTCTCGTGCTCGGCGGCCGCGATCGCCACGTAAGGATCCTGCCAGTCGCGCGCGTACTCATGCGACAGCTGCGCGATCTCGCCACTCTGCACGCCCGCCACCAGCACCAGGTGCGGCGGTGCGAGCAGGCGCACGGCGCGCGCGAGCTGGTGGGCGACGCTGGCATCGTCGAGATCGGTGAGCAGGATCACGAGCGCGCGGTGGCGCAGCAGGCGGCGGATCGCCACCGCCGCCGCGGTCGGGTCGGACTCGGCCGCCTGCACGCTGCTGCGCTCGAGCAGGCGCCGCACCGCGATCGTGGCCGCGAGTCCGCGCGCCGGGGGCACGCTCGCGAGCACGCGATCGGCGTACACGACGAGCCCGATGCGGTCGTCGTTCTGCGTCGCCACCTCGGCGAGGCGTGCGGCGATGTTGCCGTAGAGGCCGAAGCGGTCGAGCTCGCCGCAGCGCAGCCGGCTCAAGCGTCCTGCGTCCACCGCCACCAGCACGTCGAGGTGCTGGTCCTCGCTGTATTCGCGAGTGATCAGTGCGCCGGCACGGGCGCTCGCCTTCCAGTCGATGCGCGCGAGCGGGTCGCCCGGCAGGTAGGCGCGCAGCTGGTGCAGCTCCGCGCCCGCGCCCACGATGCGTCGTGCGCGCGCGCCTCCCAGCATGCCGCGCACCCGCGGCGCGCGGCGCAATGCATCCGGCGCCACCGCCACCTCCGCCCGCACCGGCAGGCGGCGCGACCACCAGGCAAGCGCGAACGGTCCGAGGAGCCGCGCCGGCAGCGCCGGCCAGGACTGCGGGCCGAGGCGCACCGGCAGCAGCGTCAGCGCATCGGCGACACTTCCCCGGGCGGGCGCCACGACCCGCCGTACTTCCTCGCGTACCGCGAAGCCCGCCGGCGTCAGCGGCGCGTACTCGAGCGGCTGCGGGCGCGGCGTGCCGTTGGCGAAGGTGAACGCGGCCTCGAGGCTGTGTCCGAGGTAGGCGCGCGGCGCGATGGCGATCGATACCGTCGGTGGCCGGCGGCGCGCCAGCACGCTCTCCAGTGCCAGCCCGAGGAGCAGCAGCGCCGCGGGCAGCTGCCACCACCAGGCGAGCTGCGCGTCATCGGACCAGACCCCGACGACCGCCAGCACCGCGATCAGCAGCACCAGCACATAGCCGCGGCGCGCGAGGTGCATGCCGTCCCCTAGCGCGGTACCGGCGTCTCGGCGAGCAGCGCCGCCACCACGTCGAGATCGCTCACTCCCTCGAGCGCAGCCTCGGGGGTGAGCACCATGCGGTGCGCCATCACCGCGGGCGCGACCTCCTTGACGTCGTCCGGAGTCACGAACTCCGCACCGCGCATGGCGGCCGTGATGCGCGCCGCCTTGTGGAGCGCGAGCGCGCCGCGAGTCGAGAGGCCGAGCGTCAGGCGCGGGTGGCGGCGCGAAGCGCGCGCCAGGTCGAGGATGTAGCCGCCGAGGGCTGGCGCGACGTGCACCGCCTCGGCATCGCTGCGCGCCGCGGCGAGCAGTCCGCCGCCAAGCGCGGTAACCTGCGTGAACGCCGTCGCCGCGCTCGCCGTCATGCCGCCGTAGCGCTCGAGGACCTCGGCCTCCGCCTCGCGCGCGGGGTAGTCGATGTCGATGCGCAGCATGAAGCGATCGAGCTGCGACTCCGGCAGCGGGTAGGTGCCCTCGAACTCGCGCGGGTTCTGCGTCGCCAGCACCAGGAAGTCCGGCGGCAGGGGGAGCGCTGCGCGCTCGAGGCTCACCTGCCGCTCCTCCATGGCCTCGAGCAGCGCCGATTGGGTCTTGGGGCCGGCGCGGTTGATCTCATCGACCAGCAACACGTCGGCGAACAGGGGGCCGGGCCGGAACACGAAGTCGCGCGCGGCCTCGTCGAACACGTACACGCCGATGATATCGCTCGGCATCAGGTCGGCGGTGCCCTGGACGCGCTTGAAGTCCCCGCCGAGTGCGCGTGCCAGAGTCTTCGCCAGCAGCGTCTTGCCGAGACCCGGGACACCCTGCACCAGCACGTGACCGCGCGACACCAGCGCGATGAGGAGCGCGGGGACCACGGACTCGGCGCCGATCACGACGCCCCCAAGCGTGGCGGCGAGCGCCGCGCGTAGTTCTTGTATCTGTGAGCTCATGCGGCGATCTGCATCTCGGTGCGGACGATGAGGTTGTGCAGGCGCGTGAGCGGCACGCGCCGGTCGGAATAGGCGTCGGCGTACCAGTCGCGCAGCTGCGCGACGTCGGCGCGCGTGAGGCGCGGATTGTTCTCGAGCCATTCCCAATACGGCGACGGATCGAGCGTCGGCTCGCGCAACGTGCGCCGCAGGCGCTGGAAGAAGTGCTCGAACATGCGGCGCGCGGCGGCCGCGGGCCGCAGTACCCGCGCGAGGAACGCGCCCGTGGTGCGCACCAGGTCGGCTTCGCCCTGTGCCGGGGCCGGCCTGACCGGGGGCGAGAGGCGCGTGCCGCCGACGACCCACACGAGCCATACCGCGACGAGGATGGCGAAAGTCTCGTACAGCCGCCGGTCGCCGAAAAACTTATCGGGATCGTAGCTGTCGCTGAGTCCCTGGTGCTCGTCGTCGAACAGCACGGCGCCGCCCTTGCCGAGGCTCGCACGCGCCAGGTTGGCGAGCAGCCGGGCGTTGTCGGCCTCGCCGAGCGCGCGGTTGCTGAGGAGCGAGCCGAAGCCGCTCAGCACGATGCTGCCCGCGCCGTCGGCCAGCAGCCACAGGCCGCAATCGCCCGAGCTCGCGACGTGCGCGAGGCAGAGCGGAAAATCGCCGCGCGGCAGCTTGAGCTTCCCGTGGCGCGGCACGAAGTCGGAGAAGCCGGCGAGACCCTTGACGCCTTCGAGATAGCGCTGCGCGCGATTCGGCACCAGCGTGTCGCGCCGCGGCTTCAACGGTGTGACCTCATCCACCAGCGTCTTCACCGTGACGCGGCCGCCTTTGACGCCCGCCGGCCGCACCACCACCGGGTCCACCGCGACCTCGAGCCCCGTGACCAGATGCAGATCGGCGTCGAGCACGCCGCGCGCGCGCGCCCATTCGGGCCGGTCCGCGAGCGCCGCCAGCACCAGCAGCGTATTGCCCTCGCGCAGCCAGTCATCGAGAGCGCGCGCCTCGTCGGCGCGAAACGGAACCTGCGCCGGCAGCGTCACGATCAGCAGGTTGCCCCGCGGCGGCAGACCGCTCAGGTGCGCGAGGCCGACGAAGCGCTGGCGCACCGCGCGCGCGGGCACCCCCTCCTCCTCCAGCCAGGTGAGCGCGCCGAGCAGCCCATCGCCGCGGCGATCGAGGCTGGTCGGCACCGATTCTTCCGTGGCGGCCGGTCCCGCGGCATGCACGAACAGCGTGAGGAAGACCAGCAGCGCCGCGAGCGCCAGCACCAGCGTGGCCAGCCGTTCGCGCATCAGGCCGCCTCCGCCCGGGTGGCGGGCTCGAGCGATGCGAGGAGCTCGCGGCCGCCACGCAAGGTAGCCTCGAGCACCGGCGCGGCGACCCCACCGGTCGCGTAGCGCAGCCGCTCGCTCACCGCCGCGAGCTCCGCGAGACGCGTCCGCTCGGACGCATCACGCAGCTGCGCGCGCTGCACCAGCTCGCGCACCGTGAAGGCGCGCGCCGGGGGCAGGCGGTCCTGCGCCACCAGGCGGGCCGCGATCAGCTCGAGGAGCAGGCCCGGCTCGGCGCCCTCGACGGCGGCCAGCGCGGGCCCGCGGGCCACGCGCCCGGTGTGCAGCGGTGCGGAGCGCGCCGCGCGCCGGCGCAGGAGCCCCGCGACCCGCAGCTCATTGACGATGACCGCGCCAGCGAGCACCACCAGGAGCGCGATCGACAGCGCCGCGATCAGGCGCAGCGTCGCCTTGTCGACCGAGACGTCGCCGAACAGCCGCCGCAACCAGCCACTGTCACTGTGCGGCTGCGGCGTGAACAGCGCGCGCAGCCAGCGCTTGATCCTCGCCCACGGCCCCTCCTCGGCGTGCTCCGGTTTGCGGATGCGCCCGAGCACGGCGCCGACGCGCTCCGGGTGCAGCGCGTGCCCCCCCGGCACGACCGCGCTCTCGCGCACCAGCGCCGCGCGCAGGGCGCGCAATCCTTCCGCGTTCAGGAGGTTGTCGGGTTCTTTCCAGCCGGCGGGGAGCCACGCTCCCCAGGGACTCTGCTCGAGCGTCGCGGCGAGCCCGGGGCAGCGCGCGGCGACGCGCTTGTAGCCCACGTCGACGCTCGGATCGAGCTGAGCGGCGCACGCATCGAGCGCCGCCAGCACATCGGGCCCGGCCGCGTGCGCCGTCCCCGCGAGCACTAAACACAGCAGCGCGAGCGGCAGCCGCGCCACGACTTCAGGAAGCGCTGATGCGTTGCGACAGATCGGCGCCTTCCTTGCGCGCCCGCAGGTCGCCAAAGATCGCCAGGCCCATGGAGGAGTAGTACGGAGTGGCGACGGCGCCGGCCGCTACCGTCACCACTGCCATGGCGGCCGCGATCAGCACGACGTCGCCGCGGCCGAATGCCGCGTACAGGAAGGCCGTCAGCGAGCCGACCACGACATACAGGGCGAGGAGCAGAAACAGTGCCACGGTATTCATGGCCATGATGCGCAGCACGTTGCCGCCCGAGAGCTCCCAGCTGCGCGCCAGACTCCCCGTGGCGCTGGTGTCCTCGATGACCATCGCCACGAACACGCATTCGAGGCGCAGGAACACATAGCCCATGGGCAGCAGCAGCAGAGCGAGCAGCGCGTAACGCAGGAAGCCGCCCGCCAGGAACGCGGGCACGAGCAACAGGCCGCATGCCAGCCCGATCAGCATCATCAGGATCATGATGAGAATGATGCGGCCGAGCCAGCGCAGGACCTGCAGCAGCTCGCCGCCGGGCTGCTGGCCGGTGATGATCCGGTACTGCCGCGCGGTGATCGCGACGGGGAACAGGAAGGCCAACAGCAGGCCGACGAAGAGCAACACCAGGTGGGCCGCGTCGACGCTGGGCCGGAGCATGGATTGCGCCACGCTCTGGCCGCGGGCGATCGCGTAGGCATTGGGCAGCCATCTCGCCACGACCAGCAATGCGCCAAACAGCAGGCACTTCACGAAGGTGCGGCGGTAGATCTGGAACGACAGGTCGAGGACCTCACCGACGGTCAGCGGCCGTGGCGGCGGATACAATGTTGGTTCCGGCATGAGCGCATCTTAGCGCCGTTGCATCCGAGCGCCTATGACAGCCGAAAGGATCGAGAGTCTGCTCGCGGAAGGCATCCGGGCACTGGCCGGCGGCCCCGCCGCGGCCGCTGCCACCGGCCTCGATGCGCAGCTGCTGCTGGCCGCCGCATTGGCGGTACCGCGTGCGCAGCTGCACTCCCACCCCGAGGCCCGCGCCACGACGGCGCAGGCGGCCGCCTACCGGCGGCTGCTCGCGCGGCGCGCGGCCGGCGAGCCGCTCGCCTACCTCACCGGGCGGCGTGAGTTCTGGTCGCTCGAGCTGGCCGTGACACCCGCGGTACTGATCCCGCGGCCGGAAACGGAGCTTCTGGTCGAGCGCGCCCTCGCCCTCGGACCCGCCGAGGCGCGCGCGGCCGACCTCGGTACCGGCTCCGGGGCCGTGGCGCTGGCGCTCGCGCGCGAGCGGCCGCGCTGGCGGCTGCTCGCCACCGATGTGTCGGCGCCGGCGCTCGCGGTAGCGCGCGCCAATGCGGCGGCGCTCGGCGCCGGGAACGTGGAATTCCGCCAGGGCAGCTGGTTCGAGCCACTCGCGGCCGAGCGCTTCGAGCTGCTGCTCAGCAATCCGCCGTACGTGGCCGCGGACGACCCGGTGCTGCGCGAACCCGGGCTGAGCCGCGAGCCGCGGCTGGCACTCACGCCCGGGGGGGACGCACTCGCGCACCTGCGCGTCCTGGCGCGCGGCGCCGCGGCCCACCTGACGCCGGGCGGCTGGCTGCTGCTCGAGCATGGTGCGACGCAGGGCGCGGCGGTGCGCGGCGAGCTTGAAGCCGCGGGTCTCGCTCACGTACGCTCGCACCGCGATCTCGCCGGACACGAGCGCATGACGGAAGGACAACGATGATCAGGTTCGAAACCTCCCACGGCGGCTTCACGATCGAGCTGTTTCCTAAGGAAGCGCCGGTCACGGTCGAGAATTTCCTCCAGTACGTCGACGACGGCTTCTTCGACGGCACGATCTTCCACCGCATCGTGCCGGGCTTCGTGATCCAGGGCGGCGGGCTCACCGCCGACTTCGGCAACAAGAAGACGCGCGCGCCGATCGGCAACGAGGCGAAGAACGGCCTGAAGAACACCCGCGGCTCGCTCTCCATGGCGCGCACCAGCGACATCAACAGCGCCACCTCGCAGTTCTTCGTGAACTTGAAGGACAACGCCTTCCTCGATCACGGGCCGCGCGACTACGGCTACGCGGTGTTCGGCCGGGTGACCGAGGGGCTGGAAGTGATCGACAAGATCGCAGCCGTCACCACCGGCCGCCGCAAGGGCTATACCGACGCGCCGCTCGAGGACGTGGTGATCGTGTCGGCGCGCCGCCTCGAGCCGAAATAGCCCCAAGCGCGCCCGTGCCGCAGCGCGGCTCGCTCGCCCGTCGACTGCTCAGGATCGCAGGCGCCGCCGCGCTTGGCCTGCTGCTGCTCACTGCGATTCCGGTGCTGGTGCTGCGCTGGCTGCACCCGCTCACCACCACCTTCATGCTCGAGGCACGTGTCGATGCGGCGCTCGCCGGCCAGCGCGGCTACCGGCAGGACTACCGCTGGGCGAGCCTCGAGCAGATCTCCCCGCACGCGGCCATCGCGGTCATCGCCTCCGAGGACCAGCAGTTCCCCTTCCATGCGGGCTTCGACTTCGACTCGATCCGCGAGGCGGTGCGCGCCAGCGAGCACGGCAAGCGGCTGCGCGGCGCCAGCACCATCTCGCAGCAGGTCGCCAAGAACCTGTTCCTGTGGTCGGGACACAGCTTCGTGCGCAAGGGGCTCGAGGCCTGGTTCACCGTGCTGATCGAGACGCTCTGGCCCAAGGAGCGGATCCTGGAGATGTACCTGAACGTCGCGCAGTTCGGCGACGGCGTGTACGGAGTACAGGCGGCAGCGGAGCGTTTCTGGCACAAGCCGGCCGCGCGCCTCAGTTCGGCGGAGGCCGCGCTGCTTGCGGCGGTGCTGCCCAATCCGCTGCGACTGCACGCCGAGCGCCCCTCGGCCTACGTGCTCGAGCGGCGCGACTGGATCCTCGGACAGATGCGCGGCTTGGGCGGTGCCGGCTACCTGCGAGCGGTGGAGAAGGAGCGTTAGTATGCATATGGGACACTGCCAGGAGTCGCCACCATGAGCGACCGTCTGCTTAACCGACGACAGTTCACCGCGCGCTGTGCGGCCTTCGGCCTGTCGCTCCCTGTCCTGAGTGCCGCACTGGCTGCGCCGCCGGCCGCACGGACCGTCAAGCTTGCCAATGGCACGAGCGTACCGGCAGTCGGCCAGGGCTGCTGGCATCTCGGCCAGGGAAGACACCCTCCCGAGGTGGAGGAAGAGGCGCTGCGCACGGGCTTCTCGCTCGGCATGACGCTGCTCGACACCTCGGGGAACTACGGCGGCGGGCGCTCCGAGCAGCTGCTCAGTCACGTGTTGGCCGGTCAGCGCGAGCGCATCTTTCTGGTCTCAAAGGTCGAAGGCAACGAGGTCGCCGGCGATGGCGTCGCACGTGCCTGCGCGGCGAGCCTCGCTCGCCTCGGCACCGACTACCTGGATCTCTATCTGCTGCACTGGCCGATCCCCAGCGCCCAGTTCCCCGCCGTCGTGGCGGCATTCGAACAGCTGCGCGCGGCAGCTAAGATTCGCGCCTGGGGTGTTTCCAACTTCAACGTCGGCCAGATGGAGGACCTGCTGAAGGTTCCCGACGGCCATCGCTGCGCAACGAACCAGGTCCCCTACAGTCTCAACAACCGCCGCATCGAACGCGAGCTCCTGCCGTGGTGCAGGGAGCACAACATCCCGGTGATGGCCTATTCGCCGCTCGGCGGCGATAAGAACCTCGTGATCGGTGACCGCACCCTGGCGCAGCTCGGCACCGCCCATGGTTGCCCGGCGGCCGCGGTCGCGCTGGCCTGGGTGATTCGCAGCGGCGCCGTCATCGCGATACCCGAAGCCGGCTCGCCGGCGCACGTCCGGGAAAACGCGCTGGCGCTTTCGCTCGAGCTCACGCCAGCGGACCTTCAGACCCTGGAGGCCGCATTCCCCGCCCAAGCCGCCTGAGTCTTCGCCAAATCCTAAAGAGAAGAACGACATGCACAGCCCAACCCTGACCACCCTGATCGCGCGCACCACCCTCGGAGTCACACTGCTGGCGGCCGCGCTTGCCGCGCGCGCGCAGTCGCCCGCAGAGACACTCGCGCGCTATCCGACGCTCAACGGCGACACCGTCGTCTTCGTGGCGCACGACAACCTGTGGTCGGTGCCGCGGACCGGCGGTCTGGCGACGCGCCTGACCGCGGGCGCCGGACGGGACGTGATGCCGCGCTTCTCGCCCGACGGGCATTGGATTGCCTTCACCGGCGAGTACCAGGGCAACCGCGATGTCTATGTCATGCCCGCCGGAGGCGGCGCGGCGCGGCGGCTGACCTTCACCTCGGACGTCACGGGCGAGGCGCCGTTGCGCTGGGCGCCGAACAACCTGGTGATCGGCTGGACGCCGGACTCGCAGAACGTCATTTTCCTGTCACGGCGCGTGGCCTGGAATTCCTGGCTCAACCTTCCCTTCAGCGTGCCGCTGGCGGGCGGGTTGGCGCAGCAGCTGCCGCTCGATCGCGGCGGCTTCATGAGCTACAGCCCCGACGGCCGGCAGATCGCCTACTCGCGCATCTTCCGCGATTTCCGCACCTGGAAGCGCTATCACGGCGGCCTCTCGCAGGAGCTCGACATCTACGACTTCAAGACCCACGAGCTCAAGCACGTGACCGACTGGTCGTGCACCTCGACCCAGCCCATGTGGTACGAGAAGACGATCTACTTCCTCTCCGACCACGACGCCAACCAGCGCCGCAACATCTGGGCCTATGATGTCGCGAGCGGCGCATTCCGCCAGGTCACGCACTACAGCGACTACGACGTCGACTTCCCGAGCCTCGGCAACGCCACGGGTGGCGGGGCCGGAATCGTCTTTCAGCAGGGCGGCCACCTGCACGTGATCGATCTGCCCTCCGAGGAGGTGCATGACCTCGCGGTCAGCGTGCCCGATGACGGCACGCGCACCGGCGCGCGGTGGGTCGATGCCCACAACACGCTGCGCGAGACGGACACCGCCCAGCAGCCCGACTTCGACATCGCGCCGAACGGCGGGCGTGCGGTGTTCTCGGCGCGCGGCGACCTCTTCAGCGTGCCGGCCGAGCACGGCAACACCCGCAACCTCACCGAGACCTCGAATGCCGACGAGGATCATCCGAGCTGGTCTCCCGATGGCAAGACCATCGCTTACACCACGGATGCATCCGGCGAGCAGCAGATCGCCGTGCGCCCCGCCGAGGGCGGCGCGGAGCGGCTGCTGACGCACTTCGAGCGCGGATTCTTCTACCGCCCGCGCTGGTCGCCGACCGGCGACCGGCTGGCGTTCAGCGACAACGAGCATCGGCTGTGGGTCGTCGCGGCCGCCGGCGGGGAGCCCGTGCAGGTCGCGCAGGACCGCTACAACGAGATGCACGATCAGGCCTGGTCCCCGGACGGGCGCTGGCTCGCCTACAGCGTCACCGCGCCAAACCAGTTGACCGGGCTGTGGCTCTACAACGTCGAGAGCCGCAAGGCCACCCTGGTGAGCGACGGCCATTCGAACGACTCCTCGCCCGAGTTCGATCCGACGGGAAAATACCTGCTGTTCCTCTCCACCCGCCACGAGAACGCGACCGTCAGCCAGTCGGAGTTCAATGTCGCGACGCTGCGGATGGTCGGCGTCTACATCGTGACCCTGAAGCGCGCCGCCGCCTCGGCCTTCGCGCCGCGCTCGGACGAGGGAGCGTCGAAGGAGGAGAGCAAAGACGAATCCAAGGAGTCCAAGGAGTCCAAAGACTCCAGGGAGAGCAAGCCCCAGCCGCCGAAGCCGGTCGAGATCGACCTCGACGGCCTCATGGCGCGCGCGGTGCCGCTGCCGATCCCGGCGGCGAACGTCACCGGCCTCGATGTCCGCAAGGACAAGGTCTACTACTACACCACCCCCGATCAGACGTTCGAGGGTCCGCTGCCGGGCGACAAGCCGGCACTCCATGTCTACGACCTCAAGGAGCGCAAGGACGCGACGGTCGTCGAAGGCTTGAGCTCCTACGCACTGTCCGCCGACGGTAAGAAGGTCCTGTACAAGCTGGAGAAGGATTTTCTTCTCGCCGATGCGGTGGCGGACGCGGCCAAAGCCAAGGACGGTCCCAGGAAGCTCGATCTCTCGCACCTGCGCGTGCTGGTGAGTCCGCCGGCCGAATGGGCCGAGATGTTCAACTCCGCCTGGCGGCTCGATCGCGACTTCTTCTACAGCAACAAGATGAACGGCGTCGACTGGCCCGCGGTGCGCGCCTCCTATGCGAAGCTCCTGCCGCTCGTGGGATCACGCGGCGACTTGAACTACCTGATCGGCGAGGTCCAGGGTGAGCTCGGCAACTCACACACCTATGTCGGCGGGGGCGATGAGATGCCCGAAGAGCAGCGCGTCCCGACGGCCTTCCTCGGCGTCGACTTCGCGCTCGATGCGCCTTCCGGGCGTTACCGTCTCGCGACCATCTATCGTGGGGACAACACCCGCGAGGCCTACCGCTCGCCGCTCACCCAGCCGGGGATCGATGTGAAGACGGGCGACTACCTGCTCGCCATCGACGGCACGGAGCTGCGCGCTCCGGTCGATCCCTACAGTCTCCTGGTCGGCAAGCAGGACTCCACGGTGCGGCTCACGGTCGCGGACTCTGCCACCGGCAAGCGCCACGACGTGGTGGTGCAGCCGGTGAAGAACGAGCTCTCGCTGCGCGAGCAGGCGTGGATCGACCATAACCGCGAGCTGGTGGACAAGGCCTCCGGGGGCCGGGTCGCCTACATCTATCTCTCCGACATGGAAGCACTCGGCATCGCACAGTTCGTGCGCCAGTTCTATGCGCAGATCGACAAGCAGGCACTCATTCTCGACGAGCGCTGGAACGGCGGTGGCAACATCGACCAGATCGTGCTCGAGCGGCTGCGGCGCGTGCTCGCCGGCATGGACACCAACCGCAACGGCGTCGGCACGACGGAGCCGCAGCAGCTGATCCGCGGCCCGAAGATCTGCCTGATCAATCACTACTCGGCCTCCGACGGCGATCTCTTCCCGTTCTACTTCCGCCAATACAAGCTCGGCCCGCTGCTCGGCACGCGCACCTGGGGCGGCGTGCGCGGGATCCGGGGCAACTGGGGCCTGCTCGATGGCGGCTACATCACGATCCCCGAGGACGCGGTCTACGGCCTCGACTCGCAGTGGGTGATCGAGAACCGCGGCGTGGCACCGGACATCACGGTCGACGATTCGCCCGCCGACTGGATGCGCGGGCACGACGTGCAGCTCGAGGCGGCGATCAGTTACATCCTGGGCGAGCTGCAGAAGAAGCCCCAGCCGCTGCCACCCCCGCCGCCCGCGCTGCCGGCATATCCGCAGGGACCGGGGGCGCAGTAACGAACGGGAAGCGCGTGACGCAAGCATTCATTGCCCCGAACGTCTATGACGATGCGCACCGGGCCGAGGCCTATGCGGCGCTCGAGTTCCCGGCGACCTATCACCTCGCCTTCCGCGACCTGCCGGCGATCTTCGCGCGGCACGTGAGGGGGCGGGTCGCGCTCGATTTCGGCTGCGGCGCCGGGCGCTCCACACGTCTGCTGAAGCGCCTCGGCTTCGAGGCGACCGGGGTCGACATCGCGGCCAGCATGGTCGAGCGGGCCCGCGAGGCGGACCCGGGCGGCAGCTATCGTCTGATCGGAGATGGTGATTTCAGCGGCTGCGCACCCGCGAGCTTCGATCTCATTCTCTCCGCCTTCGCGTTCGACAACATCGACGGCGCCACGCGGCGGGCGGAGCTTCTGCGTGGCCTCGCCGCGCTGCTGGCGCGCGACGGACGCGTCGTCCTGCTCGACTCGACAGCCGAGATCTACACGCACGAGTGGGCCTCATTTACCACGCGTGCCTTCCCGCAGAACCGCGCGGCGCGCAGCGGCGACCCGGTGCGCATCGTGATGAAGGACGTCGCCGACCAGCGCCCCGTGGTGGACACCCTCTGGTTTCACGAGGATTACCTGCGGTTGTTCGCCGCAGCCGGCATGCGCCTGGTGGAGGAGCACCGGCCGCTCGCACGCGCGGATGAGCCCTGGCCCTGGGAAGCCGAGCTCACGATCCCGCCGTGGGTCATCTACGTGCTGATGCGGCCCTGATGTCGACGCCGCGGCGCCGTGATCAGCCTGGCCCGGCGGCGAGGTTGGGCCGGCAGCTGAAGAAGACATTGACGGTCAGCCGGCCGCTGGCCGGATCCGCGGTCAGGCGCTCCGGGGCGTCGATCTGTCCGGTGTGCAGCAGTGCGCCGGAATAGAAGACGGCGCGATTCCAGCGCGCCGGTACCGTGGCCGCGCGCCTGAAGTACGCATTGCTGTCGCACAGGTATGACGGCTGGATACCGTAGCGCTCGGTGAACTGCGCGGCGTCCATGGCCGCTGAATCGGCGAGCAGCTGCGAGGTCTCCGCGAAGGAGCGCGTGGCCTCGTAGAAGCTGGTGCCGCCGAGCGTCTCATCGTGGAACAGGTACAGGACGCTCGCGTGGCGCGTCAGGCGCGGATCGCCAAGCGGCGGATCCTGGTGGCAAATCCACTGGCCCGGGCTCAACTGCGCGGGCGCCAGTGTCACCATCGAATAGCGGCAGATCATCTGCACGAGGCGCCGCGCGTCGAAGTAGCGGCGCATGTGAAAAGCAAAGAACTCGCGCATCGCGTGGCCCGCACCCGTATCGATCGCGAGCGATATGCCCGGGTAGCCACTCGCCGCCGCGGATACGAACTCCCCCCGGCGCGCCACCGCGTAGCGGACCCACTCCTCCGGGAAGCGGAGGATGTCGTCCACTACGCAGCAGTAACCGCCGTTGCCGAAGCGCAATACCTCGACCC
The DNA here is from genome assembly GCA_963768485.1 of uncultured Pseudomonadota bacterium. Taxonomy (GTDB): domain Bacteria; phylum Pseudomonadota; class Gammaproteobacteria; order Steroidobacterales; family Steroidobacteraceae; genus 13-2-20CM-66-19. Next base: position 495,457 of record CAVYHZ010000002.1, on the reverse strand, counting down.
GCGGCCGCGGGTTGAAGCTCAGGTCTGCCGCCTCGCTCACCACGCTGATTCCAGGGTTGTCACTCATTGCGATGCGGGCCTGCGAGCTTGAACTCGGCCAGGATGCGATGCAACCGCCTGGGTCGTTGATTAGAATGTGGCTTTGCGGCCGGCCACTACAACAACGCGCCGGGAAAGCCAGGGGGCACACATGCGCAGCGGCTTCGCGCGAACGACTTTGATCGCGACGCTGGGGCTGGCAGCGGCGACGACGGCACGCGGCTCCCCGACGCTCCTCGAGCATGTCAACGGCTATACCCTGAGCGGCGGGCAGCTCGTGCAGTTCAATGCGCTGGCCTTCGACCAGGGTCGGGTTCTCGAGGCCGGGGACGAGGCAGCGCTCGCGCGCAAGCACCCCGATGCGCAGCGCCTCGATGCTCACGGCAAGACTCTATTGCCCGGACTCATCGACGCGCATGGACACGTGCTGGATCTGGGGATGGAGAGCACGCAGATTCAGCTGACCGGCACGACGAGCCTGGCGCAAGCCCAGCAGCGCATCCGCGATTACGCGCGCTCGCATCCTGCGAGCCACTGGCTGCTCGGCGACGGCTGGAACCAGGTGCTGTGGCGGCTCGGCCGCTTTCCACTCGCGAGTGAGCTCGATCAGGCGGTCAGCGACCGGCCGGTCGTTCTGTGGCGCGTCGACGGACACGCCGCGTGGCTCAACACCGCGGCCCTGCGTGTCGCCGGAATCACCCGGGCGACACCCGATCCGGTCGGCGGACGCATCGAGCGCGACGCGGACGGCAGTCCGACCGGCGTACTGGTCGACAAGGCGATGGGGCTGGCTGAGCGCGTCGTACCGCCGCCGACCGAGGCTGAGCGCCGCGCGGCACTGCGGGCCGCGTTTGCGCACCTGAACTCCGTCGGCCTGACCGGCGTCGGCGATGCCGGCTGTCCCGCCTGGGAGATCGCTCTGTACCGCGAGCTGGCTGACCGGGGTGAGCTCACGGTGCATGTGTACGCGATGATTCGTGACACCGGCGCGGACTTCGACGCCCTGGCGAAGAGCGGCCCGCTCATCGGCTACGGCGACGACCGGCTCACCGTGCGCGCGGTGAAGCTCTTTGCGGACGGCGCGCTCGGCAGTCGCGGTGCGGCGCTGCTGGCGCCCTATGCGGATATGCCGACGCAGCGGGGGCTGCTGTTCATGACCGATGATGAAATGGAGCACAAGGTAGAGAAGGCGTTGCGGGCCGGTTATCAGGTCAACGTCCACGCGATCGGTGATGCCGCCAATCACCAGGTACTCGACGCCTTCGAGCGCGCCTATGCGGCCGCTGGCGGCCGCCAGCTGCGCAACCGCATCGAGCACGCGCAGGTCGTGGCGTTGAGCGACATTCCGCGCTTCAGGCAACTCGAGCTGGTCGCGTCGATGCAGCCGACGCACGCCACGAGCGACAAGAACATGGCCGAGGATCGCATCGGAGCGGAGCGCCTCAAGGGTGCGTACGCGTGGCGCACGTTTCTCGCTCAGGGCACACGTATTGCCGGTGGCTCGGACTTCCCGGTCGAGTCCGATAACCCGTTCTTCGGACTGCACGCCGCGGTGACGCGCCAGGATCACGACAACCAGCCACCCGGCGGCTGGCATCCGGAGCAGGCGCTGACACTGCTCGAGGCATTCCGCGCCTTCACCATCGATGCGGCGTACGCCGAGCACTGGGAGCAGTCGATCGGTTCGCTCGAGCCCGGCAAATGGGCCGACTTCATTCTGATCGACCGCGACCTGTTCAAGGTGGCGCCGGCGCAGATCTGGAAGATCCGTGTCGAGCAGACCTGGATCGCGGGCCGCAGGGTATATGAGAGGCGCGCCCCATGATCTCCCGGTCGATCAGCCGCGGCTCGGTCCCCGCCGGGCCGTCTCGATCGCGGCGATGTCGATCTTCGTCATTCCCATCATCGACTCGAACGCGCGTTTGGCGGCCGCCCGGTCAGGACCCGTGATCGCATCGAGCAGCGCGCGCGGCGTGATCTGCCACGACAGGCCCCATCTGTCCTTGCACCATCCGCATTGGCTCTCGGCTCCGCCGTCAGCGACGAGCGCGTGCCAGTAGCGATCGGTCTCGGCCTGGTCCTCGGTGACGATCTGGAACGAGAACGCCTCGCTGTGCTTGAAGGCCGGACCGCCGTTGAGGCCGAGGCAGGGGATTCCCAACACCGTGAACTCCACGCTGAGAACCTGTCCCTGCCTGCCATCGGGGTAATCGCCGGGCGCGCTGTGGACCGCGGTGACCTCGCTGTTCGGAAAAATCTCCGCGTAGAACCTGGCGGCTTGTTCCGCTGCGCCGTCGTACCAGAGACAAATCACATTCCTGGCCACGTTTCAGCCCTCCTTCACGGCTCGTACCCCAGATTGGCCGACAGCCAGCGCTGCGCTTCCCCGAGCGTGATTGCCTTGCGCCGCGCGTAATCCTCAACCTGATCGCGATCGATCTTGCCGAGCGCGAAGTAGCGCGACTCGGGGTGCGCGATGTACCAGCCGCTCACCGCCGCGGTCGGGTACATGGCGTAGGACTCGGTGAGGCGGATGCCGGCGCTGCGCTCGACGTCGAGCAGCTGCCACAGCTGCGCCTTCTCGGTGTGATCGGGGCAGGCGGGATAGCCCGGCGCCGGGCGGATGCCGCGGTATTGCTCGTGCACGAGCTGCTCGTTGGTGAGCGTCTCGCCGGAGGCATAGCCCCACAGCTCGCGCCGCACGCGCTCGTGAAAGTGCTCGGCGGCAGCCTCGGCGAAACGGTCGGCGAGCGCCTTCAGCATGATGGCTGAATAGTCGTCGTGGGCGCGCTCGAAGCGCGCCACGTGCTCCTCGATGCCGATCCCGGCGGTGACGGCGAAGGCGCCGAACCAGTCGCGCACGCCGCTCGACTTCGGCGCCACGTAGTCCGCCAGGCACTCGTGCGGCTGCCCCTCGGGCTTGCCCTTCTGCTGGCGCAGGAAGTGCAGCGTCGCGAGCACCTCCTGGCGCGCCTCGCTCGCGTAGATCTCGACGTCATCGCCCACGGCGTTGGCCGCAAAGAGCCCGAGCACGGCGTTGACCTTGAGCCAGCGCCCACTGATCAGCTCCTTCAGCATGCGGCGCGCGTCGGCGTACAGATTGCTCGCCGCTGCGCCGACCTTCGGATCGCTGAGGATGTCGGGGAACTTCCCGGAGAACTCCCAGGCGTTGAAGAACGGCATCCAGTCGATGTAGCCGAGCAGCTCGGTCAGCGGGTAGTCGGCGAAGCGGTGCACGCCCGGCAGGCGCGGCTGCGGCGCGGCGTAGGCGCTCCAGTCGAGCGCGCGGCGGTTGGCGCGCGCCGCGGCGAGCGTGAGCTCCGGCACCTTGACCTTCTTGGCGGCGTGCTGCTCGCGGCGCCGCGCGTGCTCGAGGTTCACCTCGGCGAGGAACGCGGTGCGCGCCGCGGGTGTGGACAGCGTCTGGCACACGCCCACCGAGCGCGAGGCGTCCTTCACGTACACCACGGCGCCGGTGTACTGCGGCGCGATCTTCACCGCGGTATGGGCCGGGGAGGTGGTGGCACCGCCGATCAGCAGCGGCAGCACGAAGCTCTGCCGCTGCATCTCGCGGGCCACGTGCACCATCTCATCGAGCGAGGGCGTGATCAGGCCCGAGAGCCCGATGAAGTCCGCCTGCTCGCGCCGCGCGGTCTCGAGGATCTTCTCGCACGGCACCATGACGCCGAGGTCGATGACCTCGTAGTTATTACACTGCAGCACCACGCCGACGATGTTCTTGCCGATGTCGTGCACGTCGCCCTTGACGGTGGCCATGACGATGCGGCCGTTGGTGCGCTGCGCGGCGGCGTCCTTGCTGTTCTCGATGAACGGCACCAGGTGCGCCACCGCGCGCTTCATCACGCGGGCGCTCTTCACCACCTGCGGCAGGAACATCTTGCCGGCGCCGAACAGATCGCCGACCACGTTCATGCCGTCCATCAGCGGTCCCTCGATGACCGCGAGCGGGCGGGCGGCGGCGAGCCGCGCCTCTTCCGTGTCCTCGATGATGTGGTCGTCGATGCCCTTGACGAGCGAGTACTCGAGGCGCTTGCCGACGGGGAGCTTGCGCCACTCGAGGTCCTCGCGGCGCCGCGCGCCGCCCTCACCCTTGAAGCGCGCCGCGATCTCGAGCAGCCGCTCGGTCGCATCCTGGCGGCGGTTGAGCACCACGTCCTCGCAGGCCTCGCGCAGGTCCGCCGGCAGCTGCTCGTACACGCCGAGCTGCCCGGCGTTGACGATCCCTAAGTCCATGCCGGCGGCGATCGCGTGATAGAGGAACACCGAGTGCATCGCCTCGCGCACCGGGTCGTTGCCGCGGAACGAGAACGACACGTTGCTGACCCCGCCCGACACCAGCGCGTGCGGCAGCTCGCGCTTGATGCGGCGCGTCGCCTCGATGAACGCCAGCCCAAAGCCGTTGTGCTCCTCGATGCCGGTCGCGATGGCGAAGATGTTGGGATCGAAGATGATGTCCTCGGCCGGGAAGCCGACGCGCTCGGTGAGGATGCGATAGGCGCGCGCGCAGATCGCCACCCGGCGGTCGAGCGAGTCGGCCTGGCCCTGCTCGTCGAAGGCCATGATGACCGCCGCGGCGCCGTAGCGGCGCAGCGTGCGCGCGTGGTCGATGAAGGCTGCCTCGCCCTCCTTGAGGCTGATCGAGTTGACGATCGCCTTGCCCTGCACGCACTTCAGTCCCGCCTCGATCACCGTCCACCTGGACGAGTCGATCATGACCGGCACGCGCGCGATGTCGGGCTCGGAGGCCACGAGGTTGAGGAAGCGCGTCATGGCCGCTTCCGAGTCCAGCATGCCCTCGTCCATGTTGACGTCGATCACCTGCGCGCCGCTGGTGACCTGCTGGCGCGCGACCTCGAGCGCCGCACCGTAGTCGCCCGCCTCGATGAGCTTGCGGAACTTCGCCGAGCCGGTGACGTTGGTGCGCTCGCCGACGTTCACGAACAGACTCTCGTCGTCGATGTTGAGCGGCTCGAGACCCGCGAGCCGGCACTTCACCGGCAGCAAGGCGATGCGGCGCGGCGCGCGCCCGGCGACCGCCTCGCGCAGCAAGCGGATGTGCTCCGGGGTGGTACCGCAGCAGCCGCCGACGATGTTGACCAGCCCCGACTCGGCGTACTCGCGCAGGATATCCGCGGTCTCTCGCGGGGCCTCGTCGTACTCGCCGAAGGCGTTGGGGAGCCCGGCGTTCGGATAGGCGCACACGCAGGTGTCGGCGACGCGCGCGAGCTCCTCGATATAGGGGCGCAGCTGCGCGCCGCCGAGCGCGCAGTTGAGTCCGACGAACAGCGGCTCGGCGTGCCGGATCGAGTTCCAGAAGGCTTCCGTGGTCTGACCGGAGAGGATGCGCCCCGAGGCATCCGTGATGGTGCCCGACACCGCGAGCGGCACGCGCACGCCGGTCTCCTCGAACAGGGTGAGCACTGCATGGATCGCCGCCTTGGCGTTCAAGGTGTCGATCACCGTCTCGATCAGCAGCAGGTCGACGCCGCCGAGCAGCAGCGCCCGGGCCGCCTGGGCGTAGCCGACGGTGAGCTCATCGAAGCTCACGCTGCGGTAGCCCGGGTCGTTGACGTCGGGGGAGAGCGAGGCCATGCGCGTCGTCGGGCCGAGCGCCCCGGCGACGAAGCGCGGCGTACCGGACTCGCGCGCGAACTCGTCCGCCGCGGCGCGCGCCAGCCGCGCGGCGCGGTAGTTGAGCTCGGGAACCAGCGCCGCCGTGCCGTAGTCGGCCTGCGACACCGAATTCGAGTTGAAGGTGTTGGTCTCGATGATGTCGGCGCCGGCGGCGAGATAGGCGCGGTGGATGCCGGCGACGATGTCGGGGCGCGTCAGCGTGAGGATGTCGTTGTTGCCGCGCAGGTCGCGGCCGTGCTGCGCGAAGCGCTCGCCGCGAAAGCCGCGCTCATCCAGCCGGTGCTGCTGGATCATCGTGCCCATGGCGCCGTCGAGCAGCACGATGCGCTCACCGAGCAGCCCCCTGAGGCGCTCGACGCGCGTGCGCCGCTCGGTCTCATCGAGCGGCTCGACCGCGAACGGTACGGCGGCGCCCGGCGTGGCGCCGCCCGCGGGCTTCACCTCCCGGTCGGCCCGCGGTGCCGCCGGGTGCCCGGCGTGGGCGCAGCCGCTCACGCGCTCACCCCGCGGGGCGCCTGCGGCGGTGCGGCGCTGCGCGTCCCGGGCCGCAGCCCCAGCGCATGGCAGATCGCGTAGGTCAGCTCGGCGCGGTTCAGCGTATAGAAGTGGAACTCGCGCACACCGTGGCGCACGAGTGCCTCGACCTGCTCGATCGCGACGCCGGCGGCGAGCAGCCGGCGGGTCTCCTCGTCGGCCTCGAGGCCCGCGAAACGCTCGTGCAGCCAGGCGGGCACGCTCGTGCCGCAGCGGCTGGCGAAGCGCAGCACCTGCGGAAAGCGCGTGATGGGCAAAATGCCCGGAACGACGGGCGCGCTGATGCCGGCAGCCGCGCAGCGGTCACGAAAGCGCAGGAAGATTTCCGTCTCGAAGAAGAACTGGGTGATGGCGCGGCTCGCACCGGCATCGAGCTTGCGCTTCAGATTGATGAGGTCGTCGTCCGCGGAGCGCGCCTCGGGGTGCGTCTCGGGGTAGGCGGCGACCGAGATGTCGAACGGCGCCACCGCCTTCAGTGCCGCGACCAGATCGGCGGCATAGGCGAAGCCCCCGGTGTGCGGCACGTGGCGGCCCTCGCCGCCCGGCGGGTCGCCGCGCAAAGCCACCAGGTGGCGGATCCCTTGCGCCCAGTAGCCGCGTGCGACGGCGAGAATCTCCTCGCGCGGCGCGCCGATGCAGGTGAGGTGCGGAGCACCCGTGAGCGGCGTCTCGCGCTGGATGCGGGTCACCAGCTCGTGCGTGCGCTCGCGCGTCGAGCCATCCGCACCGTAGGTCACCGAGACGAAGGCCGGGGCGAGCGGCGCGAGGCGCTCGAGCGAGCGCCACAAGGTCGCCGCCATCGCCGCATCGCCCGGCGGGAAGAACTCGAACGAGACGCGGATTTCGGCGGCGGCGCTCACCGGCCGCTCTCCGCGCGCGGCGTCGCCTCCGGCGCGGTCTCGGCAGCCCCGGCGGGTCGTGCCGCCGCCGCCAACAGGTGCTCGCCGTCGGCTTCGATGGGGCTCAAGCGCTCGCACGACAGCCGCGCTTCCCCGAGCAGCCGCCGCAGGCGCGCCAGCGGGTGCTCGACGATGCGCGCGTGCGCGTTTTCGAGCGACTCGTAGCGCTGGAAGATCCACAGGCGCCCGCCTGGCGCGACGCGGGGAGCGAGCTGCGCGAGCAAACGGCCGAGGAGCTCTTCGCTCCCTCCCGGCGCGCTGCACAGCACCGCATCGAACGGCCCGCCGGCGCGCGCGAAGTCCTGCTCGCCGAACTCCCCCGGGCGCGCCGCCGCCAGCACCCGGCAGTCGAGGCCGCGCGCCTCCGCGAACGAGCGCACGGCCTGGGCGGCACGGCGCGAGGGCGCAAGGACGGTGGAGACCCGTGCGCGGGCGAGGAGCTCCAGATGCGCGGCACCCACCAGAAGCACGCTCGCCGGCTGTTCGGCGAAGCCGCTCGACTCGACGAACGCGCGCAACGCGCGCTCGAGGCGCGGCTGCGACAGGTCAGGACTGCCCTGCGGCTCGAGCGCCTGCGCCGCGCGCGCCGCCGCGCGATCACGCACCAGCAGCGGGTGGCGGCGATCGACCTGCAGCAGCAGTCCCCGCACGAAGCTCACCGCACCCGCATCCGCACACAGCCCGTAGCGCACCCATTGGCCCTCCCGGGTGCGCGCCAGCAATCCCGCTTCGCACAGGATCTTCAGATGCCGCGACACCCGCGGCTCGCTCTGCCGCATGGCCTGGGCGAGATCTGAAACCGTCAGTGCCCCCTCCCCGCACAGCGCCAGCAGCCGCAGGCGGCTCGGCTCGCCGGCGGCCTTCAGCCAGACCACCATCTGGGAAGGCAGTGTCGTTTCCATTCAATAATTGTACATGTCTTTAAATATCACCGACGAGCCTTGCCGGGAAATCAGCAGGCATCGGGCTCGGGTCGCCACGCGCGCATCGGGGCCGGACGCGCGCCGGGATATTATCTTTCTAATGAGACAATAGGTGGGGAATACGGGCCTAGTGGATCTCGCCTGGCCCTGGTGCCGACTCTCCGGCCGTGAAAAGCGCATCCACGTCGGGCGTCTCGAAGCGATACGGGCGCTGGCAGAACTCGCAAATCACCGTCACCGAGCCCTGCTCCTTGAGTACGTCGCGCACTTCCTCCTCCCCCAGTGCCCGCAGCAGCGTCGCCACCCGCCCCTCGCCACAGCGACACTCGAAGCGCACCGCGGCGCCGCGGAAGAGCCGCAGATCCTGCTCCGGGAAGCCGCGCTTGAGGAGATCCTCGGCCGGGCTGTTGAGGAGCTCGGCGGGCTCGAGACGCGCGATGCCGCGCTGCGCGTCCACCCAGGACGCGTTCGACTCCTCGTCATCGGGAGCGGGGAGCTTTTGTACCAGGAGGCCCGCCCCGTGGGCCGCATCCGCCGCCAGCAGTACGCGGGTCGGCAGCTGTTCCGAGCTGGCGAAATACGCCTCCAGCGATTCGGCGAGCGAGTGGCCCTCGAGCGGCACGACGCCCTGATAGCGGGAGCCCTTCTCGTCCGCCTCGATGGTCACCGTCAGGCGCCCGCCCGTGCCGACGAGCTCGCGAAACACCGCCGCCGGCGCGGCGCTACGCGGGATGGCCTCCACCGCCGCCTCCTCGAACCGCGCCAGCGCCCGGAGCCTGAAGTCGTGGGTGCATTGGGCGACCAGCAGCCGCACCGCCCCGTCCCCCTGGAGCTGGAACGTGAGGGTGCCCTGGAACTTGAGACTCGCCGCGAGCAGCACCGCCGCGGCCACCGCCTCGCCGAGCAGCGCCTCGACCGCCGCGGGATAACGGGCGTGAGCGCGCAGCGCGGTCCAGGCCGCGCCGAGGCGCACCCAATGCCCGCGCACCGGCTGTCTCTCGAAGATGAAGCGCCGTACCGTATCGGTGCCGGCGTTTGCGCCCTGCGTCATGCGCGCAGAATGAGGCCGCCGGAAGCGCAACTCAACCGCGGCAAACCATCGGCGAGGCGCGCCCCGCGCGCTCGCGCGATGGTTCTTTTGCGTCCCCCGTGAGCCGCATCACATCGGTCACGCGCGCGCCCGTGGCATCGTCCCAAACGTGCCTAAGGTACTGATTTATGAGACCCGGCGGCTCGTTCTGCCACTCGAGACGGTAGTCGATGCCGTACTCGAGCTCGACCGCGAGCGCGGTGGACGCCTCGCGACGGCGAGCATCGCGGACGCGCGCATCGAGGAGGGCGAGAACCCGGGGCTGATCCTCGAGGTGCTGCAGCCGGATGCGATCTCGCCCGACGCGCGCCGCTACCCGCTGGCGGCCATCGCGGCGGCGGTGATTCATTACTGCTGGAAGACCCGCGTGCCGCTGCCGCGCAACTGGTCCAAGAGCATCGAGATCGTCCCCGGGGGCTTTGCGCTCGCGCTGCAGGGCACGGTCGAGATCCAGCGCCGCCATGGCGGTTTCGCGAGCAGCGCGCCGTCCGAGAGCGCCGCAGCGGAGGACGAGGCTGCTCCCGCAGCTGAAGCCGCGCTGTCCGCCGAAGCCGCGGCCGAGCCCGCGGCCGCCGAGGCACCGGTCAGCCGCTGAGCTTCTTGCGCAGCAGCTCGTTGAGCTGCGCCGGATTCGCCTTGCCGCCGGTCGCCTTCATCACCTGTCCCACGAAGAAGCCGAACAGCTTGTCCTTGCCCGCGCGGTACTCGGCCAGCTGGCCCGGATTCTTCACCATGACCTCCTCGATCACGCGCTCGATGGCGGCGCTGTCGGTGATCTGGCGCAAGCCCCGCTCGGCGATCACCGCGTCCGCCTCCGCGCCGCCCGACCACATGGCCTCGAAGACCTCCTTCGCGAGCTTGCCGGAGATGGTCTGGTCGGCGATGCGCCCGAGGAGTCCTGCAAGCCGTGCGGCCGTGATGCGGCTCGCACCGATCTCGAGGCTCTCCTTATTCAATGCGGCCGCCAGCTCGCCCATGACCCAGTTGGCGGCGAGCTTGGCGTCCGCGGGCACCGCGCCCGCCACCGCCTCGTAGTAGTCGGCGAGCTCGCGGCTGGCGGTGAGCACTCCGGCGTCGTACGCCGAGAGGCCGTACTGCGAGGCGAAGCGCGCCGCCTTGTGGTCGGGGAGCTCGGGGAGCGTGGCGCGCACGGACTCGATGAACGCGGCGTCGAGCACTACCGGCAGCAGGTCCGGGTCGGGGAAGTAGCGGTAATCGTTGGCTTCTTCCTTGGAGCGCATGGAGCGCGTCTCGCCCTTGTCGGGATCGTAGAGGCGCGTCTCCTGCACCACCGCACCGCCGCCCTCGAGGAGCTCGATCTGCCGCGCGACCTCGTAGTTGATGGCGCGCTCCACGAAGCGGAACGAGTTGAGATTCTTGATCTCGGCGCGCGTGCCGAACTTCGTAGCTCCGGTCCTGCGTACCGAGACGTTGGCGTCGCAGCGGAACGAGCCCTCCTGCATGTTGCCGTCGCAGATCTCGAGGTAGCGCACCAGCGTGTGCACCTTCTTCATGTAGGCGACCGCTTCCCGGGCCGAGCGCAGCTCGGGCTCGGAGACGATCTCGACCAGCGGCGTACCGGCGCGGTTGAGATCGACACCGGTCACCCCCGGCAGCCCCTCGTGCAGCGACTTGCCGGCATCCTCCTCGAGGTGCGCGCGCGTGATGCCGACCCGCTTGACGGTCCCGTCCTCGAGCACGATGTCGAGCGTGCCTTTGGCAACGATCGGCAGCTCGTACTGGCTGATCTGGTAGCCCTTCGGCAGGTCGGGGTAGAAGTAGTTCTTGCGCGCGAATATCGAGGTCGGCGCAATCGTCGCGTTGATCGCGAGTCCGAGCTTCACCGCCATGCGCACCGCCGCGGCGTTCAGCACCGGCAGCACGCCGGGATAGCCGAGATCGACGAGGTTGGCCTGCGCGTTGGGGGGCGCGCCGTAGGCGGTGGCGGAGCCCGAGAAGATCTTCGAGCGCGTCGCGAGCTGCGCGTGGATCTCGAGCCCGATGACGGTCTCCCACGCGCTCATGCGAAGCCCCGCGGGATGCGTGTATGCCAGTCGGTGGCGCCCTGGAAGGCGTGCGCGGCGTTCAGCAGCCGCGCCTCGGAGAAGTGCGGGCCGACGATCTGCAGTCCCACCGGGAGGTCCCCCACGAAGCCGCACGGCACCGACACCCCGGGAAGCCCGGCGAGGTTCGCGCCGATGGTGTAGATGTCGTTCAGATACATGGTGATGGGGTCTTCGGTCTTGGCCCCGATCGCGAAGGCGGCCGTCGGGGTGGTCGGCCCCATGACGACGTCGACGCTGCCGAAGGCACGCGTGAAGTCGGCGCTGATCAGCTGCCGCACGCGCTGTGCCTTGAGGTAGTACGCATCGTAGTAGCCGGCCGACAGCACGTAGGTGCCGGTCATGATGCGCCGCTTGACCTCGGCGCCGAAGCCCTCGCCGCGCGAGCGGCGGTACAGGTCCATGAGATCGCGCGGATTCTCGCAGCGGTGCCCGTAGCGCACGCCGTCGAAGCGCGCGAGGTTCGAGGAGCACTCGGCCGGCGCCACGACGTAGTACACGGGCACCGAAAGCGGCAGATTCGGCAGGCTCACCTCGGTGAGTCGCGCGCCGAGGCTCTCGAAAACTTTGAGCGCCTCGCGGACACGCTGCTCGTTGGCCGGATCGAGCCCCTTGTCGAAGAACTCGCGCAGCAGCCCGATCTTCAACCCCTTCAAGGGCGCTGCGAGCGCGGCGACGTAGTCCGGTACCTCGCGCTCGACGCTGGTGGAGTCGTGCGGGTCGAAGCCCGCCATCTCGCGCAACATGAGCGCGGCATCGGCCGCGCTCGCCGTGAGCGTGCCGCCCTGATCGAGGCTCGAGGCGAACGCCACCATGCCGTAACGGGACACGCGCCCATAGGTGGGCTTCAGGCCCGTGATGCCGCACAGCGCCGCGGGCTGGCGGATCGAGCCGCCGGTGTCGGTCGCCGTCGCCCCCGGCACGAGCCGCGCGGCAACCGCCGCCGCCGAGCCGCCCGAGGAGCCACCGGGGACCAGGCGCTGATCCCAGGGATTGCGCACCGGACCGTAGAAGCTCGTCTCGTTGGAGGAGCCCATCGCGAACTCGTCCATGTTGGTCTTGCCGAGCATGACCGCGCCCGCGCCCTTCAACTTCGCGACCACGGTGGCGTCGTAGGGCGAGACGAAGTTTCCGAGCATGCGCGAGCCGCAGGTGGTGCGGACCCCCTGCGTGCAGAACAGGTCCTTGTGCGCGATCGGCACCCCGGTGAGCGCCCCGCCGGTACCGCGGGTGAGCGCCCGGTCGGCCGCCGCGGCATCGGCGAGCGCCCGCTCACGCGTCACCGAGATGAAGGCATTGAGCGTCGCCTGGCTCGCCTCGATGCGCCTGAGGAACGCCTCGGCCAGCTCGACGCTGGAGAAGCGTCTGGCGCGCAGTCCCGCGGCGAGCTCGGTGAGCCCCATGTGATGCAGTTCACTCATTTGCCGCTCACTCGATCACCTTGGGCACGAGGTAGAGCCCGGCGGCGGTCTGCGGGGCGTTGCGCTGGTACTCGGCGTGATGGTCGCTCTCGGTGACCTCGTCCGGCCGCAGCCGCTGCGACAGCCCCGGCAGCGGGTGGGCCATGGGCGTCACGTTCGCGGTATCGACCCGCTCCAGGGCGCCGACGAACTCGAGAATGCTCGAGAGGCTCGTCTGGTGGACCGCAAGCTCGGCAGCCGTGAGCTCCAGGCGCGCCAGGGCGGCGATGCTCTCGATCTGCTCGCGAGTGAGTGCCATGGGAGTGCGGCTCGTGTGCGGCTGCGGGAAGCGAAAAATGAGCGGAAAATCATACATGTTGCCTTGCTGAATGTCCTGTCGGTTGCTAGATTACCGGCCACTTTCGGGGTCTTCCCCCACTTCCGGTCGCTTCATGCTCAAACGCCTGCGCGGATATTTCTCCAGCGATCTCTCGATCGACCTGGGTACGGCCAACACGCTCATTTATGTGCGTGACAAGGGCATCGTGCTGAACGAGCCGTCCGTCGTCGCGGTACAGGATGAGCCAGGGCGCGGCGGCAAGGTGATCGTCGCGGTCGGCACCGAGGCGAAGGGCATGCTCGGGCGCACGCCGGGTCACATCACCGCGGTGCGTCCCATGAAGGACGGCGTGATCGCCGACTTCACCTACACCGAGAAGATGCTGCAGTACTTCATCAACAAGGTGCACGGCCAGCGCATGATCAAGCCCTCGCCGCGCGTGCTGGTGTGCGTGCCGTTCGGCTCGACGCAGGTCGAGCGCCGCGCGATCCGCGAGTCGGCCGAAGGCGCGGGCGCGCGCAACGTGGCGATCGTGAGTGAGCCGATGGCGGCGGCGGTCGGCGCGGGGCTGCCGGTGCACGAGGCACGCGGCTCGATGGTGCTCGACGTCGGCGGCGGAACTTCCGAGGTCGCGGTGCTGTCGCTCAATGGCGTCGTGTACGCCAACTCGGCGCGCATCGGCGGCGATCGCTTCGACGAGGCGATCATGAACTACGTGCGCCGCAACTACGGCATCCTCATCGGCGAGGCGACCGCCGAGCGCATCAAGATCGAGATCGGCTCGGCCTATCCCGGGCAGCAGGTGCGCGAGCTCTCGGTCAAGGGGCGCAATCTCTCCGAGGGCGTGCCGCGCAGCTTCACACTGAACAGCAACGAGATCCTCGAAGCGCTGCAGGAACCGCTGCAGGCGATCGTGAGCGCCGTCAAACAGGCGCTCGAGCAGACTCCTCCAGAGCTCGGCGCCGACGTCGCCGAGCGCGGCATCGTGCTGACCGGCGGCGGCGCGCTGCTGCGCGACATCGACAAGCTCCTCACCGAGGAGACCGGACTCCCGGTCGTGGTGGCGGACGATCCGCTCACCTGCGTGGCGCGCGGTGGCGGCCGCATTCTCGAGCTGATGGATGAGCTCGGTCCGGGGCACTTCGGCCTCGAGTAGCGCCAGGGAGCGCACAAACCCCCAGTGGCGGCATTCGGGACAGCAGCCGGCAGACCGCTGCAGGGGCGGGGCGGCTCTCCCGGCTTTCGCTTCACGGTCTACGGTGTGCTGTCGGTCGTGATCATGTATCTCGACCAGCGCGCCCATTACCTCGAGCGGGTGCGCTACGCACTGCAGGCCTCGGCCTACCCGATCCAGCTCGCGGTCAACTCGCCGCCGAGCGCCTGGCGCTGGCTCAGGGAGAGTTTCGAGACCCGCGAGGCGCTGCGCGCCGAGAACGCGCGGCTGCGCCAGCAGCAGCGCGATCTGGAGTTGCTGGCGATGCGCTACGACGCGCTGGCGCACGAAAACGGCGAGCTGCGCGGGCTGCGTGAGGCGCTGCCGCCGGTCGCCGAGCGCTGGCTGCCGGCGGAGATCATCAACATCCAGCAAAGCAGCCTGCGCCAGCGTCTGCTCATCGACCGCGGCGCGACCAATGGGGTCTTCAAGGGCCAGGCGGTGCTCGACGATCGCGGGCTCATCGGTCAGACGACCCACGTGGGCCCGTGGAGCGCCGAGGTCATCCTGATCACCGATCCCGAGCACGCCGTGCCGGTGCGCGTCGAGCGCACGGGGCTGCGCACCATCGCGGTCGGCGGCGGCGACGCGAGCTCGCTCGCGCTGCCCTATCTGCCGGCCAACGCCGACGTCAAGAACGGCGACCTGCTGGTGACTTCGGGCCTGGGCGGCGTGTTCCCCGAGGGCTACCCCGTGGCGCGCGTCAGCGAAGTGCATCGCGACGCGATCCAGCCGCTCGCGCAGGTGCGCGCCGCCGCGCTTTCGCACATCGACAGCGAGACCGAGGTCATGCTGGTGTGGTTCCGCGAGGGACACCCGGCGGCACCCGCCTCAAGCGCCAGCAATGCCGCCGAGGTCAAGAGCGGCAACCCCGCGATGCAGCCGCTGACGGTGCCGCCGCGCCCGGCGGCGGGCCGCGCGGAGACCACGCCCCCGCATACCGCTCCCACACCGGCGCCTGCGCCTCGCCCACGCCCACGCCCCGGGCGGCGGCCCCCGCGACCCACAGCGCCGCGCCAGTGCCCACGACCGCGCCCACGACCGCGCCCGCGACTGCGCCCGCACCCGCGCCCGCGCCCGCCGACAGCACTGTGCCGGGCAGCGATGCCGCTCCCCCCGCGGCGCCTGAGGATGCGCCCACCGAACCGCCGCCGACGGTGCCGCCGCGCGCGAGGCCGCTGCCGTGACCGCCGCCCAGGTGCGCTTTCGCATGGCGCTCACGGCGCTGTTTGCGCTCGTGTTCACGGTGCTGCCGCTGCCGGTATGGCTCGACGTGCTGCGCCCGGCGTTCCTCGTGCTCACGGTGCTCTACTGGTCGATCAACGCACCGCGCGCCGGCGGCATCGGCCTCGGCTTCGCCTGCGGGCTGATGCTCGATGTGTTTCAGGGACCGGTGCTGGGCGAGCACGCGCTCGCGCTGGCGATCATCGCCTACATCGCGGGACGCGAGCACCAGCGCATCCGCTCCAAGCCCGCTTTCCAGCAATCGCTGCTGGTATTCCTCGGACTTCTCATCTACGAGTTCGTGCTGTTCGCGATCGACGGCTGGACCGGACACCCGGTCACGAGTCCGCTGCGCTGGCTGCACTGCCTGACGGGCGCGCTGGTGTGGCCGCTGGTGGCGGCCGTGCTTTCCTACAGCGAAGGCCGCCTCGCTTGAGGCGCCGCGGCGAGCACTGAAGCCATGCCCGCGGTACGCATCAAGGATCAGTGGCGCGAGCAGCGCCTGTTCGACCGGCGCGCGCTCACGGTCGGGGCGCTCATGGCGCTGTTCATGCTCGGGCTCATCGCGCGCCTCGTTCTGCTGCAGGTGGTGCGCCATGAGTATTACTCCGACCTGTCGCAGGGCAACCGCGTGCGCACCGAGCCGATTCCGGCGGCGCGCGGCCTGATCCTCGACCGCAACGGCGAGATCGTGGCCTCCAATCAGCCCGCCTATCAGCTCGAGCTGGTGCCCGAGGAAGTGCCCGATGTCAGGGAGACCCTCAGACGCCTGGCCGCGCTCGGCCTGCTGCGGCCCGGAGAGGTCGATGAGTTACGGCGCACCATCAACGTGAGTCGCAGCTTCGACAGTGTGCCGATACGCCTGCACATGTCGGACGAGGACGTGGCCCGCTTCGCGGTGCGGCGCTTCGAGTTCCCCGGCGTCGACATCAAGACGCGCCAGACGCGCTGGTATCCGAACGGCGAGCTCGCCGTGCATGCGCTCGGCTACGTCGGTGCGATCAGCGAAGAGGACCTGAAGCACATCGATCGCGCCACTTACGCCGGCACTGCGCTCATCGGCAAGCTCGGCGTCGAGAGCACTTACGAGGACCAGCTGCACGGCAAGAACGGCTTCCGCGAGGTGCTGGTGAACGCGCAGGGCCGCTCGGTCGAGCGCCAGGGCGCGTTCGTGCCGAACCTGCGCACACGCGCGCCGTCCGCGGGTGAGGACCTGCTGCTGTCGATCGACTTGAAGCTGCAGCGGGTCGCGGAAACGGCGCTCGCCGGGCATCGCGGCGCGGTCGTGGCCCTCGATCCGGCCAACGGTGACGTGCTGGCGCTGGTGAGCCTGCCGGGCTTCGACCCCAATCTGTTCGCGCGCGGCATCACGCCCGGCGAGTACAACACGCTCGCCAACGACGAGGACCGGCCGCTGTTCAATCGCGCGTTGCGCGGCACCTACCCGTCCGGCTCGACCATCAAGCCGGTGCTGGGGCTGGCGGCGCTCACCGACCGCACGATCGCGGCGGACACCAAGGTGTTCTGCAACGGCGAGTTCTTCCTGCCGGGGAGCCGCCACGTGTGGCGCGCGGACAAGGACGAGCCGCGCGGCTGGCTGGACCTCCCGGAGGCGATCGCGCGCTCCTCGGACGTGTTCTTCTACCGACTCGCCTCGACGCTCGGCATCGATCGCATCGCGAGCTTCCTCGAGCCGTTCGGCTACGGCCAGGCCACCGGCATCGACATCGGCGGCGAGAAGGCCGGCCTTTTGCCGACGCCGGACTGGAAGCGCAGGAGCTTCAAGCGGCCCGAGGACCAGATCTGGTTCCCGGGCGAGACCGTCAACTTAGGCATCGGGCAGGGCTACCTGCTGGTGACGCCGCTGCAGCTCGCGCACATCACGGGCATGCTCGCCGAGCGCGGCCGCAGCTTCCGCCCGCGCGTGGTGAAGGGCGTGCGCGATGCGGCCGGCCACACCACCTGGATCGCCGCCATCGAGGGTGCCCCGGTGAGAGGCGTGTCGGAAGCCGATTGGACGGTGGTGCTCGATGCGATGGTCGGCACCACGCATTGCGCCCGTTATTGCGGCACCGGCGCGATCGCCTTCCGGGGCGCGGGCTACGAGGCCGCCGGCAAGACCGGCACCGCCCAGGTGTATACGGTCGCGCAGAACGCCAAGTACAACGCCAAAACGGTTCCGGAGCGGCTGCGCGATCACGCCTGGTTCGTCGCCTTCGCGCCGGTGGAGGCGCCGCGCATCGCGGTCGCGGTGCTGGTCGAGAACGCCGGCTTTGGCGCGAGCAACGCAGCGCCTGTCGCGCGCAAGCTCATGGACGCTTATCTCCTCGACAGTGAAGGCAAGCTCAAGCCCGCGCCGCCCGCTGCCGCGCCGGGTGCAGCCCCTCAGACGCCGACGCCTGCCGGCGCGCCCGCCACGACCCGCACCACCACCGCGAGTGCCCGCCCGGCCGGCGGCGGCCAGTCATGATCTACGAGGAACTCCCCTACGGCTCGCGCACCCGCCGCACGCTCACCGGTGCGGCGCAGGTGCTGTTCGCCCTCAAGGTCGACGGACCGCTGGTGGTGGGCTTAGGGTTGATCGCGGCCTTCGGGCTGGTCGTGCTCTACAGCGCTTCGGGCCAGGACACCGGCACCGTGGTGCGCACCGTCCTGCGCCTCATGCTCGGCACGGTCGCGATGCTGCTGCTGGCACGCGTCAATCCCAACTTCCTGCGCCGCATGACGCCGTGGCTGTACGTCACCGGCATTGTGCTGCTGCTGGTGGTGGCCGTCGCCGGGCACACCGGGCTTGGTGCCACGCGCTGGCTCAAGCTCGGCGCATTCCGCTTCCAGCCCTCCGAGCTCATGAAGCTCGCGGTGCCGATGACCTGCGCCTGGTACCTGCACGAGCGGCCCGTGCCGCCGAGCTTCGTATCGCTGGTCGCGATGGCGGGGCTGATCCTCCTGCCGGTGGGACTCGTGGCGGTCGAGCCCGATCTCGGCACCGCGGCGCTGATCGCGGTCGCCGGCGCGCTGGTGATCGTGCTCGCGGGGCTGCGCGTGCGCGTCATGGTGGCGCTGCTCGCGCTCGCCGTGGCTGCGGCATGGTTCGGCTGGAGCTTCATGCACGACTACCAGCGCAAGCGCGTGCTGACCTTCCTCAATCCGCAGACCGATCCGCTCGGCGCCGGCTATCACATCATCCAGTCGCAGATCGCGATCGGCTCGGGCGGCGTGTTCGGCAAGGGCTGGATGAACGGCAGCCAGGCGCAGCTCGAGTTCCTGCCCGAGCGCTCGACCGACTTCGTGTTCGCGGTCGTGGGCGAGGAGTTCGGGCTGCTCGGACTCCTCCTGCTGCTGCTGCTCTATCTCTTCGTGGTGGCGCGCTCCATTTATCTCGCCACGCAGACACAGGACACGTTCGCGCGGCTGCTCGCCGGCAGCATCGCCCTCACGTTCTTCGTCTATGTGCTGATCAACGCCGGCATGGTCACGGGACTGCTGCCGGTGGTCGGCGTGCCGCTGCCGCTCGTCAGCTACGGCGGCAGTTCGGTCGTGACGCTCCTCGCCGGCTTCGGTATTCTCATGGCGCTGTATTCACGGCGGAAGCTCGTCGGTTCCTAGCTCGTCATTGAATAGCCGCCGCCACATCCTGGTCGCCGCGCTCGCCTGCGCGCCGCTCGCAGCAGCACAGCCCGCGGCGGTGCCGCCGCCTGCTGCGCCCGCCGCGGCGAACACCGTGGCGAACACCGCGACGCCGTCCACCCCGCCCGCAGCTGCAGCTGCGGCATCTGCAGAACCGGCACCTGCAGCACCTGCACCTGCAGCACCTGCACCTGCAGCCTGCTCCCGCTGCTGCACCCGCATCAGCACCTGCACCTGCTCCCGCAGCAGCTGCGCCCGCGCCCGCGCCTGCCGAGCCGATCGCCGCGCCCTTCGACGTGCACCGGCCGGAGATCGCGCGGTGGATCGCCGAGGTCGTGAGTCACGACCACTTCAGCCGCAGGGCGGTGGTGAGGCTGCTCGCCAAGGCGCAGCCGCAGCCGAAGATCATCGAGGCCATGAACCGGCCGCTCGAGCGCGTCGCCCCGTGGTGGGAGTACCGCGAGCGGCTGCTGACCCCTGAGCGCATCGACCGCGGTGTGCAGTTCTGGCTCGACCACCAGCTCGCACTCGAGCGCATCGCCGCGCAATACCAGGTGCCGCCGGAATACCTGGTCGCGATCATCGGCGTCGAGACCTTCTACGGCCGCTCGACCGGTCACTACCGTGTGCTCGACGTGCTGAGCACGCTGGCGTTCGACTACCCGCAGCGTGGCAGCTACTTCCGCGGCGAGCTCGAGCAGTACCTGCTGCTGACGCGCGAGAACCGGCTCGATCCGCTCACCACCACCGGCTCTTACGCCGGCGCCATGGGCGTACCGCAGTTCATGCCCTCGGTGTACCGCCGCTACGCGGTGGACGCCGACACCGACAAGAAGCGCGACCTGTGGGGCGACTGGGACGACATCCTCGCGAGCGTCGCCAACTACCTGCACGAGCACGGCTGGGCGGCCGGCGGCCCGGTGCTCGCCGAGACGACGCTCGACCCGGATCCGGGTTTACAGCAGATCGAGCCGCACAACCTCGAGCTCAACGAGACCGTCGGCGCGCTCGCCGCGCACGGCGTAAAAATCGGCCTCGACTTGCCTGCCGACACGCCGGCGATGCTGATCGCGGCGGAGCAGCGCGACGGTCCGGCCTACCGCGTCGGCTTCCACAACTTCTACGTGATCACCCGCTACAACGTCAGCGCCCGCTACGCCATGGCCGTGCACGACCTGGCCAGGACGCTCGCCGCGCGCGTGCACGGAACGCCGCCGTGAAGGACGTGCGCGGCGGGCTGCGCGCCGCGCGCGCGGGCGGCGCGCTGCTCGCCGCCGTGTTGCTCGCGGCCTGCGCCAGCAACGCGCACCGCATCCGGCCGCTGCCACCGCAGCCCGTGCCACCACCGCCACCACCGGCCGCGGAGATCGCCCGCATCCCGGACGCGGTGCCGCGCCCCGAGGCGCGCAGCGCGCACGGCAATCCGCCCTTCTACGACGCGCTCGGCCACCGCTATTTCGTACTGGCCACCGCCGACGGCTACCTCGAGCGCGGCGTGGCCTCGTGGTACGGGCCGACCTTCCACGGCGGCAACACCTCCAGCGGCGAGGCCTACAACATGTACGGCATGACGGCGGCGCACAAGACGCTGCCGCTGCCGACCTACGCGCGCGTCACCAACCTCGCCAACGGCAGGAGCGTCGTGGTGCGCATCAACGACCGCGGCCCCTTCGTCGCCAACCGCATCATCGATCTGTCCTACACCGCGGCGGCGAAGCTCGACATGCTGCGCGATGGCACCGCGATGGTGGAAGTGCGTGCGCTCGAGCCGGGCGGCGGCAGCGCCGACTTGAGTCCGACACCCGCCGCGGCGCCCGTGCAGACGTTCGAGCCGGCGACGGCGCCGCCGCCATCTGCCGCGCCGCCGTCCGCCACACCGCCACCCGGAGCGCCCGCACTGCCGCTCCTCTACGTGCAGACCGGAGCCTTCGGCGACCCGGCCAACGCCGGGCGGCAGCTCGCGCGGCTGCACGCCGCGGGACTGGCGAGCGCTTTTCTCCTGCCGCCGTCCGAGGGCAAGGCACAGCTCTACCGCGTGCGCGTCGGCCCGGTGGGGAGCGTCGCCGAATTCGACGCACTCGCCTCGCGGCTCGCCGGGCTCGGTATCGCGGACCCGCGCCTCGTCACCGACTGAGCCCTCACTTGGGCTAGACTTCGGAGGTTTCTCTCGAGACCTGAGGATTGCTCACGGTGATTCGCCTCCGTCCCGCCCTCGCCTGCGCCGCGCTCATCCTCGGCGCCGCCACCGCGCCTCGACTGAGCCTGGCCGCGGCCGCGCCCGTGCCGGCGCCACCCCAGGTCAGGGCCCGCGCCTGGGTGCTCGTCGATCACTTCAGCGGCCGCATCCTCGCGCAGCAGCACGCCGACGACCGCGAGGAGCCGGCGAGCCTCACCAAGCTCATGACCGCCTACGTGGTGTTTCAGGCGCTCGCCGACGGGCGGCTGAAGCTCAGCGACCAAGTCACCATCAGCAAGCACGCGTGGAAGGCGGAGGGCTCGCGCACCTTCGTACAGGTCGGCACCCAGATCCCGGTCGACATCCTCATCAAGGGCATGATCGTGCAGTCGGGGAACGATGCGACCGTCGCCCTCGCCGAGAAGCTCGGTGGTACCGAGGACGCGTTCGCGCAGATGATGAACGAGTACGCGCGGCGCCTCGGCATGCAGGGCAGCCACTTCGTCAACAGCGACGGACTGCCGGCCCCCGATCACTACACGACGCCGCGCGACATGGCGACGCTCGCGAGCGCGCTGATCCGCCAGTTCCCGCAGTACTACGGACTGTTCAGCCTGCGCGAGTTCATGTGGAACAACATCCGCCAGGGCAACCGCAACACGCTGCTCGGCAAGGACCCCTCGGTCGACGGGCTCAAGACCGGGCACACCGACGCCGCCGGCTTCTGCCTGGTGAGCTCCGCCAAGCGTGACGGCATGCGCCTCGTGTCGGTGGTCATGGGCGCCCCGAACGAGCGCGCACGCGAGGAGGCGAGCACGGCGCTCCTCAACTACGGCTATACCTTCTTCGAGTCGATCCGCGTCAAAGCCGCGGGCACCACGGTGCTCAAGCCCCGCGTCTATAAGTCGGCGGGCGAGTTCGCCGCCGTCGGCGTATCCGCCGACGTGTACGCGCTCGTGCCGCGCGGCCAGGCTGGTGCGGTCGAGACGGCGGCGCGGCTCGATCACGAGCCGCTCATCGCGCCGCTCGCCGCCGGCGAGAAGGTCGGCTCGCTCACGGTCACCGACGGCGCCGGCACGGTGCTCTCGAGTGCGCCGCTGGTGGCGCTCGCGGCGGTGCCGCAGGGGGGCCTGTGGACACGCATGGTGGACGGCATCGCGCTGTGGCTGCGCAAGAAGTGACGCGCGCCGCGCGCTGAAAGATCCGACATGGCCGAGCCACTCCCGCTCTGTTATCTCAACGGCGCCGTGCTGCCGCTCGCCGAGGCGCGCATCTCACCGCTCGATCGCGGCTTCCTCTACGCCGACGGCGTGTACGAGGTCATGCCCGTGTACGGCGGCCGTCCGTTCCGCTTCGGCGCGCACGCCGAGCGGCTGACGCGCAGCCTCGCGGCGCTGCGCATGGATGATCCGCACAGCCGCGAGGAGTGGCGCGCGATCCTCGGCACGCTGATCGAGCGTAACGGCGGCGGCGACTGCTACGTCTACTGGCAGGTGACCCGCGGCGCGCAGAACGGCCGCACGCACGCGCCGCTCCCCGACATCCCGCGTACCGTATTCGCCTTCTGCGCACCGCTCCCGCAGCCGGGCGCCGAAGTGCTGGCGCACGGCATCGCCTGCATCACCGCCCCCGACACCCGCTGGGCACGCTGCGACGTGAAGTCGGTGGCGCTGCTCGCCAACGTGCTGCTGCGCCAGGAGTCGATCGACGCCGGGGCCGCCGAGACCATCCTGCTGCGCGACGGCGAGCTGACCGAGGCTTCGGCCTCCGCCGTGCACGTCGTGATCGGCCATGAAGTGCTGACGCCACCCAACTCGCGGCGGATCCTCCCCGGCACCACGCGCAGCGTGGTCGAGGAGATGGCGGCGCGCGCCGCCGTGCCGTGGCGCGCGGCCCCGGTCACCGAAGCCCAGCTGCGCGCGGCCGAGGAGATCTGGATATCGGCCGCGACGCGCGAGGTGCAGCCGGTGACCCGCCTCGACGGCCGCCCGGTAGGCACTGGTGAGCCCGGGCCGCGCTGGCGCGCGGTGTACGAGCAGCTGCAACGCTACAAGCGCGAGCTCGCGGGGACACCCTGGTAGCCGCGTGAGCGGCGGCTGGCGTCGCGGCTATGCCGTGCGCAGCCCGAGCGTGCGCAGCAGCTGCGGCTCGAGGAGCGCGGCGCATTCGGCCACGGTGCGTGGGCCGCCGAGCGCTGCGAGCTGCGTCATCGTGAGCCCCTGGTAGCCGCAGGGGTTGATGCGCGCGAACGGCTCGAGATCGAGCGCCACGTTGAGCGCGAGTCCGTGATAGCTGCCTTTGCGCCGGACGCGCACGCCGATACTCGCAAGCTTCGCACCGGCGACATACACGCCCGGCGCGCCGCGGCGGCACTGCGCATCGATGCCGAAACCGCCGGCGAGGTCGATCACGGCGCGCTCGAGCGCGCCGACGAAGTCGCGGATCCCGAGGCCGAGGCGCTGCAAATCGATGAGCGGGTAGACCACCAGCTGCCCCGGGCCGTGATAGGTCACCTGGCCGCCGCGGTCGATCTGCACCACCGGGATGTCGCCCGGCGCGATGAGATGCGCGCGGCTCGCATTGGCACCGAGCGTGAACACCGGCGGGTGCTCGAGAAACCAGATCTCATCCGGCGTCGCCGCAGCGCGGTCGGCGGTGAAGCGCTGCATGGCGCGCCAGGTCGGCTCGTACTCGAGGCGGCCGAGGTGGCGGATCACGGGCGGCGGTACCGCGACAAGCGTCGCCGGCGCCGCCGCGCTCGCCACCGCCAGCGCCGCCGCGTTCACGGCGCGAGGCTCCGGTTGTCGAGCCCGGCGTTGTTGCGGTTGAGCGCCTGCTCGGCGCGATAGCTCGAGCGCACCAGCGGCCCGGACACGCACTCGAGGAAGCCGCGCGCCAGCGCCTCACCGCGATAGCGGTCGAACTCCGCCGGGGTCACGAAGCGCTCTACGGCCAGATGATTCAGCGTCGGGCGCAGGTACTGCCCGAGCGTCAGGATGTCGACCTGCGCGGCGCGCAGATCGTCGAGCGTCGCGGCGATCTCCGCATCCGTCTCGCCGAGCCCGAGCATCAGGCTGCTCTTGGTGAGGACCTCCGGCCGGTGACGCTTGGCAGCGGCAAGCACCGCGAGCGTCTGCTCGTAGCCGGCACGGGGGTCGCGCACCGGGTGGGTCAGGCGCCGCACCGTCTCGATGTTCTGTGCGAACACCGCGATGCCCGAGTCGACCACGGTAGCGACGTCGGCGAGCACCCCCTGGAAGTCGGGCGTCAGCGCCTCGACCGCGGTGCCGGGGTTGCGGTGGCGGATGGCGCGCACGCAGGCGGCATAGTGCGCCGCCCCGCCGTCGGCGAGATCGTCGCGGTCGACCGAGGTGAGCACGACGTACTTGAGCTTCATGAGCTCGACCGTGCGCGCGGCGTTTTCGGGCTCATCGGGGTCGAGCCAGCCGCGCGGGTTGCCGGTGTCGACCGAGCAGAACCGGCAGGCGCGCGTGCACACCGCGCCCATCAGCATCAGCGTCGCGGTGCCGGCGTTCCAGCACTCACCGATGTTGGGGCACTTGGCTTCCTCGCATACGGTGGCGAGCCGGTGCTCGCGCACCACCGCCTTGACGCCCTGGAAGCCCCCGCCCGACGGAGCGCGCGCCTTCAGCCACGGGGGCAGGCGCGCAGGGCGGCCGGGGGCGTCCGCGCGCGCCTTGATGCCGTCACGGATGGCGGTAAACCCTTGGCTCGTAACGTATTTCTCACCGCTCCGGGGCGGGGCGGGGTCGGCCGTTACGACCGGTATCCCTTTGAGCTGCGCCATAGGATCATTGTATCGCACGCAGACGCGCGTCCAGCGCCGCGAGGCGCTCGGCGGTTCCGACGTCGCTCCACGCACCCCGGTGCAGCTCGCCGCGCAGCTTGCGCGCGGCGATCGCGCGATCGAGGAGCGGCAGCAACGGAAAGCGCCCGGCAGAGCAGTCGTGGAAGAACTCCGGGCGAAACACGCCCACCCCCGAATAAGTGAAGCGATCGGTGTCGCGGCTCACGACGCGATCGCCGTCGAGCCCGAAGTCGCCGCGCACGTTGTGCGGCGGGTTGGCGACCAGCACCAGGTGGGCGTGCGCGTCGGACTCGAGCTCGAGGCGCGCGAAATCGATGTCGGTCCAGATGTCCGCGTTGACCACGAGGAAGGGTCCGGGACCGAGCAGCGGTACGGCGCGGAAGATGCCGCCGCCGGTCTCGAGCGGCACCGGACCCTCGTCGCTCCAGGTGATCCGGGCGCCGAAACTCGCGCCGTCGCCGAGCGCTGAGTGCAGCGCCTCGGCGAGCCACGAGGTGTTGACCACCACCTCGCGGTAGCCGGCGGCGGCGAGCGCGGCGAGATGCCAGGCGATGAGCGGCCGACCGGCCACGGGCACGAGCGGCTTCGGCAACGAGTCGGTGAGCGGGCGCATGCGCTCGCCCCGCCCCGCCGCGAGCAGCATCGCCTTCATGCGCCCGCCGCGCCCACGCGCGCATTGGCGCGCGGCAGCTCCGGCGCGACGCGCTCGGCGAGCAGGCGCCCGAGGGGGCTCAGTTCGGCGTACAGCGCGCAGGTCTCGCGCACGTAGGCGAGCACGCGCGGCAGATCGGCGAGATAGCCGCGCTTGCCGTCCCGGTACCAGAGGCGGCAGAAGATGCCGAGCACCTTGATGTGCCGCTGCACCCCGATGAGATCGAACCAGCGCAGGAACTGCGCCTCGCCGGCACCGGCCAGGCCGCCCGCAGCACCAAGCTGGGCGCGGTAACCGCTCACCCAGTCGACGACGCGCGCACGCGGCCAGGCGATGTAGCAGTCTTTCAACAGCGAGACCAGGTCGTAGCCGACGGGGCCGCGCAGCGCGTCCTGGAAGTCGATGACCCCGGGATTACGCCCGGGCACCACCATGAGGTTGCGCGCGTGGTAGTCGCGATGCACGAACACCTCCGGCTGTGCGAGCGCCTCGCGGATGAGGAAGGCGAAGGCCTGCGCGATGAGCTCGCCCTCGGCGGGCGTCGCCTCGAGCCCGAGATGGCGGGCGAGGAACCACTCGGGCATCAGCGCGAGCTCGCGGCCGAGCGCCGCGCTGTCGTAGGGCGGGAGCTCCCGGCTCGCCGCAGCGCCGCGCACCTGGATTGCCGCCAGCGCCGCGAGCGCGTCGCCATAGAGCGGCTGCGGATCATCGCCGGCGCTGAGCCGGTCGAGGTACAAAGTGGTGCCGAGGTCCTCGAGCAGCAGCAGTCCCCGCGCGCTGTCGGCTTCGTGCACGTGCGGGACGTGCACCCCGAGCGACTCGAGGAGCTGCCCCACCTGGAGGTAGGGCCGTACGTCCTCCTTCTCGGGAGGGGCGTCCATCACGATCCAGGTGCCGCGCGCGCCGAATACGCGGAAGTAACGGCGGAAGCTGGCATCGCTCGAGGCCGGCTCGATGCGCTGCGGCGCCAGCCGCAGCTCGCGCGACAACCAATCCTCGATCAGCGCGAGGCGCGCGTCGCTCCGGGTCATGTAGCGTGTCAGCTCTCTCGGCGGCGCATCATTATAATGCGGCTCTTCATGCTGCGTGCGCGCCCATTCTCACTCGCCGTCCTCCTGCTCGGCGGCATCCTGTGCGCGGCGCAGGCCGACGAGCCGCCCTGCCCCACGCAGCCGACGCCGCCGGCGGCG
The DNA here is from genome assembly GCA_963768485.1 of uncultured Pseudomonadota bacterium. Lineage (GTDB taxonomy): Bacteria > Pseudomonadota > Gammaproteobacteria > Steroidobacterales > Steroidobacteraceae > 13-2-20CM-66-19. The sequence continues at coordinate 468,603 of CAVYHZ010000002.1, read as the reverse complement.
GCGGCCGCGCCGGCCACCAGCACCACTGCGACCGCCGGGAAGCAGCCGCCCGCGCACGCCGCGCCCGACACCGGCACCATCGAGATCGCGAGCGATACGGTCGATGTCGGCGTCGACGGCAAGGGCTCGGTCAAGGGCAACGTGGTCGTCACCCGGGGCGACGTCGAGCTGCGCGCCGGCGAGATGCAGATCGACAAGCCCGAGCAATACGTCCGCAGCGACGGCCGCATCGAGTACCAGGACCCGCTGGTGCATGTGACCGGCAGCAGCGGCAGCTACTCGGCGACCGCGGGCGCCGAGTTCCGGGGCGCGCAATTCGACCTGCGCGAGCGCGGCGCGCGTGGCGCGGCCGACACCCTCAAGCTGACACCCGACGGGAAGCTACGCCTCGAGGGCGTGTACTTCACCACCTGCCCGGTCGGACACCAGGCGTGGCAGCTCAAGGCGAACAGCATCACCCTCGACACCCGCGGTGAGATCGGCACCGGGCGCGATGCACGCGTGGATTTCCTCGGCGTACCGCTCATCTATCTGCCGTGGGTATCGTTTCCGCTCAGCAGCGACCGCAAGAGCGGCTTCCTCTTCCCCGGCATCGGCAGCACCTCCAGCAGCGGCTTGCAGCTCTCGGTGCCCTACTACTGGAACATCGCGCCCAACGCCGACTTCACCTTCCAGCCCATCGAGTACACCAAGCGCGGTACCGATCTCGGCGGCGACCTGCGCTTCCTCAGCGAGAACCAGCACGGCGAGCTGCAGTGGGACTATCTGCCGAACGACACGGTGTTCGGCGGCAGCCGCAACCTCCTCAAGCTCAACGACGTGGCCGAGCTCCCGGCGGATGTGCGTCTGACACTCGACGCGCAGGCGGTGAGCGACGTGCTGTACTTCCAGGACTTCTCGCAGAGCCCGGCCGGCACCAGCACCTCCTTCCTCAACCGCAGCGCCGATCTTTCCTACCGCGACGAGCACTGGAGCATCGACGCCGAGGCGCAGCAGTATCAGACCATCGACACGACGCTGCTGGTGGACGAGCGGCCCTATGCGCGCGTGCCACGGATCGCCGTCGACAGCGACTTCGCGCTCCTCGGCGTGCTGCACTATGGCTTCGACTCCGAGATCGTCGACTTCCAGCACGCCCCGAGCGAGCCCGGGCTGCCGGCGCTGCCGACCGGCTGGCGCGAGGACCTGACGCCGGACCTGCGGCTGGACTTGACCGGTCGCGGCTGGTTCTTCCGGCCCTCGCTCGCCTGGCGCGCCACGTTCTATCAGCTCGCCGACACGCTGCCGGGCGCGCCGAGCTCCCCGTCACGCGATCTGCCCATCGCGAGCCTCGACTCGGGACTGGTGTTCGAGCGCGACGTGGGCTCGCGCGATCAGCGCACCCTGACGCTCGAGCCGCGGCTGCAATACCTTTACGTTCCATACCGCGACCAGAGCGGGCTGCCGGTGTTCGACACCGGGCTCCCGGACCTGAACCCGGTGGAGCTGTTCCGCAACAACCGCTACGTGGGTGCCGACCGGGTGAGCGATGCCGATCAGCTCACGACCGGGCTCACCAGCCGCCTGCTCGACGCCCAGAGCGGCCGGCAGTTCCTCACCGCCACCATCGGCCAGAGCTACTACTTCACGCCGCCGCGGGTGACGCTGCCGGGGGAGACGCCGATCACCGCGGCGCACTCCGATTTCGTCGCCCAGCTGGCGCTCACCGCCTTCGACGACTGGAACGCGGATGCCGGCGTGCAGTGGGATCCCGACAATCAGCGCAGCGAGCGCACCCAGCTGAACCTCCAGTACAAGCCCGCCCCCGATGCAGTGGTCAACCTGAGCTACCGCTATGAGCGGTTCGTGCAGGTCCCGGAGTTCGTGCAGGGGGTGGAGCTGCCCTGCGGCAACCCGGCGACCGTCCTGCCCGGGGTGGCCACGGGCTGCGACAGCCGGGGCTTCGACCAGGTCGACGGCTCGACCGCCTGGCCCATCGGCCGGTCCTGGAACGTGTTTGTGCGGGAGGTCTACGACCTGCGCAACCACGAAGAACTGGAGCGTTTCGCCGGCTTCGAGTACCGTGCGTGCTGCTGGCGGCTGCGGCTCGGCGCCCGGCGCTACGTCAGCAGCTTCACCGGGTCCCGCGATACGGGCATCTGGCTGCAGCTGGAACTTGCCGGGTTGGCCGGTGTCGGATCGGCGTCGGATACCTCGCTCACGGAGGAGATCCGCGGCTACACTCCTCCGGATACCGGTGCCCAGAAACTGAGGAACTGAACCCGATGCGTCGGATTATGACGGCGGCCCCCGCGCGGCTGGTGCTGAGCTTGGCGGCCCTGGGACTTTGCGCACTCGCGGCGGCCCAGACCCGCGAGCTCGATACCAAGGGCGTGATGCTCGATCGCATCGCCGCGATCGTGAACGACGGGGTGGTGCTCGACAGCGACCTCGAGAGCCAGATCGGAGCGGTGAGCGAACGACTACGGGCGCAGAAGCTCGACCTGCCGCCGCAGAACGTGCTGCGCCAGCAGGTGCTCGAGCGCCTCGTGGTGCAGGAGATCCAGCTGCAGCGTGCCCAGCACGACGGCGTCAAGGTGAGCGACGAGACGCTCAACGCGGCGCTCGGGGACGTCGCACGGCGCAACAACATGACCCTCTCGCAGCTGCCGCAGGCGCTCGCCGAGCAGGGGCTCGACTACGGCGTCTATCGCGACGATCTGCGCAAGGAGATCACGCTGACGATGCTGCGCCAGCGCGATGTGCTCGATCGCATCAGCATCACGCCGAAGGAGATCGATCAATACCTCGACAAGCAGGCGAAGAAGCCCTCGGCGAACAACGAGTACAACGTGTCCCACATCCTGATCGCCGTGGCCCAGGAGGCCAGCCAGGCGCAGCTCGATGACGCGGCGCGGCGCGCCGCCGAGGTGTATCAGAAGGCGCAGGCGGGCGAGGACTTCGCCAAGCTCGCGGTCGCTTATTCCAACGCCCAGACGGCGCTCGAGGGCGGCGCGCTCGGCTGGCGCAAGGAGACCGAGCTGCCGACCTTCTTCACCGACGTGGTGGCGAAGCTCAAGCCCGGTCAGGTGAGCGAGCCGCTGCGTACGCCGACCGGCTTCCACCTGGTGAAGCTCAACGAGGTACGCGGCGGCGAGACCAAGGCCATCGAGAACCAGGTGCACGTGCGGCACATCCTCATGAAGACCACCGAGCTGGCCGACGATGCCACCGTTAAGCAAAAACTCAGCGTGCTGCGCGAGCGTATCGAGAAGGGCGAGGATTTCGCCGGACTCGCCCAGATCAGCTCCGAGGACCCGGGCTCGGCCGCCCAGGGGGGCGATCTCGGCTGGAACGGCCCCGGCGCCTTCGTGCCGGAGTTCGAGCAGCACTTTGCGCCGTTGAAGGACGATGAGATCAGCGAGCCCTTCAAGACGCAGTACGGCTGGCACATCGTGCAGATGCTCGGCCACCGCACCTTCGACAACACCGACGAGATGAAGCGGCGGCGCGCCATGGACGCGATCCGCGCCAGCAAGGCGGACGAGGAGACCGAGATCTGGGTCCGGCGCCTGCGCGATGAGGCGTACGTGGAATACAAGTCCTGACCGCCGCGGGAGCGGCCGCGCTCCCCGCCCCGCCATGATCCCCCGCATCGCCGTCACGTCCGGAGAGCCGGCGGGGGTCGGCCCCGAGCTGTGCCTGACCCTCGCATCGCGCAGCCTCGAGTGCGAGCTCGTATGCCTCGCCGACCCGGCATTGCTCGCCGAGCGCGCCCGTCTCACCGGCGCGCGCCTCGCGCTCGAGCCCTACGCCGCGCACGCGCGGCGCGACTCCACCCGTTTTCCCCAGCGGCCGGGGACTCTGCGGGTCGAGCCGTTCGCCTTGCGAGTACCCTGCGCGCCGGGGAAGCTCGACCCGCGCAACTCCCCCTACGTGCTCGAGCTCCTCGACCGCGCGATCGACGGCGCGCTGGCGGGGGAATTCGATGCCGTGGTGACCGCCCCGGTCCACAAGGGCGTGATCAGCGATGCCGGCGTCGCCTTCCTCGGCCACACCGAGTACTTCGCGCACCGCGCCCATGCACACCGGCCGGTCATGATGCTGACGGCCGGCACGCTGCGCGTGGCGCTCGCCACCACGCACCTGCCGCTCAAGGCGGTCAGCGGCGCGCTCAGCACGGAATCGCTGTGCGAGACCGCCACGATCCTGGCGCGCGAGCTCGAGCAGCGCTTCCGTATCGCGCAGCCGCGCATCGCGGTGTGCGGCCTGAACCCGCACGCCGGTGAGGGCGGCTACCTCGGCGATGAGGAGCTCACGGTGATCGGTCCCGCGGTGCGGCGCATGCAGGCGTCCGGCATCCGCGCCAGCGGCCCGCTGCCAGCCGACACGGCGTTCGTGCCGCAGATGCTGGCCGCTTGTGATGCGGTGCTCGCCATGTATCACGACCAGGGGTTGCCGGTGGTCAAGTTCGCCGGCTTCGACCACGCGGTGAACGTGACGCTCGGACTGCCGTTCGTGCGCACCTCGGTCGATCACGGCACCGCGCTCGACCTCGCCGGCTCCGGTCGCGCCGATCCCGGCAGCCTCAATGCCGCCCTGGAGCTCGCCGTCGAGCTCGCCGGGCGATAAGCGCCCATGGCGCACGCCCCGGCCCCGCTCCGGCCGCCGCGCCGCAAGCGCTTCGGCCAGCACTTCCTGCACGACCCGGCGGCGATCGAGCGCATCGTCGCAGCGCTCAGCCCGCGCCCGGGCGAGCACCTGGTGGAGATCGGCCCCGGCCGCGGTGCGCTCACCGCCAGGCTCCTCGAGCACCGCGACTGCACGCTCGATGTGTATCGAGATCGACCGCGATCTCGCCGCGGGCCTCGCGGCGTCCTTCAGCGGCGATGCGCGCCGTACCCTGCACGTGGGCGATGCCCTGGAGTTCGACTTCACGCGCCTCGCCGCCGCGCGCGGCGGCCGGCTGCGCATCCTCGGCAACCTGCCCTACAACATCTCGACGCCGCTGCTCTTTCACCTGCTGTCGCAGGCCCCCGCCATCACCGACCTGCACGTCATGCTGCAGCGGGAGGTCGTCGAGCGCATGGCCGCGCCCCCGGGCGGCGCCGCCTACGGGCGCCTCACCGTGATGCTCGCCCCGTGGATGCGCATCGAGCGGCTCTTCGACCTGGGTCCCGGCGCCTTCCAGCCGCCCCCAAGGGTGTGGTCGTCGGTGGCGCGCCTCACGGTGCTGCGCGAGCCGCGTTTCGCACCTGCGGCGCACTACGCTGCGGTGGTGCGGGCGGCGTTTGCGCAGCGCCGCAAGACGTTGCGCAATGCGCTCGGGCGGCTGCTCACCCGGGAGCAGATCGCCGCCTGCGGCATCGACCCGCAGATCCGGCCCGAGCGGCTCAGCCCCGAGGATTTCAACACGCTGGCACTGGCGCTCGACCGCACGGGCATCTGACGTTAGGCTCTGTCTCCATGACGGTCTACCACCGCATCCTGCTGGTCGTGGATCTGACCGAGGACAGCCTGGGTCTCGGGCGGCGCGCGGCGGCGCTCGCCACCGCCCTCGGCGCCGAAATCGAGCTGCTGCACGTGGTCGAGTTCGTGCCGGTCGAGCCGATGGGCGAGACGCTCATGCCGGCGGTGCCGATCGAGGCGGAGCTGCTCGAGCGCGCGCAGCAGCGTCTCGCGGCGCTCGCCGCGCAGCTGGGACTTCCCGGCGCGCGCTGCGAGGTCGAGAGCGGCAATGTCAAATCCGAGATCGTGCGCGTGGCACGCGAGCGCCATGCCGATCTCATTATGTTGGGCAGCCGCGAACGCCACGGCCTCTCGATCCTGGTCAACTTCACCGAGGACACGGTGCTGCACGCGGCTCCGTGCGACGTGCTCGCGATGCGCATCGGCCGGCCCTGAAGAGTTGCTAGAATGAGCAGCATGACGCTCCAGGAGCACAAGATCCGCGTCGACGTCGAGACCAGCTACCTCGACGAGCAGTCGGACCCCCGCGAGCGCCGCTTCGTCTTCTCCTACACCATCACGATCCGCAACGAGGGCCAGGTGCCGGCCCGGCTCCTGACGCGCCACTGGGTCATCACCGATGCCAACGGCAAGGTGGAGGAAGTGCGCGGCGACGGCGTGGTGGGCGAGCAGCCGTACCTCAAGCCGGGGCAGGGTTTCCGCTATTCCAGCGGCGCGGTGCTCGAGACGCCGGTCGGCGCCATGCAGGGCAGCTACCAGATGCTGGCCGACGACGGTGCGCAATTCGACGCACCGATCCAGCCCTTCCGCCTGGCGATGCCCGGCATCGTGCAGTGACGCGCCATGCGATCGGCGACCTGCAAGGCTGCTACGAGGAACTGCGCGCCCTCCTCGCGCTGCTGAAGTTCTCGCCCGACCGCGATCGCCTCTGGTTCGTCGGCGACCTCGTCAACCGCGGACCCGCCTCCCTCGAGACGCTGCGCCTGGTGCGCGCACTCGGCGACAACGCCGTGGTGGTGCTCGGCAACCACGATCTGCATCTGCTGGCGGTCGTCTACGGCGGGCAGCGCAAGCGTAAGTCCGACACGCTGGATGAGCTGCTCGCGGCCCGCGACCGCGACGCGCTCATCGAATGGCTGCTGACGCGCCCGCTGGCCCATGCCGAGGCCGGCGACCTGCTGGTGCACGCCGGCGTCGTGCCGCAATGGACGGTGGCGCAGACACTCGCGCTGGCGGGCGAAGTGGCGACGGCGCTGCAGCGCGACCCGCGCCGTCTGTTCGAGCATATGTACGGCGATCAGCCGGATCGCTGGAGTCCCCAGCTCACAGGGTTCGAGCGGCTGCGCTTCACGATCAATGTGCTCACGAGGCTGCGGGTGTGCACCGCCGACGGTGAGATCGACCTCGCTTTGAAAGGCGAGCCACCGCCGCCGCCCTCCCCGCTCCGTCCGTGGTTCCTGCACCCGCGCGCGAGCCGTGACGCCCGCATCGTCTTCGGACACTGGTCGGCGCTCGGTTTTGTGGAGAGCCACGGCGTGGTCGGTCTCGACACCGGCTGCGTGTGGGGCGGCGCGCTCACCGCGCTCAATCTCGATGCCGCGCGGCCGCCGGTGAGCGTGCCGTGTCGGGGTTACCAGGAACCCGACGCCTGAGCAGCCGCTTCAGGGCGCGGCGGGCGCCACGGGCACGATCTGCGGTCCCCAGCTCACCGTGATTTGCGCCGTGCCGGCGGCATAGATGCCGGGCGGGAGCTCGAGGTCGACGGGCTTGACGCCCGTGCCCGTGATCGGCAGCACCTCGCGCGCCGCACCATGTACCTCGAGCGCGCCGAAGGAGCCGGGAGTCACGCGGAAGGCGAGTCGCACGGGCCAGGTGGTGCCGGCCGCGGGCGCGAGCACCAGGTGGCCCTCGCCGCTCGCCGCGCTCAAATCGACGAGCAGCGTGTTGCGCTTCCAGTACTGCGGCGCGCTCGTCGAGCCGCTCACGTCGAGCTCGTGTACCGGGGTGGGCGGTGGCGGCGGCGAGTGATGCCAGGGCCAGTGCAGGTGACTGCAGCCGGCGAGTGTGAGCAACGCCGCCAGCGTGATGCCGCGCGCCGTGACGCCCCGCGCCAGCCTCGAGTGCATGGGATTCTCCTCGCTTTGCCGCAACGCGTAACATACGCGAAAGACGCGGAGGACACATGCCATCCCTGCAAGCGTTCAACTTCCGGCAGTGGATCGAGGCCAACCGGGCGCAGTTGAAACCCCCGGTGGGCAACAAGCGCGTATTTCGCGACGGCGACTTCATCATCATGGTGGTGGGTGGACCGAACGCGCGCAAGGACTATCACGTCGATCCGGGGCAGGAGTTCTTCTATCAGCTCGAAGGCGACATGGTGCTGAAGACCATCCAGGACGGGCGTGTGGTGGACGTACCGATCCGCGCCGGCGAGGTGCTGCTGATCCCGCCCAATATGCCGCACTCGCCGCAGCGCCCCGCCAACACCGTCGGTCTCGTCATCGAGCGCGCGCGCCGCGCCGGCGAGCTCGACGGCTTCCAGTGGTACTGCGAACGCTGTGGCGACCGCCTGTACGAGGAGTTCTTCGAGCTCACCGACATCGAGAAGCAGTTCCCGCCGGTGTTCGAGCGCTTCTTCGCGAGCGCCGACAAGCGCACCTGCCGGCAATGCGGCGCGGTGCTGGAGCGCAGCGCGTGAATGCCCGTATCGCCCTCGCCGGGGCCGAGCTGCGCTGCGACATCTCGCGCCCGGTGAGCCTCGCGCTCGAGCTCGACTTCGCGGGTCCCCAGCCGCGGCACTTCGGCGCGCCCGCCGCGAGCGCGCGCGCGTTCGCGGTGCCGGGATTTGCGGGCGCGGTGGCGCAGGGCGCGAGCTGCAACTGCGAGGTGATCTCGCTCATCCCGCATTGCAACGGCACGCACACCGAATGCGTCGGGCACCTGACGCGTGAGCGGCTCGATGCGAGCCGGGTTGCCCCGCTCGGGCTCCTGCCCGCGTTCCTCGTGAGCATCGATGCCGAGCCCGCCGGCGCCGCCGGCGAGACCAGCGATCCCGCCCCGCGCAGCGGCGACCTCCTCGTCACGCGCCGCGCACTCGCCCACGCCTGGCCGTTGCACGCGCCATTCGCGCCGCAGGCGCTCATCGTGCGCACGCGCCCCAACCACGCCGACCAGCGCGTGCACGATTACTCGCACGAGACCCCGCCCTATCTCACGCAGCAGGCGGCGGCGCTGCTCGTCGAGCGCGGCATCGCCCACCTGGTCGTCGATCTGCCCTCGATCGACCGGGCGCACGATGAGGGGCGCCTCACCGCACACCGCATTTTCTTCGGCCTGCCGCCCGGCTCCGCCGCGCTCGCCGACGCGGCACGGCCCGAGGCCACCATCACCGAGCTCGCCTTCGTGCCCCAAACAGTGCGCGATGGGGCGTATCTGCTCGAGCTGCAGGTGCCGGCGCTCGGCGGCGACGCGGTGCCGAGCCGGCCGCTGCTCTATGCGGTGAGCACGTGAGCACGGCGGGTGACGGCGGCTTCGTGGCGCGAGCGCGTGCGCTCGATGCCGCCGATGCGTTGCGCGGCTTCCGCGAGCGCTTCGCGCTGCCCCGCGACGAGCGTGGCGCGCCGCTCATCTACCTGTGCGGGCACTCGCTCGGACTCGAGCCGCTCAGCGCCCGCGCGCTCGTGGCCGAGGAGCTCGATGCCTGGGCGCAGCGTGCAGTCGAGGGGCACGAGCACGGGGGCCGGCCGTGGGTGCCCTACCACCAGAACCTCGCGGCAGGGCTCGCGACGCTCGCGGGCGCGGACGCGAGCGAAGTGGTCGCGATGAACTCGCTCACCGTGAACCTGCACCTGATGCTGGCGAGCTTCTATCGCCCGCAGGGCAAGCGCCGCCGCATCCTCATGGAGGCCGGCGCGTTCTCATCGGACCGGCACGCCGTGGCATCGCAGATCGTCTGGCACGGCCTCGACCCCGAGGATGCGCTCATCGAGCTCGCGCCCGCCGCCGGCGCGGATCTCATCGAGCCGGGCGCGCTCGAGGATGCGATTGCCGCGCACGGCCCGGAGCTCGCGCTGGTGCTCTGGCCCGGCGTGCAGTTCCGTACCGGCCAGTCGTTCGACCTGCCGCGGATCGCACGGGCCGCGCATGCGGTGGGTGCGCTCGCCGGCTTCGACCTGGCGCATTCGATGGGGAACACGCCGCTCGCACTGCACGCCAGCGGCGCAGACTTCGCCGTGTGGTGCAGCTACAAGTATCTGAACGGCGGCCCCGGCGCGATCGGCGGCTGTTTCGTGCACGAGCGTCACTCGAGCGCACAGGCGCGCGGGGCGCACGGCGGTGCCTTGCCCGGCGCGCGCCTCGCCGGCTGGTGGGGCCACGAGGAGGACACGCGCTTTCGCATGGAGAGCGAGTTCCGCGCCGCGTCCGGTGCCGATGCCTGGGCTGTGAGCAACCCGCCGATCCTGGCGGCCGCGCCACTGGTCGCTTCGCTCATGATCTTCGCCGCGGCGGGCGTGGAGCGGTTGCGCGCCAAGTCGGTGGCGCTCACGGACTTCATGGACGAGCTGCTGCAACCGCTGGCCCCGCAGGTCGCCGTCATCACGCCGCGCGTGGCCGAGGCGCGCGGTTGCCAGCTGTCGCTGCGCATCGCCGGCGGCGCGGATGCGGGGCGGCGCGTGTTCGAGGGCCTGCGTGCCGGAGGCGTGGTCGGTGACTGGCGCTCGCCCGACATCATCCGCGTGGCGCCGGTACCGCTCTACAACAGCTTCGAGGACGTGGCGCGCTTCGCCGAGCGCCTCGGCCAGGTGCTGGGAGCGCCCGTGTGAAGAGCACGCCGGACGCTCCGGTCAACATCATCGGTGCAGGACTCGCGGGCGCACTGCTCGCGGTGCTGCTGGCGCGGCGCGGCTTTGCAGTGGCGCTGCACGAGCGCCGCGCGGACCCGCGCCAGGCGCAGCCCGAGCGCGGCCGCTCCATCAATCTCGCGCTCGCCGCCCGCGGCATCCGCGCGCTCGAGCGCGCCGGGGTCATGGAGCGGGTGCGCCCGCTCACCATCGCGATGCGCGGGCGTATGGTGCACGAGCCCTCGGGGGCGAGCGCGCTGCAGCCCTACGGGCAGCGCGAGCACGAGGTCATCTACTCGGTCGGCCGCGCGGACCTCAACCGGCTGCTGATCGAGGCAGCACTGCGCCATCCGAACGTCACGGTGCGCTTCAACCGCCAGTGTCTCGGCGCCGACCCGGTGCGTGACCGCCTGCGGGTGCGCGACACCGCGAGCGGGGTCGAAGAGCAGCTGCCACTCGCGCCCGCCATCGCCGCCGACGGCGCGGGCTCGGCGGTACGCGGGAGTCTCGCCGCCGCGGGCCTGGTCACGGTGCGCGAGCAGTGGCTCGACCACGACTACAAGGAGCTCACCATCCCGCCGGCCGGCGGCGCACCGGCGCTCGAGCGGCATGCGCTGCATATCTGGCCGCACGGCGGCTTCATGCTGATCGCGCTCCCCAACACGGATGCGAGCTTCACCGCCACGCTGTTCCTCGCACGCGCCGGCGCCGCCGGCTTCGACTCGCTCGGCACGCCGGCCGCGGTCGAGGCCTTCTTCGCCGAGCAGTTCCCGGACGCCGTGCCGCTCATGCCGCGGCTGCTGGCGGAATTCGCACAGCATCCGCAGGGGCAGCTCGGCACGGTCCACACCGCGCCATGGCGCGTCGGCGGCAAGCTCCTGCTGCTCGGCGACGCGGCGCACGCCATCGTCCCCTTCCACGGCCAGGGCATGAACGCCGCCTTCGAGGACTGCACGGTGCTCGATGAGCTGATCGGCGCGCGCGCCGACTGGGAGACGGTGTTCGCCGAGTTCGAGCGGCTGCGCCGCCCCAACACCGAGGCGATCGCGCGCATGGCGCTCGAGAACTATCTCGAGATGCGCGACGCGGTGCTCGATGCGCGCTTCGTGCGCCTGAAGGCGCTCGCCATGGCTCTGGAAAGGCGCTTCCCCGAGCGCTTCATCCCGCGCTACTCGATGGTGATGTTCCACCCGGAGATCCCGTACGCCGAGGCGCTGCGGCGCGGCGCCGTACAGGCACGGCTGCTCGATGAGCTCGATCCGGGACCGGGACGGGAAGTCGAGGCCGCGCTCGATCTCGAGCGCACCGCGCAGCTGATCCACGAGCGGCTGCCGCCGGTGGCGTAGCCGCGCGCCGCGCACGCGCCCCTAGACGCCGCTCACCCGTTTCAGCCTGACGCGGATCAGCGCGCCGGTCGGGGCCTCGATGCGGCCGTCCTTGAGCGTATTGGACCGCGGGTTCACGCCGGCGAAATCGAGCGGCACGCCGAGCTCGCGCGGCGAGTGCGGGCTGCAGCCTTCGGGACTCAACTGCAGGCGCCGCGCGAGCGCCGACCATCTGCTGCCGCGCGCATGGAGCTTGCACTCGCCGTTACCGGCGGCTGCCTGATACTCGAGCGTGCCCTCGATGCCGCCGTCGTGGCCGACACGCTCGATGCTCAGGTTGACGACGCGCAGCAGCTCCTTGCCCGCAGCATCGACGTATTCACCGCGCCAGGTGCCCGAGAGATCCTGCCGGGCGGGCGGCGTGCTGGTGGCAGCCGCCGCAGCGGCCGGCGCTTCGACGGCGGCAGTCGCGCTCGGCGCAGCGATGGTCGCCGGCGCCTGCGCTGGCGATTCGGCGAGAGTCGAGTCGGTGGTCGGGTCGGCGGCGGTCGGCCCCGGCACAGCCGGCGTCGCGGCGGCGACCGCGGGTACAGACGCCTGCGACGGCGGCGCGGTCACGGGCGCGGCAGCGAACCCGTCCGGCTGCGTGTGCCGGGCGAGAGTGGCGAGCGCCATGACGAGAACGAGTGCCGCGAGGACCACCGGCGCGCCGCGACGCGCGCGTTCCATGAGGCTCGGCGGTGCGCGCACCGGGGCCCGAGCAGTCGCGGCGGCGGCAGGATCGACGGAGTTCGTGGCCGCAGGCGGCGGCGCCGGCGGGTGCAGCTGCTGCCACACCGTACCGGCGGAGAAATCGACATCGATTGAGCTGGCCGGATCGATCGCGTCGGCTGGATCGATTGGGTTGACCGGGTCGATCGCGCTGGCCGGATCGATTGAGTCGGCCGGATCGATCGCGTTGGCCGGATCGATGCGCCTGGTGGGCGCGTATTCGATCGCCATCGTGCCGGAGCTCGCGACCTCCTCGAGGGCAGGCGGCGGATCCTTGAAGGCTGGCGCGTCCTTCAAAGCCACCGTGCCGGTGGGACCGACCCGCCCGGCCCGCCCGGGAATTGCGCCGGGGCTGAGCGCGACGGTGCCGGTCGGACCCGCGGGCCTCGCCGGCGCGTTAGCCGCGGCCGCATCCACGGCAGACGCCGCGGGCGCGGCGGGCGCGCTCACGTCCGGCAGTGCGCGCAGGAACTCATCCGCGCTCTGGAAGCGCGCTTCCGGGTCCTTGGCGAGCGCGCGCATGACGGCATCCACCAGCTGCTGCGGAATATCGGCGCAGTAGACCGTCGGCGGCTCGGGCAGATCGTTCACGTGGGCATTCAGGAGCACGAACTCCGCCTTGCCGCGCGGATTGAAGGGCGGCCGGCCGCTCACCAGCTGGTAGAGCGTGAGCCCCAGGGAATAGATGTCGGTGCGGCAATCGACGGCACGGCCGAGGATCTGCTCGGGGGCCATGTAGAGGGGACTGCCGATGCTGGTGCTGCTCACCTTGGTCGCGCCCGCCACGCCCTGGCGCTTGGCAATGCCGAAGTCCATCACCTTGACGACGCGCTCGTGCGTGACCATCAGGTTGCTTGGCTTCAGGTCGCGATGCACGATACCGGCGCGATGCGCGGCGGCGACGCCGGCCAGCGCCTGCCTGAACAGCGGCAGGCACTCGTGCGCCGGAATCGGGCCGCGCCGCTTGATCATCTGCTCGAGGCTCTCGCCGTCGATGAACTCCATCACCGCAACGGGCGCGCCGTCGTGGATGAAGTAGTCGAACAGCAGCGCGACATTCGGGTGGTTGAGGGCGCCCTGCAGGCGCGCCTCCTGACGGAAGCGCTCGACGAAGTCGGGGTCGTTGCGTACCTCGGCGCTCATCACCTTGACGGCGACCGGCCGGTCGAGATTCACGTCGAGCGCCTTGTAGACGACGCCCATGTTGCCGCGACCGAGGAGCTCCAGTACGCGATAGTGGTCGATGAGCTCGCCGATCATGATCGAACCCGAAACTCCCCTGCGCGGCGGCGGCGTGCGGCTTACTGCGCCTGCCGCAGCGCAGCCAGCGCGCCCGGATCGGGAGCCGCGCTGCCGTCGGCGATCTGGGACGGACGCGACGCCGGGGCCGGCCCGTTCGGGCCCATGCTCTTGGAGGCCGCGCGCATCGCCTGCAGCACCTGCGCCTCCTGCTCGTTCTCCATGGCGTTGAGATCGTTGAGCCCGATGCGCGTGGCGAGACCCTCCGGACAGTCGGACGGAGCGCTCAGCTCCACCACCACCGGGATCATCCAGTCGTCGGCGCTCATGTCGCCGGTGCGCTTGATGTAGTCATTGGCGCTCAGCTTGCAGTGGCGGTTGGGACCGGAGGCCACATCGAGCGGCTGCACGACCGCAAAGAACACGTGATTGGGCCGCAGCGCCGCGGGACCGCTCTGCGTCGTAAGAGTCGCGGGAGTTGCGGTCGCGGCCTGCTGCTCCTGCAGCTGCACTTTGATCTGCGCATCGAGCTGCGCCTTGATCTGCGGCGTGACGGCCGGCGGCGGCGCGGTGGGCGTTGGCGCGGTGGGCGTTGGCGCGGATTCCTCCGCTTGCGGAGCCGTGGCATCGGGCGCGGCAGCCGGATCGACATAGTTCGTGGGCCCGGACGGCGCTTGCGGCGCGGCGGCCGGATCGACGTAGTTCGTGGCCGCAGGCGGCGGCGCCGGGATGACCTGCGCCTGATAGGCCGCCTGCATGTTCTGGGCGAGGATGTAGTCGGTCATCCACAGATCCGGACTCGCGTAGACCGGATACGGGGTGAAGAGCGCGCCGTAGGCCGGATACCAGGGCTGCGCACGCCAGCCCCAGCTGTAGGCCACGGGATGCGGCCAGGCAGCGAGCGCCCAGCCATAGTAGGCCGCGGGGAAGCGCACCGCCGGCACATAGGCCTCGTAGGTAAAGGATCTGCCGAACTGCTGCCAGACGTGGCGCTGGTAGACGTGCGTGTAGAGAACGTGGCCACCGCTCACGTAGGTGCGGCTCACGAAGCCCGGCCGGATGGGGCGCTCGACCGTGCCGCTGACGGCGTTGCCGTGGTGGACGGCGTGCACCTGGGCGTTGGCGACGACGTGGGTGCTCTGGTGCGAGCTTATCGGCGCGCGCTGGTGCGTATAGGTAGCCGCGCGCTCGCGCTCGGTATGCACGGCGCGGGCCCGGTACTCGGCGTGCTCGGTGTGCTCGGCGTGCTCGGCGTGCTGGCGCGGCTCCCCGCGTTGCGCAGCCGCCGCGGTGGTCACGGCGAGCGCGGTTACGGCGATCAGAGCGAGACCTGCGCCGGCCCTGCGATCCAATGTCGACATATGTCACTCCAGATGCCGCGGGCCGGATTCGGCGCCGCCCTGGAAGGATGTAGCGATTAACTGTAGCGCGCGGTGTACAGCACGGTGCGAACTGCGTCGCGGAACGGGGGGCAGAGGCGGCACTTTGAGAACCGCCGCACACTCCCAAAGTCAGTGCGGGCGCGGGGTGGCCGGCGCGTTGCGCCGTTCGAGCGTCACGAAAGTGACCGGATAGGCGTGGCGTTCATCAGCCGGATGGGTCTGGCAGTCGAGGTCGTCCCACTGCGCCGGATCGAACGCCGGGAAGTAGGTGTCGCCGGCGATGTCGGCGTGCACGTGCGTCATGTAGATGCGGCGCGCGAGCGGCAGCAGCAGCCGGTAGACCTCCGCGCCACCGATCGCCACCAGCTCATCGCAGGTGCGCGTCTGCCGCAGCGCCTCCTCCACCGAGTGCACCGGGATCACGCCCGCGGCGTGCCAGTCGGGATCGCGGGTGAGCACCAGGTTGGCGCGCCCCGGCAGCGGACGGCCGATCGACTCGTAGGTCTTGCGGCCCATGAGGATCGGCTTGCCGAGCGTGAACTCCTTGAAGCGCTTCAGGTCCGCCGGCAGCCGCCAGGGGAGCGCGTTGCCGCGGCCGATGACGCCGTTCTGCGCCATCGCGACCATGAGCGAGATCAGCGGCGGCTGCTGCGCATCGCTCATTCAGATCTCCACCGCGGTGTTGAGCACCACCACGTCGCGGAACGGCATGCGGAAGAACTCCGCCGCCTGCGTGCTGTACTGCTGCATGCGCGCGAACAGCCGCCGCTGCAGGCCGCGCAGGCCCGGCAGCGGGCGCGCACGCACCACGTGGCGGCCGACGAAGAACGAGCTGTCCTCGGTGAACACGCGCAGCCCGCGGGTACGGCAGGCCTTGAGCGCCTCGGCGACGTCGGGCGTCTCCATGAAGCCGAAGCGCGCGGTGATGTAGTAAACACCGGGTACCGGCTCCTCGACGTTGAGGCGGCCGGCCGGATCCTGGCGCGGCGTGTCGACGATCTCGACGTTGAGGATGATGACGCGCTGGTGCACCACGCCGTTGTGCTCGATGTTGCGGATCAGCGCCGAAGGCACCAGCGCCGCGTTGCTGGCGAGGAACACACCGGTCCCGGGCACGCGCTGCACGCCGGCGACCAGCTTCGGCAGCTCGCTGCGCGGCACGGCGAGCTTGGCGAGCGCCGCGCGCAGCTCGAGCCGCCCGCTGCGCCAGGTCATGAAGATGAAGTAGAGGATCGCGCCGAGCGTGAGCGGGATCCAGCCGCCGGCCGGGACCTTGGTGAGATTGCCGGCGACGAAGGCGAGGTCGGTGACCAGTATCAGCCCGAACAGGGCCGCGACGCGCCACGTCGGCCAGTTCCACTGGGTGGTGGCGACGAACGCGCCGAGCACGGTGGTGACCGCCATGGTGCCGACCACCGCGGCGCCGTAGGCGCCGCCGAGCGCGTCGGAGGAGCCGAAGCCGACTACGAACAGGATCACCGCGGGGAACACCAGCCAGTTGACGATCGGTACGTAGATCTGGCCCTGCTCGAGCGCCGAGGTCTGCAGCACCTTGATGCGCGGCAGCAGGTCCAGATGCACGGCCTGGCTCGCCATGGAGAAGGCGCCGGAGATGGTCGCCTGCGAGGCGATCACGGTGGCCGCGGTCGCGAGCGCCACCAGCCACGGCAGCAGCGCCTCGGGCACCATGTGATAAAGCGGATGCTCGATGGGTTTGCCGAGCTCGAGCAGCAGCGCGCCCTGGCCGAAGTAGTTGATGACCAGCGCCGGCCCGACCAATGCGAACCAGGCGATGCGCACCGGGCGCTTGCCGAAGTGCCCCATGTCGGCGTACAGCGCCTCGCCGCCGGTGATGGCGAGAAACACCGCGCCGATGATGGCGAGCGCCACCTGCGGGCGCTGGAACAGAAGACCGAGCCCGACGAGCGGATTGAGCGCGACCAGCACCTGGGGGTTGCGCATAATCGGCAGCGCGCCGATCACCGCGATCGTGAGGAACCACACGACCATGATCGGCCCGAAGAGCCGGGCCACGGTCGCGGTGCCGCGGTGTTGGTAGGCGAACAGCACGGTGATGACCGCGATGGTCGCCGGGATCACCCAGCGCTTGAAGTCGGGATTGAGCACCTCGAGGCCCTCGACCGCGGACAGCACCGAGATCGCCGGCGTGATGAGCGCATCGCAGAAGAAGAACGCGGTGCCGGCGAGCGCCAGTCCCACGGCGACCTTCGCCCAGGTGCTGCCGGTGATGAGCCGCCGCTGCGCCAGGGCGAACAGCGCCAGGATCCCGCCCTCACCCTGGTTGTCGGCCTTCATGATGACCGTGAGGTACTTGAGACTCACCGAGATCGCGAGCGCCCAGAAGATCAGCGACAGCACGCCGAGCACCGCCTCGGCGTTGAAAGGGCCCGCGGCACCGAGTGCGGCCTCCATGGTGTAGAGCGGGCTCGTGCCGATGTCGCCGTAGACGATACCGGTCGCCGCCACCACGGTCGCCAGCCTGAAGGGGCGGTTCTGCTGCATATCAGCCGCGCGCACGCCGGGGCGCGCCGCGGCGCGGGGTGCGCGGCGGCGGCCACATCATGGTGCCGCGGCAGCCCCGGTGGCCGCAGCGGCAGGCGAAGACCACGTCGATGTCGGGCGGATCGTCGGCCTCGCGCTGGATCTGGTAGTCGTAGGTGAGCTCCTCCCCGGCGGCGATGGCACGGATCGCGTCGATGAACACCCGCGACTCCTCGATCACCGACTCGCAGTTCGGCTCGCAGCTGTGATTGACGAAACGCGCATCGTTCCCGTCGACGCCGGCATCGATCACCGTATTGTCGTCGGCGATGAACAGGAAGGTGTGGTTGTCGCCGGCGTCCTTACCCTCGTAGCGGCGGTCGGCCTCGGCGTGCGAGACACGCTCGCCGAGGTACTCGATCACGCGGGTGCCCTTCGTTATGCGCCGCAGCGCGAACACGCCGAGCCCGTGCAACGGCGACGAGCGCACCGCCAGGAGCGGCCCGTCCGGCTGCCGCGTGCGGCGCTTGCTGCCGGTCATACCGCCACCGGCGCGCGGATGGTGTCGTGATGGCGGTAGTCCGCGAAGGCGAAGTCCGCGAAGCCATAGTCGAACATGCTCGGCGGGCGGCGGGCGATCGTCAGGCGCGGCAACGGGTACGGCGTGCGCGAGAGCTGCAGGTCCGCCTGCTCGAAGTGATTGACATACAGGTGGCAGTCGCCGCCGGTCCACACCAGCTCGCCGGCCTCGAGGTCGCACTGCTGGGCAAACATGTGGGTGAGGAGCGCGTAGCTCGCGATGTTGAACGGCACGCCGAGGAACATGTCGCAGCTGCGCTGGTAGACCTGCAACGACAGCCGACCGGCGGCGACGTACAGCTGGAACATGAGGTGGCAGGGCGCGAGCGCCATAGAGCCAAGCTCGCCCACGTTCCAGGCGCTCACCAGGTTGCGGCGCGAATGGGGGTCGCGCCGCAGAAGCTCGATCGCCTGGGTGATCTGATCGATGGTGCGGCCGTCGGCGGTCTTCCAGGCGCGCCACTGGCGCCCGTACACGGGCCCGAGCTCGCCGCGCTCGTCGGCCCACTCGTCCCAGATGGTGACGCCGTGCTCGTGCAGCCAGGCGACGTTGGTATCGCCGCGCAGGAACCACAGCAGCTCGTAGATCACCGCCGGCAGGTGGATCTTCTTGGTGGTGACGAGCGGAAAGCCCGCGGCGAGTTCGAAGCGCAACTGCTGCCCGAACAGGGACAGCGTCCCGGTGCCCGTGCGGTCGGGCTTGGGCACGCCGTCGGTGCGGATGCGGCGCAGCAGCTCGAGATACTGCCTCATGTCGCGGCGGCGAAGTTTCCCGACGGCGTGCGCGTGCGGTAGGCCCAGGCGAGCATGGCGGCGCCGGCGAGAATCATCGGCAGCGACAGCAGCTGGCCCTCGGTCAGCCAGCCGCCGGCGAGGTAGCCGATGTGCTCATCCGGCACCCGCACGAACTCGATGAGCGAGCGCGCCAGACCGTAGATGACGAGGAACAGCCCCGAAGGTGCCAGCCGCGGCCGCGGCCGCGACGTGAACCACCACAGCACGGCGAACAGCACCAGGCCCTCCAGCGCCGCCTCGTAGAGCTGCGAGGGATGACGCACCTCGCCGTTGACCTCGAAACCCCACGGCACGGTGGTCGCCTTGCCCCAGAGCTCGCCGTTGATGAAGTTGCCGATGCGCCCGAAGAACAGTCCGAGCGCCGGCAGCGGTGCGGTGAAATCGTACACGTCGGCGACGTTGCGGCCGCGACGCCACGCGAACACGGTGAGCGCGAGCAAGGAGCCGAGCAGGCCGCCGTGGAAGGACATGCCGCCGTCCCAGATCCTGATCGGGTACCAGAGGTCGTCCGCCCAGAACTTGAGCCCGTAGAAGAGCACGTAGCCGATGCGTCCGCCGAAGATGACGCCCAGCATGGCGAAGAAGATCAGATCGTCGACGTCCACCGGCTTCCAGGTCGAGTCCGGCGCGCGCGCGCGCCGCCGCGCCAGCCACCAGGCGGCGGCGAAGCCGAGCAGATACATGATCCCGTACCAGTGGACCGAGAGCGGGCCCACGTGGAAGGCGACTTTGTCGAAGTCGGGAAACTTCAGCATGAGGCGCGTTAGTTTAGCCGACCGCGCCCGTCACGCGGCAGAAGAACGCCTTCAGATAGCGCGTTTCCGGGATCGCGGGATGTACGGGGTGGTCCGGCGACTGGCCACCGGCCTCGAGGATCTGCACGAAACGCCCGGCGTGGCGCGCCGCGCCCTGAATGGCGCTCACGAGCTCCTCGGGGGCGAGATGATAGGAGCACGAGCAGGAGACCAGGATCCCCTCCTCGGCGAGCAGCGCGAGCGCGAGCTGGTTCAGCCTGCGGTAGGCGGCCTGCCCCTGCGGGATGTCCTT
Organism: uncultured Pseudomonadota bacterium; assembly: GCA_963768485.1. Taxonomy (GTDB): domain Bacteria; phylum Pseudomonadota; class Gammaproteobacteria; order Steroidobacterales; family Steroidobacteraceae; genus 13-2-20CM-66-19. The sequence goes on along the minus strand of CAVYHZ010000002.1, from coordinate 448,674 downwards.
CTTGCGCTTGATGAAGGCCGGCGGATCGAGGATCACGGCATCGAAGCGCCGACCGAGTCCCGCGAGGGACTTCAGTGCATCGAAGGCGTCCTCGCGCAGCGTCTCGAGCGCGAGCCCGTGGCGCGCGGCGTTGGCCGCGGCGTGCTCGAGCGCCGCCTGGGACGAGTCGACGCAGCAGCCGCTCCCGGCGCCGGCGCGCAGCGCCGTCACGGCCCAGGCGCCGACGTAGGAGCAGACATCGAGCACGCGCGCGCCCGGTGCGAGGTAGCGCGCGAGGCGCGCCCGATTCGCACTCTGGTCATAGAACCAGCCGGTTTTCTGACCGTGGGCGAGCGGCGCCGTAAACTCGAGCCCGGCTTCGATCACGGTGAGCTCCTGCGGCACGGTGCCGAAGGCGAGCTGCGCTTCCTGCGGCAGCTGCTCGAGATCGCGCGCCGCCGTGTCGTTCTTCCAGAAGAGGCCCGCCGGATTCACCACCTCGCGCACCGCCGCGGCGACCTCCTCCTTGAGCGCCTCCATGCCGGCGGTGGCGATCTGCCCGACGATCACCTCGCCGTAGCGATCGAGCACCAGCCCCGGCAGCAGATCCGATTCGCCGAACACCCAGCGGTAGTACGGCGCGGCGCTCAGGTGCTCGCGCAGTGCGAGCGCCGCGCGCAACCGGCGCACGACCAGGGCACGGTCGACGGGCTGCGCCTCCTCCTGCGACAGAATGCGTGCGCAAATCAGCGCATGCGGGTTGACGTAGGCATGGCCGACGAACGCGCCCCGGTGGGTGCGCAGCTCCACGAGCTCGCCGGCAGCGAACGCGCCGAGCGGCGTGCGCTCGGTGTCGATCTCGTTGCTGAACACCCACAGGTGCCCGGCCGCGAGCCGCCGCTCCTCGCCGCGCCGGAGCGTGAGGGTGCGCGCACCGCCGCCTGCGCTCAGGGGCTCGGTAGGTTCTGCTTGCAACATCGGGTCCGCTGGCGAGGGGGCGGCAAGTATACAATTGCCACCCCTTCCGCCGAGGTGAAACGTGTTGTCATCGCGCAGCGTGTCGGCGCTCCTGCTCCTCGTGGCCGGTGTCGGCGCAGCGACGGCCGCCGCCGCAGCCGCGCCCCAACCGTCGCTGTGGCAGCCCCTCGAGTGGCGCTCCATCGGACCCTATCGCGGCGGCCGGGTGCTCACCGTAGCGGGCGTGCCGGGCGAGCCGGATCACTTCTACTTCGGCGCCGTGAACGGCGGTGTGTGGGAGACGCACGACGCCGGGCGCACCTGGGCGCCGATCTTCGATGCAGTGCCGGTCGGCTCGATCGGGGCGCTCGCGGTTGCCCCGTCCGACAGCCACGTCCTCTACGTCGGCACCGGGGAAGCCGACATGCGCTCGGACATCGCACAGGGGGCGGGCGTGTTCCGCTCGCGCGATGGCGGCCACAGCTGGCAGCCCCTCGGGCTCGAAGACTCGCAGCAGATCGGCCGCATCGTGGTCGACCCGGGCAATCCCGACGTGGTGCTGGTCGCCGCGCTGGGGTCTCCCTACGGCGCCAACGAGACCCGCGGCATCTTCCGCTCGAGCAACGGCGGCGCAAGCTGGCGGCGTACTCTCTATAAGAACGCCGACACCGGCGCGATCGACGTCGCCTTCGAGCCGGGCAACGCCCGCACCGTGTACGCGGCGCTGTGGCAGACGCGCCGGCCGCCGTGGAACGTATACCCGCCGGCGAGCGGCTCCGGCGGCGGACTGTACCAATCGCACGACGGCGGGGAGACCTGGACCGAGCTCGCCGGCCATGGCCTGCCGCAGCAGCCGGGACGCATCGGCATCGGCCTCGCGCCGTCGCAGCCGCAGCGCGTGTTCGCGCTCATCGACGCGGCCGCGGGGGGCCTCTACCGCTCCGACGATGCCGGGGCGAACTGGACGCGGGTGAGCGACGATGCGCGCATCTGGAAACGCGGCTGGTATTTCGCCGGCGTCACGGTCGATCCCACCAATCCGGACGTAGTCTACGTGTGCAACACCGGCGTCTACCGCTCGAGCGACGGCGGCCAGCACTTCCTGCCGGTAAAGGGCGCACCGGGGGGCGACGACTACCACACGCTGTGGATCGATCCGCACGACGCCGCGCGTCGCATCCTCGGCGTCGACCAGGGAGCGGTCGTGACGCTCGACGGCGGCGCGACCTGGAGCTCCTGGTTCAACCAGCCGACGGGCCAGTTCTATCACGTCGTCACCGACAACCGCTTTCCCTACTGGGTGTACGGCGCGCAGCAGGACTCAGGTGCGGCCGCAGTTCCCAGCCGCACCGACAACATCGACGGCATCAATCTCAGGCAGTTCCGCGAGACCGCCGCCGGCGGCGAGAGCGACAACATCGCGCCTGATCCGCTCAATCCGCAGATCGTCTTCGGCGGGCGTGTCGACCGCCTCGACATGCGCAGCGGCCAGAAAGCGAGCGTACCGCCGACCCTCGCATACCCGGGTCTGTACCGCGGCACCTGGACGCTGCCGCTCACCTTCAGCCCGGCCGACCCGCACGCGCTCTACTTCGCCAACCAGCGCATCTTTCGCACCACCGACCGCGGCCGGCACTGGCAGCCGGTGAGCCCGGACCTGAGCCGCGAGAACCCCGCGACGCCCGCGAGTCTCGACGCCGCCACCGTGGCCGATCACGACAGCCTCGGCGCGCGGCGCGGCGTGGTGTACGCGCTCGGCCCCTCACCGCTGAATGCGGCGCAGCTGTGGGCGGGGACCGACGACGGGCTCGTGTGGCGCACGCTCGACGGCGGCGCTCACTGGAAGAACGTCACGCCCGGCGCGCTCAGCGCCTGGTCGAAGGTCGGCGTGGTCGAGCCCTCGCACTTCGACGGCGCGAGCGCCTACATCGCCGTCGACCGCCATCGGCTCGACGACCCGCGGCCCTACATCTATCGCACGCACGACGGCGGGGCGAGCTGGACGCTGATCGTCGAGGGGCTTGCCGGGAGCGCGCACGACTCGGTGAACGTGGTACGCGAGGATCCCGCGCACCGCGGAATTCTCTACTGCGGCACCGAGCACGGCGTGTACCTCTCGCTCGACGATGGCGGCCACTGGCAGTCGTTGCAGCAGAACCTGCCGCGCACCTCGGTGCGCGACCTTGCGGTGCATGGCGCCGACCTCGTCATCGCCACCCACGGACGCGGCTTCTGGATCATGGACGACGTGGCGCCGCTGCGCTCGCTCGCCGCTGAGACATCGGGTGGCACGCGGCTGCTGCCACCCTCGACCGCGCTGCGCGTGCGGCCGACGGGTTTCCTCGGCTCGCCGATGCCGAAGGACGAGCCGATGGGAGCCAACCCGCCCGCCGGTGCCATCCTCGACTACCGGCTCGATCCCTCAGTGACCGGACCGGTCGAGCTCACCATTCTCGACGCCAGCGGCGCCGTGGTCCGCACCTTCAGGAGCGACGACCCCGCGCAGCCGCCCGACCTCGCGAACTCCGCGATCGCGCCCGAGTGGCTCGGCGTGCCGGCGCGGCCCGGCGCCGAACCCGGTGCCCACCGCTTCGTCTGGGACCTGCACTATGCGGCGCGGCCGCCGCTCGCGGGACAGGATCCGGAGGAGCCCGAGGAAGGCGTGTGGGCGCCGCCGGGCAGCTACCTGGTCGAGCTCAAGGCGGGGGGCCGCGAATACCGCGAGCAGCTCAGTGTCGCGCCTGATCCGCGCGTCACGCTGCCCGCGGCGGCCTACGCACGGCAGTTCGCCCTCGCTCGCGACATCGAGAGCGCGCGCGCCGAGATCGCCACGGCGCTCACCGATGCGGCGCGGATTGACGCCGCCATGCGCGCACCACACCAGGTCGCGGGCCCCGACAGCGCCGCGGCGCTGGTCGGTGCGCTCGCGGCCGCGGAGGTGGAGCTCAGCGCGATCAGCGACACGGCGCCGGAGAAACGCTCGCCCGACTCGACCGGACTGCCGCCGACGACGGTCGCGGGCCTGCGCTATCTCGAAACGGCGTTCCGCAACCTCGCGCACGCGGTCGACGGCACCGATGCCGCACCGAGCGCGGACGCGGAGCGCGGCTACATCCGGCACCGGGCGCTGCTCGATGCGGCGCTCGCGAAATGGGCCGCCTTCAAGCGGGGCACCCTCGCGCGCCTCAACTCAGCTCTCGCATCGATCGGCAACCCGACCATCACACCCTGAACGATGTACACCAACCACCTCATCGACGAGACCAGCCCCTACCTCCGGCAGCACGCGCACAATCCGGTCGAGTGGTACCCGTGGGGAAGGGAAGCACTCGAGCGCGCCCGGCGCGAGCGCAAGCCGATTCACCTGAGCATCGGCTATGCGGCCTGCCACTGGTGCCACGTCATGGCGCACGAGAGCTTCGAGGACGAGGCCACCGCGCGTCTCCTCAACGAGAACTTCGTCAACATCAAGGTCGACCGCGAGGAGCGGCCCGACATCGACCGCATCTACCAGATCGCGCAGCAGATGCTGACGCAGCGCGGCGGCGGCTGGCCGCTCACCATGTTCCTGTCGCACGACGATCAGCGCCCGTTCTTCGGCGGCACGTATTTTCCGCGCGAGGCGCGCTACGGGCTGCCGGGCTTGCGGGACCTGCTGCCGCGGGTGGTGGACTTCTACCGCACTCATGAGCCGGAGATGCGCGCCCAGAACGAAGCGCTGGTGACGGCGCTCGCGGACATCAATTTCCCGCCCGCGCCTGCCGGCACCGAGCTCACCGACGCGCCGCTCAAGACCTGCCGGGCGCAGCTCGCGCAGAGCTTCGACCGCCGCTACGGCGGCTTTGGCGGCGCACCGAAGTTCCCGCAGCCGAAGGCGCTCGAACGGCTGCTGCGCGACTGGCGCGCGAGTGCGGCGGGTGCAGAAGCGGGGTTGCAGTCGCTCTACATGGCGAGCTTCACCCTGCGGCACATGGGCGAAGGCGGCCTCTTCGACCAGCTGGGCGGAGGCTTCTGCCGCTACTCGGTGGATGAGCGCTGGATGATCCCGCATTTCGAGAAGATGCTGTACGACAACGGCGCGCTGCTCGCCCTCTACGCGAATCCGTCGCTGATCACCGCCGACCGCTTCTACGGGCAGGTCGCGCTCGAGACCGCGGGCTGGGTGCTGCGCCGGATGCATTCTCCCGAGGGCGGCTTCTACTCGAGCCTGGACGCCGACTCGGAGGGCCACGAGGGCAAGTTCTACGTATGGGAGCGCGAGGAAGTGCGCGCGGCTCTCAGCGCCGAGGAGTTCGCGGTGTTCGCGCCGCGCTACGGCCTCGGCCAGCCGCCGAACTTCGAAGGCCGCTGGCACCTGTACGTCGCGGCGACCGTGGAGCAGATTGCCGCGACGCTGCAGCGAGCGCCTGCCGAGGTGACGGCACTCCTCGGCGCCGCGCGCGCGCGCCTCCTCGCGCTGCGCGCGCAGCGCGTGAGTCCCGGGCGCGATGAGAAGATCCTCACTTCGTGGAATGCGCTGATGATCCGCGGGCTGGCGATCGCCGCGCGCGTGCTGCGCCAGGACGCCCTGTCAAGCGCGGCCAGCGGCGCGCTCGACTTTCTGCGCGCCAACCTGTGGCGCAACGGACGGCTGCTCGCCACCTATAAGGACGGACGCGCGCACCTCAACGCCTATCTCGATGACTACGTGTACCTCATCGACGCGGTGCTCGAGCTGCAGCAGGTGCGCTTTCGGGCCGAGGAGCTCGAGTTCGCGCGGCAGCTGATCGAGGTGGTGCTCGAGCATTTTGCCGACCCCGCAGCCGGCGGTTTCTTCTTCACCTCCGATGATCACGAGCAGCTCATTCACCGCCCGAAAAGCTTCGGCGACGATGCCACGCCCTCGGGCAACGGCATCGCGGCGCTGGTGCTGCAGCGTCTCGGCTACCTGCTCGGCGAGCCGCGCTATCTCGCAGCGACCGAATCCACGCTGCGCGCGGCCTGGCCGGCGCTCGAGAAGCATCCGCTGTCGCACGCGACCCTGGTCAATGCGCTGGAAGAGCTGCTGCAGCCGCCGGAGATCGTCATCCTGCGCGGTGAGCCCGCCGCGATCGAAGGCTGGCAGCGCGAGCTCGCGCAGCTCTACGCGCCACGGCGGCTGGTGCTGGCGATCCCGTCGGACGCGCAGGGACTTCCGCCGGCGCTGGCCGAGAAGACCCCGCGCGGGGCGGCCGTGGCTTACGTATGCCGCGGCAGCACGTGCTCAGCGCCGGTCGAGTCGCTCGAGGAGCTCATCGGAAGTCTTCATCCTGATAGGGCGGGCCTCGCGGCGTCACAAAACGGATCAGGTACCGCGACGCCTCGGTGAGTCCCTCGGGACGCAGGGCGTAGAGGCGCATCGGGCCCTCCTTCCAGGCGCGCAGCAGCCCCGCGCGTTCCAGGACCCTCAAGTGATGGGTGATCGTCGAGGCCGCGAGCGGCGCGAGCCCGAGCAGGGTATCGAGGCGCACCTCGCCGCCCCGGAGCACGCCGAGGAACCACAGGCGCGTCGGATCGGCGAGCGCCCGAAAAACGGGGCAGAGCTTGGGCTCGTCAAACACGCGCTCAGTATGAGGAGCCGCGTGAGAGGTTCCACTGTGCATTGTTTCGAAAAGCATCGAGATTTGCCCCCGGGAGCGCCCGTATGGGGCCTTCCGGGGGCATTGTTCGATCACTTTCGAACAGGGGCTCGATGAGGCCCTCTACGAGGCCTCGCGGAGGGCAAGTTCGATGGCTTTCGAACCTAAGCGATTCGAAGCCCACAACGCGTGCCTCCTCGCGCGCCTCCTGGCGCCTGCGCCTCGCACGCCTCCTGGCGCCTGCGCCTCGCACGCCTCCTGGCGCCTGCGCCTCGCGCGCTCGCCCGACCCGGCGCCCTACTCCGGCAGCGTCTCGCCCGAGCCGCCGAACTCCTTGGGGAAGTCCTTGAGCTTCGGCAGGCCGTCGCGCATGCGCAGCACCGTCTCCTGATAGTTGACGTGTACGCCGGGCGTGAACTTCAGCGCCGGCAGCATCGCCGCGAACACGTCGGTGAGCTTGAGCGGCGGATGCTCGGTAAAGAGATGCCCGCCGCAGGTCTTGCACCACTTGCGATAGCTCACCGGCGTCTTGTTATAGGTGCCGATGTTGTCCGCGCCCCGGGTCACCTTGACGGCGGTCGGCTGCCACAGGCTGAAGGCGTTCACCGGCCCCGCCGACCAGTGACGGCAGGACTCACAATGGCAGTATCCCATCGCCACCGGCTCGCCGGTGACGGTGAACTCGACGGCGCCGCAGAAACATTTGGTCTTGTATTCAGCCATCGTCAATCCTCTCCCGGAAAAACCCGAAAACTAGGACAGCAGTTCGACATTGCCGCCGATGGCGGCGGTGTTGATGGTGAGCGTGCGCTCGTTCGCGAAGCGCAACAGGTAGTGCGGCCCGCCCGCCTTGGGGCCCGTGCCCGAGAGGCCCTGGCCGCCGAAGGGCTGCACGCCGACCACCGCGCCGATCATGTTGCGGTTCACGTAGGTGTTACCGACCGGCAGCGCCTGGAACACGTGGTTGGCGACGCTCTCGAGGCGGCTGTGCACGCCGAGCGTGAGTCCATAGCCGGTGCTGCGGATCGCCGCCAGCACCTGCGGCAGCTGATCGCTTCGGTAGCGCGCCACGTGCAGGATGGGACCGAACTCCTCGCTCCTGAGCTGATCGAGCGCGCGCAGCTCGAACATCTGTGGCGCGAAGAAGTGTCCGGCCGCGGCCAGCGCCGGGTCGAGCTCGCAGGCGTAGAGGAGCTTCGCTTCCGCGCGCATGCGTTCGGCGTGGCGCGCCAGGCGCGCACGCGCGGCTTCCGAGATCACCGGACCCACGTCGGTCGAAAGCTCGGCCGGAGAGCCGATGCGCAGCACGCGCATCGCGCCGATCAGCATCTCGATCACGCGGTCGGCGATCTCCTCCTGCAGATACAGCACCCGTAGCGCCGAGCAGCGCTGGCCGGCGCTGGTGAACGCCGAGGTCACGGCATCATCCACCACCTGCTCCGGGAGCGCGGTGGCGTCCACCACCATGGCGTTCACGCCGCCGGTCTCCGCGATCAGCGGCACGATCGGGCCGTCGCGCTGAGCGAGCGTGCGGTTGATCGCGGCCGCGGTGGCGGTGGAGCCGGTGAAGGCGACGCCGGCAAGAGCCGCGTGCGTCAGCGCGACCGCACCGAACGGCGGTCCGTCCGCGGGCGTCAGCTGCAGCACCGCGGCCGGCACGCCCGCCTCGTGCAGCAGCCGCGTCATGGCATGGGCGACGAGCGGCGTCGCCGGCGCGGGCTTGGCCACCACGGCGTTGCCGGCGGCGAGTGCCGCCGTGATCTGGCCGGTGAAGATCGCCAGCGGGAAATTCCACGGACTGATGCACACGAACACGCCACGGCCGTGGAGCGAGAGCGTGTTGCGCTCGCCGGTCGGCCCCGGCATCGTGAGCGGTGCGCCGAAGAGCTCGCGGCCGCGCGCCGCGTAGTAGCGGCAGAAATCCACCGCCTCACGCAGCTCCGCCACCGCATCCGGGAGTGTCTTGCCGGCCTCGCGCACCAGCAGGCTGAGGAACTGCCCGCGGCGCTCCTCGAGCAGATCCGCCGCGCGCGTCAGACACGCGGCGCGTTCGGCCGCCGGCATGGCGTCCCAGCCGGGCTGGGCGCGCGCCGCGGCCGTCATCGCCTCGCGGATCTCCTCCGCCGTGGCATCGCGCGTGAAACCGACGATTGCGCTCGTGTCGGCCGGCGAGACCACCGGCACCGCGGCGTCGCGCACGCTGCGCCCGGAGAGGATCGGGCCGCCGGCGTAGCGCTCGGCGGCGAAGCGGCGCAACTCGCCTTCGAGCAGCGCGAGCGTCGCCGGATCACCGAAATCCTCGCCCGCCGAGTTGGTGCGCTCCGTGCCATAGAGCGCGGCGGGCTCGCGGACGCGCTGCCCGGCCCCGGACTGTACCTCACTCAACGACGAGACCGGATCGCGCACGACCTGCTCCACGGGAATCTGGGGATTCATGAACTGATGAACGAACGAGCTGTTGGCACCGTTCTCGAGCAGCCGGCGCACCAGGTACGGCAGCAGCTCCTCGTGGGTGCCGACGGGTGCGTAGACACGCACCGGCGGCAGTTGCGGCTGCTCGGCGAGCGCGGCCGCATAAAGCGCCTCGCCCATGCCGTGCAGGCGCTGGAACTCGAACGCCGCGTCCGCGGGTGCGAGCGCGAGCACCGCGGCCACGGTGTAGGCGTTGTGGGTGGCGAACTGCGGATAGATTACCTCGCGCGCCGCGAACAGGCGCCGCACCCCTTCGAGGTAGCTGGCATCGGTCGCCGCCTTGGAGGTGTAGACGGGGAAGCTGGCAAGGCCGCGCTCCTGCGCGCGCTTGATCTCGCTGTCCCAGTACGCCCCCTTCACCAGGCGCACGGTCATGCGGCGGCCGGTATCGCGCGCGAGCTGGGCGATCCAGTCGAGCACCAGCGGCGCGCGCCGGCCGTAGGCCTGCACCGCGAGCCCGAGCCCCGGCCAGTCGCGCGTCGCCGTATCGCGCGCCAGCGTCTCGATGATGTCGAGCGAGAGGTCGAGCCGGTCGGCCTCCTCGGCGTCGATCGTCATGCCGACCCCGGCGCGCGCGGCCCGGTGTGCGAGATCGAGCATCCGGGGACTCAAGCGCTCGTGGACCCGCTCGCTCTGCAGGAGCGTATAGCGCGGCTCGAGCGCGGAGAGCTTCACCGAGATACCCGAGCGCGCATGCACCGCTCCCGGCGGCTGACGGCCCAGCGCTTCGATCGCGTGGGCATAGTCCTCGAGGTAGCGCGCCGCGTCGGCATCCGTACGCGCACCCTCGCCGAGCATGTCGAAGGAGCACAGCGCGAGATCGGGCTCCGAGCGTGCCCGCTTCAACGCCGCGTCGATGGTCTCCCCGACGATGAAGGCATGGCCGAGCGTCTGCATCGACTGCCGCAGCGCCGCGCGCACGATCGGCGCCACCACAGGCTTGGTGAGACTGGTTGCCGAGACTTCCCCTGACAGCTCCGCCGACACTTCGGGGAGCAGCCGCCCGGCGGCGCTCAGCAGCGTGAAGCCGGTGCGCAGCAGCAGATCGGTATCGCCGCGCACGCCGGCGTCGCGGATGGCCGCGAGCCGCTCGGCGATCAGCTGGTCGGCGCGCCTGGCATCCGGCGTGCGCAGCAGCGCCTCCGCCAGGCTCATGAGTGCCCGGCCCTGCGCGCTGTCGAGCGGGAACTGCTCGAGCATGCGGTCGACCAGCGGGCGCGAGCGCTGGTCGGCACGCGCTACCCCGACCCAGCGTGCGGCTCGCGCGCGCGCGCCGGCGAGCGCGCCGTGTGCATCGGCGAGCTCGGCGATGAGCTCGCTCGAAGCGCCCGCCTCCGGCCGCAGCGTCGCCTCGCGCAGCCGCGCGCGCAGCATCTCGAGAGCCGAAGCCTCCGCGGCGGCGCTCATCCGCGGCCACCCGCCCCAGCCGCGAGCACCGCGCCCACCGAGCGCGCGAAGTACTCGAGGTTCTCGCGCCGCAGTCCCGCGACGTTCATGCGGCTGTCGTCGACCATGTAGATGTGATGCTGCGAGCGCAGCTCGCGCACCTGCGCGGTGCTGATCCCGAACAGCGAGAACATGCCGTGATGGCGCGCAATGAAGCCGAAGTCGCGCCCCGGACAGTGCTCGGCCAGGTGCCGCACGACCTCGCGGCGCAATCCCTGCACGCGCTTGCGCATGCGGTCGAGCTCGGCGATCCACTGCGCGCGCAGCTCGGGATCGGTGAGCACGCCGTGCACGATCGCCGCGCCGTGGTCGGGGGGCATCGACCAGAGGCCGCGGGCCAGGCGCACCAGCTGACTCATCGCGGCATCGGCCTGCGCCGGGGTGTCGCACACGACGCCGAGCGCGCCGGTGCGCTCGCGGTAGAGGCCGAAGTTCTTCGAGCACGAGACGGCGAACAGCAGCTCGGGGAGCTCGGCGCTGAAGAGCCGCAGGCCGTAGGCATCGTCCTCGAGGCTCTCGCCGAGTCCCTGGTAGGCCATGTCGATGAACGGCAGCAGCTGGCGGCGCTTCACCAGCGCGAGCAGCTCGCGCCACTGCTCCGGCGACAGGTCGGCGCTCGTCGGGTTGTGACAGGAGGCGTGCAGCAGCACGACGGCGCGCGGCGGCAGCCGCTCGAACGCCGCGACCATCTCGGCGAAGCGCACGCCGCCGCTGGCGGGATCGTAGTAGGGGTAACGCTCGAGCCTGAGGCCGCTGCCCGAGAGGAGCGGTACGTGATTGACCCAGGTCGGGTCGCTCACGTGCACCACCGACTCGGGCGAAGCGTAGCGGATCAGCTCCGCCCCGAGGCGCAGCGCCCCGCAGCCGCCCGGGCACTGGATCGTGCGCACGCGGTTCGCCACCAGCGCCTCGTGCTCGCGGCCCAGCACCAGGCTCGCCAGCTCCTGGTTGAATCCGAGGTTCCCGGCCGGCCCCACGTAGGTCTTGGTGGTCTGCCGCGCGAGCAGCACGCTCTCCGCCTGGCGCACGGCGGCGGGAATCGGCGTCTCACCGCGGTCGTCGCGGTACACGCCGACGCCGAGATCCACCTTGCGCGGATCGGGGTCGGCGCGAAAGGCCGCCATGAGGCTCAGGATCGTGTCCGCCGTGATCAGCTCGAGCCGCTCGAACATGCTGTGCCCCGCCCCGCGACGCCCTAGTTGCCGCCCGCGGCCGCGCTCAGCGCGCGCTTGCGTGCGGCCTCGAACTCATCTCCCGGATTCCAGCTCGGCATGGCGTCCGCCTGTGCGATCAGCCAGCCGTCCATGAGATCCATCTGCGCATCCTCGATCATGCCGTCGAAGTTCCACGTGCCGTCGAGCTTGTCGGAGGGCTGGTGGTACTGCTTGAGCTCCCACTGATCGTGCTGCTCGCGGCCCCAGCCCGCCGGATGGCCGATGACATCCGTCCCCTCGCTGTAGAAGAGCGCCGGCACGCCGATCTTGGCGAACGAAAACTGATCCGAGCGGTAGTAGTAGCCGCGGTCGGGGAACTGGTCCGGCACCACGGTGCGCCCCTGGGACTTCGCCACCGCCAGGGCGACCTCATCGAGGGACGACTTGCCCATGCTGACGAGGGTCACGTCGCGGGTGCGCCCGAAGATACTGCCACCGTCGATGTTGATGTTGGCGGCGATGCGGCCGGCCGCAACGCTCGGGTGCCCGGCGTAGTACATGGAACCGAGGAGCCCGCGCTCCTCCCCGGCGACGAACAGCGCCAGCACCGAGCGCCGCGGCCGTTGCGGGAGCGCGGCGAAGGCGCGCGCGATGGCGAGCACCTGCGCACAGCCCGAGGCATTGTCGACCGCGCCGTGATAAATGCGGTCGCCGCTCGCGTCCGGCTCGCCGATGCCGAAGTGATCGTGGTGCGCCGAGTAGATCAGCACCTCGGAGGCGAGCTTCGCATCGCTCCCGCGCAGCACGCCGCCGACGTTGGCGGTCTGGACCTTCGAGAGGCGGTTGCTGAAGGCGATCGAGGCGTGCACGCCGAGCGGCACGGGATGGAAGCTGCGGGAGCGCGCGGCAAGGATCAGCTTGTCGAGGTCGAAGCCGCCGGCCTGCACGAGGCGCCGGGTCGCCTCCTCGGTCGCCCAGGCCTTCAGGCGCACACGGGCCTCGCCCGCATCGGGGAGCTCGAACTGCTCGCCGCCCCAGGAGGACTGCACCACCTGCCACGGATACCCGGCCGAGGGAGTCGTATGGATGATGATGGCGCCGGCGGCGCCCTGCCGCGCGGCGCTCTCGTACTTGTAGGTCCAGCGACCGTAGTAGAGACGGCGCTTGCCGGCGAACAGCTTCGGATCCCAGTCGGGATCGTTGTTCATCATCACCAGGATCTTGCCGGCGAGTTTCGCGCCCTTGAAATCGTCCCACTGAAACTCCGGCGCCTGGATGCCGTAGCCGACGAACACCAGCTCCGCGTCCTCGATGGACACGTTCTCGCTCTGCAGGCCGCTCGCCCCGATGTAGTCATCGCGCAGCGTCAGGTCAGCGCGCCCGTTCTTGCCCTGAAAGCTCCAGGTGCGCGGCAGCTGCGTGCGGATGCCGACGATGTCGAAGGGCTGCTGCCACTCGCCATGGGCGAAGGCCGGCTCGAAGCCCATGCCCTCCAGGCGGGTCTGCAGGTAGAGCCGCGCCACCTGATCGGCGCGCGTGCCCGGGCCGCGGCCCTCGAGGAGGTCCGAGGCGAGGAAGCGGATCGGTGCCTCCAGCGCCGCGCGAGTGATCTGCGTGCGGGCGGCCTGCTCCACCGCCGGCGGCACCGAGGTCACGTCGGCCGCGGCCGTCCCGATGAGGGTGAGACCGGCGAGTGCCACCCCGAATTTATGCAACGCGTGAGCGATCGGCACGGCCCGCCTCGAGGCTAAACGTGGGGGCGCAAACTTACCACGTTACGGACCTGCCACCACCGCCCAGGGACCCTTGCCCACGGAGACCTTCACGGTCACCGCGGCGCTCGCTGTATCGACGATCGCCACATCGCCGCTCGGGCCGTCGGGACTGAAGAGCCGTCGCCCGCCGGCGCCGAGCGCGATGCCCCAGGGGCGGCCCCCACAGGTGATTTCGGTGACGAGGCTCGGGCCGGAAAGGTCGACGACCGCCACCGTCCCGGCGCGGCCGGTGCCGATGTAGAGACGCCCTCGCGACGCATCGAGCGCGAGCCCCATGGGCCGCACCTCGCGCCGGAACTTCAGGATCTCGGTGACACCGTCGGCGTCCGGGAGCCTCAGGCGGTAGAGGCTCGCGTCCGCTTCCCCGGCGACGTAGGCGAAGCGGCTGTCGGCGGAGAACGCCAGATCACGCGGCCGCTGTCCGACCGTGGCCTGCGCGAGCAGCGCGTGCGACTTCGCATCGACGACGGTGACGCGGTTGTCCTCCTCGCTCGTGACCAGCACCCAGCGTCCGTTGGGCGAGAGCCGCACACCTTCGGGCTCGCGTCCCACCGGCACCGTGGTGAGCACCCGGCCGCGCGCGGCGTCGAGCACCGCAAGCCGCGCGGAGTCCTCCTCGGAGACGAACAGCTCACGCCCGTCGCGGCTCACGGCCACGCGCTCGGGGTCCGACACCCCGCCGATGGTGCGGGTGTGGGTGAGCGTTGTGGTGTCCACGACCGCGATGCCGTCGGCGGCGCCGTCGCGCCCGAGCTTGGCGCAGTCGGCATCGGTCATGGGTGGCGGGCACTTGGGTAACCCGCTCACGGCCACATATAGAAGCTTGCGGTCGGGGCTGAGCACCAGTCCCCGCGGCCGCTTGCCGACCGCGACCGTGGCGATTGCGGCGCCGCGATCGGCGTCGATCACGGTGACGGTGCCGTCGTCCTCGTTGGTACTGTACGCCCGTTCAGCATGGGCCGCCGGGGCCAGAACCGCCAGGACGAGCAGAAACAGGCCCAATTGCGGCCAGGGTGAAGCTCTCATTGGGGTTTATCCTAGAGTGCGCCCGGATACGACGTAAGTCCCACACCTCGGAGTGCGGGCCATGCTAATTTACGATGCTATGCCCGAAACCGCCGTAAAGCCGCCGCTGATCTGGGCGAACACGCTGATGTTCGTCCTCACGTTCGCCGCCGCGGCGGTGCTGGTGCCCTGGTACGGGCTGCGCTATGGCTTCACCGGCGCGGACGTCGGCATCGCCCTCTTCTTCCTCTTCGCCAACGGCATGTCGGTCACCGCCGGCTACCACCGCCTGTGGGCGCACCGCACCTACGAGGCATCCCTCCCGGTACGCATCTTCTACCTGATTTTCGGCACCATGGCGCTGCAGAACAGCGCCTTCGCCTGGTGCAGCGGCCACCGCACTCATCACCTGCACGTCGACGACGTCGACCTCGACCCGTATTCGGCGCGACGCGGTTTCTGGTTCTCGCACATCGGCTGGATGCTGCGTGAGTACCCGAGCGGGGTACCCGACTTCAGCAACATCCCGGATCTGAAGAAAGACCGGCTGCTCGCCTTCCAGCACCGCTACTACGTGCCGCTCGCGGTCGGGCTGAACTTCGGGCTGCCGATGCTCGCGGGACTTCTGTTCCACGACTTCTGGGGCATGCTGATCCTCGCCGGCGTGCTGCGGCTGGTGTGGAGCCACCACGTCACCTTCTTCATCAATTCCCTGGCCCACATGTGGGGCAGCCGGCCGTACACCGAAGACAACACGGCGCGCGACAACCCGGCACTTGCGGTCATCACCTACGGCGAGGGCTACCACAACTTCCACCATATCTTCGCGCACGACTACCGCAACGGCGTGCGCTGGTGGCAGTTCGATCCGACCAAGTGGCTGATCGCGGGACTCGCCACCGTCGGGCTCGCGCGGCGCCTGAAGCGCACCCCGTGGTTCCAGGTCCAGCGGGCGCTGCTCGCCATGCAGTTCAAGCGTGCGCAGCTGCAGCTGGCACAGATGCCGGCCGCGCACCACTCGCACATCGAGCAGCTGCGCGCCCGCGTGGCGCACGAGTACGAGACGTTCCTGGCCGCGGTCGCCGACTGGGCACGCGTCAAGGAGCAGTGGCTCGAGGAGAAACGGCGCGCCGTGCTCGAGCAGTGGCAGCAGTCGGATCTGCAGAACAAGCTGCGCGACATCGAGCGGGCGCTCAGCCGCCAGCGCCGGCGCATGCGGCTGCTGCACGCGCAACTCGCCTGATTGCGCCGCACGCTCAGCTCCGCGCTCCTCTACACGCTCGCCTTCAATCTGACCTTCCTGCTCCAGGAGCTCTTCCTGGTGCTGCCGAAGGCGCTGACGCCGGGTCTGCACCCGACGCTCTACCACAACAACCACACCTGGGAGGGCACTAACGCCCTCGCCGGCCTGTTCCAGGGCACCGGGGTGCTCGCCACCACGCTGAGCGCGCTGCTGTGCCTGCTCGGGGTGCGGCACGCTGCGCCGCGTCCCGCTATGCGGCTGTTTCTCGTCTGGATGGCCTTCAGCGGACTGTTCATGGCCATGCCGCAAATCATCGTCGGCGCGCTGAGTCCCCGCAGCGATGTCGGCATGGCGATGGCGTACCTCGATCTGGGCGCGCGCGCCCGCGCCGCCGCCGCGTGCGCCGCCGTGCTGGCCATGGCGCTCGCGGCCTGGTCGCTCGCCGGCGCATTTCTCGGCTGCGCGACCCAGGCGGCACAGCTCGCGAGCGCACGCGCGCGAGCGCGCTTCATCTTGCAGATCGCGACGCTCCCGGCGTTGCTCGCCATCCCCCTGATCATCCCCTTCCGCATCCCGCGCGAGCCCGTCGAAGTGGCCGCCGTGCCGGCGGTGGTCAGCATCCTCGGGGCGCTGTGGGTGCAGGCTTTCGCCTGGCGCGGCGGCACCGGCAGCACTGCCGGGGCGGCAGGCGCTGCGCGGGCGCCGATCGCGCTGCCGCTCGCCGCGGCGGTCGCCCTGTTACTCGTGTTCCAGCTGCTGCTCAGGCGCGGGATATCGTTTTGATCGGGTCGCGTACAATGCAGTGCCATGGGCCGCATCTTCGAAGTCCGCAAGCACACGATGTTCGCGCGGTGGAACCGCATGGCGAAGCAGTTCGCGCGCATCGCCAAGGACATCACCATGGCCGTCAAGTCGGGCGGCCCTGACCCCGCTGCCAATCCCACGCTCCGCCGCATCATCCAGAACGCACGCGCCGTCAACATGCCGAAGGATCGCGTCGAGGCGGCGATCAAGCGCGCCTCGGGGCGCGACGCCACCAACTACCACCAGGTCCTTTACGAAGGCTACGCGCCGCACGGGGTGGCGCTGCTGGTCGAGACCGCGACCGACAATCCGACCCGCACCGTGGCGGCGGTGCGCAACGTCATCACCAAGAACGGCGGCAACCTCGCCACCAATGGCAGTGTCAGCTTCCTCTTCAAGAAGATGGGTGTGTTCCGCCTCGCGCCCGCCGGCATCGACCAGGACGACCTCGAACTCTACCTCATCGATCACGGTCTCGAGGAGATGGGCGAGAGCACCGGCGAGAAGGGCGAGCCGCAGCTGGTGATCCGCTGCGCGTTCGCGGACTTCGGCAAGCTGCAGGAGGCGCTCGAGGCGCGCGGCATCGCGCCGCTCTCGGCCGCGCACGAGTACGTCTGCACGGTGCCCACGGAGCTCCCCGAGGCGCAGGCCACCGAGGTGCTGACGCTCATCGACCGCCTGGAGCAGGACGACGACGTGCAGCAGGTCTTTCACACGCTCGCCTGAGGCACCGCGCCGCCGTGCAGGACTACCGTCTCGAGCCCGCCCGTCTCAGCGACACGGCGCGACTCGCGGCCATGTCGGGTGCGCTGATCGAGTCGGGGCTGCGTCCGCGGTGGGGCGCGGAGCGCATCGGCTGGCACGTGCGCGACGCCGAGAGCGTGGTACTGACCGCGCGCAGCGATCGCGGCATCGCCGGCTTCGCGGTCATGCGCTTCGGCGACGACGCCGCGCACCTGAATCTGCTCGCGGTCGAGCCGGGGCACCGCCGCCGGGGCATCGCACGGCGCCTGCTGACCTGGCTCGAGGAGAGCGCGCTCACCGCTGGCACGTACCTCATCGGTCTCGAGCTGCGCGCCAGCAACGTGGCGGCGCAGGAGTTCTACCGCGCGCTCGGCTATCGCGAGACCGGGCGGGTGCCCGGGTACTACCAGGGAGTCGAGGCCGCCATCCGCATGGAGCGCGACGTGCGCATCAGCCGTCCGGCTGCGGCTCGATCCTGAAGTCGAACTCGTAGGAGTGCGCGCCGTCGGGCGCCACCGTGATGCGCATGCTGCCGCTCAAGCCCGCGAGCTCGCCGGTGCCCGAGTCCGGCACCACCGTGACGCTCGACTGCGGCGCGCCGCGCTGCATGGTCGCGCTGTGCTGCAGTACGAAGCTGCCGCTGCGGCCGTGGAGCTTGCCCGTGACGCGCTCGAGCGCCACGTAGCCCGCCGAGCCCTTCACCTCGCTCTGCGTGGCGAGCATCTCACCCTTGGCACTCCCCTCGAGGTCGCCGTGATAACGCTTGTCGATGGTGAGGCGCCCGAGATTCGCGCTGCGCGCGACCTGCGTGTCCGGCTTCTGCGGCGTGATTTTGACCTCGAAGGGACCGCCGGCGTGCTGGGTCATGCGAGTCTCCTTGCGGCTCATGCGTAGTCAGTCCGGCATGGGCGTCATTTGCCCGGTGAGCGCGTCCTCGAACCCGAAGTTGCGCAAGTCGCGGACCCGCTGTGGGTAGAGTATCCCATCCAGGTGATCGACCTCGTGCTGCACCACGCGCGCGTGAAAACCCTCGACCGCGCGATCAATGGGCGCGCCGGCGGCGTCGCAGCCGCGGTAGCGCAGCCGCCGGTAGCGCGGCACCAGGCCCCGCATCCCGGGAACCGACAGGCACCCCTCCCAACCCTCGTCCTGCTCCGTATCGAGCGGCGTGAGCTCCGGGTTCACGAGCACGGTGTAGGGCACCGGAGCGAGGTGCGGGTAACGCGGGTTGTCCTTGAGCTCGAAGATCACCACGCGCAGCCCGACGCCGATCTGCGGCGCGGCGAGCCCCGCGCCGCTGAGCGAGCGCATGGTGTCGTCCATGTCGGTGAGGAGCGCGGCGAGCTCGGCGTCGAAGCGCGTCACCGGAGCCGCCACCTGCCGCAGCAGCGGCTCGCCCATCCTGAGTACCCGCCGGACGGCCATGGTGCTCGCCGCCCTCAGCGTGGCGGCTCGACCGCAATCGAAATGCGGTGATCCCGGAAGATGAGCGGGGTGCGCGCTGCGCCGTCCGTGGCGGACTCCGCCTGCGCCACGGCCGCGGTGACCAGGTGATGGTGCGGGGAGAGCTCGCAAACCGGATCTGCGTTGGCGGCATCGCCGGTGAGCAGGTAAGCCTGGCAGCGGCAGCCGCCGAAATCGCGCCCGCGCTCCGGGCAGCTGCGGCAAGGCTCCTTCATCCACGCCTCGCCGCGGAAGTGATTGAAGGCGGCCGAGTCGTGCCAGATGCTGCGCAGGTCGTGCGCGCGCACGTTCGGAAAGTCGAGCCCGGGGAGCATCCGGGCCGCGTGACACGGGAGCGCCGTGCCGTCGGGCGTAATGGCGAGGAAGGTGCTGCCCAGGCCGTTCATGCAGGCCTTGGGGCGCGTCTCGAAGTAGTCCGGCACGACGAAGTAGACGTCCATCTTGCCGACCGTCCGCGCACGGAACTCACGCGTCACCGCCTCGGCGCGCGCAACCTGCGCGCGGCTCGGCAGCAGGTGTGCGCGGTTGAGCCACGCCCAGCCATAGTACTGGGTGTTGGCGAGCTCGACGTAGCCGGCGCCGAGGCGCTCGGCCATCGCCAGGATCTCGCCGACGTGGTCGATGTTGAGGCGGTGCAGTACCACGTTGAGCACCATCGGATAGTCGTACTTGCGGATCAGCGCCGCCACCTGCGACTTGAGCTCGAAGGTGCGGG
This sequence comes from uncultured Pseudomonadota bacterium, assembly GCA_963768485.1. Lineage (GTDB taxonomy): Bacteria > Pseudomonadota > Gammaproteobacteria > Steroidobacterales > Steroidobacteraceae > 13-2-20CM-66-19. The sequence goes on along the minus strand of CAVYHZ010000002.1, from coordinate 429,319 downwards.
TGCTGCTGAGAAAGTCGTTCAGCTCGCGCGTGCTGTCCTGGAACGAGAGCTGGATGTGATCGAGCCCGGCGGCCTTGAGCGCGCGAATGCGCTCCTCGGTCAGCCCGACGCCCGAAGTGATGAGATTGACGTAGAAGCCGAGCGCGTGCGCCTCGGCGACGATCGGCTCGAGATCCTCGCGCGCCAACGGCTCACCGCCCGAGAGCCCGAGCTGCACGGCGCCGAGCGCGCGTGCCTCGCGCAGTACCCGGATCCAGTCGGCGGTGGCGAGCTCCGCGCCCGTGGCGGCGAACTCGGTCGGGTTGTAGCAGAACACGCAGTGCAGCGGGCAGCGGTAGGTGAGCTCGAGCAGCAGCCACAGCGGCAGCCCGCGCTTCAAGCCCGTGGCGGCCGGCGCGGCGGCACTCACGAACGCAGCTCCAGCCAGCGCTTCCCGAGTGCCAGCGCCACGAAGGCGCTGACGTCGGCCGCGATGCCGCTCACCGAGTGCGTGCGCTCGATATCCGCGACGATTTCGGCGACCGTGCGCACGCCGTCGCAGCGGCTCATGATCTCCGCGGCGCTGCCGTTGAGCAGCACCTGCCCTTCCGGAAAGAGCAGCACGTGCGCCTCCTGCGCCGCCTCCCACTGCAGCTTGAGCCCGCGCGGGATCGCCGGGCGCGCATCCGCGGGCACATCCGCGGCCACACCCGCGGCCACACCCGCGCCCCCCGCAGCATCGGCGCTCACGCCGTCACCCCGTAGGCCAGCGCCATGGCGTCGTTCATCTGCCAGAGGATGTCGAGCTTGAATTTCAATACCGCGAGCGCGCGCTCCTGCGCCGCGCGGGTCGCGAAGCGCTCGAGCGTGACGCCGAGCGCGAACTCGACGTCGCGGCGCGCGAGCGGGATGCGGCTCTGGAAATAGTGGAGCCCGCTGCGATCGATCCAGGGGTAGTGCTCGGGCCAGCCCGCGAGCCGCTGGCGGTGGATCTCCGGCGCGAACAGCTCCGTGAGCGAGGCGCACACGCCCTCCGGCCAGGGTGCACGGCGCGCGAAGTTGACGTAGGCGTCGACCGCGAAGCGCACGCCGGGAAGCAGCAGTGAGAAGCTCTCGACCCGGGCGCGCTCCAGACCGACCGCCTCGGCGAGCCGCAGCCACGACTCGATCCCGCCGGCGTCCGCGCCGCTGCCGTCGTGATCGAGAATGCGCTGCACCCAGTTGCGCCGCACGGCGCGTTCCTCGCAGTTGGCGAGGATCGCGGCGTCCTTGAGCGGAATGTTCACCTGGTAGTAGTAGCGGTTCGCCACCCAGCCGCGGATCTGCTCGCGGCTCGCCTTGCCGGAATTCAGCATGACATTGAAGGGATGGTGGATGTGATAAGCGCGTCCGCCGTCGCGCAGCTGCGCCTCGAACTCCGCGTGCGACCAGGGCGCCCCGCTCACAGGGCGATCTCCAGCCCGTCGCAGGCGACCTCGACCCCGGCGCGCGTGAGCTCCGCGCGCTCGGGGGAGTCTTCATCGAGGATCGGGTTGGTGTTGTTCACGTGGATGAGGATGCGGCGCGTCGCGCGCGGCAGTTTCGCCAGCCACTCGAGCATGCCGCCCGCGCCGCTCAGGGGCAAATGGCCCATGTCGCGGGCACGCTTGGCGGACAAGCCCTGCGCGATCATCTCATCGTCGCTCCAGAAGGTGCCGTCGAGTACCACGCAGGCCGCGGCTTGCAGCGCCGTCCATAGCGGCGGCTCGATGGCGCCTAAGCCCGGGGCGTAGACGGCGCTGCGGCCGCTCGCCGCATCGGTGAGCACCAGCGCCACGTTGTCACCGGGCACCGGTGCGCCGCGATGCGGTGAGTACGGCGCGGGCTTGCCGGCCACCGCGAGCGCGCGCCAGCGCACCCCCGCCACGCCCTCGACCGAGAACTCCTCGCCCGCGATCGGGAGCGTCCGCCGCTCGATGCCGCAGTAGTGACCGAGCACGCCGAAGATGGGATTGCCGCGCGTCAGGTCGGCGGCCGCGGCGTCGGTACACCAGGTGGGCAGCGGTCGCGTCGACTCGCGCAGCATGAGGAGCCCGGCGGTGTGATCGATCTGCGCATCCACCAGCACGATGCCGGCAATGGCGGTGTCACGCGCGGCGCGCGCGGGTTGCAGCTCGGGGTGCGCCTTGAGCTGCGCGAGAATGTCGGGGGAGGCGTTGACCAGCGCCCAGGCCCGGGGGTCGGGACCGGCGACGGCGATGGAGCTTTGGGTGCGGGGCTGCGCACGCAGCGTGCCGCGGCGCACGCCCGAACAGTTACGGCAGTTGCAATTCCACTGGGGGAACCCGCCGCCTGCGGCAGACCCCAGTACGCGGATTCTCACGATGCATCGAAGTCAGGCAGGGCGCACCGGCCGTATCGCCCGGGGCCCGGGGAGGCGCCTAGCGCCTCGCGATGTACATCGTGATTTCCATGCCGAATCGCACTTCGATCGCTTTGGGAGTTTCCCAGCGCATAGTCAGGCTCCTGTTGCTGTGCCGCACCAAGATAACCGAAAACCTGCAGGCGCCGCAAAAGCGCCGTTTTTCATAATGTGAGCCGCGACGGAGCTCTAGCGCCCGGGGTCGCGCGGGACCGCCACGCGGCGCGTGAGGCGCTCGAGTGAGCGGCGTGCGGCGGCCTTGGCGATGTGCTTGCACCACAGCGGCTCGCGCTGGCCCGCCTGGCGGCGGAACTTGTCGCAGTCGCAGGTCCACAGGATGTGATCGTCCGCGGTCTTCAGCACCTGCACCGTACGGCTGGTGAAGCTGTAGGTGCCGAGGATTTCGTTCTCGACCGGCTTCGGCCGGCGCATCCGGATCGCGACCATGGGTGAGAGCCTAGCCTACCGAGCCTGTGGATCGCTTGTGGATTACTTGTGAATAGGCTCAGGACGAGACGATCTTGGCCTTGATCGCCTCGTACTCGGAATCGGTGATGAGGCGGGCGTCGAGCAGCCGCTTGGCCTCCTGCAGCCGGTGCACCGCATCATCGGGTGCCCCCGCGGCAGAGCCACCGAGCGGCGCCCCGGCAAGGACCTGGATACCGCCGGAACGGGCCCGCAGCTCCTCGAGCTCACGCACGCGCCGCTTCTCCCGCCACGCCTGGTCCTGCCCCTGGCAGATGCGGTAGACAGCCTGCGCCTGGACCTTGCGCAGTCCCTTGAGCTCGACACGCTGCGAGCCCTCGATGGCGAGCGAGGCGAGGTCGGTGGCCTTGCCGGCGCGAACGCCCAGGTCGGCGGCGAACACCCCGACCCGCAGCGTCACTTCCTCGAGGTCCTGCCAGCGTACCGACACGAGCGCGAAGCCCCCGAGCAGTGGGCGCGTGATGAGGATGAGGCGCCCGCTGGTCGCGGCCACGAGCACACGGCGGTGCCCGAGGGCGAAGAGCCGCCGCTGGATCGCCCAGGCCTCGAGCGTCTCGCCGGGAATCAGCACCGAGCGCAGGTCCGCGAGCGGCTTGTCGAGGCCGGCCTCGTCGGCGGGCGCGATGGGGTCGGTCATTTCCTGGCTACGATCTCGGCGCGCAGCTCGCGCAGCTTCGCCTTGATGATGCGCGCGTTCGCCGGCCCCATGCGGATCAGGAGCTTCTGCCCGGCCGAGCGCGATTCGAGCGTCGGGTCGGCGAAGGTGTAGAACACGCGCGGCTGCTCGAGCTGGATGGGAGTGGAGATCTCAGGCGTTTCGAGCAGGTGATCGATCACCTCGACGAGGCGGTCGTTGAAGTACTTGCCCGGGTAGCCGAGGTCCTCGTAGGCCTGCTGGAACAGGGGATATTCCCGCTGGTAGAGCGCGGCGAGGGCCTTGACGTCGGCCGCCTGCACCGCGTGCACGAAGGTCGTGTAGCGATCGAAGTTGTCCGCGCTCAGTACCGTGAGGTCACCCTGGGTCGAGACCGCCGTCTGCCCTGCGGTCGGCTTCACCGGCCGCAGCTCCGGGGCCACCTTGTGCCGCTCGAGGTTATCGACCGTCACGACGATATGCCGCACGATGTTCTGCGGTACCAGCAGGGCCTCGATGGTGGGCCGTCCCAACACGCCGGTGAGGGACTCCTGCACCATCGCGTCGCTGTCGTTGAGCGCCGGCAGCGCTTCGTTCCCGCCGCCGGCGGCGGCGAGCGGATGGGAGACGGTGGGCTGCGCCGCCACGGGGGCCGGCGCCGCAGGCACCGCGGCCGTGGCCGCTGCGGCCGGGGCCGCATGAAACACGAACTTGTACCAGATGCCGAAGCCGGCGGCCGCGACGATCACCAGCCCGCCGAGCCACCAGATGAGTTTGCGGCGAAATGAATCGGGACTCTCTTCTTCCCACATCGTGAGGGACCCTCACCGGCAAGGAACCAAGTGTTGACTCTACTCCCCTTTGGCCTGCGGGGCGCTTTCCATACAGGCGCCACCCGCGGCGCGCACTGGACGCAGCATTAAATCCCGCTCCCCGTCTCCTCGCCCGGCGCGCGGTGTGCTTCAATCGCCCGCATGCCCGCCGATTTTCACCCGGCCGTCCGCAGCTGGTTCGAACGCACTTTCGCCGCGCCGACCGCGGCGCAGAGCGCCGCCTGGCCGCTGATCGCCGCCGGCCAGCACGTACTGATCGCCGCGCCCACCGGCTCGGGGAAGACCCTCGCCGCGTTTCTCGCGGTGATCGACGAGCTGGTCCGTACCGCCCTCGCCCAGGGTGCGCTCCTTGATGAGACCACGGTGGTCTACGTCTCCCCGCTCAAGGCGCTCTCCAACGACATCCACCGCAATCTCGAGGCACCGCTCGCCGGCATCGCCGCCGAGCTCGGCGCACTCGGCCTCCCCGGGCACGGCATCCGCACCTTCGTGCGCACCGGCGACACGCCGCAGCACGAGCGCACGGCCAGCGCCAAACGCCCGCCGCACATCGTCGTCACGACGCCCGAGTCGCTCTACATCCTGCTCGGCTCGGAGTCCGGCCGGCGGATGCTCAGCACCACGCGCACCGTGATCGTCGACGAGATCCATGCGGTCGCCGGCACCAAGCGCGGCGTGCACCTGGCACTCTCGCTCGAGCGGCTCGAGTCCCTCGCCGGCAGGAAGCTGACGCGCGTCGGGCTCTCGGCGACCCAGAAGCCGATCGAGGAAGTGGCGCGCTTCCTGGTCGGCACCCGCAACGTGAGTCCGGACGGCGCCGCCGACTGCCACATCATCGACTCAGGTCACGTGCGCGAGCGCGACCTCGCGCTCGAGATTCCCTCTGCGCCGCTCGAGGCGGTGATGTCGGGCGAGGTGTGGACCGAGATCTACGACCGTCTGGCGGAGCTCGTGGCCGAGCACCGCACGACGCTGGTGTTCGTCAACACGCGCCGCCAGGCCGAGCGCCTCGCGCGCCACCTCTCCGAGCGGGTCGGCACCGAGCACGTGACCGCCCACCACGGCAGCATGGCGAAGGAATCGCGGCTCGCCGCCGAGCAGCGCCTCAAGCGCGGCGAGCTGCGCGCGCTGGTCGCGACCGCCTCCCTCGAGCTCGGCATCGACATCGGCGAGGTGGACCTCGTGTGCCAGCTCGCCTCGCCGCGCTCGATCGCGGCGTTCCTGCAGCGCGCCGGGCGCTCGGGCCACTCGGTCGGGGGCACGCCCAAGGCGCGGCTCTTTCCGCTGTCGCGTGACGACCTGGTGGAGTGCGCGGCGCTGCTCGCCGCCGTGCGGCGCGGCGAGCTCGACCGCCTCGAGGTTCCCGCCAAGCCCCTCGATGTCATCGCGCAGCAGATCGTCGCGGAGGCGGCGGCGCGCGAGTGGGACGAGGAGGGACTGCTGGCGCTCCTCGCCGGCGCCTGGCCGTGCCGCGCTCTCACGCGCGGGGAGTTCGACGAGCTGCTGCGCATGCTCGCCGAGGGCTACAGCACGCGCCGCGGCCGCCATGGCGCGCTGCTGCATCACGACGGCGTGAACAGGCGCGTCAAGGGCCGGCGCAACGCGCGGCTCACCGCCCTCACCTCGGGCGGCACCATTCCCGACACCGCCGACTACCAGGTGCTGCTCGAGCCGCAGGCGCAGTTCGTCGGTACGGTGAACGAGGACTTCGCCATCGAGAGCCTGCAGGGCGACATCTTCCAGCTCGGCAACGTGTCCTACCGGATCCTGCGGGTCGAGCCCGGCAGGATCCGCGTCGAGGATGCACGCGGCGAGCCGCCCACCATTCCCTTCTGGATCGGCGAGGCGCCGGGGCGGACGGATGAGCTGTCGGCGAGCGTCGCGCGGCTGCGCGCCGCGCTCGAGTCGAAACTCGACGCGGGGACGGACGCCGCCGTCGCCTGGCTGATGGCCGAGAGCGGCATCGATGCGGCGGCGGCCGTGCAGCTCGTCAACTACCTGGCCGCGGCGCGCGCGGCGCTCGGCGCCATCCCGACGCAGCAGCTCATCATCTTCGAGCGCTTTTTCGATGAAGCCGGTGGCATGCAGCTCGTCATCCACGCGCCCTTCGGCAGCCGCGTCAACCGCGCCTGGGGCCTCGCCCTGCGCAAGCGCTTCTGCCGCTCCTTCAACTTCGAGCTGCAGGCGGCCGCCACCGAGGACACGATCGTGCTGTCGCTCACCACCGCGCACAGCTTCGAGCTCGCGGACGTGGCGCGTTACCTCCATTCCAACACGGTGCGGCCGCTGCTGGTGCAGGCGCTGTGCGCCGCGCCCATGTTCCCGGTGCGCTGGCGCTGGAGCGCGGGCATTGCGCTCGCACTGCCGCGCTTTCGCGGCGGCAAAAAAGTGCCGGCGCCTCTGCAGCGCATGGCGGCCGAGGACCTGCTCACCGCCGTATTCCCCGACCAGGTGGCGTGCGCCGAGAACCTGAGCGGCGAGCTCGAGATCCCCGACCACCCGCTGGTGCGGCAGGCGATTCACGACTGCCTCGAGGAGGCGATGGACATCGCCGGCCTCGAGCGGCTGCTGCGCGGGCTCGAGTCGGGCGGCATCCGGGTGCTGGCGCGCGATCTCACCGAGCCTTCGCCGCTCGCCCTCGAGGTGCTGTCGGCACGGCCTTATGCCTTCCTCGATGACGCGCCGCTCGAGGAACGCCGCACCCAGGCGGTCATGAGCCGCCGCTGGCTCGACCCCGAGACCGCCGCCGACATCGGCAAGCTCGACCCCGAGGCCATCGAGCGCGTGCGCACCGAGGCCTGGCCCGACGCCGTGAACGCCGACGAGCTGCACGACGCGCTGGTGTGGCTCACGTGTCTCTCCGCAGCGGAGGTGGCGCGCCACGGCGGCTGGCCGGCGCTGATGGCCGAGCTCGCCGCGCAACGGCGTGCCACGCGTCTCACGCAGGACGACCTGGATCTGTGGGTGACGGCCGAGCAGCTGCCGCTGTTCATGGCGGTCTACGGCGCGGCGCGGCGCGACCCCGCGGTGACGACGCCGGCGGCCCATGTGCGCGAGCTGAGCGCCGAGGCCGCGCTCGTCGAAGTGGTGCGCGGACGGCTCACGGGCTCGGGTCCCGTTACGGTGGGCGCGCTCGCGGCTCTCCTCGCCCTGCCGGCGGCGCGCATCGAGGCAGCGCTCGCGGCGCTGCAAGCGGAGGGCTTCGCCATGCGCGGCCTGTTCACGGCCGCCGCCTCGGCCACGGCGGCAGAGTGGTGCGAGCGGCGGCTGCTCGCGCGCATCCACCGTTACACCGTCAAGCGGCTGCGGGCCGAGATCGAGCCGATCGAGGCGCGGGATTTCCTGAGATTCCTCTTCGAATGGCAGCGCGTGACGCCCGCCGGGCGCATGGAAGGGCCGGACGCGGTCGGCGCGATCCTCGCGCAGCTCGAGGGCTTCGAGGCCGCCGCGAGCGCCTGGGAGACCGAGATCCTGCCCGAGCGCATCAGCGAGTACGAGCCCGCGTGGCTCGATGAGCAGTGCCTCGCCGGGCGCTTCGTGTGGACGCGGCTCGCCGCGCGCCGCAGCGACCCCGAGCGCCGTGCCGCGCCGGTGCGCGCCACGCCGGTCGTACTGCTCGCGCGGCGCAACCTCAGGGCCTGGACCGCGCTCTCGGACGATGCGCCCGCCGCACAACTCTCCGCCGGCGCGCAGCGCGTCGCCGACTATCTGAGCTCGCACGGCGCCTCGTTCTTCGATGAGCTCGCGGGCGGCTCGGGCCTCCTGCCCTCGCAGGCCGAAGAAGCGCTCGCCGAGCTCGTGGCGCTCGGACTCGTCAACTCCGACAGCTTCGCGGGACTGCGGGCGCTGCTGGTGCCATCGGAGCGGCGCCGCTCCGCCGCGGCCGGCCGCCGCCGCCGGCGCGTCGCGCTCTTCGGCATGGACGCCGCGGGACGCTGGTCGCGCAGTGCCCGCGAGAGCGGCGTCCCCGCGGCGCCGCCCGATCGCGCCCGCGAGGAGGAGCTGGCCGAGCACGTAGTGCGAACGCTGCTGCGCCGTTGGGGCGTGGTGTTCTGGCGGCTGCTCGCGCGTGAGGCGGACTGGCTGCCACCGTGGCGCGACCTGCTCATGTGCTGCCGGCGCCTCGAGGCGCGTGGCGAGATCCGCGGCGGCCGCTTCGTCGCCGGTGTCACCGGCGAGCAGTACGCCGCCCCGGAAGCGATCGCGCTGCTGCGCGAGGCGCGGCGCAAGCCGCGCGACGGGCACACCGTCTCGCTCTCGGGCGCCGATCCCCTCAACCTCGTCGGCATCGTCACACCGGGCGCCCGGCTCCCGGCACTCGCCGGCAACCGCGTGCTCTACCGCGACGGCGTGCCGATTGCGCTGCTCTCCGGCGGCGAGGTCAGCTTCCTCGAGGAGCTGCCCGCGGCCGAGCAGTGGGAGGCGCGCAACCGGCTGCTGCGCCGCCACGTGCCCGCGGCGCTCGCCGATCTCGCCTGACGGTCAGCGCGCAATCGTGACGATCTCGGGGCTCGACTGCGTCAGCGGCGAGCGGTCGAAATCGCCGAACTGCGCTTCGACCGTGAACCCCGCCTGCCGGAGCAATCGGCCGAGCTCACGCGCCTCGAGGAATCTCAGCTCGCTGCGGCTCGCGAGCGGCTCACTCCACTGCGCGCAGCAATAGCTCTGAACGAACGTGACCGTGCGCCCATCGTACCCGCCGAGCACCTCGGGAGTGACCCGCACCGCGTTGCCTTGCGCGTCCTCGATGTCGACCGCGCGCTGCGGGTTCCACCGCTCCCAGGCACGGGCCGCGGGGTTACGTGTATCGAAGACGAACCGCCCTCGGCCCCTGAGCGCGCGGCGGACTGCCGCGACGGCGGCCTGCAGCTCCTCGTCCGTGAGCAGTGCCTGGAATGCGTGACCGGTCATGACCACCAGATCGAACTCGCACTCGAAGCGCATCGCGGCGGCATCGCCGCGCATCCAGCCGATATCACCCTGGCGGCGGGCCTCGGCCAGCATGGCCGCGGAGGGATCGAGTCCGCACAAGCGCCCGAGGTGACCGGCGCGGCGCGCCTCCTTGAGCAGCGCGCCGGTTCCGCAGCCGACATCGAGCACTGCCGGCGCCGCCAGAATCATCGGCAGATAAAAGTCGCGCTCCGGCTGCGCGAGCGGATACAACCTGTCGTACAGCGCAGCGAGACGCGGCTCGGAGAACTCCAGGTCCAACACGGAACGATGCACCGGCGGGATTCTAGCGTGCGGCGGCGGCCCGCGCAGGCGTAGGATCGCACCCTCATGATCACGGTTCATCACCTCAACAACTCGCGCTCGCAGCGGGTCCTGTGGCTGCTCGAGGAGCTCGGTTGCGAGTACCGCATCGAGAAGTACCAGCGCGACCCCGCGACGCTGCTCGCGCCGCCGGAGCTGAAGCGCGTGCATCCGCTCGGCAAGTCGCCGGTGGTGACCGACGGCGCGCACACACTCGCCGAGTCCGGCGCGATCCTCGAGTACCTGCTCGACACCTACGGCGACGGCCGGCTGCGTCCGCCCCCCGGCACGCCCGAGCGGCTGCGCTACCGCTACTGGCTGCACTACGCGGAAGGGTCGGCGATGCCGCCGCTGCTCATGAAACTCGTGTTCCTGCGCCTGCCGCGCACGGCGCCGGTGCTGCTGCGCCCGCTGGTGCGCGCGATCGCCCGTCGTGCGCAGCAGTCCTTCATCGATCCGCAGCTGCAGACCCACGCCGGGTTCTGGGAAGCCGAGCTCGGCAAATCCACCTGGTTCGCAGGCGCGGACTTCACGGCGGCGGACGTGCAGATGAGCTTCCCGCTCGAGGCGGCCGCGGCCCGCGGCGGGGTTGCGCTCGGGCCGAAGATCGGCGCCTTCCTCGAGCGCATCCACGCCCGACCGGCGTACCAGCGGGCGCTCGCGCAGGGCGGTGAATTCCGCCTGGCGAGGTAGCCCGCGCGCTTCGCTGGCACGGCCGTCCGGGATCGGCGAAACTCTCGCCCCGCATTCAAAACCCGAAGGGAACCCCATGACATTGCGAGCGCGACTCCGCGGCCGGCTTCCTCTCCTCGTGAGCGCGGTGGCCGCCGGCGCACTCACCGGCGCACTCGATGTGAAGGCGCAGCAGCCCCCGGCCGCCGGATCCGCCGCTGCCCCTGCCACTGCCCCCGCGGCCCCCGCGGCCGCGACGCCCGCCAAGAAGCCCGCGGCGAAGGGTGAGGCCGCCGCTCCCGACGAGAAGAGCGCCGAGAGCTACAGCCTCGGCCTGCAGTGGGGCGAGACGCTGCGCAACAGCGGCCTGACCCCGGAATCGATCAACTCGGCCAGGATTGCCCAGGGCATCCGCGATGCGATCAGCGGCAAGGTCACGGTGGGCGATGCGGATCGCGACAACGTCCGCAAGCTCGCCACCTCGGCCGGTGATTCCAACCACCGTGCCGCCGCCAGGTTCCTCGCCGAGAACGGCAAGAAGCCCGGCATCGTGACGACCAAGAGCGGACTTCAGTACCAGGAGATCAAGGCCGGCAGCGGCGAGTCGCCCAAGGCGAGCGACTCGGTGACGGTGCACTACCGCGGCACGCTCCTCAATGGCACCGAGTTCGACAGCTCTTACAAGCGCGGCCAGCCCGCGACCTTCGAGGTCGGCCATGTGATCCCGGGCTGGACCGAGGCGCTGCAGCTCATGAAGCCGGGATCGAAGTGGAAGCTCTTCATTCCACCGCAGCTCGCCTATGACCTGCGCTCACGGCCGCCGATCCCGCCGGGATCGATGCTGCTATTCGACGTGGAGCTGATCAGCGTGCAGCCGGCGGCCGCACCCGCCGCACCGCCCGCCTCCGCCAATCCGCCGACGGGAGCGAAGCCGGTGCCAGGCGCCGTGCCGGCGGCGGCGCTGCCGAAGGCGACCGGCAAGCCGCCCGTCAATCCGCCCGACACGTCGAACTCGCCGCCGCCGGCCAGCATGCCGGCCCCGAAGTAAGCGGCAGCGCGCCTACGTGCCCGGGGCGTTGGCCCCGGGCGCGAAGCGCATCGGTTTCGCCACCCCGAGCCGCTCGAGCTCGCGCAGCAGCGCATCAGCGAGGTCCGCCCAGGAGGCGCGCTCGAAGAGCGGCGCCGCCGCCCAGTCGTAGGCCCACGGGTGGCGGGTGCGCAGTGCCTCGGGCTCATCGGCATAACGCGGGATCACGTGCGCGTGCAGCGCCGGCTCCTCGTTGCCGAACATCGCATAGTTGATGCGCACCGCGCCCGTGACCTTCAGGAGCGCGTCGCCTAAGCGCGTCATGTCGGTGAGAAAGGCGCTGCGGCCCTCGACGCCGAGCGCGTTCAGGGTTGGCACCACCGGATCCGGCAGCAGCAGGGCATAGCCGCGCACGAACTGCCGCTCGCCGAACAGCACCCATCCCGAATACAGCCGCGCGATGACGCGCGGATTGCGGCCCTCGCGCGCCTCGCTCACGAGCTGGTGGATCGCGGTGACGGGCTCGGTGACGCTCTCGCTCTTCATGAGGCAGCCGGGGCGCGGAATACGAAGTAGACGGCCCCGAGGATGCAGAGTGCGGCCCAGAGATAATCGAGCTTCAGCGGCTTACCCATGTAGAACACCGCGAACGGCACGAACACCGCGAGCGTGATCACCTCCTGCAGGATCTTCAGCTGCGGCAGTGACAGCGCCGTGTAGCCGATGCGGTTGCCGGGCACCTGCAGCAGGTACTCGAAGAAGGCGATCCCCCAGCTGATGAGCGCCGCCACGTACCACGGGCTCCCCGCCAGGTTCTTCAGGTGTGCGTACCAGGCGAACGTCATGAAGACGTTGGATGCCATGAGAAGCAGCGTCGCCGACAGCACCGGGGTCATGGATGGGCTCCTTCAGCACTCGACGCCGAGGCCGCGCAGCGCCCCCACCGTGCTCGCGTAGCCGCCGTGCACGATGCCGTGCCAGCCGCGCGCGCGCGCGGCCTCGATGTTGTCGGCCCGGTCGTCGATGAACACCGTGGCGGCGGGCTCGAGCGCGAAGCGCCGCTCGGCTTCGGCGTAGATGCCGGCGTGCGGCTTCATCACCCCGGCGAGGTAGGACGGCAGCGCGCCGTGGCCGATGCGGTGCAGGCCAAACTCGCGCGTGAGGTGCGCCCAATGGAGGTCGCCGATGTTGGAGAGGAGATAGACGCGCCGAGCCTCGCTCAAGCGGTGCGCGAGCTCGACCATCGCGGGCTCGAGCTCGAACATGCCGGTCCAATGCGCGTGCAGCTCCTCTACCGAAACCGGCTCACGGGCGAGCGTCGCGATGCGCTCGAGGAGCCCCAGGCCATGCAGCCGGCCGGATTCGTGCTCCTCGAGCGCGGCTGCGCTAAGCGCCGTGTGCAGGTCCGGCGCCTCGACGCCGCGGGCGCGCAGCAGGTCGAGCATCGGCTGGTACTTGAGGCGCACGAACACCCAGCCGACGTCGAATACCACGTTGCGGATCGGGGGGCTCACAGCGCCAGCGGATCGACGGCGCCGCCGTCCCCGGGACAGGTATTGACGGCCACCACCGTGGGGCGCGGAAAGAAATTGAACTCCGTGGCGCTGGCGCGCGTGTAGGCGCCCATCGCGCGCCCGACGATCAGGTCGCCCGCCTTGAGCTGCGGCAGCATGAGGTTCTCGGCAATCACGTCGATGCTGTCGCAGGTGGGGCCGGCCAGCACCGAGGGCAGCCGCTCGCCGCCGTCGCGCAAAGGCTCGACCGGGTAGCGGGCGTGATCGTAGAGCTGGCCGCTGTAGGAGCCGTACAGCCCGTCGTCGAGGTAATACCACCAGTGGCCCTCGCGCTGCGCGCGCCCCATGACCGAGGCGACACCGATGGCCGCGGGGCCGACGATGTAACGCCCCGGTTCGGCGATCAGCCGCAGTCGTTTTGGCAACCGGTTGATTGCGGCACGCAGCGGCGCACAGAAGCGCCCGATCTCCTGCACCGGCTGGCCATAGTCGATCGGAAAGCCGCCGCCGATGTCGAGCGTGTCGAAGATGCCGAGCCGCTCGCGGCGCGCCGCCGCCATGAGCTTCGCACAGGCCTCGAGCGCCTCGACGTGCTTGCCGGCGTCCGGGGTCTGGGAGCCCGCGTGGAACGACAGTCCCCGCACGGCGATGCCGAGCCGGGCCGCGACGCGCGCCAGATCGAGCGCCGCTTCCGGATCGCAGCCGAACTTGCGCGACAGGTCGCAGACCGCGCCGGGCGAGCGGAACGAGACGCGCAGCAGCAGCTGCGCGGACTCGCGATGGGCGGCGAACTTGGCGATCTCGTCGGGGTTGTCGGCGACGAACAGCCGCACACCGTATGCGAGCGCGTTCTCGATGTCTGCGGGCCGCTTGATCGGGTGGGTGTGGATGCAGCGCTCGGGCGCGACGCCGAGCTTCTCCACCAGCTGCACCTCGCCGGTGGTGGCGAGATCGAGGAAGCCGCCCTCTTCGATCACGGTGCGCACCACCGCCGGATGCGGCAGGGGCTTCAGCGCATAGTGCAGAGCGACGTGCGGCAGCGCCTTCTTCAGCTTCCTGAACTGCACGCGCACGCGCTCACAGTCGAGGATCAGGAGCGGGGAGCCGAACTCGCGCACCAGGCGGCGCACTTCCGAGGGCTGAAACGGGTCGATGAATCGCGCGCGCGGCACCGGGCGGGTTTTCTTCAGGACAGCACGGCCACGGAGCCGGTGCCGTCATCGCTCTGTGCGACGCTGGTCGCCGCGCGCAGCAGCCGGTCGCGGATCGCGTCCCAGCGCTCGCCGTCGGGCACCTCCTGCACCAGGATGCGCTGGCAGCCGGCCCGGTCGAGCGTGCGCAGGTTGTTGTACAGATCGTGCCCGTAGCTCTCCGGGCGGCGGCCGGCGTTGATCCAGGTGACGTACTTGTGCGAGCGCAACGGCAGGCGCTGCGCCAGCACCGCGATGCGCTTGCCGCCGCCCGAGGCGGCATCGGCCTGCGCGTCGATCTCGCCTGCCGGCACGATGGTCATGGGCGTGACGGGGGCATAGTGGCTCGGCGTGCCGCCGGGCACCCGCGGGGACTCGCGCGCCGCGCCGATGGCGAGCTCGCCCACCACGGCGCGGATCTGCGCCGCGGTGACGCTGCCCGGCCGCAGCAGCCGCGCGCTCGCACCCTCGAACGCCACGATGGTGGATTCGAGCCCGAGCTGGCATTCCCCGCCGTCGAGCACCAGGCGCACCGCATCGCCGAGCTCCTCGCGCACGTGCTCGGCACGGGTCGGCGAGAGCCGCCCGTAGCGGTTGGCGGACGGCGCGGCGATGCCGCCGCCGAAAGCGGTGAGCAGCTGCTGCGCCATGGGGTGCGCCGGCACGCGGATCGCGATCGTGTCCTGGCCGCCGGTGACGACGTCGTGCACATGCGCGGCGCGCGGCAGCACGAGCGTGAGCGCTCCCGGCCAGAAGGTCTCGGCGAGCCGCATGGCGCCGTCCGGCACCGTGCGCACCCAGCGATGCAGGTACTTCGGGCTGTCGAGATGCACGATCACCGGGTGGTTCGCCGGCCGCCCCTTGGCCTCGAAGATGCGCCGTACCGCCGCCGGGTTCTGCGCGTTGGCGCCGAGCCCGTAGACGGTCTCGGTCGGAAACGCCACGAGCTCGCCGTCGCGCAACGCCTGCACGGCAGTCTCGATCTCGACCTGGGTGGCTCTGACGACTCGGACCATAGGGATAAGAGGAATTCTAGCAAGCCGCGGGCGTACGCACCGGCTGTTGCAGCAAAGCATCAACTCGGCGCGCGGCGCGTGGGATTTCGGGAGATTACTCGCGCGCGGTGCGCGTCCAGCCGCTCGGCGTGTGCTTGAGCTCGTAAGCGGGCCAGTAGTGCGTGTCGAGCTTCACCGTGATGACTTCCGGCGCGTTGTTCCAGGTGATGGTCTTCAAGCGCACGGAGGAGCGGTCGGGACGGCCGGTGACGGCCTTGAGGAAAGTGTCGAGATCGGGAGTCGGGGCGCCGTCGACCTCGACGATGCGCCGCCCCGGAAAGAGTCCGTAACGTGTCGCCGGCGAGCCGTAGGCGAAGTACGCGACGTACACCCCGCGTGGCGCAATGCCGCGCTGCGAGCTCATCGCCCGATGCGGCGCCTGCAGCGTCGCCCCCGCCCACTCGACCACGCGCTCGACGTCGCTCCCCGGAAGCTCCGCGGTCGGCACCGCGAGCTCGAGTTCGCCCTGGCCGCGCCACACGGTCACGTGCACCAGCTCCTTGTCGGCGGCGGCCTGCTCCACCTCGCGGAAGCGCGTCACCACCTTGCCGTCGATCGCGAGCAGCAGGTCGCCCTGCTGCATCAGCCCCACGGCCGGCGAGCCGCCCACCAGGCGCACCACCGAGAGCACCTGGCGGCGTGTCGGGGTGTGCTGCGCGAGGCGCTCGGCCCAAGCCGCCGACAGCCCGAGCTCGCGCGCCCCGGCGAGCGGCAGCGCCGCGAACTCGGCTTCGAGTGAGTGGAGCGCCCGCCCGGTGCGTACCCGGTCGACCATGTCGGCGACCAGATCGATCGGCACGCCGCGGTTGTCCTGGGCGAGCTCGCGCCCGTTCTCGTAGGCGAAGCTCGACCAGGTGCCGAGGACGTCGCCGTTCTTGTCGGAGAGCACGCCGTCGAAATCCGCCGCCGGGTTGACCAGCTGCGCGATCTCGAGGTTGCTGTCGCGGAAGCGCATGGTGCGCGACAGCGGCAGCTCGAGCGGCTCGATACTGGCGATCTCGGTGCTGCGCGAGCGCATCTGGCTGTCGCCGCCCAGGCCCACCACCCACACCGGCTCGCCGGCGGCGAGCTCGCGCGAGACGAGCCTGGCGCTGCGCACCGGCGTCGTGCCGATGAGCTTTGGATCGTAAGCGACCATGGCGAAGTTATGCAGCGGGTGGACGTAGACCACGCGCCCCGGCACCTGCACCGTGCCGGTGAAGGTGATGGTGACATCGCCGAGCGCCACCGGCACGGTATTGCGGTCCACCACCACGAGGCCGCGCGCGGCATCCACCACGATGCCGGTGCCGTGGTAGTTGCGCTCGGTGATGCCCGACACCGAGTACGGCATGTCGAAGGTCACCATGACGAGCGACGGTGCGAGCTGGGTCTGGCGCGGATCGCTGAAGTGCGGGAAGACCGTGGAGCTCACTTCGGGCGGCTTCGGCGCCGGACCCGGCGCGAGATCCTTGCAGTCCCACAGTCCCCGCACGTCGTCGCGGTCGCAGTGCCGCGCCGGGAACCACAGGCGGTCCATGCGCAGCGCGCGCAGCTGGCTGCCGTTGGGATCGTCGATGGTGATGTAGCGCACCGTCGCGTGGTCGCCGTCGCCGAGCTGCGCGATGCCGCTCTCGAAGTCCGCCAGCGTGTCGACCTTGTGGCCGTTCAACGCCCGGATCACCGCGCCGCGCGGGATCGCCGCGGCGGCGAACACGTAGCCGGGATTGGCGATATACACGCCGCGGGTCGGCACGTTGTAGGCGCGCGCCAGCTGGTACGACATGGTGTTGACGACGGCTTCGCCGAACTCCGCGTAGGCGCTCGGGGTGATGGCGGTCAGGTCCCCGACCGGGAGCTGCGCGGAGACCGGCTTGCCGCCGCGCTCGAGCTCGACCTCGACCTTCTGGCCCACCGAGTCATCGAGCACTTCCTCGAGCGGCTCGAACTGCGTCACGTAGTGCCCGTTGACGCGCACCAGGATGTCACCCGGCTGCAGCACGTTCTCGCTCGGCGAGCCCGGCAGCACCTCGGTGACCACCAGCATGCCGGTGTAGCGCGGGTAGGTGCGGCGTACCTCGGCCTCGGTGCGCGCATCGAGCCCGAGCCGGTCGAGCTCGTCGTAGGGCGTGTAGTTGAAGACCGTGTAGAGCGTGCCGCGGGGTACGGGCTTGCCCTGCTGAATGAAGTTGAGCGCGCGCCGCACGCGCCCGAGCGGCAGGTAGAAGCTCGACGCCGCGCCGCTCGCCCCGCCGGCATTCAGTCCCACCACGCGGCCGCGGATGTCGATCACCGGGGAGCCCGAGGAGCCGCCCGAGGTCCCCGACGCCGCCTGCAGGTAGAACGTGTTGAAGTCGTTGTACTTGGCGATGCCGTAGTCGGGCGCGTCGCGGTCGAGGCGCGCCAGCGTGCCGGCCAGGATCGAGAGCTGCTCGCCGGCGTTGTTGCCGACCACGCGGATCTCGCGCCCGATCTGCGCGCCCTCCGGGTAGAGCGGCAGCGCTTTCGGCTTGATGAAGCGCAGCTTCTTCGGGTCGTAGCGGTAGAAGCCGAAGTCGTGCACCGGATCGCGGTACACGGGATAGAGCTGCACCTCCTCGCGGTTGAGGAAGGTCGCTTCCGCGGTCACCGGCCCGGGCGTCACCACGTGGCGATTGGTGAGGATCAGGCCGCGCTCGGCGTCGACCACGAAGCCGGTAGCCTGCGCGGTGGCGTTCCACTCGGTGTCGAAGGCGCGCACCAGATCGATGTCGATCGAGACGACGCTGCCGGCGATGCGCTCGAGCGTCACGGCCCAGTCGGGGTTGGCTTCGACCGCGGCGGCCTGTTGCGCGATCTGCGGCTCGGCCGCGCCCGCGGGCGGCGCAGTCTGCGGTTGCGGGGCGGCGGGCGCGGGCACGGGACCCGCGGGCGCGGGCGCGGGCTCGGACGCTGCACACAAGGCGGCGCAGCCGAGGAAGACGGCGAACAGCGTCAGTCGCACGGGAGCCAAGCGGGGGTTTTCCTTACCGTCCGAACAGAACAAGCAGCCACACCGCGGTGAGCAGCACGAACGACATCAGAACCGCGGCGGAGCCGATGTCCTTGGCGAGTCCGGCGAGCGCGTGGCGCTCGAAGCCGATGCGGTCCACGGTCGCCTCGATGGCGCTGTTGACGAGCTCGACGATGAGCGTGAGCAGCACCGGTCCTATGAGGAGCGCGCGCTCGACGCCGCTGCGGCCGAGCCACAGCGCGAGCGGGATCAGCACCACCGCGATCGCGAGCTCCTGGCGAAACGCCGCCTCGTCGCGGAACGCGCCGCTGAGACCGCGCACGCTCGCGCCGAAGGCGCGCAGCACCCTGGTTACGCCGCGGGGCTTGTACCGGTCTAGGGCTGCGTCGTTGGCGTCCATGTGAGGTCCAGGTGGCGGGCCGCCCGTACGTCATCGAGGCGCCTCACCGGCATGGTATGCGGTGCGCTGCGAACGCGCTCGGGTTCCTGCTCCGCTTCCCTCTGAATCTGTGACATGGCCGCCACAAAGGCATCGAGCACGTCCTTGCTCTCGGTCTCGGTGGGCTCGATCAGCAGGCACTCCGGTACCAGCAGCGGGAAATAGGTCGTCGGGGCGTGGAAGCCGAGATCGAGCAGCCGCTTGGCGAAATCCATCGCCGTCACGCCGAGCTCACGCGCCTGGCGCTTCATGGTGATGATGAACTCGTGGCTGGCGCGGCGCTCCGGGTAGGCGGCATCGAAGCCCGCAGCGCGCAGCCGCTGCAACATGTAGTTGGCGTTGAGTGTCGCGTACTCGCCCACCTGACGCATGCCCTCGCGCCCGAGGAGCCGCATGTAGATGTAGGCGCGCAGCAGCACGCCGGCGTTGCCCATGAAGGCCGAGAGCCGCCCGATCGACTGCGGCAGATCGCTCTCGGCGAGCCAGCGGTAGCGCTCGCCCTCCTTGGCAACGATCGGGATGGGGAGGAACGGCGCGAGGCGCGCTCCCACGCCCACCGCGCCCGCACCCGGCCCGCCGCCGCCGTGGGGCGTCGAAAAGGTCTTGTGCAGGTTCATGTGCATCACGTCGAAGCCCATGTCGCCCGGGCGCACTTTGCCGAGAATGGCGTTCAGGTTCGCGCCGTCGTAGTAGAGCAGCCCGCCGGCCTCGTGCACCACGCGTGCCACCTCCTCGATGCCGCGCTCGAACACCCCGAGGGTCGAGGGGTTGGTGAGCATGATGCCGGCGGTGTTGGGGCCGACCGCGGCTTGCAGCGCCTCGAGATCGACATCGCCGGCAGCATTGACCGGGATCTCGCGCACCACGCAGCCGCACATGGTCGCGGTCGCGGGGTTGGTGCCGTGCGCGGCCTCGGGCACGATGATTTCGTTGCGCTTGAGGTCCCCGCGCGCGCGGTGATAGGCGCGGATCATGGCCACGCCGGCGAACTCCCCGTGCGCACCGGCCATCGGCGAGAGCGCCACGCCCTGCATGCCGGTGACCTCCTTCAGCATCTCCTGCAGCTCGTACATGCAGGCGAGGAACCCCTGGCCGTGGGAATCGGGCCCGAGCGGATGGCGCGCCAGGAACGGCGGCAGCATGGCGTACTGGTTACACGCCTTCGGGTTGTACTTCATCGTGCACGAGCCGAGCGGATAGAAGTGCGTATCGATGGAGAAGTTGAGCTGCGACAGGCGGGTGAAGTGGCGCACCGCCTCGAGCTCACCCACCTCCGGGAGCTCAGGCGGCCGCGCACGGCGCAGCTGCGCCGGCAGATCCGCGAGCGCCGCGGCGCCCGGATCCTGCGGCCACTGATCGCTCGCCCCGCGGCCGGGATGCGAGTACTCGAAGATCACTTTCTCACGGCTTCCCATGGATTGGTTCCTTCAGGCGGCGCGCGCCGCCTGCAGCGTCTCGGCGAGCGAGGCGCGATAACGTTCGAGGTCGGCGGCGGTCTTGGTCTCGGTGGCACACACCAGGAGCGCGGGTCCCAGCTCCGGATAGTAGGGCGCGAGATCGAGTCCGCCGAGGATGCCGCGGCTGCCGAGTGCCTTCAGCAGCGGGGCCACGGGGCGATCGAGCAGCAGCACCGTCTCGTGGAAGCTCGCACCCGCGAAGGCCTGGCGTACTCCGGGCAGGCGCGTCAGCGCGCCGACCAGCTCACGCGTGCGGGCGTGCGCGGTGGCGGCCGTGCGCCGCAGGCCCTCGGCCCCCATGAGGGAGATATAGATGGTGGCCGCCGTCATCAGGAGGCCCTGGTTGGTGCAGATGTTGGACGTGGCCTTGGCGCGGCGGATGTGCTGCTCGCGCGCCTGCAGCGTCAGCGTGAAGCCCTCGCGCCCGGCGGCATCGAGCGTGCGGCCGACGATGCGGCCCGGCATCTGCCGCACGTGCTCCATGCGCGTGGTCATGAAGCCGAAGTAGGGGCCGCCCGAAGAGAGCGGTACGCCGAGCGGCTGGCCTTCGCCGACGGCGATATCGACGCCGCGCTGACCCCACTGCCCCGGGGGCTTGAGCAGTGCGAGCGAGGTCGGGTTCACCACCGCGATCACCAGGATCCCGCGCGCGTGCGCCCAGTCGGTGAGTGCATCGACGTCCTCGAGCCGCCCGAAGAAATTCGGCTGCTGGATGACCAGTGCCGTCACATCCGTCCCGTCATACTTGCCGAGTGAGGCCGGCAGCGTCACGCCTTCGGCCGTGCAATAGGGCAGCTCCTCGAACTTCAGTCCCTGGCCGCTCGCCATGGCGACGCACACGCGGCGGTAGTGCGGATGGAGCGTCGTGGGCACGAGGATGCGTGCCGACTTCGACTTGCGGTTGGCGCGTACCGCCATGAGCGCCGCTTCCGCGGTGGCCGAAGCGCCGTCGTACATCGAGGCGTTGGCGACCTCCATGCCGGTGAGGCGCGCGATCATGGTCTGGAACTCGTAGATCATCTGCAGCGTGCCCTGGCTCGCTTCGGCCTGATAGGGCGTGTAGGCGCTGTAGAACTCCCCGCGGGTGGTGATGGCCCAGACCGCCGCCGGGATGTGGTGCTCGTAGGCACCGGCGCCGAGGAAGCTGAGCGGCGTGCCGTCCTCGGCGGCGCGCTCGCTCATCAGCCGGCCGATCTGCATCTCGTTGAGCGCTTCGGGAACGCCCGCGAGCGCCGCGGTACGCAGGCTCCGGGGAATCTCGTCGAACAGATCCTCGATGCCGCGCGCGCCGATGGCGCTAAGCATCGCCGCGGTGTCCGCCTCGGTGTGGGGAATGAAGGCCATTCAGCCGCCCTCCGCCTCGAGCACTTGTCCGTAGTCGGCCGCGGAGATCAGCCCCGCCGCCGCCACCGCGCCCGCCGCGGGCTTGATGCGCATCAGCCAGCCCTCGCCGTAGGGATCGGTGTTCACGGTCTCCGGCGCGTCCGCGAGCCTGGGGTTCCCGGCGGTGATCTCGCCGGCGAGCGGCGCGTACACATCGGATGCGGCCTTCACGGACTCCACCACCGCGCAGGCCTCGTCGGCCTTCACGGCGCGCCCCGCCTCCGGCACTTCGACGAACACGAGATCCCCGAGCGCGTGCTGCGCGTGGTCGGTGATGCCGATCTCGACGCTGCCGTCGGCAAGCGTGCGCACCCACTCGTGGGACTTGGTGTATTTAAGGTCCGCCGGAACATTACTCATGAATCCGTCCTCAGTTTGTTGTCAGGTCACCAGGGATTTGCCGAAGCGCACGAACGGCGGCTTCACCACCGCTGCGTTGAGAAGCTTGCCGCGGATGTCCACCTGCACCCGCGCGCCGGTCGCCGCCGGCACGCGCGCGAACGCGATCGAGCGCTCGAGCGTCGGGGAGAAGGTGCCACTCGTGATCTCGCCCGCGCCGACGCCCGCGACCACGACTTGCTGGTGGCTGCGCAGCACGCCGCGATCCTCGAGCAGCAGCCCGACGAGCCGGCGCGCCGGACCCCCGGCGGCGCGGATGGCCTCGAGCGCCGCCCGTCCGATGAACGCGCGTCCCGGTGGCTCGAGCGCCACCGTCCAGGCGAGCCCCGACTCGAGCGGGTCGGTGTTCTCGTCCATTTCGTGACCGTAGAGGTTCATGCCGGCCTCGAGGCGCAGCGTGTCGCGTGCGCCGAGTCCGCAGGAAGCCACGCCGAGCTCATTGAGCCGCCGCCACGCCGGCACGGCGGCGGCCTCCGGCATCATGATCTCGAAGCCGTCCTCGCCCGTGTAGCCGGTGCGCGCCACGAACCAGCCGCCGAGCTCGCGCCCGACGAATACGCCGAGCCCGAGCGCCGCTTCGCGGTCCGCGGCGCCGAGCAGCTGCACCGCCCTGGCACGCGCTTCGGGCCCCTGGATCGCGAGCATGGCGAGATCGGTGCGCTCGGTGACCTCGACGCCGTATTCGGCCGCGTGGCGGCGGATCCAGGCGAGATCCTTGTCACGCGTGCCGGCGTTGACCACCGCGCGAAAGAAGCTCTCGGTGAGGAAGTAGACGATGAGGTCATCGAGCACCCCGCCACGCTCGTTCAGCAGGCAGGAGTAGAGCGCCTTGCCGGGGATCTTCAGCCGCCCGACGTCGTTGGCGAGGAGCCCGGCGAGGAAGGCGCGCACGCGCGCACCCTTGAGGTCGACCACGCACATGTGCGAGACGTCGAACACGCCCGCGGCGCGGCGTACCGCGTGGTGCTCGGCGATCTGCGAGCTGTACTGCACGGGCATGTCCCAGCCGCCGAAGTCGACGATCCGGGCTCCAAGCTCCTGGTGCAATGCGAATAGCGGGGTCTTGCGTCCCACAGGGCCTCCAGCGAACACAGCAGCCGGCACACGCCTCGTGTCGCGAGGCGTCCGCCGCCCTTCTGTCCCTGTGACCTGAGAGATCAGGCGGTAAGGCCCGCCGCTCCCCTTCGGTGGGTGGACGTTTGGATCCACCGCTCTCCAGAAGCCCCACGCAGCGCGTAAGACCGCGCGCGCCGTCTGCCGTTCATGTGCCTGAGCGTTTCCGGGCGGAAATTGCGCCTTCGGCGTTCCGGCTCGCCAGCCGGACTCTCTCCGGACAGACCGTTTCGGGCCGCGGGATCATACCAGTCAGCCGCGCAGCAACGGTAGAATTCGCGCCGCATGAGCCTCTCGCGCCGCACGACAGTACAGGTATCCATCGGCCCGGTCCGCGTCGGCGGCGGCGCGCCGATCGTCGTGCAGTCGATGACCAATACCGATACCGCCGACGTCGAGGGCACGGCGCGCCAGGTCCAGGCGCTCGCGCGCGCGGGCTCGGAGCTGGTGCGCATCACCGTGAACACCAGCGAGGCGGCGGCCGCAGTCGCCCCCATCCGCGCCTGTCTCGACCGCGTCGGCGTCGCGGTGCCGCTCATCGGCGACTTCCACTTCAACGGACACAAGCTCCTGCGCGAGCATCCCGACTGCGCGGCGGCGCTCGCCAAGTACCGCATCAATCCCGGCAACGTCGGCCGGGGAGCCAAGCGCGACCCGCAGTTCGCCGAGATGATCGAGATGGCCTGCCGTTACGGCAAGCCGGTGCGCATCGGCGTCAATTGGGGGAGCCTCGACTCCGATCTCCTGACGCGCCTCATGGATGAGAACTCGAGCCTCCCGCAGCCGCTCGACGCGCAGGCCGTGATGCGTAACGCCGTGGTGCTCTCGGCCCTGGGTTCCGCCCAGCGCGCCGAGGAGCTCGGGCTCCCCCACGAGCGCATCAT
Source organism: uncultured Pseudomonadota bacterium (assembly GCA_963768485.1). Classification (GTDB taxonomy): domain Bacteria; phylum Pseudomonadota; class Gammaproteobacteria; order Steroidobacterales; family Steroidobacteraceae; genus 13-2-20CM-66-19. Next base: position 405,629 of record CAVYHZ010000002.1, on the reverse strand, counting down.
CCTCTCGGCCAAGGTGAGCGGCGTGCAGGACCTCATCGCCATCTATCGCGATCTCGCGGCACGCTGCGACTATCCGCTGCATCTCGGGCTCACCGAGGCCGGCATGGGCTCCAAGGGCATCGTGGCCTCGACCGCCGGCATGGCGGTGCTGCTGCAGGAGGGCATCGGCGACACCATCCGCGCCTCGCTCACGCCCGAGCCGGGCGGCGATCGCACCCAGGAAGTGATCGTCGCGCAGGAGATCCTGCAGACCATGGGGCTGCGCGCCTTCACGCCGCTCGTCATCGCCTGCCCGGGGTGCGGGCGCACCACCAGCACCTTCTTCCAGGAACTCGCGCAGCAGATCCAGTCGCACATCCGCGCCCGCATGCCGCAATGGCGGCGCGAGTACGCGGGTGTCGAGGCGATGACGGTCGCGGTCATGGGCTGCGTGGTCAACGGGCCCGGCGAGAGCAAGCACGCCAATCTCGGCATCAGCCTGCCCGGTACCGGCGAGCGGCCGGTGGCGCCGGTCTACGAGGACGGCGAGAAGACCGTGACGCTCAAGGGCGAGCGCATTGCCGAAGAGTTCCAGGAGATCGTCGAGCGCTACGTCGCGCGCCGCTACCCGCGGCTCGCCGCCGGAGGTGGTCCGTGAGCGAAGCCCTGGCCGAGCGCCGCTGCAAGCCCTGCGAAGGCGGGATCCCGCCGCTGACGCCGGCGCAGGCCGCGCAATTCCTCACCCAGGTCTCGAGCGCCTGGGTGCTCATCGAGGAGGCGCGCGCCATCCGCCGCGACTTCGCCTTCCGCGACTTCTACCGCACCATGAGCTTCGTCAACGCGCTCGCGCACATCGCCAACATCGAGGACCACCACCCGGACCTCGAGGTCGGCTACAACTACTGCCGCGTGAAGTTCACGACGCACGCCGTGAAGGGGCTGTCCGAGAACGACTTCGTCTGTGCGGCGAAGGTGGACCTGATCCCGCTCGCCTGAAGCGGCAGTCCTGCCGCGCCGCCTGCGCCTCAGGGCAGGCCCTCGATCAACGCGGCCTCGGGCTCGAAATGCACCTTGGCGAGCCATAGCAGTGCGAGCACGAAGCATCCGACGCTCAGTCCGAGGATGAGCACGATCACCTGGCGGAAGCGGTAATCCCAGCGCAGGTCCGAGAGGAACGCGGACACGGCCACCATCAGGTAGACATAGCCGACGACCGTCAGCGGCAGGAGCCCGAGCACCACGATGTTGCTGAAGGTCGCCGTGAACCGCTGCCAGAGCAGCGCGAACCAACCGGCCTCCGCGACGATGAGCGCCGCGAACCACCACCGCCAGCGCAGCAGCGCCGGATTGTCCCGTGTGAGCCGCATGCGCAGGAGTTTACTTCACCCACTCGTAAAGCGGCTTGCCCTTGTCCACGACGTGCACGCTGAGGAGCTTCAGCGACTGATCCCCGACCACCGTGAAGCCCGCATGCGGCACGTCGCGCTGGTTGAGGAACGAGCTGCCCGTGGCCATCAGCGTCGGCGCCTGACCGGGCAGCTGCACCATCGATCCCTGCAGCACGTAGCCGGTCTCGATGCCGTGATGCGAGTGACGCGGCACGGTCTCGCCCTTCCTGATCTCGCTGATCGAGGTGATGACTTCCATGTCGGGCGAGGTCGCGAGAGCGGCGCGCTTGAGCTCCTGGCGCTGCGGCAGGTCGCCCTGCGGGGTGTCGGCGGCCCAGGCCGTGGCGAGGAAGGCACAGGCCGCGAGAGTCGGGAGATTCCGGGTCATTCGCATGATCGCTCTCCTCGGTTCAGCCGCCGTGATGGCTTCATGAGGCACCCTGCTCCAGGCGGGCGCGGATGTCGAGATATGCCGCGGTGATGAGCGCCTCGAGTGCCGCGGCATCCACGGGCACCCCGGGCCGCAGTTTCACGTGGCGCATGTACCTGCCGTCCCCCTCGAGCAATCCACGGGGGTCCGCCAGCGAGGCGCCCTGAAAGAAACCGACGTTGACGTGCGCCGTGAAAGCGTTGGTATAGGCGAATGCCGCATCGCCGACGCAGGCCGTCGGGTGACCGTCGTGCAGCAGCTCGCGCACCTCGGCACCGCAACCGCGCATGCGCAGGAACCACGCCCGCGCGATCGCGCCGAGACCGGGAGCGCGGCTCTCGAACCACGCATCGACGGACGGGTCGCGTGCCACCGCGGTCGGGAAGCGCATCAGGCGGTGAGTGGCTGCGATGCTCACTTGGGAATGAGGCTGAGGCATTGCCGGGCGCCGTCGTTGACCTGCTCGAGGCTCAGCGTCACGCCTTGCTGCGGGTCGAAGGCGACACCATCGAACCGCGACACCAGGACCGCGGCGGAAAGGAATGCCGCGGCACACTCTTCCGGGTGTCCGCCATAGCTCAACGAATATACGACCGGGTTGGCCAGCGGGACCTGCGCGAGGGCCGGATACTGCACGGCCGCTTCCGTGGCCGATTCATTGAGGAAGTCGAAGCCCGTGGCGCGTCCCTGGACTCGGACCGCGAGAAACCCCGCAAAGCGCTTCAGATCCTGCGAGCGCGAGAGACTCGCGGGCGCGCGGGTGTCCCACAGCGCCTGATTCCAGCTCGACCAGTCGGGCGCTTTGCTCGCCGCGAGAACTACCAGCAGCTCGACGGACATGGAACCCCCTGCGAGCGTGCCGCTTACCCTGCCGAAGCCCTGCGCGCCGCCTGCGGCAACTCCCCCGTCATCCCGAGCGCGCGGCGGATGAAGAAGCGCCGCAGCTCCTGGCTGCGGTTCACGAACCCCAGTCCCTGGCGCGCCAGCCGCGCGAGCGGCCCGTTGCCGTGCGACAGCAGCCGATCGAAGGTGTCGATGGCCGATCCCATGAGGGCGACCTCGGTCTTGCGCCAGCGCTCGTAGGCGCGCAGTACGCTGAGCGACCCCGGGTCCTCGCGCTGTGCGGCCGCCGCCGCTACGAGCTGCGCGAGCGCCGCGGCGTCCAGCAACCCCAGGTTCACGCCCTGACCGGCGAGCGGGTGCACCACGTGCGCGGCATCGCCGATGAGTGCGACGCGCTGAGCGACATAGCGCGGCGCCGTGAGGCGCCGTAACGGAAACGAGGCGCGCTCGCTCAGGAGCCGCGTGGCACCGAGCGCGAGATCGGAGGCCCGGTCGAGCTCGGCGGCGAACTCGGCGGGGCCGGCCGCGAGCAGGCCCGAGGCGAGCGCATCGTCCGCGGACCAGACGATCGAGCTCGTGCCGTCGAACAGCGGCAGAAAAGCCAGCGTGCCGTTGCCCATGAAGCGCTGCCACGCCGTGCGCGCGTGCGGCCGCGCGGTGGCGACGGTGGCGACGATGGCGGTCTCGCCGTAGTCGCTCACCTCGGCGCTGAGCCCCACGGCCTGGCGCACCGCCGACTGGGCTCCATCGGCGCCGACGACGAGCCGTGCGTGGATCTCTCCCCGAGGTGTCGCGATGCGCACCTGATTCTCGCCCACTTCGAGGGCAGCGAGCGGCGCCGCCTCGAGCTGCCCGCCGGCTTCCGTAAAGGCCTTGAGCAGCGCCGCCTGCAGCAGCCGGCTCTCGAGGATGTAGCCGAGATTCGGCTCCCCGACATCGGCGGCGTCGAAGACGAGCGCGCTCGCGCCCTCGACCCCCGTGCTCTCGTGCCAGACGTGCATGCGCTCGTAGGCGCACACGCGCGGCCCCTCGATTCCCGGCCAGGCGCCGGCGGCGCGCACCAGCCGTTCACTGGCGCGCGAGATCGCCACCACGCGCAGGTCAGGCGGCGCTGCGGGTGCGGGGAAAGCCGGAAGCTGCGGCTCGAGCAGCACGACCCGCAGCCGCCGTCCGCTTTGCCGTGCGGCGAGCAGCGCCGCGGCACAGGCGCCGACCGGTCCGCCGCCGACGATCGCGACGTCGTACATGGAGGCTTCAGGCATGACGCACCGGCAGTCCGCGGGCGAGGCGCGGGCTCGGACCCCCGACACCTAAGCTGACGCGCGCCAGTGCGCTCTTGGCGGGCGGCGCCAGATCGAACGCCAGCAGGCCGAGGTTACGCAGCAGCCCGATCCCGGGGCGCGCATCCCCGAAGAGCTTCACCAATCCGTCGGTGAAGCGCACCACGCCGCCGCGGTCGCCGCTGCGCCACGCGGCGAAGCGCGCGAGGAGCTCCGGCGCGCCGACGTCGCCGTCGGCATTGGCAAGCACCTCGGCGAGCATCGCCGCGTCCCGCAACCCCAAGTTGAACCCCTGACCGGCGACCGGGTGCAGTGCCTGGGCCGCATTGCCGATCAGCACCGTGCGTGTCGCCACCGGCGCGGCCGCGCGCGACAGCCTCAAGGGGTATGAGGCGCGGCGTCCGGCACGCGTGAAGCGGCCGGCGCGCCAGCCGAAGCGCGCCTGCAGGGTGCTCAGCCAGGCGGCATCGTCGAGCGCCAGCACCCCGGGTGCATCGGCGCTGCGGCACGCCCAGATGACACCGAGCGTCCCGTCCGCGAGCGGCAGCACCGCCAGCGGGCCGGCCGGCGTGAACCGCTCATAAGCGTTGCCCTCGTGCGGCGTATCGCTCGCGACGTTGGCCACCACCGCGACCTGATCGTAATCCTCGACCGTCGCCGCGATGCCGGCCGCGGCGCGGATCTGCGACTGCGCACCATCGGCGGCCACGACGAGTCGCGCGGCGACCGCCTCGCGGCGTCCCTCGCTCTCGAGCGTCATGCGCACGCCGGCGGCATCGAGCGCCACCTCGCAGATCTCTCCCGGGACCCGCAGCGCCAGCTCCGGCAACCGCGCGAGCCGGCCCCACAGGGCCGCACCGATGCGGCGGTTCGGTACGACGTACCCGAGCGCCTCGACCCCCTGCTCCTCGGCGCCGAGGTGCGCGGCGCCGAAACGTCCGGCGTCGGAGACGTGGATGGCGCGGATGGCGGCGGCTTCGGGGGCGATCTGCGGCCACACGCCGAGCGCCTCGAAGATGCGCCGGCTGGCGTTACCGAGCGCCGTGGTGCGGTCATCGAAGCTCGGCTGCGCGCTCGTGCCGAACGGCACCGCCTCGATCAGAAGAGCCCGCACGCCCGTGCCGGCGAGGCCCGCTGCCAGGCTCGCCCCTACCATGCCGCCACCGACTATGGCGACGTCGACTTCGAGCGCACTTAAGGTCGCAGCCATGGCGTTCACGCGCTCAACCGCGCGCCATCACCGCCTCGATCTGGTCAGGGTCTTTCGGCGCGCGGGCCGAGAGCACCTCCGCGCCGCTCCTGGTCACCAGCACGTCGTCCTCGATGCGCACCCCGATGTTGCGGAAGCGCCGCGGCACGCCGCGCGCGCCCGCGGGCAGGTAGATCCCGGGCTCGATGGTGAGCGTCATGCCGGGCTCGAGCACCCGCCACTCATCGCCCACCTTGTAGTCGCCGACGTCGTGCACGTCGAGGCCGAGCCAGTGCCCGGTCCGGTGCATGAAAAAGCGCCGGTAGGCACCGCTGCGAATGAGCGCCGGCAGGCGTCCCTTGAGGAGTCCGAGCCTGACCAGGCCGTGGGTGATCACCTTCACGGCCGCCTCGTGCGGCTCGTTCCAGTGATTGCCCGGGCGCACGCGCGCGATGGCGGCGCGATTGGCTTCGAGGACGATCTCGTAGACCGCGCGCTGCTCGGGGGTGAAGCGCCCGTTGACGGGAAAGGTGCGGGTGATGTCCGAGGCATAGCACTCGAGCTCGCACCCGGCATCGACCAGCAGCACATCGCCGTCCGCGAGCGGCTGGTCGTTCTCACGGTAGTGCAGGATGCAGCTGTTCGCCCCGCCGCCAACGATCGGATGGTAGGCGGTGTCGGCATTGTGGCGGCGGAACTCGTGTACCAGCTCCGCCATCACCTGGTACTCGGTGGCGCCGGGACGGCAGAAGCGCATGGCGCGCAGGTGCGCCCGGGCCGCGATCTGCGCCGAGGTGCGCATGAGATCGAGCTCGCGCCGCGACTTGTAGAGCCGCATGTCGTGCAGCACGTGCTCGAGCGCCACGAGCTCCTGAGGCGGGTGGCGGCCGTTGCGCGCCTGGGTGCGCAGCCCGTTCACCCAGCCGACCACGCGCTGGTCGAAGTCCGCGTACTCTCCCATGGTGTAGTACACCCGGGTGCGGTTCTCGAGCAGCCCGGGGAGGATCTCGTCCATGTCGGCGATGGGGAAGGCATCGTCGGCGCCGAAATCGCGCGACGCCCCGGCAGGCCCCGCACGCCGGCCATCCCAGGTCTCGCGCGCCGGGTCGCGCTCGCGCACGAACAGGATGTACTCCGCCTGGGCACGCCCCGGGACCAGCACCGCCACGGCCTCGGGCTCGCCGAAGCCGGTGAGGTACTGGAAGTCGCTGTTCTGGCGGTAGGGGTATTCGACGTCGTTGTTGCGCTGCCGGACCGGCGCCGCCGGCAGGACCGCGATGGAATCGCGCCCCATGAGGCGCATCAGCTGGTGGCGGCGGCGTGTGAACTCATCTCTCGCCATGGAGCTCAGCGTGACCTAGTGAAGCGGCTCATCGGCCGGGAGCGGCGCATGCCGCGCCGGTGCGAGTTCCTCGAACAGCAGCTGCACCCCGACGCGCACGAACTCGACCAGCTCCGCGTAGGCGCTCTCGTTGGACTCCTCGCCCTGCTCCTCATCGACGCCGGCGCGGGTGATCTCGGTGAGATCGCGGACGATCTCGCCCACGTCCCCCGGCAACCCGCTCGCATCCGGGATCGAGCCCGAGCCGAGCCCGTAGAGGAACCCCTGGCACCAGAGCGCGAGTGCCGCGGTGCGCGCCTCGAGCGGCTGTGCGTCGCTCGGCAGCAGCGGCTCGAACTCCATGTCGGTCTGCTCGAGCGCCGCGGCGGTTGCCGTAAAGAGCCCATAGAGGACATCGGCGGCCTCGGCATCCGCTCGCCCCTCGGGCAGGATCTCCCGCAGCCAGTCCTGGAAGGCGTAATCGGCCACCGCGCACAGCGAGCCGGCGAGCGTGCCGTGCGCTTCGGCGGTATCCGTAAGCGAACGCTGCGCGCTCAGCAGCTGCTCGACCTCGAGGTAATCAGGCTGATTCATGGGGTCGGCGCATTATAGTTGAGTGCGATTGACCGCACGAAGAGCCCGGCTCTATAGTCCCGTGCCATGAGCGACACCACAAAAACACAACTCGATCTCGAGCTCACCCGTCTCACCAAACGCGTCGAAGAGCTGCTCGGCGTGCTCGAGCACCTCAAGGAAGAGAACCGCGCCCTCAAGGCGCGTCACGAATCCCTCGCCGGCGAGCGCGCCTCGCTGATGCACAAGAGCGAGCAGGTGCGTACGCGGGTCGAAGCCATGATCGGACGGCTGAAGACCCTCGAGCATGGCGCGTGACCCCGCCGCCCGACCAGGCGCGCGTCAGCGTGCGCATCATGGAGAAGGAGTACGTGGTGGCCTGCGCCTACGAGGAACGCTCGGCGCTGCTCGATGCCGCAGAATTCCTCAATGATCGTATGCGCGATATCCGCGACAACGGCAAGGTGATCGGTCTCGACCGCATCGCGGTGATGGCCGCCCTCAACCTGGCGCACGAGTTCCTCAAGGTACGCGACCGCGAGACCAAGCTCGATAGCGGCACCGGGCACCGGATCCGCGCCCTGCGGGAGCGCGTCGAGGGTGCCCTCGGAAAGGGTCAGCAGCTCGATCTGTGATGCGACGGAGGTCTCAAGCGCACGTCGCACGCTTGGTGTACAGTCATCGCAGCGTCGCCTGCGGTGTTCGACAGCGGACCGGGTTACCTCGGACCCTAATTGAAACACCCTCGGGACTCAGTGCTTGCGGCAGCACTGTGCAGGTCCGCCTCTGAGCGGAAAGCCTTACCTGCTGCAGCACGTCCCACCTGTTGCTCTGGTTCGAGAGCAACGGTTCGTACCGGCACAGGCGGGTGGCGCTTTCTGATTCCAGTCTGGGCACGGCCCGCAGAGCGCTGCGGGCCGAGCTCAGCGCACGGCGCCGCGCCGTCAGCCGCGCGGCACGCGCCGCCGCCGCGGCCCACGCCGCCCGCATCGCCGCTCGGGCGCTGCATCTGCACGCCGGACTTCGCATCGCCGTCTACGCGGCACTCCCCGCCGAGCTCGACGCGGCGCCGCTCATCGCCCTCGCCCGCAGCCGCGGCTGCCGCATCTATCTGCCGTGCATCGACCGGCGGCGCGTGTCCCGCGCCATGCGCTTCGTGGAGCTCGGCGCGACGCTGCGCGCGAACCGCCTCGGGATCGAGGAACCCGCGGACGGCCATGTGCTGTCCGCCCGCTGGCTCGATCTCGTATTCCTGCCGCTGGTCGGCTTCGACCGGCGGGGACTGCGGCTCGGCACCGGGGGCGGCTTCTACGACCGCGCCTTCGCCTTCCGGCAGCTGCGCCGCGTGTGGCACAAGCCGCCGCTGGTCGGCTTCGCCTACGCTTTTCAGGAGGTCGAGCGCCTCACCGCGGCGCCCCACGACGTGGCGATGGACGCGGTGGTGACCGACGAGGGGTTCATCCGATGCGCTACTGGTTGATGAAGACCGAGCCGACCACGTTCGGCATCGAGCAGCTCGCCGCCGCGCCGCGCCGCACCACCGGCTGGGACGGCGTGCGCAACTATCAGGCGCGCAACATGCTGCGCGACGAGATGCACAAGGGCGACCAGGCCTTCATGTACTACTCGAGCACCGGGGTGCCGGGGATCGTGGCCATCATGGAGGTGGTACGCGAGGGTTATCCGGATCCGACCGCCTTCGAGCGCAAGCATCACCACTACGATCCGGACAGCGACCCGAAGAATCCGCGCTGGTTCATGGTCGACGTGCGGTTGCAGCGCCGTCTGACGCGCGTCATCACGCTGGAAGAGCTGCGTGCGCACGCCGGCAAGGAGCTGAAGGGCATGGTGCTGCTGCGTGCGGGCAACCGCCTCTCGATCACGCCGGTGGAGAGCGCGCACTGGAAGTTCATTCTCTCGCTCGAGTCGCGCGCGGCACCCGAGTGAGCGCGCCGCACGCGCATCGCACCGCGTGCTCGATGAGTCGCAGCGCGCTGCGCACCTAGCACACTTCACTCGCGCTCGCTTGTAATTTAGATTCGCGTGCGTATACTCGCACCTCGGACTAACCCGTCACACTCATTGGAGAGCCAACATGGCGAAGGCAAAGAAGAAGGCCAAGAAGAAAGCCAGCAAGAAGAAATAGGCCTTAACTCGGCGGTCGCGCAAGTGGCCGCCGAGTCGTATTCGAGGACCGTGCCCGCTCGCAAAGCGGGCACAGTCATTTTGGGAGAACGCATGACGGCGGACGGCGACGCAAAGAAGCGACGCGCAGCGGAAGCGGCTCTCGCGCTGGTCACGGACGACTCGATCATCGGCATCGGCACCGGTTCCACGGTGAATCTCTTCATCGACGCGCTCGCACGTCTGCCCCACCGGCCGCACCGCGCGGTCTCGAGCTCTGAGGCGTCGAGCGCAAGGCTCGCGGCGGTGGGTATCGAAGTGCGGGACCTCAACGAGGTGGGCGAGCTCGGCCTCTACATCGACGGCGCCGACGAGGCCACTGCGGCGCGGCACCTGGTGAAGGGCGGCGGGGGCGCGCTCACCCGCGAGAAGATCGTGGCCGCCGCGGCGCGGCGCTTCATCTGCATCGTCGACGATACCAAGCTGGTGAAGACCCTGGGGCGCTTCCCCCTCCCCATCGAGGTGATCCCCATGGCGCGCATGCTGGTGATGCGCGAGCTCGCCGCGCGCGGCGGGCGGGCGCTGTGGCGCGAGGGGTTCGTCACCGACAACGGCAACCACGTCCTGGACGTGCACGGGCTCGCGATCCCGGACCCGGTGGCCCTCGAGCGCGAGCTCAACCAGATCGCGGGCGTCGTGACGGTCGGGCTGTTCGCGGCACGACCCGCGGACGTGCTGATCGTCGGGACCCCGGAGGGCGTCGAGACTCGCTGACCCGGCGCAACGCTGGCGGCGAGGTCACCAGGGGTCGGGGCCCGACAGGCCACCCACGAAATCGAGCTCGCCTCGTCTGTCGAGCGCGCAGCGATCATCAAGACGCTCGATTTCGCGGGGCCCGGCGGTTCTCATCCCAGTCCCTTCGTGACTCCGGACCTGGAAAGTGAAAAGGCCCGTCCATCGACGGGCCCCTTCTGTAGGTGGCTGGGGGACTAGGATTCGAACCTAGGTAAACGGAGTCAGAGTCCGTTGTCCTACCACTAGACGATCCCCCAAGAGGGAATCCCGCCGGGCGGCCGTGAAGCCGCCCCCGGCGATTCTTACCGCTTCGAGTACTGCGGCCCGCGGCGAGCCTTGCGGCGGCCGACCTTCTTGCGCTCCACCTCGCGCGCGTCGCGGGTCACGAACCCCGCATCGCGCAGCGCCTTGCGCAGGCTCTCATCATATTTGATGAGCGCGCGGGTGATGCCGTGGCGGATCGCGCCCGCCTGGCCGGTGATGCCACCGCCGTCGACCTGCACGGCGATGTCGAACTGGGTGTGCAGCTTCACCGCATCGAGGGGCTGGCGCACGATCATGCGTCCGGTCTCGCGGCCGAAGAACTCATCGAGGCTGCGGTCGTTGACCGTGATCTTGCCGCTGCCGGGCTTCAGGTAGACGCGCGCCGTGGCGGTCTTGCGCCGGCCGGTTCCGTAGTGATTCGGGGTCGCTGGCATTGCAATAGGTCCTATTGAATCTCGAGGGGCTTCGGCTGCTGCGCCTGATGGGGGTGTGCGCCACCGGCGAATACGTGGAGCTTCCTGAACATACGCCGCCCCAGGGGGTTCTTCGGCAGCATGCCCTTCACCGCGAACTCGATCGCCCGCTCCGGGTGCTCGGCGAGGAGCTTCTCGAGCGCGATCGACTTGATGCCGCCGATGTGCCCGGTGTGGTGGTAGTAGATCTTGTCGGTGAGCTTGCGCCCGGTGACACGGATCTTCTGCGCGTTGACGACCACGATGTGGTCGCCCATATCCACGTGCGGGCTGTAATCGGCCTTGTGCTTGCCCTTGAGGCGATGGGCAATCTGCGAGGCGAGACGCCCGAGCGTCTTGTCGCTGGCGTCGACGATGAACCAGTCACCGCGGACGGTGCCGGAATTGGCGAATACGGTCTTCATAGGTCACTCGTGGTAACGGGCCCGCAACCGGCTCGGGAACCCCTCGCGGGCGGGCCCAAAAAAAGGCGGGGAAGTTTACTCAAGCGCTTGGCGCAATGCAAAGCACTGTCGGTCAAGACCTTTCCGGCCCCCTGGAGGCGCCCCCGGGGCCTCTCCAGGGGCCCCCCACACCCTATAATAGAACCCCTGAGTATGGTGCCCGGCCGCTCCTCCGACGCTGCAATTGCCGCCCTCGATCGTGCCCTGCGCGCGGTTTTCGCGCCCGCGCGGGCCGCCCGCCCGGTGCCTGGAACCCCGCCCGCGGGCCCGACTTCCCTCACCCCGTCGCAGCAGCGCGAGAGTGCCGCGCTCATGCGCGTCAATCACGCCGGCGAGCTCGCCGCCCAGGCGCTCTACCACGGCCAGGCTCTCATGGCCCGCAGCGCCGAGGCGCGCGCCATGCTGCTCGGGGCCGCCGAGTCCGAGGCCGATCACCTCGCCTGGTGCGAAACGCGGCTCACCGAGCTCGGCGCGCGTCCAAGTCTCCTCGACCCGCTGTGGTATGCCGGCTCCTTCGCCATCGGCGCACTCGCGGCGCTCGCCGGCGATCGGGTGAGCCTCGGGTTCGTCGTCGAGACCGAGCGCCAGGTCGAAGGGCATCTGGATGAGCACCTCGGGCGGCTGCCGGTGGGCGATGACCGCAGCCGTGCCATACTTGAAACCATGAGAGCGGAAGAGATCGCGCACGGCGCGACGGCAGCCGCGGCGGGCGGCGCCCCCCTGCCGGCGCCGATCCGTGTGCTCATGAAGCAGACGGCGCGCGTGATGACGGGCACCGCCTACTGGCTCTGACGGGCCGTGAACACTGTATATTTAAGAATGTGGTGACTGGGGGAGCCGGTATGGAAGAAAACATCAAGCCACTGAGCGAAATTCCGGCGATCAATCGCTTCCTGAGCTATTGCCGGATTCGCGCGGTTCCCTCCAAGACGGTGGTGATCCACGCCGGCGACCTGCCGGACGTCCTCTACTACATCATCAGCGGCTCGGTCGAGGTCATGATCGAGGACGAGGAAGGCAACGAGATGGTGCTCGCCTACCTCAACCGCGGCCAGTTCTTCGGCGAGATGGGCCTGTTCTACGAGCAGCCGACCCGCAGCGCCTGGGTGCGTACCCGCAACCAGTGCGAGCTCGCCGAGATGACCTACCCGCGCTTCCGGCAGATCGCCGCCGAGAGCCCGGGACTGGTGTTCGAGCTCGCCACGCAGCTCGCCACCCGCCTCGACCGCACCAACCGCAAGCTCGGCGATCTCGCCTTCGTGGACGTCACCGGTCGGGTGGCGCACGCCATCATGGATCTGTGCGGCGAGCCGGATGCCATGACGCACCCCGAAGGCATGCAGATCAAGGTGAGCCGCCAGGAGCTTTCCCGCCTCGTCGGCTGCTCGCGCGAGATGGCGGGCCGCGTGCTCAAGGTGCTCGAGGAGCAGGGACTGCTGCGCGCCACCGGCAAGACCATCGTGGTCTTCAACGCCCGTCCGAAGATGAAGACGCGCCCGGTAATCGTGCCCGCCAAGTCCGCCGCGGGTGCCAAGGCGGGCGCCCCGGTCGCCATCGACGATGATGATGACGACGACGAGGACGACGACGAATAGCCGCCGCTAGCGAGCCCTGCGGGCCGGGCGGCGCGCCGGACGGCGGGCCGCGATGGGCGTAACGGCGCTACCGGTTCTCCTGCCCGCGCCGGCGATCTGCCGGCGCATCTCGGTGATCGTCTCGGTGTAATCCCGGCTGCCGAAGATCGCCGAGCCCGCCACGAACGTGTCGGCGCCGGCCGCGGCCGCTGCCGCGATGTTCTCAACCTTGATGCCGCCGTCGACCTCGAGCCGCACCTCGCGTCCCGACGCCGCGATGCGCGCGCGCGCATCGGCGAGCTTACGCAGCGAGGTCGGGATGAACTGCTGGCCGCCGAAGCCCGGATTCACCGACATGATGAGCACCAGGTCGAGGAGCTCGAGTGTGTAGTCGAGGTAGTCGAGCGGGGTGGCGGGATTGAACACCAGCCCCGGCCGGCAGCCGTGCTCGCGGATGAGCGCGATGGTGCGATCGACGTGCTCGCTCGCCTCGGGGTGAAAGCTGATGTAGGTGGCGCCGGCGGCCGCGAAGTCCGGCACCAGGCGGTCGACCGGGCGCACCATCAGGTGCACGTCGATGGGGGCGGCGACGCCATGCCGGCGCAGTGCCTGACACACCATCGGCCCGATGGTGAGGTTCGGCACGTAGTGATTGTCCATCACATCGAAGTGGATGAGATCGGCGCCGGCCTCGAGCACCGCCTCCACTTCGGCGCCGAGCCGGGCGAAGTCGGCCGAGAGTATCGAGGGAGCGATCCACGGGGACGACATGTGGCGGGTCTCCTGCAGCGGTGCTCAGGGCCGGGTCAGCCGGGTGAGCGCCTCGCGATACTTGGCGCTGGTGCGCGCGATGACCTCGGGCGGGAGCTTCGGTCCCGGCGCGCGCTTGTCCCAGTCGAGCGTCTCGAGATAGTCGCGCACGAACTGTTTGTCGAAGCTCGGCGGGCTCGCGCCCGGGCGATAGGTATCGGCGGGCCAGAAGCGCGAGGAATCCGGGGTGAGCACCTCGTCGATGAGCGTGAGGGTGCCCGCGGCATCCACACCGAACTCGAACTTGGTGTCGGCGATGATGATGCCGCGCTCGCGGGCGTGCGCCGCGGCGTAGCGGTAGAGCGCGAGTGCCGTGTCGCGCACCCGGGCCGCGAGCGCCGCGCCGACCTGCGCCGCCATCACGTCGAAGCTGATGTTCTCGTCATGATCGCCCCGCTCGGCCTTGGTGGCCGGCGTGAAGATCGGCTGCGGCAGCTGCCCGGCGAGCGGCAAGCCTCTGGGTAACTCGATGCCGCACAGCGCGCCCGTCTTCTGGTAGTCCTTCCAGCCCGAGCCGATGAGATAGCCGCGCACCACCGCCTCGATCGGCAGCGCCTTCAAGCGCCGCACCAGCACCGCGCGGCCCTCGAGCTGCGCGCGCTCCTGCGGGTCCGCGACGACGCTGTCGACGCTGCGGCCGGTGAGGTGATTCGGCACGAGGTGCGCGAGCTTCGCGAACCAGAAGTTGGAGATCGAATTCAGCACGCAGCCCTTGTCGGGAATCGGATCGGGCAGCACCACGTCGAACGCCGACAGCCGGTCGCTGGTGACGATGAGCAGCGTCGCGGCATCCACGGCGTAGATGTCGCGCACCTTGCCTTCGTGCAGGCGCTCGAGGCCCTGCAGGTGTGTGCGGTAAACGATGGGCGCTGGCATGCGCTTGGTACTATACGTTGACATGGCGGCGGGCATGAAATGGTTCGGCAAGCTCACCGGCGGGCTCATCGGGCTCGCCTTCGGGCCGATCGGGCTCGCGGTCGGAGTGCTGCTCGGCCACCAGTTCGACCAGGCGCAGGAGGACGACGGCGAGGCGGGCGGCGCACCCGCGGACGTCGCGCAGATCAGCGAGCGTTTCTTCCGCGCCACTTTCCACGTGATGGGTTATGTCGCCAAGGCCGACGGGCGCGTCTCCGAGCAGGAGATCGCCGCCGCGCGCGCCGTGATGACCGACCTGCGGCTCGATGCGAGCCAGGTGCGTCACGCCATCGCGCTGTTCACCGACGGCAAGCAGAGTGATTTTGATCTCGACACGGAGCTCGCATCACTGCGCTCCGCCTGCCGCGGCCGGCCGGACATCCTGCGCATCTTCCTCGAAATCCAGGTGCGCGCCGCGCTCGCCGGCAACAACCTGGACGGTCCCGTGCGCCCGATCATGCGGCGCGTCGCCGCCGCCATCCGTGTCTCCGGGCTCGAGCTCGCGCAGATCGAGGCGGTGCTGCGCATCCAGCGCGGCGGCTTCGGCGGCGAGCGCGCCGGGAATGCCGGCGCCGCGGCGGTGAGCGCCGCCTCGGTCACAGCCGCGTACCGGGTGCTCGAGATCGAGGTCGGCGCGAGCGATGCGGAGGTGGTCAAGGCCTACCGCCGGCAGCTGAGCCGCCACCACCCGGACAAGCTCAAGGCCAACGGGCTCCCCGAATCGATGCTCGGTCACGCCAAGCAGCGCACTCAGCAGATCATCGAGGCGTACGAGCTGATCCGGGTGCGGCGCGGGATACATTAGTCCCGCTGGCCCATTCCTCTATCACCGCCCCGAGCGCGCGCACGCCGTCGGTGAGCGCCGCGGGCCCGGGCTGCAGGATGATCGCCGACTTGATCTCGCGCACGAACCCGCTGCGCACCGCGGCGAGTTCCTGCCAGCCGGCCCGCGCGGCCACCTGCCCGGGGCGGAATTTCTTGCCGCACCAGGAGCCGAGCACGATGTCGGGGGCGCGGCGCACCACTTCGAGCGGGTCGGCGATGATGCGGTTACGCCCGAGACTCTCGCGGGCGAGCTCGGGAAAGCAGTCCTCGCCCCCGGCGAGCGTCACGAGCTCCGAGACCCAGCCGATCCCGGAGATGAGCGGCGCATCCCACTCCTCGAAGTACACCCGCGGCCGCCGTGTCAGCCGCGCCGCCTGGGTGCGCACCGCCTCGAGCCCGGCCTCGAGCTCACCGAGGAGCGCCGCGGTCTTCGCCTCGCAGCCGATCATGCCGCCCAAGGTGCGAATCATGGCAAGGATCCCGGCGACACTGCGCTGATTGAAAACGTGAACGTTCAGGCCCGCACGGATCAGCTCGGCGGCGATGTCCGCCTGCAAGTCCGAGAAGCCGAGCACCAGGTCCGGGGCGAGCGCGACGATGCGCTCGGTGCGGGCGCTGGTGAAGGCGCAGACGCGCGGCTTCTCGCGCCGGGCCCGCGGTGGGCGCACGGTGAAGCCGGAGATGCCGACGATGCGCCGCTCCTCCCCGAGCAGATAGAGCGTCTCGGTGGTCTCCTCGGTGAGGCAGACGATGCGTTGCGGAAATCCTCGATTCACACTCACTGAAACCAAACCCTCCCGCCGGCACTGTATCCTTCCGCCATGTGGCAACGCATCTGGGGCTTCCTCGACCGGGTCCTGTTCGGCCCGGCCTCGCAGCGGGCAGGCGCCCTCGGGGCCCTGCTGCGCCTGCTGCGCTACCCGTACGCGGTGCTGCGCGACCTGTGGCGCGGGGACATCAACCTGCGCGCCATGGGCCTCGTGTACACCACGCTCCTCACGCTCATCCCGCTGCTCGCCTTCTCCTTCGCGATCCTCAAGATGTTCGGCGGCCACCGCGACCTGGTGCCGATGGTCTACGAGCTGTTCCGCCCGGTGGGCGAGCCGGCGGCCACCGATCTCACCACCCGCGTGGTGCAGTTCGCGAATCGGGTGAGCAGCGGCGTGGTCGGCACGGTGGGCCTGGCGCTGCTCGCCTGGACGCTCATCGGCACCATCAAGAAGGTCGAGGACAGCTTCAATTTCCTCTGGCACGTCGAACAGCCGCGCAGCTTCGCGCGCCGCGTGACCGAGTACTCAGCGCTCCTGGTCGCGGGCCCCGTGGTGCTGGTCGGTTTCATCGGCCTCACGCACCAGGCGCTCTCGAGCGCCCCGCTCCAGGAGGCCATGCGACTGCACCTGCCGCTGCTGCAGGAGGCGCGCGCGGCCGGCATCCGCCTCGCCCCCTACGCGATGGTGAGCGCCTTCTTCACCGCGCTCTACATGCTGGTGCCGAACACGCGCGTGCAGTGGCGCGCGGCGCTCACCGGCGCGGTGATCGGCGGCGTGCTATGGGCGGCGGTCGGCAAGATCTTCACCGCCTTCGTGGTCTACTCGACGCGCCTCACCATCGTCTACGCGGGCTTTGCCTTCGTGGTCGCCGGGCTCCTGTGGACCTACTTCGGCTGGCTGATCCTGCTCGCCGGCGCGCAGCTCTCCTTCTACGTCCAGAACCCGACGTACCTGCGCCTGGGACTGCAGCCGCTGCGCCTCTCGGGGTTCGAGCTCGAGGAGCTCTCGCTGCGCATCATGTACCTCGTCGGGCGCTCGCACGTCGCCGGTGGCGGCCATTGGACCGTGCACCGCCTCGCCACCGAGCTCGGGCTACCCGGGATCGCGGTGGCGCGCATGGTCACGACGCTCGAGCGCGCCGGGCTCCTGGTGGTGAGCGATGAGGACACGCTGCTGCCCGGGCGCGACATCGGCCACATCCGCGTGCGCGAGATCCTCGAGCTCGCGCGCAGCGAGCGCAGCGGGCACGTGGTGCCGCGCAATCTCGCGCTCGCACCGGTGGAGCGCGTCATGGAGAGCCTCGAGGAGGCACGGCGGCGCAGCTGCGGCGAGGAGAGCCTGAGGGACCTGGTCGAGGAGGCGCCGCGGCCGGCGCTCACCCTCACTCACCGGCAATCGTCAGCTCGCTGATGAGGATCGAAGGCGCGCGCACCGCGCCGCGCACGTCCGTGTCGGCGCCGAGCGCGGCGATGTCGAGGTACATGCGTTTCAGGTTCCCGGCGATGGTCACCTCGTGCACCGGGTACCGGATCGCACCGCGCTCCACCCAAAAGCCGCTCGCCCCGCGCGAGTAGTCGCCCGTCACCCCGTTCACCCCCTGCCCCATGAGCTCGGTCACGAGGAGCCCGGTGTCGAGGCGGGCGAGGAAGTCGGCGGCGTTCAGGCCGCCGTCGCGCGCGGCGACGAGCAGATTGTGGATGCCGCCGGCGTTGCCGGTCGTCTTGAGCCCGAGCCGCCGCGCCGAGTAGCTGCCGAGCACGTAGCCGTCGAGCACCCCGTCGCGCACCAGCTCGCGGTCGCGCGTGGCGGCGCCCTCCTGGTCGAAGGGGCTGCTGGCGAGCGCCTTCGGTAAATGCGGCCGCTCGTGCATCTGCACGAACGCCGGGAACACCTGGGTGGCGGCGGCATCGAGCAGGAACGAGGCCTTGCGGTACTGGGCGGTACCGCGGATCGCGCCGAGGAAGTGCCCGATGAGTCCGCGCGCCACGTCGGGCGCGAAAGCGACCGGCGCCTTGCGCGTCGTCAGGCGCCGCGCCCCGAGTCGCGCCAGCGCCCGCTCCCCGGCCAGGCGGCCGATGCTGGCGGCGTCCTCGAGATCGGCCGCATCGCGCGCCACGCTGTACCAGTGATCGCGCTGCATCTCCTCGCCCTGCTCCGCGATCAGCGAGCAGCTCACCGAGTGGCTGGTGGAGGAGTAGCCACCCAGGAAGCCGAGGGAGTTGCCGTACATGCCGCTGTAGCGCTGGCTGCCGACGGAGGCGCCTTCGGAGTTGGCGACGCGCGCATCCACCGCGAGCCCGGCCGCCTCGCAGTCGCGCGCGAGCTCGATGGCGCGCTCCGGGGCGAGGTCCCAGGGGTGGTCGAGATCGAGATCGGGAATGTCGCGGGCGAGCGCCTCCGGGTCGATCAGCCCGGCGTAGGGGTCCTCGGCGGTATAGCGCGCGATGGCGCACGCCTTGGCGACGGTGTCGATGAGCGCGGCGCGCCCGAGATCGGCGGTGCTGGCCGAGCCCTTGCGCTTGCCGAAGTAGACGGTCACCGCGAGTCCGCGGTCGCGCTGGTACTCGACCGTGTCGACCTCGCCCAGGCGCACGTTCACCGACAGGCCCCGGCTCACCGAGGCGTCGGCTTCGCACTGCGTAGCACCCTGGCGGCGCGCCTCCTCCAGCGTGAGGCTGACCAGGTCCGCCAGCTGCCCGGCACCGGCGAGCTCGGAACTCGATGGCATGGTGGTAGTGTAGCAGCCGCGATGAGCCGAGCAGACGATGCCGACGACGCCGACGAGCGCCCGAGCAAGAGTGCGCGCAAGCGCGCCGCGCACGCCGCCCAGGACCTCGGCGAGCAGCTGATCGCACTGCCCGCGGAGGAGCTCGCCTCGCTCGGCATCCCCGAAGAGCTCGCGGCGGCGCTGCGCGAGGCACGCCGTATCACCAGCCGCGCCGGGCTCGCCCGCCAGCGTCAGTACATCGGCAAGCTGATGCGCGCGCTCGACCCCGAGCCGATCCGTGCGGCGCTCGCGGCGCGCGGCGCCGTGAGCGCGCGCGAGGCGGAACGCTTCCGCCGCGTCGAGGCCTGGCGCGAACGCCTCATCCAGGGCGACCCGGCCGCGCTCGCCGAGCTCGCGCGCGAGCATCCGCAGATCAACATGGAGGAATGGGCGCGGCGGGTCGCAGCGGCCCGCGCCGAGCGCGCCCGCGGCGGCCACACGGGCGCCGCGCGCGAGTTGTTTCGCGCGCTGCGCGCTTTGTTGGATACAATGCCGTGATGAAGGCCCTCGTCGGCATCATCATGGGCTCGGCCTCCGACTGGGAAACCATGCAGGCTGCGGCCGATACCCTCGACCGGCTCGGCGTCGCCTACGAGGTGCGCGTGGTCTCCGCGCACCGCACGCCCGACCTCCTCTTCGAGTACGCCTCGGGTGCGCGCGCGCGCGGCCTCGAGGTGCTGATCGCCGGCGCCGGTGGCGCAGCCCACCTGCCGGGCATGACCGCGGCCAAGACCAGCCTGCCGGTGCTCGGCGTGCCGGTGCAGTCGAAAACCCTCGCCGGGCTCGACTCGCTCCTGTCGATCGTGCAGATGCCCGCCGGGGTGCCGGTCGCGACCTTCGCCATCGGCAGCGCCGGCGCCACCAACGCGGCGCTCGCCGCGGCGGCCATCCTCGCCAACAAGCATCCGGCCGTGCACCAGGCGCTCGAGACTTTCCGCGCCCAACAGACCGCGGGCGTGCTCGACAACCCCGACCCGCGCCAGCTCAGACGCTCATGACCGTCGGCATCGTGGGCGCCGGCCAGCTTGGCCGCATGCTCGCTTTGGCGGGCTATCCGCTCGGACTCGATTTCCTGTGCCTCGACCCGGCGAGCGATGCCCCGGCGGGCCAGGTGGCGCCGCTCCTCAACGGCGCCTTCACCGATCGCAGACTCCTCGCCGAGCTCGCCCGGCGCTGCGAGGTGGTGACCTTCGACTGGGAGAACGTGCCGGTGGCGGGCCTGCGCACGATGCAGCGCAACGCGCACGGTGCACGCATCGCCCCACCGGCGGCGGCGCTCGCCTGCGGCCAGGACCGGGTGAGCGAGAAACGCCTGTTCGAGAAGCTCGGCATCCCGACGACGCGCTGGCGCGCGGTCGACTCGCGCGCCGAGCTCGCCGCGGCGCTCGCAGCGGTGGGCCTGCCGGGCGTCATGAAGACGCGGCGCCTCGGCTATGACGGCAAGGGGCAGGCGGTGGTACGCACCCGCGCCGAGGCCGAGCGCGCCTTCGCACGCCTCGGGTCAGTGCCGCTCCTCTACGAGGAATGGGTACCGTTCGACTGCGAGGTCTCGGTGATCGGCGCGCGCGGGGCGCGCGGCGCAATGGCCATCTACCCGCTGTGCGGCAACGTGCACGGTGCCGGAATCCTGCGCATCACCTGCGCGCCCTACGGACCGAAGCGCTGGCAGGAGCTCGCGGCACGGTATCTGCAGCGCGTGCTCACGCACTTCCGCTACCGTGGCATCCTCACCATCGAGTTCTTCGTGCGCGGCGGCCGCCTCATCGCCAATGAGATGGCGCCGCGGGTGCACAACTCCGGGCACTGGACCATCGAGGGGGCGGCGACCAGCCAGTTCGAGAATCACCTGCGCGCGATCCTGGGGCTGCCGCTCGGCTCGACGCGCGCGCTCGGCCACAGCGCCATGATCAACCTGATCGGACGCATCCCGCCGCGCGCCTGGCTGCTCGCGCTCCCGGGCGTGCACCTGCATGATTATGGCAAGCGCCCACGGCCGGGCCGCAAGGTCGGGCACTGCACCATCGTCGAGCCGACCGCCGCCCGGCGCGACGCGCGCGCCCGCCTCCTGGCCGCCAGATTGGCCGCCGGAGTGCGCATCCCGTAACATCCCCCGCGAGTCCCACTCGCATGTACCTCGAGCTCTTCAAACTCAAGGAATTACCCTTCCGGCTGAGCCCGGACCCGCAGTTCCTTTACCTCTCGAAGCAGCACGCCCGCGCCAAGGCGTACATGGAGTCGACCATCTGGCTGACCGACGGTTTCGTCGTCATCACCGGTGAGATCGGCTCGGGCAAGACCACCGTCATCGAGTCGTTCCTGAAGGAAGTGCCGACCGACGTCGTGGTGGCGCAGATCAACCAGACGCAGGTGACCACCAGCGACTTCCTGCAGACGGTACTGGTGCAGTTCGGCTTCTCGCCCTTCAAGATGCGCAAGGCCGAGCTCATCAGCACGCTCAACAACTTCCTCATCGAGCAGCACGCCGCGGGACGGCGCGTGCTGCTGATCGTCGACGAGGCGCAGAACCTCTCCCCCAAGGTGCTGGAGGAGATCCGCCTGCTGTCGGGGGTCGAGACCACCAAGGAGAAGGTGCTGCGCATCATCCTCGCCGGGCAGCCCGAGCTCAACGAGACGCTCAACTCCCCGCGACTCGAGCAGCTCACGCAGCGCGTGCGCTTGCGCTTTCACCTGGCGACGCTCACCGAGTCCGAGACCCGTGCCTACATCGAGCATCGCCTCGAGGTGGCCGGCGCCGGCAACCGCGAGATCTTCACTCCCGACAGTTACCACGAGATCTACCGCTACACCGGCGGCGTCCCACGCCTCATCAACACGCTGTGCGACACCGCGATGATGGCCGCCTACACCGACAACCGCGATCACGTGCGGCGCGCCGACGTGCTGAGCGCCCTGGCGGAGCTGCGCTGGCAGGCGCGCAAGGCCGGCCACGCGGATGCGGCGGGGGCGCCTGGCGCACACGCCACCGCGGGAGAAACGCCGCACCCGGCGCACGCCACGCAGGGCGAGGCGGCGCATGCCGCGACGCCGGCGGCCGCCGGTGCTGCGGCCGTGTCAGCCGCAGCCGCACCGCCGCACTCCGGTGCCCAGGTCGGCAAGCTCCTGGTGGCCACCGACGGGCGCACGGTGCAGGAGGTGCCGCTGCGCATCGGGCGGCTCATCGTGGGACGCACGCCCGACAACGACGTGCACATCGACAGCCGCTTCGTGAGCCGCCACCACTGCCAGATCATCACCACCGAGCACTCCTGCGTGGTCGAGGATCTCAACAGCACCAACGGCATCTACGTAAAGTCAGCGCGCGTACGCCGCCACTACCTGAACGACGGCGACGTGGTATTGGTCGGCAAGCACGAGTTGATGTACGTCGATGAGCGTGCGACCCACAGCCACGGCGTGGCCGCCGACACGCTGCCGAAGCTCCCGGCGCTCGCCGAAATTCCCGAGCTGCACGCGGCCCCGGTCGCGGAGGGGACCGAGGACTCCAAGGGCAAGCGCAGCGCGGAGGGTTGAGGCGCCGCCCGCGAGTCGCGCAGGGGAGCGCGCGCGACCCTAGTTCGGGTCTTCGTCTTTGGTCGAGTCGGGACCGCCGTACTGCGAGCGCATGGCGCGGAAGTCACGGCGCCGCAGCAGCACCACCATGCCGTACACCAGTGCGATCAGGCCGAGGAGGCCCACGGCGAAACTCAGTGTCCCGTGCACGGCCAGCAGGTAGCTGGCGATCAGGGCGAGGAGCCCGAAGCCCATGTAGAACCAGGGCAGCCCCTCGTAGACCGGGCGGGACAAATGGCGGCGCTCCATCCCGGCATCCTAACTTGCCGGGGCGGCGGCGCATACAGCTCGGTGGCGCCCTTGAGGCGGGCGGGCCTGTTATTTCAGGCCGAACACCCCGAGCAGCCGCTCGATCAGCGTCGGCTTGAAGCTCTCGACGCGGAAGTCGTTCTTTTGCTTCGTATGCCGCTTGAGCTCCGCCAGCAGCTCCGCGGGGAGCTTCAGGGTGGAGGTGTCGGACATCGTCATGTTGGGCTCGGCTTGCATCGTGTCGTCCTTCCTGCGGCAGCAATCTGCCGGATGCACGCTACGGACTTGGCTCCCTCGGGGGCGTGTGGAAAATCACAAACCCGTCAACGCTCCCGATTATGTCGTGGGTCGCGGTGCGGGCCGCGCCTGCCTGCGCACGCGGGTGCCTTCCTGCTCCGCCCGCGAGTGCAGCATCACGGATCGCCGCGTCACTGCCCACGGTGCATATTGACCCGATGCGCGCAGAATCGCGATTGTCTCGGAACGCCGACGTCAGCGGAAACCGACAGCGCCGCGGCGAGCGCTACTCAGGCAGTTCCGCCCACGGTCAGGCTGTCGATCTTGAGCGTGGGCTGGCCGACGCCGACCGGAACGCTCTGCCCTTCCTTGCCACAGGTGCCCACGCCGTCGTCGAGCTTCAAATCGTTCCCCACCATGCTGACGCGCGTCAGCACGTCGGGGCCGTTGCCGATCAGGGTCGCGCCCTTGAGCGGCGTCGTGATGCGGCCGTTCTCGATCGCGTAGGCCTCGCTCGCCGAAAACACGAATTTTCCCGAAGTGATGTCCACCTGCCCGCCGCCGAAGTTGACCGCGTAGATGCCGCGCGGCACCGAGCGGATGATCTCCTGCGGGTCGTGGGGACCGGGGCGCATGTAGGTGTTGGTCATGCGCGGGAGCGTCGCGTGCGCGAACGACTCGCGCCGGCCGTTGCCGGTTGAGGCGAGCCCCATGAGGCGCGCGTTGAGGCGATCCTGCATGTAGCCGCGCAGCACTCCGTTCTCGATGAGCGTGGTGCACTGCGTGCGCGTCCCCTCGTCGTCGATGTTGAGCGAGCCGCGGCGCGCGGCGAGCGTCCCGTCGTCCACCACGGTGCACTCCGGGGCCGCGACGCGCTCGCCGATGCGGTTGGCGAACGCGGAGGTGCCCTTGCGGTTGAAGTCGCCCTCGAGCCCGTGGCCGATGGCCTCGTGCAGGAGAATGCCGGGCCAGCCGGGTCCGAGCACCACGGTCATGGTGCCCGCGGGAGCCGGCAGCGCCTCGAGATTGACCAGCGCCTGGCGCACCGCCTCGCGCGCGAGCTCCAGCGGCCGGTCACCCGCCACCAGCTCGGCGAGCGAGTAGCGCCCGCCCGCGCCGGCGTAGCCCTGCTCGCGCCGGCCGTTCTGTTCGACCAGCACCGAGACGTTGAAGCGCACCAGCGGGCGCACGTCCGCGGCCAGCTCCCCTTCACTGGTCGCGATCAGTACCACCTCGTGCACCGCGACCAGACTTGCGTTCACGTGCACGATGCGTGGATCGAGGCGCCGCGCTTCGCGATCGACGCGCTCGAGCCAGGCCACCTTGTCGGCGGTGGCGAGCGCGGCGGAGGGATCGGCCGGAAGATAGAGCTGATGTCCCTGCGCGGCGCGCCAGGCGCTGACCCGCCGCTCGCCGCCGTGCACGGCGATGGCGCGCGCGGCACGCGAGGCCTCCTCGAGTGCCGGCAGTACGATCTCGTCCGAGTAGGCGAAGCCGGTCTTCTCGCCGGCGAGCGCGCGCACGCCGACGCCCTGCTCGATGCTGGCGCTGCCGTCCTTGACGATGCCGTCCTCGAGCGACCAGGACTCCTGGTGCGCGAGCTGGAAGTAGAGGTCCGCGAAGTCGACCGAGTGGGTCAACACCTGGCCGAAGACGCTGTCGAGGCGACGGTCGTCGAGCCCGCCGGGCGCGAGGATCAGCTCGCGCGCCATGCTGAGCGCATCGGGAACCGCGGCTGGCGGCTTGCTCATGGGCGCGCGCCCGCGCCGAGCGAGCGATGCGTGAGCGCCGGGAAGCCCTCGCGCACACTCGTCTGCCGCGCGAGATCCACCTCCGCCACGGCGCAGCCACGCCCGCGCGGCACGCGGCTCAAGACCCGGCCCCAGTAATCGACGATCATGCTGTCTCCATAGGTCTCGCGCCCGCTCGGATGGATGCCCGACTGCGCCGGCGCGATCACGTAACACAGATTCTCGATGGCCCGCGCACGCAGCAGCGTCTCCCAGTGCGCGCGCCCGGTCGGTGCGGTGAACGCCGCGGGCACCGAGAGCAGCTGGGCGCCGGCGGCACTCAGGTGCCGGTACAGCTCCGGGAACCTCACGTCATAGCACACCGAGAGGCCGAGCCGCCCCACCGGCGTGTCGAGCACCGCGGGAATTGCCCCCGGGGTGACGTTGGCCGACTCGCGATAGCTCTCGGCGCGCCCGGGAAGATCGACGTCGAAGAGATGGATCTTGTCGTAACGCGCCACGCGCGCGCCCTCGGCATCGTAGACGAGCGAAGCGGCGGCCACCCGGCCGTCGGCGCCGCCCTGGAGCGGCGTCGTGCCGCCCACGATCCAGAGCTTCAGGCGCCGCGCGCTGGCGGCGAGAAAGTCCTGCACGGGACCGCGCCCGTCGGGCTCGGCCACGGCGCGCTTGTCGGCGTCCTTCAACCCCATGAACGAGAAGTTCTCCGGCAGAGCGGCGAGCTGCGCACCGCGGCGCGCCGCCTCCTCGAGCAGTGCCGCCGCCTGGGCGAGATTCGCCGCGACGTCGGGGCCGGAGGTCATCTGCAGGGCGGCGACTTTCATGGCTCCGTTACCATGGGGTCATCCCACGTGCCACGCAAGCGCCACGCGGCCGGCTCCCGGCCGCCCGCGCCGAACAGCTCGCGCAGCGACAGCCACAGCGCCGCCACCCGGGCCCCGGGCGGCAGGGCCCGCACCGCCGCCGGCAGCCGCTCCTCGCCCTTCAGAACCCAGAAGCTGGCGTCGTAGTCGCGCGCCGTGAGGCCGACGCGGCCGTGCAGCAGGATCTCGGTGTCCCCGTCCAGGTGCAGGTTCGAGGTCAGGGCCTCGCCCCCGCCCAGGGTGAAATCCCCCGTGAGACGCGCAAACGGCAGCTGCGCCAGCCCCATCGCGGCGATGAGCCCGGGGACTGCGAGGAGCCCGGGTGGCGTGCCGGGCGCGGCCGGATGCGCACTCCCCTGCGCGACGCCGTCCTCGAGCTCGAGATGGACCGTTCCGCTCAAGTCGGCGAGCGCGGGCACGCCGTTCGCCGGCCAGGCGAGCTCGGCGCTCAGCGTGCCGTGGGCGGCGGTGAGATCGGGGCGCAGCCCCAGCCGCTCGAGCATCGCCCCGGCATCGTGGGTCGCGAGGCTGACGCGCGCACGGCATAGCGCCGCCTGGCACGCGAGCGTGCCGCGGGCCGCATCGCCCGCGCCGCTGGCGCCGGGCTCGCGCACCTCGAACGCGCCGGCCCGCGGGGCGAGCGTCGCGGCGAGCGCGCCGAGCGGACGCCCGTGCCAGTCGAGCTCCGCGACCGCGAGCTCCACCGCGGGCCCGAGCCCTTCGAGGGATGCACCGGTGACGCTGGGCTCGAGTCCGGCGAGGTCGAGCCGCTCCAGGTGCACCACGACCGGATGCGCGGCATCGGCGGCCGCCGGCCAGCGCACCTCACCCGTCAAATCCGCCGACTCGAGCCGCAGCCGGTCGACGCCCGGGCCGCGGTCGGCGAGCACGTGGACGCCGGCGAAGCTGCGCTCGCCGGCGCGCAGCTCCGCGGCCGTAAGGTCGACTGACAGCATCGGCCAGGCCGCATCGCGCGCGAGCTCGCGCCACAGCGCCGCATAGGCGCGAACATCGAGCCGCCCGACGTTGCCGCGGATCCGCATCTCCCGCCGCACTCGGGCCCCGCCGGCAGCATGGGCCCTGCCGCCAGCAGCGGGGCGGCGGGCGCAAGGTTCAGCGCGCCGCGCTCGATCTGCCACAGCTCGCCGCGGCGGCGCACTTCAGCCACCCCCCGTACGCGCTCGCCGAGGGCGACGTGCAGCTCCCCCGCGGCCTCATCGCCCGCAAGCTCGAGGTGCACAGGAAGTGCCGCTGCGGCGGTCTTGGCGAAGGGCTCGGGCAAGCGGCTCGTCACGCCGATGAGACTCGAGTCGGCGTGGGCGCGCCAGCCCGTGGGCGCACCAATCGCACCGGGCAGGATCCGCAGATCCGCGCTCCATTCGGTACGGCCCTCGAGCAAAACGCCGGCCGCGTTCGCAGCCCCCGCGGCTCGGAGCGCCTCGCCCACACTGACCGTGCCGCGACCCGAGATCGAAAGCGCCGCGGCGTCAGGCTCGCGCCGCTCGCCTACGGTGAGCGCGACCGGACCGCCGAGCCACTGCCCGGTGATCGTGGAGCGCCGGACGTGGCCGTCGGCGAAGGCGAGCGTGCCGCGCAGCGCCTCGAGCGCCGGGAGCCCGGCCACCGGGCGCAGCCGCGCGCCATCGAGGAGCGCGGTGACATGGGTGAGGTAGCGGGCGCCGGGCGCGGCCGGCGCGCGGCTCACGGCGCGCCGCAGGTCGAAGTCGATGAGAGTCGCGCCGGAGAGATCGAGCTCGCCGGCGCCGGCGGCGCCCGCGGCGAGCTGCGGATGATCGCGCAGCCAGGCGCGCGCCTCCTGCAGCGGGCCGCTCAGGCGCCCGGAGAGACGCGTGAGGCCGGCATCGCGCGCGTCCCATTCACCGCGCACGGCGGCGACGCGAAAGCTCCCCGCGCTGGCGCGCGCGACGCGCGCCCGTACGCGTGCGCCCCGCCAGTCGAGGCGCGCGTCGAGGCCGCGCAGCTCGGGCCACTCCCCCGCACCGAGCAGCGTCGCGTCGGCGAGCTCGAGCGCGCCGCGGAACTCGCGCTGCGCACCGCTCCAGGGGAGCGGCCGATCGAGCGCGCCGCGGGCACTCACTTCAGCATGCACGATGCGGCCGTCGGTGAGGTCGCCTGCCGCCGTGCCGAGGGCTGCGAGGGTGCGCGCGCCGAGGAGCTCCCGCAGCAGTGCCACCGGCACGGCGCTCAAGGCGGCGTGTGCCTCGAGCACCGCCGGTGCGCCGTCGACGCCGGCGAGCGCGCCGCTCGCGCTGAAGCGCGCCTGGTCCGCACGCATTTCGAGCTCGCGGGCGCTGAGGCGCCAGCCGTGGCTCGAGTCCTCGAGCGTGAGGTGGGCACTGACGGCGAGTGCGGCTGCGAGCGGCGCGGGATCGCCGCCCCGCAGCAGCCGGGCGCGGTTCGAGCGCAGCTCGGCCACCAGCGCGCGGCCCGTGCCGGCGAGGTGCGCATCGAGGCCGGCGAGAGTGAGCGCACCGCCCGGAGCGGTCACCGAGACTTCGCGCAGCTCCGCGCTCGCGCTGGGCTGCGTGCCCGCCGCAGGCGCGGAGCTCCAGTCAAAGTGCGCGGCGCGCACCGTTGCCGCGATCGCGAATCCCGCGATGCGCAGCGGCACTGGCGCGAGCGGCTGCACCGCGAGATGCCAGTCCGCGCCCGCGCGCTCGAGTTGCCAGCTGGCCGTGAGGCGCGCGAGTGACAGGTCGGGCGCCACAGCGAGCGCGGCAGGCCAGGCGATTCCTGCGGCCTCGACCGAGCCGTCGGCCCGCACGACGGCTCCCTGGGCGAGCGCGAGTCGCACGGTGACCTCGCCGCGGCCCGCGCCGGGCAGGTACTGCGAGGCAGGAAGGGAGGCGAGGAGCGCATGCCAGCCGGCGAGCTCGAGCCGCGTGCCGCTCACCGTGAGCGTGCCGGCGAGGTCGCCGCTCTGGCGCGCGTCACCGTGCAGGCTCAGCTGCGCGTGCAGCGCGGCGCCGAGGCTTGCGGGGAGCGCGAGCAGCGCATCTGCGCTCCAGTCGCCGCCGAGGCGGCGGAGCTGGAGGTGGCGGATATCGGCCGCGAAGGCCACACCAGCGGGCGCGGCGCGCAACGTCCCGCCCACCACGTCGATGCGCGAGCCGCGCCAGCGTGCGAGCAGCCGTGCCGGGTCGCTCGCCCCCCTGGCGGGCACCGCCGCGGTCGGCGCGGCGCGCCCCGCGGCCGTGGGCGCGGCGCGTGTCAGGTCGATGTCGGGATTGACGAGGGTGATGCGGCCGACGGCGAGCTCGCCGCTGCGCAGCATCCGCCACAGGTCGACGCCCGCCACCAGCTCGGGCGCCGCGAGCAGCAGCTCCTCGTCACCGGGCTCGCGCAGCTCGACCGCACGGAACACCGCCTCGGGGCCGTACCAGCCCCAGCGGACCCGCAGCTCCCGGAAGCGCACGTCGAGGCCGGTCTCGGCGCGCACCAGGCTCTCGAGCGTGGCGCGCTGCTGCGGCACCTGCGAGGCGGCGAGCGCATAGGCGAGGAGTGCGAGCGCCCCGAGGAGCGCCGCGCCGGCGAGCGCGAGCAGCGCCATGCGGACATGGGAACGCGCGCCGGGCAGGCCCGGCCCGGCAGCATCCGCGGGCCTCCTGTGCATCGCGCAGTCCTTACAAGTCCTGTCCTAGACGAGAACGACGTCGTACTGATCCACGCCGTAGAGGGCCTCGACCTGCAGGCGGATCGGGCGGCCGACCTGCGCCTCGAGCTCCGCGAGGGTGGCGGACTCCTCGTCGAGAAGCCGGTCCACGACGTCCTGATGAGCCAGTATCAGCAGCTCACGGCTGGCAAACTGCCGGCTCTGTCGCACTATCTCCCGAAAGATCTCGTTGCACACGGTCTCGGGGCTGCGTACGAAACCGCGGCCCTCGCAGCTTGGACATGGCTCACAAAGCAGATGTTCCAGGCTCTCGCGGGTGCGCTTGCGGGTCATCTCGACGAGGCCGAGGGGCGACAGGCTGACGATGTGCGTCTGCGCACGGTCGCCCGCGAGCGCGCGCTCGAGAGCGGCCAACACCGCGCGCCGGTGCGGCTCGTCGCGCATGTCGATGAAGTCGATGATGATGATGCCGCCCAAGTTGCGCAGCCGCAGCTGCCGCGCGATGGTCACCGTCGCCTCGAGATTGGTGCGGAAGATGGTTTCCTCGAGATTGCGGTGCCCGACGTAGGCGCCGGTGTTGACGTCGATGGTGGTCATCGACTCGGTCTGGTCGAACACCAGGTGGCCGCCGGACTTGAGCGGCACCTTGCGATCGAGCGCGCGGCTCACCTCCTCCTCGACCCCGTTCAGGTCGAAGATCGGCCGCGGGCCGCCGTAGAGCTCGATGAGGGGCGCGGCGCCCGGCACGAACGCGGCGGCGAAGGCGAGCATGGCGGCGTGCTCGCGCGCTGAGTCGACCAGCACGCGCGACACGCCGCGCGCGAGCTCATCGCGCAGCACGCGTAGCGACAGCGGCAGATCCTCGTGCACCACCGAGCCCGGCTCGACCTGCGCGGCGCGCGCGCGCACGTGGTCCCAGAGGCGCGCGAGATACGCCATGTCCTCGCGCAGGCTCTCGGCCGTCACGCCCTGCGCGGCGGTGCGCACGATGTAGCCGCCAGGGGCCGCCGCGGCCGCGAGCTCCCCGAGCACGCCCTTCAGGCGCGCGCGCTCGGCCTCGTCCTCGATGCGCGCCGACACGCCGATGTCCGCGCCGCGCGGCAGGTACACGAGGTAGCGCGAGGGGAGCGCGATGAAGGTGGTGAGACGCGCGCCCTTGGTTCCCATCGGGTCCTTGATCACCTGCACCAGGACGTCGTCGCCGGGATTGAGCAGCCGGCGGATGTCCTCGACCTGCTCCAGCCCGGCCGCGAGCGCCCCCACCAGCGTGTCCTCCGGGACCGTACGGGCAATGTCGGCGGCGTGCAGGAACGCGGTGCGCTCGAGCCCGATCTCGACGAACGCCGCCTGCATGCCGGGCAGCACGCGCGACACGCGCCCCTTGTAAAGGTTGCTGACGAGCCCGCGCCTGCTGGTGCGCTCGACGTGGAGCTCCTGCACCACGCCGTTCTCGAGCAGCGCCGCACGGGTCTCGCGCGGCGCCACGTTGATGAGGATCTCGGTGCTCACCCGCTCACCAGCTCGAGGCCCGCCGCGCTGAGCAGCTCGCCGGTCTCGTAGAGCGGCAATCCCATGACGCCCGAGTAGCTGCCGCTCAGGTGCTCGATGAAAAGTGCGCCGCGCCCCTGGATCGCGTAGCCGCCCGCCTTGTCGTGCCCCTCGCCGCTCTCCCAGTAGGCGGCGGACTCGGCCGCCGTCACGACGCGCATGCGCACCGCGCTCGCGCTCAGGCGGAAGTCGATGCCGGCAGAGGTCGCGAGCGCCACCGCGGTCAGCACCTGATGCGTACGGCCCGAGAGCCGCGCGAGCATGGCGAGGCCGTCGGCGCGGTCGCGCGGCTTGGCGAGGATCACCCCGTCGATGACCACCGTGGTGTCCGCCGCCAGCACCGGGAGCGCTGCGCCACGCCCCTGCACGACGCGCGCCTTGTCGCACGCCATGCGCACCACGTACTCCGCGGGACGCTCGCCCGGGCGCACGGCCTCGTCGATATCGGCGGCGCTCACCACGTGCGCCACGCCGATCTGCGTCAGGAGCTCGCGGCGGCGCGGCGACACCGAGGCGAGACACACGAGCGGCGCGACCTTCGGCACGGATCAGTCCCGGTGGTAGGGGTGGTTGCCGAGGAGGCTGTGCGCGCGGTAGAGCTGCTCGAGGAACAGCACCCGCACCAGCGCGTGCGGCAGCGTCAGGCGCGACAGCGACAGGCGCTTAGCGGCGCGCGCGAGCACCGCGGGCGCGAGCCCGTCGGGGCCGCCGATCACGAACGCGAGATCCTCGCCCTCCTGCATGCGGGTCTTGAGCCACGCGGCGAGCTCGCGGGTGGAGAGCTCGGTGCCGCGCTCATCGAGGGCGATCACGTGATCCGCATCCCGCAGCATTGCGAGCACCCGCTCGCCTTCCTGCGCGATGGCCCGCTCGGGCGGCGCACCCGCGCCGCGCTTGCCTGGAGTCACTTCGGTCACCGTCACCGGCAGCTGCGCGCTCAGGCGCGTCAGGTAATCCTCGCACGCCTCGCGCACCCATCCGGGAGGGCGCGTGCCCACGGCGATGAGGCGCACCCGCATGGCGCGCCGCCGGTCAGCTGGAGGCGTGCCGCCGGCGCGGCGCGCGCGCGGCGGCCGGCGCGGCGAGCGCCTCCGCGGCGCTGTTCTCCCACAAGTGCTCGAGCCCGTAGAACTCGCGTACTCGCGGCAGCATCACGTGGACGATGACGTCCTGCAGGTCGACGAGGACCCAGTCCCCGTCGCGCTCCCCTTCGGTGCCGATCGGGCGCCGCCCGATCGCCTTGGCTTTCTCCACCACGCGCTCGGCAATCGAGCGCACGTGGCGGTCGGAGGTGCCGGATGCGATGACCATCGTATCGGCAATGTCGGTCAGCCCTCGCACATCCAGAACCCTCACATTCGCGGCCTTCATGTCCTCGAGCGCGGTCGTCACAGCTTGCTGCAGGGGTGAGACGCGCTCCGTCGCGGGGCGCAGGCGTGTACGGGTGGTCATGTGCTTAAGTGGCTTCTCCTGCCGGGGGCCTTAGGTTCGTTCAGGGACCTTGCTGTGCAGCATAGCATCTCGTCTCGAGGATGATCTGCCGGACCGCATCGGGGACCAGGTAGCGCGGATCGCGCCCCGCGACGATGAGCGCGCGCAGCTCGGTCGAGGAGATCTCGAGCTGTGTGACCGCGTGTACGAGCAGGCACCCCGCCGGCCGCTCGTGCAGATCGCGGATGGCCCCCGTGCCGTGATCGACCAGGATCTCCCCGAGCGGGCCCCGGGTCGGCGCCTGCCAGCCCGGGCGGTGCGCCACCACGATGTGGGCGAGCGTCAGGAGCTCGCGCCAGCGGTGCCAGTTGGGAAGTCCGAGGAACGCATCCATGCCGAGCAGCAGACACAGCGAGCGCTGCGGATAC
This sequence comes from uncultured Pseudomonadota bacterium, assembly GCA_963768485.1. Taxonomy (GTDB): domain Bacteria; phylum Pseudomonadota; class Gammaproteobacteria; order Steroidobacterales; family Steroidobacteraceae; genus 13-2-20CM-66-19. The sequence goes on along the minus strand of CAVYHZ010000002.1, from coordinate 373,158 downwards.
TCCCGGCGCAGCTCGGTGAGCGTGTCGACCGAGTAGGAGACGCCGGAGCGGCGCACTTCCCGGTCATCGACCACGAAGCCGCGCTGATCGGCGATCGCGGCCTCGACCATCTGCAGGCGCAGCTCCGCGCTCGCGTACAGATGATCGCGATGCGGGGGACTGCCGGTCGGGAGGAAGCGCACCTCGGCGAGCTTCAGCTCCTGCCACAGCTCGAACGCCGTGCGCAGATGCCCGCAATGGATCGGATCGAAGGTGCCGCCAAAGAGTCCGATGGGCTGCATGAGCTTTGAGTCGCGCCTCCCTAGGCGCAGGCGGCCGCGGTGAGCAGCGTCAGCTCATCCCAGGCGTTGCCCGGGACGCGCCCCTTGATGATGCGGTCGGCGCGCGCGGCGCGCGCGGTGAGCTCGCCGAAGGCCATGCGCGGTGCGCGCCGGCGGGCCTGCTCGAGGGCGCCGGCGCGCTGCCAGCCGCGCGGCGCCCCGCCGCCTCCGGCGATGGCGCCCCAGGCATCGTGCAGCGCCTTGACGAGCGCCCACAGCACCAGGGTCGGCTCGGTGCCCTCGGCGCGCAGTCCCGCGAGTACCCGCAGCGCGCGCGCCCCCGCGCCGGCCAGCACCGCCTCGGAGAGCTGGAAGACATCGAAGCGCGCGCTGTCGGCGACGCTCGCGAGCACCGTTTCGGGTGTCACCGGCCCGTCCCCCTTCAGGAGTGCGAGCTTGGCGAGCTCCTGGTGCGCGGCGAGGAGATTGCCCTCGGTGCGCTCGGCGAGCAGCTCGAGCGCCGCATCGTTCACCTGCAGATCCATCTGTCGCGCGCGCGCGCGCAGCCACGCCGGCAGCCGCCCGGCCTCCACCGGCCACACCGGGAGCCAGGCGCCGTGCTGCTCGACGGCGCGCACCCACTCGGCGCCCTGCGCCTCGCGCTCGAGGCGCGGCGTGAGGATGAGATAGAGCGTGTCGCGGTCGCCGGCGTTCAGCAGCCGGACCAGCGTGGCGTTGCCGGCGGTACCCGGCCGGCCGCTCATGCGGATCTCGAGCACCCGGCGGGCGCCGAAGAGCGAGAGATTGGCGGCGGACCCGCGCACCTCTTCCCAGTCACCGGCGCGCTCCACGAAGTGCACTTCGCGCTCGCTGAAGCCGGCCGTGCGCGCCGCGGCGCGCACCGCGTCCGCGGCCTCGCCGGTGAGCAGCGGCTCATCCCCCGAGACGAGATAGACCGGCAGCAGCCGCTCACGCAGTTGGGTCCCGAGAGAGTCGGGGGTGAGCTTCAAATGCGATCCGGTGCTACGGCCACCGGCGCATTATCAACCAGGAGCGGCTCGCCCGTCAGGCCCTCAGAACTGCCAGGCGAGCCCCGCAAACACCCCGCGCCGCGCCCCGTATTGCGGCGCGAACACGCCGATGCCGGTGCCGCTGCGGATCTGGTACACCTTGTCGAATACGTTGATGACATCGATGCGCGCGGTCAGCGGCCCGGAGCCGCTCAGCTCGAAGGCGTGGCTGAGTCCCAGGTTCACCTGCACGTAGCTCGGGGTGTGATCGCCGTTGGGGATGGTCGAGCCGTCGGCGAAGACCAGGTCGTCGCGCAATCCGGTGCCGAACAGCATGTCGGTGCTGAAGCGCGTGCCGGACCACAGATAACTCACCCCGGCCGAGGCCGCCACGCGCCCCTCGTGGTCGAGATGGATGTAGTTCTGCGAGATGTACGCCAGATCGTCCGCGCCGAAATTGAACTGCGACGACTCGACGTCCTTGCCGTGGGCGGCCTGGAAGGAGACGTTGCCGTAGGCCGAGAAGTCCTTGACCGAGTAGTTGGCGGTGAACTCCACGCCGCCGATGAGCCCGTAGCGGTAATTGAACGGCGTGAGAATGATCGGGGCGCCGAACTGGCCCTCGTCGATCAGATGCTGCGCCTGCTCGTAGAAGCTGTCGGCGCCGAGCGTCAGGGTGTCGTTCAGCAGCTTCTGCTGCACGCCGAAGTCGTAGTAGTTGGCGCGCTCGGCGATCGGCGGCGTGTCCAGTGTGTTGGAGCCGGGCGGCACCGCGGTCGTACCGGTGAACTTCGTGAAGGTCTCGGTGCCGACCAGCTCGAACGGCGGCGGCGTGAAGTAGCGCGAGTAGCCGCCGTGCACGGTCGTGCCGGTATCGAGCTTCCACACGAAGTTGACGCGCGGGCTCAGCTGGCTACCGCTCGAGTAGGCGCTGTAGCGATCGAAGCGCAGCCCGTAGTTGAGGGTGAGCGGCGCTGCGATCTTCCACTCGTCCTGCAGGTAGACGCTCTCGATGATCTGCGACTGCGTACCATTATCGAGCACGGTGAGTGGCACGTCGCTGGTCTGCGCTCCCGCGGCATCGATCGGCAGCACCTGAGAGGTGGTGTAGCTCTCGGAGCTGTCGTGCTGCACATAGAAACCTCCGCGCACCGTGTGCGCATCGCCGACCTGATAAGAGGCATCGGTCTGCCAGCCGAAGGCGGTGTCGTTCTTGAGCGCATTCTGCGCGATGCCGTTGTAGAGCAGGTCGCCGAGCCAGTCGGGCGCGAAGTGCAGCGTGGTGTAGCGCGCCGACACCGAGCTCTGCCAGTTGAGATTGCCCTCGGCGTGCTGCCAGCTGACGATGGCGTACTGGGCGGCTTCGTGCTGGGTCTCGTCGAGGTAGTCGCTCAGGTAGTCACTGACACCATTGACCGTGAGGCCGAGCGGCGGCTCGAGGCCGCGCTGGTTCGGGATCTGGAAGGAGTCGTCGGAGGTGCCGAGGATCAGCGACACGCGATTGCTCGGATCGAGGATGTCCTCGAAGTATGCGAACCCGTGACCCTGCGTCGAATGATCGTGCAGGGGATTGGAGCTGCTGTCCGGCGCCTCGATGCCGAGATCATTCACCTTGTAATCGCCGGCCACGTAGTAGCTGAAACTCCCCGAGCTGCCGCCGTACTCCGCCGCGGGCTGGAAGGTTCCATGGCTGCCGCCGTAGAGCGACACCTCGCCCCCCGGCTGCAGCAGTCCGCTGTTGGTCGTGAGGTCGATGACTCCCGCGGTGCGCAGGCCGTATTCGGCCGGTAGCGCGCCCGTGATCAGGCTGAGCGAGGAGATCAGCCGCGGGCTGAGCGTCTGGCTGAAGACGCTGATGCCTTCGGGCAGGATGATGCCGTTCAGCCGGTACTGCAGATCGTTGTGGTCGGCGCGCACGTGCAGCTGCCCGAAGGAGTCCTGCACCACGTCGGGCGCCTGCAGCAGCACCTGGTTGAGCTGCACATTCTCGCCGCCGGGAGTCGCGGCAATCGCCTGACTGTCGATGATGTAGGTCGAGGCGCCGGTTTGCGTCTCGATTTCTGTCCGCGCCTCATTGAGTCGCCTCGCTGTAATCAGGATGGTGGCGAGCTGGCTCGAGTCGGACGGCGCGTCCGCAGTCGCCTTGGCCGGTGCGCTCCCGCCCCCGTCGGCTGATGCATCGGCGGCAGCCGTAGCCGGTGTGGATTCGGCTGCCGGCGCATTGGCAGCCGGGACCAGTGGTGCGGCCAGGAGCCCTACCGCCAGGAAAGTGATGACCGACGGCGCGCTCGGCACGCCGCGTAAAATTCGATGAATAAGCATGAAGCACTCCGCAAAGCATGTGTCTCACGCACACCCCGAAACGATCGGGGCTGCGCGCCTTCAGTAACGGGAACTGAAAGTCAGGCTTGCGGAGGACCGCGACTGCGCGGCGTCAGAGTGTCGGCCGCGACGATCGCGTAGACGGGAGCGGGAATCGACAGATAGACGGCCGCCGATGCGGCGAGCGTGCTCGCGGCGCCGGAGGCGGGATTCGTGACCTGTGCGAACGCTTCGCAGGTCGGGCAGGTGGCGTCGTTGCTCTGCGGATCCGCGCGCAGCGAGGGCGCGGTGCCGCGATCGCCGTGGCTCAGGTGGCTGAGCTCATGCAGCACCGCACCGTGCTGGACCAACACCAGCAACAGCGACATGAGCCACGCGAGATACGACCGACGCACTTTTCTGCGACCAAACAGCCCTGTCGGGGGGCGCCGAGTGTAGCGCGCGCCCCGCCGGCGAACCAGTCCGGATCGGCCGAACCGGCTCACATCTGCGATCGAAAGTGCCGCGCGGCAGCGCCCTGGCTACGGACAGCTGAAATCGGCGGTTCCAACCGCCTTGCACTGTGGCGGGAAGCCGTGCGCGCGCCAGTATTCAGGCAGCCGCCAGCGCTCGATCATGCGCCTGCGGGCGGGGGACTTGAGCCACGCCGGGTCACCCGGCAGCCAGTACACCGGGAAGTCCGTACTGATCTGCACGATCCGGTCGTAGTCCTTGAGGATCCACAGCGCTGCGATCGCCGCGGAGTGGTCGTCGCGCACCGCCTCGGCGAGCGCGAGCGCCTCCTGCCGGTCCGCGGCGCTGAAGGTTGGATCGGTGAGTGCGCGAAACAGCGCCTGCAGCAGCGGCGGCTGGGAGCGGTATTGCTGCAGCAGGGCCCCGATCGTACCGATGCGGTCACCGCGCGCCGCGAGCGCCGGCGCGAAGTAGGCATCGTCGTTCACGTAGCTCTGCGCCAGGCCGACCTCGTACAGACGCAGCGCCTGCTCGGTGTGCCCCTCGAGCAGCTCGTCGGCCGCCAGAGCGCGGCGGCAAGTCTCGTAAGCCGGGTCCCGGGCAAGACAACGCAGGTAGTCCGCGCGCGCCCGGTCGCGAAACCCCAGCAGGCTATAGTCGCCGCCGCGCCACAGATAGGCAGTGGCGTTTTGCGCATCGCGCGCCACCGCCTCATCGAGATCGGTCAGCGACTGCTCCCAGCTGCCGGCGCCGCCCTGGGCGATGCGGTTGAGCTGCACCCGGCCGCGCACGGCGTGCGCGAGCGACAGGCCGGGATCGAGCGCCAGCGCGCGGTCGGCGGCATCCAGCGCCGCCTGCTCGTAATCGGGCTCCTCCTTCAATCCCCAGAACGGCGAGATCGCCAGCACCGCCGCGAGCGATTCCCAGGCGCGCGCGAACTTCGGATCCCCGGCGACCGCCTGCCTGAGCAGCTGCGCCGCCGCGCTGAGGTTTTCCTTGGTGCGGGTGAGGAACAGCGCGTGCCCCTTCAGGTAGAGATCGTAGACATCCACGCTCTCGGTACCGGCCTGCTCCTGTGCCGGCTTGCCGACGCCCACCGCCGCCGGCCCGACCGTCTGCGTGAGCTCGCGCACGATGTCGCTCGCAATCTCGTCCTGGATGCCGAAGAGATTCGCGGTTGTAAACGGACGGTCGAAGGTCTGCGACCACAGGTGCTTGTCGCTCGCCGCATCGACCAGCTGCGCCGTGATGCGCACGGTGTCGCCGGCCTTGCGCACGCTCCCCTCGAGAATGTTGCGCACGCCGAGCTTGCGGGCGATGTCGGGCACGCCGAGCTTGCTATTGCGGAACTGGAACGAGGAGGTGCGCGAGGCAACCTCGAGTCCGCTCACGTGCGCGAGCACGTTGAGGATCTCCTCGGCCACGCCGTCGGAGAAATAGCCCTGGTTGCCCTCGGGAGACAGATCCGCGAAGGGCAGCACGGCAATCGAGGCGGCCGCCGCGGGCGCCGCCGCGGCACCCTCCTCGCCCGCACCGGCACCCGCGGCCGCGTGGCGCGTCGTGGTATCGCGCCACACCAGTGCGCCGCCCGCGGCGAGCAGAATGGCGATGACCATGACCTCGGTGGCACTCACCTTCTGCCGTGCGTAAGTGCCGTAGTACCAGGCGCGCGTGATCACCACCGGAACGCCGAGGATGAGCAGCAGCGCGAACACGCGCAGCCAGGCGTGCGGCCAGGAGAGCGAGTTGGCGAGCATCTCCGCGCCGTGCAGCAGCGTGTAGGCGACCGCGAGGTAGGCGAGCGTCCACTGCACCACCTTGTGCGCCTTGATGCGCTCCCACACGCGCCGCAGCAACCCCGACGGACCGTCGGTACTCGGCGGCGGCGGCGGCGCATATTTCGACTTCACTCGTCCGGCCATCGCGCCCTCACCCCGCCCGCAGGCTCCCCGTGACACGCCCGGCCACATCGATCACGCCGCGGCCCTCGAGCCAGGCGCGTGCATCCGTGGCATCGCCCTCGAACCAGGCGCGCGTGGTGCCGAGACGGAAGCTGTACCCCCAGGAGTCCATGTCGGCGAGCATGCGTGCGCGGCCGACCGCGGGCAGCTCGCCGGCGAGCAGCACCTGCAGGTAGCACACCGCGGACTCCTCGACGTCATCGCCCCCCGCGTCCGTGTCGAGCCCGGCGCGCCGCTCCGGACTCATGCAGATGTAGTGACACGCCTCGTGCAGGATCGAGTGGAGCGGCGTGTCGAGGCGTGCGTACAGCGCCTCGCCCCTGAGTCCCGCCTCGCTGTCGCCCCAGTAGCTTCCGGGGATCGGCTCACCGTGCGCCACCAGCGTGAGCGCGAGACCGAAGCGGTCGAGGAGCAGCGCGACCGCGACACGGTCCACGCTGCGCAACAGCAGCACCGCGGGGCTGCCGAACTCGGGCAACGCGGTGAGCGCCCCGGTGTCGGCGGCAGCGACGGTGCGCGGTGCGCCGCCGGCGCGGGCGCTGGCCACCGCTAGAGCCTCGCCAGGCGGCGCATCACCATGTCGGCGAGATCCTGCGCCATGGCGCCGCGCAGGATGTCCGCCTCGTGGCCCTTGGCGAGCAGCACGTGCGCGTCGAAGCTGTAGCTGCGGGTGGTGGAGACCTCCTGCGGCGGCAGCAGCTCCTTGTCGCCGGCGGTCACCGAGAAGCTCACCGTGTAGGTGAGCTCGTACTCGTTCGGCTGATTGAGGTTGGACACCGAGAGCACGCGCTGGCGGACGTTGTCCTTCAGGATCGTGACCACCGCGGAGGCCTTGGTGCGCTCGGGTGCGAGCTGCGCGCCGTTCATGAGGAGCGAGTGCTCGAGGCTCTGCACGAAATCACTCTGCCGGTCCTGGGTGTCGACGAACGGCGTCCTGACGGCCGCCGGCAATGCGCTGTGCCCCTCGAGGTGAAAGCCGCAGCCGCCGAGCGTGAGCAGTGCGCTTGCGGCCAGTATGGCGGCGGCACGTGCACTGCCCGGCGCGCTCCTCATCACACCACCACGTTGACGAGCTTTCCGGGCACGACGATCACGCGTCGCACCGGCTTGTCCCCCACGAAGCGGCACACCGTCTCGTCGCCGAGCGCCGCGGCACGCGCCGTGGCCTCATCGGCGCCGACCGGCACGGTGATGTGGCTGCGCAGCTTGCCGTTCACCTGCACGACCAGCGTGACCGTATCCTGTGCGAGGGCGGCAGGATCGGGCTTCGGCCAGCGCTCATCGACCAGCGGGCTCGCGTGACCGAGCCCCTGCCAGAGCGCGTGGCACACGTGCGGAACGATCGGGGCGAGCACCAGCACCGCGATCTCGAGTGCCTCCTGGCGCACCGCGCGCGCGGCGGGGGTCCTGGGCGTGAAGCGCTGGATGGAGTTGAGCAGCTCCATGACCGCGGCGATGGCGGTGTTGAAATTGCGGCGGCGGCCGATGTCGTCGGTGGCCTTGGCGAGCGCCTGGTGCGCGGCGCGCCGCAGCTCCTTGTGCGAGGCATCGAGCGCGAGCGCATCGAGTGGCGGCGCCGGGCCGGCCGCGACGTGCGCGTAAACCGCGGTCCAGAGGCGGCGGATGAAGCGTGCCGCTCCCTGCACGCCCTCGTCGGACCACGCGAGGGTGTCCTCCGGGGGTGAGGCGAACATGGTGAAGAGCCGTGCGGTGTCGGCGCCGAAGCGCTCGATGAGCCCTTCCGGGTCGACGCCGTTGCCCTCGGACTTGGACATCTTGCCGATGCCCTCGTGCTGCACCTCGAGCGCATCGCCGTCGCCGAGCAGGACCTCGTAGCGGGTGCTGCCGTCGCTCGCACGCCGCGTCCCGACGTCGGCGGGATTGAAGTAGCGCTTGCGCCCTTCCGGCGGCTGGTAGGAGAAGATGTGGTTCAGCACCATGCCCTGGGTGAGCAGACGCGTGAACGGCTCGCCGAACTTCACCAGCTTCAGGTCCCGCATCACCTTGGTCCAGAAGCGCGCGTACAGCAGGTGCAGGATCGCGTGCTCGATGCCGCCGATGTACTGGTCCACCGGCAGCCAGTAGTCGACGCGCGCATCCACCATGGCACCCGCATCGTCCGGACAGGCGTAGCGCATGAAGTACCAGGACGAGTCGACGAAGGTGTCCATGGTGTCGGTCTCGCGCCGCGCTGCGCCGCCGCACTTCGGGCACTTGACCTGAAGAAAGGCCGGCGACCTGGCGAGCGGATTGCCGCTGCCGTCCGGCACCAGGTCCTCGGGCAGCACCACCGGCAGATCCGCGTCCGGCACCGGCACTTCGCCGCAGGCGCCGCAGTGGATGATCGGGATCGGGCAGCCCCAGTAACGCTGGCGCGAGATGCCCCAGTCGCGTAACCGAAACTGCACGCGCTTGCGCCCCAGGTTCTTTTTCTCGAGCGCCGCGGCGATGGCCTGCACCGCCGGCTCGAAGGTGAGCCCGGAGAACTCGCCCGAATTCACGGTGATGCCGTACTCGGCGTAGGCCGGATCCCAGGGCACGCGCACTTCCTCGTACGCGCCACTCGTCGGGCGCACCACGGTGACTACGGGCAGGCGGTTCTTCTGTGCGAACTCGAAGTCGCGCTCATCGTGGGCCGGCACGCCCATCACGGCGCCTTCGCCGTAGGCCAGAAGCACGTAGTTGGCGACCCATACCTCGAGGAGCTTGCCGGTGAAGGGGTGCAGCACGTGCAGCCCGGTCGACATGCCCTTCTTTTCCTGGGTGGCGAGATCGGCCTCGATGGTGCTGCCGCGGCGGCACGCCTCGATGAACGCAGCGAGCGCCGGGTTGGCGGACGCGGCGGCGAGCGCCACCGGATGCTCGGCCGCGACCGCCATGAAGGTGGCGCCGAAGAGTGTGTCGGCGCGCGTGGTGAACACCTTGACCGCGCCCTGGGCATTGAGCGCGCGCGCCGTGTCGGGCGCGTACGGGAAGGCGATCTCGCAGCCGACGCTGCGGCCGATCCAGTTGGCCTGCATGACGCGCACACGCTCGGGCCAGTCGGGCAGCTCATCGAGTGCCGCGAGCAGCTCGTCCGCGTAGCGCGTGATCGCGAGGTAGTACATCGGGATCTCGCGCTTCTCGACCGGTGCACCGGTGCGCCAGCCGCGCCCGTCGATCACCTGCTCGTTGGCGAGCACCGTCTGATCGACCGGATCCCAGTTGACGATGCCGCTCTTGCGGTAGGCGAGCCCCTGCTCGCGCATGCGCAGGAACAGCCACTGGTTCCAGCGGTAGTAGGCCGGGTCGCAGGTCGCGAGCTCGCGCCGCCAGTCGATGGCGAAACCGAGCGACTGCAACTGCGCGCGCATGTGCGCGATGTTGTCGCGCGTCCACTTCGCCGGCGGCACCCCGTTGCTGATGGCGGCGTTCTCGGCCGGCAAGCCGAAGGCGTCCCAGCCCATCGGCTGCAGCACGTTGTAGCCCTGCATACGCAGATAGCGCGCCAACACGTCGCCGATGGTGTAGTTGCGCACGTGGCCCATGTGCAGCCGCCCCGACGGGTACGGCAGCATCGACAGGCAGTAGAACTTCTCGCGCGCGGGGTCCTCGCGGACCTCGAAGGCGCGCTGCTCAGCCCAAGCCGCTTGCGCGGCGCGCTCGACGGCCGCGGGGTCGTAGATCTCTTCCATCAGTTTCCCATCGGGGCAGCCGGCGAAAGTCACGTCTTTCGCCGGCGGCGGTCGCAGTAATGTCCGCCAAAAATCGCTTCCTGCGATTTTGGCCGATAGTTTAAGGGAGCTTCAGCGGCACGAAGATCTGGGCGTCCTCGCGCTGCACCAGCAGCGCGACGTTCTTGCCGGCGCTCTTGGCGGCCTCCTGCAGCTCCGCCACCGAGTGCACGCGCTTGCCGTTGACGCCCAGGATGATGTCGCCGGGCTGGATCTCGGCGGCAGCGGCCGGGCCGCTGACGCCTTCAACGACCAGGCTTCCCTGGGTGCCGGCCTGCTCTTTTTCCTGAGGGTTGAGCGGGCGCACGGTGAGGCCGAAGGCCGCCGGGACCTTCGCGGGGGTCCCCTGCGGATGAGCGCCGCGGGCCGCGGTCTGCTGCTGCTCCTGGAGCTCGGCGACCCCCACGCTCACCTTCAACTGCTTGCCGCCGCGCCACACGTCGAGCGTCGTATCGCTCCCCGGTTTCATGCCGGCGATCGCCCCGGAGAGCTCGCCGTAGTGCTCGATCGGGTGACCGGCGACGCCGATGATCACATCTCCCGGCTGGATGCCGGCCTTGGCCGCCGGACCGTCCTTCTCGACGGAGGACACCAGCGCGCCGCGCGGCCGGTCGAGCCCGAAGGACTCGGCGAGCTGAGCGTTGAGATCCTGGATGGTGACGCCGATGCGCCCGCGCACGACCTTGCCGGTCTTGACGAGCTGCTCCTCGACGTTACGCGCCACGTCGATCGGGATCGCGAACGAGAGCCCCATGAAGCCGCCGGTGCGGCTGAAGATCTGCGAGTTGATGCCGATCACTTCGCCCGCCATGTTGAAGAGCGGGCCGCCCGAGTTGCCGGGATTGACGGCGACGTCGGTCTGGATGAAGGGCACGTAGTTGTCGCTCGGCAGCGCGCGCGAGGTGGCGCTGATGATGCCGGCGGTGACGGTGTTCTCGAAGCCGAACGGCGAGCCGATCGCGAGCACCCACTGCCCCGGCTTGATGCGCGCGGGATCGCCGAGCCTGACGGTGGGCAGGTTGCTGGCGCTGATCTTGATGACCGCGACGTCGGTGCGCTCATCGGCGCCGATGACCTTGGCCTGGAACTCGCGCCGGTCGGTGAGCCGCACGGTGACGGTCTCGGCATCCGCCACCACGTGGGTGTTGGTGAGGATGTAGCCGTCCGGGCTCACGATGAATCCCGAGCCCGCCCCGCGCACCGGCGGCTGACCGGCCCGCGGACCCTGGTCGGGCGCCGGGATGCCGAAGCGCCGGAAGAAATCGTAGAACGGATCGTTCGGTGAGAGACCCTGCCCCGGAGCGGGCTGCGGCTTCTCCACGACCTCGACGTTGACGACCGCGGGGCCGTAGTTCTCGACCAGCTGCGTGAAATCCGGGAGCGCGCGCACGGCGGGGTCGGCAGGCGCGGGCTCCGCGGCCGCGGGTGGGGCCGGAGCCGGCGCGGCGGCCGCGGCCGGCGCCGCGGCCGGATGGGTCTGCTGGGCGCTCGTGTCGCGCGAACAGGCGGCGAGCGCCACTGCGAGCGCCAGCACCGCGAGCGCTCTGCGCAGCGGCGGAACCAGGACGAAATCGGCTTTCACGTTCATGTCGGACACTTCCATGGAGTACCGCGCGCCGTCCTCAGGACGGCGCGCCGGCGGACCCGGAGCGGGTGCGCCACAGCCTATCATTCCGCACCACCAGGACACATGCCAGCGCGAGCGCCGCGAGGCCTATGACCGGCCAGTTTCCAACACGGGCATAAGGGGTGAGCCCTGCGAGCGGGGTCACCTTTGAGACCAGCACCACGGGGCGGAATTCCGGGGCGCGGGCCACGACTTCGCCGTGCGGGCCGATGATCGCGGAGATGCCGTCGTTGGCGGCCCGGATCAGGTAACGGCCCTCCTCCAGCGCCCGCATACGCGAGATCTGCAGGTGCTGGTGGCGGGCGCTCGAGTGGCCGAACCAGGCGTCGTTGGTGACGTTCACCAGCGCGTCCGCGCCGCCCCGGCGCAGCGGCTCGAGCATCGAGCTCCCGTAGGCGTCCTCGTAACAAACCGTGGTGCCGAGCTTCAAGTGCGCCGCCAGCAGCGGCGGCTGGTAATCGGGGCCGGGCGTGAAGTCCGAGTACGGCAGGCTCGCGAGGCGCATCCACGAACGGATGAACGAGGGCACCGGGAAGAATTCCGCGAACGGCACCAGGTGATGCTTGTCGTACCAGCTCTGTCCCCGGTCGAGCGCCAGCACCGAGTTGTAGTAGCGCACGGGGTCGGAATCCGCTACGCCGCCCTCGGCGCGCAGCACGCCCATCACGAGCGCCGAGCCGCGGGCGTGCGCCTCGGCGTACACCTCCGTGAGATAGGGGACGATTTCGTTGGCGGTGGCGGCGGGGGCCGACTCGGGCCAGACGATGAGCGCATTACCGAGCGCCTCCTCGGTGAGCTTCTTGTAGAGCGCGAGCGTCGTGTCCTTGTTCTCATCCAGCCACTTCTCATCCTGCGGGATCGCGCCCTGGACGATGGCCACCGACACGGAGGCGCCGGCGGGATGCGTCCAGGAAGTCCCGCTGAGCGCCGCGCCTGCGACCCAGGGGACGATGAGCACGACGGCCGCCGCGATGCGTACGCCGCGGGTGCCGAGCGCAAGCGCGGTGACGGCCCCGGCGGACACGAGGAGCGCCGCGCTCAGACCGTAGACGCCGAGCACCGGCGCGAGCCCGGCGAGCGGGCTGTCGGTCTGCGAATAGCCGAGCGACAGCCACGAGAACCCCGAGAGGAACCAGCCGCGCCACCACTCGACCAGCAGCCAGGCGGCGGGGAGCCCCACCAGGTAGCGCAGCGCGCCCTGTGCGGGGAGCCAGCGCGCGCACGCGAAGCCGAGCGCCGCGTGATAGAGCGCCATGATGGAGCTCAGCGCGAGCAGCAGGAAAAGCGCGAGCCACACCGGCGCGCCGCCGGTCGGCAGACTGATGAGCAGCCAGTAGGTGCCGGCGAGGAAGGTGCCGGCATTGAAGAGGAAGCCGAGCCGGGCCGCCTCGCGCGGGGCCGCGCCCTGCCACAGCCACATGAGGAGTGCCGGGCACAGCACCGCGAGCGGCCAGCACCCCAGCGGCGCGAACGCCGCGGCCAGCGCCGCGCCCGCGCCGAGCGCGAGCAGCGCGCGCACCCACGGCGCGGCCGGCCGCGGCAGAGTGTAGGGCGCGTGCGCCGCGGAGTGCGCCGCGGCAACGGGGGCGGATGTCACGGGGGCTTAAGCGCGGTCCGCCGGGCGCTCTTCGGACGGCGGCAGCACGTCGCGCGGCGCCATCACCCGCAGCGCCTCGATGCGGCGGCGGTCGGCGCGCAGCACGCGGAACTCGAAGCCGTCGATGGAGGCGCCCTCGCCGCGGCGCGGCAGGTGGCCGAGCTGCTTCATGACGAGACCCGCCACGGTGTCGAAGCCCTGCTCCTCGGAGAGCTGCGCGCCGAAGTACTCGTTGAACTCGGCGATGCGCGTGACGCCGCGCACGGTGAACTGCCGCTCGGCGTCGCGGCGGATGTTCTGGTCGTCCTCGACGTCGTACTCGTCATCGATCTCGCCGACGATCTGCTCGATCACGTCCTCGATGGTGACCAGGCCCGAGACCCCGCCGTACTCATCCACCACGATCGCCATGTGGTTGCGGTTGCGGCGGAACTCGCGCAGCAGCACATTGAGGCGCTTGGACTCGGGCACGAACAGCGCCGGGCGCATGAACTCGCGGATGTCGAAGCGCTCGCGCTTCTCCACCGTGAGGCGCAGCAGATCCTTGGCGAGCAGGATCCCGACGATGTCGTCGCGATCCTCGTCCATCACCGGGAAACGCGAGTGTCCCGACTCCACCACCTTGGGCAGGATCGCCGCGGCGCGCTCGTCGCGGCGGATGAACACCATCTGGGCGCGCGGCACCATGATGTCGCGTACCTGCAGGTCCGAGACATCGAGCACGCCCTCGATCATCGAGAGCGCATCGCTATCGACCAGACCGCGCTCACCGGCGTCGCGCAGCAGCGTGAGGAGCTCGGCGCGATCCTGCGGCTCGGCGGCCAGCCCCTGGGTTAGGCGCTTCAGCCACCGTCCGGTCGCGTTCAGGTCCTTGGTCATGGCGTCAGGCGCTCCGGTAGGGATTGGTGAAGCCGAGGCGGCGCAGCACCGCGATCTCGCGCCGCTCCATGCGGCGCGCGTCCGCGGCGCGTTGGTGGTCGTAGCCGATCAGGTGGAGCGTGCCGTGCACCACCAGGTGCGCCCAGTGCGCCCGCAGCGTCTTCGCCTGGGCGCGCGCCTCGCCACGCAGCACCGTGGGACAGATCACCAGGTCCCCGAGCGCGCGCACCGCGGCGCGGGCGCGCGCCGGCAGCGGCGCCGGCGGAAAGGACAGCACGTTGGTCGGGCGGTCACGGCCGCGATAGCGGGCGTTGAGGCGCGCGCTCTCGGCGCTGCCGACGACGCGCACGCCGAGCTCGGCACCGGCGGCGTGCTTACCCAACGCCGCGCTCGCCCAGCGCGCGAGCTCGCTGCGCCGCGGCGCCCAGCCGCGCACCCGGCGCTGCAGCTCGATGCTGAGGGGCGCTGTGCTCACGTGCCGCCACCGTGGGATTCGTAGGCCTGCACGATGCGCTGCACCAGCGGATGGCGCACCACGTCCTGGGCATCGAAGAAGGTGAAGGCGACCCCCGCTACGTTGCGCAGCACGCTGACGACGTGCGAGAGGCCCGACTGCTTGCCGGCGGGCAGATCGGTCTGGGTGACATCGCCGGTGACCACCGAGCGCGAGCCGAAGCCGATGCGCGTCAGGAACATCTTCATCTGCTCGATGGTGGTGTTCTGCGCCTCATCGAGGATGATGAAGGAGTCGTTCAGCGAGCGGCCGCGCATGAAGGCGAGCGGCGCCACCTCGATGACGTTGCGCTCGATGAAGCGCGCCACCCGATCGAAGCCCATCATTTCGTAGAGCGCGTCGTACATGGGGCGCAGGTACGGGTCGACCTTCTGGGTGAGATCGCCGGGCAGGAACCCCAGGCGCTCACCCGCCTCGACCGCCGGCCTTACCAGCACGATGCGCCGGACACGGTCGGACTGCAGCGCCTCGACCGCGCAGGCCACCGCGAGGTAGGTCTTGCCGGTGCCCGCGGGACCGATGCCGAAGGTCAGGTCGCCGCCACGGATGTGCTCGAGGTACTCGCGCTGGTGGCGCCCGCGCGCACGGATGCCGCCGCGCGGCACGGCCACGCCGTGCTCGCCGGGATCCGCATTCGGGGCCGCCGCACCGGCCTCACGGTCGCGCAACGCGAGATGCACGCGCTCGGGAGTGACTTGCGTCGGTGCGCGTGAGTTCGAAGAGCTCGCGCAGGACCTCCTCGGCGCCGGCGGCGAGCGCGCCGCTCACGCGGAAGGAATCGCCGCGGCGGCGGATGCGTACGCCGAGCCGCTCTTCCAGCTGCCGCAGGTTCTCATCGAGCGGACCGCAGAGGTTTGCGAGGCGGGTGTTATCGGCGCCGCCGAGAGTGAATTCCCGCTGCGGCTCCGGCGGCGATGAGGCGGACACGGCCATTCAGCCGCAGGCCGCGAGCGGCGCCGCGCGCTTAAGCCGGCCGCGCAGACTGTGTGCCCGCGCCTCGGTCACCTCGACGTCGGCGAAGCGATCGATGAGGCTCACGGGGCCGGCGAAGTTCACCCAGCGGTTGTTGGCGGTGCGGCCGGCCAGCTCGCGCGTGTCGCGCTTCGCAGGCCGCTCGATGAGCACGCGCTGCCGCGTGCCGACCATCGCCTGGCTGATGGCGTGTGCCTGCGCCTCGAGCTGCGCCTGCAGCCGCGCGAGGCGCTCCTGCTTCACCTCGTAGCTCACCTCGTCGGGGAGTGAGGCCGCGGGCGTTCCGGGTCGGCGGCTGTAGAGGAAGCTGAACGACTGATCGATTCCCACCTCACGCGCCAGTGCGAGCGTCGCCTCGAAGTCGCGTTCGGTCTCACCGGGGAAGCCGACGATGAAGTCGGAGGAGATCGAGATGTCGGGGCGCACGGCGCGTAAGCGCCGCACCTTCGCCTTGAACTCGAGCGCCGTGTAGCCGCGCTTCATGAGGGCGAGCACCCGGTCCGAGCCGCTCTGCACCGGCAGGTGCAGGTGATTGGCGAGCTGCGGCACGCTGGCGTAGGCCTCGATCAGGCTGTCGTTGAATTCGAGCGGGTGCGAGGTGGTAAAGCGGATGCGCTCGATGCCGGGCAGGCGCGCGACGTGATGGATGAGCGTCGCGAGGTCGATGAGCGCGCCGTCCTGCATCGGGCCGCGATACGCGTTGACGTTCTGGCCGAGCAGCGTCACCTCGGCGACGCCCTGGGCGGCGAGCGCGCGCACCTCTGCCAGCACCGACTCGAAGCCGCGGCTCATCTCCTCGCCCCGCGTGTAGGGCACGATGCAGAAGCTGCAGTACTTGCTGCAGCCCTCCATGATGGACACGAACGCGCGCGCCCCTTCGGCGCGCGGTTCGGGCAACGCGTCGAACTTCTCGATCTCCGGAAAGCTGACGTCGACCTGGGCGCGGCCGGTGCGCTCGAGCTCCGCGATCATCTGCGGCAGGCGATGCAGCGTCTGCGGCCCGAATACCAGATCGACGAACGGCGCGCGCTCGGTGATCGCCTCACCCTCCTGGCTCGCGACGCAGCCGCCGACCCCGATGATGACCTCGGGACGACGCGCCTTCAGAAGCCGCCATTCGCCGAGGAGGGAGAAGACCTTCTCCTGCGCCTTCTCGCGCACCGAGCAGGTGTTCATCAGCAAGACGTCGGCCTCGCGCGGATCCTCGGTTGCGATGAGATCGGCGCCGGCGGCGAGCACGTCCGCCATGCGGGCGGAGTCGTACTCGTTCATCTGGCAGCCGAAGGTCTTTATGAAGTAGCGGCGGGGCATGGGTGTTCGAGGCTGCGAATTCTACGGCGTTGGGAGTGACAGGCACAGCTTCTATACCGCCCGAATAGACGGCTCCGGAGACAAATATTTACTTACACTCAATCTTAGAGGTGCAGCCACGGCATCGCCTAGGATTGCCGGGCGCGCGAGGCTCGCATACTCGCTGACAGAAGAATAAGAACGGAGGCGTCGCAACCTGCGTGCACCGACCAGGGAGCGCGGTGCGCGTCGTGGGTGCGCTCATCGATCGGCATCGCCCTGCTCCTTGTCGCCCGCGCGACCCTCAGCCGGTCGGCGGCCGCCCGGACACACCTGCGCGGGCCGCCCCTCCGCCGCCGTCGGCCGCAGCCTTCGGCGCGCTGCCCGCGATTACTCGACATCGGCGCTGAGCCCGAGCGGCACGCGGCTCGCCTGGGTCGACCACTGCGCACGAGACGCCGCGCGTCGTAATCTTCGACGTCGATGCACGCCAGGGCGCTTGCGCGTCAGCTCGCGCTGCCCGAGCGGCTGAAGCTGCGCAGCCTGATGTGGAACGACGACGACACGCTGCTCGTCACCTACAGCACGACCACCAGTCGGGCGACGTCGCCGAAACGCAGACGGAATTTTTCCTCACCCTCGCTTACGGCGCGCAGGGCGGCGACGGGCGGATGCTGCCGCTTCCATGCGGCGCGCTATCGGCACCATTGGCCTCGGGCGCGGCGCCGAGGCTGCCTCGGCTGCGTACCTGGTCCACGGCCCAAACCAGACAAACCGCACACGGTGATCATGGGGAGCCGCAGTGCCTGCACGGGCGCCCGGACTGCCTGCTCGAAGTCGACACACCGACGGTACGCCCACGATCCTCAAGGCCGGCAGCGCCCATACCACCGCAGTGGGTGCTCGATCGCGCCGGTACCCCGCTCGCGCGCGAGGATTGGGACTATCGTGCGGTCGCGCGTATCGCATCTACGCGCTGTCCGGCAACAACATCCGTCGAGCTCCTGCGCAGGGACAACAGCGACCCGCCCACCTTGGCGGCGTGCTGCCGGACGGCAGCGCGCTCGTGCTGCTCGCCGCCAACGGACGCCGCACGCCAGGCGGCGTGGAAGCTGCCGCTCGATGGCTCGCCCACCTCCGTGCTCGCAGAGGACCCGGACGCCGATATCGACGGCACGTACACGGATTCCTACACCGGCGCGATCATCGGCGTGTATCTCGGCGGCACCAAGACGTGACGATTCATTGGCTTGACGCGCAGGCGCAGCGGCGCGACGACATCGCGGTCAGCGCGCCTTCCCCAGCAAGCAAGTCGGAAGTTTACGGCTGGTCGATCGATGGCTCGCGAACTCTGGCCACGGTCGAATCGCCGTCCGACGGCGCCGGTCTACTACCTGATCGATTACAAGAGCCGTCGCGCCGACGTCGCCGGCCGCGGCCTATCCGCGGCTCTCGAGCGTGCGACGCTCGGCGAATTCGCGCGAGATCAGCTACAAGGCGCACGACGGCACCCGGATCCCCGCCTACCTCACCCTGCCGCCCGGCACGCATGCGGGACCCGGGCCGCTCGTCGTGCTGCCGCACGGCGGACCGAAGGGCGCGACTACCCGAGCCTTCGACTGGCTAGCCCAGTTTCTCGCGACGCGCGGCTACGCGTCTTGCAGCCGCAGTTCCGCGGTTCGACCGGATTCGGCGCAGCCTTCGAGAGGGCCGGCTACCGTCGAGTGGGGCGGCCTGATGCAGGACGACGTCACCGACGGTGTACGCGCGATGATCGACCAGGGCATTGCCGATGCGCACCATGTTTGCATCGTCGGCGCTTGGCTACGGCGGCTATGCGGCGCTCGCCGGCGCCGCCTTCACGCCGGATCTCTACGCCTGCGCGGCGAGCATCAGCGGCATCTCGGATCTGCGCGCGCTGAGGCGCACGCAGTGCCCACAGTCGTCGGGTCCGCGTTCCGTGTCGCGCGCATGTCTCGCCGGCCGAATCGGTGTGGACGGAGCGTATCGGCGTCGGAGACCGACCCGAGGCTCGCCACCAAATCACCGATCAACTCGGTCGCCGCCATCAAGATCCCGTGATGATCGTCTACGGAACCGGTACGCACGGTGCCGAGCGAGCAGTCGATCCCTATGGCAAGGCGCTGCAGAAGGCAGGCAAAACGGTCAGGTCGTTCAGCTTCCCGGAAGAAGCCGCTGGCTGTCGCAGGTCCGATACCCGCACCCAATCCTCGAGGCGCTCGAGACCTTCCTCAAGCAGCACCTCTGAAGGCGCGAAGGACCCGCGCCTCAGAACGGGATATCGTCGTCGAATTCCTCGCCCGAGCCGCCGCCGCCGCTGCGGCCCGCGCCACCGCCACCACCACCACCGCCGCCGCCACCGCCACCGCCGGACTCTTCGCCGAAGTGCTCGCGGCCGCCTGCCGCCGCGCCGCCGGCGCCGCCGGCACCGCCGCACCGCCGCCGCGCGAGTCGAGCATCTGCATGTCGTTGCCGACGATCTCGGTGGAGTAGCGGTCCTTGCCCTCCTTGTCCTGCCACTTGCGCGTGCGCAGGCTCCCCTCGATGTAGACCTTCGAGCCCTTGCGCAGGTATTCCCCGGCGACTTCCGCGAGCCGCCCGAAGAGGGCCACGCGGTGCCATTCGGTGCGCTCCTGCTGCTCGCCGGTCTGCTTGTCGCGCCAGCTCTCGCTCGTTGCGATGCGCAGGTTCGCCACGGTCGTGCCGGAGGGCATCGCCCGCGTTTCGGGGTCGGCGCCCAGATTGCCGATCAGGATGACTTTGTTGACACCGCGCGCCATGTATAAACCCTCTTTGAGCCCCTCAAATGCGAGCGGCGAAGGATAGAGAGGATAGGTCGTACGAGGCAACGCGGCTAGGCGCATTGCCGCACCGAACGCGCAGGATCGGAGGCCGCGGCCTCGAGCTGCCGCGGCCTTCTGCGCCGTATCAGCCCTTGACGCGGATCTGGGCGACGGCCTGCTTGAGAATGGCGATGATGCGGCTGCGCTCCTCCGCCGAGGCGCCGCGCTTTTCGCGCAGCGCGTGCTTCAACTCGCGGCGCACGGCCTCGAGCTCACGCCAGTCGGAGTCCTCGTCCTCGCCGAACGCCTCGCGCAGACGTCCCATCTTGCGACCGATCTGCTCGAGCTGGCTCAGCATGGCGTCCGCGGCGTCCCGGTTTTCGCTCAGGTAAGCGCGGCCCGTGTCGGTGATGCTGTAGAGCTTCCTGGCTCCCTCGGCCGCGACGCTCGTGTAGCCCATTTCCTCGAGCCAGGTCAGTGCCGGGTACACCATGCCGGGACTCGGGCAGTAGAAGCCGTCGGAGCGCTCCTCCAGCGCCTTGATGAGCTCGTAGCCGTGACTCGGCTGCTCGGCCAGGAGCGCGAGCAGCACCAGCTGCAGGTCGCCGGAGGCGAGGCGCCGGCCGGCGCGGAACGCGCGCCCGCCCATGCCCATTCCGCCCATGAAGCCGGCGGTGAAGTGTCCGAAGCGCCGGCCGTGCCGGTGCCCCATGAAATACTCGCGCTCGCCCTGGGCGTCCTGGGGGCCGCGGTGATGAGGATGGTAGTGATGTCGGTGCATGGCACCTGTACTCCTTGGGTTACAAGATATATCTTACGATATGTTCTCTGGTAGTCAATAGGGCCCCTCCCGCCCCTCCGGAGACGCTCCCGGGGCGCTTTAAGGCGACCCCTTCCGCCTCCATCTCCCACTCCCCACTTCGGCACGCTGGGTCTCACCGGACGCCCCGCGTAGGATTACCGGTTCAATGCACGAGATCCGCGTGCGCGGTGCGCGCACCCACAACCTGAAGAACCTGAGCCTCGACCTGCCGCGCGAGCGGTTGATCGTGGTCACCGGCCTTTCGGGCTCGGGCAAGTCCTCCCTCACCTTCGACACGCTCTACGCCGAGGGTCAGCGCCGCTACGTCGAGTCGCTGTCGGCCTACGCGCGGCAGTTCCTCGCGACCATGGACAAGCCCGACGTCGACAGCATCGATGGCCTGTCGCCGGCGATCGCCATCGAGCAGAAGGCGAGCTCACACAACCCGCGCTCGACCGTCGGCACGGTCACCGAGATTTACGACTACCTGCGCCTCCTCTACGCGCGCGCCGGCACGCCGCGTTGCCCCGATCACGGCACCGAGCTCGCCGCGCAGACCGTGAGCCAGATGGTCGACCAGGTGATGAAGCTCCCGGAGGGCACGGCGGCTGCGCTCCTCGCCCCGGTGGTGGCGCAGCGCAAGGGCGAGCACCTCGAGCTGCTCGAGGATCTGGGCGCGCAGGGCTTCGTGCGCGTGCGCATCGACGGGCGCATTCATGAGCTCGAGGCGTTGCCGGCGCTCGATCCGAAGAAAAAGCACGACATCGAGGCGGTGGTCGATCGCATGCGCGTGCGGCCCGACGCCGCGCAGCGCTTGGCCGAATCGTTCGAGACGGCGCTCAGGCTCTCCGGCGGCCTCGCCCAGCTGATCCTGCTCGATGAGCCGCAGCGCGAGCCGCTCGTCTTCTCGAGCCGCCACGCCTGCCCGATCTGCGGCTACAGCGTGCCGCCGCTCGAGCCGAAGCTCTTCTCCTTCAACAACCCGGCCGGCGCCTGCCCCGGTTGCGACGGGCTCGGGGTCGAGGAGTTCTTCGATCCGCAGCGCGTCGTGCTGCATCCACACCTCTCGCTCGCCGGCGGCGCGGTACGCGGCTGGGACCGCCGTAACGATCATTACTTCCATCTCATCCAGGCGCTGGCGAAACACTACGGCTTCGACATCGAGACACCGTGGAGCGAGCTTCCCGAGCACGTGCGCCACGTGCTGCTCAACGGCAGCGGCACCGAGGCGATCGAGTTCAGCGAGCGCGCGCAGCCGGGCAAGCGCGTGCGGCAGCGTCATCCTTTCGAAGGAATATTGCCGAATCTCACGCGCCGCTACGCCGAGACCTCTTCCCCGATGGTGCGCGAGGAGCTGTCGCGTTACCTGAGTCTGCGCCCGTGCCCGGACTGCAAGGGCACGCGCTTGAATCGCGCCGCGCGCTTCGTGTTCGTCGCGGAGCGCAGTCTCCCCGAGGTCGCGCACCTCACCGTCGGCCGTGCACTCGAGTTCCTGCGCGGCCTCGAGGTCGCGGGCTGGCGCGGCGAGGTGGCCGCCAAGATCGTCAAGGGCATGGTGCAGCGGCTCGCGTTCCTGGTGGATGTGGGGCTCGAGTATCTGACGCTCGACCGCAGCGCCGAGACGCTCTCCGGCGGGGAGTCGCAGCGCATCCGCCTCGCGAGCCAGGTGGGCTCGGGCCTCACGGGCGTCATGTACATCCTCGATGAGCCCTCGATCGGGCTGCACCAGCGCGACAACCGGCGGCTCCTCGGCACGCTGAAGCATCTGCGCGATCTCGGTAATACCGTGATCGTGGTAGAGCACGACGAGGAGGCGATCCGCGAGGCCGACCACGTCGTCGACTTAGGTCCCGGCGCGGGCGCCAACGGCGGCCACCTGGTCGCGCAGGGCACGCCGCGCGACATCGAGGCCTCCCCGACCTCGGTCACCGGACAGTTTCTCTCCGGGCGGCGCCGCATCGTCGTGCCCACGCTGCGCAACCGCCCCGCACCTGCACGGCAGATCCGCATCGTCGGCGCGCGTGGCAACAACCTGCGCAACGTCACCGCCGAGATCCCCCTCGGGCTCCTCACCTGCGTCACCGGCGTGTCGGGCTCGGGCAAGTCGACGCTCGTCGTCGACACGCTCTTCGGCCACGTGGCCGCGCGCTTGAACGGCGCGCGGGTGGAGGCGGCGCCGTGCGCCTCGCTCGAGGGACTCGAGGAAATCGATCGCGTCATCGACATCGACCAGAGTCCGATCGGGCGCACTCCGCGCTCCAATCCCGCGACTTACACGGGGCTGTTCGCGCCGCTGCGCGAGCTGTTCGCCGCGGTGCCCGAGGCGCGCGCCCGCGGCTACGATCCCGGGCGCTTCAGCTTCAACGTCAAGGGCGGCCGCTGCGAGGCGTGCCAGGGAGACGGCGTCATCCGCGTCGAGATGCACTTCCTGCCCGATGTGTACGTGCCGTGCGACGTGTGCAGGGGACAGCGCTACAACCGCGAGACGCTCGAGATCCGCTACCGCGGCAAGAACATTCACGAGGTGCTCGAGCTCACCGTCGAGGAGGCACTGCGCTTCTTCCAGAACGTGCCCGCCGTTGCAGCCAAGCTCCAGACGCTCGTCGACGTCGGCCTCTCCTACGTGCGGCTCGGGCAGAACGCCACGACGCTCTCGGGCGGCGAGGCGCAGCGCGTCAAGCTCTCGCGCGAGCTCGCCAAGCGCGCCACCGGGCGCACGCTCTACATCCTCGATGAGCCGACCACGGGACTGCACTTCCACGACGTCGAGCAGCTCCTGCACGTGCTGCACCGGTTGCGCGACGAGGGCAACACGGTGATCGTCATCGAGCACAACCTCGATGTCATCAAGACCGCCGACTGGGTGATCGATCTGGGCCCCGAAGGCGGGGAAGGCGGCGGGGAGATCATCGCGGCCGGCACGCCCGAGACCATCGCCGCCACCGAGCGCTCCTATACCGGGCAGTACCTGCGCCCGCTGCTCGAGCGCGACCGAGGGTTCCCGGCGCGGGCGGTCGGGTAAGGAACACCTTAAGCCTTTGATTTCGTTATGTGACCCCCATCACCATAATGCGATTGAAAATGCGAACCGTTCTCATCCATACTGTGGGCCATGGACGCCGTCGCCACTCCCGCCGGGCTCGCGCTTGATCCCGGCTTCGTCAGCCTCGCCGCGCTCCCGCCCGGCACCGCCGGCCGGGTGGTCGCGGTCGGCGCACGCGCGGGTGTCCTCTCCCCGCTCGAGCGGCGGCTGCTCGAGTTCGGCTTCGTGAGCGGCGAGCAGGTCGAGATCCTGGCCGAGGCGCGCCCCGGCCGCGACCCCTTCGTGGTGCGCGTCGGGCATACGACGCTGGCGTTACGCCGTCGCGAGGCTGAATCGATCTGGGTAGAGCTGCACCGCCCCGGAACCGGCGCATCACCCCAGGCGCAGGTCGCCGGCGCCAGCGAGCGGGTCGAGTTGCACCGAGCCTCGACCCCGGGCGCAGCCCGCGCGCCATGAACGCGCCGGCGGCCGCGGCAGCCGCCGCGCCGCAGCTCTCTCTCTCCCTCATCGGCGTGCCGAACTGCGGCAAGACCGCACTCTTCAATCGTCTCACCGGCAGCCGCCAGAAAGTCGCCAACTACCCGGGCGTCACCGTCGAGCGCAAGGAGGGCCGGCTGGTGGGCCCGCGCAGCGGGCGGCTGTACCGCGTCGTCGATCTGCCCGGCGCCTATAGCCTCGAGCCCGCGACGCTCGATGAGGCGATCGCGCGCGACGTCGTGCTCGGCCGCCACGCGAGCGAGCCGGCGCCGGATCTGCTGGTGTGCGTGATCGATGCCACGAACCTGCGCCTGAACCTGCGCCTGGTGCTCGAGCTCAAGCGTTTAGGCATCCCGATGATCGTCGCCCTCAACATGAGCGACGTGGCCGCCGAGCGCGGCTACACGTTCGACCGGGCCGCGCTCGAGCGCGCGCTCGGCGTGCCGGTGGTGCCGACGGTGGCGGTGCGCGCCGGCGGCGAGCGCGAGCTCATCGAGGCGATCGACAGTTACGGATTTGCCGGGGCCGCGCGCGGCCGGCGCATCGAAGCGCCATCAGCGGCGACCGCCGCCGAGATCGAGGCGACGCAGCGCGAAGTGCGCCGCGTGCTGGATGAGATCGGCTACCGGGTGCCGGCGCGCGCGGCGATGCTGGCGCGGCTCGATGCCGTGGTGCTCAATCCCGTGGCGGGCCCGCTGCTGCTCGCGGTGGTGCTGTTCCTCATGTTCCAGGCGGTATTCAGCTGGGCCAGGGCGCCGCAGAACCTCATCAATGTCGGCATCACTTCGCTCAGCCAGTGGCTGTCGGCGGTGCTGCCGGCCGGCCCGCTGCGCGGGCTGGTGCTCGATGGCGTGATCGCCGGTGCGGGCAGCGTACTGGTCTTCCTGCCGCAGATCCTGATCCTGTTTCTCTTCATCCTGGCGCTCGAGGACTCGGGCTACCTGCCGCGCGCCGCCTTCATGCTCGACCGTCTCATGGGGCGCGTCGGGCTCTCGGGTCGCGCCTTCATTCCGCTGCTCTCGAGCTTCGCGTGCGCGATCCCGGGGATCATGGCGGCGCGCACCATCCCCTCCTCGCGCGACCGTCTCGCCACCATCATGATCGCGCCGCTCATGACCTGCTCGGCACGGCTGCCGGTGTACGCGCTGCTGATCGGCGCCTTCATTCCGCAGCGCGCCGTCGGACCGGTGAACCTGCGGGGACTGGTGCTGTTCGCGCTCTACGCCGCCGGCGTCGTGAGCGCGCTCGGCGTCGCCTGGGTGCTCAAGCGCACCATGATGCGCGGCGAATACCGCCCGCTGTTACTCGAGCTCCCCGAGTACCGCTGGCCGCATCTGTCGAACCTCGTGCTCGGACTGTGGGAGCGCACCAGGATCTTCCTGACGCGCGTCGGCACCATCATCCTCACGCTGATGGTGGTGCTGTGGTTCCTGGCTAGCTTCCCGGCGCCGCCCGCGGGCGCGGCCGGACCTGCGATCCAGTACAGCGTCGCCGGGTTTCTCGGCCGGGGGCTCGAGTACCTGTTCGCGCCGATCGGCTTCAACTGGCAGATCTCGATCGCGCTCGTACCCGGGCTCGCGGCGCGCGAGGTCGCGGTGAGTGCGCTCGGTACCGTCTACGCCATGTCGGGTGCGACCGATGTCGCGGGCGCCTTGACGCCCATCATCAGCCATAGCTGGAGCCTCGCGACGGGACTGTCGCTGCTGGCGTGGTATGTGTTCGCGCCGCAGTGCCTGTCGACGCTCGCGGTGGTAAAGCGCGAGACCAACTCCTGGACCTACCCGCTCGCGATGGCCGCCTACCTCTTCGCGCTCGCCTATCTCGGCGCGCTCATCACCTACCGTGTGGCGCTCGCCTTCGGCGGCGGCGCGCTGCCCGCATGAGCCTCGTGCTGCAGGGTGTGGCGGTGGGCCTCGCGGTTGCCGCGTGCCTCGTCTACAGCTTCTGGCGCCTGGCATCGCTGAAGCTGCGGCTGCGCCTGCTCGATGCGCTCGAGCATCTGCCGCGCACGGTGCAGGGCAGCTGGGTGGCGAGCCTTCGGCAGCGCACCTTCGCGCAGCTCGCCGGCGGCTGCACCGGCTGCGCGGCGGGGGGACTCGCTACACCGGGCGCGGCGGCGCGCCCGACTCAAACACCTGGTGCACCTCGCCGTTGACGATGCGCTCCTGGTACTTGCCGCGCGTGTAGCCGCCGACCACCCGCCGCCAGAAGCGCACCGCATCCGTGTTGCGCAGGTACTCGGTGATCTCCCAGCTTCCCGCAAAGCGATTGAGGATGAGCTCGACCGCCGTGCGGCCGACGCCGAGGCGCCGCCGCGCGCGCGTGATAAAGAACTCCGCCATCCGGTAGTCGGTGCGCGGCCGCGGTGCAGGCGCGGGATTGCCGCGCAGCACGCGGGCGAAGCCCACCGGTTCGGTGCCCTTGCAGATCACCAGCGGAAAGGTATTGGGGTCGCCGAACCAGTGCGCGATCTGGTCGGGCTCGCGATGGCCGATCTCACCGAGTGCCGGAAAGAGCCCGGTGCCGGGGTTCAGATCGTCGAGGTAATCGCGGTAGACGCTCTGGATCCAGAGCCGGTCGGCGGGTTGGGCGCGTGCGTCACGCACGCTGACGGTCACGGCATTCATCGCGTCGAGCCCAAGAATGACACGGCCCGAACGGCTCGCGCTGGCGATCCGTCCGGGCCGCGATTTTCAGCCGTAAGTCGTGAGGACTTACTGCTTCGGCGGCGTCGCCGGCTGGTCGGCCGGTGCAGCAGCTGGAG
Organism: uncultured Pseudomonadota bacterium; assembly: GCA_963768485.1. Classification (GTDB taxonomy): domain Bacteria; phylum Pseudomonadota; class Gammaproteobacteria; order Steroidobacterales; family Steroidobacteraceae; genus 13-2-20CM-66-19. Next base: position 346,670 of record CAVYHZ010000002.1, on the reverse strand, counting down.
CGGCAGCAGGAGCCGCAGCAGCGCCCGCATCCGCAGCAGGAGCAGCGGCCGGAGCGGCAGCGTCGGCAGGAGCCGCAGCCGGAGCGGCGGCCGGAGCAGGAGGAGTAGCAGCGGCGTCGGGAGCGGCGGCTTCCTGCTTCGCACAGGCCGTCAGCATCAGCGCCGCAACGATTGCGCTAAGAGCAAGTTTGGTGTTCATCAGATAATTCCCCGAAGGAAGCAAGAGTTGTGGATCAGAGTTCCGTGCCCACTTCCAGGCTGCGGAAAGGTAAAGTCTATAGAAGTCCCGGTACGATTGGAAACTGCGGACGGACTGTGTAAAACCCTTTGCTCTGTCGGACACGCCTGACTGTCTGTCGGATACGACAGCACCGCGGCCACCGCCAGGAGATGCGCGATGCCAGATACCGAACCCACCCCGACCCTCGCACGGGAGCTGGAGGCGACCTTCGGCCCCCACCTCGAGGCGCTGTGCGCACGCACCGCCCGGGCACTCGAGGCCGGCGGCTTCACCGGGCTGCTGGTGCACTCGGGATCGGCGCTCACGGTGTTCGAGGACGACCGCACCTATCCCTTCCTGGCGCACGCCCCCTTCAAGGTGTGGGTGCCGCTCGCCGACGTGCCTGATTCGTATATCTGGTTCAAGCCCGGATCGAGGCCGATGCTGGTGCTGCACCAGCCCCGCGACTACTGGTACAAGCCCGCCGACCTGCCGCGCGGCTACTGGGTGCGGCATTTCGAGGTGGTCGCGGCGGCGGATGCCGCCGCCGCGCGCGCGGCGCTGCCTAAGGACCTCTCCCGTGCCGCCTACATCGGCGATGCCACCCCCGAGCTCGCCTCCTGGGGGGTCGCGGCCGTCAATCCCAAAGAGCTCATGCGCCGCCTCGACTACGACCGGGCGGCCAAGAGCCCTTACGAGCTCGCCTGCCTGCGTGCCGCGAACCGGCTCGGCGCCCGCGGCCACCTGGCCGCCACGCGCGCCTTCGAGGCCGGAGCCTCCGAGTTCGAGATCGAGCTCGAATTCCTGCGCGCCTGCGGCGCGCGCGAGCAGGAGCTGCCCTACAACCCCATCATCGCGTTGAACGAAGGCGGGGCGGTGCTGCACTACCAGGTGCTGGAAAAACTGGCCCCGCGTGAGCGGCACTCGCTGCTGATCGATGCCGGCGCGCAGTTCGCCGGCTATGCCTGCGACATCACCCGCACCCACTCCTTCGCGGACCCGGACTTTCGTGACCTCATCGAGCGCATGGATGATCTGCAGCAGCGCCTCTGCGCCCGGGTACATTCCGGGGTGGACTGGCGCGACATCCATCTGGCGGCGCACGAGGAAACGGGCAGGCTGCTGCACGAGGCGCAGCTGGTGCGCTGCTCGGGTGAGGAGGCGGTCGCCACCGGCCTCACCAAGGTTTTCCTGCCGCACGGCATCGGGCACCTCCTCGGCATCGAGGTCCACGACGTGGGTGGGTTCATGAAGACGGCCGCGCAGGGCGAGATTCCCAGACCCGAGGGCCACCCGTACCTGAGGCTCACCCGGGTGCTCGAGCCCGGGTTCGTGGTGACCATGGAACCCGGGATCTATTTCATCCCGCAGCTCCTCGAAGCCGCCCGCGCGAACGACCTGCAGGCGAGCCGCATCCACTGGCCCCGGGTGGCGAGCTTCGCCAAGTTCGGCGGCATCCGCATCGAGGACGATCTCGCGGTCACCGCATCAGGCTGTGAGAACCTGACGCGTGATGCGTTCCTGGCGGTCGCCGGCGCCTGATTGTCTCTCTAAAGGGTCAATTTCTAGCGCTTGGCTAGAAGATCCTTTATATCCTGCAACAATACTTCGGTTTTGGTCGGGGGCGGCGGCGGCGCGCTGGGCGCGGCGGCCGGGGGACGCTTGAGCTTATTGATGCCCTTGATGACGATGAAAATCGACAGCGCGATGATGATGAACTCGAAGATGGTCTGCAGGAACGCGCCGTACTTGAGGAGCACCGGTTTGCCGGCCGCGTTGGTCGCGATCTGAACCGCCAGGTCGCTGAAATTGACGCTCCCCAGGACCGGTGACAGCGCCGGCATGATCACGTCGCCGACCAGTGAAGAGACGATCTTGCCGAAGGCCGCGCCGATCACCACACCGACCGCCAGGTCGATGACGCTGCCCTTCATGGCAAATTCCTTGAACTCTGATGCGAGACTCATAGCAGGCCTCCTCCCCGTGGATTGACCGGTCGAATGCCGGCTGAACTGCGCAGCCTATCGGAGGTGGCGGCCATAAAACAAATGCCCGGCCCGATCGCTCGGGCCGGGCATGCTCGAGCTGAAGCGCTTCAGGCCGGGACCGCCTTCTTGCGACGCGGGGGCTTCTTCGGCTCCGCGGCGGGTTCGGCCGCCGGCTTGACCTTGGACTCATCCTTGGCCTTGGCCGAAGCCTCGACCTTGGCCTTGGCACGGCGCGTCGTCTTCTTGCCCTGTTCCGCCGGCTGCTCGACCGCAACCGCCGCCGGTCCATCCACCAGCTGCATCAGTGCCATGGGGGCCGAATCGCCGGGGCGCGGCATCATCCGCAGGATCCGCGTGTAGCCCCCCGGTCGGGCCTTGAAGCGCGGGCCTAAGTCCGCGAACAGCTTCTCGACCACTTGCGCGTCGCGCAGCCGCGCGAACGCCAGACGCCGGTTGGCCTCCGCATCGCGCTTGGCGAGCGTGATGAGCGGCTCGACCACCCGGCGCAGCTCCTTGGCCTTGGGCAGCGTGGTGCGAATGGTCTCGTGCCGCAGCAGCGAGACCGACATGTTGCGCATCAGCGCGTGGCGGTGCGAGCTGTTACGCGACAGCTGCCGGCCGGAGAGTTGGTGACGCATCTTTCCTCCTGGCTGAAAAAGCCTGCGGCTTTTTCAGCAGGCCAGACCCACCGGCAGTTGCAGGCTCGCGGGCAAAAGGCGTGGCTTTTGCCCGCGAACAACAGGCCGGTTTTAGCTATTAACTCAAATGACCTCGGTGCGGCCTTCCTCGTGCTTCAGACCCGCCGGCGGCCAGCCATCGAGGCGCATGCCGAGCATCAGGCCGTGGCTCTGCAGCACTTCCTTGATCTCGGTGAGCGACTTCTTGCCGAGGTTCGGCGTGCGCAGCAGCTCGACTTCGGTCCGCTGCACCAGGTCGCCGATGTAGTGGATGTTCTCGGCCTTGAGGCAGTTGGCGCTGCGCACGGTGAGCTCGAGCTCGTCCACGGGACGCATCAGGATCGGGTCGAACTGCATCTCGGAGACCTTGGCCTGCGACTCCTCCTCGCCCTGCAGGTCGATGAACACCGACAGCTGGTCCTTGAGGATCGCGCCGGCGCGGCGAATCGCCTCCTCGGCGTCGATCGTGCCGTTGGTCTCGATGTCGATGACCAGCTTGTCGAGGTCGGTGCGCTGCTCGACGCGCGCCGCGTCGACCGAGTAGGTCACGCGCCGCACCGGCGAGAAGGAGGCATCGAGCTGCAGGCGTCCGATCGGACGGGTCTGCTCCTCGAAGGCGACGCGTGAGGCCGCCGGCCGGTAGCCGCGGCCGCGCTCGACGCGCAGCGTCATGGAGAGCTCGCCCGCCTTGGTGAGGTTGGCGATCACCATATCCGGGTTCACGACCTCGATGTCGTGATCGGTCTGGATGTCGCCGGCGGTCACCGGGCCCGGGCCCTTCTTGTGCAGGCGCAGCTCCGCGCTCTCGCGCGCGTGCATCCGCAGCGCCACGGACTTGAGGTTGAGGAGAATGTCGACCACGTCTTCCTGCACGCCCTCGATGGAGGTGTACTCGTGCAGCACGCCGTCGATCTCGACCTCGGTGATGGCCGCGCCCGGCATGGACGACAGCAGCACGCGGCGCAGCGCGTTGCCGAGCGTATGGCCGAAGCCACGCTCGAACGGCTCGATCACCACGCGCGCCTGCCGCGGAGCGACCGGCTGTACCTTCACTACCCGGGGCCTCAGGAACTCGCTTACAGAACCCTGCATTGCAGTTTCACCTTGCCGGCAGCACCGCCGGCGCAAAGGACAAAATCGTTACTTCGAATAGAGCTCGACGACCAGGTTCTCGTTGATGTCGGGCAGGACGTCTTCCCGGCCCGGCGCCGACTTGAACACGCCGCGGAACTCGCCGGCGTTCACGTCCACCCACTCCGGCAGTCCCACCTGCTGTGCGATGTTGAGCGCGCTCTGGATGCGCAGCTGCTTGCGCGACTTCTCGCGCACCTGGACGATATCGCCGGCCTTCACCTGGTAGGAAGCGATCGTCACCGGCTTCTCGTTCACGGTGATCGACTTGTGGCTCACCAGCTGGCGCGCTTCGGCGCGCGTGGTGGCGAAGCCCATGCGGTAGACCACGTTGTCGAGACGGCACTCCAGCAGCCGCAGCAGCGTCTCACCGGTGGCGCCGGTCTTGCGCGCCGCCGCCTTGTAGTAGTTGCTGAACTGCCGCTCGAGCACGCCGTACATGCGGCGCAGCTTCTGCTTCTCGCGCAGCTGCAGGCCGTAGTCCGACAAGCGCTGGCGGCGCTCGCTCTTGATGCCGCCCGGCGGCACCGTGAACTTGCACTTGTTCTCGAGCGGTTTGACGCCCGACTTCAGGAACAGATCCGTGCCCTCGCGGCGAGCGAGCTTGCACTTCGGTCCGGTATAACGCGCCATGATTTCCTCGTTGCCCTTGGATTACACGCGGCGCTTCTTCGGCGGACGACATCCGTTGTGCGGAATCGGCGTCACGTCCGAGATGCTGGTGATCTTGAGCCCACAGTTGTTGAGCGCGCGCACCGCGGACTCGCGCCCGGGCCCGGGGCCGCCGACGCGCACTTCCACGTTCTTCACGCCGTGCTCCTGCGCCGCATTGCCGGCCTTCTCGGCCGCGACCTGCGCGGCGAACGGGGTCGACTTGCGCGAGCCGCGGAAGCCGCAGCCGCCCGAGGTCGCCCACGACAGCGTGTTGCCCTGACGGTCGGTGATCGTGATGATCGTGTTGTTGAAGGAGGCGTGCACGTGCGCGATCGCATCGAGCACGTTCTTGCGCGCCTTCTTGGCCTTCTTGGGAGCGGCCGCCGCTGCGGGCGCCGCGCCTGCTGCCGGCGCTGCTGCCGCCGGGGCCTTGCCTTCGGGTTTCTGCTCTTCAGCCATGCTTTATGCCTTTCCCGGCGGGGCGTTGAGCTTCACCGCCTGCTTGCGCGGTCCCTTGCGGGTGCGCGCGTTGGTGCGCGTGCGCTGGCCGCGCACCGGTAACCCACGGCGGTGACGCAGTCCCCGCCAGGTGCCGAGATCCATGAGCCGCTTGATGTTCATCGACACTTCGCGGCGCAGGTCGCCCTCGACCGCGAACTTGGCGACCGCCGAGCGCAGCGCGTTGACCTCGACCTCGGTGAGATCCTTCACCTTGGTGGTGGGGTTGACGCCCGCCGCCTCGCAGGCGGCTTGCGCACGCGCGCGGCCCACGCCGAAGATGTGCGTGAGCCCGACCCACACGTGCTTGTTCATCGGGATGTTGATACCGGCTATACGTGCCATGTGTGCCTTACCTCAACCCTGACGCTGCTTGTGGCGCGGGTCTGAGCAGATGACGTAGACCACGCGCCGGCGGCGCACGATCTTGCAGTTCTTGCAGATCTTCTTGACCGACGGACGAACTTTCATTGATTAACCACCCGGCCCCGATCGCCCGTAGCCGAGCAAATTGGCCTTCTTGAGGAGTCCCGGGTAGTGATGCGACATCATGTGCGCATTGAGCTGCGACATGAAATCCATCACCACCACCACCACGATGAGCAGCGAGGTACCGCCGAAACGGAACGGCACGCCGTACCAGGAAATGAGGATCTCGGGGATCAGGCACACCGCGGTGACGTACAGCGCTCCCCACAGCGTCAGGCGCGTCAGCACCTGGTCGATGTACTCGGCGGTCTGCTGACCGGGACGGATGCCGCGCACGAAGGCGCCGGACTTCTTCAGGTTGTCGGCGGTGTCGCGCGCGTTGAACACCAGCGCCGTGTAGAAGAAGCAGAAGAAGATGATCAGCACCGCGTAGATCACCAGGTGCAGCGGCTGGCCGTAGCCGAGTGCCGCGGCCACGTCCTGCGCGATGTTGGCGTACCAGGTGTCGGTATTGGAACCCAGGAAGCTGGCGATGGTCGCCGGGAAGAGCAGCAGGCTGGAGGCAAAGATCGGCGGGATCACGCCCGACATGTTGATCTTGAACGGCAGGTGGGTGCTCTGGCCCGCGTACATGCGGCGGCCCACCTGGCGCTTGGCGTAATCGACCGGAATGCGCCGCTGGGCGCGCTCCATGAAAACCACGAACGCCGTGACCCCGATCACCAGGATCAGCAGCAACAGCGCCACCGGACCGGGCATTTCGCCGTTGCTCACCGACTCCATGGTGTTGCCCACCGCGCCCGGCAGTCCGGCGACGATCCCTGAGAGGATGATCATCGAGATGCCGTTGCCGATGCCGCGCTCGGTGATCTGCTCACCGAGCCACATGAGGAACAGCGTCCCGGTGGTCATGGTGAGGGTGGCGATGACCAGGAACGGCCAGCCGGCGATCAGCGTCATGCCGCCCTTCTCGAGCGCGCCCGCGGCCGCGAACGACTGGAACAGCGCGAGGATCACGGTGCCGTAGCGGGTGTACTCGGTGATCTTGCGGCGGCCCGACTCGCCCTCCTTGCGCAGCTCCATGAGCGAGGGCACCACCATCGACATCATCTGGATGATGATCGAGGCGGAGATGTAGGGCATCACGCCCATGGCGAAGATCGACAGCCGCGACAGCGCACCACCCGAGAACATGTTGACGATGCCGAGGATGGTGTTGGAACGGTCGCCGAAGAAGCGCGCCACTTCCGCCGGATTGATGCCCGGCACCGGAATGAACGTGCCGATGCGATACACCACCAGCGCGCCGATCAGAAAGAAGATGCGGCTGCGGATCTCGCCGAAGCGCGCGGCATCGCCGAGCGTTGCGGCCGGATTGCTGAATGGGGTATTGGCCATACGGACAGCGGTCCCTTAGCCTGCCGCCTTGGGAGCGGCAGCGGGTGCGTCCTCGACCGTGCCGCCGGCGGCCTCGATGGCTGCGCGCGCGCCCTTGGTCGCCGCCACGCCCTTGAGCGTCACGGCCTTCTTGATCTCGCCCGAGAGCACCACCTTGGCGCGCTCGGCGTCGGGCCCGATGACCCCGGCCTTCTTCAGCGCCTCCAGATCCACCACCGTACCCTCGACCTTGGCGAGCTCATGCAGGCGCACTTCGGCGCGGCTCGCCTTGATGTCGGAGCGGAAGCCGACCTTCGGCATGCGGCGCTGCATCGGCATCTGGCCGCCCTCGAAGCCGACCTTGTGGTAGCCGCCCTTGCGGGCGCGCTGGCCCTTGGTGCCGCGACCGCAGGTCTTGCCCTGGCCGGCGGAGGCGCCGCGCCCGACGCGCAGCCGCGCACGGCGCGCGCCCCGAGCGGGTTTGAGTGTGTTGAGTCGCATAACTATCAGGCGCCTTTCTCGATCTTCAGCAGGTGCACCGCGGCCCGGATCATGCCGCGGTTCTCCGGCGTGTCCTTGACGGTCACGCTCTGGCGAATGCGCTTGAGGCCTAAGCCCCGCGCCGAGGCCTGGATGTTGCCGAGCTGCCCGGCCAGGCTCCGCGTGAGCGTCAGCTTGATTTGCTTGTCCGCCATGGTCTTCAGCCCGTGATCTCTTCGAGAGTCTTGCCGCGCTTGGCCGCGATGTCCTCGGGCGAACGGATCTTGGCGAGCGCGTTGATGGTCGCGCGTACCACGTTGATCGGGTTGCGCGAGCCATAGCTCTTGGCGAGCACGTTGCGCACGCCGGCGCACTCGAGCACCGCGCGCATGCCGCCGCCGGCGATGACGCCGGTACCGTCCGAGGCCGGCTGCATGTAGACGCGCGTCGCGCCGTGCGTACCGGTGATCGCGTAGTAGAGCGAGTCGTTGCGCAATGACACGTTGACCAGATTCTTGCGCGCCTGGGTCATGGCCTTGGAGATCGCCACCGGTACCTCGCGCGCCTTGCCGAAGCCGTAGCCGACCCGCCCGGCGGTATCGCCGACCACGGTCAGCGCGGTGAAACCGAACTGCCGGCCACCCTTGACCACCTTCGCCGTTCGATTGACCGCAACCAGCTTCTCGACGAACTCGTCCGCCGACTGACCCTTTTCCGCTCTTGCCATATGGTGCTACCTGCTCAGAATTCAAGGCCCGCTTCGCGGGCTGCATCCGCGAGCGCCTTGACGCGCCCGTGGAACTGGAAACCGGACCGGTCGAAGGCCACCTTGCTGACACCCGCGGCCTTGGCCTTCGCGGCGATGGCGCGTCCCACGGCCTTGGCCGCCTCGACGTTGCCGGTCGCCTTCAACCCCTCGCGCACCTTCTCCTGCACGGTGGAGGCGGCGGCGATCACCTTGGCGCCCGCAGCGGTCGTCACCTGGGCATAGATATGCTTCGGGGTGCGATGCACCGTGAGGCGCGCGACGTCGAGCTCGCGGATATGCGCGCGCGTCTTGATCGCGCGGCGCAGCCGGCGCTCCTTCTTGGTGGTGATCATTGGTTGTCATCGCCTCCGGCGAGGGTTCTAACGGGGTTCGCATGCGCGAACCCCGTGCATGTAACGGCGCTGCGCGCCGCAAGGAGCCGCATCACTTCTTCTTCCCCTCTTTGAGGGTGATCTGCTCGCCGGTGTAGCGCACACCCTTGCCCTTGTAGGGCTCCGGCGGTCGCACGTGGCGGATCTCGGCCGCCACCTGACCCACCTTCTGCCGATCGATGCCCTTGACGAGGATCTCGGTCTGGGTCGGCGTCTCGATGACGATGCCTTCCGGAATCGGGAAGCCCACCGGGTGCGAGAAGCCGAGCGTGAGGTTCAGCGTCTTGCCCTGGACCGCCGCGCGGAAGCCGACGCCGACCAGCTCGAGCTTCTTCTCGTAGCCCTTGGTGACGCCACGCACCATGTTGGCGAGATGCGCGCGCGTGGCGCCGGCGCGGGTGCGCGCCAGCTGCGGGTCGGTGAAGCTCACCTGCAGCTTCTTTTCCTTCTCCGCCACGGTCACGCCGGCGGTGAGCGGCAGACTGAGCGAGCCCTTCGCGCCCTTGATGGTCACCGCCTCGGCGGCGATGGTCGCGGTCACGCCCGAGGGCAGGTCGACCGGAGCTTTGGCAATTCTCGACATGATGGCTCTCTATAACCTCAGGCCACGATGCACAGGACTTCGCCGCCCTGGCCGATCGAGCGCGCCTGCTTGTCGGTCATGACGCCCTTGGGGGTCGAGACGATCACCGTCCCCATGCCCCCGAGGACCTTCGGCAGCTCATCCTTGCCGCGGTAGATGCGCAGCCCCGGACGGCTGATGCGCTCCAGGCGGTCGATCACCGGCCGGCCTTCGAAGTACTTGAGCCCTATGGTGAGCCGCGGCTTGCCGCTGTCGGCGTCGAGGCGGAAGTCGGCGATGTAGCCTTCGTCCTTCAGCACCTTGGCGATCGCGGTCTTCAAGCGCGAGGAGTCGAGGTGCACCTCGGCCTTGCCGGCCGTCTGGCCGTTACGGATGCGGGTGAGGAGATCGGCAACAGGATCGGTCATGCTCATGCTGCGTTCCTCACCAGCTCGCCTTGGTCAGGCCCGGGATCTCGCCGCGCGCAGCCACCTCGCGGATCTTCACCCTCGAGAGGCCAAACTTGCGGTACACGCCGCGTGAGCGGCCCGTGATCGCGCAGCGCTTACGCTGGCGCGACGGGCTCGCATCCCGCGGCATCGACTGCAACGTCGACTGCGCTGCGGCGCGCTCCTCGGGCGAAGTGCGGGGGCTGCGGATCAGCTCCTTGAGCTTCGCGCGCCTGGCCGCGTACTTTTTCACGACACGTGCGCGACGCTTCTCGCGCTCGACCATGCTCGTCTTAGCCATAGACTTTAGCGGTTCCTGTCGTCCGGTTACTTCCGGAACGGGAAGTTGAATGCCTCGAGCAACGCTCGGCCGTGACGGTCGTCCTTCGCCGTCGTAGTAATCGTGATGTCCATGCCGCGGACCTGATCGATCTGGTCGTACTGGATCTCGGGGAAAATGATCTGTTCCTTGACGCCGAGCGAGTAGTTGCCCTGGCCGTCGAAGGACCGCGGCGACACGCCGCGGAAGTCGCGGATGCGCGGCATGGCGATGCTGATGAGGCGGTCGAGGAACTCGTACATGCGGGTTCCGCGCAGCGTCACCTTGGCGCCGACCGCCAGTCCGGCGCGGATCTTGAAGGTCGCGATCGCCTTGCGCGACTTGGTCACGAGCGGCTTCTGCCCGGTGATCTTGGTGAGATCGGCGACCGCGGCGTCCATGATCTTCTTGTCGGCGACCGCCTCACCGACGCCCATGTTGATCGTGATCTTGGCGATGCGCGGTACCTGCATCACGTTGTCGATCTTGAGCTCCGAGCGCAGCTTCGGCACCACCTGCTGGCGGTAGAACGACTGCAGCCGCGGCGGCGCCGAGCGCTGATCGGCCACACGATGCCCGTGGGCCTCGGGCTGCTTGGCGGCCTCGGCCTGCTTGGGCGCGTCCGCCTTCTTCTGCTTGCCGGCGGGCTTCTTGCCGGCCTCTTTGCCCGCAACCGCGTCAGACATCGAGCTGCTCTCCATTCGACTTGAAGAAGCGCACGCGCTTGCCGTCGGCGAGCGTCTTGATGCCGACGCGATCGCCCTTCTTCGCGGACGGATTCCACAGCGCGACCTTCGAGGCGGCGAGCGGCATCTCCTTCTCGATGATGCCGCCCTGCTTGTTGGCCTGGGGATTGGGCTTCTGGTGCTTCTTCACGCGGTTGATGCTCTCGATCACGACGCGGCCGTCGGCCAGCACCTGCAGCACCGCGCCCTTGCGGCCCTTGTCGCGTCCCGACAGCACCACCACCTGGTCACCCTTACGGATCTTGTTCATGACTTCACAGGACCTCGGGGGCCAGCGAGATGATCTTCATGAACTGCACGTTGCGCAGCTCACGCGTCACGGGCCCGAAGATGCGCGTGCCGATCGGCTCGAGCTTGTTGGTGAGCAGCACCGCCGCGTTGCCGTCGAACTTGATGAGCGAGCCGTCGGCGCGGCGCACGCCGCGCGTGGTGCGAACCACCACCGCGTCGTAGACCTCGCCCTTCTTCACCTTGCCGCGCGGAATCGCGTCCTTGACGCTCACCTTGATGACGTCGCCCACGGTCGCGTAACGACGCCGCGTGCCGCCCAGCACCTTGATGCACATCAGGGTGCGTGCGCCGCTGTTATCGGCGGCATTGAGCATGGTGCGCATCTGGATCATGGTCAGGCCTTCTCGACGATCTCGACCAGCCGCCACGACTTGTGGCGCGACATGGGGCGACACGGCGTGATGACGACCAGATCGCCCTCCTTCGAGGAGCCGTTCTCGTCGTGCGCCAGGAGCTTGGTGGTGCGGCGCATGTACTTACCGTACGCCGGGTGCTTCACCAGGCGCTCGATCTCCACCGCGATGGTCTTCTGCATCTTGTTGCTCACCACGCGCCCGGTGAGCGTGCGCCGGCCGCGCGTATCCATCACCTCCGCGGGAGCTGCGGCTGGCGCGCTCGCGGCGCCGTCAGCCACGGCCGGTGCGGCGGCGGTAACCGGCCGCGCCTTGGCGTGCGGCTTTGCCCTGGCGGTCTTGGCCTTGGGGTGTGCCTTACCGGTCTTGGCCTTCGTCGGGCTCATTTCGCCTTACCTCCGCCTGCAATGTGCCTGGCACGCAGCGCCGTTTTGACGCGCGCGATATTGCGCCGCGCCGCACCGAACTGGTCGGGCTTGGGCTGCTGACCGGTAGCGCGCTGCATGCGCAGCGCGAACTGCTCCTTGCGCAGCGCCACCAGCTCGTCGGCGAGCTCCTTCTCCGAATGGGTGCGCAGCTTCTCGCGGAACTGCCGTACCTGGGCGAGTTTCATTTACCGAACCTGCCGTTTCACGAACGTGGTCGACACCGAGAGCTTCGAGCCCGCCAGGCGAAACGCCTCGCGCGCGGTCACCTCGTCGACCCCTTCCATCTCGAACAACACCTTGCCGGGCTGCACGCGCGCCACGTAGTACTCGATGTTGCCCTTGCCGGAGCCCATGCGGACCTCGAGCGGCTTCTTCGAGATCGGCACGTCGGGGAACACCCGGATCCAGATCTGGCCGCCGCGCTTCACGTAGCGCGCCATGGCGCGGCGCGCGGCCTCGATCTCGCGGGCCGTCATGCGCGCGCGGCTGGTCGCCTTCAGGCCGAACTCGCCGAAGGACACGTTGGCGCCGCGCGTCGCGAAGCCGGCGTTGCGGCCTTTGAACTGCTTGCGGTACTTGGTGCGTTTGGGCTGCAGCATCTCGTTACGCCTTTATCCTCAGGCCTGCGGCGCCGGCTCGGCGGCCGGTGCGGCGGCAGCCGGCGGCGGCACGGCGGCAGGCGGGGCGGCGGGCGCGGCCGCAGCGGCGGGCGCAGCCTCCTCGGTCGCGGCCTCCGCAGCGAGCTCAGCTTTGTCGAACACCTCGCCCTTGAAGATCCACACCTTGACGCCGATGACGCCGTAGGTGGTGTGCGCCTCGGACAGGCCGTAATCGATGTCGGCGCGGAAGGTATGCAGCGGAATCCGCCCTTCGCGGTACCACTCGGTGCGCGCGATCTCCGAGCCGTTGAGGCGTCCCGACACGCGCACCTTCACGCCGAGCGCGCCCGAGCGCATGGTGCTCATCACGGCGCGCTTCATGGCGCGGCGGAACATCACGCGCTTCTCGATCTGCTGCGCGATGGAATCGGCGACCAGCTGCGAGTCGAGCTCGGGCTTGCGGATCTCGGCGATGTTGAGGCGCACGTCGATGACCGACATGCCGAGCAGCGCTGCCGTTTCCTGGCGCAGCTTCTCGATGTCCTCACCCTTCTTGCCGATCACGATGCCGGGACGCGCGGTCTGGATGGTGATGTTGACCTTCTTGGCGGCGCGCTCGATCTGGATGCGGCTGACGGAGGCTTCCTTCAGCTTCGCCTGGAGGAACTCACGCACGCGGAAGTCGGTGTGCACGTGCAGCGGAAACTGCTTCTTGCCCGCATACCAGCGGCTGGTCCAGTCGCGGGTGATTCCGAGTCGGATCCCTAACGGATTGACCTTCTGACCCATGCGTTAATCCTTCTTCCCGTCGCTCACGCCGACGGTGATGTGACTGTTGCGCTTGACGATGCGCGTGCCGCGCCCCTTGGCGCGGGCGGCGAAGCGCTTCAACTGCGGGGCCGTGTCCACCTGGATGAGCGATACCTTGAGCAGGTCGATGTCCGCGCCGTGGTTGTGCTCGGCGTTGGCCACCGCCGACTCGAGCACCTTGCACACGAGCTTGGCGCCCTTCTTCGGCATGAACTTGAGCGTCGCGATCGCATTGCCGACCGGCTTGCCACGCACCACGTCGGCGACCAGCCGGCATTTCTGCGGGGAGATGCGCGCGTAGCGGAGTTTGGAGGTGACTTGCATGGTTCTCTCGCCTGCCGTCTCAGCCGCCGCTCGGCGCCGGCGACGCTTCGACCTTGCGGTCGCCCGAGTGCGCCTTGAAGGTGCGCGTCGGCGAGAACTCGCCGAGCTTGTGGCCCACCATGTTCTCGGTGATGAGCACCGGAATGTGCTGGCGGCCGTTGTGCACGGCGATGGTGAGTCCCACCATCTCCGGAACGACCATCGAGCGGCGCGACCAGGTCTTGATCGGCTTGCGGTCGTTCTTGGCGGACGCGACCTGCACCTTCCTGGCGAGGTGCAGATCGACGAACGGGCCCTTTTTCAATGAACGTGGCATGTGCGATGCGCTCCGATCAGCGGATGCGGTTCTTGCGGCGCTGGACGATCATGTTGTCCGTGCGCTTGTTGTGACGGGTCTTCAGGCCCTTGGCGTTCTGGCCCCACGGTGACACCGGGTGCGGGTTGCCCTGGCCGGACTTGCCCTCGCCACCGCCGTGCGGGTGGTCGACCGGGTTCATGGCGAGTCCGCGCACCGTCGGGCGGATGCCGCGCCAGCGCTTGGCTCCTGCCTTGCCGTAGCTGCGCAGGTTGTGCTCATCGTTCCCCACCTCGCCGATGGTGGCGCGGCAGTCGATGTGCACCTTGCGGGTCTCGCCGGACTTGAGCCGCAGGTACGCGTAGATGCCCTCGCGCGAGGTGAAGTTCACCGAGCTTCCGGCGCTGCGCGCCAGCTGGCCGCCGCGGCCGGGCTTGAGCTCGACGTTGTGAATGATCGAGCCGACCGGCACGTGGCGCAGCGTCATGGCGTTGCCCGGCTTGATCGGCGCATCGGCTCCCGAGCGCACCTCGTCGCCGGCCTTGGAGCCCTTGGGTGCGAGGATGTAGCGCCAGTCGCCGTCCGGGTACTTGATGAGGGCGATGTGGCTGGTGCGGTTCGGATCGTACTCGAGCCGCTCGATGACGCCGGTGATGCCGTCCTTGTCACGCTTGAAGTCGATGACGCGGTACTTCTGGGCCGAGCCGCCGCCGTGGTGGCGCGTGGTGATGCGGCCGAAGTGGTTGCGCCCGCCGGTCTTGTGCTGATGGGCGGTGAGCTGCATGCGCGGCCCGCCCTTGTGCAGGTGCGAGCGGTCGACCTTGACGACGGCGCGCGTGCCGGGAGTGCGGGGCTTGTACTTGATGAGAGCCATAGCGATGGGTCCTGTCAGGCCTTGGCGCGGGCTTCGTAATCGATGGTCTGGCCTTCGTTCAAGCTCACGTAGGCCTTCTTCCAGTCCTGGGTGCGCCCGGCGATGCGGCCGAAGCGGCGCTGCTTGCCGGGCTCGTTCACGACCTGGACGCCGGCGACCTTGACGTCGAACATCAGCTCGACCGCCTTCTTGATGTCGGTCTTGGTCGCCTCGCGCCGTACGCGGAACGTGTACTGGTTGTGGTTCTGCATGGCGAGCGAGGTCTTCTCGGTCACGTGCGGAGCGATCAGTACGCTCATCAGCTGCTCTCTGGTCATGGCGTTCCGCCAACAGCTACGCGGCTCGCGCAGCGAGCCGCGTACATCGAGCCAAGAGTAGAAATCATTGCAGGCGCTCCTCGATCAGCTTCACGGCGCCGACGGTCATCAGCACCTTGTCATACGCGGCCAGCGAGACCGGGTTGAGCGCCGTCACCTCGAGCACCTCGACGTGCGGGAGATTGCGCGCCGCGAGCGCGAGCTTCTGGTCCGTCGCCTCGACGACGATCAGCACCGAGGCGAGCGACCACTGCTTGAGCTGCGTGGCGAGCAACTTCGTTTTCGGCTCACTCAGCTGGATGCCGTCGGTCACGAGCAGCCGCTCGGTGCGCGCGAGCTCCGACAGCATCGAGCGCAGCGCGCCGCGGTACATCTTGCGGTTCACCTTCTGCTCGAAGTCGCGCGGCTTGGCGGCGAAGGTCTTGCCGCCGCCGACCCAGATGGGCGAGCGGTTCGAGCCCGCGCGCGCCTGGCCGGTGCCCTTCTGCGCGTAGGGCTTCCTGCCGCCGCCACGCACCTCGGCGCGCGACTTCTGCGCCTTGGTGCCCGCACGCGCGGCATTGCGGTAGGCGGTGAGCACCTGGTGCACGAGCGACTCGTTGAACTTGTGGCCAAAGGCGGCTTCAGACACCTGAACCGTCGCCCCGCCGTTCACTGACTTGAGCTGCATGGCTTACTTCTTCCCCTGCTTGGCCGGGTCCTTCGACGGGCCGGAACCGGCCTTGGTCGGAGCCAGGGTCTTGCGCAGGGCGCGACGCGCGGCCTTGAGCGAGGGCCGCACGATCACCTGACCGCCCTCGACGCCCGGCACCGCGCCGCGGATCAGGAGGAGGTTGCGCTCGACGTCCACCTGCACCACGCGCAGGTTCTCGGTCGTGCGCCGCTGTACGCCCATGTGGCCGGACATGCGGCGGCCCTTGAAGACACGGCCCGGCGTCTGGCGCTGGCCGATCGAGCCCGGCGAACGGTGCGACAGCGAATTACCGTGGGAAGCCATGCCGCCGGCGAAGTTGTGGCGCTTCATGACGCCGGCGAAGCCCTTGCCCATGGTGGTGCCGGTGACGTCCACCGCCTGGCCCTCCTTGAAGAGGTCGGCCTTGATCTCGGCCCCGGCGGTGAGGTCGCTCTTGTCGGCCGCGGCGAGGCGGAACTCGACCAGCGCGCGGCCGGGAGCGACGCTCGCCTTGCCGTAGTGGCCGGCGACCGCCTTGGAATAGAGCTGCGGACGGCGCACGCCGTAGGTGACCTGGACGGCCCGATAGCCTTCCTTGTCCTGCGACTTCACCTGCGTGACGCGATTGGGCAGCACCTCGATCACGGTGACCGGCACTGTCTCGCCGGCGTCCGTGAAGACGCGCGTCATGCCGGCCTTGCGGCCGACGAGTCCGATTGCCATTTCTGTCCTCGCTCCGAAACCCATTGGCATGGAGCTAAGTTATTGAGACAACAGGAGATTTGCATCAGCCGAAGGCTGCGCAGGTCTCGAGTGGTCTTGGAGCCTCAAGCACCCGTTGGGTGTCGCTCCAACCTCGCCCGATGCCGCTTACGCGACTGAGTCCTCCGGAAACCGGGGGCCCAAAAGGGCGCGCAGTATAGGCGCGCCGCGGCGCTGGATCAACTCGGATTCGCTGTCAGGACAGGGGCGCCGCGTCCCCGCCCGCGCGGCCTCAATTCAGCTTGATCTGAACGTCGACGCCGGCCGGCAGGTCGAGCTTCATGAGCGCGTCCACCGTCTTGTCGGTGGGGTTCATGATGTCCATGAGACGCTTGTGGGTGCGCAGCTCGAACTGGTCGCGCGCGTCCTTGTCGCCGTGCGGTGAGACGAGCACGGTGAAGCGCTCCATCTTGGTCGGCAGCGGTACCGGGCCCTTGACCGTCGCGCCGGTGCGCTTGGCCGTCTCGACGATCTCCCGGGCGGAGCTGTCGATCAGGCGATGGTCGAACGCCTTCAAACGGATACGGATGTTCTGGTTTGCCATCGCCTGTGCCTGTCTTTCATTGGCTGAAATTGCCTGCGGCAATTTCAGCGGACTAACCTCATCACTCCGAACAGGCGGCGGGCGAAAAGCGTGGTTTTCGCCCGCTCGCGCTGGATGTGCACTACTTCAAAATCTTCGCCACGACGCCGGCGCCGACGGTCTTGCCGCCCTCGCGGATCGCAAAGCGCAGCCCCTGGTCCATCGCAATCGGGTTGATCAACTCGATCGTCATCTTGATGTTGTCTCCGGGCATGACCATCTCCACCCCCGCGGGCAGCTCGATCGTCCCGGTCACATCCGTCGTGCGGAAGTAAAACTGCGGCCGGTAGCCCTTGAAAAACGGCGTGTGCCGGCCACCCTCTTCCTTCGTCAGCACGTACACCTCGCACTCAAAGTGCGTGTGCGGCGTGATGCTGCCGGGCTTGGCCAGCACCTGGCCGCGCTCGACTTCCTCACGCTTCGTGCCACGCAGCAATACACCGACGTTGTCCCCCGCCTGGCCCTCATCGAGGAGCTTGCGGAACATCTCCACGCCCGTGCACACCGTCTTCAGCGTCGGACGGATGCCAACGATCTCCACCTCGTCGTTGACGCGCACAATGCCGCGCTCAATACGTCCCGTGACCACCGTGCCGCGGCCGGAGATCGAGAACACGTCCTCCACCGGCATCAGGAAGGGCTTGTCGACCTCGCGCTTGGGGATCGGGATGTAGTTGTCCATCTCCTCCACCAGCTTCACCACCGAGGGCACACCCAGCTCACCCTTGTCCCCCTCGAGCGCCTTCAGCGCCGACCCAATCACGATCGGGGTCTTGTCGCCGGGGAACTTGTACACCGACAGGAGCTCGCGCACTTCCATCTCAACGAGCTCCAGCAGCTCCTTGTCGTCCACCATGTCGGCCTTGTTCATGTACACCACGATGTACGGCACGCCCACCTGGCGCGCGAGCAGAATGTGCTCGCGGGTCTGGGGCATCGGGCCATCCGCCGCCGACACCACCAGAATCGCCCCGTCCATCTGCGCCGCCCCCGTGATCATGTTCTTCACGTAGTCGGCGTGTCCCGGGCAATCCACGTGCGCGTAGTGGCGCTTGGCGCTCTGGTACTCCACGTGCGCCGTCGAAATCGTAATGCCGCGCGCCTTCTCTTCAGGCGCCTTGTCGATCTGGTCGTACGCCACAAACTGTCCGCCGTTCGTCTCGGCCATCACCTTCGTCAACGCCGCCGTCAACGTCGTCTTGCCGTGGTCCACGTGACCAATCGTCCCCACGTTCACGTGCGGCTTGTTGCGCTCGAATTTCTCTTTGGACATGGCGTAGATCCTTCAGCAGTTACTTCTTGATGATGCCGTCGGCGATATTCGGCGGCACTTCGATGTACTTGGAGAACTCCATGGTGAAGGTAGCGCGGCCCTGGCTCATCGAGCGCACCGTGGTCGCGTACCCGAACATCTCCGACAGCGGCACGTCGGCCGTGATGGCCTTGCCCGCCGGACTCTCGTCCATGCCGGTGATCTGGCCACGGCGGCGGTTCAGGTCGCCGATCACATCCCCGGAGTATTCCTCCGGCGTCACCACCTCGACCTTCATGATGGGCTCGAGCAGCACCGGCCGTGCACGGCGGAAACCGTCCTTGAAGCCCATGGAGCCGGCGATCTTGAAGGCCATCTCGTTCGAGTCGACGTCGTGGTAGGAGCCGTCGAACAGCGTGACCTTCACGTCCACCACCGGGTAGCCGGCGATGACACCGGTCTCCTCGGCCTCGCGAATACCCTTGTCCACCGCCGGCACGTACTCGCGCGGCACCGAGCCGCCGACCACGCCGTTGATGAACTCGTTCCCCTTGCCCGATTCGTTCGGCTCGATCTTGAGCCACACGTGGCCGTACTGGCCGCGGCCGCCCGACTGGCGGATGAATTTGCCTTCGCTCTCGACCGTGCCGCGGATGGTCTCGCGGTAAGCGACCTGCGGCTTGCCGACGTTCGCCTCGACGTTGAACTCGCGCTTCATGCGGTCGACGATGATCTCGAGGTGCAGCTCGCCCATGCCCGAGATAATCGTCTGCGACGATTCCTGGTCGGTATGCACGCGAAACGAGGGATCTTCCTTGGCGAGGCGCTGCAGCGCGAGGCCCATCCTTTCCTGGTCCGCCTTGGTCTTCGGCTCCACCGCCACCGAGATGACGGGCGCGGGGAATTCCATCTTCTCGAGCCTGATCACCTTCTCGAGGTCGCAGAGCGTGTCGCCGGTGATGACATCCTTCAATCCCACCGCGGCGGCGATATCGCCGGCGAGCACTTCCTTGATCTCGGTGCGCTCGCTGGCGTGCATCTGCAGCAGACGCCCGATGCGCTCCTTCTTGCGCTTGGTCGGCACATACACCGTGTCGCCGGAGTTCAGCACGCCCGAGTAGACGCGGAAGAACGTCAGGTTGCCGACGAAGGGGTCGTTCAGGATCTTGAAGGCGAGCGCGGAGAAGGGCTCGTCGTCGCTCGCCTTGCGGGTGGCGGGCTCGTCCCGGTCGTCCAGCCCTTTGACGTCCGGCATATCGACGGGCGAGGGCATGAACTCGATGACCGCATCGAGCAGCGCCTGCACACCCTTGTTCTTGAAGGCCGAGCCGCACATGGCGAGCACGACCTCGTTGCGCAGCGAGCGCTCGCGCAGCCCGGCGCGGATCTCGGCGTCGCTCAGCTGCTCGTGCTCCAGGTACTTGTGCATCAACGTGTCGTTGGCCTCGGCAGCCGCCTCGATCATCTTGCCGCGGTACTCGTCGGCCTGCGCCCGCAACTCCGCCGGGATCTCGCGGTACTCGAACTTCATCCCCTGGGTGTCCATGTCCCAGTAGATGGCCTTCATGCGGATCAGGTCGATGACGCCCTCGAAGTTCTCCTCGGCGCCGATCGGCAGCTGGATGGCGACCGGATTGGCGCGCAGCCGCGCGCGGATCATCTCGACCACGCGCAGGAAGTTCGCTCCCGCGCGGTCCATCTTGTTGACGAAGGCGATGCGCGGCACGCGGTACTTGTTCATCTGCCGCCATACGGTCTCGGACTGCGGCTGCACGCCCGCGACCGAGTCGAACAGCGCTACCGCCGAGTCGAGCACACGCAGCGAGCGCTCGACTTCGATGGTGAAGTCGACGTGCCCCGGGGTGTCGAGGATGTTGATGCGGTGCTCGGGGAAGGTGTTCTCCATCCCCTTCCAGAAACAGGTGGTGGCGGCGGCGGTGATGGTGATGCCGCGCTCCTGCTCCTGCTCCATGTAGTCCATGACGGCCGCGCCGTCGTGCACCTCACCGATCTTGTGCGAGACGCCGGTGTAGAAAAGGATGCGCTCGGTGGTCGTGGTCTTGCCCGCGTCGATGTGGGCGGAGATCCCGATATTGCGATAGCGCTCGATGGGCGTCGCGCGTGCCACGGTCAGTTCCTTTGAGCCTTACCAGCGGTAATGGGCGAAGGCCTTGTTGGCCTCGGCCATACGGTGCGTGTCCTCGCGCTTGCGCACCGCGGCGCCGCGGTTCTCGGACGCATCCATCAGCTCATGCGCCAGGCGGAACGCCATGGACTTCTCGCTCCGGTCGCGCGCGGCCTCGATGACCCAGCGCATGGCGAGTGTCTGACGGCGCGTGGAGCGCACTTCGACGGGCACCTGGTAGGTGGCGCCGCCGACGCGGCGCGACTTCACTTCCACCACGGGCTTGACGTTGTCGAGCGCGCTGGACAGCACCTCGATCGCCTCCCCGCCCTGCTTGCCGGTCTTCTCGGTGATGCGGTCGAGCGCGCCGTAGATGATGCGCTCGGCGGCGGACTTCTTGCCGCTCTTCATGATGACGTTCATGAACTTGGCAAGCATCTCGTTGTTGAACTTCGGGTCCGGCAGAATGCTGCGGACCGGTGCCTGGGCACGACGCGACATGGCTTAGATCCCCTTACTTCTTCGGGCGCTTGGCGCCGTACTTGGAGCGCCCCTGCTTGCGCTCGCCGACACCGGCACAGTCGAGCGTGCCGCGCACGGTGTGGTAGCGCACGCCCGGCAGATCCTTGACGCGGCCGCCGCGGATGAGCACCACCGAGTGCTCCTGGAGGTTGTGGCCCTCGCCACCGATGTAGCTCGTGACCTCGTAACCGTTGGTGAGGCGCACGCGGCACACCTTGCGCAGTGCCGAGTTCGGCTTCTTCGGCGTCGTGGTGTAGACGCGCGTGCAGACCCCGCGCTTCTGAGGGGAAGCCCCGAGCGCCGGCACTTTGGTTTTCTCTTTCCCCATCCGGCGCGGTTGCCGGATGAGCTGACCCGTGGTCGCCATCGTTACTCTCGTCTCCAAGCTCTAGGTGCGGGGGTGGTTACTCGCACGATGAAGCGGCCCAGAAGAACAGGGCCGCCAGTCAGGCGGCCCGGTGCTTCTAAGTCGCTGTTTCCGGTGCCGGCGTGCTAATGGAGGGCCGGCCCGACAAAGGCCGGCGATTCTAGGTAGGGCCTTGGGGAGTGTCAACCGCCAGCCGGGCGCGGATTGCTGCTTTGCGATTGATTTGTCCCCACGGGACATTACGATAGCGGTAAACAGGCACCGGACGCTCACCCAGCGCCGTGCCCCACACCAAAGGTATCGCGCCCGGATGTTCGGGCGGCCCAGGGGATCAAGTGCGCAGCAGGGTTTTCAGCTGGCTTTGGGGGGTGGCGCTGTGCCTGTCGGGTGCGGCCCAGGCGGCCACGGCTACGCTCGCGGCGCCCCTGCAGCCCTCTGCCGGCAGCCCCGTCGCCGCCGACGTGCTCGACACCACGGACATAAGCCCGACGGCCGATGCCGTGACGGGCGGGATGCTCGACTCCCACTTCAGGCCCTTCAAGTCGCGCGGCTCGCACTTCATCACCTCGACGCTGTGGATCCGCCTGCCGCCGCCGGCATTTACCCCGGGTTCCGGCACCCCGGTGATCTGGGCCCGCTCGGGCACGGGCCAGCCGGTCGAGCTCTTCGGCCGCCGGGGCGGCACCGTGGTCCCCCTCACGGTGACCACCGTGGTGCCGAAGTTCGGCGGGGCGCAGGACACCGTGTTCGCCCTGAGTCCACCGCTCGATGCGGGCGCTGCCGTCTATGCCCGGGTCACGCGCACCGGGAGCACCGCGACCGATCTGCAGTTCGGCACCTCGACGCTCGAGTACATGCTCGGCCGGGCGGCGGCCCACGCCCGCATCATCGCCCAGGCATTCGGCGCGCTCATCGCGATGTCGCTGTGCGCGGCGCTGGTGCGCTTCCTCCTCACCGACCGGCTCTACCCGCTCTACGGGATGTTGTTCTCGCTCCAGGCCGTCTATCTGGCCTATTTCTCCGGTGAGGGCTTTCGCTGGCCGATCCTCGGCCTGTTCGGGCGGCCGCTCGGCAGCTACGCCTGGAATGTGCCGATCGCCGTGAGCGGTGCGGCGGCGGCGCTGTTCGTGCGCGAGTTCGCGCACCTGCGTACTTTCTCCGAGCGCGTGTACCGCCTCTTCGGCGGCCTCGCGATCGCATTCCTGGCGCTCGCGGCGGCCAACCTGCTGCGCCCGTTCGGGCTCGCACCCCTGGTCGCGCACGTCGGCAATGTCATGTTTCTGGGTAGCGCGATCTTCACCCTGACGGTGTCTTTCCTTGCGTGGCGCCACGGCAACCGCGCCGCGGGCTGGCTCCTGATCGCCTGGGCGCTACTGTGCACCTTTCAGATCGCGACCACGGTATGGCTGCTCTACGGGCGCGCCGACAACGCCGAGGGACTCCTCTATTACGGGCTCGCCCCGTCCATGGTCGCCGCGGCGGTGCTGATCGCACTCGGGGTCTCGGATCGCATGCGCGCGCAGCACGTCGCGCTCACCCAGGCGGAGCGGCGTGCGCAGACCGACGCGCTGACGGGAGTCCTCAACCGCGCGACGCTCGTCGAGCGGCTCGAATCGCTGTGCACGCGCTTCAAGCCGCGCGGACTCCCGGTGTCGGTGCTGTTCATCGACCTCGATCACTTCAAGCAGATCAACGACTCCTACGGGCACGCCGCCGGGGATGCCTGTCTCGCGGCCGTGGTCGCGCCGATCCAGGCGGAGCTGCGTCAGTCGGATCTCGTCGGCCGCTACGGAGGCGAAGAGTTCGTGGTGGTGCTGACGGGCGCGGATCTGGCCGCGGCGGAGCCGGTCGCGCAACGCATCTGCAAGCGCATCGCGGACGTGCACGTCGAGGGGTTCGGCACGCCGATCCGCCTCACCTGCAGCATCGGCGTCGCGGGGAGCGATGCGCTCGGAGTGTGGGGTCAGCACCTGATCGCGCACGCCGACGCCGCGCAGTATGCCGCCAAGCGCTCGGGGCGCAACCAGGTGCAGCTGGCCGCCGCCTCGCTGGCAGCCTGAAAGCCCACGGACGGCGAGGCCTATGAACGTCCGCGGCGCACTGCCAGCCGATGTCCCCCAGCTCCTCGCCCTGGTGCGCCGCTACTGGGAGTTCGAGGCGATCAAGGGCTTCGAGGCGCTGCGCATCGAGCTCACCCTGAAGCAACTGCTCGCGGATCCGCGGCTCGGCGCCGTCTGGGTGGCGCAGGACCGCGGGCAACTGTGCGGCTACCTCATCGCGGTGCTGGTCATCAGCCTCGAGCATGGCGGTCTCATGGCGGAGGTGGACGAGCTCTTCGTGCTCCCGGAAGCGCGCGGACACGGACTCGGCGCGCAACTGCTCATGGCGGCGGAGGCCGCGCTGGGTGCCCGCGGCTGCGTACGACTGCAGCTGCAGCTCGGAGTAGCGAACGAGGCCGCGCGCGCCTTCTACGCGCGAAACGGCTACACCGCCCGCGACGGCTACCGGATGTTCGACAAGGCGCTGTCGGGGCAACGCACCGCCTGAGCCTGGCCCGCGCTCCGCGCGGCGCGCAGCCCCCTCGCCTCATCGCAGTGTGCGACACCCGCGACCGTGCCGCAGCGCATACTGCCGTCCACGCGCAGCCCGTCTCACCGCGCGAGGGAGTTCCCATGCCTCAGGTGCTTCATCCGCGACGCCGCCTGCTCTTGAGCGCGGTGGCGCTGCTCAGCCTCGGAACGCTCGCCGCGACGCGCGCGATGGCCGACATCTATGACGATGCCGTCGCCCACTCCGGGCGCAGCGCCGAGGACCTGAAGCGCGACCCAATCGACCGCCCGGCGGACATGCTGCGGCTCGCCGGTCTCAAGCCCGGCATGCAGGTCGCCGACTTCATGGCGGCGGATGGCTACTACAGCGAGCTCGCAAGCTACGTCGTGGGACCCAAGGGCCACGTGCTGCTCCTCAATAACGCCACCTGGGACTACTGGAGCAGCAATCACTGGAAGGAGCGCATCGAGGGCCGGCTGCCGAACGTCGAGCACCGCACCATCGACGCCGAGCACATCGATGTCCCCGATCACTCGCAGGACGCGGTGCTCCTCATCAAGGCGTATCACGACTTCTATGCGATCGATGACGACCCGCAGGCCAGGTGGCCGCGCTTCGACGTAGGACGCGTGGTCTCCGAGGTCGCAAGGATGCTGAAACCCGGCGGCATCCTGCTGCTCATTGATCACTCCGCCAGGCCCGGCACCGGCTCCTCGGCCGCGACTTCCCTGCACCGGATCGACGAGGCCTACACGCGCCAGGAGTTCGAGAAGCACGGCTTCACGCTGGTTCGCTCGAGCGACCTGCTGCGCCGGCCGGACGATCCGCGCGACGCTATCAGCTACAAGGGGCCGATGGTCGGCAAGACCGACCGCTTCGTGCTGGTGTTCGCCAAGAACCGCTGATTCCGACGACCGGCTCTCGCTCTCACCTTCAGGTCGCGCTGCTAGAATCCGCGGCGCGACCAGGAGGGGATGAGCCATGTCTGTGTTGCACAGCCGCAGCGCACTGGACGCGAGCCGTCCTCGTTCCCGCGGGGGCAGCCTCCGTCTTTTCGCCTGCGGCTTTCTGGCCGTCCTCACCCTCGCGCCGGTCGCCCTGACCGCAGCGCCGCTCGAGGTCTACGGACGCCTGCCGCGCCTCGAGCACATCTCGCTGTCTCCCAATGGCCTGCGGGTGGCCTTCGTGCGCACCGAAGGCGATGAGCGCACCGTCGCAATCGTGACATTGGCGACAGGCCAACGGGTCGCCACGCTGCGCGCCGGCGATCAGAAACTGCGTGGGCTGGAGTGGGCGGACGACATTCACGTGCTGATCGAGACCTCCGCCGCCGACATCCTGCACGGCCTTGAAGGCCTGAACACCTGGCAGGAATGGTTCCAGGGACAGGTCTATGACCTCACGACCGGCAGATACTTCATGATGCCGAAGCCCCGGGGCGCGAACAGCGACATGAATCTCCTGAACATCATAGGCAGCGCGGACGTACGAAATATCAAGGGGCGAACGGCGATCTTCGTTACCGGGTTCCAAGTCGGCCCGCAGGGCGGGAGCGAGCTTATCCGCGTCAGCGTCGACACCCAGACGACGCACGTCGCATCCATAGGGAAGCCCCACACTCTGTACTGGGTAGTCGACGGCGACGGAGAAGTGGTCGCGGAGGCAAGCTACGACACGAAGAGCGGTCACTGGGCCATTCTCATCCGTCGCGACGGGCGCATGCAGGAGGCCGTTTCGGGTACCGGGCTCATCGAGTTCCCGCGCCTCCTCGGGCTGGGGCCTGCCGCCGACACCTTGCTGGTGTCCAGCGTCGAGGACGAGCAGCCGGTGTGGCGGCTGCTGTCGCTCAAGGACGGCACGATGAGTCCGCCGATGGCCGAGAGAAAGGTGCTCGAGCATCCGCTCGAGTCCCGGGACACGCACCGCATGATCGGCGGGGTGCACATATCCGACTCCGCCGAGTTCGTGTTCTTCGATCCCACCATCGAGCAGTCGTGGCAGGCGATCGTGCGTGCCTTTCCGAACGAGCGCGTGCTCTTCGAGTCCGCCTCGAGCGACTTCCGCAAGGTGATCGTGAGGGTCGAGGGAGAGCGCGACGGTTTCGGCTACCAGCTCGTCGACCTGACGACTCACCGCGCCGAGGCGCTCGGGGATATCTACGAGGGTATCAGCAAGCCGTTCGAAGTCCGTCGGATCACCTACGCGGCCGAAGACGGGCTCATGATTCCGGCATACCTCACGCTGCCGGGCGGTAAGCCCGCGCAGAAGCTACCTCTCATTGTGCTGCCGCACGGCGGTCCCGCGGTCCGGGATACGGCGGACTTCGACTGGTGGTCGCAAGCGCTGGCCGACCAGGGCTATGCGGTGCTGCGGCCCAACTACCGCGGATCGAACCTCGACCGCGCGTTCCTGACCAAAGGCTTCGGTGAGTGGGGCCGGAAGATGCAGACCGACCTCTCCGATGGCGTGCGTTACCTTGCGAAGGAAGGCGTCATCGACCCGGCGCGTGTCTGCATCGTGGGCGCGAGCTACGGAGGCTATGCCGCGCTGGCCGGCGTTTCGCTCGATCCCGGCGTGTATCGATGCGCGGTATCCGTCGCGGGTCTTTCCGATCTCCGTCGCATGCTCTCGTGGATCAACCTGCGCATGCTCTCGACCGGTGCTAACCGGGCGCAGCGCTACTGGGATCGCTTCATGGGCGTCAGCGGACCCGATGACCCCGCACTGGATGCGATATCTCCCATCAAGCACCTCGGCGCCATCACGGTGCCCGTACTGCTGATCCACGGTAAGGACGATACCGTGGTGCCCTTCGAGCAGAGTCAGGTGATGTACGACGCGCTGCAGAGAGACAGGAAGGACGTGCAGCTCATCACCCTCAAGTCGGAGGATCACTGGCTGTCACGCAGCGCGACGCGATTGCAGATGCTCCAGACTTCGGTCGCCTTCCTGCGCGCGCACAACCCACCTGACCCGTGAGCGGCGATCCCTACAACCTCGATCGCTTCCTGGAAGCCCAGCATGACTGCTACACCCGCGTACTCGCGGAGCTGGCGGGGGGCGAGAAGACCAGCCACTGGATGTGGTTCATCTTTCCGCAGCTCAAGGGCCTCGGGCTCAGCGCAACCTCGCGGCGCTTCGGGCTCGCGGGCCTGGCTGAGGCGCGCGCCTATCTCGCGCATCCGCTCCTCGGGCAGCGTCTGCGCGAATGCGCGCGAGTCTTACTGTCGATCGAGGGCCGCAGCGCGCACCGGATCTTCGGCAGCCCGGATGACCTGAAGCTGCGCTCTTGCCTGACGCTGTTCGCCGCGGCTGCGGCGTCCGGTCCGGGCGCGGACGAGGGTGTATTCGGCGAGGCGCTCGGGAAGTACTACGGCGGCGAGCCCGATCCGCGCACCCTCGAGCTGCTGGTCGAAGCGTGAGCGCCGGCCTCGCGGCCGGCGCTCCCGTCAGACCTATTTCTTCGGCTTCCTGAACTTCAACAGGAACTGATCGGTGTGCCCCTGGATGGCGCCCTCGAAGACCTTGGCGGTGTGCGGGTCGCCCTTGTTCCGCAGGATGTCGCTCTCGCCCACGAGCTCAAAGCCCGTGGCCTTCAGCTCCTGCTTGACCGTCTCCTCGTCGATCCGGTGCAGCGTGTTGGTGTCGCGTGCGCCGGAGCCGGCCTCCGCGGCGTGATCCAGCACGAAGTAGACGCCCCCGGGCTTGAGCGCATCGAAGATCGCCTTGTTGAGCGTTGCGATCTGCGGATCCGAGAGGTTATGGAAGTCGTGATAGTTCTGCGTGGTCCACACGACATCGAAGCTGTTGGTCGGCTTGACGTCGACCAGCCGGTCGAGCGTCACCTTCACGTTGCCGTAGTGGGGGTCGGCCGCGAGCGCCACGATCGGCGGCGCCGCTGCGCCCGGCTTGGGCGTCGCGATGGCGAACACGGACACCCGGCCCTTGGCGCCGACGACCGCGCTCAGCATGCGGCTGTAATAGCCACGGCCCGGGGCGAGCTCGAGCACCCAGTCGCCGGGCTTCACGCCGGCGAAGGCGAGCGTCGGCGCGGGCTTGCGGTTGGCGTCCTTCTCGGTGTCGGTCGCAGGTCGCGCCTTGTCGGCGACCGCGTCGGTGACGTATTTAGGGATCGAGCCGTGACGGGCGGCATAGGCGCCCTCCGTTGCCGCACCCAGGGTCAGCAGGGCCGCGGCCGCCAGAATCGCTGCACGTTCCATGGATCGCCTCCGCATGGTGGTTGCTCCGAAAGGCGCGCTACTCTAACAGGACCGTGTGCGGCAGGTATGCAGCGCCTGCATCGTTCCGCCGCACTGCAGCGGCGGTACGCCGCGCCCGCCCGCCCCTCACACCTCGAGCCGCTGCAGCAGCCGCTGCCGCACGCCCGGCCACTCGGCGGCGACGATGGAGAAGCGCGCCGAATCACGCGGAATGATGTCGCTCGCGAGCCGATGGGCGCGCAGCGCCCCCTCGAACACCGCGCCCAGGCGCGCGAGCGCGTTGCGGGAACGCTCGTTGCGCATGTCGGTGTGGAAGCACACGCGATGCACCCGCCAGCGCTCGAACGCATGCTCGAGCATCAGGAGCTTGGCCTCGGTGTTGGCGGCCGTACGGATGGCGGAGGCGGCGAGCCACGTGTAACCGATCTCGCAGCCGTCGGGCCCGCCGCGCCGCGCCTCGGCGTGTCCGGCCGGCCACTCCCAGCGCTCGATGAGAAAGAAGCGCGTCGAACCGATCACCTTGCCGTCGGCGAGGCGCACGGTCGCGAAGGGCAGCGCCGTGCCCTCCTCGCGCCAGCGCACGGCGGTGTCCACGTAGCGCGTCATGCCGGCCAGATCCGCCGGGATGGTGGTCCAGTTATAGAGGCTCGGATCCTCGGCGGCCGCCGCAACCAGCCCCGGTGCGTGGGCGCGCGCGAGAGGCTCGAGGCGCACGTGACGGCCGCAGAGTGTCGCGGAGTCGCTGCTCACCGAAGGATCATAGCGCCGCCCGCGGCGTCACCCACATCGTGATCACCGCGCGCACCACCGGCTCATTGCTGCGATCGCTGACCGTGACGTTGACCCGGTAATCGCCCGGACCCGACCAGTCGGGCGTCGAGTCGGGCGTCGCTACCGCGACCAGATCCGTGGCGGCTTTCTTCAGGTACTCGACCGACATGCCCCTGGGGATCCAGCGGTGGGTCGCGGGAATCGACACCTCGGTCATGGTGCCGCCGGCGAGCTCCGCCATGTTGCACATGGCGATCGCGTGCACGGTGCCGATGTGATTGAGCACCGCGCGCCGCTTGGCGATCGCGACGCGGCAATACCCGGGGCGCAGCTCCTCGATGCGCGGGTGAATGCTGCCGAAGTACGGCGCCTTGAGGCACACCAGGCGGGAGAAAGCCCACCTGCCACCGGGCCTGGAGGCAAAGCGCTGCCAGATCGCCAGAGTTCCCATCGAGCGAATTTACCCCAGGGCTTCGCGGAGATGGCGCTCACCCACTGAGCCTAAGTAAAAAAAAACGGGCCGGCGACTCTGCCCGGCCCGTTTGAGCTCCATCAGGCCCCGCGAGGAGGCCCGCGCGTCGCGTCTCAGCTCGCGGCGCTCTCCGACTCTTCTCCGACGCTCGCCCCTTCCTCGGTCTCGGGGAGCCCGCCGCCGACGTCCATGAAGGAGCGGCGCTCGGTGCCCTCGAGCTTGCGACGGCGGGACTCGTGGGCCGCGAAGCCCGTGCCCGCCGGGATGAGACGTCCGACGATGACGTTCTCCTTGAGTCCGCGCAGATCGTCCTTGAGACCGCGCACCGCGGCCTCGGTCAGCACGCGGGTGGTCTCCTGGAACGAAGCCGCGGAGATGAACGACTCGGTGGCGAGGCTCGCCTTGGTGATGCCGAGCAGCACCGGCTGCAGCCGTGCGACCTTCTTCCCGCCCTGCTGGGCGCGATCGTTCACATCCAGCGCACGCGCCCGGTCGAGCTGCTCGCCGCGCAGCAAGGTCGTCTCGCCGGCCTCCTGCACCTCGGTCTTGCGCAGCATCTGGCGGATGATCACCTCGATGTGCTTGTCGTTGATCTTCACGCCCTGCAGGCGGTAGACGTCCTGGATCTCGCGCACCAGGTAGTTGGCGAGCGCCTCGACGCCCTGCAGGCGCAGGATGTCGTGGGGATTGGGCTCGCCGTCGGCGATCACTTCGCCGCTTTCGACCGTCTCGCCCTCGAACACGTTGAGCTGACGCCACTTGGGGATCAGCTCCTCGTACTTCTCCTTCTCCCCCTCATCGGAGGTGATGATCAGACGGCGCTTGCCCTTGGTCTCCTTGCCGAAGCTGACGGTGCCCGACTTCTCGGCGAGGATCGCCGGGTCCTTCGGTTTGCGCGCCTCGAACAGATCCGCGACGCGCGGCAGGCCGCCGGTGATGTCGCGGGTCTTGGAAGACTCCTGCGGGATGCGCGCGATGACATCGCCCACCGACACGCGCGCGCCGTCCGTGAGGCTGACGAGCGCGCCCGGCGGCAGCGTATAGACCGCCGGAATCTCGGTATTGGCGAAGGTCACTTCCTTGCCCTTGCCGTTGACCAGCTTGATGGTCGCACGCAGGTCCTTGCCGCCGCGCTGCTTCATGTCGAGCACCACGGTCGAGGTGAGACCCGTGACGTCGTCCACCTGTGAGGTGACGGTGAGTCCGTCGACGAAGTCCTGGAACTTCACGAACCCCGCGACCTCGGTGATGACCGGATGGGTATGCGGGTCCCAGGTCGCGATGACCTGGCCGGCACTCACCGTGGCGCCCTCCTTGACGCTGATGACGGCCCCGTAGGGGATCTTGTAGCGCTCGCGCTCGCGGCCGAAATCATCGACCACGCCGAGCTCGCCCGAGCGCGACACCGCCACCAGGTGTCCCTTCTCGTGCTGCACCGTCTTCACGTGGTGCAGGCGGATCAGGCCCTTGTTGCGCACCTCGACGCTGGAAGCCGCCGCCGCCCGCGATGCCGCACCACCGATGTGGAAGGTGCGCATGGTGAGCTGCGTGCCGGGCTCGCCGATCGACTGTGCGGCGATGACGCCCACGGCCTCGCCGATCGAGATCGGCCGGCCGCGCGCGAGATCGCGCCCGTAGCAGCGCGAGCACACGCCGTAACGCGTCTTGCAGGTGATGGGCGAGCGGACCTTGATCTGATCCACGCCCTCCTGCTCGAGCAGCCGCACCATCTTCTCATCCAGCAACGTGCCGTTCTCGATCAGCACTTCCTTGTCGCCGGGCCTGATGATGTCTTCCGCCAGCACGCGTCCCAGCACACGCTCGCCGAGTGCCTCGACGACATCGCCGCCCTCGACGAGCGGGGTCATGGTGAGGCCGTTGGTGGTACCGCAGTCCGGCTCGGTCACCACCAGGTCCTGCGCCACGTCGACGAGGCGCCGGGTCAGGTAGCCCGAGTTGGCGGTCTTCAGCGCCGTGTCGGCGAGGCCCTTGCGGGCGCCGTGGGTGGAGATGAAGTACTGCAGAACGTTCAGCCCCTCACGGAAGTTCGCCGTGATCGGCGTCTCGATGATCGAGCCGTCGGGCTTGGCCATGAGGCCGCGCATGCCGGCCAGCTGGCGAATCTGCGCGGCGGAACCGCGCGCGCCCGAGTCGGCCATCATGAAGATGGAGTTGAAGGACTTCTGCTTGTGGTGGCCACCGCGCAGGTCCGTCGCCTCCTCGGTGCCGAGCTTCTCCATCATGGCCTTCGCCACCTGGTCATTCGCTCGCGACCAGATATCGACGACCTTGTTGTAGCGCTCGCCGTTGGTGACGAGACCGGACGCGTACTGGTCCTGGATCTCCTTCACCTCGTTATCGGCGGAGGTGACGATGCGGGTCTTCTGCTCCGGAATGACGATGTCGTCGATGCCGAAGGAGACGCCCGCGCGGGTGGCGTAGTGGAAACCGGTGTACATGAGCTGGTCGGCGAACACCACGGTTTCCTTGAGCCCCAGCGCCCGGTAACAGGCGTTGATGGTCGCGGAGATCGCCTTCTTGGTCATGTCCTGGTTGATGAGATCGAAGGACAGACCCTTCGGCAGGATTTCGAACAGCAGCGCCCGGCCGACGGTCGTGTCGACCACGCGCACGCGGTCGGTGAGGACCCCGCCCTCCCCCTTCACGGTCTCGCGCAGGCGCACCTTGCACCTGGCCTGCAGGTCCACGCCACGGCTCTCGTAGCCGCGGTGCACTTCGCCGACGTCGGAGAAGAACATGCCCTCGCCCTTGGCTCCGATGCGCTCGCGCGTCATGTAGTAGAGCCCGAGGACCACGTCCTGCGACGGCACGATGATCGGGTCGCCGTTCGCCGGGGACAGGATGTTGTTGGAGGACATCATGAGCGCGCGCGCCTCGAGCTGAGCCTCGAGCGAGAGCGGCACGTGCACGGCCATCTGGTCGCCGTCGAAGTCGGCGTTGAACGCCGTGCAGACCAGCGGGTGCAACTGGATCGCCTTGCCCTCGACGAGCAGGGGCTCGAATGCCTGGATGCCGAGGCGGTGCAGCGTCGGTGCGCGGTTGAGCAGCACCGGATGCTCGCGGATGACTTCCTCGAGGATGTCCCACACCTCCGCTCCCTCGCGCTCCACCAGGCGCTTGGCGGCCTTGATGGTGGAAGCATCGCCGCGCAGCTGCAGCTTCTGGAAGATGAAGGGCTTGAAGAGCTCGAGCGCCATCTTCTTCGGCAGACCGCACTGGTGCAGGCGCAGCTGCGGGCCGACCACGATGACCGAGCGGCCCGAGTAGTCGACGCGCTTGCCGAGCAGGTTCTGGCGGAAACGGCCCTGCTTGCCCTTGATCATGTCGGCGAGCGACTTCAAGGGGCGCTTGTTGGTGCCGGTGATGGCACGTCCCCGGCGGCCGTTATCGAGCAGCGCATCGACCGCTTCCTGCAGCATGCGCTTTTCGTTGCGCACGATGATGTCGGGCGCGTTGAGCTCGAGCAGCCGGCGCAGGCGGTTGTTGCGGTTGATGACGCGACGGTAGAGGTCGTTGAGGTCGGAGGTCGCGAAGCGGCCGCCGTCGAGCGGCACCAGCGGGCGCAGATCCGGCGGCAACACCGGCAGCACCGTCAGCACCATCCACTCGGGCTTGTTGCCCGATTCGACGAACGACTCGATGAGCTTGAGCCTCTTGGAGAGGCGCTTCAGCTTGGTCTCGGACGAGGTGCCGGCCATCTCCTCGCGCACCTTGACGATCTCGGCGCTTAGATCGATGGTGCGCAGCAGCTCGAACACGGCCTCGGCGCCCATGCGGGCGTCGAACTCGTCGCCGTGCTCCTCGATCGCCTCGAGGTACATCTCATCCGTCAGCAGCTGGCCGCGCTGCATGGGCGTCATGCCGGGCTCGATGACAACGAAGGCCTCGAAGTACAGCACGCGCTCGATCTCGCGCAGCGTCATGTCGAGCATCAGGCCGATGCGGCTCGGGAGCGACTTCAGGAACCAGATATGCGCGGTCGGGCTGGCGAGCTCGATGTGGCCCATGCGCTCGCGGCGCACCTTGGCCTGCGTCACTTCGACGCCGCACTTCTCGCAGACCACGCCGCGGTGCTTCAGCCGCTTGTACTTGCCGCACAGGCACTCGTAGTCCTTCACGGGCCCGAAGATCTTGGCGCAGAAGAGCCCGTCCCGCTCCGGCTTGAAGGTGCGGTAGTTGATGGTCTCGGGCTTCTTCACCTCGCCGTACGACCAGGCGCGGATCATCTCCGGCGATGCCAGTCCGATCTTGATCGAATCAAAATGCTCGACCGGAGCGTGCTGCCTGAAAAGCTTGAGTAGGTCTTTCATGAGTTAGTCCTGCTCCAGTTCCATGTTGATGCCGAGCGAGCGGATTTCCTTCACGAGTACGTTGAAGGACTCCGGCATGCCGGCATCCATCTGGTGGTTGCCGTCGACGATGTTCTTGTACATCTTGGTGCGGCCGTTCACGTCGTCCGACTTGACGGTCAGCATTTCCTGCAGCGTGTAGGAGGCGCCGTAGGCCTCGAGCGCCCACACCTCCATCTCGCCGAAGCGCTGGCCACCGAACTGCGCCTTGCCACCGAGCGGCTGCTGGGTGACCAGGCTGTAAGGCCCGGTCGAGCGCGCGTGCATCTTGTCGTCGACGAGATGGTTCAGCTTCAGCATGTACATGTAGCCGACCGTCACCTGCCTCTCGAAACGCTCGCCGGTGCGGCCGTCGTAGAGGTAGGTCTGGCCGTTGAGCGGCAGATCGGCGAGCTTCAGCATGCGCTTGATCTCCTGCTCGCTCGCACCGTCGAACACCGGCGTCGCCATGGGCACGCCGTGCGAGAGGTTTTTCGCGAGCTGGGTCAGGTCCACATCGCCGAGCGAATCGATGTCCTCGCGCTGGCCGCCGGTCTCGTTGTAGATCTGCTTGATGAAACCGCGCAGCTCCGCGGCCTCCGCCTGCGCCTCCAGCATCCTGCCGATCTTGAGTCCGACGCCCTTGGCCGCCCAGCCGAGGTGCGTCTCCAGCACCTGGCCGACGTTCATACGCGAAGGCACGCCGAGGGGGTTCAGCACCACGTCCACCGGGGTACCGTCCTCGAGGTACGGCATGTCCTCGACCGGAACGATGGTCGAGATCACGCCCTTGTTGCCGTGGCGGCCGGCCATCTTGTCGCCGGGCTGCACGCGGCGCTTCACCGCGAGATACACCTTCACCATTTTCAGGACGCCCGGGGCGAGGTCATCGCCCGCGGTGATCTTGGCGCGCTTGTCGTCGACGCGCTTCTCGAACGCCTTGCGCTGCAGCTTCAAACGCTCCGAGGCCTGCTCGAGCTGGCTGTTCGCGTCCTCGTCCTCGAGGCGGATCTCGAACCACTCCTCGCGCGGCACCTCATCGAGGTACTCGCCGCTGACCTTGGTCCCCGCCTTGAGCTTGCGCGGTCCACCGGCTGCGCTCTGGCCCATCAGCATGCCGCGCACGCGCTGGAACAAATCGTCCTCGAGGATGCGCTGCTGATCGGCGAAGTCCTTGCGGACCCGCTCGATCTCGGCCTTCTCGATCGAGAGCGCGCGCGAGTCCTTCTCGACGCCGTCGCGCGTGAACACGCGCACGTCGATCACGGTGCCGTCCATGCCGGGCGGCACGCGCAGCCCCGTGTCCTTCACGTCGGAGGCCTTCTCGCCGAAGATCGCCCGCAGCAGCTTCTCTTCCGGCGTCAGCTGCGTCTCGCCCTTCGGGGTCACCTTGCCGACCAGGATGTCGCCGGCCTTCACTTCCGCGCCGATGAAGGCGATGCCCGCCTCATCGAGCTTGGCGAGCGCCGTGTCGCCCACGTTGGGGATGTCGGCGGTGATCTCCTCCGGTCCCAGCTTGGTGTCGCGGGCGACGCAGGTGAGCTCCTCGATGTGGATGGTGGTGAAGCGGTCTTCCTGCACCACGCGCTCGGAGATGAGGATCGAGTCCTCGAAGTTGTAGCCGTTCCACGGCATGAACGCGACCAGCAGGTTCTGACCCAGCGCCAGTTCGCCCAGGTGCGTCGACGGGCCGTCCGCCAGCACGTCGCCGCGCGCGATCACATCGCCCGCGTTCACCAGCGGCCGCTGGTTGATGCAGGTGTTCTGGTTCGAGCGCGTGTACTTGGTGAGGTTGTAGATGTCGACACCGGGCTCACCGGCGGTCGTCTCCTCGTCGTTCACGCGCACCACGATGCGGGACGCATCGACCGAGTCCACCGCGCCGCCACGGCGCGCCACCACGGTGACGCCCGAGTCGATCGCCACGGGGCGCTCCATGCCGGTACCGACCAGCGGAGTCTCGCTGCGCAGCGTCGGCACCGCCTGGCGCTGCATGTTCGAGCCCATGAGCGCGCGGTTGGCGTCGTCGTGCTCGAGGAACGGGATGAGCGAGGCCGCCACCGACACGATCTGCTTAGGACTCACGTCCATGTAGTTGATGCGGTCGCGCGGCATCAGCGTGAACTCGTTCTGGAAACGGCAGGACACCAGCTCGTCGGTGAACTCGCCCTTCGATCCCAGTACCGCATTCGCCTGCGCGATCGCGAACTCGCCTTCCTCGATGGCCGACAGGAAGTCGATCTTGTCGGTGACGCGGCCATCCACCACGCGCCGGTACGGCGTCTCGAGGAAACCGTACTGGTTGGTGCGCGCGTAGACCGAGAGTGAATTGATGAGGCCGATGTTCGGACCTTCCGGCGTCTCGATCGGGCAGACGCGCCCGTAATGAGTCGGGTGCACGTCGCGCACCTCGAAGCCGGCGCGCTCGCGCGTGAGTCCCCCGGCCCGAGCGCCGAGACACGCCGCTTGTGCGTGACCTCGGAGAGCGGGTTGTTCTGGTCCATGAACTGCGAGAGCTGCGAGGAGCCGAAGAACTCCTTGACCGCGGCCGCCACCGGCTTGGCGTTGATCATCTCCTGGGGCATCAGCGGCTCGGTCTCGGCGATCGTCAGGCGCTCCTTGACGGCGCGCTCGACGCGCACCAGGCCGACGCGGAAGGCGTTCTCCGCCATCTCGCCGACGCTGCGCACGCGGCGGTTGCCGAGGTGGTCGATGTCGTCCACCTGGCCGTTGCCGTTGCGGATGTCGATCAGAACCTTGAGCACGTCGATGACGTCGGACATGTTCCCGTACTGAGCCACCAGGCGC
Source organism: uncultured Pseudomonadota bacterium (assembly GCA_963768485.1). GTDB lineage: Bacteria > Pseudomonadota > Gammaproteobacteria > Steroidobacterales > Steroidobacteraceae > 13-2-20CM-66-19. The sequence goes on along the minus strand of CAVYHZ010000002.1, from coordinate 310,255 downwards.
TTGGAGAGCTCATCCGTGCGCGTGCTCGCGTACTTGAAGTCGTAGAGGATGCCGGAGCCGAGGATCTCCTTGCGGCCCACGCGGCGGTTGAACTTCATGCGCCCGACGCCCGAGAGGTCGTAACGCTCGGGGTTGAAGAACAGATTGGCGAACAGGTTCTCGGCCGCATCCTTGGTCGGCGGCTCCCCGGGTCGCATCATGCGATAGATCTCCACCAGCGCCTCGAGGCGCGTCTTGGTGGGATCGATGCGCAGCGTGTCGGAGATGTACGCACCGCGGTCGAGGTCGTTCACGTAGAGCGTGTTGACCTGGGCAATGTTCGCCTCGATCAGCTTCTCCACGGATGCCGCGGTCAGCACCTCGTTGGCCTTGGCGAGGATCTCACCGGTGTCGGTGTTGACCACGTCGTGGGCGAGGACCTTGCCATAGACGTACTCGCGCGGCACGCGCAGGCGCGTGACCTTGGCGTCTTCGAGCTGGCGGACGTGCCGGGCGGTGATGCGCCGGCCTTCCTCGACGATCACCTGGTCGCCGATGCGGATCTCGAAGGTCGCGGTCTCGCCGCGCAGGCGTTGCGGCACCAGCTGCAGCGCGACCTCGTCACGGCTGAGATAGAACGTGTTGGTCTCGAAGAAGGTCGCGAGGATCTCGCTCTCGTTCATGCCGAGCGCACGCAGGATGATGGTCACCGGGAGCTTGCGCCGCCGGTCGATGCGCGCGAACACGCAGTCCTTCGGATCGAACTCGAAGTCGAGCCACGAGCCGCGGTAAGGAATGATACGCGCGGAGAACAGCAGCTTCCCCGAAGAATGGGTCTTGCCACGGTCGTGATCGAAGAACACGCCCGGGCTGCGGTGCAGCTGGGAAACGATGACGCGCTCGGTGCCGTTGATGACGAAGGTGCCGTTGTCGGTCATGAGCGGCAGCTCGCCGAGGTACACCTCCTGCTCGCGCACGTCCTTGACCGGCTTCTTGGCGCCGGCGGCTTCCTTGTCGAGAACGATCAGGCGCACCTTGACGCGCAGCGGAGCTGCGTAGGTGAGGCCGCGCAGCTGGCACTCCTTGACGTCGAACACCGGCTCGCCGAGCCGGTAGGAGACGTACTCGAGAGAGGCGTTGCCGCTGTAGCTCGAGATCGGAAACACGCTCTGGAAAGCGGCGTGCAGGCCGATGCGGTCGCGCTTCTCTTCAGGCTTGTCGACCTGCAGGAAGGTGCGATACGAGTCGAGCTGGATGGCAAGCAGGTACGGCGTGTCGAGAATGCTCGCCTGCTTGCCGAAGTTCTTGCGGATGCGCTTCTTCTCGGTGAAGGAATAAGCCATCTGGAGGTCACCTCAAAAGGTCAGTGCAAACCAAATCGAACAGAAAACAGAACAACCCCTCACCGCCCGCAGCAGGTCGCAACCGCAACCGGACCGCGGACGGCGAGGGGAGGCGCATGGAGGCTTACTTGACCTCCACCTTCGCGCCGGCGTCCTCGAGCTTCTTCTTCATCGTCTCGGAGTCGGCCTTGGAAACGGCCTCTTTCACGGTCGAGGGGACGCCCTCGACGAGGTCCTTCGCTTCCTTGAGCCCCAGGCCCGTGATCTCGCGGATCACCTTGATCACGGTGACCTTCTTGTCCGCCGGGTACTCCTTCAGAGTCACGGTGAACTCGGTCTGCTCCTCGGCCGGGGCGGCCGCGGCGGCGCCGGCGCCCGGGGCCGCGGCAACGGCTACGGGGGCGGCGGCGGTGACGCCGAACTTCTTCTCCATGTCGGAAACGAGTTCCATGACCTCGAGAAGAGTCATCTTGGAAATTGCATCGAGGATTTCGTCTTTGTTGGCAGCCATTTCAGTCTCCAAAGAAAATTAGTGTCGGTAACAGTTAAGCGCTCGCGGCCTGTTTCTGGTCGCGAACCGCGGCGACGGTGCGGGCGAGCTTCGATGCCGGTGCGGCGAGCGTGCCCGCCAGCTTGGTGATCGGCGCCTTCAGCACGCCGAGCAGCATCGACAACGCCTGCGCGCGAGTCGGCAGACTCGCCACCTTCTCGAGATCGCCGCCGGGCAGTACCCGCCCGCCGAGCGACACGAGAGTCGCCACGAGCTTCTCGTTCGCCTTGGCGAAGTCCTTCACCACGCGCGCAGCCGCGCCCGGATCGTCCTTCGAGAAAGCGAGTACGAGAGGCCCCTTGAGCTTCGGTCCTACGGACTCGAACGACGTGCCGGCGAGCGCCTTGCGTGCCAGCGTGTTCTTTACGACACGCATGTACACGCCCTGCTTTCTCGCCTTGGCGCGCAGCTCGGTCATCTGTCCGACCGTCAGCCCGCGGTACTCGGCGGCCACGACCGACTGGGCTTTTTGAGCCACAGCGGCCACTTCCGCTACGAGCGCCTTCTTGTCTTCCAGGTTGAGTGCCATTCATCTCTCCTCATCGCCTGAAGATCACTTCGAAGCCGTGCGTCCGCTGCACTGCTTCACCCTTGTGACGGTGACCTCCACGCCTCGAGGAGTTCCTCGATGCATCGAGCGGTTCACCATCTGCGCAGGCGGTCCATTAAGAGGGCCGCGGAACCTTCGGGCCATTGAGGCCCACCGGTCCGTCCCTCGCCTGCGGTCTTCGATGATGGCCGGCGCCTTGACGCGCGCCGGCCCGCACCAAATAGTTGTCATGCGCTGCGCGCAGGACCCACGGGGCTGCGCTCACGCGCAACCCCGTCCATCAAACTAAAGACTCCCTTGATCCACGCGCACGCCCGGCCCCATCGTCGAGGACAGCGTCACGCGCTTCAGATACACACCCTTGGAAGAAGCGGGTTTGCTCTTCTGCAGGTCCGCGATCAACGCGTGGAGGTTTTCCTTCAGCGCGTTGACCTCGAAATTCGCCTTGCCGATCGTGCAATGCACGATGCCGGCCTTGTCGACCCGGTAGGTCACCTGACCCGACTTGGCATTCTTCACCGCGGTCGCAACATCCGGCGTCACCGTGCCGACCTTGGGGTTCGGCATGAGGCCGCGGGGTCCCAGGATCTGGCCCAGCTGGCCGACGACGCGCATGGCATCCGGAGAGGCGATCACGCGATCGAAGTTGATCTCGCCCGCCTTCACCTGGGCGGCGAGGTCTTCCAGTCCGACGATGTCGGCGCCGGCGGCCTTGGCCACCTCCTGGTTCTTGCCGGAGGTGAACACCGCCACGCGCACCGTCTTGCCGGTGCCGTGCGGCATCACCGTCGAGCCGCGCACCTGCTGATCGGACTTGCTGGCATCGATCCCTAAATTCACGGCCGCATCGACGGCCTCGGCGAACTTGGCGGTGGCGAATTCCTTCACCAGCTTGAGCGCCTCTTCGACCGGATACGCCTTGCCCGGAGTGATCTTGTCCTGCCAGGCCTTCACTTTCTTCGAGACGGCCATGGTTACTTCACTCCTTCGACGTCGACGCCCATGCTGCGGGCCGAGCCCGCAATGGTACGCACCGCAGCGTCCAGGTCCGCCGCGGTGAGATCGGGCTGCTTCAGCTTGGCGATCTCTTCCAGCTGCGCCCGCGAGATCTTGCCGACCTTGGCGGTATTGGGGGTGCCGGAGCCTTTTTCAATACCGATCGCCTTGGCGATCAGTACCGCCGCCGGCGGCGTCTTCATCACGAAGGTGAAGCTGCGGTCCGTATAGACCGTGATCACCACCGGAATCGGCAGGCCCTTCTCCATCTTCTGGGTCTGCGCATTGAACTGCTTGCAGAACTCCATGATGTTGACGCCCTGCTGACCCAGCGCCGGCCCGATAGGGGGCGAGGGGTTGGCAGAGCCCGCGGGCACCTGCAGCTTGATGTAACCCTGTACTTTCTTGGCCATCGCTACCTCTCCTCAAGGTTCCAGCGCCGTGAGGCTCCCTTGATTAAGGATTCAAGGTTGAGAACACGCGGCTCGCGCCGCACCTTCAAAAAACTCAGGCTTTCTCCACCTGGGAGAAATCCAGCTCCACGGGCGTCGAGCGCCCAAGAATCTGCACCGCCACCTGCAGGCGGTTCTTCTCGTAGTTCACGCTCTCGACGACGCCGTTGAAGTCGTTGAACGGCCCGTCCACCACGCGCACCACCTCGCCCGGCTCGAACAGCACCTTCGGCCGCGGCTTGTCGACGCCCTCTTCCACGCGGCGCAGGATCTGGTTCGCTTCCTTGTCGGTGATCGCCGCCGGTTTCTCCGGCGTGCCACCGATGAAGCCGAGGACCTTGGGCACGTCGCGCACCAGGTGCCAGGTCTCCTCGTCCATCTCCATCTGCACCAGCACGTAGCCGGGGTAGAACTTGCGCTCGCTCTTCCTCTTCTGGCCGTCGCGCATCTCGACTACTTCCTCGGTCGGCACGAGGATCTCGCCGAAGCGCTCGTTCAAGCCGGCGCGCGTAATGCGGTCCTTGAGCGACTCGGCCACCCGGTGCTCGAAGTTCGAATACGCATGCACCACATACCATCTCAGCGGCACGATCAGCCCCCCTGCCCAGTCAGCGTCTTCGTGGCCCAAGCAAGCACCAGATCGAGCGCCCAGAAAAACAGTCCAAACACGATCACGAAGCCGAACACCACCGCAGTGGTCATCAGCGTCTCATTGCGCGCCGGCCAGACGATCTTGCGCAGCTCGACCCGCGCCAGCGTCACGAACTCGCGCAGCGCCCGGCCATAAACCGAGAACGCCACCACCACGCCCGCGACGCCTAAGCTCGCGAGCACCGGCAGCCAGCGCATCCACGTCGGCTGGCTCGCCAGGTAGTAATAGCCCGCGACGCCCGCGATCACGATCGCGATCGCCGCGTAGAGCTTCACCTTGTCCGCGGTACCCGCGTCCTGAACTTTGATCTCGTCTGTCATTCCAGGTCCGTGGCAGGCCAGGAGGGAATCGAACCCCCAACCTGCGGTTTTGGAGACCGCCGCTCTGCCAATTGAGCTACTGGCCTACTTAATCTGGATGAAATCGCCTGCGGCGATTTCATCGGACATCACTCCGTCGGCCGCCGGCAAAAAGCGTGATTTTTGCCGGCTGCACCACAATCTCAGGCACCTCTTACTTCAGGATCTTCGCCACGACGCCGGCGCCGACGGTCTTGCCGCCCTCGCGGATCGCAAAGCGCAGCCCCTGGTCCATCGCAATCGGGTTGATCAACTCGATCGTCATCTTGATGTTGTCTCCGGGCATGACCATCTCCACCCCCGCGGGCAGCTCGATCGTCCCGGTCACATCCGTCGTGCGGAAGTAAAACTGCGGCCGGTAGCCCTTGAAAAACGGCGTGTGCCGGCCACCCTCTTCCTTCGTCAGCACGTACACCTCGCACTCAAAGTGCGTGTGCGGCGTGATGCTGCCGGGCTTGGCCAGCACCTGGCCGCGCTCGACTTCCTCACGCTTCGTGCCACGCAGCAATACCCCGACGTTGTCCCCCGCCTGGCCCTCATCGAGGAGCTTGCGGAACATCTCCACGCCCGTGCACACCGTCTTCAGCGTCGGACGGATGCCAACGATCTCCACCTCGTCGTTGACGCGCACAATGCCGCGCTCAATACGTCCCGTGACCACCGTGCCGCGGCCGGAGATCGAGAACACGTCCTCCACCGGCATCAGGAAGGGCTTGTCGACCTCGCGCTTGGGGATCGGGATGTAGTTGTCCATCTCCTCCACCAGCTTCACCACCGAGGGCACACCCAGCTCACCCTTGTCCCCCTCGAGCGCCTTCAGCGCCGACCCAATCACGATCGGGGTCTTGTCGCCGGGGAACTTGTACACCGACAGGAGCTCGCGCACTTCCATCTCAACGAGCTCCAGCAGCTCCTTGTCGTCCACCATGTCGGCCTTGTTCATGTACACCACGATGTACGGCACGCCCACCTGGCGCGCGAGCAGAATGTGCTCGCGGGTCTGGGGCATCGGGCCATCCGCCGCCGACACCACCAGAATCGCCCCGTCCATCTGCGCCGCCCCCGTGATCATGTTCTTCACGTAGTCGGCGTGTCCCGGGCAATCCACGTGCGCGTAGTGGCGCTTGGCGCTCTGGTACTCCACGTGCGCCGTCGAAATCGTAATGCCGCGCGCCTTCTCTTCAGGCGCCTTGTCGATCTGGTCGTACGCCACAAACTGTCCGCCGTTCGTCTCGGCCATCACCTTCGTCAACGCCGCCGTCAACGTCGTCTTGCCGTGGTCCACGTGACCAATCGTCCCCACGTTCACGTGCGGCTTGTTGCGCTCGAATTTCTCTTTGGACATGGAAGTTCCTAACTCGAAAAACCTGACACTCTCGCACCCAGTCGACTGGAGCCCACGACCGGGATTGAACCGGTGACCTCGTCCTTACCAAGGACGTGCTCTACCAACTGAGCTACATGGGCTCGGTGCTCAGATGTCGACGCGCAGACCAAGCCGGAGCGGGTAGTGGGAATCGAACCCACGTCATCAGCTTGGAAGGCTGAGGTTCTACCATTGAACTACACCCGCTGCTGATGGCGTCCCATCCGTCGGCTACCGACCCGCGAGTGCGTCGCTTCCCACTCCATTCATCTGGTGGAGGGGGAAGGATTCGAACCTTCGAAGGCGTAAGCCGGCAGATTTACAGTCTGCTCCCGTTGGCCGCTTGGGTACCCCTCCGCAAAACGAGCCGCGTATTTTGATTTTGGAGGCCCCGGGTGTCAATCGCTTTGGCGCGATATTTGCTAGGTACTTTAGGGGCTTGCCCTACCTCCTAAGGGCTAGACTCGGACCGCCCCGGCGAGCTTCTCCAGGAGTTTGGGGGTCCCGCGGCGGGTTTCGCCCGCCTTCATGTCCTGCGGGAGCTCGACCGGACCGTACCGGATGCGCTTGAGGCGGCTCACCTCGTGCCCGACCGCCTCCCAGAGCCGGCGGACCTCGCGGTTGCGGCCCTCGGTCAGCACCACGCGGTAAGTACTGTCACTCCCCTCGATCCGGCCGAAGCTGGCCGGGCCGTCTTCCAGCGCGACCCCGAGGAGGAGCCGCCCGAGCACCTCTGCGGACGGGCGGCCCCGGACCCGGACCAGGTATTCCCGCTCGACCCCCCCCGAGGGGTGCATGAGGCGGTGGGCCAGCTTGCCGTCGGTGGTGAGGAGCAGGAGCCCGGTCGTGTTGACGTCCAGCCTCCCGACGTTGATCCAGCGGCCGCGGCGCGGCGGCGGCAGCCGCTCAAAGACCGTCGGTCGACCCTCCGGGTCGCTGCGGCTGGTCACCTCACCGAGCGGCTTGTAATAAAGGAGTAGCTCGTGGGGGGAGGCGTCGGGGGCTTTGAGCCCTAAGCGCTTGCCGTCGAGGCGCACGTCGTCCGAAGGCTGGGCCCGGTCGCCGAGCCTGGCCTTGCGTCCCCCGACCGTGACCCGGCCGGCCCGGATCCAGTCCTCGACCGTGCGGCGGGACCCGTGGCCCGCCTCGGCCAGGAGCTTCTGCAGGCGCACTGCCCCCGGAACGATCGGGTCAGGGCTCATGACGGAACGGCTCCCCCGCCCGGCGGCTCATAACGCAGGCTCCTAAGCAGATGTCCCGGTATCCTTTGCCGGCCCAACTCGCAGGCGGGTAGAAAGACCACATGATCTACGAAAGCATCCTCGGCACCATCGGCAAGACCCCCATTGTCCGCATTAACAGGCTCGCACCGAAGCACGTCACGCTGTACGTGAAATGCGAGTTCTTCAACCCGCTCGGCTCGGTCAAGGACCGCCTCGCCATCGCCATCATCGAGGATGCCGAGCGCCGCGGCACGATCAAGCCGGGCCAGACGGTGGTGGAGGCGACCTCGGGCAACACCGGCATCGCGCTCGCCATGGTGTGCGCCGCCAAGGGCTACCCCTTCGTCGCCATCATGTCCGAGACCTTCTCCGTCGAGCGCCGGCGTCTGATGCGCATGCTCGGCGCGCGGGTGATCCTGACCACGGCCGCCGAGCGCGGCTCCGGCATGGTGAGGAAGGCCGCCGAGCTCGCGCAGAAGCACGGCTGGTTCCTGGCGCGGCAGTTCGAGAACGAGGCGAACCCAGCCTACCACCGCAGCACCACGGGACCGGAGATCCTGCAGGATTTCGCCGGCCGGCGGCTCGATTACTTCGTCACCGGCTGGGGCACGGGCGGCACGCTCACCGGCGCCGGCCAGATGATCCGCCTCGCGCGCCCCGAAGTGCAGATCATCGCCTGCGAGCCGGCGGGGGCGTCGCTGCTGGCGGGCAAGCCCTGGGCGCCTCACAAGATCCAGGGCTGGACGCCGGACTTCCTGCCTGAGGTTCTCAAGCGCGACGTCGCCCACCGCATCGTGACCGTGACGGATGCCGAGGCGGTGCAGTCGGCCCGTGAGCTTGCGGGCCGCGAGGGGATCTTCTGCGGAATCTCCTCCGGCGCCACCTTCGCCGCGGCACTCAAGATCGCCGCCGAGGCGCCGCAGGGCGCCGCCATCCTCGCCATGCTCCCGGACACCGGCGAGCGCTATCTCTCGACGATCCTCTTCGAAGGGATCGCCGAGGGGAGCGATCCGGAGCCTTAGAGCTCATGGCCATGGACGCGCGCGCGTTCGCGAAGCTGTCCGATCCCTTTCCGATGTGGCGCGGGGGCGTGCTGCACGGGGGGCGTATCGCCTATGAGACCTGGGGGACACTGAACGCGGCGCGCGACAACGCGCTGCTCCTTTTCACGGGGCTCTCGCCCCCGGCGCACGCGGCCTCCTCCGAGCGCGACACCTCAGAGGGCTGGTGGCAGGGCATGGTGGGCCCGAAGCTCGCGCTCGACACCGGGCGCTACTTCGTCATCTGCGTGAACTCGCTCGGCAGCTGCTTCGGCTCCTCCGGCCCCGCCTCACCCGATCCGGCCACCGGCAAGCCCTACCGTCTCACCTTCCCCGACCTCTCGGTCGAGGATATCGCCCGTGCCGGCTACGAGACGGTGCGCAGCCTTGGCATCGAGCGGCTCGATACCGTCATGGGGCCCTCACTCGGCGGCATGGTGGTGCTCGCCTATGCGGCCATGTTCCCCGGTTCCGCCCGGCGCCTGGTCGGCATCTCGGGCACCATGGCGGCGGCACCCTTTGCGATCGCGCTGCGCTCCATCCAGCGGGAGGCCATCACCAAGGACCCGGACTGGAAGGGCGGCCACTATGCCGCCGACAGGCCACCGCTCACCGGGCAACGCATCGCCCGCAAGCTCGGCACCGTCACCTACCGCTCGGCCGCCGAGTGGCAGCAGCGCTTCGGGCGCGCCCCCATCCGCGCCGACATGGAGTCGAAGGACCCTTTTGCGTCCGAGTTCGCGGTGCAGGGCTACCTGGAATCCTTAGCGCTGCGCTGGACGAACGTATTCGACGCGAACTGTTATCTCTATATCTCCCGCGCCATGGACCGTTTCGAGCTCGCCGCCCACGGGGACCCGGTCGCCCTCTTCCGGCGCTCGGGCTTGAGCCGGGCGCTGGTGATCGGGGTGCAGACCGATCTCCTCTTCTCGGTGACCGAGCAGCAGGCCATTGCCGAGGCGCTTGCGGCGGGGGGCGTCGCCACCCGCTTCGCCCCCCTCGCCTGCATCGAGGGGCACGATGCCTTTCTCGTCGACCTCGAGACCTTCGGGGCCGAGATCGGCCGGTTTTTACGCGAGACTTGAGGCGGCGGCCCCGTTGGCGGCTCGGTTTTTGCAGCACTCGGGGTGGGATGGACCCCGCCGGGACGGGTTTTTGACGCCGCATCGTTGCAGCGAAGTGGCAAAATTAAGTTCACTCAGGTGCAGTACCCCGCATGTGCCGGAGCATAATTGTGACGCGGGTCGCGAAAGGACCTGACGGCCCGCGCTGAGAGAACAAGATCGAGATGAACGATTCCGCAGAACGTCGCCTGCACACGCGCCACCGCGCACGGACCATCGTGTACATCACCGTGCCCGGCGGCCGCCGCAAACTGTGCAAGGCGGTCAATTTGAGCGCGACGGGCGTGTTCATCGAGACGAGTAATCTGGGTCTTCGCAAGGGACAGCAGGTCGTGCTCTCCTTCGCCATCAACCTGGGCACCATCATCAAACTGCATCGGCGCATCGCAGTCGTCGCGCACGTCTCGCGCGGCGGCACCGGCCTCATGATGGAGACCTACGCGGCCCAGGCCCAGGCGTCGAGCTAGACTTCTGCGCTCGCCCGCCCGCCGCCGATTCCTCGAGCGACTGGCACTCGCCGTGCCGTTCACGGTGCTCGCCGCCGCGCGCGCGCGCGCGGCCGATGCCGCGCCCGCCCCGCCGCTTCTCGATGCGGGCTCGGCCGAAGCGCAGGCCGTGAAGTACGTCGAGGATGCCGCCAGGGCGAGCGGCGCCGCCCCCGGCAGCCACTGCGCCAACTGCGCGCTCTACCAGGGGCCCGACGGCTCGACCCAGGGCCCGTGCCAGATTTTCCCCGGCAAGGCCGTGAAGGCCGCGGGCTGGTGCAGCTCCTGGGCGCCGCAGATGTGAGAACCGCGGTCGCCGCGCTGCGGTGACCTGCGCGCGCGCCGAATCGGGTGGGCGCCTGTCCAGCGTGCACCCGATATGCTCCAATCGCGCTCCGCCCCTCGAACGCCAGAACAACATGCGCACGCGCGACCTGAGATCCCTGGTGACGATGGCGGCCCTCGCCGCCTGCACCACTGCGGCGTGGTCCGCGGACGCCCCGGCCGCCGCCGCGAAAGCGCCCGAGCACCCCGCAACCATCGCCGCGCGCACGGCGGCGATGCGTCACATGCCGGGGCTCCTGACGCTGCACTGGGATGAGAAGAGCGGCAAGCTCTATCTGGAGATCCCGCACCTCGACACCGACCTCCTCTACCTGCAGTCGCTCCCCTACGGCGTCGGCTCGAACGATCTCGGACTCGATCGCGGCCAGGTCTCACGCGCCCGCATCGTGCGCTTCGAACGTATCGGACCGAAGGTGCTGCTGGTGCAGCCGAACCAGGACTTCCGCAGCGTCGCGGGCTCCGCGCCCGAGCAGCTCGCGGTCACGCAGTCCTTCGCCGAGTCGGTGCTCGCGGGCTTCAAGGTCGAGGCGGAGGATGGCGCGAGCGGCGGCAAGGCCGCCGCGGTGCTGGTCGATGCCACGGACTTCTTCGTGCGCGATGCGCACAACATCGCCGAGACACTGGCGCGCAGTAAACAGGACAGCTACAAGCTCGATCCGGCGCGCTCGGCCATCGCGCTCGAGGGCACCGCGGCGTTCCAGAGGAACGTCGAGGTGGAGGCGATCCTCACCTTCGCCACCGACTCGATTGCCAAGAGCCATCTCGTCGATGACGTGACGCCCGATGCGCACGCACTCACCGTGCGCGAGCATCAGGCCTTCGTCGAGCTCCCGGGCCCGGGCTTCGCACCAAGGCGCTTCGACCCGCGCGCCGGGTATTTCGATCTCACCTACCGCGACTACACCGCGCCGCTCGGCGCGTCCCTCGACCAGCAGCTGATCGTGCGCCACCGGCTCATCAAGGAGGATCCGGCGTGCAGCGCGAGCTGCAAGCCGCTCGCGCCGATCCGCTACTACGTCGATCGCGGCGCACCCGAGCCGATCCGCTCGGCGCTGCTCGAAGGTGCGCGCTGGTGGGATCAGGCCTTCCAGGCGGCCGGCTGGGCGCCGGGCACCTTCCAGGTGGAGCTGCTGCCCGAAGGCGCGGATCCGATGGACGATCGTTACAACATCGTCCAATGGGTGCATCGCTACACGCGCGGCTGGTCGTACGGCTTCCCGGTATCGGACCCGCGCACCGGCGAGATCATCAAGGGCAACGTAACGCTCGGGTCACTGCGCGGCCGCCAGGATTACCTCATCGCCGAGGCGCTGCTCGCGCCTTACGTCCCGGGCGGCGCGGCAACGACCCAACACGACCCGATGGCGGAGATGGTGCTGGCGCGGCTGCGCCTGCTCGCGGCGCACGAGGTCGGCCACACGCTCGGACTCGCCCACAACTTCGCCGCGAGCGCGTATCCGCACACACCCGCCCAGTCGGTGTCGGTGATGGACTACCCGCATCCCTGGATCACGCTCGACCGCACCGGTGCCCCCGACCTCTCGCAGGCGTACGCGGCGAACATCGGCGACTGGGACAAGGTCAGCATCAACTACGGCTACCGCCAGTTCGCGAGCCCCGCGGAGGAAGCCGCCGGGCTCGAGCGGATCCTGCGCGACTCGGCCAGGAGCGGCCTGGTCTTCATCACGGATGCGGATGCCCGCGCGGTGAGCAGCGCCCACCCCTACGCGCACATGTGGGACAACGGCGCCGATCCTGCCGTCGAGCTCGAGCGCGTGCTGACGGTGCGCGCCGCCGGGCTCGCGCGCTTCGGTGAGAACGCCATCCGCCCCGGGGCGCCGGTGGCGCAGCTCGAGGACGCCCTGGTACCGCTCTACCTGCTGCAGCGCTACCAGGTGGACGCGGCGGTCACCGAGATCGGCGGCCTCGACTACCGCTACCAGCTGCGCGGTGACGGGGCGCCGGGACCGACGATCGTCAGCGCCGAGGTGCAGCAGCGCGCCCTGACCGCGGTGCTGAAGACGCTCTCGCCGGAGTTCCTCACACTGCCCGAGTCGTTGCTCAAGGCCCTGCCGCCGCGGCCGCCGGGACTGCCGGCGACGCGCGAGTCGTTCCCGTCCAGAACCCAGCCGGCGTTCGATCCCATCGCGGCCGCCGAATGCGCCGCGGACCTGACGCTCGGCGCGCTCTTCACCCCGCAGCGCGCGGCGCGGCTGGTCGAGTACGGCGCGCGGGAGAATAAAAATCTGACGCTCGAGGCGGTGATCGACGGCGCGCTCGCCACCACGGGCACGGCGCCCCATGGCACGGGACTCGTGCAGGCGGTCCAGCGCGCGGTGTACGTACGCACCGTGGAAGCGCTGCTGACGCTCGCGGCGGATAAGAGCGCTGCGAGCGAAGTGCGGGCCGTCACGCAGGCGAAGCTCGTCGAGATCCGCCGGCGCGCCGACTCACGCTCGGCGACGGACGCTTACCTCGCCCATCGCATCGACCTCTACCTCAACGATCCGGCGAAGTTCGCGCCCGCCGAGCCCATCGAGGCGCCGCCCGGGATGCCGATCGGCGAGGACGAGTAGCCGGGACGTAAGTCCCGGCGCGGGCCTCACTCGTAGCAGGGTCCGGTTTCCCGCACCTCGACCGCGGCCCATTCGGCCGCGGGACACTCGGCGGCGAGAGCGAGCGCCTGCTCCCGCGTCGCCACGTCGAGCAGGAAGTAGCCGCCCACGAGCTCCTTGGCCTCGGTGAAAGGTCCGTCGACCACGGCACGCCCGCCGCCGTTCGGGACGAGCCGCACGCCGTCGGACTTCAGCGAGCTCATGCCGATGAGGACCCCGCGGCCCTTGAGGCTCTCGGCGTAGCGCACCATGGCGTCGTAAGCCGCGCGTCCGGCCTCGACGCCGCGCGCGTGCCGCTGTCCGGTGGGCTCGATGATCAGCAGCAGGTACGCCATCCGTCAGACTCCTACGCCCGCACGCAGGCCGCGGCGCGGTCCAGCAGCAGGCGGCTCTCGCGGGCGTTGCGGGTGAGGAGCGCGGCACGCTCGAACTCCCCGCGCGCTTCCGTATAACGGCCGAGCTTGGCGAGCAGGTCGCCGCGCACGCTCGGCAGCAGATGATAGGACTCGAGCGCGCCTTCGGCCGAGAGCTGGTCGGCGAGCTCGAGGCCGGCGGCCGGCCCGTAGGCCATCGCCACGGCAACGGCGCGATTCAACTCCACTACCGGCGTCGGCACGAGCCGCACCAGCTCATCGTAAAGCGCGGTGATGTATACCCAGTCGGTGTCCGCGGGCGTCACGGCGCGCCCATGACACGCGGCGATCGCCGCCTGCAGCAGGTAGGGCCCGCGGGTTTCGCCGAGCGCCTCACCGCGGCCGAGCGCGATCAATCCCCGGTGGATCAGGACGCGATCCCAGGCCGCGCGGTTCTGCTCGAGCAGCAGCACCGGCTCCCCATGAGGCCCGGTGCGCGCGCGGATGCGCGAGGCCTGGATCTCCATGAGCGCGACGAGCCCGTGGACCTCACTCTCGCGCGGCGCGAGTTCCGCGAGAATACGCCCGATGCGCAGCGCCTCCTCGCACAGAGCCGGCCGCATCCAGTCCGAGCCCGCAGTGGCCGCGTAGCCCTCGTTGAAAATGAGATAGATCACCTCCAGCACCGACCCCAGGCGGCGGCGCAGCTCCTCGCCCCGCGGAATCTCGAACGGCACGGCGGCTTCGGCGAGCGCGCGCTTGGCGCGCACGATGCGCTGCGCGACCGTGGACTCGGGGACGAGGAAGGCGCGCGCGATCTCGGCGGTGGTGAGACCGCCCAACAGCCGCAGCGTCAGTGCCGTGCGCGCTTCGGTAGCGAGCAGCGGATGACAGGCGATGAAGATGAGGCGCAACAGGTCATCGCCGATCTCATCGTCCGCCGCGGCCTCGACGCTCATATGAGTCTCCTCCTCGTCCATGCGGGCATCAGCGCTCAAGGTCTCGTGCTTGCGCTCGAGCATGCGGCGGCGGCGCAGCAGATCGAACGCGCGGTTGCGCGCGGTGGTCATGAGCCAGGCCGCGGGGTTGTCCGGGATGCCGTTGCGCGGCCACTGTTCGAGCGCGGTGACCAGCGCATCCTGCGCGAGCTCCTCCGCCTGCCCCACGTCGCGCGTCAGCCGCGCGAGCGCGGCGATCAGCTTCGCCGACTCGATCCTCCAGACCGCATCGATGGTGCGCCCGACATCCACGTCCTGCATGGCTCCCGATGACAGCATCGCGAGCCGGACTGCGCAAGCGAGATACACCTTCAGACCGTCGCAACCGGGCCTCGCCTGGACGAGGCCTCAGCCACGCGGGACGCGCTCGAGGCCCTGGCGCCGCGCGCGCAGCTCCGGGGCAAGCCCCGGTCCGAAATCCTCGGCCTCGAACACACGACGGATCTCGATCTCCTCGTTGCTCTTGGCGAACGGCGAGCGGCGGATCCACTCGACGGCCTCCTCGAAGGAGCGCACCTGCCAGAGCCAGAAGCCCGCGATCAGCTCCCTGGTCTCGGTGAAGGGTCCGTCGATGACGGTGCTTTTGCCGCCGCCGAAGCGCACCCGCACGCCCCGGGCGCTCGACTGCAGCCCCTCGGCGGCGAGCAGTACGCCGGCTTTCACCAGCTCCTCGTTGAACTTGCCCATTTCGCTCAGGAGTTCCTCGCTCGGCAGCACGCCAGCTTCGGAGTCGGGAGTGGCCTTCACGATCACCATGACGCGCATGTCAGGTCTCCTCTTCTGAGGTGGCCGCGGCAGTGAGCACGCGCCTTCAGAAGTACGACGAATGAGATGCGAAAAAATTGACGCCCGGAGCGGGAAGACTCGCCGCCGGATGCTAAGCCGCTGAACAGGCAGGAGAAATAGTTTCTCGCGGCGCGCCCGTCAGGTCTCGAGCGCAAAGGCCGCCCCGGCAGGCCGGGGCTCATCGAGCCGCACGCGGAACACGCAGCGGCCATCGCCCGCCTGGAAGCGCTGCTCGCGCACCACCTTGCAGCCAAGGAGCTGACTCAGGGTGTTGACCGAGACGCTGCAGATCGCCGGGTGAGCGGTGGCGACATTGAGGAAGGGGCAGTTGCGCTCGATCAGGGCCGGGGCACCGTCGCGCCATTGGACCTGCATCCAGGCGTCCCGATCCCCGTAGAGGGCGCTCAGGGCTTTGAGCCTTTCCTTCACGCCGAGGCCCCTGAGCCGGGGTGCCCAGCGCGCCACCCGCGCCTGCGTCATGCGCGCGAGCATGGCGACGACCCCGGCGCCGCCGAACTCCTCGAGCGCGCGCTGCACGAGCTCTACGGACAGCTCGTCGTACTGTTTCGGAAAAAGATGCTCGGCGGCGGCGCTCAGGCGGTACTGCCGCGAGGCGGGCCCGCGTCTGCGGCCGGGAGCTGCGGCGAGCGGTGCGGGGTCCGCCGTAACCCAGCCCGCCTGGCCGAGCTCGCGCAGCTGCTGCCGCACTGCCTCGTAGCTGATGTGAAGCTGCGCGGCGAGCTCGCGGATGGTGAGTGCGCCCGAGCGCTTCAGCGCCTCGAGAACCGCGGGCGCCGCGCTGGGCGCGATGGCCGCGCCCACTGCAGGCGCGGCTGCCCGGCGCGCGCGCCGCGGCGCTACTCGTCTCTTGCCGCGCGCCACGCCACCCCCACTCCATAGCCGTACACCAGCGTCCCGCCGCAGAAGCCCCCGATGAGGAGCAGCGCCGAGCCAAGGAGCGCGACCCACACCGCGGATGCGGGCGGCGGCGTGGCGCCACGCCAGGAGAGACTCACGAGGAAGCACAGGAGCGCCGTGCTCATGAGCCCCGCGTGCGCGCCCGCCCAGCGCCAGGCTGGGGCGGGCAGCCGGCGCCGTGCGAGCTCGACTCCCCCCGCCAGCAGCGCGAGCGTCCCCATGACGAGCCCGGCGACGATGGCGTGGTGGCTGACCGTCCACCACGCCAGGTTCCCGGTCCGCCAGGCGATGAGGTCGGCGCCCGAGGCGCCGAGCCAGAAGGCGATGGGGAAATGCACCAGCATCGGATGCACCGGGTGGAGGAACGCGGAGCGCGGCATGCGTGGCGCTGCTAGATAAGCTTCAGCGCGCCCGCCAGCAGGAGCAGAAAGCCCACCACGGCGATCAGCGCATGACCGGCGACGAAGGCGGGCGGGAGCGGTTTCTTGCGGGCGTGGAAGCCGAAGGCGAGCGTGAAGCCTCCGACGGCGGCGATCAGGAAGCATCCGAGCGCCCAGAGCGCCGCGCCGCCCGCACCCTTCACCAGCACCGCCATGAGCAGCAGTACGAGTGCGGTCGCCGCGAACACGCCGTGCAGGATCGCGCTCGGCACGGGCGGGAATTTACCCTGGAAGGCCGCGATCGCCATGGTGAGACCGACGACGGCGGCGACGGCGAACAGGCCAATGATGAGCCACATGGGAGTCTCCCCTTACATACAAGTTTATACTTGTATATTACTTATAGTCCCTGCCGCGGGCGGCCGTCAATTCCCGTAACCTCATCGTCGTGGAAGTCTGCAACCATGCGCGTGCACCAAGGACGTGCGCGCGGGGCGACGCGCGCTCCGCGAGCGGGCGTCGGCGCGGTCTGCCGCCTCAGGAGAGGCGCCGGCGCGAGGCTCCCGGTAGTCTGGCACGGCTCCTGCAACGGAATCCTTGGCGTGCACGCGAGTCCACTTCGGTCCTGAGGGGAAACATCAGTGTCGGCGGACGGGAACATGGCAAGACATTATCTGCTCGCGTCGGATTTCGATCAGACGCTGAGCTTCAACGACTCAGGAATGGTGCTGAGCAGCCTGCTCGGCGTCACGGACTACGACGAGCGGGTCACGGGACTCGCGCACACGAATCTCGTGCAGCAGGGCGGCGAGCTCGCCTACCTCATCCGCCACGATCCGGATTTCCGCGGCGTGCGGCTCGAGCACCTGATCGAGACCGGCAAGCGCGTGCGCCTGAAGAGCGACATTCCGGCACTGGTGAGATTCCTCCAGCAGGGGCTGGTGGGACTCAAGTTCTCCTTCTACGTGATCTCGGCCGCGCCGCGCGAGATCGTGGTGTCCGCGCTCGATGGTATCGTCGCACCCGATCACATCTACGGCACCGAGCTCAAGTTCGATCCGAGCTCGGGTGAGGTGCAGGCGATCCGCCGCGTGCCGGCCGGCTACGGCAAGGTCGCGGTGATCGAGGAGCTCCAGCGGCGGCTCGCGGTGCCCGCCGATCGCGTCATCTACGTGGGCGACGGGAACTCGGACGTGCACGTGATGCTGCACGTCAACAACCACGACGGCTTCACCATCGCGGTCTCGGACAACCGGCAGCTCGCGCACATCGCCCGCAGCACCGTGCTGAGCGACAACGCCTTCAGCGTCATGGTGCCGGTGCTGGATCAGATCCTCGACTGGCGCACCGGTGAGATCCGCGCGCTGCTCGAGCACAACGGGCTGACGCTCCAGGCGTGGGATAAAGCCTCGCGCACCGATCACGTACAGATCGATGCCGTGGCGCCGCGCGCCATCGCCGGCGAGTAAGGCCGCGCTACTGCCCGGTGCGTCCGGCCGCGCGGCGCACGCGGCGGGCGCCGGGCGTGCGGATCCTGACCGGCGTCGAACGGCGTGAGCCGCGCGAACTGCGCGACTCCTCCATCTCGATGGCAAGCACGCCCGGCACGGCACGCAGCGCCGGCAGATCCTCGAGCTCGGCCAGGCCCTTCAGGACCCCGACGTCCGTATTCGTCGAGGTATGTCCGAAGCCGAGCCGACGACAGAGCGTGGCCACTTCGTAGAGGCGGCTGCGTGCATCGCCCACGACCGCAATTGCGACATGGATCCGGGTCATGTGAATCCCCAGATTTTTGTCGATCCTACCTCACGAATGGGGGTCGGCGCCGCTTTGTCGCGAATCGCGCCGCCACGGCTACGGCCGCGGCCGCGCTCTGCAGCTGCGCCTTGAATTCCCCCGGAGTCATGGGAACATTGAGGCCGAAGGGAGGATTCCATGGATACCATCAAGCCCCTGTTCACGGCGGTCGCCACCTGCGTCGGCGGCCGCAACGGCCACTCCGAGGCCGAGGATCACTCGGTATCGGTCAACCTGTCGGTGCCGAAGGCCATGGGCGGGCCCGGCCGTCCCGACACCACGACGCCCGAGCACCTGTTCGCCTGCGGCTATGCGGCCTGCTTCGGCGGCGCGCTCGATTTCGTCGCGGTACAGAAGAAGAAGAACGCCAGGAACGCGACCGTCACCTGCAGCGTGTCGATCGGACCGCGCGATGCCGGCGGCTTCGGGATCGCGGTGAAGTTGCACGTCAAGGACACATCGCTCCCGCAGGCCGAGCTCGAGGCCTATGCGCGCGAGGCACACGAGAGGATCTGTCCCTACTCGCACGCCACGCGCAACAACGTGCCGGTCGAGCTCAGCGTCGAAGGCGCCTGAGGCGCAGATCGGAGCACCGCCCGTGAGGATTCTCGCCCCCCTCGGCTGCACGCTGCTGTTTGCGCCGCTGCTGCAGGCGCAAACGCTGCCGCCCGCGGTCGCGAGCCAGAGCGCTTCGCTCCTCGAGACCTACGAGGACATTCACGCGCATCCCGAGCTCTCGCACCACGAGGCACGCACCTCGGCGATTCTCGCCAAGGGCCTGCGCGCAGCGGGCTACTCGGTTACCGAGCACGTCGGCGTGTACCCCGACGGCTCGCGGGCCTTTGGAGTCGTCGCGATCCTGAAGAACGGCGCCGGCAAGACACTCCTGATCCGCGCCGATATGGACGCGTTGCCGATCATCGAGGAGACCGGCCTCCCGTACGCGAGCCACGTCGTGACCAAGAACGCGGGCGGCCAGGACGTCGGCGTGATGCACGCCTGCGGACATGACGTGCACACGACGGTGCTGCTCGGCAGCGCGCGGGCACTCGCCGCCACGCGCGCCAGCTGGCACGGCACGGTGATGATCATCGGCCAGCCGTCGGAGGAAACCATCGACGGCGCCAAGGCCATGCTGGCCGATCACCTCTACGAGCGCTTCGGGCGTCCCGACATGATCATTGGTCTGCACGATACCAACACGCTGGCGGCCGGCCAGGTGGGCATCATCGCGGGGCCGCAGTTGGCGAGCTCGACCTCCATCGACGTCGTGATCAGGGGGATCGGCGGCCACGGCTCGGCGCCCCAGCTGGGGCGCGATCCGGTGACACTCGCCGCCTACTACGTCACGCAGATCCAGACCATCGTGAGCCGCGAGGAGGATCCGCAGGATCCGTCCGTGGTCACGGTCGGCGCCATCCACGGCGGCACCAAGCGCAACATCATCCCGGACGAAGTGAAACTCGAGCTGACGACGCGCTCCTACTCCGACAAGAGCCGCCAGCTGATCATCGATGGCCTGAAGCAGATGGCGGCGGGACTCACCGTCGCCGCGAACCTGCCGCCGGAGAAGGCCGCCACCGTAACGGTGCTCGACAACGAGTCGACGCCGGTGCAGTTCAACGATCCCGCGCTCACCGCGCGCGTCAGCGATCTGCTCGTCAAGGCGCTCGGCGCCGAGCGGGTGCGCCCGGCCGATCGGGTCATGGGGAGCGAGGACGTCGGCGTGTTCGGCATGAGCGCGGATCTCAAGCAAAGCATCATCCCGGTGGTGTACTTCCGCTTAGGGGCGATGGACCCGCCGAAACTCGCCGCCGCGCAAGCCGCGGGCAAGCAGCTGCCGGGTCCCCACACCAGCCACTTCGAGCCGTTGCCGCAGCCGACGCTCGAGACGGGCGTCACGGCCATGGCGGCGGTGGCGGCGGGACTCCTGCAGTAAACGTCCAGGGGCGCAGCTGCGCGGCGAGCCCGCAGCTCAGGTGCCGTCCTTCGGCTCCTGCGGCGCGGGCCACGCGCGCTCGAACTTACGGTCGAAGATGCCCTGCGCCCCGGCATGCTCGAGCTTCCAGTCGCCGCGGGCGATCTCGGCCTCGAGTTGTCCCGGCCCCCAGCCCGAGTGGCCGACGAAGATCCTCAGTCCCGCCATCGGCTGCGCGCGCGCGAGGAGCTTCAACAGCAGATCGCGGCTGCCGCTCAGGTACACCCCCTCGCACGCCTTGACGGCATCCCCGTCCGGCGGCTGCGCGGCACGCACCAGGAACCACACCGAGCTCAGCTCCACCGGCCCGCCGAAGTAGAGCTTGTCCGGCAGCTGCGCGAGCCGCTTCTCCCGCGGAAAGAGCTCGGCCACCGCAATCCCGGTGGGGTGGTTGATGATGATGCCCGCCGGCGCGGGACCCAGGTTGTTGAGCACCAGGACGACCGAGTGCGCGAAGGTGGGATCGGGGAGCTCGGCGCGGGCGACGATCAGGATGGCGGTGAGAGGCTTTGGCTCCGCGGCGGGCGCCGACCATGAGCCCGCGAGCGCGCCGAGCAGCGCGCACAGCGCCGCCCGCAACGCGCCACGCCTGCCGACACCCGCAGCCATGCCTCGGGACCTGCGTCAGCTGACCGGGTGAACCGGCGTCGCGGCCATCGCTCCCACGACGGTCGTCCAGGGGCGCACCGACCAATGCCGCACCAGCCCCGTCCGGACGTACGGGTCGCGCTCGGCGAAGGTGCGCGCGGCGCCGGCGTTCTCGCCCTGAAAGAGCAGGATCGCGCCGTCGGCGGGCTCGGCGAGCGCGCCGGCGAGCACCAACTCGCCGCGCCGCTGCGCTTCCCATGCAAGGCGCAGATGCTCGGAGCGGTGCGCCGGCCGCCGCTCGAGGTAATCCGGTACGAAATCGTAGATGAGCAGAAAGTGCACGACGCCTCCGCTTCTGCCCCTGAGGGACTGCAGAGATTAGCAGAGATCGGGCCGCCTATAATCGCGGCCCCATGAGAGCCACGATGTTACTTGCGGTGCTGCCGGCACTCGCTGTCGCGGCGGCCGGCGCCGCCGAGTTGCCACCACCCTGGCTGCCGCTCGATCCGGGGGCCGTGGAGTGTCGGAGCGACGCGCAGGGCGCTGCGCTGCATAACGCGGCGCTGCGCTTCGCCGTGCAGGTCGCAGGCCAGCATCTGCTCCCGGCAGCGCTCGACAACGGCATCACCCGTGAGCCGCGCGCGCTGACCGGCGAACTCTTCACCGTGACGCCGCGCGCGAGTGCCGCGGTCGGCGCAACGCGTTTCGTCCTCGCCGCGCCTCCCGCCTGCAGCCCGATCGCCGGGCACCCGGAAGCGGCGCGTGCCGCGGAGCGCCGCCCGGGTCAGGCGCTCGATGCCGACCTCAGCGATGGCGCGACCGGGCTCAAGGTCCACTGGCGTGCGACGCTGCGCGATGGCACCAACTACGTGCGCGAGGAGCTCACCTTCGAGGCAGCCACCGATCTCGATCTGGCGCGCGTGACGCTCGTCTCCCTCGACCTCCCGGGCGCCTTCGTCGCGGGCACCGCGCAGGGTTCGCCGCTCATCGCCGGCAACGCCTTCCTCGCCTTCGAGCATCCGATGGCGGAAGCCGACGTGGTCGACGGACAGGCGACCATGATGCTGCGGCGCGTGCTGCCGCTGCGCGCCGGGGTGCCGGTGGCATATTCCGCGGTGCTCGGGGTGCTGCCGCACGGGCAGCGGCGCCGCGGCTTCGCCGCCTACCTCGAGAACGAGCGTGCGGCGCCGTTTCGGACCTTCCTGCATTACAACTCCTGGTACGACATCGGCTATTTCACGCCCTACACCGAAGCCGACGCGCTGCACGCCATCCGGACTTTCGGCGAGCGGCTGGTGCGCGCGCACCAGGTGCACATGGACTCCTTCCTCTTCGATGACGGCTGGGACGACACCCAGCATCTGTGGCAGTTCAACAGCGGCTTCCCGCACGGCTTCACGCCACTGCGCGAGGCGGCGGAGCCGCTCGGCGCCGGCGTTGGCGTCTGGCTCTCACCCTGGGGCGGCTACGGCAAACCGCGGCGCGAGCGGCTCGCGGCAGCGCAGGAAGCCGGCTACGAGGTCGATGAGCAGGGGATCGCGCTCTCGGGGACGAAGTACTACGCGCTGTTCCACGCGGCGGCGCTGCGCCTGCTGCGCGAGGACGGCGTCAACCAGTTCAAGCTCGACGGCACCGGCAGCCCCGACAAGGTGACGCCCGGGAGCGCCTTCGACAGTGACTTCGCCGCCGCGCTCGCGCTCATCGGGGATCTGCGCCAGGTGAAGCCAGACCTCTTCATCAATCTCACCACCAACACCTGGCCCTCACCGTTCTGGCTGCGCAGCGCCGATTCCATCTGGCGCGGGGGCGAGGATCACAGCTTCGCGGGCACGGGCAGCAACCGGCAGCGCTGGATCACCTACCGCGATGCCGACAGCTATGGAGGGATCGTGCGCCAGGGGCCGCTCTTTCCGCTGAATTCCCTCATGCTCCACGGCATCATCTACGCGCGCCACGCCCACGGGCTCGATACCGACCCGTACGGCGACTTCGCCGACGAGGTGCACGACTACTTCGCCTCCGGCACGGGGCTGCAGGAGCTCTACATCTCCCCCGACCTCCTCACCGAGCGCAACTGGGACACGCTCGCGCAAGCCGCCAACTGGGCACGCGCGCGCGCGGCGGTGCTGCGCGACAGTCACTGGGTGGGAGGCGACCCGGCGCGCGGCGAAGTGTACGGCTGGGCCTCCTGGGCGCCGGGGCGCGCGGTGATTGCGCTGCGTAACCCCTCCGATCAGCCGCAGGCGTTCGAGCTCGCGCTCGATCGGATGCTCGAGCTCCCGCCGACCGAGCCACTCCACTGGCAAGCGACGCCGGCGTTCGCACCGGGGAGCGCGCTTGACCTGCGCGTGGACCAGCCGACCCGGGTGACGCTCAAACCCTACCAGGTGCTGGTTCTCGATCTCGTGCCAGGACAGTCGCGGGCCCGGCCGCGGCACCGCTAGCTAAGGTGCTTTGAGCGCCCGGCGGCGCTGCTCCCCGCGCTCGGTGAGATCGCGGCTCTGACCTGAGACCAGGATCAGGTGGCCCAGGAAAGTCATTACACGCGGATCCCAGATCGCGTCGTGACTCGGGATGAGCGCCCCGTCGACACGGATGTTGAGGTAAGGGTTACGGCCCACGGAGTTGGGCGTGCGCTCGAGCACGCTGCCCGGAAAGGCGATGCGGCTGCCCGGCGCATCGTCCTCCCAGTCCGCCCCGGCGCTCAGCACCGAGTGCACGCGCTGCTCGGGCGTGCGCCTCTCGACCTCCTCGGCGCTGGTGTTCGCCGCGGCGCGCAGGTGGTGGGTCTTGTAGGGATCGAAGTGGCCGACCGAGCGGATATCCGCGGAGCGCTCGCCGATCGGCTCCTGCTTGCCCGTGACGGGATCGAGGCGCATTTGGCTCCGATGCTGCTCGAACCAGGTCGAGAACCAGCGCCCGAGCGGAAACCAGAACCCGGTCGCGGTGTCCTTCTCGGACGTCAGGATCGCGAGCACCGGGAGCTGGCTCTTCGCGTACGCGGCGCGCGCCGTCGAGACATCGCTCAATGACGCGTAGAGCAGCGCCTCGAACGCCGGGTTCACCAGCACCACGAGATCGCCGAAGCCCTTGGCATCGGGTCCGGCGCCGGTGGCGCCCGCCGCGAGAAAGCGCGACTCGAGGATCTGTCCGAGCGCCGTATAGACGACCGCACCACCGAAACTGTGGCCGACGATGACGAGGCGGCAGCGGTCGGGGCCCACCGTCCGGTCGCGGCGGATCACCTCGAGCCGGCTCAACACCTCGGTCACGCCGCCGTGCCCCACCTTCTGCGCGGTGTTCTTGCGATCCCAGAAGGTGAGCTCGACCGCTAGAGGCGCGCTCACCGAGAGTCCGCGCCAGCCGAGGAACAGGCCGATGACTTTGCGCGGCGCGATGCCCTGCGCGGCGCTCAACGCATGCTCGGTCGCGGCGAGGCGCGCGAGCACCTGGCGGAAGTGATCGAGGTTGTCGTCGCCCTCTTGCGCGTTGTGCTTCCAGCCGTGCACGAACACGACCGCGAGGAAATCATGGGTGGCGGCGACGTGCCTGATGTGAGTGAGCACCGCATCGAGCTGCCCCCGGTCGAAGAGCTGCCCCTGGTCGTCGAGCTCGACGAGATGGAGCAGGAAGCCGGGGGTGGCGGCGCCGGCCGGCCATTCCTGGATGGCGCGGTGGGTGCAGTCGCGCGCCGGATCCGTGCTGACGCACGGGTTGTAGTCGGTGCGGTATTGAACGAGGGGCGTCAATCCCGGAAATCGGAACGCCATGACCCACCCCCTGACCGTCGGTATTGGCCGGCAGTGTACAGCGCCTCGGAAGAGCTTTGGCTTGGTCCCGGCCCCGGCGAGCCGCAACGCCGGGGCCCGGGGATATTCAGTCAACTCGGGGGAGGAGTTGGCGGCTATCGAGGAGTCACAGCCGCAGCCGGCGGCGCAGGAGTGGCGCCCAGCGCCGTTACGCGCGCCGGCCGCAGCTGTTGTAGGGATCGCTGGCCCGGCCCATCTCGACGTCACCGTCGAGGGCCAGAGCCGGAACATCGAGCGTGTTGATGAGCTCGGCGAAAGTCTTGGTCGCCAGCACGCCGGTCGCGACCGCCCAGTCCCAGCGGGCGTTGCCGCGGACGTCGTGGATTACCCGGCCGCCGGGTGCGAGCTCCTTGGGCTGCTCGCCCACTTCGCATAGCCGCAGCATCTCAACATGGTTCGTCTTCATGACTCGATCTTTCGCCTCTGTCCCGTGGTGCATTCGTCCCACGGGTTTCATATCGGTCGCAGCAGGGCGACATTGAGCATTCCCGGCGAAACTGCGAGCGTGGTCGCAGCGCGGCGCCGCTCGGCAGCAAGGCGAAAATCTTGAATCGCGGCGCGCCGCACACTCCCGACCGCCGCACGCGGCAAGCCTCTGCCCTCGGAGGCGGCAAAGTCCTGCCGCGCCACCGGCAAGCGCTTGCCGAGGGCGAGCCGCCCACAGTAGAAAGACGCTTGTGTCTGCCGAAGTCGAAGCCTTCATGGCGACCATGGTCGCCGCGCCGCGCCCCGTGCCCGTCGAGCGCGCACTGGCGCTGGTGCGCGAGCGCTACGGCTTCACGCCGCTGGTCTCGAGGCTCACCGGCGAGCGGGACGAGAACTTCCGCCTGAGAGGCGAGGACGGCGCCGAGTACGTCCTCAAGATCGCGAACCCGGCCGAGAAGGCGGCCGAGACGGATTTTCAGACGGCGGCGCTGCTGCATCTGGAGAGCGCCGATCCTCGACTCCCGGTCCCGCGCGTGGTGCGTACGCCCGCCGGCGCGCCTTACGTGCGCTTCACCGACCAGGCGGGCGGTGAGCGCACGGCGCGTCTGCTCACCTATCTCCCGGGAAAGCTCCTCGGCGCTTCGCATCGCTCGAGCGCACAGCGAGCGGCCTGCGGCCGGATCGGCGGGCGCCTCGCGCTCGCGTTGCGGGACTTCCGGCATGCGGCCGCGGAGCGCGCGATCGTCTGGGACGTGCGCCACACCGGGTACATGCGCCACCTCCTCGCAGGAATGCCCGCGTTCCCCCATCGCAAGCCGTCCGAGACGCTGCTCGAGCGACTCGTGCCCCGCATCGACGCCGAGCTCCCGAAACTTCGCCACCAGATCCTCCATAACGACCTGAATCCCCTCAATATCCTCGTCGACCCGGCGGACGAGGCGCGCGTCGCGGGGGTGATCGACTTCGGTGACATGACGCGGGCGGCGGTGATCGCGGATGTCGGCGTCGCAGCCGCCGAGCTCATTCCGCCGGATTGCACCGAGGCGGCGGCGCGTGCGGCCGTGCGCGAAGTGGCGATCGCCTATCATGCGGGCACGCCGCTTGAGGAGCGGGAGCTCGCGCTCCTCGGGATATTGGCCGCGGCGCGGGTGCTGATGACGGTGGTGATCCACGAGTGGCACGTGCATCACAACCCGGCGAGCGACCACTACGCGCCGCTTCCGGATCACACCATGCGCGCGCGCCTCGGGATCGCCGACGCGCTGGCCCGCGAGGAGATACGACTTTGACGACTGAAGCCTCGGGCGACCGCTCGTCCATCCTGGCGCGCCGCGCGCGTGTGCTCGCGCCCACCTACCGGCTCTTCTACGAGCAGCCGCTCGAGCTGGTGCGCGCCGAGGGGGTGTGGATGTACGACGCCCAGGGTCGCCGCTATCTCGATGCCTACAACAACGTGCCGGTGGTGGGTCACTGCCACCCGGCCGTCGTGGAGGCCATCACACGCCAGGCGCGCACTCTCAACACCCACACCCGCTATCTCGCCGAGCTGCCCCTGAAGCTCGGCGAGGAGCTGCTCGCCACCATGCCGTCCGGGCTCGGCAACGTCGTCTACACCTGCACGGGGAGCGAAGCCAACGATCTCGCCGTGCGCGTCAGCAAGGCGGTGACCGGCGGCACGGGCTTCATCATCACGGATTTCTCCTATCACGGCGTTACCGACGTACTTTCCGGCATGTCGCCCGAGGACGGGGGCCCACTCGGTCCCGGTGTCTACGCGGTGCCCTCACCCGCCGCCGCTGGGGGACCGGAGGCCTTCGCCGCGCACGTGGGCGAATGCCTCGAGCGCATGCGTCATGACGGCGTGAGCCTCGCCGCACTCCTCGTCGATACCATCTTCTCGAGCGATGGCGTGTTCGCCGACCCCAAGGGCTTCCTCGCAGAGGCCGTGCGCCACGTGCAAACGGCCGGCGGCCTGTTCATCGCCGACGAGGTACAGCCAGGCTTCGGGCGGCTCGGGGAGACCATGTGGGGATTCCAGCGCCACGGGGTCGTGCCGGACCTCGTGACCATGGGGAAACCGATGGGCAACGGGCACCCGGTGGCGGCGGTGGCCGCGCGTGCGGATATCTTCGCCCGCTTCGCGAAGCGCCGGCACTACTTCAACACCTTCGGCGGCAACAGCGTCTCGTGCGCGGCCGCGCTCGCGGTACTCCAGGTCATTCGGGAGGGCAACCTGCTGGAGAATGCCCGCCGCACCGGCGCGCACCTCCTGCGGGGCCTCTGCGCACTCGCAGCGCGTACGCCCGCGATCGCCGCAGTGCGTGGCGCCGGACTCTTCCTCGGGGTGGAGCTGCGCGCCAACCCGGTGAGCGGGCTCGCGGGAGGCGCGGAGGCCAAGCGCGTGGTGAACGGTATGTGCCGCCGCGGCGTGCTCATCGGCTCGACCGGACGCAATGCCGACGTGCTCAAGATCCGCTCGCCGCTGGTGCTCGAGATCGCGCACGCGGATCTGCTGCTCGCGGCGCTCGAGCAGACGCTGCAGGACAAAAATTAAGAGTGGGTCAGCCGCCGGCCGGCGCCGGCTTGCCGCGCCGCAAGGCGGCGTAGGCCAGCAGCGCGACCGCGATCGAGATCATGCTGGTCCAGAGCTCGGCGCGATGCGACGGGGTGAACGCCATCGCGACCAGCACTGACGCCATTCCCGCGATCCCCAGATAGCTGAGCCACGGAAACAGCCACATCGGCAGCGCCGAGGGCGGCAGCCCGGCGCGCTCACGCGCCCGGCGCGAGACCACCTGCGCGACACCGATCATGAGATAGATGATCGCGATGATGGCACCGGAGGAGTTCGTCAGGAACACGTACACCCCGGCGGGCGAGAGAATCGCCGCCATCACGCCGGCGAACCCGAACAGGCTCGCGAGCAGCACGGCGCGGTCCGGCACGTGGCGGCGGTTGGTGCGCACCAGCCAGTGGGGCGCGTCGCCGCGCGTCGCGAGCACGAACAGCACCCGCGAGGCGATATAGAAGCAGGAGTTGAGGCAGGAAAGCACCGCAGTGAGGACCACGGCCTTCATGATGTCGGTGGCGTAGGGGAAGTGCACCTCGTCGAGCGCCAGCGTGAAGGGCGACTGCGCCGGCACCACCTTGTTCCAGGGCACGACACAGGTGATGACGAACACCGACAGCACGTAGAAAAGGAGAATGCGGGTGATGATGGTGGAGGTCATGCGTGCCACCGCGCGCGCGGGCTCAGGCGACTCCGCCGCGGCAATGGTGACCACCTCGGCCCCCATCATCGACCAGATGACCGTGGTCACGGAGGCGAGCACCGCGAACCAGCCGAGCGGCGCAAAGCCGCCGAAAGCGGTGAGGTTCGAGAAGGTCGGCCCCGTCGGCGAGCGAAACCCGAACGCGTGGGCGCCGACCACCAGGATGAAGGAGATGATGGCCGCGACCTTGATAGAGGAGAACCAGAACTCGAACTCGCCGTAGGCTCGGGCCGACATCAGGTTCACAGAGGTCATGCACACCATGAGCGCGGTGCCGATTTCCCACTGCGGCAACGGTACGTAATCCTTGATGATCGCGGCGCCGGCGATCGCCTCGACGGGAATCACCGTTACCCAGAAGTACCAGTAGAGCCAGCCGACGGAGAACCCCGCCCAGTTGCCGAGTGTCGCGCGCGTGAACTCGGTGAAGGAGCGCACCTGCGGCATCTCGACCGCCATCTCGCCGAGCATGCGCATCACGAGCAGCAGCAGGAAGCCGGTGAGGATGTAGCTGATGATGACCGCCGGCCCGGTCGCATTGATGGCCACACTGCTGCCGACGAAGAGCCCGGCGCCGATGATGCCGCCGATGGTGATCATGGCGACGTGGCGGGGGCGCAGCGAGCGGCTCAGCTCGTGGCTGCTGTGTTGGGTGTCGGCGGCAGCGATCGACGAGACGGCTTCGTTCATGGCGGATCAGTATAGCGGGTCGTGGCCGGACGCCCGACCCCGTATGCTAGCGGCGTGGTTCAAAAGCTCTGCACCGCGGCCGCGTTGTTCCTCATTGCGTTCTCAGGCACCGCCCGGGCCGACACCCCGGCCCGTCCCCGCGCCGCGGACCTGGGGCTCAAAGTCGGGATCCTGCCCGCAGGTCCCCTCGATGCCATCACGGACGTCGCCGGGGTCACGGTCGGCCAGACGACCCTCATCCGGGGCGACGACATCCGCACCGGCGTGACCGCGATCGTGCCCCATTCCGGCAATCTATATAAAGAGAAGGTGCCGGCCGCCATCTACGTTGGCAACGGCTACGGCAAGCTCACCGGCGTCACCCAGGTGGAGGAACTCGGCGAGATCGAGACACCGATCCTGCTCACCTCGACGCTGAGCGTGCCGCGCGTCGCGGATGCGCTCATGAGCTACATGCTCGCACTTCCCGGCAACGAGAAAGTGCAGTCCGTGAACCCGGTCGTGGGAGAGACCAACGACGGCTCTCTCAACGACATCCGCGGCCGCCACATCAGCGCGGACGACGTGCTCGCGGCGCTCAGGAACGCCCGCGGCGGGCCGGTCGAGGAAGGCGCCGTCGGCGCCGGCACGGGAACCGTGGCGTTCGGCTGGAAGGGCGGCATCGGCACGGCCTCGCGCCGCCTGCCGGCGAGTCTCGGCGGCTACACGGTCGGCGTCCTGGTGCAGACCAACTTCGGTGGCGTGCTGACGATCGGCGGTGCCCCGGTCGGCATCGAGCTCGGCCGCTATGAGCTGCGCCAGGAACTCGAGCGCGCCGGCAACGGGCGCGATAAGGGCGACGGCTCCTGCATGATGGTGGTTGCGACGGATGCACCGCTCGATGCGCGGGGCTTGAAGCGCCTCGCGGCGCGCGCCTGGCTCGGGCTCGCGCGTACCGGCGGTACGGCCACCAACGGCAGCGGCGAGTATGCGATTGCCTTCTCGACGGCGCAGCAGGTGCGCATCCATGCCGACGATCCGGCACTCACGCGCAACACGGAGGTCGTCACGACGAATGCCATGACGCCGCTGTTCCTGGCCGCGATCGAGGCGACCGAGGAGGCGGTCTACAACTCACTCTTCAAGGCGACCACCACCACCGGCAACGGCCACACCATCGAGGCGCTGCCGATCGAGCGCACGCTCGAGATCCTCAAGGCCCATAAAGTCATCCGTTAGGGTGTCGCGCGCCCGGCGACGAAGCCGCCGAGCGCCGCAAAGTCGGCGAGTTTCGCGGCACTCGGGATCTCCTCGAGCGGCGCCCGGTGATAGCCATAGGTCACCTGCACGAACGGCACCCCCGCCGCGCGGGCGGTGTCGGCGTCCACTTCGCTGTCGCCGACCATGAGCGACTCGGCGGGCCGTGCGCTGAAGCTCGCGAGAACCGCCAGTAACACGCGCGGGTCGGGCTTGCGAAACGCGAATGAGTCGCCGCTGACCACGCGGGAGAAGTAGCGCGCGAGATCGAGGCGCTCGAGGACCAGCTGCGTGGAGCGACTCAACTTGTTGGTCAGTACGGCGAGCGGGATTCCCTCCCGTCGGAACGCCGCGAGTGTGGCGCGCACGCCGGGATAGACCTGCGTGTGTGCGACCGGATCGGCTTCGTAGTGCGCGAGGTAACGCGCGACGGCCGCCTGCGGGTCGGCCTCGCAGCCCGTGGCCTCGAGTGCGCGGGATACCAGCTGCCCGACGCCGTCTCCGACCATGCCCTGCACCCTGGCGAGAGTGAGGGGGCCGCAGCGCAACTCCGCCAGCGTGAGGTTGAGCGCACGATGCAGGTCCCCGAGGCTGTCCACCAGCGTGCCATCGAGATCGAAAACGATGAGGGAGGGCGGCGTGAACATCAGTCATCCTAGCGTGGCGCCCGCATCGTCTGCTATTATGCACTCGCATAATAGCGCTGTGCTGGGATTGCCCAGCCTGGGAGTTGCGTGATGACTGCCACCTTGGCTGGGGCCACCGTGAGGGGCCACGACGTCGAGCTGACCTGGAGCGATGGCCGCCCCCCGGCGACCTTGCCGCTGATCTGGCTGCGCGACAATTGCCCGGCGAGCCAGCATCCGGATACCAGGCAGCGGCTCGTCGACACCTTCGCCATCGCCGATGACCTCGGCGCGCGCGCGGTCGCGGTCGACCCCCAGGGCCAGAGGCTCGAGATCGAATGGGCCGACGGCAGTGAGGTCAGTCGCTTCGACGCCGGTTTTCTCGCGGCGCTGCGCTTCAATCCCGACGTGCTGCCGGTCGCGCGCTGGACCTGGAACCGGGACGAGATTGCGGGGCACGTGCCCTCGGTACCCCATGCTGCCTTCATGAGCGATGAGACGGCGGTCAAGCAGTACCTCGAGCAGGTCGAACGGGTCGGCTTCAGTTTCGTGGAGGGAGTCCCCGCCACGCCCGAGGCGACCCAGGCCGTCGCCGCGCGCATCGCGTATACGCGTCAGACGATCTTCGGCGGCTACTGGGACTTCACGGCCAACATGGAGCACAAGGACACCGCCTATACGAGCATGCGCATCGGACCGCACACCGATGGCACCTACAGCCTCGATGCTCCGGGCTACCAGATGTTCCACTGCCTGGCGGCCGAATGTACCGGTGGCGAGAACGTGCTGATCGACGCCTTTCGGATCGCCGAGATCATGCGCCGCGAGACGCCCGCCGACTTCAAGCTCCTGACGGAGCTCGCGATCCCGGGACAGTACATCGACGACAGCCGCGGCATTCATCTCATGGCACGCCGGCCGTTGTTCCGGCTGGATGACTCCGGAACGCTCGTGCAGGTCAGTTACAACAACTACGATCGCGCGCCGTTCACCCTGCCGCCGGCGCGCCATCGGGCGTTCTACCGTGCGCTGGCCAGGTTCGATGCACTCTGCAGCGATCCCGCGCTCCAGCACCGCCGCCGCCTGCTGCCGGGCTCGGTACTGCTGTTCGACAACTGGCGCGTGCTGCACGCGCGCGACGCCTATACCGGCTATCGGCGCCTGGCCGGGGTCTACCTCAACAAGGAAGACGTCGAGAGCCGGCTGCGGAGTCTGCGGGCCAGGGCCGGTGAGTCGATCTAGCGGCTCGGCCGAGCCGAAGTTCCGCCGTGCAGCCCCGCAGGCGCGCCGCGAGGAGCTCATTGCGGCAACCCTCGCCTCCCTCAGCAAATACGGTCATGGGGGAGCCTCGGTGCGCCGGATCAGCGCCGAAGCGGGCGTCTCGATGGGCCTCATCACCCATCATTTCCGCAGTATCGATGCTCTGGTGGCTGCCGCGTTCAAATCGCTCGCCGAACGCCTGCTATCCCAAAGCCGCGAACCGGCGCTCGCGCTGGCGAGCGAGCCGCTCAAGTCCCTGCACGCGTTCTTTGCCGCCTCGTTCACGCCCCAGGCCCTCGACCCGGCGATCTTCCGCACCTGGCTCGTGTTCTGGAGTCTCGTGCCGCACTCCGCGGAGCTGCGCGCGGTGCGCGATCTCACCGCGGGCGAAACCCGCGCGACCCTCTCGACCCTCCTGACGCGCCTGAAGCGCGCGCCGGGAGTACCGGCGTTCAGGGTCGCGCCTGCGGCGATCGGCTTGTCGGCATTGATGGATGGACTTTGGGTCGAGCTGAGCCTCGCTCCCTCCGGCTTCGAACCCGCGCAGGCCGTCGCGCTGTGCGATGACTGGGCCCAGGCGCTGGCCGCCGGAGCATTCCCGGCGTTGCGGGTTTCAGCGGCGGGTTAGTCGCGCGAGGGCACCCCGGTTGAGCCGGGGCAGGCAGCGGGCGGTGGCGCCGGCGAGGAGCGGGGGCGCATGCCGCACAGCACACGGCCCGCCCGCACCGGCGCCACCATTCTCAGGGGCAGCGGGCGCCGTCACAGGTGGCTACAGACCCGGTGCCGCGGTTCCGTCCGACCAGTGCGCGACCGGAATCATGAAGATGGTCTGT
The DNA here is from genome assembly GCA_963768485.1 of uncultured Pseudomonadota bacterium. Lineage (GTDB taxonomy): Bacteria > Pseudomonadota > Gammaproteobacteria > Steroidobacterales > Steroidobacteraceae > 13-2-20CM-66-19. The sequence continues at coordinate 277,226 of CAVYHZ010000002.1, read as the reverse complement.
TCCGGAATCTCGCGGACGTCGACCACGACCGGGGAACCGGCGAAGTTGGCTCCCCAGCTCGCGGCCGCGACCTTCGGCACGTGGAACATGAGATGCGAGTGCCAGTGACCCGTGCCATCTCCGAGATATCCATCCCGCGACATCATGTAGGACATCGCCCCGGGCTCCGGCGGCGGAAAATCCTTGCTGGCGAGCGCGGCGCGCGTCGCATTCAGCAGCTGCTCGCGCGAGTTCCCCGCGAGTGCGCGTGTCGTACGCCACAGCGTGTATTTGAGAACGGAGCGGCTCGCGGCCGGGTTGTAGCAGACGGGACCCCGGACTTTGGGATTCCAGAACTCCGGGGTATCGAACGGCGCCATCCATGACCGCTCGACCACGCAGGTGAACCCGTTGGTGCCCGCGACGGCGGTCTCGTAGCCCTCCGGCTTGAGAATGAGAACTTCAGCCTTGTCGGAGATGGCGGCCGGAGCCGCACTGCGCGCGAGCGCAATCTCGGGGCCTGCATCCATGAGGTACTGCTCGATGGGCGCCATGCGCGCGTATGGAGCCGAGCGGTTCGGAAGATCCCCGGCCGTTACCGTCGCGGCGACTCCCGCGAGCACGCACAGCGCCGCGACCCCGAGAGGCGCTGCGGCAAATTGACGCGGGTTGGTAGTTGTCATGGCAGCGTCCTCCAGGAGTGAGAGGTCAGGATGCTAACGACGCCGGCGCCGCGCGGCGACTGGGCGGCCTGCTCGTCCCGAAAAGAGCCGCGCTCGTCCCCCAAAAGCGTGCTGCCGGTCGTGGCACGAATCCCGGAGCCGGCTTCCCTGCGCACGCCTGTGCCAAAATCGCTCCATGGCTGCGATCGCGTCCGCCTTCAGGTCCTGGGCCACCTCCGTGGTCGAGGACGAGGAACGATTCCTCTCCCCCAGCAGCGTTCGCGTGCTCGCCACGCTCTACTGGGCTTACGTCACCCTGAGCGACATCGTCTACCACGAGGCGATGCGTATCGAGATTGCCGAGGTGACCGGCAATATCCAGGTCTTCTTTCCCTGGGAGCACCGCGTGCTGCAGCACGTGCTGATGCTCCCCTTGCTGCTCGCGTGCTATGCCACGGCGCTGCGCATCGGCTGGCGGCCGGCGGCGCGGCGCGTCCCGCAGCAGATCGCACTCGCTTTCGCCTTCTCGCTCCTCATGTTCTGGGCGATGCTCGTCGTGGACCGTTTCATGCGTTTCGCGTTCGGCTGGCCACCGCTCCCCTACGGCACGCTGACCAAGGGCGATTGGGCGGTGTGGGTTTCGAGCACGGTCACGGGACTGGTCGCGTACGGTTTCGGACTTGCGCTCCTCACGGTGATCGCGACCTGGCGGCGCTACCACGCATTGCAGCTGCGCAGCTCCGAGCTGCAGCGCGATTGGGCGGGAGCGCGTCTCGCCGCGTTGCGCGCGCAGCTCTCTCCTCACACCCTCTTCAACGTCCTCAACACCATCCAGGCGCGCATCAGCGGCGAGCCCGAGGTCGCGGAGAGCCTGATGGCTTCCCTCGGCGACCTGCTGCGCGGCCTGCTGCAGGCCGGTGAGCGCGACTACGCACTGCTGCGCGATGAGCTCAAGTTTGTCGAGCTCTACCTGGGACTGCAGCTCGGCCGTTTTGCCGACCGCCTGACGGTGCATGTTCAGGGCGGCGAGGTGCCCACCGTCTGGGTGCCGAGCCTTATCCTGCAGCCGCTGGTCGAGAATGCGGTCGTTCACGGTCTCGCCGACCACAGCGGCCCGGTACGGATCGAGGTGTCCTGGGATCTCTCGCCCTACCGCCTGCAGCTCAAAGTACTGAACTCGTTCGGCCCCGGCGGCGGCACTCCCGGCGGTGGCTTCGGGTTGCGCAACGTACGCGAGCGGCTGCAGGTGCAGTTCGGCGGAGGTGCCGTGCTCTCTTCCAGCGCGGTCGATGCCTCGACCTGGGTGGCGACGCTGCATCTGCCGGTGCTGCGCGATTGGCACCCCGAGGCTGAAACGACTCCGGTGGCAGGTGAGGCGTGAAGGTCATCATCGTCGATGACGAGGCCGCGGCCCGCAAGGCCTTGCGGGAGCGCTGCGCCGGCGAGCCCGACATCGAGGTCGTCGGCGAATACGCCGACGCGGAGAGTGCTCTGGCGGCGTTGCCTGCGCGCTCGCCCGACCTGATGTTCCTCGACGTGAAAATGGGCAGGGTCTCGGGAATGCAGCTCGCGCAGGCGCTGGTGCCGCACGAGTCTCCGCTCGTGGTGTTCGTCACCGCCTTCGATCGCTACGCGCTGCAGGCCTTCGAGGTGAACGCCGCGGACTTTCTCCTCAAGCCCTTCGATCGCGAGCGCTTTCGGACCATGCTCCGCCGGGTGCGCGAGCGCCACGCCTCACGCAACTCCGCGAGCTACAAGATCGCGGCCGCGACGCTCGCGGAGCTGCAGCGCCTGTCGCACGGACGTCTCGAGACGCGGCCCCGCCTGCTGGCCGAGACGGGCGGCAAGCTGCACATGGTCGATGTCGCCCAGATCGAGCTCGTGACCGCCGATCGGAACTACGTCGTGCTGACGGTGGGCAAGGAATCCTTCCACGCCAGGAGCACGCTCATCGGCGCCGAGGAGTCGATGCGCTCGCAGCCCATGCTGCAGATCAACCGCTCCTGCATGGTGAACGTGAACCATGTGCGGCAGGTGAGCCGCACGCCGCGCGGCGACTACGCGTTCGTCCTGAGCGGTGGCACGACCGTGACCAGCAGCGAGCGCTTTCGTCACAAGGTGCGCGAGCGCATCGGGCGCTTCGCCGTCGGCGGACTCAAGGACTGACCGCAGGGGGCGGCTCCTCGCTGACGCGTCGGCTCCCGATTCCAGAGACCTTCAGATTGGTCGGCGGGTTTGGCACCGGACCGCAACCGGGCACGGTGAAGCTGACGATGCCCGTATTCCAGTCGAACGTCCCGGTCGTCAGCAGATACTCCTGCGTGTACCAGAACGTGCAGTCGTCCGCGGGATCCACCGTCATGGCGCTGTAATCGCCCCAGCGGGACAACCCCGTGCTCTGGGAGCCTGTGCCGGCAAACACCCGCACCTCGCCGTCCAGTGTATTCGCCGGATCCGAAGCACGGCGCCCGGCGACATAGATCGACGGATAGAGCGTGCTGCCGTTGGCTTCGCTGAACCCGACGACGAGGTCACCGACCTGATCCATGGCGATGCTGCCCATCCAGCGATAGTTGGAGTCCGGAGCGTAGGTCCCCTGCTGGGTGACCACCGGGGCCGTGTTTGGATTGCGCAGCTCATACCAGCGGATCCCGCCCGCGCTTCCCGCGGCCACGGAATGATTGGCGACGAGCACCTCGTTGCCGCCGAGATTGCGGTACGCCAGGCGATACATCAATCGGTCCGCGAGTGAGTCCAGTTGCTGCGTGACACCCGGCTGCGGCACACAGGTGCCGCCGTCGCACAGCGGCGTGAAACTCGCGACCGCGATGGACGCAGGTCCTGTGAAAGTGGACGCGGCGGGAGTAGCGAAGCTCACGTGAAACCTGTAGAGGTCGAGCGCGCTGCTGCCGAAAGCCAGCAGGTAGTTGGGCGAGCCTGCCGGCGGTGGCTGATTCCCATCGAGATCGGAAGGCAGTAAGCCACCAACGCTCGAGGCCAGTTGAAAACAGACCTGCGTGGCGCTCTGGCCGGCCAGCATCGCGCTGCGGTCGTAGGCGCAGGCACGGGCGCCGAGAAATGCGTTCGTGCTCGTGTTGAACATGTTGAACGTCGTGTAGTAGGCGTCCGGCCATACGCCGATCTTCGGATAGTCGTTGAGCTCCCCGGCGGGAGCCGAGAATGAATAACGGTTGTATTTTCCCGTGGCGTCTGAAGTCTGAGAGACCGCCACGCACTCGAGGTCGGGGCTCGCGCCTACCGCGAACTGGGCGATGATCCAGCGCCTGGCCGCCTTGTCGTACAGCACGATCCCGTCACCGTCGTCCCGGGTCTCGCAGACACCACCGAAGCCGGTGAACAGATCATTGCCAGCGGTGGGTCCGGACAGCAGTGCGCCGCTTGCCTTGTCGAAGACTGCGAAGGACGCATTCACCCACTGAACGTACTGCGTGTCCCCGACAGCTCCGTTGGTGTCCGGGGGAGCGACACCGATCGAGAATCCGTACTGACCGGAGCCGAGCCCCGGGAAGTGATGTGTGATCACCGGAGCAAAGGTAGGGCCGGCGGGCGCCGGGCCCTTGGGTCGCACCTGAAGCGCGCGGTCGAACTCCCGCTTCGGCTTCAAACCGGGAGGTAAGGGAATTCTGCGAACCGGCTCCGCCTCGTGAGGACGCACACGGACCCTCGGGGTCCTGGGCAGATCGCGCACGGCAGGAGAGGTGTCGTGATGAATCTCGGGAACGAGCAGCATGGTCTGGCCCGACGCATCGAGAGACACCAGAAGGAGCGCCGGGAGAAAAGCGAGTATCGACAGGCGGGTTGAACGCGACATTCTGGCTCCTCCTCAAAAATAACTGTCCGGGCGAGAACGGCAGTCTCACGCGGTCTGCTCCCAACGAGATCACGCTCGCTTAGGCCTCGGCTCAGCTTCCGCTCCACCAGCATATGTCCAATCAAGTTGCGTCGCACAACAGTGGGCTTATGCTCTCGCGCGCGCCACCGCTGCGCGACTAATCGCGGTCGCGGTTGCAGGGAAGTTTTCGGGGAAGTGCTATGGACTGCAGTGTCGAAGAGATCGAGCCGAACGCCTGGCGTGTGCGCATCGAGAGCATCACGCGCATCGTGCGCTATCGCAGCGACAGCCAGACGTTCGCGCCCTGGGAAATCTCGAGCGCGGACGGCCACGTGCTCTGGAGCGCCGCATCGCTCGAATCCGCCTTCCGCTGGATCCAGGCGCGCACCGGCTACCCGGCCGAGGCGCTGTTCGCGCAGGCGCTGCTCGAGCGCAGCGCGCCGGAGCCCGTTCGTCCTGAGTCCTCCGACGGATCAGCCGATAACGGCAAGAAACACCAGGCACTCGGAAGCTGAGGCCCCGCCTTAGCCGGGAGGCGCAGCGGCCGACGCCGACGCGCTCACGGGCTGCGTCGGACGGCTTCCTGCCAGCTCACCAGGCACAGCGCGAGGATCGCGACCGCCACCCAGGCGAACCAGTCTCCGAGGCTCAGGAACAGCGTGCGATCGTGAGTCTCAGGGACTGACGCCAGGAGCGCGGTGAAGGGCACCGCATCGCTCCTGATCTCGGCCATGATCCGGCCGCGGTTGTCGCTCACGTAGAGCGATCCGCCCTTGGCACTCCTCACCACGCCGAAGCCCGACTCGACGCCGCGCATGATGGCCATGTGCCCGTGCGAGATGGCGTCCGAGAAGAAATCCCACCCCGGCACCAGCATCAGTCCCGCGCCCGCCCCGCCGTACTGGCGCGAGAGCCGCGTGAAGTCCATGTCCTTGCAGATCGCGACACCCCAGATCCCCTGACTGGCACTCGAGCGCAGCAGCGTGAGCGTAGTCCCGGGTGTCAGGTTCGACTCGAAGGGGGGCAGCATGTGCTCCTTGTCGTAGCTCGCGACGGGTTCGCCCGGCGTATAGACGCGCGCCTCGTTGTACTTGAGCTTCTGCGGGTGACCGGCGCCCGGCGGCGAGACGCGCAAGACCCCCACCACGACCCGCACGTGGTTCTCGTCGGCGAGCGCCTGAAACTCCTGGTCCATACGCGCGGTATCGGGATCGACCACCGCGGCGATCTTCTCGGGCAGCACGACGACGGCCGCGCCCTGTTGCGCGAGTTGCGCCACGCGCACCGCGTAGTCCTTGAAGAGCTGCTCGGCGGGCGCGCCATCGTCCACCACGCGCTCGTTCGGGCCGTCGGAGGCCACGAGTCCCACCTTGACGAGCGAGCCGGCGGGCGGCGGTGAGAGCAGGCGCACGGTGCCGAAGATGAGCACGGCGGCGACGACCGCAACGGTGACGCCGAGGATCCGGTAGCCCTCCTTCGGGCTCTCCTTCCTCAGGTGGCTCGCGAGGACGAGCGCGGTTGGAAAGGCGAGCAGCAGGAAGCTCATGCCCCAGGGACCCGTGATCGAGGCGAGCTGCAGGAACGGGAGGAAGCGCAGCTGGCTATACGCGAGGCTCGCGCCCGTGCCGTGCGGAGAGGTGAGATTGAGGAACCACTCGAAGGAGACGAGCAACGCCGGGAAGGCGAGCAGCGCGCCCCAGTAGGCCCGGCGCCTGGCGAGCGCCCGGAAGAGCAGCACCGCGAGCGCGAACACCACCCCCTCGATGAGATAGATGCGCACCAGGATGGCGAGCGGCACGCTCAAGGCGCCGTGCAGATAACCCCAGAGATTCGTGAGCCCGAGGATCATCGCTCCGCCGGCGACCAGGGCCGCCGCGCCCGCGCCGGCATTCAGTGCGTAGAGCAGCACCGGAACCGGTGCGATCCACATGAGCGGCCACTCGGGCGTCAGGCCCGTGCCGAACCAGATGAGTGCCGCGGTGGATACGAGCGCCGCGAGGGCGAATGACAGGGTTTTCATGGCTACATGAGGGGCGCGGCGGAGCCGTCCGACCAGTGCGCCACCGGCACGAGGAACACCGTCTCGGGCTCGGGCAACGGGCGATCATCCAGCACGACCGGAGATCCCTTTAAGTTCGCGCCCCAGCTGGCGGCGTCGGACTTCGGCACGTGGAACATGAGATGTGAGTGCCAGTGCGTCAGCTCATCGCCCAGCACTCCGTCCTTCGACATCATGAAGGACATGGCGCCGGGTGCTGGTGCCGGCAGCTGGTGATGCGCGAGGGCGTCACGGATGTCCGCCAGCATCTCCTCCTTCGTGCGCCCGGCAAGCGCGAGCCTGGTGCGCAAGCGCGTGTACTCGAGGATCGATTGGGAGGCCGCGGGGTTGTAGCACACGGGCCCGCGCATCTTCGGATTCCAGAACTCGGGGCTCGCGAACGGCGACATCCACGACCGCTCGACGAGACAGGTGAATCCGTTGGTGCCTTGCGCGACGGTCGTGTAGCCGTGGTTCGTGAGAACGAGCACCGTGGCCTGATCCGAGATCGAAGCGGGTGCGGCACTGCGCGCCAGCACCTCCTCGGCGCCCGGAGTCGTGAGGTACTGCTCGATGGGCAGCACGCGCGCGGGCGGGGCCGCGGATGCGGCCAGCGGGATCAGCGCAGCGAGCGACACCAGAGTCCGGGTCATGCGCACTCCTTGCCGCGCGGCGCGGCGAGAACCTCGAGCCAGGGATGATGGGGGTCGATGCCTGCGAGCGCATCATGGAGAAAGGATCGGCCGCCGTCATCGAGGCGCGGCGCGACGTTGCGAAAATCGGCGTCGTCCTCGGGGCGCGGACGCTGCGCCTTGTAGAGAAGCTGGATCTCGGGAGCGAGGTAGGGGATGCGCGCGCGGTCGAAACGGATCGCCGCGGCGAGCGGACGACGAACGTCTCGCCTGCGCCGGAACACCCAGGCATCGCCGTCGCAGTCATCGAGCAGCAGCTCGAGCACCCAACGGGACGCACCCTGCGGCCGGCACCAGAGCGAGTTCACCCGCGGCTCGGGCGCGCGGTCCTCGAGGCGGCGCAGTGTGCCGTCGCGCGCCGCGAGGAACTCCCAGTCCGGCAGGGCCTCGATCGCCCGAGGCGCGTCGCGACGCAGGATCCCGACGTCGAGATCCCGGTGCGGCCGGCTCTCTCTTCCCATGAACAGATCGAGTGCCCACCCGCCCGCGATCCACCACGGGCAGGTGAGCTCCGCGAGCAGTTCAGACGCCGTGCGCGGATGCGTCGGCTCCCACACCTGCGCCGCGGTCCGCACCGGCTCAGCCATTGGGCACTGCGCTCCTGATCAGCTCAACGCGTAGAGATACTCGACGAACGAAGCCACCGCCCCATCGAGCCCCTGCACCTGTGGATTGGTCGACTCGATCAGGTAGTACTCATCGGGCGCGTGCGCGCCGGTCCCGTTGCCCATGCCGAAGTGCCCGGCCGGCAGATTGAGAGGCGCGTTGGTGAAGAGGTACCCGGGCCAGGAGCCCGCCGAGCGCGGCCACAGCCGCGGATCGGCACCGAGCTTCCTGTAGGTCGCGAGCTGCGTCTGGATGAGGCGGCTCGTCTTGTCGGTCTGATTCGGATCGTAGCCGCCCGACATGTTGACCTCGATATCGCCGAAGCCGTGCCTGGCGAGATGCGCCTTCAGTTTCGCCAGCGTGTCGGCCGCGGTCATGTCGGGCACGAGCCGCATGTCGATCTTGGCCACCGCACGGTGCGGCAGAACGGTCTTGCCACCGGGGCCGGTGTAGCCCGCGACCAGGCCCTCGATGTTGATGGTCGGCTGCGACTCGAGCAGCAGCTGCGAGGTCAGCCAGTCCGCATCCTTCACCCAGTGCTGCACGCCGAGCGTCTTCTTCACGGTCGCTTCCGAGGTCTTGGCGACGTGCGCGGCGATCATCTTCTTCTGCTCATCCGACAACGGCCTGGCGAGCTCGAAGAAACCTTCGACCGCCGGCGTGTGGCCGTCGGGCTGAATGAGCGTATTGAGCGCCTGCACCAGGTGCCAGCTCGGCGAGTCGACCGCGGCTTCGAGGCTCGAGTGCACGTCGTGGCTCGGTCCCCGCCCCCATTTCTCGCCGGTCGAGACGAGCTCGAGCTCCACCACACCCTTGGCGCCGAGCGACACGGTAACACCGCCGTCGCGATCCTGGCCTGCTTCCGGCATGAAGACGCCGATGCATTTCTTCAGCTCGGCCAGCACCTCGGGAGCACGCACCACTTCGCCGAAGTGCGGCGAGCCGATCTCTTCCTCACCCTCGCACACCAGCACGAGGTTCACGGGAAGTTTGACGCCCGCGGCCTTGAAGGCCATGAGGGCACTCAGGAATGAGTTCTCCGGTCCCTTCTGGTTGACCGCGCCGCGCCCCATGCACACCACACCTAAGCCCTCCTTCTGCACCAGGCGCCCCTCGAGCGGCGGCGAGCTCCACTCCTCGGGCACGAACTGCTTCACGTCGTACATGAAGTAGACGCCGACGGTGGTGTGTGCGCCCGCGTCGATCCGCCCGAACACGCCGGGCTTGCCCGAGGTCGGCATGATCCTGACGTCGCTGCAGCCGGCAGCGCGCGCCAGCTCCGCCATGTACTGCGGACCCTGCGGGTAATTGCGGTTCTCGGCCGCGATCGAGGGCAGCGCGATCCAGTCCTGCAGGCGCTTGATGTTGGCGGCATGCATCTTCGGGATCTCGGCGAGCACTGCGGCCTTGGAGGAACCCGCGGCGGCGAGCGCAGCCCCCGGAAGCGCCGCCAGTACGGCGGCGGACACCGAGGTGTTCAGGAAGTCGCGCCGGCTGAGGCTCCAATGGATCGGCTGAGTCATGGCATCTCCCCTTGTTGTTCTCGGCATCCCGGATCGGCCTTACAATCCGCAGCGCGCCGCCGTAGCTCAGTGGTAGAGCAGCCGCCTTGTAAGCGGCAGGTCGTCTGTTCAATCCAGACCGGCGGCACCACGTCAAAGTATATTCCGGGAGGGCGGGTGTGAAGGCCCTGAGTTACCGCCCGATACCGGTGCTCGACACGCAGCGCCTGACGCTGCGTCCGGTGGCATTAACGGACGCCCACTTCCTCGCCACGCTCCTGAACGATCCCGCGTGGCTCAGGTACATCGGTGACCGCGGCGTACGCACCGCGGCCGATGCCGAGCGCTATATCGAAGCCCGCATCTGGTCGCAGTACGAGGCACACGGCTTCGGCATGTACGTCGTGGAGCTGCGCCAGGCTTCGCAGCCGATCGGCACCTGCGGACTCGTGCGGCGCGAGTTTCTCGCCGGTCCCGACCTCGGGGTGGCGCTGCTGCCGGACTGGGTGGGCCAGGGCTACGCCACGGAAGCCGCGCGCGCGGTCGTCGGGCACGCCGAGGAGACGCTGCGTGTCGATCCTTTGTACGCGATCGTGAAGAGCGAAAACACCCGTTCGATCGGCATGCTCGACCGGCTCGGGTTCACCCGCCAGGGACCCTTCGCCGTGCCGCCCGAAGGGACGGCGGTCGAGCTCTACATGAGGAGCCGCTCGGAAAGCTGAAGTCAGCGGCGGATGGCGGCCGAGGCTTTGGGCGATGCCGCGATGTGGGTCGGTGCCGGCGCGGTCGCGGCTGGCGGTTGCGGTGGCGCGGTGCCGGCGGCGGGCGCCGCAGTGCCCGCCGGGGCGGGTGCATTGGCGGGTGTGGTGGCCGCGGTCGCCTGCGGCGGCGACCGTGCCGGGCAGGGCTGCACCGTGATCCGTGAGCCCACCCCCTCGGCGAAGAGATCGGCGAGCGGCACGGTCGTCATGCCGGGCCGTGGCGTGAGATCGATCCAGTACACGGTCTGCGGCAGCTTGTGCTCGGCGACTTCCGCCTTGAATCCCATCCGCTTCACGACCGCCGCGCGCTGATCCGCGTGCGCCTTGTCGCTGAAGAGGCCGAGCGACACCCGGCGGCCGGCGTCCGCGGCGGGCGGCATGACGAGGGCGTCCTTGATGCCGTCCCTCTCGAGGCTCACCCGCACCCGGTCGGCCTCGATGTCAGTCTTCAGTCCCCCGACATACACCCAGAAGCCCTCCGCGGTGCCGGCTTCCTCGGCACGCTGCTGCGGAGCGAAGCCCTTGCCGGTGAGAATGCCCGCCGCCTTGGCGGCGTTGGTGAGATCGCCGAAGGGCCCGACCGACATGCACGCCGGCGTCTCGTTCAGCACCGTGCGCGCGCTGGTCGCGGGGCGCTGCTCGGGTGGGAGCTCGGAGAGCAGTCGCAGGCGCGGGAGCTTCGCCAGCGCCTCATTCACGGGCGGCGCCTTGGGCGCATCCACCCAGTGCGCCCAGGCGAAGTACACGAGGTTGGCGAACAGCAGCGCGATGAAGGCGTTGCGCACGAGGACCGATTCTAGATCAACCGCGGCGTGCGCGGGGTGTGGCGCGTGCGAGCACCGCGAGACCCTTGAGCACCAGGTCCGGCACGCCGACGCAGCGGCTGCGCAGGCGCGTGCGTACCGCGCCGGCCCCACCTCCGGTGAGCAGCACCAGCGGCTCGCGGCCGAGAATCGACGAGCCCTCCTCCACCGCCCGGTCGATCAGCGCCGCAGCCGCGTAGCGCGCGCCGAGCTCGATCCCGTCCCGGGTCGAGCGGCCGAAGAGGCCCCGCGGGTCAGCCGCGCCGCCCTGCGCGCGGCGGCGGATGCCGTAGGTTTCCCTGAGGAGCGTCGCCACCATGAGGTCCGGTGCCGGCACGATCACGCCGCCGCGATGGCGGCCGGCCGCATCCAGCAGATCGATGGTCAGCGCCGTCCCGACTCCGACCACGCACAGCGGCACCCCATCGAACAGGGCGTGGGCCCCGACGAGCGCCGCGAAACGGTCGACCCCGAGCCGCCAGGGCTCGACATACCCGACCGTCACCCCGCCCGCGCGCCGTGGGACGGTGACGAACCAGGTGGCGATCCCGGCCCGGCGCGCCGCGGCGCCAAGCGCCCGGTTGACGCGCGCACCCGCGACGCTCGAGACGACCAGCCCATTGAGTCCGCGCGCGGGACGCAAGAGACGGCGGGCGTAGTCGGCGGGCCGCCACCCCGAGTGCACCGCGGCCTTGCCGCGTGCGAGGCGCTCACCGTCCAGGCGGGCCCACTTGATGCGGGTGTTGCCGATGTCGACGAGCAGCATCGCCATATCAGGCCGGCCTCACCGTGACGTCGCCCGAGATGAAGCGCTCGAGGCCCTGTGAGGTCTCCACCATGAGCGCCCCGTGCACGTCGATCCCGCGCGCGAGCCCGCGCGCGCTCGCACCCTCGACCGCCTTCACGTCCACCGCCCGGCCGCGGAGCGCATCGACACTGCGCCACTCTTCGAGGAAGGGTTTGAGTCCCGCCCGCTCGAAGGCGATCAGCCCGTCGATGCAGCGGCTGATGAGGCCCGCCGCCACGCGGTTGCGGGACGGGGCGGCGAGTCCCGCGCTCGCGAGATCGGTCGCGGGCATTCCCGCCGCGGCGATCTTCCTGAGAACCCCCGCGCCGAGCGCCACGTTGAGCCCGATGCCGATCACCACATAGGCGGGTCCCGAGGATTCGGCGCGCAGGTCGATCAGCACCCCGCCGAGCTTGCGCTCGCCGACGAGGAGATCGTTCGGCCACTTCAGTCCCGCCCCGCGGACACCGACGTCGTGCAGCGCCCGCAGCGCGCACACGCCGATCACGAGACCCAGTGCGCCCAAGTCCGGCGGTACCGCGGGGAACGTCCAGCTCAACGACAGGCAGATCGCACTCCCGGGAGGCGCGAGCCAGGCGCGTCCGCGCCGGCCGCGGCCGGCGCTCTGGTACTCCGCGAGCAGCACCTCGCTCGCCCCGCTCCTGGGGCCCGGGCGGCCAAGGAGTGCGGTGTTGGTGGAGGCGATCGACCAGACGGTCTCGAGTCTCACGACCTGGCTTTGGACCGCGCGCGCGAGCTGCGAGCGGATCCGCGCCGCCTCGAGCGGCTCGGACGCGGCGGTGAGCTGGTAGCCGCGATTCCTGACGGCGTTGAGCTCCGCGCCCGAGGCCCGCAGCGTCCCGACCGCCTTCCACACCGCGCTGCGGCTCACCTTGAGTGACTTCGCGAGCTCTTCACCCGAGTGGAAGCGGCCGTCGGCGAGCTTCGTGAACACCTTCGCGGCGAGTGGGGCGGCGCGCATCAGCCCTGGCCCCGCTTCCATCCGAAGAGCCACAGACGCCTGGCACGCGACTCGGTGCCGGACAGCATGCGCTCGATGTTCCCGCGGTGCGTATAAAGGATGAGGAGCGCCGCAAGGATGCCGAAGGCGAGCAGCGCGCCGGGACCTGAGCGCACGGCGATGGCCCCCGCCACCGCACCCACGCCCACCATCGAGGCGAGCCCGACGAAGCCGAAGAGCACCACCACCACGAGCCAGGTGGCCACCATGATCAGCACCAGGTAGGCGCTGATGCCGAGCAGCGCGCCGACGAAGGTGGCGACGCCCTTGCCGCCGCGGAACCCATGCCACACCGGGTACACGTGTCCGACGATGACCGCGAGCCCGCACGCGGCGATGAGGAGCGCGCGCGCGGCGAGCTCGCTGTCGGGGAGCGCGGTACCGGGCCACGGCCAGGGCGCGATCACACCCGTCGCCAGCCACCCTTTCCCTAAGTCGATGATGAGCACGGCGAGCGCTGCGACCCTGCCCTGGGTGCGCAGCATGTTGGTCGCGCCGGCGTTGCCGCTCCCGAGCGTGCGGATGTCGACCCCGCGGAGTCTCCCGATGAGGAGGCTCCCGACGACCGAGCCGACGAGGTAGGCGACGAGCACCTTGACGATGAGCTCGATCATGAGCGTCCGAACACCTCGGCCAGCATGCAGCGGACGCTTCCGCCACCCAGGCGCTCGATGGTGGGAATGGGCACCGCGAGCACCGCATCCGTGCACCCGGAAAGACACGCGTAAGCTTCAGGCGTGAGCGAGCGCCGCGCGGCCTCCGACATGACCAGCACGCGCGAGTCTCCGAGCGCCTCGTCCCAGGTGCCGAGCTCGAGCATGTTGCCCGCGAACTGCGCGATTTCCCTCTGACCGATCTCCAGCACCTCGCGGCCGCTCGCGCGCAGCCGCCCGAGCACCCGCCCGCGATCCGCCGCAGCGATCGCCGCCGAACCGACGAGCGCCACGCGCTCCCCGATCCACATGAGCACATTGGTGTGATAAAGCGGCACGCCGGCCGCATCCGCCGCCTGAAAGACCACCGGCTCGTACTTAAGCTCCTGCGCCCACTCGGCGACGAGTGCCGGGTGGGTGCGCGGCGAGGCGCAGGCGTACACAACGCGCGCGGCGTGATCGAGCACGAGACTCCCCGTGCCCTCGAGGAACATCCCCTGGCCTTCGAAGTGAGTGAGATCGAGGAGATGCGCGACCCTGAAGCCCAGGCGCTCGATGACCGACTCGATCACCGCCTGGCGGCGCTCGGGCCGGCGGCTCGCGCTTTCCAGCGGATAGAGGACCAGCGTCCCGTCCTCATGGAAGGACACCCAGTTGTTGGGAAATAACGCATCGGGCTTCACCGGCGCCGCCGTATCCGGCACCGCGCACACCGCCACCCCTTCGCTCTCGAGCGCGCGGGCCAGCTGGCGGAACTCGACCAGCGCCTGCGCCCGGGCCGCGGCGGGGTCCGCGTCGGCGTGCTGGAAGGTGTTGGTGCGGGCGGTGTCGGAATTGAAGCCGAAGGCCTTCGGCTCGACCATCAGCACCGCGTCGGCGCACTGCGCCCTGGGCTCCATCAGCCCATTCTCGCACGTCCGGGGTCGATGAGCGGCTGTTGGGAGTGTCAGCGCGAGGCGCGCAGCGGACGGCTGTCCTGCGTGCCCGTGGCCTCGAGGATATCGAGCACCGGCATGCGCTGGGTGAGATCCAGCGGCTCGCCGGAGAGCAGCCGATCGCACTCCTCGGCCGCGGCCGGCCGCGCGAACAGGTAGCCCTGCGCGTAGGCGCAACCGAGCGCGCGCAGCTTCTCGAGCTGCGGCCAGCCCTCGATGCCCTCGGCCACCACCTCGATGTGCAGGTGCCGCGCCATGGCGATGATGGCGCTCACGATGGCGAGGTCGGACATGTCGGTCACGAGGTCGCGCACGAAGCTGCGGTCGATCTTGAGTGTGTCGACGCGCCAACGCTTGAGGTATGAGAGGCTCGAGTAGCCGGTACCGAAGTCGTCGATGGCGATGTGGATGCCGAGCTCGCGCAGCTTCGCCACCGTGTCCTGCGCCGCCTCGCGGGCACGCGCCTCGCGCCGTTCGAACACGGCGCTCTCGGTGATCTCGATCTGCAGCATCGTGGGCTCGAGCCCGTATTGCCGCGTGAGGCGCGTGATGATCTCGGCGAGGTTCGAGCGCTGCAGTTGCACCGCGGAGACGTTGATCGCGACTGGCACCAGCTCGTGGCCCTTATTGCGCCAGCGCACCATGTCCTCGACCGCCCGCTGCAGCACGAAGTCACCGATGGGGATGATGAGGCCCGCCTCCTCCGCGATGCGCACGAAGCGATCCGGGCGCACGAACCCCTGGCTCGGATGCTTCCAGCGCATGAGCGCTTCGAGCGCCACCACGCGATGCGTCTCGATCTCGACGATCGGCTGGTAGTGCACCTCGAGCTGACGGCTCTGGAGCGCGGTACGGAGCGAGGCCTCGACCGCGATGCGCTCCTTCAAACGCCGGTCCATCGCCGGACTGAACAGCTGGAAGTTGTTGCGGCCGCGATCCTTCGCCTGGTACATGGCGGTGTCCGAGTGGCGCAGCAGCTCTCCCATGTCGATGCCGTCGCGCGGGTAGAGCGCGACACCGATGCTGACCGTGGTGACGAGCGTGCGCCCGTCGACCACCATGGGGGCGGACAGCGCCTCGTTGATGCGCTCGGCCGCCTCGTTCACTTTCTCGGTGTTCTTGACGTCCTTCATGATGACGACGAACTCATCGCCCCCCATGCGCACGACGACGTCCTGGGCGCGGATAGTGGTGCGGATGCGCTGCGCGACGGTCTTGAGCAGCTTGTCGCCGGTCTCATGCCCGCGCGAGTCGTTGACGTGCTTGAAGCGATCAAGGTCGAGGAACAGCACCGCGAGCAGCGTGCCTTTCTCCTTGGCCTCGGCGAGGGCGTCGGGCAGGTTGGCGGCGAGGTAGAGCCGGTTGGGAAGCCCGGTAAGCTGGTCGTGATGCGCGAGGTGATCGAGATGCTGATGCCGCTGCAGCATCTGGCTCTCGACCACGCGGCGCACGGTCACGTCATGGACGGCGACCGCGAGTACCGTGCGGCCGTCCAGCTGAATACGCTGGCAGCTCGCCTCGACGGCGCGCGCCGAGCCGTCCTTGCAGCTCTGGCGCAGTTCCATCGGCGAGCGCGAGGTCGCCTCCTCGAGCTTCGCGAGCAGCACGCGCTCGTCCGCCCCCTCGGCGCTGAAGAGCTTGGTGAAGGGGATCTTGCGGACGTCGTCGAAGGAATAGCCCGTGTTGCGCAGCGCCGCGGGGTTCGCGGCGACGATACGCAGCGTCTCGGGATCGAGGATCAGCGCGGTGGTCGGCCACTGCTCGAACACGGCCTGACGCGCGGCATCGGCGTTGAAGGCAGCCCCGCGACGCGAGCGCAGGAAATACCACGCTCCGTAACCGAGTGCGGCACACCAGATTCCGGCTAGGGCGCCGAGGCCGAATGCCAAGTGGTTCACGCTTCTTCCCTAATTCGAGCCTTGGAAGTGTGGCGGAAGGAGCTTTGGCGGGGCCGTGCGCTGCGCACAGTTTGAGTCGCGGGAGAGCGACGAAAACGCGATCCCGCGAGCTGCGTCGCGCTCCGTTCCCTTAGCGGAAACCCCTTGATTTTTAGGGGTGTAACGCAGTGCGCTGCGGGGCGCGGTGCCCTCAGGGCTCGAACGAGACTTGCGCGCAAGCGCCCGTTTCCAGGGTGCCTCCGACCCCGGAAACGATGACGGCGTTCTCACCGAACATAACGCCCAGGAGCTCGCGGCTGAAGCGGAACTGCTTGAGCGCCGGCGCGGGATCGGTGGAGGGCATGCCGGTCTGCTGGTCGACCGAGGGGATGGTGCAGCGGGTGCAGGGTTTCACGAGCCTCAACGTCACGGCGCCGAGCGCGAGGGTATCGATCCGGTCCTCGGCCCAGGCGGGCAGCCCCCGCAGCACCAGGTTCGGGCGAAAGCGGTCCATCGGCACGGGCCGCGGGAGCCTCGCATTGAGATCCTCGAGTGAAGCCTCGTTGCATACGAGGATCGGATACCCGTCCGGAAAGCCGAGCGGCGCAGGCGTCGCGCCCGCGAATCTGGGGTTCGCATTGCGCCCCATCTCGGGCGGTGCGCGCACCAGGCGCAGCGGCTCCCCAATTGCCCGGCTCACCCACTCGGCCGCCTCCGTCCCCGCATCGAGCCCGACGCAGGCGTCATCCCAGACGCGCACGCTCGCCGGCGTCCCGCGGAGGTTCAGCGGCACGACGAGTGGCGCAAGCCCCGGGAAACCGAGCACCAGGGCCTCGTCCCGCACCTGCGGCACGAGCCGCGCCAGGTGCGGATGCGAGCGCTGGGTGAGGAACATGCCCCGTGGGTTGACGATCATCCACTGCCGGTCCCACTCGAGGCCCCGCGCCGTGAGCGGCACGCGCGTGCGCTCGATGCCGTGCGCGGATTTCACGGGGTAGACGTAGAGGCCGGTGACCGTCGCCTGCATTGTTACGAGCCTTGGCGCGCGCGCCGCCGCTTGGGTGCGCTCCAGGGAAGTCTGCCATATGCTGCCGCTCTCGCCGTGAAGGAGAGCGCATGACCAGGCCCAGGAAGTCGAAGAAAAAGCCATCCGCTGCCGGCGGTGGTGGACTCGCAGGTAGGGTAATCGCTGCCGCGGTCACCGCCAGCGTCGTATTCGGCGGACCGCAGGCCGGCGCCAGGACGCAAAAGCCCCCGCTCTACGGCCAGCACTGGATGGCGGTCACCGGCAAGCCGATCGCGGCCAGCGCCGGCGCGCAGATCTTCGCCCGCGGTGGCAACGCGGTCGACGCCGCGTGCGCCATGATCGCGGCGACCGCGACCGCCTGGACGACGCTCTCCTGGGGCGGCGAGACGCAGGCGCTCATCTACAACCCGCACACCGGCAAGGTGATCGCCATCAACGGCTTGGGAGTCGCGCCGACGGGTGCGACGCCTGAGTACTTCCATAAGCTCGGCATGCGCTTCCCGCCCGAGTACGGTCCGCTCGCGGCCGTCACTCCGGGAACCCCGGGCGGCCTCATGACCATGCTGGCCGAGTACGGCACCAAATCCTTGAGCGAAGTGCTGGCGCCCGCCATCGAAATGGCCGACGGCTTCCCGATGGATCAGATGCTCTCGGGCACCATCGAGCACTACAAGGAGAAGCTCAAAGAATGGCCGGACTCCAGGCGCGTGATGCTGCCGCACGCAGGATCCGAGCACGAAGGGCCGCAGCCCGGTGAGATGTTCCGCCAGCCCGATCTCGCGGCCACGCTCCGCAAACTCGTCGACGCCGAGCGCGATGCGTTGCACGCCGGCAAGGATCGCAAGGCCGCGATCTACGCCGCCTATGACCGCTTCTACAAGGGCGATATCGCCAGGGACCTGGTGCGCTCGGTGCGCGAGCTCGGCGGGCTCTTCACGGCGCAGGATCTCGCCAACTGGAAGGTGAAGATCGAGGAGCCGGTGCACATCCGCTACAAGGGGATCGACGTCTACAAGCTCCAGCCCTGGGTGCAGGGGCCGGTGATGCTGCAGGCGCTGAACATCCTGGAGAACTTTGATTTGAAGTCGATGGGCTACGACAGCGCCCGCTACATCCACACCATCTACCAGGCGATGAATCTCGCCTACGCCGACCGCGACTTCTACTACGGCGATCCGGCCTATGCGCCGGCACCGCCCATCCAGGGCCTCCTCTCCAAGGACTACGCGCGCGAGCGCGCCAGGCTCGTGCGGGCCGACAAGAACGATCCCGACATCCGCCCGGGCGACCCCTACCCGTATGAGGGCGGCAAGAATCCATACCTCAAGTACCTCGCGGACTGGCACTCGAAGATGCCGGCGCAGATGCCGGTGTCGATGGAGGAGTTCGACCGCACCTTTCGCTTGGGGACGACCAGCGTGCAGGCGGCCGATGAGAAGGGCTGGGCCGTATCGGTGACGCCCAGCGGCGGATGGGTGCCCGGCGTGATCGCCGGCAAGACCGGCATCGGCCTCTCGCAGCGCATGCAGAGCTTCGTGCTCGATCCACGGGAGAACCCCTACAACGTGCTCGAGCCGGGCAAGCGCCCGCGCGCGACGCTCACTCCGTCGATGGCCTTGAAGGACGGCAAGCCCTATCTCGTCTTCTCGGTGCAGGGCGGGGATACCCAGGATCAGAACCTGCTGCAGTTCTTCCTCAACGTGGTCGAGTTCGGCATGTCGATCCAGGAAGCGGCCGAAGCCGCCAACATCACCAGCTACCAGATGCGCGATTCCTTCGGCCAGCACGAGTCCTTCCCCGGCCGCGTGACGCTCAACGCCTCGACGCCCTCCTGGGTGCGCAGCGAGCTCGAGCGCATGGGCTACAAGCCGGAGTACGAGGAGCGCACTTCGGGGCCGATCACCGCGATCATGGTCGATCGCGAGCACGGCACGCTGTGGGGCGCGGCGAGCAACTTCGGACAGGACTACGGCGTCGGGTGGTGAGGCCGCGTGCGCCTCAGGGTGCGCGGCCGACGACCTCGTAATGCTGCACCTCGGGCTCAAACTCGAGGAGATAACCGGTATCCTCGGGATAGAACTTCGACTTGAGGGGCTCATCGCCCGCGAACGCGCGGATCGCCTCCTCGTTCACCCAGTGGCTCACGGTGAGGAAATGAGTGATCTCGCCCTCGTCACGCCGATAGACCGCGGCCTCGAGATTGCCGGGCACGGCCCGATAATCGGGAATGGCGCGGCGCGCGAGGAACGCAGCGTACTCATCCGCGACGCCACGTGGCGTGCGGCCATGCCAGATACGAACGATCATGCAAGCTCCCCGTGCTCCACACACGGTACCCGGGGGATTGTCGCACTCCGTGGGCCCGCTCGTGAACACTTGTCCAACAAGGAGAGATCGCGGCTGAAGTCGTTGGTTCGAAAACGACTCGCACTGCTCATCGCCGCCGCCGCACCCCTCGCCGCATGCGTCGTCGATGTGCCGGGGCATCTGTATCCGGTGCAGGGGCCGCTCGCAACGCGGAGCCCCGCGCCGATCTACACCCTGCACATCAGCGGCATACTGACCTCGGGGAACGTGAGCGCGACTCTCGGCGGCGGCGAGTCCTGCCGCGGCAACTGGTCGAAGATCCCGCAGGACGATCCGAATGCGGCCGCCATGTCGGCGGATTGGGACCGGGTCTACGGCGCCGGGTTCTTCACGGCGAACGTCCTTGGCAATCCGGTCTTCGCCCGCGCGAGCCTCAGCTGCCAGCAGGGCACGACGCTCGGCATCCAGTTCTACCTGCAGGTTCCGGGGCAGATCCGCACCGCCCGGGGCGTGGCCGAAGACAGCAAGGGCAACCTCTACAAGCTCACCTTCTGAGTCCGCTCAGACCCCGGTGTGATCCCTTCCACAGTTCGTGCAGGCGGAAGCTGTGGCGTGCCGTCCCGCGCCGTTATAGGGGGGTACGGGGAAGTGCTACTATTTGATTTCAAGGGATCTCTATTATGACCGACCCATTGCACTCCAAGCTCGGCCCGCGGCCCGGCGGTGGTGGGCCCGCGAAGCCGACATCAGGGACGCCGAGCCCCGCTGCTCCGACCGAGAAAACTGCGCCGCAAGGCTCGGGTGGCCGCGTCGTACACGACTCCCGTGGTAACGCGGTCTGGCAGTGGGTGAAGGAAGCCGCGCACGCGGCCGTCGAGAGCACCTCGACACTCCTGCGCCGTCTCGAGGCGCCGGAGCTCAAGGTCGAGGATCACAAGCCGGACAACGAGCTCAGGCTCGAGGACGACGTCGACAAGGGTGGCGGCTACGACCCTTACGGCACCCGCGTCGGCTCGCGCCAGCCGCCGAAACCGCCGCTCAAGAAGAAATAGCGGTCCCGCCGCATCCCGCGGTCGCCCCGGATCAGTGCTTCGCGATGAGGCCGAGCGCCCGCAGTCTCTGCGTGTCGCCGGTCGGCCTGCGGATCCGCACCTCGCGCCACTCCTGCGGCGAGAGCGGCAGCGCCAGGATCGCGCGCCGCGCCTCCATCACGCGATGCTTCAGGAGCGGTTTCAGCGAATCCTGCGCGAGGCACGCCTGCTGCTCCTCGATGCTCTCGGCGAGCTCGACGTCGCAGAAGGCCTGGAAGTACTCCGTGTACCACTCCTCGTAGAGCGACAGCGGCTCATCCAGCGCCGGGTCGTGCATCAGGTGCTCGCCCAGGTGCTGGGTGCAGAGGTAGCTCGAGCTCGAGCGCACGTAGTTGCCGTGCTCGACCAGCACCGCGTTGGTGTAGTCGGTGCAGCCGTAGAACACCGCGAGCAGCCGGCGACGTTTCGATTCGGGAACCTGCCGCGTGCGCAGGTACTCGTACAGCGCCCGGCGATGTACCAGCGTGAACGCCGTCGAGCGCAGCGCCACCATCTGCTCGCTCAGGCGAGTGTGCGCCGAGACGGCGCGCATCAGCTGGTCGTGGTGGGCCGCCCAGCGGGTGAACTCCGCCGGCCGGTCGAGGATTCTCTGGGACACAAGCAGATCCGCCGGCGTTTTCGCAGTCGCCGCCATCTCGACACGCGACTCGGATTCCTCCATGAGTCGCGCGTGCTTGTAGGCCTGAAGGAGTACGTGATCCCCCTGCCGGCACGGTCCGGTGCAGCCGCTTGCGGCCGCTGCTGCTGTTCTGTCTTCCTCGCGCGGAGTCTCCGCCTTTGCGGTGCAGTGCGCAATTTCGGATGAGTGACAAAGCGGTGAATCCTGCGCGGTTTTTGTAGGACAACGCTGGATCGCGTCCAGAGCGTTGCGGCCAAGCCACGGACGGCACCCAAGAGCGCCCCATCGCCGTGCGGCCCGACCGGGAGCGCCCTAACCGGGTGCGCGCGGCCGGCTGCGGGCCTCGATGCTCAGCGATTGGCCGGGACAGCGGGGCGCTGCTGCCGGAAGACGTTCCAGTCGGTGGACGGGGCTTTGAACGGCACCTGGTGCAGGAGGCTCGCGACGAAGCCGCGGTGATAGGTCGCGTGATTGACGATGTGCTCGAGGATTTCGGCACGGCTCATCGCCCCGGCCTTGCCCGACAGGAGCGTGAAGTGCACCGGCTCGCGCAGCGTCGTATCCGACTGAGCCGCCGCCCAATCGCTCAGCCACTGGTTGGCGCTGGTCTGTGCGGCAGCGAGCGCTCCGATCTCGGGGTGGACGATGACGTTGCGCGCCGTAAACCGTGCGCGCGCCCTCCGAGATGCGCCTCCCAGATGAGATCGACGACGTACATGTGGTTCAGGGTGCCGATGAGGCTCTTGTGGGGCGTCGCGCGCTCGCGCGCGGCTTCCCCCGGCGGGAGACCGGCTACGGCGGCGAGGGTGAGCCCGTCAGCCCAGGTCTTGTATTCGGCGAGCGCCTGCGCGCCTTCGCGGGTCAGCATCGGTCCGGGTGCGGCTTAACCCGCGGCGTTCGCCTGGTTGAGCGCCACCGCGGCGCGGATCAGCGCTTTGAGCGCCTCCTCGTCGATCGTGCCGCCCTCGCGAAAGTCGATGGCGCGCCGCACGTTGCCTTCGAGGCTCGAGTTGAAGAGGCGCGCGGGATCCTGGAGTGCTGCGCCTTTCGCGAAGGTCATCTTGACCACGCTCTTGTAGGTCTCGCCGGTGCAGATCAATCCGGCGTGCGACCACACCGGGATGCTCCACTTCCACTCTTCGATGACCTCGGGGTCGGCTTCCTTCACGAGCGCGCGCAGGCGCGTAAGCATCTGCGACTGCCAGGCTGGAAGCTCGCGGATGCGGGCGTCGATCAGCGCGGAGGCGGAGACGGCGCCGCCATCGGGCGCCGCGCTTTTCCTTGCGGCGGCCCGTTTCGCGGGCGGCTTCGCGGCGCTGGTTTTCCTGGCGCTGGTTTTCCTGGCGCTGGTTTTCCTGGCGGTGGCTTTCCTGGTCTGCCTGGCGCGGCTCTTTTTCATGGCTCGTGAGCTCCTTATTCCGGTCAACGATACACTCACTCCATCATGCAGATCCGCAAAGCTGAGCCCCGGGACGCCGAGGCGATCGCCGAGATCATCCTGCCGACCTTTCGTGAAGGTTCGACGTACACCGTCGACCCGGACATCAGCGAAGCGGACGCCCGCGCCTACTGGCTCGCCCCCGACAAGGAAACTTTCGTCGCAGAGGATGCCGGGGTCATCGTCGGTACCTACATCATGCGCCCCAACCAGGCGGGCGGCGGCCGCCACGTCTGCAACTGCGGCTACATGACGCGAGCGGGAGCGACCGGCCGCGGAATCGCGCGCGCCATGTGCCTGCACTCGCTCGGCCACGCGCGCTCGCGCGGCTATCGCGCGATGCAGTTCAACTTCGTGGTCGCGACCAACGAGCGCGCGGTGCGCCTGTGGCAGTCGCTCGGTTTCGAGATCGTCGGCCGACTGCCGGGCGCGTTCCGGCATCCCGTGCACGGCTACGTCGACGCCCTCGTGATGTACCAGACGCTGTAACGGGCGAGTCGTAGTGCGCGCGCCGGTTAGACGCCGCAAAAGAAAAAGCCCCTGAAGTCTTTCGACCTCAGGGGCTTTTTATTTGAAGCCTGGCGGTGACCTACTCTGGCATGCCTGAAAGGCACACTACCATCGGCGCAGAGCGTTTTCACTTCCGAGTTCGGAATGGGATCGGGTGGTTCCCACTCGCTATGGCCGCCAGGCAAACTGTTTGAGGTTCATGCAGCCGGACCTTGCGGTCCGGCTGCAAGCGCCTCCAATCCGGTTAGTTTCTGCTTCGACGCTTGTCGCGTTCACGATGGAATCGCTCCATCGGCATCAATCCTCTCGTGGATCAAACCACTTGAGGTTATATGGTCAAGCCTCACGGGCAATTAGTACTGGTTAGCTGAAGCCATTACTGGCCGTACACACCCAGCCTATCAACCACGTAGTCTTCGTGGGCCCTTCAGGGGAGTCGAGCTCCCAGGGAGATCTAATCTTGGGGGGGGCTTCCCGCTTAGATGCTTTCAGCGGTTATCCCGTCCGCACATAGCTACCCGGCAGTGCCACTGGCGTGACAACCGGAACACCAGAGGTGCGTCCATCCCGGTCCTCTCGTACTAAGGACAGCTCACCCTCAAATCTCCAACGGCTACGGAAGATAGGGACCAAACTGTCTCACGACGTTTTGAACCCAGCTCGCGTACCACTTTAATCGGCGAACAGCCGAACCCTTGGGACCTGCTACAGCCCCAGGATGTGATGAGCCGACATCGAGGTGCCAAACTCCTCCGTCGATGTGGACTCTTGGGAGGAATAAGCCTGTTATCCCCGGAGTACCTTTTATCCGTTGAGCGATGGCCCTTCCATACAGAACCACCGGATCACTATGACCTGCTTTCGCACCTGCTCGACTTGTCAGTCTCGCAGTCAAGCACCCTTATGCCATTGCACTCTTTAGCGCGATGACCGACCGCGCTGAGGGTACCTTTGCACTCCTCCGTTACTCTTTGGGAGGAGACCGCCCCAGTCAAACTACCCACCATACAGTGTTCCCGGCCCGGATTACGGGCCAAGGTTAGAACTCCGACATTATCAGGGTGGTATTTCAACGTTGCCTCCACAAGAGCTAGCGCCCCTGCTTCAAAGGCTCCCACCTATCCTACACAGACAAGGTCAAAGTTCAGTGTAAAGCTGTAGTAAAGGTTCACGGGGTCTTTCCGTCTTTCCGCAGCTACGCCGCATCTTCACAGCGATTTCAACTTCACTGAGTCTCGGGTCGAGACAGTGGGGCCAGCGTTACGCCATTCGTGCAGGTCGGAACTTCATGTACTTCCACGGTTTCCCGTGGCACAGACTATACGTTCACCTGGCCGGAGCGAGCTGAGTATCTCGCTGCCGAAGTACTTTCGCTTACCCGATGGATTCATCTCCATCGCGAGCCGAACGATCTGCTCGAAGCCGTCGAGTTCCAGATGTCGGTCCTCGCTCACCAACTCGCAGACTCTTGCGAATCTTTCGAAGTCGGCTCGTTTGGAAGACATCAGCGGAAACGCCTTGAAATGCGGCAGCACCTTCGCCACCAGATTTCTGACGTTTCGCACTTCGAATTTCAACGTCTTGTCAGATCGGTCCGGTCGGATGAATCCGCATCCCCATTTCTCCTGGATCACGTAGAGCAGCTCAGCTCTGTCTGCGTTCTGGCTCACCGAAAAGCTCGGTCTCACCTCCCATCCGAAGCGATGTCGATCGCTCGGCTGGAACGAAACGCAGAAACAGCCTTCACCGTCTACGAACCCTGAGATGTAGGAATTCAAATCCATCAGTAAGGACCAGGGCCGGCGTCTTATGGAATCCCTCGATTCCATCCAAGGGCTCTCAACCCTTGAGTCGTTACGGGGATCCGAATTGCTTCGGATCTTACCCTCGGTATTGCCCGTGATATCCCTGCAGACATCGTGTGGGTTCCACCGATTTGAGCCGGTTGTTGGAACGGTGTCGCCACCGTCCCGGGCAATGTCACTTACCCGACAAGGAATTTCGCTACCTTAGGACCGTTCGTACTGTTACATCAACGGGCATTTCTGCCGTATTGATGAAGTAATGCATTGCGCACTACTTCTGCATGTCGCCATGCAGATCGGACTATCTCATCTCTTCGTTTGAAGAGCCCGGCGTATAGTCTCTGAGGATTCCGATCGTTCGATCGGCCTTTCCTGCTGATTGTCCGCACCTCTCAGATTTTCACTGCCACTTGCAGCGGCGAGTACTGGAGGATTCACGGAGTTTCCAGCATATAGCCAGGTTTATTTACGTAACTACAACTTTGGTCCTGTTCAACGCTCTGCAGTTGCACTCGACGAATTGCTCGTCCGTCTCTATCTATAGTTACGGCCGCCGTTTACCGGGGCTTCGATCAGGAGCTTCGCCTTGCGGCTGACCCCATCAATTAACCTTCCGGCACCGGGCAGGCGTCAGACCCTATACATCCACTTACGTGTTAGCAGAGTCCTGTGTTTTTGGTAAACAGTCGCAGCCCCCGATTACCTGTGACCTTCTAGAGCTCGTGGAGTAAATCCACTCACCCCAGGAGGCATACCTTCTCCCGAAGTTACGGTATCAACTTGCAGAGTTCCTTAACCCGAGTTCTCTCAAGCGCCTTAGGAGATCATCTCCTCACCCACCAGTGTCGGTTTACGGTACGGACAATTCCAACCTGAAGCTTAGAGGCTTTTCCCGGAAGCGTGGCGTCGATCACTTCGGAGACCGAAGTCTCCTCGTACTCAGTTCTCGGTGTTGAATGACCCTCCGGATTTGCCAGGAAGATCCACCTACGGCCTTGAACGGCACTGCTGCCGCTGATCTAGCCTTCTCCGTCACCCCATCGCAGTTGGAATCGGTGCAGGAATGTTAACCTGCTTTCCATCGACTACACCTTTCGGTCTCGCCTTAGGATCCGACTCACCCTCAGCCGATTAACGTGGCTCAGGAAACCTTGGGTTTTCGGCGAGCGGGTTTTTCACCCGCTTTAACGTTACTCATGTCAGCATTCGCACTTCTCATACCTCCAGCATGCCTCGCAGCACACCTTCGCAGGCTTAGAGAACGCTCCCCTACCGCGTGAACGACCCGAAGGTCACTCACACCCATAGCTTCGGTGCTCGGCTTAGCCCCGTTAAATCTTCCGCGCGAGCCGACTAGACCAGTGAGCTATTACGCTTTCTTTAAAGGATGGCTGCTTCTAAGCCAACCTCCTGGCTGTCTATGCCTTCTCACATCGTTTACCACTTAGCCGAAACTTTGGGACCTTAGCTGATGGTCTGGGTTGTTGCCCTTTTCACAACGGACGTTAGCACCCGCTGTGTGTCTCCCGAGTATCACTTCAGGGTATTCGGAGTTTGCATGGAGTTGGTAGGCCGAGATGGCCCCCTTCTCCAAACAGTGCTCTACCCCCCTGAGTGTTCACTCGAGGCACTACCTAAATAGCTTTCGGGGAGAACCAGCTATCGCCAGCCTTGATTAGCCTTTCACTCCTATCCACAACTCATCGACGCACTATTGCAACAGTGGTTCGTTCGGACCTCCAACCAGTGTTACCTGGTCTTCATCCTGGTCATGGATAGATCGACTGGCTTCGGGTCTATTCCCAGCGACTGTGACGCCCGTTTAAGACTCGGTTTCCCTACGGCTCCCCTATGCGGTTAGCCTCGCCACTGAAAATAACTCGCTGACCCATTATACAAAAGGTACGCCGTCACCCCTTGCGGGGCTCCGACTGCTTGTACGCATACGGTTTCAGGTTCTATTTCACTCCCCTCTCCGGGGTTCTTTTCGCCTTTCCCTCACGGTACTGGTTCACTATCGGTCGGTAGAGAGTATTTAGCCTTCGAGGATGGTCCCCCGATGTTCAGACAAGATTTCACGTGTCTCGTCCTACTCTTCGTCGCTCACGGACTCGTGCTTTCGTCTACAGGGCTATCACCTGCTGTGGCCAGACTTTCCAGACTGTTCGACTAGCACTCACCCGATTACCACGACTGGGCTGGTCCCCGTTCGCTCGCCACTACTAGGGGAATCTCGGTTGATTTCTTTTCCTCCGGCTAC
>CAVYHZ010000002.1:0-247500 GCA_963768485.1 uncultured Pseudomonadota bacterium | reverse complement strand
AACTTTTAAAGAGCACCCAAGAGCGCAAAGGCTTCGGGAAACATCACGGACACACCCACAACCCCGGGCCGCATTTGCCGGCCGAGGCTGCGAGGGGCGCGCAGTATAGCCCCCCAAGAGAGCTTGTCAACGCACTGTCATCTGCCCCAAGCCCCTTATCTTCTCGGGGAAGGGCTCCCCCGGGGCGGGCACCCCTAAGGTAGGGGCTGAAGCGCAGGGTTCAATGGCCTGATCCGCCTCAATTCGCCCCATCTTGACCCCGGCTCCTTATCCTAAGGCGCCCCGGAGCCTATCCGGGGGTCCCCCTGAGCCTTGATCTAGGCCTTGGGCTCGAGGCGGACCCGGGCGAAGCGCCTGGCCCCGAGCTGGAACACGTGTTCGGCGCCGGCTTTGAGCGTGAGGCCCCGGTCGCCCACCTTCACGCCGTCGATCTTGACCGCCCCTTCCTCGATCTTGCGGTTCGCCTCCGAGGTGCTGGCGGCGAGACCCGCCTCTTTCAGGAGATTCGCCAGCCGCAGCCCCGCGGCCTCCACCGCCAGCACCTTCACCGGCAGATCCTGCGGCACCGCTTTATCACTTACGCGCGATATGAAGTTGCGCTGCGCGCGCCCGGCGGCCGCGGCGTCGTGAAAGCGGGCGGTGATCTCGCTCGCGAGCTCGAGTTTGATGTCGCGCGGATTGCGGCCCTGTTCCGCCGCGCGCTTCAATTGCGCGATGTCGGCGAGCGCGCGGAACGAGAGCAGCTCGTAGTAACGCCACATGAGCGCATCCGAGATCGACATCACCTTGCCGAACATGCTGTCGGGGTCCTCGGTGATGCCGATGTAGTTGCCGAGCGACTTCGACATCTTGTTGACGCCGTCGGTCCCTTCGAGCAGCGGCATGGTCATCACCACCTGGCGCTCCTGCCCGTAGGCTTCCTGGAGCGTGCGCCCGACCAGCAGGTTGAACTTCTGATCGGTCCCTCCCAACTCGACATCGGCGCGCATCGCCACCGAGTCGTAGCCCTGCGCGAGCGGATAGAGAAATTCGTGGATCGAGATCGGCTGGTTGGCCTTGTAGCGCCTGGCGAAGTCGTCGCGCTCGAGCATGCGCGCCACGGTGTAGTGTGCGGTGAGGCGCACCACGTCTGCCGCGGTGAGCGGGGAGAGCCAGCGCGAGTTGAAGTCGATTCGGGTGCGCTCGCGGTCGAGGATCTTGAAGACCTGCGACTCGTAGGTGCGGGCATTGGCCTGGATCTCGGTGATGGTGAGCGCGGGACGCGTGGCGTTGCGTCCGGTGGGATCGCCGATCATCCCGGTGAAATCGCCGATTAGGAAGGTCACCTCGTGGCCGAACTGCTGGAACTGACGCATCTTGTTGAGCAGCACCGTGTGCCCGAGATGCAGATCCGGCGCCGTCGGATCGAATCCCGCCTTGACGCGCAGCGGCGTGCCGCGCTGCAGCTTCTTCTCCAGCTCCGGCAGCGTCAGCACCTCGCTCGCGCCGCGGCCGAGCTCTGCGATCTGTTGCTCGAAATTCATCCTCGATCCCGTGAACCGCGTTATGGACTGGTTAAGGTTTGAACCCGCACACTTAACTTACGTTGACCGCGGCACCTAAGCCCGGTACGGTGCGGCCCCATTAGAACTTCCACTAAGACAAGCACGTAAGTCTAGTCGATGGCACTGCGTTTCCGTCTTCCCAGGCCCTCTTTCGCCTTCTTTCTCCAGCTGGCTGCCTGCGCCGTGGTCGGCTGGTCGCTGTGGAATGGAGGCGTGAACGCGCCGGCCAGCGCCAGCGCGGCGGGCACGGCCGCGGCTGATGCCGCGACCGCCCGGCCGGCCACCACGGCGGCGGACCCGGCCAGCGCGGCAGCCGATGCGCCCGCACCCGAGGGCACGGCCGCCGCCGCCACGACCCCTGCGACAGGCGCCCCTGCGACAGGCGCCCCTGCCGCGACGCCGGCTGCGGCGCCGGGCACCTCGCCCCCGACCTTGGCGCTCGCGAGCACCGCCGGCTTCGAGGGCGCGCGCCTCGCGCTCTCCTCGATTGACGTGATCGTGAGCCGCAACGACACCCTCGACCGGATCTTTCGCCGCCTGAAGCTGAGCCTCGCCGACCTCGCGAGCCTGCGCGCGCTCCCCGGCCTGAAAGAGCGGCTCGACAGCCTGCGCCCGGGCGAGTCGCTTCACCTGAGCCACAAGGACGGCGAGCTCTACGGCTTTCAGCGACGCCTGAGCGACGGCGAGACGCTGGACGTGGTGCGCGGCGATGCCGGCCTCAAGGCCAACGTGGTCGAGAACCCGCTCGAGACGCGCACCCGCACCATCGGCGGCCGTATCTACAGCTCGCTCTTCGAAGCGGTCGAGGGCGCCGGCGCCCACGATCAGACCGCGGTTGAGCTCGCCGACATCTTCGGCTGGGACATCGATTTCGTGCTCGACGTGCGTCCCGGCGACTCCTTCGTCGTGACCTACCAGGAGATCTGGCGCGACGGGCATTACCTGAAGGACGGGCCGGTGCTCGCCGCCTCGTTCGTCAACCAGGGACGCGAATACCGCGCGGTGCGCTACACCGACCCGAGCGGCACCACCAGCTACTACGCGCCCGACGGCCGCAGCATGCGCAAGGCGTTCCTGCGGGCGCCGCTCGAGTTCAGCCGCGTCAGCTCAGGATTCAACACTGCGCGCATGCACCCGATCCTGAACCGCATCCGCGCCCACAAGGGCGTCGACTACGCAGCTCCCATCGGCACGCCGGTGCGCGCCGCGGGCGACGGCGTCATCCGCTTCGCCGGTGTCATGGGCGGCTACGGCAACCTGGTCGAGATCGAGCACACCCACAGCATCACGACCGTGTACGGGCATCTGTCGCGCTTCGCACGCGGCTTACACGCCGGCGCCCACGTGACGCAGGGGACGGTGATCGCCTACGTCGGCATGACGGGGCTTGCGACCGGGCCCCATCTGCACTACGAGTACCGGGTCAACGGCGTGTTCAAGAACCCGCAGACCGTGCCGCTGCCGACCGCCGCGCCGATCAACGCGGGCTACGCCGCCGACTTCCACGCGCATGCGGATGCGCTGCTCGCCTCGCTCGACCAGGCCGCGGGGCCGATGCTGGTCGCTCGCTAAGGATCCACGCGCACGGGCGGGAGCCGCACAGCTCCCGCCCGCGAACGCTTGGGCTAACGCTCACTCCCTGCACGCACCGGCGTCGCCACGAAGGCCTGCCCCGTCGTGGTGCTGCCGGTGATCACTCCCTCGTCGTTGATGTCGAACAGCAGTGCGATCGGGCCCGCCAACCCCGAGCCCGGCTCGATCAGGGCGTTCAGGTTCGTCACCACCCCGTTCTCATAGATCCAGGGATGGAGATTTCCGGCGGCATCGTTCGAATAGCCGACGACCTGACGACTCGCGTTGATGCTGGTAGCGGCGCCGGCGATGTCGCCCGCGAGCAGCGGCAGGAATACCCAGCCCGCTGCGCGCGTCCACATGAAGGGCGGCGTGAAGTTACCCGCCGCATCGCCCGGCGCCCCGGCGAAGCCCACCACGTCACCGCGCTCATTGATCATCATCGGCGTGTTCCAGTAAGGCGCGCCGTTCGGATTGACGAGCACCGTGGGCTCACCGTTTCGCCACAGCACCGCGTGCTTGCCGGTCGGTCCGCCGATCGCGAAGCCGCAGGTGCCGGAGATGCCGACAGTCTCGCCGCGGTCGTTGATGGCGGTGGCGGCTCCCGAGGTGTCGCCGTCGGGGAGCGCGAGTGCATGGATCTGCCCGGGGAGCGGTCCCCACACGACCGGCTTGAACTGCAGCACCTGCGGGGTGATGCAGCTCGGGTCGTGCACGGTGTTCTCCGCCCAGCCGACCGTCTGCGCGAGGTCATTGGTGCCGGTGGCAAAGCCGTTGGTGCCGCCGAGCGTCGGGAGCGAGCGCATGCCCCCGAGCGCATCCCAGACGAAGCCGCGGCAGACGTTGAAGCCCGGGTTGTTGAGGAAGAACCCGCAGCTCCAGCCTTCCTGGTTGGGGTCGAGCGCATCGGTGAGCGAGATCCCGGAGACGAGTCCCAGCAGGTTCTTCACCGGCCACTGCACCCGGCTGCTCAAGCCCGCCCCACTCCCGAGGGTGCCCAGGTCGAGCTGCCGGCCGTAGGCCCAGAGGCTCGCGTGCAGCGCGCCGCTCGGCAGCGTGAAGCTCCCGGCGACGAGCCCGAAGTCGTTGACGCTGTTGCCCTGGGAGTTGGCGTTACCGAGGACGGTCACCTGGTAGGTCGTCGCCGCCGGGCCAGCGGCCCCGAGGTACGCACCCGGCGCACAGCCGGCGGCCGCCAGCAGAACCCATGAAAGCCTGCGCATGTCCGTTCCCTCCCTGCCACTCGTGAATAAGGGGGCGGGACGCTACACCCGGGATTGCCGGGAGACCGGCGCAATTCGGACCCGCTTTGTCGGCTCCCACCGGCAGATGAATCCGCACCCCCTGCTAGACTGGCCCCCCGAATCAGCGGAGGTGCTGCATGAATATCCACCTGACGGTTCTCACGATCGGCCCACTCGCAGCGCTGATCGCCGGCGTCCTGATCCTGCTGATGCCGAAGCTTCTGAACTACATCGTCGCCATCTATCTGATCATCATCGGCCTGCTGGGCCTCTTTCACTGACCCCGGCGGACCCTTCACAGAAGCGTCGTCCGCGGCTGGTATCCTTGGAAAATGGACGCCCCTGATCTCAAAGCGCCCCAGCACTACATCAACCGCGAGCTCTCGTTCCTCGAGTTCAACCAGCGCGTGCTCCACCAGGCGTTCGACGAATCGGTGCCGCTGCTCGAGCGGCTGCGCTTCCTGTGTATCTCCTGCGGCAACCTCGATGAGTTCTTCGAGATCCGCGTCGCGGGCCTCAAGCAGCTGAAGGAGCTCGGCGGCGGCCCGCTCGGCGCCGATGCTATGTCCATCGAGGAGCAGCTCGCCGCGATCCACGATCGGGCGACGCAACTCGTGGCCGATCAGTACCGCTGTCTCAACGAGCTGCTGCTGCCCTCGCTCGCGCGCGAGGGCGCACCGCTCCTCGAGCGCGAGGACTGGAGCCCGGCCGCCTACCAATGGCTCGAGCAGTACTTCGAGCGCGAGGTGGAGCCGGTGCTCTCACCTCTCGGGCTCGATCCATCGCGCCCCTTCCCGCGCATCCAGAACAAGAGTCTCAACTTCATCGTGCGGCTCGAGGGCAAGGATGCCTTCAACCGCAACAGCGAGCTCGCGATCGTGCAGGCGCCGCGCTCCCTGCCGCGCGTCGTGCCGCTGCCGCACGAGGGCACGGGGCGCGCCTGCGTACTGCTCTCGACCATCGTGCAGGCCTTCGTGCCGAAGCTCTTCACGGGTATCCAGGTGATGGGCTGCTACCAGTTCCGCGTCACGCGCAACAGCGATTTGTTCGTCGACGAGGAAGAGATCGACGACCTGCGGCGCGCGCTCGAGGGCGAGCTCATGCACCGCCGCTATGGCGCGGCCGTGCGCCTCGAGGTAGCCACCGAGTGCCCCGAAGACATGGTGAAGTTCCTGCACTCGCAGTTCGCCTCCGGTGCTAACGGCCTCGACACCTACTATGTGCCGGGGCCGGTGAACCTGAACCGCCTCACCGCCGTGTACGACCTGGTACAGCGCCCGGACCTCAAGTACCCGATGTTCACGCCGGGGCTGCCGAAGCGGCTGGCTGGCGCCACGGACATCTTCGCCGTCATCCGCCAGAAGGATCTGCTGCTGCATCACCCGTACCAGAGCTTCGTGCCGGTGATGGATTTCCTGAGGCAGGCGGCCGCCGACAGTCAGGTGCTCGCGATCAAGATGACGCTCTACCGCGCGGGCCACGAGTCGCCGCTGGTCGATGCGCTGGTGGCCGCCGCGAACGCCGGCAAGGACGTTACGGTGATCGTCGAGCTGCGCGCCCG
The DNA here is from genome assembly GCA_963768485.1 of uncultured Pseudomonadota bacterium. Classification (GTDB taxonomy): domain Bacteria; phylum Pseudomonadota; class Gammaproteobacteria; order Steroidobacterales; family Steroidobacteraceae; genus 13-2-20CM-66-19. Next base: position 241,579 of record CAVYHZ010000002.1, on the reverse strand, counting down.
CTTCGATGAGGAAGCCAACATCGAGCTGTCCACCCGGCTGCAGGAAGCCGGGGCGCACGTCATGTACGGCGTCGTCGGCTACAAGACGCATGCCAAGCTCGCCCTGGTCGTGCGCCGCGAGTCGGGTGGCATCCGCCGCTACTGCCATCTCGGCACCGGCAACTACCACCCGCGTACCGCGCGGCAGTACACCGACTACGGACTGTTCACCTGCAACGACGAGATCGGCCAGGACGTGCACGAGCTGTTCCTGCAACTGACGAGCCTCACGCAGACGCCGAAGCTCAACCGCCTTACGCAATCGCCATTCGGCATGCACGACATGGTGCTCGGCAAGATCGCGCGCGAGACCGAACACGCACGCGCCGGACGCCCGGCGCGCATCATCGCCAAGATGAATGCGCTGGTGGAGCCCGGGGCCATCGAGGCGCTCTATCGCGCCTCCTGCGCCGGCGTGAAGATCGATCTCATCGTGCGCGGCGTTTGCGCGCTGCGCCCCGGCGTCCCGGGCGTGTCGGAGAACATCGCGGTGCGCTCGATCGTCGGGCGCTTCCTCGAGCACTCGCGTGTCTTCTACTACGAGAACGCCGGCAAGCCTGAGCTCTTCTGCGCCAGCGCCGACTGGATGGAACGTAACTTTTTCCGCCGTGTCGAAGTAGCATTCCCGATCAGCGCCAAGGCCCAGCAGGAACGCATCGAGCGTGACCTGCGGGTCGAGCTCAACGACAATTGCCAGGCGTGGAAGCTGCGCCCCGACGGCACCTACGAGCGCATCAGGCGCGGCGAAGCCAAGGCGGTGAACGCGCAGATGGAGCTCTTGTCTACCTACGCAGCGGGACCCGGCGCGGCCGCCTGAAGCGCTGCGCCTCCCGCACCCGCGAGGAGCAGAACATCATGGGCTCGAAGTGGATCGTACTGGCCGGGGCCTTGCCGGCCGCACTGCTGTGCACCGCGGTGAGCTCTGCGCAGGAAGAGCCGAAGCCGCCCGCAGCGCAGCCCGCCAAGACCGTGGCGCCGGCCGCCGAGGCCGCCACGCCGCCGGCAGCCAAGGCCGCCACGCGGCCGGCAGCCAAGGCCCCCACGCCGCCTGCAAAGCGCACGCTGCCCGCGCGGCCAGGTGCCGGCGCACCACACACCAACGTCGAGACGACCGAGGGTCTGGAGAAGCGCGCAGCGGCGAGCAGCAAACCCGCAGCGGCGACGGCCAGCCCGGCAGAGCCGCCGAAGTAGTTCAGCTCCCGCCGCCGAACACCCGCAGCCGATAGCCGCCGGCGCGCAGGTAGTCGACTTCCTGCTGCAGATCCGCCGACGTCAGCGGGTGATCCCTGAGCCAGCGCACCGGGAAGCGCACCTCGACCGAGCGCGGCGTCACCGCGAGCTCGATGCGCGGCAGCGCGGTGGGGCTGCGCCCCCGGTGCAGCAGCACCGCGAGACGCAGCAGCAGGATGAGATAGACGGAGTTGCGGTCCCAGGGCGGCACCAGCTCCTCGACGCCATCGAGAGCGAGCTTGCGGCGGTGAGCGCCGACCAGGCGCGCCAGCAGCCGCTGCTCCTCGCGCGGAAATCCCGGCATGTCGGCGTTCTCGAGGAGGTAGGCGCCGTGGCGGTGATAGCCGGAGTGCGAGACGTCGAGGCCGATCTCGTGCAGGCGCGCGGCCCACTTGAGGGCCAGGTGCGCGAGCGGCTCCTCGAGCTTCCAGCTCTCGCGCGTCTGCTCGAGGAAATCGCGCACCGTCGCCTCGACGCGTTCGGCCTGCGCGGTGTCGACGTGGTAGCGCTGCTGCATCCCCCGCACGGTGCGCTCGCGCGCGTCCTCGCGCTGGTAGCGGCCGAGCATGTCGTAGAGCAGGCCCTCGCGCATCGCGCCCTCGGCGATGCGCATCACCTTGATGTCGAGTACGGCGAAGATCTCGGCGAGGATCGCGAGTCCGCCGGGGAACACCGGACGGCGGTCCTCGGTGACCGGCTCGAGCGTGAGCTCGCGCGTGTGGCCGGCGTCGACGCAGTACTCGATGGCGCGGTCGAGCCCGGCGGGCGTGATGGTGGCCGCCGCGGGATCCAGCGCGCGGATCACCTCGCCGATGGCGCGCACCGTGCCCGAGCTGCCGGCGCAGGTCTCCCAGCCGCGCGCGCGGAAGGCCGCCTGCACCGGCTCGAGCTCGAGGCGCGCGGCAAGGCGCGCGCGCTCGAAGCGCTTGGCGGAAATCTTGCCGTCGCGGAAGAAACGCTCGCTCAGGGAGACGCAGCCCATCTGCAGGCTCTCGAGCTCGAGCGGGGTGAGCACCTGGCCGATGATGAGCTCGGTGCTGCCGCCGCCGATGTCGATCACCAGCCGCTTGCCAGCCTCGTTCGGCATGGTGTGTGCGACGCCCGAGTAGATCAGGCGCGCCTCTTCCATGCCGGCGATGATCTCGATCGGGTGGCCGAGCGCCTCACGGGCGCGCTCGAGGAAGGCCTGCTTGCGGTGCGCCATGCGCAGCGCATTGGTTCCGACGACGCGCACGCTGTCGGCGTGCATGTCACGCAGCCGCTGGCCGAAGCGGTGCAGACAGGCGAGCGCGCGCGCCGCCACGTCCTTATCGATCCGGCCGCTCTCCTCGACTCCGGCGCCGAGGCGCACCATCTCGCGCAGGCGATCGATGATGACCAGCTGGCCGTGCGAGTAGCGCGCGACCACCATGTGGAAGCTGTTGGAGCCCAGGTCGACGGCGGCAAGGACGTCCGGGACGGGACGCAGCGCGGCGCGGATGGCGGATTTTGCTTCGGCGAGGCGTGCGGTTGCGGCGGCTGGCACGCGCAAGAGCTTTGGCTCAGGTAGCGGCGAACGAGGAGCCGCAGCCACAGGTGGTGGCTGCGTTGGGGTTACGGATCACGAACTGTGCGCCCTCGAGACCCTCGCGATAGTCGATCTCGGCACCGGTGAGGTACTGCACGCTCATCGGATCGACCAGCAGCTTCACTCCCAGGTTCTCGACGCAGGTGTCGCCGTCCTGGATCTGCTCGTCGAACTCGAATCCGTACTGCAGCCCCGAGCAGCCCCCGCCCTGCACGAACACGCGCAGCATGAGCTTGGGATTGCCTTCGCCGCGGATCAGGTCGCTGACCTTGCGGGCGGCGGCGTCGGTGAAGAGGAGCGCGGCAGGAACGTCCTCGAGGATGTCGGTGGTGGTCATAATCTCCTGAACCCGAGTCTAGAAGCGTGCGCCACGCGGGTCAAAGGCGCATTTCACGAACTGCGCTCCGCAGCGCGCCCCAGAGACTCGATTTGGGGCCCCGGACGGGGCTTCTCAAGCCTTGGCGGGGGCCGCTTGCGCGCCGCCCGCGGGCACGAGCCGCACGAGCTTGCCCATGATCTGGGCGCCGAGCGTCATCTCGATCACCCCGTAATAGACGTCGCCCTCGACGCGCGCCGTGGCACCGAGCACCACGCGCTCGGCACCGCGGATGTCGCCGCGGATGTGACCCTGCAGGATCACGTTGGGTACCTCGACCGAGCCCTCGATGGAGCCGGTCTCGCTCACCGACAGCGTCGAATTCGCGGCCTGGTCCGAGCGCACGTTGCCGGCGATCGCGCCGTCGAGGTGCATGCCGCCCAGGAAGGCGATGTCGCCCTGTACGCGCACGCCCTTGCCGATCAGGGTATCGATGTGCGGTGGGCGCGAGTCACGGCTGAACATGGGTCCTCCGGTGACGCCTATTCTAAGGCGCAGCCTCGACGCTCCACAGGAAGGTCTGCGAGAGCGGCGTCACATCATGGCGATTCGACTGCACCTCGACCACCAGGTGCGCGGGCCTGAAGCCGGCCGGCAGGGTGAGCTCCTGGTCGAAATCCTGGAAATAGCGAAAGTCGTAACGCAGGTCGTGCTGGCGCCCGCCGCTCAGAGTCGCGAGGTCGAGCGTCTTGTCGCCACCGGCGAACTCCCCATCCACCGAGAGCTGCACGGTGCCGGCGGCGAGTGTCTCGGCGCGTCCCGAGCGCACCAGCGCCATGTGCACCACGTACACCCCCGGCTGCGCACTGGCGCTGATGCGCAGCTCCTCGACCTTCACGCCCACCGAAGCGGCGCCCTGCGCCACCACGCCGCGATAGAAGGCGAGCTCCTGCGACTGTTTGGCCACCTGTGCCTGCAGGTCGCCCATGGCGCGCGCGACTTCGGACTGCTCGCGTGCCCTGCCCAGGCGAATGGTGTCGAGCTCGGCGAGCTTGGTGCGCAGCTCACGGTTCTCGTTCTCCATGTGCTCGATCTTCACTTCGAGCTCGGTGCGCTGCTGCAAGACGGCCTGGCGGTCGTAACCGGCGTTGTAGCGGCCGAGCTCGTACACCACGTAGATGCCGAACACGGCGATCAGCGTGGCGGTGAGGGCGACCAGGATGCGCCGGGTACCCGAGCCGCGATGCACGACCCGCGGGATCGCCTCGTCCTTGCCGAAGATGGCCTTGAAGAGCCGCACGGGGGCGCTGCTAGGAGGCGGCCGCGCGCCGGCCGCCCTTCGCGTTGACCTTGTCCCACCAGCTCGGCAGCTCCGGCCGCTCCCCCTCCGGGAAGGCGAGCGCTGCGAGTTCGGTGAGCGCGCTCGCGTAGACCGGGCGCTTGAAGTAGATGACCTCGCGCACCGGTTCCCACCAGGTCGCCCAGCGCCAGCGGTCGAACTCGGGCTCATCGGTCCGCCCGAAGTCGAACCTCACGTCATCATCCGTGAGCTTCAGCAGAAACCAGCGCTGCTGCTGCCCCACGCACAGCGGCTGCTGGTTGCGGCGGATGAAGCGCGGCGGCAGGCGGTAGCGCAGCCACCCGGAGGTCGAGCCGACGAGCTCGACGCTCGCGCGTTCGACGCCGATCTCCTCGGCGAGCTCACGGAAGACCGCCTCCTCGGGGGCCTCCCCCTCGCGCATGCCGCCCTGGGGAAACTGCCAGCCGCGGCCGCCGGTACGGCGTCCGAGGAACACTTTCCCCTCGTGCATCAGGACGATGCCGACGTTGTGGCGAAATCCGTCCCGGTCGATCACATCACTCATGACTGGGCTTGGAGTCTGCCATAGGCTAGTGCCCCTATGGCAGCGCCCGCGCACGACACCACCCTCATTCCGCGAGCCACCCGCTCCGAACGGGGGTCGCCGAAGGGCCTCGTGGTGCTCGCCGTGTTGGCGGCGGCCGTGTTCTGCGTATCGCTGCTGGTCGGCAGCTCCGGCACGGGCCTGCGCGGCTCGCTCGCTGCCCTCATGGGCTCGGGGGATGAAGCCACACGGACGGTCCTGCTGGTGGTGCGGCTGCCGCGGGTGCTGGCGGCCTTCGGCGTCGGGAGTCTGCTGGCGCTCGCGGGCGTACTGCTGCAGGCCCTGTTCCGCAACCCACTCGCCGACCCCTACGTGCTCGGCGTCTCGGGAGGCGCGGCGGTCGGTGCGCTGCTCGCCATGATGGCCGGGGCTGCGGCTCTCGCCGTGCAGTCGGCCGCGCTCGCCGGGGCGCTGGTCGCGGTGGTCACGGTCTACCTTCTGGCGCGCAGCGGCGGCACGCCGCGGCTGCTGCTCACGGGCGTGGTGCTGGCGAGCGCCTGCGGGGCGCTGGTCAGCGTGCTGCTCACCCTCGCCGATACCTCGCACGTGCGCGGCATGGTGTTCTGGCTGGCCGGCGATCTCGAGTGGGCGGTCACGCCCTGGGCGAGTGCGGGCGCGGCGATCTTCGCGGTGGTGGCAGCGGTGCTGGTGGCGCGCCCCCTGAACGTGCTCGCGGCGGGAGAGCTGCGCGCGCGCAGCGTCGGGCTCGCGCTCGAGGCGTGGCGCACGGTGCTGTTCGTCGGCTGCGCCGCGCTCACCGCGATCGCGGTGGTGAGCGCCGGCACCGTCGGCTTCGTCGGACTCATCACGCCGCACGCCGTGCGGCTCGCCTTTCGCACCAGCGACCACCGCATCGTCGCACCGGCCGCCGCGCTCTCCGGCGGCATGCTGCTCGCGCTCGCCGACCTCGTGGCGCGCACCATCGCGAGTCCGCGCCAGCTGCCCGTCGGGGCCATCATGGCGCTCGTGGGGGCGCCGCTGTTCGTCGTGATCCTCCGCGGCCGCGGACGCTGACCCGACCCGAGCCGAGCCGATTGCGGCGTGCGCCCGCGCCCGGCTTGACACGCAAGCATTTACTTGCCTATAGTACAGGCAAGTACTTAATTGCCTGTTATCCAATGACAGAACGCCATGAGACCGACCTGCTGTTCAAGGCGCTGGCCGATGCCAGCCGGCGCAAGCTCCTCGACCTGCTGCACGCGCACGACGGCCGCACGCTCAACGAGCTGTGCGAGCACCTCGCCATGACCCGCCAGGGTGTCACTCAGCACCTCGACGTGCTCGAGGCGGCCAACCTGGTCGCCACCGTGCGCCGCGGCCGCGAGAAGCTGCATTTCCTGAATCCAGTGCCGCTGCAGGAGATCTACGAGCGCTGGATCGCCAAGTTCGAGAAGCCGCGCCTCAAGGCGCTCGCGGAATTGAAGAGGAAACTGGAGAGAGCCAATGGCTAGATCGACGTTCGTCTACGTGACCTACATCCGCACCACGCCGCAGCGGCTGTGGGCGGCACTGACCACCGACACCGAGTTCATGAAGCGCTACTGGTTCGGCGTGCACTGCGAGAGCGGCTGGACCGCCGGATCCCCGTGGAAAATGCTGTCCGGCGAGGGCAACCTCCTCGACTCGGGCGAAATCCTCGAGTCCGACCCGCCGCAGCGCCTCGTGATCCGCTGGCAGCATCAGAAAATGCCGGAGCTCAAGGCCGAAGGCGACTCGCGCTGCACCATGGAGCTCGAGCCGAGCGGCCCGGCGGTCAAGCTCACCATCACTCACACCATCGAGCGCGAGCCCTCAAAGCTCATCAGCGCGGTGTCGGGCGGCTGGCCGAAGATCCTTTCGAACCTCAAGTCGCTGCTCGAGACCGGCGCCACTGCGATGGACGAGGCTTATCCGAAGTAAGTGTCCGTGGCCCTGATCCGGCTGGCGCGGCAACTGAGTCCGTACGAGACCGTGATCAGGGCCGGGCACAGCAGCCGGCTGAACAGGTGCATCGACACGGCGGGCGGATACGCCCTCAAGGCGAGGTATCCCAGACGCGCGGCCAGGCTGCACGCCAGGACTGCAGACCCACGCAGGCCGGGAGCGGCGGCGATGAGCAGCGCGCGCCATTGCAGGACGATGAGGATCAGGGTGATCTCGAGACCGAGCGCGTTCGCGAGCAGAACCAGCGCGCGGAGCTCGGGATTGAGGATGAGGGCGAGCAGCGCGACGATGAGAAGCGCCTGCAGGGCGCGCCGCATGGTCAGCTTCATCGCATCCTCGAGCCGCGGCCGCAGCGCACGCGTTCAGAGGTGCAAGAGGTAGACGGGCGCAAGTGCCGCGACGCCCGCTGCTGCCTGCAGGGCGAGTATCAGTGCCGCTTGCCGCGGCGTCCGCCGCAGCCACTTCCACGCGAAGTAGGCGATGAGCGGCAACTGACAGCCCATCAGGAGCTGCCAGGTGTGCGCCACTGCGCCTTCATCACCGCCTGTTGGCGGGATGCCATAGAGCGCGAGCCAGCCGGCGACCAGCGCCAGAGCCGCCACCGACATGACGATGGGAAGGCAGGCGCTCGGCTTCTTCAGAAGTGTCAGATCCATGGGCCCTCGCTCGACGTCCATGACGCCAAGCGTAGACCAACCGGGGCGGGGACGCTCGCGCCGCCTGCGGGGAGCCTTTACTAACCCTCCCGCGGCTCCTTCGGCGGCCGAGGGGACTTCTTGCGTGCCGGGCGCGCGCGGGGTACGGCCCGGGACGCTGCCGGCTCCGGCTTCTTCGTCGCCAGTGCCGCGCTCGCCAGCCAGATGCGCCGCGGATCGTTCAGCACCTTGAGCATCCACTGCGCGTCGAAGAAGTCCTCGGCCCGGGGCATCGCGCTCGAGTAGCGCAGCCCGATGAACGCCGCCGAGCCCTTCATCTGCGGCTTCATGCCGAGATCGTCGGCGGCCTCGAGAATATCGGTATCGCTCGCTTCGACGAGCTCGTGCTCGAGGGCGTCCAGGACCCGCTCGAGCGCGGTTTCCGGAAAGGCGTGCGTCATTCGGGTGCGCATGTCAGTCCTTCCCGCAGCAGGCAGCGGCGTATGCGCTTCCTGGCGGAGTCGTATTCGGTCCTGGTGAGCGAGAAGCGCGTGCGTATCTGCTCGGGCGCGAGCCCTTCGCCGAGGGCGTCCAGGATGCTGAGCGCCAGCGGATCGCCGGCAAACAGCCGCTCGATGGCCGCGAGCTCCTCGGCGGCGATCAGCGAACGCTCGGGGTCCGGTGCCGTATCGCGCAGCGCGAGCTCGCGTGTCGGGTAGGCGCGATACCCGCTCGGGGCATCCTTGCGGCGCCGCGCCGCGCCGAAGCGCCGCCAGTGCTCGGATCGAAGACTGCGCACGATCCCGGCGATGAATGCCACCGGCGCCACACCTGTGGGGATCCGCCGCGCCCCCGTCAGCACGCGCGTCAGCGCCTCCTGCAGCAGGTCTTCCCAACCGACGTCGGGCGGCAGGCCGCGCGCGTGCAGCCGTGCGATGGCCTTGAGGCGCAGCAAATCCATCTCGCTGACGAGCTTGAGCGCCAGCGCGGATTCGGTGGGCCGGAGGACCCTGGTGTCGACGAGCGACGGCATGCGTCAGGTTATGCGCACCTCAGGGCCCGGCGCGGACAGGCGCAGGTCATTTCTTCGCCCGGGCCCCGAATCAGTGGGCGAATTCAACCAGCTTGCGCAGTCTGACGGTCGCGTCATTGGCGACATCCTGCTGCAACCAGCCGAGGTGCCCTGCCCCGTAGATCACCAGGATGCGATCTTCGGGTGAATCGATGAGCGCGATGATATTGCGGTAGATGCGGATGTTCCGCTGGTACCACATCGCCAGCAGATCCGACCCGGCATAGTCGTCGGGGTCCCCGAAGGGCACGAAGGCGAAGTAGGAAGCCACGTCCCGTGCGACGGACGAGTCCGAATTCATGAGCGCGAGCGTCTCGAGCACCGTGTGCGAGTGCAGGTAGTCGTCCTGCTCGCGGACTCGCTTCTCAACGCCCGCCTGCACGGCTGCCAGTTTGTCGGCACGGCCATTCGCCCTGGCGTAGTTGAGCACCCGGCCGTAGGGGAAGTCGCCGTCTTCGTCGACCGGGTAGATCGTCTTGTGGCCGAGCTCCTTCGCCAGGCGGAACCCGATCTGCTCGTCCTCATTGCGCGTGAGCTCGTACCGGCCGGCGAGGTAGTCGGCATAGTGCCCGGTCGCCCGGGTACTGCCGACCGAGGCCTCGATCGCGATCTTGGTCGGCCGGAAGCGCTTCAGCACCGCGACGACCTGCGCGATCTCGCTCTGGCGCTGCGGCGCGAGTACGTCGTCGGCCTGGAAGTTGTGCTGGTCCCGTCCCGGGTTCGCCATGTGGTAGGTGCCGAGCACCAGGATCTCGGGCCGCGCCTCGCCCTGGCACCAGACCGCGGTCGGCAGCACGAGCACGAGAAGAGCGAGGGCCGCCGCCCGCACGCCGGGCGTGCGCCGCACGTGACGCCCGCGATGCTTCATTTGCCCTTGTCGTCCTTGCCGCCGTCGCCGCCGTCGGGCACCGCGATCTTCGGGATGCCGAACTTGCCCTCGAGCTGGTGCAGTTTCGCGAGGTCGATGGCGCCCACGATGTTGACGATCGTGAACTCGCGCGGCTCGCTCGCGATGATCGCGAGACCCTGCGCGACGCCGTGGTCGGCGCATACGTAGATGTCGACGTGCGTGTGGTCCTTGGAGCTGTTCACCTGCACGAGCCGCTGCCATGCCGGCGGGGCGAGCTGCGCGCGCACGGCGTCGACCTGCGCGGCCGGGTAGGCGAAGTCCGCATCGAAGGTGTAGCTGCGCACGTAGATGCCCTTGAGGCCCGCGATCAGCTGCTTGGCGGACGCATCCTGCGGATCGCTCGAGTCGAGGAAGCCGGCGGCGAGGCCGAGCAGCGCCGGATCGAGTGAGATGTTGACCGACTCGGTTGCCTTCTTCGCCAGCGCGGCGAATTCCGGCAGCACCAGCAGTCCCGGCGGCGGCGCGGCCAGCGCGACCGAGGTGAGGAGCGCCGCCAGCGGCGCGAGGAGCCATCTCTTGGAAAATGTCTTCATGAGTTCTCAAGCACCCGAATGTGGGGGAAGCGCCGCGCGCGGCTGCGCGTTCACGACGCGGTAGGTGAGATCGAGTTTTTCGTCGGTGACCCGCAGCGCTTCCAGCAGCTGGCGCCGCGCCTCGCGCCCCTGCTCGATGCGCCGCACCTGCCACTGGTGCGCCAGCAGCACCGCGAGCACCACGGAGGCGGCGAGCCCGAAGCCGACCCAGCTCGCCACCGCCGGCGAGTGTCGGGCGCGCAGCGGCTCGGCCGGCTCCGCGGCGATGCGCGCCATGACGCCCGCGACGAAGCCCTCCGGGGGGTCGCGCGGCTTGAGCGCCGCGCGCAGCTGTCGCTCGAGGGGATCGATTTCCATGTCGTCGTGCCGGTCGTCGCTCATGTCAGCGCCCATGCGGTTGAGGTAATGCGCTCACGCAGCTGCGCCAGAGAGCGCTTCAAATGACTCTTCACCGTATTGACCGGCATGCGCAGCGTCCGTGCGATGTCGGCGGGATCGAGATCCTCCTGGTAGCGCAGCAGCACCACCGCGCGCGCCGCGGGCGGCAGCTCCTCGAGCAGCTGGCGCAGCCGGCGGTCGAGGATCGGGTCCCCCGCCGGGGCCTCGCTCGCGGGGAGCTCGGCGTCTGCGAGCGCGGCCATCTCGTAGCGCGGCTCGCGGCGCAGCCGGTCGATCGCGCGGTGCAGCGTGACTTTGCGCAGCCAGAACGTGAGGTGACTCTCCGAGCTCACCGTGGCGAGGTTGCGGTACAGCTGCAGGAACACCTCCTGCGCCAGATCCTGCGCCGCGTGCCGGTCGGAGAGCATGCGCAGCGCCAGGCTGAAGACCGCACGCTGATGGCAGCGCACCAGGGCGGCGAACGCCGCGCGCTCGCCGCCCAGGGCCCGAGTGAGCAAATCGCCGCGCGTACACTCCTCGTCCCCACTCACGTTGGGCCGGCCCGGTCAGGCCTGCGGCGGCACCTGTGCCAGGCCCTTGCCGGGCCCCACGAAGGTCTTGCGCAGGCTCGCGATCTGCTCGATGTCGATCGTGCCAACAATGTTGACGATGGTGAGCTCACGCGGCTCGCAGGCGATGATGACCAGGCCCTTCACCTTCTTATCCTCCAGGGCCACGTAAATGTCGACGTTCTCCTGGTCGCCGCGCTTGCGCACCTGCACCAGCGGACTCCAGCCCGGAGCGGAGAGCTGGGCGCGCACCTGATCGATGTCGGCCTGCGGGTAGGCGTTGTCGGAGTCGAACTGATAGCTGCGGATCTGCACCGACTTCAGCCCCTTCAGGGTCTGCTTCATCTCGGCGGTGTCCGGGTCGCCGTCGTTCATGAACCAGCCCATGATGTGCAGCGGCATCCAGCCGAGGGTGATGTCGACCGATTCGGTCGCGTGCTCCTTCAAATCCGGAAACGAGGGCAGCCGCAACGGCTGCGGCCCCTGGGCGGTCGCGAGCAGCGGCAGCGTCAGGCAGGCGGCGGCTACGGTGAGCAGGCGGGCGTTCATGCGGGGTCTCCCAGCAGGTGAGTTTCGGTCATGCAGAAGATAAATACGCACGACCCCCCGCGGGAGGGTGCAGACGGGCCGCGGCCGTGCGCCGGGCGCCCGGAACCGGACTCAGCTGACGATGTTGGGGGACGTGGCGACGCGGTTGCGCCCGGCGCTCTTCGCCCGGTAGAGCGCGGCATCGGCCTCGGCGATCAGCCGCTCGGCGAGGGCCTTGTAGTCGTGGGGCCCGGGTCCCGGATGGGCCGCGGCGACCCCGATCGACAGGGTCACCGTCGCGGTGGCCGCACCGCTCCCGGAGCCGATTTCGATCGGTGCACGGCGCACCGCGTTCAGCACGCGCCCCGCGACCCGCTCGCCGTCGGCGATATCGGCCTGCGACAGCACCATGGCGAACTCATCGCCGCCGAAGCGCGCGCCGGTGTCGCTGATGCGCATCTCGGCATCGATGCGCTGCGCCACCTCGCGCAGCACGGTATCGCCCGCGAGGTGCCCGTACTGGTCGTTGATGCGCTTGAAGTGATCGACATCGATCATCATGCACACGATCGGCTGGCGCACGCGCTGCGCCCGTGCCAGCTCCTCGCGCAGCCGCGCGTGCAGATAGCGGCGGTTGTGGAAGCCGGTGAGGAAATCGGTGAGTCCGCTGCGCAGCAGTCGCGCGCGGTTGACGGCATTCTCGACGCAGATCGCCGCCACCAGCCCCAGGTGCGCGAGGAAGTCGCTGGCCAGCTCACGCGTGAAGCGCTGCGGATCGTTGCTGACGAATACCAGTACGCCGTCGAGCTCGTCGTGCCGGCGCAGCGGAATCAATGCGAGGCTCGCGGCGTGCGCGCGCCCCGGGAGCAGCAGCTCGTGGTCCGAACGCCGGTACGGCCCGAGCCACGGCCGCTCGAGCGCGGCGAGCTGCGGGGCCACGGTCATGAGCGCATCGACGAACACGACGCCCGGGAGCGCGCCCTGGCCGAGGTCATCGCCCGAGATCAGGTGGCGGATCTCGTGCTGCGGGTCGTTGAGCACGACCGTAACGCCGTCGAGCTGGTACGAGGTCCTGAGCCCCGCGATCAGCCGCTCGAAGAGCTGCGGCAGGGAGCCGGCGCGCAGCAGTTCGAGCTCGCGCTCCTGCGACTTGCGCAGCAGCGCGGCGTTGCGCCCGGCCTCCTCGGTGAGGGCCGCGAGACGGGCGCGCAACGCCGCGTTCTCCCGCTCGAGCGGGTCGATCGGATCGGCGGGTATGGCGCTCACGGCGTGTTCGGCATTCCTGCGGCGCATCGAAGCTGCGGCTCCTCCTGGTCCCTCAGGCGCGGCGCTCCGTCACCGTGCGCCGGTCGTCGAGATAATCGCGCCCGCGGCGCATCAAAGCAACGAAAGTATCGTGATCCTGCGAAAGCACCGCGGTGCGCAGCCGTTCCACCGCCTGCGAGAGGGCTTCGAGCGACTCGGCGCCGTAATCGTTGAGGCTCTGGATTTCGTAATAGAGCTCGGGGCTCTCCTGGGCGACGCGGCTGGCGACGTCGAGCTGCGCATCGAAAGTCGTGCTCGACATCTGCGCGAGCCGCGGCGCCGCCTCGCCGCTCTCGGCGAGCGCCGTGAAGAAAGCGATATTGAGCGCGTGCGACAGCCCGAGCACGTAGGCGATGAGGCGATCGTGCTCATCGAGGCTCATCACCACCTGCTCGGCCATGGTCGAGGCGAACAGCTCGCGCACCGCCGCGAGCGCCGCGGCGTTGCCTAGATCGACGAACACCACGTGGCGCCCGGAGAGGAGCTCGGTGTCCGGCCCGAACATCGGGTGCACCGAGGTCACCTTGCAGCCATGCGACTTGAGCGCCATGAGCCCGGCGCGCAGCGGCGACTTGAGCGAACCGACGTCGAAGATCACCCCCGGCGGACGGCGCAGCGCGAGATCCCGCAGGATCGCATCGGTGGCACCGAGCGGGGTCGCGACGACGATGACGTCGTGCTTGAGGTCGGTGGCGTGCCAGTCGGCAACCCGTGTGCCGCCGGCAGCGCCCGGGGCGGGATCCGCGACCTCGACCACGAAGCCCTGGGAGGCGAGGAAATTCACGAACCAACCGCCCATCTTGCCCGCGCCGCCGATCACCAGCGCCCGGCGACCGGTGCCGGCGCCGCGCGCCACGACGCTGGCGTGCTCCTGCGTGGTGAGCGAGGAGCGGATCAGGAGCCGCAGCATCTGTTCGGCGAGCTCGGGCGACACCCCGCGCTCGGTGGCGATGGCGCGCACCCCGAGGATTACCTCGCGCTCGCGCTCGTAGTCGCGGACCGAGCGGCCGGTGGCGCGCTTCACCTGCGCCACCTGCTCACTGACGGCCTTGCGGTCGGCGATCAGACCGATGAGCTGGCGATCGATATCATTCAGGCGCTGGCGCAGGTCATCCAGCGTCACGGTCTCGCGCGTCATGGGATGGGGGCCTTGTGGCGGAAATCCGCCTCCTTTCTATCGGGGCGCAGCGGGCGGTGCAAGTCGGGGCTGAGGCTCCCATACCCGGATCGAGAAGCGCCGCCCGGCGGGCTGCTCGCCGATCGTCTGCACGCGGATCTCGAGGGTGTCGGGACTCCACACGAACGGCCGGCCGTCGCCGGGGTGGGTCGCCCACTCGGGATGCTGCCCGAGGAAAGCCGGGATGTCGGCCTTGGGCGTCTGCCGGCGGCGGATCTCGTAGCCGGCGCGCACCAGGCGCTGCAGCGCCGCCACATCCCACGCCCGCAGCGGATAGTTGACGCCCATGGGAGCGGCCAGCCCCGCCAGGAGCTTGCCGATCGGGTTGTAGACACCCATGGCCGACCACGCGGTGGAGCTGCTATCGGCAAGCCTGCGATCGATGGCGGCGATTCCCGGGCCCGGGGCGATCGAGTCGAGGCGCTGCACCTGCTGCGCGAAGAGATTGACGGTCGCGTTCAGCTTGAAGAAATGCCCGCTGACGGCGCTTCCCAGCCGGTCGAGCGCGCTGCGCTCGCTCAGGTGCGCGGGCTGCGGGCTCCAGGCGATGGTGTAGAGGTATTGCGTTTGCTCGAGGAGCGAGGCCTGCACGCGAAACTCCGCGGCAAAGGCCGCGTCGAGCGCGAAATCGCCGGGCGCGAACAGCGGCGCGACGACCTCCGCGTCACCCTCGCCCACCGGCAGCGGCGCGCGCGGGTCGGCGATGAGATCCGCGAGCACCAGGAAGTCCGACTGCAGGTACGCGAGCGCGAGGAGCTTGGAGATCAGCAGCCCCTCCCCCTTCAGCACCCGCCGCCACAGCGCGATGTCAGCCAGGAGCTCGGCAAGTGCCTCGCGTTGCTCGCCGGCGCTGCCGCTGCGCAGCCGCAGCGCCGTCTCCTCGAGAAAGAGATAACGCACCTCGGTGGGCACGTACACCGGCGGCGCCAGGTAGCTCGGGCGTGCCGTCTCGTAGTAGCCGGGCAGCCGTTCGAGCGCCTGGTAACGCTGGTAGAGCTCGGCGTTCTGCGCGATCAGCACCTCGATGTCGGCGCGGTGCGCACCCACCTCGTTCCACACCGAAGCGCTCAGCGGGTGCACGAAGTCCGCCTGGCCGACAAAGAGCAGCGCCTGCGGATCCGCCGCGTTCAGCGAACCGAGCGCCTGCGCCGACGGATCGTGCAGCACCGCGTCGAGTCGCTCGTTGTAGCGCTGGATGCGTGCCTGCCCGGTGGCGGCGACCGAGACACCGGAGGGCGCGGTGAAGCCCGCCATGGCGAGATAGATGTTGTCTTCGGGCTTGAGCGAGTTCGGTGGCGGCGTGAGGAGCGCGCGCGAGCGCGGCGTGAGCGGCTCGTCGCGCCAGTTGATCGCGAAGGCGAGCGCGAACAGCAGCAGCGCGATCAGCACCAGGCTGCCGGCCACCAGCCCGATCCACTTGAGAATGCGGCCCGCGATGTGCGAGAGCGGTATCATGCGCGGAGCCTACCGAATCCGGATTAGCCCCACCAACTGCCGCAAAGCGAGCGCCGTGACCCAGCCCACCGAGATCCTGTACCGCGCGACCGTGTGCCTTGCCGCATGCTCCGCGTCGGTTGCCGGTGCGCAGGGGATCGCAGCAGGCCCGGCCGCGGGTTCTCCAGCAACAAAGCCGCTCATCGAGCTCTCGCGCAATGATCTGTTCTTCACATCGATCTGGTTCCATGGAACGGAGACGCAGGACTGGAGCGCCATGTGCGGCTTCGGGATTCACGGCAACTCTGTCTCCCGCGACATGCCGCACCCGGACTGGGACATTACGACCCGGGGCAGAAGTTTCGGCGCCACCCATGAGTGGCAGCCATGAAAGACCACGCGTGCCTTGCCCGCGCCGTGCTCGCAATGCTGGCAGGTCTCGCAGCCTCGGCTACCGGAGCACAGCCGCCCGCGCAGGACTCCAATACGGCGCCACCGGCGGCTCCTGGCCCCGCGGCCGCCGCCACCCCGATCGAGCTCTCGCAGAACGACGTGTTCTTCATCTCGCGCTGGTTCCGCGGCACGGAGACGAAGACCTGGAGCGCGCTGTGCGGCTTCGCGGTTCACGGCAACTATGGCTCCCACGACGTGCCGCGGCCCGAGTGGGAAATCAACATCCAGGCGCTCATGGCCGGCACCGGGCCGGTGGTTGCCGTCAGCGCCGGCGCCTTCGAGGTCGTCAACAAGGATCCCAAGGCCGCACGGCAGCCGCGCGCGGTGATCAGCGCGCTCACCTTCACGGTGGATGGCGTGGCGGAGCCGGTGAGCGCCCAGATCGTCGGGCAGCCGGGGACCGATCATGTCATCAAGGCGCTGCTGGCGACCGCGCCCGCACAGAAACTGCTCGGTAGCTTCTACGACGGGGCGTTGATCACCATCACGCTCGGCTACCAGGACGGCAGCAGCGAAGTGCTCAGGGTGCGCAACGTCCAGGACCGGGGCCGCCTCTCGGGCTTCAAGGGCTACTACCCGCATTGCATGGAGCTGCTGCACCCGCTGCCGCCCGGCGCCCCGAGTGCCTACCGGATCAACTCACCGACCGAGCTGAACACGCAGGATCCCTTCTTCACTCATGAGTGACCACCAGGAGATGCTCCCCGACCCCTTGCCCGCCGAACCGCTCGTGGTAGTGGCTGGCTGGCTCGCCGATGCCTGGGCCGCGCGCCGGCAGCCGAACGCCAACGCCATGGTGCTTGCCACGGCCACGCCCGACGGCCATCCCTCGGCGCGTGTGGTGCTCGCCAAGGACATCGTGCCGCAGCCAGGCTACGTGGTCTTCTATTCCAACTACCACTCGAGCAAGGGCCGGCAGCTCGAGAAAAACCCGCGCGTGGCGGCGGTGATGCACTGGGATGCGCTGCAACGCCAGGTGCGCATCGAGGGCACGGTCGTCAGGGGCCCCGCCGCCGAGGCTGATGCCTACTTCGCCTCGCGCTCCTGGGACAAGCGGCTCGGCGCCTGGGCGAGCGCGCAGAGCGAGCCGATCGCCTCACGTGCCGCGCTCGAGCGCGCCGTGGCCGATGCCGCACGGCGCTTCGGCGCACCGCTGCCGGGCTCCGTCGACGCGGCCGCGAGCCCCGCGGTCGACATCCCCCGTCCACCGCACTGGGGCGGGTATCACCTGTGGGCGGATGCGGTGGAGCTGTGGGTCGAAGGCGAGGGCGGCCGCATCCACGACCGCGCGCGCTGGACTCGCACGCTCACACCCGAGGCGGGTGGGTTCGCGGCGGGCGCGTGGCAGGTCACGCGCCTGCAACCCTGACGACGCCTGGCCGCGCGCGTGTGGCGCAACATCCGCATCCTGGCTCTGCTGCTGGTCCTGCTCGCGGTGGCGCTGCAGCAGTGGCTCGACCGGGTGCACACCCAGAGCTGGCAGGAGACACTCTGGGTCGGCATCTACCCGCTCAACGCCGACGGCAGCCGCGCGGCGCACGACTACATCGAGGCACTGACGCCGAAGGACTTCGAGCCCATCGAGGCCTTTCTCGCGCGCGAAGCACACCGCTACGGCGTGCAGCTCGATGACCCGGTGCACATCGAGCTCTACCCGCAGGGAACGGAGCTCCCTCCCGCACTCGCGCCCGACGCCGGGCCCTTACGGATCGCCTGGTGGAGCCTCAAGCTCCGCTGGTATGCGCACCACGCGAGTACCGTGCCCGGGCGCGTGCCGTCGCGTATTCGCATGTTCGTGCTCTATCACGACCCGGCAAGTCTCGAGCGCGCGCCCGACTCGCACGGACTACAGAAGGGCCTGGTGGGCGTGGTGCATGCCTTCGCGGCCCGCGAGATGACCGGCAGCAACGACATCGTCATCGCGCACGAGTTCCTGCACACCGTTGGGGCGAGCGATAAGTACGACTTTGCGAGCGGGCAGCCCCTGTACCCGAACGGCTATGCCGATCCTGACCGCAAGCCGCTCTACCCGCAGCTGGCCGCCGAGATCATGGCGGGACGCCGCGCCCTCAGCGAGCAGGAGTCGGACATGCCGCGCACGCTCAACAACGTCGTGGTGGGCCCGGCGACCGCCGGCGAAATCCGCTGGACGCACCCATGAGCCCGGGCGGCAACGGGACCGCCGCGCGCGCGGCCGCCGCGGCCCCGCTCGCGGCCCGCGCGGTGAGTGTGCGGGCGGGAACGCGCGAGCTGGTGCAGGAGCTCAACGTCGAGTTCTCGCCCGGTGAAGTGGTGGCGATCCTCGGCCGCAACGGCTCGGGCAAGACCCTCACGCTCCACACGCTCGCGGGACTGCGCGCGCCCGCGGGCGGCGACGTGCTGCTCGACGGCGTGGCGCTCACGGCGCTCAAGCGTCGCGCCATAGCGCTGCGCCTGGGGCTCCTGCCGCAGGACCTCGAGGATGCCTTCGTCACCACCGCGATGGAGAGCGTGCTCATCGGCCGCCATCCGCACCTGGCGTTGTGGCAGTGGGAGAGCGCCGAGGATGAGCGCCTCGCGCGCGCGGCGCTCGCGGCGGTCGACATGGGCGACTTCGGCGCGCGGCGCACCGACACGCTCTCGGGCGGCGAGCAGCGGCGCGTGGCGGTGGCGGCCCTGCTCGCGCAGCAGCCGGCGATCTGCCTGCTGGACGAGCCCACCAATCACCTGGATCCCCACCACCAGCTGGTGGTGCTCGGCCTCTTCCGCGAGCTCGCGCGCTCAGGCCGCACGGTGATCACGACGCTGCACGACCCGACGCTGGCGGCGCGCTTCGCCGATCGGGCGCTGCTGCTGCACGGTGACGGACGCTGGACGCTCGGGCCGGTGGGCGAGGCGCTCACCGCCGCTTCTTTGAGCGATCTGTACCTTGCGCCGATGATGGAGCTCGACAAGGACGGGCGGCGGGTGTTCGTGAGTGTTTGATTGGCAAGAATCGCCTGCGGCGATTCTTGCGGACAGGCGCTGCGGCTTCGCTCGGCGGCGGGCGAAAGACGCGGCTTTCGCCCGCGAGGCAAGCACCCAACCTGGTCGGCGAGCTAGTCGGCGAGCGAGGCGAGCACCGCGGCGTGCAGTGCGCCGTTGGTGGCGAGCACACTGGTGGTCGCGAGCCCGACCTCGCCACCCTCGAGATCAGTGAAGCGCCCGCCCGCCTCGCGCACGATCACGGTGAGCGCGGCGATGTCGAGGATGTTGACGTTCGACTCGATGACGATATCGAGCGCGCCGCGCGCCAGCAGGTGGTAGTGCACGAAGTCGCCGTAGCCGCGGGAATAGGCGGCGCCGGCGATCAGCGCCCCGTAACGCGGCCACGCCGCGGCGCGCGCCAGGCTCTTGAGATTACCGGCCGAAATCGCCGCGGCGGCGAGCGTCGTGACGGCGCTGACGTGGATGGGGCGGTCGTTGAGGAAGGCGCCCGTGCCTTCCTCCGCCCAGGCGAGCTCCCCGAAGGCCGGCGCGCTCGAGACCCCGAGCACCAGGCGGCCGGCGCGCAACAGCGCGATCTGGGTTGAGAAGAAGGGGATCTCGCGCACGAACGCCTTGGTGCCATCGATCGGGTCGACCAGCCAGACGTTCTCGGCGGCGGCGCCGTGTTGCCCGGTCTCCTCGCCATGAAAACCATATGCCGGGAAACGCGCACTCAGCGTGGCGTGGATGGCCTCCTCGGCGAGCACGTCGGCTTCGGTGACCGGCGAGGCATCGCTCTTCAGGCGCACGCCGGGGTTGCGGCGGTAGTGGGCGTTGATCACCTCACTCGCGGCGCGCGCCGCGGCGAGGGCCGCCTTGAGTTCCCCGGATGCCATATGCCGTAGGATACGACCAATGGGAAACCGCCTGAGCAGGATCTACACGCGCACCGGCGACGACGGCACCACGGGCCTGGGCGACGGCCGCCGCGTGCCGAAGGACAGCGCGCGGGTCGAAGCCTACGGCACCGTGGACGAGCTCAACAGCGTCATCGGAGTGCTGCTGGCGGTGCCGAAGCTGCCGAAGAAGGTCGCCGCCTGCCTCACCGGAGTACAGCACGAGCTCTTCGACCTCGGCGGTGAGCTCTGCATCCCCGGGCACACGCTGATCCGCGCCGAGCACGTGGCGCAGCTCGAGAGCGCGCTCGATGAGTTCAACGAAAAGCTGCCGCCGCTCAAGGAGTTCATCCTGCCGGGAGGCGGCCCGGCCGCCGCCGCCTGCCACCTGGCGCGCACCGTGGCACGGCGTGCCGAGCGGCGCGCCTGCACGCTCGCGCGAACCGACAGCGTGAGCCCGGAGGTGCTCAAATATCTCAA
This sequence comes from uncultured Pseudomonadota bacterium, assembly GCA_963768485.1. Lineage (GTDB taxonomy): Bacteria > Pseudomonadota > Gammaproteobacteria > Steroidobacterales > Steroidobacteraceae > 13-2-20CM-66-19. The sequence continues at coordinate 221,284 of CAVYHZ010000002.1, read as the reverse complement.
CCGCCTGTCGGACCTGCTGTTCGTGCTGGCACGCGTTCTCGCGCGCCACGAACGCGGCACCGAAGTCCTGTGGCGCCACGAGCGCCACCAGCGGCAGAAAGCACCCAGGAAATCAGCGTAGCGCGGTGCGCTCCTGCACCAGCATGCGTAAGCGGCGCCAGTTGAACAGGGGCCCCGGGTCGGTCCGGCGCTCGGGCGCGATATCGCTGTGGCCGACGATGTGCTCGGGGCCGAGCGAGGGGTAGGCGTCGAAGAGCGCCGCGGCGAGCTGCGCCAGCGATTCGTACTGCGCCTCCGTGTAGGGCGTCTCGTCGGTCCCCTCGAGCTCGATGCCGACCGAAAAGTCGTTGCACCCCGTGCGGCCGTTGTACTCCGACTGCCCGGCGTGCCAGGCGCGGGCGCCGAAGGGCACGTACTGCACGATCTCGCCGTCGCGCCGGATCAGGGCGTGCGCCGAGACGCGCCAGCTGGCGATCGCGCGGAAGTACGGGTGGGCATCGAGCGGCAGCGTCCCGGTAAAGAGCCGGTCGATCCACGGCCCGCCGAACTCCCCGGGGGGAAGACTGATGCCGTGCACCACGAGGAGGTCGGGCTTCACCCCCGCGGGGCGCGTGTCGAAGTGCGGCGACAGCACCTGCCGCGCCCCGATCAGGAGCCCCGTAGCCGCATCGACGTGCAGCCCGGGCGTGACCGGAATGGTGGCGGAGGTGATGGTCATGGCGGCGGGGCGATTCTGCCACAATCCTCCGTATGACTTCGGCCAACACCCCGTACGTGACGCGCGACCTCGCTCACGTATGGCACCCCTGCACGCAGATGAAGGATCACGAGCAGCTGCCGCCGATCCCGATCCGCCGCGGGAGCGGTGTGTGGCTCGAGGATTTCGCCGGCAAGCGCTACCTCGATGCGGTGAGCTCCTGGTGGGTGAACCTGTTCGGCCACGCCAATCCACGCATCAATGCCGCGGTGCGCGCCCAGCTCGATGCGCTCGAGCACGTGATCCTGGCGGGCTTCACCCACGAGCCGGTGATCGCCCTGTCCGAGGAGCTCACGGCGCTCGCGCCCGCCGGACTCACCCGCTGCTTCTACGCTGACAACGGCTCCTCCGCCGTCGAAGTCGCGGTGAAGATGAGCTTCCACTACTGGCGCAACACCGGCCGCCCGGCCAAGCGCCGCTTCATCACGCTCTCCAACAGCTATCACGGCGAGACCCTGGGGGCCCTCGCCGTCGGCAACGTCGAGCTCTACAAGGAGATCTACCGCCCGCTCCTCATGGACGTGATCACCGTGCCCTCACCCGACTGCTATGAGCGCGCTCCCGGGGCGAGCTGGGCCGAGCACTCGCGCGCGCAGTTCGCGCACATGGAGGCGGCGCTGGCGCGGCACGCGGACGAGGCGGCCGCGGTGATCGTCGAGCCGCTGGTGCAGTGCGCCGGCGGCATGCGCATGTACGATCCCGTGTACCTCGCGCTGCTGCGCGAGGCGTGCGACCGGCACGGCGTGCACCTGATCGCGGACGAGATCGCGGTCGGCTTCGGGCGCACCGGCACGCTGTTCGCCTGCGAGCAGGCGGGCATCCGGCCGGACTTCATGTGCCTCTCCAAGGGACTCACCGGCGGCTACCTGCCGCTGTCGGTGGTGCTGACGACCGAGCCGGTGTACGCGGCGTTCTACGATGAGTACGTGAAACTCAACGCCTTCCTCCACTCCCACAGCTTCACCGGCAACCCGCTCGGATGTGCCGCGGCGCGCGCGACGCTCGCGATCTTCCGCGAGGACGACACGCTCGCGCGCAACCGGTCGCTCGCCGCGCACCTGAGTGCGCGTGCCCGTGAGCTCGAGGCACACCCGCACGTCGCCGAGGTGCGCCAGCGCGGCATGATCGTCGCCATCGAGATGGTGCGCGACAAGGCGCGCCGCACGCCGTATGACTGGCGCGAGCGCCGCGGGCTCAGCGTCTACGCCCATGCGCTCAGCCGCGGTGTGCTGCTGCGCCCGGTCGGCAACGTCGTCTACTTCATGCCCCCGTACGTCATCACCCCCGAGGAGATCGATCTTCTGGTGGACGTGGCCCGGGAGGGAATCGAGGCCGCCACATGCGACTGACCCGCGTCTACGTCGAGGGCCCGCTGACGAGCGGCAAGCGCGTGAAGCTCGAGGGCAACGCCGCGAGCCACGTGACGCGCGTGTTGCGCCTGCGGGTCGGGACCGCGCTCATCCTCTTCAACGGCGAGGGGGGCGAGTACGAGGCGAGCATCGACAAGGCGGCGGGCGGTGAAGTCATCGTCGCCGTCGGCGCGCACGCGGCGCACGAGCGCGAGTCGCGGCTGCCTCTGACGCTTGCGCAAGGCGTCTCGCGCGGCGAGCGCATGGACCTCGTGGTACAGAAGGCCACCGAGCTCGGCGTGACGGCGCTCGCGCCCGTGCTCACCGAGCGCAGCGTGGTGCGGCTCACCGCGCAGCAGTCCGATCGCAAGGTGAATCACTGGCGCGCCATCGCGATCGCGGCCTGCGAGCAGTGCGGGCGCAACCGCCTGCCGGAAATCGCCGCTGCGCAGGGGTACCGTGAGTTCCTCAGGAGCGCACCGGGCGGCATGCGCGTACTGCTCGCGCCCGGGGGCGGCGTGACGCTCAAGGACCTGGCGCGCCCGGACGGCGCCGTCACGGTGCTCATCGGCCCCGAGGGCGGGCTCACGGACGAGGAAGAGCAGGCGGCCGTCGCGGCCGGTTTCACCGCCGTGCGCCTGGGTCCCCGGGTGCTGCGCACCGAGACCGCGGCGATCGCCGCGCTGGCGCTGCTGCAGCGGGAGTTCGGAGACTTCTGACCATGGACCACTACTCGCGCTTCATCGGTCTCGCCTTCGTGATCCTCTGGACGATCTTCCGCCTGGTGCGTTACTGGCGGGCCGGTGCCTCGAAGCGCGCGCAGCCGGGCGTGCCGGGGTCGGGAGGCGCCGGGCTGGCGGCGCCGCCCGTGGCAGCGCCGGTGCCGGTCGCGACCACGGCCTCACCGATCGAACCCGCGGCGGGCGGGTCGAGCATCCTCGCGGGACTCGTTGCGGTGCTCGTCTGGCTCGCCGGCAATGCCGCGGTCTGGGCGGCCCTCTTCCTGTTGCCGCAACTCGAGGCGGTGGCCGTGATACCGCGGCTCGTCGTCGGCGTACTCGCGACCTTCTACCTTTTTTACCTCGCGCGCGGCGCGGCCGCGTGGGTCCGCCGCCAATCCGGCCCGACTCCGCCCGCGGGCGGCGACCCGATCTCCTAGTCCGGGAACTTCAGCTGCCGCTCGACGGCCTGGAAGCGCGGCTCCTTGCGCAGCGGGTCGAGGAACGGATCGGTCCTCATCAGCGTCACCCCCGGATCCCGCACCCGCAGCGCCCTCTCGAGCCATTCAAGCGCCCGTGCCACATCGCCGCGCTGGGCGTAGATCGTCGCGTACTGGTAGGCCGCGGCATCGCCCTGCATCCCCGCGAGCTTCGTCAGCGAGGCTTGAGCTTCGGCGTGCCTGCCGAGCTTCTGGTAGGCGATGGCGAGACACCACTGCGCGCCCCAGTACTCGGGTCGCGGCTCGCAGGCGGCGCGCGCCTTGTCGAACTCGCCGAGCCCGATATAGGAGAGCCCGCGGTATTCAGAGGTGGCCAGGAACTCGGGATCAAGCGCGCTCGCCTCATCGAGCGCCGGCAATGCCTCCGCGTAGCGGTGCGACCAGTACAGGCCGCGGCCGAGCAGGTAGTAACTCGCCACGTTGAGCGGGTCGAGCTCGGCGGCGCGCCGCAGGTCCGCAATACCGTTCGGGAAGTTACCCATCGAGATGGCGTAGAGACCATAGATCTGCAGGATCGCGGCATTGCCGGGCGCCAGCGCGCGGGCGCGCTCGAACTCCGCACTCGCCCCCCGCAGGTCGAAGGCGCCGTTCCACAGATAGAATCCCAGCGCCGAATGCGCACTGGCCAGCTCCGGTGCCAGGGCGATCGCCCGACGCGCGTCGGCCAATGCCTTGTCGAAGTGCTCGCGTATCGCGGGACCCACCGCCCCCTGGCCGGCGTAGAGGGACTCGACGAACGAGCGGCCGGCGATCGCCGCCGCATAGTTGGGGTCGAGGCGGATGGCCTCGGTGTAGGCCGCGAGGGCGGGTCCGTATTGGTGTGCCTCGCTCGCCGCGGCCGCAAGCCGGGTGGCCCGCAGATAAGCATCCAGTGCCGCGGGATTGCGGGTACCGCCCACCTCGATGCGCGCGGCGGTGTCCGCGAGCAGGGTCACCTTGAGCGCATTCGCCACCGCGGTCGCGATCTCGGTCTGGAGCTTGAGCACATCGCCGAGGTCCCGGTCGTAGGTCTTCGACCACAGATGGAAGCCGGTCACGGCATTGATGAGCTGCGCGGTGATGCGCACCGTGTGGCCGGAGCGCCGCACGCTCCCCTCGAGCACCGCGCCGACGTCGAGCTTGCGGGCGATGGTGCCGATGTCGGTGTCCTTGCCCTTGAAGGAGAACGAGGAGGTGCGCGCGGCCACCTGCAATCCCTCGACGGCCGCGAGTGAATTGAGCAGTTCCTCGGTGAGGCCGTCGGAGAAGTAATCCTGCCCCGGATCGCCGCTCAGGTTCGCGAACGGCAGTACGGCGATCGAGTGCGGCGGCGGATTGAAGGCGGGCGCCGCGGACGCCGCTGCGGCCGGTGCGGCGGCGGGTCCGGCGGCCGGGGGTGCGGCGTCACGCCGCGCGACCTTGTCGATGAAGAAATAGCCGAGCCCCGCAACGATGAGCGCCAGGACCGCGAGCGGCAGCGCGCGCGGCCGCGATGCCGGGCCGCCGGCGGCAGGCGGTTGCCCAGGGGCCGGCGTGCCGGCCGCAGCCGTCTGGGCGGGAGGCTCCACCGCCATGAGCCGTGCCACGCGTGCCGCGAACTCCGGCGGCGTCTCCCCGCCCGGGAGGCGCGTCCACTGCACTTCGCAGAATTTCTCCGGCACCGCGGCGCCGCGCTCGGAGGTGCGGTCGATCACCACCGGCAGGAGGAAGGTCCTGCGCTCCGACATGTCGTGGGTGCGGTCCACCGCGAGTTTCCACTCGCGCCGGAAATACCCCTCGTCACGCGCTTCGGTGCCCGCCGAGATCACCGCGATGAAGAGGCGGCAGTCGTGGATGCGGGCGCGGATCTGCCGGTCCCAGGCATCGCCGCCGCGCAGCTCGCTCTGATCGAACCACACCTCGACACCCACCGCGCGCAGCGCCGCGGCGATGCGCGCCGCGGCGGCCGCGTCCTCGGAGGCATAGCTCAGGAATACGGCTCCGCCCACGGGCTTACAGGTGCGCTTCCATGTAGGCGCGCAGCAGCGCGTTGATGCGCGACTGGTACCCGGCGCCCTGGCCGCGGAACCACTCGATGACGTCGGAGTCGATGCGCAGCGACAGCAGCGTCTTCTTCGGCGCGACGCGCAATCCCTTGAGCGCCATGGCGCGGCCGAACTCTTCGGGCGTGAGGGTCCTGGCCGGGCTCGGTGCGCGCTTCATATCTTTGGGTCTGCCTCGTCCGGGTCGCCGTCAGCCGATGCATTCTGGAAGTCCTCGATCAGCGCGCGCGCCTCGGCCGCCCGCGCCTCGGGCACCATGATCGCACGGCCGTTCAGGGCCTCGATGGGCAGCGCTCCCGGGAACAGCGAACCTATACCCGCCCCCTGAACGGTGAACGGGACGTTGCGTGCCTCGAGCATCGCCGTGACGCTGAGGAGCTCCCCCTCGGTCGACGGCGTAAACACCCTGGTGAGACTCACCGCGGCAGCTTGCCGTAGATCCGGATTACTGACAACGCCGTGGCGAACAGCAGCAGTACGAGCCAACCGATCGCCGCGATGAGCACCGGGGGCGTGTGGGGCCACAGGACGCGCGACACGCTGATGCTCGTCTCCCTAGCGGCTCTCGGCTCCCTGCAACACCAGCAGCGTCGAGGTGCCGTGCGCCAGCAGCTTGCCGTCGCGCGCCCTGACGTAAGCCTCGGCCGAGATGACCTGACGACCCTGCGAGACGACGCGCGCCTCGACGCGCACCCGCCCGGTGTCGGCGCGGATCGCGCGCGAGAAGTTCACCTTCGTCTCCACCGTGGTGTAGCCGACGCCGGCCGCAAGGAGTGTATGCGCGGCGCACCCGGCGGCGCTGTCGATGAGCGTCATGGTCCAGCCGCCGTGCACGATGCCCATGGGGTTGAGGAGGTGTCCGCCCGCCTCACCCTCGAACACCGCGGTCCCCTCGCCCACGGCGATGAGCCAGAAGGTCAGCGGCTCGGTGATGGGAGGCGCGGGAAAGCGGCCATCGATCATGCCCTGCAGAAGCTCGCGGCCGGTCAGGGTCGCGGCCTCGGCCGCAGACACGAGGCCGTAGCGCATGGCTTAAGCCCCGATGCTCGTCTCTTCGGCGATCATTTCCTCGAGGCGCTCGAGGTCGGGGACCAGTGGCGTCTCGTTCACCATGCGGATCTGGCAGATGATCGGCGCGCGCTCCGGGAACACCCGCGAGTTGTCGGGGCGTACGACGTCGGAGCTGACGCGCACCAGCTGCGGGAAGCCCTGTGCGACGAGGGCGAAGTTGCCGCCTTCGACGCGCGTGCCGAGCGCATGCAGGATCACGATGCGGGTGCGGCCGCTCGCCGGCGGGATCATCTGGCCGCAGGTGCCCTCGAACGATACGAGCGGCACCGCCTTGCCGTTCCAGGGCACGGTGCCGATGTACCAGGGCGGGGCTCCGGTCATCTCGGACGGCGTCTGAAAGCCCACTACCTCCGCGACGCAGGCGCGCGGCACGATGAGCCGCCCATCGACCAGCGGGATGAGGAGGCTGTAGATCTCGTTGACGCGCTCGGCCATCAGGAGGCGGCCTGGCGTACCGCACGGCGCCGCTCGACCAGCGGCGCGATCGCATCGAGCAGCTGCGCCTCCTGGTAGGGCTTGCCGAGGTAGTCGTCGACCCCGAGCTCGATGGCGCGCGCGCGGTGCTTCTCGCCGACGCGCGAGGTCACCATGATGATCGGCACGTCCTTCAGGCGCGGGTCGTTGCGCACGTGCGCGGCGACTTCGTAGCCGTCCATGCGCGGCATCTCGATGTCGAGCAGGATCACGTCCGGCACGTTGTCCTGCAGCAGCGCCACCGCATCCATGCCGTCACGCGCGGTGATGACCCGCATGCCGTTGCGCTCGAGCAGGCGCTGCGTCACGCGGCGCACCGTGATCGAGTCGTCCACCACCATGGCGAAGGTACGGCGGTCGCCGCCGCGCTCCTTGGGCGCCGCGGCGGGAGCGGCGGCGCGCGTGCGCCACTCGGCGCGCACCAGCGCACCGATGTCGAGAATGATGACGATGCGGCCGTCGCCGAGGATCGTCGCCCCGGAGATGCCGCGGATGCTCGAGATCTGCGGTCCGACCGACTTCACGACGATCTCGCGGCTGCCGACCAGCTCATCCGCCACCAGCCCGGTCGAGTGCTCGCCGGCGCGCACCAGCACCACCGGGATGGTCACGTCCTGCAGCGGCAGCGGTGCGGGCTCGAGGCCGACGAAGGTGGCGAGGTGCTGGAAGCGGTACTTGGCACCGCCATACTCGAAGAAGGTTGCATCGCGACCGAGGTGGGCGGTGACCTCGGCCTTCGACAGCCGCAGCACGCCCTCGACGGTCGGCAGCGGCAGCGCGTAGTACTCCTCGTCGGTGCGCACGACCAGCGCGTGGCTGATCGCCAGTGTCAGCGGCAGCCGTACGGTGAACACACTGCCCGCGCCAGGCGTGGTCTCCATGTGCAGCGCGCCGCCCAGGCGCTTGATCTCGGTGGCGACCACGTCCATGCCGACGCCGCGGCCGGCCTGCTGGGTGACGGAGCCCGCGGTCGAGAAGCCGGGCTCGAGGATCAGCTGCATCGCGTCCTCGTCGCTGATCGTCTGACCGGGCGCGGTGAGTCCGATCGACTCGGCCTTGTCGCGGATCGCCTTGAGATTCATGCCGCCGCCGTCGTCGGACAGGCGCACCATGACCTCGGCGCCCTCGCGCTGCAGCTCGAGCACGATGCGCCCGGTGTCGCTCTTGCCGCGCCTCACGCGCTCCTCGGGCTTCTCGATGCCGTGCACCACGGCGTTGCGCAGCATGTGCTCGAACGGCGGCAGCATGCGCTCGAGTACCTGGCGGTCGAGCTCGCCGGAGGCGCCCTCGACGGTGAGCTCGACGCGCTTGCCGGTGTCGGCGGCCGCCTGCCGTACGATGCGCGCGAGACGCTGCACGTGGCGCTGGAACGGCACCATGCGCGTGCGCATCAGGCCGTTCTGCAGCTCGGTGATGGTGCGCGCCTGCTGCTGCAGCAGGCTCTGCGTGTCCTTGGCGAGGTTCTCGAGCAGCTGCTGGATGCTCGCCACGTCGTTGGCGGTCTCGGCGAGCGCGCGCGAGTACTGCTGGATCGAGGAGTAGCGGTCGAGCTCGAGCGGATCGAATTCGCTGCGGTGCGAGCCGACCTCCTCCTCGTGCTTGTGCAGGATCTGCGCCTCGGTCTCGATCTCGAGGTGGCGCAGCTGCTCCTTCAGGCGCGTCACCGTGCGCGACAGCTCACCGAGATTGAAATCGAACGAGCCGAGCTGCTGCTCGAGCCGCGCGCGCGCGATGCTCGCTTCGCCGGAAATATTGAGCAGCTGATCGAGCAGATCGGCGTCGACGCGCGCCATCTCCTGGCGCTCGCCGGGCTGCACCGGCTCGCGACCCGGGGGCACGGGCAGTGGCGCGGCAATGCCCTCCTCGGGCGTGCCCTGGGCGAGCTCCTCGTTCATGCGCGCGAGCCCGGTGTCGCTCACCGGCGGCGCAGCGGTGGCGCGTGCCACCGCCGGAACGAACGGTTGCGACGGGCGCGCGCTGGCGGGCGCGGCCGGCGTTGCGGTCGCGGCGGCACCGGCCGACGGGCGCGCCGGGAACACGGGGGGTCTCGGCGGCGGCGCGGGTGTCGCGGCGGCCGGCATCGCAGGAGTTAGCGGCGGCAGGGGTGCCGCAGGAGGCGCGGCCGCGGGCGGCGGCGGCGCGGGACGCGGCGGCGGTGCCACGGCAGCCGGTGCCGGAGGCGCCGGCGGCGGGGGTTTGGGTGCGGGGGGCGACGCCGCTGCCGTTGTAGCCGGGGCCGGTGGCGGAGCCGGGGCGGCCGGTTTGGCCGCGGCGGGTGCGGCCTTCGCCGCGCTCGCAGGTGCCGGCGCGGGCGCGGCGGCGGCCGAGGCCGGACGCGTCAGCGCGTGGATGCGCGCCACCATCGTCCGGGCCGGAGCCACGCGCTGGCCCGAGGCCACGTGCTCGCGCATGCGGGCGAGCTCATCGAGGCTCGCCTGGATGACATCGAACAGCGCGGTGTCGGCCTGGACGCTGCCGTTTTCGACCTGCAGCACGAGCGACTCGAGCTCGTGCGCGAGGTCGCCCATCGGCGGAATCCCCGCCATGCGGGCGCCGCCCTTCAGGGTATGCAGAGGGCGCTTCAACCCGAGGCGCAGCTCACCGCTCGAAGGATGCGCGCGCCAGTCGGAGAGCGCGTGCTCGGAGGCGTCGATCAGCTCGGTCGCCTCGTCGGTGAAGATCGCCGCGACCTCGGGATCGAAGTCGACGGCCTCATCGGGCGGCTCGCCTTCAGGCGTCTGCGCGGGGGCTGGTGCCGCGGCGCTCGCCGCGGACGGCCCGGCCGCGGGAGCCGGCGCGGGATGTCCGCCCGCGGCCGCGACCCGCTGATCGAGATTGCGCTCGGCCTTCTCGATCCGCTCGAGCAGCTGCCAGTGATTGACGAAGTAACCGGTCGGCTCATCGAGATGCGTCGCGACCGCGTGCATCGCGGCCATGCATTCCCCGAGCAGCATCAGGTCTTCGCCCCGCAACCCAAGGCCGCTCGCGAACACGCGGCGCAGCCAGTGATCGAGCGGCTCGGCCAGGCGGATGCCGTGGCGCGCCTGCGCCATCTTCGAGCTCCCGGAGAGCGTGTGGCAGGCGCGGTAGACCTCCTCGGTCAGCAGGTGCGGCTCAGGCAGAGTGGCCTCGCGCGCGATCCAGGCGCGCACGGTGGCGATATGGGTGGCGGTCTCGCGCGCGTAGATGTCGCGCAGCGTGTCGTCCTGCAGTCCCGGCCGCGTGCCGCTCAGCGTCGCCTCGAGCGGCGGCGGCGGGGCGACCGGGGCGAGCGCATCGCCGACCAGCGTGTTGACGCCGTCGAGGGCGTCCATGAGCGCGCTCGGCAGGGCGCGGGCGAGCTGCGTAGCACTCGGCGCGGCGGGCGGCGCGGTGGGCCGGCGCTGCACCGGCGGGGGCTCGGTGAACACCGCCGTCGGCGACTCGGTCGCCTCCTCCTCGGGCTCGCGCACCGGGGCGGCGGGCACGGCGCTGCGACCGGCGGCGAGCGCATGGGCGCGCGCCACAATGGTCGCGGTATCGGCCCGCGGTGGCGGCCCGCCGTCGAGCTGCTCGATGAGCTCCGGGAGCGCCGCGACCGCCGCACGCAACGTCTCCAGGATTGGCGGTGAGCGGGTGAGCGTGTTGTCGAGCACCCGGTTGAGGAGATTCTCGATCGCCCAGGCGAACTCGCCGAGCTCGCGCGCGCCGACCATGCGCCCGCTCCCCTTGAGCGTATGGAACGAGCGGCGCACCGTGATGAGCGCGTTGTGCTCGAGCGGGTTCTGATCCCAGGCGGGGAAGCCGCGCTGGATCTTCTCGAGCTCCTCGCGCGCCTCCTCGATGAAGAGCTTGACCAGCTCGGGGTCGGCGCTCTCGGCGAGCGCGGCCAGGCGTCCGGTGGCAGAGGCCGACAGCGTCGGCGCCGTGGCCCCGACCGCATCCGCCGCGATCGGCAGGCGCAGCGGCGCCGCCGTCGGGATCGCCACTGTGCGGGTGTAGGAGTTGGGATCGAGCGGCTCGACCGTCGGCACCGAGGGGGTGGCCTGCTGCGCGAGCGCCTGCACGCACACCTGGGCGTTGTCGAGCATGTACCAGGGGTCGGAGCGCCCGGCCTGCAGCGTCTCCATGTAGTACTCGACGCTGACGATCGCATCCGCCAGGCGGTCGATGAACCCCGCCGGCAACACGTGGATGCCGGGCTGCATGACGCGCTTCAGCTGCGTGGTGATCGCATCGATCACCTCGACGGCACGCGCCTTGCCGAGCATGAGGAGCCCGGCCTTCATGCCGCGCATCAGGTCCTGCCAGCTGTCGAGGCCGGCGGCATCGAGCGTGCCGCCGACGCTCTGGGTAATCGCTTCCTTGATGCGGGCGAGGTTCACGATGCACTCGCGCAGCACCGCGGCCTGCACCTGCTGGAACTCGGTGTCGTGGCCCTCGGCCTGCGGGGCGGCCGCGGGGTCCTTCGGCAGGATGAGTCCCACCAGCCGGTCATCGAGCCGGTCCTCGACCGAGATCAGGGTCGCGGCGATCTCGACCAGCGAGGGGTCATCCGCCGGCAGCGTGCCCGCCACGATCTTCTCGAGCCGCTCGGTCTCGCTCTGCACGCTGGCGCGCAGTTCCCCTAAGCCCAGCACGCCGAGCGTGTCGCCGATCTTGCGCAGCATCTCGACCTGGGAGGCGAGCTCACCGGGCTGCCCGGCGCCCCGGCGCACGAAGATGTCGAGCACGTCCTTCACGCGCGACAGGTCCTCGCGGATCGCCGCGGCGACCGTCTTCATGAGCTTGACGGAGGGCGCCGAGAGGTTCTCGCGCTCCTGCTCGATGCTCTCGTCCACCGGCAGCAGCTCCGACAGCCGGAACGAGGCGCGCACGGCGCTCACCCGGCCGCCGGCCGACTCGGCGCGGCCGACGTAATAAAGGAGGTTGTTGAGAAGCTCGATGGCCGGGTTCTGCGCGTAACGCGCCTCACCCTCGTCGTACAGGCGGCGCATCTCGCGATCGCCGAGCCCGAGGAGCCGCTTCACCGACTGGCCGCCCTCGAGGCCGTTGTGCTGCAGCGCCTCGATGACCGCGCCGATCACCCACCACAGCTGGAACACCGGCTGGCGGGTCGCGACCTGCTCGAGCTTGTGCGACACCGCCGCCAGCACCTCGAGGTTCTGCTCGGGGCGCTCGCCGCGAATCCAGCCGATCAGCCCCGTCTGGTAGCGGGCGCGCAGGCGCCGGGCCCACTGCTCGACCGTCATCGGCGCTTCGCCGGCGGTGGCGGCCTGCGGCTGCGCCTGCTTGTCGGACCTCAGATTCAAAAGGAGCAGCGTGCCTTCGGAGAGCAGCGCATGGCCGCGCACCGCACGCAGGTCGTTCAAGAGCGGCAGCAGCACCAGCGCGAGGTCGCGCCCGCCGGCGAGCACCCGGTCGAGGTAGCTCGGCAGCTGTACCATGGCGCGCATCAGCGCATCGAGGCTCTCCGCCTGGCCCTTGCGCTCGTCGACCGTGGCGATGAGGTACTGCGCCACGTGCTCCATTTCCTCGGCGAGCAGCGCCGCGCCGTAGATCTCGAGGAGGCGTAGCACGCCCTGCACCTGGTGCAGGTCCTGCGCGCAGCGCTCGAGCAGCGCCACGTTGTCGGGCTGCTCGACGTAATTCTCGAGCGCACCGCGCGCCTCGGTGAGCGTCGCGGTGATCTCGCGTCCGACGAGCTCGAGTGTCTGAGATGCGACTTCGGGCATGCGCGGTGGGTTCGTGAGCCTCAGGAGCCGCCGAGCGAGGCGATCTGGCGCACCTTGGCCGTATTGAGCCCGGTCTCCTCGATCTTCTTCAGCCGCACGCTGCTGCCCGCCGGAGTGCTGCCGGGGAGCCGGAAGCCGGCCGCCGACTTACGCAGTCCCGCCGAGAGCTCGGCGAGCTTGGCGATCGCCGTGGAGGTGGCGTTGGTCGATTCGGCCGTCTGGGCGCTGATTTCCTTCAGCACGCCCATGTTGCGGGCGATGTTCTGCGCCGCGCTGGTCTGGGCGCGGGCACTGGAGGAGATGTTCTGCACCAGGCTCGCGATCTGGTTCGAGACCTGCTCGATCTCTTCCAGCGCGGCGCCCGCGTTCTCGGCGAGCAGCGCGCCGCCGACCACATCGGTCGTGCTGCGCTCCATCGACACCACCGCCTCGTTGGTGTCGGTCTGGATGGTGCGCACCAGCACCTCGATCTGCTTGGTGGCATTGGCGGCACGCTCGGCGAGCCGCTGCACTTCGTCCGCCACCACCGCGAAGCCGCGGCCGGCATCGCCCGCCATGGACGACTGGATCGAGGCGTTGAGCGCCAGGATGTTGGTCTGCTCGGCGATGTCATTGATGAGCTCGACGATGTTGCCGATCTCCTGGCTCGACTCGCCGAGGCGCTTGATGCGTTTGCTGGTCTCCTGGATGGTCTCGCGGATGGTGTTCATGCCGTCGATGGTGCGCCGCACGGCATCGCCGCCCTTGTGGGCGACCTCGACCGAGTGACGCGCGACATCGGAGGCGCGCTCGGCGTTGCCCGAGACCTCCTCCACCGAGGACGCCATGCTGGCCGCCGACTCGGTTGCGGACGCGATCTGCTTCGACTGGGCGCCGCTCGCCTTGGCGAGGTGCGCCGACAGCGCCTGGGTCTGGCGCGTGGCGGAGTCGAGCTGGATCGCGGAAGCGTTGATGGTGGTCACGAGGCCCCGCAGCGCATCGACCGCGTAGTTGATCGAGTCGGCGATCGCCCCGGTGATGTCCTCGGTGACGGTCGCCTGCACGGTGAGGTCGCCGTCGGCGAGGCTCGAGAGCTCATCGAGCAGCCGCAGGATCGCCTGCTGGTTGCGGTCGTTCTCCTGCTGGCGGGCGTCCGCCGAGGCACGCTGCTTCTCGACCGTGCGCCGCGTACGCAGCGCCACCACCAGAGCCACGATCAGTGCCACGAATGCCGCCGCGGCCAGCACCGGCGGCAGCCAGGTCAGGGGCGATTGAGTGGGCGGATAGAGCAGCAGCTCGGCGGCCACACCGCCTGCGACCAGCAGCGCCGCGATGGCGAGCAGTGGCGTCAGGCTCATGCCGCGGCCTCCGCGAACGCCTGGCTCTCGAGCACCTGGCGCAGCGACAGCACCGGCCACTGCTCCTGCGCGCGGCGGAAGGCGCCGGCGAGATAACGCTCGCAGCGCGCCACCGTGGGGGGCGCATCGCCCGTGAACTCACTCTCGGCGAAGCGGCGGAAGCCGAGCACCTCATCGACCAGGAGTCCGGCGGGAATCTCACGGTGATTCACCACCAGCACGCGCGTGTTGCGTGTGACCGGCGTGACCCCGCTCCCCAGGAACTGGCGCAGGTCGACGATCGGCAGCAGCTGGCCGCGCACGTTGGCGAGGCCGCGGATCCAGGGCTTGGCGCCGGGTACGCGCGTGGTGCTCGCGGGCACGCCGAGCACTTCGCGGGTCTCCTCGCGCGCCACCAGGTACAGGTCTCCGGCCATGCGCAGCGCCACCCCGACCCATTCGCGCCCGGTGGCCGATTGCTCGTTCACCAGGGCCGAGACCGCGCGTCCCCGGCGCTCGAGCTCGGCGAGCAGCTCGAACGGGCGGTCCCGCAGGGACTTCAGATCGATCTCAGGTGTGTTCTCGGGCTCGGACATGGGCGCTAAGGTTTGGGGCACGCGGTGAGCTAAGCGGCTCACGCGGCGAGGGTTGCCTGGGCTTTGGCGACCAGCTGGTCGGGAGAAACGGGTTTCACCATGTAGTCGATCGCACCCTGGCGCAGGCCCCAGATGCGATCGGTCTCCTGGCCCTTGGAGGTGACCATGATGATGGGAATGGTGCGGGTGCGCGGATCGTTGGCGAGCGCGCGCGTCGCCTGGTAGCCGTTCATGCCGGGCATGACGATGTCCATGAAGATCAGATCGGGACTCATCTCGCGGGCGAGGCGAACGCCCTCGGCGCCGTCGGCGGCGGCGGCGGTGCGGTAGCCGTGCTTCTCGAGCGCCTTCTGCATGACGTGCACTTCGGTCGGAGAGTCGTCGACGATCAGGATCAGGGGCATTGCCATCATCTCCCGATATGAGTCTCGATCGCGGAGAGCAGCTCGTCCTTGGTGAAAGGCTTGGTGAGGTAGTGCTCCGAGCCGACGATGCGCCCGCGCGCCCGGTCGAACAGCCCGTCCTTGGACGACAACATGATCACCGGGATGGCGCGGAAGACCTTGTTGTGCTTGATCAGCGAGCAGGTCTGGTAGCCGTCCAGGCGCGGCATCATGATGTCGACGAAGACGATATCGGGCTGGTGGTCGGCGATCTTGGCGAGCGCGTCGAAGCCGTCGATGGCCGTGAACACCTCGCACCCTTCCTTGGCCAACAGCGTTTCGGCCGTCCGCCGGATCGTCTTGCTGTCGTCGATCACCAGAACTTTGAGTCCCTGGAGCTTCGTGTTGCTGCCGGTCACGGTCAGGCAACTCCTTCCTTACAGGCCACACCCGGCGAGGGCGTGGCGGGCTAGAAAAAACGCCGTGAAACACCCTGCGGGGGTGCACCGTCCAACAAGCGGCCGTAGTTTCACGGGCCCCTCAACGCTGAGGCAAGCGCAGCGCGGGTTTTAACATATCGGTATACCCCCGGCTATGCCACGCACGTCACGTTTTTTGAAGGTCGGGGGGCCCGCCGCGCGGCGGCGGGAGCCGTGCGCGGCTTCGCGCGCCCGGGGCAGACATATTCGCGCCGGCCTGAGCATAATCGGCCCCCGATGAGCACCCGAAGACGACTGGGCGTGGTGATGGATCCGATCGCCGCCATCGCCTACGCGAAGGACTCGACGCTCGCGATGCTGCTCGCGGCCCAGGAGCGCGGCTTCACCCTGAGCTACCTCGAGCAGGGCGATCTGCTGCTGCGCGACGGCGTGGCCTACGGGCGCATACGCCCCTTGAGCGTGCGAGCCGATCCCAGGGACTGGTTCACCCTCGGGGAGGCGCTCACCGAGCCGCTCGCCGCGCTCGACTGCCTGCTGATGCGCAAGGACCCGCCGTTCGACACCGAGTACATCTACAGCACCTACATCCTCGAGCGGGCCGAGGGGGCGGGCGTGCTGGTGGTCAACCGGCCGCAGGGCCTGCGCGACATGAACGAGAAGGTCTACACCGCCTGGTTCCCGCAGTGCTGCGCCCCGACGGTCGTGACGCGCGACATGGGCGTCATGGCCGCGTTCCTCCGCGAGCAGGGCCGGATCGTCGCGAAGCCACTCGAGGGCATGGGCGGGCGCTCGATCTTCGTCATCGGGCAGGGCGACCCGAACGCGCGCGTCGTCTTCGAAACCCTCACCCACTACGGGCAGCGCTTCGCCATCGTGCAGCGTTACCTCCCCGAGATCGCCACCACCGGCGACTCGCGGGTACTGCTGGTCGACGGCGTGCCGGTGCCCTA
The DNA here is from genome assembly GCA_963768485.1 of uncultured Pseudomonadota bacterium. Lineage (GTDB taxonomy): Bacteria > Pseudomonadota > Gammaproteobacteria > Steroidobacterales > Steroidobacteraceae > 13-2-20CM-66-19. Next base: position 204,994 of record CAVYHZ010000002.1, on the reverse strand, counting down.
CGCGCTCGCGCGCATGCCGTCGGGCGAGGACCACCGCGGCAATCTCGCCGCCGGCGCCAAGGGCGTCGGCCGCCCGCTCAACGACCGCGACCGCTGGCTCGCCGGCGAGATCGGCCCGGCGCTGGCCGCCAAGGGCATGATGTTCGTCGGACTCGACGTCATCGGCGGCTTCGTGACCGAGATCAACGTGACCAGCCCCACCGGCATCCGCGAGCTCGACAAGCAGTTCGGCACCGACATCGGGGGACTCCTGCTCGATGCCATCCTGCGGCGCCTCGAGGCCGCGCCGCGCCGGAGCGCTTAAAGGTGGCGCGCCGCGTCCTGGCGCTGCGCGAGGGGCGGCCCCCGGCCTGGGACCGGCTGCTGGCCATGGTGTTCTTCGTCGCGCTGCTGCACGGGCTGGTCATCCTCGGCATCACCTTCAACGCCGAAGCGGGCGACGACGAGAGCGCCCCGGGACTGAAGGTACTGCTGGTCTCGGACGAACTGCCCGAGGCGGACAAGAACCCGACCGCCACCTACCTCGCGCAGCGCACCCAGTTAGGCTCGGGCAGCACGCGCGAATCCGTCGCGCCGCGCAGTCCACCGACCGCGCTCCCGGCGCTGCATCACGCGGGCAGCCCGACGGGCGACTCGCTCACGGCACGCGGCGACATGAAGGGCGCCGAGGCCGAGCGGCTGCTCGCCACCACCGCCTGGGTCACCCAGGTGCGTTACCTCGCGGACCTGGGTGGCACCGGCTCGCAGCGCAACCAGCCGCTGCTGGTCGATGAGCCGCCGGTGGCCAAGCCGGGCCCCGCGGACGAGTCGGGGCCGGCGGAGCTCACGGGACCGAAGCGCGATGAGCTCTGGGTGACCGCCGACACCCGTGCCGCCTCGCTCGCTCCCTACCTCGATGGCTGGCGGCGCAAGGTCGAGCGCGTCGGCACGCTCAACTTCCCGGCCGCGGCGCGCACCGCGCTCGGCACGGCGAGCCCGGTCATCGAGGTCGGCATCGCGGCGAATGGCTCGCTCGATCGGGCCGTGATCCGCCGCTCGAGCGGCAACCCGGAGCTCGACCAGGCGGCGCTGTCGATCCTGAGGCTCGCGAGCCCGTTCGATCCGTTCCCGCCGGAGCTCGCCGCCGAGCACAGCATGTTGCGTTTTGCCTACGAATGGCAGTTCAGCGGCGGCCAGGCGGCGCGCGGCTCGGTCTCGACGCTGCCCTGAAACGCGGCGGCGTTTCTTGAGACTCGCCGCCCGCGTGCCCATACTGTGGACATGGTCCGCAAGCCCGTAACGAGCGGCGGCGCCACTGCCCCCGAGAGCGCCACCGAGAGCGAGCCGCACAGCGGCTCCCCGGTATTCGCCGATGGCGAGCCCGGGAGCCTGACCAATCACCTGTTGATCGCGATGCCGCAGCTCAACGATCCGAATTTCTCCCAGACGGTGGCGCTCATCTGCGAGCACACCGACAAGGGCGCCCTCGGCATCGTGCTCAACAAGCCCTTGCCGATGAAGCTCTCCGACGTGCTCTCGCAGATGAAGCTCGAGCCCTCGACCGAGCTGATCGCCGAGCAGCCGGTGCTGCGCGGCGGCCCGGTGCACACCGATCGCGGCTTCGTGCTGCATCGCCCGGGCGGCGAGTGGGACCACACGCACAAGGTCTCCGACTCCATCCAGGTCACCACCTCGCGCGACGTGCTGGCGGCGATGGCCCGCGGTGAGGGGCCGTCGGACGCCTTCATCGCGCTCGGCTACGCCGGCTGGGACTCGGGCCAGCTCGAGCGCGAGTTGAAGGAAAACGCCTGGGTCTCGATGCCGGTCGACGCGCGCGTGGTGTTCGAGCTGCCCTTCGAGGAGCGCTGGGCCGGAGCCTGGCGGCTGATGGGCATCGACGTCGACCGCTTGAGCCCCGAGGCCGGCCATGCCTGAGCGCACGCGCCACGGCGGCGAGCGCCGGCCGCTGCCGGCATGACGACGGTCAAAACCGTCCTCGCCTTCGATTTCGGACTCAAACGTATCGGCATCGCCTCCGGCGACACCCTGACGCGCAGCGCCGCGCCCCAGCCGGCCGCGGTCGCCGGCAAGTCCGGCCCCGACTGGGAAGCGATCGCGCGTGCGGTGCGCTCGCTCGCGCCGGGGCTGCTGGTGGTGGGAGCCCCGTATAATGACGACGGGAGCGACGCGGCGTTCGCCGGTGCGGCACGCGCCTTCGCCGCCGAGCTCGAACGCCGCTTCGCACTACCCGTCCATCTGGTCGATGAGCGCTTCTCCTCGCTCGAGGCGAACGCGCAGCTCAAGGCGCGGCGCGCGAGCGGCGCGCGCCGGCGGCGCATCGCGAAGGCGGACATCGACAGCGCGGCCGCCGCGGTGATACTCGGGCGCTACTTCGCCGACGAAGGAAAGAGATGACTGAACAGCTGCGGCCCGACGGGTCGCTCCGCCACCTGCTGACCCTCGAATCGCTCACGCGCGCGCAGATCGAGCGGCTGCTGGATCGCTCGCAGACCTTCGTCCGCCCGCTCGGCGAGCGGCCGCCGCTGACTACGGCGCTGGCAGGCCTCACCGTCGCCAACCTCTTCACCGAGCCCTCGACGCGCACGCGCGTCAGCTTCGAGCTCGCCGCCAAGCGCTTAGGTGCCGAAGTCGTGAACCTCGAGGTGCAGCTGTCCTCGCGCGCCAAGGGCGAGAGCATGCTCGACACCGTCTACACGCTGCAGGCACTGCACGTGGATGCACTCGTGATCCGCGACGCCGAGGCCGGGGTGCCCGAGCTGGTGGCCAACCACGTCGCCGCGCACGTCAGCGTGCTGTCGGCCGGCGAGGCGCACGTCTCGCACCCGACGCAGGGGCTGCTCGATGCCCTCACCATCTACCAGCGCAAGCAGCGCTTCGCCGGGCTCGCGGTGGCGATCGTCGGCGACATCCGCCACTCGCGCGTCGCACGCTCCGCCTGGCACGCGCTGCGCGCGCTCGGCGTCACGGACCTGCGCCTGGTCGCGCCCGCGGCGCTCATGCCCGCGGCGGACGAGTTCGAGGGTGCGACGCGCGTGCGCTCGATCGCCAAGGGCATCGAGGGAGTCGACGTCGTCATGATGCTGCGCATCCAGAAGGAGCGCTTCGGCGACGCCGACGTGCCCGACGGGGACAAGTACTTCGCCGCCTGGGGCCTCACTCCGGAGCGCCTGGCGCTGGCACGTCCCGGCGCCATCGTCATGCATCCGCAGCCCATGAACCGCGGCGTCGAGATCGCCTCCGAGGTCGCCGACGGACCGCAATCGGTGATCCGCGACCAGGTGCGCAATGGCGTCGCGGTGCGCATGGCGGTGCTCGCCGAAGTGCTCGCCGCGCGCAGTGGCGCGGCGAGCGCGCGCGCATGAGCTCGGCGAACCGCGGCACCATCTTTCTCGAAGAGGCGCGCGTCATTTCCCAGCTCGCCTACGACGGCGAGCAGTTCGTGTTGCGCCTCCAGGCGCCCAAGTGCGCCGCGCACGCCGCGCCCGGCTGCTTCGCGCACCTCACCGTGGATGCGACCATCCCGATGCGCCGGCCGCTCTCGATCATGCGCGCCGATGGGCGCGCCGGCTGGATCGAGCTGCTCTACAAGGTGGTGGGACCGGGCCTGCACGCACTCGCGGCGCGCAAAGCCGGCGACACCCTGAGCGTTCTGGGTCCCATCGGCCAGCCCTTCATCACCCACCCCGAGCGCCCGCGCACGCTCCTCATCGGCGGCGGCGTCGGCATCCCGCCCATGGTGTTCCTCGCCGAACGGCTGCATGCGGCGCGCAGCGCGCCAGGTGCCGCGGTCGCCTGGAAACCGCTCGTGCTCATGGGGTCGGAGATCCCGTTTCCGTTCCGGCCCAGGCCCTCGACCCTCATCGTCCCCGGCACGCCGGAGGGTGCGATCGCCTCGATGCCAATGCTCGATGAGTGGGGTGTGCCGAGCCGGCTGGCGAGCCGCTGCGACTTCCCCGGCTGCTTCCCGGGCTTCGTCACACAGCTCGCCGATGCCTGGCTCAAGTCCCTGGGACCCGAGGAGCTCGCCGCAGTGGAGATCTTCGCCTGCGGACCGACGCCGATGCTCGAGGTGACCGCGCAGCTGGCGCGGCGCTTTGCGGTGCACTGCCAGGTATCGCTGGAGGAGTTCATGGCGTGCGCGGTCGGCGGCTGCGCCGGTTGCGCGGTCGAAGTGCGCACGCCCGAGGGGCCGGCGATGAAGCGCGTGTGCGTCGATGGACCGGTGTTCGACGCGTACAGCGTCTTTTAGCCGAAGTTGATTTTCGCCTCGAGGTTGGCGCGCGAGTCGGCGTTCGTCAGCGCCTCTTCCAGCGGCACGCGGCCCTGCTTGTAGAGGTTGAACAGCGCCAGGTCGAAGCTCTGGATGCCGCGCTCGGTGCTGGCGCTGATCGCCTCCTTGATCGCCACCACGTCGCCCTTCTTCACCAGCGTCTGGATGTGCGGGGTGTTGATCATCACCTCGAGTGCCGCGAGCCGCTTGTTGTCGACACCGATGATGAGACGCTGCGCCATGATGGCGCGCAGGTACTGCGACATGTCGAGAAAGATCTGCGTGTGCTGCTCGCGCGGGAACATGTTGATCATGCGATCGAGCGATTCGGCGCAGTTGTTGGCGTGCATGGTGGCGAGCACCAGGTGGCCGGTGCCGGCGAGGTTGATCGCCGCCTCCATGCTCTCGCGGTCACGGATCTCGCCGATCAGGATGACGTCCGGCGCGGCGCGCACCACGCCACGCAGCGCGCGCGCGTAGCTCTTGGTATCGAGTCCGACCTCGCGCTGATTGACGATCGAGCGCTTGTTGGTGTGCAGGAACTCGATCGGGTCCTCGATGGTCACGATGTGGTCGGAAGAGCTCTCGTTGCGATGGTTGATCATCGCCGCGAGCGTGGTCGACTTGCCGGAGCCGGTGGCGCCCACCATGAGCAGCAGACCGCGTTTGAGCAGCACCAGGTCGGAGCACACCTCGGGGAGTCCCAGCGCATCGAGCCGCGGCATGTCGGCGGTGATGTAGCGCATCACCATGGCGGGGTTGCCGCGCTGCATGAACACGTTGACGCGGAAGCGTCCGAGCCCGGGCTCCGACACCGCGAAGTCGAGCTCGAATTCGCGCGTGAAGTACTCGCGCTGCTCGGCGGACATGAGCGCAAAGGCCGTCTGGCGCACGGTCTCGGGGGTGAGCACCTGGCGGTTCACCGGCAGGATCTGCCCCTCGATCTTGATCTTGATGGGCGCGTTGGAGGTGAAGAACAGGTCGGAGGCCTTCTTCTCCACCATCAGCTTGAAGAGCGGCTTGGTGTTGAGGGTCGGATGGCCGGAAGCGGCCGCCGCGGTGACGCTCGCGACCACTTCGGCGCCGGTAAGCGCCGCCTGCGTCCCCGTGGTGCTCTCCAGGGACTGCGCCTTCGCTTCCTTGGGTGCCATCAGAGACTGCGCCCGTGATCTTCCTCGACGACCTGCAGTGCGCCGCCGTCATCGGCGGTCTTCACTTCACGCTTGCCCTCGAGCTTGATGCGCAGCCGCAGCTCGTTCTTGGAATCGGCGTTGCGCAGCGCGTCCTCGTAGGAGATGAAGCCGGTCTCGTACATCTCGAACAGCGCCTGGTCGAAGGTCTTCATGCCGAGCCGCGTCGAGCGCGACATGACGTCTTTGATCTTGGCGACCTCGCCCTTGAAGATGAGGTCCTGGATGAGCGGCGAGTTGAGCATGATCTCCATCGCGGCGATGCGGCCCACGCCGGCCTCGCGCGGGACGAGCCGCTGCGACACCAGGGCGCGGATATTGAGCGACAGGTCCATGAGCAGCTGATCGCGCCGCTCGTCGGGGAAGAAGTTGATGACGCGGTCGAGCGCCTGGTTGGCGCTGTTGGCGTGCAGCGTGGCGAGCACCAGGTGGCCGGTCTCGGAGAACTGGATGCCGTACTCCATGGTGTCGCGGTCGCGGATCTCGCCGATCAGGATGACGTCCGGCGCCTGGCGCAGAGTGTTCTTGAGGGCGGCGTGCCACGACTCGGTGTCGACGCCCACCTCGCGGTGCGTGATCACGCAGCCCTTGTGGGTGTGCACGTACTCGACCGGGTCCTCGATGGTGACGATGTGGCCGCGGGTCTTCTCGTTGCGATAGCCGACCATGGCCGCGAGCGTGGTGGACTTACCCGAGCCCGTGCCGCCCACGATGATCACGAGTCCGCGCTTCGACAGCACGACCTCCTTCAGGATCGGCGGCAGGTCGAGCTCCTCGAAGGTCGGGATCTTGGCGTTGATCAGGCGGATGACGCAGCCGATGGCGGCCTGCTGCACGAAGGCGCTGACGCGAAAGCGCCCGATGCCCGGCGGGGCGATCGCGAAGTTGCACTCCTTGGTGGCATCGAATTCCTTGGTCTGGCGATCGTTCATGATGGCGCGCACCAGCGTCGCCGACTGCTCGGAGGTGAGCGCGCGCTCGGACTGCGGGCGGATCTCGCCGTCGATCTTGATGGCCGGCGGGAAGCCGGCGGTGATGAAGAGGTCGGACGCCTTCTTCTCGGTGACCCGCCGCAGCAGGTCCTGCATCAGCTTGATGGCCTGATCGCGATCCATTGATGTCTACCTGCTGTGTCCCTTGCTCTGCGCATCATGCGCCTAGAGAGCATCCTTGTTCTGCGCCTTGTAGCGCGCCTCTTCCTTGCTCACCGCGCCCTTGCTGACGAGCTCGGTGAGGCACTGATCGAGCGTCTGCATGCCCTGGGCGCCACCGGTCTGGATGGCGGAATACATCTGGGCGATCTTGCCCTCGCGGATCAGGTTACGGATCGCGGGGGTCCCGATCATGATCTCGTGGGCGGCGATGCGCCCGCCCTGGATCTTCTTCATGAGCGTCTGGGAGATGACCGCGCGCAGCGACTCCGACAGCATCGAGCGCACCATGTCCTTCTCCTCGCCGGGGAAGACGTCGACGATGCGGTCGATGGTCTTGGCGGCGGAGCTGGTGTGCAGCGTGCCGAAGACCAGGTGGCCGGTCTCGGCGGCGGTGAGCGCCAGGCGGATGGTCTCGAGATCGCGCATTTCACCGACCAGGATCACGTCGGGGTCTTCGCGCAGCGCCGAGCGCAGCGCCTCGGAGAAGCCGAGCGTGTCGCGGTGCACCTCGCGCTGGTTCACCAGGCAGCGCTTGGACTCGTGCACGAACTCGATCGGATCCTCGATGGTGATGATATGGTCGGGCCGGTTGTCATTACAGTGATTGACCATGCCGGCGAGCGTGGTCGACTTGCCCGAGCCCGTCGGTCCCGTGACCAGCACCAGCCCGCGCGGCAGCATGCACAGGTCGCGGAAGATCTTCGGCGCGCTCAGGTCGTCGAGCGAGAGGATGGTCGAGGGAATATTGCGGAACACCGCGCCCGCGCCGCGGTTCTGGTTGAAGGCATTGACGCGAAAGCGCGCCAGCTTTGGAATCTCGAACGAGAAGTCGGTCTCGAAGAACTCTTCGTAGGCCTTGCGCTGCTTGTCGTTCATGATGTCGTACACCATGGAGTGCACTTCTTTGTGCGACAGCGGCGGCATGTTGATGCGCTTCATGTCGCCGTCGACACGAATCATCGGCGGCACTCCCGAGGACAGGTGCAGGTCCGAGGCGTTGTTCTTGACGGCGAATGCCAGGAGTTGCGCGATGTCGACAGCCATTGATGCTCCCTGGGACCCCGGACACGCGCCGCAGCGACTGGAAATGGCACGCGCCTGAGCGGCGGCAGTATAGCGGAGGGGTTACAGGTTCAATATGTTACGGGGTCCGCAGAATTTACCCGAGCGCGTTCACGAGGTTGAGGAGCGCATGGCCGCGGCCGCCGCCCGGGCCGGCCGGAGTGCGCACTCGGTCACACTCCTGGCCGCAACCAAGGCCCAGCCGCCCGAAGTACTGCGGGCGGCCCTCGATTGCGGCCTCGAGCACTTCGGCGAGAGCTACCTGCAGGAAGCGCTGCCGAAGCTTGATGCGCTGCGGGATTGCGCGCTCACCTGGCACTTCATCGGCCAGATCCAGGCCAACAAGACCCGCCCCATCGCGGAGCGCTTCGCCTGGGTGCACGCGGTCGATCGCCTCAGGATCGCCGAGCGGCTCGCCGCGCAGCGGCCCCACTACGCCCCGCCGCTGAACGTGTGCCTGCAGGTGCGTATCGGGGGCGAGGCGAGCAAGGGCGGCGTCGAGGCGGCGCAGCTTCCGGCGCTGGCGCGCGCCGTGGCGTCGCTCCCGCGCCTGACGCTCCGCGGTCTCATGTGCATCCCGCCGGAAGAAAGCGCAGTGCCACGCCAGCGCGCCTGGTTCCGCGAGCTGCGTGAGTTGTGCGCCGCGCTCAACTCGCAGGGCCTCGGGCTCGACACCCTCTCGATGGGCATGAGCGGCGACTTCGAGGCCGCGATCGAGGAAGGCGCCACCCTGGTGCGGGTGGGAACCGCGCTCTTCGGGCCGCGCCCGCCCTAGGCGCTGCGCGCGACGCGAGCGGCTACAATCTCCACCACCATGCCCGAAGCGCAACTCACCGTACTCGGCGGCGGCAACATGGGCCGCGCGCTCATCAGCGGCCTGCTGCGCTCGGGTACGCGTCCCGAGCGGGTGAGCGTCGGTGAGGCTTCCGAAGCCGCACGCCGCACGCTCTCGCAGGAGCTCGGCGTGACCGCGACCGCCGACAACGCCCGCGCCGTCGCGGGTGCCTCGCTGGTGGTGCTGGCCGTGAAGCCAACCCAAGCGCAGGCGGTGCTCACCGCGCTCGCCCCGCAGCTGCGCACCGCACGGCCGCTGGTGGTATCGGTCGCCGCCGGTGTGCGCCTCGCTTCTCTCGAGGCCTGGTGCGGCGCGGGCGTGCCCGTGGTGCGCGCCATGCCGAACCGGCCGGCCCTGGTTGGCGCCGGCGTCACCGCGCTGTACGCGCCCCCCGCCGTGGCGAGCGAGCAGCGCGCCGCGGCCGAACGGCTGGCACGCGCGGTGGGCGAGGCGGTGTGGGTGAGCGAGGAGGACCAGCTCGACGTCGTGACCGCACTCTCGGGCAGCGGACCGGCGTACTTCTTCCTGCTCGCGCAGCTCATGGCCGAGGCCGCCGGCAGGCTCGGACTCGCGCCGCCGACCGCCCGGCGCCTCGCCGCCGCTACGCTCCACGGAGCGGGCCTCATGGCCATCGCCGGCGATGCGGACCTCGTGCGACTGCGCGAGGAAGTAACCTCCAAAGGCGGCACCACCGAGGCGGCGCTCGCGGTGTTCGCCGCCGCCGACTTCGCCGGCACGGTCGAGCGCGCACTCGCCGCAGCGGCCCGCCGCAGCCGGGAGCTCGGTGCATGAACGCCATTATCTACATCGTCGAGACGCTGCTGTCGCTGGCCCTGTTCGTGGTGCTGGCGCGCCTGCTCCTGCAGCTGACGCGCGCCGACTTCCGCAACCCCCTCTGCCAGGCCATCGTGCAGCTCACCAATCCGCTCATCGTGCCGCTGCGGCGCGTGTTGCCGCCGATCGGCAAGGTCGATACCGCGTCCGTCGTGGCGGTGCTGCTGGTGGCGGCGATCGAGGTCGCGATCGTCGCGGCGCTGCACGGCGCCGGCTGGCCCGACCCCCTCACCTGGCTCGACGCGGTGGCGCTCGAGATCGCGCACACGCTGCTGTGGACGTACTGTTACGCCATCCTCATCTACTGGCTGCTGAGCTTCATCGCCCCCGGCGGCTACTCGCCCATGCAGTCGGTGCTCACCTCGCTCTGCGAGCCGGTGCTCAAGCCCTTCCGCCGCATCATTCCGCCGCTCGGGGGTCTCGATCTCTCGCCGCTCTGGGCGACGATCGCGATCCAGGCGCTCCTCATCCTGCTGCGCTGAAAGGCGCGCTGCGACTTGGCGGAACACGCGCTTAGCGCGCACTTCGCACCGGAAATCGCAGCTCCGTGGAACGCTCGCGGAGCGCGGCGCGGCACGTCCGGATGCGCGTCCGGTGCACCCGGCGCGCCGGGAAAGCCTACGAAAAAAGGCATTTGCGCAACAGCGTAGGGAAAAATACTGCTTGCCAAAGCGTGCGCATGTGCTATTTTCCGCGCCGATTCTCTTCGCGCGGCGAGACACTGCGCGCGACGCATACCAACCAAAATTCTCGAGGAGTACCGCAAAATGGCGAAAAAGGGTGGCGCACCGACGAAGTCGGAAGTCCTGACAAGCATCTCCAAAGAAACTGGGCTGTCCCGTAAGCAGGTCGGAAGCGTCTTCGATTCGCTCAGCGGCGTGATCAAGAAGAGCCTGCGTGGCGGCGGTCTGTTCACGCTGCCGGGGCTCCTGAAGATGAAGGTCGTGAAGAAGCCGGCCACCAAGGCCCGCGAAGGCGTCAACCCCTTCACCGGCGAGAAGATGATGTTCAAGGCCAAGCCGGCCAGCAAGAAGGTCCGTTGCCTGCCCCTGAAGAGCCTCAAGGCGATGGTGAACTCGTAAATCAGCGGTTTTCCCGCGCATAGCGGGAGGTAAGGCCCGGTCGGAAGCAAGCTTCCCTCCGGGCCTTTGCTTTTCAGCGCACAAGATCGCCCTCAGGGCGTGAAGGCGAGCACCGCCTCGCGCAACTCGTTGATGCGCCCATGGAAGAAGTGGCCGGCCCCGGGCAGTACGCTCACCCGCGGAGCCGGCACCCCGGGAAGCGGCAGCCGAGCGGCTGCCCAGTCGAGCACCGCCGCCGGCGGCACGACATCGTCGGCATCTCCCTGCACGATCAGCCACGGACACTGCGGCTGTGCCGCGCGCGCCGCATCGAAGTCGGCACGCTCGAGGCGCGTGATCCCGGGCGCCACCAGCACCAGCCGCTCAGGCTTCGCGGCCGCCGCAATGCGCGCCGCCACCGCGCCGCCGAAGGAGAAGCCCGCCAGCCACAGCGGCACGCCCGGCCAGCGCTGCCGGCCGAAGCGGATGATCGCGAGCGCGTCCTCGCTCTCGCCGCGTCCCTCGTCGTAGCTCCCGCCGCTCGCGGCGACGCCGCGGAAGTTGAAGCGGATCGCCGGCGCCCCGAGCTGCTCGAAGGCGCGCGCCACGGTGTAGACCACCTTATTGTCCAGAGTGCCGCCGAAGAGCGGATGCGGGTGGCAGACGACCGCGAAGGCGGGCACGGTGAGCGGCTCGCCCTGCCCGCTCTGCGGCGTCTCGATGAGCGCCTGCAGCGGTCCGGCGGGACCCTCGATCGCAAGACGCTCGGCGCGCGGCGGCTTCAGCACCATGCCCGGGATTCTAAGGGGTGGCGAGCCTCACCAGCAGGCGGTTGAGGCGCAGCACGAAATCCGGCGGATTGGCGAGTACTGCTCCTTCGGCGAGCTGCGCCTGCTCGTAGAGCAGCTGCGCGAGCTCGGCGAACTGACCCGCATCCGCCGTACCGTCGAGATACTTCACCAGCGGGTGCGTCACGTTCACCTCGAGCAGCGGGCGGGCGTCGGGGGCCTTCTGGCCGGCGGCCGCGAGGATGCGCCGCAGGCGGTCGCCGATGTCGTGCTCGCCGAGCACCAGGCAGGCCGGTGACTCGCGCAGGCGGTCGCTGACGCGCACCTCGGTGACGCGCTCGCCGAGGGCGTCCTTGATGCGCTTGAGCAGCCCCTTGCTCTCCTTGAGCTGCGCCTCGTGGCGGGCCTTGTCGGCCTCGCCGGCGAGGCCGCCGAGCTCGAGGTCGCCGCGCGCGGCGTCCTTGAAGCGCTTGCCCTCGAAAGTCTCGAGCTGCCCCATCGCCCATGCATCGATCCGCTCGGCGAGCAGCAGCACCTCGATGCCGCGCGCCTTGAGCGCCTCGATGGCCGGGTGGGCGCGCGCCGCCTCGAGGGTCTCCGCGATCACGTAATAGATGCGCTCCTGGCCGCTGTGCATGCGGCCGAGGTAGTCGGCGAGGCTGACGGACTCGGCGTTGTCGGCCGCGTGCGTGCTGGCGAAGCGCAGCAGCGGCAGGAGCGCCGTCTCGTTGGCCTGGTCCTGGGCGATGCCTTCCTTCAGTACCGCGCCGAACTCCTTCCAGAAGGTTGCGTACTTCTGCGGCTCGTCCTTGGCGAGCCGCCCAATGAGGTCCAGCACCCGCCGGGTCAGTCCCGAGCGGATCGCCTCGACCTCCGGCTCCTGCTGCAGGAGCTCGCGCGAGACGTTGAGCGGCAGGTCGCTCGAGTCGACCACGCCCTTCACGAAGCGCAGGTACAGCGGCAGGAACTGCTCGGCGTCGTCCATGATGAACACGCGCCGCACGTAGAGTTTCAGTCCCCGCAGCGCCTCGCGCTGGTTGAGGTCGAAGGGCGCCTTCCCCGGGATGTAGAGGAGGCTCGTGTACTCGCGCTTGCCCTCGACCTTGTTGTGGCTCCAGGCGAGCGGGTCGGTGAAGTCATGGGCGAGGTACTGATAGAACTGGCGGTACTCCTCGTCCGAGATCTGGGTGCGCGGCAGCGTCCAGAGCGCCTTGGCCTGGTTCACCACCTCGTACTCGAGCGAGGCCTCGCCCTCCTTGCGCATGCGCACCGGGAAGCCGATATGGTCGGAGTAGCGGCGGATGAGGCCCCGCAGGCGGAAGGCGTCGGCGAACTCGCGCGCGTCCTCCTTCAGGTGCAGCGTCACCGCCGTGCCGCGCTCGGTGCGCGTCACGGTCTCGACGCTGAAATCCCCCTCCGCGCGCGACTCCCAGCGCACGCCCGTCTCGGGGGCGGCGCCGGCCTTGCGCGAGTGCACCTCGACGCGATCGGCGACGATGAAGGCGGAGTAGAAGCCCACACCGAACTGCCCGATGAGCTGCGAGGCCTGCTGAGCGTCCTGGGGTAACCCGCGAAAGAACTCGGCGGTACCCGAGCGGGCGATGGTGCCGAGATTATGTACCGCCTCCTCGCGGGTCATGCCGATGCCGTTATCGGTGATGGTCACCGTGCCGGCCTTGGGATCCGCATCGATGCGGATGCCGAGCTCCGGATCGGCCCCGAGCAGCGCGCTGTCGCCGATGGCGAGGAAGCGCAGCCGGTCGCAGGCGTCCGAGGCGTTGGAGATGAGCTCGCGCAGGAAGATCTCGCGGTGGCTGTAGAGCGAGTGGATCATGAGCTTCAGAAGCTCACGAACCTCCGCCTGGAAGCCGTGGGTCTGCCGGGTGGTGCCGGCCTCGGGAGTTTCGGTCGCTTGCATGCTCGCCGTCCGCCGCGCCAATGCGGCTGTATCAGGACGGCGATCTTGGGAGTCGGCGCGGAATTTTCAAGCGCCGCGTGCGGGCGGCATCAGACCGTGAGGCGCAGCAGCCGGGAGACGCCGGCGAACAATCCGGCGCCGAGGGCGGCGGCGGTGGCTACCAGGGGCGTGGCGCCATCGAGGAGCTCGGAGGCCGCCGAGGTCGCGGCGTGGCGACACAGGCTCGCGAGGTCGTCGAGCTCGTCCCATAGATGCAGGAAGACTTCCATCGGTGCGGGACTCTACGGGGCGGCGGCGCACGCTGGCGTGCGCGCGCTCACAAACGACGGCGGCTTGCAGCGCCCATGGGGCGTGCGTAGGCTTGGGTGAGACCTTCGTCATGTCGACATGACAGAACCCACCCCATCATGCAGCGCATCGTCGTCCTGAACCCTAAGGGCGGGTCCGGCAAGACGACCATTGCGACCAATCTGGCGAGCTACCTCGCTTCCCGTGGGCATCGCCCGGTGCTCATGGATTTCGACCCGCAGGGCTCCTCGGTGCGCTGGGCGAAGAAGCGCCAGCCCTCTCAGCCACCCATTTCGGTCATCGCGGCGTTCGAGAAGGACGGCCGCACGACGCGCTCCTTCCAGCTGCGCGTGCCCGACGACGCTACGCACGTGATCGTCGACACCCCGGCGGCGGTCGACCCGCGCCAGCTCCCCGACATCACCCGCGACGCCCACAAGATCCTGGTGCCGGTGCTGCCGTCCGACATCGACATCCATACCTGCTCGCGCTGCATCGGCGACCTGCTGCTGGTCGCCAAGATCCGCCGCGAGGAGAACCGCATCGGCGTGATCGCCAACCGCGTGCGGCGCAACACCCTCATGTACCAGGCGCTGATCCGCTTCCTGCACACCCTCGGGATCCCGATCGTCGCCATCATCCGCGACTCGCAGAACTACGTGCGCGCCGCCGAGCATGGCCTCGGCGTGCACGAGATGAAGAGCTATATCGCCCGCAGCGACATCGAGCAGTGGGCGCCGCTCGTCAGCTGGCTCACCGGCGAGCCCGACAGCGCGCTGAATCCGCGGGGCGCGGCTGCCACCGATGCGGCGCAAGCGCCGGGCGAGAGCGCCCTGGAGCCCGGTGGCACCCCGCAGGGGGCGGCCGGGGAGCCGGTAGCCGTAGAGCCGGTAGCCGTGGAGCCGCCCCCGGCAGCACAGCCGCCCGCGCCGGGCGCGGACGTTCCCGCGGCAGCGGACGAGATCATCGCCGCGGCGGCACCAGCACTCTAAGGATTGAGGCGCGCGCGGCGCGCCGGGGTTATTTCTTCGAGGTCTTCGGCGGGGTGGCTGCGGTCTTGAAGCCGTCACCGCCCTGCCAGGAATCACGGACCTGATCGGCCCAGCTCTTGTAGTTCGACCAGGTGTAGAGATTGCGGGTGATCGCCGCCTGGCGCGCGCGAGCGCGCTGCATGCGATCCAGCCACGTGGCGTAGGCGTCCGCGCCTCCCGTGGGACCAGCGCCCTGGGCCGGCGGCTCGTGTGCCGCCGCGGCGTCGTCCCGGCTCCTGTTCGATGAGCTCATGAAAGCTCCTGAATACTCTTGGCTCGAGCGTACGGGCTTCGTCGCGCGGGCGCAGGAACTGGTTCACAGGCATTGGGAAGCGCGTCGCCGCGGACCGACTGCTATGACACAGCTCTCGCACGCGCCGGGAAAAACGTGCGCCTTGCAGAGCGTTATGTAACGGCCCCGCCAGGTGCTGCAGGTGCGTCGTGCGCGCAACAGCTGCGCGGTGTGGCTCGCGCCTGCGCTCAGGCGACCAGCCGGTAGACCGGCCGGTAGGCGCTGCCCGGCAAGCGCATGCGCTTTTGCTCGACGAAGGCGCTGAGGAGCTCATCGAGCAGCTTCATGAGCGAGGGATCGCCCGCGAGCTCGTAGGGACCGTAGCGCTCGATCGCCTGGATGCCGAAATCCTTGACGTTGCCGGTGACCACGCCCGAGAAGGCGCGCCGCAGGTTCGCGGCCAGGGCGTGCACCGGCTGATCGCGCGTCAGCGTGAGCGCGCGCATCGAGGCGTGCGTGACCTCGAAGGGCCGCTGGAATGCCTCCGGCACCTCGAGCAGCCAGTTGAAGTTGTAGGAATCGTTGTGCCTGCGGCGGAATTCGCGCACCGTCTGCATGCCCTGCACCATGCGGCGCGCGACCTCAGGCGGATCGTCCACGATCACCGTGAGGCGCTCGAGCGCCGCGGGACCGAGCGTCCCGCCGACGAAGCGGCAGATGTGGTCGAAATAAGCCGCGCTGTCCTTCGGCCCCGTGAGCACCACCGGGAACGGCTGCGCGCGGTTGGCGGGCTCGAGGAGCGTGCCGGTGAGGTAGAGGATCTCCTCGGCGGTGCCGGCGCCGCCCGGGAACACCACGATGCCGTGCGCCAGGCGCACGAACGCCTCGAGGCGCTTCTCGATGTCCGGCATGATCGCCAGCTGCGTGACGATGGCGTTGGGGGGCTCGGCGGCGATGATGCCGGGCTCGGTGATGCCGATGTAGCGGCCGCCCGCGATGCGCTGCTTGGCATGCCCGATGGTGGCGCCCTTCATCGGTCCCTTCATGGCGCCCGGGCCGCAGCCGGTGCACACATCGAGCGCGCGCAGGCCGAGCTCGTAGCCGACGTCCTTGGTGTACTGGTACTCCTCGCGCGTGATCGAGTGGCCGCCCCAGCACACCACCAGATTCGGGCGCGCCTTCTGATCGAGGATGCGCGCGTTGCGCAGCACGTGGAACACCGCGTTGGTGACCGAGGCGGGGTCGTTCAGGTCGAAGCGCCCGCTCTCCATGATCTCGTTGGAGGTGAACACCACGTCGCGCAGCACCGCGAACAGGTGCTCCTTGATGCCCCGGATCATCTCGCCGTCGACGAAGGCCGAGGCCGGAGCGTTACGCATCTCGAGCTTCACGCCCCAGGCGTGCCGCACGATGCGCAGGTCGAAGTCGCGGTAGCGGTCGAAGATCTCCTTGGCGTTGTCGGTGGGCGCCCCGGAGTTGAGCACCGCGAGCGCGCAGCGGCGGAATAGCGGGTACAGGCCCGCCTGGCCGGCATCGAGCAGCTTGTCGATCTCCGACTGGGAGAGATTCTCGAGACTGCCGCGCGGTCCGACGCGCGCGTCGACGAATTCTGAGGAGTCGCTGGCCACGTAGGTGGCTTCTTGGGTCCGGTCGGTGTTCTAGGGATCGATGTCGATCGGTACCGCGTCCGGCACCAGCATCCAGATCTCCACCATGTCCGCGTTGGAGACGGCGATGCAGCCGTCGGTCCAGTCGTGGTTCAGATAGTACTCCGGGTCGTGCCTCATATAGTTCGGCAGCCCGTGGATCATGATCGAGCCGCCGGCTTGCCAGTGCCGCGCCCGCGCGCGCTTCACGTCCGTCTCGTTCGGGTAGGACACCTTGATCGAGAGGAAGTAGTCGCTGCGCGGGTTGCGCACGTCGAGATGATAGCTGCCCTCGGGCGTGCGGAAGTCACCTTCGCGTTCCTTCTGCCCCGTCGGGGAGAGCCCGAGCTCGACGTGGTAGGAGCGCACGACGTTGCCGCCGTGCATGAGGTACATGCGCCGCACGGTCTTCTTCACGACGATGCGATCGACCGCCGGCAGCGTGTCGCTCGTGAGCGCCACCTGCTCGGCCACCGGCTCGGTCACCGAGTCGCCGTGCGCGGCCATCGCCGCACCGGTGAGCAGGAGCACCGTCGCCAAGCTCATGAATTTCATGACGTTCCGCAATCCACCAGACAAGCGAAACGGATTATAGCCAGCGATCCCGAGGGCGCCACGTACCTGGATCACACACCTTCAACCGCTGTTGCCCACCTCTTCGACCCGCGGAATGACGATTTGGGTCCCGGGCCTGAGCTCGCTGAAATCGACCTCCGGGTTGTACTGCACCAGCAGCCACTCGGGCAGCTGCCTGGCGCGCTTGGTGACGGTCCAGAGCGAGTCGCCGGAGCGCGCGATGTAGATCTCGGTGCCGCCGATACGGTGCTCGGCGAAGTAGGCCGCCTGCAGCTGCTGGTGATAGTCGCGCCGCTTCTGCTCGAAGACATCGTGCGAGACCTTGTGGAAGTCGAGCTTGAGGCGATGTCCGACGAGCACCGGCTTCTTCGCGCTCATGTGGTTGAGATCGCGCACGTGCTGCGCGCTCACGCCCAGCCAGTCGGCGTAGTGGCCGAGCGTCTCCTCCGCGGCGACGCGGATGCTGTCATCGCCCGCCACGGCGTAGTCGGTGGGATCGGCGCCCTGCTGCGGCTCGGCCGCGGGACCCAGGGCCGGGCTCAACGCCTCCGCCTGTGCCGCCGACACCGGCTGCTCGCGGCTCGCGGTCACGGTGATGGTCGCGAGCGCCTGGGCATCCTCGGCGCTCTCGCGCTGCGCCACCGCCGTCGACACGCCGCTCGCCTCCGCTGTGCCCGCGGCGGGCGCGGTGCTCGAGGCCACCTGCACGCTCGCGCCCTCGGGCAGATTGATGCTGCGCCCGACCTTGAGCGCGGCACTCACGCGGATCCGGTTCATGCGCGCCAGCGTCTCGATCGGTACGCCGTAGCGATCGGCGAGCCTCGCGAGCGTGTCGCCGTCCTGCACCTTGTAGCGCTTGGGCTGCGGTTGCCCGGCGTACAGCTCGCGCGGGTTCAGCTGATGCGCCAGTAACTCCGTCGTCCACTGCTCGTCCGCCGCCGGCAGTCGCAGGCGGTAGTCGCGCGGCACGCGCAGCTGCCCGTCCCACACCGGGCGCAGGAGCGCCGGGTTCAGTGCGCGCAGCTCATCGCCCCGCACGCTCAGCACCCGCTCGAGCGTCGCCATCGGTACGTAGCCCGGCACGGTGACCACCTGGAATTTCATTTCGCCCTGCTTCTGCACGGCGCCGAAGTACTTCCCGGGGTTGTGGTCGATGTCGAGAGCGGCGAGGAACGAGACGTAGAAGTTGCGCGAGGCGAAGCCGAAGGTGCGGCCGTTGTAGCGGCGCAGGATGGTGACGATGTCGTCGGTGCCGAGCTGCTCCCTGGCGCGCAGCATGCCGGCGGTGCCGTGGTTCCAGGCGGTGAGCGCCAGCGGCCAGGTGCCGAGCACGCGGTAGTTGTAGGCGAGCAGCTGCGCCGCCGCCTCGGTGGCACGGAACGGATCGAGCCGGTCGTCGACCGAGCTGTCGATGCGCATGTAGCGCCGTCCGGTCGAGCGCATGAACTGCCACAGCCCCGCCGCGCCCACCTTGGAATAGGCCGCGGGGTTGAACGAGGACTCGACGTGCGGCAGCACCGCGAGCTCGGCGGGGAGTCCGCGGTTCGCGAGCGTCTCGGCGATGTGCGTCTCCCAGGCGCCCGAGCGGATCAAGCCGGCGCGAAAGCGGTCCGCCTGGCCGAGCTGGAAACGGATGTCGTCGACCGCCTCGCGCAGGCGCGCGGGACTCACCCCCGCCCCCCACAGATCCCGGATGCGCTGATCTTCAGGGGACAGCGGGCTGTCGCCGGCCGCGGCGATGCGGCGCAGCGCCGCGGCAATCGCCGCGCGGTGGGCGTCCACCTCGCGCTCGCGTGCGCTCTGCGACGAGTCGGGCGCGAAACGCACGGTGTCGTAGACGACGCCCAGGTTGTACTGGTCGTGGAGGAAGCCGGAATTGGTGTCGACCTGGGAGTAGACGCGGATCCAGAACCCGACATCGGGCTCGAGCGCGGCCGGGCGCGGCATCTGATCGGGGTTTGCGAGGGCCGGCGACGCGCCCAGGGCGATCAGGGCTCCCAGGAGCCACTTAAGGACCGCGCGAGTGCGTGCTTCAGGGGGTGTCGGCTTCATTTACACCCCGCGAATAGTCACATTCAATTTGATTTTCATCAACTTACGAGACACTTGGTTTCCATTCCCAGAAGCTTATCGCGAAGAAAGTGTCGAGGACCTTGACACTTTGGATGTCACGACCGGAATTGTAAGGCCTGACACCTGCCGTCGGACCCGGCACGGATCCGACATAAGCCTGCCCAAATGTGCGCTGCGTCACGTTTAAACGGGCCCACGGGGTGAGTATGTCGCATCCCTTCAGTGCCCGCGGCCCCTGGCACGGGTGTTGCTCATATATACCCATCAGCGGCACAGCCGCCCTTTGGGAAGCAAGCGAGCCAGGGGTTAGACAAAGCAGGGTCCGGAATAAAAGCAACTCGCCGGACACCGCGCGTATCGGATAACAACTAGAAGAAGCTCCTCCACACAAGCAAGCGACCGACAACCCCGCCTTCAGCGGGGTTTTTTTTCGTCCGCGCGATCCTCGGCAAAAATGGCGGCGGGCGACAAGTGGCAGAATCGCGCGCATGCAGCAGGATCGAGGGCGTAGGGCGCGCGCGGCATTCATCCCGGCGGCGGCACTCGCGCTCGCGGCGCTGCTGGCCCCGGGCGCGCGTACCAGTGCAGCATCCGAGGCCGCTCCCGCAGCGACGGCAGCGCCCGTCGGCCCCCAGATGCAGGTGCAGTTCAGCGACTACTCCCCGCTGTCGGCGAGCGCCGAGATCATGCGCCGCCTTCTGAGCCCGCTCACCGCGGCCCAGATCGAGCGCTCGCTCGAGCGCTCGCACGAGCGCCTGAGCGAGCAGTCGATCGATCTGGCGGCTGAGCGTTTCGTGCTGTACGTGCCTGCGCACGCGCCAGCGGACGGCTACGCGCTCCTCACGTTCGTGGCGCCGTGGGACGAGGCGTGGCTGCCCGAAGGCTGGGCGCCGGTGCTCGAGCGCCACGGCGTGATCTTCGTGTCCGCAGCGCGCTCCAGCAACCGTGCGGATCCGATCGGGCGGCGTGAGCCGCTCGCGCTGCTCGCCACCTACAACGTCATGCAGCGTTACCGGGTGGACCCACAGCGCGTCTACGTCGGCGGCTTCTCCGGGGGCGCGCGGATGGCGCTGCGCCTGGCGCTGGCCTATCCGGATCTCTACCGCGGGGCGCTGCTCAACGCCGGCAGCGATCCGCTGAATGCCGGGCCGCCGAGCCCGCCGGCGCGCGAGCTCCTTGAGCGCTTCCAGGAGGGCACCCGGATCGTCTACCTCACCGGCGAGCGCGACACGCTGCACCTGGCGATGGACTCCGCGAGCCAGGATTCCATGCGGGACTGGTGCGTCTACGACGTGGCGGCCGAGGTCACCCACGGCGCCTCTCACGAGATCGCGAGCGCCGCAGCGCTGTCACGGGCCCTCGCTGCGCTGGCGACCCACGTGCGCGCCGAGCCGGCGAAACTCGCGGCCTGCCGCGCCGCCATCGACCGGCGGCTGGCGGCGCGACTCGCCGAGGTGCAGTCGCTCATCGATGCCGGCAAGCGCCCCGAGGCGGCTAAGCGACTCGAAGAGCTCGATCGCAGGTTCGGTGCGCTCGCCGCTCCGCAGAGCGTAGCGCTCGCGGCGCAGCTCAGCCCGTAGCGGCGCGCGGTGTCAGGTGGCGGCTGCTGCCGCCGGGTACTGACGCTCGCCCCGGGCCCCCCAGCGGTAGAGATCCTCGTTGCCGCAATGCGGACACTTGAGCGCGGCCAGCTGGTCGTCGGCGTGAGCCGATTCGGGCTTGGCGCCGGATGGTGCGGGCACGACGGCGATGACCCGTGCGCAGGCCTTGTTCTTACACAGCCAGCCGACGTAGACCTCGCCCGGGACCATCTGCTGTGCCGTTTTGATGTCGACGTGGCGCAGGCCGGGTGAGGTCACGGACTTGCGGACCGGAGTCCCCAGGCTCTTGGCCGAACGTTTGATTGCCACCGGCGCCTCCCGCATGAGCAGTGCGCTCAAGTCTACCGCCGGAATGGAAAGGGTGGCGAGGACTCTCGTCCTCGCCACGAATCGTCGCTGTCAGCTTCGAATCCTGTCTGCGCGACGAAGACTCGCCCACACCGGGACGGGCCGCGAGACGCTCAACCGCACTTGGAATCGCCGCAATTGAGGCAGGTCATGCAGCCGTCCATCATCACCACCGCCGCCGTGCTGCAGCGCGCGCACAGCTGCGCACCTTCGGGGAAATGCGTCTTGGCGAAGGCATCGGTCTGCTTGGTGCGCGCCTCGAACTCGGCGCGCTTCTCGTCGACCAGCTTCTGCTGATGCGAGTCGAGCTGCGTCTTGCGCATCAGGCCGATCGCCTGCAGGTGCTTCTCGATCACGTGGCCGAGCTCGGCGATGATCGAGGGCATGAACTTTCCGCCCGGCTGCCAATAGCCGCCGCGCGGGTCGAATACCGCCTTCAGCTCGTCCACCAGGAAGGTGACGTCGCCGCCCTTGCGGAACACCGCGGAGATGATGCGCGTCAGCGCCACGATCCACTGGTAGTGATCGAGGTTCTTCGAGTTGATGAAGATCTCGAACGGCCGGCGCTGCTCGTACTCGGTCCCCTCGTTCAGCAGGATGTCGTTGATGGTCACGTACATCGCGTGATCGGAGATCGGCGTCTTGATCTTGTAGGTCTGCCCGATCAGCATCTCGGGCCGCTCGAGCTTCTCGTGCATGCGGATGACCGTGGCGGTGCGCCCGCTCTTGTCGCGCACCTCCTCGGACTCGACCGCCTGCGCCACGAGTTTCATCTCCATCCTGTCCTTCTCGGCAGCCTTCGCGGCCGCCTTGTCCTCGGGCTTCTGCACCGCGTACTTGACGATCTTGCGTTCGATCTTGATAGCCATGATTCCCAATCCCGGCCGCCACCGAAGGCGGCCATTAAATATTCCAGCCGGGGCACGGCAGGTCGCTCAGTACCTGCCGAAGTAGCCCTCCTTGATCGCATCGAACAGATTCGCCGCGGTGTGGATCTCGCCGTCGTAGTCGATCTCCTCATCGCCGCGCGCCTCTACCACCGTGCCGTCATCGAGCGTGAACTTGTAGAGCGTGTTCTTGAGATCCTGTTCCTTCACCAGCACGCCCTGGAACGCCTCGGGGTTGAAACGGAAAGTGGTGCAGCCCTTGAGTCCCTGCTCATGTGCATACAGATAGATGTCTTTGAATCTCTCGTAGGGGAAATCCGTAGGCACGTTCGCCGTCTTAGAAATCGATGAATCGATCCACTTCTGGGACGCAGCCTGCACTTCGACATGCTCCTTGGGGGTGATGTTTTCGGAGGCGATGAAGTACTCGGGTAGTCTCTCAGCATCGGTCGTGCCCCCCGGCGCGGCGTTGGGATTGACGAGCTCGCGGTAGGCGAGCAGCTCGAAGGAATAGACGTCGATCTTCTCCTTCGACTTCTTGCCTTCGCGGATGACGTTGCGGAAGTAGTGATGCGCGAAAGAGGGCTCGATGCCGTTCGAGGCATTGTTGGCGAGCGACAGCGAGATCGTGCCGGTGGGCGCGATCGAGGTGTGGTGGGTGAAGCGCGCACCGGTCTCGGCGAGCTCGTGCACCAGGCGCGGCGCCACTTCCGCCACCCGCTGCATGTAGCGGCTGTAGCGGGCGTGCAGGAGCCGCCCGGCGATCTTCGCGCCCGGCCGCCAGCCGTCGCGCGCCATCTCGGGCCGCTTGCGCAGCATTTCCCTGGTGACCGTGAACTCCTCGTTCATGATCGGCGCCGGACCCTTCTCCCGGGCCAGCTCGAGCCCGGCCTCCCAGCCGGCGACCGCCATCTCGCGTGATACCTCCTCGGTGAACTGCACGGACTCGGGCGAACCGTACTTCATGCGCAGCAGCGTTATGGTGCTGCCGAGCCCGAGGAACCCCATGCCGTGACGGCGCTTGCGCAGGATCTCCTCGCGCTGCTTCTCGAGCGGCAGACCGTTGACCTCGACGACGTTGTCGAGCATGCGCGTGAAGACCTTGACCACCTCGCGGTACTCGTTCCAGTCGAACTCGGCGAAGTCCGTGAACGGGTGGCGCACGAAGCGCGTCAGGTTCACCGAGCCGAGCAGGCACGAGCCATAAGGCGGTAGCGGTTGTTCGCCGCATTGT
The DNA here is from genome assembly GCA_963768485.1 of uncultured Pseudomonadota bacterium. Taxonomy (GTDB): domain Bacteria; phylum Pseudomonadota; class Gammaproteobacteria; order Steroidobacterales; family Steroidobacteraceae; genus 13-2-20CM-66-19. The sequence goes on along the minus strand of CAVYHZ010000002.1, from coordinate 181,966 downwards.
CCTGTTACGAGCCCGTTGAAGATGACGGTGTTGTGATCAGCCTGTGTCGTGTCATACACCGGCTGCTTCCCAACATGGACGATCTCGGCCACACGAGTCGTGAAGCGCTGTGACTTCTTCAGCGCCTTGCCGTCAACCCAGTCGCGGTACCTGGAGTTCTTTGCCTCGGTAATGAAGCCGACTTCCGCCATGAAGCGCTCGCGCGATTCGCCGTCGACGATCAGCTCGTAGTCGGCTCTGCAAGCATAAAGCTTGCTGCCGCCCTTGCCGTCCGGCAACAGCCGTGATCCCGCAGCGCGTCGATGGCGAATCCGGCAGAAGATGCCGAAGTTGGCGAGCAGCTGCTGTACGTCCTGCAGCAGCGATGGCTGGCTGGAGGCAAGCCGGACCGAGCAGCTCGTGCCCGAGTTGCCGGATACATTCACTGTTCCATCGGTTTGGAAAAGACCCCGCAGATACCCGCGGACGCAATCTTCATTGCCGCGCCAGACGATCTCCGGCACGTGCGTCTTGGCTTTGGCAGTGAACCCGTGGTACGCGAGCACGCGTGCCAGGATCACCGAGCGGATCATGACAAGATTGCGTTCCGGCACCGGAACCGCGCTCACGCGGTAGCCACGCGGCGCCTGTCCCCATCCCGCGATCAGTGAATTGATATAAGTAACTACTTCGTCCGCGTAGCTGCGGTCCTCGCCCCACAGATTGACGACTGCGGCATTCTTGCCCTTACCGCGATTGGTGAAGTGCCCATCGCCCGTAATCAACCCAAGCAGCGTTCCGAGCTGCTCGCTCCCGCAGCCGCCGAACTGCCCCTTGCCGGACTGCACCAGGAGCTCGTCGCCGGGCTTAAGGTCCTTCAGCTTGATCTTGCCTCGCGTCGTGTAAAAGTCATGCCACTCGGTCGCCTTGATCTCGTAGCCATCCTTGGTCGCCACGCGGTAGACATCAGCCGACGGCGAAGTCATGAACGCCGGCACCGCCGGCCGTACCGTCACGCCCTCGCCCTCGCCAAGGGCGCGCTTGTCGACGGTCGCCTGGATGTCGACCCGCGCGTCGTAGAGATCGCCGATGCGCACGAGCCCATAGCGCGTAGCAAGCCGCGTATCAGCAGTAACGCACGGGTTGGTGGCGCGGATGTTCTCGCACCACCAGTTGTTGTTCATCTCGTTGACGCGATCGATGAGGATGAAGCCGGGCTCGGCGAAGTCGTAGGTGGACGTCATGATCACGTCCCACACGCGCCGCGCCGGCAGCGTCTTGTAGACCTTGCAGGCCACGAGTCCCTCGTCGTTCACGACGTAGCCCTCGTGGATCGACCACTCGCGCCAGACGAACTTGCGCGTGTCGCTCAGATCGGGCCGCTCGGCCTCGAACTCGCGCAGCGTCAGCGGGAAGGCGAGCTTCCACTCGTGATCCTCACGCACCGCCTGCATGAACTCGTCCGTGATCAGCAGCGACAGGTTGAACTGGCGCAACCGGCCGTTCTCGCGCTTGGCGCGGACGAATTCCATGACGTCCGGATGGCCGACGTCGAAGGTGCCCATCTGCGCGCCGCGGCGCCCGCCGGCGGAGGAGACGGTGAAGCACATCTTGTCGAAGATATCCATGAAGGACAGCGGGCCGGAGGTGTAGGCGCCCGCACCCGAGACATACGCGCCGCGCGGCCGCAGCGTCGAGTGCTCGTAGCCGATACCACATCCCGCCTTCAGCGTGAGTCCGGCCTCGTGGACCTTCTTCAGGATGTCGTCCATCGAGTCACGGATCGTGCCCGACACCGTGCAGTTGATGGTCGAGGTGGCGGGCTTGTGCTCGAGCGCGCCGGCGTTGGAGGTCACGCGCCCGGCGGGAATCGCACCGCGGCGCAGCGCCCACAGGAAGCGCTCGTTCCAGTGCTCGCGCACGTCGGGGTTCTCGACGTCGGCGAGCGCGCGCGCGACGCGCTTGTAGGTGTCGTCCATCGACTTGTCGATGGGCGTGCCGTCCTTGGCGGAAAGACGATACTTCTTATCCCAGATATCGAGCGATGCCTCCTGGAAAGGAATGGCATCGATGTCCTTCGGCTCGATCTTCACTACGGTGTTCATGGATTCCGCGGCGCTCCGGAAATCTTTAATTGAGCCAGTCCAACGGATTTACAGGGAAAAACCGGCCAAAGGCGCTTTACGGCGCTCAAGGAACCGCGAGCCTGACCGGTACCTGACTGTCCTCGACTTCAGTGGAACAGTTCAGGGCCCTGAAACCCTCCCCCCGACTGCGTGACCCTGGTCGCTCTCTATCGCCATCGCGCAAACACAAGATCTTGTGTCGGGGTCAAAAGCCTAATGACGGTGCCCGGGTGCGTCAAGATTCAAAACCGTATTTTGTCATGTAACTTTTATTTCGCTATTTCATACAGTTACAGCATTCTCCGCAGTAAATTGCACGATAATTTTTGGAGAACTGCACAGCTTGGGAAGTCAACCCCCGACCCCAATATCTTGTGCTCAGGACAAGCACAGGTTTTGCACAGACTTGCCCACAGCCGGCGGTCCGCTGCCGCGGTTTCGCTCCCGCCGGGCGAGCGGATTGCGAGCACCACGCGGCGCGGTAAGCGCGACGGCTTACGTCCCGCCGCGCCTCGAGTCTCGCAGACCGCGCCGCGAAAACGACGGCGGCCGCACGAGCGGCGCTCTTGAAAGCTCCCGCGCCCATCCGCACATCGTGTCCAACGGTTTTTCAACACTTCAGTTCAGAGGAGTTTTTTGTCATGACTATCGTTCGTTACGAGCCGTGGGGGCTCTTCGGGCGGCTGCACCGCCAGCTCGATCAGACCTCCGGCGATGATGCTGCGAGCATCAGCTGGATCCCGCACGTCGACGTCCGCGAAGAGGCCGAGCGCTTCGTCGTGGCGGCCGACCTCCCGGGTGTCGAGGGCAAGGACATCGAGATCACCGCCGACAAGGGCGTGCTCTCCATCCGCGGCGAGCGCCGCTCCGAGAAGAAGAGCACGGCAGAGGGCTACGAGCGCGTCGAGCGCGCGAGCGGCAGCTTCCTGCGCCGCTTCACGCTCCCGGAGAGCGCGGACGCCGAGGCCATCAAGGCGACCCATGTGAACGGCGTGCTCGAGCTGAGCATCCCCAAGCGCCCGCAGGAGCAGCCCCGGCGCATCAGCGTCCAGGCCGCTTAACTCCTGTCTCCCGCTTTCGTCCGGCGGCGCCCGCACGGCGCCGCCGGATGTAAGGCTTCTGCCGACCGTCCCGCAGCCGCGGGCTAGAATCCGAGCCCTATGAGAGCCGCGATTCTCGCCCTTGCGCTCGGCACCTTCGCCACCCTGGCCGCCGCCGGCGTGCCACCCGCGGTGGGCGATACGCCGCTCCCCAGCCTCGCTCCCATGATCCGCAAGGTTTCCCCGGCGGTGGTGAACGTCGCCACCCGCGGCACCGTGCGTGACAGCGGTCCGCAGAACCCGCTGCTGCAGGATCCGTTCTTCCGTCGCTTCTTCGACCCGCCGCCCGGCGCCAGGCCGCGCGAGCACCTGTTCATGAGCGCCGGCTCGGGGGTCATCTTCGACGCCCGCCAGGGCTACATCGTTACCAACGCGCACGTCGTCGAGAACGCGAGCGAGATCACGGTGACGCTGCAGGACGGGCGCGACCTGAAGGCCACGCTCGTCGGCAGCGATCAGCCCTCCGACGTGGCCGTACTCAAGGTGAGCACCACCGGGCTCTCGCAGATGCCGCTCGGCGACTCGGCGCGGCTCGAGGTCGGCGACTTCGTCGTGGCCATCGGCAACCCCTTCGGCCTGCAGCACACCGTCACCTCGGGGATCGTCAGCGGGCTCTCGCGCACCGGCATCAATCCCGACGGCTACGAGGACTTCATCCAGACGGATGCCTCGATCAACCCCGGCAACTCGGGTGGCGCGCTGGTGAATCTGCGCGGCGAGCTGATCGGCATCAATGCCGAGATCCTCTCGAGCAACGGCGGCAACATCGGTATCGGCTTCGCCATCCCCGTCAACATGGTGCGCAGCGTCACCGAGCAGCTGGTGAAATACGGCGCGGTGCGCCGCGGCCAGCTCGGCGTCTCCATGTACACGGTCACGCCCGACATCGCCCATTCGCTCGGGCTCGCGAGCGCCGCCGGGGCGCTGGTGTCGCGGGTGGTCGAGGGCTCGCCGGCCGACAAGGCCGGGGTGCGCGTAGGCGATGTGATCACCTCGGTGAACGGGCAGCCGGTAAGATCCAACAGCGAGCTGCGCAATGCGATCGGACTGGCGAGCGTCGGCGACCGCATCGACATCGGGCTGCTGCGCGAGGGCAAGCCGCTGAAGGTCATGGCGGTGATCGCCACGGTGGCGCTGCACTGAAGCGCGTTTTTCTCCGCGGGGGTAGGCCGTGAATATCTGTGTGCTCGGTGGAACCGGATTCGTAGGCACGGAGCTCGTCACGCGCCTCGCGCTGGATGGGCACTGGGTGCGGGTGCCGACGCGCAACCCGGCGCGCGCGCTGCGGCTGCGGGTGCTCGACACGGTCGAGCTGCGGGTCGCCGACGTGCACTCCCCGTCCGCGCTCGGGCAGCTGTTCGCCGGCTGCGACGCCGTGATCAACCTGGTCGGAATCCTCAATCCGCGCCGCGGCGCGAGCTTCCACGCCGTGCACACCGAGCTCCCGGCCAAGGTGCTGGCCGCGGCGCGCGCCGCGGGCGTGCGCCAGGTGCTGCACATGAGCGCGCTCGGCGCCGACCCGCAGGGACCGAGCCAGTACCTGCGCAGCAAGGGCGCGGGCGAGGCGCTGCTGCGGGCGGCCCCGCCGCCCGCGACCCAGGCGCAGCCCGCGGTGACGATCCTGCGGCCGTCGGTGATCTTCGGCGCCGGCGACTCGCTCACCAATCGCTTCGCGAAGCTCCTGCGGCTCACGGCCGGCTTCCTGCCACTGGCGCGCGCCGCGGCGCGCTTCGCGCCGATCCACGTGGCGGACGTGGTCCAGGCTTTCCGCCGGGCGCTCCTCACCCGCGCAAGCTTCGGGGCGACCTATCAGCTGTGCGGACCGGACGTCATGACGCTCGCCGAGCTCGTGCGCCTCACGGCGCGCGTGGCGCGCCTGCCGTGCCATCTCGTGCCGCTGCCCGATGCGCTGGCGCGCTTGCAGGGCCTCGTCATGGGCCTCCTGCCCGGCACACCGTTCTCGCTCGATAACTTCCGCTCGCTCAGCGTCGACTGCGTGTGCCGCGAGGATGGCTGCGCGCAGCTCGGCATACACCCGTCACACCTGCTGGCGGTTCTGCCCACCTATCTCGGCAACGACGACTTCGAGACGCAGCTCGCGCTGCTGCGCCGCACGGCGGACCGCTAGGAGGCGGGCAGCGCCGCGGCAGTGGCCAGGCACAGCTGCGCGTGGCGCTCGTCGCGGGACTCGTCCGCGAGCGCCCGTACCGCCGCATAGAAGCGCGGCAGATCGCCCTGCTGCGCCGCGAGCAGCCGCTCGAATCCCGGCACGCAGTCGTAATACGTGGCGATCGAGGCGAGCTGCGCGTTGTTGAGCCCGCGCGTCATCCATTCGTCGTACACGCCGTAGTGCACGCCCTCGCGGCGCTCGAGCGCGCGGATGTCGGCGGCGAGCTGCGCGAGGATGCTCTGCTTGGCGGCGCGCATCTCGGCAACCGGGGTCCCCGACCCGTAGAGCGCGGCGAGGCGTGCACGTGCCGACGCGAGCAGCGCGAGCAGCGCCGTCTCGCGCTGCTGCTCGAGACGAAAAGCATCGATGCGCTGCGCGGCGCCGCGCTGCGCGAGCCAGCGCCTGAGCCCCTCCTCCTCCACCGCGGTGGCGAACGCCTCGTTGAACGAGGAGTCATTCCTGACGTAGATCAGCTGGTGCGCCAGCTCGTGGAACAGCGCCGCGACCAGCTCGTCGTCGTCGTAGCGCAGCATGCTCGAGAGCACGGGATCGGCGAACCTGCCGAGCGTCGAGTAGGCCGGCACGCCCTCGACGACGACATCGAAGCCGCGCGCCTCGAGCGCGAGCGCGAGATCGCGGGCCTGCCGCTCGTGAAAATAACCGCGATAGGCGACGCAGCCCACCACCGGGAAACACCAGTGCCTGGGCTGCAGCGAGAACTCCGGCGCCGCGACCACGTTCCACACGACGAACTCGCGGCCGATGTCGGCGTAGCTGCGGTAGCTGGCGTTGTCGGGCAGAGCGAGCTCGCGTGAGGCGAACTCGCGCGCCGCACGCACCTCGGTGAGTCGCGCGCGCAGCCTGACATCGGTGGCCGGATCGGCGATGAGCGCAGCGATCGGCGCGCGCGCGTGCAGCACGCGGTACTGCCCGACCGTCGCCTGCATGAGATAACAGCCGCTCAACACCGTGCAGGCCGCCGCGGCGAGCAGCACGCCGCGGCCGGGGCTCTCGGTTAACATGCGCACCATGCGAGTCTACTTGGTCGGTGGCGCCGTCCGGGACCGGCTGCTCGGCCTGGCGCCGCGCGAGCGTGACTGGGTGGTGGTCGGCTCGAGCCCCGCCGAGCTCGAGGCCGCGGGCTATCTCCCGGTCGGGCGCGAATTCCCGGTATTCCTGCACCCGGCGACGCACGAGGAGTACGCGCTGGCGCGCCTCGAGCGCAAGGTGGCGCCCGGCTACCGCGGCTTCACCACCGAGTTCTCACCCGAGGTGACCCTCGCACAGGACCTGAAGCGGCGCGACCTCACGATCAACGCCATCGCCGAAAGCGATGCGGGTGAGCTGATCGACCCTTACGGCGGCCGCGCGGACCTCGAGGCGCGGCTGCTGCGGCACGTATCGGACGCCTTTGTCGAGGATCCGGTGCGCGTGCTGCGGGTGGCGCGCTTCGCGGCGCGTCTCGCGAGCCGCGACTTCCGCGTCGCCGACGAGACGCTCGCGCTCATGCGCCGCATGAGCGCCTCGGGCGAGCTCACCGCGTTGGTCCCGGAGCGCGTCTGGCAGGAGACCGAGCGCGCGCTCGACACCGAGCACCCGGAGGTATTCTTTCAGACGCTGCGCGAGTGCGCGGCTCTGGCGGTGATCTTCCCGGAGATCGACGCGCTCTACGGCGTACCGCAGCCGCCGAAGTGGCATCCGGAAATCGACACTGGCGTGCACGTCATGCTCGCGCTCGCCTGCGCGGCGCGCAACGGCGCCTCCACCGCGGTGCGCTTCGCGGTGCTCGCGCACGATCTCGGCAAGGCGCGCACGCCGCGCGAGCTCTGGCCCAAGCACCACGGCCACGAGGAGCTCGGCGTTGCGGCGGTCGAGGCGCTCGCCGACCGGCTCAAGGTCCCGGGCTCGTATCGCGAGCTGGCGATCCTCGCCGCACGCGAGCACACCCTGGTGCACCGCGCGCTCGAGCTGCGGCCCGAGACGGTATTGAAGCTCCTGCAGGAGTGCGACGCGTTCCGCCGCCCGGAGCGCTTCGGCGAGCTGCTCGAGGCCTGCGAGGCCGATGCCCGCGGCCGCACCGGGTTCGAGACGCACCCTTATCCACAGGCGGGTTACCTGCGCGCGGCGCTGGCCGCGGCCGCCGCGGTGACGCTGACCGAAGAAGAGCGCCGCAACCTGCCGGGACCGGCGATCGGCGCGGAGATGAGACGCCGGCGGGTACTGGCGGTGGCGGCGGTGAAGGCCGCCGCGGCGCCTCAGTAGCCGAGGTGGTGCAGCACGCTCACGGCTGCCGATGCCACGAGACAGTAAATCCCGAAGTAGTACCAGCGCCCGCCCTCGAGCCAGCGGCTGAGCCACTTCAGCGCGAGGAGCCCGGCGCCGAGTGCGACGATCGCACCCACCGCCGTCAGCCAGACGACCGAGCCCAGGTCCGCGCCGCCGCCCGGCGGCACCGCTTTCACGAGCCGCAGCGCTTCGCGCGCCACTACCGGCGGCGTCAGCACCACCGCGAGCGCGAAGCTGAAGGCCTCGGCACGCGACTTCTCCACGCCGAGCAGCATCGCCGTCGAGATGGTGGCACCGGAACGTGAGAAGCCACGGAATGGCAGACACAGCCCCTGCACCGCGCCGATGATGCCGGCGCGGCGCACGCTGAGCTCGGCCGTCGGCCGGTTGCGGCGGCGCTTCTCGTAGACCCCGGCGACGATGATCAGGATGCCGGCGACCCCGAGCGCCGGCGCGATGAACTCGAGGTGGCCGAAGAGATCCTCGATCTGCGCATGCGGCACGGCGCGCAGCAGCGTGTGCTCCACCACCTCTTTGAGTCCCCAGCCGACGACGGCCGTGAGGACGGTCGCAACCACGATCAGCCAGACGAAGCCGCGGAACGCCGCACCGCTCTGGAAGTAGATCGCACGCCAGTCGCGCCAGAAATAGGCGATGACTGCCAACATGGTGCCGGTGTGCAGCATGACGAGCAGCAGCGTCATCGGGGGTGAAGCGGGGTCGAGCCCCATCAGCTTCTCCGCCACCACCACGTGCGCGGAGCTCGACACCGGCAGCAGCTCCGCCAGTCCCTGCACGATCGCGAGCACGATGACCTTGAGGAGTGTCATATCCATCCGTTCATCATAACCGGCGCCTCACAGGAGGCGGCGCAGATCCTGCAGGGCGAAGCCCGCGAGCGGCGCATCGTAATCGCGCGTCAGCGCCATCACCTTGAAGGCCTCGCCCATCTCCTCCGGCATGATGAGGCGGCGCGCTTCGCCCGCGAGGCGGGCACGGCCTTTGGTATCGGGCGCTTCGGTCACCATGCGCTCGAGCCCGAGCGCAGCTAAGAACGCCGCCTGGGTCGCGAAGCCGCTCACCGCGAGCCCGACATCGGCCGCCGCCTCGGCGACGCGCGTGAAATCCACCCAGGCGGTGATGTCCTGGAGTCCGAGGTTCACAAACGGATCGTCGTGGGCGCGCTGGCGAAAATGACAGCGCAGTGTCCCGGCGGCGCGCTGCGGATGGTAGTAGTGCGCGCGCGGCAGGCCGTAGTCGATGAGCAGCAGCACGCCGCGCCCGAGACACTCCCCGAGCGTCGCGATCCAGGGCGCGAGGCGCAGGTTCAGCTCGGACGTATAGCCGTCGGGCAGCTCGTCGGTCCGTTCTGCGAGCAGGGCGCCGAGCGCCTCGGCAAGCGCCGCATCGGGCGGCCGCTCGGCGCTCGTCAGCGCGCCCGCCGCGCCCTCTGCGACCCCGAGCTCGCACAGCGTGCCGCCGCGCACCCTGAAGCGCCGCACCGGCAGGGCATCGGCCACCTCGTTGGCGAGCATCACGCCCTGAAACGGCGCCTCGGGCAGCCGGTCGAGCCAGACGACGCGCTCGCGCAGCTCCGGCGCGAGCGTATCGAGGCGCGAGCGCTGGCGTGCGGCGAGATCCGCGCTCACCTCGAGGATCGCGTAGCGCTCAGGCACAGCGCCCAGCGCCTGGAGCGCGCTGAGGAGCGTGGCGGCGAGCGCACCGCTCCCCGCACCGAGCTCGAGAATCCCGCCGCCGGTCGCGGCGAGCACAGCCGCGCACTCACGCGCCAGGCAGCCGCCAAAGAGCGCGGAAGCTTCGGGCGCGGTCACGAAATCCCCCCCCGCACCGATCTTCCAGCTGCCGGCGCTGTAGTAGCCGAGCCCGGGGGCATAGAGCGCGAGGTCCATGAAGCGCTCGAAGGAGAGCCAGCCGCCCGCGGCGGCGAGTTGGGCGCGGATCAGGCCGGTGAGCGCCTCGCTGTGGCGCTGCTCCTCGGGCGTGAGCGCGGGGAGCATTGAGCGCGCGCCGGATGCGCTCATAATCGGCCTCCATGACGCGCGACAGATCCGATCCACCGGCGCCGCTCCCGGCGCCGAGCCGCGTGCTCGCCGGCAAGACGGCGCTGGTCACGGGCGCGGCACGGCGCGTCGGCGCGACCATCGCGCGCGTGCTGCACGGGGCCGGCGCCAATATCGCGCTGCACTACCTGAGCTCCGCCGCCGACGCCGAGCGGCTCGCCGGGGAACTCACGGCCACCCGCCCGGGCTCGGTGCGCCTCCTGGAGTGCGACCTGCTCGATGTCACGCAGCACGCCGCGCTCATCGCCGGCACGGTCCAGGCCTTCGGTGCACTCGATATCCTGGTGAACAACGCCTCGACCTTCTACCCGACCCCGGTCGGCGAGATCGCCGAGACGGACTGGGACGACCTCATCGGCACCAATCTCAAGGCACCGCTGTTCCTCGCCCAGGCGGCCGCGAGCGCGCTGCACGCGCGCGGCGGACTCATTATCAACCTGGCCGACATTCACGGCATGCGGCCGCTGCGCCGCTACCCCGTCTACAGCATCGCCAAGGCGGGCCTCATCATGCTGACGCGCGCCCTGGCGCGCGAGCTCGGCCCGCACGTGCGCGTCAACGCGGTCGCGCCGGGTCCGGTCATGTGGCCCGAGGACGGGCTCGATCCCGCGCTCGAGGCGAAGATCATCGAGCGGACCGCGCTCAAGCGCTCCGGCTCCGCGCTCGATGTGGCGCGCGCATGCCTGTACTTCGCCGCCGATGCGCCCTACGTCACCGGGCAGGTGCTGGCGGTCGATGGCGGGCGCAGCATCGGCTGGTGACACGGCTCAGCTCCGCGGCGCGGTGCTCAGCCGCTCGAGCGGGTGCGCGGCCTGGTCGAAGCCGCGCCACAGCTCGCGGATGGTGAGGCCGGCGGTCGGGTGGCGCACCTCGGGGGCGAGCTCGGCAAGCGGCCCGAGCATGTAGGCGCGCTTGAGCAGATCGGGCCGCGGCAGCCGCAAACCCGGCTCCTCGCACACCAGATCCCCGTAGAGCAGCACATCGAGGTCCATCGAGCGAGGTGCCCAGCGCGGTGCATTGGGCGGGCGGCCACAGTGCGTCTCGATGGCGTGCAGCTGCGCGAGCACGGCATGCACCGGCAGCGTCGTGTCGAAGCCCGCCACCAGGTTGATGAAATCATCGCCGCTGAAGCCCGCAGCGCGATTGCGGTACCAGGAAGAGAAACGCACTCCGGGAAACTCGCGCCTGAGCTCGGCGAGCGCCGCACGCAGGTTGCGCTCGGGCTCGACGTTGCTGCCCGCCGCGACGTACACCGCCGGCATCGCCGCTCCCTCAGCGCGGCAGATCGGCGCGGGTGCGCTCGATCATCACGCCGACGTCGCGCGAGTTGCGGATCGCGCCCGGCTTGTTGAGCGAGATGCGGACCCACTCGACGCCGAACTCGGCGAGGATGACGAGCGCCAGGCGGTGCGCGAGCGTCTCGACCAGCCTGAACTCGGAGGCGCCGATGAACTCGAGCGCCCGCTTCGCCACCTTCTTGTAGTCGAGCGTGTCGGCGACCTCGTCGCTCGCTGCGGCGCGCGTACAGTCGACCGGCATCTCGAGATCCACCACCACCGTCTGGCGGACACGCCGCTCCCAGTCGATGAAGCCGATGATGCACTCGACCGTGAGGCCGTGCAGAAAGATGCGGTCGCCGGTGCGCTGGGTCATGGCAGGTATCGCGAAGCTCAGGCCGCGAGCGGTGGCAGCGCGGCGAGCGGCCACTGCGCCCGCGCCTCGATGGCAAGCCCCGCGTGCTGGCCCGCCGCGAGGCGCGCCAACCCGGCCACCGCGATCATCGCCGCGTTGTCGGTGCAGAACTCGATCCGCGGATAGTACACGCGCGCCCCGCAGGCCTGCGCCGCGGCGCTGAGCCGGGCGCGCAGTGCGCGGTTGGCGCCGACGCCGCCCGACACCACGAGCGTCGTGAGCCCGGTGTACTCGAGCGCGCGCAGCGCCTTCGCGGTGAGCGTACCGGTGATCGCCTCCTCGACGGCGCGGGCGATGTCGGCGCGCCGCTGCTCGGAGAGGTCCGCGGCACGCACCGCGTGCAGCACCGCGGTCTTCAGTCCCGAGAAGCTGAACTCGAGCCCGGGGCGGTCGAGCATGGGACGCGGGAAGGTGAAGGCGCCGGGCGTGCCGTGGCGCGCGAGCTCGGCGAGCTGCGGGCCGCCGGGATAGGGGAGCCCGAGGAGCTTGGCGGTCTTGTCGAAGGCCTCGCCGGCGGCATCGTCGCGCGTCTCGCCCAGCAGCCGGTAGCTGCCGATCGCGGCGACCTCGATGAGCTGCGTGTGCCCGCCGGAGACCAGCAGCGCCACGTGCGGGAAAGGCGGAGGATCGCTCTCGAGGAGCGGCGCCAGCAAGTGCCCCTCGAGGTGATGCACGCCGATCGCCGGAATCTTCCAGGCGTAGGCAAGGCTCGCCGCGAGCGCCGCCCCCGTGAGCAGCGCGCCGATGAGACCGGGGCCGGCGGTGTAGGCGATGCCGTCGAGATCGTCAGGTGCGGTCGCGGCGTGCGCCAGCGCCGACTCGACCAGCGGCAGCAGACGGCGCACGTGATCGCGCGAGGCGAGCTCCGGGACCACGCCGCCGTAGGTGCGATGCAGCTCCACCTGGCTGTAGAGCTCGTGCGCCATGAGGCCCGCCTGCGCATCCAGCACGGCGGCGGCGCTCTCGTCGCAGGAGGATTCGATGGCGAGCACGCGCATGGGGGAAATTCTAAGTTATAGTCGGCTCAAGATGTGCCCAAGCACACGAGGGGGGATTGCGCCCCTGGCGCTCGCTGCGTTGCTGCTCTGCGCGGGCGCCGCGGCAGCGAGCGAGCCCTGCAGGCTCGGCCGCCTGGCCGAGCTGCCCGTCACGATGGAGAACCGGCTGCCGCTGGTGCACGCCGCGATCAACGGCAAGGAGGCGCTGTTCATCGCCGATAGCGGCGCGTTCTTCAGCACGCTGACACCCGCCGCCGCCAGGCAGTTCAATCTGCCGCTGCAATTCGCCGAGGGCCTCTTTGTCGAGGGGGTGGGCGGCAGCAGCCTCGCCTCGATGACGACCGTGAAGACCTTCACGATCTTCGGCGTGGATCTGCCGAAGGTTCCGTTCTACGTCTTCGGCAACGATGTCGGCGGCGGGGCGGTCGGGTTCCTCGGCCAGAACGTCTTCCGGCTCGGCGACGTCGACTACGACCTCGCGAACGGCACGATCAAGCTGCTGCGCGCGCACGGCGACTGCAGGAACACCGCGCTCGTCTACTGGGCGAAAGCGGCGGGCGTGCCGTACTCGGAGATCGACATCGATTTCGCCACGCTGGAGCGCCCGCACACCATGGGCAGTGCCTTTCTGAACGGCAAGAAAATTCGCGTCATGTTCGATACGGGCGCGGGCTCCTCGCTCCTGAGCCTCGATGCGGCCCGGCGTGCCGGCATCACGCCGCAGAGCCCCGGAGTCGAGTCCGCCGGCTCGTCGACCGGCATCGGCCGCCACGAGGTGCCGACCTGGATCGCGCATTTCGCGAGCTTCAAGATCGGCGATGAGGAGATCCGCAATGCGCGTCTGGAGTTCGGCGACGCGTCGATGACGGACGTCGACATGCTGGTCGGCGCGGACTTCTTTCTCTCGCATCACGTCCTGGTCGCGACCAGTCAGCACAAGCTCTATTTCACCTACAACGGCGGCCCGGTGTTCAACCTGAGCACGCCCCCGCCGGCGCCCGCGCCGGCCGCGGCAGACACGGCTGCGGCGGCGGCGAGTCAGCCGCCGCAACAGGGAGAGCTCAGCGCTTCCGCTTACGCGCGCCGCGGCAGCGCCTCGACATCGCGCCACGACTACGCGCATGCCATTGCCGATCTCAGCCGCGCGATCGAGCTCGACCCGGCGCAGGCTGACTACTTCTATGAGCGTGGCCGCGCCTACGAGTCCAGCCAACGGGCGGATGAGGCGCTCGCCGACTTCACGCACGCGATCACGCTCAAGCCCGACGATGTGCCCGCGCTCATGGCGCGCGCGTCGCTGCGCTTCGAGCGCCACGATGCCGCCACTACCATCAGAACGGATCTCGAGGCCGCCAGCCACGCGGCGCCGCAGGAGGCACAAATGCGCCTCGATCTCGGTGATCTCTACCTGCAACTGCGCGACTACGATGCCGCGACGGCCGAGTACAACCACTGGATCGACTCGCACGGCCGCAGCGACGTACAGATGCCGCGCGCGCGTGCGGCGCGCTGCTGGGCGCGGGCGCTCGTGGGCAAAGAGCTCGAGGCGGCGCTCGACGACTGCAACGTCGCCGTCAAGGCTTATCGCAACGATGCCTCTTTCCTCGACAGCCGCGGACTCGTGTACCTGCGCCTCGGGAAGTACGCCAAAGCCATCGGCGACTATGACGCCGCGCTGGCGCTCGATCCGAAGATCGCCTGGTCCCTCTACGGGCGGGGACTCGCGCGCCAGCACCTCGGGCAGACCGCCGCCGGCGAGGCCGACATCGCCGCCGCCAGGGCTCTGGAGCCGAAGATCGCCGACGAAGCCGCGAGCCACGGCATCGGGCCCTGAGCACGCGGCGCGCCGAGTCCCTGACCTTGCTGAGCCGCTAGCGCGCCGGGGAAGCGTCCCGCAAGTCTACCGCTGGTGTTTTTGCCTTTGCTGCCCTGCTCCCGTAGAATCCCCCGCCCCCGTGCGGCGCGCCTTCGGGCAGGTCGCCGCGCATGGGTAGTATTTCCTTACTTGTCAACGACTTGAGGTTTCGATGCCGAGCGTGCGAGTGCGTGAGAATGAGTACTTTGATGCCGCCCTGCGGCGTTTCAAACGCGCCTGCGAGAAGGCCGGCATTCTCACCGAGCTGCGCCGCCGCGAGTTCTACGAAAAGCCCACCCAGGAGCGCAAGCGCAAGAAGGCCGCGGCCATCAAGCGCCACATGAAGCGCGTCTCCCGCGACGGCATGCGCAGCAGCCGCTGACGCGGCCGCCGACTCCCCCTACGGCTCCCGACCGCGGCTGACGCCGCTCGAGTACCCATGGCGCTCAAGGATCGCATCACCGAGGACATGAAGACGGCGATGAAGGCCGGCGCCAAGGCGCGCCTCGCTACCATTCGCCTGGCCCTCGCTGCCATCAAGCAGCGCGAGGTCGACGAGCGCATCGCGCTCGACGACGCGCAGGTGCTCGCGGTCCTCGACAAGATGATCAAGCAGCGCCGCGAGTCCATCACCCAGTTCCAGACCGGGGGCCGCGCCGACCTGGTCGCCAAGGAAACCGCCGAGATCGCGGTACTGCAGGGCTACCTGCCCGCGCAGCTGAGTGAGGCCGAGATCGACGAGGCCATCGCGCAGGCGATCGCCGCGACCGGCGCCGCCTCGGTGAAGGACATGGGCAAGGTCATGGCGCTGGTGAAGCCGAAGGCCCAGGGGCGCGCCGATCTCGGCGCGATCAGCGCGCGGATCAAGCAGAAGCTCAGCTGATTCCTTATAGTCTCGCTAGCGCGCGCGGCCTCTGCGGCCACGCACCGGACTCTCGTGGGACGCATCCCCCAGCATTTCATCGATGAGCTGATCGCCCGCGCCGACATCGTGGAGGTCATCGGCTCGCGCGTGCAGCTGAAGAAGGCCGGGCGTGAGTGGAAGGCCTGCTGCCCGTTCCACAACGAGAAGACGCCCTCTTTCTGGGTGAGCCCGGACAAGCAGTTCTATCACTGCTTCGGCTGCGGCAAGCACGGCACCGTGCTCGGCTTCCTCATGGACCACGACCATCTCGCCTTCCCCGAGGCGGTCGAGGACCTCGCCGCGCGCTTAGGTTTGGAGGTGCCGCGCGAAGGTGGCGGCGAAGGTGCGGCGCCGCGCGCCGAAGAACCGCTCTATGAGCTCATGGCGCGCGTCGCGCGCTACTACGGCGAGTGCCTCGGCCGCGAGCCGCGCGCGCGCGAGTACCTCGCCAAGCGCGGCCTGAGCGCCGAGACGCTCGAGCGCTTCCAGATCGGCTACGCGGTCAATTCCTGGAACGACGTGCTCAAGCGCTTCGGCGACGATGACCTGCAGCGCCGCCGCCTCGCCGAGACCGGGCTCATCATCGAGCGCGAGCGCAGCCAGACCCAGTTCAGCGAGCGCCACTACGACCGCTTCCGCGACCGCATCATGTTTCCGATCCGCGATACCCGCGGCCGCGTGATCGCCTTTGGCGGCCGCGTCATCGACGCGGGCGAGCCGAAATACCTCAACTCGCCCGAGACGGTGTTGTTTCACAAGGGGCGCGAGCTCTACGGGCTCTACGAGACGCGCCGCGCGCGCTCCAACTTAAAGCGCCTGGTGATCGTCGAAGGCTACATGGACGCCGTGCGGCTGCATCAGGATGGCATCGACTACGCGGTCGCGACGCTCGGCACCGCGACCACCGCCGAGCACTTCAAGCGCATCTTCCGCCTGGTGTCCGAGGTGGTGTTCGCCTTCGACGGTGATCGCGCCGGGCGTGCCGCCGCCTGGCGGGCGCTGCAGCAGGCGCTGCCCGAGGCGCGCGAGGGACGCCAGATCCGCTTTCTGTTCCTGCCGGACGGGCACGACCCCGACACGCTCATCGCGGCCGAAGGCCGCGAGGCCTTCGAGGCGCGCCTCGCGGGCGCGCTGCCGCTCTCGGAATACCTGGTGCGCGAGCTCTCCGAGCAGAGCGACCTCACGCACGCCGACGGCCGGGCGCGCTTTGCCGAGAGTGCGCGTCCGCTCTATCAGAAGGTCCCCGCGGGGGTGTACCGGGAGCTCCTCCTCGGGCGGCTCGCGCAGGTTGTGGGCTTAGGCCCCGAGCGGCTGGAAGAGCTTTGGAGCAAGGCGCCCGGCGCCCCGGCCCCCGCTCCGGCACCAGCGCCCGCCGCGCGCGTCCCCGGGCACACCCGCGCCAGCGCGGGACGCGGGAGTCTGGTGCGCCAGGCGATCGTGCGGCTGGTGCACTTCCCGGCGATCGCCGCCGAGGTGAGTCTGGATGAGCGTTCCGGGCTCGATGCCTCCGAGGAGGCGGGCATCGCGCTGCTGCGCGAGCTGCTCGACAACCTGCGCGAGCAGCCGGCGCAGATCTCGGCGCAGGTCATCCAGCGCTGGGCCGGACGCGAGGGCGCGGAGTCGCTGCAGAAGCTCCTCGAGCGCGAGGAAGTGATCACGGATGCGGCGGCGGCCGCCGGGGAGCTGCGCGCGGCCCTGGTGAAGCTTGCGGATCTGGCGGCCGAGCGGCGCCTGCAGGCGCTCGAGGCCAAGAGCCGTGGTGGGCCCCTGTCAGCGGATGAAATCAAGGAATTTCAAAGACTTATGTCTATAATGAGCGCCCGTCCAGCGCGCCACGGATAGGTGGGTTGGCGTTTCCCTTCCCGTCCAATAAAATTGCGCGCTTTGCCTTTGACGCCCTTGAGCTGACTGCATTTTGGCAGCACATAGGGAAACGCAGCCCACCGCGCCCCCGGGACACATGACACGCAAGCACAAGCCTCAGACCTCGCATAAGAAGCGCCCGTCCGCGCAGCCCACCAAGCCCGCGAAGCCCGCTGCCGCTCACAAAGCGGTCGCCGCCGTGGCGAGCCTGCGCGAGAAGGAGCGCGCCAGCCTGGCCGCGCTCGCCGCGAAGAAGGGCGCGCCCGCCGCGCGTAACGCGCCCGCTCATGCTCACGGCAAGGGCGGCGAAGCCGCGCGCCCCGCGGATGCCAAGGCCGCCGGCAAGCCCGGAAGCGACAAGCGTCTGCTGCCGCTTGGGGGCCGCGTCGGCGGCATGCCCGAGGACCGGCAGTCGCAGTTGAAGCTCCTCATCGCTCGCGGCAAGGAGCAGGGCTACCTCACGTACGCCCAGGTGAACGATCACCTGCCCTCCGAGATCGTCGATCCGGAGCAGATCGAAGACATCGTCAACACCATCAACGACATGGGCATTCCGGTGTACGAGAAGGCACCGGACACCGAGTCGCTGCTCGCGAACGAGCCTTCGGCTCCCGCTGACGAGGAGGCGATCGAGGAGGCGGCCGCGGCGCTCGCCGCGCTCGACGCCGAGCTCGGCCGCACCACCGATCCGGTGCGCATGTACATGCGCGAGATGGGTACCGTGGAGCTGCTCACCCGCGAGGGCGAAATCCGCATCGCCAAGCGCATCGAGGAAGGCCTCGATGCGGTGCGCTCAGCGCTCGCCCTCTACCCGGCGACCTACGATTGGCTGCTGCGGGCCTACGAGCCGGTGAAGGCCGGCCAGGCGCGCCTCGTCGACGTGATCGTCGGCTTCATCGATCCGAACGCGCCCGACGTGATCGCCCAGCCGCAGAACCCCACCAAGGTGGAGATCGTCGCGGCCCCGGAGAAGCCGGACGAGGAAGAGGAGACTGAGGAGAACGGCGACAGCGAGGAGGAAGCCGTCGATACGGGTCCGGACCCGATCGAGGCGGCCACGCGCTTTGCCAGTATCACCAAGCTCTACAACCAGGTACTCGGCTCGATCGCCAAGCTCGGCGCCAAGGACGTGAAGACGCTGCGCCAGCGCAAGCGCCTCGCCGACCAGTTCATGGAGCTGCGGCTGTCGCCGCGCATGTTCGACGCGCTGATCCTCAATCTGCGCACGCACGTCGCCGAGGTCCGCCAGCTCGAGAAGGAGATCATGATCATCGCGGTGCGCGACGCCGGCATGCCGCGCAAGGACTTCATCGCCTCGTTCCCGAAGAACGAGACCAGCCCGCGCTGGCTGGCGCGCCACGTCAAGGGTGGCAAGAAGTACTCCGCCCCGCTCGCGAAGTTCAAGGACGAGATCGAGCGGCGGCAGAAAAAGCTCGAGCAGCTCGAGGGCCTCTATCACCTCACGATCAACGACATCAAGGAGGTCAACCGCGAGGTGTCGATCGGCGAGGCCAAGGCACGCCGCGCGAAGAAGGAGATGGTCGAGGCGAACCTGCGCCTGGTGATCTCCATCGCCAAGAAGTACACCAACCGCGGGCTGCAGTTCCTCGACCTCATCCAGGAAGGCAACATCGGACTCATGAAGGCGGTCGACAAGTTCGAATACCGCCGCGGCTACAAGTTCTCGACTTACGCGACCTGGTGGATCCGCCAGGCGATTACCCGCTCGATCGCCGACCAGGCGCGCACCATCCGCATCCCGGTGCACATGATCGAGACGATCAACAAGTTGAACCGCATCTCGCGGCAGATGCTGCAGGAGATGGGCCGCGAGCCGACGCCGGAGGAGCTGGCGGTGCGCATGGAGATGCCCGAGGACAAGGTGCGCAAGGTGCTGAAGATCGCCAAGGAGCCGATCTCCATGGAGACGCCGATCGGCGACGACGAGGACTCGCACCTCGGCGACTTCATCGAGGACACCTCGGTGGCCTCCCCGATCGATCAGGCCACGATGGAGTCGCTGCGCGAGACCACCCACTCGGTGCTGGCGCAGCTCACCCCGCGCGAGGCCAAGGTGCTGCGCATGCGCTTCGGCATCGACATGAACACCGACCACACTCTGGAAGAGGTCGGCAAGCAGTTCGACGTCACCCGCGAGCGCATCCGGCAGATCGAGGCCAAGGCGCTGCGCAAGCTCCGCCACCCGAGCCGCAGCGAGCAGCTGCGCAGTTTCCTGATGGACGACTGAGGGCGCGAACCCGCGGCGACGCCGCGGGTGTCAGATGAGTGAGCTCAAGGGCCCGGCACGAACGCCGGGCCCTTTTTGCTGGTGAGCCCCAACGCGCGCCGGCGCGCGTTGATCAGCGCTTCCTGACCCCGAGAACGAGCAGCACGCAGCCAGCGCCCAGAAGCGCGCCACCGACCCAGCCGGGAACGGTGCGCTGCTGCTGCACCTTCGCTTCGAGATCTCCCAACTTGAGTACGCTCTGCTCGCTCGAGTAGCTCGGCGGCCTGAGGATCACAAGGAGTCCGGCGGCGATCAGCACCACTCCCGAAATTGTCAGATAACGCATGCAGTCTCGCCTCGGAGCGTTGCTCTAAATGCCGCCCTTGCCGAGCGTGTCGAGGATCTCGCGCAGCGTCTCGGCGAGCGCCGGGTGGCTGGCTTCGAACCTCACCGCCAGCCGCTCGAGCCGCAGCAGCGTCCCCGGTGAGCTGGGATCGCCGCCGCCGCCGAGCGTATTCATGGCCTTGTCGAGCAGCTCACGCTCGCTGTCGCGCACCGGCGCGCCGGTGTGCAGGTGCTCGCGCAGCCGCGCGAGGAGCTCACGCAGTCGGCTCTCGGACATGGAGTTCGGTTCCTGCGTGCGGTCGCTATCCCGCCGGACCGAACGAGCCGCCGCCCGGAGCGCTGCCGGCGCCGCCGCCGAGCAGATCCTTCCAGGTATGCTCGCGGCCGAGGCGCTTGCCCTTCTCGGTGAGCTTCACGCCCTCGGGCGAGAGCGTGATCATGTACGGCTTGCCGTCCACCTCGATCTCGCGCTTGAGCTGTTTATTGAGCTTGGTAGCCATTTCGACCTCTACTTGAGCAGACCCTCGGATTTGAGTGCTTCGACCGTATGCGATCGCGCCCCGACGCGCTCGTGCAGGCGCTTGAGCCCGGGCCAGTTGCCGATGTCGACGCCGACGTGCGCGCCCCAGCCGAGCACGGTGAAGAGATAGGCGTCCGCAATGGTGTACTCGCCCATCAGGTAGTTCTTCGACCCGAGCGCAGTTTGCGCGTAGTCGAGCCGGGGCGTCAGGTTGTTGCGCGAGAACTCCTTGGCCCCTTCGGGTGCGTCGGCACGGAACAGTGCACCGAAGGACTTGTGGATCTCGGAGTTGATGTAGCTCAGCCATTCCATCAGCCGGTAGCGCTCGATCGTGCCAAAGGCGGGAGCGAGCTTCGCGGCCGGATTGCGGTCGGCGATGTACTGCAGCACGGCGACGTTCTCGGTGAGCGTCTCGCCGCTATCGAGCGTGAGCGCGGGCACGTAGCCCTTGGGATTCACTTCCTTGAAGTTGAGGCCGTCGGCGGCGAGCTTCGTCTTGCGGTCCACCTTGACCAACTCGAACTTCAGCCCCGCCTCGCGCAGCGCGATGTTCGAAGCCAGCGAGCAGGCGTTCGGCAGGTAATAAAGCTTCATGGCGGTCCCTTCCCTCTTGCTGCCCCGCCCCGCACTTGGTGTGCGCGCAGCGGCCCACGGGGACGGCCATGCTAAACGGGGCCGCCTCCCGCGGCAATCCGCTACAATCGCCTTGGAAAGGGCCTGTAGCACAGCGGTTAGTGCAGGGGACTCATCGACACGGTGCCTTCGTGCGGAAACGTACGAAGTGGACGGGATGAATTCAGGGAAACCTTCGCGCGCTAAGCGCATGGCAATCCTGAGCCGAGCCGCCGGTACACCGGCGGAAGGTGCAGAGACTACCTGAGGGCTCGAGCGCCCTTGATGACAGGCTACGAGCATCCCGCACCCACACGCGCACTCGTGCGCACGGGTGAAGAGATAGTCCACTCCCGGGGGAAACTCCGGGGCAAAGTGAATCCCTTGGTCGTAGGTTCGAATCCTACCGGGCCCACTCCACCAACCTGTGGCTTCGTTTGGCCGCAAGCGCAGGGGTCGTAGGTTCGAATCCTACCGGGCCCACTCCACCAACCTGTGGCTTCGTTTGGCGCAAGCCTACCGAGCCCAACGCTCCTCAGGGCCGGATGAGGATCGGCGTTCCATCCGGCACGAGCTGGTAGAGCTCCTCCATCTCGGCATCGGTGACTGCAATGCAGCCGTTGGTCCAATCGGCTGCCAGGTGCCTGCGGCCGATCCACCCGACTCCGTTCGGCATGCCGTGAATCATGACGTCGCCGCCAGGCTGGTAGCCGGCGGCGAGCGCTCGCGTGCTGTCGTACGCCGAAGGGTATGAGACGTGCAGCGAGAGGTGAAACGAGCTGTTGGGATTGTGTTGGTCGATGACGTACCAGCCCTCCGGCGTGCGGTAGTCACCCACCCGCTCCTTGGGGCCAACCGGGTTGCGGCCGAGCGCGACCCGGTACTCGCGCACCACTGATCCCCGCGCGTAAACCAACAGGCGTCGGGCGGACTTGCGCACCACTACGAAGTCCGCCTGTGTTCCGCGCGGCAGGGGGGCATCAGTATCGGGATGACTCGCCCACAGCGCCCCCGCGGCGGCGAGTGTCACCGTCGCCACCGCCGCGATCGCGCCTGGCCGTAACATCGATTCCCGATTCCGGTACCGCACGCGTGAACCGGCACTGAACCGCGGCCCCGCTCAGGGTCACGCAACGAGGCGTATCATTGGCCGCATGAGCCCCCGCGCACACGGTCTCTTCCTCGCCGCCGTCCTGATCGGTGTCGGCGCCTGCTCGACGTCCTCGCACGTGCTCATCGGCACCGCGCGGCCGCCGATCTCGCCCGAGAGCGTGCGGGTGTACTACCGGCCGCCGCCGAAGTACGAGGAGATCGCCACTATCCAGGCGAGCAGCCAGGGATCGATGGCGCTCACCAGCCAGCAGAACATGGACAAGGCAATCGCGCGGCTGAAGGCGGAGGCCGCCAAGGTCGGCGCCAATGGCGTCCTGCTGCAGGGTGTGCAGGACACGCAGGGCGGCTCGATCGGCGTCGGCGGCGGCAGTACCAGCTACGGACCGGGCAGCGCGGTGGGCGTCGGTGCGGGCGGCTCCTTCGCGCTCACCAACAAGCTCGCGCAGGGCCTCGCCATCTACGTGCCGCCGCAATAGCGGCCTCACAGCTTCCCGAGGCGGGCTGGCTCAGGCCGGCTGATACCCCTGCACGCCCGTACGCCACAAGAGGAACGCGTAGGTGTCGGCCGCCTCGCGGTCCTGTTGCGAGCGGGTCGAGCCGATGCCGTGGCCGGCGTCGAAATCGACGCGCAGCAGGATCGGCTTGCCGGAGCGCGAAGCCGCCTGCAGCCGTGCCGCCATCTTCGCCACGTGAAACGGCGCGACGCGCGGATCAGTGACCCCGGTAGTGAGCAGCACCGCCGGGTACGCGACCCCGTCCCTGACCGCCTGGTAGCTGTCGATGAGCTTCAGCGCCTGGTAGCCCGACTCCTCGCGAATGGCGCCCCATTCGGGCTCCTCGCCGTAGCTGTTCTGCTCCGCCACGTAGCGCAGCGGGTTCGACCAGCCGACGCCGTCGATCACCGCGGCGAACAGCTCCGGCCGCTCGGTCAGCGCGCGTCCGACGGTGATGCCGCCCGCGGAGCGGCCGCCGATCGCGAGCCGCGCCGGCGCGGTGTACTGCTCCTTGCAGAGCTCCTCGCACACGTCGATGAGATCGCGCCAGGTGTTGGGCTTGTTCATGAGCTGCCCGGCCTTGTGCCACTCGCGGCCGTACTCGCCGCCGCCGCGCACCGCGGCATAGCCGACCACGAAGCCCGCGTCGATGAGCGCCAGGATCCGCGGGTTGAAGCTCGGGGTGTAACCAGGAACGCCGTAGGAACCATAGGCGGAGATCCACGCCGGCGTGCCGCCGTCGCGCGTGAGTCCCTTGCGATAGATGAGCGAGTACGGCACGCGCGCACCGTCGCGCACGGTGGCAAAGCGGCGCTCGGTCGTATAGCCCGACACATCGATCGCCGGGCGCGGCGTGAGTCCGGTTGCAGAGGCTCTCCCGCGTGCGTCCACCGACCAGATATCGGGCGGCGCGAGCCAGCCGGTGAAGGAGAACAGCGCCCCGTCCTCGGTCGGGTCGGTAGCGAGAGCCGTGAGCGTCCCGTCGAAGGGCAGCGCGACGTCCGTGACCTGGCCGTCGCGGCCGAGGCGCTTCAGTCCCGCGATGCCACCATCCATCATGCGCAGGTACAGCCCGTCGCGCGCGCGCGCGAAGTCCTCGACGACCACCGGCCCTTCAGGCAGCACTTCGCGGGCGGCGGCGGGCGCGCTGGCGGACGCCCGCAGGATGCGGCCGCGCGGGTGCTCCCGGTTGGAGAGCAGATAGAGCGCATCGCCGTCGAGCGCGGCGTCCGTCACCTCGTCGGCAAACTCCGCGACCGGCACCCAGTGGGCGCGATTGGCGATGACATCCTGCAGCGGCGCGATCAGGACCCGGTACTCGCGCCGCACGTCCGAGAGCGTGAGCAGCGCATAGCGCGAGCCAAAGAACGTCTGCACGGCCGGGCCCTGGATCTGCTCGTACTGCACGCGCGGGTCGAGCCCGCGCTTCATCAGGATCGGATCGGACCCGGGGTCGGTCCCGAGCCGGTGAAAGCGCGCCTGGCTGTCGAGGTAGCGCTCGGGCGTGTCCACCTTGCCGGTGAGCTGGTTGTAGAAGAAGCCGCTGCCGTCATCGAGCCACGCCGGCTGCGCGCCCTCGGTGTTGGCGATGCGCTCGGGGAAGTCGGTGCCGTCGGCCACCTTGAGGACGTGCAGCACCGAGTCCTCGCTGCCGTCCTTGGAGAGCCCGTACACCAGGTACGCGCCGTCGGGCGAAGGCGACCACCAGTCGAGCGACTGGTGGCTGGTGGCGCTCGAGAGCGCCGTGGGATCGATGAGCACCCGGCGCACGCCGTGCTCCTCGACGAACAGGCGGTAGTTGTCGGCGCCCGCCGGCCGCTGCTCGAAAAAGAGCTTCCCGCCGGCGCGCTCGGCGTGGCGCGTGAGCGCGGCGTCTCCGGAGAGCTGCTGGATGCGCTCGAGCAGCCGCTCGCGCCCCGGGATCCGCGCCAGCACGGCGCGGGTGTGGTCGTTCTGACCCTTGAGGAACGGCAGCCAGTCGGGGTCCTTGTCGTTCTCCATCCAGCGGTACGGATCGCGCAGCGTCTCGCCGAAGTAGCTGTCGCTCACGACGGCGACGCGCGCCACCGGCGCGGGCGGGATCACGTCCGCGGACGCCGCCGCGACCGTGGCGACGGCGGTGGCGGCCGCTCCGGCGGCATCGGCGCGGCGCGCGATGAGAGCGGCGCCCATGGCACCGGCGGCGCCGGCGGCGCCGGCGGCGCCGGCGAGCAGTTGACGACGATTGATTCCCGACATGCCCCGTCCTTCGTATTGGAAACTCAGTGGGTCGCGGGCTCCGGCAGCCAGTGCACTTCCTGGCGCAGCTCCCCGGCGACGTCATCGACCCGGCCCTTGCCGCGTGTGACCACCGCGATGCTGCCGTCGCCCGCCGGCACGATGACGCCCGACATGCCACCCTCGCGGAACTCATCCGGCGCCTTCACCCGCTCATGGCGCAGGATCAGTACCGTCGCCGGGCCGCGGTTGGTCTCGACCACCAGGTGCGGCACGTAGTGCCCGCGGAACCAGCAGCTCTGGGCGTAAACGATCCGGTCGGAGGTGAGATCGAGGCCGACGCCTGAGCTCTGCAAGGCGTGATCGATCGCGCCGGCGCTGACGTGCAGCGTGCTGAGCCAGCTGTCCGGCTCCCCCTGGACGTGTGCCACGACCTCGCGCGCCAGCGAGTCGCTCGGGCGCAGCAGCCACACCCCCAGGCCCACCGCCATGGCGAGTGTCACCGAAGCGGCGAGCGCGTACTCGCGCCACGCGGACTTCGGTCGCGCCGGACGCGGCAGCGCGAAATCAGGCGGCTCGGCCAGCGCGCGGCGGATGCCGGCGTTCAGATGACGCATCTGCTCGCGGAACGCGCGGCAGTCTGCGCAGCCGCGCAGGTGCTCCTCGAGCTCGTGGGCCGCCCCTTCCGGGTCGGCGCCGATGAGGAGGCGTGCGTCTTCGCAGATCATGCCGGCTCCCCATGCGGCGCCGCATCCGGCTGCGCATCGGGGGCGCTCCCCGCGCCGCACAGGTCGCGCAACTTGTGGCGCGCGCGGAATAACCGCGTCAGCACCGCGGTCGCGGTGAGCTCGAGCTCGCGCGCGATCTCCTCGGTCGAGAAGCCGCCCAGCACCTGCATGACGAGCGGCTCGCGGTACTCGATCGGCAGCTTCATGATGGCATGGCGCAGCGCGAGCACGTCCGGGTCGGCCGCCGCGGTGGCGGCGGGGTCGGGGATTTCCAGGGCATCATCGAGGCACACCAGCTCCAGGCGCTTGCGTTCGTAGAGCCGCGCGTGCTCGCGCCTGACGATGGTCAGCAGCCAGGGGCGCGCCGCGGCCGGGTCCTTGAGGGCATCGCGCGAGCGCCAGGCGCGCAGCAGCGCCTCCTGCACGATGTCCTCGGCGATCGAGCGGTCGCGCGCCAACCACTGGGCGAAGCGCAGCAGATCCGGCCGCAGCGACTCGAACAGCGCGTTCTGGTGCCCGCGCGAGGGGGCTCCGCGAAGCCGCTCACCAAGGGAGGAGACCGGGGATTGCGTCGGGGGATTGCGCATGCGGAGGTTGGAGCCGCGGCGATTATATGGGTCGCGCCGGGCCGCGGTGGCAATATCACGCCAGAGTGCCCGGTCTGTACGCCAGACAACCCTTCACACAGGAGCCGCCGTGAAACATCTCGTCCAATGGCTGATCGACTGGCCCGAGGGCATCGCCCGGCATCTCGCCTGGCTTGCACCACTGTTCGCCCGCATCACGGTCGGCTGGGTGTTCCTGTGGAGCGGCTGGGGCAAGCTGCACGACCTGCCGACGGTCACCGAGAACTTCGTCGGCTGGGGCATTCCCTTCCCGCATCTGTTGTCGCCGTTCGTGTCGGGGGTCGAGTTCTTCGGCGGGCTGTTCCTGCTGGTGGGGCTCCTGAGCCGCATCTCCGCCGGCGCGCTCGGCATCACCATGATCGTCGCCATCGCTTCCGCCAAATGGGCCGACGTCGACTCGCTCGAGGCGCTGCTCGGGTTCGATGAGTTCGAGTACCTGGCGCTGTTCCTGTGGATCGCCATTGCCGGCGCCGGCCCGCTGTCGGTCGATCGCTGGCTGCAGCAGCGCTTCAGCCCGCGGGGAGCGCGTCCCAGCGCATAGCAACGTGCATATAACCGCCGGGCGTAACAAAATAGCCGCCGCTCCGGTCTGCTCCCGTGACCGGGGCTCTTTGGCCCGGCCAGTCGATACGTATCCACTTCACCTGAGGACTCTCCAAATGCACAAGAACAGCACCGGCGTAGCCGTCGCGACAGCAGCGGCCATGCTCTTCGGCTTCGCGGCCGCCGCCTCTGCCGCGGATGCTCCTGCGGCCGCCCCGGCCACGGTCCACTGTCATGGCGTCAACGCCTGCAAGGGACAGTCGGCCTGCAAGAGCGCAAACAACGCGTGTAAGGGTCAAAACTCCTGCAAGGGCAAGGGCTTCCTCGAGATGACCAAGTCCGAGTGCAAGGATGCCAAGGACAAGATGAAGGCAGACTCGGGCAAGTAAAACGGCCCCGTTGCGACTCAAACCCCGGGGCGGCGCGCCGTTCGCGGCTCGCCGTACCGGGGTTTCTCATTTAACGGCCGGCGGAACGCCGTCGAAGAATTCCACCACGCCGCTCTCGAGCGAGTACTCCGCTCCCACCACCAGCAGCCCGTCGCGCTCGATCGCCTGCTCGAGCACCTCCGAGCCGTGGCGCAGGTGGTCGGCCGACATGCGGATATTGGCGCGCACCGCCTGGTGCACCAGCGCGTCGCGATCGAGCGCGGCGCTGCGCTCGATGAGCCCCTCGACCGCGGGACGGATACGATTGACGATCGAGCGCAGGTTGGGGGACTGATCCTTGCTCGGGCGGGTGAGCTGATCGAGCGTCGCATGGATTGCGCCGCAGTTGGAATGTCCGAGCACTACCACGAGCCGCGTGCCGAAGGCCGCGGCGGCGAACTCGACGCTCCCGACCTGTGAGGGCGCGACGATGTTGCCGGCCACGCGAATGACGAACAGGTCGCCGAGCCCCTGATCGAAGACGATCTCGGCCGGCACGCGCGCGTCCGAGCAGCCGAGGATGATGGCGAGCGGCTCCTGCCCGGCGGGCAGCTCGCGCCGGCGGGTGCGTACGTTGCCGGCCTCGGCGAGCTCGGCGACGAAACGGCGGTTGCCGTCCTTGAGCGCCGCGAGCGCCGTCAGTGCGGGTGTCATGGCGCCACCGTACCGGGCGCCGTGGCCGTTGCCAACCTCGGCGTGCGCGCGCTCAGCGGCGCCGGCGCACCCCGCGGGTGGGCTCGGCCACCAGCGGATCCTCCGGCCAGTAGTGCTTCGGATAGCGCCCGCGCAGGTCCTTGCGTACCTCGTGGTACGCACCGCGCCAGAAGCTCGCGAGATCGCGCGTCACCTGCACCGGGCGTTGCGCGGGCGACAACAGCCGCAGCGTCACCGGCACGCGACCGCGGTCGAGGCGTGGGGTCGCCGCGAGACCGAACACCTCCTGCAGCCGCACCGCCACCGCGGGCGCGTCCTCGCCCTGGTAGTCCACGCGGATGCGCGAGCCGCTCGGCACGAGGAGCGCGGGCGGCGCGCGGTCCTCGAGCGCGCGCTGCTGCTCGTAGGAAAGGAGCGCGCGCAGCGCCTCGGCGAGCGGCACGCGCGCGAGATGCTCGCGGCGTGTCACCCCCTCGAGCCACGGGGCCAGCCAGCTATCGAGCGAGGCGCCGAGCGCCACGTCGCCGACGTCGGGCCAGGGCGGCTCGCCGGCTCGCGCCGGGGCGGCGCGCAGGAACTCGATGCGCGCCTGCAGATCGCGCGTCTCCCGCTCCCACGGGAGCGCCGCGACCCCGAGCTCGCGCACGCCCGCGAGCATCGCCGCCCGCAGCGCCTCCGGATCGGCCTTGGCGAGCGGCTTCTCCTCCAGCACCAGGGCATCGAGCTCGAGCGTGCGGCGGGCGATGACCGCCTGCTCGCGCGTGCTCCACGCCACCTGGTCGACCCGGCGCAGCTGGCCGGCGAACTGCTCGAGCAGGTCGGCACGCTCGAGCGGCGCGGCCAAAAGGATACGCGCGTCACGGGCACGGTCGTCGAGATCCACCGCGACGATGAATTCACGGCGTGCGAGCGGCTGTGCATCGGCGAAGGCGGCACCACGGCCGTTGGTCAGCGTGAAGGCGCAGCCCTCCAGGCCGCGGCGCCGGCCGATACGGTCCGGGTAGGCGAACGCGAGCAGCAGCCCCGCCTCGGTATCGCCGTCAGCGTGCCTGGACTCGCGCGCGGCGCGGTCCCGCGCTGCGCCGCGCTCTGCAAGCTGCCGCTCGAGATCGCGTGCCTGGCGCCGCACCCGCTCGAGTGCGCCGCGCTCGGCTCCGGCCGCGTTGCCCTCGCCCCGCAACAGCTCGAGGCGCGAGCGCACGTCGGCATCACGCCCGGCCTGCGCGCCGCGCAGCAGATCGCGCTCGGAGAGGAGCGCGGCGAGGCGTGCGCCGAGCGGGGCGAGACCCAGGGCACGCGCGCGCAGCAGCAGGTGCGCGAGGCGCGGATGCACTCCGAGCGCCGCCATGTCGCGGCCGTGCGGCGTGATGCGCCGCGCGGAGTCGAGTGCCCCGAGGCGCTCGAGCAGGTCCGCGGCGCTCGCGAGCAGTGCCGCGGGCGGCGCATCCAGCCAGGCGAGCGTGTCCGCTTCGCGCGCACCCCAGCTGGCGAGCTCGAGCGCGAGCGGCGTGAGATCGGCTGCGACGATCTCGGGCGGCGTGAACGGCGCGAGGCTCGCGTGCGCGCCCGCGCTCCAGGCGCGGTAGCAGACGCCGGGCCCGAGCCGGCCGGCGCGCCCCTGGCGCTGCTCGGCCGAGGCGCGCGAGATGCGCTGCGTCACGAGTGCGCTCATGCCGGTGACCGGATCGAAGCGCGCGCGCCGCGCGAGCCCCGAGTCCACCACCACCCGCACCCCCGGGATGGTGAGGCTGGTCTCGGCGATGTTGGTGGCGAGCACGACCTTGCGGGTGCCGGTGGCCGCGGGGGCCAGCGCCGCGTCCTGCTGTTCGCCGCTGAGATCGCCATAGAGCGGCAGCACCCGCACCTCGGGCCCGGGCGGGTCCGCGCGGAGCAGCGCCTCGACGCGGCGGATCTCGCGCGCTCCCGGCAGGAACACCAGGATGTCGCCCGCCTCCTCGCGCAGCGCCCGCCGCACCAACCGCGCGACGACCTGCTCGGGGGCCTCGGCGCCGCGCGCGGCCGACTCCGGCAGCAGCGGTGCGCCGCGTCCCGCATAGCGTGTCTCCACCGGGTGCACCCGGCCCGGCGCGCTCACGACCGGCGCAGCGCCGAGGAGCCGCGCCACCGCGGTGCCGTCGAGTGTCGCCGACATCACCAGGATCTTGAGCGAAGGCGTGAGCTGTGCGCGCGCGTCGAGTGCGAGCGCCAACCCCAAGTCCGCCTGCAGACTGCGTTCGTGGAATTCATCGAAGAGGAGCGCAGCGACGCCCTCGAGCGCCGGGTCCTCCTGCAGCATGCGCGTCAGCACGCCCTCGGTGACCACCTCGAGGCGTGTGGCGCGCGACACGCGCGTGTCGAGCCGCATACGGTAGCCGACGGTCTCCCCGACGCGCTCGCCGAGCGACTGTGCCAGACGCTGGGCAATGGCACGCGCCGCGAGGCGCCGCGGCTCGAGCAGGATCAGCCGCCGGCCGAGCGCCCAGGGCTCATCGAGCAGCGCGAGCGGTACCACCGTGCTCTTGCCCGCACCCGGCGGCGCCTCGAGCACGGCGGCGCCGTGCGTGGCGAGCGCCGCCCGCAGTGCCGGCAGCGCCGCCTCGACCGGCAACCCGGAATCGGCGCGTGGTGGGCTCACCAGATGTGTACGCGCTCCTCGGGCGGCAGGTAGAGCTTGTCACCGGCCTTGACGTCGAAGGCCCGGTACCAGGCATCGACGTTACGCACCACGCCGTTGACGCGGTAGTGGTTGGGGCTGTGCGGGTTACTCATCACCTGACTGCGCAGCTGCTCTTCGCGCGTCAGCCCACGCCACACCTGCGCCCAGGCGAGGAAGTAGCGCTGATCGCCGCTCAAGCCGTCGCGCACCGGCGCCGCCTTGCCGTTGAGCGCCCGGTGATAGGCCTCGTAGGCCACCGACAGCCCGCCGAGGTCGCCGATGTTCTCCCCGAGCGTCAGGCGTCCGTTGATGGTCAGGCCGGGCAGCACGACGTAGCCGTCGTACTGTGCGGCGAGCCGGTCCACCCGCCCCTTGAAGGCCTGCGTATCCTCGGGCAGCCACCAGGTGTGCAGCACTCCGTGGGCATCCGACTTCGAGCCCTGGTCGTCGAACCCGTGGCCCATCTCGTGGCCGATCACGCCACCGATGCCGCCGTAGTTGACGGCATCGTCGGCGTTGGGATCGAAGAACGGCGGCTGCAGGATCGCCGCCGGGAACACCACTTCGTTGAAGGTGGCGTTGTAGTAGGCGTTGATGGTCTGCGGCGTCATGCCCCACTCGCCGCGATCGGTGGGGCTGCCCATGCGCTTGACGCGCCGCTGCCAGTCGAAGATCGCCGCACGGGTCGCGTTGCCGAAGGCGTCGCCCTGGATGACGCTCAGGTCCGAGTAATCGCGCCACTGGTCCGGGTAGCCGATCTTCGGACGGAAGGCGGCGAGCTTCTCGAGCGCCACCTTACGGGTCGCCGGCGTCATCCACTCGAGTTTGCCGATGCGCTCGGCGTACGTGGCGCGCAGGTTCTCGACCAGCTTCAGCATCTTCTCCTTCGAGGCAGGGGGGAAGTAGCGCTGCACGTACAGCTCGCCGACCGCCTCGCCGAGATCGCGGTTGATCGCATGCACGGCGCGCTTCCAGCGGTCGAGCTGCTGCTCCTGGCCGTGGAGGGCGCGCCCGTAGAACCCGAAGGCCTCGTCGTCGAAGGCCTTGGGCAAGAGGTCGGAGGTGGTCGCCAGGTAGTGGTAGCGCAGGTACGTGCGCCAGCGCTCCACCGGCACGCTGGCGAGGAGCGCCCCGAGCGACTGCACCGCGTCGAGCTCGCGCACCACGAATTGCTTCTGCTCATCGAGCCCGCCGGCGCTCAGCCACGCGCCCCACGGGAGGCCGGGCGTCAGCTGATCGAGCTCGGCGCGCGTGCGCAGGTTGTAGGTGATGTCGCGGTCGCGGCGCTTGGCGGCCGGCCAATGGAGCCTGGCGATGCTGGTCTCGAGGTCGAGGATCGACTGTGCCTCCGCGGCGGCGTCGGTATCGCCGGCCAGCGTCAGCATGCGCGCGATGTGGGCGCGATACTTCTCCCGCAGGCCCGCGTAGACCGCATCGTCCTTGAGGTAGTAATCGCGCTCGGGCATGCCAAGGCCGCTCTGCGTGATGCTGACGATGTAGCGATCGGGATTCTTCTGGTCGGTCGTCATCCCGACCCGCAGCGGCGCATCGAGGCCCAGATCCGGCCGTCCCATGAGCGCGGCGATGTCCGCCGGGGTCTGCGCGCCGGCGATCGCATCCAGCCCCGCCCGGGCCGGCGTAAGTCCCGCACGCTCGATCGCGTCGGTGTCGAGATAGGCACGGTAGTAGTCGCCGACCTTCTGGGCGGTGCTGCCCGCCGGCGCCTGCGCCGGCAGCCCCTCGATGATGGTGCGCACGCGCTGCTCGGAGAGCTCCTCGAGCTCCTCGAACGAGCCCCAGCGGGTGCGGTCGGGCGGTATGTGGTGGGTGTCGTCCCAGTGGCCGTCGGCATAGCGATAGAAGTCATCGCCCGGCTTCACGCTCGGGTCGCGCGCCGTGAGGTCGAGGCCCCAGGGAGCGATCAGCGCGCGCGGCGGGCTGCCGGCGGGCGCGGACGGCGCATGGCAGACGACGGCCGCCGCCAGCGCGGCGATCACACCGGGTCCAACACGGGAAGGCATGGTGTCACTCCTTGGAAGCGCAAATGGGATGACGGCGTACGCGCGGGCGCGGCCCGGGTGGGGCCGCGTCCAGGAGCCGCGGGGGATCAGTCCTTGCCGAGCAGCGGCTTGATGAGATCGAGCGGCAGCGGAAACACCAGCAGCTGCGTGCGCTCGTGCGCGATGTCGGCGAGCGTCTGCAGGTATCGCAGCTGCATCGCGCTCGGCTGCGTCGCCAGCATCGCCGCGGCGTCGACCAGCCTTTGCGCTGCCTGCTGCTCGCCCTCGGCGTTGATGATCTTGGCGCGGCGGGTGCGCTCGGCCTCGGCCTGCTTCGCCATGGCGCGGATCATGGTCTCATCGAGATCCACGTCCTTGATCTCGACGGTGGACACCTTGATCCCCCAGGCCTCGGTGCTCTGGTCGAGGATGCGCTGCAGGTCGACGTTGAGCTTGTCGCGCTGCGACAGCAGGTCGTCCATCTCGTGCTGGCCCACCACCGAGCGCAGCGTCGTCTGCGCCACCTGGCTGGTGGCATCGAAGGCGTTCGCCACCTGGATGATGGCCTTGCCGGGATCGACCACGCGGAAGTAGATGACCGCGTTCACCTTCACCGACACGTTGTCGCGCGTGATCACGTCCTGCTTGGGCACGCTCAGCACGATGACGCGCAGATCCACCCGGCGGGTGCGCTGGAAACCCGGGACGATGAGCACCAGCCCCGGCCCCTTGATGCCGGTGAAACGACCCAGGGTGAACACCACCAGGCGCTCGTATTCGTTCAGCACGTTCACGGTGGTGAAGAACAGGATGATTGCGAGGATGAGGACGGCGATCACGAACGGCATGCGACTCTCCGATACACCCCTAGACAGTGCTTACTGCGGCTCGACCCACAATGTTAGACCTTCCACCCTGACGATGCGCGCCATCTCGCCGGTCCGCAGCGCCGCAGTGCTGCTGGCGTTCCACAGCTCGCCGCCGTAGCGCACGCGGCCTTTGCCGGTGAAATCGCCCACCACCTCGGCGAGGCCGCCGATCATGCCCTGCGCGCCGGTTGCCACCGGGCGGCGCCGCGCCTCGTTCGCGAGGTAGATGATGCCAACGATGACGAGCGCGCCGACGGCGGCGACCGCTGCGATCAGTGAGCGAGCCACGTGGATGCCGGTCACGTCCGTATCGAAGAGGATGAGCGATCCGACGATGAACGCAATCACGCCACCCGCACCGAGCGAGCCATAGGCGGGAAAAAAGAACTCCGCGATGATCATGGCCGTGCCCAGTACCACCAGAGCGAGCCCGGCGTAGTTCACCGACAGGATCTGGAACGCGAACAGCGCGGTGAGCAGACAGATCGAGCCGACGACCCCCGGCAGCACCACGCCGGGATTGTAGCCCTCGAGCAGCAGCCCCCAGATCCCGATCAGCATGAGTCCGTAGGCGACGGTCGGGTTGGTGATGACGGCGAGCAGCCGCGTGCGCCAGTCGGGCTTCAGCTGCACCACCGCGAGGTCGCGCGTCGCGAGCTTCACGGTGTGGTCGGCGAGGTGCACTTCGCGTCCGTCGAGGCGCGTCAGCAGATCCGGCAGGTCGCGCGCCACCAGGTCGATCACCTTCTCCTGAAGCGCGGCGTTCGCGGTGAGGCTGGCGGCGCCGCGCACCGCCTGTTCGGCCCACTCGGCGTTGCGGCCGCGCAGCTCCGCGAGGCCGCGGATGTACGCGGCGGCATCGTTCACCACCTTGCGCTCCATGGCCGTTCCCGGCGCACCCTGCGGCGCGCTGCCCTCGCCCGCGCCCTTGCCGGCGGGCTTGTCCGCCGGCGGCGGGATCGGTGCCGAGGGCGTCTCCGGCTCGCCGCCGATCGAGACCGGCGTCGCGGCGCCGAGATTGGTGGCGGGGGCCATGGCGGCGACGTGGCTCGCGTAGAGGATATAGGTGCCCGCGCTCGCGGCGCGCGCGCCCGAGGGGGCGACGTAGGTCACGACCGGCACGGGCGAGGCGAGGATCGCGCGAATGATGTCGCGCATGGAGGTGTCGAGGCCGCCGGGCGTGTCCATCTCGAGCACCACGACGCGGCTGTCGTATTCACGGGCCGACTCGATGCCGTGCACGACGTAGCGCGACGTGGCAGGTCCGATCGCTCCGTTGATCTCGAGCACCAGCGCCGTGCCGCGGCCGCCGGCGTCGTTCCCTGCGGCGGGCGCCTCGGGCGCCGCAGACGCCGCGCCCGCCACCACGGCAGCGCCCAGCAGCAGCACGGTCAGCCCTCGAATGGACGCGGGAACCATGTCGATCACCCTACTCTCGCCGCCGCTGCGTCCGCAATCGCCTGGCCGGCGGCGGGCCGTGTTCGCTCACGCGGCGTTCACGCGAGCGCGTGCAGCCCCTGGTAGCCGATGTAGAGGCCCACCAGGAGGATCAGGGCCCCGGAGAAATACGGCGCCCGCCGCGCCAGCGCGCCGAAGCCACTGAAACGCCGCGCAGCGTGCTGCACGCCGAGCGCCGCCACGGCACCCACGGCCACCATGGTGAGCGCGAGGCCCACGCTGAAGGACAACACCAGCGTGGCGCCGAGGGCCAGCCTTTTCAGCTGCAGGCACAGCAGCAGCACGGTGATCGAGGCGGGACAGGGGATCAGGCCACCGGTGAGCCCGAAGACGACGATCTGCGCGGTCGTGACCTCGCGGTGGGCGAAGCGGCGGCGGATGTCGTTGGCGTGCGCGAGCTCATGCGGGTCCTGGTAGCCGGGCGCCACCAGCTCGAAGACCTGATAACCGGCGATGGCGGGGTGGGCGTGGCCGCGCTCGTGGTCGTGGGCGTGCGCCCGGATGTTGGTATGCCCATGGTGATGCGCATGGCCGTGATCATGATCATGATCGTGATGATGGTCGTGGGGGTGCGCGTGGAGCCCGTCGCGCACGCGGCCGATCTGCCGCGTGCGCCATAGCATCCAGGCCGCCACCGCGATGATCAGCACCGCGGAAGCCGCCTGCAGGTAAGGCTCGCTGGCCGCGGTATTCCAGCTACGCCCGAAGTACAGACCCGCGAGCGCCACCACCCACACGACGGCGGTGTGCGACACGGTGGCGGACAGCCCGAGCAGCACCGCCTGCGCGAGGGTGCCGCGGATCGCGACGATGAAGGCCGCCATCATGGTCTTGGAGTGCCCGGGCTCGAGCCCGTGCAGGGCGCCGAGCAGCACCGCGCTCGGCACGAACAGCCAGGAATTGCCCTGCTGCAGCAGGGTCACGAAGCCGGTCATCGCCGCGGAATCCCGTATAGGGTGGGGGGTATAGTATACCCCGGCCGGGTAACCGGACTTCAGCGCCCCCGCGGCGGCCGCCGTGGGGTGCGCGGGAGCCCTAAGTGCTGGGTGCGGAACGGCCGCCCCGCGCCGCCGCTCTTGCCGCGCGCCGCCCCACCGCTGCCGGTCGCGGCGGGCTGATACGCCGGGATCAGCTGCTGGCGGCCGTTGCCGATCAGATCGGCACGCCCCATGCGCCGCAGCGCCTCGCGCAACACCGGCCAGTTGTCGGGGTCGTGGTAGCGCAGGAACGCCTTGTGGAGGCGGCGCACCTTGAGACCCTTCGGAATCAGCACCGCTTCGCTGGAGCGCGTGATGCGCTTCAGCGGATTCTTGCCCGAGTGGTACATGGCGGTGGCGGTGGCCATCGGCCCGGGCAGGAACGCCTGCACCTGGTCGGCGCGGAAGCCGTTTCTCTTCAGCCACAGCGCGAGCTCGAGCATGTCCTGGTCCGAGGTGCCGGGATGCGCCGCGATGAAGTACGGGATGAGGTACTGCTCCTTGCCCGCCTCTTTCGAATAGCGGTCGAACAGCTCCTTGAAGCGGTCGTAGGCCCCCACCCCGGGCTTCATCATCTTGGAGAGCGGCCCGTCGGCCAGCGCCTCCGGCGCGATCTTGAGGTAGCCGCCGGTATGGTGCTGGGCGAGCTCCTTCACGTACTCGGGCGACTCGACCGCGAGGTCGTAGCGGACGCCCGAGGCGATCAGCACCTTCTTGATCCCCGGCAGTGCCCGTGCGCGGCGGTAGAGGCGGATCAGCGGCGCGTGGTCGGTGTTGAGATTCGGGCAGATGCCGGGGTACACGCACGAGGGCCTGCGGCAGGCGCTCTCGATCTCGCGGCTCTTGCAGGCGAGGCGGTACATGTTGGCGGTCGGGCCGCCGAGATCGGAGATGACGCCGGTGAAGCCCGGCACGGTATCGCGCACCGTCTCGATCTCGCGCAGCACGGAAGCCTCCGAGCGGCTCTGGATGATGCGGCCCTCGTGCTCGGTGATCGAACAGAAGGTGCAGCCGCCGAAGCAACCGCGCTGGATCGCGACCGAGAAGCGGATCATCTTCCACGCGGGAATACTTTCCTCGCCGTAGAGAGGATGCGGCGCGCGCGCGTAGGGCCGCTCGTACACCCAGTCCATCTCGGCGGTGGAGAGCGGCAACGGCGGCGGATTCAGCCACACGTCGAGGTCGCCGTGACGCTGCACGAGCGCACGGGCGTTACCGGGGTTCGATTCGAGATGCAGGATGCGCGAGGCGTGCGCGTACAGCACCGCATCGGCCGTCACCGCCTCGTGCGCCGGCATGCGGATGACGCTGCGCTCGCGGTCGGCGTTCTTCACGCGGCGCACGAAGCGCACCACGCGCTCGGACTGCGGCGCCCCTGACGGGTCCGCGCAGGGCGGGGCTGCCGCCGGCGGCACCGCCGCGGCCGGGTCCGACGCCACCATAGCGTAGGGATCGACGGGCGGATTCAGCGGGCCCGGCGCATCGAGGTGCGTCGAGTCGATCTCGATCCAGTCGGCGGGGGTCGAGCGTCGCGCGAACGCGGTCCCGCGCACGTCGGTGATGGCGCCGATCGGCTCGCCGCCGGCGAGCCGGTGGGCGATCTCGCAGATCTGTCGCTCGCCGTTACCGTAGATCAGGAGGTCCGCCTTGGCATCGAGCAGCACCGAGCGGCGCACCTTCTCCGACCAGTAGTCGTAGTGCGCGATGCGACGCAGCGATGCCTCGATGCCGCCGATGACGATCGGCACGTCGCGGAACGCCTCGCGCGCACGCTGTGCGTACACGATCACCGAGCGGTCGGGCCGCTTGCCACCCACGCCTCCGGGCGTGTAGGCGTCGTCGCTGCGGATGCGGCGCTCGGCGGTGTAGCGGTTCACCATGGAGTCCATGTTGCCGCCGGTGACGCCGAAGAAGAGGTTCGGCCGGCCGAGAGCGGCGAACGGCTCGGCGCTGTGCCAGTCGGGCTGCGCGATGATGCCGACGCGAAAGCCCTGCGCCTCGAGCACCCGCCCGACGATCGCCATGCCGAAGCTCGGATGATCGACGTAGGCATCGCCGGTGACGATGATGACGTCGCAGCTGTCCCAGCCGAGGAGATCCATCTCGGCGCGCGACATGGGCAGGAACGGCGCCGTGCCGAAGCGCCCGGCCCAGAACCTTCGATAACCGGTTATGTCGCGTGCGGTCTGCATGCAGCCGGGCATTAGAGCAGAACCCGCGTGCCCAGGTCACGCCGCGAGCCTGGGCGTGGCAGGTGCGCCCCGGCTAGGGCTTTTTTTTGCGCTGCCAGTCCGAAACCCGCGACGTTCCACAGTTTGATGGTACCTTGGTACTTTGGTACCATGAACACATGCAGACCATCGTCCGTACCCAGACCGGCGTACGCCTCGAAACCCGCCTGCTCAAGGTACTGAAGGCGCTCGCCACCGAGCTCGATCTGTCGCTCGGCGACCTGCTCGAGGGGATCGTATTGCACGCCTTCGAGGGCAAGACGCCCTTCTCGGCGGCTACGCTCAAGAAAATCCGCGCACTGCGCGAGGTATACGCGCTCGAGCTGACGGCGCGCGACTCGCATCGCATGCGCGAGGCCGGCA
Organism: uncultured Pseudomonadota bacterium; assembly: GCA_963768485.1. GTDB lineage: Bacteria > Pseudomonadota > Gammaproteobacteria > Steroidobacterales > Steroidobacteraceae > 13-2-20CM-66-19. Next base: position 143,851 of record CAVYHZ010000002.1, on the reverse strand, counting down.
GAGATGCTCCCTGAGTGCCCCGAGCTCGCGCGTTTCGCGCGCGGCGAGATCCCGGCGGCGGAGTTCCCCCACCGCGAGCACGTGCGCATGGCATTCGAGATGCTCCGGCGTCACGACTTCGCCGAGACGGTGCTGCATTACTCGCGCGCGCTGCGCGCGATGGCCGCGCGGGCCGGCAAGCCCGAAGCTTTTCACCAGACGGTTACGATTGCGTTCCTGGCGCTGATCGCCGAGCGCATGGAGGGTGCGCAGGCGGATGAGTTCGCCGCGTTCGTGCGCGCCAACCCCGACCTGCTCGAGAAATCCGTCCTGACCCGCTGGTACGGGCCCGAGCGCCTCGCCTCAGAAGCGGCGCGGCGGACGTTCCTGTTGCCGGACCTTGCGCCGCAGCGGCCGTAGCAGCCCGGGAAGCCGCCAGCGCCGGCCGGTGGCCGTCCTGCGCGTGACAGCGAACGCCACCAGAGCGGCCAGAATCACCGTTTCGAAAATTCCCATCGAGCCTCCCCCGCCTGAACTGTTATCGATCCCCTGCGCCGCCGTGTCGGCGGATGAGCCGGTCGGCGCGCTCGCCGCGCCGGATGTAATGGCGAGCGTCGCCTGCGTCGAGACCGCCGCGCCGTCGGCCTGGGTACTCTGACAGACGAGGCCGAACGTATAGGCCCCGGCAGGACCGGCCTCGGGAGCGGAGCCGCTCGCTGGCACGTTCTGCATGCTCCCGCCCCAGCTGCCTCCGGGGATGCCGCCCGTCAGGGTGCAGTTCGCGGCGTTGCCTCCGGACCATGCAGCGGTGAAAGGCTGGTTGGCCGCGACGCTCGCCGGAGTGAACGTGATCCGTGGCGCGGGCGGCGTGGCCCCCGGGTAGGCGACGAGCTCGATGGGCTTAGCAGGTACCACGCGGCTGCCGGTGTCCTGCGGGTCGAGCACCGAGCGCAGCGTCGTGCCGCCGGTGCTGCTGGTGGGATCGGCGGTCGAGTCCCAGACCGCGGCCAGCGCGGTGAAATCGGCGACGCCGTTCGCGCCGTTCGGCTCGGGCGGCTGCGCCACCGGGCACGACTGGTAGCCCGATGGGTCGGCGCTCTTGCGGCCGAGCGCGAGCGTGCCGACCAGGTGATCGTTACGGTCGAAGAGCGCGCTGCCCGAGGCGCCGCCGCCGATGTTGCCGCTCTGGTTCACGGTCTCGAGCAGGTCGGACGTGTAGGCGGTGCCGAGCTCGCCGGCCTGAGCGAAGGCATAGGCGGTGCCGTACCAGCCGACCATCTGCTTGTCGCGCCCCTCGGCGTGATGGATCGAATAGCCACCCGTGACCGCGCCGCCCGTCGCGTCGAAACCGGCGAACTGCGCGTCCGCGGCGACCGGCTGCTCGTCGAGCACCACGAGCCAGGCGTCCTGCTGCTCGACTACGGTGCGTGCGCCCGTCTGGGACGGGAGCGTGCCGTCGTAGATCGAGCCGAGTGGCGTGCCGCAGGCACTGGTGGCGTTCCAGTACACCGTGACGCCGGCCGCAGCTTGCGGGTTGCCGCCGCCGAGCTGCCCGGTCTCGCAGTGCCGGGCGGTGAGCACGTAAGGTGTGTTGTCGCCCGGCACGTCGTTCACGAGCGTGCCGGTGCACTGGTAGAGGTTCTCGATTACCAGCGCCACGGTGGCGGAGGCCGCCGGCGTGTTGCCCGCGGTGACCGCACATTCATAGTTGGTCGCGCAGTCGGCGTCATCGGGCGGCTTGCCCGGCAGCAGATGCCGGTAGACCGGATGATCCTCGACGCCCGGGCCGATCGAGCGGTACCCCGCCTGCAGGCTGACGAGGCGCAAATCCACCGCGGCGCGCTCGGCGGCAGGGACCGTCAGGGTGAGCTCGAGGGTGTCGCCTGCGTGGATGCGGCTCCAGAGCTCGCCGTGGCGCAGCGCCGACGCGCCGTAACTGGTGGTGACCGCGCCGCCATTCGCGAGCAGCGTCGCCCCTGCCGGCAGCGAGCCCAGCGCATGGAACGACAGCGACACGGCGCCCGGCACCTGTACGGCGTAATGCCAGGTGGCCGCGCCGCCGGCGACCGACCATTGGCCGGAAGAGGCGGTTGAGGCCGCGTGTGGCACGGGCACGGCGAACTGCACGGTCGAGTAGGCCGCAGCGCGGATGAGGGGCGCGAGATCGGCGCGCACCACGAACGGCGCGACGCGCGGTGTGGCCGCCACGGCGGCGGCGCAGCCGAGGAAAAATACCGCGAGCACAGCCGGCGCAAAGCGCGGCGGTCGGGGTGAGGCGACGATGAACCTGCTCCCTGTAGTTATTTTGTTCGCCCGCCCTTCCGGCGAGCGAAACCCCTGGCGTCGTCGGGAGACATTGTGCGCGCAGGCGCCGCACCGCGCAGGCGGACTTACCGTAAGACGCCCGGGCCGCTGGAAATACGGGTGGCGCAGCGCGCCGCGCCCAGATTAAGACAAGCGTGCGCTATGCTGCGCGCCATGCGTGAGGGGTTTGCGCCCGCAGGCGCGCTGGTGCTTTGGGTCCTGGTGAGCGCGGCGGCCGCGGTCCGCGGTGCCGATGCGCCGGGCGGAGCGGGGACGCGGACCATCGTGCCGGTGTTCCACCGGCTCGTGGCCTTTACGCTCCCTGCGCCCTTCAAGATGAGTTTCGAGCGCACCAGCGGCAACATCTACGTGCGCGAGCACGTGCCCGAAGGCCAGTCGAGCGAGGAGTGGACGCGCATGGTCACGCTGACCGGCGTGCAGGGCATGGTGCACATGGCTGGCGCAACGCCGCAGGCGTATCTGCAGGCGCTGGCTCGCGGCTTCCAGCGCCATTGTCCCGACACCTACGTCGCGCTCGATCTCGGGCCGCAGCCGCTCGCCAGCGAGCCGACGTTCGCCACCGTGGCGAGCTGCGGCCGGGTGACCTCCGGCGGCAAGGCGCACAGCGAGACCTCGGTGATGGTGGCGATTCAGGGGAGCGACGACTTCTACGCGCTGCAGTGGACCGAGCACGGGCGGGATTCCTCGCACCCGCTCGCGCTCGACGGCAAGTACTGGAGCGCGCGCCTCGCGCAGCTCGGGCCCGTCACGCTGTGCCCGATCGTGCCCGGCGAGGCACCGCCCTACGCCAGCTGCGCCGGTCACTGAGCGCCGCTGAGGCGGCACACCCCGCCGCTCAGTAAAGCAGCACCGACTGGCGCTCGCTGCGCCACGCGACCTCGTCCCGTGCGGCCAGCACGTCCAGATCGCCGGTCGCCGCTGCCGGATCGTCCACCCAGCGCCGCAGCAGCTCGCTGCCGTTGATCACATCGATCGCGAGCTTGCCGGTCTCGTACTCGTAGGGAAAATCGGCCCACAGTGCATAGTCGGGGCGCAGGCGCCGCAACGCCTTGAAGGCGAGTGCAAACAGCCGCCACGGCCGGAACGCCTCGTGCCGGTAGTACGCCGCATCCTCCACGTGCACCTGCAGCCCCGCGCACAGCTGCCCCTGGTGCTTGTTGAAGGTCGGCTCGAACCAGCACTGCCGCAGCCGGCAGCCCGCGAGCCACTCGGGCGCGAGCGCATGCATCTCCCTGAGCAGCGCCGCCACGTCCAGGCCCGGCGCCCCGAGCACCTCGAGCGGCCGCGTCGTGCCGCGGCCTTCGGACAGGTTGGTGCCCTCGAGCAGCACCGAGCCCGCGTAGCAGCGCGCCATCGACAGGTTCGGCGCGTTGGGACTCGGGTTCACCCACGCGCGCTCGCCGAGCGGCCAGCCGTATCCGGGCGCCGCCGCCGGCGCCCAGCCTTCCATCGTCACGACCTGGCAGTCGACGTCGAGGCGCAGCGTCGCGACGAACCAGCGCGCCACTTCACCCATGGTGAGTCCGTGACGCATGGGGAGCGCTCCGGCCCCGACGAAGCTCTCCCAGCCCGGCCGCAGCGTCAGCCCCTCAACCGGGCGGCCGGCGGGATTCGGACGATCGAGCACCCACACGGCCTTGCGCGCCGCGGCGGCCGCCTCGAGCACGTAGCGCAGCGTCGTGATGAAGGTGTAGATGCGGCAGCCGAGGTCCTGCAGATCCACCAGCAGTACGTCGAAGCTGTCCATCATCGCCGCGGTGGGGCGGCGCACCGTGCCGTACAGACTGAACACCGGGATGTGGTGCACCGGGTCGGTGAAGTCCGCCGACTCGATCATGTTGTACTGCTTGTCGCCGCGCAGGCCGTGCTGCGGGCCGAACGCGGCACTGACCTTGAGCTCGCCGCAGGCGGCCAGCGCGTCGATCGAGTGCGTGAGTTCGCGCGTCACCGAGGCCGGGTGGGCGAGCAGCGCCAGGCGCTTGCCGGCGAGCGGCGCGCGCAGCGCGCGATCTTCGATCAGCCGGTCGATGCCGAGTTTCATGCGGTCTCAAATCTCGAGCGTGAAGCCGTCGGGGTCGTGGAAATCGGGGTTGCCCGGCGCGTGACGCAGGGCCCAGTAGGAAAGAGTACCACCGTCGTCCTCGACCACCGCGGTGAGCCCGAGGCGCAGCCGCGGCGCGCGGGCGAGCGCCGCGAGCCCGTCGAGATGCAGGTGCGCAGTGAGCTCGAGGCGCTCGGCGCTGCGGCGCGAGGTGAGCCCCGGTGCGCGCGCCAGGTTCGCGGGCGTCATGCCCTCGCGGTATTCATCGAAGTGGTACGCGGCCCAGTCGAGCGAGGGCGAGAAGTTGAACTCGTAGTAGCCCGCGCTCCGCTCCGCGGCGACGAACACCTCGAAGCAGGTGTGCTGCCAGAGTTCGTCGGCGCGGCGGCCGGCGCGCACTGCCGGCACGCGCAGGCGGTTGACCTCGCCGTGCAGCGCGTAATGGCACACCAGCACGCCCGCCTCGAGCTGCACGTCGGCGGCGATGCTCCACACCCATTCCCCCGGCGTGTCGGGATGCGCGAGCAGCAGGGCCCGCTGCGCGGCGCTCGTCATCGACGCCGCCTCAATCGCCGAGCCAGTCGAGCAGCGCGCGGGTCACCGCGCGCGGCTGCTCGAGCGTCGAGAGATGTCCGCACGCGGGAACCGTGACCAGCCGCGCGCCGCGGATGCCGTGCGCGATCTCCACCGCGCGCTCGGGCGGGGTGAGCTCGTCCTGCTCGCCGACCAGCACCAGCGTGCGGCAGGCGATCGCGGCGAGCGTGGGACGCGAGTCGGGCCGGCCCATGATCGCCTGTTGCTGGCGCACGAACGCCTCGGGCCCCACGTCCTCGGCCATGAGCCGATTGGTCTCGCGCAGCTGCGGGTCGACGCGGTGCAGGGGATGGACGGTGCGCGCGAACTGCTGCTCCACCACTTCGCCGAGGCGCCCCGCGCTGGCGAGCGCCATCTGCGCGTGGCGCATGGCGGTCGCCTCGGGCGTGTCGGCGCGCGCCGAGGTGTCGAGGAGCGCAAGACGCGCGACGCGCTGCGGTGCCTGGCGCACGACCTCCAAGGCGATGTAGCCGCCCATGGAGAGCCCGGCGAGCGCAAAGCGCGGCGGCGCCGCCGCCAGCAGACGCTGCGCAATCGCCTCCATGCTGGTGTCGCGGGCGTGGTCGGCGACCATCACCGCGCCGCGGCGCCAGAGCTCGGGAATCTGTGCGGCGTACAGGCGCGCCGAGGCGAGCAGTCCCGGGATCAGCACGACGGGCAGAGATTCGCGCACGGCGCTGAGCGTAACATGGGCTCATGAGACACCCCATCCGCTGCGCCCTCACGCTCGCACTGCTCGCCGCCGCGCCGTGGTGCGTGCATGCCGCGCCACCCGCCAAACCCAGCGCGCACGTGAGCGCCGGACGGCTTTCGCAGCCGGCGGCGGCGCGCTTCGCCGCACTCGCGCTCAAGTGCCTGCACCAGGAATATCCGAACCACATCAGCCACACGTTGAACGACGCCGCCGACGCGCGCCCGCCGCACGAGCTGACACCGGCCTTCTACGGCTGCCTCGACTGGCACTCCGACGTGCACGGCCACTGGTTGCTGGTGCGGCTGCTGCGCCTCTACCCGAATGCGCCGTTCGCCGTCGAGGCACGCACCGCGCTCAACCAGAGCTTCATGACCGACAAGATCGACGCCGAGGCGAGCTATCTGCGCGGCGCGGGCCGTGCCTCCTTCGAGCGGCCCTACGGGCTCGCGTGGCTGCTCGAGCTGGCCGCGGAGCTGCGCCGCTCGGATGACCCCGACGCGCGCCGCTGGTCGGGCGTGCTCGCGCCGCTCGAGACCGAGGTCGTGGCCCGGCTCGAGAGCTGGCTGCCGAAACTGCAGTACCCGATCCGCTTCGGTGAGCATGACCAGACCGCGTTCGCCTTCGGGCTGATCTGGGACTGGTCGGGGGTCACTCACGACGAGCAGATGCGCAAGCTCCTCAGCGACGCGGCGCAGCGCTTCTACCGCCACGACCGCAACTGCCCGCTCGCCTACGAGCCCTCGGGCGAGGACTTCCTGTCACCGTGTCTCGCGGAGGCGGATTTCATGCGACGCGTGCTCGACCCGCCGACGTTCGCAAAGTGGCTGACGGCGTTCCTGCCGCAGATCCCGCGCGCCACCGCAAATACGGCCACCGCGGGTGCCCCGCCTGCGCCGGCGGCCCCTGCCGGCGCAGCGCACGCGGCGCACGCCTGGCTCGAACCGGGTATCGTCACCGACCGCTCGGACCCCAAGCTCGCGCACCTCGACGGGCTCAACCTGAGCCGCGCCTGGATGCTCGAGGGTATCGCGCACGGGCTGCCGCCGGCAGATGCGCGCATCGCGGCGCTGCGCGCTGCCGCGCGCCATCACGCGGATACGGCGCTACCCGCCGTGACCGGCCAGTACTACGAGGGCGGCCACTGGCTCGGCACCTTCGCCGTCTATCTCACCAGCCGCGCGGGGCTCGAGCCTTAGCCGACATGACGGCTCCAGGCACACGCAGCTGCCCGTCGCCGCAGGCGGCGAGCAATTTACCAGGGCGCGCGCGGCGGCTGATCCGTCCAGGTCCAGTCGCTGGCGGATTTGCGGCAACCGCCGCCGGGCGCCCCGGTCCAGGCACGGCCGCGCAGGATCCGCCCGCTGTGCGCACCGGTCGGCTCGCCGTCCTGCAACGCCAGCTGGCCGTTGATGAACACGTCGGTGACTCCGGTCGCGTACTGCATCGGCTTCTGGTAGGTCGCGTGGTCCTGGATTCTCGCCGGATCGAAGATCACGACGTCGGCGAAATTGCCGGCCTTGAGCCTGCCGCGGCCCTGCAGCGACAACACGTCCGCCGGGAGCGAGGTGAGCTTGCGGACCGCTTCCTGGACGCTGAGGAGCTGCTCCTCGCGCACGTACTTCGCGAACAGGCGCGCGAAGTTCCCGTAGGCCCGCGGATGGGTGGATGAGAGCAGGAACACGCCCTCGGGCGCGCTCGACTCGGCGTCCGATCCCGAGCTCACCCACGGCAGCACGATCTGTCTGGCGATGTTCTCCTCGCTGATGATCGTGTAGGCGGCGCCCACCCCGGCGTCGTCCTCGATCACGAGATCGACGATCGCGTCCTCGGGACTGACGTGGCGCTCGAGCGCGATCTCGGCGATGGTCTTGCCGATGAGTGCCTTCACCGCGGGCGTTCGCGCCGCCAGCACCAGCATGCCGTTGGCGCCGGACTGCTGGTAGAGGTTCTCCCAGTCCTGCGGGTGTGCCTCCTGCATCGCGGCGATGACCTTGGCGCGCTCGGCGGGGTCCTTGAGACGTTTGACGAGGGCTTCGGGGCCGCCGGCGTGCGCCCACGGCGGCAGCGATGCGGCGAGCGATGTCCCGCCCGCAGTGTACGTGTACATGTCGGCCGTGATGCGGATACCGGCGGCGCGCGCCGCGCTGATCATCGCCACGACCTGGTCGCGTTTGCCCCAGTTGTCGCGGCCGATGAACTTGAAGTGATGGATCTCGGCCGGCGCGCCACTGTCTTTGGCGATGTCGATGGTCTCCTGAACCGCCGCCTCGATGTGATCGCCTTCGCTGCGCATGTGCGCGGTGTACATGCCACCACAGCGCGCCGACTCGCGCGCCAGCGCCATGAGCTCGGGCGTTTTGGCGTAGTGGTTCGGCGCATAGATGAGCATGGTGGTCAGCCCGAGCGCCCCCTGCTCCATCGCCTGGTGCACAAGCGTGCGCATCGCCTCGAGCTGCGCCGGGGTCGGCTGCACGTCGTCCTCGCCGAGTACGTTGACCCGCACCTCGCCCGCGCCGACGAAGCTCGCGACGTTGGGGGAGATGCCGTGCTTGCCGAGCTCATCCAGGTACTGCCCGAGGGTCGACCAGGTCACCTCAAACCTGACGTCGCCCTGGCGGGCCCTCATGAGCTTCGCCATCTCGGGTGTGAGCGGGCCCATCGACAACTCGGTGAAGACGTCGAGCGTGACGCCCTGCTTCAAGGCGCTCACGCCGCGCCCGTCGACCAGCAGCGACTCCTCCGAGTGCCCCATCATGTCGATGAATCCCGGCGACACCGCCTGACCTGCGGCATCGACCTCGAGACGGCCCTTACCGGCGGACTGCGGGCCGACGTAGGCGATGCGATCGCCGTCGATCGCGAGTTCGCCCGCGTAGGGCGCGCCGCCATCGCCGTCATAGATGAGCGCGTGCCGGATGACCACGTCGTGCGGCGGCGCGGCGGCGCCCACGGCGGGGCCCGCTGCCGTGCACAACGCCCCGGCGCTGACCAGGGCCGCGAGTCGCGCTGCCGGGGCCCGCCTCACGGCCGCTGCTCCTTCGCCGGCGTGAACAGCAGATCCTGGTAGTCATAGCTGAAATCCGCGATCGGCGACACGGGCTTCATCGTGACGCGGTCGACCTTGCCGTCGGCATCGAGACTGAAGGTCACGTAAGCCGGCTCGATCGTCTGGTCCTCGAGGTGGGTGGCGAAGGTGTCGTACTGGTAGTGCTCGAGCGTGCCGCTCATGCGCGGCGTGGTCTTGAAGTCGATTGCGAGCTTGCCGTCCTTCACGGCGACCTCGATGTTGCCGTACCAGGGATCCTGGTAGGTCCCGGCATAAGCCGCGAGCGGGAGCGAGGGGCCGACGGCGGCCGGTTTCGCCGCCGCGGTCTTCAGCACCGTCAGCGCTTCGTTGATGCGCCGCTGCTTCTCGGCGCGATAGCGCGCCACCCAGTCGACGTGCGGCCGGCCGAGATAGTGGTCGAGCAGCTCGTACATGAGGCCGCGGATGATCTCGCCGTCCTCGCTGTTGATCTCGATGGAGAAGCCGACGTGCTTCTCGGGGATCAGCACCACGGCGGTGAGGAAACCGAGTACCGCGCCGCCGTGCCACACGATCTTCGTGCCGGCGTAGTCGGTGACGTCCCAGCCGAGCGCGTAGGTGTTGAAATTGGGCTGCGTCGCCTTGAGCGCCGCGGGCGGCTCGCCCACCGGCTGCAGCACCAGCGGCTTCCACATCTGCTGATGGGCGGCCTCCGAGAACAGCCGCCCCGAGTGTCCGGGCAGCTCGCCGGCGTCGAGCTGGATCATGAGCCAGCGCGCCATGTCATTGGCGCTCACCGTGAGTCCGCCCGCGGGCGCGGCGGCGCGGCCGAGCTCCTCGCGCTCGTTGAGGCGTTCCTGGGTGCCGGCGCCGCGCAGGCCGCCGTCCATGCGCGCGTGAGGATAGGCGCGGTTCGCGTTGGCGAAGCGCTCCGGCTCATCACTGGTCGAGTGCAGCATGCCGGCGGGCTCGAGCACGTGCGCGGCGGTGAACTTCTCCCAGCTCTCGCCCGAGACCGCTTCGATCAGCTGCCCGGCGACCATGTAGAGCACGTTGTCGTAGGCGAAGCCGTAGCGGAAGCTGGTGGCGGGCTTGAGGTAGCGCAGGCGATGCACCGCCTCGGCGCGCGTGAGATTCGAGCGCGGCACGAACATGAGATCGCCCTCGCCGAGCCCGAGACCGCTCCGGTGCACGAGCAGGTCGCGGATGGTGATCTCGCGCGTCACCCACGGGTCGTACATCTGAAAACCCGGCAGACGATCGGTCACGCGATCGTCCCAGCCGATCCGGCCCGCATCGACCAGCACGGCGAGATCGGCCACCGTGAACGCCTTGCCGGTCGAGCCGGTCGGAAAGATGGTGTCGGCGTCGACGCGCTCCGCCGCACCCAGGGCACGCACCCCGAAGCCGCGCGCGAAAGTCACCTGGTCGTTCTCGACGATCGCGATCGCCATGCCGGGCACGCCGATCTCGGTGCGTGCCAGCTCCACCCGGCGCTCGAAACCCTGCGGCGGCGCGCCGAGTGCAATGCTGGCGAAGGTAGCGGCCGCCGCGGCGGCCAGGAGACCCTTGAGATTCATGCGACCCCCTGCGGTACCACTTTCCCGGTGGCGAGACGATAGATGCCGACGGTGAACAGCGGCAGTACGAACACCAGCAGCACGATGACCGCGAACGCGCGGTAGCCCCTGGCGATGAGCGTGACGAGACCGAAGTGCTCGGCGACCAGCATGCAGAACACGAGCGTGCCGAGGGCGATCAGCGCCCGCGCGGCACGCGAGAGCTCGCGGTTGCGGCGGCGGCGGAAGGCGTGGCCGACTCTTTCATTGATGGCGTGTACGAAGCCGGTGCCGCTCTCGAGGAGCGCCGCGAAGATCATGAGCTGGAAGAGATAGCGGAACAGCGGCAGGTCGAGCCGTTGCAGCAGGTAGTCCGAAGGCAGCGTGGCGTTCGCAATCTCGGGGTAGTAAGCCATCATGCAGGTGAAGAACATGAGCGCCGGCAGCATGGCGAGCGGGCCGGCGATGAGGCCGGCGATCACGGCGTCGCGGTTGCTGGTGAGGTGGCGCAGCACCGGCAGGATCACCACCGCGCCGATGACGTTGTAGCTCGCGTACGCGGCCCCGCCCGCGACCCAGCCCGCCTCCCCGGCCGGCCGCGCGAAGCCCGCGACGATGCGCGCACCGAAGTGCGTGAGCGAGAACAGCACGAACAGCACGTACACGCCATAGAGCAGGAACGACACCCAGGCGAAGAGGCGCTCCACCGAAGCGTTGCCGTAGGCGGTCACGAGCCCGATCGCCGCCATGAGGATCAGCGTGCCGACGATTGTCGGCACGCCGAGCGCGGCCGCCCCGATGGCGCCCGCGGCGGCGCCGAACACCGCCAGCACCAGCACCACGAACAGCACGTAGGCCGCCTCGAAGGCGATCCACGCGGGACCCAGGAGCGCGCGCACGAAGCTCTGGTAGTCGCGGGTGTTGCTGGCGCGCGAGAAGAGGAACGTCACCACGCAGATGGCGCTCCAGATCACCAGCGCGAGCACCATCGCCTTGATGCCGCCCCAGGGACCGCTCGGCAGGAAGAACTCGGCGAGCTCGCGCCCGGTGGCGTAGCCGCCGCCGATCACCACCGCCTTGAAGGCGAGGCCGGGCAGGAGCCGCCGCTGGAACCAGCTGGACACGCTGCGGTTACGCCGCGGATACGCCGTGCACGGCGGGCCTCAGGCCGCGCGCCGGCTCGGGCCGCCCCACACCGCTTCATCGCACCAGATCATGCCGCTGGCGTAGCGCACCGCCGGCGTGCGGTCGCGCGCCAGGAACGTCGGACCGTCGAGGTCGACGACGTCGCACAGCTGCCCGAGTACGAACGAGGGGGCCATCGCCCAGCTCGAGCCCATCATATTGCCCACCATGACGTCGAGTCCGGCGCGGCGCGCCTCGTGCGCCATGGCGAGCCCCTCGGTGAGCCCGCCGCACTTGTCGAGCTTGATGTTGACGACGTCGAAGCGCCCGATGAGACCGGCGATGTCATTGAGTCCCTGCGCGCTCTCGTCCGCGGCGATCGGTATCGGCGAATCGCAGCCCTCCAGATCCGCCTCACGACCGCGGGCGAGGGGCTGCTCGATGAGCTCCACGCGGGTTTCGACCAGTACGCTGATCAGCCGCGGCAGCGCGCCGATGCCATAGGCCTGATTGGCATCGACCCCCAGCCACACGTCCGGGCGCACCGCACGCACCGCGCGCACGCGCGCCGCATCGAGCTCCGGGTCGCCGGTGAGCTTCAACTTCAGGGCCCGTGCCGCGGCGTAGCGCCGCGCCCCTGCCGCCATGATCTCGGGGGTGTCGGCGCCGAGGGTGAAGGTCGTGGTGAGCTGGCGCGGGGGCTTCAGGCCCGCGAGTGCCCACACCGGCCGTCCGGCACGCCCGGCCTCGAGCTCCCACAATGCGCAGTCGAGCGCATTGCGCGCGCCGCCCCGCGGCAGCAGGCGCTGCAGCGCCTCGCGGTCGATGCCGCGCTCGATTGCCGCGCGCTGCGCCTCGATCGCCGCCGCGGCGCGCGGCACGTCGTCGTCGAGATAGAAGACACCGGAGGCCTCGCCGCGCCCGCGGTGCACGCCGTCATCGAGCGTGACCACCACGGCGTCCTGATGCTCGAACACCCGCCCGGCGATGCGAAACGGTGCCGAGAAGGGCAGCTTCTCGACCGCTATCGCGAGACGCAGCCCCGCCATCAGTAGCTGGTCCCGATATGGAGCAGATGGAACGCCAGTCCCACCCACAGCACGATGAGGGCCGCGAGCGCCAGCACCACGCTCCACGTGCGCGCCGGCCAGCGCCGCGCGCCGCCCCACACCACGAGGAGATTCCACAGCATCACCACGAAACCGCCGACGAAGGCCACCACGCTGCCAAGCTGCGCCAGCAGCAGGAGCGGATCGAGGCGTCCGCCGAGCGTGCCCGTGTCATGAAGAATGAGCGCGACGAACACTCCCCAGAGGCTGAGCGCCGCGACGATGGCCAGCGCGGCGATGCGGCTCCAGCGGTAGGCGCTCGCGGCGCGCGCATCGAGCGCGAGCGGCGCCCGGCAATGGCGGCGCACCAGCGCCGCCACCGGCCACAGCAGCGCCGTGAGGAGCAGTGCCACGAAGCTCACGAGCAAGAGCGGCATCAGCCAGCCGCTGCTCTGATACCAGGGCGTGCGGTCGAAGACCTCGAAGGGCGAGAGCGTGTCGAAGCTCCAGCGCACCGGCTTGCCGTCGACCACCTGGGCCGCCAGCCGGTCGTGCGAGTCGACGTCCTGCCAGAGGAACGGCGCCACCTCGACCCAGTGCCGCGGCTTGCCGTTCGTGCCCGGGATTGCCACCGCGAGCTCGCCGTCCTTGTTGACGCCGGCCTTCATCTGGCCGACGAACTCGAGCGCTGCGAGGAAGTTGTCGAAGCCGCCGCGCGAGGCGGTCCAGGCGCCCGCCATGAGCGCGGCGTGCGCCTTCTCGGTCGCAGCGTCGAGCCTCGGCGCCACCGGGTGCGGCTCGGCCGCCGGCAGGTAGCGGTCCGCGAAATCCTGGAACAGCGCGACACGCAGTGGGTGCGCCGCGCCTTCCTTGCCCGGACTGCTGAAAGAGACGTAGAAGCCGATGTTCTCCTTCAGGAACAGGTGCAGCGAGGTGTGAAACTACTCGGTGTCGCCGAGGTGCGCGATGACTTCGCGGCCGTTGATGTTGGTCTCGAAGAAGCCGAGCTCCATGCGGTCGAGCGGCCCGATAGCGTCGGGGTACGGACTGTTGTGCATCAGCGCGGCGGTCTCGGCCTTGAGGATCCGGTTGCCGTGGTACTCGCCATTCTGCAGATGCGCGATCATGAAGTGCGCCATGTCCTCGCCCGAGGAGGACGCCGAGCCGGCCGGCGCCGGGCCGACGTACTCGAACGGCTGCGGCTCGCCGGAGGCGAGGCGGTAGCCGGTCGCCATGAGCGGCACCAGCTGCGGCGGCAGCGGCTGGCGGAAGGTCGAGTGCTTCATGTCGAGCGGCTCGAAGATATGGTGCTCGATGTAGGCGTCGAAGGGCTCGTGCGCGACGCGCTCGACGATGTAGCCGGCGAGTGAGGCGCCGTAGTTCGAGTAGGCCGGGGTCGAGCCGACGTCGAACACGCGCGCCGGCACGTGCTGCTTCAGCAGCCCGTCATAGCTCGGCAGGTTATCGCTCGCTGAGATCACTCCCTTGGCCTGCTCCTCGAAGCCGGCCGTGTGCTGCATGAGGTTGCGCATGGTGATGGGCTTGCCGTCCTTGCCCGTCACCTTGAAGTCGAGGTACTGGTTGATGTCGGCATCGAGATCGATCCTGCCCTGCTCCACCTGCTGCATGACGGCGGTCCAGGTGAAGAGCTTGGACACCGAGCCCGGGCGGAACAGCGTGAGCTGCGGGTCGACCGGGGTGCGCTTCGCGACATCGGCGAAGCCGTAGCCGCGTTCGGTCACCACCGCGCCGTCCTTGACCACCACGACCACCGCGCCGGCGATGTCATCTACCCGCAGCGCATACGGCAGGTAGCCGTCGAGCCAGGTGTCGAGGTCCTCGGCCGTGAGCGGCGCACCGGCAGGCGTTGCAGCGGGTGCCGCGGGTAGTGGGCTCGCCTGCGGCGCCGCCGGGGCCGCGGCACGCGCGATCGCCACCGTGAAGAGTGCGAGTGCCAGGGCGAGGAGCGCTGCGGCCGCTGCCGGGATCAAGCGGGATTGCGCCGGAGCGCGCGGAAGCTTCGTGTTCAAGGGGAGGTCCTTCCGGTCGGGAGTCAGGCCAGGCATGAGTCGACGAGCCGTTCGAATTCGCGTCCCGGGCGCAGCGGATCCGCCACCGGCAAGCCGAGCCGGTGACTCTCGCGCGCGAGCAGATCATGCGCCTCACGAGCCGGGAGCTGCGAGGTATTGAGGCAGACGCCGCCGCAGCGGATCGCCGGGTTCGTGCGCCGTCCGAGCTGCACGTTCATATCGATGGTTTCGGGAATTCCCGGCGTCGCGTACTCCGGGTAGCCGAGCACCCGGTCGCGTCCCGGCAGGTGGCAGACCACGAAGACGTCTGGCTGGCTGCCGTGCAGGAGTCCGAGCGACACCGCGGCGTAGGCGGGATGGAACAGCGACCCCTGGCCCTCGATCACGTCCCAGTGCTCAGGCGCCGCAGCGGGACTCAACATCTCCGCGGCCCCGGCCTCGAAGTCGGATATCACCGCATCCATCGGCATGCCGCCGCCGGCGATCAGGATGCCGGTCTGGCCGGTAGCGCGGAAGTCGACGGCACGGCCGCGCGCGGCGAAGGCCCGCGTCAGCGCGAGCGCTGCGTATTTTTTGCCGAGCGCGCAGTCGGTGCCGACGGTGAGGAGGCGCTTGCCGCTGCGCTTGCGCCCCGTGGCGATCGGGATGTGCGCCGGCGGGACGCGCACGTCGAGGAGGCGGCGGCCGAGGTGCGTCGCAGCCGCCGCGAGTTCCGGCACGTCGGCGAGCTTGGCGTGCAGGCCGCTGACCAGGTCGAGTCCCGCCTCGAGCGCCTCGACGAGCAGCGGCACCCAGCGCTCGCCGATCGCCCCGCCCACGTTGGCAACCCCGATGACGAGACCGCGCGCGCCTTGCGCGTACGCTTCCCGCGGAGCGAGTCGCGGCAGCCCCGTCGATACGGTCGCCTCGACGCACGCCCACTCCCCGACGCAGCGCTCCGGGATCCAGTCGCGCAGTCCGAATGCAGTCTTGGCGAAGGCCGGCTCGATCGTGTCGCCGAGAAACAGCAGGTACGGGTACGGCAGGCGCGCGTCCGCTCCTCGCACCTGTTGCCGCGCGTCGCCTGCAGCGCGCTCGACCACCGCCGCTGCCCTGCTCAGAATCGCAGTGTCGCGGCTGCGCCAACCGTGCGCGGCTGGATCAGCGAAATCGTGCCGCCGAAGTTCGCGGTCCCCGAGTTGGCATAGGAAGCGATGCCGCGCGAGTCGCCGATGTTCCTGGCATACAGCTCGAACGACCAGCGTGCGTTATCAAGTCCCGCACGCAGGCTCACGGTGTTGTAGCTCGGCAGCGCGGCGCGCGGATCCGGAACGAAGACGAGCGCACCGCCGACGACCGTCGGGCTGGCCGCAAAATCGCTCATGCGCGATCCGGTGTAGGACCAGGTTGCACCGACGTACCCGTGGAAGTCGTTCATCGCGGGCCAGGTGTAGGAGCCGTCGAGCGCCGTGCTCCACTTCGGCACAAAGGACAGCGGGTCGCCGTCGGTGCCGCCGGCCGCAGGCGCGTCCGAGGTGAGGTTGGCATCCACGTAGGCGCCGGTCAGGCGGAAGTTTAGACCGCTGACGGGCGTCAGCCCCAGAGTCCACTCGAACCCTTTACTCTGCGCTGAGCCACCGTTGGCATCGATGCTGAAGTTCTCGACGAACTCGGACAGCTGGATCTTCTGCCAGTTGATGAGGAATGCCGCGACGTCGATCGACAGCCGGTTGTCGAGGAAGCTGGTGCGCGTGCCGATCTCGTAGTTCGTGGTCGAGTCGGACTGATAGGTCAGCGGCACGCCCGGAGTGACGTTCGGGGGCAGAGCATTCGGGCCGCCCGGACGGTAACCGGTCGCGATGCGCGCGTAGACCAGCGTGTTGTCGCTCACATGCCAGCGCGGTGCGATCGAGTAGGTCCAGTCGCTGCCAACCGAGTCGCCGCCCGAGAAAGCCGGAGGATTGACCAGCAGTCCGCTGATCTCCTCGTCGGCGGACTGCTTGTTCTCGGACCAGCGGACCCCGAGCGCGACGTCCCATTGCGGGTTGAAGTGATAGGTGACCTGACCGAAGCCGGACCATTCACGGTAGAGCGCCCCGAGATGCGGGGTCTCGAGCGAGGGCAGCGGCGCCAGCGCCTGGCTCGGGATGAGGAAGACCGGCAGCGTCTCGTCGAGGGTCGAGGCTTCACGGGTGAAAAAAGCCCCGGCCTGCCACTCGAGCGTCTCAGATGCGGTCGAGGTCAGGCGCACTTCCTGGGTGAACTTGCCCATGCTGACCACAGCGGTCTCGGCGAGACCGGCGGGCACGCCGACGACGCTGGCCGCGAGGTCACCATAGGTGCCGGCGGCCGGTACCCCGGAGGCCAGCTCGACCGAAGACGCATCGGTGAACAGGTTCGCATAGGCCTTGCCGTAGCTCGAGATCGAGGTCAGCGCTCCCCAGCCGAGATTCCAGTCGAGCTTGGCGCTGAACTCCCGGTAGCGGAACGTGCTCGGCTCGTTTATGAAGCGCGTCTGGTCGTAGTCGCCGACGAGCGGCTGCAGCGGATTCGCCGGCGGAGTGAGCGGTGTGCCGGCGGCGCCGACCACGTCGACCGTCGGCGTGCCGTCGGTATGCAGATTCTGGCCGAAGGCGGTCAGGCGGATGGAGAAGTTGTCGGTCGCGTTGACGAGGAACGAGGCGCGGCCGCCCTCGCGCAGGCCACGGTTGATCTCACTCTCATTGAGATTGGGATCGTCGATGTAGCCCGGCATCCAGGTGCCGAAACCGCTGAGGCGCAGCGCGGCGCTGCCGGTGATCGGCATGTTGATCATGCCCTTCACCAGCGGGTCGCCCCCACCGTGCGCGATGTCCTCGTAGCCGATGTCGAACGCGGCGGCTGCGTGTGTCGGGTCGGGAGGGTTGGTCACATACTTGAGGAGGCCACCCTCGCTGCCGGCGCCGTACAGGGTCCCCTGCGGCCCGCGCAGCACTTCCACCCGCTGCAAGTCCCAGGTATCGAAGTCGCCGGTGATGACGGCGCCGTCGGCCAGCGCGTTGCTCGAGCCGACCGGCGTATCGTCGACGTAGACCGTGACGGTGGAGCCGATCCCGCCGACGTTCTCGCCGCGCAGCGTGAGCCGGGTGAAGCCGGGCTGCGACTCCTGCACCAGGAGCCCGGGCACGAGCGCCTGCAGGTCCTGAAAGTCGCTGACGCGCAGCTTGCTCAGCTCATCAGTCGTGACCGCGGTGATTCCCATCGGCACGTCGTGCAGCTTCTCCGCGCGCTTCTGCGCCGTGACGACGATTTCCTGCAGCGTGGTGGCGGTGACGGATGGCGTGCTCTGCTGTGCCTTCTCGTCAGCCTGCGCACCCGCAGCCGCGGCGAGCGCGACCGCGACGGCGGCGAGCAGAGTCGGCGAAGGAAGGCGTAGCGGCCTGGACATGATGAATCCCCCCGGGGCGTGGCGCCCGCGTATTTCTCCAATGTGACAACAATTTTTCTGAATTGGCAAATGAATTTTCAGGGAGGATACAGGGTAGGATTGTGGCGTGGCAGCGAAATCCGAATCGGTTCGAGACGCCGCACGTGTGCCTGCCGCGGCACCGACCACGGTCGCCAAGCCGGGCGCGGTGCTCAAGGCGCAGCGCCGCAAGCACGGCTGGACGCTGGCCGAAGTAAGCGCCCGCACCGGCCTGCCGCTCTCGACTCTCTCGAAGATCGAGAACGACAAGATGTCGCTCTCCTTCGACAAACTGCTGCGCCTGTCGAGCGGCCTCGAGGTGGACATCTCGGCGCTCTTCAACGGCGAGACGAGCGAGGTCGGCTTCAAGGGCGGCACCGGCCGGCGCAGCATCATCCGCGCCGGCGAAGGCAAAGCGATCGAGACGCCGAACTACTCGCACCTCTACCCGGCGTGGGAGCTGCTCAACAAGCGCATCATTCCGATCGTCGCCGAAGCGCACGCGCGCAGTCTCGAGGAATTCGGCGAGCTGGTCCGCCATCCGGGCGAGGAGTACGCCTTCGTGATCGAAGGCGAAGTGGATCTCCACACGAGCCTGTACGCGCCGGTGCGCCTGCGGGCCGGCGACTCGATCTATTTCGACAGCGGCATGGGCCACGCCTACATCGCGGTCGGCGAGGGTCCGTGCCGGATCCTGTCGCTGAACTCCGCACCG
Source organism: uncultured Pseudomonadota bacterium (assembly GCA_963768485.1). Lineage (GTDB taxonomy): Bacteria > Pseudomonadota > Gammaproteobacteria > Steroidobacterales > Steroidobacteraceae > 13-2-20CM-66-19. Next base: position 125,291 of record CAVYHZ010000002.1, on the reverse strand, counting down.
GAGACGCAGTTGATCGCCGCGAGCGCCGGTCAGCCGCGCGCCGAGGCCCCACGCAGAATTCCGGCAACGCCACCGAAAAAGAAACGCGGCTGAGCGCCGCTGGCGCGCTTGGCGGCGCGTTTACTTCAGCACGATCCCGGGGTACCAGCCGCTCTTCGCCACGAACAGGGGAGGATCCGTCATCTCCAGAATGTCGCCGAGCGCGTGACGCCGGTCGGCGGCGTGCTGGTAATAGCTCTTGCAGATGCGGTACCCGACCCAGTAGCCAAGGTCCTGTGGCCAGTCGGGCTTGCCGGGCCCGTTGTAGAGCCAGCGCGACAGATCGAGCGAGTTCTCATCGGCGACGAACTGCGTCTCGATGTCCTGCTCCCGGCCGCGGGCGAAGGCGATCAGGTTGGCGTTCGAGACCTCGCCCGAGATCAGCTCCGCGGTGAACTCCGCCGCACCCTCGAGGAGCGAGCCCTCGAGCACCGTCGGATGATCGTCGTCGATCAGCTGCTGCACGTGCGCATACTCGTGCGCGATCACGTGCACGAAACGCTCCTCGACGTCGGGGTTGAGCGTGTCCGCGGCACACAGCGCCTCGAGTCCGATCTGCACGCCGTGCTCGGGTCCGCCGATCGCCACGGGCTTGCCGCGACCGACCGCGATGGTAACCGGCGGGAAGCGCGCCTGCGGGTAGAGCTGCCCGAGCTTCACGAGCGCAGCGCGCAGCCGCGCGCGTACGCGCGGCAGCACGGCCAGGCAGCGCCGTGCTCCGGTGTAGAGCTCCGGGCGCTTGTCGATCGCCTCGGCGATGCGCGCGCCGGTGACGTTGCGCGCCTCGGCGAGGTGCTTCAGTCCCGGCGAGCCCGGGTCGAGATAGTCGTGCTGCAGCTGCCCGGCCGTCGGGTGGCCGCCGGCCGCCTCGTAAATCCTGTAGAAGCGGTAGACGTCGCCAATCTCGATCGTCGGCCCCGCCTGCGGCAGCGGCGCGGGTGGCGGGACGGCGAGTGCCGTGCCGCACGAGAGCGCCGCGAAGCACAGCAGCAGCGCACGCATTCCGGGCGCCTCAGGGAGCCTTCGGCGGCGCATCCATCGCGAGCGTCGCGCTCGAGGGGAGGCGCGTCGCGCGCAGCCGCAGGCTCACTTCCTCCGCACGCGCGAGCGCGCGCAGCACGTTGCCGCCCGCGACCCGGGCGAGATCCGCATCGCTCCAGCCGCGGCGCGCGAGCTCGGCGAGCAGCGCCGGGTACTTGTCGACCCCATCGAGTCCGGCCGGCGCCTCGGGGATGCCGTCGAAGTCCGAGCCGAGTCCGACGTGCTCGACGCCGGCGACTTTACGGATGTGGTCGATGTGATCGGCCACGTCGCCGATCCCCACCGGCGGCCGCGGGTGGGCACGCTCCCACTCCGCCATCGCGGCCCTGGCGCGCTCCGGCTGGCCGATATAGAGGCCGCCGAACGGGGGGCTGTTGTAGCGCGCCACTTCCGCGGCGCGGTCCGCGTCCCAGCGGCGCCGCGCCTCCGAGACGTAGCCCGGGAAGAAATTCACCATCACCACGCCGCCGTTGGCGGCCACGAGGCGCAGCACGTCGTCCGGCACGTCGCGCGGATGGTCGACGAGCGCGCGCGCCGAGGAGTGCGAATAGATCACCGGCGCCTCGCTCACGGCGAGCGCCGCGCGCATGGTCTCCTCCGACACGTGCGACAGATCGATGAGCATGCCGAGGCGGTTCATCTCGCGCACGACCTCCTTGCCGAAGGGCGTGAGCCCGTGGTGCGCGGGATTGTCGGTCGCCGAGTCCGCCCAGGCGGTGTTGGCGGAGTGGGTGAGCGTCATGTAGCGCGCACCCAGGTCGTAGTAGGCGCGCAGCACGTCGAGGGAGTCGTTGATCTGGTGGCCGCCCTCGACGCCGATCAGCGAGGCGATCCTGCCCGCCTTGTGTGCACGCATGACGTCCGCGGCCGTGTAGGCCATGGCGAGATCGCTCGGGTAGCGCGCGCACATCTGCTTGACGATGTCGATCTGCTCGACGGTCATCTGCACCGCGGCCGGACCCTTCACCTCCACGGGAATGAACACCGACCAGAACTGCCCGCCGACGTGACCGGCGCGCAGGCGCGGGATATCCGTCATCAGGGGCGGGCTGCCCTCGGGGGCCGGGAGCGCGAGCGTCGAGCGGCTCAGGTCCACCCTCGCGAGGTCACTGGCGAAGCGCGTGCGGATTTCCCACGGCAGGTCGTTGTGGCCGTCGATGAGCGGCGTCTGCGCGAGCACGCGCTCGATGCGCTGCGCGTCGGTATCGGCGGCGAGCGCCGGCGCGGCGAGCCACAGTGCGGGCAGCAGGGCGAGCGCGAGCGGTGCGCGCGGTGCAAGGTGCGGCATGCCGGAGATCCTCGTTCGGTGGCGGATGCGGGGCGCGATCATACCGGAGCGCGCCTGCGCTGCACGCCGCCCGCCGCGCGGCGCTCACCTTGCGGCGACGACCGGGATCGCCGCCGCGGTCGCGCTCAGCCGAGCGCCTGGCGCAGCTCGCCGATCAGGTCGTTGACGTCTTCGACGCCGACCGAGAGGCGAATCAAGCCGTCGCTGATGCCGAGCGCCTGGCGGGTCGCCGCGGGGAGCGAGGCGTGGGTCATGATGCCCGGGTGTTCGATGAGGCTCTCGACGCCGCCCAGACTCTCGGCGAGCGCAAACAGCCGGCAGCGCTCGAGCGTGCGGCGCGCGACCGGCAGGCCCCCGCGCAGCACCGCGGTCACGATGCCGCCGTAGCCGCCCTGCATCTGGCGCCGCGCGAGCGCGTGCTGCGGATGGCTCGCGAGCCCCGGGTAGTAGACGCGCTCGACCTGGGGCTGCTGCTCGAGGAACTGCGCCACCGCGAGCGCGTTGGCGCAGTGCCGCTCCATGCGCAACGCGAGCGTCTTGATGCCGCGCAGCGTCAGGAAGCTGTCGAAAGGGCTCGATACGCCGCCGAGCGCGTTCTGCAGATACCCCAGCCGCTCGCTCAGCTCGCTCCCGGCACGCACCGCCGCCGCGCCGCCGACCGAGTCGGAGTGCCCGTTCAGGTACTTGGTGGTGGAGTGCACGACGATATCGAAGCCGTGCTCGAGCGGCCGCTGGATATAGGGCGTCGCGAAGGTGTTGTCGCAGACACTGATGAGCTGGTGCCGCCGGGCGATCGCGGCCACCGCGGCGAGATCCACCACTTTCAGGAGCGGGTTGGTCGGAGTCTCGACCCACACCAGGCGCGTCTCGGGCCGGATCGCGGCCTCGAGCGCCGCCGCTGCGGTGAGATCGACGAACGACACGCTGTGACCCGCCGAGCGCTTGCGCACGTTCTCGAGCAGGCGGTAGCTGCCACCGTAGAGATCGTGCATGGCGATGATGTGCGCGCCGGCATCGAGGAGCTCCAGCACGGTCGCGCTCGCCGCCATTCCCGAGGCGAAGGCGAAGCCCGCGCCGCCCCCTTCGAGATTGGCCACCGCCGCCTGCAGCGCGTCGCGGGTCGGGTTGCGGCTGCGCGAGTAGTCGTAGCCCTGGTGCACGCCCGGGCTCGACTGCACGTAGGTCGAGGTGGCGTAGATCGGCGGCATCACTGCGCCGGTGAGCGGATCGGGCCGCTGGCCGCCGTGGATCACCCGGGTCGCGAAGCGCTGTGCGGTTTCATCGTTCATAGGTCACTCATCCGATGCAAGGCGCTCACGGCGGCAGGCGGCGGCGCAACCAGTTGAGCAGATCGATGCGCGTGACCAGGCCCTGGAACTCCCCGCCGTGCATGACGATGGCCACCATGCCGCGCTTGAAGATCTCCATGAGCTGTGCGACGGGTGCATCGACCGGCACCGTCACCAGGTGGCTCGCCATCGCCTGCGTGACCGGATCGTTGAAGTGCTGCGGGTTGTTGACCACTTCGAGGAGGATGTCCTCCTCGTCGACGATGCCGACGATGCGCCCCTCGTGCATCACCGGCACCTGCGAGACGTCGTAGAGCTTCATGCGGCGGTAGGCAGCCAGCACCGTTTCGGTGGAGTTGACGGTGACCGCGGCACGGTCCTTGTGGCGGCGCAGGATCAGGTCCCGCAGGTCGCCGTGGCTCTCACGCTCGATGAAGCCCTGGTCGAGCATCCAGTAATCGTTGTAGACCTTGGAGAGGTACTTGTTGCCGCTGTCGCACACGAAAGTGACCACGCGTTTTGGCTGGCGCTGCGCGCGGCAGTAGCGCAGCGCCGCCGCGAGCAGCGTGCCGGTAGAGGTGCCGGCGATCACGCCCTCTTTCTTGAGCAGCTCGCGGCAGGTGCGGAACGCTTCCGCGTCGGGAATGCTGTAGGTGCTCGTGACGCGCGAGAAGTCCGCGACCGGCGGCACCGTGTCGCCGCCGATACCCTCGACCAGCCACGGCGACATCTTCTCCGGGAGAGCGCCCGTGGTCGCGAAGCTCGCGAGCCCCGAGCCGACGGGATCCGCGAGCACCATCGCGACGTCGGGGGCGGTGCGCGCGAAGAAATGCGACAGTCCCGCGAGCGTGCCGCCCGTGCCGACCCCGCACACCAGGGCATCGAGCTTACCCGCCATCTGCTCCCAGATCTCGGGCGCGGTCGTCTCCTCGTGCGCCTGGGCGTTGGCCGGGTTGCCGAACTGGTTGACGAAGTAGGAGTTCGGCGTCTCGCGCGCCAGGCGCTCGGCGACGTCGCGGTAGTACTCCGGATGCCCCTTGCTCACGTCCGAGCGCGTCATCACCACCTCGGCGCCCATCGCGCGCAGGTGAAAGATCTTCTCCTGGCTCATCTTGTCGGGGATCGCCAGCACCAGGCGGTAGCCCTTCTGCGCCGCGACCAGCGCCAGCCCCAACCCGGTATTGCCCGCGGTGGCTTCGATCAGCACGCTCCCCGGGCGGATCAGGCCGGCGCGTTCGGCCGCCTGGATGAGGTAGAGACCGATGCGGTCCTTGATGGAGCCGCCGGGATTCTGGTTCTCGAGCTTGAGGTAGAGCTCACACGGGCCGGTGTCGATGCGCCGCACCGCCATGAGCGGCGTGCGGCCGATCATCTCCAGCACGTTGTCGTAACTGTGCGCTGCCATGTGCGGTCCGTCGGATGGGGACCGTGATTGTACGGTCAGCCGGGAGTGGCGGCGACCAGAAGCCCCGCCGCGACCCAGCCGGCGAGCAGCGCCGCGGCTTCGCGCGGTGCGCGCTCGGCGCCGTGCACGGCGGCGAGCCGCTCGCACAGCTCGCCAAAGGTGCCGCCGGCGCGCGCCGCATCGACCGCCGCCGCCTCGGACGGCTCGAGCGAGCGGAAATAGCTCTTCAGGTCCTGCCGCCACAGGAGCCACTGGACGGGCTCGGCCACGACGCGCAGCTCCGGGCGCTGCTCGCCGTCGGTGAGCGCCTTCCACAGCTGCGGCGCGTTCCACTGGAGCGCCAGGCGCCGCACGCTCGGGTGGAAACTGAAGCGCAGCGCCCCCCACTCCTCGGGCGCGACGCCCGCCAGCGCCGCGGCCGCGAGCGGCTCGGCATCGGCGGCGTCGAACACCGCGCACAGCGTCCACTCCCAGCGCGCCAGCTCGCCGAGGAGCGCCACCTCCGCGGTGTCGGGGTAGGCGCCGAGAAAGGCCTCGAGCGCATCGCCATAGTGGCGGATGGAGAAGAACGGCGAGTCGTGCGCGCGCACGTAGGCGGCGCCGAGCGCCTCGAAGTCCTCCTCCCCGAGGAGCTCGGCGAGCGCGGGGTAGCTCGCCTTGAGCGCATCGATCAGCCGGGCGCCGTAGGCGCCGGCGTAAATCCCGAGGCGCGTCGCGACCGGCACGCGGGCGCTCCCGAGCACCGCGGCTTCGATGGCGCTCGTGCCGCGCAGCAGGTACTCCTGGAAATCTGCCTGGACGCGCGCGAGGGCGCTCATGGGGCGCCGAGGCGCGCCGCGCCAGCGGTGCGGGTGGGCGCCGCGGCGGGCACGACGTCCGCGAGCGCCCGGGCCGCGAGCGCGCGGGCCTGGTCGAGCTCCGCGCACAGCTCCGCGAGCGGCGGGATGCGATCGTCGCGCTCGATCATGGTCGACACCGCACCGCAGCGCCGGATGGCGCTCGCGTACAGCTCCCATACCGGATCGGGCACCGGGTGGTCGTGCGTGTCCACCAGGTAGTCGCCGTGGTTCTCGTGCCCGGCGAGATGGATCTGCTGCACGCGCTCGGGCGGGACGCCCGCGAGGTACTCGAGCGGATCGAACTCGTGGTTCACCGCGCTCACGTAGATGTTGTTGACGTCGAGGAGGATCAGGCAGTCGGCGCGCGCGGCGATCTCGGCGAGGAACTGCCACTCGGTGAGCGGGGCGTCGCGGAAGCTCACGTAGCTCGAGACGTTCTCGAGCAGGATGCGCCGTTCGAGGACCTCCTGCACCGTGCGCACACGCGCCACCACGTGCGCGAGCGCCTCCTCGGTGTAGGGCAGCGGCAGCAGGTCGTGGGTGTTGCGCCCGGCGACGCCGGTCCAGCACAGGTGGTCGGAGATCCACTCGGGCTCGACGCGCGCGGCGAGCGCCTTCACCTGCCGCAGGTACTCGTGATCGAGCGGCGCGGTGCTGCCGATCGAGAGCGACACGCCGTGCATCACTACGGGAAAGCGCTCGCGGAAGCGCATCAGGTAGTTGAGCGGCTTGCCGCCCGGCACCAGGTAGTTTTCCGTGAGCACCTCGAGCCAGTCGACCCGCGGGCGATCGGCGAGGATCGCCTCGTAGTGATCGACCCGAAGGCCTAAGCCGAAACCGAGGGAGGGACGGGTCAGCATGTGTGCATCTCGCGCGGGGCGCGATTGTAGCGCGCGCACCCATACAGTGGACCGGGGATCGGGCTACTGGATTGCCAGCGCCCTGCCGACCCCTTGAAATGTGGCACTCCCGGATCGATTACACTCCACTCGCCCGCGTCTGCCTCAAGTACCCCGCGACTCACTCAGCTGACGGTGCAGGAATGACCGATGCTTCCGGTGACGCCATCCTCGTGCGTGGCGCGCGCCAGAACAATCTCAAGAATCTCGATCTCGACATCGCGCTGAACGAGCTCGTGGTCGTAACGGGCGTGTCCGGCTCGGGCAAGTCGTCGCTCGTCTTCGACACGCTGTACGCGGAAGGCCAGCGCCGCTACGTCGAGACGTTCTCGCCGTATGCGCGGCAGTTCCTCGACCGCATGGACAAGCCGCAGGTGGATTCCATCGCCGGCATCCCGCCCGCCATCGCCATCGACCAGACGAACCCGGTGCGCACCTCGCGCTCGACCGTCGGCACGATGACCGAGCTCAACGACCATCTGAAGCTCCTCTATGCGCGCGCGGCGCAGCTGCACTGCCGCCGCTGCGGCGAGCCGGTGCGGCGCGACAGCACCGAGAGCATCTACGCAGATCTCAGCGCGCGCGCGCAGCAAGCGAGCGACCCGCGCCTGGTGCTCTCCTTCCCGGTACCGGTGCCGGCGAACTTCACCGCGAGCGAGGTGCGTGAGCTGCTCGCGCGACAGGGGTACACGCGTTATCTCGACTCAGCGCCGCCACCCCCGGCGGCACCCGCACCCGCGGCTCTACCGGCACGCGGCAAGGGCCGCGGGAAGCGCGCGCGCGGCGCGCCGAGCGCGCCGCCGCAGGTGCTCGAGGTGGTGCAGGACCGGCTGCGCGCGGGGAACGCCGAGCGCGGCCGGGTGCTCGAGTCGCTCGAGGCGGCGCTCAAGGTCGGCCGCGGCCGCGTGAACCTGCACGTGGTCGATGAGGCGGATCCGCCCAACGTGCTCGCCACCTGGCGCTATTCGAGCGAGCTGCACTGCGCGCACTGCAACCTCTCGTACCGCGAGCCGACGCCGAGCGAGTTCTCCTTCAACTCCCCGCTCGGCGCCTGCGATACCTGCCGCGGCTTCGGCCGCACCATCGGCATCGACTACGGCCTCGTCATTCCGGACGAGAGCAAGTCGCTGCGCGGCGGTGCGCTCAAGCCCTGGCAGAGCAAGTCCTACGCCGAATGCCAGCAGGACCTGGAGAAATTCGCGAAGCTCCGCGGCATTCCGCTCGATGTGCCGTGGCGCGAGCTCACCGCCGAGGCGCGCAAGTGGGTGATCGAGGGCGAGGGCGCCTGGAGCCGCAAGGTCTGGTATGGAGCCAGGCGCTTCTTCGCCTGGCTCGAGACGCGCGCCTACCGCATGCACGTGCGCGTGCTGCTGTCGCGCTACCGCGCCTACACGCCCTGTACGGCGTGCGCGGGGGCGCGCCTGAAGACCGAGGGGCTGCTGTGGCGCATCGGCAGCCGCGAGCTCGCCGCGGCGGCGCTCGACGGTCGGCCACCGTTTCGTCCCGCGGGCACGGAGTGGAGCGCGGAGAAGCTCGCCACGCTCCCCGGGCTCTCGATCCACGACCTCATGCTGCTGCCGGTGGAGCGCGCGAGCGAGTTCTTCGCACGGCTCGCCCTCCCTAAGCCGCTCGACGAGGCGACCGATCTCCTCCTCGGGGAAATCCGTGGCCGCTTCCGCTATCTCACCGACGTCGGACTCGGGTATCTCACGCTCGACCGGCAGTCGCGCACGCTCTCGGGCGGGGAAGTGCAGCGTATCAACCTCACCACGGCGCTCGGCACTTCGCTCGTCAATACGCTGTTCGTGCTGGATGAACCCTCGATCGGGCTGCACCCGCGCGACATGCAGCGCGTCATCGGCGTCATGAAGCGTCTGCGGGATGCCGGTAACTCGCTGGTCGTGGTCGAGCACGACCCGCAGATCATGCTCGAGGCCGACCGCATCCTCGACTTGGGTCCCGGCGCCGGCGAGCGCGGCGGGCAGATCGTCTTCTACGGGAGTCCGGCGGAGCTGCGCGCCCGTACCGGCTCACTCACGGGCGACTACCTGAGCGGCCGCAAGACGGTGGTACCGCCGGCGCGCAGTCCGGCCGCGCCGCGCGCCAGGTCCGCCGACGGTGGCGTCATCGCCGAGGCGCGCTCCAATCGTTGGCTCGAGCTCAAGGGCGCGAACGAGCACAACCTCAAGAACGTCGACGCGCGCATTCCGCTCAAACGCCTGGTGTGCGTCACCGGCGTCTCGGGCTCGGGCAAGTCGACGCTGGTCGAGGACGTGCTCTACCCCGCCCTCCTCAAGTACCGCGGCAAGCCGACCGAGGCACCGGGCCAGTTCACCGGACTTGCGGGCGCCGAGCTGATCGACGACGTGGTGATGGTCGACCAGAACCCGATCGGGCGCACGACGCGCTCCAACCCCGCGAGCTACGTCGGCGCGTTCGATGCGATCCGCGCGCTCTACGCCGCCGAGCCCGCCTCCCAGGAGCGCAAGTACACCGCCGGCACCTTCAGCTTCAACTCCGGCAACGGCCGCTGCCCGACCTGCAGCGGCAACGGCTTCGAGCACGTCGAGATGCAGTTCCTCTCGGACGTGTACCTGCGCTGCCCGGACTGCAACGGCCGGCGCTACCGCGACGAGGTACTCGACATCCGCCACGAGGGAGCCGACGGCCGCCGCGCCAGCATCGCGCAGGTGCTCGAGATGACCGTGACCGAGGCCGGCGCGTTCTTCGCCGACGTGCCGGAAGTCGCCCTGCGGCTCGCGCCGCTCATCGACGTCGGACTCGAATATCTCAAGCTCGGCCAGCCGGTGCCGACGCTCTCGGGAGGCGAGGCGCAACGCCTGAAGCTCGCCGGGCACCTCGCCGCGGCCGGCTCGGTACTCTCGAGCACCACCCACAAGGGGAAGCTGTTCCTCTTCGATGAGCCGACGACCGGACTGCACTTCGAGGACGTCGCCAAGCTCCTCAGGGCATTCAGAAAGCTGCTCGCCGCCGGACATTCGCTGCTGGTCATCGAGCACAACCTCGACGTCATCGGCGCCGCCGACTGGATCATCGACCTGGGCCCCGAGGGCGGTGAGCGCGGCGGGCAGATCGTCTGCGCCGGAACGCCAGCCGAGATCTGCGCTGCACCCGCCTCGCACACCGGCCGTGCGCTCGCCTCCTACCGCGCCGCGCTCGCCGGAGCGCAGCCGATCGCGACCGAAGTAACGCCGCTGGCCGCGGTCGCCGAGCCGCGCGCGGCCTACGGCGGCAACGGGCGCGGCCGCAACGCGGTCGTCATCCACAAGGCACGCGAGCACAACCTCAAGGGGATCGACGTCGAGATCCCGCGCGACCGCTTCACGGTCATCACCGGCGTCTCGGGCTCGGGCAAGTCGACGCTCGCCTTCGACATCCTCTTCAATGAAGGACAGCGGCGCTATCTCGAGTCGCTGAATGCCTATGCGCGGCAGTTCGTGCAGCCGGCGGCGCGCCCCGACGTCGATGCCATCTTCGGCATCCCGCCGACGGTCGCCATCGAGCAGCGCACCAGCCGTGGCGGTCGCAAGAGCACCGTAGCGACGCTCACCGAGATCTACCACTTCATGCGGCTGCTGTACGTGAAGCTCGGCACGCAGTACTGCCCCGACTGCGACGTCGCCATCGAGCCGCAGAGCGCGGAGTCGATCGCCGCACGGCTGCTGCGCGACTACCGCGGCAAGTCGATCACGCTGCTCGCGCCGCTGGTGGTGGCGCGCAAGGGCTACTACACCGATCTCGCCAAGTGGGCGCTCAAGAAGGGCTTTCGCGCCTTGCGCGTCGACGGCGAGCTGACGCCGACCGCGTCCTGGCCGCGCCTGTCGCGTTTCCGCGAGCACACCATCGAGCTGCCGGTGGCGGACCTCACGGTCGGCGCGAAGACCGACGCGGCGCTGCATCGCGAGCTCGCGCGCGCGCTCGACTTCGGCAAGGGACTGGTGCACGTGCTCAACGTGAAGTCCGGCACCGTCACGGTGTTCTCCACCAGGCGCGCCTGCCCCGCATGCGGGCGCAGCTTCGCCGAGCTCGATCCGCGCCTCTTCTCCTTCAATTCGCGTCATGGCTGGTGCGAGAGCTGCTATGGCACCGGCGTCGAGATGCCGGGGTTCGATGCCGAGCAGTCGGGCGAGGAGCTATGGTGGAACGAGTGGTACGAGCGCGAGCCCGCGCCCTGCGGCAGCTGCCGCGGGGAGCGGCTGAATCCGGTCGCGCTCAACGTGCGCTTCCGCGCTCGCTCGATCGCCTCCCTCGCCGCCGACCCGGTCGCCGCGAGCGCGGCGTTCTTCGCGGGGCTGCGTCTCAAGCCGCGCGAGCGCGCCATCGCCCGCGACCTGCTGGCCGAGATCCGCGCGCGACTGAAGTTCCTGGCGCGTGTCGGCCTCGCCTACCTGCAGCTCGATCGCTCCGCGCCGACGCTCTCGGGCGGCGAGGCGCAGCGCATCCGGCTCGCCGCGCAGCTCGGCTCGAACCTCCAGGGCGTGTGCTACGTGCTGGATGAGCCCACCATCGGGCTGCATCCGCGCGACAACGGCATCCTGCTCGACTCACTCGCCGAGCTCGTCAGACACCGCAACACGCTGGTGGTGGTCGAGCACGACGAGGAGACCATCCGCCGCGCCGACCATGTACTCGACTTAGGTCCCCAGGCGGGCGTGCGCGGCGGCGAGCTCGTCGGCGCCGGCACGGTGCGCGACCTCATCGCCAACCCGCGCTCGATCACCGGGCGCTTCCTGCGCGAGCCGCTGATGCATCCCGCGCGCCCGCACCGCCCGGTGGATGCGCACACGGCGCACCTCACGCTCGAGCGCGTCACGCTGCACAACCTGCGGGGGAGCGACGTGCGCATTCCGCTCGGGCGGCTGGTGGTGATCACCGGCGTGTCGGGCTCGGGCAAGTCGACCGTGGCACGCGACGTGCTGTACGCGAATCTCAGGCGCCTGCTCGGGGCCGAGCAGCGCGGCCGGCGGCGCCGACGCACCAGCGGCGGCGCGCCGCTCGGCTGTGCGGCGGTGCGCGGGGTCGAGCAGCTGGGGCGCGTGCTCGAGGTCGATCAGACGCCGATCGGCAAGACGCCGCGCTCCTGTCCCGCCACCTACATCGGACTGTGGGACGAGGTGCGGCGCATCTTCGCCGGCACCACCGAGGCGCGCATCCGCGGCTACACCGCCAGCCGCTTCTCCTTCAACACCGCCGGCGGCCGCTGCGAGGCCTGCGAAGGCCAGGGTGTGAAGACCATCGAGATGAGCTTCCTGCCCGACGTCAAGGTGCTGTGCGACGTGTGCGGCGGCAAGCGCTTCAATGCCGAGACGCTCGCCGTGTTGTGGCGCGAGAAGAGCATCGGCGACGTGCTGGCGATGGACGTCGATGATGCGGTGGAGTTCTTCGCGGCCCACGCGCGCGTGCACCGCGCGCTCAAGCTCCTGCAGGACGTGGGACTCGGCTATCTCACGCTCGGACAGCCGAGTCCGACGCTCTCGGGCGGCGAGGCGCAGCGCATCAAGCTGGTGGCCGAGCTCTCCAAGGTGCGCGAGCAGGCCGCGGGGGGCCTGCGCCCGGCGCCGAAGCAGACACTCTACGTGCTCGATGAGCCGACGGTGGGACTGCACATGGCGGACGTCGAAAAGCTGATCCAGGTGCTGCACCGGCTGGTCGCCGCCGGCAACAGCGCGGTCGTGGTGGAGCACAACCTCGACGTGATGGCCGAGGCCGACTGGATCATCGACCTGGGTCCCGAAGCGGGCGACGGCGGCGGCCGCATCGTCGCGCAGGGAGCGCCGGCACAGATCGCGCGTCGCGCCCGCTCATCGCACACCGGCCGGGTGCTGGAAGACTTCCTGCGCGAAAGAACCACGACCGAAGCTCCTGCTACACGCTGACGCGCCCGCGGTAGTACGCTTCAGCCTCGATGGCCCACGACCTCATCTGCTGGAAGTGCGGTGCGGCGCTCGCCGCGCTCAGCCTGCCGCTGCGGCGCCTGGACGAGTGCCCGAAGTGCCGCGCGGAGCTGCACGTGTGCCGCATGTGCGTCGACTACGACACGCGCGTCGCCAAGCATTGCCGCGAGCCGACGGCGGAAGAGGTGAGCGACAAGACGCACGCGAACTTCTGCGACCACTTCAAGCCGCGCGCCGCGGCCTACATTCCCCCCAATACCGCGGAAGTCGACAAGTCGCGCGCCGAGCTCGACAAGCTGTTCGGCAAGCGCTGACGCGGGTGTGCGGGGGCTACTGCTTCTTCACGCGCTCGCTGAGGCGATCGAGCAGCCGCGAGAACGGCGAGTTCTTCTGCACCTCGACCTGCAGGTGCCGCACGCCCGTGTCGTTGACGATCTCGCCGCGGTCGTCCTCGATGGTGAGCTGCGTCGCGCCGAGAATCTCCAGCGTCTCCTCGAGCGTGTGCCCGCCGCGGCGTTCGCGCGCGCCGACCCTGCCGGGAGCGCGGGTGCGGGCGGCGGCCGGCGTCGCGGGGGCGCGCCCTGGTGCCGGCGGCTTCGCGCCGGGCTTCGCCGCCAGCGGGCGCGCCGCCGGCAGCTGCACATCCCGGTCGTTGTCGATGAGCTTGAACTCCTCGGGCTCGAGGCGGCGCGGCGCATCGGGGATGATGGCAAGCGTGGCCGCCGCCTTCTCGTCGTCGGTGGCGCGGCCGCGCTCCTGCGGGCTCACCGGTACGACCGCGACCGAGCCGAACTCCGAGCGCACGTAGTAGGCGACCTGCTTGGCGGAGATCGCGTCGCTGAAGAACCCGAGCCGCAGCCCATACCAGCGGCGGCCTTCGCGGCTGCCTTCGACCGTATAAAGAGTGTAGGCGCTGAAAATCGCGAGCGGCGGCACCTTGCCGAGGTCGACCGGCTGCACCGACCACTGCAGCTGCACCGCGAACCACACCGGCGCGTTGTTGACGACCGCTTCCTTGAGCGCGCGGCGCGTGCCGGTGTCGTCGGGCTTGAGCAACGGGATGTTGCTTGCGGGGGCATCCGGGGACTTTTCCGCATCGTCCGGCCGCCGGTCCTCGAGGACCCGCAGCACCTGGGTATCCGTGAGCGAAGCACCCGCCGGGGCCGCGGCGGTGCGCGACGGCGCCGGCATCTGCATCAGGCGCGTCTCGCCGGTGGCGCTGGTCTCGCCGAGCGCCGCGAGCACTTCACGCACGTTGGAATCGTTCAGCGCGGGCCGGGCGGCCCTCGCCGGTGCGCTCACCGGGACGCTGGCGCGCGGCGCCGGAGCCGGCGGCTGCGGGCGCGCCGGTGCTGCCGCGGCCGCTCGCGCAGGTGCGGGCGCAGCGGCGCGTGCGGGGGCGGCAGCCCGCTGGGGTGCAGCAGGCCGCTGGGGTGCAGCAGCCCGCGGAGGAGCAGCGGCACGCACGGGCACAGCGGCGCGCGCGGGCGCGTTGATGGAGGCAGCCGGCGCCGGGCGCACCACGGCTGCCGCCTTGCGCGCGGCGGGCGCGACCGGGGCGGCGCGCACGACAGGCGCGGCGGGCTGGACCTGACGGGCCACGGGGGCGGCGGGGGCACGGGGTGCGACCGCGGCGCGGGCGAGGGGTGCGCGGGCAGCGACCGGCGGGGCGGCATGCACCACCGGCACCCGCACCGAAGCGGGCGGACCGGCCGGCAGCGCAGGCGGCGCAGCGGGGCGTGCGGCTACGGGAGCGACGGCGCGCGGCGCGGCCGGCTGCACCGCAGGCGGGGCGATCCGGGTCTGGGGGCCGGCGGCGTGCTGAGCCTGCGCCGCGGCGGCAGCGGCGGCCCGCTCACGGAGCTTGCGGCCCGGTGCCTCACCGGCCCAGGCGCCGGGATAAATCTCGCGCACGACGTTCAGCCATTCCTCGGCCTCGGCGAGCGTCGCGAAGTAACCCATGTGGAGGCGGAAGCGCTCGCGGCCTTCCTCGAAGCGGCGACTGACGAAGAAGTTGAAGCGCTTGAGTTCGGGCAGCTCGGTCTGCGCGAGCGCCATCGGCGTGCTGGACGAGCACAGGTTAAGAACGAACGGGCCGTTCGCCGCGGCGGGCGGTCCCGTTTCTCCCTGAGCGGCTCCCGACATGGAGTCGGCAGCCAATTCTGGCATTGGTGTCATAGCTTCCCCGGAATCCGGCCTCGATCAAATCCCTGATAACGTCCCCGGAACAACCGGACTTTAGGGATTCGCGACGGGGAAGGGAGGTGCGAGCGTCGCGCTTTTAACTGCGCGATCGTGGCAGCCCCGCCGTCGTGGAACCTCTCTGGCCCGTTAGACCGGTGGCTTTGCGTCCCCGTCTTTCGACGGGTTTGCCCTTATCACGCGCTCAGTGTCAAAGCGTCGCCGTTTGCAGTCAAGAGCTTGTGGCGAACTTTTGAACTTGATAATCGACATATGGTGCATTGCCGCGACGCGGGCGCACTTTATGTCTCAATGCGGCGGCGCAGCCGCAGGAATACCGCCCCAAAAACGGCCCGCGCCCGCCACGCGCGCCCGGTAATAGCCGCCCTCGCCGAGCTCGCCGTACGCGACCGCGCCGCCGGCGCGCGGCGCGTGCACGAAGCGTCCGCCGCCCACGTAGATGCCCACGTGATCGACGTGGCGCGAGTGGACGCGGAAAAAAATGAGGTCCCCGGGCGCCAGCGCCGCAAACGGCACCGGGAGCGCTGCGTGCTGCTGCTCGCTCGCGGTGCGCGGGATCGCCAGCCCCACGCGCGCGTGCACGTAGAGCGCGAGCCCGCTGCAGTCGAAACCGGCGGCGTCGGCCCCGCCGAACTGGTAGGGCGTGCCGACCAGCGAGACCGCGAGCGCAGCCATTGTGGCTCCGGTATCGGGCGGCGCCGCAGCACGGCGCGGTGGCGCCGCGCAGGCCGCGAGCAGCAGCGCGGCGACGAGCAGCGCCCCCGCGGCGAATGCCCGCGGCGCACGGCGCATCAGCGGGCGCGGGCCGCCTTGCGCTCGGGCGGCGGGGCGGCGCCGCGTGCGGGTGTGAGTCGTGCGAGCGCGCGGATGCCCGGATTCACGTAACGCTGCACGCCCTTGCGCCCCGAGCGCGTCGCCCCGAGCATCGCCGCCGCCACGTTGTGCGCCGAGATCGCGCGCAGCGCGGCGCGCCTGCCAGTGAGGAAGGGATTCACCAGCGGCATGAACAGCATCGCCGCGAGCTCGAGCGGGCGCATCTCGTGCCGCCAGCCGAGCAGCACGCCCGGCTGCAGGATGTCGAGCGCCGCGAAGCCGACGCCCTCGAGCTCCTCCTCCATTTCGCCCTTGGTGCGCAGGTAGAAGTTGCGCGAGCGCGGGTCGGCGCCCGCGCTCGACATGACCACGAAGCGCTGCGCCTTGGCGGCGAGCGCCGTGCGCGCGAAGGCCACGACGTAATCGATGTCGACCTCGCGGAAGTTCTCACGCGAGCCGGCGCGGCGAATGGTCGTGCCGAGGCAGCACAACGCGACGTCGCACGTCACGCCCTGCAGCTGCGTCTCCATGCGGTCGAACTGCACGATGCGGTTGGCGAGACGCGCGTGCTCGCGTGCGAGCGGGCGGCGCGTCACGGCGATGACGCGCCCGAAGTCGGGCGCGGCGAGCAAGGCGTCGAGCAGATAGCCGCCCGTTAGGCCGCTCGCTCCGGCGAGCAGCGCGACCCTGGTCTGGCCGTTTGACATCGGTATCCCCCGTGACCGGGCAAGCGCCTTCCGCGGCTGAGCTTAGCGAGAGCGCGTGCGCCGCGGCAACTCAACATTGCTTACAAGCGGTTTACCTACAGGCCGAGCCGCAGCTGGCCGCCGGCGGGGACCGGAGGCGTGAAGCGCGTGGTGTCGAGAGCGCCGCGGCCGGGGGAGTTCAAGCCCAGGCGCTGGCAGGCGAGCCGGAAGCGGTTGCGCAGCAGCAGCGCGTACGGCCCGGTGCCGCGCATGCGCGAGCCGAAGTTGGGGTCGTTGTCGCGCCCGCCGCGCATCTCGTGGATGAGCGACATCACGTGCGCGGCGCGGTCGGGATAGTGGGCGGCGAGCCACTCGCGGAAGAGGTCCTTGACCTCGTACGGCAGCCGCAGCAGCACGTAGCCCGCCCAGCGGGCCCCCGCGGCGGCGCACGCCTCGAGAATGCGCTCCATTTCATGGTCGGTGATGGCCGGAATCACCGGCGCCACCATGACGCCGCAGGGCACGCCCGCCGCGGCGAGCGCCGCGAGCGTGCGCACGCGCGCCGCCGGCGAGGCGGCGCGCGGCTCGAGCTTGCGCTTCAGCTCGTCATCGAGGCTCGTGACGGTCATCGCGACGCTCACCAGATTGTCACGCGCGAGCGAGGTGAGCAGGTCGAGATCGCGCAGCACCAACGTGTGCTTGCTGAGAATCGCGACCGGATGCCGCGTCCGCTCCAGCACTTCGAGGATCGAGCGGGTGACCTTCATGTGACGCTCATCCGGCTGATAGGCGTCGGTGTTGATGCCGAGCATGATCGGCTTGCAGACATAGCCGGGACGCGACAGCTCCTCTTCCAGCCGCTTTGCGGCGTCGACCTTGTAGAAGAGCCGAGTTTCGAAATCGATGCCGGGTGAGAGTCCGAGGTAAGCGTGGGTCGGACGCGCGAAGCAAAAAATGCAACCTGTGGAACATCCTCGATAAGGGTTGATCGACCGATCGAATCCAACATCCGGCGAGTCGTTGGTGGTGATGATGGCGCGCGCCTTATCCGGCTCGAGCGTCGTGGCAATGGAGTCCGGCGCCTCCTCCAGGTACCAGCCGTCGTCCACCGCATCGATCGCGCGCGACTCGAAGCGTCCCGGCGGATTGGAGAGCGCGCCGCGGCCCTTCAGGGCCCGGGGGCGGGAATTCATGCGGGTCATGCGCCGACTGTACGCCCATACAGTAGCGCGGTAAAGCACTCTAACAGACTGATTTAATTACTAATCTCTCGTATCCAGGGCTGAAGTAGCGAGGCTCCTGGATGGCGTGGCGGAGCTCGGCTTAGCGCCTACTTCACCAGCCGCAGCGCGAACGGATAGCGGTACGAGACGCCCTCGCTCGCCTTGATGGCGGCGATGATGGTGAGCGCGAGCCAGACGAAGAACAGCGCGATGCCGAGCAGCACGCCGATGAAGATGAACACCGCCACCCAACAGACGGCGGCGGCGATCGACACCGTGATGTTGAAGTTGAGACTCTCGAGCGCCTGCTCGCCGACGAACGCCGAGCGGCCGCGCCAGCTGTGCCACACGAGCAGCGGCCCGACCACGTTGCCGACCAGCGGCAGCACCAGGCCGCCGAAGGCCGCGAGGTGCGCCAGCATGCCCCAGGTGCGCTCGTTCTCGGTCGGCGCCGCGCCCGGCGCCGGCTCTGCGCCGGACTCGCTCATGTGAATCCTCCCTCGTGCCAACGCAGCCGGCAAAAGCCCCTGCGCTACCCTTGCTACGGAGTGCTCGGCTGCCGAGGTAGTCATCCCCGGTGCGTATCGAGCCCCGCCTTTTTGCCGGCGGCAACCGCGGCGATGTCCGTCGAAATCGCCGCAGGCGATTTTGGCCAATCAAGTCAGTGCAGGCTGGAGCGATAGCGGATCGTGACTCCGTAACTCCGGCCGGGCTCGGCATAGTATGCGGCCGTTTGGTAGCTGCGGTCGAAGAGGTTGGCCGCGCGCGCTTCGAGCGTCCAGTCGCTGCCGAGCCGCCACTGGGTGAGGAGATCGACCGTCAGATAGCCGCCCATCGGCAGCGTGTTGACAAGGTCGTCGTAGCGGTGACCCTGCCAGCGCGCCACGACGGCGAACGAGCCGCCCGCATTGGCGGCGTCGCCCGTGTGCACCAGGCGGCGCACGGTGAGGCTCGCGTTCTGCTGCGCGCGGCGCGGCAGCAGGTCGTCGTACTCGGGACCGGGGGAGATGTTGAGCGGCTCGAGCCCGGTCAGCTGCCCGGCGAGTACCCAGTCGGCACTGTGCCAGTCGCCCTGCAGCTCGACGCCGCGGATGCGCGCCTTATCGATGTTGAGCGGCAGGAAAGTCTGCGGATCGAGCGAGATCTCGTCATCGATAGTCGTCTGGTAGGCGTGCAGCGACCAGCGGAAAGCCGCGCCTTCGCCATCGAGCCCGGCCTCGTAGGACGCGGAAGTCTCGGGCTTGAGATCGGGGTTGCCGAAGCCCGGGAAGTACAGCTCATCGAAAGTCGGCGCACGGAAGGCGGAGCCCCAGGTGGCGACCAAGCGCACGCCGCCGCCGAGTTTGCGCGTGAGCCCTAAGTTCTCGGTCCAGTGAGCGCCGAACTGCTCGTTGTCCTCGTAGCGCGCCCCCGCGAGCGCCGACCAGTCGCCGAGATCCGCGTGCAGCTCGCTGAACACCGCGCGCGTGGTGCGCGAGGTCACGTCGAAGGGCGTGTCGCTATCGACGTGCACGTCCTCGTAATCGAGGCCGCTGATGAGCTTGAAGAGCGAGCCGAGCTTGCCGTCGGCCTGCAGGCTCGCGCTGTTGCGCACCGTGTCGAAGGTGCCGACCGGGGTCGGGTCGAGGAAGTCGCGCTCGTCGTCCTCGTCGCGCCCGGCCATCAGGCGCACGTGCCAGCTGCTGCCGAGCGCCTGATCGAGATGCGCGGTGTAGACCTTCTCTTCGAAGTCCAGCCGGTCATCGAAGCCGGCGCCATCGAAGGCCGTCCAGCCGTGCGTGTAGAGCACGTCGGCGGATGCGGTGAGGGTAGCGGAGAGGCGCACGCCGGCACTGAGCGAGCCGGAGCGATTCTGGTGGCCGTCGGGCAGCTGCGGGGCGGCCGGATCGAAGCAACCCGCTACGCCTGACGGCAGACAGGCGGGGATGCCGGCGGTGGTGAGTACGTCGCCCGAAACGCTGCCCCAGGCCTCACTGCCGCGCGCCGCGAGGTAGCCGGTGAACTGGTGCGTGTCGTAGCTGCCGGTCATGGCGCTGCCGCCGAGCGTCACGCCCGGGTCGCTCGCCTGGCGGGTGAAGATCTGGATGACGCCGCCGACCGCGTCCGAGCCGTAGAGCGTCGAGCGCGGCCCGCGCACCACCTCGATGCGATCGATCTGCTCGAGCGGAATGATCTCGAAGGGCGCGATACCGAGGGTGGCGGAGCCGACCCGCACCCCGTCGATCAGGAGCAGCGTGTGATCGGAGTCGGCGCCGCGGATGAACACCGAGCTCTGCTGGCCGAGCCCGCCGGAGCTGTCGACGTCGATGCCCGCGAGATCGGCGAGCAGATCCTGCACCGAGAGCGCCTGGCGCGCCTCGATGTCGGCACGCGTCAACACCGTGACCGAGAAGAGCGACTGATCCTCGGGCTCCGGCACACGCGAGGCGGTGACGATGACCTGCTGCAGCTGATCGGACGAGGCCGGCGCTGCGGGCGGCGCCAGCTGACCCCAGGCCGCCTGAGCGAAGGAAACGAACAGCAAAGCCGCGCGGACCGGCGCGCGGCGCGAGATGCGACCCTGCGACATGACGAGCTCCTCAAAAGCACACACCCGTGCGCGTCGCACGTCGCTTCGAGGAGCTGGCAGGTCTGCGCTGCAGAGCGCACACCGCAAGACCAGCGTCGCCCGCCGCGACGTCCAACGGTGATGCGCGAGGCCGGTCTCCGGGCTCTCGAGTCGGAGGCTTGCGCCTCCTCGGTGGATCGCCTTCCCGCACCCTTTCGGACGCAGTGGCGAGTGATCCGCCTCAACTCGATTACCGTTGCGGGGGCAGCGCCGGGTTTGGACGAATCCGCACCGGACTTCCCGTTTTACTCGTTCCCTTGCGGGGCGAGCACCTCACGCCGCGCGAAGCGTGCCTGCACCCCGGAGCGCCGTCAAGGCGTCGCCGGCGCACGCCGCGTGGCATGATCGCACCCCCGTGAAGCCCCTCGAGAACAACACCACCCCCGTGCCACTCGGCACCGCCGCCGAGCTCCTCGGCTACCTGGCGGTGGCGCCGTTGCTGGCGTGTCTCGCCGCCATCGTGGCGCTGCCCGGCTACGCCGCCCACGAGCTGGCGCAGCGCGCCTCGATCGCCTGGGGCGCGGTGCTGCTCGCCTTCGGCGGCGCGGTGCACCTCGGGCTCGCGCTCGCCGGCCGCCTGCCCGCCACGGCGGCGCGCACTGCGGCGGCTGCATTGCCGGCGCTGGCCGCGGCGGCGGCGGTGCTCATCGGCGGACAGCGCGCGCTCGCGCTGCTCACCGTGGCCGTCGGCCTCTTCTGGCTGTACGAGCACCGCGTGCTCGGCGCGCAGCTGCCGCCCGCATACCTAACCCTGAGGCGAAATCTGAGCCTCGCGACGGCGACACTGCTCGCGCTCACCATGATCGCCTCCGACGCAGCGGGGCTGCTGTGATGACCGAGGACTTCCTCTCCGCACCGTGGCTGCGGCGCCTCATCACGGTGGCGCTGCTCGCCGGGCTGGTGCTGCTCGGCTTCCTGGTGCTCGATCCCTTCATCGTGCCGATTGTGTGGGCCGCGATCCTCGCCTTCGTGACCTGGCCGGGCTACGTGTGGCTGATCGGCAAGTGGCGCGGCCGCACCACCCTCGCGGCGCTGGCCATGACCGCGGTAGTCAGTGTCGCGGTGATCGCGCCGATCGCCTGGCTCGCGGTGGTGGTGCGCTTCGAGCTGGTGCATGCCTACCACGCAACGCAGTCGCTGCTCGCCGGCGGCACCCTGCCCCCGGCGATCCTGAAGCTCCCGTGGATCGGCGACCAGCTGCGCGACCTGGCGGCGCGCGCCGCGCAGGACCCGCACGCCCTCGGCGCCGAGCTGCGCAACATCACCGACCATTCGCTCGAGCAGATCGGCCACGTGGTCGGCAACATCGGCCGTAACGTCGCGAAGCTCCTGCTCACCGTGATCAGCCTGTTCTTCGTGTACCGCGACGGCGCGCGGGTCGCCGCGCAGCTGGCGAGGGCGCTCGAGCAGATGCTCGGCCCGCGCGTGGACAACTACCTCGAGGCGATCGGCCGGACGGTGAAGGCGGTGGTCTACGGCCTGGTGCTCGCCGCCGTGGTGCAGGGCGTGCTGGTCGGCCTCGGCTACTGGGCCGCCGGCATCGGCGCGCCGGTGTTCCTCGCCGCCCTCACCACCGTGTGCGGGCTCATCCCGTTCGCGGCTCCGGCGATCTGGGCGTGCGCGACGGCCTGGCTGCTGCTCGAGGGAAACACGTTCGCCGGGATCGGGCTCCTCATCTGGGGCGGCGTGGTGATGGGCTGGACCGATCACGTCGTGCGGCCGTTCCTCATCAGCCGCGAAGCGCAGATCCCGTTTCTGGTCGTGCTGTTCGGCGTGCTCGGGGGACTCGCGGCCTTCGGGCTCGTGGGACTGTTCATCGGCCCGGTGATTCTGGCGGTGCTGCTCGCCATCTGGCGCGAATGGCAGCACGAGAGCCACCAACCAACGACGTAGCTTATTCGCAGGGCGCCAAAGTCGCGCCTTTGGCGCCCGGCAACGAAGCCGATGTCCGAAAAAATGGCCGTCCAGGCCATTTTTTCCAATCTAAGAAGACAAGAACATCCGGTAGGCCGGATTTGCGGTCTCCTCCACGTAGGCGTAGTGCAGCTCGGCCAGGTGCCCGAGGAAGTCGGCGCGCTCGGCGGGCGGTACCTGGATGCCGGCCAGTACCCGACCGTAGTCCGAGCCGTGATTGCGGTAGTGGAACAGGCTGATGTTCCAGCGCGCGCCGATCGCCTGCAGGAACTTCAGCAGCGCCCCCGGACGCTCCGGGAACTCGAAACGATATAGCAGCTCGTGCTCGAGGCCGCGCGCGTGCCCGCCCACCATGTAGCGCACGTGGAGCTTCGCCATTTCATCATCGGTCATGTCGGTCACCGCGAAGCCGGCGGCGCGCAGCTGCGCGGCGACCACGTCTTTCTCGGCACGTCCCTGCGAGAGCGCGAGGCCGACGAAGATCTGCGCCGCGTCGGGTCCTGCGTAACGGTAGTTGAACTCGGTGACGCCGCGCCTGCCGAGCGTTTCGCAGAAGCGCAGGAAGCTGCCCGGCCGTTCCGGGATCACCACCGCGAACAGCGCCTCGCGCTCGCCGCCGAGATCGGCGCGCTCGGCCACGTGTCGCAGCCGGTCGAAGTTCATGTTGGCACCGCTGTTGATCGCCACCAGGCGCTTGCCGCGCCAGCCCTCGCGTGCCACGTACTGCTTCAGTCCCGCGAGCGCCAGCGCCCCGGCCGGCTCGACGATCGAGCGCGTGTCCTCGAACACGTCCTGGATGGCGGCGCAGATCTCGTCGGTGTCGGTCAGCAGCACCTCGTCGACCAGACCGCGGCACAGCGCGAAGGTCTCCTCGCCCACGCGCCGCACCGCGACGCCGTCGGCGAAGATGCCGACCCGCTCGAGCGTCACGCGCTTGCCGGCGCGGAGCGATTCGTACATCGAGGCGGCGTCGCGCGGCTCGACGCCGATCACCCGGACCGCCGGGTAGAGGTACTTGACGTACACCGCGATGCCGGCGAGCAGGCCGCCGCCGCCGACCGGCACGAAGATGGCGTCCAGTCGCCCGCCCGACTGGCGCAGGATCTCGACCGCGATCGTGCCCTGTCCGGCGATCACGTCCGGATCGTCGAAGGGATGCACGAACACCAGGTTGCGCTCGCGCGCCAGGGCGAGCGCGCGCTCGAGAGCTGCGTCGTAGTCGTCGCCGTGCAGCAGCACCTCGCCGCCGAGATCGAGCACCGCCTGCACCTTGATGTGGGGCGTCGTGACCGGCATGACGATCACCGCGGGGATCGCGCGGCGGCGCGCCGCGAGCGCCACGCCCTGCGCATGGTTGCCGGCCGAGGCGCACACCACGCCGCGGGCCGCGGCCGCATCCCCGAGGTGCGCGATGCGGTTGTAGGCACCGCGCAGCTTGAAGGAGAACACGGGCTGCAGATCCTCGCGCTTCAGCAGCACCTCGTTGTCGAGGCGGCGTGACAGGCGCGGCGCGGGCTCGAGCGGCGACTCGATCGCCACGTCGTAGACGCGCGCCTTGAGGATCTTCTCGATGTAGGGACTCGCCATTGAAGGCGAGCTTAGCGAACGCGGTGTGTCCCTGTCAGCGCTTCTCGCCGGTGCGGCGCAGCGCGAAACGGTATTCGCTGCGCCCGATACACACCTGGTCGCCGTCCCTGAGCATCTGCCGCGTGATGCGCCGGCCGTTGACCAGCACGCCGTTGGTGCTGTTCAGGTCCTCGATGATGGTGTGCGCGGGTCCGGCGAGGATCACGGCGTGATGGCGGCTGATGTACTTGGCGTCGATCTGCAGGTCGTTGTCGGGGGTGCGGCCGATGCTGGTCTTGCGGGCCAGCACGTGTACCACCTCGCGCCCGCCATCCGACTGGATCAGAAGCCGCGCCGCGCCGTCCGGGGGCGGCTCGCGTACCGGGCCCGCCGCGGCCTCGGCGAACGCCGCCGCCTCGCGCAGCGCCAGGTGGGTATCGGTCTCGATGTGCGCCGCACGGGTCTCCTCCAGCGTGTGACGCCACTGCTGGTTGGCCTTCTCGAGCTCCGAGACGCGCACGTTGCGGCCGCGCAGCTGCGACTCGAGGCGCGTGATCGTATCCTCGGCGGCGCGCAGGTCCGCCTCCAGCTCCTGGGTGCGGGTGATGTCCGCTTCCGCGGCGCTCTGCAGCGTACGCAGCGTGTCGGCCTGTTCGGCCACGCGCTCCTCGAGCTGTTTCGCGCGCGCTTCGCCCGCAGCAATGCTGGCGAGATGACCGCTGCGCTCGAGCTGCGCCGTGCGCAATGCGCCGGCCCACTCGTCCATGTCGGCGCGTACCTTGGCGAGCTCAGACTCGCGCTCGGCGGCACCTTTGCGCTCGGCCGCGAGCTCCGCTTCGAGGGTCGCCCCGCGGGTGCGCGCCTCGCCGAGCGCCACCTCGTACTCGCCGGCGCGCGTGGTGACGCCCGCGGTCGTGACACGCGCCGCCTCGAGCGCGGTGTTGATGCTCGCCTGCGCCGCGCGCAGCCGCGTCAGCTCGGCCTCGCGCTGCTCGAGCGTGGCGGTGAGGTTGCTCGCCTGGCTCTCGAGCGCGGCGATGCGCGCGGCGCGCTGACTGAGATCCGACTCGAGCTCGCCGGCCCGCTGGTCACGGCCCGCCAGCTCACGCGTGAGCTCCACGCGAGCGCTCTCGTGGCCGTCGAGCTCGTCCTGCAGGTCCGACAGCAGCCCCTCGAACAAGGCGCGGCGCCGCTCGGCCGACTGAAAGGATTCGAAATGGGTGGCGGCGCGGGCGCGCAGCGCGACGAGCTCCGCCTGCAGTGCCGCGTGCGTGCGGTCGCGGGCGGCGATGAGCTCGCCGTGCTCGACCTCGCGGCGGCGCGCGCTCTCGGTGGCGTTCTCGCGTTCGCCCAGCAGGCGCACCTCGCCGGCCAGCTGCTCCTCGGCCAGCTGCCGCGCATGCAGTGCCTCGCGCTGCCCGGCTTCGCGTCGTGCCGCGGCGAGCTCCTCGGCGAGCTCACTGGCCTGCTGGCCCGCGGCGGCGCGGGCCCGTGCGAGCTCCGCGTCCAGCTCGGTCTCGCGCTGCGCCCCGGCGGCACGTACCTGCGCGAGCTCCCCGGCATGCCGTGCGGCGCGCTGCTCCTCGGCGGCGTGCGCGTCGGCCTGCTCGGCCGCGTGTGCGGCGGCGTTGTGCGCCGCGGCGGCGCGCGCCGCCCCAAGCTCGGCGGTGAGCTGCTCGAGGCGCCGCTCGGCGCCGGCACGCGCTGCATGCGCCTCCTCGAGCGAGCGCTCGATCTCGGCGAGACGCGCGCCGCGGCTCGCGAGGAGGTCCTGCGCCTCGCGCAGGTTGGCGGCCGCGGTTTGCAGCGGGTCCTCACCGGCCTCGGCGGCCGCGGGGATCTCGGGCGCCGGCTCCCTCCCGGGCAGGGCGGGCTGAATCCAGGTATCGGCGAGCCGCTCGCGCGCAGCCGCCTCATAGGCTTTCAGGTCGAGAGCCGGAAGCTCGTCGGTACTATCGAGGTCCGTCCCCGGGGGTGGTAGTCCTTCGGGGGGCTGCCTCAGGCGAGGATCCATGTGGGATTGGGCCCCTTATTGGCTTTATGCGGAAAATTCTAATACCGCACGGGGCTTACGTCCGCGTGACGTGACTCAATTATGTGAGGCGAATCGCGAAATCCACCCTTTTTTCGGGGGTCTGGCCGCCTCAGGCGCGTAGAAACGGTCGAACCGCCTCGGCGGCCACCCCCGGAGCCCCCTGGAACAGGTCTTCCCCCTGGTCTGGGAGGTCGACCACGCGCGCAGCGGGCTGCACCTCGCGCACCCGCGCGCCGGCGTCCCACGAGGCATCGCGGGGCCGCAGCACCAGGAGCGACTGCGTCACCCGCGCCAGGCGCTCGCGCAAAGGGTAGGCGGCGGCACCGAAGTCCCCGGCGGCCGGAGCGAGCGTCCCGAGCGCGACCGACACCAGGACGATGCGCCGTACCTGCGCCGCGCGCGTGAGCGCGAGCTCCGTGGCGAGCACGGCGCCGGCGCCCTGGGCGAGCAGGTCCACGGTGCGCAGCCGCATGGTGTCGAGGAAGTCGCCGATCGCGGCGGCGTACCCCGCCGTGGCGACGGGCTGTTCGGGTCCATCCGATTCGCCGCAGCCCGGCACATCGGGCGCGTACACCGAGCGGTCGCGCCCGAGGAGCGGCAGGAAGCCGCGGAACATGCGTCCCGAGCCCGCCGCGCCGTGCAGACACACCAGCGGCGTGCCCTCCTCGAAGCCGCCTCCCGGCGGCATGGCGCTGTGCACGTGCAACTGCCCGAAGCGGCACTCGAAGTAGCCGCGCCGCACGCGCGGCTCGGCGTCACTGCGCTCCGGCCTGATGGTCGTCCTCGGCATGCGCGACATAGTGCCACGATCCGCGTAAATTGACGTCCATGCGGGTCGCATGGCTGCTCGCGACTTTGAGTGCTGCGCTCGGCGGCTGCGGGCTCGCCGACAGCGGCGCGGCCGCGGCCGGCGGCGCCGCCTCCGCGGCCGAGCAGGCGGCCGAGGCGCGCCAGGCGCAGGAGCGCATCCGCCAGCAGATCGAGTCCGCCAACCAGCAGGCGCTCGAGCGCGAGCGCGCCGCCGCGGACGCCGCCGCGAAATAGGCGCAGCGCGGAAGCGACGCCCGTGCAAAACCTCCAGATCCGCGTGCGGCGCCCGCCGGCGAAGACCGGCGACTTCGAGCTCGTCGAGGCGCCGCGCCCGGCGGTGGCAAACGGTACGTTCCTGTGCCGCACGCTGTGGCTCGCCCTCGACCCGTTCCAGCTCGGCGCCGCCGCCGATGGCGCGGCCGGCCTCGTCAAACCGGGCGATCTCGTGCCGGCGCGCGGTGTCGGCGAGGTGCTCGAGTCGCGTCACGACGTCTTCGGTGTCGGCAGCGTCGTGGTGCTGGATGCCGGGCTGCAGCAGTTCGCGGTGAGCAACGGCCAGCACGCGCGCTTCGTGCATCCGGGGCAGACGCCCGCCTCTACCGCACTCGGGATCCTCGGCGCCCCCGGCATGGCCGCGTACTTCGGGCTGCTCGATCTCGCAGGCCTCAGGCCCGGCGAGACGGTGCTGGTGTCGGCCGCCTCGAACGCCGCGGGCTCCATGGCCGGGCAGATCGCGATGTTGAAGGGCGCGCGCGCCATTGGCGTCGCCGGAACGCGCGAGAAGTGCGAGTGGGTGCTGCGGCACGCGCGGCTCTCGGCGTGCATCAACTATCGGACCGAGCCGCTCAACGCGCGGCTGCAGCAGCTCGCGCCGCGCGGCGTGGACGTCTGCTTCGACAACAGCGGCGGGGAGCTGCTCGAGACGGTGATCGCCGGGCGGCATCTGGCGAGCGGCGCGCGCATCGTGCAGAACTCGCTCAGCGCGACCGATCCCGGCGCCGCGCTCGAGCGCGCGGGTTATCGCCCGCAGGACGGCATCCGCGTGCTGCGCGCCCGGGTGCGCGACTACGAACACCGGCGCGGGGAGTTCCTGCGCGAGGCGATCAGCTGGTACGGCGCCGGACTCATCGCCCTCAAGGATCACCTGGTCGAGGGTCTCGCCAACGCACCCGAGCATCTGCTGCTCGCGATGCGCGGCGAGAACTTCGGCCGGCCGCTGGTGAAGCTCTAGCGCTCCTCAGGTCTCAGCGGTGGCGGCGCGGCCTGGCGCGCGCGGCGCTCTTGCGTGCCGGCTTCTTCGCCACTTTGCGCCGCGCGCTCTTCTTCGCCGGCTTGCGGGGCGCCGCTTTCTTCTTGCCGGCCTTCCTGGCGGCCTTCTTGCGGGCCGCCGGCTTTTTCGCCGCCTTCTTCTTCGCGGGCTTCTTCGCGGGCTTCTTCGCGGCGGCGGGCTTCTTCGCCGCAGCAGGCTTCGCTGCCGCAGGCGCAGCGGCCGCCGGCGCACTCGGCGCGGCCGGTTTCGGGGCCGCGGCTGCAGCAGGTTTCGCAGCAGCGCCAGCGCCGGGTTTCGCGGCAGCGGCAGCGCCAGACTTGGATGGCAGCGCGGCCGACGACGGCGGCGGGGCGGCTGGCTTGGCCGCCGCGGAGCGCGGCATCTCGTGCACCGCGAAGGCGCCTCCCTGCGGGTCCATGAAGAGCGCGATCCAGCTGCCACCCGGAACTTCCATCGGGCCGTGCAGCAGGCGGCCGCCGGCGCCCTTGGCCGCGGCGACCGCACGGCCCGAGTCGCTCACCTGCACGTAGGAGAGCCAGGACGGCGGCGTCGCCGGCCCCTGCACGTTGCAGATGCCGCCGATCTGCGCGCCGAAGCGCTCGATGATCTGGTAGATGCCCATGGGACCCATGTCGTGGCCAGGCCCCTTGGTCCAGCCGAACAGCTCGCCGTAGAAGGCCACCGCGGCGGCGACATCAGTCGTCGCGAGCTCGTGCCAGGAGAAGACGCCGGGGCCGGGCGCCGGGCCGCCGCCGCCGCCCGGGGCGGGAGTGAAGAGCGCGAAGGTCGCGCCCTGCGGGTCCGCCAGCACCGCGAAACGGCCGACGTTCGGAATGTCGGTCGCGGCCTTCCAGACCTTGGCGCCGAGGCGCTGCGCATGCTCGGCGGTCGCATCGACGTTCGGCGTGCCGACGTAGATCAGCCAGTGCGGCGGCGTTCCCGCGGCATCCGGTGGCAGGGCCATGAGCCCGCCGACCTGTGCCTGGCCGGCCAACCACAGGGTGTAGCCCGGCATACTCGAGGCCTGACTGCGCCACGGCAGCACCTTCGGATAGAAGGCGGCAGCGGCGGCCGTGTCAGTCGTCAACAGCTCATGCCACAGGACTTTTCCCCGGATATCGGCGTTGCTCATGGTCGCTCCCTCTTGTTTCGACGCCGGGCCGCGGGCGTTTCGGACTCGCCGCGGGTCACGCCGTCGAGGATTGATGGCGCATTCTGCCTCGACCCGCTTGTCACTGCCATGACTGTTGCGGCACGGCGCGCGCCGTGGCGCGCTCGTGCCAGATGAGGTACAGCCCGCTCGCGATGACCACACCGCCGCCGAGGCACACCCGGGCCGAAGGCAACACATGCCAGACCAGGCGGTCGATCCCCACGCCCCACAGGAGCGCGGTGTACTCGAACGGCGTCACGATCGAGGGCGGCGCCGAGCGGAATGCCTCGGTGAGCAGGTACTGCCCGGTCGCGGCCAGCGCGCCGAGCGCCACCAGCCACTTCCAGTCGACGGCGGCGATCCCCACCCAGCCGGGGGCGGCGATGACGCCGGAGAACACCGACATCAGACCCACCGTCCAGAACACCACGCTCACGGTCGTGTCGGTGCGGGTCAGCACCCGCACCGCGATCGCGCTCAGCGCGTAGGCGGTGGCACCGACGAGCGCCGCCAGCGCGCCGAGGCTCGCGAGCCCCGAGGCGCTCGGGCGCAGCATGATGAGGACCCCGGCGAAGCCGATGAGGATCGCGAGCCAGTTGCGCCACGCCAGCCGCTCGCGCAGCAGTGGCACCGAGAGCGCCGCCACGATGAGCGGCGCCGCCAGGAACACCGAGTAGGTGTTGGCGAGCGAGAGCTCGCGCACCGCGTAGATGAAGCCCCCGAGCACGATCGTGGTGAGCGCCCCGCGCAGCAGGTGCATCGGCCAGCGCCGCGGCGTGAGATCGCGCAGGCGGCCGGCGAGCAGCACCGGCGCCAGGGTGAAGGGGAGCGAGGTGGCGCCGCGCAGCGCCGCGACCTGCATCGGCGGGTAGCGCATGGACAGGTATTTGAGGATCCCGTCCATGAAGGAGAACACGGCGACCGCCGCGATCATGGTCGCGATTGCGGACAGCCTCCCTTCGCGCACGTCAGGCCGCGGGTCCCGCCTGCGCCTGCGGCGGCGCGCTCGCGACCGGGCGGTAGCTGGTACCGAGCCAGCGTGCCGGCAGCGGGAAGGCGCTCACCAGCGACACGATCAGCGAGGAGGCGTAGGGGACCGACTGCACCAGGAGCACGACGATCCAGGCGAGACGGTCGGGACCTGCGAGCTGGCGGGTGCTGGTATAGGCGACCGCCCACGCCGAGAGCAGCAGTCCCGCCACCATCACCGTCTCCTCGCGCGCCGCGCCGAGCGCCCGCAGGATCCCGGAAGCGCTCGCCTGCTTCGGGGTGCGGAAGAAGGGCTCGCTGCGGGTGACGAGGCCCTTGACCGCGGCCTTGCCGATGGTGTGCGTCAAACCCAAGCCCGCGACGGCTGCGGCGACCGTCTGGCGCAGGTTGGCGCCGACGCGCACCCGGTAGAGGTGCATGAGCTTCGCCAGCTTGAAGGTGAAGAGCGACAGCGGCAGCACCGAGTACATGACGAGCGGCGGGTCGACCTTGCCGGGCGCCCACACCATGGCCGCCGACCAGCCGAGCGCGGCCAGGTTGAAGAGCAGGTTGCACCCGTCGGCCACCCACGGAAGCCAGCCGGCGACGAAGTGGTAGCGCTGACCCGGGGAGAGCGGGCCACCCTCGAGGAACAGCGCGCGCGCGTGCGCCTTGAGGATCTGCATTGCGCCGTAGGCCCAGCGGAAGCGCTGCTTCTTGTAGTCGATGAACGTATCGGGCATGAGGCCGCGCCCGAAGCTCACCGGCACGTAGATCGCGTCAAACCCCGCCTCGAAGACGCGCAGCCCGAGCTCGGCATCCTCGGTGATGCACCACTCCGCCCAGCGCAGGCGTCGCAGCTGCTCGGCCCGCACCATGGTCATGGTGCCGTGCTGGATGATGGCGTTGCGCTCGTTGCGGGTGATCATGCCGATGTGGAAGAAGCCGCGGTACTCGGCGTAGCACATCGCCTTGAAGGCGCTCTGGTCGGCGTCACGGTAGTCCTGCGGCGCCTGCACGATGGCGACGCGCAGGTCGTGGAAGGCCGGCATCAGCTGACGCAGCCAGCACGGCTCCACCACGTAGTCGCTGTCGATCACGGCGATGACCGCGGCATCGGCCGCGGTGCGCTCGAGCGCGTAGTTGAGCGCGCCGGCCTTGAAGCCCGCGAGTGGCGCGACGTGGAAGAAGCGGAACCGGGAACCGAGCTTCGCGCAGTGGGCTTCAACCGGGCGCCACACGGCCTCGTCGGGCGTGTTGTTATCGATCACCAGCACCTCGAAGTCCGGATAGTCGAGCCGCGCGAGCGCATCGAGCGTCTCGATGAGCATGGCTGGCGGCTCGTTGTAGGCCGGCACCTGGATCGAGACTTTGGGGGTCTGTCCGCCTGCCACCAGGGTCGGCGACCCGAGGCGGCGCCGGTACGCGACCCAGTGCGCCTCGGCCCACTCGTGCGCCTCGGCGAGCAGCACCAGCAGCACCCCCAGCATGCCGAGCATCAGCAGCACGCCCGCGATCACGCTCGACACGGTCATGTATTGCTGCGTGAAGTCGTAGATCACCCACACCGCGAGCGTGGTGGCGGCGTACACCACGATGGCGAGGAAACTGCGGCCGCGATTGCGCAGCGCATCGCTGGTCAGGTACACGATTCCGAGCACCACCAGCGCCACCGCGACCGAGACGGCCGCGAGGATGTGCCACTCGGGGACGCGCACGATCGGCTCGGTGAAGGCGAACTTCGGCTGGCGGTTGACGTCGTATACGCCCCAGTAGGAGCCGACCGCCCCCTCCTGGTACGCCTTCCACGGCTGATCGAAGGCCTCCATCACGTAGTATTTGATCTGCTCCTTCTCGGCGCGGGCGAGGAAACGGCGCAGGAACAGCGCCTCGTTCGCCACCGAGGCCACCGCCGACTCGCGCGTACGCCCGTGGCTCGGCCAGCCGATCTCGGCGATGACGATCGGCTTGTGCGGGAAGGTCTGCTGCAGGCGCTTGAATTGCGCCAGGGAGTAATCCACCGCCGCCTCGACCGGCACGCCCTCCCAGTACGGCAACAGGTGCACGCCGATGTAGTCGACGTGCTGGGCGAGCTCGGGATGCGCGAGCCAGGCATACCAGGTCTCGGCAGTGCCGACCGGCTGGCCGATGGCGGCACGGGCGCGATCGAGATACTGCTCCAGCTGCTCGAGCGGCAGATCGCCGCGCAGCAGCACCTCGTTGCCGATCACGACGCGCACCACGTTCTGGTGGCTATCGGCGAGATCGATGACCTTCTTCAGCTGCTCTTCGTTGCGGTCGAGGTGGCTGTCGAGCCAGGCGCCGAGCGTGACGTTGATGCCGTGCTTGTCGGCGAGATCGGGGACGTCGGCCAGCGTCGCCGCCACCGAATAGGTGCGCACCGCGTTGACCTTGCCTTCGAGCAGCGCCAGATCCGAGTCGATCTCCGCGTCCGTCGGCATCTCGAAGTGGGTCGGGTCCTCGTTCATGCGGAACGGCGAGAAGGCGAATCCCTGGATGCGCGCCGGCCAGGGGGGCTCGCGCGTCGGGCGATTGAGGTAGGCCCACACCGCGAAGGTGAGCGAGGCGAACACCGCCGCGATGATCAGGCTGGGGATGGTCTTCATGGCCGCGAGGCGCGTCTACCAGCTGCCGGTGTTGGGCATCGACTTCCAGGGCTCGGCGGGCTCGCGCGCCGCGCCTTTCTGCAGCAGCTCGATCGAGATGTTGTCCGGCGAGCGCACGAATGCCATGCGCCCGTCGCGGGGCGGACGGTTGATCGTCACGCCGTGCGCGCGCAGCCGCTCGCAGGTGGCGTAGATGTCGTCCACCGCGTAGGCGAGGTGCCCGAAGTTGCGCCCGCCGCCGTAGGCTTCCGGGTCCCAGTTGTGGGTGAGCTCGACCTGCGCGCTCTCATCCCCCGGGGCGCTGAGGAACACCAGCGTGTAGCGGCCCTGCGGGTAGTCCTTGCGCGAGAGCTCCTTGAGCCCGAGCGCCTCGCAGTAGAACCTGAGGGATGCGTCGATGTTGGTGACGCGCACCATGGTATGCAGGTATTTCATCGTCAGAACATCTCCGAAGGTCCCGGCGTCTTGATGTCGACCCTGGTGCGGGACGGAATGAACTCCCCGGTGATCATCTCCGCGTAGCTCTGCCCCGGTCCCACCATCGGATAGACGCCCGCGTCCGGATCGATCATGACCTCGAGGAACGCCGGCCCCTTGAAGGCGACGAACTCCCCGACGATCCGCGGCACGTCCTCCTTGCGGTCGAGGCGCACCGCGTAGCGAAAGCCGTCGGCCTGCGCGGCACGCACGAAGTCCTTCTTATGGAGCGATTTGTCGCTCGCCGACAGCCGCCCCTTGTGGAACAGCTTCTGCCACTGCTTCACCATGCCGTCGCCGAAGTTGTTGAGCACCATCACCTTGACCGGCAGGTCATAGGTGGTCGCGGTCTCGAGCTCACCGATGTTCATGCGGATGCTCGAGTCGCCGTCGATGTCGACTACCAGGCGGCCGGGCTGGGCGATCTGCGCACCGATCGCGGCCGGCAAGCCGAAACCCATCGTGCCCATGCTGCCGGAGGTGAGCCACAGGCGCGGGCCCGCGAAATCGCAGTACTGCGCCGCCCACATCTGGTGCTGGCCGACGCCGGTCGAGATGATCGCCTCGCCGCGCGTGTGGCGGTTGAGCTCCTCGAGCACGTAGTAGGGCTGGATCAGCGGGCTCGCGCGGTCGTAATTCATGGCGTAGCGACGCTTGAGCTCGGCGAGCTCCGCCGCCCAGGGGCCGAAGTCGCGCCGGAACTGTGTCTGGCGGCCGTGGTTGGTGAGGGCGGCGAGCGCCTCCGCCAGGAGTCCCACGTGGCTCCACTGCACGCGCTTCACCTTGTTGACCTCGGCGCGGTCGACGTCGAGGTGCGCGATGCGTTTGGCGTTGCGCGCGAATTTTTCGGGTACACCCGCGACGCGGTCATCGAAACGCGCGCCGACGGCGATGAGGAAGTCGCAGTCTTCGACCGCGTAATTGGCGTAGGCGGCGCCGTGCATTCCGAGCATGCGCAGCGCGAGCGGCGCGCGGGTATCGAGCGCGCCGATGCCCATGAGGGTCGTCACCGCCGGCACGCCGAAGGTGCCGGCGAACTCGGTGAGGCGCGCGGCGGCGTTGCCGTTGATGACCCCGCCGCCGGCATAGATGAGCGGGCGCTCGGACTCCGCGAGCATGGCGAAGAAACGCGCCGCGGCCGCCTCATCCAGCGTCGAGCCCGTCAGCTCATCGAGCCGGCGCCGGTACCCCGGAATCGGCAGGAGGCCGGCGCCCCGGAAGGTCCCCTCCCAGTTCTGCACGTCCTTCGGGATGTCGACCACGACAGGGCCCGGGCGCCCGGTGCGGGCGATCTCGAACGCGGTCCGGACCGTGGCCTCGAGCTTCTCAGGCTCGGTGACGAGGAAGATGTGCTTGGCGACGGCGCCCATGACGGCCGGCACCGGCGCCTCCTGGAAAGCGTCGGTCCCGATGGCGGCACGGGGTACTTGCCCGCAAATCACGACAATCGGTATCGAATCCGCCATGCAATCGCGCACTGGTGTAACAGTGTTCGTCGCACCGGGGCCCGAGGTGACGAGGCAGACCCCCACCCGGCCGGAAGCCCGGGCATAGCCCGCGGCCATGAACCCGGCGCCCTGCTCATTCGCCGGGACGATGAGCGGGATCTGGGTCCTGCCGGACTTCGCGCATTCCTCGTTGTAGAGGAACACAGCGTCGTAGGTGGGAAGGATGGCTCCGCCGCTATAGCCGAAGATCGCGGTCACGCCCTCATCCGCGAGCACCTGCATGATCACGCGGGCGCCGCTCATGCGTGTGCCGGCCAGCGGGTGGGCCGGCGCGTGCGGTTCGACGGGCAGGTCGCTGAGGGACGATCCGCTCATGGAGGGCTTTGCGAAACCTCTTCGGGATGCTGGACGGCGACGGAACTTTTGAATGTAACAGCTTGTGTTCTTGGTGCAAACCGGCGCCGATCCCGTATTCTGCCCCGACGACCATGCGTCACATCATCGCCATCCTGCTGCAGAACGAGGCCGGAGCCCTGACCCGCGTCGCGGGCCTGTTCTCCACGCGCGGCTACAACATCGAGTCACTGTCGGTCGCGCCCACCGACGACCCCACGGTGTCGCGCCTGACGCTGGTCACCCGCGGCTCGGACGCCGTCATCCAGCAGATCGTCAATCAGCTCAACAAGCTCGTCGATGTGGTGAACGTGCTCGACATGACCCGCGGCCAGCACATGGAGCGCGAGCTCGTGCTGCTGAAACTGCGCGTCGAGCCGCGCCACACCGACACCGTGCGCGGCCTCGTGGTGCGCGCCGGCGGCCGGGTGCTCGACCCGGCGACGGAGGGATTCATCGTGGAGCTGGCCGCGAGCGAGGCCGAGGTGAACGCCTTCGTCGCCGACCTGGCCCGCGGCGCGCAGCTCCTCGACGTGGTGCGCAGCGGTGCGCTCGGTATTGCGCGCACGGCGCGCGCCCTGCGGGCCGCGGCCCCTGCGGCCGCGGACGCCTAGCGATCTCCTAGAGCGTCAGCACCGTCGAGCCGGTGGTGCGCCGTCCCTCGAGATCGCGATGCGCGTCCGCCGCCCTGGCGAGCGGATACGTCTGGCCGATGACGACGCGCACCTTGCGCGCACGCACGGCGGCGAACAGCTCGCGCGCCGCGGACTCGAGCTCGGCGCGCGTGCTGATGTAGTTGAAGAGCGTCGGGCGGGTCAGGTAGAGCGAGCCGCGCTTGCTCAACTCGAGCGGCGCGATCGGCGGCGCGGGACCGGAGGCGTTGCCGAAGGTGATCATGATGCCGAGCCGCCGCAGGCAGTCGAGCGACTCCATGAAGGTGTCCTTACCGACCGAGTCATAGACCGCCGCGACCCCCTCGCCCCTGGTGAGCGCCTTGACCCCGGCTACCAGCTCGTCGCGTCCGGAGATGAGCACGTGGCGGCAACCATGGCGCCGCGCGAGCTCCGCTTTGGCCTCACTCCCGACCACGCCGATCACCTTCGCCCCGAGCGACTTGGCCCATTGGCACAGGATCAGTCCGACGCCGCCGGCCGCGGCGTGCACCAGGATGGTGTCGCCGCGCTGCACGCGGTAGGTGCGGCGGATGAGGAAGTGGGCGGTGAGACCCTTGAGCATGAGCGCGGCCGCCTGCTCATCCGAGATGCCCTTGGGCACCTTGACGAGGCGCTCGGCCGGCACGTTGCGCAGCTCGCTGTAGGCCCCGGGGCTCGGCCAGACGTAGGCGACCCGGTCGCCGACCTTGAGGCCGCGCACGCCGCGCCCAAGAGCAGTGACCACACCGGCGGCTTCGCGCCCGAGGCCGCTCGGGAGCGAAGCGACGGGATAGAGCCCCGTGCGGTCGTAGACGTCGATGTAGTTGACGCCGATGGCGTGGTGGCGCACCTGCGCCTCGCCCGCGCCGGGCTTACCGGGCTCGACGTCCTCGACGCGCAGGACCTCGGGCCCACCGTGCTCGTGAAACCGGATCGCGGTAGACATAGACCGCCAAGCATACCGCGGCCCAAACCGGCACGTTACCCAGCGGGCGAAAGTCGCACCTTTCGCCCGCGGGCCTAAGTCTGTCGAGGGGCCGGCCTGCGCGCAGGGCCGTAGGCCCTGCGCGCCAATAAAACTACAACGCCGCGTCGTCGGTTTCACCCGTACGGATGCGGATCACGCGGTCGATATCGGTGATGAAGATCTTGCCGTCGCCCACCTTGCCGGTCTTGGCGGCCTTCAGGATCGCCTCGATCACCTGGTCGACCAGCTCGCCGCGTACTGCCACCTCGATGCGCGTCTTGGGAACGAAGTCCACCACGTACTCCGCGCCCCGGTAGAGCTCGGTGTGCCCGCGCTGGCGGCCGAAACCCTTCACCTCGGTAACCGTCATGCCCGACACGCCGATGTCGGAGAGTGCGGCGCGCACGTCGTCGAGCTTGAACGGCTTGATGATCGCGGTGATCAGTTTCATGAGGCTTCGCTCTCCGGTGCCAAAGGTTGCGGTGTCGTGAATTGTGCAGCTTTCATGCCATGGGCGAAATCGGCGCCGCCGCCGCGAAAGCCGGCACCGCCCGGGTGCCGCCACCACTCGCGGCTGCACCATCAGGGAGCAGCGGCCGCCCGCGAGCGCCCCGCGCTGGTGCGCCTCCCTCGAGCGCCGCTGCGATATTCTCCACGCCGATGTTCGAGCGCATCGTGATCGTCGGGGCAGGTCAGGCGGCCGTGCAGGCCGTCGATACACTACGCCGCAGAGGCTTCGCGGGGAAGCTGACGCTCATCGGCGATGAGGTCTCGCCGCCCTACCAGCGGCCACCGCTCTCGAAGAAGTATCTCGCCGGCGCGCTCGAGCGCGAGCGCCTGCTGATCCGGCCCGCCGCCTTCTATGCCGACCACGCGGTCGAGACCCACTTCGGCCGCCGCGTCACCGACCTCGCGCCGCACGAGCGGCACGTACGGCTCGATGACGGCGTGGTGGTGCCGTTCGATGCGCTGCTCATCGCCACCGGCAGCCGCCCGCGCGCGCTCTCGATCCCGGGCGCCGATCTCCAGGGCGTGCATTACCTGCGCACCGCGCTCGATGCCGATCGCATCCGCGCCGGCTGCGTGCGCGGCGGACGGCTGCTGATCGTCGGCGGCGGTTACATCGGGCTCGAGGTGGCGGCCACGGCGCGTGAGCTCGGCATGGAGGTGACGGTGCTCGAGATGGCCGAGCGTGTCATGAACCGCGTGACCTGTCCCGAGGTGTCGGCCTTCTACGCGGCCGAGCATGCGCGCCACGGCGTGCACATCCACTGCAACGAGCGCGTGCGCGCGCTGCACGGCGACCCGCGCAGCGGCCGCGTGAAAAGCGTCGTCACCGAAGCGGGCGGTGAATACCCGGTCGACCTGGTGATCGTCGGCGTCGGCGTCGTGCCGGCGGATGAGCTCGCGAAGGCGGCGGGCCTCACCTGCGAGAACGGCATCGTCACCGAGGCGCACTGCCGCACCTCGCACGAGGCGATCTATGCGGCCGGCGACTGCGCGAGTCATCTCAACCGCCAGTACGGGCGGCACCTGCGCCTCGAGTCGGTTGACAACGCCTTCGAGCAGGGTACGACCGTCGCGCTCAATCTCCTCGGCAGCGAGACGCTGCACGACAAGCTCCCATGGTTCTGGTCCGACCAGTACGACCTGAAACTCATCATCGTCGGCGTGGCGCAGGGTTACGACACCGTGGTGATGCGCGGCACTCCCGCCGCACGCAGCTTCAGCGCCTGTTATCTGCGGCGCGGGGAACTCATCGCCATCGACTCGGTGAACAGTCCGAAGGACCAGATGGCGGCGCGCAAGCTGATCGCCGCGCATGCGCGGCCGCAGCCGGACAAGCTCGCCGACCCCGCGATCGCGCTCCGGGACACGGTCTAAAACGTGTAGGTGAGCCCGAAGGTCATGAGGTAGGGGTTGCCGCCGAGGGCGGCGAAGCGTGCGTAGTCGAAGCGCACTTCCAGGCGCCGGAAGCGGTACATGACACCACCCCCGCCCACGAGACCAACACCGGTGCTGTCGACCGGGATCGGATTGGCGAGCGGCGGGCAGCTGCCGCCCATGGGACAGGGCTCGACGACGGTCGTGACCGTCGTGTGGAGTTTCGCCACGCCCGCCTTGAGATAGAAGTCCACCACCGGGGTCGGCAGATACAGCACCCCGAATGCCGCGAGCCCCTTGCGGCTCGCGCTGTTGTCGAGCGGCTCGTTGGAGTTCTGGTAGGTGGTGAAGCCGGTGCCGCTGCCGAAGTTGATGTACTCGAGCTCCGCGGCGAGCTCCGGAATCGGCCGCCACCCGACGATGAACTCCGAGGCGTGCTTGTCCGAGCCGAAGCCGCTGATGAGACCGTTGGAGGCATCGAGCCACGCCTTGCCGAAAGCGGCCCCCACGTAGACTCCGGTGAGGTCGTCGGCGCGCGCGCCGCCCGCCGCGAGGGCGAGCAGCAGTACGCAGGCGAGTTGGCGCATTCGCATGGCCCGAAGCATACAACAAGGTGTCGGCGGCGACGGCTGACGCCAGGCGCCGACAAGCGCGCGATCGTGAGGGCCGTCACAACACCCGCGCGCGCTCGTGTCTCAGCGCAGCACCACCAGCAGATCCTTGAGGTCCACCGCTGCGCCGGGCTTCACCAGCACCTCGGCCACCTCGCCGTCGCTCTCGGCGCGTACCGCGGTCTCCATTTTCATCGCCTCGAGGGTCACGAGCGCCGCGCCGCGTACCACCCGCGCGCCCACCTTGGCCGCCACCGTGGTGACGGTCCCGGGCATCGGCGCGCCGACGTGGCGCGGGTTGCCGGGCTCGATCTGGCGCGCCGGCGGTCGCTGCGCCACCTGCGCGAGATCGCGCACCCGCACCGAGCGCGGCTGCCCGTTCAACTCGAAGAACACCGTGCGCGTGCCGTCCTCATGCGGGTCACTGGTCGCGACGTAGCGCACGATGAGCGTCTTGCCGCGCTCGAGATCCACGCTGATCTCATCCCCTGGCTGCATACCGTAGAAGAACACCGGCGTCGGCAGGAGCCCCAGGTCGCCGTACTGCTGCCGCTCGCGCGCGTAGTCCTGCCAGACACGCGGATACATTAGATAGGAGGCAAGGTCCTCGTCCGACACCGGCCCCGGGAAGCGCTCACCGAGCGACTTGCGCTCGGCCTCGAGATCGACGGGCTCAAGCCCCGCCCCGGGACGCGCGCTCAACGGCGCCGCGCCCTGCAGCACCTTGCGCTGCAGCGCCGCGGGGAACCCGCCATAGGGCTGACCCAGCTCGCCGCGGAACAGCTGCACGATCGACTCGGGGAACGCGACCTCGGTCGCCGGATCGGTGAGCTGCGCGCGGGTGAGTCCGCGCGTCACCATGATGAGCGCGAGATCACCCACGGCCTTGGACGTCGGGGTGACCTTGATGATGTCGCCGCAAAGCTCATTGACCTGTGCATAGGCGCGCGCGACCTCGGGCCAGCGCGCATCGCCGATGCCGAGTGCGCGCGCCTGCTCGCGTAAGTTGGTGTACTGGCCGCCCGGCATGCCGTGCACGTAGACCTCGGAAGCTCCGGCGCGCACGTCGCTCTCGAAGGCGACGTACAGGCGCCGCACCTGCTCGAAGTAGGCGGAGATGGCGCGCAGCGCGTCCGGATCGAGGCCGCTGTCACGCGGTCCGAAGCGCAGCGCTTCGACGATGGAGCCGAGATTCGGCTGCGAAGTGAGGCCAGAGAGCGCATCGATCGCACCATCGACCGCATCCGCCCCCGCCTCGATGGCGGCGAGCACGCTCGCCGCGCCGATGCCGCTCGTGTCGTGGGTGTGGAAGTGCAGCGGCAGCCCCGTCTCCTCCTTCAGCGCGCTCACCAGCGCGTAGGCGGCGCGCGGCCGGCACAGCCCGCCCATGTCCTTGATCGCGAGCACGTGGGTGCCCGCGCGCCTTGAGCTCGCGCGCGAGCTTCAGGTAATAGTCGAGGGTGTATTTCCTCTCGTGCGGGTCGCTCAGGTTTCCCGTGTAGCAGATCGCCGCCTCGCACAGCTTCCCCGACTCGAGTACCGCATCGATCGCGACGCGCATGTTCTCGATCCAGTTGAGGCAGTCGAAGATGCGGAACACGTCGATGCCGTTGGCGGCGGCGCGCGCGACGAAGAAGCGCAGCACGTTGTCCGGATAGTTGGCGTAGCCGACCGCGTTCGCCGAGCGCAGCAGCATCTGCAGCAGGATGTTGGGCACGCGGGCGCGCAGCTGCGCGAGGCGCTCCCAGGGATCCTCGCGCAGGAAGCGCAGCGCCACGTCGAAGGTCGCCCCGCCCCAGCACTCGAGCGAGAACAGCTGCGGCGTAAGGCTCGCGTAGTAAGGCGCCGCGCCGACCAGGTCCACGGTACGCAGCCGGGTCGCGAGCAGCGACTGGTGCGCATCGCGCATCGCGGTGTCGGTGATGAGCACGCGCTCCTGAGCGAGCATCCAGCGGGCGAAGCCCTCGGGACGGAGCTCCTCGAGCTTCTGCCTGGTGCCCGGCGCGGGCGCCGCCAGCGGTCCGGGCGGCGGCTGCGGCGGCGCGCAGTGCGCCGGTCGCGGCCGGCCCTTCACTTGCGGATTGCCGTTGACGATGGTGGCGCCGATACCGGCCAGCAGGCGCGTCGCCCGATCGCGCTTCGCGGGCGAGCGGTACAGCTCCGGCGTCTGGTCGATGAAGCGCGTGGTGTATTCGCCCCGCGCGAAGCGCGGGTGGGTGATGAGCTGATCGAGGAAGCGCAGGTTGGTCACCACGCCGCGGATGCGGAACTCCCACAGCGCCCGGTGCATGCGCGCGATGGTCTCCTCGGGCGTCGGCGCCCAGGCGGTCACCTTGACGAGCAGTGAGTCGTAGGAGCGGGTGATGATCGCGCCGCTGTAGGCGGTGCCGGCATCGAGCCGGATGCCGAAGCCCGCGGGGCTGCGGTAGGCGGCGATCTTGCCGTAGTCGGGAACGAAGTTGTTCTCCGGGTCCTCGGTGGTGATGCGGCACTGGAGCGCGTGGCCCGAGACGCGGATCTCCTCCTGTGGCGGCACGCCGCTTGCGGCGGTACCGATGCGCGCTCCGCCGGCGATGCGGATCTGCGCCTTCACGAGATCGATGCCGGTGACCTCCTCGGTCACGGTGTGCTCGACCTGGATGCGCGGATTGACCTCGATGAAGTAGCAGCGCCCGGTGTCCACGTCCTCGAGGAACTCCACGGTGCCGGCATTGTGGTAGCGCGCGGCGCGGCCGATGGCGAGCGCCGCCTGCGTGAGCGCCGCGCGCTGCGCCTCCGCGAGGAACACCGCCGGAGCCCGCTCGACCACCTTCTGGTTGCGCCGCTGCATGCTGCAGTCGCGCTCGTACAGGTGCACGAGGTTGCCGTGCTGGTCGCCGAGGATCTGCACCTCGACGTGGCGCGCATGCAGCACCAGCTTCTCGAGGTAGACCTCATCGTTGCCGAACGCCGCGAGCGCCTCGCGCCGCGCGAGCGGCAGCAGCTCCCTGAGCTGCGCCTCGTCGTCCACGGCGCGCGTGCCGCGGCCGCCGCCGCCCCAGCTCGCTTTCACCATCACCGGGTAGCCGATGTCGCGCGCCAGCCGCGCACACTCCTCGAGATCCGCAGGCAACGGCCCGGTCGCCGGCATCACGGCCACACCCGCCGCCACCGCGAGCGCGCGCGCCGCGACCTTGTTGCCGAGCACCTCCATGGTCTCGGGCTCCGGTCCGATGAAGAGGATGCCGGCCGTGGCGCAGGCCCGCGCCAGCGCGGGATTCTCCGACAGCAGCCCATAGCCCGGGTGGATGGCATCCACGCGCGCCTCGCGCGCGACGGTCAGGATCCCGGCGATGTCGAGGTACGCTTCGACGGGCTTGAGGCCCGATCCGACGAGGTACGCCTCGTCCGCCTTGGTGCGGTGGAGCGAGAAGCGGTCTTCCTGCGAATAGATCGCGACGGTGCGCACGCCGAGCTCGTTCGCCGCCCGCATGACGCGGATGGCGATCTCGCCCCGGTTGGCGACCAGGATGCTGCGGATCCGCTGCGACGGGGCGGGTTTCACCTTAAAATCATAGCCGCTTTGGGAGAACTCATGTCGCGCCCGCAGCCGCTTTCCCTCGTACTCCTCGCGTGAAGACAAGGATCTAAAAGATATGTACGCCATCGCCATTCACGGCGGCGCGGGGGCAGTGCCGCGCGCGACCCTCTCGCCCGAGCGCGAGCAGCAGTACCGCGCCGGCCTCGAGGCCGCCCTCGACGGCGGCTACGCGGTGCTCGAGCGCGGCGGCCCGAGCCTCGAGGCGGTGACGGCGGCGGTGCGCATCCTCGAGGACGACCCGTTGTTCAACGCCGGGCGCGGCGCCGCGCTCACCCGCGAAGGCGCCGCCGAGCTCGATGCCGCCATCATGGACGGCCGACAGCAGCGCGCCGGCGCGGTCGCCGCGGTGCGCCACGTGAAGAACCCCGTGGAGCTGGCACGACGGGTGATGGAGAAGTCGCGCCACGTCTTGCTGGTCGGCCCCGGCGCCGAGGAATTCGCGCTCGAGGAGGGCTTCGCGCTGGTGCCGAACCGCTACTTCCGCACCCCGGAACGCATCAGCCAGCTCGAGCACGAGCAGCGCGGCGAGCGCGTCTCGGACCTGGTGCCCCCGACCCAGGGCACGGTCGGTGCCGTGGCGCGCGACCGCGACGGCAACCTCGCCGCCGCCACCTCCACCGGCGGCATGACCAACAAGCGCCCCGGGCGCGTCGGCGACTCGCCCATCATCGGCGCCGGCACTTACGCCAAGAACGGCGTCTGCGCGGTGTCCGCCACCGGCCACGGCGAATACTTCATCCGCGCCGTGGCGGCGCATCACGTGTGCGCGGCGGTCGAGTACCGGGGGCTCACACTCGAGCTCGCCATGCGCGAGCTCCTCAACGACATCCTGCGCGGGCTCGGCGGCGACGGCGGCCTGATCGGCGTCGACCGCGACGGGCGCATCGTCATGGAGTTCAGCACCGAGGGCATGTACCGCGGCGCACGCGACTCCTCCGGCCGCAGCGAGCTCGCCATCTACTAGTTGCTAAGATCGCCTCATGAAAACCACCCTTGGACTGATCTTCTCCCTGCTGGCGGCTCTCGCGACGCTGCGCGCCGAGGCCGCCGCCCCGGCCTTCGTGGAAGGGCGCGAGTACTTCACGCTCGGCCAGACCCAGCGCACCAACGTCGCGCCCGGCAAGATCGAGGTGCTCGAGGTGTTCTCCTACGGCTGCCCGGTGTGCAACTCCTTCCAGCCGACGATGGAGCTCATCAAGAAGGGCCTGCCGGCGAACGCCCAGCTTGCCTATCTCCCCGCCGCCTTCAACAAGGCGGAGGACTGGCCGATGTTCCAGCGCGCCTACTTCGCCGCCCAGGCGCTCGGCATCGCCGAGCGTACCCATCAGCAGATGTTCGATGCGGTGTGGAAGACCGGCGAGCTCGCCACCGTCGACAGCGAGCATCGGCTGAAGAGTCCGCAGCCGACGATCGAGCAGGCGGCGCGCGCCTATGCGCGCTGGACCGGCGTGAAGGCGGAGGATTTCCTGGCGATGGCGCGCTCCTTCACGGTCGACGGCCGCATGCGCGCCGCCGACGAGCAGGTGCTCACCATGCAGGTGCCGGGCACGCCCTGCATCGTCGTCAACGGCCGCTACCGCATCGCCGACAGCATCCACAGCCCCGCGGTGCTCATTCCGCTGGTGCGCTTCCTGGTCGAGAAAGACGCCGCGCACTAAAGCCGCGCGGCGCGCACGCGGTCCGGGGCTTTCAGGCGGTATGCCGCGGGCGAAAAGCGCTCGGCGGCCGCGCCTCCCAGCGCGCCCACACGCGGCG
The DNA here is from genome assembly GCA_963768485.1 of uncultured Pseudomonadota bacterium. Classification (GTDB taxonomy): domain Bacteria; phylum Pseudomonadota; class Gammaproteobacteria; order Steroidobacterales; family Steroidobacteraceae; genus 13-2-20CM-66-19. Next base: position 80,932 of record CAVYHZ010000002.1, on the reverse strand, counting down.
CAGATGCTGCGCCGAGCCGAAGCCGGCGCGCGCCGCCACCCGCTCGAGGTCGAGACGGCTCTCCGTCACCAGCTGCCGCGCGAGCGCAAAGCGGATCAGCTGCACGTAGTCGAGGGGCGAGCAGCGCGCGTGCTCGGCGAACAGGCGCGCGAGATTGCGCGGGCCGGTGCAGGCGACCGTGGCCAGCTGCGCCGCACCCCACGATGCCGCCGGATCGCGCGTGACCGCGTCCTGCACCCGATGCACCGCCGGGTGCAGATGGTTGCGATACATGACCCAGGGCGAGAGCGCCGGATCGCTGCCGGCACGGCGCAGGTACACGACCAGGTCGCGCGCCACCCCGGCGGCGACGTGCGCGCCGAGCTGCTGCCCGATGACGTGCAGCGCCAGATCGAGGCCCGCGGTCACGCCGGCGCTGGTGATCACGGGCCCGTCCTCGACGAAGATGCGGTTCTCGAGCACCCGCGCGCGTGGCTCGACGCGACGCAGTTCGGCCAGGTGCGCGTGATGGGTGGTGCACTCGCGCCCGGCCAGGAGGCCCGCGTGAGCGGCGAGCACGCTGCCGGTGCACACGCACAGCAGTTGCGCCGCGGCCGCGGGTCCCGCGCGCAGCCAGGCGATCGCGCGCCGCGCCGCGGGCTCCTGCGGATCGAGCGCCGCGCCCGCGACACCGGTGAGGATGAGCAGCGTCTGCGGCGGCAACTCCGCGGGCAGCGGCTCGAGGGAGCCGAGCGTGAGTCCCGCGGCCGCCGCCAGCGTCGGCTGAGGAGCCGCGAACCGCAGGCGGTAGCTTCCCGGGGCCTTGAGCCCGGCGTTGCGGAACGCATCCGCGGGGCCTGCGAGGTCGAGCAGCACCACGTTCGGCAGCAGCACGAACAGCACGTCGCGCACGCCGTGAGCTCCGCCCTTACCCGCGCCGCATTGCGCTCAGGCGAAAGCCTCGGCGCTCGAGACGATGCGCGCGAAGCGGCCGTCCAGCACCAGCTCGGTGCGCTCGCGAATCTCGGCCGCCGACACCTCGCGCCCGGCGCGGGTGCGCATCGGGAAGGTGAGCGTGGCATCGGTCACGTAGCGCACGTCGAAGCCGGCGTCGGAAGCATGGCGCGTCGTGGTTTCGCAGCACTGCTCGGTGCGGATGCCGGTGACCAGCAGCGCACCGATGCCGTGTGCACGCAGCCACGCCTCGAGCGTGCCCCCGCCTGCGTCCACAGCGAAGAGTGCCGAGTGCACCTGCTTGTGAAACACCGCATCCGGACGGCACTGAAGCTCAGGCATGGCGCGCACGAACCCCGAGGCGGCAGTGAAGGGATTGGCGCGATCCTCCCCGGACTCGCGATGAAAGACCTGCACGACGGCGATACCGCGCTCGCGGGCGCGATCGATCAGGGACTGCACGTTGGCGAGGAACGCCGGCAGCTCCTCGGCGCGGAAATAGGGCCGCTGCCGGAAGGATTCCTGCACGTCGATGACGAGGAGAGCCTGTTTCATCCGACCTCCGACTCATTGGATTCGGCCATATAGTGGGGGATCGGTCAGGGCTTCGCCACCGCTGCAAGGGACAGCAGTAGGTCATAAACGGACAGCCTCCCGAAGGCGCCACGGCAGCGCGCCGCGGTGCGTCCGCGGGCCGCGGCGGCGCCGCGCGCCAGTACCCCGCGAACCCACTTCGACCTAAACTAGGCGCAAAGGGATGGCGGCGCGGTGCGCCGCTCATCGAGCACAAGAAAACCCCCGGGAGATGACAGACATGGCGTCCATCAAGCTGAGGATCCCCTTCCTGGCCTCGCTCACGCTGACCGCACTCGGCGCCACCGCACTCGCCTCCGCGGCGGATCCGCCGCCGCCGCAGATTCCGACCTGCGACAAGAAGATCGGCACCCTCGCGGTGACCGAGCCTGAGAACAAGTGGTGGCTGCAGTACAACCTCGACTCTCCCGAGGCGCTCATCAAGGTGTTCGTGTCGCAGTCGAAGTGCTTCACGCTGCTCGATCGCGGCAAGGGCCTGGCGGCCGCCGAGAAGGAGCGCGCGCTCGCGGCCTCCGGCGAGATGCGCGGCGGCTCGAACATCGGCAAGGGGCAGATGAAGGCCGCCGACTATGTGCTGGTGCCGGACGTGGTGACCAAGAACAACAATTCCGGCGGCAGCCGCATCGGCGGAGTGCTGGGCGGCATGCTCGGCGGGGTCGCCGGTGCGGTGGTGGGCGGCATCAGCCTCAAGAGCAAGACCGCCGACGTGGTGCTGACGCTCACCGACGTGCGCTCCACCGAGCAGGTGGCGCTCGAGCAGGGCCATTCCAAGAAGACCGACCTCGGCTGGGGCGCGGGCGGCGGTGCCTTCTTCGGCGGCTTTGCCGCCGCGGGTGCGAGCAGCTACGCCAACACGGAGATCGGCCAGGTCGTGACCATGGCCTATCTCGACTCGTACACCAAGCTCGTGAACGACATCAAGGGCATGGACCTCAACGCCAAGGCCGACAACGTCACGCAGTCGGTGACCATGGCCAAGCCCGGCAGGATGTACTCGGCGGCCGACCTCAAATCGAAGGTCGTACGCGACCTCGATCCCGGCATGACGCTCTACCCGGCGGGCGACAAGAACGGCATCTGGTGGAAGGTCACGGACGAGCTGGGGAACGAGGGCTGGGTACCGTCGACGCTGTTCCAGCTGGCGAAATAACGCAGCTCACCGGCGCGGCGGGGCGCGGCGCGACCGCCGGCGCCGCCGGGAACTCGGGCGCGGCCGCCCCGCGCGTCTCGGCGGCGAGCAGCGTGAGGCCGTGCAGCCGCGTACGCTCGAGCGCGCGCGGTTCGCCCGAGGCCGCGGCGGCCAGCAGCGCGCGCCACCACTCCCGGTGCGATGGCCAGCGCGGCCGCAGCCAGTGCGGATGGCACTCGGCGAGCGCATGGATCTGGCGCAGCGTGAGGGCGGCGATCAACGCCACACAGGCCGGTGGGATGCCGAGCAGCACCCGCGCCGCGGTGCTCTGCGCCCGCGACAGGTGCCAGGCGTAGGTGAGCGTCAGCCGCATCACCTCGACCCGGCCCGGCACGCCGAAGAACGCCGCCCCACCGTTGCGGCCGGACTCCCCCGCCGCCGCCGGCCGCCAGCGCTCGCGGTCGGCAAACCCGGCATCGAGCAGCAGGTAAGGACAGGCCGCCGCCCGGCGCCGTGCTGCCGCATCGAGTCCGCCCCACACCGCCGCCACCTCGCGCAGCAGCGGCCCCGGCACGCCCGGCGCCAGCGCCTGCTCGGCGAGCAGCGCGAGCGCGATCTCATTCAACTCGGTGAGCGAATCGAGCGTCGCGGCGCCAAGCCAGGCCGCCGCCGGCGGGGGCTCATCCCCGACTCCACCTTCCATTCCGCAGTGCAACAGCATGGTGCGCCTCCCCGACTGCCTCGAGCGCTTTCCCGTCACGCATGGTAGCCGAGCGCGGCCGCGGCGCCAGAGTGAATTTGGGAGTTTTCTACCAAATTTCACTTGTTGTGTTTTGGGAGATTTATCCCAAAATGCACGGATGCGAATCTCCGACGACCGCTACCGCCGCGAGCGCGCGCGCATGGAGCTGGCGCTGCGCTTCCTGCGGCACGAGGCGCGCACCCAGACGATCCGCGCCTGGACCGGCCTCTCGGACGACCGTATCAGGAAGCTGTATCGCTCCTACATGAGTCAGTCGCGTCGCGCGCTGCCGCGCCATCGCGGCAAGTCGCCGCACCAGGTGGCCTACTTCACCCGCTCGCAGCGGCTGCAGCAGGAGAGCGCGGCGCTGGCGAGTCTGCTGGCGATGCTCGCGGTGGTGCCGCCGCCGGGCGCACCGGCGGCCGCGGCGCTCCCGGGACTCGCGCGCGGGGAGCTCCTGTGCGCGGCGTTCGAGGCCTACCGTGCCTTCGTGCCGGCGGCGCAGATCTCCTTCGAGCACGCGGTGTTCCTCGCCACCGCGCTGACGCGCGCCGACCAGCTGCGGCTCGCCGGCTGCGCCGGCTGCGGGAGCCTCATCGTCACCGAGCGCTTCCCGGCGCGCGGAGCGCGCTGCCTGCTATGCAGCGCAGCGCCGAAAGCGCATTAGTTCATTGGACAAAATCGCCTGCGGCGATTTTGTCGGACAGCAGCTTCGTTGTCGCCGGCAAAAAGCGTCGTTTTTGCCGGCTGCGCGTCAGGGAGCGCGGCGTGACGCTGCTAGAATGCGCGGCCTCGCCCTTCGCTCAAGGCCCGCATGGACCCCGCGCAACCCAACTTCTTCTCCGGCCCCTACCTCGACCGCCGCGTCGAGGCGCGCGAGGACCCGGAGTGGGTCGCGGCGGCCTGGGCCGACGCCGCCACCGTGTACCTCGCGGGGCGCGGCACCACGCACCTGCTCAGCGGCGATCCGCCGCGGCTTGCGCTGCTCACGCGCGCGGAGCCGCTGGTGCGCTCGGCACCGGCCACGAACCTCACGCTCCTCGGCTGGTTCCGCGGCGCGCGCTGCGTGCTGATCACGCTGCCGGCGAACGCGCCGGCGGAGCCGCCCGCCGGCACGCGCTTCGAGGAGCTGCGGCCGCTCACGGCGCTGCTGCCGGCGGACGAAGCGGGCCTGCTCGCCTATGCGCGTGCGCTGGCGGTGTGGCGCACGCGCGCGCACCACTGCGGCGTATGCGGCGCACCCACGGCGCCGATCCGCGCCGGCCACTGCCTGGTATGCACCAACGGCGGCTGCGCCGAGGAATTCTTCCCGCGCATCGATCCGGCCATCATCGTGCTGGTGTCCGACGGCGAGCGGGCGCTCCTCGGGCGCCAGGCGAGTTGGCCGGCGCGGCGCTACTCGACCATCGCCGGCTTCGTCGAGCCGGGCGAGAGCCTCGAGGACGCAGTCGCGCGCGAGGTCGAGGAGGAGACCGGCGTGCGCATCGAGAGCGCGCGCTACGATTCCTCGCAGCCCTGGCCGTTTCCCTCCTCGCTCATGCTCGGGTTCCAGGCGCTCGCCCCGGCCGGCAGCGCGGTGCGCCTCTCCGGCGAGCTCGAGGATGCGCGCTGGTTCACCCGCGCGCAGCTCACCTCGGGCGAGGCGCTGGCGCCGCCCTCCCACTCGATCTCCTGGCGACTCATCTGCGGCTGGCTCGCGGGCGGCGGGTAGCGGCCGATGTGCCTGCTGGTGATTGCGTGGCAGGCGCACCCGCGCTATCGCCTGGTCGTCGCCGCCAATCGCGACGAGTACCACGAGCGAGCGGCGGCGCCGCTGGGGCGCTGGACCGAGCCGCCCGGCATCCTCGCCGGCCGCGACCTGCGCGCTGCCGGTACCTGGCTCGGGCTCGACCGGGCGCGGCGTTTCGGCGTAGTCACCAACTTCCGCGAATTGCAGCAGGCGCGCCCCGCGGCGCCCTCGCGCGGCAGCCTGGTCCCGCGTTTCCTGAGCGGCGCCGCGGATGCGGCCGGATTCTTCGCCGAGCTCCAGGGCGCGGCGGATGGCTACTCGGGCTTCAACCTCCTGCTCGCGGATGGGCACGCGCTCTGGTACGGGTCGAACCGCGCGCAGCCTTTCGCGCGCTCGCTTCCCCCGGGGTGTACGGGCTGTCGAACGAACTGCTCGACACGCCGTGGCCGAAGCTGGTGCGCGTCAAGAGCCGCTTCCAGGCGTGGCTGGCGGAGCCCGCCGCGACGGCGGCGGACCTCTTCGCACTGCTCGCCGACCCACGCCAAGCGCTCCCCGCGGATGCCCCTGCGCCCGCCCCGGGCGGACTGCCGCGCGAGTGGGAGCGGATCCTCTCGGCGCCGTTCGTGGTGCACCCCACCTACGGCACGCGCTGCTCGACCGTGCTGCTGCTCGAGGCGGACGGCGCCGCCTGTCTCGCCGAGCGGCGCTTCGACTCCGCCGGTGCGGCGCAGGGCGAAACTGAATTCCGACTGAACGCCGCCGACTGGCCGTGAGTTATGTCGGCCGGATGCGGGGAACCGGCGCTCCGGGCCGCGCTCTGACTTAAAGAGTACCGAGCGGCTGCAACCGCCAGGCTCTAGAATCCCAAGGTTTTTCCTGATCACACGTCGAGATGGCGCAGCACAAACCTCTGCCTCGGGCACGCCGACGGCACCGGCGGGGCCCGGTGCTCGCCGTGTGTCTGCTCACCGCATGCGCCGCACTGCTCGCCGGCGCAACGGCGCACGCCGCGGGTGTCAACGTCGAGGTGCGCGGGGTGGACGACACGCTGCGCGCCAACGTGCTCGCATACCTCAGCTTCGAGCGCTACAAGAAGGGCGGCGTCGACTTGAATCCCGACATGATCGAGCGGCTGCACAACCGGGTGGAGCGCGAGGTGCAGGAGGCGCTGCGCCCGTACGGCTACTACGAGCCGCAGGTGAGCTCCACCGTCACCGATCTCGGCAAGAACGAGTGGCGCGTGGTGGTCGAGGTGAAACCGGGGAGACCGGTGCTGGTCGGGCATATTGACCTCAAGGTCACCGGCCCCGGCGCGACCGATCCGCTGTTCACACGCATCCTGGCGAACCCGCTCCTGAAGAGCGGCGACCGCCTCAACCAGGCCGACTACGAGGGCATCAAGCAGGACCTGCAGCGCACCGCGGCGACCTACGGCTACTTCGACGCCAAGCTGACCCGCAACGAGCTCGCGGTCGATCCGCCCAACTACACCTCCAGCATCGCGCTCGAGCTCGAGACCGGCGACCGCTACCACTTCGGGCCGACCACGATCACCCAGGCCGTAGTGAAGGAGAGCCTGGTGCGCCGCTATCTGCGCTACCACGAGGGCGAGCCCTTCGACCTCACCCAGGTGCTGCGCACGCAGTTCGCGCTCGACGACGCACAGTACTTCGCCAACCTCGAGGTGCGCCCCGGCACGCCCGACCCCGTCACCCACGCGGTGACGGTCGACATCCACGCCGATCCCAGCCGGCGCCACCGCTACTCCTTCGGCGCCGGCTACGCGACCGACACCGGCGCGCGCGCCACGCTCGGCTTCGAGGACCGCCGCATCAACTCGAGCGGCCAGAGCTTCGCCGTCACGGCGCAGTTCGCGCAGATCACGCGCTACAACGTGGTGACGAGCTACGTCTTCCCGGTGGGCGATCCGGCGGTCGAGCATGTCGCGCTCAACGGCAACATCGAGCAGCAGACGCTCGCCGACGTCACCGCTTACACCCAGTCGGTGGGACCGAGCTTCACCCTGGTGAAAGGCGGCTGGCAGACCCTGTGGAAGGTGAATGCGGTCCACACCACCAGTGAGGACGTCAACGAGACCATCACCGACCGGCTGCTGGTGCCGGAGCTCGACATCGCCTCGGTGCCCAAGGACTACCTCGGCGAGCCGCTGTTCGAGTACCCGTTCGTCGCCCAGATCCGCGGCTCCGATGCGGTGCTGGGGTCGGACTCGAACTTCGTCCAGGCGCACATGCAGCTCGAGAACACCTTTCACCTCGGCGGCCCCTGGCACCTGCTGCTGCGTGAGGAGGTGGGAGCGAGCCTGGTATCGCGCTTCTCGGAGCTGCCGGCCGTCTACCGCTTCTTCGCCGGCGGCGACAACAGCGTGCGCGGCTTTTACTACAACCAGCTGTCGCCAACCGACCCGGTGTGCGCGCCGCAGGTCGGTGGCGTGAGCCCGCTCAACCCCGACGGCAGCTGCAAGGCCGTCGTCCCCGGCGACTTCATCAGGGTGGGCGGCAAGGACATGATCACCGGCACGGTGGAGGTGGTGCGCGAGCTGCCGCGCAACCTCGGCTGGGCGACCTTCATCGACTACGGCAATGCCTTCGATCATTTCGGCACCAAGCTGTTCTATTCGGCGGGCGTCGGCATCCGCTTCCGCACGCCGGTGCTGACGCTCGGCGTCGACATCGCGCAGCCCATCAATAACCCCGGCGCGGGCCCGCGCCTGCACATCAACTTCTCGCCCAAGCTGTGAGCGGCGGGTAACGCATGCGCCGCTGGCTCATCCTCGCCACCGCCTGTCTGCTGGTGCTCGTGCTCGTCGTCGCCCCGGTGGCGGTCATCGGCGCGGCGCTGTTCACCGAGTCGGGTTTGCAATTCCTGGTCCGGCACATTCCGCAGCGCTTCGGCTCGGGACCCGGGGCCGTGTCTCTCAGGATCACGGGGGTCACGGGCACGGTCGCCCGCGGCCTGCACGCCGACCGCGTCGAGATCGATCACGAGCTGGTGCACCTCACCTTCGAAGGCATCGACGGCCGCGTGGCGCTCACCCCGCTGCTGCTGCAGGTGATCCGCTCGCCCGAGGCCCACGTACACAGCGCGCTCATCGAGGTGAAGAAGCGCACCCGCCAGGTGCCGCCCTCGCCGCCGGTCTTCCTGCCGCGCTGGCTGCTGATCAGCGGCGAGCACGTGACGGTCGACGCTGCGGTGGTGAGCGTCTACAACGGCGTGCGCCTCGAGGCGACGCACGTCACGGGAGCGGCGGTGCTGCGCCACCGCACGCTGCGCGTCTTCCAGGCCCAGGGCAATCTCGGCGCAGCGCACATCGATGCCATCGGCGTGCTCACCGCGCGCGATCCGCTCGGCATCCAGGGCGAGGGGCACCTCAGCTGGGCGCCGGCCGGGCAGCCGGCCTGGAACGTGGCCGGGAGCGGCACGGGCGATCTCAACGCCCTGCAGCTGAGCGGACACTCGTTGAGCCCGTTCCGCGCCAACTTCACCGGTCAGGCGCTCGAACTCACCAGGCACTGGCACATCGTCGGCGATGCCAACGTCGAGAACTTCGACCTGCGCGCCTGGGGCATCTCCGGACCCCTCGGAGTGATGAAAGCGCGCCTCGCGGTGCTGTGGAACGGCGACGGCTTCAGGGGCCGCGGCAAGGTCGACCCCACCGGGCTGCACGCCGGGGAGTTTGACGCGGAGTTCGACGGCTCGTTTGCCGACCACGTGCTGACGGCCAGGCACATGGAGGCGCGCCACCCCTCGGGCGCGCACGCAGTGGGGGCGGGCACCTTCACCATCGCGCCGCACGGCCCGCGGCTCGACCTGCACGGCAGCTGGGAAAACTTCCGCTGGCCGCTGCCCGCGCGCGCGCCCGCGTTGGAGAGCGCCGCGGGCAGCTTCACGCTCGCAGGGATCCTCCCCTACCACGTGCACGCCGAGGGCACGGCGAGCGCCGCGGGCATTACCGCGACCTCGGTGGACGTCACCGGCACGCTCGGCAAGGACAGCCTTGCGTTCGAGCGCGCTGAGCTCGACCTGCTCGACGGCCACGCCAGTGTCAACGGCGCGGTCGCCTGGGCGCCGCGCCCGAGCTGGTCGGTGGCCGGCCAGCTCACCGGCATCAACCCGGCGCCGTTGCGCCCCGACCTGCCGGGCAGCGTCAGCGGGTCGCTCGCGGCCTCCGGACGCAGCTTCGACCCGCAGGGCGATATCACGCTCGCCATCGGCAACCTCGCCGGCAAGCTGCGCGGCGCGCGCGTCAGCGGCGGCGGCACCGTGAGCCGCAGCGCGGGAACCTGGAGCTTCGACCGCGTGCGCGTGGCGGCCGGCGCCACCAGCCTCGCCCTCGACGGACACGCCGGCGCGCAGCTCGATCTGCGCTACGCGCTCGCGAGCACCGACCTCAGCCTGCTGCTCGCCGGCAGTCACGGCGAGCTCAACGCAACCGGGACGCTGCGCGGCACCGCGGCAGAGCCGGCGCTCGTGACGAGCGCGCACGGCCACGCGCTGAGCTACCAGGGACTCGCGGCCGAGCGGCTCGACGCCGAGGTCGACTTCGATCCGGGCGACCCGCAGCACGCGCAGAAGATCGACGCGCGCCTCGGAAAATTGAGCTACGCGGGCCATACCGTGGACGCCGCCGCCTTCACCCTGAGCGGTCCGGCTGCCGACACGCGCGCGCACCTCGAGGCGCATGCGAGCGGGCTTGCCCTGAGCGCCGAGGCCGCGGGCGCCTACGCGCATCAGCTTTTCCAGGGCCAGCTCACGGCACTCACGCTCAAGGGCCGCGATGCGCTCGACCTGGCGCTCGAGCACCCGGTGGGTCTCAACGCCTCGATGCAGCACCTGCGGGTCGAGTGGCTGTGCCTCGCCGGCACTCCGGGGGCGATGTGCGCGGATGCCGACTGGAGCCCGCAGCACTGGTCCGCCACGCTCATGAGCAACCAGCTGCCGCTCAACGCGCTCACCGCCGGCATGACTCCGGCGGTGCAGTACCAGGGCACGGTCGACCTGCTGGTGCGCGCGGCCGGCGGTGCCGGCATTCCAGTTACCGGGACGCTGCGTGCGCAGCTCGCCGATGCGGTGCTCTCACATCGCCTGGTCAGCAAGAAGATCGAGCACACGCGCATCGGCTCGGGCACGATCACCGCGAGCGCGACGCCCGGTGACCTGAGTGTCGCCGCAGTGCTCGAGGACGGCGAGGTCGGCACCATCCGCGCGCGTGTCGACGCCCAGCGCGGGAGCGAGCGCTGGCAGGACCTGCCGCTGTCGGGTGCCTTGCACGCCGAGAGCTCGGACTTGGGTCTCCTGTCGCTCTACTTCCCGGACATCGACCGCGCCGCGGGCGAGCTGCACGCCGACGTCAACGTGGCCGGCACCCTCGGCGCGCCGCTCCTGAACGGCGCGCTGAAGCTCACGGGTGGCGAGCTCGACCTCTATCAGGTGAACCTCGGGCTGCGGCAGATGACGCTCGCAGCGCGCCTGAGCGATACCGGCCTCGACTTCAACGGCAGCGCGCATGCCGGCGCCGGCAATGCCGCCGCGAGCGGCCACCTCGAGTGGCGTGACCTCCTGCCCTACGGCAAGGTGCACATCCAGGGCACGAACCTGCGCGTGGCGGACACCCCCGAGGCGCAGATCGACGCATCCCCGGACCTCGCTTTCGACATCGCCGGACGGCGTATCGAGGTGACCGGCACCGTCACGGTGCCGTACGCGAAGATCCAGCCTAAGGACATCGCCAACGCGGTGCGCACCTCGCCCGATGAGGTCATCGTCGGCGGCGAGGCGCAAAACCCCGCCGAGCGCTTCGAGGTGATGAGCACCATCACGCTGACCCTCGGCGACAAGGTGTCGATCGATGCCTCCGGACTCACCGGGCGCCTCACCGGCAGCGTCACCATCAGGAGCGGCTACGACGCCATCACCCGGGGCACGGGCGAGCTCTCCGTCGCGGGCGGACAGTACCTCGCCTACGCGCGCAAGCTCGACATCCAGCGCGGGCGGCTGATCTTCAACGGCGGCGCGGTCGACAATCCCGGCATCGACCTGCGCGCGCAGAAGGAATTCCCCGACGTCACCGCCGGCGTCAACGTGCGCGGCACGTTGCAGCAGCCGCGCATGTCGTTCTTCTCCGACCCGCCGCTGCCGCAGTCGCAGATCGTGTCGCTGATTCTCTCCGGCGGCTCGTCCCAGGCGGCGCAGACCGGCGGCAACGCAGCTCTCGGGCAGGGGGCGGCGCTGCTCGCCGCGCAGCTCGGCCCACGCGTCGGGCTGCCGGACGTCAGCCTCGAGACCGACCCGATCGCGAATGAGACCTCACTGGTCCTCGGGCGCTACCTGACGCCGCGCCTCTACGTGAGCTACGGCGTGAGCCTCACCGAGACGCTCAACACGTTGAAGCTCCGCTACACGCTCGGCGACCACTGGGTGGTGCGCACCGAGCTCGGCACCGCGCGCGGCGCGGACCTGGTCTTCAGCATCACCAAGTAGCCGCGCGGCTACTTGCTGCAGTCACCGACGCGGTGGGCGGCGATCCTGGCGGTCACGGTCTGTCCCTTGTCGGTGGTCGAGACCACCGTGCCCTTGAAGGAGTCGCCGGCGAAGCTGCCCTCGAAGTGCGCCGTGTTGTGCGGGCACTGGGTGGTGAACCGGACGTCGCTCCCTGAAATCGAGTGCTCGGTGACCTTGCAGCTCTCGGGCCGGTCGCTGCGGCCCTGGGAGATCTGCTGACTCACGTGGTCGAGGTCTCCCTGGCTGATGCAGTGCTGCGTGACGTTCGGCTTCTGCAGCATGGCGAGCGCCTGCGGCGGCAATTTCGCCGCCATATCCGGCGGCAGCTGCACATCGGCGATGACGGTGAACTCGTACAGCCCGGGCTTCAGTCCCACGGTCTGCGCATAGAGGGCGAAGGACAGGCCGGCGGCGGCGGTGAGACCTAAGGCCCGGGCGGCGCGCGGCGTGCGTCGTGTCTGCATGGATCTCCCCGATCGAAAGGCGGCGCCGCGCGGCGGTCAGGCGGCGCGGCATTGTAGCGCGGCGTACCTGAGCCCTTGACGTCGTCGCATTAATATGCGCAATATTCGCATCTTTATGCAGACGCCATTCCAGCCATGCTGAACGATACCGAGCAGCTCGAGCGCCGCGGCGCCATCGTGCGCATTCTGCGCGCCGGCCTGGTGCGCAAGCAGCAGGACCTGGTCCGGCTGCTGAAGAAGGAGGGGCACGAGGCGACACAGTCCTCGATCAGCCGCGACCTGCTGGCGCTCGGCGTGCTCAAGGCGGGCGGCCGCTACGTGCTGGCACCGGATGAGCTGACACGCGCCAACGGCGATTTCGCCACGCTCGCGCAGTTCGCGCGCGGCCTGCGCCGCGCCGGCCCCTCGATCACGGTGCTGCGCACCACCATCGGCGCGGCGCAGTCGGTCGCCGTGGCCATCGACAAAGCCGAATGGCCCGAAGTGGCCGGCACCATCTCCGGCGACGACACCATCTTCATCGCCACCGTCAACGCCCGCGCCCAGGAGGAGCTCATCGCGCGCCTCCGCACCCTCTTCAGGATCTGAGCCCATGGCCCAAGGATCGAGCGGCGCCGCAGGCGCCGGCACCACCCCCATCGTCCTCGCCTACTCCGGTGGGCTCGACACCTCGTTCCTCGTGCCGTGGATCGCGGAAACCACCGGCCGTGCGGTGATCACCGTCACGGTCGACACCGGCGGAATCGACGCCGCTGCGGCGCGCACGCTGGCCGAGCGGGCCCGCGCACTCGGGGCGGTGGCGCACCACCAGGTGGACGCGCGCGCCGACTACTTCGAGCAGGTGCTGCGCTTCCTCATCATGGGAAACGTGCGGCGTGGACAGCTCTACCCGCTGTGCGTCGGCGCCGAGCGCGTCATGCAGGCGCAGACCATCGCGCGCATGGCGCGCGAGCTCGAGTCCGACACCGTCGCGCACGGTTGCACCGCCGCCGGCAACGATCAGGTGCGATTCGAGGTCGCACTGCGCACGCTCGCGCCCGACCTTGGCGTTCTGGCGCCGGTGCGCGATCGCGCCTTCAAGCGTGCCGAGGAGCTCGATTACCTGAAACAGCGTGGCCTGCCGATTCCGCCGAGCGGCGCCGCCTACTCGGTGAACCGGGGACTGTGGGGCGTCACCATCGGCGGCCAGGAGACGCTCACCTCGGGCGGCAGCATTCCGGAGGACGCCTGGCTGCTGTCGCGCGAGGCGTTCACGCGGCCGCGCGCGCCGTCGCGCCACACCATCGGCTTCGAGCAGGGACGCCCGGTCGCGCTCGACGGTGAGGTCGGCTCGCCGGTCGAGATCATCGAGCGGCTCGAGGCACTCGCCGCGCCCTACGGCGTCGGCCGCGGCATCCACCTGGGCGACACCATCATCGGCACCAAGGGGCGGGTGGCCTTCGAGGCGCCGGCCGCCGAGGTGCTGCTCAATGCCCACCGCGAGCTCGAGAAGCTCGTGCTCACCGGGCGGCAGCAGCGCATCAAGGAACTGGTGGCCGCGCCCTACGGGGACCTGGTGCACGAGGGGCAACTGCTCGATCCCGTGTGCCGCGATATCGAGGCGCTGCTCATCTCCTCGCAGCAGCGCGTCACCGGTCAGGTGCACGTGAAGCTTGCGACGGGCAGCGTGTTCGTCGAGGGGGTCGAGTCGCCCTACTCGCTCATGGCCGCCTCGCGCGGCGTGTACGGCGAGGCCGCGGGCGAGTGGTCGGCGACCGACGCGCTCGGCTTCTCGCGCATCGTCTCGCTCCCGGGCGTCTTCTATACCCGGGCCGGCGAGCGCGCCGCGCAGGAGCCATGACATGGTGAGCATGCGCAGCGTCATCGTCGACAAGCTCGCCTCCGTCACCCAGGCGTGCGGCCTGTCGCACGAGGTGCGCATCGCCGCCGACATCCCCGCCGAGGAGGGCGTGGTGGTGGTGGTCGAGGTGCTCAACAACAAGTCGACCTACAACACGCTCGAGCTCGTCAGCGGCCGCATGGCGAAAGTCGGCAAGGGCGATATCGTCGCGGGCGCGCTCGGCCACCGCCAGGCGCTGTTCGGCTACTCGGGCCACGTGCCCGAGTCGGTCAAGCCCGGCGACATCATCCAGATGCTCAACATCGGCGGCGTGCTCGGGGTGTGCGACTCGATCAACCCGGAGAAAGGCAAGCCGTTCGACTGCCGCGTGCTCGGCGTGGCGCTCAACTTCCCCTACCTCGGCGAACGCATCGGCGTGCCGGCGCGCGCCGGCTACAAGCGCCTCGATACGTCCGCGCCCCTCGAGACGCGCGGTGTGCCGGTCGTGGCACTCGCCGGCAGCTGCATGGAGGCCGGCAAGACCGCCGCCGCCTGCGCCATCATCTCGCGCATGCGTCATCGCGGCCTCACCGTCGATGCCTTCAAGGCGACCGGCGTATCGCTGCGCCGCGACATCCTCGCGATGGAGGACGCGGGCGCGCGCCGCTGCGCGATCTTCACCGACCTCGGCGTCGTCACGACGACGCGCGCCAACGGCCCGGCGCTCACCCGCACCATGCTCACCGAGCTCGCCACCGGCAAGCCCGACGTGCTGGTATTCGAGCTCGGCGACGGCATCCTCGGCACCTACGGAGTGGACGCGATCCTCGAGTGCCCCGACATCCGCACCGCGCTCACCGGCGTGGTGCTCTCGGCCAACGATCCGGTGGCGGCCTGGGGCGGCGTGAAACTCCTGCGCGAGCGCTTCGGCATCGAGCCGTGCGTGGTCACGGGACCCTGCACCGACAACCAGGTCGGTGTCGAGATCATCACCAGACAGATGGGCGTGTCGGCATTCAACGCCATCGGCTCGGCGGCCGAGCTCGGCGACCGCGTCATCGAGGCGCTCGGACTACAGGCGGCGGCGGCTGCATGAGCGAGAGCCGCACCGCCGCTGCGCGCACGCCCGCCGTGGTGCTCGGGGGCACCGGCTACGTGGCCGGGGAACTGCTGCGGCTCATCGCGGGTCATCCGCAGCTCGAGCTCCTCGCGGTGCTGTCGGACGGCTCGCCGGGGGAGCCGGTGGCGGGCGCGTTCCCGCATCTCGTCTCGGCCTACCCCGAGACACGCTTCCGCACACTCGGGGAGGTGACGAAACTCCTCGCCGAGACGCCGCGCGCGGCGGTGTTCTCGGCCGCGCCGCACGGGGTCGCCGCGGGCTTGATCGATCAGGTACTCGGCGCGTGCGCGCGCACGGGGACCGCGGCGCGCGTGGTCGACATCTCCGCGGACTTCCGCTACGCCTCCGCGGAGGCCTACGCGCGCGTTTACGGCCATGCGCACGGGGCTCCTGCGCGCCTCGCGGAATTCAGCTGTGCCATCCCTGAGCACCTCGCTGCAGCTCCCACGGCGCACGTCGCCCACCCCGGCTGCTTCGCCACCGCGGTACTGCTCGCCGCGGTGCCGCTGCTCACCCTCGGCCTCATCGAGCCGGACCTCTACGTGAGCGGCGTCACCGGCAGCACGGGCTCGGGGCGCAAGCCGGTCGAGGGTACGCACCATCCGCTGCGCCACGGCGATCTCTACGGCTACAACGCCCTGCAGCACCGCCACGCGCCGGAGATCGTCGCCTGCGCACGCGCGGCGAGCGGCGTCGAGACGCAGCTCGCCTTCGTGCCGCACTCGGGTCCGTTCGCGCGCGGCATTCATGTCACGGTGCAGGCGCGCCTCACGCGCGCACTCGACGGGAGCCAGGCCCGCGGCGCGCTCCAGGAGTACTACGCCCGCGCGCCGTTCGTACGGGTGAGTGAGCGCGCGCCGCACGTCAAGGAAGTCGCCGCCAGCAACTACGCGCACCTCACGGCGGCCGCCGACGGCCGCACTGTCGCCGTCATGTGCGCCATCGACAATCTCGTCAAGGGCGCCGCCGGCGGCGCGGTGCAGTGGATGAACCGCCTGCTCGGACTCCCGGAGAGCACGGGGCTCACGCAACCGCCGCCGGGCTGGACCTGAAAGAGGAGTCATGGCGAAGAAGAGCACCTCTGCGAGCGGCAGCCGCGCGGCCCTCAAGGCGCCGCCGCGCACCGCGCTCAAGGCCCCGGCGGCGCGTGATTTCCAGGCGCAGGTGTTTGCGCAGTATCCGGTCGAGGTCGCCTCCGCCTCCGGCGTGTGGCTCATGAACACGCGCGGCGAGCGGATACTGGACCTCTACGGCGGACATGCGGTCGCGGCCTTGGGCTACGCGCACCCCGGCTGGACCGCGGCGCTCGCCGCCCAGGCGCAACTGTGCCAGTTCCAGAGCAACGCGGTCGCCATGCAGGTGCGCGCCAAGGCGGCCCGGCGCCTGGTGCGCTTCTCCAAGCTCCCCTTCAGCAGCGTCTTCTTCGTCAACAGCGGCGCCGAGGCGAACGAGAACGCCTTGAAGGTCGCGCTGCGCATGACCGGCCGCGCGCACGTCGCCGCCATCGAGGGCGGCTTTCACGGGCGCACCGCCGCGGCCGGTGCCGTCACCTGGGGCGCGCAGGCGAAGTGGTACGGGTTTCCACGCACACCGTTCGACGTCAGCTTCATCCCGCGCGGCGCGAGCGGCGCCGTCGCCGAGCATGTGACCACCGACACCGCCGCGGTGATCGTCGAGCCGGTACAGGGGCTCGCGGGCGCGGTGCCGCTCGGAGCGGCGTTCCTCGCGGCATTGCGCGCGCGCTGCGACGAGGTGGGCGCGCTGCTCGTCTTCGACGAGGTGCAATGCGGCATGGGGCGCACCGGCGAGCCCTTCGCCGCCAACCTCTACGGCGTGCGCCCCGACATGCTCACGACCGCCAAGTCGCTCGGCAACGGCTTCCCGGTGGCCGCGCTCCTCATGAACCCGATGGTGTCGGCGTCCCTCAAACCCGAGTCCCTCGGCACCACCTTCGGCGGCGGCCCGATGGCCTGCGCCGCGGTCAACGCGGTGCTGGCGGCGATCCGCGAGCAGCGGCTGATGGACCGCGTGCGGCGTCTGGGCAGCTACATCCGCCGCACCTGCGTCGCGGGTCCCGTCACCGCCGTGCAGGGCGAGGGACTGCTGCTGGGCCTGCGTACCACGCGGCCGGCGAAGGCGATCCAGGCCGAGCTCCTCGAATGCGGCATCCTCACCGGCACCTCGAGCGACCCCCAGGTGGTGCGCCTGCTGCCGCCGTACATCCTCGAGGAGCAGCACGTCGACGTGCTGCGCGATGCGCTCAAGGACCTCGACCCGTGAAGCGCTTCCTCGATCTCGGCGATTTCAGCCGCGAAGAGGTGCTGTCGCTCCTCGAGCTCGCGCGGCGCCTCGAGCGGCAGCCGGAGCCGCGGGCGCTGGCCGGCAAGATCCTCGGGCTCCTGTTCTTCAATCCCTCACTGCGCACGCTCGCCTCCTTCCAGGCGGCGATGGCGCGCCTCGGCGGCAACTCCTTCGTCATCAACCCGGGGCACGGCAGCTGGGTGCTCGAGACGCGCCGCGGCGCGGTCATGGACGGCGCCGCCGCCGAGCACGTGCGCGAGGCGATCCCGGCGCTCGGGAGCTACTGCGACGCGCTCGGCATCCGCGTGTTCGCGGAGGGGCGCGACCTCGCCAGCGATCTCGCCGAAACCACCTTCAACTCCATGGCGGAGCTCACCGAGAAACCGCTCATCAACCTCGAGTCGGCGCTCAATCATCCCTGCCAGGCGCTCGCCGACTGGAAGACCATGGACGACCTCGCCGTGCCGCGTGCCGGGCGCTTCGTGCTGTCGTGGGCGTGGCACCCGCGCGCGCTGCCGCTGGCGGTGCCAGCCGCGGCGGTGCACATGGCGTGCCTGCGCGGCATGGAGGTGATCGTGCTGCGACCCGACGGCTTCGCGCTGCCCGAGCCGGTCATGGAGCGTGCGCGCCGCGCCGCCGTCCATTCCGGCGGCACTCTGCGCGAGACCAGCGACCGCGACGAGGCGCTCACCGGCGCCGACATCCTCTACGTCAAGGAATGGGGCGCCACCGCCTGCTACGGCGACACGGCGGGCGATGCCAGACTGCGCGGCGCACTCACCGGCTGGTGCGTGCGCAACGACTGGTTCGCGCGCACCGCGCCCGAGTGCCGCGTGATGCACTGCCTGCCGGTACGGCGCAATACCGCGATTGCGGATGAGGTGCTCGACGGCCCGCGCAGCGCCGTGCAGCGCGAAGCCGCCAACCGCCTGACGGCGCAGATCGCGGTGCTGCACGAGTTGCTCAAGTCCTGACCGACCAGGGATACCCCCAATGATCTTGCATCGCAGCGACCAGACTCTCGCCATCAGCGCCCTGAAGAGCGCCGCGCCCTACATCCGCATGTACAAGGGCAAGACCTTCGTCGTGAAGGCCGGCGGCGGGGTGTTCGCCGACGACGCCACCACACGCGCGCTGGTCGAGCAGATCGGGATCCTGCACTACTTCGGGGTGCGCGTAGTGCTGGTGCACGGCGGCGGCCCGCAGCTCTCCGAGCTGTCCGAGGCGCTCGGAGTGCCGACGCGCATGGTCGAGGGGCGGCGCGTGACGGATGCGCGCTCGATCGACGTCACCGCGATGGTGCTCAACGGCCTCATCAACACCCGTGTGCTCGCCATGTGCCGCGACCTCGATATCGACGCGGTCGGCATCAGCGGCGTGGACGCGGGCCTGGTGCGCGCCCACAAGCGCCCGCCGATGCGCCTCGCCGCCGGCGGCGAGCCGGTGGACTTCGGCTTCGTCGGTGACATCGACAGGGTCGACACGACGGTGCTGAAGAAGCTGCTCGACAACGGCCTCATGCCGGTGGTGAGCCCGCTGTCGGCGGACGAGTCCGGCACGCTCCTCAACATCAACGCCGATACCGTGGCGGCGGCGCTCGGCGCGGCGCTCGGCGCCGAGAAGCTGATTCTGTGCACCGGCACGCCGGGCATCCTCGGAAACCTCACCGACTTGGGCTCGCTCGTCTCCTATACCGACCTCGCGGGCCTGAAGCGCATGCGCGAGGCCGGCCAGATCGCCGACGGCATGTTGCCGAAGGTCAAGGCGATCGAGGACGCGATCCGCGGCGGCGTGCGGCGCGTGCACGTAGTGTCGTACCGCGCGCCCGAGGGCATCCTCGGCGAAGTGTTCACCAACGAGGGCACCGGCACGCTGATCGTCGCCGACGTCAACGCGCTCAGCCCGGCCGAGCAGCAGAGCGCCTCATGAGGCGCCTGTGGGACAAGGGCGCGCCGCTCGATGAGCGCGTGCTGCGCTACACGGCCGGCGAGGACTACACGCTCGACGACCGCCTGGTGGCCTACGACGTGCGCGCCTCGATCGCGCACGCCGAGATGCTCAACGGGCAGGAGCTGCTCTCGCTCGATGACCTCGACGCAATCCGCGCCGGGCTGCAGGCCCTCGGCGCCGAACACGCGCGCGGCGAATGGCGCGTCGAGCTCGCCGACGAGGACGGCCAGACCGCGCTCGAGCGGCGGCTCACCGAGCGCGTCGGGGTCGCCGGCGCGCGCATCCACCTCGGACGCTCGCGCAACGACCAGGTGCTCACCGCGATCCGCCTTTATCTGCGCGATGTGCTCGGTACTTTGAGCGGCGGCGCGGTCGCGGTCGCGGACGCGCTGGATGAGCTCGGGGTGCGCGAGGCGGCCACGGCGCTCCCGGGCTACACCCACATGCAGCAGGCCATGCCGAGCTCGGTGCCGCTGTGGGCGGGCGGCTTCGCCGCGGAGCTGCGCGACGATGCCGAGGGGCTCGGGGACGTGGCACGGCGCCTGGCGCGTAGTCCGCTCGGCTCGGCGGCCGGCTACGGCACGCCGGGACTGGCGATCGACCGCGAGGCGACCGCTGAGGCGCTGCGGTTCACCTCGGTGCAGGAGCCAGTCACCGCCGTGCAGCTCTCGCGCGGCAAGGCCGAAGCGCAGCTGCTCTTCGAGATCACGCTCCTCATGCAGGACCTGGCGCGCTTCGCCGCCGACGTGCTGCTCTACGCCACGCAGGAATTCGGCTTCCTGAGGCTGCCCGAGGGCTTCACCACCGGCTCCTCGATCATGCCGCAGAAGAGAAATCCCGACGTGTTCGAGCTCATTCGCGGCCGCTCGGCCACCGCGCTCGGCTGTCTCACCGAGGCGCTCGCCGTGTGCGCCAAGCTCCCCTCGGGCTACCAGCGCGACCTGCAGCTCATCAAGTTCCCGCTGTTCCGCGCCATCGACCTCGCGCGCGAGACGCTCGCGATCCTGCCGCCCGCGATCGCGGCGCTGCGGTTCAATCCCGCCGCCATCCGCCTCGATCCCGCCATCCACGCCGCCGAGGAAGCCAACCGCCTGGCGGTACGCGAGGGCATCCCGTTCCGCGACGCCTATCGCCTGGTCGCGGCGAAACTACGGAGCTGACGCCATGGTGAAACTGCTCGGCATCTCCGGGAGCCTGCGGCGCGGCTCGTACAACTCGGCGCTGCTGCGCGCCGCGACGCGTCTCATGCCCGATGACTCGGTGCTCGAGGTGGCGAGCATCCGCGGCATTCCGCTCTACGACGGCGACGTCGAGGCGCAGGGGATCCCGGCGGCGGTCAGCCAGCTGAAAGAAGCGGTGGTCGCGGCCCAGGGCGTGCTGCTGGTGACACCCGAGTACAACAACAGCATCCCGGGGGTGTTCAAGAACGCCATCGACTGGCTGTCGCGCCCCAACACCGACGCCAGGCGGGTGTTCGGCGGGCGGCCGTTCGCTGTGATGGGCGCCTCGCCCGGCGGCTTTGGCACGATCCTCTCGCAGGCGGCGTGGCTGCCGGTGCTGCGCACGCTCGGCGCGCAGTTCTGGAGCGGCGGGCGGCTGCAGGTATCGCGGGCCGCCGCGGTGTTCGATGAGACCGGAAACCTCAAGGATGCGGCGATCGAGGAGCAGCTGAAGGCATTCCTCGCCGGCTACGTCGCATTCGTGCGGCGGCCCGCGGCTTAAGCGCTCTCGAACGCTTCCGGCACCGCGCGCGCGAACGCGGGCAGCGACTCGAGATGCGCGCAGATGCCGCGCAAGCGTGGATACGGCGCGAGGTCGCACTGGAAGCGGCGCGCGTTGTACATCTGCGGCACGAGGAGCACGTCGGCGAGGGTGACGGTGGTGCCGAACATGTGGCGGCCGTCGCCGCTCGTCGCCGCCACTTCCTTCTCGAGTGCCCCGAAGCCGCGCGCGATCCACTGCGCGTACCAGGCGTTCACCGTGGCCTCGTTCAGGGCGAGCGCGCCCCTGAGATAGTTCAGCACGCCGCTGTTGTTGAGCGGCGCCATCTCGCAGGCCACCACCAGCGCGAGCCCACGCACGCGGGCGCGCGCCTCGGGAGCGCGCGGCAGAAGCGGCGGCTGCGGGTGCGTCTCATCGAGATACTCGATGATGGCGAGCGACTGGGTGAGCGTCACGGCGCCGTCCTCGAGCACCGGCACCAGGCCTTCGGGGTTCAGTCTCAGAAACTGCGCCGAGCGCTGCGCGTTGACGGCGGGCTTCAGATCGATCGCCACTGTGTCGTAGGCGAGGCCCTTCAGGCTCAGCGCAATGCGCACCCGGTAGGAGGCGGAGCTGCGGTAATAATGATGGAGCTTCATGTGACCGCCTTCAGACCGGCGCGGCGATGGTGGTGCGCAGCACCTCGAGCCCCTCGACGCCGCCCTCGATGCGGTCGCCGGGCTGCACCGCGCCAACGCCCGCGGGCGTACCGGTGAAGAGCAGATCCCCCGCCTTGAGCTCGTAGAGCGTCGAAACTTCGGCGATCAGCTGCGGCACGCCGGTGAGCATGTAAGAGAGATCGGAGTCCTGGTGCGTCTCGCCGTTCACGGTAAGCCAGATGCGACCGCGTGACAGGTGGCCGCGGGCGGCCGGGCGGATCGCGGCCACCGGCGCCGAGTGATCGAAGCCCTTGCCGGCGTCCCAGGGCAGACGGTTCTCCTTGGCGGCCGCCTGCAGGTCGCGGCGCGTGAGATCGATGCCCGCGGCGTAGCCGAACACATAGCCGAGCGCCTCCGCGGGCGCGATGTTGCGGCCGGGGACCGCGATCGCCACCACCAGCTCCATTTCGTACTGCAGGTTGGCGGTCCGCGGCGGGTAAGGAATCGGCACGCCGTTGGCCACCAGCGCGTCCGCGGGCTTCATGAAGAAGAACGGCAGCGTCGGCTGCGAGCCCATCTCGCGCACGTGGTCGGCGTAGTTACGGCCGACGCAGTAGATGCGGTGGACCGGGAAGCGCCCGCCGCCCTCGATGGCCACGGCCGGCGGCGGAGGCGGCGCAAAGGCGAGCTCACTCATGGGGGCGAAGATTGCCAGCGCGCGAACCGCTAGACTAGCTCCATGAGCATCTGGCGCACCGTGGCGACTCCGGCGGAGCTCAATGAAAGAGGCAGCCGCACGCTCCCCGGTTACCTCGGCATCCGCGTGACCGAGATCGGCGCCGACTTCCTCCGCGCGACCATGCCGGTGAACGAGCACACCCACCAGCCCTTCGGCGTGCTGCACGGCGGCGCCTCGGTGGCGCTCGCCGAGACAGTGGGGAGCCTCGCCGCGATGCTGTGCGTCGATCCCAACTACATGGCGTTCGGCCAGGACATCAATGCCAACCACCTGCGCAGCATCTCGTCCGGTCTCGTCATCGCAACGGCCCGGCCCTTCCACATCGGCAGGACCAGCCACGTATGGCATATTGAGATTCGCGACGAACAGGAGCGGCTGGTGTGCGTCTCGCGGCTGACCATGGCCGTGGTCGAGCGGCGCGGCAAGCCGTAAGATCGAAGAAGAAGAGGTGAGTCATGTCCGACACCGCAAGTCCGTCCATGGCCACGGCGCCCGCGCCGGCGCGTGCCGATGAGTCGCTGGTCAGCTACACCCACGTCATCTACGCGCTGCACTCGCTCTCGGTGCTGATCGGACTCACGACGTGGCGCTCGGTCGCGGCGAGCTTCGTGTGGGGGCTGCCGTCCATCATCGCGGTGATCATGAACTACATGCGCCGCGATGCGGCGCATGGCACCTGGCTCGAGTCGCACTTCCAGTGGCAGATCCGTACCTTCTGGTACGCGGCGCTCTGGGCGTTCGTCACCTGGTCGCTCAAATGGCCGCTCTTCATCAGCCTGGTCGGCATTCCGCTCTATGCCGCCGGGCGCCTCGCGCTGTCGGGCTGGATCGTCTACCGCGTGGCGCGCGGTTGGATGGGCCTCAAGGACCAGCGCGCGATGTACACCACGGGCGCCTGATCCCCCGGGGAGCCAAGAGTCATGCCTGACGACAGCACACCGCCGATGACCGCCGAAGCACCACGGGTCGATGAGGCGCTCGTCAGCTACACCAATGTCATCTACGCGCTGCACTCGCTCTCGGTACTGATCGGCCTCACCACCTTCCACGCGGTGGTCGGTGCCTTCATCTGGGGACTGCCCTCGATCGTCGCGGTGATCATGAACTACGCGCGCCGCTCGGCGACTCACGGCACCTATCTCGAGTCGCACTTCCAGTGGCAGATCCGCACCTTCTGGTACGCCGTACTCTGGAGCATCGTCATCTGGGCGGTGACGGTGCCGCTGATGCTGATCCTGATCGGTATCCCGCTCTTCATCCTCGGTCACTGGGCGCTCGCGATCTGGATCATCTACCGCGTGGCGCGCGGCTGGCTGGCGCTGCGCGACAAGCGGCCGATGTACGTATGAAGCGCGCCTGGCTGCCCGTCATGCTGGCGATGACACTCGCGGCCGGCGGTTGCGGCCAGAAAGGTCCGCTCTACCTGCCGGACAGGAATGCGAAGAAGGTGGCGACGGCCCCGGCTGAAAGCGCCACGCCCGCGACACCCGCCGCCGCACAACCGGCACCGCCCGCGGCACAACCGGCAGCACCGCAAACTGCGCCCGCGCCGAAACCGAACGACAAGGACCAGGACCCGCAGCCGCCGCCGAAGTGAGCGGCGGGTCGGCGCGGCTTCAGGTTCGCACCAGCCCGCGCAACGCCCGCGCCCGCTCGCTGTCCGGAAACACCGTCGTGTCGAGCGCGCGCGCGGGAACCCCCAGATGCTCTTCGAGCACGCCCTTCAGCACGCAGCGCAGGTCGAGCGTCGGCATGAGATCGCGCCCCTGGTAGAGCGCGCGCGCGGAGAGGCCCGGCCAGTCGGCCACCACGCGCCCGCCGGCGACCGCACCGCCGACGAGCACTGACATCGTCCCGGTGCCGTGATCGGTGCCGCGCGTGCCGTTGATCGCCGCGGTACGCCCGAACTCCGTGACGGCGAGGACCGCCGTGTCCTTCCACGTGGCGCCGAGCTCGGTCTTGAGCGTCGCGAGTCCCTTGTCGAGCGCCGCGAGCCGCCCGGCGAGCTGGCCTTCGGCGCCGCCCTCGTTGGCGTGCGTATCCCAGCCCGTGGTGTCGAATACCGCGACCTGCGGACCGTCCTCCTGGCGCAGGAACCCCGCAGCCGCGCGCACGATCTCGGCGTACTGCGGCGGCGCCTGCGGGCGCGGCGCCTGGGGGCCCTGCGCCGTGGCCGCCGCTGCCGGCGCGGCCATCGTCGGTGCGGCGGGCGAACCCGAACCCGCAGCCATCTGGGTCTCCGCGGTCGCGGCGCCGCTACCGGCGACGATCGAGTCCGCCATGAGCGCATCCGCGAGACGCACCGACAGCACCGGATCCTTCGAGTAAAGATCGGTGATGCGCGCGAGTGTGTCGTCGTCGAGGCCGGAGAGCTTCGACGGCGACCACGAGGCGACTTCAGCCGGGCCACGCATCACCAGCGGTACGTTCTGGCCCAACGCCACGCCCGCCTCGCGCCGCCGCTCGCCCGGCACCTGCGCCAGCGCGCGGTTGAGCCAGCCGCTCTGCGAGGCGTGCGCGGTCGGCGTGCCGTTCTCGAGCACGTCCTGGCCGTCGAAGTGCGAGCGCTCGCGGTAGGGGCTCGCCGCGGCGTGGAACACCACGAGCTCGCGCGCCGCGTACGACTGTCCGAGGAAGGCGAGCGAGGGGTGCAGGCCAAAGAAACCATCGAGCGGCAGCGCGCCCTTCGGCTCGCCCGGGGCGCGCAGCGCGAACTCGCCGCGCAGATGCGCGTAGTCGCGGTCGCCGCAGGGCGGCACGGCGGCCAGCCCGTCGAGTGCGCCGCGCAGGATCACCAGCACGAAGCGCGCGCGCGGGGCGCTCGCAGCGCGAGCGAAGCACAGCCGCGAGGTCACGAGTGTGCCGCCCGCGGCGAGTGCTCCGAGATGCAGGAATTCGCGACGCTTCATGATTGACATGACTTGATCACCTCGTTCCGGCTAGCGGCGCATGAACTCGGGCGCGGCGAGCAGCAGCGTCACCGCCTGAGCGCCCGTGGCCGCTCGCCGCAGCGCCGTGCCGGTGGCATCGGTCAGGTTCGCGCCGAGCAGCTGCGGGGCGAGCTCGGCGGCATCGCGGCGGCTGCCGAGCTTAGCCCCGACCGCATCCGCCCACTCGAGACGCTTGAGGAGTGCCGAGGCACCGTCCCAGTCGGCGCTCGCGTCGGGCCAGCCGGCCGGCGACCCCGGCTGCCAGGTGCGCTGGCCGAGGAGCTCGAAGGGGGCGAGCGGCCCCTTGCCCGCCTCCACCGGGAGCGACAGTCCGCGGTAGCTCGAGACGATGAAATCGCTCGGCGTCTTGTACTTGCCGAGCGGCGGTTGCCACGCCTCGGGGCTGTCGATCAGCACGCGGTACACCGCCGGCAGATTGCCGCCGTACTCGATGAACGCGTGCGCGAGACGCTCGACGAGCGCCGGCGGCGGATCGTCGGCGACAAAATGCCGCGCCAGCTTCACCGCGATGTGGTGGGCGGTGGAGGGGTGCTGCGCCAGATCGTTGAGCACCAGCATGCCCTGCTCGTAGCCCAAGTCCCGGTACTGCCGGCCGAGCACGGTCGCCGTGCCGGGCTCGTGATTGTCGGGACGGAACACGAAGCGGCCCGCCGGGCCGCTGGCGAAGAGCCCGTTGCCCCCGCCCACCGACCAGCCGGTGATCACGGTGGCGAAGGCGGTGACGTCGGCCTGGGTGTAGCCGCCGCCGACGCCGAGCGTGTGGAGCTCGAGGATCTCGCGGCCGAGATTCTCGTTGAGGCCCACGCGCCGCTCGCCGCGCCGCCGGATGCTGGCGCGCAGTGCCGCCGTCGAATGCGGCCCCACCGACAGGTGGTTGTCGAGATACACGAGCATCGCCGGGTGCATCTCGGCGGCGACCAGCAGGTCGCCGAAATTTCCGAGCACGTACGGCCGGATCGCCTCGCGCTCGAAGCCGCCGGCGAGCCCGGCCATGTACTGCTTGTCGACCGAAACCGCAAAGTGGTTGCTCCAGAACTGCGTCAGGCGCTCGACGAACGGGCGGTCGGTGGTCACGGCCTGCTGGAAGCGCGCGGTCGCTTCGGCGGTGTAGATGGGTTTCAGGAACTGCGGCAGCTTCTGCTGAACGGCGGCGCCCGAGCGGCGCTCCGCCTGAATCTCACGCTGCAGCGCAAAGGCCTGACCGAGCAGCTGCGCCGTAGTCGCGAGCGATCCCGCGCCGACGGCCGGCGCCGCGTGCGTCAGCTGCGCGCGCAGCCAGTCACGCCCGTCGCCGCCGATCGAGGCGAGCTCGCCCGGGCGAGCGCCGAGGCCGAAGCGATTGAGCGCAATAGTGGAGCCGAGCTGCTGCATACCTCGAGCCGCCTGAGCACGCGATGCCCTGTATAGCGCGCCAGGCGGGCGGACGGTTGACCGGCCCCCGCGGACTGTGACCGGATGCCGTCCGTTATACTCGCGGCCCGCTTCTGGCAGCACCCCCTTCATGACGCCCCCCGACCTGGTCCTCGTCGACGGCTCCTCCTATGTCTACCGGGCGTTCCACGCCCTGCCGCCGCTCACCAGCTCGCGCGGCGAGCCGACCGGGGCGCTGCTCGGCGTGCTCAACATGCTGCAGAAGTTCCTGAAGGACTATCACCCGGAGCACGTCGCCGTGGTGTTCGACGCGCCGGGGCGCACCTTCCGGGACGAGCTCTTCACCGAGTACAAGGCGCAGCGCCCGGCGATGCCGGACGACCTGCGCTCGCAGGTCGCGCCGCTCCTCGAGATCATCGCCGCGCAGGGGCTGCCGCTCTTACGCGTGCCGGGGGTCGAGGCGGACGACGTGATCGGCACGCTGGCGCGGCGTGCCGCGGCCGCCGGACACCGCGTGCTCATCTCGACCGGCGACAAGGACATGGCGCAGCTGGTCGACGGCTCGACCACGCTCATCAACACCATGACCAACACGGTGCTCGATCGCGAGGGCGTCAAGCTCAAGTTCGACGTCTACCCCGAGCAGATCATCGACTACCTCGCCCTCGTCGGCGACAGCTCCGACAACATCCCCGGGATCGACAAGGTGGGGCCGAAGACCGGCGCGAAGCTGCTGGCGCAGTACGGCAGCGTCGACAACCTCATCGAGCACCGTGCCGAGGTACCCGGCAAGGTGGGCGAGAACCTGCGCCTCGGGCTCGCGACGCTCGAGCTGTCGCGCCGCCTCGCGACCATCCGCACCGACCTCGATCTGCCGCTGTCGCTCGCCGAGCTCAGGCCCGGCGCCGCCGATACGGCGAAGCTGCGCGAGCTCTACACGCGCTTCGAGCTGCGTGCGCAGCTGCGCGCGCTCGAGGGGAGCGAGGGGACCGCGCCCGAGGCACACAGCTCCGCCGCCCTCCCCACGACCGCGCCGTCGGCCGACGCGGCCGCTGGCGCAACGCCGGCGAGCGCGCCGGACAAAATCGAGCGCCGCTACGAGACCGTCACGCGCTGGGAGGATCTCGAGCGCTGGCTCGCCGCGCTCACCGACGCGGAGCTGTTCGCCTTCGACACCGAGACCACGAGTCTCGATTACATGCGCGCCGAGATCGTCGGCGTGTCCTTCGCCGTCGAGGCGGGGAAGGCTGCCTACGTGCCGCTCGGCCACGTCTACCCCGGCGCGCCGGAGCAGCTCGACCGCGACCAGGTGCTGGCGGCACTCAAGCCGCTGCTCGAGAGCGCGGCGCACGGCAAGATCGGGCACAACCTCAAGTACGACGCGCACGTGCTGCTCAACGCCGGCATCACCCTCGCCGGCATGCGCTTCGACACCATGCTCGAGTCCTACGTGTGGAACAGCGTCGCCACCAACCACGACATGGACTCCGACGCCAAGCGCTATCTCGGGCTCGACACCATCCGCTTCGAGGACGTCGCCGGCAAGGGCGCCAGGCAGATCTCCTTCGACCAGGTGCCGGTGGACAAGGCCGCCGAGTACGCCGCCGAGGACGCCGACGTGACGCTGCGGCTGCATCAGGCGCTGTGGGCGCAGCTCGAGACGGTGCCGCAGCTGGCGCAGCTCTACCGCGAGTGCGAGCAGCCGCTGGTCCCGGTGCTGCTCGCCATGGAGCACCACGGCGTGCTCGTCGATCGCGAGCGGCTGCGGACCCAGAGCCGCGAGTTTGCCCGGCAGCTGCAGGAGCTGCTGCTCGCGGCCCACCGCGAGGCCGGCCACGAATTCAACATCGAGTCGCCGAAGCAGCTGCAGCAGATCCTGTTCGAGCGGCTGCAGCTGCCGGTGCGGCGCAAGACGCCCACCGGTCAGCCCTCGACCGCCGAGGATGTGCTGGAGGAACTGGCCGCGGACTACCCGCTGCCGCGCATCGTGCTCGAGTACCGCGCGCTCGCCAAGCTCAAGTCCACCTACACCGACAAGCTCCCCGAGCAGGTGAACGAGCGCACCAGCCGCATCCACACCAACTACGCGCAAGCGGTCGCCGCCACCGGGCGGCTGTCGTCCGTGGATCCGAACCTGCAGAACATCCCGATCCGCCGGCCCGAGGGGCGACGCATCCGCCAGGCGTTCATCGCGCCCGCGGGCTGTGTGCTGCTCGCGGCCGACTACTCGCAGATCGAGCTGCGCATCATGGCGCACCTCTCGGGCGATGAAAGCCTGCGCGCCGCGTTCGCCGAGGACCGCGACGTGCACCAGGCGACCGCCGCCGAGGTGTTCGGCGTCGAGCTCGATGCGGTCTCGCCCGACCAGCGCCGCACCGCCAAGGTGATCAACTTCGGGCTCATCTACGGCATGTCGCCCTTCGGACTCGCGCGCAACCTCGGCATCGAGCGCGGCGCGGCGCAGAGCTACGTCGAGCGCTATTTCCAGCGCTACCCCGGCGTCAAGCGCTTCATGGACCAGACGCGCGTTCAGGCGCGCGAGCGCGGCTATGTCGAGACGGTGTTCGGCCGCAGGCTGTACCTCCCGGACATCCGCTCCGGCAACGCCCAGATGCGCCAGTACGCCGAGCGCAGCGCCATCAACGCGCCGATGCAGGGCACCGCGGCCGACATCATCAAGCGCGCGATGATCGAAGTGGACGCCTGGTGCCGCCGTGCCGATGCCCCGGCGCGGCTCATCATGCAGGTGCACGACGAGCTCGTGCTGGAGGTACAAAGCGCGGCGGTCGAGGAAGTGACGCGCGCCGTGCGCGAGCGCATGGTGAATGCCGCGACCCTCACGGTGCCGCTGCGGGTGGATGTGGGCACGGGCGTCAACTGGGACGAGGCGCACTGAACGGAACTTCTGCGAGCCTGTCGCCGCGCGGCAACAGACACCGTGCGCGCGGGGATTGTGTTAGGAAAGGAGCGGGTAGTTAAGGAGGAGATTCCCGCATGCGCAGATTTCTGCTTGCGAGCGCACTGTTGCTCAGCGGCGGCAGCGCCTTCGCCGACGACGGCATGTTCTATCTCGGCGCCGGCATCTCCAAGGACAAGGTGAGCGACATCGCCAACGCCGGCACCAGCTTTCCGGACATCGACAGCACCGCGTGGAAGGTGTTTCTCGGCGTGCGGCCGCTCAGTGTCATCGCCTTCGAGGCCGACTATCTCGACCTCGGCAGCCAGACCAGCACCTTCGTGACCACGAGCGACCACTCGGATGCCAAGGCCTTCGCCGGCTATGCCGTGGGCTTCCTGCCGATCCCGGTGCCGTTCCTCGACGTTTTCGGCAAGGCCGGGCTCGCGCGCTGGACCCTCAACGGCAGCTCAATCACCACGCTGGTGCCCGGATCCTTCTCGACCAACGGCACGGACTTCGCCTGGGGCGTCGGCACCCAGGTGCATTTCGGCAACGTCGGCGCGCGGCTCGAGTACGAGAACTTCAGGATCCCGAACACCAACGGCGCGAACATCGTGTCGCTCGAGGCGTACCTCAACATTTTCTAACGCTCTCGCAGCACGCGCCCGCGGGGCAGGCGATACACTGCACCCACGCGGAGCGCGCTGCGGCGCTCCACCACACCGACGAGGATCCGTATGCGAAAACTACTGCTCGCACTCGCGCTGACGCTCGCCGCCGGCGCCGCCTACGCGGACAACGGTCTTCTTTACATCGGCGCCGGCCTCACCAACGACGACCTGCGCGACATCGCCGCGACCAATTCCAATCTCAGCAGCACCAACTGGAAGGTCTGGGCCGGCGTGCGGCCGATCAGCCTGTTCGCCGTCGAAGCCGAGTACATGGATCTCGGCAGCCAGAACGTCACCACGATCATCGCGGGTCAGGGCACCAACACCACGCATCTCGACTACAAGGCCTTCGCGGGCTACGCGGTGGGCTACGTGCCGATCCCGGTGCCGTACCTCGACGTCTTCGGCAAAGTGGGGGTGGCGCGCTGGACACAGAGTGGTGGCACCACGTTCCAGACTCCCGCCGGGTTCTTCTCGCTCTCCGACAACGGCACCCAGTTCGCCTGGGGCATCGGCGGGCAGCTGCGCTTCGGCAATGTGGGTGCGCGGCTCGAGTACGAGAACTTCAGCATCCGCAACACCGGCGGCGTCAACCTGGTCTCGCTCAGCGTGTTCCTGAATCTGCTTTGAGAGCTGTGGCGTGGACGATACAAGTCGTTACGCAAACTAATGATCTGAAACGGGATTTTTTTCTAGTCGCGCTGGAACTCGGACGGACAGGCCGCATCTAACTTATCGAGTGCTAGTCACTCCCCGCTTCCCTCCCTGAGCGGGTATATAGCCCGGTTCATAGAGACCTGTGCCGGGTTAGTCTGCCCCGGCGGCCCCCAAAGCCGCCGGGGCTTTTTATTTGCGCTCGAGCCAGGCGAGGAGCGTTTCCTGCGCGTCCCGCATCCCGGTCCCGTCGTGGGCCGAGAACAGCTGCACCGTGGCCCGGCCCGCGAGCGCGGTGGCGACGGCCCGCAGTGCGCGCGCCCCCTCGGCGCGGCTCAGCTTGTCGGCCTTGGCGAGCAGCACGTGCACACGCTGCGCCGGGGCCGCCCAGGCGAGCAGCCCCTCGTCGCCCTCGGTGAAGCCGCGCCGCACATCCACGATGAGGAACAGCCCGGCGAGACTCGCGCGCTCCTTGAGTGCATCGATCAGCGGCCCCCAGGTGCGGCGCTCGCTCTCCGGGCCGCTCGCGTAGCCGTAGCCCGGCAGATCCACCAGGCGGCGTTGCGGCCCGAGCTCGAAGAAATTCAGCAGCCGCGTGCGGCCCGGTGTCTTGCTGGTGCGCGCGAGGCCGCGCCGCTGGGTGATGGCGTTGATGGCGCTCGACTTGCCGGCATTGGAGCGCCCGGCGAAAGCCACCTCGACGCCCGCATCGGGCGGAAACTGCGCCGGCGCGGCGGCACTGATCAGAAAGTCTGCCTGCTGAAAACGGCTCATTTTCCGGGGACAATCATCGCGCCTGGGCGCGAAGGACCGCGCGGGACGGTAGTGTACAATCCCGCCGCCCTCGCATTGCTGGACCGGACCGGAATCAGAAAAATGCCGAACACCCTCAGAGTCGGTTGGATGGGCCTCGCCATCGCGGCGCTGCTCGCCGCCCCGGCGCTCGCCGCCGCGCAGACCGCCGCCGCGCCCGCGCCCGCCTCGCCCTTCACCACCGGCAAGGCGGCGAGCGGCGAGGCCAAAGCGGCGCTCTGCAGCGCCTGCCACGGCCCGCAGGGTAACAGCGTGAATCCCGAATGGCCGCGTCTCGCCGGCCAGAGCGCGGTGTACATCGCCGCGCAGCTGCACCTCTTCCGCGCGGGCGTGCGCGACAATCCGACCATGAAGCCGCTCGCGGCGGCGTTGAGCGATCAGGACATCAGCGACCTGGCCGTGTACTACGAGGCGCAGACGCCGAGCGGCCTCGAGGCCGATCCTTCCTACTGGAAGGCGGGCGCGGCGCTCTATGTCAGCGGCGATGCGGCGCGCAATGTGCCGGCGTGCGTCGCGTGCCACGGTCCGGTGGGACGCGGCAATCTCGCCGCGGGCTACCCGGCGCTGCGCGCGCAGCAGTCGGTGTACGTCATCAAGCAGCTCAACGACTACGCGAGCGGTGCGCGCTACACGGGAGCCGATGCCGCCCATTCGGACCCCAACAGCGTGATGATGCTGACGCTCGCCAAGCGCCTGACACCTGAGGAGATCCGCGACGTGGCGTCCTACGTGCAGGGCATGCGTTGATCCGATGAGGCGGCTCCTTGGGCTGACAGCGCTCCTGGTCCTGGGGCTTTCGTGCTGCACTTCCTGCTCGCGCCACGCGACGCCGCCCACAGCTGCGGCGCCCGCCCCGGCGGACGCGCCCGGCCCCGCCGCCGCCGCACCCTCGACACCGCCCCCCGCCGCTGCCACTGCGCAGAGCGAGACCGAGCAGGCCATCAGTGCGCAGGAATCCGCCAACGGCGCCGTCAACGAGAAGCCCGAGAGCAGCGACGTGTCACTCGAGCGCATGGCGACCCTGCCGGCGGACGCGCAGCTGCCCGGCGGCCGCTGGAAGCCCGGCGTCAACTACGATCCGGTCGTGCCGGAGCAGCCGACGAGTGTCGAGCCGGGCAAGGTGGAGGTGATCGAGTTCATGTGGCTTGGCTGTCCCCACTGCTACGCCCTCGAGCCCACCATCTTGGCATGGCTGAAGGGCAAGCCCGCGTACATCGTGTTCGTACGCGTGCCGGTCGTGTGGGATATCCCGCACCGCGCGCACGCGCGGCTCTTCTACACGCTCACCACGCTCGGGCGGCCGGAGCTCGCCGAAAAGGCCTTCGACACCATCCAGCTGCAGCACAATCCGCTGATCGGCGCGAGCGACGCAGAGTCGCTGCGCATCGGGCAGGCATGGGCGGCGCAGCAGGGCGTCAGCGCCGCCGACTTTGCCGGCGCCTGGAATTCGGAAACGGTGAATGCGCAGCTGCTGCGCGCCGAGGACCTGGTACTGCGCTATCGCGTCCAGAGCGTTCCTTCGGTCGTCATCAACGGCAAGTACAAGACCGACGCGATCAAGGCGGGTAGTGCCGCCAACCTCATCCAGCTGATCGACGACCTGGCGGCATCCGAGCACCGGCACTAAGACGGCGGACTGTCACCGATGTCTTGTCCTTTCGGACACATAGGTAACACAGTATTCCGGAGACATAGGTGACACTTTTCGGTATTTGCGGAGGGTACGCAGATGCCGTGGCGGGAGTGTCACACGATGGACGAGCGTCTGCGTTTTGTAGCCCGTCTGCTGGACGGGGAGAAGATGGCGAGGGTGTGCCGGGAGTTCGAGATCTCCCGCAAGACCGGCTACAAGATCTTTAGTCGGTACAAGGACTGCGGGGTGGAGGGGCTGACGGACCGCTCCAGGCGGCCTTACCGCCATGCCCGCCAGCTGCCCTTCCAGATCGAGAAGGCGATTGTGCAGCTCAAGCAGGAGCATCCAAGTTGGGGGGCGCCGAAGATCCGGGAACGGCTGCGCCGCAAGCACGACGAGATCCAGTGCCCGGCGATCAGCACGGTGCACGCGATCCTGGATCGGCACGGCCTGGTCAAGCGACGGCGCCGCCGGATCTACAAGCCCGAGGGAACCGGGCTGTCCAAGCCTTCCTCGCCGAACGATCTTTGGTGCGCCGATTACAAGGGCGAGTTCATGCTGGCGGATCGGCGCTACTGCTACCCGCTCACCATCACCGACTTCGCCAGCCGGTATCTGATCAGCTGCGAGGCGTTGGAAAACACCCGGACGCTGTACGCTTTTAGCGTATTTGAGCGGGCTTTCAAGGATCTCGGCTTGCCTAGGGCGATTCGCACCGATAACGGTGCACCCTTTGCCAGTGCGAACTCGCTGTTCGGCCTGACGCGTCTGTCGGTGTGGTGGTTGCGGCTGGGGATCGACATCGAACGCATCAAGCCCGGCCATCCTCAGCAGAACGGCCGCCACGAGCGCATGCATCTGACGCTCAAGAAGGAAGCCACCAAGCCTGCAGCGAGGAACTTCCTGCAGCAGCAGGGCCGCTTCGATCATTTCATCCAGGAGTTCAACCACGAGCGGCCCCATCAGGGGCTCAACATGCGTTTGCCGGCCGAGATCTACACGCGCTCACCCAGGCTCTACAGCGGCTTACCCGAGCTCGAGTATCCCTTCCACGATCGCACCATCACCGTCACGCGATGCGGCAGGATCTGCATGGGGCCTCTGAAGATCAACCTCAGCCAGGCCTTCGCGGGGCAGAAGATCGGGGTCAAACAGGTCGAGGAGAAGATCTGGCTGGTCAGCTTTATGCGCTATGACTTAGGCTTCTTTGACCATGAGACATGTCGCATCGAGAGCGCGGAGAACCCGTTCGCTGCGAAACTGTTACCCATGTCTCCGGTATAAACCGTCACCCATGTCACCGGTATAGACAGTCTCGAGAATGGCGCGCCCGACTGGATTCGAACCAGCGACCTGCAGCTTCGGAGGCTGCCACTCTATCCAACTGAGCTACGGGCGCGTTCGGGCGGGCGATCATACGCGTCCGCCCGACAGGCCGTCTATTTGCGCGCCGGCCCCGCGCCGGACCGTCCGAGCGGCGCGGCGATATACGAAGCGGGGACCCGAGCGGCTATACTGCACGGCCGGTTCGGCGCGTCCGCGACGGAAATACACGTGAGCAAGCACGACACCCATTTCTTCAACGTTTTCAGCATGGTGATCGGCCTTTTAGTGACCATCACCATCGTGTTGTTTGCGCTGGCGCGCGTGGTGGCGAGCCACACCCAGGAAGCCAACGTGCTCACCGAGCCCGGCTACACCAAGAGCGTCGCCGCGCGTATCGGCGACCCGACGCGCGAGGCGGTCGCGGGGCAGGACAATTCCGCGCTCGCCATCAAGGCGGAGACGGCGGCCGGGGCGGGCTCGGCGGCACCCGTGGCGATGCCGAAGAACGGCACCGAGCTCTTCGAGCAGACCTGCAGCGTCTGCCACGGTCAGGGAATCGCGGGCGCGCCCAAGGCGGGCGACAAGGCGGCCTGGGCGCCGCGCCTCGCGGAGGGCAAGGCGCTGCTGTACCAGCATGCGTTGCAGGGCTTCCAGGGCAAGACCGGCGTCATGCCCCCGAAGGGCGGCCGCACCGACCTGCCCGACGACCTGGTGAAGCAGGCCGTCGATCACATGGTGCAGATGGCGCAGTAATCAGCCGCCCGGCGCTGCCCGATCGAGGCAGCGCAGCATCACCGCTTCCCCCACCTGCGCCGCCCCGATCACGGGGCGCTCCTCCAGATCGGCGATCGTGCGTGCCACCTTCAGCACGCGCGAGCGCGCGCGCCCCGAGAGCTTCAGGCGCCGCATCGCCGTCTCGAGCACGCGCCGACCGGCCGCATCCGGAACGCACCAGCGCCCGACCTGCGCCTCGTCGAGGCGCGCGTTACACAGTCCGGCGCGCGCGAGCTGCAGCGCGCGGGCCTGGCCGGCGAGCTGCGCGCCCATGGCGCTGTCGATGGCCTCTCCCGGCGGCGCATCGAACTCCGCGCCCGCGAGCCGCGGCACCTCGACCTGCAGGTCGAGACGGTCGAGCAGCGGACCGGAGAGACGCGCGTGATAGCGCCGCACCACCGCCGGCGTGCAGCGGCAGCGGCGCGCAGGGTCGCCGCGGTTGCCGCACGGACAGGGGTTCATGGCGGCAATCAGCTGGAATTCCGCCGGGTACTGCGTCTGCAGCGCCGCGCGCGCCACCTGGATCACGCCCGTCTCGAGCGGCTCGCGCAGCGCCTCGAGCACCCCCCGCCCGAACTCCGGCAGCTCGTCGAGAAACAGCACGCCGCGATGCGCGAGACTCACCTCGCCCGGCCGCGCGCGTGCGCCGCCGCCGACCAGTGCCGCCACCGTGGTGCTGTGGTGGGGCGCGCGGAACGGCCGCGCGGCGCATGGCACGCCGCCAAACCCCGCGGCGCTCACCGAGGCGATCGCTGCGACCTCGAGCGCCTCGGGCCCGGTGAGCGGCGGCAGGAGGCCGGGCAGGCGCTGCGCCAGCATGCTCTTGCCGCAGCCGGGCGGCCCGATGAAGAGCAGGCTGTGCGCGCCCGCGGCGGCGATCAGCAGCGCACGCTTGGCGTGCGCCTGGCCGCGCACGTCGGCGAGATCGAGCCGTGCGCCGCCCGCGGCGCCGCGCGCGCCCGTCCCGGGTGCCGCGTCCGCCCCGAGCAAGCGCCCGCCGCTCAGATGTGCGCAGACATCGAGCAGGTGATCGGCGGCGCGCACCCGCTGCGGGGCGGCGGCGCTCGCCTCGGCGGCATTGGCACGCGGCACGATGAGCTCGTGGCCCGCAGCGCGGGCCTGCGCGGCCGCGGGCAACAGGCCCGGTACGGATTTCAGCTCGCCCGTGAGACCGAGCTCGCCATAGAACTCGCACCCCGCCACGCCCACGCCCGCTCGCTCGCCATCGAGCTGCCGCGAGGCGAGCAGCACTCCGATGGCGATCGGCAGATCGAAGCGGCCGCCTTCCTTGGGCAGATCCGCCGGCGCGAGATTCACCGTGATGCGGCCGGCGGGGAACTCGAAGCGGGAGTTGAGCAGCGCCGCGCGCACGCGCTCCCTGGCCTCGCGCACCACCATGGCAGGAAGGCCGACGATGCAGAAAGCCGGGAGCCCGGGTGCGAGGCTCACCTCGACGTGCACCAGTGGGGCGGCGAGACCCACCTGCGCCCGGCAAGCCACGCGCGCAAAGGCCATGGCCGCAGCGACGTCAGCCGCCCGGTGTGCCCCCGGAGCCGGCCTCGAGCGCGGCGAGCTTCGCCTCGAGCGCCTCGAGCCGCGCGCGCGTGCGCTCGAGCACGCGGGTCTGCGCATCGAACTCATCGCGCGTGACGAGATCGAGCTTCGCGAGGCGCTCGCGCAGCACCGCGCGGAAGCTCGTCTCGAGTTCGTCCTGCACGGCGCGCAGCGCCGGCGGCAGCCGCTCGATCAGCCGGCGCGCCAGATCGTCGATCCGCAGTGTTTCCATGACAGCTCCCGTCTCCACTTCCGACAGTCCTGCCCCGGATTGACGCACAGCCGGGGCGTCGAGCCCCAAAACAGTGCAGCGTCGCGCCACGGGCGCGCGCAAAACGCGGGAAACACGCCCCATCGCCCGATGGCACGGAAGCTGCACCGCCGCCTTGCGGGGCTCAAAGCTTACGCGCCCCGCTGTGCGCGTGCAGAACGTATTTGCGCCGTGATCGGTTCGAAATGCGGAGAAGCCATGCCGAATAGAGCGAACACGACCCGCCTCCTGTCACTGCTCGGCGCGACCCTCGCGCTCGCACCGGCGCTCGCCTGCGCCGATGCGCCGGTGCCGAACAAGGGCGACACGGCATGGATGCTCACCTCGACCGCGCTCGTGCTGCTGATGTCGGTGCCGGCGCTCGCGCTCTTCTACGGCGGCCTGGTGCGCACCAAGAACATGCTCTCGGTGCTGATGCAGGTGTTCGTCGGCTTCTCGCTGATCACGGTGCTGTGGTGCGTGTACGGCTACTCGCTCGCCTTCACCGAGGGCAACGCCATCATCGGCGGCTTCAGCCGGCTGTTCCTCGCGGGCACCTTCGACGCGAGGACCGGCGCCTTCTCGATGGCCGCGACCTTCAGCCGCAACACGCCGCTCTACGAGCTGGTGTACGTCGCCTTCCAGGCGACCTTCGCCGCCATCACCTGCTGCCTGATCCTCGGCTCGCTCGTCGAGCGCATCAAATTCTCGGCGGTGCTGGTGTTCCTGGTGCTGTGGTTCACCTTCAGCTATCTGCCGATCGCGCACATGGTGTGGTACTGGCCGGGACCGGATGCCTACACCTCGAGTGCCGGCGCGGCTGCGGTGAGTGCCACCGGCGGTCTCATCTGGCAATGGGGCGCGCTCGATTTCGCGGGCGGCACGGTGGTGCACATCAATGCCGGCGTGGCCGGACTGGTCGGCGCCTTCGTGCTCGGCAAGCGCGTCGGCTTCGGCCGCGAGCCGATGGCGCCGCACAACCTCACCCTCACCATGGTGGGAGCCTCGCTCCTGTGGTTCGGGTGGTTCGGATTCAACGCGGGCTCGGCACTCGAGGCCAACGGCTCGGCGGCGCTGGCCTTCATGAACACCTACCTCGCGACCGCCTGCGCGGTGCTCTCGTGGATCGGCGCCGAGTGGTGGCTGAAGGGCAAACCCTCGATGCTCGGCGCGGCCTCGGGCGCGGTCGCAGGGCTGGTCGCGATCACGCCGGCCGCGGGCAACGTCGGGATCCCGGGCGCGTTCGTGATCGGCCTCGGCGTCGGCGTCGTGTGCCTGTGGGGGGTGACGGGACTGAAGCGCCTCATCAGGACCGACGACTCCCTCGATGTCTTCGGCGTGCACGCCGTGGGCGGCGTCTTCGGCGCCCTCATGACCGGGATCTTCAACGCACCCGCGCTCGGCGGGCCCGGCTCGACCGTCGACTGGGTCAAGGGCACGAGCGGGTATCCGGGCATCGCGACGCAGTTCCTCATTCAGCTCAAGGCCGTGAGCCTGGTGCTGGTGTGGACCGCGACGGTCGCCTTCGCGGCCTTCTACCTGGTGAAGCTCCTCATGGGCCTGCGGGTCCCGGAAGAGGAAGAGCGCGAAGGTCTCGACATCACCTCCCACGGCGAGCGGGCTTACGACCTCTAGAGCGGATCTCAAGCGGGGTGAGGCTCGAGCGTGGCCGTCCGCCCCCCGATCCGCCCCCCGTTGCGGCTCTTGAGCTGGCGCACCGGGTCCGCCCTTTGTATGGTGTGACCGGCAGCGGCGCCCGCCCGGTCAGCGTGTGACGGAGTTCAAGGGTCTGCAGGGGGCGGTGCCGCCATACTTCCCCGGCGGAGGCCCTTTTTATGTTGCGACTCGTATCGATCACCGCCCTCGTCCTGGCCGGAGCGTGCACGCTGGCACGCGCCGACGTATTCCGCTGGGTCGACGAGCAGGGTGTCATCCATTACAGCGACGAGTGGGTACCGGGCTCGGTCGTCATCAAGACCACCATGCGCCCGCACGACAACTCAGGGGCTGCGCCCTCGAGCGCCGCCAACACGCGGGTGGGCGAGCAGGTCTCCGAGCAGGCCAACTCGCGCGCCGTGCAGCAGGACGTGGCCAAGGCGCGCGATTCGCAGTGCAGCTGGGCCAAGGATCGCTACATGAAGGCGATCGCCTCGAGGCGCGTCTACAAGGAAGGCAAGGACGGCGAGCGGCAGTACATGACCGACGCCGAGGCCGACGTCTACCGCGAGCAGGCTCGCAAGGACGTGCAGCAGGCCTGCGGCAGCGTGCCCGAGTGGAAACCGGACCAGCCGATCCCTGAGCCGCAGCCGGTCCCTGAGCCGAAGGTGAATCCGGCGCTCGCGACCTCGCAGTAACCGCGGCCCGGATTCCGCGCGCCCGCGCTTTCGCACTATAGTGTCGCTTCGCGGCCGCTCGTAAGCCGCTCGAGGTGCGTTGAAATGCGCGCAGGCTTCGTCGGACTCGGCGCCATGGGTGTAGGGATGGCGCGCAACCTTCACAAGAAGGGCATGCTCGCCGCGGTCTGGAACCGCACCGCATCCAAAGCCGCCGCGCTCGCCGCCGAGCTCGGCGTCGCCGCTCCCGCCACCCTCGCCGAGCTCGCCGCCCAGGTGGATGTCGTCGTCGCCTGCGTTTCGGCGGACGCCGACGTGCTCGAAGTGACGCGCTCGCTCGCGCCGGCACTGAAGTCCGGGTCGCTGCTGCTCGACTGCTCCACGGTGAGCTCCGAGACCGCACGCCAGGCGGCGGAGCTCGTGGCGCCCCGCGGTGTCGAATTCCTCGACTGCCCTGTGTCGGGCGGCGTCGAGGGCGCCCGCGACGGCACGCTCGCCATCATGGTGGGCGGCTCGCCGGCGGCGTTCGAGCGCGCCCGGCCGGTGCTCGAGGCACTCGGGCGCACCGTCGCCCATTTCGGTCCGGTCGGCAGCGGCGAGGCCGCCAAGGCCACCAACCAGATCATGTGCGCCGGCATCATCGATGCGGTCGCCGAGGCGATGGCGTTCGCGCGTGCCCAGGGGCTGCCGCTACCGGTCCTGATCGACACCCTCGGCAAGGGTGCGGGCTCCTCCTGGTACTTCGTGCATCGGGCGCCCAACATGGCACGCGGCGCCTACCCGGCGGGCTTCCGCGTGCGCCTGCACGCCAAGGACTTGGCGATCTGCCACGACATGGCGGCGCGCTTCGGCGTGCAGCTGCCGGTGGTCGAACGCATGCTCGCCGAGTACGCCGAGCTGGTGGCACGCGGCTACGGTGATGAGGACATCTCGGCGACCTTCCGCCTCAAGGAGGAGCTGTTCGAGCGCACCAACATCATGGGCGCGCCGGCACTACGCCCGCCGCCGCCGCGCGCGCCATGAACGCCGACCTGGCTCGCGAACGCTCGCTCTATCTCCCGAACTTCTGCACCTCGCGCACCACGCTCGCCATCGTGCTGATCGTGGAGCTCACTGCCTTCGTGCTGACGCTGGCGCGGCAAGGCGCCCTGGTCGACTTCTGGACCGACCTGGTGCGCACCTCGCTGTTCCTGCTGTGGATGGGGCTCACCGCGGCGGCGCTCCTGTGCCTGCTGCGCCACGTGCTGGCGCGGCTCACCGTCGCGGCCGGCTCGGCCGCGGTCATGGCGCTCATCGCGGGCCTGGTGGCGACGATCTCGATGTGCGCGTATCTCATCGGCCGCACCCACCTGGTGGTCGATACCGGCGGTAGCTCGCTCTTCCCGCTCCATCCGTGGAGCTTCGCGCTGCGCAACGTGTGCATCGGACTCGTGGTGTGCGGACTCGTGCTGCGCTACTTCTATGTGGCGCACGAGTGGCGGGTGAGCGTCGAGCTGCGCGCCGCGGCACGCGTGCACGCACTGCAGGCGCGCATCCGCCCGCACTTCCTCTTCAACAGCATGAACACCATCGCCTCGCTCACGCGCAGCGATCCGCCGCGCGCCGAGAGCGCGGTACAGGACCTCGCGGATCTGTTCCGCGCCACTCTGAGCGAGAAATACCACACCATCACGCTCGCCGAGGAGCTCGAGGTGGCGCGCACCTACCAGCGCATGGAGCAGCTGCGCCTCGGGGCGCGCCTCGAGGTGCTGTGGAAAACCGAATCGCTCCCCGGCACTGCGCTGGTCCCGGGCCTCATGATCCAGCCGCTGCTCGAGAACGCCATCTATCACGGCATCGAGCCGCGCCCCGAGGGCGGCCGCGTCACCATCACCGGTGAGATCAGCGCCGGGCTCATCACCATCGTGGTGCGCAATCCGCTCGGCGGCGGCCCGCAGCAGCGCGACGGCAACCGCCTGGCGCTCGCCAATATCCGCGAACGCCTGGAGCTCATGTACGGCGAGCGCGCGCTGATGAAATCCGGCACCTTCGACGGCGAATACATCGTCACGCTGCGCTTCCCGCTGATCGAGAAGCAGCCGGTTACCGTGGCGGCGCCGCCCGCGACCGCCTGAGGCACCGATGCACGCGGCGGTGCGCCTCAAGGTGCTGATCGTCGACGACGAGCCGCCGGCGCGCGAGCGGCTGCGGAGCCTGCTCGCCGAGCTCGCCGACGTCGAGGTCGTGGGCGAGGCGGTGAGCGGCGCCGAGGCGCTCAGCCAGTCCCACGACCTCGCCCCCGACGTGGTGCTGCTCGACGTGCGCATGCCGGGCATGGACGGGCTGGAAGCCGCGCGCCACCTGAACGTGCTGGACGAGCCGCCGGCGGTCATCTTCACCACCGCGTTCGATGAGTACGCCGTCGAGGCCTTCGAGGCGCATGCCATGGGCTATCTGCTCAAGCCGGTGCGCAAGGAGCAGCTCGCGGCCGCGCTCACGCGCGCCGGACGACTGACGCGCGCACAGCTGCAGAAGCTCGCCGCCGCCGGCGCCGAGGCACGCCGCAGCCACATCGCGGCGCGCGCCCGCGAGGGATTGAAGCTCATCCCCATCGAGGACGTGCGCTACTTTCTCGCCGACCGCAAGTACACCACCGTCGCACACGTCAACGGCGAGGATCTCATCGAGGATTCGCTGCGGCTGCTCGAGAGCGAGTTCGGCGCCGCGTTCGTGCGCATCCACCGCAACGCCCTGGTCGCGGTGCGGCACCTCGAGCGCATCGAGCGCGGCGGCGACGGTCAGTGGTTCGTGCGGCTGCGGGGCGCGGCGGCGCCGCTCGCGGTGAGCCGCCGCATGGCGGGCGAGCTCAAGGAACGCTTCAGGATCTGATGCCGACTTCAGCGGGCGTCCGGCAGCAGCCCCTGCTCGACCAGCACCGGTGGGTGGCGGTGGTGCGTGCCCTGCTCCCACGCGTAGGCGACACCCTAGGAGATCGCCGTCCTTGAACGGACGACCCGAGAACTCCATGCCGAACGGCAGCCCGCTCGGGTAGAAGCCGCCGACGACGACCACGGCGGGCACACCCAACATGTTCACCCAGCTGGTCGCCGAGTGCGGTCCGTCGGTGATCTGCCCGTACTGCGGCATGGTCTCATCGACCGGCGGCATCTGACTCGAGGGATAGAGGTAGCCGTCGAGGTGCAGCCGCTCCATGGTGTCGAGGTATTCCTTGAGCACGCGGCGGCGCGGGCCCCAGTAGTTGCGCTCCGCCTCCGGA
This sequence comes from uncultured Pseudomonadota bacterium, assembly GCA_963768485.1. Taxonomy (GTDB): domain Bacteria; phylum Pseudomonadota; class Gammaproteobacteria; order Steroidobacterales; family Steroidobacteraceae; genus 13-2-20CM-66-19. The sequence continues at coordinate 38,048 of CAVYHZ010000002.1, read as the reverse complement.
TCCGTCTCGAGCGTGCGCTGGCGGATCCTGATGTCGCCCGACTCGAACTCCGCCTTGGTCGGCTCGGTGCCGATCATCGGGGCCCCGAGCGGCGCGCCCATGACGCGCTCGTAGTCGGCGGCCGAGTGGTACTGCGCCGGCCCGAAGTTCTTCAGGAACAGATCCGTGCCTTCGCGGCCGTAGGGATAGGTGGCGATGCGCGCGGCGCTGCGCGCGAAGCTCTCCGGCAGCACGCTGTCATCCATGACGATGGTGGCGCCGAGCGCGCGCAGCTCATCCAGCGCCTGCATGAAAGCCGCGCGCGTGCGCGGATCGAGCGTCCAGGCCTCCTCGTCCGCGTGCTTCTCTGCCGCCATGTCGGGAACCACGGCGGGCGTGCCGCGGAACGGAATGCCGATGCCGGCGAGGATGAAGGCGGGCACGCCGAAACGCTTGCCCTTGAGCGCGTCGGTCTTGAGGTACTGCGTGTAAGGCCCGGGCTGCGCCCTGGCCGCCGATCCCTGCGTGACCGGATCGAGCGGGTCCTCGCCCGCCATGACTCCGAGAGCGATCGCCGCATCCGTGACGTTGCGGGCGATGGGGCCGGTATTATCGAGCATCCAATCGAGTGGTGCGATGCCGGCGATGCTCACCAGGCCGCGCGTGGGAAAGACGCCGATCAGAGCGCTGGTCCCCGCGGGCATGCGGATGGAATTGCCGGTGTCGGTGCCGTTGCCGAACTCGGCCATGTTGCCGGTGACGGCGGTCACCGTGCCGCCCGAGGAGCCGCCGGGCGAGAAGCGCACGTCGTAGGCGTTGCCGGTGCGGCCGAAGGAGCTGCTGCGCGTGGTATCGGAGTTGGCGAAGTCCGGCATGTTGGAATGCCCGAGAATGATCGCCCCCGCGGCGCGCAGCCGCGCGACGATCGTGGCATCGCGCGGCGCGGTCAGCTCGTGTCCCGGTACGGTAAACCCATCCCAGCCATTGGTCGTGACCTTGCCCTGGATGCTGGTGTTGGCTTTGATGACGATCGGCACCCCCCAGAGCGCCCCGTGCGGCGCGCCGCGCTCCTGGTCCTCGCGCGCCGCGGTAGCGCGGGCCTCGGCCTCGTAGACCTGCTCGAGCGGCCGATAGACGCCGTTGTAGCGGGCGACGCGCGCGAGATACCAGTCGACCACCTGGGTGACGGTGTACTTGCGCTGCTCGTAGTAGCGGTGCAGCTGCGGGATGGTGACCTCCATCAGGTCACGATCCATGGCGGTGCCCGCAGGTGGTGCAGGCGCGGCGGCAGATGCGTCTTGCGCCACCGTCCATGCACCCAGGCCGATCACAAATGCTAACAAGTTGGATTTCAGGTTCATGGTCGCTCCGACTCCGCACGTGGGCAGCGTGTCGCGAATGTACAACGGCCGTGAGGACGTTCTTCGCGCTGCATCTGAACGTATAATAAGACAATCACGTCGACGTCCCTCGAGCCGTACACATTCATGCGACAGTTGCCCGGGAAGGGGAGCAGCATCATGACTTCGAGCACAGCAAGAAGCGCGGTCGCCTCGGCGATCGCCATCGCACTGGGACTCGCACTCGCGCCGAGTGCATTCGCCCAGGTCCAGGCCCAGGCCCAGGCGAGCGGCGCCTCCGGGGATCAGCTTCAAGAAGTGCTGATCACCGCCACCAAGCGCGAGTCGACTGTGCAGAGCACCCCAATCAGCGTCACGGCGATCTCGGCGAGCGATATCGCCAACAAGGGATTGACCGATTTCAACAGTCTCTCGCAAACCGTGCCCGGCATCGCCATGCGCACCGCCGGTCCCGGCCAGACGGAATTTGAGATGAGAGGCCTGAGCTCCGCGGGTGGCAACACTTCCGTGGTGGGTTTCTACCTGGACGAGACTGCGCTGTCGTCGCCGGCCTCCGCCCAGCTGGGCAAGGTCGTCATCGATCCCAACCTCTACGACCTGAACCGTGTGGAAATCCTGCGCGGCCCGCAGGGCACGTTGTACGGCGCCAGCTCCATGGGGGGCACGGTGAAGGTCGTGCCGAATGCCCCGCAGCTGGGTGAGTTCGCCATGAGCGGCGAAACCGTAGTGTCCGAAACCAACTCGGGCGGCGGCACCAACTTCACGCAGAACGGCATGTTGAACCTGCCGGTGGGAACAGATGCGGCGCTGCGCCTGGTGGGCTCGTCGGACTCGCAGAGCGGCTGGCTCAATCGCTACGTGTTCGCCGATGGCGCGGTGCTGACCGACGGGGCGACCGGCTCCCGGCCGGCCAACTTTTACACCGCTCCGCTGGCGGAGACCGTGACCCAGGCCAATGCCTCGACGCTCGACTCGTTCCGCGCCTCACTCCTCTGGCGTCCCGCTGACGGAGTTTCCATTACCCCGGCACTCATGTGGCAGCATACGCACCAGGCTGGACCGAGCGCCGTGGACGTCGACGGCACCCCCAGCCACCCGTCGGTGCCTTCGGCAATGGGGCACTTTGAGATCTACGACACGCCCGAGCCGCAGGATGACGTGTTCACCCTGGGCAGCCTCAAAATTGAATGGCAGACCGAACACTTCCTCGTCACTTCGGCCACGGCGAACTGGACCCGCGTCACTGTGGTCTCGCAGGACGGTACCGAGGAAAACGCCGGGCCCTCGGGGCTCGGGTCTCTCGGCAGGGCCGATCCCTACTCCGACTACGGCCCGACCGGCCCCGGACCCACCGGACCGGGGGTCCAGGAGCGCGATGGCACCTCACAGCTGAGTGAAGAGTTGCGGCTCACCTCCACCGACAAGGGGCCCTTCCAGTGGCTGGTGGGCTATTACTACCAGCGCCTCAAGTCCGAGTGGTCGATGTGGTCTATCAACCCGCAGCTCATATCGGCGGGCGTCGGCAACGTCTACGTTGACGACATGCCCCAGACCATCACGCAGAACGCTCTGTTTGGCGACGCCTCGATGGAGTTCGCCGAAGGCTGGAAGGCGACGTTGGGACTGCGCGGCTACAAGTACAAGTACGACCAGACCAACACGGAATACGGTGATTTCACGCCGTTCGGCTTCGATAATCTTTTCGCGAGCCCTCCGACACTGGCGGGCAACACCGCTCCGTTTAACACGTCGGCCTCCGACAGCGCGAACGGCGTCAACCCGAAGTTCGATCTGTCGTGGCAGGTTAATTCGGATCTGCTCCTGTATGGCACGGCGGCCAAAGGCTTTCGTTTGGGCGGCACCTCTCAGCCATTCACGGGCTATCTGACCACCGTGACGCCGGCTAACTGCGCGGGTCTGACGATCCCGACTCTGGCAATCCTCCTGCAGTGCGGCTTGCAGACCAAGCTGTCGGCGACGGCCACCAACCCCGGAGGTTACTACGCTCCCAACGTGCAGTTCCCCAATGCCAACGCGCAGGGTGTGCCGGCGTTCAACTCCGATTCGGTATGGAACTACGAGGTGGGCGAGAAGGGGCAGTTCTTCGACCGCCAGCTCACGCTCAACGTGGATGCGTACTACGAGCGTTGGACCAACCCACAGCTTGCCACCAACATCGGCGGCTTCGGGTACACCGTCAACGGAGCGGACGCCAGAATCATCGGATCGGAGGTTGAAGCGTGGCTCAAGCTGCCGGCGGGTTTCTCGTTCTCCGGGAACCTCGGCTACGCGGACAGTAAGTTCCTGTCTGACAGCGCCATCACCGGCTATCTGTCGGGCACGGCCATACCGGATTTTCCGAAGGTCACCACGTCCCTGACGCTGCACAATGTGCAGCCGCTCTCGGGCGGGCTCGACCTGGTGAGCTCGCTGTCCTACAACTACATCGGCGAACGCACCAATGCTCCGTACGGGGAGACCATCACGCTCTACAACATGAACCAGCTGCTGGTGCATCTGCCTTCGTATGGCCTGGCGAATCTGCGTGTGGGAATCAGGTCTGACAATTGGACCGCCACTCTGTTTGTGAACAATCTGTTCAACAAGGAGACCCTGCTCGACACGCAGCCGCAGATCAATCTTCAGAGTGCGGCCTTTACTCGCTATATCGTCAATCAGCCGATCACTTACGGTCTGGACGTGAGTTACAGTCTCGGGCGCTGAAGGTCGCCGTAACGTGCTTTGGACGCAGGAAGGGCACGCCCTTCCTGCGGGGATCGGCGGCTTTCACCGCATATAGACAAAGTCCGCGCCGCTTGTCAGACGTATCGCGGCGAGCTCAGAGGATGTAGCGGCTCAGATCCTCGTCCTTGACGAGCGCGCCCAGATGGTCGTCGACGTACTGCGCGTCGACGGTGACGGCGCCTGCGGCGCTCGCCCCGGCCGCGCCCTCCTGCTCCGCCGCCTCGTAGGAGACGGTCTCCAGCAGCCGCTCCATCACCGTGTGCAGGCGCCGCGCGCCGATGTTCTCGGTGCGCTCGTTCACCTCGAAGGCGATCTCGGCGATGCGCCGCACGCCGCTCGCGGCGAACTCGACCGCCATCCCTTCGGTCGCCATCAGCGCCTGGTACTGCGCGGTGAGGGACGCATCGGGCTCGGTGAGGATGCGCACGAAGTCGCCCACTTTGAGGGAGTCGAGCTCGACGCGGATCGGCAGCCGCCCCTGGAGCTCGGGGATGAGGTCCGAGGGCTTGGAGAGACTGAACGCCCCCGAAGCGATGAACAGCACGTGATCGGTCTTCACCGGGCCGTACTTGGTGGCGACGGTCGAGCCCTCGACGAGCGGCAGGAGATCGCGCTGCACGCCCTCGCGCGACACGTCGGCGCCGAGCGTCTCCTGGCGGCGCGTCACCTTGTCGATCTCGTCGATGAACACGATGCCGTTCTGCTCGGCGTTGGCGAGCGCCTGGATCTTGAGCTCGTCCTCGTTGATGAGCTTGCCGGCCTCCTCGTCGGTGAGGAGCTTCAAGGCCTCGCGCACCTTCACCTTGCGGGTGCGGGTACGGTTGCCCCCCAGGTTCTGGAACATCGACTGCAGCTGCTGCTGCATCTCCTCCATGCCGGGAGGCGCCATGATCTCCACGCCCGTCGGCATGCTGCGCAGCTCGATCTCGACCTCGCGCTCGTCGAGCTCGTGCTCGCGCAGCAGCTTGCGGAATTTCTGCCGCGTCTCCGAATCGCGCGCCGCGGCCGGCTCGTCGGTGGAGAAGCCCATCATGCGCGGCTTCGGCAGCAGCGCATCGAGCACCCGCTCCTCGGCGGCATCGAGGGCGCGCTCGCGCACCTTGGCCATCTCCTGCTCGCGGGTGATCTTCACCGCGACGTCGGCCAGCTCCTTGACGATCGAGTCGACGTCGCGGCCGACGTAACCGACCTCGGTGAACTTGGTGGCCTCGACCTTGACGAACGGCGCGTTGGCGAGCTTGGCGAGGCGGCGGGCGATCTCGGTCTTGCCCACGCCGGTCGGGCCGATCATGAGGATGTTCTTGGGCGTGATCTCCTGGCGCAGCGGCTCCTTGACCTGCATGCGGCGCCAGCGGTTGCGCAGCGCGATCGCCACGGCGCGCTTGGCGGCGTCCTGGCCGATGATGTGCTTGTCGAGCTCCTGGACGATCTGCCGGGGCGTGAGTGCGGGAGACATACGCTTACTTCGACTCCCGGCCCGGCGGGCCGTTCAGCTCCTCGATGACGAGGCTGCGGTTGGTGTAGATGCAGATGTCGGCGGCGATGTCGAGGGAACGCTCGACGATCGCGCGCGCCGGCAGCTCCGAGCCGGCCAGGAGCGCGCGCGCCGCGGCGAGTGCGTACTGGCCGCCGGAGCCGATCGCGGCGACGTCGTGATCGGGCTCGATCACGTCGCCGTTGCCGGAGATGATGAAGAGCTTGTCGGGATCGCCGACCAGCAGCAGCGCCTCGAGGCGCCGCAGGTAGCGGTCGGAGCGCCAGTCCTTGGCGAGCTCGATCGCGGCGCGGGTGAGATTGCCGTACTTCTCGAGCTTGCCCTCGAAGCGCTCGAAGAGCGTGAAGGCGTCCGCCGTGCCGCCGGCGAACCCGGCCAGCACCTTGTCGCCGAACAGCCGGCGAACCTTACGCGCATTGCCCTTCATGACGGTGCTGCCGAGAGTCACCTGGCCGTCGCCGCCGAGTGCCACGGCGCCGTTGCGGCGTACGCCGAGGATGGTGGTGCCGTGGGGATTGAAGACTGTTCGATCGCTCATGGGGTCCTACGGGGTGTGGGTCCGCAGGGCGGCGGATTCTCCAGGCCTTCTCAGGCCTTACGGCGCGCCCGCGGGTGTGCAGCGTCGTAGATGCGGGCCAGGTGCTGGAAATCAAGATGGGTGTAGATCTGGGTGGTGGAGATGTCGGCGTGGCCGAGCAGCTCCTGCACACCGCGCAGCTCCCCGCCCGATTCCAGCAGGTGCGAGGCGAAGGAATGGCGGAACAGGTGCGGGTGTACGTGCACACCGAGCCCCTGGCGTTTTGCCCAGTAGTCGACCCGCGCCTGGATGGCACGCGGACCCAGGCGGCGGCCGTTACGCCCCGTGAACAGCGCCAACTCGTCGGCGGCGGCGAGCGCGGTGCGTTCCCTGAGCCAGGCGCGCAGCGCCGCGAGCGCCATGCGCCCCACGGGCACGATGCGGGATTTCCTGCCCTTGCCGAGCACACGCACCGTGCGGTCCTTGAGATCGAGGTCGCCCACGTCGAGGCCGACGAGCTCCGCGAGCCGCAGGCCGGAGGAGTAGAGCAGCTCCATCAGCGCGCGGTCGCGCGCGATGAGTCCGCCGCCCGCCGGCAGCTCGAGGAGACGTGCCATCTGATCGGCGTCGAGCGTCTGCGGCAGCCGCCGCGGGGACTTCGGCGCGCGCACGCCCTGCGCCGGGTTGCCGCTGTCCCGCACGGCGCGCGGGGCCCGCTTGCCCGAGGCGATCTCGACCGAGCGCTCACGCAGCAGAAACTGGTAGAAGCTGCGCACCGCGGAGAGCCGCCGCTGGATGCTGCGTGGCGAGAGTCCGCCGGCGTGCGCGTGGGCGGCGAAGGTGCGCACATGCTGCGCATCGAGCGCGCCCCAGTCGCCGACACCTACCCGGTCGCAGAATTTCGCGAGCGCCGCGAGGTCGCGCGCGTAGCTCACGTCGGTGTGGGCGGACAGCCGCCGCTCGGCGGCGAGGTAGCGGCGAAAGCGCGCGAGCCACTCGAGCGCCGCGGGACTCATGACCTAAGCCAAAGCGCCGCGCGGCCTTCAGGCCGCGGTGGTCGCCGTCAGCGCGTCCGCGATCAGGTCCGCCATGCGGGCGAGGAACTCGGTGCTCATCCCGGGGTGGAACCGATCGCGGTCGACGCTGCCGAGCGCCAGCAGGCCGATCGAGCCCTTCTCGCCGAGCGGCACCAGCGCCACCGAGCCCATCTCCAGGCCCTCGGGGCCGAACAGGAACTCGCGCTGCGAGTCGCGCGCCTGGCCGCAGCGCGGCTTACCGCTCGCGAACAGGCTCTCGAAGGACTTGAGGTTCGGGTCCTCGGGCGCGACGAGGCGCACGAACTGCTGCCCGGGGAGCGCGGGCGACGCGCCGATCAGCACCAGCGCCGAGTGGAAGGCATCGAAATCCTCGCGCAGCCCCGCCTCGATACGCGCGATGGCCTCAGCCTGCGGCACCGCGCGCAGCAGCCGCCGCGTGAAGCGGTGCAGGCGGTCGGCGATGGCGTCATTGGCACGCGCCGTGCGCACCAGCTCCGCGAGCTTGCCCTCGAGGGCGGCGAGCTTCTCGCGCAGCACCTCGATCTGGCGCTCGACGAGGGAGATGGCGGCGCCGCCGCGGGCGTGCGGCAGCTTCAACCGCGCCAGCACCGCCTGGTGACGCTCGAAGAACTCGGGATTGCGCTGCAGGTAGGCCGCGATCGTATCCTCCTCGGATTCCGCCGCCGCGAGTCCCCGTGCTTCTCTTGTTGTCATGCTGCTAGACCTCGACGTGACCTTCGAACGACACTTCGGCCGGGCCGCTCAGCCAGATGTGCTCCCCGCGCCCCGCCCAGTTTACCCGCAACTCGCCGCCGCGCACCTCCACCCGTACCTCCCGGTCGAGAAGACCCCGACGGCGGGCGACGGCCGCCGCCGCACACGCGCCGGTACCGCAGGCGAGCGTCTCGCCGGCGCCGCGCTCGTAGACGCGCAGCCTGATGTGGGTGCGGTCGACGAGCTCGAGGAAGCCGGCGTTCACCCGGCGCGGGAAGCGCGGGTGGCGCTCGATGGCGGGCCCGAGCGTGGCGACGGGCGCCGAGTCCACCGACTCGACCGTGAGCACCGCGTGCGGATTGCCGAGCGAAACCGCGCCGATCGCGAGCGTGCGGCCCCCGACCTCGAGCGGGTAGGGGTCGGCCTCCGCGGGCGCCTCGAAAGGGAGCGACCGGGGGTCGAAGTTCGGCACGCCCATGTCGACCGAGACGCTCGAGTCCGCGGCGATGCGCGCGGCCACCACCCCCGCGGGGCTCTCGAGCGTCACGGCGCCGCCGCGGCTCGCGCCGCGCCGATGCAGGAGCGCGGCGATACAACGCGCGCCGTTGCCGCACTGCTCGACCTCGTCGCCGTCGGCGTTGAAGACCCGGTAGTAGACCGCGGTGTCGGGGCGGCGCGGTGCCTCGAGAATGAGCGCCTGGTCGAAGCCGACGCCGGTGCGGCGGTCGGCGAGCGCGCGCAGCGCCGCGGGCTCGAGGAGCGATGCCGGGGGCGGCGCGTCGAACACCACGAAGTCGTTGCCGACCCCGTGCATTTTCGTGAAAGCGACCCGCATCGGTTGCTGAGGATAGCTCAAACGCCCGGCGCCAGCGCCGCGCGGTCGCGATACAGACACCGGTCCATGACGGTGAAAATGCCCGAGTCCCGGGCGCGCCCGGCGGCGGCCTCGTCGATCACGCCGTCCTGGAGCCACAGAGCCGGAAGCTGCAGCGCAATGCATTCCGCGACGATGCCGGCGACGTACTCCGGGCGGCGGAATACGTCGACGATGTCGACCCGCTCGCCGGCACCGAGCACCCGCGGCAGCTCACTGAGCGCGGGCACGGCCCGCTCGCCCAGGATCGACTCCGCGGCGGGCGTCACGGGGATGATGCGATAACCGAAGCGCTGCAGCGCGCGCGCCACGGAGTGACTGGGGCGACCGGGGTCGGCCGAGAGGCCGACCACCGCGATGGTGCGCGCCGTGCGCAGCAGCTGCGCGATCTCCCCGGCCGTGGGGTTGGTGAACACGGGTGCTAGTCTATTACGCATGGAGCACAACGTACGGATCGAGCCGCACGGCCGCACGCTGCGGGTGGCATCGGGGGAGGCGGTATTGCACGCCGCGCTCGCCGCGGGACTCAACCTCCCGCACAGCTGCAAGTCCGGCCACTGCAGCTCCTGCCGGGCCCGCCTGGTGGCCGGCGAGATCCACTATCCGAACGGCCGCCCGCCGGGAATCACCGCCGAGGAAGCCGCCGCGGGTCAGCTGCTGCTGTGCCAGGCGCGGGCGCGCTCGGATCTGGTGGTCGAGGCGCGCCTCATCGCGAGCGTCGCCGACGTCGAGATCAAGACCCTGCCGTGCCGCATCGCGCGCCTGACGGCGCTCGCGCCCGACGTACTGCAGGTGATGCTGCAGCTGCCGGTGGTCGAGCGGCTGCGCTTTCACCCCGGACAGTATCTCGACGTGCTGCTGGAGGACGGCAAGCGCCGCAGCTTCTCCATCGCCTGTCCGCCGCACGATGCCGGACTGCTCGAGCTGCACGTACGGCGCGTGGCCGGCGGCGGCTTCACCGAGCGCCTGTTCGGCGCGGGAGCGACGCCGCTCGCGCCCGGGTCGCTGCTGCACATCGAGGGCCCGATGGGACAGTTCAGCTACCGGCACGGCCCGGGCCCGGTGATCATGGTCGCGGGCGGCACCGGGTTCGCGCCGCTGAAGTCGATGCTGCGCCACGTGCTCGAGACGGGCCTCAGCCGCACCATCCACTTCTACTGGGGCGCGCGCCACGCCGCCGACGTGTACGAAGAGCAGCGCGTGCTGGAGTGGACGCGCCGGCATCCGCAGCTCAACTTCACCGCGGTGCTGTCCGAGGCGCGCAGCGCCGAGGCCGCTCACCACCGGACCGGCTGGGTGCACGACGCGGTGCTCGCCGACCACCCGGACTTGAGCGCCTTCGAGGTCTACACCGCCGGTCCCCCGGCGATGATCGAGGCGATGCGCGCGAGCTTCCCGCGCCACGGGCTGCCGCCGCAGCGGCTGTATTTCGACTCGTTCGACTACGCGCCGGATGCCGCCATGCGTCCTAGGGAGCGAGCGCCTTCCGGGTGAACCCGGCGGCGGTCAGAGAGAGCCCGATCGCGAACGCCAGCGCGCAGTAGACATAGTAGAGCCCGGCGTAGTGCAGGCGGGTGAAGTAGAAATCCGCGGCCGCCCCGGGCGGCAACACCCAGAACATGAGGCCCTTCAGCAGCGTCAGCCAGCCGATCACGGTGACGGCGACCGGCAGCACCCCGCCCGACCAGACGTTGTGGGTGAGCACCAGCGCGAGTCCCGCCGCGACCACCATGAGTCCCAGGAGCAGCATGAGCGGTGCCGCACTCGTGAGCGCCGAGATGGCAGCGAGCCAGGCGTCGCGCTCGAGCGCCATGACGAGCGCGGCGATGAGGCAGTAGAGTCCGATGAAGCGCGCGAGAAAAGTGGTCCGGTCCGGCATGGCAGTCCCCTCCTGCGGAGCATCCTAGTCCAGGTGCGCCGCGCTGCGGTTGCGCACTTCTACGTACCCCGCGCCGCGCCCTGATATCCTTGCCGGCTCATGAGCGCCACAGCGCCAGCGAGCTACGCGGCGATCACCGGCTGGGGGAAATGCCTGCCCCCCGCGGTGCTCAGCAACCACGACCTCTCGAGCATCCTCGAGACGAGCGATGAGTGGATCGTCAGCCGCACCGGGATCCGCGAGCGGCGCATCTCACATGTCGGCCTGGGGGAGCTCGCCTACGTCGCCGCCGCGCGGGCGCTCGCCTGCGCCGGGGTCGACGGCAGCCGCATCGAGCTCATCGTGTTCGGCAGCTGCAGCTACGACGACCAGGTACCGAACATGGCCTCCGGCATCCAGGCGCGCATCGGCGCGCACGGCGCGGCGGCCTACGACATCAACACCGCCTGCACCAGCTTCCTCTACGGCCTTTCGACCGCGACCGCGCTGATCCGCACCGGCGTGGTACGCAACGCGCTGGTGATTGGCGCGGAGCTGATCTCACCCTTCATGGACTGGAGCGATCGCGACGTGGCGGTGCTGTTCGGCGACGGCGCGGCCGCGGTGGTGCTCGAGGCAAGCAGCCACCGGCAAGGGTTGCTCGCCGAGAAGCTCGGCTGCTACGGAGACGCGCGTGAGATTTTGCGCGTGCACGGCATGGGCGGCCGCTACGCCAACCGCGGCGTGCTCTACGGCATCACGCGCTGGCAGTTCGAGGGACAGGAGATCTTCAAGCGCGCCGTGCAGGGCATGGTGGGTGCGAGCGAGGAGGCCCTGGCACGCATCGGCGCACCAGCGGATGCGGTGGACCTGGTGGTGCCGCACCAGGCGAATCTGCGCATCATCGAGGCGGTCGCCAAGCGCGTCCACGTGCCGATGGAGCGCGTGTTCGTGACCGTGCAGCGCTACGGCAACATGTCGGCCGCGACCGTGCCGGTGGCGTTGTGCGAGGCGCTCGAGGCGGGCCGGGTGCAGCCCGGCGCGCTGCTCCTCATGCCGGGCTTCGGCGGGGGACTCTCGTTCTGCGCCCACGCGGTGCGCTGGGGCGAGCGCACGACGCCGCTCGGCTCGAGCGACGCCGAGCTGCCACCGAACGAGCGCACCGCGCTCGAGCTCATTCAGGACTGCCTGGCGCGCAAGACGCACCCGGCGCCGGCGACGGCCGAACCGTTCGCCTGAAGTTCGGTGCGCGGCTAGCGCCGCGCGGCCTTCGCGGCCTTCTTCTTTTTCTTCGCCGGGTCCTTGGCGCGCGACTTGCCGAAGGATCCCTGGTAGATCTTGCCGCGGCGGGTTCTCGGATCGCCCTTACCCATGAAACACTACTCCCCTCGACTCAAACGATAAAACGATCAGGCAACGAAAAAGGCCGGCCGCCGATGCCGCGAGGCACTGACGGCCGGCCTTGGCTCGCTAGGGCTTACCAGCGCTTCGGTGCGCCGCCGCCGCGGTTGCCACCGCCGCCGCCACCACCGGTGCGCTCCTGAGCCTCATTGACCCGCAGCGGACGTCCGCCCAGATCCTTGCCATTGAGGTTCTGGATCGCGCGCGAGGCGTCGGCACGCGACATCTCGACGAACCCGAAACCGCGCGGCCGGCCGGTATCGCGATCGGTGATGAGGCTCACCGACTCGACGGTACCGTGCGCTGCGAACAGCTCGCGGACCTCGGCGTCAGTGGCGGAAAAAGGCAGGTTGCCCACATAGATCTTCGTCATGCAATCAGACTCCTAGAACAACAAACACAAACTGGCAGGAGTGCTGACGAAACCCAATGGGTCAGTGCGCACGCTGCCACCTGGTCGGGAACGATTCGGCTTTTCAGACTCGGAAGCCAACTCGCAAACGAGGCGGGCGGCAGGCGGCAGGAAAGGGAAAGGTCACGAACCGGCGCGCACCTTACCGCAAGGGCGGGCGCCGGCACAAGCGCGGCCGCCCGAACCCATGGCGCCGTCACGCGATCCGCGGCCGGCCCTTAGCCGCCCCCGGACATAAGCGACACCCAGGCCAGCAGCAGCAGGAGAACGAGCGCGGCGGCGACCGGGAACAGGGGGCGGGAGTAGATGAACATGGCGAGCAGTACCTTAGGCTCGCCAACCGTCCGGAGAAACAAGCTAATCGCGAACTCATTGTTCGCATTTACCATACAATAGGCATGTGGATCAGCTGGTCTGCATGCGCAGCTTCGCGCGGGTCGCGGAGCTGCACTCCTTCACCCGTGCCGCCGACTCGCTCGGGCTGTCGCGCGCCGTGGTCAGCACCCACGTGGCCGATCTCGAGCGGCATCTGCGCTGCCAGCTGTTCCACCGCACCACCCGGCGCGTGGGCCTCACCGGGGACGGCGCCGAGTACCTGACGCGCTGCCAGCGCATCCTCGCCGAGATCGAGGCGGCGGACGAGACGCTGCGCGGCGCACGCCTCGCGGTGCAGGGAAGGCTGCGGGTCGACCTGCCGGTGGCCTTTGGACGCGCGCTGCTGATCCCGGCGCTGCCGCGCTTCACGCAGCGCTATCCGGATCTCAAGCTCGAGGTGCAGCTCAACGACCGCGTGATCGATCTCATCGCCGAGGAGGTGGATCTGGTGGTGCGCGCAGGTCCCGTGCGCGAGCCGCATCTCATCGCACGGCGCATCGATACCACGCGGCTCGTGACCTGCGCCTCTCCCGACTACCTGCGCGATCACGGCCTGCCGGCCGAGCCCGAGGATCTGCGCCGCCACAAGCTCATCGGCCACCTCTCGAGCAGCAACCATCGCCCCTACAAGTGGTCGTTCCAGCGCGGCACGGTGCGCCGGCAGCTGCTGCTGCCCTTCAATGTGTCGTTCAACTCGGTCGAGGCACGCATCCAGGCCGCGATACGCGGCGTCGGCATCGTGCAGTCGACGGACCTCATGGTGGCGGAGGCACTCGCCGCCGGCCGCCTGCAGGTGGTGCTGCCCGAGTGGTCGGCGCCGGGAGCGCCGCTCATGGTCGTGTGCCGCAGCGCGCTGCGCAACTCGCCCAAGATCCGGGTATTCGCCGATTTCGCCGCCGAGCTGCTGCTGCAGTATCGGCGGCGGGTGGACGCCTTGCTGCAGACCTAGCGCTTGCTGCGGCCGGCGAGCTGTTCGAGCGCGCGCAGCTGCAGCACCGTGGCATCGGACGCCGCCAGCAGCTGATTGGCCTGGCGCACGAACGACGCCACCTGCTCGACCGCCAGCGGCCGGCTGATGAGATAGCCCTGCGCAAAATCGCAGCCCAGGCGGCGCAACAGTCCCCAGGCATCCGCATCCTCGACGCCCTCGGCCACCACCTTGAGCCCCATGCTGTGGCCGAGCTCGATGGTGGAGGTGACGATGGTGACGTTGCCCTGCACCGCCTGGGTGATGAGCGAGCGGTCGATCTTGAGCTCGTCCACCGGCAAGAGGCTCAGTTTCGAGAGCGAGGAGTGGCCGGTGCCGAAGTCGTCGATGGCAAAGCGCACGCCGGCGATGCGCAGCAGCTGCATGTTGCGCGCCGCGCCCTGGGGATCGAGCATCACCGCGCTCTCGGTGATCTCGAGCAGCAGCGCCGTCGGATGCACCGAGTGAGCGCGCAGCAGCGCCAGAATCTGGTCGCCGAGCTGCGGGTCGAGGATGTCGGACGCCGAGAGGTTCACGGCCAGCTGCATGTCGAGACCCTGCTCGCGCCACGCGCCCATCTGGCGGATGGCGGTCTTCAGCACCCAGTCGGTGAGGCGGCGGGCGCCGCCGGTGCGCTCGGCGAGCGGCACGAACTCCGCGGGCGACACGGGACCCAGCTGCGGGTGCGTCCAGCGCACCAGCGCCTCGAGACTGCGCACCGTGCGCGCCGCCATGGTGACGAGCGGCTGATAGACGAGCGTCAACTGGTCGTTGTCGACGGCCGCCCGCAGGTCGGTGATGAGCGTGAGGCGCCGGCGGTGCACATCCTCCTGCCCGGGGCGGTACATGCCGACGCGCGAGGGGGTGTCGTGTGCGTCCTCGATCGCCACCTGGGCGCGCTGCAGCAGCTCCTCGGTGGTGTTGCCGTGCTCGGGAACCAGGCAGATGCCGCAGGCGACGTGCAGCTCGAGCCCGACGCCCGCGATGTGGAAGCCGCTATGGATGAGTCCGGCGAGCTGCTCGGCATAGAGCTGGGCGCGCTCGGCGGTGCAGCCGGGAGAGATCACCAGGAACTGCGCCTCGCCGAGCCGCGCCACGGTGTCGCTCTCGGCGACGTTCTGGCGGAGACGATGCGCGACCTCGCGCAGCACGTCATCGCCCACCGAGAGGCCGAGCGAGACGTTGATGTCGCGCAGGTTGCGCAGGCTGATGACGAACAGCGCCGCGCGTGCGCCGCGCGCGCCGTCGTGCACCAGCCGCTCGAGCACCTGGGTGGCGAACCAGCGGTTCGGCAGCTGCGTCAGCGGGTCGTGCTGCGCGTGGAAAGTGATGGCGGCCTCGCGCTCGGCGATGTTGCGCTGCATGGAGTTGAAGGTCTGGGCGAGACTCCTGAACTCATCGCCGCCGGAGACGCTCACCGCAGTGTCGTAATGACCCTGCTGGATGCGCTGCGCGGCGCGCGCCAGCTCACCGATGGGACGCGCGGCGGTGCGGCCGAGCACCGACCCGACCAGCGCCGCCATGAGGAGCGCGAGGCCATCGATCGCCAGCATGGCTTTTTTCAGCTCGACGTAAGGAGCCAGCACTTCGCTTTGGCGCTTGAGCAGCCGGACCTCCACCGGGTCGCCGAGAGCGGCGAGCGGCTGCGTCACGGCGAGATAGTCCTCGCCGCCCAGGCCGATCACGTGCGGGGGCTCGTTCGCCGCCGTTCCCGCCGCCGTTCCCGGAACGGCGGCGGAGGCGCCCAGCAACTCGGCGCGCTCGGCCTGGGGCAGGGTCGTCGCCACATGGGTCTCGCCATCGCCGCCGTGCAGCACCAGCGCGACCTCGGAACCGACCGAATCGCCGATGCTGGTCGCGAGCGCATCGTTCGCGGCAAAGCCCATGGCGACCCAGGCGATCGCGTTGGGGGCCAGCACCGGAGCCAGCACCAGCTGGTAGGCGTCCGTTCCCAGCACCACGAACGAGGGCTGATCGCGCGCCGCGGGGTCGCGCAGCAGCCGCTGCACGGTCCGCTCGGTGGCCGCCGGATCGCGCAGCGCGATGGAGGAAGCGATAATCTTGCCGCGCGTGTCGAGCACCATCACCATATCGGCGCCGATGCGGCGGGCGTTGTTCTGGGCGCCGTCCAGCACCGTCTTCGGCTCGCCGCTCGCGACCGCCTCGCGGAAGCCGAAGTCGGCCGCGGTCGCCGACACGGCGCTGGTGAGCTGCCCGGTGCGCAGACCGATGAGCTTCAGGGTGAGCGCGCCGCCGCTGACGAGCTCGGCGCGGGCGCGGGCTTCGACGGTTCCACGGGTGCTGGCCAGCACTGCGGCCAGCGTCACAGTTTGGGTGACGATGACCAGGCCGATGATCAGCACGAGAAGTCGTTTGCGGAAACTGCCCATGAATCGCGCTCGAATGCCTGCCTCATCGTAGGCGTCCCGCCATGCAGGGAGCGAGGAAGCAAGTGCGGGAATGAGACCTCCGGCACGTCCGAGTCGCTCGATATCCGCCGTCCGGGCCTGCATCGGCCTGGGCGCACTGCTTGGCGCGCTCGCCGCGGGGGATGCTCACAGCGCCACGCTCGTCATCACGGTGCAGGCCGTCGACGGCCACCCGCTCGCGGGCGTCGTGGTCACGGCCCGCCCGCTGGACGCCACCGCCCGCAGACCTGAGCCCGTCAAGGCGGTCATGGACCAGGTGGACCGCGCCTTCGAGCCGGACCTGCTGGTCATCCCGGTGGGCTCGACGGTCACATTCCCGAACAGCGACTCCGTGAGTCACCAGATCTACTCGTTCTCACCGGCCAAGCGTTTCCAGCTGCCGCTCTATCGCGGCACGCCCTACCCGCCGGTGCACTTCGACTCCGCGGGCGTCGTGACTCTCGGCTGCAACATCCACGACCAGATGATCGGCTATCTGGTCGTGACCGACGCGCCCTACTATGGGCGCACCGATGCCAAGGGCACTTGGGTGGGTGAAGTCACGCACGGCCGCTACCGGATCTCGGTATGGCATCCGCGCATGCGCGACGCCGAAGCTGACAGCGAACGCGAGCTCACGGTCGGCCAGACCGATCACGCGGAACTGACACTGAAGCTCGCCAAGCCGCTCACGCCCGCGCGGCTTGCGGACCGGCCGCACTCCTGGGACTACTGAGGCGATGCGCCAAAGCTCGCGCCGCGCCGCCCCGCTGCTGATGCTCGCGTGGCTCGCGAGTGCGAACGGGGCGCGGGCCGACGGCTGGGAGATCGACCTGGACGGGCGCCTCGTGAGCTCCAACGCCTACCCTTCCTACACGCAGGGCGGGATCAGCGGCGTGCGGTTCGACGAGGATCAGTCGGGCCTGCGGCTCGGACGCGCGCGTTTCGCGCTCACCGAGTCTCTCGGGGACCTCTGGTCGGTGCATCTCGACGCCTCGGCGTGGGGCGATCACGACCGCATCCCGGTCGGCCTCACCGAGGCGTTCCTGCAGTTTCGTCCCTATCCCTTCGGCGGCTACCGCCTGCGGGTCAAGGCGGGCGCCTTCTACCCGCCCATCTCACTCGAGAATCGCGCCGCGGGCTGGGAGTCGCCCTACACACTTTCGTACTCGGCGATCGACAGCTGGCTCGCGATCGAAGTGCGCACACTCGGCGTCGAGGCGCAGCTCGACTGGCTCGGCACGCGGCAGGGGCATTACTTCGACGTCGGCGTGACCGGCGGCGCCTTCGGCTGGAACGACGGTGCGGGCGCCTTCATCGCCGGTGACGGCTTCACGCTCACCGACCGCCAGACGCCCTACGGCGGCCGCGTGGGGCTGCCCGACGATCCGGTGCTGCGCAACCTCGAGCCGTTCCGCGAGCTCGACGGCCGCGCGGGCGTCTACGCCGGCCTCGAGGCGCGCTGGCTCGACCGCCTGGTGGTGCGCGCGCTGCGCTACGACAACCGCGCAGATCCCACGGTGATGGACCTGGCCTCGGGCGGCATCGCCTGGGAGACGAGCTTCACCAGCCTCGGCGCGCGCTACGAATCCGGCGACGGCTGGACGGCGATCGCGCAGTATCTCAAGGGCGACACCACCATCGCCCCGCAGGGCTTCGTGCTCAGCTGGCCCTTCGAGGCCGCGTATGCGCTCGTGGCGAAGCAGTGGGGGCGGCACGTCGTGAGCCTGCGCTACGACCGTTTCCAGGTCGACGCCAACACCTTCGGAGAGGGGGCCGAGATCGGCCACGCCTGGACGGCGGCC
Organism: uncultured Pseudomonadota bacterium; assembly: GCA_963768485.1. Taxonomy (GTDB): domain Bacteria; phylum Pseudomonadota; class Gammaproteobacteria; order Steroidobacterales; family Steroidobacteraceae; genus 13-2-20CM-66-19. The sequence continues at coordinate 20,100 of CAVYHZ010000002.1, read as the reverse complement.
TACGTATACACGCCGGACGAGCATTGGCGCTTCACGCTCGAATGGCTGCGCGTCTCGAGCAATGACTACCAGCGCGATGACGCCTTCAACCTGCCGGCAGCGGCGCGCGAGACGCAGCTGCAGCTCGCCGCACGCTACGCGTTCGGCTCGGCTGTTCGCTGATTGGCCGCTGCCTAACGATATCGGGCCAGAATCTTCTCGAGACCCTTCGATCCCGGCGACAGCGACTCGTAGGGGATGCTGTTGAGCGGCGCCACGGGGGTGGAGTTCACCTGGTGGAACTCGTGCAGCGAGCCCTCGTTGAGGAACAGCAGGCCGGTCAGGTATTCCCCCGCCTGCATGCGTTCCTGGATCTGGGCCGCGGCAGTGGTGCGGTTGGTCGGATCGTAGGCGGAGTCGAGCTTGCGCAGCACGAGGCGGCTGCCGTCGTGCATGACCACCGGCACGGTCTCGCCTTCCTGGTACTCGACGCTGATCTCACGCTCGAGCGGCACGAAGTCGGCATGCACCGCCGGCTCGTAGTGCTCGCGCGTATAGGCGTAGCTCTTGGTCGAGCCCTCGTGGTCGTTGAAGGTGACGCACGGCGAGAGCACGTCGATGAGGGCGAAGCCGCGGTGCTTCAGTCCCGCCTGGATGAGCGGCACCAGCTGCGCCTTGTCGCCGGAGAAGCTGCGCGCCACGAACGAGGCTCCGAGCGTCATGGCGAGCAGTACCGGATCGATCGGCGGCTGCACGTTGGTCTCGCCCTTCTTGGCCCTGGTGCCGATGTCGGCGGAGGCCGAGAACTGCCCCTTGGTGAGGCCGTAGACGCCGTTGTTCTCGATGATGTACAGCATGTCGAGATTGCGGCGGATGGCGTGACAGAACTGTCCGAGCCCGATCGAGAGCGTGTCGCCGTCGCCCGAGACGCCTATATAGGTGAGATCGCGGTTGGCGGCGTTCGCACCCATGGCGATCGAGGGCATGCGGCCGTGCACGGAGTTGAAGCCGTGGCCGCCGCGAGACGAAATACGCCGTGGTCTTGGAGGAGCAGCCGATGCCGGAGAGCTTCACCACGTTCTGCGGCTCGAGCGACAGCCCCCAGATCGCCTCGGTGATCGATGCCGTGATCGAGTCGTGGCCGCAGCCGGCGCACAGCGTCGACAGCGCCCCTTCGTAGTCGCGGCGCGTCAGCCCGAGCGTATTGCGCGGCAGCGAGGGGTGGGCGACCTTAGGTTTCGCGATGAACGTCATGACGGGGCTCCGGACTGAGGCGTTGCGCGGTGCGGCTCACGCACGGGCCGCGTCCTTCGGTTGCGCTGTGCGCTCGGGCTGCAGCTCGGAGAGCACTCCTTCGACGATGAACGCCGAGGAGATGGGCAGCCCCGAGTAGTGCAGGAGCGAGCGGAGCTTGCGCTTCTCGACGGCGGTTTCGAGCGTCAGCAGCGAGCGCAGCTGCGCGTCGCGATTCTGCTCCACGATGAACAGCAGCTCGTGGGCGGCGAGGAACTTTTCGACGTCCTCGCTGAACGGGAATGCGCGCACGCGCATGTAATCGAGGACGACGCCGCGCTGTGCGAGCACGTCGCGCGCCTCGCGGATCGCGCCGTCGCAGCTGCCGACCGACACGATGCCGATCTTCGAGTCCGCGGTGGCATCGATCACCGCGCGCGGCACCAGCCGCCGGGCGGTCGCCCACTTGCGCAGCAACCGATCGAGCACCATCTGGTAGTCGGCCGAGTCCTCGGTGTAGGCGCCGTACTGGTTGTGGCCCGAGCCGCGGGTGAAATAGGCCGCCCTGGGGTCGACGCCGGGGAGCGTGCGGTAGGCGATGCCGTCCTCATCCACGTCGATGAAGCGGTAGAACTTCTTGAGCTTCAGCACCTCTTCCTTGCCGAGCATCTTGCCGCGATCGGGCCGGTAGCTGTCGTCCCACTCGAGGTCGCGGCACATCCAGTCATTCATGCCGATGTCGAGGTCGGAGAGCACCAGCACCGGGGTCTGCAGGCGCTCGGCGAGGTCGAAGGCCTGCACCGCCATGTAGAAGCATTCCTCGGGGTTGGCGGGGTAGAGGCACACGTGGCGGGTGTCGCCGTGCGAGGCATAGGCGGCCAGCATGAGATCGCCCTGCTGGGTGCGGGTCGGCATGCCGGTGGAGGGCCCGACGCGCTGGATGTCGAAGATCACCGCCGGGACTTCGGCGTAGTAGGCGAGGCCCAGAAATTCGTTCATGAGCGAGATGCCCGGCCCCGAGGTGGCGGTGAAGGCGCGCGCGCCGTTCCACATCGCGCCGATCACCATGCCGATGGCGGCCAGCTCGTCCTCCGCCTGGATGAAGGCGAAGTTCCGGGCGCCCGTGTCCTTATCGACGCGGCTGCGGTCGGCGAACATCTTGAACGCGTCCATGAGCGAGGTGGACGGAGTAATCGGGTACCAGGCAGCGACCGTGGCGCCGGCATAGAGGCAGCCGAGCGCGGCGGCGGTGTTGCCGTCGATCATGATGTGACCGGCGGTCTGGTCCATCCGCTCGACCTTGAGCGGCAGCGGACACTCGAAGTTCGCCCGGGCGTAGTCGTAGCCGAGCTGGATGGCCTTCATGTTGCTCTCGACCAGCTGCGGCTTCTTCGCATAGGTCTCGGCGAGCAGCTCGCGGATGCGCGCCAGGTCGAGGTCGAGGAGCGCGGCCAGCACCCCCGCGTAGCAGATGTTCTTCATCAGGATGCGGGTGCGCACGCCGTTGAAGTTCTCGTTGCAGAGCTTCGCCAGCGGCACGCCGAGCACCGTGATGTCATCGCGCTTGAGCAGGGCCGGGCGCGGCCAGGTGGAGTCGTACACCAGGTAGCCGCCGGGAGCGACCTCGCGCACGTCGCGCGTGTAGGTCTCGGCGTTCATCGCCACCATGAGGTCGACACGCCCGGAGCGCGCCACGTAGCCCTCGCGCGTGACGCGGATCTCATACCAGGTGGGCAGGCCCTGAATGTTGGACGGGAAGTAATTCTTGCCCATCACCGGGATGCCGCTCCTGAAGATCGACTTCATGAGCAGCGTATTGGCGCTCGCCGAGCCGGTGCCGTTCACCGTGGCGATCTTGATGGTGAAATCGTTGACGCGTGCGGTTGTGGGAGACATGGGCTCTCGGGGTCCGATGGGTTCAGGCGATTTTCTTGGCGGGCGCCGCGACAGCGGGGCGCGGCTGATCGGCGGCCTGCGGCCACTTGAGCTCGGACTTCTGCATGTCCCAGGCGGCGGTCGGGCAGCGCTCCGCACACAGGCCGCAGTGCACGCACAGGTCCTCGTCCTTGATCATGACACGCCCGGTCTGCGGCAGCGCCGCCGAGACGTACAGCGGCTGCGCCAGGTTCAACGCCGGCGCCTTGAGCCGCCCGCGCAACTCGCTCTCCGCGCCGTTGTGGGTGATCGTGAGGCAGTCGACCGGGCAGATGTCGAGGCAGGCGTCGCACTCGATACAGAGCTTCGCCGTGAACACGGTCTGCACGTCGCAGTTGAGGCAGCGCTGTACCTCCTGCTCGACCTGCTCGGCGGTGAAGCCGAGCTCGACCTCGATGTTGAGCTTCTTGAAGCGCTCCTTGATCGAGACGTGCGGCATGAGCCGCCGCTCGACCGGCGTGTAGTCGTTCGAGTACGACCACTCGTGCATGCCCATCTTGCGGCTCTGCAGGTTCATCCCGGGCGCGAGCCGTTCGGCGACCGGCTCGCCCTGGCAGTGGCGATGAATCGAGATCGCGGCCTGGTGGCCGTGCTCGACCGCCCAGATGATGTTCTTCGGTCCGAAGGCCGCGTCGCCCCCGAAGAACACCCCGGGGCGCGTCGACTGAAAGGTGGTCTTGTCGATCACCGGCACGTCCCACTTGTCGAACTCGATGCCGAGATCGCGCTCGATCCAGGGGAAGGCGTTCTCCTGGCCGATGGCGAGGATCACGTCGTCCGCCGGCAGGAACTCCTCGCCGACGATGCGCTCGGCGGTGATGCGCCCTGACGGATCGACGTCGTACTCCATCTGGTCGAACAGCATGCCGGTGAGCCGGCCCGATTCGAGAACGAAAGCCTTCGGCGAGCGGTTGACGACGATCCCGACGCTCTCCTCCTCGGCGTCCTCGAGCTCCCACGCGGAGGCCTTGAAGAAAGCGCGCGGCTTGCGCGCCATCACTTTGACGCTCTCGGCGCCGAGTCGCAGGCTCGTGCGGCAGCAATCCATCGCCGTGTTGCCGACGCCGATGATGAGCACGCGCCGGCCGATCTTCTCGATGTGGCCGAAGGCGACCGACTCGAGCCAGGCGATGCCGATATGGACGTTGGCGGCGGCGGCCTCGCGGCCGGGGAGTGTCAGCTCCTTGCCCTTCGGCGCGCCGGAGCCGACGAACACCGCATCGAAGCGGCCGGTCGTGACCAGCTCGCGCATGCTTCTCACCGGCGTATTGAGCTTCAGGTCCACGCCCATGCCGGTGATCATCGCGATCTCCTCGTTCAGCACCGCAGCCGGCAGGCGGAACGAGGGAATGTTGCTGCGCATGAGGCCACCGGGCTCAGCGTACTGCTCGAAGATCGTCACTTCGTAGCCGAGCGGCATGAGATCGTTGGCGACGGTGAGAGAGGCGCAGCCGGCCCCGATCAGGGCGATGCGCTTGCCGTTCTTCACTTGCGGGATCGCGGGCAGGAGCGCGGTCACGTCATCGCGGTGATCGGCGGCGACGCGCTTGAGGCGGCAGATCGCGACCGGCTTCTGCTCGATGCGGCCGCGGCGGCAGGCCGGCTCGCAGGGGCGATCGCAGACGCGCCCGAGGATCCCGGGAAATACGTTCGAGTGCCGGTTCACCAGGTACGCGTCGGTGAAACGGCCCTGGGCGATCAGGCGGATGTACTCAGGAACATCGGTGTGGGCCGGACAGGCCCACTGGCAATCCACAACTCGATGGTAGTAATCGGGATGGGAGGTATCGGTGGGTTCCATTCACACAGCAGGGCCGGCGTTGCCGCGGGCCCTCGTTGCCAGGGGACGCTGAGTATAGAGGCGCGTCGGCGAATGTCATCGTGGTTAAGGGTCGGGGAATGCGCGCTGAATCGCAGTCCCGCAGCGTCCAGGCGTCGCGTACGACCCGTTGTTGCAGCGCAGCAACAGGACCGGGCACTCCGAGTGCCTATACTTGCCGCCTGCCATGCAGGACCCCGTCGCCACCGAGATCCGACTGCGGCGCGCCTCGCGCGTGCTCGAGGTGAGCTTTGCCGACGGCAGCCGTTTCGAGCTGCCGTTCGAGTACCTGCGCGTGCACTCCCCGTCGGCCGAAGTGAAGGGCCACGGACCGGGCCAGGAGGTGCTGGTGCTCGGCAAGGAGCAGGTCGGCATCGCCGCGGTCGAGCCGGTCGGCCAGTACGCCGTGAAGCTGGTCTTCGACGACGGGCACGACACCGGGCTCTACACCTGGAAGTACCTGCACGAGCTCGGCCGCGAGCGCGCCGCGAAGTGGGCGCGCTACCAGGAGCGCCGCGCGCAGGCGACGCGCTAGCGCGGCCCCAAAAAGCAAAGCGGGCCGGACATTGCTGCCCGACCCGCGCTCTTGCAAGACCCCCCTGAACGGGCGCGATTCTAGCGCATCGGCTACCGGAAGATGCAAGCAATGCGCGCGCCGCAGCCGCGCCCAAGCGCGTGACGCTGCAGCGAAGTGTTTCAGTCCGATCGACTAGAATGTGTCCAGCATTTCCACCCCGCGACCCCATGGCGAAAGAGCGCACCACCGACTTCGGCTTCCAGCGCGTGCCGCTCGAGGACAAGGCGCGGCGCGTGCGCGGCGTGTTCGACTCGGTCGCCGACCGCTACGACCTCATGAACGATCTGATGTCGGCGGGCACGCATCGCCTGTGGAAACGCTTCACGCTGGCACTCGCGAACCTGCGCCCGGGCCAGCGGGCCCTCGACGTGGCGGGCGGGAGCGGGGATCTCGCCGCCGGGCTCGCGCGCCAGGTGGGCGAGCGCGGCCTGGTGGTGCTCACCGACATCAACGCCGCGATGCTCGAGCGCGGCCGCGACCGGCTGCTCGATGCCGGAATCGCCGCCAACGTCGCCTGCGTGCAAGCCGACGCGCAGCGGCTGCCGTTCGCGGACGGCAGCTTCGACTGCGTCACCATCGGCTTTGGACTGCGCAACGTGACCGACAAGGCCGCCGCGCTCGCCTCGATGCGCCGCGCGCTCAAGCCCGGCGGGCAGCTGCTGGTGCTCGAGTTCTCGCAGCCGCAGCTGCCGGGATTGAAGTCCCTCTACGACGCGTACTCCTTCCGCGTTCTGCCGGTGCTCGGGCGGCTGGTGGCGGGCGATGAGGCGAGCTACCGCTACCTCGCCGAATCGATCCGCATGCATCCCGACCAGGAGACGCTGCTCGCGATGATGCGCGACGCCGGGCTCGAGGGCTGCCGCTACCACAACCTCTCGGGCGGGATCGTGGCCGTGCACCGCGGCTACCGCTACTGACTCCCGCGTGCTCACCGCGACGCTCGCCAATCTCCTGAACCGCGGCCTGCCGCGCTCGGGTCGTGCGCGCGAGCTCACCGCCGAGCTCGCCGGACGGAGCCTGGTGCTCGAGATGGCCGGCTTCGGCCGGGTGCGCGTGGCATCGGACGGCACCACCCTCAGCGTCACCGCGGATGGCGCGGCGGCGGACGCCACGCTCTCAACGGGTCCGCTCGGGTTCCTCGCGCTCGCGGTCGATGACCCGCAGGCGGTGCTCGCGCGCGGCGCGGCCGCGGTCACCGGGGACGCCGAGGTCGCGGCGCGCTTCCGCGAGCTCCTCACGCTCCTCAAGCCCGATCCCGAGGAGGAGCTCGCGCTCCTCGTCGGCGACGTGCCGGCGCACCAGCTCGGGCGGCTGGCGCGCGCCGCGGCGCAGTGGAGCCGCCGCGCCGCCGACACCGCCTGGCGCAGCTCCGCCGACTACCTCGCCCACGAGCGCGCGGATCTCGTGCCGCGCCGCGAGGGCGAGCCGTTCCTGCGCGGTGTGGACGCGCTGCGCGAAGACGTCGACCGCCTCGAGGCCCGCCTCGCGCTGCTGGCGCGCCGCCGCGCGAGCCGCACGGACGTGCCGTGAAGCTGCGCGTCGCACTGCGGCTGCTCGAGATCCAGCGCGTGCTGCTGCGCCACGGGCTCGACGATTACGTCCGCGCCACTCATCTGTATAGGCCGCTGCGCTTCGTGCTGTACTGCTCGCCGGGCATGTGGCTCGAGCGCCGCCGCACGGGCGCGCGCGGGGAGCGGCTGCGGCTCGCACTCGAGGAGCTCGGGCCGATCTTCGTCAAGTTCGGCCAGGCGGTGTCTACCCGCCGCGACCTGCTCCCGGGCGACATCGCGGATGAGCTCGCGAAGCTTCAGGACCGGGTGCCGCCCTTCGACGGCCGCGTGGCCCGCGCGCACATCGAGACGAGTCTCGGCAAGCCCGTGACCGAGGTGTTCGCCGCCTTCGAGGAGGCGCCGCTCGCGGCCGCCTCCATCGCCCAGGTGCACGCGGCGCGGCTGCCGGACGGCAGGGAGGTCGTCGTCAAGGTGCTGCGCCCCGGCATGCGCGCCGTGATCGAGCGCGATCTCGAGGTGCTGCACGCGCTCGCCGCTCTGGCGCAGCGCTACTGGAGCGAGGGGCGGCGCCTGAGGCCCCGCGAGCTGGTCGCCGAGTACCAGAAGACCGTGCTCGATGAGCTCGATCTCATGCGCGAGGCGGCCAATGCCTCGCAGCTGAAGCGCAATTTCGCGGGCTCGGAGCTCCTCTACGTGCCGGAAGTGCACTGGGATTACTGCCGCACCGACGTCATGGTGATGGAGCGCATCCGCGGCGTGCCGATCAGCGACATGGCGGCACTGCGCGCCGCCGGCACCGACATCGCGCGGCTCGCCGAGAACGGCGTGCGCATCTTCTTCACCCAGGTGTTCCGCCACAACTTCTTCCACGGCGACATGCACCCCGGGAATATCTTCGTGCTGATCGGCGATCCGCGGCGGCCGCGCTACGCCGCGGTCGACTTCGGCATCGTCGGCACGCTCGACCCGCGCGACCAGCACTACCTCGCGGAGAACTTCCTCGCGGTGTTCGACCGCGACTACCGCCGCGTGGCACAGCTGCACCTCGAGTCCGGCTGGGTGCCCGCGGGCACGCGCATCGATGAGATGGAGTCGGCGGTGCGCACGGTGTGCGAGCCGATCTTCGACCGGCCGCTGAAGGACATCTCCTTCGGCCGGATTCTCCTGCGCCTGTTCGAGATCTCGCGCCGCTTCGACATGCAGATCCAGCCGCAGCTGCTGTTGCTGCAGAAGACGCTCCTCAACGTCGAGGGCTTGGGTCGCGAGCTCTACCCCGAGCTCGACATCTGGAGCACCGCGAGCCCGATCCTGCGCGAGTGGATGCGCGAGCGCACCAGCTTCGGCGCGCTGGTGAAGAGCATCCGTGCGCACGCTCCCGAGATCCTGGACGCGGTGCGCACCATCCCGGCGCTGCTGGCCGCGCAGGTGCGCCGCGGCCCCGCCGCCGCGCCGCCCCCGCCCGCTCCCGATCTCGCGGAACTGCGCGAGGGGCTGCGCGAGCAGGGCCGCCGCCGCGACCTGGTGACGCTCGGCGCGGCACTGCTGGTCGGCGGCCTGTTCTGGCTCGCGGTATCGGGCGGCCACGGCACGCCCGGCTGGGCGCTGGTCGCCGCCGGCCTCATCACCGCGCTCGCCGCCGCGAGCCTTTAGGGTGCAGCGCTCGCTCACCGAGGGGCCGATCCCCGGCGTGCTGTTCAGGTTCGCGCTACCGATCCTGTACGCCAACGTGCTGCAGTCGCTCAACGGCTCGGTGAACTCGGTGTGGGTGGGCCGTTACCTCGGCGAAGCGGCGCTCACCGCCACCTCCAACGCGAACACGGTGATGTTCCTCCTGATCGGCGCCGCCTTCGGCGTGGCGCTCGCCGCCACCATCCTCGTCGGCCAGTCGATCGGCGCCAACAACATCCCGGAGACCAAGCGCATCGTCGGCACCAGCGCCACCTTCTTCACCGGCATCTCGGTCGCCATGGCCGTGGCGGGGCTCATCCTGTGCCGGCCGCTGCTCATCGCCATGAGCACGCCCGCCGACTCGCTCGATCTCGCCGTGGCCTACATGCGCGTGATCTTCCTCGCGCTGCCGTTTCTCTATCTCTACGCGTTCATCGGCGCGATGCTGCGCGGCGCCGGGGACTCGAAGACGCCGTTCTACTTCATGCTGCTGTCGGTCGGACTCGACATCGCGCTCAATCCCGTATTCATCTTCGGCTTAGGCCCGATCCCGCGCTTAGGGATCGCCGGCTCCGCGCTCGCCACCTTCGTCGCGCAGGCGGTGAGCCTCACGGCCCTCATCCGCCACCTGTACCGCCGGCGGCACCTGCTGGTGCTGCACAAGGACGAGCTCGCGCTCCTCAAGGTCGACTGGTCGGTGGTGGGGACGCTGGTGAAGAAGGGCGTGCCGATGAGCGCGCAGATGCTCGTCATGTCGCTCTCGGGCGTGCTCATGATCACGCTCGTCAACCGCTTCGGCGTCGACACCACGGCGGCCTTCGGCGCGGCGCTGCAGCTGTGGAATTACATCCAGATGCCGGCCTTCGCGGTCGCCATGGCGATGTCGGCCATGACGGCGCAGAACGTCGGCGCCGGCAAGTGGCCGCGCGTCACGCGCATCGCGCGCGTCGGGGTGCTCTACAACGTGATCCTGTGCGGCGGCATCGCGCTCGCGATGGAGCTGCTCGATCAGCCGCTGTTCGCGCTGTTCCTGCCGGAGGGCTCCGGGGCGCGCGTCATCGCCTCGCACCTGAACCACGTGGTGACGCCGTCCTTCGTGTTCTTCGGGGTGGCGGTGGCGCTCTTCGGCGTGGTGCGCGCTACCGGCGCCGTCATGGCGCCGCTCGTCATCCTCACCATCACGCTCCTCGGTGTGCGCTTCCCGCTCGCGGAGGTCTTCCTCGGCCGCTACCAGGTGGACGCGGTGTGGTGGAGCTTCCTCGTCTCCTCGGCGCTCTCGGCGCTGCTCGCGGTGCTCTATTACAAGTACGGCGGCTGGCGCCACGCCCACATGCTGCCGGCGAACGCGGCGCAGAGCTGAGGCAGATGTCGGGACCCTTTGGGTTGGTACTTGCATGCACGGCCTGCCAAGTATAACATCCGTTATAACATCAGATACCGATTGGGAGGCATTGCCGTGGCAGCACCCGTCAAAGTTCGCAAGGTGGGGAATTCGCTCGGCGTTATCCTCACCAAAGACGTCGTCGAGACGCTGGGCGTCGCCGAGGGTGACGAGCTGTTCGCGATCCGCACGCCCGATGGGATCCGTCTGACCCCGTACGACCCCGACTTCGCGCAGGCCATCGAGTCGACGCGCGAGTACATGCGGCGTCATCGCAACGCGATGCGCGAGCTCGCCAAGCGGTGAAGCAGGCCAAGTGGCTGTCGGCCGCACTCGTCGCGGCAATCCATGACGAGGCGCTTTATGAGTTCGGAGGACTGCCCGGGGTCCGTGACGCAGGTCTCCTCGAGAGCGCGATCGACCGGCCGCGAAACCGACTCGCGTACGAGCCGAGCAGCTCGCTGTTTGACCTGGCGGCGACGCTGTGCGTCGGGCTGGCGAAGAATCATCCGTTCATCGACGGCAACAAGCGCACGGCGCTGCTCGCCAGCCGCGCGTTTCTTCTCATGAATAGCTACGTCCTGGAGCCGCAGGAGGAGGACGAGGTTCTCACCCTGGTCGCCGTCGCGGACGGCTCGCTGACCGAGGCCGGCCTGGCGGCGTGGCTGCGAGCCAATTCGGTGCGTCGCGGCAGCTAGGCTGCGCAGGTCGCGGCTTCGGCGCCGCACCCGCCACGAGCGCCATCTCGGTTGCTCACAGGCTCTGCGCGGTCTCGAGCGCGGCGCGCGGCTCGATCCACAGCGCGCGCGCCCGGCCGACCAGGTCGCCCTTGCCGTCGAACAGCGCGGTGCCGGCCTCGTGCTTGCGGCCGCTCGATGAGATCTGCCAGCCCGTCACCGTGCAGGACTCGCCGATATGCACGCGGCGATCGACGTGAGCCGTGACCTCGGCGAGCAGCATCATGCGGTCATCGGGGGCGACCGCGTAGTAGCCGGGACAGTCGAGCGCCGCCGACATGAACTCGGCACGCACCTTGCCGTCGCCGGCGTCGAGCGATGGGTCCGGCACCCAGGGTGCCGCCACCAGGCCGCGCTCCGCGATGGGGCCGGCGAAAATGCGCAGGCCATCGCCACGCACGCGGTGTGTGCCGCACACGAAGCAGCTCGGGAAGCGGTGGTAGCGGAAGCCCGCGTAGTGGCGCGAGGCCTCGACCGCCTCGAGGTAATCGGGAACGCTCCTGACCTCCAGATCGAGCGCGGCGGGACGCGCCTCGGCGATCGCCTCGGCGCCGTCCAGTACCCGCAACGTCCCGTCCGCGGACTCCTCCACCGTGAACTCGGTATCGAGCCGCGGCGGTTTCAGGAGCCGTACGGTCACGGTGCGCGCCGCCAGCACCGCGACGCTGCCCGCGAAATAGCCGCCGTTCGCGGACTGCGGCGGACCGCGGAAACGGGCTGCGATGCTGAGGCTCTTCACGGGCGCAGCTCCTTGAGCCATGCGGTCGGATCCTCGCCGCGCTCGAGCACCTCGACGAGCGCCGAGCCGACCACCACGCCGTCCACGTGCCCGGTGAGACGCTCCACCTGCGCGCGCGCGCGGATGCCGAAACCCGCGCACACCGGCAGCGTCGCCCGCTCGCGTACTCGCGCGAGGTAGGCGAGCACCTCGTCCGGCACCGCGACGTTGCGCCCGGTGGTGCCGGTCATGGTGACGGCGTACACGAACCCCTGGCTGCCGGCACAGAGCGCCGCGAGGCGCTTCGGTTCCGTGACCGGCGTGACCATCTGCACGAGTGCGAGGCCGCGCGCCGCGAGCGCCGACTGCAGCTCGCTCGACTCATCCAGCGGCAGGTCGGGCACGATGAAGCCGGCGACGCCGGCGCGGGCGGCGGATTCGGCCAGCGCCTCGACGCCGAAGGCGAGCAGCGGATTGAGATAGCTCATGAGCACCAGCGGCGTGCGGATCGGGCGCAGCCGCGCGAGCTCCTCCAGGATCCACCTGAGGCTCACGCCCTGGGCGAGCGCGGCCATGCTGGCGCGCTGGATGGTGACGCCGTCGGCCATGGGGTCGGTGAACGGCACGCCGATCTCGACCACGTCGGCCGCGGCGGCCACGGCGGCGAGCTGCGCCCCGAAATCGGCGCGCCTGGGGAAGCCGGCCGTGAGAAAGGCGACGAGTGCGGGTGAGCCACCACGGGCCGCCGTGCGGATGGCGTGGGAGATGCGCTCGTGCGGGCTCATGAGGCCTCCGCGGCGAGCAGCGTCCGCTGCAGCGTCGGCATGTCCTTGTCGCCGCGCCCCGAGAGGCACACCAGCACCGTGCCGCCGGGGTGCGCGAGAGCCCAGCGCTCGGCGGCAGCGAGCGCGTGCGCACTCTCGATCGCCGGCAGGATGCCTTCGCATTGGCTCAAGGCGCGCACTCCCGCGAGCGCTTCCTCATCGCTCGCGGTCTCGTAGCGCACCCGCCCGACGGCGGCGAGCAGTGCGTGCTCGGGTCCGACTCCCGGGTAGTCGAGCCCCGCCGACACCGAGTGCGTCTCCTGGATCTGGCCGTCCGCGTCCTGCAACAGCATCGAGTACGTGCCGTGCAGCACGCCCGGCCGTCCGTGGGCGATCGTTGCGGCATTGTCGCCGAGCCCGGCGCCGCGCCCGCCCGCCTCGACGCCGATGATCTCGACCGCGGTGTCGGGGACGAAGGCATGGAAGGCGCCGATGGAGTTCGAGCCCCCGCCGACACAAGCGATGAGCGCGTCGGGGAGCTTGCCGGTGGCGGCGAGCAGCTGCGCGCGCGCCTCGCGCCCGATCACCGCCTGGAGCTCGCGCACCAGGTAAGGATAGGGGTGGGGGCCGACCACCGAGCCGAGCAGATAGTACGTGCCGAGCGGATCCGACACCCAGTCGCGCAGCGCTTCGTCGATCGCCGCGCGCAGCGTGCGGTCGCCGCTCGTCACCGGCACCACCTCGGTGCCGAGCAGCCGCATGCGTCCGACGTTCGGCGCCTGGCGCTCCATGTCGATGGCCCCCATGTACACCGTGCACGGGAGCCCGAGCCGCGCGCAGGCCGCGGCGCTCGCCACGCCGTGCTGCCCGGCGCCGGTCTCCGCGACGATGCGTCCGGCACCGAGCCGCCGCGCGAGCAGCGCCTGCCCGATGGCGTTGTTGATTTTGTGCGCGCCGGTGTGGGCCAGGTCCTCGCGCTTGAGGTACACGCTCGCGCCCCAGCGCGCCGAGAGGCGCGCCGCGTAGGTGAGCGCCGTCGGCCGCCCGACCCAGGTGGTGAGCTGCTGCGTGAGCTCCGCCTGGAACTCGCCGGTGTGCAGGTGCTCGCGCACGCCGCGCTCCAGGCGCTCGAGTGCCGGGATGAGCGTCTCGGGGACGTAGCGGCCGCCGAACGGGCCGAAGCGGCCGCGCGCGTCGGGGAATTTGCCGGCGAGCAGCGCGGCACGCAGCTCTGCGGTTTCGGGCTGGGCGACACTCATGAGGATTCCTCGCTGGAGCTTAAGGCGGGCGCGGCGCGCGCCGCCGCGGCGAACTGGATGATCTTGAGCGGGCTCTTGATGCCGGGTCGCGCCTCGACACCACTCGACACGTCGACGCCGAAAGGCTGCACGGCGTATATCGCCGCGGCGACATTGCCGGCATCGAGTCCGCCGGCGAGTACCAGCCCGGTGCGGTGTGCGAGGCGGCGCGCGGCGCTCCAGTCGCAGGGCTTGCCGGTCCCGCTCTCGAGTCCCTCGAAGAGCAGCCGCGCGGGGAGCGGCGCCGCTAGTGTGGCGCCGGCACGCACGACCGGTAACCGCTCGAGGGTCGCGGGCAGGGTGAGCGTGGCGAAATCGGCCGCATCGGTCTGCAGCACGTCGGGCCTGAAGACGCGCAGCACCTCATCGAGCGCCGCCTGCTGCGGGTGGCGCGTGACCGCGACGCAGCGCACCCGCCCGCGCGCCGGGCGCGACAGCTGCGCCGCCGCCTCCGGTGTCAGCTGCCGCGGCGATGGCGCGAACACGAAGCCGAGCGCGTCGACGCCCGCCTCGAGCGCCGTGGCGATCGCGTCGGGAGTCGTCATGCCGCAGATCTTGATCCACATGGCCCGCGCCGCCTCCGCGTCAGTGCGCCGCACGCGCGGCGCGCCCGGCAGCGAGCAGCGTCGCGGCCAGGTCCGCCGGATCCTCGCCGCGCATGAGTGCGCTGCCGACGAGCGCGAGCGAGTAGCCGGCGGCGGCGATGGCGCGCGCGTCGGCCGCCGTGGCGACGCCGCTCTCGGCCACGCGCGGCACGCTGGTCGGCAGGAGCGGCGCGAGCTCGAGCAGCCGCTGCGGCACGACTGCGAGCGTCGCGAGATCGCGGCAGTTGACCCCGGCGAGCAGCGGTACGGCACCACGGTGCGCCTCGATGAGCTCGTGCATGAGCGCGATGTCGTGCGCATCGAAGGCCTCGAGCAGCACGAACAGCCCGAGCGCGTCCGCGCACTCGATGAGCGCGCGCGTGTCCGCCTTGGGAAGCATGCGCAGGATCACCAGCACGCCGCCCGCGCCCGCGGCGCGTGCCTCGAACACCTGGTAGGGATCGACAAGGAAGTCCTTGCGCATGGCGGGTACGCCCCGGGGCGCCAGGACCGCCGCGGCGGCGGCCAGATCCTCGAGCGAGCCGTCGAAGCGGGAGGGCTCGGTGAGCACCGAGATCGCGGCGGCACCGGCGCGCGCGTAGGCGCCGACCCGGGCACCGACATCCTCGCCCGCAGCGCGCAGCACGCCGGCGGCCGGGGAGCGGAGCTTCAACTCCGCAATGAGATCGAAGCCGCGCGCATCGAGGCGCAACGGCGGCGGCGCCGGGGCGGCCCCGGCCGCCGACTCGAGCTGCGCAAGCGAGCGCTCAGCGCGTGCCGCGGCGAGGCGCGCGCGGCTGCCGGCGGTCATTTCATCGAGGAACGCGCTCAACGGCTCAACCCCGTGCCGGCGCCGGCCCTGAAACCACGCAGCGCCGCGAGCAACCGGACCGCAGCGCCCGTATCGATCGCGGCCGCGGCGCGTGCGATGCCGGCGCGGGGCGCGGCGACGGCGCCTGCCACCTCGAGCGCGAGCGCGGTACCGAGCAGCAGGCAGTCGCGGTGCGCGCCGCGGTCGGTGCCGGCGAGGACCGCCTCGAGCGCACGCGCGTTGTACTGTGCATCGCCGCCGGCCAGCGCGGACGGATCGCAGGCGGGCAGATCATAGTCGGCGGGCGAGCGCGTCGTGGTCGTCACCGTGCCGGGTCGCACGTCGAACAGCGTGAAGGGTCCGATCGGCGTCGGCTCGTCCCAGCCGCCGGCACCGTGCACGACAAAGGTGCGCTCGATGGGGAGCCCGGCGAGCGTGTCGGCCATGAGACGCGCGACGTCCAGACTGTAGGCGCCAATCAGGTGCAGGGGCGGCTGCGCGGGGTTGACCAGGGGCCCTAAGATGTTGAACACGGTGCGCACGCCGAGCGCGGCGCGAATCGGACCCACGCGCGCGGTGGCCGGGTGGTAGTGCGGCGCGAAGAGATAGGTGAAGCCGGTGGCGGCGAGACAGGCGCCGGCCGCGGTCCCGTCGCCCGGGATCGGCACGCCAAGCGCTTCCAGCACGTCCGCGCTTCCGCAACGACTCGAGACCGAGCGATTGCCGTGCTTGACCACCGGCAGGCCGCAGGCCGCCGTGAGGAGCGCGGTGCCCGTCGAGATGTTGAAGCTCCCCGAGGCATCGCCGCCCGTACCGACGATGTCGATGGCGCGCAGGTCGGAGGGGATGGCGGGGCGGCGTGCCAGGCGGCGCATGGTGCGCGCCAGGCCGCGCACTTCGTCCGCCACCACGCCCTTGGTCGCAAGAGCCGCGATCAGCGCCCCCGCCATCGGCTGTGGCAGCTCGGCATCGGTCAGGTGCGCGAGCAGCTCGCCCGCCTGCGCCTCGGTGAGGTTGCGCCGCTCGGTGAGGAGCTGCAGCAGCTCACGCGGCGCCGGCATCGCCCGCTCCGGAGCCGGCGCTGCGCGTGCCGGCCGTGACCTGCAGGAAATTCCCGAGCAGCTTCGGCCCCTCGGGCGTCAGGATGCTCTCGGGATGGAACTGCACGCCCTCGACGGCGAGCGTGCGGTGGCGCACCCCCATGATTTCGTCCTCCGCGGTACGCGCGCTCACCGCGAGCACCGCCGGCAGCGCCTCGGGAGCGGCGATCAGCGAGTGGTAGCGTCCCACCTCGCAGGGCTCAGGCAGGCCTGCGAACAGGGTCGCGCCGTCGTGATGCACCAGCGAAGTCTTGCCATGCATGAGACGCCCGGCGCGCACCACCTTGCCGCCAAACACCTCGACGATCGACTGATGCCCGAGGCACACGCCGAGCACGGGGATCCTGCCGGCGAAGGCGCGGATCATGTCCATCGACACGCCGGCGTCGTACGGCGTGCCGGGGCCGGGCGAGATGCACAGGTGCGTCGGCGCCAGCGCCTGCGCCGCGGCGGGCGTCAGCGCATCGTTGCGGTAAACGCTCACCTCGGCCCCGAGCACCAGGAACGCCTGCACCAGGTTGTAGGTGAAGGAGTCGTAGTTGTCGATCAACAGGAGGCGCGCTGGCGTCACAGGCCCTCCCCCGCGAGCTCGAGTGCACGCACCATCGCGCCGCTTTTGGCGAGCACCTCCTCGTGCTCGGTGGCCGGCACGCTGTCGGCGACGATGCCGGCACCCGCCTGGTAGCTGTACTCATCGCCCGTGAACACCAGCGTGCGGATGGTGATGGCGTGGTCCATGTCGCCGCGCGCGCCGAAGTAGCCGACCGTGCCACCGTAGAGGCCGCGGCGCACCGGCTCGAGCTCATCGATGATCTGCATGGCACGCACCTTCGGGGCGCCCACCAGCGTGCCGGCGGGGAAGGCGGCGGCGAACAGGTCGAAGGCGTCGCGGCCTGCGGCCAGCTCGCCGTGCACGCCGCTCACCATGTGCATGACGTGGCTGTAGCGCTCGATGGCACGATAGGGATCGACCGAGACGCTGCCGGCGCAGGCGACCCTGCCGAGATCGTTGCGGGCGAGATCGACCAGCATCACGTGCTCGGCGTTCTCCTTGGGGTCGGCGCGCAGCTCCGCTGCGCGCGTCGCATCCGCGGTGGCGTCCGCCGCACGCGGCCGCGTGCCGGCGATCGGACGCAGCTGCGCGCGGCGGCCGGAGAGCTTCACCAGCGCCTCGGGCGAAGAGCCGACGACCGCGACGTCGCCGAGTGCGCAGTAGTACATATAAGGAGAGGGGTTGATGAGGCGCAGTGCGCGGTACGCCTGGAACGGCTCGAGCTCGTGCCGACCCGCGAAACGGCTCGCCAGCACCATCTGGTAGACGTCGCCCGCGGCAATGTACTCCTGGGTGCGGCGCACACCCGCCATGTAGGCCTCGCGCGTCCAGGAAGCGGCGGGCGCCGAGTAGCGCCCGGCACGGCGGCCGTTCGGCAGCGCGCCGCGTAACGCCTGCACCACCTCGCGCCGCAGCGAGCGCCGCTCCGCCTCATCGCCCGCGTGCAACAGGGCGATGCCGCGCGTCAGGTGATCGAACACCAGCACCGAGCGCGGCGCCACGTAATGCAGCGCCGGCACGGTGCCCGCGATGCGCTCACGTGCGGGCAAGCGCTCGAAGTAGCGCACCACGTCGTAGGCGGCGTAGCCGACGAGACCGCCCGCGAGCGGCACGCCGGGGATGCCGGGGGAAGGTTGTGGCGCGGCCGCGAGCGCCGCCCGCAGTCCCGCGAGGAGCTGCGCGCCGTCGGCGGGGAGCGCGCGGCGTTCGGCCCCGATCGCGAACCCGCCGGCATCGAGGCGCACCTCGAGGCCGTCGCCGAAGCCGATGAAGGAGTAGCGGCCGAGGCGCTCGCCGCCCTCGACGCTCTCGAGCAGGAAGCGCGGCGCGAACGCGCCGAGCTTCATGAACGCCGACACCGGCGTGTCGAGGTCACCGGTGATGTCGAAGGCCGTTTGCAAGTATCGGGACTCCCAATGAACCGCGCAGACAACAAAAAACCCATCCCGGGGTCATCCGGAGATGGGTTTCTGGTGCCGTTAAATCGCTTGAGTCGCGGGGAAAAAGCTAACCGTCAGCCCACCTCGTTATGAAGTGCGCCACCACCAACGAGTGCTGACGGGCCGCTGCGACATGCTGCAACGAGTATCGCCGGGGGGTGCGCGGGACGTCAAGCTGCTGGCAGCGACAACCCCCGTCCCACGAGAATAGTCCCATGTCGTATGAGCGGTCCGTGGCGCGGCGGCGCCTCATGATCATCGCGGCCGTCCTCGCCGGGCTCCTGGTGGCGGTCTGTGCGGCGGGCCCATTCCTCAAAACGCTCACCACCGAGTGGTACGCCGACGGCCGCGCCTTCCTCGGCGTTCCCAACTTCCTCAACGTCGCTTCGAATGCGGCCTTCCTGCTCGTCGGGATCGCGGGCCTCGTGCTCTGCGCGCGGATACCCCGCGAGAAACCGGCGCTCGCCGCCTGGCGGGTGTTCTACGCCGGTATGGTGCTCACCTGCTGCGGCTCGGTCTGGTATCACCTCGCCCCAAGCGACGCCGCCATCGTCTGGGATCGACTGGGCATGATCGTGGCGTTCACGGGACTGGGCGCTGCGGTCATCGCCGAGAGCATTCGCGCACCGGTACCTGCGTCGTTGCTCGCCGTGGCGCTGCTCTTCAGTGCGGCGAGTGTCCTCTGGTGGCGGGTGAGCGGCGATCTGCGGATTTATGCCTGGGTGCAGCTCGCGCCACTCGCCTGCGCCGCAACAGCGCTCACTCTGCGCTGGCTCACCCCGGAGCTGGCGAGGCTGCTCACCGCCAGCCTGGCGCTCTACGTGCTGGCCAAGCTCGCCGAGACCTTCGACGCACGGGTCTACACCTTCACCGCGCATACCGTGAGCGGGCACACGCTCAAACACCTCCTGGCCGCCTCGTCTGCGGCGGTGCTGCTCGCGTGGCAGGGCGCTAGAATGCGCGCCCCGGCCCGTCGCAACTGAAAGAGAGATCCGTGAGCTTCAAAGAGCTGCTGGAGAGTTGGCGCGAAACCGCCGCCGCCGAGCGCACGGCGCGCACCTTCGCCGTGCACCTGCCCCTCGAGGAAGCGGCGCAGCTGGCCGCGCTCGCCCAGATGTTCCCGGGACGCAGCAGCGAGCAGCTGATCACGGAGCTGCTCGGCACCGCGCTCGAGGAGCTCGCCGCCGCGATGCCCTACGTTCCCGGCACACGCGTGATCTCGACCGACGAGCAGGGCGACCCGATCTACGAGGACGTGGGTCCGACGCCACGCTTCATGCAGCTCGCGCGTGAGCACCGCCGCGAGCTCGAAGACGGCGGCAGACGCCGCCGTCCCAACACGCCGGCGCGCCCCAAGGCCACCCCGCGCCCCAAGGCGCGCAAGGCCGCCGCACGGCGCCGCCGCGGTCGCTGAGGAGACCCCTTCCATGCCCTCCTTCGACGCGGTCTCCGAGCTCAACGGCCACGAGCTCGCCAACGCCATCGACCAGGCGAATCGCGAGCTCGCGCAGCGCTTCGACTTCAAGGACACCGGGGCGCGCTTCGAGCTCGCGGAGTTCAGCGTCACGCTGCACGCGCAGGTCGACTTTCAGCTCAAGCAAATGCTCGAGATCGTGAAGCTGCGCCTCTCGAAACGCGGCATAGACCTGAAGTGCCTCGAGGTGAAGGAGCCGCAAACGACGCTCGCCACGGCGCAGCAGGAGGTACTGCTGCGCCACGGCGTCGACGCCGAGACGGGCAAGACCCTCACCCGGCTCCTCAAGGACTCGAAGCTCAAGGTTCAGGCGAGCCTGCAGGGCGACAAGGTGCGGGTCACCGGCAAGCAGCGCGACGACCTGCAGGCCGCGATGGCACTGCTGCGCAGCGCCAAGCTCGACCGGCCGCTGCAGTTCAACAACTTCCGGGATTGACTCATTGGCGCGCCGCGCCCTCGGCGCGGCGCGCAGGCCAGCCCCGCAACACACTCCCGCCCGCGGGCAAAGAGCGCGGTCTT
>CAVYHZ010000001.1:0-577126 GCA_963768485.1 uncultured Pseudomonadota bacterium | reverse complement strand
CACCCGACCGTGCTCATCGCGGGGCGCGATGTGAAGGTCTCACCCGAAGCGAGCCTCACGGTGACCGCTGCGTCTTCGGTGGTGCCGCCGGTCCCGGTGCGGTCACCGGTCTCCTATGCGAGCGTCTCGGTACTGCTCGCCGTGTCGCCGGCGCGGCTCTTCGCAGGCCAGTCCTACACGCTCACGCTCTGGGGATTGAATCTCGTCCCGCAGCTGCAGGTGGATTTCGGCTCAGGAATCACGGCGAAGGGGGGTTTGCGCGTGCAATCGCCGAGCCTTGCGACGCTCGATGTCACGGTGGCGAACGATGCCACCGGCGGTATGCGCTGGCTCGGGCTCCTGCTGCCCTCGGCGCTCGCGCCCGTGCGTCAGGACGCGAGCCTGCTCGTACAACGCGCGGCGCTCGCCTCGACTGGCTTTGCACCGAAGCCCTCGGAGTGTAAGCCGCCGCACGTGGCGCACCAGGGCACGATCGTGCTCGACGGGCCGCTCTACGCGAACCGATAACAACACGGTGACCACGTCTATAGCGTCCCGGTCTTGAACGACGAGACGGACCTCACCTGGCACGAGGCCAACGCCGGGCTTGCCGACCGCTTCGAAGTGCGCTTCTACAGCGGCAGTACGCTGGTCGCGACCAAGGCGCTGACCGCAAAGCCGGGCTACGCGCTGCCACACGACCTCAAGCCCGACGACAGCCTGATCGCCACCCTGACTCAGAGCGTCAGCGGCCGGGTCAGCAAGATCGTCAACGTGAACGTTCCGCCCTCGCAGCCGCCGAAGTCGGTCAACTGGGATCTCACCTGGCAGGTCGTCGGCTTCAAGACGTTCTATGACAGCTGCGCGAGCGCCTCGGCGCACACGCCGGACGGCATGCTGCTCAATCAGAAGCAGCTCGGAACCGGACGCGAGATCGAGGTGGAGCACTCCGCGGCGGTGCCAATCAAGCAGGCGCAGACCGGCGACCCGTTGCTCGACTTGCCGGACGCCGTCACCGGGCTCGCCTGCAACGCTCCCTCGAGGCCGCGCCTCGCCGCCGGCGCGCGACTCGGCGGACGAGGTGGCGGGGGTGGCGGCGGGGGATCGGGATCAGGATCAGGGCCTCCACCCGGCGGCAATACCAAGCTGCTGTTGCAGGACAGGGATCGCCAGTCGCAGGTCAACGGCCCGACGCAGACCGCCGGCTACGTGTACGACACCTGGGTGTTGTCGGGAACGCTCGATCTCTCCGGCTCGCCGTGGTCGCTCGCGACGTCCGGCGCGGTTCCAACCAACGGGCCCAATTACCCGAGCGAGACCGAGACCGTCAATAACGTGTACGTCGACTGGGGTGACGGGCAGATTGAGCCGTTTCGCGTCAGCTGGCAGGGGCAGTATTGCAGCGGCGGACTGAGCAACCCCAACCAGCAGGGTAATCAGCAGGGATCGAGTCAGATTCCCTGCTTCTCGAGCAATACCGAGACGAGCTCGGCCACGCAGTTCGATCTCGATCATATCCTCGACCCAAAGGACTTCGGTCACGCCTACGACCAGCCTGACACCTACAACGTGCGCGTCTACGTGCTGCCGTCCAACATGGCTGCGCAGCAGGGTGCGCTGCCCACCAGCGTGCGTGCGGGCGCCGGCGGTCTGTACGGGCACCTCCTGTCGCGCGTCGGCCAACCCGGTACCGCCGCGGGCAGCTCGAGCGCGGACGCACTTGGCTACATGCTCTTTTGCCAGACCGTTCAGATCCAGGATCGCACCGATCCGGCCACCAACGGCCCACTGGAGGTCAGGGGTATAGACATTGTTGGCTTTCCCAATCCGCCCGCGACGGGCAGCGCCCGTCTCGGAGGGGCGCGCGGCGGGGCGGCACTCACCGGGCCGGGCGCAAAGTCGACAGCGACGGCGCCGAGAGTCGCGAAGCTGCCGGCCGTTGCGACGACGCCGGCCTCCGGGAGCGCGCCGAAGCTGGAAGCGGCCACGGCGAGCGGCGTGCGGGGACTCCCGGGCGAGGGCTCGGGGGGGCAGTCGATCCCGCAATTCAACTCATGCGATGCGAACCTCGTCGGGGGCGCGACGCTCCAGTTCGTCGGCGAGGGCACGGCCAGGGTGACGTGGTACGAGGATGGCAAGGCGATCGGCTCCTCCGACGAGGCCGTAGGTCCCTCGCAGTCGCGCACTCAGCAAGAGCTCGCGCCGCCGCCACCGCCGACGGTCACCAGCGGGCCGGGGCCGCACCTGCTGACCCTCGTCGAGCCTTTTCCGCCGATCGTGACCGACTGGCCGGGGCTCGAGTCTCCTGCGCTCTCGCTTGCGCAGCAGCAAGTCGGCCGACACGAGCTGCTGGTGACGGCGGAGGTGGTGCAGGACACGCGTCCGACGGGGCGTGTGCTCGGAGCGCTCAACCAGTTCGCCGGCATGAGCGTCGCTTCGGCTGCGCGCGGGTCCACGCCCCCGGGCGCCGGCGGCATCAAGGGTGTCAAGAGCGTCGCGGGCGCAAGCGCGACGCAGACCACGAGCGTGCCGATTACACCCGCAGTGAGCGCGGCGCTCGCCGGCGCGCCAGCGCTCGGGGTCCTGGGTCCCGCCGGTGCGGCAGCGGCCGGGCTCCCACCCATTGCCTGGGTCGGCCAGGCACCCGCGGGTGCGCCCGGCGTCGGACTGCACCTCTCGCTCGGTAGCGTGGTGCCGCTCAAGCCGACGTACAGCAATCATCCGCCGGATGAAGTCGTCAGCGCACCGGCTGACTACCAGACGATTGCGGCGAATCCGGCGCTCCCCTGCACCTTCAACTTCCCGGTCAAGGGTGGGGGGAGCTTCC
This sequence comes from uncultured Pseudomonadota bacterium, assembly GCA_963768485.1. Classification (GTDB taxonomy): domain Bacteria; phylum Pseudomonadota; class Gammaproteobacteria; order Steroidobacterales; family Steroidobacteraceae; genus 13-2-20CM-66-19. The sequence continues at coordinate 574,320 of CAVYHZ010000001.1, read as the reverse complement.
AGGTCGCGGGCCTGCAGGACGGCGGCAAGTCCACCGTGACGTCTCAGAACGGCAGTTACTCCGGCAGCGGCACGCTGCAGGCGTGGTTCGCCGATGCAAGCGGCACGGGGACACAGAGCCGGCAGGTTCCGATCCACTTCAAGGGTTGGACCATGCAGGGCGACGGAGTGACGGTCGCCAGCGGCACCTTTGACGAGACCCCGCCCGCACACGAGATGCCGATGCCGGGGCTCAAGACGACGCTCGCACGGGTGTCCGGCACCGCCGGCGACCGCGTGACGGCTTACCTCAATGCCTCCCTCACCAACACCGATATTCCGGTGGCGAGCGGCGGCCCGACGCCGTCCTGGAAGAACGTTCCTGCAACCCTGAGCCCGCAGGGCGACTGGATCTCAGGCGAGCTGCCAATGCCAGGGCTCCTGGTCTACGACAGCGGCTTCTCGCTGACAGCCCGCAGCGCGACGCTCGACCTCAGCCAGTCCGACGGGGCGGCACCCGATACCACCATGTGCGTTGGCGCGGGCGGGCGGAACTGGATGGGCGTGCTGCTGAACGGGGCGAAGCTGACGGCCTTCAACTTCGCGCTCCAGAACCCGCCGACTGCTGATCTCAACGGCTGGGCGATCGATGGCTACGGCCTGTGCGGCCTGGCGTCGTTCGGCGCCTCCGGCAGTCTTCCTGTGGATCAGGGGACGATCGGCTGGACCGGGATCGCGGCGCGAGCGACCGACGGGGCCTTCTCTGCGACCTATAGCGGACTCAAAGTGCACGTGCCGTGGCTCAACGCCGACTTCACTTCGTCGCAGGGCGCGACGCTGCTCAAGGCGGGGAAGGGCGTGGCCCAGGGCGGGATCTGGCTGAATCTCAACAGCCCCTCGAAGGTAAAGCTCTCGGAGGGACCGATCACACTCACCGCGAGCAACCTGAGCTTCGGGTCGGTGCCGAGTGCGGGGGGCTGGGCGGTTCGCAGCGACACGCGCTTCGACTTCAGCTCGCAGCAGGGTCAGTTCGCGAGTGGCGTGGTGCTCAACGGCTTCGACTACGGCATGAACGGCGCGGGCACTTTCGCCGACGGCTCGAGCTCGCGGCACATCAACCTGAGCGGCCAGCACGGCAACATCGGCGGCAGCACCGTCGATCTCGAGTCGGTCGACGTGCAGGTCGGCTCTATCTCGGGCGCGACGCGTCTGGCGTTCGCATTCGACTCGAAGTTGACGCTTTCGAAGACGCTGCCGTCGGCAGACGTACCGGTCAGCTACACGATCAGCCAGTCTTCCCAGACCTACACCGGCAACGGGCCGGTCACGGCGCCCTTTGACCTCGATAAGCCCTTCCCCGACGCCAACCCGTCGGTGCATCTGCACATGAGGCCGCGCTACGTCGGCGGCGCCGCTTCCAACAGCAGGTCCGGGGTGGTCTTCTCGAGCAACCTCGATCTCGGCATGTTCGGCGGGCCGCCGGTCTCAGGCCAGTTCGTGCTCGGCTACGTGGGGAGCGATGACTACTGGATCGCACGTGCCCTGCTCGACCTCGGGCCGACGGGCGTCACCGTCGCGCCGCCGGTCATCAATCTCTACAAGATCGGCGGCGGCATGGGGTACAACGTGTCGCTCGCCTCGTTCCAGTACCAGGACCTCACGCAGGCGGTTCCGCAGGACGATGGCACGCTGCTCTTCGATGCCTCGCTTCTCATCGGCTCGCCGGACCATACGGAGTTCGGACTCAGCGGGGACTTCGTCATCAAGCCCGGCGGACAGGACCCGGGCGGCCGCATGGACTACCACGCGTGGCTCCTGAATCCCGACTGGAGCGGCCAGAGCCCGATCTGGGGACACTTCAGCTTCAGCGGCGGAGTGTTCGACGGCACGCTCAATGCGCAATTCAACGAGCTCGGCGGGCAGGTGGCGATCGATGCGCTGAACGATGCGATCCACATGCACGTCGGCGGCGGGCAGTGGTACTTCCACCTCGGCACGCAGAGCAACCCGCTCAACGGGCAGCTGTTCTTCTATCACGGCCAGGCCTGGGCGGACATCGGCTCCGACGGCCTGGGTCTCGGCCTCATCTCCCGGCTCGACCTCGACGCCGGCGACTGCAACGGCGCGTGCGGCTACATCCACGACGACTGGACGGTGACGGCCGCCATCACCACCTCGCCCGTATCGTTCTCGACCTCCGGGAACGAAAGCTTCAGCGTCGGGGCCTGCGCGGGTGGTTTCTGCCTCAACGCCAACGCCTCCGCCTATGTGGCGCTATCGCTGCCGCCGCCGTATCTCGATTTCAAATTCAGTATCGGCGGTTGCCCGCCCGGACACATCGACGTCGGCATCCAGGTCCTGCCCTCGCTGAATCCCAACGTGGGAGGTGGCTTTTGCACCGGGCTCTAGGCGGCGGCCACAGGGTGCCGGCGGCGGTGCTGGTCGTCGCCCTGACACTCGGCGCTGCGGTCGCGGGGCTGCGCGCAGCGCCGGCTGACGCGGCCTCGCGCGTCTACGCCGCGCGCACGCCGGGCGGCGCGGTGCGCGTGCTGCTCATGACCGACGGCGCCTGGCCGGCGGGCGGGCTGCGGATCGAGGATGCATCCGGTGCGGTGCTCGTGGCGCACGTCGTCGCCGATCCGGCCGCGGCCGCCAAGCTCGATGCCGCATCTCAGAATGCGCTGCGCGCGCTTGCGCACCCGCTCGAGGCCAGCGACCCGCAGGCCAAGACTGCCGGCACGCTGCTCATGCTGCGGATGTTGTCGGATTTCGATTTCGCGCGCGCGGGTGGGATGGCCGCCGAGTTGCCTGCGGGCACGCACACCGCTGCGCTGCGCGTGGTGCTGCTGAACGCCGACGGCACTGCAGCCGCGACGCTCGGGCCGGTCCAGGTCGCAGACGACGCGGGGCCCCCGGCCGCTGCCGCGCTCACCGCGGTGGCCGAGGCGCGCGGCGTGACCCTCAAGTGGCAGACGGCCGCGCGCACGTCCGGGGTGCCGGCCTATGCCTATACGGTCGAGCGCAGCGCGAGCGGCGCGCACGAGACTCTGACGCTGCATCCGCAGCTGCTCACCGTTGACAAGGGAACCGCGAATCCTTTCATCGATCATGCCCCGCCCGTCGAGACCGACGTCACCTATCAGCTGCGTCTGGTGGATGTGCTCGGCGTGCCGAGCGCGCCGGCCGTGGTGCAGGTCAATTCCCCCGACTTCGCCGCCGGCGCACCGCCCTCAGGGCTTGCGGCCAAAGCAGCACGCGGGGTCGTGACCCTCACGTGGACAGCGCCTGGTAACTCGCGGGCCAGCGGACTCATGGTGGAGCGCTCGCAAGTCGAGGATGGTCCGTTCGAATGGCTGACTCCGAAGGGCTTGAGCCCGCAGACGACGCACTTCGAAGACCACGATGTGCATCCGGGTGCGAGCTACTACTACCGGGTGCGGGCCGTGACGCCCGGCGGGTCGCTCGGAGCTGCTCCCGACCCGGCGCAGGCGCAGGCGCTGGCCCCGGCGGCGCTGGCGGCCCCGCAGGGGCTCGCGGCGGAGGTCGGCACCAGCCAGGTTGTGCTCACCTGGAGCGCCGTGCCGGGAGCCGATCTCGCGGGCTATATCCTCGAGCGGCGCGCCAACGAGCGCAGCCAACGCTGGTCGCGGCTGAACTCGCGGCTCATCCCCGCGACCCGCTATCTCGACCTGATCGGCGCAGGCGGCGGCGGCATCTTCGAGTACCGTGTGGCCGCGGTCGCGACGGACGAGGGTGTGAGTGCTCCGAGCGCGGTGTTGCGGGTGGCCCTGCGCAACAGCGAGCCGCCCGCCCCGCCGGTCGTGCTGGGAGTATCCGGCGCGGAAGGGCGCGTGCAGATCCGCTTTGCAGCGGCGGAGCCTGCCGAGAAGACCGCGCAGGTCGCGCTGTTGCGCGCGGACTCTGCCGCCGATGCCGGGCTCGTCGTCGGTGCGCCGGTCAGCGCAAGCGCGGGAAACATCACCGATGAATGGGTCCATCCGGGCCAAGCCTACTGGTATCGGCTGGTCGCCTTCGACAAGGACGGCAACCGCAGCGCCGAATCGGATGGCTACTCGGTGCGGGTCGGTGCCGTCACGCTGAAGAAGCCGCCAGCGCCTGCCGTGACCTATGCCGCGCAACCCGCGCCGCAGGTGACGGTGACCTATCAGCCGCCCCCGCCGCACGTGCGCGTGCTCGTACAGGTGCAGGTCGACGACGGGCACTGGCGCACGATCGCCGGACCGACCGTCGAGGCGAGCGCGGTGGATCTCGCGCCGCCCTCGGCGCACGCGAGCTATCGGATCGTCTACGTAGGTGAGGGTGGCGGTGGCGGACAGCCCTCGGATGCGGCTGCGCCTCGCTAGTCGGTCGCGCGGCGTGCGTCGTGCGGCGGTGCTGGCGGGCGCGCTCGCGGCGGCTGCCCTCGTGGCCGGCCCGCCGGTGCGGGCAGATGAGCCCATCGTGGTCACGAGCTGTCCCGGCAGAGGAGCGGATTGCGGTGACCTTCAAGGTGGACTGCTCGCACGTGCGCGATCCGGCTGCCCGCGCCCAGTGCAGGCCCTTCATCGAGAATCAGGCGTGCAAGGTGTTTCCGGCGTATCGGCGCATCACCGGCATCAATCTGGAGAAGCCCTGTCCCGAGATCGTTTATACGATCTATGACAAGGATCAATGGCCACACCCACCGGGAGGCGAGGGCGGGCAGGCCGGGCGCTGCTCCGCGGAGCTCCTCAGCCAGTTCTCGGTGCTCATCGAGTCGTCGATCGGCCCGTACGACGTCCATGAGCTGCTGCACCTCTACCAGTCACAGATCGGATCGGTGCCTTACTCGCACATCCTCTTCGGCGCGAGCCAGCTCGAGGCGCGGCGTGAGATCGGCGACCACAACGGCTATGAAGCGGGCTTCGCGCGCCTGAAGAAGGAAGCGCTCGATCCCAACCTCGAACAGGAGTTTGCGCGCATGGCGCCCGATCTGCGCTGCCCGATGGCGGAGGTGAACGAGGAAGCGCGCCTCTACATCTCAAACCCGAAGGTCGTGTACGCCTACTACCGTGAGCTCGAGATCGGCTGGCAGAAGGATCAGTCGCAGCGCGAGGCGCGTTTCAACCGCATGTTCGACAAAGTCTCCGAGGGCAGGGCGAAGAAATTCCTGCTGGAGCACGGCTGCGCGCCCTGGTGAGGCTCAGGCCGGGTGCACGCGGCGAGTCCGTCAGGGGGGCGCTGTGCGCTTGGGCTCCCAGAGCTCGATCTTGTTGCCTTCGGGATCGAGGACCCAGGCGAAACGCCCGTTGGGATCGTCCTCGCGCTTGAGGGGCTCGACCCCTTTGGCGTGCAGCCGTGCGAGGAACGCGTCCATGTCATCGACCGCGTAGTTGATCATGAAGCTGCCGGTCGAAGGCGCGAAGTAGCTCGTCGACGCCGGGAACGCGTTCCAGATCAGCGCCGGAGGATGCCCGGGCGCGTCGTTGCGCAGCATCGCGCCGCCCCAGGATTCGAGCGGCAGGCCGAGGACGTCGCGATACCAGGCTGCAAGCGCCTTGGGGTCCTTCGCCTTGAAGAACACGCCGCCCACACCGGTGATGTGTCCGGCGGGTTCGCCGGACACGGACTTGCCAGGGTCAGCCATCATGAGAGCTCCCAGAATAAGAGCCAGCATCACTCGCACTGCCATCGCGGTGCCCCTTGCAGCGTGAGTCTCCAATGATCCAGATTGTACGCAGGTTTATATAGCGTATCGACGAGTATGTACTTGTTCGACGGACGTTCCTTCGGCGCGCTGCTGTTCGACATGGACGGCACCGTGCTCGATTCCCTCGAGGCCACGGAGCGGGTGTGGGCGCGTTGGGCTGCACGCCACGGACTCGACGCACCGTCGGTGGTGCGCGCTGCCCACGGGCAGCGCGCGGTCGATTCTCTGTCACGTCTGAGTATCCCGGGTATGGACGTGATGGCGGAGGCCGCCGAGGTCACGCGGATGGAGCTCGAGGATATGGAAGGCGTGCGCCCCATTTCCGGCGTGAGCGAGTTCCTCGGATCGTTGCCCGGCCGCGGCTGGGCCATCGTGACCTCGGCGCCGCGTGCGCTGGCGGAGCGCAGGCTGGCAGCGGCCGGACTCAAGGCTCCGGCGGCACTGATCACGGCCGAAGACGTTGCCACGGGCAAACCGGATCCATCCGGCTACCGGCTCGCCGCAAGCCGCCTCGGCGCGAGCGCGGCGGACTGCGTGGTCTTCGAGGATGCCGTTGCCGGAATCAAAGCGGGCGAAGCGGCCGGGTCCGAAGTGATCGTGATCACCGCGACGCATGCCGAGCCGCTGCCGACGGCCCACCCGACCTTTCACACTTTCGAGCAGTTGCGCACGGATGTCGCCGGGCGTCGCATGAAGATCGCTATCCGGCCGGCAGCTCGGCGGGCAAGGTAACTTCGAGCAGCTCGAGCCCCGCCGTAGGTTGGATTGCGAAGTCGGCGTGCGCCGGTAGCACACAACTGTCGCCGGGACCGAGATCATGGGCGCCGAGTGCCGTGCTTTCGAGCACGGTGGCTCCGGACAGGACGAAGTAGAAGGCAAACTCTCCGGCATGGGCCTGCGCCGGAGCGCCGCCGCGCCTTCCGGCGACAGCGCTCCCGTGGCTCCTCAGAACCCGGGCTCCCGCCACCCCGTGGGTCGCCGCGCCGATTCCGGTGTCGCGCTGCTCGAAGCCAGAAAATCGGGATGCTTTCCAGAGGGCCTTGCTGGCCACGTGGTACACGAAGCGCTGACCGTTGAACTCGCGCTCCGGTGCATTTCTGCCGGTGGGCAACGTCATGCCTGGGTCACTCCAGGTCTCGTGCGCTGCGGGGCAACTGATCTCGATCACCTCGAGCCCTTCGGAAGATTCCAGCACGCGGTGCCGTATCTCCGGCGGCTGCAGCACGCAATCGCCGGCCTGCAGCGTCAGCGGATCGCCCTGGTCCTCGTAGCAGACGCGCACCCAGCCGCTCTTGCAGAAGATCATCTGGAAGCGGACGCGGTGATAGTGGACGTAGTCGGGCACGGGGCCGTGGGCCGGAATGAGGATATGGGATGCTGTAAAGCGGCCACCGAGCCGCGAGGGGATCAGGTCCCGATACAACATGTCGGCGCGACCCGCGTGCCAGTCGGAGGCCGCGCCCCGGCGTGTCAGCACAAACTCCTGAGTGCTCTCGGGCACGACCAAAGGCGGGTGGCGCGCGGCGAATTCGACGGTCAGGCCGTCCGGGCCTTCGAGCACCCGCGGCGCCTCACCCGGCAGCACCGCGGGATCGCACACGATGCGCAGCCTCGCGGGTGCGGGCCGCGCGCCGCCGGCCCCGACCTGCTCGAGCCTGAGAGCGCAGTCCGGTGTACTCAGCACGGCGACCGTCGGGTCCTCGGCCGGCATGATCATGCGGACCTTGAATCCCAACTCGGAGGTCAGGAACCGTACGCTAGCGGCGAGACTCGAGCAGCGGAGGACGACCTGGACTGAGGTGTTTTCTTGGGAAACGGACATGTGCGACGGAGGGCGCAGCTCTCATTTCGTGCGCCGCCATTCCACGGTTACGCAACTTCTCTGCTTACTCGCAACGCAAACCAATTCCGGGCCGCCTCCCACGTCGATCGAGTCGGCGTGGCGGTAGAAACTCCAGACGGGATTCTGGTCGCTCGGGCAGTCTTTCTTCTCCGGAAAGTTTACTTCGGTCTGAGTGATACAAAGCCGCGCGGGCCCAAGCGCATCGATGAGGCGGCTGCGGGCAATCCCATTGAGGGACGAGACGTCCTGCCCGACACAGGGGGACACGAAGTCCTTGCCTCTCTCGCCGCTGATGGGAAGCTCGACAAGGCACTGGCGCAGGGACTCAAGCAGCGCCTCATGCGTGCCATCCTTGCGATAGTTGCCGGCTGGCGTACTGCAAGCAACCAGAAATGCGGCCAATGTGACAGCCGCGGCATGTGCCAATGATGGGTAGTGCGAGCTCATGCGCTCATCATGCCACTCGTGCGGATCCCCAGGCCAGCGGCCCATTACCGTCGGCCGCGGAAGCAGGCAATATCCGCACCAGCCCACGGCGCGATTGCACCGGAGGTCCCGTGTACGAACATCCGCTTCTGCGTGCCAGCGTGCTCGCGTTCCTCACCGCAGCCGTCGCGCACGCCCAACCCCCTCAGGTGCACCGGCTGGAAGCCAGCCCGGCGACCATTGCCTACGGCTACTACTGGTCGGAAGCGCCGCCCGTCCTCCGCATCCCCTCGGGCGACATCATCGATGTAGATACGTTGCTCACGAACACGCCGGAGGGACTGGCGAAGGCCGGCGTACCCGATGAGCATATCCAGGCCTCGCTCAAGGCCATCGTGAGCCAGGTGACGGGTGATCGGCGCGGCCCCGGCGGGCACATTCTGACGGGCCCGGTCTACATCGAGGGGGCTGAGCCAGGCGATGTCCTCGAGGTCAGGATTCAGTCGATCGATCTTGCGATCGACTACGGCTACAACGGCTGCAAGGGCGTATTACCGGAGAACTGCGAGCCCGGCGTACCGGTACGCATCATTCCTCTCGACCGCAAGCGCATGACTGCCGAGTTTGCTCCCGGGATCGTAATTCCGCTGCGCCCCTTCTTCGGCAGCATGGGGGTCGCCCCTGCGCCGGAGGCCGGACGTCTCAGCAGCAACCCGCCTGGGCGCCACGCGGGCAATCTGGACAATCGCGAGCTGGTGGCGGGCAGCACGCTTTATATTCCGATCTTCGTCCGCGGAGCCCTTTTCGAGATCGGCGACGGGCACGTCGCGCAGGGCGATGGGGAGGTCGATCAGACCGCAATCGAAACGTCACTGCGTGCTCGCGTACAGCTCACCGTGCGCAAGGACATGAAACTGAGCTGGCCGCGGGCGGAGACGGCGACCGACTACATCAGCATGGCGACCGATCCGGATCTGAATGTCGCCACCAGGACCGCAATTCAGGAAATGGTGGATTTCCTCGTGGCAGCGAAAGGGCTGACACGCCAGAGCGCGTATCAGCTCGTCAGCATCGCCGGAAACGTCGCCATCACGCAGCTGGTGGACAAGCCCAACGTCGGGGTGCACGTGCGTCTGCCGAGGAGCATCTTTGTGACGAAGCAGAATCCACGGTGAGCGTCGGCAGCAATCCGCGTCTGTGTGTACAACGCCGCGCGCAACGATCCCTGCATAGAGTCACTCACCCGCGCTACCCGCAGCGGATCAGGATCGTAGCGCCACGAGCCTGGCGCCCTCGGCCCCGGATCGGACTATCGGTTAGCGACGAGCAGCGCCGACGTGTCGACCTGTCTCACGCCGGGGACCTGCTGGGCGGCCTGTCGCGCCTGCTCAACCACATCCTGACTCGGCACCGAGCCCGCCAGCGCCACGATCCCGCTCATGGCCTTGACGTCAATGTTGCTGCCAGGCGCCAGACTCGCGATCGAGGATCGGACTTGCGCCGTGATACGCCCGTCCATTTCAGCGGCGTTTGCGTTGGCCTCGTCGGGCGCGGGCGCACCGGGTGCGGGCGTGGCGTCGGGGGATGCCACCGCATCATTCGGCGCGGCCGGCGGTGGGGGCGGCGATGACGGTGTGCTGGTGCCGGTGGCGTCGTTCAGCGACGCACTCGACTTCTTCACTCCAGCGGCCGACTGGGCGCCACGACGGCTCTCGTGCCTGGGCTTGGGTATATTCGTGTCATTGCTCGCGGTGCCGGAGTTATCGGTGCCGTTGAGCACCCCCTGACTCGCCGCCGCCGAATTCGCCGCGAGCGGCGGGTTTGACGGCTGAGGGCCGGGAGTTGCAACCGCAGGCGGCGCTACAGGCGCTGTAGACGCGTCGCGCGCGGATGCCGCCGAGTCCACCGCTGGCGGATTGACCGCCGTCTGATCATTCGATACAGCTGCGCTCGGCGCATTGAGAGCTGCCTGGTTTTTCGCCCCCTGCATCGCGGGGGCCATGATGATCGAAATGCCGATGCCGAAGGCGACCGCAAGACCTACGCCAACGACAACTCTACGGGCGGCTGGTGAGCTCATGTCGGGCCTCTCTCTCGCCTGCTGATGGATGAGCGTCAGAGTTTCACCCGGGGGATAGCCCGCACGACGTAGGCGAACCGGAAAGCGCGCCTTCGGACGAGTCTGTCGTGATAGTCGGCACTGTCTGAAAATGTCGTGCTACTGGCAGCGAGCGGCCGAATTGCCACTCTGGTTAAGGCGGGATTCAGACTGAGTTCTGTAAGCGGAGGCGGCAGATCAGGATTGATTCAGCAGACAACACGTGTCATTCGCCGCCGAGTCAGAGGCCGGCGTTGTATTCCATTGAACACAACGGGTATGCGAGAGAGACTCCCAGCCCAGGTCGGCGCGTCATTTGCCGGTATCCACGTGGCCCTGGGTTGGCTACGATGTTCCGGGCACGCCAGAGGGCGGTCGAGCCGATGCGGAGTCACGAATTAGCAGCGGGGTCTCGCGTGCGTAAACTGCTTGCTTTGGTTCTCGTGGTCGGTATCGCTTGCGGTGCGCGGGCGCCCTATGCCGCCGAACCGGGCCAGCCCGTCACGGTGTTTGCCGCCGCCTCGCTTACCGATGCGGTGACCGAGGTGAGTGCGGCATTCACCCAGGAGACCGGGACCGCGGTGAAGACCTCATTCGCGGCAAGTTCTACGCTCGCCCGGCAGATTGAAGCCGGGGCTCCGGCGACGGTGTTCTTCGCGGCCGATGAGGCATGGATGGACTATCTGCAGAATCGGAAGCTGCTCGCACCGGGAAGTCGCAAGGATGTGCTCGCAAATCAACTGGTGCTGGTGGCGCCCGTGGACAGTACCGCAAACGTTCGAATCAGCTCGGGGCAGGCGCTGCTGCAGGCACTGGGAGGCGCGCGCATCGCAACCGGCGATCCGGACTCGGTACCGGTAGGCAGATACGCCAAGGCAGCGCTGATTAGTCTGGGCGCCTGGGAGCAGGTCCAGGAGCGACTGGTACGTGCGGAAGACGTGCGGTCGGCACTCGCCTTTGTCGCTCGCGGCGAGGCGCCGTTCGGCATTGTCTATCTGACTGATGCGAAGATTGAAAAGAGAGTGAAGCTGCTCGATGTGTTTCCGCAGGACGCGTATCCGCCGATCCGCTATCCGATCGCCATGACGGCCGGGGCGGGCACGGCCGGCAGTCGCTACATCGACTTTGTAACCGGCCGGCACGCCGCGGCGATTTTTCAGAAGTTTGGATTTGCGCTGATAGGCACGGGAGAGGCGACCAGTGCCGCCGACGCCGATTCCTGTACCCGGTTCACCTGGGATGTTTCGCGCGAGCTGGCCGTGATGAAGCACACGTCGATCACGGCGGAGAGTACGCCGCAATGAATCTGAAGCGGTGGCTACGCGCGCTGCAGAACGGCGGACAGATGAAGAGCCTGCGCTAAGGATTCCGGTAGCCGCCAGAACCGCGCCGATTTAGTATCGCTGCACAACAACCGGGTGCACCGGGCACGATCCAGTTCCTAAGGAGTGCGCAATGAGGCGAGCGGGCGCGGCGGTAATCGCCGTTGGCATGTGTGTCAGCGCGTGGGGGGCAGATCCGGCTTTTACCTTGGTCAGCCCTGACCTGCCTCCGGGCAAACCAATCGGCGAGCAATTCACCGCGAACGCCTTCGGCTGTCACGGGCCGAACGAGTCGCCGACTCTGCAGTGGCGCAACCCGCCCCCCGGCACCAAGAGCTTCGCCGTGACCATGTTCGATCCCTACCGGCCACCGGTCTCCGGGTGGTGGCATTGGGTCGTGTACGACATTCCGGCGGGTACGACGCAGCTGCCGCGCAAAGCAGGGGATCCGGGCAGCCCGCTCATGCCGCAGGGCGTGAAGCAGGCCAAGCCCGACGGTGAGGCTCCGGAGCCCCATTATTATGGTCCCTGCCCCGACGAGGGCGACCCGCCGCACCACTACACGATCACGGTATACGCGCTGAGTGTCGAGCACCTGGATGTGCCGGCCACATCCACACCGGCGAATATCGACTACGAGATCCTGGCGAAGACGCTCGCGAAATCGACGATCGTTCGGTTGTACTCCAGACCGAAGAAATAACGCCCGAGTTATGCACAAACTGATCGCTTGCGCCTCGATCCTGGCCTTCGCCGCTGACGCGGCGTTTGCCGCGACGCCAGCCAGGCAGTGCCCGGGAGACAACGGCGGATTGAGTCTCCCGCCGGGGTTCTGCGCGACAGTATTTGCCGATCACCTGGGACACGCGCGTCACCTCACGGTTGCGCGGAACGGAAGTGTCTACGTCAATACCTGGAGCGGGGACTACTACACCTACGGCCATGTCGACAAGCTGCCCGCGGGTGGATTTCTGGTCGCACTGCGCGATACCCACGGATCGGGACACGCGGATGTGATCAGGCGATTCGGCGATGGCGTGGCGCAGGGAAGCGCGGGCGGTACGGGCATTGCGCTCTACAAAGACGCCCTGTACGCGGAGGTCAATGACCGGATCGTGCGGTATCCCCTGCGGGCGGGAGCGCTGCTGCCGGCGCGCAAGGGCGAGAGCGTGGTTTCCGGCCTGCCGCTCACCGGCGATCACCCCATGCATCCGTTCGTGATCGACTCACAGGGGAATCTCTTCGTGGATGTTGGCTCGGAGACCAACGCCTGCGATATCGAGAACCGCATGCCGGACACCAAGGGGCACGAACCGTGCACCGAGCTCGAGACGCGCGCGGGGATCTGGCGTTACGACGCTAACAAAACCGGTCAGAAGTTCTCCCCCGCGGAGCGCTACGCCACGGGCATCCGCAACGGGGAGGGAATGGACTTCGACGCGACGGGGAGGTTGTTCGTCACTCAGCACGGTCGAGATCAGCTGCTCGAGAACTATCCGAAGTTGTACAGCGCGAAGTCGGGGCACGAGCTTCCGGCGGAGGAGGTGGTGGTACTGGAGCGCGGCGGCGACTACGGCTGGCCCCGGTGCTACTTCGATGGATTGCAGGGGAAGCTGGTACTCGCCCCGGAGTACGGCGGAGATGGTGGCAGCAAGATAGGCGTGTGTGCGCAGAAGCGCGGCCCCGCGTTCTTCTTCCCCGCACACTGGGCGCCGAACGATCTCACGATCTACAAGGCGTCACAGTTTTCCAAGGCCTATCAGGGTGGGGCGTTCATCGCGTTTCACGGTTCCTGGAATCGCGCCCCGGCACCCCAGGCAGGCTATGACATCGTGTTCCAGCCTCTGGCCGATGGTCGGCCATCGGGCACGTACGTCGTCTTCGCGGATGGATTCGCGGGTCCATACCGGGAGCCGGGCCGGGCGCTCGCGCGTCCGTGTGGGGTGGCGGTCGGCCCGGACGGCTCGCTCTATGTCTCCGAGGACGTGCACGGAAAGATATGGCGCATCACGTACGACGGTCCCGCCGACGCCGCGCTGCAGGCGGCTCCGGCCGCAGCCGTCGCAGCTGATCGCGGCGCCGGAATCGACGTGACCTCCCTGCCGCTGCCTCGGGGAGCAACACGCGAGCAGCTGTCACTCGGATCGCGCATCTTCTGGGGCGAAGCTTCGGGAGGCACCTGCAGCGGCTGCCACGGCTCCGACGGGATGGGAACTACCGTCGGCCCGAGCCTGGTCAGCGGCGAATGGTCATGGGGGAACGGTAGTTGGGAAGCGATCGCCGCCACCATCGACAAGGGCGTCGTGGCCCCCAAGCACGCCGACGGCGCCATGCCGCCTCGCGGCGGGGCGCCCCTGAGTGACACCGACGTCAAAGCCGTCGCGGCTTTCGTATGGGCGCTCTCTCATCAGCGCAAAGACGGCGGGGCGCCCTCGAAGAGGAACTAGCTGCTCGAGGCGGCTCGAGTCCTGCCGCGTACGCACACGCTCGAATCGGTCACCGGCATGGAATCCTGGATTTCCGGACTAGCACTGCACGGCTATTCGATTCTGTTCGCCGCGGTATTCCTGGAGGCAGTCGGACTGCCGATACCCGCAGCGCTCGCCTTGCTGATCGCGGGAGGCGCGAGTGCCCGTGGCTCATTGCAGGGCTGGTACGCTCTCGGTGGGGCGCTCCTGGCGATGGTCAGCGGCGACTCGCTGATGTTCGTGATGGGCCGCTATACCGGGTGGTGGCTTCTTGGCGCACTTTGCCGCATTTCGCTCAACCCCGAATCCTGCATCTTACGTTCAGCCGATTCCTTCTATCGCCGCGGGCGGGCACTGCTGGTCGTGGCGAAGTTCATTCCCGGAATCAACACCATGGCGGCGCCGCTCGCGGGCTGCATGAATATGAGTCTCACGCAGTTCCTCGGATTGGATGTGGCCGGGGCCGCGCTCTATACCGGCGCATATTTTGCCGTCGGCTTCATTTTCAGCGGCGCTCTGGGAGCGATCACCCGCGGCTACCACACGTTCGGCCGGGTCGTGGGTTGGGTAGTGATCGTCCTGGTTGCCGGGTATGTGGCTTTCCAGATCTGGTTGTGGATCAGAGCACGCGCACTGCGTACCGTTCCATTCGCGATTCCTTCCGAGGTCGCGCGTCAAATAGCGGCTGGCGCCTGCATCTATGACGTGCGTAGCCACGGTTACCTTGATGCCAAGGCAACCCGTATCACGGGATCGAGAAGGCTGGATCCCAACGCGCTCAACCGATGGAGCGAGGAGTTTCCCGGTGACCAACCGGTCTATGTGTACTGTACCTGTGTTCGTGAAGCGACCAGCGTGCGCGTGGCGCGGGAGCTTCAGAACCGAGGGGTTCGGGTCGCAGTGATCAAGGGCGGTCTGCGCGCCTGGAAGGGAGCGGGATTACCGGTTGAGGCCGTGCCCCCCGAAGAAATGGCGACGCTCCCGGCCTTTCGCTAAGGGGCTCGACCGCTGCGCCTGTTGCGAAGGCCGTGTTAATTGACACGCAATGCCAGTACCTCGAGGACGAACGCCAGCACGCTTAACGTCGCACGGACCGTATGCACTTGTTCCCAAGTCGCCCAGAGAGCTCGAACATTTGCAGGCGGCGCCGCCGCGCTCCACGTCATCAACGCATCGTTGATCGGGAAGTTCACGAGCCGGGTCATTACGGCCACGGCAACCATGGCTGCCGTGCCGGCGGTGGCGAGCCAAAACTCCGCAGCCCGCCAGCGGGCGCGCAACGACCAGATCCAGATCAGACCACCGAGAACGGCGCCGAGAGTGATCGGTATCAGCAACGGCTTAAAGTGCATGTGTTGGATTTGTTGGAACTGGATGAAGTCGGCGACGGTCAATGCAGGCCTTGCGTAGCTTGCACCCATGCGATCGCCGAGAATGATGCCGGCGTAGAGACCGGTGCATACGACAGCGAGAATGCGTGACGAGTTCAGAATGCGCATCGCGGCCCCTAGCCCGGCGGCATACCGATGCCGGTCACGTAGATCACCGATTCCGAAATGCCGTCGAGTCCGAGGTCCCGCTCAATCAGCGTGTCAGCCAGGGCCGCGGTACTAAAAGGAGCGAGACCCATTCTGGTTGCCGTCAGACAAAACGTCTGACCGAGGTGGCCGGCGTCCAGCAGCACCACTCGGTAGGCGCGAGGATGCGGGTATTTCCACATGGTCCGCGCAAACACCGCGGTCATGATGAACAGTGCGGCCGCATCGGCGGCATGAGACTGATCCGCGCAATAATCCTGCGCCTGCTGCCCAGTCGCGCCGGAAGAGATTCGTTCCAGCGCGTGGACCTCCGGATCGTAATGATAGAGCCCGCGAGCGAGCCCTTTCACCCGGAGTGCCATCAGATACACCTCTATCGGGTGGCGCGCGCCTGCGGAAGGGCTCGTCTTGAGCGGCAGAGGCCCAAAGTACCCGGACTCGATATAGCCTTGCACCCCCCAGGTAGTCTTGAGCAGCTTCGAGACGCTCGCGAGCGGTGCGGCGGCCGCGGAGAACGTGCGCCGCGTCCTGCGGGCGTGCAGTGTCTGGAAGAAGCTGTCTTCCTCCGGTTCATGGGGCGGCAACGAGATCAGTTCGGCGCCGGCGGTCTTCTTGAAGTGAGGGGGTTGCGGCGTGTTGGGAATCAGGCGCAGCTTTTGCTCCACACTCAGATCGCCCCCTGCATAGGGGGCGTCCTTCGTCAGAAAGTGAAAGCCGCCCTCAGGGAGCCACGGCTTCCACGAGGAATGCAGGAGGTCATCGCGCGCCGCCTCAGGGGAATCGCATTCCAGCAGCAGCTCGGCCTCGATCAGCTTCAGGATCGCCTCTCCGACGCTCTCGGGACTATAAGCTTCGAACTCGAAGAGCGCTTCCCGGATCGTCCTCGTGGTGGAGAAGAACCGAATCAGCTCCAGCACGACCGAATTCGCTGCAAACGTTCCCCGGGTCAGGTAGTTGACGATCCTCAGGTCGCCATCTTCCCAACAGACGAGCTGGCAACGAGTGCTTCTCAGCGCGAGGGGCTTGCCCTTTGCCACTTAACGAAAACTATAGGGCCAGTGATTTGGTATTGCGCGGATGTGCGTGCTCACCTTGATGAGTGTAGACCCGAGCTTTCTGCGGTCGAGCGTTCCCCGCTTCGACTCCCTCATGAGTTTGCGAATCTCTCGCTGCGCTTCCCGAATCTCTTTTTTGGCTCTTCGGACCTTATTCTTGAGGATGTTTTCATTCGATTGCGCTGGCTTTGCCATGGCGGGCCCCGTGTCATTGGACTGGCATTATGCGGGACGCTACTCCCGCTTCGACAATACGCTACGCCGCAAGGAAGAGATTGAACAGAAGGGCGCTGCGTGCACTGCAGCAGAGGCACCGGGCGCCGTATCTTCCGGGCGAGACCAATGGTTGATGTATCACGGCAGAAGGCCCAATCGTTGCTCGAGCGCCTGGAATTGCGGATGACTGCGGACGGGGTCGAACATCCAGTCGACCTTGAGATCCAGCAAACTCGCTCGGGACACGCGTTCTGCGGTGGCGAGCCATCGCAGGGCCGCGGTCGGATCACCCCATTGCGCGTACACCGCAGCATAGCGGACCGCGCCGAGATCGCCATCCAGCGCCCGCAGCTCGCCCAATTCCTTCGCGGCTTGCGCGATCTTGCCCAGTGCGTGATCGGCAAGTGCCAGACAGAAGTGCCGATCATCCGGGGCGAGCACCGCTGCGGGTGGTTCGCAGATCTGCAACGCATCCTCGGGCTGCCCGAGCGCCAGTTTACTGGCGGCGCTATAAAAATCGACATTCTGACTCTCGGGGTGCAATGTCTTCACATCCAGAGCGGCGGCCGCCACCTCCGCGAATCTCCGGGCCCAGGAGAGATTCAACAGGAGGTGCTCGCGGTAACGCGGATTCTGGGGGTCGAGTCTGATTGCGCGTCGCATGGCCGGCAGCGCCGCACCGTGGTTCCCCAGCATTCCCTGGAAACCGGCGTAGCCGTCCAGCACCGCCGCGCTCCCGGGAGCGAGAGTCATCGCGCGATCGATTTCCCGAGCCCCGCCGGCGAGATCCAGGAATCCGTTCACCAGTATGTGCCAGCCAAGCACCATGTGAGCATCCGCATAGTCGGGAGCGATGGCGACAGCCCGCTCGGCCTCCTGACGGGCCTGCGTGTAGAACTGGCGGACGGCGGCGGGTTCGGTCGAGAAGATGGCTAAGCCTCGAAGCTCAACTGCTCGCTGGGCATGCGCAGCCGCAAAGTTGGGATCGAGGGCAATGGCTTGATCGAAGGCCGCCAGCGCCTGGCGGATGTCGGGAATGCCTTGCTGCGTCACCTGGATTTGCGCGCCGCGCAGATAAGCGTCATAGGCGGCGGGATCACGCGTGCCTCCCACTTCCATCCTTGCGGTTTCATCCCCGAGCAGCTTTACCCGCATCTCCTGTGCCACCGCCAGCGCGATCTCGGTCTGCAACAGCAGGATATCCCTGAGGTCCCGATCGTAGTTCTGCGACCAGATGTGAAAGCCGTTGATCGCGTCGACCAGCTCGGCGGTTATCCGCACCGTGCTGCCGGACCGCCGGATGCTGCCCTCGAGAATCACACCGACGTTCAGTTTGCGGGCGATGGTTCCGATGTCGACGTCCTTGCCCTTGAACGCAAATGAGGAGGTGCGGGCACAAACCTGCAGCGCATCCACATGCGAGAGCGCGTTGATCAGCTCCTCGGATATTCCATCCGAGAAGTATTCCTGCGCCCGGTCGCCGCTCATGTTTACAAAGGGCAGCACGGCGATCGAGTGCTGCGGAGGACTGAAGACAGCGGCGGCAGTGGGGGGCACAGCGGCCTGTTTTGCCTCCGGGGCACCGGACTGGACCACCACCGAATGCCTGGTGAGCCACAGCTTCTCGAGGACCACGTAGGTCAGGCTCACAGCGGCCACCAGCGCGATGATCGCCCCGGCGATGAGCACCGCCCGCCGACTGCGGGGCGGCGGGTGCTCAGCGCTGAGCCCGGCGAGCAAGGCTTCCACACTGCCAGTGCGCGCCTCACGGCCAAAGGCCAGCGCCTTGGCGAGCGCGGCATTCTGTTCCCGCGACAGCCCCTCGAGCGGCGGTACCTGCGCGGCGTCCTGCCGCGCCTGGAGCGCGGTGAGGTCGCCGAATGGCCGCTCGCCGCAGAGCATCTCGTAGATGACGCAGGCAAAGGAATAGACGTCGTCGCGCCGGTCCGCCTCCTTGCCCTCGAGCATTTCGCAGCTTGCATACGTAGGGGTAAGCGCGCGCGCCCCGCCCCGCCCCTGCAGCAGTGGCCCGCGCGACACCCGCGCAATGCCGAAGTCGAGTAGTTTGGCCCTGCCCGAGGTCGTCAGGAAAACATTCGCGGGCTTCAAGTCGCTGTGAATGACGTTATGGTCGTGCGCATTGCCCAATGCCGCGCCCACATCCTCGATGATTGGCCACGCGTGACTGAACGGCATGCCGCGGCCAAACTCCTCATCGAGCAGCTTGTCCAGCGACTTGCCCTCGAGGTACTCCATCAGCACGTACAGCCGGCTGCCGTCCGCATTCACCGAATGCACATCGACGATGTTTGGGTGGCTGAGCTTGCGCGTTTTGCGGACCTCCTCGCGCAGCAGCGCGAGCGTTGCCGGTTGCAGCTCTTTCTTCAGGACCTTGATCGCGAAGCTTTCGCCGGCGATCTGTTCATCGCGCGCGAGATACACCACTCCCATTCCCCCCTCGCCCAGCTGGCGCTCGATGCGGTAGCGGCTGCCGACCAGCTGACCGATCGCCAACAGTGTCGTCTTTGCTGACACTGCGTCGGGAGATGCCGGGGGACCAAGACCCTCCTGTGCGCAGACGGACAACTGCGGGTCGACTTTGGTCTCCTGGGGCGAGGCCTTGGCCAACACGGGTACGCGGCGGTCTTCTTTGGATGTCATCGGATCGGCGATGCGCGCCCTCGCGGGTTGACGGAAGAATGCGCCCACCGGGCTAACGGCTGCAAATCCGCCGAGATATCACCGCTTCATAAGAACTCCCTAAGGATCTCCTCGCCGCCGATCACTAACGTCATACCCGAGGCATGAGGACTATGGACGAAGCCACAGTCCGAAAGCCGAAGCGAAGTTGACCACTCATTTATCCCAAGGAGATCCATCATGAGCTCGAACGTAAAGACCCTCAGCCGTGTTCCCCTCGCAATAGCGACCGCGATCGTGCTGTTGGGCGCAGTCGTTTCCACCGCCAACGCCGACGAGCAGGTGCGCGCGCAGACCGTGAAGTTTGGCGACCTCAATGTCGATACGCCGTCCGGCGCGCAGGCGCTCTACACCCGTATTCACTGGGCCGCGCAGCGCGTCTGCTCCGACACCGATCCACTCCAGCAGCTCGCCGCCGGCGCCTGCGCGAGAAAGGCGGAGGCCAGGGCCATCGAAAAGCTGGGCCTGCCGCAGCTCACCGCGTTCTACCGGATGAAGACCGGCGGCCAGCCGCAGTCGCTGATTGCGAATCGGTGACGGAGATCTGGGGGCCCGGATGGAAGGATGCGTCCGGCCCCCTTTTTGTGGGGAAGCGCGAGTCTTGCGATGCCCCTGACCGAAGTCATTGATAGGCCTTGCGGGAAGTGTTGTGATGGACCTCCATGAGGCTGAGATTTGCCGATTGCGTTCTGGACCTGCGCACACGGCAGCTCGAGCGGCTGGGCAAGGTCGTGCCCCTTGAGCCGAAGGTATACGAACTGCTCGAGGTCCTGATCAGGCGCCGTCCTGCGGTGGTTACCAACAACGAGCTCGATGAGCTCCTGTGGCCGCAGGTTTACGTGGCCCGTACCAGCCTGACCCGACTGGTGTCGGAGCTGCGGTCAGCGCTAGGCGACACGCCCCGCGGGTCTCGCGTGATTCGCACCGCGTACAAGACCGGGTATGCGTTCTGCGCGGTTGTGACGGCCGCACCGACCCCGGCTGCCACCCCGGCCACGACGGAACTTGTCTGGAGGGGCCAGACTCTGCTCCTTGCCGATGGCGAGTACCTTGCGGGCCGCGACGCCGACTGTGCGCTGGTGATCGAAGCCAGCACCGTGTCGAGGCGGCACGCGCGAATTACCGTCGCCTCGGGCGCGGCAACCATCCAGGATCTCGACAGCACAAACGGCACGCACGTTAAGGGCGTGCGGATCTGCGGGCCAACCCGATTCGATCCCGGCGATGAGCTGGCGCTCGGCAGCGAGACGGTGCAGGTGCGCAGACGCCGCACATCGGCACCGACCGTCAAGGTGGACAGCCGCAAAGGGCGGTGACGGGCCGACCGAGGGCGCGCTATGCGGACCAGGGCAGCAGCACAATCTTGCCGCCAAGCCCACCCCGGTCGATGCGGGCGTGGACGTCGCCTGCTGCTGCGAGCGGCAGCCGCTCAATCACGACCGGCTGAATGGCGCCAGCGCGCAACAGCTCCAACAGCGTCGCCATGTCGGCCTTGAATTCCTCGGGGTGACTCGATCGGCGGGCCGTTACGCTGTAGAAGACAGCGCGGCGCCCGCCGAAGAGCAAGGTTAGCGCGCTCCAGAGCTTGAGCCTGGCCAGGCCGAGGCCGGCGGCGATCAGGCTCTCGCGGCCCACGGCCATCGTCTGTGACCCGTAACCAACGAGCAGCCCGCCGGGCGCGAGGCACGCAAATGAACGGCCGAAGTGCGCTCCGCCAATCGCATCGAAGGCGATATCAACGCCGGCCCCGCCCGGGGTCCGTTGGCGGACGGCGACAACGAAGTCGCCCGCTCGATAGTCGATCGCCGCCGCCCCGAACCGCTCAACCACCGCCCGGTTCGCCGCGGAACACGTGCCGATCGCCTTCAGGCCGAGGTGGCGCGCGAGATCGAGCAGCGCCGTGCCGACGGTTCCCGACGCGCCTATGACGAGAATTGTGGCGCCGGATGGCAGGTCGCGGCAGCGAGTCAGCATCTGAAAGGCGGTGAGGTAAGCAAGAGGAATGCAAACCGCCTCGGCCGGATCGATGCTGTCAGGGACACGGACGAGAAAGCGCGCCGGCCGGATCGCATACTGCGCATAGCCACCCACGACACACAAATCAGCCACCAACTCGCCCTCACGCGGCGCTGCCACGCCGGCACCGGTCTTCTCGACGACTCCGACGATCTCGTAGCCGGGCGTGAACGGCAACGGCCCCTTGAAATCCGGATACCGGCCGCGCCGAATCATCGTATCGGTAAAGCCGGTACCGGCCGCGAGCACCCTGATGCGAACCTCGCCGGGTCCTGGCTCAGGAATCGCCGGCTCCTCCACCAGTTGCAGGACTTCGGGACCGCCGAATCGCGAAATTCGCAGGTGTTGCCAGGGCATTCGACCAGCATAGGCACATGGACAATGCGCGTCGAGCGGTGCTGCACGACTACAGGTGCGGGTCGACGATGGCAGGCAGGATCATGCCGCCCAGGACATCGTCGCGCTCTCTGTTCCACACGCCCTGGCCATAATTGCCGGCGGAGAACATGGCGGCGAGATCGAACTGCGGAACGACGATCAAGAGCTGGCCGCCGTTCCCGTTGGCGAAGTATGCGGGGTAGCTCTTGTCGCCGGACTTGACGGTATAGAGGTGCCACGCATAGCCCTCGCCGGTGTCGTAGTAGACCTCGAGGAATGCGTCGCCCGTGCGACCCGTCGTTGCGGGAGAGATGTGTGTTTGCTCGGCGGTTGCGGCCTTCGTCCAGTCCGGGCCCGCGATGCGCCGGCCGTTCCACACGCCGCCGTCGAGATAGGCCTGGCCGATCTTCAGGAAATCGCGAGGGCGAACGAACACGCCGCCGCCGAGATAGCCTTCACCATTGCCTTGCAGATTCCAGTAGTAGGGCCCGAAGCGAAGCGGTCGCGCGACCGTGCGGTCGAACAGTGCCGGCAGCCACTCGCCGCTGGCGCGGCTCAGCACGGCGCCGGCGAGGTTGATGTTCATCGAGCAATAGGCGTAGTGCGTACCCGGCTCGTAGGCCATTGGCAGGTCGAGTGTCACGCGTGTCCAATCCGAATGCGCACGATCGGCCTCGATGGTGTCTTCGTTGCCGGGCGAGACATCGGCGTTGTCGTCGCAGGCAAAGCCGGCGCTATGCGTCAGGAGGTGGCCGAGCGTGATCCTGTCCTTGCGCGGGTCGGGATTGGCGAACGGCGCGAGCGGCGCCATGACAGGTGCTATCTTCGTCTGCGGCGTAAGCGGAGAGCCTTCGAGCATCATCGCGCCCAGGATCACCGAGGAAAACGTCTTACTTGCCGAGCGCGTGTCGTGCGGCAGATCGGCCTTCGTGCCATAGAAATATTCATCGAGCACCAGCTTGCCGTGCCGGGCGACCGAGATCGAGTGAATGAGCCACGCGCGTCGGTCGGCCGGATCGATGTCGATGATGTGCTGGACGGCCTTGGCAAGTATGGTTTCATCCATGCCGACGTCACGGGCGCGAGCGATGCTCCAGCCGTCGCCGACTTCCGCGGGCGTGCGATACATATAAGGTGCGCTGCCGGGCGGACGTGCCGAGAAGCGCGTCGCGGCTTGCGGCGTTGTGCGCGACAGCTCGATCGTCTTGTTCAAGTCTTTCCACAAGATCGAGATACGATCGGGTCGATGCAGCAGGGTCGCATCGAAGTGGACCTCGTCCGAATTGGCGTTTGGCTTGGCAGAGAAATGCAGGGCATCAGCGGTCTCGGTCAGCACGTACTGCATCGCTTCGCCGTGCGAGTTCATCTCCGGGTTGCGGAAGGCGGCTTTCAGCGTCCCGTCCTTGTCGCGGAAGATCTCGAGGTAGAGCGTGAAGGTGTCCTCGAGCGGCACGATCGTCGCCCGCCACCGATCGTGTCCTGCCGGCCGGAGCAGCAGAGGCCCCGCGTAGGAGAGCGATTCGCCGGCTGCGAACGCCGGATCTTCGAAGACCGCGCGGCGGGCCCAGAAGCCGTGTAACGCGCCCTGATCGAAGGAGCCGCGGAACGTACCGGCGCCACCCGGAAAGTCGAGGCGGATATCGGTTCCGGGCGCTTCGGCGTCGGCCTCGAGGCCGCCGATCGAGCCGTGCCAACGCGTGCCGGTGCGCTTGAGCAGCAGCTCGCCACGGGGCCCGACAACATAGCTCGTTCGATAAGACCACAAGCCGACAGCCGGGTCGGTCGGCTGGGCGGCCGAAGCGCCGGCGAGCGTAGCGAGCATTGCAGTGCTCGCGAGGGACAGTACGGCCTTCATGTCTTCACTCCCTTGCGACGGCACGGCGCGGCGACGCAGTTGTGCGAAGACTACAGTGATTTCGGCGGGGTGCGGATGCCCACGAAGAACATCACGCGCGACGGGGACGACGTCTCGGTGTTCACGATTGCAAGTGTCACGTGGGACGACGTGGCGGAGTCGACGCTCGAGCTGCCGGCGGCGGTGCGCGCCAAGCTGAAGAGCTGAACCGGCTTTAAGGGCCGGCCGCGACGGATCCTGAGCGGGCCGCAACGTCGTTGCTCGACGGGTGCGCCGGCGCGTCAGGAGCCGACGCGCGTGCCGTCATAGGTCCAGTTCACTTCCCAGGTCTTGCCGCCGTCCTGAGAGAAGGCCTGCTCGAAGTGTGTCTTGTCGTGGCCGATCGCCTGCCAGGAGTAGCGAACGGTGATGGCACGGCCCTCCCAGTGGTCCTGGCCGTAGAACTCGCCGTGCCCGTTGCTGAACTGCCCGACCACCGGGGGGTCGAACACGCCGGTCTTGACGCTCGAGCCGTAGATGCTCCACTGGCGCGAGTCGGGGTTGTAGAGGCGCACGGCCAGCAGCTCGATGCGCTTGTGGGTGAGCGCGTTCTCGACACGCATCTCCGACTCGTTCCAGCCTTCCAGCAGCGGAAGCGTGCGGGTGACCACGGTGCCATCGTAGTCCTCCCAATCGTTTGCCGCGGAGAGGCGATGATGCAGGGTGTGTACGTGGGCTTTCCAGGTGCCGACTTCAAAATCGAAGTCATGCCGGCCGTCGGGCAGCGCCGGTACCAACGCCGCCTTCGATTCCGGGGTATCCGAGAGGGCAGGCAGGGCGATGAGTCCCAGGACGACGAACGAAAATGATGCACTCAGCTTCACGGGCATTTCTCCTCGGCGGTTTTGTTGCGTACAGATCAGCGGGGCCGACCTGGCACGTCTACGGAAGGTGTAGTAGCATTGACGCACCATGTAGGAGATGTCAAGAGTCATGCGACTGTCGAAAGCCGAGATGCGGGTGCTGGAGCAGTTCTGGAAACTCGGAACGGTCTCGGTGCGCGAGGTCCTCGAGAGTCTCCCAGCGGATGAACGCGTGGCCTACACGACGGTGCAGACGCTCGTGTATCGCCTGGAGCAGAAAGGGGCGGTGCGCCGCGTGAAGAAGGTGGGCAACGCGCAGCTGTTTGAGTCGCAACTCGGTCGCAGCGCCCTGCGCAGCGGCTTAGTGCGCGAACTCCTGGATATCTTCGGCGGCTCGCCACAGCTGCTCGTGTCGAACCTGCTGGAGTCCGGCGCGCTCACACTCAAGGATCTCAAGGCCTTGCAGGACGCAGCCGACTACCACAAGCCGGGGCGCCGCTCACGTGGCTGAGCACGTCGCGCCGGCGCTCTATTTTCTGCAGGTGCACCTGCTGGTCGCCACCTTGGTGGCGCTCGGCGCCTGGGTGCTCACGACGCGGTCGCACGCGAGCATGACGGCCAAACTCTGGATCTGGACTGCGGCGTCCCTGAACTTCGTGCTGCCGCTCGGCGGCTTTGTCGACGGTTTTGGCGCTCGCGATCTGCCCGGGGCGCAACAGCTCGTACCGCTCGCCTCGCTGGACCTGACGCTTGCCCACCACCTGGAGGTGGTAACAGTCGCCGCGGGCCTGTATCTCGGCGGTGCGGTGCTGCTGCTGCTGCGCCTGTGGCGGCAGATCCGCGCCGAACGCCGCGCTGAGCCCGGCCGCGCACTGACTGATGCACCGCGGTGGAGGGTCGCGGGCGTGCCCGTGCACTTCACCGGCGATACGGGCCCCGCGGTTGCGGGCATTCTGTACAGCCGTATCTGCCTGCCGCAGGGCATCGAGCAGCTCCTCACCGCGCCGGAGCTCGAAGCCGTGCTGCTGCACGAGGTCACCCACGCCAAGCGGCGCGACAACCTACTGCGGCTGGTTCACGAGCTGGTTCAGTGCCTGCTGTGGTTCCACCCGCTGGTTTGGCTTGTCGGGGCGCGCCTGGCCCTGTACCGCGAGCTGTCCTGCGACGAATCGGTGCTACAGCGCGGCCGCGGCGGACTGCTGGTGAGCGCACTGGCGAAGCTCGCCCTTCACGAGAACACTGCGGTGCTGCAGTCGGCGGCGACGGCGCTGGTGAGCGAGCGGCTCGAGCGGCTGTTGGCTCCCGCGCTGCCTGCACCGCAGCGGCTCGCCAACATAGTGGTGGGGGCTGCTTTCGTCGGGCTGCTGCTCGGCGGGACTCTATTCACGGTCGCGCATACGGCCTGCTGTCTGGTGCCGGTCCGCTGACTGCCTCGCTGCCCGCGTCCCGACCGCGGCGGTTGCGGCCGCGGAGACCTGGCCGTGAATGCAGGATGGATTGATCTCGGAGTCGAGGGTACGGAGCACGTAGCGGGCACGACGTCCGCACGCGACGTCTTCGCGTCGGCCCAGAAGGCCGTGACGGCGTGACGCGCGACGTTCACACCAATGAAGACCGAGATCGGACATGACCGACGCCGGAAGCTGGTCAGCTTTGCGCGCCGGTTGACACACTCGGGAAAAGCGGACGGTCGCAAACGGCCGCTTGGGCGGGGCGGTCAGTCGAGCCGAGAACCGCCAGCCCGGGCTGGTCCCGGGCCGGCGGCGGGCTCCCCAGAGCCCGATCAGGCTCTGCTCCTAATTTGGCGGCTCTGCATCAGCGCGGCCGCGTGCAGCATGAGGAACAGCGGCACGAGGAATGCCGGAATCAGCAGCAGCGGCAGTGTCGACATCGGAGCGGTGCTGATCTCTCCCGGGGCCCCCGTGGCGAGTGTGGCACTCAGGGTTCCAACGCTGACGGCTACGATGAGGTCGAGTATGCCAAGCACATTCCAACGGATGAATGCGGCGCTGGCGGCGAAGTCAGGCCGACGCACCAGGCCAAGGATCATCCACGGAGCGGCGAAACCGATGGCCATGTCTCCGAGGCCTGCCGGCAGGGCGAACATGGCAGGCAGCACGTTGTATGCGTACAGGGAGAGGAATCCCAGACCCGCCCACCGCCACGCCTGGATACCCGCGATGACGCGCAGGTCGAGCGACAGGACGAAGTCACGGAATGATAGCGAGAGCCACAGCCACGCAAAGAACAGCAGCAGTGGCGCTGCCAACCCCATCGCAATGGCGATCGGCGGTGTCCCCGGCCGACCGACGAAAGCGCCGGCGGCACCGAGTGACACGACGAGCAGGAGCCAGACGGTCAGCAGGAGCGTGACGCTCAGGGGAATGCCGCTAAGCCCGGTGGGCTGACGCTCGGCCGGGCGGGGAAGAACTGTCGTGGCCATGTCACTCTCCTTGTAGTAACTTGCATTTTGCAAGTGTGTGACCAAAGTAGCATACTCACTTGCACTCTGCAAGTATCAAGCCCCCTGAGAACCAGACAATGAGTAGTGCGAAGCCTTTCACACGCTCCGCCTGTGCGGTCGCCAATTCGCTCGACATCGTGGGCGACAAGTGGACGCTGCTCGTGGTGCGCGACCTGCTGCATGGAAAGCGCACCTACGGCGAGCTCGCGAATTCGCCTGAGCGCATTCCGACCAACATTCTTGCGGATCGTCTCAAGCGCCTGGAGAGTGCCGGCATCATCGCCAGCACGCCGTATCAGGAGCGTCCGGTGCGGTACGCTTACACGCTTACGCCAAAAGGCAGGGCTCTGGGCGACGTGTTGCTCGCGTTCGTGCGTTGGGGCAAGCAGCACATACCCGGTACGGTGGCACTGAACCAGGGTGCAGCGAGCGCCGGGCCAGCAGTGTCAGCGGGGAGCACACGCCGCGCGCGCACAAGGCGCGCGGGGTGAATCGATCATGCCCTCGAAGTCGCCGCCGCTGCGTCCGTGGAGCCCGGCCGGGGGAACGCCGCTGCCATCTCACGCAGCCAGGCGAGGAGCTGCTGCACCTTCGGCATCGTGACGTACATGTCCGGGCAAACGAAGTAATAGGCGCGCGGACACGGCACGATGCGCTCACTGGCCTGCGTGATGCGACCGGTTGCCAGGTCCTGCGCCGCGAGCGACCAGCGCGTGAGTGCCAGGCCTTGTCCCTGCTCCGCGCCGGCCAGCACGGTCAATGAGTCGTCGTAGGCAGTCCCCCGCTCCTGCCAGGCGACCCTGACTCCGGGGCGCAGCCACAGCGACCATTCCTCGTCGGAGGAGTGCAGCAGCGGAAAGCGCTGCAGATCCGCGGCGTCGCGCAGCGGACCATATTTTGCGAGCACCTCACGCGTGCACACCGGCACGAACCATTCATCCATGAGCTTCTCGCTATAGAGGCCTGCGCTCGGGCCGCTGCTCATGCGCACGGCCGCATGAAACTCGCTGCTCGCGAAGTCGACCGGCGTGCGCGAAGTGTGAATGCTCAGCTCGATCTCAGGATGGCGGTCCTGAAACTGCGGCAGACGCGGCAGCAGCCATTTCTGCAGGTAGGAGGCCAGCGTGCTGATTCTGAGCGCACCGCTCAGGCGGTCCTGACGCAGCTGTTGCATCGACTGCTGCAGCGTACCCAATCCGCGCCGCACGCCCGGGAGCAGCAGCTCGCCTTCGGCGGTCAGGGTGACGCTGCGTCCCTTGCGCCGGAAGAGCGATACGCGCAGGTATTTCTCGAGCGTGCGTATTTGCATGCTCACGGCTGCGGGCGTCACGTACAGCGCCTCCGCCGCCTCCGTGAAGCTCAGGTGTGAGGCGACGCTTTCGAAGACGCGCAGACCGTTCAGCGGCAGCCTCTCGAACCCCGGCAATCGTTTAGCTTTCCTTAAGCGACGCTTAGACATTGCGTTTGCTGATCGGGCGCTGTGCACCGACACTGTGACCCATCAGAACGGAGGTGTTTCTCATGAAAACCAGTAACTTAGTAGCTGCCATCGTAGCACTGATCATCTCAAGCGGAGGATTCGAGGCAATAAATATTCTCTTCACGCATACCTCGAGCACCCATGTGCGGCCGCCCGGGGCGCTCATCGTGCGCAACTAGGGAGCCTGTCATGGCCGTACGCGCTGAAATCGAGTTTCTTGCCGCTCATACCGAGCGCCCCTTTACCTATGCGCACGCGATGCCGTCCGGCGCCGAACCGGAGACCGCGCGCTTCGTAGGCCACCCGGTAGAGATCGGCGACCTGCGCGGCGGCGAGGTGCTGCGGCTCGACGAGCACGGTGCGACGCTCGGGCGTTGGCCGACGCGGGTACGACGCTTCGATGACGACGACTACATACGCGAGCGCTACTACCCCGAGAGCGCCGAGATCATCCAGGCCGCCGTGGGGGCTAATCGCGTCGTCGTCTTCGATCACAACGTACGTCGCGGCGGATCGATCGGTCCGCTGGCGGATGGACACGCCGTCGGCCGTCCGGTTCATCACGCGCACACCGATTACACGCCGCGCTCGGCGCTCGATCGTCTGTGCCACGAGTTGGGGCCGCACGCCGAGGCGGGACTGTCGCGCTACCTGCAGGTTAATCTCTGGCGGCCGATCCGCGGCCCGGTGCAGGATGCGCCGCTGGCGCTGTGCGACGCTTCGAGCGTGGCGCCAGAGGCCCTGCGCGCAGTGGAGCTGCGCTACCCAGAGCGCAGCGGCGAGATTTACTACCTCATGCACGACCCCGAGCAGCGTTGGTACTTCGCCTCGAATATGACGGTTGATGAGGCGTGGCTATTCAAGAACTTCGATTCGGCGCCGCCCGGACCGGGCCGTGCCGCGCCACATAGCGCGTTCACGGATCCGCGTTATCCGAACGTCTCACCCCGCGAGAGCATCGAAGTGCGCGCGCTTGCGCTCTTCCGGTGAAGAGCAGCTTCCAAGGTAAGCACGCCCTCTCTCATCCACTGGCGTCCGTGGGGCTGCATCAGCGCGCAAAGGGTTTCCTTCCCATCGTTCCGGCGACGCTCGCGACAAGAGCGACGCGGGAGAACTAGCTTCGCGGCAGCGCGGCCAAGGCAGGCTGACGCAGCTGCTGCGCGGTCAGCGCCTGGTAGAGTTTTAGTACCTTTGGAACGTATTCGAGCGTTTCGGGGAAAGGCGGAATCTGACCCGAATTTCGATCCACCGCGTCTTCGCCGGCGTTGAAGGCGGCGAGCGCGAGACGCACGTTCTGGCGAAACCGATTGATCAGAAAGCCGAGATAGAAGGCGCCGCCGTGCACGTTCTGCCGCGGATCGTAGCGATTGGACACGCCAAACCGCGTGGCGGTCGCGGGCATGAGTTGCATGAGGCCGACCGCGCCGCGCTTGGAGACAGCACGGGAATTGAAACCCGATTCGACGACGATTACCGCTCTGAGTAGATTCGCCTCAACGCCCGCGGATTTTGCCTCCGCCTCGATGATGACGTCGTAGTGCGCGGCCCGCGCCAAGAGCCTGGGGTCGTAATTGTCTCCGCTGCGCGTCAAGCCCTTGAGATCGAACAACTCGTAGCGTCTGGAGTCGGGCTTATCGGTGAAATGCGCCACGCCGTCGGCATCGACGTACTTATAGATGGGGGGCGATGCGCTGCAGATCGTGGCCGTACATACGGCCATGGCAGCCACGGCGTATTTGACTAACATAGTGAGCGGCTTCCTCAGCGGAAAGTCTACCCAGACGGCTGGAGTGTCGCTGGGATCGGGGTCACGGCTCGTAGCTGGCTCTGCTCCTCTCCTGGTATCCAGGTCACAAAACGCCGCGGAAAGTGCGCCATTGCGAAGCTCCGAACAGAATCTCGCCATGAAATGACGAACAGGAACTCTCGTGCTGCGGGTCTTCTGGGGCTCCCGTTATCGGTGGTCGCCCAAGCTTCGATTGCCACTCAACTTTCCGCAGGACTCGCCGCGCCTCGCGTCGGCTAAATGCGATCCGTGACTATGTCCAGGGATTTTCGCACTGTCCAAAAATTGTCCCAGAGCGCGCTATCAACCCCGATTGCGGACACTAGGCCGTTTGGATTGGCCTGACGTTGCCGGCGTCCTTGCTGATTTTCGCCACGTTTGGCCAGTGGACGGTCGTTCACGGCCTCGTCGTGGCCTCCGAATAGGCGGCGATCAGTTTAGGCAGGATATCGGTCACCATGATCTTGTTCATCGGCGAACCGTTGCTGTTGTAAAGGCCGCCGGTGAAGACAGCAATCAGATGATAGGTCGGCAGGACGTAGATCTTCTGGCCGCCATTGCCCTGCGCTGCACTGACATAGACGTGGGTGCCGTTGACGTTCAGCCACGGTCGCCACCAGAAATAGCCATACTCGGTACTGTCGACTGTTGATTGTGCCGACAGGGAAGCATCGACCCAGGCCTTGGAGATCACGCGCCTGCCGTGCCATGTCCCGCCTTCCGCATACAGGATGCCGAGCTTCAACATATCGCGCGGTCGCAGGTGGATTTGGGCAAATTCCCTGTCGTTAGCGGTCAGATCATAGTGCCAAACGTAGTCCTTCGCCTTGATGCCCAGCGGTTCGAACAGGTAGCGAGCAGCGTAGTCAGGAAGATAGGTGTTCGTACTTTTCTCCACGACACGGCCAACGACGGCAACCCCGCCCGAGCAGTAGAAACCCACTCTCCCTGGATCGTTGATCTGCGGCAGATCGTACATGGCCTGGATCCAGTCCGGCCGGTCGTTGAGGACTGTTTCGCGGCCGGGAGAATCGTCGCTGTGGTCGTTGCAGGCCAGCCCCGAGCTCATGGTCAGAAAATCGCGAACGGTGATCCGAGCCTTGCGCGGATCTGGATTGGCGGATTTTGTCAGCTTCAGAATATCCAGCGCCTTCGTGTCGAGCGAAAGGGCGCCGTGGTCTATGGCAATGCCCGCGACGGCGCTGACCACCGACTTGGTGGCCGAACGCAACTGCTGCTGTCGATTAACGTCGTA
This sequence comes from uncultured Pseudomonadota bacterium, assembly GCA_963768485.1. Classification (GTDB taxonomy): domain Bacteria; phylum Pseudomonadota; class Gammaproteobacteria; order Steroidobacterales; family Steroidobacteraceae; genus 13-2-20CM-66-19. The sequence goes on along the minus strand of CAVYHZ010000001.1, from coordinate 542,911 downwards.
GCCGTAGAAATATTCCTCCATGACGAGCTTGCCGCGCAGGTATAGGAGGACGCTGTGAACGCCAGGATAGGTCTCGTTGGCAATCTTCGCGACAATCTGCTGTGCCGTTGCGATGCCCAGCGGTGTTGTGGCGATGTCGCCGACCGCGATGCCGTCGTGGCGGTTGAGGGGAGGCTTGTATTTGTAGAAGACCTCTCCGGCCGGTCGGGCCGGCGTCGTAATCAGGGTAACGGTGTCGGAGGACACCTTGGATGACAGCTTTTTGTGGAACTGGCCGTCGTCGATGTAGCCGCTGACTTGGCCGTCCACGTCGCGTTTGAACGGAATCCTTTCCCCGCCGTTGTTGGTCACCTCGTCGTGGGCGGTGACCTTCAGCTGATAGGTAGCGTCGTCTATGACGGCAACGAGTTGCCCCTTGGCATCGACCGCAATTTCGATTGTATGATTTGGTCCGTCAGCATAAGTGCCGACGTAATCGGTAAGCGGCGCGTAGCCCAGCGCCTGCATCGGGCATGACAGAAGCGCCGCCGCCGTTACGATGAACCTGCGCATTAACCCTGCAGATCGGTAAACGCCGACTCCTTTGATGCGACCGTGACTCGGTAACACGCTCGGCGACACCCAGATGCGGCTACCCTTCAAAGCTATAGTGCCACAGTGGCGCTTTCAGGAAACCTACGCGCAGGCAGCGAGTGAACGCTCCTGGCAGGAGCCGTCTGTCAGCACGTGTCTCTGGGCAGACGATCGCGCTCAGCTCTGTTGCTGCAGCGTTGCCGCGACGGTTGCCAGTCGTTTGTCGAGCGTCCGGAAAGGAAGCCGTTCCGTGGGAAACGGAAGTAGGGTGCTTACAAATGAACGATATGTGAGTCGAGTCCCCAGTTGCAACAGGTACTTAGTATCACGTGATGTCATTTGATATCACGCAATGTCACGACCGCACTGTCCCAAAATTGTCCCAGACTTGCGCCTGTTCGACTACTCACTCTTCTGCAGAACCCGGCGAGCTGCACGTTGGTTAAATGGGTCCGGTGTGTCGCCCAAGGCAGCGATCCCTTCGTTGATGGTTACAGTTACGCGGTCTAGGGCGTGGCGTCTCGGAGACTCACCAAGAGCGCTGTGACTGCTGGGTCGATCTTTCTTCAGTCGCTCATTGGTCATAGAAAGGCCTCGGTCAGCTACGACGGGATCTCCATCATCGGATCGTGCGCCGCAACCCCGAGCGCCGCGTAGTCATCTAAATTGCGCGTTAGGACGGTGAGCTCGTGGTGTGTTGCGATCGCGCCGATGGCCACCTCTGCAAACCCGGGATTGTGGCCTGCACCCCGCGCCTTGTCCGACAGCCTCCCCGCAATCCGAGCCGCAGGCAGGTCGAAGGACAAGATGCGCGCGCTGTAGAGATGCACCAGGGTGTCCGCCCACTCGGCGAGCAGGGCGGATTTACGCATAGCTCCTTCTCGCTTCGACTTGGCGATCCCAGCTTCGATCTCTGCGATCGTGATCACCGAGACGTATAGTCGCCTGGAATTGCGGTCCATCCACTCCAGCAGGGCCGGCGTAGTCCGGGCTTTGGAGGGGGCACCGGCCGAAATCACGTCGGTGTCTATGAGGTAGCGCCTGCTCACGACGGCGGCTCACGCGGCAGTCATAAATCCGCGAGGCGCGCGGGCGTCTTCGAGCGGGGAGGCAGGTCAGAGGCCCCCAGCGGCACCGACATAAGCAGACGGCCAAAAGAAGGAACCCGGGACAGGCGCTCCCAGTCCGAGTAGGACAAAACCACGGCTTCCCGCTTGCCGTGACGCGTGATGACCGACGGTTTCCCCCGCACCGCCTCATCCACGACAGTCGAGAGTTTCGCCTTGGCGTCCTTGAGTTGAATCTTTCTCATATCGCACCACATATGACTACTATAGTCATTTAGTCGTCCCAATGTACTCGCGCATTAGTACATCCACAAGATGCCGTAATGCCGCAGCCTTAGCGTACGGTCGTCAGAGCGTTGCGTTGGGGCGCGTCCGCGGGCGACCGCCTTTGCGGCCGTTTCTGCGCGCTGCAGCTGTATCCCGCCGCACAGGCATCTTGTTGAGTATCCATGAGCTTCCACTGCGTCGCTCCCTCGTATCGGCGAACCCTCGAGCGCCTGGCGGAAGCTATGGAGAATTCCGGGTGCTGAGTGAGTCTGTCACGGCAGATCGTCCAGGTTGACCCATCGGTCGTCCTGGAACACCTCAATCTTGGTGATCGGGTGGAGCTCCCAAAGCGTATCGCGAAACTTCCCCAAGTGCGCGCGGTGCTCAGGGTCCAGTAGTGCCCAGCCGCTAATTCGGACCGGCTCCGCCGAATCAACCCAGAAGGATAACGCGCTTCCAGTCGGTGATGCGGGAATTGAAGCTTCCGCAGTGAATGGTGATTCGATTCCAGTGTCCGCTAACTGGAAATATTTGCAGTCGAGCTGCCAGCGCGTTCCCAAATATCGGCATTCGCCAGTGCTATCAGGCAGCCGCCAACGGGTTGACGACCTTGACACCTGCGATCGTTTGGCCCGCGTTCAGATCCTCGCTGTAGATATGCGTCGCTTGCATCTCTTCAGCAGAGGCCACGATGAGAGCATCCCAGAACATCAGCTGCGCCATCTCGGCAATGTCGATCGCGCGTATTACGGTGGCCGAGGTCGTCGGTTCGCGAACCCAGGCACCGTAGCTCGCCACGACTTCTCGTGCCGTGGAACGAGCCACGGGCGTGGCCAGCTTCCTTGTCACGTTGACATAGAATTCCTGGAGGACCTGCACCGACAGCCGCCCAGCGCCTGATTCCCACAAATCACTCAATTTCTCGACCGCGCGCTCGCGTTTGGGTCCCGCGTCCGCATCGTGAGCATAAATCAGGATGTTCGAATCAACGAAGACGACGTCGCTCATGCAATTTCTCGCGACTCAAGCGGCTTCCTCCGAGTGACAGAGGAGTGGAAAGCAGTGCGAGCGCTCGTTTCCGTGCCGCTGTGTACTGCGTATCCTCGGCGACCAGCTGTCGCAGCTCGTCCGCAAGCAGAGCGCTGACGCTGCGCCCCCGGCGTGCCGCAACGGAACGGGCCTTCTTCAGTAGCGCAGGATCGATCGCCACCGTGATGTTGTGCTTGGCTGCCACAGTCTTGTCGCCCGCGCTAATCGTACGGTCTCACGTAAAATACGTGAAGAACACCGACAAGTCAAACTAGAAGCAATCGAGGTCTTCGGCGAAGGCCACCGGGCCCGGGTACACCCGCGCGATCACAGATCGCGTTTCGGCCTCTCGTCCTAACGTGCGCAGCATACGATGTGACAGCACGACCCGTCCGACGCCGGCGGTCTTGGCGATGCGGCCGATCACGGACGGGGGCATGTGGAGCTGTCTCGCAGCGCCGGTCTCACCTTCTGGAACTGCGTTGTGCGCTACGAAGAGATCCGCGCCTTTCGCCAGCCGCTCGAGATTGCCGTTGTCACCGTTGGTGTCACCGGAGAATACGATGATCCTGCCGCCCATGCTGACACGCCAGGCGATGGCGGGTACGCCGCCGTGGATGACCTGCGCGGCATCCAACAAGAGGTCGCGTGCGCTTACGACCCTTTGGATCTCGTGAGCCGTCAAGACGACATCATGTGCCTGCAGCGAGTAGCCGCCATCTTTGCCGGCTAGGAAATCTGCCAGATATCGATAAGCGCCGCGCTTACCGTCGAATAGGTCTGCCACAAACTCGGTGGTCGAAGGGAAGTCCTCGTTGCCGGGCGGGCCATATACTGGCAAGGGAAGTTCACGCTCTTCAAAATACGAGGACTTGATCAGCGCGGGAAAATCGGCGCTGTGATCGATGTGCAGATGCGTAAACAAGACGGCATCAAGTTGAGCCACATGTGCGCCGGCCTGTCCGAAGCGCAGCGCGCTGCCACCACCGCTGTCGATTAGGATGCGCGGCCGGCCATCCTGCCATACGAGATAGCTGCTGGAAGCTCGCCTATCCTCCAGCTCGGGACCGCCCGAACCGAGAACCTGCACCTGCACGCCCTGTCCAGTGCACGTGGCGGCCGCTGCCAGCAACGGTGCGAGAGAGCTTGCGCACAGCAACGCAAGTACCGCGGGGCTGGGGTTGAACTCGCTGCTGCGGCGGCGTCGCGCCCGACACTCCTGCCGTCTAAGAGCAAGGGCCGCCGGATTAGCAGCCAAAGAAATCGAGCTGTTCAATCGCGACCGCCTGATTCTCAAATGGCGTGAGTGCGGTTAGGCGCTAACGGGCAATGTCACGAGCGGACTGTCCCAAAATTGTCCCACTGCCCGCTGTGCGCCGGGCGGCGGCTCTCGGCCGCCAAGACCGCGGCAGCCAGGATCGTTAGCCTTGGCTGCGAACCGAACGCGGCGGCAACAATGAGATGTAGTTATGCCGGGCTGCCCGGCTCCCATAGTTCGACCTTGTTTCCCTCTGGATCAATAACCCAGGCAAATTTCCCATACGCGGATTCGTCAATCTTCTCGAGTACATTGCAGCCTTCTTCCTTCAAGGCCTTGACCAGGGCGTGGAGGTCTTCTACTCGGTAGTTGACCATGAAGGGTGCAGAGCTCGGAGCAAAGTGATCACTTTCTTGCGGATTGATCAACCAGGCAGTTGTGCCGGCAACCGGCTTGCCATCGGCGTCGGTCCAGTCGAAGGTAGCCCCGCCCCAAGCCTTGACATCGATTCCCAAGTGTCGCTTGTACCATGCCTGCAATGATGGGGCGTCTTTGGCCTTGAAGAAAATGCCGCCGATGCCAGTGACTCTTTTCATGCGTACCGCCCATGTGTGGGATTCAGGATGGCAAATTCACTTCTCTCAGACATTCGGGTGGGTCCCGCTAGCGCCTGGGGCTGGACAGGCGAAGGTCCGCCAAATGGGGCAGAGACCCTGAAATCGCCTGCCGTCATTAAGATGCCCGGGAATCGCACAAGCCGCTTGCCAAATCTTGCGAATGTACCGAAAAGCTGAGAGTGCGGTTTCCGTGGACTACGTGGAGCGCGTCAACCGCGCGATCGACCACGTCGTAAGCAACCTCGCTCATCCCTTGAGCCTGGAGGAGGTGTCCAAGGCGGCCGGCTTCTCGCCGTTCCACTTTCACCGCGTCTTTAAGGCATTCCTGGGGGAGACACTGAACCAGTTCGTGAAGCGGCAGCGGCTCGAGCGGGCGCTGTACTTGATGTCCCACGCACCTCGGCGATCGCTAACGGACTTGGCTTTGGATTGCGGCTTTTCCTCCTCCTCCGACTTCTCTCGCAGCTTCAAGCAGCACTACGGCCTTCCCCCCAGCGTCTTTCACATCGAGACCTTCCGGAACTTCAGGCGGGAGGAGTTGGAACGCGTCTTGTCGAGTCAGATTGGATCTCCCCACATAGCGACCCTTCCCGCGGGCCAGAATCCGGACGGCTTCGAGGTGAAGCTTCGCAACCTGCCCGCCCGCACAGTCGCCTATATCCGCGTCTTCGAGCCCTACCGCGAGGGTGTGGCTCAGGCCGCCTGCGAACGACTCCTCGATTGGGCGATCGAGCGCGGGCTCGCTGACGGCCAGTGGCTGGGCTACATGTGGGATGAGCCGGAGATTGTCGCTCTCGCGGATTGCCGGTACGACGTCGCGCTCGTGGTCGACGACTTCGACCCGGCGGGTGAGATCGGCCGCTTCGACTTCCCACCGATGCGCGTGGCAGAAGTCGTCTTGAGCGGCGACATCGCGCTCGAGGCACGCGCTGTCGACTGGCTGTACAAGACCTGGCTCCCACGGAGCGGCTACGTTCCCGACGATCAACCCGCATTCGAGGCCTGGATCGGTCGGCCGTTCGCCCACGGGAGCGAGCATTTCGAGATCGCATGCCAGCTCCCGATCAAGCCGTCTTGAACGACGGACTCGCGCCATCGGAAGATGGCGATGATGGCTACACCTCGACCCTCAGGCTCTGGGGTCTTGTGCACGTGAAGAATATTCCTACAGGCGCATCTCGGCGGTAATGGCATCGTAAGGAGCCGACACACGACCGTCTTCGCGCTGCAACAGCCCCGACGCGGCCAGGGTCTCCACGTCCTCATGCACGCGCTTGTAGTCGCGCCCGAGCCTCTCGGCGAGCGCCTTTACAGAGGATGCCGGTTCTCGGTGCACGTCCTGAAGCAGCTCCAGCCGTTTGGGTGTCAGCGCGTTGAGCATCGAAGGCAGATTTGGAAAAGTCACATGTCGCTCCCGCACCTTCTCACCGCGCCCGAGCCGATGCCACGCACTCACGAAGCGCTGGCCCATGTCCTTTGCCCTACCGACGTGAACTTTGACTCGCTTGCTCATCACTCACCTCGTAGGCGGCGCACATCCGCCAGGAAATCCTCGATCAGCTGTTCCGGCGTACTGAAAGTGTAGGGCCGCCGCTTGCCCCCGACGTGGCGATGATCGCCGCGGCCGCGTTCATTGTCGTAACCGATGAGGCGCTGCCCGGGCCGTCCATAGAACAGGCTGTACCTCAAGCGATGCCTGCTGTTGGATCGGCGAAGTGACCGGCGGACTTGACGGGGGCTCTGAGCTGCCGGCGAGTCCATGACGCGGTTTCACCGCGTGTCGTCATCATCAAAAGACGATGCTAACCATAAGAAAATAAAATGCGGTTGCCGCCTCATGCGGCACACCGTAGCGTGTATGACGAGGTGGACGGGGTCCACCACGGATCCAAAGGCTGAACTCACAGGAAACCGTGATGCAGCGCCGCTTAGCTGGGCAAAACTTTCTGTTTGTTCCCGGGCCGACGAACGTCCCCGACCGCGTGCAGCGCGCCATGCTCGTGGCGATGGAGGACCATCGCTCGTCGAAGTTTCCCGAGCTTTCGACCGGCGTCCTCGGCGATTTGCGCAAGGTTTTCAAGACCACCAGCGGGCAGGTATTCATATTTCCATCCTCGGGCACTGGTGCTTGGGAAGCCGCGCTCACCAACACTCTCTCGCCGGGCGATAAGGTTCTTGCGGCACGCTTCGGGCAATTCTCGCATCTGTGGATTGACATGGCACAGCGCCTCGGCTACGAGGTCGAGGCGCTGGACGTTGAGTGGGGCGAGGGCGTGCCACTCGGGCGCTACGAGGAGATTCTGCGCGCGGATAAGCGGCATCAGATCAGGGCAGTGCTGGCGTGCCATAACGAGACCGCCACCGGCGTTACCAGCGACATCGCCGGCGTGCGCCGTGCGCTCGATGCCGCCAACCACCCGGCGTTGCTGTACGTGGATGCGGTGAGCTCGCTCGCTAGCATCGACTTCTGCATGGACGAATGGCGCGTCGATCTCGCGGTCAGCGGGTCACAGAAAGGATTGATGCTGCCGGCGGGCCTCGGAATTCTCGGCGTGAGCCAGAAGGCGCTGGGAACGGCCGCACAGGCCAGGTCGCGACGCTGCTACTTCGATCTCGTCGACATGATCAAGGCGAATGCCACCGGCTACTTCCCCTATACGCCGTCGCTGCCCATGCTGTATGGGCTGCGCGAGTCGCTCAACATCATCTTCGAGGAGGGATTGGAGGCGATCTTCGCCCGCCACCGCTACCTCGCCGAGGGCGTGCGCGCGGCGATTATTGAAGGCTGGCGGCTGAAGCTGTGCGCCAAGGCTCCAAGGTGGTATTCGGACACCGTGAGCGCCATCGTCGTGCCGGAGAGCTTCAACGCTGCGCACGTGATCGACGTAGCGTTCCGCCGCTATAACCTGGCGCTCGGCGCCGGCCTCTCGAAAGTGGCCGGCAGGGTGTTCCGCATCGGACACCTGGGCGATCTCAACGAGCTGATGCTGATGGCCGCCATCGCCGGCGCCGAAATGGCGATGCTCGATGTCGGCATCGAGGTGACACCGGGGAGCGGTGTTGCCGCCGCTTCCAACTATTGGCGCACGCACGACCTGGTGCCGCGAAAGAAGGTCAGCCGCGAGGAGCAGTTCTACGAGGCGCACTCGACGGGATCGATTCAGGGCTGAGCGACGTGACACAGCACATCGTTTTTCTCGATCGCGCGACGCTCAGGGCGAACGTCCGGCGCCCCGATTTCGCGCACAGCTGGCAGGAGTACCCAGCTACGAACCCGGACCAGGTGGTGGAACGGCTGCTCGATGCTACGATCGCCGTTACCAACAAGGTGCCGCTGCGCGCCGCGACGCTCGAGCGACTGCGTGAGCTCAAGATGATCGCCGTGGCCGCCACCGGTTACGACGTAATCGACATCGCCGCCTGCCAGGCGGCGGGCATTCCCGTTGCCAATATCCGCAACTACGCGGTGCACACCGTGCCGGAGCATACGTTCGCACTGATCACCGCGCTGCGACGCTGCCTGCTCGCGTACCGGGCCGACGTCGAGCGGGGCCGGTGGCAGCAGAGCGAGCAGTTCTGTTTCTTGGACCACCCCATCCGTGATCTTCACGGGGCGACTCTCGGCATCATCGGCGAAGGCGCACTCGGCCAGGGAACTGCCCACATCGCGCGCGGCTTCGGCATGCGGGTACTGTTCGCCGACCACGCGCCGCCGAAGGCATCCGGCGTCGAGTTCACCCCGCTCGAGCAGGTGCTGACCGAGAGCGACGTCATTTCGCTGCACGTACCGCTGACCGCCGAGACGCGCCACATGATCGGCATCGAGCAGCTGCGCGAGATGAAACGCACGGCGCTCCTCATCAATACCTCGCGCGGCGGACTCGTGGACGAGCGAGCGCTGGTACATGCACTGCAGGAGGGGCTGATCGCGGGCGCGGGCTTCGACGTCCTCACGCAGGAGCCACCCAGGGACGGCAATCCGCTGCTCGACCTGCGGCTGCCGAATTTCATTCTCACACCGCACGTCGCCTGGGCAAGCGATGGCGCAATGCAGTCGCTCGCAGACCAGCTAACCGACAATATCGAAGCCTGGGCCGCGGGGCGGCCGCAGAATCTCGTGACCTGACGCAATGAAGATCGCCATCGTCGGAGCCGGAGCGGTAGGCGGCTACGTTGGCGTCAAGCTGGCACTCGCTGGCGAGGAGGTCACGTGCCTTGCCCGCGGCGCCAATCTCGAAGCGATCCGCGGCCGCGGCCTCAAGCTCATCATGAACGATGGCACCGAGCTTGTGACGAACAGTGTTCGGGCCACAGCCGACTACACCGCCGCCGGACCCCAAGACCTCGTCATCCTCGCCGTCAAGGCGCACCAGGTAGAGGCAGTTGCCGGCGAGCTGCCGAAGCTGTTCGGGCCCGAGACGTCCGTCGTCACTATGCAGAACGGCATTCCGTACTGGTACTTCCACCGGCACGGAGGTCCATTCGAAGGCCGTAGCGTGACGGCTGTCGACCCGCGCGGCATCTGCGCCCAGCAAATTCCCCCCGGGCGCGTCATCGGCTGCGTGGTCTACCCGGCCTCGGTGCTCGAGGCACCCGGCATCATCCGCCATCTCGAAGGGGACCGCTTTCCGGTGGGCGAGCTCGACGGTTCGGCAAGCCCGCGGGTCCAGAGTGTCTCCGTCTGCTTCACGCGCGCGGGACTTCGCGCCCCAGTGCTGGACAACATCCGCGCAGAAATTTGGCTCAAGCTCTGGGGCAACCTGACGTTCAATCCGATCAGCGCCCTGACGCGTGCGACGCTCGCGGAGATCTGTCAGTACCCGCCGACCCGCAGCCTGTCGGCCGCCATGATGACTGAGGCGCAGACGGTGGCAAACAAGCTCGGCATCACGTTTCGAGTGCCGATTGAGCGGCGCATCGCCGGTGCGGAGCGGATCGGCAGGCACAAAACGTCAATGCTGCAGGACCTCGAGGCGGGCCGGGCGCTCGAGATCGACGCGCTCCTCGGGTCGGTCCTGGAGCTGGCGCGCATGACGGAGACGCCCGTGCCGACGCTTGAGGCCGTGTACGCGCTCACCTCGCTGTTGGGAAAACCGCTGCAGACCGGCTCCTGAGTCTCGGGCTGCTCCCGCTCCGCGCGGAGGTCGTCAGTCGCGTCAGCCCCGGCGTCCGATTAGCCTGAAGGCATCGGCCACTGCTCGTTGTTTCCCAAAATGCCCTAAGCGACAATTCTGAAAACAACATCGATCCAGAGCACTTCCTAGATCCTCGTTTCGCCGGTGCTCTGCGTGGTGGGGGTTGGGCTCGAACAGCGACCGAGGGTGCCGAGCCAAGCTGGTACTGCGAGTCGAGTCCCCAGTTGCAACGGGCACTTAGTATCACGTGATGTCATTTGATATCACGCAATGTCACGACCGCACTGTCCCAAAATTGTCCCAGCGACAGCGGACCGAAGAGTTGCTCTACGCCAGCGGGGCAGGTGTGTCCAGGAGGATGACGCTGCCGCGCATAACGTGAGCGGCAACTTGTGCCTGATGCACAGATTGGTTAAACTAAGTCTAGTTCACTAACTTACCCGCAGCCATGAGTAACATCATCAACATTCACGAGGCTAAAACTCATCTCTCCCGGATCGTGGATGAGGTCGCTGCCGGTGCCGAGGTAATCATCGCTAAGGCAGGCAAGCCCATGGCGCGGCTCTCGCCGATCGGGGCCTCAGCGAAGCCGAAGAAGCTCGGGCAGTTGAAGGGCAAGATCAAGGTTCCCGATGATTTCAACGCTCCGCTCGATGAGGAAATCCTGGCGCAGTTCGAAGGGCGTTGAGTGTGCGTGTCTTGCTCGACACGCACCTCCTGCTTTGGGCGCTTGGTTCGCCGTCCAAACTCTCGGCCGCGAGCCGCAAGCAAATCGAGTCGGCGGAGGTGTTCGTGAGCGCCGCATCGATCTGGGAGATAAGTATCAAGCGCAGCCTCGGCAAGCTTCAGGCCGATCCGCGCGAGGTGGTCGCGGCCATCGCTCCGGCGGGATTTGCGCTCCTGCCAATCACGGGCGACCACGCTGCTAAGATCGTAGAGCTCCCCGCTTTGCACAAAGACCCCTTTGACCGGGTGCTCATCGCGCAGGCGTTGATCGAGCCGATGATTCTGCTCACGAACGACGAAGGGCTGCGGGGCTACGGGTCATTCGTGAAGTTGGTTTGAAGCGCCGCCACACGCGTGACGCAGCCAACATATCAGGTTGATGGAGCGACGGACCTGATGCCAAATTATTGACTATTGGTGGGCGGTACTGGGCTCGAACCAGTGACCTCTGCCGAGCAGCGGATCGATCCCAACTCCACTGGCGACTACGGGCTCTACGGATCGAGCAGCGCTCCGCTCGTCGCATCGACCGGAAAGAAGAAATAAGCCGGCGAGCCGCGATAGCTGGTGACATCCCCGCCGAGGTACAGCTTGGTGCCGACGGGCGTCAGCGACCACACGCTCCCCGGGCAGCCGCTGGGCCCGCCGGCCCCGTGGCAGACACCCTGCGGCTGGGTAAAGGTGGTATCGAGGACGCCCGACGCGCCGTCGACCTTGGCCAGATTCTGTAACGACACCCCTCGGTAGGAGTTGAGGTATCCACCGACGTACAACGATCCGTTGGCAGCCGCGAGCGTGGACACCCAGTAGCTCGCCCCGCCGGCGTCCGTGAAGGTTGTGTCGAGGACGCCGCTCGATGGGTCGACCTTGATGAGGTCGCTGACCGTGGTTCCTCGATAGGAGGTGAAAGCTCCCCCTGCGTAAAGTGCGCTACCCGAGAGCGCAAAAGCGCCGACCGTCGGGAAGCCGTTCGTTGATGCCACCAGCCCTGTCGCACTGGCGAACGTTTGGTCCAGCACGGCGGTCGTAGCGTCGATTTTGGCCAGGTTCTGCGCGGGGAATCCATTGTCCGTTTGGAACGCGCCACCTGCGTAGAGACTCGTCCCGGAGAAGAACAGCGCAGTCACCGGTCCGTTGGTAGTGGCGGCAGGCGCGAAGATGGGATCGGCTGCTCCGGTCGTCGGGTCAAGCTTGGCGATGCAACCGAGTCCGGCTGCGCCCTCGCAACCACTCTCGCTTACGCCGACATAGAGGGCTGTTCCTGAACTCGCCAGGGAGGAGATGACTCCGAGAGGGCCGACCGTGAACGCCGGATCGGGAGCCCCTGAGCTCGGATCGACTTTGACGAGATTTACGATCGCCTGTCCATCGAAGGTCCCGAACAACCCCGCGACGTACAGCGAGGAGCCCACGAGCGCCAGAGCGTTAACGCTGCTGGACGTGTTGCTATTCGTGGCGCCTGTCGATTGTGCGAACGTGGAATCGATGGCATCACTCGCCACCGTGATCTTGGTAATGGCGTTCGCGGGCTGGCCGCGATAGGTACTGAGGCTCCCGACGGCGTAGATGTTGTTCCCCTGCCCCGCAATCGACGACAGCGCCGCATTGGCGCCGGTCGCTTGCGTGAATGTCGTATCGAGAGCACCGGTGGTCGCGTCCGCCTTGAGAAAGTGCCGTGCGTTGTTGCCGAGGTAGTGCGTGAAGTATCCGCCGGCATAGACCGAACTACCGAATACCGTGAGAGCCGTGACGCCAAGGTCCAGCGAACTGCCCTGAGTAAACACGCCGTCCGCAACGCCGGTGGTCGCATCCAGCTTGGCGAGAAATGGGTAGCCGGCAGCAAACTGCAGTCCGATGTAGATCGAGGTACCGCTGACAGCGATCGCATCCACCCCCGGGTAGTAACCGGCATTCGTGGTGAACGTCGCATCGAGCGCCGCGGTCGCCGGGTCGAGCTTCGCCAGCTGCACGGACGTGCCGCCATCGGCCGTGAACCCGCCGGCTGCGTAGAGCGCGGTGCCGGACGCAGCGAGCACATTCACTTGTCCGTTGAGCTGCACGCCCGCGGAGAACGTCGTGTCGATTGCCCCCGTGGCGAGGTCGAGCTTGACGAGGTAGGGCACGGGCGCGCCGCGGTACGAAGTGAATACCCCACCCGCGTAGAGCGACGAGCCGAGAACGGCCATCGTGGTTGGACCCAGGGTGCCCGGTGTGGCGAGCCCGGTCGTGCCGGAGAAAGCCGGGTCGAGCACGCCCGTTGTGGCATCGAGCTTGACCAGCCCCGGGGCCGCCCCGCCGCGGTAGGTAGTGAAGTTGCCCCCGACGTAGAGCGACGAGCCCGACAGCGCGAGGGTCACAACGCCGTTGGGGCTGAAGCCACCCCCGGCGTTGAACGTCGTGTCGAGGGCGCAGGTCTGCGGATCGAGTTTGACGAGACCGCCTACCGCGACGCCACGATAGGAAGAGAACACACCACCCACGTAGATCGCCGTCGGCAAGGCGACCACGGCGTTGACCACACCGTTCAGAAAGCCCGACTGCAGGTCGCAGCCGAGAACCGCATTCCCCGTGCTCGCATCCACGATCGCCATTCCCGGCGCGGAATAGGGGTTGGTGGCATCGAACTGGCCGCCGAGATACCAACTGGTGCCGTCGGTCACTGCCGCGGTGACCTGCCCGTTCACGCGAATGCGCAGCGAACGCACCGTCGCCGCGGCAGTCGCGCCGGTGCTGTCCTTGACCTGGACAGTTGCGGTGCCGCTCGTGTTGGCGGCGGTATAAAGGCCGGTGGGACTTAGCATCCCGGGTCCGGAAACGAGCGTGTACGCATAGCTCCCGGATCCCCCCGTGCCGCCGAATTGCATGGTCTGGCCTGCGCCTGCCGTGACCGTGATCGAGGGCGGCGTAATCCCGAGTGTCGCGTAGTTATTGATGGTGATTTGGAAGGTACCGCCATTGGTGTCAGTGACCTGGACCACCGTCGATCCGGCGGTCGAGGGAGCCGTGAAGACACCGGTGGAAGCGTTCACTGTTCCAGGACCCGACACCACCGAATAGGTGTAGGGGCCCTGCCCCCCGGTTCCCGACAATGTCAGGGTCAGGCCGCCGTCCACCGCGGTTGGGCCGGGCGCGAAGCCTAAAGCGGAGTCGATCGTGACGATCGCATCGGCATGCTGCCCGATCGCGTCCGTCACACGTACATCGGCGGTACCGGCTGCGCCGGGCGTCGAGTAGGCGCCGTCGGCCGTGACCGTTCCTGTCCCTGACACAAGCGAGAACGTATACGGAGGGTTGCCTCCGGATGCGACGAAGGTTTTGGACATGCCTGCGTCCAGAGTCGCCGTTGCGGGTGAGATGCCGAGTGTCGCGTAGTTATTGATCGTGATCTGGTTGGTACCGCCGTTTGCGTCGCTGACCTGGACGACTGTTGATCCGGGGGTTCCGGGAGCAGTAAAGACCCCGGTGGAAGCGTTCACCGTTCCAGGACCGGAAACAACCGAATAGGTGTAGGGACTCTGACCCCCGGTTCCCGAGAGCGTCAGGGTCTGGCCGCCGTCGATGGTGGTGGGTCCCGGTGCGAAGGCGACGGCCGCGTCGATCGTGACGGTCGCGTCGGCGTGCTGTCCGCCGGCGTCCGTCACTCGCACGTCGGCGCTACCGGCTGCGCCGGGTGTTGTGTATGTTCCGGCCGAGGTAACCGTCCCGGTCCCTGAGACAACTGAGAACGTGTACGGCGGAGTGCCACCGGTCGCGACGAAAGTCTTCGACATGCCGGCGTCCAGGCTCGCCGCCATCGGTGAGATGTTTAGTGGTGGGGGAGGCGATGAGCCACCACCGCCCCCACCACCGCATCCGCTGAGAGCCGTCGCGCACGACAAGAATGCTGCTACAACGTATCGAGACATGCGCGCGGGTTTCCCCTCGCGCGCGGACGCACGACCCAGATTGACCATCGGAAGATCCCCTGACCGTTATCGTTGTTGAGCGCTGGGCGCACTGGGAATCATACCGAAAGCCAGGCGTCGTCGGTAAGGTGAAGCCGCCGGCATCAAGCAGCGGCCCGTTGCTCCAACTTGGCCGTGTCGCGGCGACGCCTAAGCAAGCTCTGACAAGACTGCCCGGCGAAATATGCCGCCCGCGAATGTTCGCCACGCGGAACCCTGTGAAGTCACCGTGGACGTCCGGCGTTGGAACGGGAGCAGACGCTTGCCGACGGGCGCCACCTGTCTGAGAGATGCGCTGGAAGTCACGAGCTGACTGTCCCAAATTTGTCCCAGCGCTCGCTATCGTGCCGGGCTACTTCCGGCGCACCAATTACAGCCCAATAATACGTCCTATGTGCTAGCACTGCTTGCACGTTAGCCAGCGCGTCGCTATCATTGATAGCAGTACGGACATTGAGGGGTCGATCGATGGCGCAGCTCATGGTTCGCAAGTTGGCAGACGAGTTGGTAAAGGCGCTGAAGCAACGCGCTGCAAAACACAATCGCAGTGCCGAACAGGAGCATCGAGAGATTCTTCAGTCTGCGCTGCGAGGTCCCCGGCGGCGGGCTCTGGCTGACGTTCTGGCTTCTATGCCTAATGTTGGCCGCGACAAGGACTTTGCCAGAGAGCAGGTGGATAGCCGAGGCTGACTGTGTATTTGGTGGATACTGATGTGATCAGCGAGGCGCGAAAGGGCGACAAAGCCAACACGGGCGTGCGTGAGTTCTTTGACAACGCCAGTCGGAACAACATTGCCCTTTTTTTATCCGCCATCACGATCGGCGAGCTGCGGCAAGGTGTAGAAATAATCCGGCACCGCGGCGATTCTGCTCAAGCGGCACGTCTTGAACGCTGGCTGGATCGCCTAACCGTTGCTTATGCAGATGCCATCCTGCCGTTCGATCAAGAGACAGCCCAGATTTGGGGAAGACTGCGGGTGCCTCATCCTGAGAACTCCTTAGACAAGCAGATCGCAGCTACAGCGCTGATCTACGATCTGGCCGTGGTCACCCGGAATACTGATCACTATGAGCCGACTGGCGTAGCGATAATGAATCCCTTCTCGTAGCTCGAGCGCGTTGGCGTGTTTGTCCTGAGCGGCGATTCGAGCACTTCTCACCATCGTGTCGAGGGTCTAGGGCCGAAAGGCAGCGCCGTCGGCGCGAGTCGCAGTGACCCACGTCCCAAATAGCAGGCAACCAGGGTCAAGGACTCTTCCGATGTTCTGTTCTGATTGGTGGATTGGTGGGCGGTACTGGGCTCGAACCAGTGACCTCTGCCGTGTGAAACGGAAGTAGGGTGCTTACGAATCAACGATATGCGAGCGGCACCCTCAACTGCAATAAGGGCTTGGTGTCATTTGATATCACTTGATATCACGCGATGTCACGAGCGCACTGTCCCAAAATTGTCCCAGCGCAGTCTCGGGAGCGCGAGTTAGCCTCGCGGAGGTCGGGTGCAGCCCGGGATCGGCCAATAGACCGGCCAACTGCACTCAGTTAGAAAAATTAAATCGCATAAATACATAGACTTACAAAGACCAATTACCGGCCAAGTGGCCATCGGCCATATGATCGGCCAAACTGCAATCACACAGGGCCTTTTCAGGCCCCTATCCGGTATCTTCTATGGCTACAAGATCGGCCAATCGGCCCGTCGCGGCGGTCGAAACGGAGACAATCTTCCGGATCGAGCCGACGCTCGTTGACGAGGTGCCGGGGGAACTCAACGACGTCGTCGCCGAGCTCGCTGCAGCGTCCTCCAAGCTCGGGGTCAGCCTCCATCCAACGACGGCCGCCTCTCTTGCGGACCTCGTCCGCATCATGAACACCTACTACAGCAACCTCATCGAAGGGCACAACACACGCCCGCGAGACATCGTACGCGCGCTCGCCGGTGACTTCGCTCGCGACCAGGAGCGACGCAATCTTCAGCTCGAGGCCGCGGCCCACGTGCGCGTCCAACGGGAGATCGATCACAAGGGTGCACTGGGGGAGCTTGGTGAGCCGGCGGCTGCGGAGTTCATTCGGGAGCTGCATCGCGAGTTCTATCGGGATGCCCCCGAGGCGATGCTGCGGATCCACGCGGACCGCCGCTCCGCTCTCATGGTGCCCGGCGAATGGCGCTCGCGACTCGAGGAGGACAATGTCGTCGGACGTCACGTTCCACCGGCGAGCGCTCGGATCCCTGAGTACATGGCGCACTTTGGCGAGCGCTA
The DNA here is from genome assembly GCA_963768485.1 of uncultured Pseudomonadota bacterium. Classification (GTDB taxonomy): domain Bacteria; phylum Pseudomonadota; class Gammaproteobacteria; order Steroidobacterales; family Steroidobacteraceae; genus 13-2-20CM-66-19. The sequence continues at coordinate 526,037 of CAVYHZ010000001.1, read as the reverse complement.
CAGCTTGGGCAAGATGCGTCAGGGGACGCGGATCCTCGCGATTCCTGCCAGCCATCACCGCTTCAACTACATCCACCCGTTTCCGGATGGCAACGGCCGGGTCAGTCGGCTCATGAGCCATGCTATGGGGTACTCAGCAGGCATCGCCGCGCATGGTCTCTGGTCGATCTCGCGCGGACTCGCGCGCGGTCTAAAGAGTCGCGGCGAGTACAAGGCGATGATGGATCGGGCCGATGCGCCGCGCGAGGGCGATCTCGACGGGCGAGGGAATCTCTCGCGGGCGGCGCTCATCGAGTTCACTCGGTGGTTTCTCGAGGTGGCGCTCGATCAGGTCAACTTCATGGCGAGTCTTTTCGACATTCAAACTCTCGCCAAACGTTTGCGTACGCTTGTCGAGCGCTCCGAGACGCTGAAAGGCGAAGCAGCGGCGCTTCTCGAGGCCGCCCTGATGTTCGGCGAGATTGAACGTGGCGCGGCGCCCCGGATCACGGGGCTCCCGGAGCGAACGGCGCGTCGGGTGCTCAACGATGCTGTGGAGGCGGGCTTGCTGGCCAGCGTGAGCCCGAAGGGCCCGGTGTCGCTGCGCTTCCCAGCAGGGGTTTTGGAAGTACTATTTCCGCGCCTCTATCCCGAAACCTAAGTTTCTTCTCTGCTCGCCGATATGAAGTCGACCCAGCGATCGAAGTCAAAGCCTCGACCTCGACCCGATGAGGGCGGTCGGCTCAAGATCGGCGACGACTGGAACGCCATCCGCATCATCGCGCTCTCGCAGGGTAATCCGCTCAAGGCGATCGCCGAATTCGTCGAGAACTCGATCGATGCTCACGCGAAGTCCGTCACCATCACGCGCGGTCGCGAGCACGGCGAGCACTACCTCGCTGTCAAGGATGACGGGGATGGCGTGCCGCGCGATGCGGAAGGCTTGCCCGACTTCAAGTACGTCGCCACCCACATCTGTGACTCCATCAAGCGGCACCTGAAGGCCGAAGGAAATGGTGCGGGGCTTCAGGGGGAATTCGGGATCGGGCTGCTCTCCTTCTGGACAGTCGGCGAGACCCTAACCATGAGCTCCACCGGCGCGGATAACCGGGCCTACCAGATGGTCATGAGCAAGGGCGAGCCGCGTTACACGGTGGGCCTGCGGCGGGCGCTCTTCTCCGAGCCGGGCACCGAGCTCAAAGTGAGCCCACTCCTAGAGGGGATCCGTTCCTTAAGCGGGGAGAAGATCCAGTGGTATCTCGCCTCGGAGCTCCGTGACCGGGTCCGTCACTCCGGCGTGCGCGTCACGGTGGTCGACAAGCTCGCGCGCAAGCAATACGAGGTCGAGCCGCGGCAGTTCGAGGGACGGCTGCTTCACCAGTTGCCCCCAGTGCGCTCGGGCTTCGGGGATGCCTACGGTGAGCTCTATCTCACCGAGCCGGCCGACACCTCCCGCGTGGCTCTTACCCGCAGTGGCACGCGCGTCATCGAGGACCTGGGAACACTCTCAGGACTCGAGCACCCGCCGTGGACCTCGAGATACCTGCAGGGCCTGATCGACGTGCCTTTTCTCAATCTGACGCCCGGCACGCGCTCAGGCATTGTCCACGACGACCGCTATGCGGCGCTGATGAATGCTTTGGCCCCGCTGGAGTCGCATCTGAATGCGGTCATCGAAGCCCAGCAGCGCGCCGAGGAGGAGCAGGCAAACCGTGAGTCGCTGCGCGCGATCCAGCGGGCGTTCCGTGAGGCGATGCTCGCGCTCCCACGAGAGGAGTACGACTGGTTCGCCATTCACGCCCGCTCACGCCAGGAGGGGGACGCCGGTGGCTCGCGTGGCGGCGGGGCTGAGGAGGGGCCGAACGATGCCGATGAGAATGATGAGACACTCGGGGTCGCGGAGCGGTCCGTGCCTGAACCTCCGCAGCGCGCCTTCTTTGAGTACGCAGGCCCCTTGCACAGCGTGGTGATCTCGCCGGCGGCAAGCACGGTCGCGGTGAACGACAGTCGACGTTTCCGTGCTCTGCCGCGAGATCGGTCGCGCCGCCGTGTGGAAGAGGATCTCGCCTTCGTGTGGGAAATTGCAGATGGCGGCGGCTCGCTCTCCTCGAGCTCGGATCAGGAAGTAGTGTTTCAGGCACCCGCCTCACCGGGACTCGTGCGTCTGTCGGTTATGGTTGCGCAGCGCGAGGTGCATGCGAGGGCTGAAGCCCTGATTACGGTCGCCGCGAGTCTAGAGCCGGCGATTGGTCCTGCGGTGGTCAACGCCCGCGGGCTCCCGGGTTATACCTTCGAACGCGCGGCCGGGGAGCTCTGGCGCTCGCGCTTCGATGCCGCACGCAATCTCATCGTGGTCAATAACGGGCACCGAGATTTTGTCTTTGCCACGCGCAACCGGGCACTGCAGCTGCGCTATCTTGTGCGCCTCTACGTGAAGGAGCTCGTGCTCAGGAACTTTGCGGGGCTTCCTGCGGCGCAGCTCGTCGAGCGGATGGTCGAGCTCTCACTGTACGTCGAAGAGAAGTTGAAGCCGCCGTGACAGAACAGGAGTGCGCTCGAGCGATCGGGCTCGAGCTTTGCGTGCTCCTCGAACGCATCCGAGATGTACTCGACGAAGAACTCGAGGTAGCGCATTCGGCGGGCCTTGCGCCAGAGTAGTTTATTTCTGAATGATCTCGCCGATCTATGGTGGGCGGTACTGGGCTCGAACCAGTGACCTCTGCCGTGTGAAACGGAAGTAGGGTCCCTACAAATCAACGATATGCGAGTCGAGTCCCCAGTTGCAACAGGCACTTAATATCACGTGATGTCATTTGATATCACGCAATGTCACGACCGCACTGTCCCAAAATTGTCCCAGACGTGTGCTCAGGCGACCAGGCAACATCCCACATTCGGTTCGGACACGCACGCCGCCATACCAACCGCCTACTCGAGGTCGTCATCCAGTCCGTACCCCTGATCGTGGGATACCTGACGACCCAAACCCAGGTCTCCGAGCATTCTCTCCAGCGATGCAGAGGCGCTCGTTCCGAAGCGCAAGCCAAGATTCCTGACCAACCCCACATCGAGCGACTTTGGATCCGCTGCGATAGCGTTTTCCGCGTCCAGCAGATCGATCGGGCCTCCGGCTGCAACCTTCATCGCGATGAAATCCTCCCGCCCGACGAAGCGCAGCCGGGTTCCCTCGAGCGGCACTTCGACCGTGCGCGAGAAAGCCTTCGGATCGAGACCGCGAATGCCCAGGAGAACGTCCACCTGGTTTCCGAAGGAGTCGCTGACTCGCACGAGCCCGGGAATGGCGTCCTCGAGATCTCCGCGCCGAAGCTCAGTTGTAAGCCCCGCCCGTTTCAGGGCCTCATCGATTCGCGTCCCCTCCATTACGCTAGGTGAGACGACGAGATCGGCATCGAGACTCGCACGCCCGGCACCGTGAACAGAAGCGGCGAGCGCACCAATCACCGCGTAGTCAATCGAACGGGCCGCAAGTACATCGACAACATCCAGAAGGAGCTTGGCGGACTCGCCGGGGCCGCGCGCTCTCATCTGGCGCGCCCCCGAAGCTTGCGGCCCGCCTCCTGAAGTTGGGCAACTACCCGACTCTGCACGACGGAAGCCTGGACACGCTGCTCGGGCCTCAAGCGTTGATTCGCCTCTAGCAGCGCTTTCCTCGACTCCAGCCTCAGTTTCGATTTCATAAGTTATTGATTATAGGGAAATCACGGCAAGCACGCACAGCAGAGAGGTCTTTCGGCTCAACAGCGCTTCCTTTATCGAACGCGCGGACGACCGCCCTTGCGCCCATTCCTGCGTGCTGCAGCTGCTTTGGCGGCGGAGGAATTCCGACCGCCGACGCGGCCGAGCTCTGCCAGCCACTCAGGTCCGGAGAACAATGAGGAAAGAAGACCGGGTACGCTCAGATCGAGGTCAAGGCCTTCCCAGTGCAGACCACCGCCGCGCCCAAGAACTTCAACCGCACGGAGATCTTTGGGTCTGGCTCCCTTGAGACCGGAAATCAGCTTTACCGGCAACGTAATCGTCGCCCCGTTCGTGAGCTCGATCCGCAGTGCACGTTCTTGGGAGCGGTACGCAGCAAAGGCGGCTCGCGGCTCTGTTTTTGCGGTGCGGCGCCCGGCACGGGAGGCCCGAGCGAAATTCGCACGCAGCTCCTTCTCTATCCAGCCGGGTATCAGGTCTGATTTACGCATGTGAACCGAACGCTTGGGTTATGGGGGACACACAAATTGTCCCAAATTCGCGGCAAAGAGACTAAGGAAATTGGTCTAAGTTATTGTTCTGGATGGTGGGCGGTACTGGGCTCGAACCAGTGACCTCTGCCGTGTGAAACGGGTGGTAGGTCCTTACAGATCAACCATATGCGAGCGGGGGTCCCAATTGCAACAAGGACTTGTTGTCATTTGATATCACTTGATATCACGCAATGTCACGAGCGGACTGTCCCAGGATTGTCCCAGACACACTCATAGGAGCCGACTGCTTGCGGACCCGGAGCGGCCAGCCGACCCTCCCAAGGGCAGCCATTGGGAATGCGATAAGCTGTCGTTTCGGGCGGCGCTTCCGAGCACGGCCGGGGGGAGCACCCGAGGCAATATAGAAGGCTGGACGGTGGCCGCTGGATTCTCATCGTGGAGAAGAGGGGGCCTGCCGTGCACACGCAAAATACCAACCGCAGTCGCCGGATCCTGCTCGGCGGTTTACTAGCGTTGCCAGCGTATGCGCTCGTGCCGCGTGTCGCGCGAGGGCAGGGCGCAACGCTGCCAAAGCTTGAGGAGCTGCTCAGCGTGGCGGAATTCGAGGCTGTCGCGCGGGCGGTGCTACCGCCTGCGCACTTTGGGTACCTTGCGACCGGGGTCGACGACGATCGCACCGTAGCTTGGAACCACGAGGCTTACGGGCAGCTTGAGATCAGCGTGCGGCGGTTCGCCGACGTGAGTCGGCTCGACATGGGCGTCACGCTGTTTGGCACGCGCTGGCCTTCGCCAATCTATCTGTCGGCGGTCGGCTCCCAGAGGGCATTCCACCCCGAAGCCGAACTCGCCACGGCGCGGGCGGCCGGCTCGCGCTCGGCACTCATGATGCTGTCGTCGGCCGGTTCGACTGGACCCGAGGATGTGATGACAGCGCGCGGCGGGCCGGTCTGGCAGCAGATCTACGCCACGGACGACTGGGAGGTCACGCGGGCAATAGTCGAACGCGGACAGCGGGCCGGCTGCAGCGCCATCGTTCTCACCGTTGACAACCACTGGCCGCGCTACAACGAGACGTTGGTGCGCTCGATGCAACACGATCCGCGCACTTGCACCCAGTGCCATGTCAACAACTCACACGACTTCGTACGCAAGGCACCGATTTACCGCGGCGTGGACGTATCGCGGGTAACGGAGTCGAGCCAGCCTTCTGCGACGACCTGGGAGTGGCTCGATCGCGTACGCCAGCTTGTCAAGGGCAAGCTACTTGTCAAAGGCATCATGCGTGGCGATGAGGCAGCGCTCTGCGTGCGCCACGGCGTCGATGGCGTAATCGTTTCGAACCACGGCGGGCGCGATGAAGAGTCGCTTCAGTCCACCATCGAGGTGCTGCCCGAGGTCGTGGCGGCCTGCAACGGCGGCGTGCCGGTGCTCGTCGACGGCGGCGTGCGCCGCGGCACCGACGTATTCAAGGCACTGGCGCTGGGGGCAAGCGCGGTGGGCATCGGCCGCCCCCAGATCTGGGGTCTCGCGCCCTACGGGCAGGCGGGTGTCGAAGCCGTGCTCGACATCTACGCGCGCGAGCTGCGCGCGGTCATGCGGCAGGCCGGCACGCCGAGCGTTGCCGCGATCACGCGCTACTTGGTCGTCAAGAGACAGTAGTCGAGCCCGATCAACGATCAACGACTGCTCCGCTGATTTCTCTGAGCCGACCATCGTGAAGGTGAGCCGTGGGCCGAAGCGGTCGGCCATCCATCGAGCGAATTGCTCGGGAGAACCGCTACACGTTTGTGTTCTGATTGGTGGGCGGTACTGGGCTCGAACCAGTGACCTCTGCCGTGTGAAAGCAGCGCTCTACCAGCTGAGCTAACCGCCCACTTTCAAGGGTGCGGAAGTCTATAGGCGGGTCTTCGGCAAGGCAAACCCCGGGCCCCGCAGCCCTGGAGACGAGCGGTCGGGCCGGCGCAGGGCAGGGCGGCTGCGCTCTTGGTAACATGCGCGCCCCCTATGACCGTCGTTACGCGCTTTGCCCCGAGTCCCACCGGTCTGCTGCACGTCGGCGGCGCGCGCACGGCGCTGTTCTGCTGGCTGTACGCCCGGCGCATGGGCGGCAAGTTCATCCTGCGCGTCGAGGACACCGATCGCGAGCGCTCCACCGAGGAGGCGGTACGCGTCATTCTCGAGGGGATGGCGTGGCTCGGGCTGGAGGCGGACGAGGGACCCTTCTACCAGACCGAGCGTTTTGACCGTTACCGCTCGGTCATCGCCGGGATGCTCGAGGCGGGCACTGCCTACCACTGCTACTGCACCAAGCAGGAGCTCGATGCACTGCGCGAGCAGCAGGTCGCGCGCAAGGAGAAGCCGCGTTACAGCGGCGTCTGCCGCGAGCGCCGCGAGCCGCGGCCGGGCGTGGCGCCGGTGGTGCGCTTCAGGAATCCGCTGGCGGGCGCCGTCGTGGTCGAGGACCTGGTGCACGGTGCGGTGACTTTCCAGAACACCGAGCTCGACGACCTCATCATCGCGCGCTCCGACGGCACGCCGACCTACAACTTCTGCGTGGTGGTCGACGACATGGACATGGGTGTCACCCACGTCATCCGCGGCGACGATCACCTCAACAACACGCCGCGGCAGATGAACATGCTGCAGGCGCTCGGGGCCACGCCGCCGGCCTATGCGCATGTGCCGATGATCCTCGGGCCGGACGGCGCCAAGCTGTCCAAGCGCCACGGCGCAGTGAGCGTGCTGCAGTACGAGGAGGAGGGCTATCTGCCCGACGCGCTCCTCAACTACCTGGTGCGCCTCGGCTGGTCGCACGGCGACCAGGAAGTGTTCACGCGCGAGGAAATGATCGCGGCATTCGACATCCACGATGTGAACAAGGCGGCCTCGGCGTTCAACCCGGAAAAGCTCCTGTGGCTCAACCAGCAGCACATGGTGCGCTCGCCGCCGACGGCGCTCGTTCCGCACCTGCGTGCCCAGCTGCGCCGGCTCGGCCTCGACAGCGACGATGAGGCGCTGCTCGAGGGCGTCATCGTCGCGCAGCGCGAGCGGGCCAAGACGCTGAAGGAGATGGCCGGGAACAGCCGTTTCTTCTTCACCGACGAAGTGCCCCTGGACCCGAAGGCGGTGGCGAAGCATCTGACCCCGGAGGCGTTCGCGACGCTCGGCAAGGTGCGCGGCAAGCTCGCGGCCGTCGGCGACTGGAGCGCCGCTTCCATTCACGATGTGCTGAATGCGCTTGCGGCCGAGCTTCAGGTCGGCCTCGGCAAGATCGCGCAGCCGCTGCGCGTCGCGGTGACCGGGACCGCCGTGTCACCCCCGATCGATGCGACGCTCTCGCTCCTCGGCCGCGGCCGCTCGCTCGCCCGGATCGATGCGGCACTGGCCGGGGGCGGTCGCGACTGAGTCACACCAGCCCCGGCGGCGGGGCCCCGTAGTAGCTGCCGATGGCTTCGGTGGCCCCACGCACCAGATCGCGCTCGGCCGCGGTGAGATAGGGATTCCACACGTCGAAGATCAGGATCGCGCGCGGCATGTCCGAGTCGTTCCAGGCTTCGTGCTCGATGGTGTCGTCGAACACCCAGGCCTGGCCCGGGATCCATTCGCGCGTCTCGCCGCCGACGCGAAAGCCACAGCCGGGCGGAACGATCAGGGGCACATGCACGGTGAGCCGCGCGTTCGTCACTCCGGTGTGTGGTGGGATGCGGGTGCGGGGCTCGAGAATCGAGAAGAAGACGTTGGGGCCGTGCAGCGCAACGTCGCACTGAGGCGCGGTGCTCACGACTTGAGCCGTGCGCGGGCAGCGCGCGAGGTGCGCGGCCTGTGCGGTCCCCTGGTTCCACAAGAAGTAAGCGCTCCAGCGGCGCGAGCGATTGAGTTCGCGCCATTGGTCGAGGGGCACGCCGTCAGGGTACGCCACGTAAGGCTCGAGTCCACGCTGATCGGAGGCGAGGACTCGAGTGAGTTCGCCACGGATCGCGTCGGTGGCCGCCTCGATCGCACCGAGCCAGGGGAATTCACGGTTGTCGAAGAACTCGAGCGCCGGAATCCCGGGAAAGTACATGAAGGTCGGCTGCGGCAGGTAGCGGCTGCGCCGCCCGGTCAGGAGCTCGACGCACTCCTGCGCACGCCGGGAGAGAGCAGATCCGTGCTGCGCACGCACCGGTGCGAGCCGCTCCTCGATCGTGCTCGCGAGCGCGGCGTCGTCCTGCCGCACGGCCGCGCGGGCGTGCTCGAGCGCGGCGCGTAGCGATGGCGGCGGGTCAGTCTCGGGGCCGAGTGTGATGAGCGCTGCCCGATAGATGCGGGCGGCTGCCCGGCGGTCACCGCGTTTCTCAGTGAGCGCGGCTTTCTGGAGGAGGGCCGGCGGGTGGCGCGGCTCGAGCGCCAGCGCGCGCTCGATTGCGGCGATCGCCTCACCGTAGAGTCCCAGGGCATCGAGGCTCGCCGCCAGGTTCGACCAGAGCGCCGGATGACTCGCGTCGGCGACCGTTGCACGCTGGAACAGCTCCCGAGCCCCGGTGGCATCCCCACGCTGCAGCAGTTGTTGTCCCCGCTCGTTCAAGACGGCCGGGTGGTGCGGCGCGAGTTGCGTTGCGCGCGCGAGCAGCTCCTCGGCCTCGCGGCCGCGGCCCGCGGCTGCGGCGGCTCTCGCGGCCTGGACGACTCCAAGGATGGTAGGCGAATCGGCTGCCACGACGTCTGCGCTTCTTTAAGGATATCCGGCCGAGGCACGGGAGCAGGAAATTCTAGAGGGCATCGCTCAATGCGAGGCGGTTCTCATCGGTCGGGCACTTGCTTGACAACGCGGGCGCCCCTGCGTAGTTTCCGCCGCCTTCGCGTGGGGCCATAGCTCAGCTGGGAGAGCGCTTGCATGGCATGCAAGAGGTCGGCGGTTCGATCCCGCCTGGCTCCACCACTTAGCCTCTCCTCGCCTGCACGGCCTGTCGCACACGATCCTATTGTTGCGTCGTTGCAACCCGACTTCAACCGCTAATATCCGGCTGCTCCATCGGCTTGACGTGCAAGTGAGACGTCAATTGCTGGCGTCGTTCCCGTGATGTTACTCTCCATTAAGTAACGTAAAAGAAGGTAGGGAGTGTAAACAGGACCTCCCCGCCTGCGTAAGCCGGTCTGCGTCAGCGCTTCATTAAGGTCGTTTGCGCACCTCCGGGAGTTTCCACGAAACACGAGAGCACGGGGAGACATCTCATGACAGGTTCAGGGCGCCAGTCGTTTCGGATCACACGGGCCGTTCAGGGTGCGCTAGTTGCGTGCTGTGCGGTGACCCCGGTTCTTGCCCAGCAAGCCCAGCCGGCCGCGGCGGAGCCCGGAACGCTGAGCGAGGTGGTCGTCACCGGGTCGCGCATCCAGCAGAGCGTCGCGCAGAGCACCCAGCCGGTGTTCGTCATCAGCTCGGCGGACATCGAGAAGACCGGACTCTCGACCCTTGGTGATCTGCTGCAGCAGCTCACCACCGGCGGCTCGGCGCTCAACGCGAAATTCAACTCCTCGGGCAACTTCGGCTACCCGCCGGACGGCGGCGGCATCGGCGCCGGCGCCGAAGAGGTCGACCTGCGCAACCTCGATTCCAAGCGCACCCTGGTGCTGGTCGACGGGCTGCGCTGGGTGAACGAGTCCTCGGCGTCGGGCGTCAGCGGCAGTGCCGACCTCAGCACCATTCCGATAGAGATCGTCGATCGCATCGAGGTGCTGGAGGACGGCGCCTCCTCGATTTACGGCTCCGATGCCATCGCCGGCGTCGTCAACATCATCACCAAGAAGAAGTTCGACGGCGTCCAGCTCACCGGCTACGAGGGCTCTTACAACAAGGGCGGCCAGACGACCCAGGCGAGCCTCACCGCCGGCGGCTCGGCCGGCAAGTTCTCCGGTGTGTTCGTCGCAAGCTTCTACAACCAGCAGGAGATCAGCTCCTCGAAATGGTGGGCAGCGTCCGAGCCCGAGCCGCGCGCTGGTGTGGGGTCCGGCTCGTCGGCGACGCCGCAGGGCCGCGCGACGTTCTGCGATCCGAGCATCCCGGTGCCGAACTACGGCTCGTGCACTGCGGACCAGTCCAATTTCTACGACGTAACGCTCAACAACGGCACCACGACACCGGTGTGGAATCCGGCCAATCCGGTCGCGGCTCCGAGCACCTATCACGATTGGAGCGGCGCGGACCGCTTCAACTTTGCCCCGCTCAACCTGCTGCTGACGCCCTCGCAGCGCAAGGCGATCTGGACCAACGTCAACTACGACATCAACGACGATGTCCAGATGTACGCCAAGGCCATGTTCAACAACCGCACGTCGGTCAACCAGGCGGCTCCCGAGCCGATCTTCGTCGGCCCTTATGCGGGCACCGGCGGCATCGCCGACAACATCAACGTGTCCAAGCTCAATCCCTACAACCCGTACGGCATCGACCTGTGTTCCGTAGCCGAGGCACCGACCTCGACCGTGTGCCCGAACGGGCCGGGCTTCGTGCAGAACTTCGGCTGGATCACCCGCCGACCGATCGAGGCCGGACCGCGCATCTTCGACCAGGACGTCGACACCTGGTATTTCAGCACAGGATTCAAGGGCACGCTGCACGTCATGGATGGCCTCAACTGGGACCTGAGCTTCATCGACTCGGATAACAAGGCGACTCAGCAGTTCACCGGCGGCTACAACATCGCAAAAGTCGGCTACGCACTCGGTGACCCGGCCGTCTGCGCCCAGATCGCCGGGTGCGTGCCGCTCGACCTGTTCGGCGGGCAGGGACGGCCGATCACGCAACAGATGCTCAACTACATCCTGGCGCCGCAGATCGATTCGAGCGACCAGCAGCTGAAGGTGATCTCCGGGAACATCACCGGCACGATATTCCACATCGAGGACCGGGCCGCAGGGCTTGCGATCGGTGCCGAGCATCGCGAGTACATCGGCGTGTTCACGCCGGATCCGCTGCGTCAGGACGGAGAGTCGCAGGACTCCTTCGCGTCTCCCGTCAATCAGAGCTATCACGTGAACGAAGCGTACGCGGAGCTGAGCCTGCCGCTGCTGAGCACACTGGGTGCGAGCGGCGCCGTGCGCTACTCGGATTACTCGACCTTCGGCAACCAGACCACCTACAAGGGCGGCTTGCGCTGGCAGCCGATCCACGACTTCGCGCTGCGCGGCGACTACTCGACCGGATTCCGTGCGCCGAACCTCGGCGAGCTCTACGGTCTCACGCAATTCGGCGCGACGCTGGTCGATCCCTGCGGCCCGACCGGCGGCGGGATCGCTCCGCAGTACGCCGCGGGCTGCGCGGCTCAGCACGTGCCGGCCGGCTTCCAGCAGGCCAACACCCAGATCACGACGTTCACGGGAGGCAATCCGAACCTCAAGCCCGAGACCTCTGACAGCTACACCACGGGGATCGTGTATAACGCGGGTTGGGCCGAAGGGCATGCGGCGACCGCCAGGCTGAACGGCGAGGTCACCTACTACAACGTCAAGGTCAAGGGAGCGATCCAGGCGGAGGACATCCAGGCGCTGCTCAACGCCTGCCTCTCGACCGGCGGCGGCACCAACCCCGCTCTGTGCGCGCCGTTCACCCGCATGCCGGGCGGCAATCTGAATCCGCCGCAGAACTTCCTCGCGAACCTCGCGCAGATCACCACGTCCGGCGAAGACGTCAAGATCAACTGGGTATCCGAGCCGCAGAGCTTCGGCCAGCTGACGGCCGCGCTGCAGGCGACGCACGTCAGCAGCTACAAGGCCGTGGACGCCCTCGGGCTGGTGGCGCAGCGGGCGGTCGGGATCGAGGTCGCCAACAGCGCGATCCCGGACTGGCGCGTCAATCTGCAGCTCGGCTGGACATTCGGGCCGGTCGAAGTGAGCTGGGATGTGCGCTACCTCACGGCCGTCAAGGAGCTGTGCGGCAACGCGGCGAGCACCATTCCGGTGCCGGGATGCACCGACTCGAGCGGCAATTTCAATGCGAACGCGTACAACACGCTCGACGCGACGGTGTACAACGACGTCAATGTCGCCTGGAGCGACGCGTTCAGGATGCCGGGACTGCGAGTCGAGATCGGTGGCACCAACGTCTTCGGCGTCAACCCGCCGATCTGCTACACCTGCACCCTGAACGGCTACGACGCCGGCACCTATGACCTGCCTGGCGGTTTCTACTACGCCAGAGCGAGTTACAAGTTCTGACGGCGGGCGTCAGGTCGCTGACGGCATAGCTCACCGCGGGCGGTTTCGCCCGCGGTGAGTTGCGCCGCCGCCCCCCCGTTAGCGGGCGTTGTTCCCGGCCTGGCGGGCGTGTAATCTTCCGCGCCCATCCCGCTGAGGCAGTGCGGCGCAGATTTTCGCGCGTCCCCATCGTCTAGAGGCCCAGGACATCGCCCTTTCACGGCGGTAACAGGGGTTCGAATCCCCTTGGGGACGCCAATAAAAACAATAGGTTAATGCGCGTTTGGCCGGTCAAAGGTCGTCGTACGGAATCAGTACGGAAGAACCCGACTTGAATTAGTCCGGGGCCGCCCCTACGTGCTCGTGAAGCCCCATTCCGGGGCGCACAGGGAGCGATTTATGGCGGACGAACCGAAGCTTGAGTTTCATTCACCACACCGGGTCGCGCTGGATCTCGCGTACACGATTTCGCACGTCGAGACCCAAGCCAAAAAGGATCGTAACTACTGGCTGAAGCTGTACCACGAGGTTCGGCGCGTTGTCGTCGTCGGCGCGGCGCCGAAAGGCGCAGACGACGAGTAGGGGCGGTAGCATGCGCAGCATGCGCGCTTGCCGTCGGAGGGCTCGGCGATGACGCTGCACGAGTGGTTGCTGCTGATTGTCGATTTGCTGAAGTCGCTGGTGAGCGCACTGGCATGGCCGGTTGCGGTCGTTCTCTCGGTGTGGCGCATCGGCCCGGCGCTGATGCAGCTGCTCGCCGGGCGGAACGTCCAGTTGAAGGGCTTCGGACTCGACCTCATCATCTTAGCGCGTGAGCAGCAGGCGGCGACTTCCACGGGGGACAACGCCGCAGCCAGACCCGCGCTGCCGGCGCCCCTTGCCGCTGAACTGGCACCTGCGGCGCCCGCACCCGCAGTGGCCGCGCGGCCCGCATTCCAAGCAATTGAGCTAGACCTACGTGCCGAACTCAACCAGTTCGCCCCCGCCGCGCGAGAGAGTACATTGGTGACTGCGCTGGCAAACGCCCGGCTATTTGGGCAGCACGAATTCGCCTACAACCGAATTTTCGGCAGCCAGATAGCAGGCTTAAAGCTGCTCGACGAAACTGGCCCCAAGACCGTCCAAGAGGCCAGGGAATTTTTTGCGCCTTACGCCGCACAATGGCCAGCGATTTACACCACGTACCCGTTTGAGAGTTGGTTGGGCTTCATGATCAATTCGGGCTTGGTGCAGCGAAACGGCGACACGCTGACAGCCACGATCTACGGCCACGACTTCTTGGTCTATCTGCGCGAAGCACGCCTAACCGAGATTAAGCCGGGCTAAGGGGAATGAGATATCCCCCCGGCCGCGAGCATCTAGCGGCCGCGCTTGTCGTGCCTTCGTACGATCGGCTGGGTTGCTGGCGGAGCCTGCGCGGGCTGCACGTTGCTGATGTTCAATGTCACTGGCACCTTGAAGTGCATGGCATCGTAAAGCTTGTAGAGCCTGACTCGATGGCCGCGGATGAAACTGTAGTTCTCGTCTTTCCTCTCAAAGCGTTCGGCAACGACCTCGATGCTTCGATTCCCCCAACCGTCCAGTGCTCCCCACCGCTCGTTGTTGTAGAGCTTGAGCGGCACCGGAATCGAACTCACGGGATCTCGACCCCTCGCTCTTTGAGTGAGCGGGCAGCCTCGAGCACCGCGGCGGCCGACACCCCCAGGGCGCGCGCAGCCTCTACGACGTCTATGGTCTCCCGGCCCAAGGCCCGCATGGCCTGCAGATAGGCGTACAGAGCGTCAGCGATTTTCTCGGCCTGCTCCGCGTCGGGCTCGGCCGTCGCCCCCGGAGTGACGCTCACGCTGTCGTTGGTTGGTATCGACTGCGCAAACGTGACGCCCGCGGACGTTGACGTGACGGCGGTGCGAATCAGTAACTCAGTGTTCACTTTGCCTACCTACCGGAGTGATTGTCGCTAGGTCCGGAATTGGGCCGTTCTGCTTCTCGTACATCTCTTTCTGCGTGTTCAGTGCGCGTACCAATGCAGGGATCAGTGTCGTGGGGCAGGTGAGCAGCACACTCGCCTCCACCGCCAATTCACCAGTCGCGGAGGCACGCTGCCACTCAGCCGGGGTGAGCTTCGCCGGTATCTTGGTGCAAATCAGGGAGAAATCGTGCTGCGTGTTGCTCACTTCCACGCTATTTACATAGTACGTGGGCGTCGCCTCACTCACCTGAACGGTCGGCCTGACCGTGAGGGCCTGCGGCTTCGCCGCGGCAGGCGATGCACCCTTAGTCGTTCTTTTTCTGGCCATTTTCAAGTCCCCGGTGAAATGGCGGCTACGGATGATACCTCAAGTCGTGTGACGGGCTTCACCCGAGCCCCGCCGGGCCGTCGCTCGGGGCCGTTGGGCGCCTCGCCGGCAGCGACTAAACAGGGGGCGGCCGCGAGGGCGACGGAGGATTGCGCCGGAAGTGCTGGCCCACCGCCGCGCCTGCCGCCTTGCCCAGCCGGCGCTGCGCTTCCTCAGGCCGCCGCCGGCACGATCTTGACTTGCTTACTCATCGAAGGCGACTCCTAAGTGCGGGGCGCCCGCGGAGGACAATGCTCCAAACCTCCGCGAGCGCCCCTCGCCCCGGCCGGGTGCCGCGCGGAGCACGATTCAAACTCCGCCGGCACCTGCCCTGCTTCGATCTCGCTCGAAGCGAGCGACCCGCGCTGCACCCGGAGTGAGTGCGCAGAGGAAGCGCACCCGAAAGGCACCCGCGAGCAGAGGTCCGTTCACCGTCATTCAATACGGCGCCGCACGGTTCCCCTTGCGGTCCCGCCCGTGAAAGATGCCGAGAGCGGGCGGGATAGACGGCCATCGCGACGGCTGAGAATGCGACGGCCTGTCAGTCACTTGGTTGCTTCCATCTAAACCCGCGGCGAGAACCGCCCGCCGGGCATGAAATCATCAGAGCAGAGGGGGCGGGCGCGCTCCTGATTTTCCCCGAACTGCCGCCCGCTCTCGACGCGACCCGCGGAGTCGAGCCGCTTTAGGAAAGCTTTCAGCTCGGCGCTCTCCCCGGGCTCAAGGCCGGCGGCGGCGGCGAGCTTCTCGAGGCGACCGCGAGGCGAGGCATCGGGGGTGCCAGGGCCAGCTTTTGCGGCAACATCAACGGCAGCAAACGCCAGCGCTGCGACCGCCCTGAGGGATTCGAGTTGCGCGCGCAACTCCTCGATCTCCTCGCGCGTCACGGGTGCGGCGGGGGCGGCCTTTGCTTTCGGAAGAAGTCCCATGGCTGTTCACCCCTTGTAGTTGATGTACCTGTCGACGAATGTCTCGGCCGCGCCGTCCATTGACGAGCCCCCGCCGCGTCGCCGCTCGAGGACCGCATCGATTGCGGAGAGCACTTCCTCCGGATCGGATCTGTCGCTGACTTCGAGCTTGTGTTCCGATCGCAGCACGCGGCGCGCCAGCTCGCCGGGCGACATCTGACCGACCTCGTCGGCGTCCAGCGCAAAGACCGTGTCGCCGTGTCGCTGGAGAATTCGGTGCTTTTTGGTCGAGTCGCGAGAGAAGATTCGCGCGGCTTCTTGAGCGAGTTCGGCGTAGTTCATGGCTTCAGCAACTCCACTAGGTGACGCCGATTTAACCGCGCTACGCCGCGCGAAAGTGGCGTTTTGTACGCCATTCCGGCTGCCGCGCGTCGGCCCGATCCAGCTCCTCGTGCTGCAGCCGCACGAGGGTGCGGGGCGAGATGTTGTAGCGGGCGCACAGCGCTTTGTTGGTCAGCGTCCGGCGCAGCCGCAGGAATGTAAGCAACTCGCGGCGGATTGCGGGCGTGACTTTCACCGCGGCCAGCCCTGCCTAAAATGGCTCGCGTACCACGCCTCGGCCTCATCGTCGGTGCTGCGCGTCAGCTCCAACGGCGGCAGGTCGAACGAACACGCGCGCTTCGCCTCGGGCGCCGGAGCCGCGCGCCATCGGTCGCGGCCTGCGCGCCAACCGCAGCACAGCGCGTCGAGGATGCGGGCAGCGACGTTCATCCGAAGGAACTCACGCGGCGGCGCCGGGACGCCAGCCACAGCGACCGGCGGCGGCATTGGCGCAATCGTCATGCCCGCGCGGAGGGTGATCGACGCTGTCACCGCGGCCGCCCGTGCGCGGCTTGCGTTCCAACAATCTCAACTCGGTCGCCAGCCGCCGGTCGGCAAGCAGCTCCACGCGGCGCTCGGCAAACAACGGCAGCACCTCACTATAGATCGCGCTCTTGTCCAGCTCAGCCGCCTCGTACTGGATGCCGGCCTTGGCGAATGCGTTCGCGCACCACTCGGCCGCGTATCGGTCGCCTACCACCTTGTGCAGCCGATAGTCCTTCAGCGCCGCGACAAACAGTCCGACGACCGCGGCGGGCTCGTGCGGCGCGGGCACGCAATGCAGGTGATCCAAGAACAGGTTGGGCAGACGCTGCGCGCCCTGCGAATCAAGTTCCGCGTGCGCGATGCCCAGTACGCTCGCATCGTGCCGGCCGCCCGACATGTCGACGAACGCGACCGGCGGCTGTCGGGTGCCGCGCTTGAGGCGCCCGGGTTGCAGCGCCAGGTCGATCAGCTCATCCGGCAGCCACTGCGACACGTCGCTGCGAAACTCTCCAAACCACTCCGAGCGCGCCGCCTCCGGGTCCTCGGCCATCGCGCGCTCGACCACCTTGGGGTCGATTGTTCAGTTGAGCTGCTGGTGCGTTGCCGCGATCACCAACACGTCTGACGACTTGCCGTAGTGCGCTTGGTACATCGTGTACAGGTAACCGCGCCGGCTGTGCGGCGAGGACAGGCCGAGCAGTCGCCCGTTGAGGTTCGCTAGGCCGGGGCGGACTGCGCGCACCAGCTCCACGTCAGGGTTCGCGCTCATGTCGTCGCGATAGAACGCCAGCTCGTCGAGGATCACAGCCGCGTAGCTATAGCCGCGCGTGCTGCGGAAGCTCGTCACGTGCACCTCGAGGTTGACCCGGTGCGCGAAGCTGATGCTCTGCTGCGTCCGCCCGGTCACCTCCGCAGCGATCACCGGACTGTCGGCGATCAGCCCCTCGACGTAGTTCATGAGCTGGCGCGCCTGCCGCCGGTCGGCTGCGATCATGCCTACGGTCGCGAATCGCCCGAGCCGAGCCGCTCTCGATAGTCCTGCAGGGCCGCGTGCAGGCCGAGCGCCGCGGCGAACAGGGTCCCGCCAGCGCGGCGGGGCTTGATGACGTAAGCCTCACTGAACGGCGCAATGGGCGGGGCGGTGCGCTGCGTGAGCGCCTGATAGAGCGCAAGCTCCTCCGGCTCAAGCAGCAGGCCGTCCAGACATCTTGGCAACCGCTCGCCAGCCTGCGAACGTCGGACCGCCGAAGGCGCGGCCGAAGAGCGCCGGGTCCATCATCGCCTGATGCAGCAGCTTCATGGTGCGTTCATCACGTCGCGCAGCGTGCGCGCAGGGCGCTGGCGTCGTTCAAGGCCGAGCAGCCGGTACAGGCCGAGTAGCGTGTTGATCGCTTGCGTATGGCCGCCCAGGTCGATTCCTTCGCCCGCGGCTAGCCGCTGCTCGGAGTGCTCAACGATGGCCTCGAGCCACACGACGCGCCGCACGAGACTGCGCCGGGCGTGGCTCAGCGTGTCTGCACCGCCTAGGTCGGTCTCGATGGCTTCGATGCGCCCGCGGATCGCTTTCGCGATCGAGGTGCGGCGGTCCAGCCGCTCGGCGAAGTCCGGTGTGTACTTGTCGGGTATCGTCGCGAGGAGCCGCTTGGAAGTGCCGCGCGTCATGGCCGGTGTCCTGGGGTAGTTCGCGGCGACGGTCCCGACAGGCCGTTTACGGCCACGGTTTCCGTACCGGCGTCCGTACACAGCACCGCGCGTAGCGTTATAGCCGTAATTGCAAGCGAATAGTTCATCGAATGGACCGCCTTATAAAGGCGATACGGTACGCCGGGCACGGTGTTTTTGGCTCCCGGGCCCCAACCCACGCGTGAGGTGCGGGCGCTTGCCGCCCGGCTTTCGCCCGGTGGTACCGGTGGCGCGCGCAGAGACGCGTTGTACCGCGCTCATCGTCGCGCCCCGCGGTACGGACGCGAGCTTCGCGTTTGAAAGGCGCTGGGCGCATGAGACGCAGCCGCGTAGCGAGCCGCCCGCAGATTTCCGCCCGGCCGCCCGGCACGGTGGTAGGGGTGGTGGTAGGTGGTTTCCCTAAAGGGGAAAACCACTACCACCTCGTGGTCCCTTCGTGGCTACTACGTGGTAGCCGGAGCGGTCGTACCCCACTGAATTCATTAACCGCGCCCGGTGTCCCGTGGGTAAAAGGTGGTCGGAAAGTGGTAGTGGTAGTTGGTTTCGCGGATTCATGGGTCTACCACCCCGTCGTCCCGGCCCCGATTGGCCCGCACCTTGTCGACGTAAGCGCGAGCTCATCGGTCAGTTCGAGACTGCCTTCGACAAGAACTGCCGACTGCGCAGCTCGCCCTTAATGAGCTTGCTCAATGCTCTTGTCGAGCCGCAGGCGTCCGCGACTTGGGCCTGCGTCATGACCCCGGGCTTGTCGTACAGGTACTCCAGCACCTTCAACATCGGTTTCTTCGGCTTCGGCTTGGTGATCGCCCAGTCGAACGTGCCGTTCAGGTCCTCCACCAACTCCACCAGCACGCTATACGGCTCTGGCTTTCGCAGGTTGCGGTGCTTCGTAAAGCTGACCGCGAACTCCGCGCCTTCCGCGATCGACGCCTCGTCGTCCGCCTTTGGTTCCTCCAGCTTGATAACCAGATCGAAGGGATCTTCGAATCCCGACGCGCCGCGCTGGTCGCCGGTCTTGCCGGCGTGGTGCACGACGACCGCGGTTAACCCGCGGTGACGGAGAGCCTTCAGGAAGTTGCCGAAGCCCTGTTGCTCGGTGTTGCTGTTCTCTTCCGTCCCACAGGTCAACGCGCTCTTGTTGTCTAGCGCTACGACCTCCTGCAGTCGGCCCTGCGCCTCAAGCGCATCTAGTAAGCCCATGAATTGCTCTTGCTGCGCCACGCTCGCTAAGTTCATCGACGTTTGGAACAGCTGATAGAAGGTGTCGGACGCGAGGATGTCCAAGTTCCGCGGCGCGTTGCCGGCGCAGAACTTGCGCAGGCGCTCCTGCAGCTCCGACCCGGACATCTCTCCGTCCACGTACAGCACGCGGCGTGCCTTGTGCACCGGCCATTCCATAAATTTGCCGGTACCGCGCGCAATGCACAGACACAGACTCAGCGTGAAAAACGTCTTGCCGACGCCGCGCTTAGAGAACACCTCGACAAGGGATTTGGTCAGCAGCAGGCCGTCGAGGATCGGCTCGCGTGGCGGGATCAGCAGCGAGACGAACTCAGCTACCGAATGAACGAGTTCGAGCGGGAAGGGTTCAACCTGGTCCTTGAGACCGAGCCAGTTCCGAACTAGCCGAACAGAGTCCTTGCCAATTATTTCCGCCAGTGTCGGCCACCCGAACACCTTGCGACTGTCTTCATTCCCTTTTTTTAGGATTTGCGCGACGCGCCTGATCTTTCTCACCCGGTCCCGCAGCTCCTCATCGCCTACCGCAGTGCCGATAGCCGTAATGAAAGCCTCCACCGCCTCGGGCGGTGCACTGGCCCTAAGCATCCCGCCCACGACAGCCGAGCACAGATCGTCTCGTCTACCGTGCCAGTGCTTCGCGATTAGCGCCGCGGCGGCGAGGCTCTCCGACGGCCCGCTCAAGCTTTTCACGAGTGATGCGGGCCGGAGCCCCGTCCTTGCTCCACGCGATCGCCTCTCCGGTGTCCTTGTGCCGTGAACCGGGGAACACGGTCTGCACGTCGTCCCCGCGGTACTCGACCAACATATTTTTGTCGGCATCCGCAAAGGGCCTTCTAGGCCCGGCGCCGTCGTGACCACGTATAGGTAGTGACTGTCGGGGTTGGTCTTACGGCCAAAGATCGCGTCGGTGGGCGGCAGGAGCGCGGGCGCGAGTCGGACCGTTAGCGGGTTGTCCAGGTCGATGTCGACAAGGCCGCCGGACGCGGCGCCGGTGAGGACGCCGATGTTCTGAGGGTTGCCGTTAAAGTACTGCGGGACTGTCTCTGTCGTGATCTTTAGAGCTTGCCAACCTTCTACGACGGGCCTTTCTCCCGATCAGGGACCGGAATCGGACTCCAGCCTCGGCTGATGTAGTCGAGCGCGACTTCTGATACTGGGCGCATGCGGACTATCGTCATTTCCCAGCAGCCACGTAGAAGTTCTGCTCGCCTCGCGGGCAGTTTTGCCTCAGCATCACCAAACACCGGTTTATCGATGCATCGCCCGTCCCGTAGCTCTCCTCGCTCTGCCCGCATCGCGAACATGTCGCGCACACCGATTCCACGTCGCCGTGATCGCCCTGGAGGGTGATCTCCTCAACTTCGCAATTAACCAACATCACAGCTCCTTGCGGTCCCGAGCTTCTGCCGCTCGCGGTCAAGCGCCTCCCACCCGCGGATCGCGACGTGCACGTCGAGCCCCAGCGGAATACGAGGAAGCACCAAGCGCCGTGCACGGTGAGGGTCTTGGTGCTCTTGGTGCTCTTGTGCGCAGCCGCGGATCTTCGAGGAGCAAGCTCGCGATTTCGCCAGCCTCAGTGGGCTCGTTCGAATGGACCTGTAGGAATTCGCGAAAGGCGGCGCGTCGCTGCGCCGCAGTTGGGGCGCGCGGACGGAGGCGCGCCGCGGTGCTGCCCGCCCCGGTGAAATTACGGGCGCTTGGCGAAGGCGCCGGGCTTTGGGCTAAAATCGGGCCCATCGTTCAAGCTCCTGTCCAGCTTGGGCGAAATAACGGCCATCAGAAGTAGTGCTCTGCTGGCCGTTTTCTTTTGCAGGGAATTCACGCCGCGCTCTGCTGCTCGGGCTGCGCCGGTGCTTTCGACAAGCGCACGATCTCGCTGCCAGGCACATACCTGCGCGCACCCTGTTTGATGGTGGCGATCTGCCCGGCCTTAATCGCGCGGTAGATCGTAAAGCGGCTGGATCTCAGGTATTCGATCGTCTCTGCAACGGTATACCGCTGGTTTGCATCGAGCGGCGCGAGTCGGGATTGGGCGGTCGCATAGGCAGCCTCCGTTTTTGGCTGCCCTCGATAATATGCGCGCGTTTGCTGCCGGCAAGGGACCGAACGCCGCTGCAAAAATCAACCGCTGTTCGGTCCCTTCTTCCCTCGTCTCCACACAAGGCGGAGGTCGGAGTACAGCCGGCGCAGCCGTTTACCGAGACCCGTGCGCGTGTGTTCGATACCCGCGATTTTCAACACGTCACTAACGAACTCGAGCAAAGGCCCGCGGTACACGTCACCCTCGACAGTTATTCCACCGCCGCTGCGCGTGACGCCACGCTGCTTGGGGTGGGCCCGACTCCACAGCACCGTGAGCGTTACGAGCAATTCGTGCAACGCCGGGTCTTTCGGCGCGTCCCTCCTAACATCCGCCATTGCTTTGTGCGCGCGCTCCGCGTGCGCCTTCAGCTTGTCGAGGTGTTCGCAATATTGGCTCGGCCACAGGTCATTCTTGCTTGGTGTCAGGTAGACCGACGTCTCTGCATTCAGCACCTGCAGGCACGCGCTCAGCTTCGCGGCGTAGTGGGCCGCTTTCTTCAACTGCGCGCGCTGCGCGGTAATCGATGACGCCGACGGGCGGCGCTTGTTCCGTCGGTACGCGTTGAGCGCGGCGTGAACCCCTGCGACAGCCTCATCTGTGCTGAGGCCGAGCGGTGTGCCCGACGGTATCGCGGCTTTCACCGCCCTTGCCAGTAGATCGTCACTCACAGCATCTGCACCTTTTCGAGCCGCTCGCGCACGCTGCTCTGCACGTACTGCCCGTAATGCGACTCGATCATCTGCAGGCTAGTGCCGGTGAGCCGCGCGACGTCGAGCGTGGTCATGCCGTCCATGAGCATCTGCGTGATTGCGGCGTGCCTGCAGGAGTACAGGACGATCGGAGACGGGAGCTTGTGCTCCTTGCCGCGTTCGTCCTTGACGACGGCGGCCTCCGCCGCGGTGCGGATCGCGCGCGACCATTCGATGCGGGTCCACGGCCCGCCGTCATCGCGCGTGAGGAGCAGCGCCGCAGGGAGCTTCGACTTCGCCAAGCGCTCGAACAGCGTCAGCGCCGCACCCGTGAGTGGAAGATCGCGGGGCCCCGTCTTGCCCGAGAGCTTGAGGAGCTTCGTGCGCGCATCGAAGGCGGTGCGCGTGGCCGTCACGAGTTCCCCCGGCCGGGCGCCGGTGAGGAGGGCGGCCTCGATGAGATCGCGCAGGTTGCCCTGCGCGGCTTCCAACAGCGCCCGGCGCTGCGCTAGGTCAAGGAAGATCTCGCGTCGGCCGTCGGCCTTGCGGTGCTGCTCGACGGCGCGCCACGCCTGCGCGGCGGATGCCGGCACGCGGTTATTCTCGATCGCGAGATTAAGCGCCGCGCGCAGCACAGCCGTCATGCGGTTCTGACCCGCCGGGGTCATGCCGAGGAGGTCGCGCCAGCTCTTCAGCGTCGGGGTGCGCAGCCGCGTGACCTCGATGCGGCCGATGCCGAGCTTGACGAGTTCGGGGTAGTCCTCCTTGCCCTCCTTCATGCCGTAGACGGCACCGCGCCGAAAGCGCCACGCGGCATCCGCAGCCGCCTTCGCTCGGCCGCCGCGTTCAAGCTCTTGCAGATACTCCCGGCAAGCAGCGGCAACGGTGAAAGGCCCGTTCTGCGTCACGCCGGCATCCAGCATCTTGAACCAAGCCTTCGCGGCCGCCGTGGCGGCGTAGAAGTCGGAGGCGCTCACCTGCTTGAGCGCTTGGTAGTGCTGCTTGCCGGTCTCCGGGTCGCGGGAGCGGGCAATCCATGTGCCGCGGCCCTGATCGATCTTTCGGTAGCCGAGGGAGCGGCCACGGTCGAGCGGCGTGCCCCAATACGGCTCCCGGCGCGGTTCTAGTCGGTCTCGGCCGCTGGCGGTGTTGATGCGGTACGACATAGGCGGTAACTCCCGTACGGACGCGGTACGGAAATACTACCGCAAACGGCGGCTAACGATTAATCATCGTTTATAGGGAAATCAAGGTACTTACGAAACAGCCGCAGACGGCTAAACCCAAAAAACTCGCCCTTTCACGGCGGTAACAGGGGTTCGAATCCCCTTGGGGACGCCAGCCTCAGAGCGTAAACCGCCGCTTCTGCCTGCCCCCCGCAAGCGGCAGCTCGCTCTCATCGATGATCCGGCCACTCTTCATGACGAACACGATCGACTTGGCGTTGTCGATGTTCGCCGTCGGATCCTTGCTGAGCAGCACCAGGTCCGCCAGCTTGCCGCTGTCGATGGAGCCGAGCTGGTCGGCTTTGCCGAGGAACACCGCGCTCTGGTAAGTCGCGATCCGGATCACATCGAGTGGCGCGATACCGGCCGCGACCAGCAGCTCGAGCTCCCGCTGCGTCGCGGGGCCGCTGCTTTGATCGGTGCCGCAAGCGACCACCCCGCCGGCGGCGTGCACTTTGCGGACATTCTCCTGCGCGATGGGAGTCATGACCTTCATCCACGCAGTCCAGGTGCGCGCTTTCCACTCCTCGCGCGTCTGGGTCTTGAGGCGCGCGCGCTCCGCCGCGCTGAAGGAAGCGACGTACAGCGGCTCGTCCAGGTACTCCGGATGCTCGACCAGGCGGTTGTAGTTGTCGCCGATGGTGAGCGTGCTCGCGAACGGGGTCTTCTTGGCCGCCATGAGCTTGACGAAGGAGTCGCTCACCGGCCCCTGGATGACGGGGTGGGCGAGCGTGTCGCTGCCGGCGTAGATGGCCTCGAGTGAGCGCAGCTCGCTCGAAACGTGTACGGTGGTGCGGATGCCGTGCAGGTTGTAGTAGCGGATGATCTGCGCGAGCAGATCCACCGGCATCAGCGGAATCATCGGCCGCGAGCCCCAACCCTCCTCCTCGAGGGTCAGCTTCAGGACGTCGGGCTGCTGCTCGGCGATATGCTTGTCGAGCAGTGCCTTATCCTTCTCGAAATCGCTGATGCGCAGCGCGACCCGATCGCCATGGCTCCCCGGGTAGGTGATGAGATTGCCGGTGGCGAAGATGCGTGGAGCGAGGATGCGGCCGGCGCGCTCGTCGGCGCGCAGCGGCAGGATGTGCTCGGGCCGGTTGCCGACGTCGAGCACCGTCGTGACGCCCGCGTAGAGAAAGCTCGCGAGCGCTTCCACGCCTTCCTGGCGGTTCGGCGGACCGGGCTCCGCGGCCGGCGTGGGGGTGGGGTCGAAGCCGCCGCGCAGGTGGATGTGGACGTCCATGAGACCGGGGATCAGATATTTCCCGTGTCCGTCGATCGGGTGGCCCCTGAGCCCGCGCGCCAGTGCGCTCGGCGTCACGGCGGCAATGCGTTCGCCTTCGACCGCCACCGTCATGTCCGGCTGTGGCGCATGGGTGCCGTCGATCAGCGTCACATGCTCGATCAGCACGCCGTCCGCATGCGCCACCGCGGCGGCAAGCAACAGGGCAACTGCGGCGGCAAGCAACAGGGCAACTGCGGCGGCACCAGGCAGGATGGTCGGGTGTCTCACGGGGGCTCTCCGAATGCGCCTCTTGGCGCTATTGTGCCCGTGCCGCCTGTGCCATATTGAAAAATCATGACGACCACCGCATGAGCTCCAACCCGATCGGCCAGCGCGAGAGCGGTCTGCAGCGCGGCCTCGGCAAGACGCAGATCGTCATGATCGGCCTTGGCGGCGCGATCGGCACCGGGCTCTTCATGGGCAGCGGCCTCGCGATCGGCCTGGCGGGACCGGCCGTGATCCTGAGCTATCTGATTGCGGGATTCGTGGCGCTGGCGATGGTCTTCAGCCTGTCGGAAATGGCGGTAGTGCATCCGACGGCGGGCTCGTTCGGCACTTACGCCGAGACCTATCTCAACCCCTGGGCCGGGTTCGTGGTGCGCTACACCTACTGGATCGCGCAGGTGATTGCCATCGGCGGCGAGGCGGTCGCGGCGGGGCTCTACATGGGCCTGTGGTTCCCCGGCGTGCCGGTATGGATGTGGGCACTCGGCTTCTGCGCCGTGCTGCTCTACGTCAACTCGCGCTCGGTGGGCAACTTCGGCACCCTCGAGTCCTGGCTGGCGCTCATCAAGGTCGCGGCGATCGTGCTGTTCATCATTCTGGGGGCGGCGCGCATCTTCGGCGGCGGCGAGCTCGCGAGCGCCGCGCACAATCTCACCGGCCTTCCGGGCGGGTTTCTGCCCAAGGGCCCGGCCGGCGTGTGGACGGCGGTGATCGTCGGGATCTTCTCCTTCACCGGCATCGAGCTGATCGCGGTGACCTCGGGTGAGGCGCGCGATCCCAGGCACGCCATTCCGGCTGCGCTGCGCAGCATGTTGCTGCGGCTGTTGGTGTTCTACGTGCTGGCCATCGCCATCATCGTGACGCTGGCGCCGTGGACGGCCACCGGTGTCAAGGTGGTCGCCGAGAGTCCCTTCGTGACCGTCTTCCGGGACTCGGGTATCGCGCACGCCGCCGGCGTCATGAACTTCGTGGTGCTGAGCGCCGCGCTCTCGAGCATGAACACCAACATCTACCTCTGCGCCCGGATGCTGTTCTCGCTGTCGCGCGGTGCGTACGCGCCGCGCTCGCTCGGCGCACTGAGCCGTCGCGGTGCACCGGTCGCGGCGGTGCTCGTCTCCGGCGTCGGGATCGTCGCCGCGGCCGCGGTCTCGATCTTCACGCCCAACGCCTACGGCGAGCTGCTGGGGGTGGCGCTGTTCGCCGCGATCCTGGTGTGGATGTTCATTCTGCTCAGTCACCTGAGCTTCCGCCGGCGTCACCCGGCGAGCGAGCTGCCGGTACGTATGCCGCTGTTCCCGTGGATGCAGTACGCCGGACTCACGCTGCTGGCCGCGATCCTGATCACCATGGGACTCAATGAGAGCTTTCGCGCCTCGTGGCGCTACGGCGTGCCGTGGCTCGCGCTGATCTCGGCGGCCTATTTTCTCCGGCGGACACGGGCGCGGGCTGCGCAGGCAGAGGCGGGGGCTGCATGACGGACTTCAATGCGCTGCGGCGCCGCTTCCCGGTGCTCGAACGCAAGACCTACCTCAACAGCGGCTCCTATTGCGCGCTCGCCGACAGCGTGCGCGCGGCTATCAACGCCTACATGGACGATCGCCTCCAGGTGGGTGCCAACTGGGACGTGTGGGTCGCGAAGAACGAGGCGGTACGGCATTCCGTGGCCGCGGTGCTGCACGCGGCACCCGCTGAGATCGCGATCACCGCATCCGCGTCCGCGGGGCTCAATGCGCTCGCGAGTGCGCTCGATTTCCGCGGGGCGCGCAGCAAGGTCGTGGTGAGTGACTTCGAGTTCCCGACCAACGCCCAGATCTGGCACGCGCAGGAGCCGCGCGGCGCCCGCGTCGTGCACGTGCCGCGCGACGCCGCCGGCGACATCCCGCTCGCGCACTTCGACCGGCTGATCGATGCCGAAACGCAGCTGGTCGCCGTGACCCAGGTGTGCTTCCGCAACGGTGCGCGGCTCGACATCGAAGGGATCGTCCGCCTGGCGCACGCGCGTGGCGCGCGCGTACTGCTCGACTGCTACCAGGCGGTGGGGGGGCTCGACGTCGACGTGCAGCAGCTCGACGTCGACTTCGCCGTGGGCGGCATGCTCAAGTACCTGCTCGGCACGGCCGGCATCGGCTTCCTCTATGTGCGCGGCTCGCTCATCGCGGAGCTGACGCCGACCCACTCGGGATGGTTCGCACAGGAGGACATCTTCGCCATGGACATCACCGCCAACCGGCCCTCGATGAGCGCGCGGCGCTTCGAGGCCGGCACGCCCGCGGTGGTGAACTGCTACGCGGCCGAGGCGGGGCTTGGGATCATTCTGGAAGTCGGCACGGAGGCGATCGAGCAACGCGTCCGCGCGCTGACCCGCCGCTGCCTCGGCGCCCTGGAGGGTATCGGCTGGGCGAGCGTGACGCCCGCAGCGGATGCGCGGCGCGGCCCGATGGTGTGCGTGCCGGCACGCGACTGCGCGCAACTGCTCGATACGCTTCTCGCACAGGACATCGTGGTATCGGTGCGCGACGATAACATCCGCGCCACGATCCACTTCTACAATTCGGACGAGGACATCGACCGCTTCGTCGCCGCGCTCGCAGCCCACCGCGACCGGCATCATCCGGGCACGCGGGTGCGCGGCAGTCCCTAGTGGGTAGTGGTAGTCAGGCGCAGCAGATCGTCGATCGAGACGCTGCCCCCGCAGCACAGGAGCACCAGCGTGCGGTTGGCGAACTCCTCGCGCCGCTCGAGGGCCGCGGCGAGTGCGATCGCACCGCTCGGCTCGAGCACGATCTTGAACTCCTCGAACGCCATGCGCATCGCCCGCCGCACGGCGGCGTCATCCACCGCGATGCCGCGCGAGATGAGGTGTTCCGCCGCCTCGAACGGCACGACTCCGGGGCTCACCGCCTGCATCGCATCGCAGATGGTCTGCGGCGTGCCGACGTTGCGCTCGCGCCTGTGCGAGATCAGCGAGCGGCGCATGTCGTCACAGGCTTCGGGCTCGACTGCGATGACCTCGGCGCCGTGACCGAAGTGCTTCTCGGCGAGCGCGGTGCCCGCAATCAGTCCGCCCCCGCCGACCGGACAGAGGATGGTGTCGATGTGTATGTCATCGCGCTGCGCATCGAGCAGCACCTCGCGCATCAGCGTCGACTGACCGGCGACCACCAGCGGGTCATCGAAGGGATGCAGCAGCGCGTAACTATGCTCGGCGGCGATTTCCCGGGCGCGCTCGCTCGCCACTTCCTCGCGGTTGCGCGTGCCGTGCTCGGTGAGCACCACCGTGGCGCCGGCGCGACGGGTCAGCTCGACCTTGCGCTGCGGGGCATCGGCGGGCATGACGATGGTGACCGGCACTCCCGCGCGGCGGCCGGCGAGCGCCAGCGCCTGCGCGAAATTGCCCGAGGAGAAGGCCACGACGCCCCGGCCGCGCTGCTCGCTCGACAGCCGGCTGACGCGAAACCAGGCCCCACGCATCTTGAAGGAGCCGCCGATCTGCAGCGACTCGGCCTTGAGGAACACGCGCGCGCCGACCACCGAATCCAGGTAATCGGAGTGCAACAGCGGCGTCCAGCGCACCGCACCGCGCACCGTCTCCCACGCCTGCTCGAGCAGAGCCTTATCAATCATGGCTGTAGGCACCCTCGCACGCCGGGGCCTCCGGTTCAAGAGCGGCGCCGATCGCTCGCTCCGGGATAGACTCCGGCGATGGCGGAACCTTATCTGTACATCACCGCGGGCCTCCTCATCGGGCTGATGGTGGGTCTCACCGGAGTCGGTGGCGGCTCGCTCATGACCCCGATCCTGATCCTGCTCTTCGGCCAGACCCCGGGCGTCGCGGTCGGCACGGACCTGTGGTTCGCCGCGGTCACCAAGGTTGCCGCGACCGCCTCCTTCGGGTTCAGCCGGCGCGTCGACTGGCGCATCGTCGGGCGGCTCGCGCTCGGCAGCACGCCGGGGGCGGCGGGCGCGATCCTCTGGGTCGCGACGGCCTACAGTCCACCGGTGGTCGATCACCTGATTCTGCGCGCCCTGGGGGTGATGCTGGTGGTCACCGCGGTGGCGATGGTGCTGCATGGTCCGCTGCGGCACCTGGGCCGCAGCCTCGCCGCCTCGCAGGAGCGCCCCGAGCGCTGGCAGTTCGCGCTCACGGTCGTCACGGGAGTGCTGATCGGTGTGACCATCGCCCTCACTTCGGTCGGCGCCGGTGCGCTCGGCACGGTGGCGCTCGTCTGGCTCTACCCGCACCGGCTCTCCTCCGATCGACTGGTGGCGACCGATATCGCGCATGCACTGCCGGTCACGGTGATCGCCGGCATCGGTCATGCGGCGCTCGGGCACGTGAACCTGCCGGTGCTGGCGTACCTCCTGATCGGCTCCATCCCCGGGATCCTGCTCGCCTCGCGCATCGTCATCCGTCTGCCGCAGGTGGTCACCCGCACCCTGATCGCCGTGATGCTGCTGCTCGCCGCGGGCCGTATCCTCTCGGCGGCCTTCGGCCTGTGACGGACAGCGGTGTCGCCGCGAGCGCCGCACCCCGCGCTCGCTGGTACGTGCTCGCCGTCATGACGCTGGTCTACGCGCTCAACATCGCCGATCGCTTCTCGATCACGACGCTCATCGAGCCCATCCGCAAGGAGCTCGCGCTTTCCGACAAGGGGATTGCGTTCCTCACCGGTACCGCGCTGGTCTTCTTCTACGTGACGGCCGGGATTCCGATCGCCGCGCTCGCCGACCGGTTGAACCGGCGCAACATCCTCGCTGTGGGTGTGACGCGCAGCTACGGGCAGCTGCTGCTCGCGCGTATTGCCGTCGGCGTCGGCGAGGCGGGCGGCACGCCGCCCTCGACCGCCATCGTGGCGGACAATTTCCCGCCGCAACGCCGGCCGCTGGCGCTCACGATCTATGCGCTCGGCGCCTGCCTCGGCGCCTGGCTCGGAACCTCCGTGGCCGGCGCGGCGGCGGATGCCGGCGGCTGGCGGCTGGCGTTCCTGGTGCCGGCCGGGATGCGCGCCACGGCGTGCGCGATTCTGCTGTTCCTCGCGCCGCAGCTGTTGGTCGGACCCTTGAGCGACTGGTTTGCTGCGTCCTTCAACGCCGGCCCCGAGTCGCTGCGCTGGGCGCTGCTGCTCCTTGC
Organism: uncultured Pseudomonadota bacterium; assembly: GCA_963768485.1. Lineage (GTDB taxonomy): Bacteria > Pseudomonadota > Gammaproteobacteria > Steroidobacterales > Steroidobacteraceae > 13-2-20CM-66-19. The sequence goes on along the minus strand of CAVYHZ010000001.1, from coordinate 496,003 downwards.
GCCGACGGGGCTGTGGGCCGCGTGGCACCTGTGGCGTGCCGGGGCCACGATCCGCGAGGACGAGGCGCGCGTTCGCTTAAGTTGAGCGCGTCGCGGGTGCCGCGGGTGTCTGCCTCAGGGCGCTCGGCGCTGCGGGTAGAGCCCGTGCACCTGGCCGAAGAGCCGCGTGAGTCCAAAGAGCGCATCGATCATGGGCGTCGCAACCCCGACGCGGGCGCCGATCTCGTGCACGGCGCCGACGAGCGCATCGAGCTCGAGCGAGCGGCTCGCCTCCACGTCCTGCAGCATCGAAGTCTTGAACACGCCGAGCTTGCGGGTCACGGTCTGACGGTCATCGGCCGATTCGCGCACATCGCACCCGATGCGTGCGCCGACCGCGGCGGCCTCGCGCATCGCGCCGGCGCAGAAGCTGCGCACCAGTTCATCATCCAGCACGCGGTCGGTGGTGGCGCCGGTGAGCGCCGAGACCGGGTTCATGGTCATGTTGCCCCAGAGCTTGTACCAGACGTCGTAGCGGATGCGCGACGAACAGCTCACCTCGAATCCGGCGCGCGTGAAAAGCTCGCCGAGGCGGGTGACGCGCGCCGAATCCCCCCCGGTGGGCTCGCCGACGATGAGCCCGCGGCCCATGCGATGACTCGTGACCCCCGGCTCAGCTACCGAGGCGCTCGCGTGCACAACGCAGCCCACCACGCGGCTCACCGGGATCGCCGCCGCGATGGCGCCGCCCGGATCGACGCTCTCGAGCGGCCGCGCGGCGAGCGCGGGCGTGCCGGCACCGAACCACCACGGCACCCCGTTCATGGCGGGCAGCACCAGGGTGTCGGGAGAGAAGAGGGGCGCGAGCGTCGGAGCGAGCGCGGGGAGCGACTGCGCCTTGAGCGCGAGGATCACCAGATCGTGGCTGCCGAGCTCGCGCGGATCATCGGCGGCGGCGGCAGCCGGCGCCGTGAGCAGCTCACCCCCCTGACGCAGCCGCCAGCCGTGATCGCGCAGCGCCACCAGCGTCGTGCCGCGCGCCAGCGCTGCGACCGCGTTGCCGGGGTCGAGTGCGAGGCGGGTGCCGAGGAAGCCGCCGATGGCGCCGGCACCGACGACGCAGATTTTCACGGCCGGGCTCTCGCGCCCTAGCCCATGTGCAGGCCGCCGTTGAGCGAGAAGTCGGCGCCGGTGGCGAAGGCCGACTCATCGCCCGCCAGCCAGGCGACGATCGAGGCGATCTCCTCGGGCGTGCCGAGCCGCTTGACCGGAATGCCGGCCACGATCTTCTCGAGGCGCTCGGGCTTGACGGCCTTCACCATGTCGGTGCCGATGTAGCCGGGCGAGACGGTGTTGACCGTGACACCGCGCGCGGCCACTTCCTGGGCGAGCGCCATGGTGAAGCCGTGAATACCGGCCTTGGCGGTCGAGTAGTTGGTCTGGCCGAACTGACCGCGCTGGCCGTTGACGGAGGAGATGTTGACGATGCGGCCCCAGCCGCGCTCGAGCATGCCGTCGATGACCTGCTTGGTGACATGGAAGAGTGAGTTCAAGTTGGTGTCGATCACCTGGCGCCACATCTCATTCGTCATCTTCTGGAACATGCCGTCGCGCGTGATGCCGGCGTTGTTGACGAGGATGTCGATGTCGCCGACTTCGGCGCGTGCCACTTCGAAGGCCCGCTTGGTGGAATCCCAGTCCGACACGTTGCCTTCCGAGGCGTGGATGTTCAGGCCCTCGGCGCGCATCTCGGCGAGCCAGCGATCCTTGCGCTGCGAGCCGGGGCCGCAGCCGGCGATCACCGTGTAGCCCTCTTTGGCGAGACGCCGGCAGATCGAGGTGCCGATGCCGCCCATGCCGCCGGTTACATAAGCAATGCGCTTCTTCTGGGTGCTCATGGCCTGTCCCATCGTTTTGTTTATTACTACGCCGATTTGCGGCGTGCGTCCATCGCCGCCCCGGCCGCGCGCTCAGCCGCGCACGTAGGTTCCGGGTGCATCGCCGAGATCACCCGAGGCGGGCGCGGCGACGGCACGTGCGGGCAGCTGCTTGGCAGCCGAGTGCGTCGCGAGCCAGTGCTCCCACGCGGGCCACCAGGAGCCCTCGTGCAGCGGCGCGCGCTGGTGCCATTCCTCGGGCGTCAGTGTCGTCGTCGAATCCGACCAGGTGAGGAACCGGTGGCGCCGCTTGGGATGCACCGGTCCGCTCACGATCCCGGCGTTGTGTCCGCCGCTCGTCAGGAGAAAGGTGTAGTCGGTGCTGCGCGTCAGGCCGCGGAGCTTATAGACCGAATGCCAGGGCGCGACGTGATCGGTCTCGGTCCCCACCACGAACATCGGCAGATGCAGCTTTTTGAGGTCCACCGGCTCGCCGCCGAGCGTGAAGTCCCCGCTCGCCAGCTCGTTCTTGAGATACAGCCGCTCGAGGTACTCGCTATGCATGCGGCACGGCATGCGCGTGCCGTCGGCGTTCCACGCCATGAGATCGTTGACCTTGGGGCGCTCGCCCTTGACGTATTGATCGACCGCCGGGCTCCACATGAGGTCGCGCGAGCGCAGCAGCGCGAACGCCCCGCCCATGCGCTCGCTCTCGAGCACGCCGGTCTTGCTCATCATGGCCTCGAGCATGGCGATCTGGCTCGGCGTGATGAACACCGCGAGCTCGCCCGGCTCGCTGAAGTCGGCCTGCGCGGCGAACAGCGACACCGAGGCGAGCGCGGGGTCGCGGCGCGCGGCGAGCAGGGCCGCGGCGATGGCGAGCAGCGTTCCGCCGATGCAGTAGCCGACCGCGTGCACCTTGTGATCACCGACGATGCCGCGCACCTCGGCGAGCGCCTCGAGGAAACCGAGCCGCACGTAGTCCTCGAGGCCTAAGTCGCGGTCGGTCGCGTCGGGGTTCTTCCAGGAGATCATGAAGACCGTGTGGCCCTTCTCGACCAGGAAGCGCACCAGCGAGTTGCGCGGCGAGAGATCGAGGATGTAGTACTTCATGATCCACGCCGGTGTGATCAGCACCGGCTCGGCGTAGACGTTGGGAGTCTCGGGCGAGTACTGCAGCAGCTCGATCAGGCGGTTGCGATACACGACCTTGCCCGGCGTCACCGCCACGTCCTTGCCGACCTCGAACTGCCCGGCAGCCGAGGCGCGGCCGCGGCCGCTCGCCATGCGCTCGACGTCCTCGAACCAGTGCTTGAGTCCGCGGATGAGGTTGTGGCCCGATTCGGCCACGGTTTGCTTCAGGAGCTCGGGATTGGTCTGCAGGAAGTTAGCGGGCGATGCCGCATCGATCAGCAGGCGGCCGGCGAAACTGGCGCGCGACAGCCCGTGATCGGCGCTGCCCGGGTGCGTCAGCGCCTGGTGCCACCAGCTCGCCCAGTTGTTGTAGGCGCGCGCATAGACATTGAAGGGCCAGACGTTCCAGGCCGGGTCGGCGAAGCCCTGGCCGTCGTGTCCCGGGGGAAGTGGCTCGCCGGCGGCGGCGCGCGTAGCGAAGTGCCAGCTGTCGAGCATCTTCTCGTAGGCGCTACGCGCGAGCTCGGCCTGGCGGGGAGGGTGGGTGGCGACGTTGAGGTACCACTCCCACCAGGCGCGCGCGTAGTCATCGGGTGCGAGTCCGCCGGTGAGCGCGGCAAGCTGGGCGCGCAGATTGCGCGCGACCTCGATCTTGGGATCGGCGCCGGCGCCCGCGGGCGCATCGGCCTTCTTATTCGTGTGACTGGTCAAAGGCGGACTCCACAAAGCGCGCCCGGAGGTGTCGCCACCCCCGGGCGCGGGATACCGCCAAGATATCAGGCTGCCTTGCGGACCGGCACTGCCTTGGCCGCGATCTCGCTGCCAATCTGGCTGAACTTCGACTGGATCTCGGTCGCGACGGTCGAGAACTCCTGCATGCGCTCCTGCATCTTCTCGACGAGCTGGCTGTGGAGCTCGTTCTGCTTGCTCATCAGCTCGGTCGCGTCCTTGGCCAGGAAGCTGGCGTGTACGCGGGCCAGACTCGACTCGAGGACGTCCCCGGCGAACTGGTACTGCAGGCGGGCGAGGCGCTCGAAGGTCTTGAAGCCTTCCTGCTGGGCCTTGAGGACCGGCGCGAAAGCGTCACGGGTGGCATTGATCAGAGTGCTGGTGTCGAAGGTCGTCATGTTCATGCTCCTGTATGGGGTCTCCATGGAGGAGCATTATCCATATTTCTGTATGCAGTGCAAGAGAAATATGCCGGAAAGAGTCAGGAGTTATACGTACGTCATAATAGATTGAATTACCTATCAATAGTTATTATGCGTCAATCTATATCTCGTGCATTTATTTTGCACTGCACCTAAATAGGATCCTAGATGCGCAGCCCGGCGTCGACCTCGAGGCAGCGGCCCGTGAAGAGATCGTTTTCGAAGATGAACCCGACCGCGTGCGCGATCTCCTCGGGCTCGCCGAGGCGGCCGAGCGGAATCGGCGCGGTCATGCGTGCGAGCGCCTCGGGCTTCATGCCCTCGACCATCGGCGTGCGCACAAAGCCCGGCGCCACCGCGCCGACGCGGATGCCATGACGGGCGAGCTCTTTCGCCCACACGACCGTCATCGCCATCACACCCGCCTTGGCGGCGCTGTAGTTGGTCTGGCCCGCATTCCCCGCGCGGCAGACGCTCGAGATGTTGACGATCACGCCGCCGTGCCCGAGCGCGACCATGCGCTCGGCCGCCTCGCGCGCGCACAGGAACACGCCCGTGAGATTGACGTCGATGACCGACTGCCACTGCTCGAGCGTCATCTTGCCCACGACCTGCCCGTCCTTGATCTTGAGCAGCATGGCATCGCGCACGATGCCGGCGTTGTTGACCAGCCCGTCGAGACGGCCGAAGTCGCGCGTTACCTGATCGACCGCGCCGACCACGCTCGCCTCGTCGGCGACGTTGGCGACGTAGGGGCGCGCCGTGGCCCCGAGCTGCACACAGCTCGCGCGCGTTTCCGCGAGGTCGGCGTCGTTGGTGTCGAGGAGCGCAAGCTGCGCGCCCTTGCTGGCGAAATGCTGAGCGAGCGAGCGGCCGATGCCGCGGCCCGCGCCGGTCACGAGAATGGTCTTACCGCGAACGTCCACCTTGCGATTACTCCTGGGGTTTTGCCTGGGGCTCCCTCGGGCCTGGCACGGCCTCGGCGTCGAGGGCCGCACCGCACCCCCGATTCGGGCCGTCGCCGGCCTTCAGCTGCGGCGCTTGCCGCCGCCCGGGGTCGAGGGTTTGTCGGCCTCCGTGGCCGAAGGGGTCGGGGAGAAGGCCGAGAGCATCGACGCCTGCATCTTTGCCCACATTTCCATGTTCTGCCGCGTCATCTCGGCGAGCGGAGCCATCGGCGTCTCGAGCACCTTGGCCATCTCGGCCTGCATCACGTTCTGCTGGCGCAGCAGCCCCCCGATGCTGCGCTCGAGATAGGTGGTCAGCATCTGCTGGATCGGATTGCCGTAGAAACGGATGATGGCCTCGAGCAGCTGCGTGCTTAAGACCGGGGTGCCGAACTGTTCCTGGCTGGCGATGATCTGCAGCAGGACGCTGCGCGTCAGGTCGTCGCCGCCCTTGTCGTCGATGACCTTGATGCGTTCGCCGCCCGCGATGAGCTTGCGCAGGTCGTCGAGCGTCACGTGACGGCTGTCCTGCGCGTCGTAGAGACGGCGGTTGGCGTATTTGCGTATCAGTCGCTCTTCGGCCATGGTGGCGGAGCCTTTCGGACTTGGTATCGGCGACGGATACTAGCGTGGGTGTATGCGGCGCACAATGACCTGCATCACGCCCTGCCGGGCGGCCCGAGCCCCCTTTCGGAAGGCTGTTTTTCCTAGCAAAATCCAGAATTCAGAACTCGCCTCGAGCCCCCGATCTCCCAACATTTCCGCAGTGCATACATGATCGGAAACCCCTTTGCGACCGGCCTCGGCTCCGACGCCGCGTTCACCGCCGCGGCGGGGCGCTTCTTCGAGCTGTTGAAGGCCTTCACTACGGTGCCCGCGGCGGCCGCGGGGCAGGCCCCGGACTTGAGCACGCTCGGTGCGCAACTCGCCGGGCAGTTCGAGCAGTGGCTCAAAGGTTCATCCGGCGCCGGTGCCTCCTTGGCCGCCGCGGCGGGCTTTCCGGGAGGATCGCCCGGCTGGCCGCCGGGGGCGGTGCCGCTCGGGCCGGCCGCCGCGGGGCACGGTTCGGAGGCGCAGAGCGCCTGGGAGCTCCTCATGAAGCTGGGGTCTCTGCAGGGCGAGCTGGCGCGCTATTGGGGCGAGATCGCCCAGGACTCGGCGCAGCGCTTCACCGCGCGTGTGGGCGGCACGGGGGCGGCGGGCCTCACCTCGGAAGGGGCGCTCGCCCTCTACGAGACCTGGGTGCAATGCGCGGAGGAAGCCTACGCGGCGACCGTGCGCAAGGACGACTTCTGCCGCCTCCAGGCACAGCTCGCCAACACCGCCACGGCGCTCCTCCTCGCGCAGCGCCGGCAGGCCGATGCGCTGGCGCGGGCGTGGGGGCTGCCGACGCGTGAGGAGGCGGATGCGCTGCAGCGGCAGCTGCGGGAACTCCGCCAGCAGCTCAAGGAGCGCACTGCCGCGCCACGCCCGAGCGCACCGCCGGGCAAGGCCGCGCCGCGCAAGGCCGCACCCAAACCTAAGGCCCTTGCCAAGCGCCGCCCCGCCGCACCGCGACGGGCTCGTGCGGGCCGCCGCGGGCGCTCTTGAGCGATCCGCGCACCGGTCCCGCGGGCCTTTTCGCCGACCTCGGCGCCCGCGCGGCCGAGACCCTCGCGCGGCTGCGCCTGGCGCGCGACGTCGAAGTCGGCTGCTCGGCGCGGCGAGCGGTGTGGAGCGAGGAGAAGACCACGCTCTACGAGTACCTGCCGCTTGCAGGCGCGCCACGCGCCCGGCGGCGGCCGCTGCTCGTGTGCTTCGCGCTCGTCAATCGTCCCTACATCCTCGATCTGCAGCCCGACACCTCGCTCATCCGGCGGCTGCTCAGTGCCGGCTTCCAGGTCTACATGGTCGACTGGGGCGATCCGGATGACGGCGACCGGCTGCGCGAGCTCAACGATTATCTCGAGCAGGGTTTGGGCGGGTGCGTGCGCCACATCCTCGCTGCGCATGGGATCGACTCGCTCGATCTCATGGGCGTGTGCCAGGGCGGGGTCTTCAGCCTCTGCTACAGCGCGCTGCACCCGGCGCAGGTGGCCAATCTCGTCACGCTCACCACGGCGGTGGACTTTCAGACGCCCGATGACCTGCTCTCGAAATGGATGCGCGACATCGACACCGAGCTGCTCGCGCAAGCCGGCAACGTGCCGGGTGACCTCCTGAACGCACTGTTCCTTGCGCTCATGCCGTTTCGTCTGACCCAGCAGAAGTACGTGCGCCTGCTCACCGGCGGCGCCGATCAGCGCGCGGTGGAGGACTTCGTGCGCATGGAGCGCTGGATCTTCGACAGCCCGCCGCAGGCGGCCGTGGCGCTCACGCAGTTCGTGCGCTGGTTCTACCAGGAAAACCGCTTGATCCGCGGAACGCTCGAGCTCGGCGGCCGCGCCGTGGATTTAAAGAGCGTCCGGGCACCGCTCCTCAACCTCTACGCGAGCGCCGATCACATCGTGCCGCCGGCCGCCTGCGCGGTAATGGGGCGCCTCGTCGGCAGCCGCGACTACACCGCCTGTGCGATCGACACCGGTCACATCGGCATGTACGTAAGCCGCAAGGCGCGCGAGGAGATTCCGCAGCGGATCATCGGCTGGCTCGGGGCGCGGGGCGCACGCGGCGCGCGGCCTCGGTGAGCCGCGGACGGGCCGCGGCGCGCGGTTCTCAGTACCCCCTGGAAATGTCCACCACCGAAAGCATCGGCTCGCCGGCGACGTAGCGGCGCAGATTCTCGACCAGCACCGCATCGCGCGTCTGCTCCGCAACGGCGGTGTTGGCCGCGACGTGCGGAGTGATGATGAGATGCGGCGCGTGCCACAGCGGGCTGTCGGGCGGCAACGGCTCCGGATCGACGACATCAAGTCCTGCCCCGGCGATGGTGCCCGCGGCGAGGGCGGCTAGCAGGTCCGCCGTCACGGTGCTGCCGCCGCGCCCGATGCTGATGAAGTAGGCGGAGCGCTTCATGGCCGCGAAGAACTCCTTGTTGTAGATGCCGGTCGTCTCCGGGGTGAGCGGCAGGCAGTTGACCACGAAGTCCGCGTCGCGCGTGAGTTTGACGAGCTCGTCCGGCAGCCCGACGTAGCTCACGAAGTCCGGCCCTTCGTGGCCGCTGGCGCGGGTCGCCACCACGCGCATGCCGAGAGCATGGGCGCGCCGGGCCACTTCGGTGCCGATGCCGCCGAGTCCCGCGATCAGCACGGTCTTGCCGCCGATATCCTGAAGCTCGGGCGCTGACTCAAACGGCTCCCAGTGGCCCTGGGCCTGCTCGCGGTAGAACTCCTCGAAGTGACGACTCAGCGCCAGCATCAGCGCGATGACGTGCTCGGCGATGCTCGGGTCCCATGGTGCGCTGCAGGTTGGTGACGAGCGGTGCCCGCTCGCGCAGCAGCGGCTGCGCCACGCAGCGCTCGACGCCGGCCGCGGGCCATTGAATCCACTGAAGGTGCGTGGCGGCCTTCAGCACCGGCGCCGTGCACACACCGATGGTGGCATCCGCCGCCGCGATGTCCGCGGGCGTCGCCGCGTCGATGTCGATGATCCGCGCCGCGGGCGCGGTCTGCCGCAGTTGCGGCAGGAGGTCGTGCGCGGAGTGGTTGACGAGGATGACGCGCGGCGGCCGCCAGCCGCCTCGCTCGCGCACCGGAGTCGATGCGACGTGCAGGCCGAGGCTCTCGATGAGCTGCGCGGCGGAGGCGGGCTCTGCGGCAGGGGTGTCGGTCGCCGCCGCCGCGGCAGCCCCCGTTGGCACCGCGAGCAGCGTGAGCGAGAGGACGACCAACCCGGCGGCGGTTCGCGAACTCATTGGGATCCCCCAACACTTATGAGCAATTATGCGGCTGAGTCTACAACACGCCGCGCGTTGCCACGGGCCCGCCGCAGGTCCCTATGGCTCACGCGTGGGGCGGCGAGCCGGCATCATCACGTGCCAGGAGCGTCAGGATCCGGCCGAAGCCGTGGCGCCGCGCGGTGCTCTCGATGTCGCGGCGTAATGCCGGCGCGCTGTCTGCCTGCCGCGGCGCGCAGCAGCTCCCAGGCGGCGAGCTTCGCCTCCAGCGACCAGCCCAGCCAGTGGCGATGCTCGGCGTCCGCTGCCAGGGCCAGCAGCCGCTCCGCGGACTTCGGGTCGGCGTGCGCCGCATCACCGATGCGCGCCATCGCGATGTCCACCACGTAGACCTCCTGGCGGGAGGTCATGGACTGGCGCAACGTGCGCGCACGCTCCAGCGCCCGGTCGCGCGCCGCGGTGTCGCCGAGCGTCTGCGCGCACAGGGCCAGCATCGCCTCGGCGTCCGCTTCCCCGGTACGCTCCTCCGCGGCGGCAAAGCCGCGGCTCGCCTCCTGGAGATGCTCGCGTGCGGCGCTCGCAGCGGCCCTCATCCATGGCGAGCTGCGCCGAGCATCATGAGCGAGTTGTAGCGATAGCTGGAGTCCCCACCATTGCCGACGCGGCGGATGACCTCCTCGAACCCGGCACGCGCGCCGGCCGCGTTGCCACGGTCGCTTTCGATCAGTGCGCAGGTGAAGCCGGCAAAGATCGCGAACTGCGGATCACTAAGCGGCGCCGCCTCCGCCATCGCGCGGCCGCAGGTCGCGCGCGCCGCCTCGAGCTCGCCGCGCATTCGCTGCACGTCGGCGATGTTGGCGAGCGGCCAGGACGTCTGATCGACCGGCGCGCACGTTGAGTGCCACGACCTCGCGGTACTCGCCCAGTACCTCATCGCTCGCCGCCTCATCGGAGGCAATCGTGGCCAGCGCCTGCAGCGTCCAGGCCTGCAGCGCCAGGTCGCCGGTTTCGCGGGCGAGCTCGAGCGAGTCGCGCGCCGCAGCCTGTGCGCCGTCGCGATCGCCCGCCAGCCACAGCATGTTGCACAGGTCCCGATAGACCGCAGCTATCCCGGCGAGATCGCCGATGCTGCGATCGAGCTCCATGGCCTGCTGGAACTCCTCGCGCGCCTCCTGGTTGCGATTGAGATTGCCGAGTGCCTGCGCGAGGTCGGTGCGCGCGGCTCGCCTCGCCGCGCGGATTGCGGATCGAACGGTAAGCGGCGATCGCCGCGACGAGACTCGCGCGTGCCTCCTCGTTCTTGTTGAGATGAGTGCGTGCGCCGGCGAGCGCAAGCTCGGCGTCGGCCACGAGTCCGGCCGCGTCGTGCTGCTGCGCGAGGCGCAACGCGCCGGCGGCATGCTGCTCGCTTCCACGGGCGTCATCGAGCGCCGCCGCGACGCGTGCTGCGCAAGCTCGACGCGCGGGTCATCGGCGGCGTCCGGCAGCCGTCCGAGCTCCGCCAGCGTCGCCTGCGCACCCAGCAGCGCGCCCGCCGCGATCTGGGCGTCGATGGCCTGCAGGCGGTACTCGATGCTCGCAGGCCGCAGGCGGATCAGCGCACGCCAGGCGTCGGCGGCCTTGCTCCACTTGGCGTGCGCGGCGTAGACGACCGCTTCGGTCTGCAGGCGTTGCTCCGGCGGCAGGTTGGCCGCTTTCTGCGCCGCCTGCTCGGCGGCCGCCAGCGCCTTGTCGCGAAACCCCAGCGCCTCCCACGCCTGGGCGAGGTAGGCGTAGGCGGGCGCGTAGCCGGGTGCCTCGGCCACCGCCTCGAGGAGCTCATCGCGCGCCCGCGCGGCGTCATAGTGCTGCAGGGCATCGAGTGCAAAACCGAGCCGCCGCGCCACATCGAGATTCGGCGGCTGGGCGTTGGGGACGAGCCCGAGAGTCTGCGCATCCGGGAGGCGCGCGCCGAGCTTGCCGCGCAGCGTCGTGCCCGCCTGTGCCGCGAGCGGGATCAGGCCCGAGACCGCCGACTGATCGGACACGGCCGCCAGCAGCGCTCCGCTGCGCGTGTCCTGCAATGCGATATCGACACGCAATGGGGCGTTGTCCGCCGAGCCGGCGACCAGATAGCTGCCGCTGATCACGTAGTCCGCATCCAGGCGCTGGCGCAGCCGTGCGAGCGTCGCAGTCGAGTAGCCGCCGGCGGCCGGCGCAGACAGGTCCGCGCTCGCATCGCGCACCAGCTCGTCCGGAACCACCTGCACGTTGTCGGCGACACTCAGCTCAGAGCCGAGCATCTCGCTCAGGGCCGGTGCGAGCCAGGCATCCTTGGGATTGCGGGAGAGGTTGCTGAAACCGACCAGCGCGACGGTGTGACCGCGGTGGCCCGCTGACGGCGCGCGAGTGCGGTCCGACGGCGAGCCGCCAGCCGATGCCGAGAAGCAGCAGCACCGCCCCCGCCGCAGTCGTCATCAGCCAGCGGCGCGGCAGCGGCCGGCGCGCGGGTGGTGCGGCCACGGGAGTGGCGGCGGGCGCGGCGGCGGCCGTCGCTGCCTCGCCGGGCGGCGCCGCCACCGCCGATTCGAGCGGGACGCTGCCCCCCGTCGCGACCGGCGCGACGAAGCGGTAGCCGAGCTTCGGCACCGTCTCGATGAAGCGTGAGTCGTGCTCGCCGTCACCCAGTGCGCGGCGGATGAGCCAGATGTGCTTGGTGAGGTTCGACTCGTCCACGTAGCCGCGCGGCCACAGCAGCTTCATCAGCTCGTCCTTGCTGACCACGTGACCCGCACGCTCCACCAGCAACACCAGGGTGTCGAACACCTTGGGCGTGAGTGCGACGGGCCTGCCGGCCTCGGACAGCCGTCGCTCCGCCGGCTCGAGCGTGAAGCCTGCGAATCGATACACCGGGTTTTCCAGCGCAGACATGGACTTAAGACCTTCCGTCGGCCGGCAGGAAGTTTGCCAGAAAACTCCCACCCGCACGGCAGCGACAGATCTGCCCCGCCGGCCCAACCTCCCGCGCCGTCAAGCGCAGGTATCGGGATCGCGCCTTACAGCGCGCAAGGGGGTGAGGGATGTCGGCTATACAGCATCGCTGGCTCGAGTGCCTCGGGCTGCTGTGCGCGCTGTTCGCTCCCCCTCTGGCGGCGGCCGCGCTCACGAGCGCCACCCTTGCGCCCGCTCCCGCAGTGCACGAGGTCGACTGGCGCGCCAGCCCGCTCGATCTGAACCTGCGCGGCCTCAACGGCGAGCGCTTCCGCTTCCACTGTCCGCCCGGCAAGCCCGTGCCCGGGCAGGTGATCGGCAGCGGCCCCTACACCGACGGCTCCTCGATCTGCTCCGCCGCGGTGCATGCGGGCGCCATCCGCGCCGCGAGCGGCGGCTTAGTGACCATCGAGGTACGCCCAGGGCAGACGCACTACGTGGGCTCGGTGAGTCATTACGTGCAGAGCGAGGACTACGAACAGTTCTGGAGCGGCAGCTTCCTGGTGATCGCATCGGAGGCCGCCGCCGCACCGCCCTGATTTCGCGCGCCGGGGCATGGGAGCGCGCGCACGTCACCACAACACTGGGAGTCACATCATGAGAGCCACCTTGATCATCTGCGCATTGCTGACACTGCCGGGCGGCGCCGCGTACGCCGCCGACAGTCCCTGGAACGGGACCTGGAAGCTCGATGCCGCCAAGAGTCATCTCACCGGCCAGACGTTCAGCTACTCGGAGCGGCCCGGCGGAATGCTGCACTACGAGGACGGCAGTACTGCGAGCTTCGACTTCGGACTTGACGGCAAGGAATACAAGACCTGGGCCGATCGAACGACGGCATGGAGCGCCGCCGGCAAGAACGCCTGGGACACCGTCACGCGCGCCGCAGGCAAGGTGCACGCGAAGGGGCACGTCGCGCTCTCCGAGGACGGCAAGACGCTCACCATGACGTTCACCGGCACGCGGCCTGACGGGCAGGATTTCCACGAGGAGGATGTCTTCAGCCGAGTCAGCGGCGCCGAAGGTCTGATCGGCACGTGGCGGACCACCAAGGTGACCATCCCACCGGACCGCAGACTTTCATCATCTCCTCGCCGGCCGCGGGCGTCCTGCACTACGACATTCCGGACATGAAGGTGTCGGTCGAATGCAGCGCCAACGACAAGGACTATCCGCTCACCGGACCGGGCATGCCTCCCGGTGCGACCATCAGCTTCAAGCGTGTCAGCGCCACCAAGATCCAATACACGATGAAGATCAACGGCAAGCCGGACAGCATCGGCGTTCAGACCATTGCTGCCGACGGAGCCTCCTTCACTGACACCAACTGGAACCCGGGTCAGGCGAGCGAGAAGACGACCGCCGTCTACGTGAAGCAGTAGGCGCTCATGGCCCGCCGGTCGGGCCGCGTGGCCCGGCCGGCTGAGCCCGCAAACTCCCGATACCCCGGAGACACCCATGAAGATGCGTTACCTCTCGACAATGATCGTCGTGTTACTCGCCTCGCTTGCCGGTTGCACGGACCTGGTGCTGGGCGGCGCAGACCCGACCTCGGACGAATCCGCTCTGCTCGCGCTCGCGGGTCACGGCCCGGCCGCCGTGCAAAGCCACGAGTTCGAGCGCGCACTGACCCTGGCCGCGCGCCGCTAGCACCAGGCGCGCGCGGGCAAAGACCGCGCGCGCGATCTCGAGGAGCTGTCATGAGAAAACGATGCCTGTACGCCATTGCCTCTCTCCTCGCGGTGCTCGCGGGCTGCCGGAGCCCGCCCGGCCCCGGCCCCGATGCGCGGAGGGAAGAGGCCGCGATTCGCGCCACCGATGCGCGCTGGCTCGCCGCGACCCAGGCGCACGACCTCGAGCGCACCGTTTCCTTCTGGTCGGACGATGTCTACATGATGCCGCCCGGCGGGCCACCGATCGTGGGCAAGGAGGCGCTGCGACACTACATCGCCGGAGCCTTCGCGATCCCGGACTTCTCGATCACCTGGGTCACCGACCGCATCTGGGTAGCGAAGTCGGGTGAGCTCGCCTACGCCGTGGGCACCGATACCATCCGTCTGACCACGCCCGAGGGCCGGGCGGTCGTCGAGCAGAACAAGGCCGTGGCGGTGTGGAGAAAGGAGCCGGACGGCTCCTGGAAGTGCGCCGTCGACATCTGGAACGCGGCGGCGGCACAGCCGTGAACGCGCCAGCCGGCGCGGCGATCCCGACAGGCTGGCGGCCGGCGGACCGGCCGCGGCGCGCGCTGCAACGCTGTTCGCGCACGGACCGGTGCCGCAGCTGCTGGCGTTCTACGCCTGCATCGCAGCCTGCGTGCTCGCCGATACGCTGCGCCACGGCAGACTGCACCCGGTGCTTGGTTGGGGCGCGCTCGCAGTCATCGCCGCCTTCCAGCTGAGCTATCTGGCGGTGCTGACACCTGCGTGGTTGCTGATCGTGCACAGATTGTTCGGGGGTTAGATGGACGATAGGGTTCGTTCAGCGTGAATGCGATCGCGCCCCGGCTGAAGGCCCCGGAGCGCGTGTATTCGTGGGCGGCGCTGGCGGTCGCGACCCTGGTGCTCGCAGGCTTTGCGCGCAGCTACTACCTGCGGGGCTTCTTCTTCCACGTGCGCGCGATCACCCCGCTGGTGCACGCTCACGGGATCCTGATGAGCGCGTGGATCGTGTTGTTTGTGACCCAGGCGCTGCTGATCGCCCGCCGCCGGCCGGATCTGCACCGTCGACTGGGACGCGCGGGTGCGGCGCTTGCCCCCCTCATCGTCGCGTTCGGCTCGCTCACGGTGGCGGCGGCCATTCAGCGGCGCTTCCCGGAGGCTGGCCCGCTGCGCTTCGGGCGCATATTCGTCGAGTTCGATGGACTGAGCCTGTGGGTATTTGGCGCGCTGGTGTGCGCGGCTCTCGTGTGGCGGCGACGCCCGGACGTGCACAAGCGGCTGATGCTGACTGCAACGGTGGCGCTGCTGCCTCCCGCGGTCGGTCGGATTGCAGAATATGTGCTGCCGGGGAGCGACTGGGATCTGGCGATCGCCGCCGCGACCACGGCCGCGGTGGTTGTGCTATGCGCCGCGGTGGACACGCTGCATCTGAAGCGTCTGCATCCGGCGATGGCCTGCGGGACTGCCGCGGTGCTCACCGCGAATCTGCTCACGCAGCTCGCGCAGGTCGGCGACTGAGCTTACGCCATGCCGCCGCTCACCGAGAGCACCTGCCCGGTGACGTAGGCGGCATCCGCCGACACGAGGAACGCGACGACCCCGGCGACCTCCTCGGGACTGCCGAGACGATTCATCGGCACCAGCCGCTCGACGGCCGCGGCATCGAACAGTCCGTCGGTCATCGGTGTTGCGATGATGCCCGGGGCGACCGCGTTCACGGTGACGCCGCGCGTCGCGACTTCGAGAGCCAGCGCCTTGGTGGCCGAGTTGAGCGCGCCCTTGGCGGCGGCATAGTTCACCTGGCCCTTGTTGCCGATGAGCGCCGCGACCGAGGAGACGCTCACGATCCGGCCCCAGCGCGCGCGGATCATCGGCAGGAGCAGCGGCTGCGTCGCATTGAAGAAACCATTGACCGAGACGTCGATCACCCGGTGCCACTGCGCCGCGCTCATGCCGGGCAGCACCGCGTCATCGTGTACGCCGGCGTTGTTGACGAGAATCTGGATCGGGCCGGCCTCGAGCGCCGCCTCGAGCGCTCGCCGTGTCGCCTCGGTATCGGTGATATCGAAGCGCACGGCCTCGGCGCGGCCGCCGGCGGTGAGGATGTCGCGCACCAGCGCCTCGGCGACGCCGACGGCCTGATGGCAGTGCACGTACACGTGGTGGCCCTCGCGGGCGAGCCGGCGGCAGATGGCGCTGCCGATGGCGCCGCTCCCGCCCGTGACCAGTGCGCGCCGGCCCTCGCTCATGCGTGTGCCCCGGTGCTCATCGGCTGCGCGCCGAAGGCCGCGTCGAACACGATGCTGGCGCGTCCCGAGAGCAGTACGCGCGCGCCCGCCGAGACGGCGAACTCATAGAGCACCGTGCGCCCATCCCCGGTGACGCGCTCGGCGGCGGCGATGAGCTCCTCGTCGAGGTCGTCGAGCCGCGCGACATTGAGCGCCACGTGGCGGACGCTCGCGAGATAGCCGAGCGTGGCGCCGATGCTGCCGCGCACGTGGCTCGAGACGGTGCTCGAGAGCGGCGCGCTCGCCGCGATCAGTGCGCCGTGCACGGCCATCGCCTGGGCCGCGTACTCGATGCCGCAGGCGGAGCCGAGCCGGCCGTGCGCGCGCAGCGGATTGTCGCCGGCGCGGTGGGTCATGCTGCGACAGCGGATCCGGGTGGCATCCCACGACAGCACCTCATCGAGGAGACACATGCGTCCCTTGTGCGGGATGTGCTGCTCGATCCATTGCCGGTCTAGGGGCACGGGCTCACCTCGATCGTAACGCGCTGCTCTTCCAGGTAGTCGATCGCGACGGTCCCCGGCCGCGCCCGCGCCAGCCACTGAAGCAGCGGGAGGCTGCGGGCCGCCGGCACCTGCGCACGCAGCGCTTCGAGCCGTGCGTCGGGCATCATCGCCGCCGCGACCGCCGCCGGATCGGGCCGCATCGTGAGGCGCGCCAGCGACTTCGGTGCCCCCGCCGGCGTCAGCAGCAACGCGACACCGAAGGCATCCGGGATCGGCCGCACGGCGCGCATCGGCTGCGGGTAGTCCGCATCATAGGCAATGAGCAGCACGGCTGTCTCAGCGATGGAGAGCTGCACCAGCGACTCGAGGAGCCCCGCGGCGAAACTCGCGTCATGGGCGCAGAGCGCGTTGGCCGCGGGCGTGGCTCCGGTGGCGATGCCCCAGTAGCCGGAGGCGGCGTTATGCACCGAGTTATGAAAGCGGGTCGGTGAGATCTGCCGTTCGGGCCCGGCGAGCACCTGGCAGATCTCGTGACAGTTCTCGCCGTCGCCCCCGGAGGAGGAGAACACCGCCGGCAGCTGCGCGGCATCCGCGCCCGCGCGCGCGACCGCTTCGAGTCCGACGCTGAGCGCGAGTCGCACCACCTTGCCGGTGCGGCGCCGCTCGGCGGGCGGCAGACACTGAAGCGGCGGGATCACGGTCGCACTCGGCTGGTACGGCGCGCGGCCGGCGAGCACTTCGACTGCGGCCGGCCAGTCGGGGAGTCCAGGACCCAGGAGGCCGACGCCTCCGACCCAGGCACTGAGCGGCGCGCTCATGCGGCTCTGCCGAATATCAGGCTGCAGTTCGAGCCGCCGAAACCGAAGGAGTTGCTCAGCACGTGGCGTAGCGGCGCGCGGCGGTTCTCGAGCAGGTACTCGACGCCGAGCGCCGGGTCGACGTCGCGGGTGTTGACTCCCGCGGGCATCAAGCCGTGCCGCAGGGCGAGCGCGCACACGACGGCCTCGAGTCCGCCGGCCGCCCCGAGCGTGTGGCCGGTGGCGCCCTTGGTGGAGCTCCCGGGTATGCGGGCGCCGAAGACCCCCGCAACCGCGCGCGCCTCGGCGGCGTCGTTGCTCGGCGTGCCGGTGCCGTGGAAGTTGATGTAGTCGATGTCGCCGGGGGCAAGGTGAGCCGCGCGGAGCGCTGCGCGCATGGCCTCACTCGCACCGCGCCCTTCGGGGTGAGGGGCGGACATGTGCCAGGCATCGCTCGACTCGCCCGCGCCGAGCAGCAGCACGGACCCGGCGGGCGGGGAGTCCGGGGCCCGCTCGAGCAGCGCGAACGCCGCGGCCTCGCCGATGGAAAGGCCGTCGCGCGCCACATCGAACGGGCGGCTGGGCGTGCGCGCGACCAGCTGCAGCGAGTGGAAGCCATAGAGCGTCGTCAGGCAGAGCGAATCGACGCCGCCCACCACCGCGGCATCGACCAGTCCCGCCGCGATGGCGCGCTGCGCGCTCGCGAACACCTTGGCGCTGGACGAGCAGGCGGAGGAGATGACGACCGCCGGTCCCTCGAGCCCCAGTGCGCGGCGTGCGAAGGCCGCGACCGAGAAGGTGTTGTGCGCGCCGCGGTAGCGGAAATCGCCGGGCAGGGCGCCACTCACCGGGTCGCGCCGCCGGTAGGCGAGCTCGGTCTCGAGGATGCCGGAGGTGCTGGTGCCGAGCCATACGCCGATGCGCCGGGCGCCGTGGCGGCGCAGCGCCGCGCGCACCGCCTGCTCGAAGCCGTCCTCGCGTAAGCCCAGCGCCGCGAGCCGATTGTTGCGGCACTCGAACTCGCGCAGCTCCTCGGGCAGCGGCCGCTCGTCCACTCCCGGCACTTCGCCCACACACGTGGCGAGCTCGACCGTCTCGAAGGCGCAAGGGGCGAGTCCGCTGCGCGCCGCTTCGAGCGAGGCGCGTAGCGCGCCGAGCCCGCGTCCGAGGCAGCTGCTCGCCGTGAAGGCGGTCAGGACGAGCGGCTTCACGGCACCCTGCCGACGAGCAGCACGTTGGCGAAGGGTGTACCGGCGCTCATGGGGAGCGAGCGCGTCTCGAAGCCGAGGCCTGTGAGGAGCGCGCGCCACTCGCGGGCCGGGCGGCAGAAGAGCCGGGTCAGCCGGCCGCGGCGCGCCAGCGCCACGAGGCGATCGACGAACGTGCTCAACACGAAGCCGAAGCCTCCCTCGGCATCGGCGACGCGCAGCAGCAGCACGCCGCGGGCGCGGAGCGCGCCGCGTGCGCGGCGCAGCACCGCCTCCTGTGCGGCGTAGTCGGTGAAGTGCAGCACGTCCAGTATGACGATCGCATCGACCGGGTCGTAGTCTACGTGACGGATGTCCCCCTGCACGAACTGCCCGGCCGCGCCGAGTGCGGTGCGCGCCCGGGCCACTTCCCTTGGGTTAAGGTCGACGCCGGTCAGCTGCGCCGGCGCGGGGGGCGGCGGCCAGTCCCGAGGCCAGCGTCCCGCACGCTGCGCCGCCGCCGCCGCCAGCAGCCAGGCTGCAAGCAGCCCCTGCCCGCAGCCCAAATCGACAATTTGCGTGCTGCCTGTCAGGAGTCCCTCGCGCAGGATCGCCGCGAAGGCCGGGTCGCCGCGCAGCTTGCCACGCGCAAAGTGCCAGGCGAAACGTCCCGCGCGGCGGTAAGGGTCGCTGGCCGCCTCGATCAGCGCCGCGATCACGGGCTCGGTGCTCATGCGGCCGCGGCGCGCAGCGTGACGGGGGTGAGCTGCGAGCGATGCAGCGCCGTGATGAGCGGCGGCAGCACCTCGAGGATGAGCGGCGCGCCGGCGGCGGTGCGCGCCGCGTGCCCGTCGTGTAGCAGCAGGATGTCACCGGCAGCGAGGCCGCGGGTGAGGCGCGTGAGCACGCGCGCGGCGTCCGCGCTCACGGTGTCGAAACCGCGCCGCGTCCAGCTGACGAGATCGAGCCCGAGCCGCGCCAGTACGGGCGCGAGGAAGGGGTTACGCAGGCCCGCCGGCGCGCGGAAGAAGCGCGGCGCCACCCCGGTCGCGGCGGCGATCGAGGCCTGGGCGCGCTCGACCTCGGCGCGCATGCCGCGCGGCCCCAGGAGCGAGAAACGGTGCAGGTGATGCTCGCTGTGGTTCTCGATGCTGTGACCGCGCGCGACGATGTCGCGCGCAAGTTGCGGGAAACGCGTGACGCGCTCGCCCACGCAGAAAAAGCTCGCCCGCACGCCCTGGCGCTCGAGAAGCGCGAGCACCGCGGGCGTGACCTCGGGGTCCGGACCGTCGTCGATGGTGATCGCGACCTCGCCGCGCGCCGCGGCGGCCGCCGGCAGGCGTGTCCAGTTGGCGCCGAGGAGGTGAGAGCGCGGTACGAGTCCCGCCGCCGTGAGCGCCAGGTGATCGGCGACCACGGCGCCGAGCGCCCAGGGCCACAGCGGCGGGCGCAGCGCGAACCCCGCCGCGGCCGCGAGGTGCAGCGCGACCGAGCCGCGGATCAGCGCCGACGGCCGGTAGGCGCCTCCTGGCGGCACATCAGGCGGCGGAGGGGTTGATGCGGACATCGAGAAAACCCTCCCAGAGTCTTCGCCACACGGGCCACTCATGGCCGCCCGGCACCCACTCGACACGCTGCGCCCCGAGCGCGCGGGCGAGTGTCTCGTGGCGCGCCCGATAGCGGTCATCGCGTCCCAATCCTAAGTGAATCGGCGGCGTGCCGTGGGTGTGGCGCTTGAGGAAGCGCCAGATCCGCCGCTCCTCATCCTCGGGCGCGATCTCCCCGGGCTCCCAGGCCTCGAGCCCCCCGGCGCGCTCGATCTCGCCCGTGATGAGATGGCTGCCGAGATAGGGGGCAAAGAGGCACAAGCCCTCGATCGCGCCCGGGTGGCGCTCCGCGCAACCCAGCGTGAGGTAGGCGCCGAGCGAGATGCCGCCGAGCCACAACTCGGTGCAGCCTTCGCGGCGCGCCGCATTGATCAGCGCATCGAGCTCATCGAGGATGCTGCGATCGGTGACCGATTCGAATTGCGGCTCGACCAGAGCCACGTCGAGCTCGAGGGCGCGCTCGCGCACGGCCGCAACGAATCCTGCACTCAGGAAATCCTCCGCCCGCGCGTAGGCCGGCGGGAGGAGCAGCACGCGGCGCGCGGCCGCGAGCCCGCTGCGCGCCGGCTCGTAGAGCACGCGCATCACGCGGCGCTCGCCGGGGCGGCGCGCGCGTGCAGCGGCAGCGGCAGCGGCGCGAGCAGCGCCGCGAACAGGAGTGCCAGGAGCGCGCCGGGCGCGACGGTACGCCCGAGGGCCGCCAGCACCGGCACGGCGGAGAAGGCCAGTACGCCGAAGCCCATGACGGTGGCGAGATTGGCGATGAGGAGCGAGGCGAGGGTGCGCGGCACGGCGGCCTCAGACGCGCCAAGACGATCGAAGAACAACGCGTAGTTCGAGCCCACCGCGACGATGAGCAGCATGCCGACGACGTGCAGGATTCCGAGCCGCTCACCCGCGAGCGCAAGTCCCGCGGCCACGGTGAGCACGGCGAGCGCCAGCGGCGCGACGATACGCAGCGCGCGCGCGGGCGAGCAGGCGATCACGAGCAGCAGCACGAGGGCCGCGAGCCCGGCGAGCGACAGCGAGACCGCCTGTGCGAGGTAGTGCGCGTAGAGCGCATCGGCTTCGGCCTTGAGGTCGAGGAGGCGCGCGGCCGGCGCGGCCGCCGCGACCGCGGTGCTCAGCTCTGCGAGTGCCGCCGCCGGGAGTTCGCCGCCATCGGGCGGCGTGATCGGCAGGAACGCGCTCGCCGCCTTGCCGCTGCCCACGAGGAGTGCATCCGTCGCAGCCGCTAGCGGCGTGCCGGCGAGATCCGCCGTGGCGACGAGCGGTGCGCTGCGTGCCGCCGCCACGTCCGCAACGAACGGCGCGAGCCGCCCGGCGCTGACCGGAAACCCTTCCAGGGCAGGCGGCAGCCGCGCGGCGAGCGTATCGGGTGCCGGCAGGCTCGCCTGGCGCGCGCGCTGCGCCGCCGGTCCCGGCAGGTAGCGCGTCGGCGACTCAAAGCCGCCGATGACGCCCGCGGTCGTGAGGCGCGTGAGCGCGAGCGCCACCGCCTGCGCGGCATCGAGCGCGGCGCCGCGATCGGACGCTGGCACGATGACGACGTAGCGCGCATCGGGGGCGCCGAGATCGGCGCGCAGGCGCGCGTCGAGCTCCTGCGCCGCCGCCGGGATCGGGCTCAAGTCCGCGAGCTCGCGGCTGAGGAGGGTGTGGCGATCAAGGAGGAGCGCGAGGGCGGCGGCGAGGGCGATGAGCGCGGGGGCTGCGCGGGCCGCGCGTGCGGCCCGCAGTCTCGCGAGCAGCGTCCAGATGGTGTGCCCGAGCGCGGTGAGATCGCGCAGCGCGAGGGCGGGCGGGCGCCATTCGGGCAGCACGAAGCGCGTCACCAGCGCCGCCGCAACGAGCCCGGCGATGGAGAAGACGCCGAGCTGCGCGAGTCCCTCAAAGCCCGACGGCACGAGCGCCGCGAAGCCGCACACCGAGGTCAGCATGCCGAGGCGGATGGTCGGCCAGACCGACTGCCGCCAGGCGCCCGCGGGGCTGCCGGCGGCGGGCTGGACGAAGAGGTAGATCGAGTAGTCGACGGCCTCGCCGATCAGCGTGATGCCGAAGCCGAGCGTGATGCCATGCACGGTGCCGAAGCCGAGCGCCACGGCGGCAACGCCCGCGAGCGCGCCGCTCGCGACCGGCACGAAAGTGAGGAGGAGCGCTGCGACCGAGCGGTACGCGAGGTAGAGCAGCGCCATGATCGCCAGCGCCCCGAGGAGCGAGAGGCGCATCACCGAGTCACGGATCAGGGCGCGCGCGCTCACCGCGAACACGCCCGGACCGCTCATGGAGAGCGTGAGGGTGCCCTGTGGCGCGGGCCGCGCGGTGGCGAGCGCGGCAAAGGCGCGGCGGATGGTCTCGGCGGCCTGCTGCTGCGCATCGGTGTCCGAGCCCGCGGCGCGGGTCTCGGCGCTGAGGAGCGCGCGGCGCCCGTCGCGCGAGCTCCACACGCCGTCCTGGGTCGGCAGCCGTTCGTTGCCGAGCGCATCGAGTACGTTGAGCGTCTCGCCGGTGGGGTCGCGCGTGAAGAGCGGCTTCACCAGCAGGCCCTCGGGCGCGGCGAGGAGTGCGAGGCTGTCGCCGATCGCTGCGTGCAGGCCCGTGGCCGTGAAGCGCTGCGCCGTGACTGCATCGCTCAGGAGATAGCGATGCGCCGCGACGAAGGCGATGAGCGCCGCCTCCCCCGAGGCGTCGCCGTCGTTTACGGCGAGGAATTGCGGATCGGCGCGCAGCCGCTGCGCGAGAGCGGCGGCCAGACTCGCGCGCAGCGGCGCATCGGCGCCCTCGACCGCCACCATGATGAGGCGCGAGGCGAGGCCCGTGCGCAGCTGCTCGACGAGCAGCCGTTCGCGCGCGCTCGGCGCGCGCGGCAGGAAGGCGGAGAGATCCGCGGTGTAGCGCGCGCGCGCGACCACGAGCGCCGCGAGTGCTGCCAGTGCGGCGAACACCAGAGTGCCGATCCAGGCGCTGCGGCTCACGGGGGGATCTCCGCACCGATGGTGAGGAGCGAGCGGTCGCCGTCGGCTGCGAGGATCTCGACAGTTCTGAGGTCGGAGCGCTCCCCGGTGATGAGCACCGCCGCGGTCGTGCGTGCGGCCTCGCGGTCCCGCGGCGTGAGCCGCAGCGTCCAGCGTGCCAGGTCACCCTCGAGCTGCACGCTGAAGATGCGCTCGAGCGCTGCGCGGTCCCCGGCGAGCGTGGCGCGCAGGCTCTCGATGAGAGGCGCGAGCTGCGGGGCGGTGGCGAGCTCGACCACTCGCGTATGCTTGCCGCGGGTCGCGCTCAGGACTCCGTGCGCCAGCACCAGCGTCTCGGGGGAGGGCGCGAGGATGTGTTTCTCGAGGCGATCGGGCGCATCGTAGATGAGCTCGCCCGAGGAGCGAAGCGGCCGATCGAGCACCGCGAGCTGTTGCAGCTCGGTATAGCTGACGTGGCCGTGGCGGCGCGCCGCGAGCGCGCGCATCAGCTCATCGAGCGCACCCGGAGCAGCCGCCCCGGCAAGCCCCACGAGGGCGCCGAGCGCGAGCAACAGCACGCCTGCCGCCCGGCGCGCGCGCGGCGTCGTCACGCGGCAGCTCCGCGGCCGTGCGTGCCGGCAGCGTCATGCCAGAAGTCGTAGAAGTTGAACCAGTTGTAGGGATCCGAGCGGCAGTATTCCTCGAGCAGGGCCGCGTAACGGCGGATCGCCTCCTCGACCCGCGCCTCACGCTCGCCGCGCGCGACTGCGGAGAAATCGGCGATCTGCCGGAACACCACGTGGTAGCGGTTCGCCCCGCGATACAGACCGGTCATGAAGAACACCGGACATCTGAGAGCCGCGGCCACGCGCATCGGGCCCGAGGGAAACAGCGCCGGACTGCCGAGGAAGCTGACGCGCTGTGCCGGCGCTTCGCCGATGGTGCGATCGGCGAGCATGCCGACAAATCCGCCCGCCTCCAGGCAGTCGCGGATCTGCAGCATCGCGTCCAGGCGACCGAGCGGGATGATTTCGGGCGCCCGCGCCGAATCACCCGCGCGCGCCGGCATGGCGTACTTGCTGGCGGTGTCCTCGTACATCGCCATGGCCACTCGCACTCCCGGCTGGTGCCGGCCTACGGCGCCCATGAGCTCAAAGCTCCCGAGGTGCGCGCCGAGCAGGAATGCCCCGGCGCCGCGCTGCGCCACGGCGCGCATCTGCGGCTCCCCTTCGGTCGTGATGGCGAACAGCCCGTAGCGCTCCTTCATGAGATACAGGCGGTCGAGAATGGTGGAGGCGAAGGCGAACATCTGGCGGAACGAATCCCGCGCCGTGGGCACGCGGCCGAGGACACGGCGCAGGTATTCGCGCCCGTGGCGCCGGGCCGTGGGCGCAGAGATTAAGAAGTAGGCCGCGATGCCGTACAGGAGGCAGCGCGCCACCCTGCGGCCGAGGGCGAGCGAGAGAAACACCATGATCGCGATCAGCGTCGCGCTGCCGCGTTCGCGCCCACCGGCCCATTGGGCGGCACTGGTGCGCGGCGCTGCAGCAATGTCCGGTGACGGCGCAGCTCCCGGCGAAACGGCAGGCGCCGCCGCGCCGGCCGGGTGCAGCAGGCCATTCGCGACCGGGCGGCCGCCGCTCGCGAGCGCGAAGCGTATCGAGCCGTTCGGCAGCGGCTCGTGCTCGAGCGTGAGGATCTCTCCGGGGCGAACCGGCTTGACGAACTTCGCCGCGCCGATGGTCCAGCGGCTCGGCGCCTGCGCACGCGAGCGCTCGATGGCGCGCAGCGTCTCATCGAGCAGCACCACGCCCGGGACGATCGGGGCACCGGGGAAATGTCCGGCGAGCGAGGGGTGCCCGGCGTCGATCGTGAATGTCGTCGTCACGCCCATGGGCGGTCAGGGCGCGCCGGGTGGCTTCGGTTGCGCTGCGGCGAGTGAGCGCAGCGCTTCCTGCGGGAGCTTACCGGTGCTGGTGCGCGGCAGACTCGCGACCAGCAGCAGCGGACGCGGCAGGAACACCGGGTCGATGCGCCGGCGCAGCTCCGCGGCAATCGCCGCGGCGTCGAGCCCGGGGGCCACGACGCAGGCGCCGAGGCGCGTCACCTCGGCATCGGCGGCCGCCGAGCCGTGGAAGAACGCACCGTCGAGGACTCCGGGGATGGAGTTGAGCTGGTGATTGAGGTAGCCGAGGGAGCTCCTCTTGCCGGCGATGTTGACCAGGTCGGCCACGCGCCCGTGCAGCAGGAAGCGGTCGGTGCCGGTCACCTCGATCACGTCGTAGAGCCGCGTCGGCTGCGCGATGTGGCCGCCGTGCGCCCAGGTCTCCTCGCCGCGCGACTCGAGAGTGACTCGTGGCCACAGCCACCACTCGGCGGTCGCGGTCGGCTGACGCACGGCGATCGAGCCGGTCTCGGTCGAGCCGTAGATCTCCAGCAGGCGCGTCCGGCACCGCTGCTCCACCTCGCCGGCGAGCTGCGTGGCCAGCGGCGCGGTGGCGGACACGATCAGATCGGTGTCGGGGAGCTCGAGCCCTGAGGCCATGAGCGCCCGCAGGTGAATGGGCGTCGAGATGAGGATGCGGGGCCGCGGCACCGCGGCGAGCGCCGCGCAGATGTCCGCCGGATAGAACGGATGCCCGGCGACGAGCGCGTTGCCGCTCGCGAGCGGCAGCAGCACGCTCGCCTCGAGCCCATACATATGCTGCGGGGGCACCGTGGCGACCACGGCGTAGGAGCGGTCGTCGTCGAGGCCCAGCCGTGTCGCCTCCACCCGCATGCACTCGAGCATACGGCCGAAGGTCTTCTCGTGCGGAACGGGCGCTCCGGTCGATCCGGAGGTGAAGACCCAGGCGGCACGCCGGCCCGCGTCGATCCGCGGCACGGCCGCAGCGCCCGCCGGCGGGGCGGCCGGCAGCGCGGGCAAGCGCACCCGCGGCAGCTCGATGTCGCATTCGGCCTCGTCGGTCAGGCAGAAGGCATCCGGCGCGAAGCGCTTGAGCTGGACGATGACCTCCGGAGTACGCGTCGGCGGCAGCAGGCTCACCAGGCCTCTGACCAGGCTGGCGGCGAGTCCCACGGTGAAGTGGTAGCGGTCGCTGCAGACGTTGAGCACGTGGCCGCGCTGACCCAGGGCGGCGCCGACGCGCTCCACGTCGGCGAGAAATTGTCTGACGGGAATGGGCGTGCCGGCGCGGTAGGCGAGCACCGCGTCGGCCGAAGCGTGCGCGATCAGCGGCAGCCTGGCCATGGCCAGGTGACTACTTCGTCCTGTGTGCGTTGACGTATTCGGCGAGCTGGCGGAGCGAGGCAAAGATGCGCCCGTTCTCCTCGCTGTCGGCACGCAGCTGCACGCCGTACTGCTTCGATACCACCAGCGCGATCTCCAGGATGTCGATCGAATCGAGCCCCAGCCCCTCGCCGTAGAGCGGCTGGTCCGGGCCGATATCGGCGGCCGCAACCTCGAGGTTGAGCGCCTCGACGATCAGGCCGGCGAGCTCGCGGGTGAGGGTGGCAAGTCCGGCGGAGCCCGCCGGCTGTCTCAAGGGTGACACGTTCTCGGACATTGTTGGATCAGCAAGGCTCCGGAAACACGGTCGGCATTATACAAGGCCCGATCGTCGCACAACCAGTTTGAGCAACCGCCGCCCGCCGCGCTGCAGCGTTCTCAGCGCGCGCCGTGGCGCGCGATCAGCAGCGGCAACCGCACCAGGAAGCCGAGGAACAGCCGCGTATACATCCAGGTGAGCAGTACGTTGTCGCGCCAGTAATGGAAGTGCGAGACGCCGCCTTGCGCCGCCGTAAAGTAGCGGCAGGGCGCCGGCAGGTTCCGTACCGGCACGCCGCGCCAGCTGAGGCGCACCACCGCCTCGGCGTCGAAGTCGAAGCGCCGCATCCAGCGCGTGCGCCGCATGACCGCGACGAGAGGCGCGATCGGGTACACGCGAAAACCGAACAGCGTATCCGCGACGCCCGCCCACAGCGTCTCGAGATTGGTAAACCAGTTGGCGATGCGGCGCCCGCGCAGGCGGATGCGGGGTGCGCTCGCATCGAACACCGGAGCCCCGAGGATCATGGCCTCGGGAGCCGCGCCCGAGGCGGCCATGAAGGCGGCGATGCACTGGGCAGGATGCTGTCCGTCGGAGTCCATGGTGAGGGCATGGGTGTAGCCCGCGGCGAGCGCGGCATCGAGCCCCTCGAGGAGTGCCGCACCCTTGCCGCCGTTACGGGCACGCACCAGCACGCGCAACCCTGTGTCGGCACGCGCGAGGTCGGCGAGCAGCGCGGCCGAGCCGTCGGTGCTGCCGTCGACCACCACCCATACCGGGTCCCAGTGCGCGCGTGCCGTGCGCACCGTCTCCGCCAGCCGCGGCCCCGGGTTGTAGCTCGGAATGAGCACCAGGTGCGTCGCCGAGCGGCTCACTCGCGGCTCTCCACCAGCTGCCGCGACTGACCGATCATCCAGGCGAAGCCGACGCCGCCCGTCCAGTAGCTGTCGCGCCTGACCAGCGGGCTCGCGGCGAAGCTCGCGCCGGCGAGCCAATCGTGACGCAGGTAGGCGCCGACCCAGTAGGAGGGGTAGCGCCGCGTGAGCGAGACGAGCGCCTGCGTCCCTGCGTAGCCTCCCGGCGCCTCATACGCGGGGCGGCCGGGCGCCGCGTACTGCGGTGCCACGCTGTAGAAGTAGTCATCGTAACGGCGCTGTGCGAACAGCGGCCCGGCGAGCAGCCCGAGCTTCCAGCCGCGCGGCCCGCTGAGCTGCGCCACGTCGAGATTCAAGTGCGGCGCGCAGAACCAGCCGATGGAATGCGGAGAGGCTTCGACGGTGAAGGCCTCGCGCGCCGGCAGCTCCAGGTCGAGCTGCAGCCGCCGGTCGGATGAGCGCCACAGGTGCGCATTCAGCGAGGGGCCGAGCTCGAGCGTCGGCCGCAGGTCCGGCATGCCGGCGCGCGCGGAGTCGCTCCTCACCGGCGTCGTGCCGTTGACGCTCAGGTGCAGCTCGATCCGATCCGCATCGAAGAGCTTGCCGCGCAGGCCCGCGTGGTCGGACTCGATGAACCTGCCGCGGTATACGACATACGGTAACGGCAGGGGATAGACGTGCGTGGTGCTGGCCCCGCGGTAGTCGTTGAAGACCAGCACGCTGGCGCCCATCCCGACTTCCCACAGCGGCAGCGGCTCGGGCAGCGCCGGCCGCGGCGCCCACACTCCCAGGGCCAGCAGCGTGCAGGCGCACAGCGCGCCACCCCCGGGGCCGCGCAGCGCCGGTGCGCCGCGCCTGCCTGTCACGCGACGGTCCTGAGCGGGCACGTTCCGGTCGCCTCGATCTCGACCAGCAGGTCCTGCCGGCAGATGTCGGCCCGCAGGTAGATCACCCGCGAGGAGGGCTCGAGCGCCGCGGCAAGCTGCGCGCGGATGACCGGGACGTCCGCCGGGCGGCGCACGTATACCTTGCAGGCGAGCGACCCGAACGAGAAGCCCGCGCCCGGGTGCACGCGGTTAGCCTCCTCGAGCAGCGCCGAAATGTTGGTGAGCGTCTCGCGGGTCTGTGCCGCCGTGTCGCCCACGTGGATGGAGCGATGGCCGACGATGCTCGCGGTGCCGGAGATGAACAGTGTCAGGCTGTCGTGCTGGCGCAGCAGCGTTGCGCGCGAGAATACCGGTCGGTGGCTGCCGTACTGGTGCGGATAGCGGTAGGCGCTCATCTGGCGCGGATTCTCGATGAAGGTCGGAGCGCTACGGCCGGCGAGGAAGTACACGACCAGGGGACTGCCGCTCACCGCCCCGAGCGCCGAGGCGGCCGGGACGCTGCCGCTCACGGCGCGGCCGTGGGCGCTGAGGGCGTTCTGGCGCGCGCGGTTGAACTGGCGGTAGCGCTCGACGCCGTCGGAGTCGCGGTTGATGTCCGGCAGGTAATTCCACACCCGCAGCAGGTGCGGGTAACCGAGCGCATCGACCGTGGCGCAGATCTCCCGGTACGCCTGCTCGGTCGCCACGTGCAGCGCCGAGGGAGCTTGCGGTGCGCCGGCGATCTCCGACTCCGCGAGCGCGATGCAGCCGAACAGCAGGTTCTCGCTGCGGCGGAAGCGCACGCGGTCGCGGCTGCCGGACTCGGCCGGCTCGCCCGAGCGCCAGACCTCATAAACGCTCGCGGTGCCGAGGAGCAGCGGGGTGTTGACCTCGGCGACCGGGATGTCCCCGTTGGCGGCCACCGCGCCCGGCGGGCCGCTGAAAGTGGCCACGCCGAGCACGTCCGCCCAGGGGGCTGACTGGTACTCGGCCGGGGACAGGTAATCCAGCCGCAGGCCGACGGGGGCGCGCATCGATCGCAACCGCTTGCGCGGCGTCAGCTACCCGGCTTGGGCGGGCTCGCCGTCGGCGGCGCGTCGCTCTTTGGCGTGACGGCGGCCTTGGCCTTCTCCGCCCCGGTCTTGACGCTCGTACCGACTTTCCTGGCGCTATGCGCGACGGCGGCGCCGGCCTTCTTCGAGTCGTCCCGCACGGCGTCGCGGGCCGGCGCGGTTTTCTCCGCGACCTCATGCCCGACCTTGCGGGAGGTATCGGCGACGGCGTGACCGACCGTGCGGGCGCCGTCGGCGACCGCGTGACCGACGGTCCTGGCGTCGTCCTTGATGGTCTCTTTGACGCCGGGGCTCTGGGTGTCCTGTGCCATGGCCGGGAGACCTAAGCCCAAGGCAGTGGCGGCAGCGGCCGCCGCGAGCATGAGGGTTAGTTTCATGGGCGGTATCGTACTTGAGTCGCCGAACTGACGCACGGCTGCGCCCCAACGTTGCGGTGCCAATCGTCAACTCATTCGGGCAAACTCGGCGGATGCGTCTCGATCGCCTGCCCATCGCGGTTTTGCGGCAGACCCGCTACATCCCGGGCGGCTGGGACCTGCTCGCGTTCCTGCTGGTGTTTGTGTTCTTCATCTACTGTGCGCAGGCCGCGCACGGGCTCACCGGCTCGCTCGCGCAGCTGCGGGCGACGCCGATCTCGCTCGACCCGTCCTCGCTCATCGGTTACTCGGCACGCACCGCGCTGCGCATGGTGCTCGCGATGCTGGCCTCGCTCCTTTTCACCTTCACCTACGCGACGCTCGCGGCCAAGAGCCGGCGCGCGGAAGTGATCCTGGTGCCGCTCCTTGATTTCCTGCAGTCGGTGCCGATCCTCGGCTTCTCGTTCACGATCCTGTTCTTCCTGCAGCTCACCCCTGGGCGTGTGGCAGGGGCCGAGCTCGCGGCCATCTTCCTGATCTTCACCAGTCAGGCCTGGAACATGGCGTTCAGCTTCTATCACTCGCTGCGCAGCATCCCGGACGAGATGGTGGAGGCGGCGCGCAACTTCCAGCTCTCGCCGTGGATGCGCTTCTGGCGCCTGGAGGTGCCGTTCGCCATGCCGGCGCTCCTGTGGAACATGATGATGTCGATGTCCGGCGGGTGGTTCTTCCTGGTGTTCTCCGAGGCCATCACTGTCGGGCACACGACCGTCGCACTGCCGGGCGTCGGCTCGTACATCGCGCTCGCGATCGAGCAGAAGAACCTCGCCGCCATCGGCTGGGCGATCGCCGCCATGTTCGTCGTCATCCTGGCCTTCGATCAGCTGCTGTTCCGCCCGCTGAACGCGAGCGCCGATTGGTTCCGGCTCGACCAGGAGGCCGGCTTTACCCCGAACCGCTCCTGGGCGCTCACCATGATGCGCCGCTCGCGCCTGTTGCGCCTCGCCGGGTCGGTATTCCACGCCATGCTGCGCGCCGGGGTCCGCCCGGTTGCGATCTGGGGTGCCGCGCCGCCGCGGCCCCCTGCGGTGTGGCACTCGCGCCGGATGGATTACGCCTGGTACACCGCGCTGATCCTGATCGGCATCGCCGCGGTGTGGAAGATCTCGCTGTTCGTGCTCGGCGAGGTGCAGATCGCCGAGATCGGGCGCGTACTCCTCTACGGCCTGATCACGATGCTACGGGTCGCGGTCCTGATTGCGCTCGCGAGCGTCATCTGGGTGCCGATCGGCGTGTGGGTGGGATTGCGGCCGCGGGTCGCGAGCGTAGTGCAGCCGATCGCGCAGTTCCTGGCCGCCTTCCCCGCGAACCTCTTCTTCCCGTTCGTGGTCTCGGCCATCGTGGTCTTCAAGCTCACACCCGACGTCTGGCTGAGCCCCCTCATGATCCTCGGTACCCAGTGGTACATCCTCTTCAATGTGATCGTGGGAGCCTCCGCGATCGCGCCCGACCTGCGCTACGCGGGTGAGAACCTCGGCGTGCGCGGCTGGCTGTGGTGGCGCCGGATCGCGCTGCCCGCGGTGTTTCCCTTCTACGTGACCGGGGCGATCACCGCCTCCGGCGGCTCGTGGAATGCGAGCGTCAATGCCGAGGTGGCCGCCTGGGGCACCGAGACCGTGCGTGCGCACGGGCTCGGCGCCTATATCGCCGACTCCACCGCCGCGGGCGACTTCCAGCGCAACGTGCTCGGCATCATGGTGCTGAGCCTGCTGGTCGTCATACTCAACCGGGTATTCTGGCGGCCGCTGTACGCGCGCGCCGAGCGCAAGTTCCGCATCAGTTGAGACCTGACGACCTTGAGGAGACACCCGTGAATGCCACCGCTCCCGCGCTCAACCTGGCGCCGCTGCTCGAGGTGCAGGGGGTGTGCAAGTCCTTCCGCAAGCCCGACGGCGATCAGCTGGTGGTGCTGGAGCAGGTCAACATGACGCTCCGTCCTGGCGAGATTGTCGGGCTCCTCGGCCGCTCGGGCTCGGGCAAGTCGACCTTACTGCGCCAGATTGCCGGCCTCGATGAGCCCAGCGGCGGCGTCGTCAATTACCTCGGCCATCCGGTGTCAGGACCCGCCTCAGGGATCGCCATGGTGTTCCAGGGCTTCGCGCTCTTTCCCTGGCTCACGGTGCTCGAGAACGTGCAGCTCGGACTCGAGGCGCAGGGGGTCGCCGAGGCCGAGATGCGCAAGCGCTCGCTGCAGGCGATCGACCTCATCGGTCTCGATGGTTTCGAGTCCGCCTATCCGCGCGAGCTCTCCGGCGGCATGCGCCAGCGGGTGGGGTTCGCCCGCGCGCTGGTGGTGCACCCGAACATTCTGCTCATGGACGAGCCGTTCTCGGCGCTCGACATCCTCACCGCCGAGACGCTGCGCGGCGATTTCCTCAATCTCTGGGGCGAGGGGCAGCTGCCCATCAAGGCGGTGCTGCTCGTGACGCACAACATCGAGGAGGCGGTGCAGATGTGCGATCGCCTGCTCATCTTCTCCACCAACCCGGGTCGCGTGGTGGGCGAGATCGCGGTGGATCTGCCGCACCCGCGCCACGCCGAGGATCCGCGCTTCCGCGCGCTCATCGAGCGCGTGTATGTGGAGATGACCGCGCGGCCCCGCGGCGAGGTGCGCACGGGACCCAAGGAGCGCTTCCCCGGCACCGGCATCGGCACGGTGCTGACGCACGTCTCCTCCAACGTGCTGACCGGCCTGATCGAGACGGTCGCCGCCACGCCCTATAACGGCAAGGCGGACCTGCCGGTGCTCGCCGAGGAGCAGCACCTCGAGGTCGACGAGCTGTTCCCGGCGGCCGAGGCGCTGCAGCTGCTGCGCTTCGCCGAGGTCGAGGGGGGCGACATCCGCCTGACCGAGCCGGGACTGGAGTTCGCGCGCAGCGAGACGGATGAGCGCAAGAAGCTCTTCGCCCGGCACCTGATCACCTACGTGGCGCTCGCGGCCCACATCCGCAGGGTACTGGACGAGCGCGCGACCCATACCGCGCCCAAGAGCCGCTTCTTCGACGAGCTCGAGGACTACATGGCCGAGGATGCCGCGGAGCAGACGCTGCGCACCATCATCAGCTGGGGCCGCTACGCGGAGGTGTTCGCCTACGACGACCACGCGCAGGCGTTCAGCCTGGAGAACCCGGCTTAGAGAGACGCCCCGCGCTGGTGAGCCCGCGCGGCTCAATGCCCGTGCGCTGCCGCCTCCTGGGCGGCGAGCTCCGCGCCGGTGCCGCTGCGGGTACCGAGCGAGCCCGCATTCCAGCCGCCGCCGAGGGCTTCGATCAAATTGACGCTCGCGACCAGGCGGTTCTGGCGGATGGTAAGGAGCGTCTGCGCGTCCGAGAGCGCCGTCGTCTGCGCGGTGATGACCGAGGTGTAGGCCACGGTGCCCGCCTTGTACTGGTTCAGGGTGAGCTGCACCGCGAGGTTCGCGTCCTTGACCGTCTGCTCCTGCACTTTGACCTGCTGCTCGAGGATGCGCAGCGTCGCGAGCTCATCTTCCACCTGCTCGAAGGCGGTGAGCACCGTCTGCCGGTAGGTGGCGACGGTGGCGTCGTAGGCGGCACGGGCCTGACGCACCTGCGCCGGGCGCGCCCCGAAGTCGAGCAGCGTGTCGGTGGCGCTGCCGCCGAAGGACCAGAGGTTGTTCGGCGCCTTGACGAGGTGCGAGGTGACGCTGCTCGCGTAGCCGAAGGAGCCACTCAGCGTCAGGTCCGGGAAATATGCGGCGATCGCGACACCGACCTGGGCGTTGGCCGCGGCCATGCGCCGCTCGGCGCCCGCGATGTCGGGCCGCCGCTCGAGGAGCGCTGACGGCACGCCGAGCGGCACCACGGGCACCAGCGTGCCGAGTTTCGCGGGGGCGAGCGTGAAATCGCCCGGCGGCTTGCCGATCAGCACCGCGACGGCGTGCTCGAGGATCGCACGGTTGACGCCGACCGCGATCTGCTGCGACTCGGCGCCTTCCAACTGCGTCTCGGCGGTGATCACGTCGGTCTTGGCGGCGACGCCGACCTTGTACTGGTTCGCGGTGATCTGCAGCGAGCGCTTGTAGGCATCGACCGTCTCATCGAGCAGCTGCTGCTGCTCCTCGGTCACGCGCAGCTCGATGTAGTCGGAGGCGAGCGTCGCCTGTGCCGAGAGGCGCGCGGCGGCCAGGTCGGCCTCACTCGCCCGGGCGCTCGCCACGTTGGCCTCCAGCGTGCGGCGGATTTTTCCCCAGATGTCGATGTCCCAGGAGCCCGTGCCGGCGAGCTCGAACTGGTTTTTCGGCATCGACTGCGGCGCCGCGGCGGCACCGGCGCCGACGTTGGCCGCGCCCGCGCCCGGACCGCCCGAGCGGGTCCCGGTCGCCGCGACGCCGATGACCGGGAAGAATCCGGCGCGCGCCTCGGTGATCAGCGCCACCGCTTCGCGCCAGGCGGCTTCCGAGGCCTTGAGCGTCTGGTTCGAGATGTCGATCTGCTGCTCGAGGTCATTGAGCGTCGGGTCCTCATATACCGACCACCAGTCGGCGCCGCTCCCTGCCTCACGCGGCTCGGCCGGCTTCCAGCCCTCGGCCTCCTTGAAGCGCTGCGGCACCGGGGCTGAGGGCCGATGGTAGTTCGGGCCGACGGAGCAGCTGCCGAGCAGGGCGGCGACGGCCACGGTGAGGAGATGACGTGACTGCATATTCAGACCTTGGCCGGCTCGGCGGGCGCCGCGGGCGGACGCTCGGGATGGAAGCGCGCCCAGATGCGGCGGCACCAGGCGCCGAACCGGTCGAGATAGACGTAGGTGACGGGAGTCGTATAAAGCGTCAGCAACTGGCTCACGGCGAGTCCGCCGACGATCGAGTAGCCGAGGGGCTTACGCATCTCGGCGCCGTCGCCGTAACCCAGGGCGAGCGGCAGCGCCCCGAGCATCGCCGCCATGGTGGTCATCATGATCGGTCGGAAGCGCAGTAGCGATGCCCGGTAGATCGCCTCCTCGGGTGTGCGTCCCTCGCGCTGCGCCTCGAGCGCGAAGTCGATCATCATGATGCCGTTCTTCTTCACGATGCCGATGAGGAGGAACAGTCCGATGAGCGCGATCACGTCGAATTCCTGCCCGAAGAGGCGCAGCGCCAGCAACGCGCCGGCGCCCGCCGAGGGGAGTGTGGAGAGGATGGTGAGCGGGTGGATGTAGCTCTCGTAGAGGATGCCGAGCACGATGTAGACCGTGGCAAGCGCGGCGACAATCAGGACCGGCTCGTTGGCCATCGACTCGTCGTACGAGCGCGCCGTACCCTGGAAGCTGCCGTGGATGGTGCCCGGCATGCCGATCTCATTCACCGCGCGGCTGATCGCGGCGGACGCATCGCTGAGCGAAGCGTTGGGCGCCACGTTGAAGGACAGCGTGGTCGCGACGAAGGTGCCCTGATGGTTGACGGCGAGCGGCGTCGTGGCGGGGGCGTAGTGCGCGAAGGAGGCGAGCGGGATGGTGGGCTCGGCCGCCACCGTCACCGCCGAGCCGGTCGAGACCGCGCCGCGCCCGGTGTTGGCGAGGCTGTTGGTGGCGAGGTTGCGTGCGGTGTCGGCCGCGATCGCGGACGCGGTGTTGCTCGATGAAGTGGCAGTCGAGGTCACGGTGCCCGCGACCGCATTGGTCGACTGGCTGCCGTTCACGGTGCCGCCGGCCGTGCTGATCCACAGGTCCTTGAGCGTCTCGGGGCTCTGCCAGTACTTCGGCTCCACCTCCATGACGACGTGGTACTGGTTCAACGCGCTGTAGATCGTCGACACGTCGCGCTGCCCGAAGGCGTCATAGAGGTTGTTGTCGATCGTGGCGGGATTCAACTGCAGCCGCGCGGCGGTGTCGCGGTCGACCGTGAGCTCGATTTCCTGGCCGTTCTGCTGCTGGTCGGAGTTCACGTCGGTGAGGGCCGGCTCGTGCTGCAGCGCCTCCGTGAGCTTCGGCGCCCACTTGTAGATGTCGGCGATGCTGTCGCCCTGGAGCGTGTACTGGTATTGGGCGTTGCTCTGGCGGCCGCCGACGCGGATGTCCTGCGCGGCCTGCAGGAACAGCCGCGCGCCCGCCACCTGGTTCAGCTTCGGCCGCAGCCGCCCGATGATCTGGTCGGCCGACAGCGAGCGCTGCGCGAGCGGCTTGAGCGACACGAAGATGAAGCCGCTGTTCACCTGCCCGCCGCCGTTCGAGCCGCCGCCGGTGAAGCCGACCACGGTGTCGACCGCGGGGTCGGACTGTACGATGCCGACGAACTGGCGCAGCTTCACCTCCATCGACTGAAACGAAATCGCCTGGTCGGCCTGGATTCCGCCCACCAGACGGCCGGTGTCCTGCTGTGGGAAGAAGCCCTTGGGGATGACCCGGAGCAGGTAGACGCTGAAGGCGAACGTGCACACGAGCAGCATGATGACGAAGAGCTTGTTGGCCAAAGCCCAGCGCAGTGAGCGGCCATAAGAGTCGCGCATGGCATCGAACACCCGCTCGCTCCACATGAAGAGCCGCCCCTGGCGCTCGTGCTCGACGCGGCGGATCAAGCGCGAGCACATCATCGGCGTCGTGGTGAGGGAGACCAGCAGCGAGATCAGCACCGCGATCGAGAGCGTGATGGAGAACTCGCGGAACAGTCGCCCGACGATGCCGCCCATGAGGAGGATCGGGAGGAATACCGCGACCAGCGACACGCTCATCGACAATACCGTGAAGCCCACCTCGCGCGCGCCCTGGATCGCGGCCTCGAAGCGCGGCATGCCGGCCTCGACGTGGCGCGAGATGTTCTCGAGCACCACGATCGCATCGTCGACCACGAAGCCGGTGGCGATGATGAGCGCCATGAGGGAGAGGTTGTCGAGACTGTAATTGAGGAGGTACATCGCTCCGAAGGTCCCGAGGAGCGAGATCGGCACCGCCACCGCCGGCACCGTCGTGGCGCGCAGGTTCCGCAGGAACAGGAACACCACCAGGATCACGAGCCCGATCGCGATGCCGAGCGTGCGCTGCACTGCGCTGAGCGAGGCGCGGATGGTCGTGGTGCGGTCCATCGCCACGCGAATGTCGATGTCGGTCGGGATCGAGGCCTTGAGCGCCGGGATCATGGCGACCACCCGGTCGACCGTGTCGATGATGTTGGCGCCCGGCTGGCGGTAAAGGATGACGAGCACGGCGGGCTGGCCGTTGGCGAGCCCTAAGTTGCGGACGTTCTCGACCGAGTCCAGCACCTCGGCGACGTCCGAGAGGCGCACCGGCCTGCCGTTACGGTAGGCGACGATGAGTCCCTGGTACTCGGCGGCCTTGCTCGCCTGATCGTTGGTGTAGATCTGGAAGCGCTGGGCGCCGACGTCCATCGAGCCTTTGGGCGTATTGGCATTGGCCGCGGCGAGCGCCGCGCGCACGTCTTCGAGTCCGATGCCGTACTTGAAGAGCGCGGTGGGGTTGAGCTCGACGCGCACCGCGGGCAGTGAGCTGCCGCCGATCTGCACCTGGCCGACGCCGGCAACCTGTGAGAGCTTCTGCGACAGGATGGTCTCGGCGGCGTCGTAGACCTGGCCCGCGGTGAGGGTCTTGGACGTCATCGCGAGGATGAGGATGGGCGAATCGGCCGGGTTCGCCTTGCGGTAGGTCGGGTTGCTGCGCAGCGCGGTCGGCAGATCCGCGCGCGCCGCATTGATGGCCGCCTCGACGTCGCGTGCCGCCCCGTCGATGTCACGGTCGAGCCCGAACTGCAGCGTGACGCGCGCCGCGCCCGTGGAGCTCGACGAGGTCATCTCGCTCACGTCGGCGATCTGCCCGAGATGACGCTCGAGGGGCGTCGCCACGGTTGCCGCCATGACGTCGGGGCTTGCGCCCGCCATGGACGCGTTCACCGAGATGGTCGGGTAGTCCACCTGCGGGAGCGGCGCGACCGGCAGCTTGAAATAGGCGATGCAGCCGGCGAGCGCGATACCCGCGGTGAGGAGCGTGGTCGCGACCGGGCGGCGGATGAAGGGTTCCGACGGGCTCATGCGGCGTCCTTAGCTCACTCGGCGGACGAGCCGCTCGGTGTCGGCGCTCCCCAGGCTGCCACGCGCCGTTCCAGGCGGTCGAAGTAGAGATAGATGACCGGGGTCGTGAACAGCGTCAGCAGCTGCGACAGGATCAGGCCGCCGACGATGGTGATACCGAGCGGGTGACGGAGCTCCGAGCCCGTACCGGTGCCGAGCATCAGCGGCAGCGCGCCCAGGAGCGCCGCCATGGTGGTCATGAGGATCGGGCGGAAGCGCAGGAGCGAGGCGTGATAGATGGCGTCGCGCGCCGTCATGCCCTGCTCGCGCTCGGCGACCAGCGCGAAGTCGATCATCATGATCGCGTTCTTCTTCACGATGCCGATCAGCAGGATGATGCCGATGATGCCGATGACGCCGAGATCGCTGCGCGCCATGAGGAGCGCGAGCAGTGCGCCGACACCCGCCGACGGCAGCGTCGAGAGGATCGTGACCGGGTGGATGAAGCTCTCGTAGAGGACGCCGAGCACGATGTAGACGGTGACGATGGCCGCGATGATGAGGAACAGCTCGTTGCCGAGCGTCGCCTGGAAGGCGAGCGCCGCACCCTGGAAGGTGGTCATCACGCTCACCGGGAGGTTGATGTCGGTCTCGGCGCCGCGGATCGCATCGACCGCATCCCCGAGCGCCGCTCCCTGCGCCAGGTTGAAGGAGATCGTGGTCGAGGGGAACTGCCCGAGGTGATCGATCGAGAGCGGCGCGGTGCGCGTCGAGACCTTGACGAGCGCCGACAGCGGCACCTGGCCGCCGACCGCGGTCGAGGAGGGGAGATAGAGCGTCCCGAGCGCATCGAGCGAGGCCAGAGCTGCGCTGTCGGCCTGCAGGATCACGCGGTACTGGTTCGACTGCGTGAAGATGGTCGAGACGATGCGCTGGCCGAAGGCGTCATAGAGCGCGTTGTCGACGGTGGCCGGCGTGATGCCGAAGCGCCCGGCCGTGTCGCGGTCGATGGTGAGGTAGGCGGAGAGTCCCTGGTTTTCCTGGTCGCTCGCCACGTCCGCGAGCTGCGGGAGCTGACGCAGCCGATCGACGAGCTTCGGCACCCAGGTGTTGAACTCCGCGGGGTTGGAATCCTCCAGCACGAACTGGTACTGGGTGCGGCTCACCGCGGTGTCGATCGACAGGTCCTGCACCGGCTGCATGTAGATCGAGATGCCGGTGACATCGGCGGTTTCCTGCTGCAGGCGGCGGATGATGTCGCTCGCCGACAGCGAGCGGTCGTTGACCGCTTTCAGATTGATCAGCATGCGGCCGCTGTTCAAGGTGATGTTGCTGCCGTCGACGCCTATAAAAGAGGAGAGGCTCACGACG
Organism: uncultured Pseudomonadota bacterium; assembly: GCA_963768485.1. Lineage (GTDB taxonomy): Bacteria > Pseudomonadota > Gammaproteobacteria > Steroidobacterales > Steroidobacteraceae > 13-2-20CM-66-19. The sequence continues at coordinate 457,096 of CAVYHZ010000001.1, read as the reverse complement.
TCCGGGTCCTTGAGGACCGCGGCGGCCATGCTCGCCTGGCGGCGCGCCATGTCGCCGTAGGAGACCGACTGCGGCGCCTCGGTGATCGCCTGGATGAGGCCGGTGTCCTGCACCGGGAAGAAGCCCTTGGGGATGAAGATGTAGAGGAGCACCGTCACCACCAGCGTGCCGATCGCCACCTGCAGGGTGAGCTGGCGGTGCTCGAGCACCCAGCGCAGCGCCACGGCGTAGCGGTCGATGAGCGCCTGGAACTTCTCGTTCGCCCAGCGCGCGATCCCGGATTCCTCCCCCGGATCGTGGTGACGCAGGAGCTTGGCGCACATCATCGGCACCAGGGTGAGGGACACCACCGCCGAGATCACGATGGTGACGGCGAGCGTGATGGCGAATTCGTGGAAGAGGCGCCCCACCACGTCCCCCATGAACAGCAGCGGAATCAGCACCGCGATGAGCGACACGGTCAGCGAGACGATGGTGAAGCCGATCTCGCCCGCGCCCTTCAGGGCCGCATCGAGCGGCGCCATGCCTTCCTCGATGTAGCGCGAGATGTTCTCGATCATGACGATGGCATCGTCGACCACGAAGCCGGTGGCGATGGTGAGCGCCATCAGCGACAGGTTGTTGAGACTGAAGCCGACGAGATACATGACCGCGAGCGTGCCGACGAGCGAGAGTGGCACCGAGAGGCTCGGGATGATGGTGGCCGGGATGCTGCGCAGGAACAGGAAGATCACCAGCACCACCAGGATCACGGCGAGCGACAGCTCGAACTCGACGTCGTGCACCGAGGCGCGGATGGTGATGGTGCGGTCGGTGAGGATCTGCACATCGACCGCGGCGGGGAGCGAGGCCGAAAGCGACGGCAGGAGCTTCTTGATCCGGTCGACCACCTGGATCACGTTGGCGCCCGGCTGGCGCTGGATGTTGAGGATGATGCCGGGCGTGTTGTTCACCCAGCCGGCGAGATAGGCGTTCTCGGCGCCGTTCACCACCTGCGCGACGTCGGACAGGCGCACCGGGTTGCCGTTCTTGTAGGCGACGATGATGCCAAGGTAAGCCTCGGGGCTCTGGATCTGATCGTTGGCGTTCAGCGTCCAGGAGCGCGCCGGGCCATCGAGCGTGCCCTTGGGCGAGTTGACGTTGGCGTTCGAGATCGTGGTGCGCAGATCATCGATGTTGAGTCCGTAGCTCGCGAGCGCGCGGACGTTGGCGACGATGCGAACCGCGGGGCGCTGGCCGCCGCTGACGCTCACGAGCCCGACGCCCTCGATCTGCGAGATCTTCTGCGCGAGGCGCGTGTCGGCGAGGTCCTCGAGTTGGGTGAGGGGCAGCGTCTTCGACGTAATGCCGAGCGTCAGGATGGGCGCGTCCGCGGGATTGACCTTGGCGTAGATCGGGGGCGCCGGGAGGTCCGAGGGCAGGAGGTTACCCGCTGCGTTGATCGCCGCCTGCACCTCCTGCTCGGCGATGTCGAGGCTGAGGTTCAGGCTGAACTGCAGCGTGATGACCGAAGCGCCGCCGGAGCTCGTCGAGGACATCTGGTTGAGCCCGGGCATCTGCCCGAACTGCACTTCGAGCGGCGCGGTGACGCTGGAGGTCATCACCTCGGGGCTCGCGCCGGGATAGAACGTCTGCACCTGGATGGTCGGGTAATCGACCTCGGGGAGCGCGGAGAGCGGCAGGAAGCCGTAGGACACGATCCCGGCGAGCATGATCGCCACCATGAGGAGCGACGTGCCGACCGGCCGCAGGATAAAGATGCGGGACGGATTCACAGGTCAGCCGCCTCAGTGGCCGATCGGCGGCTGCTCACCCGCCACCCTGGCCACTCTGGTTGCTTTGCTTCTGGGGCCGGTGCTGGCCCTGGCCCTGATGCTGCCCGGCCTTTTGCCCGCCTCCCGCGGCGCTGCTGCCGTTGCCACCTGCCGCGCCCCCGGTGCCGCCGGCCGCCTGGCGCAGCATCACCTTGGCACCGTCCTTGAGCTTGTCCGCCCCGTCGACGACGACGCTCTCGCCGACGGTGAGTCCCTGGGTGATCGAGATGTTGACGGCGTCGCCCGCGCCGAGCGTCACCTTGCGCACCGCCACGGTCTGATCGGCGGCGTTGACGACGTAGACGTACGTGCCCGGAGCGCCGCGCTGCACGCCGGCCTGCGGAATGAGCGTCGCGCCCTTCAAGGTATCGAGCAGCAGCACCACGTTGACAAACTGCTGCGGGAAGAGGCTCTCATCCGCGTTGGGGAAGATGGCCTTCAGGCGGATCGTTCCGGTGGTGGTATCGATCTGGCTGTCGATCGACTGCAGCGCGCCGGTGGCGAGCTGCGTGGTGTTGGTGCGGTCCCAGGCGGTCACGGGCAGCGTCACGCCCGCGTGCATCTGCTTCATGAGCGGCGGGATGTCGTCCTCGGGGAGCGTAAAGAGCACCGTGATCGGTTTCAGCTGAGTCACCACCACGAGGCCGCTCGGCTCGGCCGGGGTCACGTAGTTGCCGACGTTCACCTGCTGAAGTCCCACGCGCCCGGTGATGGGCGAGACGATGTGGCAGTAGGTGAGGTTGAGCTTCGCCGCATCGATCTGGCCCTGGTCGGTGCGCACGTTCCCCTCATCCTGCGCGACGAGGGACCTCTGGGTGGCGAGCTGCTGCTCGGCGATCGAGTCCTGTGCGAAGAGGGTCTGGTAGCGGTCGAGGTCGACGCGCGCGTTGGCGAGCAGCGCCTTGTCGCGGGCGAGGGCGCCCTCGGCCTGCTCGAGCGCCACCTGGTAGGGGCGGGGGTCGATCTGGATGAGTGCGTCGCCCTCCTTGACGGTCTGCCCCTCCTTGAAGGCGATCTTCATGATCTGGCCGGAGATCTGGCTCTGCACCGTCACGGTCGCAAGCGGCGAGACGGTTCCGAGGCCGATGAGAGTGATGGGCATGTCCCCGGCCCGGGCCGGCGCGGTGACCACCGGCATGGGTCCGGCCCCGGCGAAGCGCCCGGCGGGGGCGGTGCGGGCGCCCTTGCCGGGCGTGAGCAGCCAGGCGAGCAGTACGAAGGCGAGAAGCACCGCCAGAATGACCGCCCAGCGCGGGGCGTTCCTGACTTTTTGCCAGAGGCGGGCGGGTAACGAGGGCGGCGTGGCCGCGGTGGGCAGCTCGCGATTGAAGTCGTTCATGAGCCTCAAGAGGGGCGTTACCGGGGGTTACAACCCGGGGGCGCCGATTCTAGCGCCTCACGGTGAAGTACAAAAAAACGGGGTGGCGCGGCACTCCCCGCCCACCCCTTCAGGAGGATGAGACGAAGGAGAACACAGGGTCGGACCGGTTGCAGCAACGGACCGGTAAAGAAGTGCAACGAATTATGCGCTTACGCCAAACAGTGCTCGCCGAGTCGAGCTCGGCTGGATGCGTCGCGGCGCCTGGTCGTGCCCGTGGCGCTCCACGACCGCATCGACGCAGGGCCGCCGCGCGCCATGTTGCGATGCACGCTGCCGGCAGCAATGCCGGCCCGCGCAGACGCGACGACTTGAGGTCGCGCTGCAACCTCGAGCCTTCCGATCGCAGCGCACCAAGGGCGCACGCGTCTCTCGTGTTCCGTCGTCGCGTGGCGACGCGCGCGCGCGGCTCCTGTCGCCGCATACCGACGCGTTGCACCAAACACAAGAACAACGTCTTATTAGTGTTAACTGCGTTTACGCAGCGCTGCGTCCATTTAACTTAGGATCGCGCTGCTTAAGGGCAAACCCGCCGCAAGGCGGGGACGCAAAGCCTCCGGTCTCAAACGTCTGACGCACGAGATAGCGGGGTTGCCGGCGAGATGGTGCACATCGTTCGCACTCGTCGTCATTCCCGTATTTGCCTGGTCTACGTTGCGCCCGGAGTCCGCAGGGACCGATCTCTAACGTCGACGCGAGGCCAAATGGAATTTTCGATTCGCTGCCCCGCACCGCTCGCCGGTGCCTCCCGATTCTTCGCTCTGTGCATGCTTGCAGCCGCTGCTCTCGCGGGCTGCGGTGGAGGGAGCACGACGACCGACGTCAAGACGTCGAGCGGTAGCGTGCCACCGCAGATCACGGCGCAACCGCAGAGCACGACGGTCAAGAGCGCCGCGACGGCGACGTTCTCCGTCACGGCGACCGGCAGCACGCCGCTGACTTACCAGTGGATGAAAAATTCCGCCAACATCAGCGGAGCGACCTCGGCCAGCTACACGACGCCCGCGACGACTTCTTCCGACAACGGTGCTTCGTTCACCGTGACCGTGAGTAACTCCGCAGGCAGCATGACGAGCACTGCCGCTACGTTGACCGTCGACTCCGGGACGCAGTCTGAGGCTCCCCAGGTTACCGCGCAGCCGCAGAATGCGACGGTCACCGCCGGGCAGACCGCGACGTTCTCCGTTACCGCGACCGGCACCGCGCCGCTCAATTACCAGTGGACCAAGAACTCGACCGCGATCAGCGGCGCTACCTCGGCGACCTACACGACCCCGGCGACATTGACGACCGACAGCGGGTCAACCTTCGCGGTTACGGTCAGCAACTCTGTCGGTAACGTCACAAGCAACGCGGCCACCCTGACCGTCAACTCCGCAACGCAGTCACAGGCGCCGCAGATCACCGCACAACCGCAGAACGCGACCGTCACCATCGGGCAGACCGCGACCTTCTCGGTGGCCGCCACCGGTACCGCGCCGCTCAGCTACCAGTGGATGATGAATTCTACGAACATCAGCGGCGCGACGTCGGCCAGCTACACCACACCGACGACCGCCACCAGCAACAGCGGCGAGTCCTTCACGGTGAAGGTCAGCAATTCCGTGGGCAGCGCCACCAGCAGTGCCGCCACTCTGACCGTATCCCTCAAGTCGCAGACGATCACCTTCAACAACCCAGGGACGCAGACCGTAGGTGCTCCCCTCGCGCTGACGGCGACGGCCAGCTCGGGACTGACCGTGAGCTTCGCTTCCCAAACGACGAGCATCTGCACGGTGAGCGGCACGACCGCGACCTTCATTGCCGCCGGAACCTGCACGATCAAGGCGACGCAAGCCGGGAACACCACGTTCGCGGCTGCCACTGCAGTTTCGCAGAGCTTCACGGTGAACTCAGTCGCGTTGCCGATCGCCGCGGCACCGACGTTCTCGGTGCCGGGCGGGGTGTACACATCCGCGCAATCCGTGGCGCTTTCATGCAGCACCGCCTCGAGCACCATCTACTACACGACCAACGGCACGACGCCGACCACTACGTCGAGCGCCTACTCGGCTGCGATTGGGGTCTCGACGACCGAGACTATCGAGGCGATCTGCGCGGCCACAGGCTATACCAACAGCTCAGTGGCGGCGGCGACCTACACGATCAACATGTCCGGTACCGAGTTTATGCCCGCGGTCAACAATGTTGCGACCAACTGGCAGAAGGCCGGCCTGCAGTCGGTCGGCGGCATCCCGACCCGCAGCACCCAGTGCGGCGCAACTCTGACTCCGAGCGGCGGCGATGACTACACGCAGATTCAGAATGCAATCAGTGCCTGTCCGGCGGGCCAGGTCGTGCAGCTCGGTAGCGGGGCGTTTTCGGTGAAGCTGGCTGACCTGCCGATCCTGATCTCGACGGGCATTACCTTGCGCGGCACCGGCAATTGCGGCGGCACCAGCTCGCCCTACTGCGCGACCTCAATCACGGTGAGCGACGGCATGCAGCCCTATCAGAACAACGGGCCGAAGTGCGGCACGAGCACCTCGGCCGAAACGGCATGCCCCAACGGCGGCCCGCACCTGTTGCAGATGATGCCGAACCACAATGACTGGAATTACAGCTGGGCGCAGTGCGGCCCGAACGGCGCTGGCATCGGCACTGGATGCGGTGCCATACAGCTGGCCACCGACGCCGCGCAAGGCGACACGACGATCCAGGTCATGAGCACCAGCGGCTTCACAGTGGGCCAGTGGGTGTTGATCGATGAGGCCTCCGGTGCCGGCTTCGTCGCCGACCCCATGAACACCTACACGAATTACGGCAGCGTGTGGGCTGCCGCGGACTGGCTCAATCCGTCGTCGAGCCCGGCGACTGCGCGAACCGTGTGGTCGAAGGACAAGAACAGCAACTGGGATTTTTCCGCCGGTCAGTACCCCTTCCAGGCAAACACGCAAGGCTGTTGGTTCAACTACTGCGACCGCGCGACCGCAGAGTTGCACAAGGTCGCATCGATCGGTACCGGGCCGTGCCCGGGTACGAATTGCACCGTCACCTTCGACGACCCGCTGACGATCGCCTATCGCGTGAGCGGATCGGTACTCATCACCGCGTCGATCTCCGGCACAACCCTCACCGTGACCGCCGGAACCGGCCTCGCGATAGGCCAGCTGCTGGCGGCCGACCCCGCGGCCTCGACCGCCATCAAGCCCGGAACGTACATCACGGCGCTCGGCACCGGGTCAGGTGGAGCGGGCACTTACACCGTTTCCGTTTCGCAGACAGTCGCAAGTGAAGCGATGCAGTCGGCTGCGCACGGCGCGCAGGTGTATGCCGGCCTCTATCCCAACACGACCGGCACCGGCTCGACGATTCCTTTCGTCCAATCGGCAGGCGTGGAGAATCTCTCGCTGCTGCGTGCCCCGAACGGCGGCCTCGAGATGGAGTTCTGCGCCTACTGCTGGGTGAAGAACGTCGAAGTTGGCGATTGGTACAACGGCGGCATCTTCGTCGCCTACTCGGCGCGCAGCGAGATCAATACCGTGTACATCCATCACTGTTGGGACTCGGTCAACAGCGGTGGCGAGTACCCGATCGACCTCAACGCCGCGGCGACCGAGATCCTGGTCACCAACAGCATCGTGAATTTCGGCGGCAAGGGCATGGTGGCGAGGGCCGGAGGCGCGGGCTCGGTCGTCTCCTACAGCTACTTCGACGACTCGATGTACGACGAGTACTCGGGGATCGGCGACTACTGGATCGAGCAGGGCGCGAACGCCAGCCACTTCCCCGGGCCGCACCACGTGCTCTTCGAGGGCAACTGGAGCGACAACCTCGACGCCGATAACACCCACGGCAACTCGACCTACATCACGTTCTTCCGCAATCAGGGCAGCGGCTACCGGACGCCGTTCACCGATCCATCGCTGAACAAGGCCGTAAATGACTTGACCGGCGTCGGCTTTAGCTGCCCGAATGGGGCGAGCAGCTGCACCGCGTCGAATCCCGGACCGCTGCGGGCAACCGGACCGACTTCCTACAACTACTGGTACGCCTTCGTTGGCAATGTGCTCGGCACTGCCGGCAAGACCACGGCGGCGAACGGCTGGAGCTATGAAGGCGATTGGAACGGCAACCGGATGTTCATGCTGGGATGGAACGGCAACAACGGCGGCCAGGATCCTTACATCGACGGAAGCATCGCCTCCTACGTCTTCATCAGCGGCAACTACGACTACGTAAACGGAGCGATTCATGCCTGGGCTTCGGGCTACTCGCAGTCGCTGCCGAACTCGCTGTATCTGGCGGCAGCCCCCGCGTTTTTCGGCGCCGGTGCTTCATGCACCTACACCTGGCCATGGGTGACGCCGACCGCATCGCCCTACGTTCAGCCGAACAGCTGCGCCGGCTCGGGCCTCCCCGCGCAGGCGCGCTGGAATGCCGGCACGCCGTTCGTACAGCCGTGAGTGGGAGCTAAAAGCAGGGCGGGGCCGCTCGCGTAGGCGGGCGGCCCTGAGCACTTGCCACCGCGGCGGGTCGATCAGATACTCGCGATCAGCAGGGTACGGGCAACGGTCCCCGACCGAGACTGGCTCGACCGCCGCGTTGCGCTACGGGCTCTTATGCTATCGAACATCCTGTTGCGGTGGGCCACGGGTCTTCTCGCCCTGACGCTACCGGCTTGCACTGGCAGCTGTTCCTCGGCCTACTCGGGCGTCAGCGTCACAGGCAGCGGTCCTTCGGCCGGCGGCTCCTCGCGCGCCGGCTCGTCCGGTAGCGCTCCCGGGTACTACAAGCTCTCGCCCGATCGAAGCACGGAGTGGAGCTACGCCGGCATGCTGAGCCGAGGCGGGATACCGTCGGCCAGCTGGCCGCTCTGCAATCGCACGCCCCTCGCCCCGCTCGGCGGCGGCAGCGACGACAGCACGGCGATCAACGCACTAATTCAAAGCTGCCCGGCCGGGTCCGTCGCGCAGCTTGCGAGCGGAACGTTCACGATCGGCAAGGACCAGTACGTCGCTCTGAACAAGAGCGTGGTGCTGCGCGGTCAGGGTGCCGGGGTCACCATCCTCACCAATCCTCTCAACGTCCCCACAACCGCGGCGAATCATGTGCAAAACCCGGTCGACCCCGTACCGATCATCGTCATGGGGCCGGGCCGCTGGGTAAATCCGGACGGCGACACGCGCTGCCACGGCCTGACTTCATACCAAACCAAGTACATGCAGCTGCTCGCGGCCGACGCCGCGCAACATGCTACTTCGGTAACGGTAGCCGATGGGTCGATTTTCTCCGCTGGCATGATCGTGCTCCTGGATGAGACCAGCGGCGCGAGCTGGCAGCCGGATCCGGCCCGGCTTGCGACCTCCGTCTGGGCGCGCTCCGACTACTCGCTGGTGTGGATGTTCCACGATCCCTCGCTGGGCTCGAACGACGACGGCCCATTTCCGATTCTGACACCGGCGGTCAGCAACAACTTCGCGGGCATCGGCAGCGGGAGTGACGCGGCGTGTTGGTTCAGTCGCCAGGATCGGCCGCAGGCGGAGCTCAAGGAAATCGCCAGTGTCAGCGGCAACGCAGTCACGTTCACGAGTCCGCTGCACAAGGATTACCTGAAGAGCCGTCACGCGGAGCTGACCACTTTTACGGGCGGCAATGCGCCGGTGCAGAACGCCGGCATCGAGAACCTGACGGCCAGGCAAGGCGGCAATGGCACCATCCAGATAGTCAACTCGGCCTATGCGTGGGTGAAGAACGTCGAGGTCTCCGCCTCATGGGGAAGTGGCATAGGGGTGACCGACTCCTTTCGCATCGAGGTGCGGGATTCCTACGTACATGACATGGCCCACCCGGAGCCCGGCGGAGCGGGCTATCTTTTCGATATCAACACGGGTTCCGCCGAGATCCTGGCCGAGAACAACATTTTCATCAAAGGCAACAAGGTGATGGTCGGCCGATCGGCAGGAGCCGGCAGCGTGGTTGCCTACAACTACGCGGACGATGGCTACATCGGCTACCAGGATAATTGGCAGGAAACCGGCGTGAACGGCTCCCACATGCTGGGTGCCCACCACATGCTGTTCGAAGGCAACCGGACATTCAACCTGGACAACGATGCGACCCACGGAGGGTCTGTTTATCACACGTACTTCCGCAATTGGTCGACTTCGCAGCGCTCGACTTTCAACAATGGCGAGACGGGAGCGCTGATTTCCGACAGCACGCAGAACAACCACCCGTATCGCGCCGCGGGTGCCCCGCGCTACTCGAACTTCATGTCGTTCGTGGGTAACGTCCTCGGTATGAAAGGGGTGACCACGGCCGCCGGTGGCTACAGCGACTCGGGCGAAACTCCGACGATCTGGCTCATCGGCTGGAATGATCTGAGCCGACACGCACCCGACCCGACGGTCGCGAAAACGGTGATTCGCGACGGCAACTGGGACTGGTATCTCTCGCAGCAGACGTGGCTCAACAGTGCGCCGGCGCCGCTGCCCGATTCCCTATATTTGTCGTGCAAGCCCGCCTTCATGGGATCAAACACCTGGCCGTGGGTTGATCCGACGACGGGCACGACTTACACGCTTCCAGCCAAGGCCCGCTACGACGCCGGCACGCCAAACATCGTGCAGGCCACAGGGGACGCGTGCAGTCCCTAGGCGCGGGCAGTCAGGTTCCGGAGAGATACGAAGTATAGGACTTCGGGATGCACAGGAAGTAATCGACCCGGGTCCGGCCGCTCGGGAACAGCGCGGCCATTCTGCGTCGCGACAGTACTCGGGTGGTGTCCATGTACTCCGACCACCATGCTGGAAGCCGCTTGCGCCAGTACTTCAGCAATGCCGCCCGCAGCCATCCCGGGTAGAGCCAGTAGAAAGGCATTCCCGAGTGCACCTCGATCGGAAACCACATCGAGGGTGTCTGGACCCAGTAGGACTTACCGAGACGGAGCACTTCGCGAGCGAACTGCGCCTGCTTCGGCGGCGGTCCGACGTGCTCAATCACACTGTTACTGAAAACCAGATCGAAGGAACGATCGCCAAACTGCGTGACGTTGCACGCGTCGCCTTCGATGACGTGAAATGTGTGGTGCCGCAATTGGGGACTCTGCAGGATCTCGGTCATCCCCTTTGACAGGGTGCCGGGAAGATTCAGAAGCGTGATTTCAAGAGGCGATGCAACGTGTTCCCAGATCACGGGTGTGCCACCGAGATCGAGCACCCGCATCCCCGACCTGATCCCCACGGTTTGAACTAACCGTCTCATCCTGCGGCGTCGGACCAGGGCGGAGAGGCCCGGCAGCACCTTGTAAAAGACCTTGAGGCGAACGCTGCCTGCTGGCGCGACCGATCTTACGCGGGGATCGGTCGCGATCGACCCCAGAGAATCATGTTTTTCCGACACTTTCATGAGCGTTTCCACCCGCTCATTGCCGTGTGCGGCGTTGACGGACTCGGACGATGATGGCCATCACCAATTCGCAGTAATTACGCCTGAATCCTAGACTCGATAGCATGAACCGCGCAATCCGGTGCGCTGATTGGCGCTGGCTGCTGCGCCAGCGGGCCCGCTGGCGACCGTCGGGCTGCCGGGCATGTGAAATATGTCAATCCTCGCCGTGCGAAGCCGGTGGTTGCTGCAACCGGGTTGCAGGAAAGCTCGGACAGGCGCGCTACACTGTGCCGCGATCGATGGGGTGATTGGGTGGTACTTCGCGAACTAAGGACAAAAGAAATGGCGGGGAGTCACAGGTTGCCCGGTGTGACAATTCGAGCCGGGGTAATGGCATTTTTCGCTGCAGTCTGCATGGGGTCACCCCTGGCGCAGGCGGAGGCGCCGGGCTACCAGATCCAGCTCGGGGTCGTGGAGTCAGACAACATCCAGCGCCTGCCTTCGGGAGGGAACGATGAGACGATCGCCACCCAGGAGCTGGATTTCACCTGGCACGACAAACGGCCGTGGCTGGACGCCGATATCAATGCCGACGTCAGCCATCTCGACTACTTCCCGCATATTTACAGCGACGAGTTCGTCGGCAATCTCATCGGCCAGGCACGGTTGAACCTCGTCCCGGAGGTTTTCTCCTGGGAGTTTTCCGACAACTTCGGGCAGGCGCCGCTGAACCCGCTTGCGCCGATCACTCCGGACAATCTGCAGAACATCAACTACTTCACCACGGGTCCGCAGCTGACCTTGCCGCTTGGACGGACTACCGAGCTGGACGTCACAGCTACGTACGGCAGGGTGGCCTACCAGCAGGACCCTCTGGACAGCACCCGCTACACCGGCGCGGTCGGGCTGTTGCACGAGATGTCGCCGGTCAGCAGCATTTCCATCACTGCCCGAGACGAGCGCGTAGATTTTCAGAACGCCCAGTTGAATCCTGATTACGACCTGCAGGAGGCCTTTGCGCGCTTCGACACCAAGGGGAGCCGCACCGAGCTGGGAGTCGATCTCGGGTACAGCCGCACGCAGATGCCGGGCTCCCACGACGGCACTCCTCTGGTGCGGCTCGATCTCTCCCGTCGCGTGTCGGCGAGCTCAACCCTCGGTCTGGCACTGGGTCATGTTTACTCCGACGGCGCGGATGCGTTCCGGCTCGTACAAGGCCTGGGCGGGGCAAACCTCAACACCCAGCCAATAGTCCAAAGCAACGCGGCCTTCGTGGATACCTTCGCAACGCTTGCGTGGAACTTCAAGCACGCCAGGACCACGCTGCAGGCATCCGCATCCTATTTCCGGGATCGTTATCAGACCGATGCGACTCTGAACAACGATCGCGAAGTACTGGATTTGACCGCGGGGCGTCAGACCACTCCCACGGTTCAGCTGGCGCTGACGGAACACCTGGTGCGTTGGCAATTCAACAACGGATTCAATGTCGAAGGCGGCAACGCCACGGAGAGCGACACGGGCCTCGAGCTCACCTGGCACGTGGGGAACCATCTCTCGGTGTTCATGGCCTACTATCTGTCGAAGGGCAGCAGCGACGTCCCGACCTTCAACTACACCGAGAACCGGGTGTGGCTCGCGCTCGGCTGGGGCCGTGCCGCGCAGGTGCCTCCTGGGCCGCCGCCCGTGAGACTGCCGGCGATGCCGGTGATGCAATGAGGTGGACACCTCCCATGATTCGCTCGATGAGGCAGGCGGCCTGCATCCTGTGCGCCATCGCTGTGGCCGCGGCGGTATCGATGCCCGCCGCGAGCGCGCCGGCCGCCGCAGCTACGGCCGCTGCGCCGGCCGCCGCGTCCGTGGGTCCCGACTACCGGATCGGCCCGGGTGACAGCCTGCAGATCTACGTCTGGCAGAACCCGGATCTCAGCGTCACGGTACCGGTCCGGCAGGACGGCAAGGTTTCCACACCGCTGGTCGAGGACATGCTCGCCGCCGGCAAGACAGCTTCGCAGCTCGCGCGCGATATCGAAGGAGTGCTCGGCGAGTACGTCAGATCGCCGAAGGTCAACGTCTTCGTGCTCATTGCGGTCAGCGCCCTCAGCGAGGTGAAGGTGACCGGCCAGGTGAAGAATCCAAAGGCGCTGCCCTATCACGAAGGCATCACCGTCCTCGACGTGGTGCTCGCCTGTGGGGGGCTCACGGACTTCGCCGCCGGCAACCGCGCCAAGGTGGTGCGCATCGTGGACGGCAAGCAGCAGGAGATCAACGTCCGTCTCAACAAGCTGCTGGAAGGCGGCGACATGAGCCAGAACATCGCGTTGCGGCCTGGCGACGTGCTGCTGGTTCCGCAGTCGCGCTTCTGAAGGAAGCCGCGAACGGCTGGCCTGCGCCGCGGGCCGCGGCCTCGTTCCCGGAATGCTGGCGCGTGCCAGCGTGAATCGGGCGATTTCTGCTAGGCTTCGGCCCGCATGCAGCAGATAGACAGTCTGTTCGAGCAACTGCGCGGCCTGTGGCGGTTCCGACGGGTTGGGGCGATCGTGGCCTGGGTGGTACTGCTGCTCGGGCTGGTTGTCATAACCTTTCTGCCCAACCGTTACGAGGCCTCCGCCACGGTCTTCGTCGATACGCAGACCGCCCTCAGCGCCGCGACGCAGAAACTCGCGATCGATGAGAACACGGATGCGCAGATCCAGTTGGTGCGCGAGGCGCTGTTGGGCGGTCCGCAACTCGCAAAGATCGCCGACGATACCGGTCTCACGGCGCGCGCCCGGACTCCTGAGGAGCGCCAGAAGGCGATCGACAAGCTGCGCAAACAGATCCTGATAACTGTGGGCGCCGCGGCGGCCCCCGGAGCGGGTACTTATGTCATCACCTACGCGAACAAGGATCGCCAGACCAGTCTCGGGGTGGTCGACGAGTTCGTGAACAGCTGGGTCGAGCAGGCTGTGGGGGGCAAGCGTGCAGGCTCCGTCGAAGCACAGCAATTCCTCACGCAGCAGATCGCCGATCTCGAGAAGCGGCTGCGCGACGCCGAAGAGGCGCTGGCGACGTTCAAGAAAGAGCACGTCGGTCTGCTGCCGGGTGACCAAGCCGACTATTTCAAGCGTCTGGACGCCGAGGTGGCCGAACTCGATGCGGCTCAGACCAAGCTCTCCGTCGACACGATGCGCCGCAACGAGCTGCAGCGGCAGCTGCACGGCGAAGAGCCGCTGGTGGCTGGTGGCGCGCAGCGCACCGGGCCCGTTACCGGCGCGCCGCCCAGCGACACGGCGACACGGCTGCAGGAGAGCCAGCGGCAGCTCGATGAGCTGTTGCTGAACTACACCGAGAAGCATCCGAAAGTCATCGAACTGCGGAACACGATCATCGAGCTGAAGAAGCGCATGGCCGACGAAATCGAGGCGGCTCGGAACGGCGACGCGAGTGCCGCAGCGCAAACCGGGCTCACCGCGAGCCCGGTGTACCAGAATCTGCAGTTGCAGTATGACCAGGTGGGCGTGGAGATTGCCGGCCTGCAGGCCGATGTGGCCAACCACCGCCAGCGTGTCGCTTCGCTGCGCGGCATGATGAACACCGCGCCAGAGGTTGAGGCACAATTTTCCCGGCTCAACCGCGACTACAGCGTGGTAAAGGCGCAGTACGAGGCATTGGTCGAGCAGCTGGGGCGCGTGCACCTGGGCGAGCAGGCGGCGCAAACGGGCGTCTTTACCTTCAATGTCGTCGATCCTCCGCGGGCAGGCTTCGAGCCCGTCTTCCCCAAGCGGCCGCTGTTCGCGATCGGCGCATTGGTGGCCGCGATCGCGGCGGGCGGCGGCGTCGCCTTCCTGCTCAATCTCCTGCGGCCTACATTCGGCAGCGTGCGACGCCTGCGCGAGCTGACCGGGTTGCCGGTGCTGGGCGCGGTGAGCATGACATGGATAGAGCGGCATGACGCGCAGCTGCGGCGCTCGGCGCTACGGCTGGGCAGCGTGGTTCTGGGAATGGTGCTGGTGTGCGGCGTGTATCTGGCGACCCAGCGGCACCTGGCGAACGCGGTGAAAGGGTGGATTCCCTTCGCATGAGCATCGTCGAAAGGGCTCTCGAGCGGCTGCGGACCGAGGGGTCCGCCCCCCGCGCCCGGCGGGTGTTCGGGAAGATCGTGCAGACGGCGGCGCCACAGGCCCCGGCTGGGCGGGTGATATCCATCGACCAGGCGGCATTGCGCGCGACGGGCGTGTTGGCTCCTGAGCACCAGGAGCGGGAGATCGCCAGTCAGTACCGCCAGATCAAGCGCCCGCTCATCGGCGCGGCGTTTGGCAAGGGGCAGGATCCCCTCCCGAACGGACGTCTCATCATGGTGGCCAGCGCCCTGGCGGGCGAGGGCAAGACCTTCACCGCGGTCAACCTCGCCTTCAGCATGGCGCGGGAGAAGGACTTGCACGTCGTCCTCATCGACGGTGACGTCATCAAGCCGCAGGTCACCAAGATGTTTGGCCTCGATGCTGAACGCGGCCTGCTCGATGCGGTGACCGATCCGACGGTCGACCTCGAGGGACTGATATTTCCTACGGATGTGCCCAATCTTTTCCTGTTGCCCGCCGGCACGCGCAACGACCGAGCCACCGAGCTCCTGGCGAGCGAACGGATGGTCGAAGTGATGAACGGGCTCCTGCAGAGAGACGAGAGGCGAATTTTCATCTTCGATTCCCCGCCGTTGCTGTTATCAACCGAAGCGTCCGCTCTTGCCGAGGTGGCAGGTCAGACCGTGCTGGTGGTACGTGCCGAGCATACCGAGCAGCACGCGCTGCAGGACGCGCTGAGCCGGCTCCCCGAGGGTTGTTCTCCGTCACTGGTACTGAACCAGAGCACGCAGAACACCAGGGGCTATTACTACTACGGATACGGGGTCCAGGAAGGATCCGATGCCGATCCCGGCGAGGGATGATCGGCGCGTGGGGCGCGCGCGGCTCGTGTCTACCGTTGGCTCCTGAAGCGGCCCTGTACCACCGACCGGGCCAGTCTGAGTGGCGCGGTGAGCCGAAACAGGCCGACCACGACGATGAGGTACACGCAGGCGCAGACGCTCGCCGATGCGGCGATACGCAACAGGCGCGGCCACTCGCCGAGCGCGGACATCTGCAGCAACCAGCCTGCAGCCGCAGCACTGATTGCGCCGATCAGCTGCGGTGCCACGGCGCGGATTACCTGCGTTGAGCCGATGCCGATCGGGCGGCCCGCATAACTGATCGAAGGGAACGCCAGCAGCAGGCTCGCTACCACGCCGGCGACGGCGACCCCCGTGGGGCCAAAGGGCAAGCCCGCGAGCACCACGACTATCTGCACGGCGAGAGAGACGATTCCCCAGTTGCGCCACCGGTCCGCTCTGCCAATCGAAAGGTGCAGCCAGCCCTGGGACATCTCGACCACCTGAAAGATGCCGCGCAGGGCGATCACTCTCAGCAGCCAGCCTGCGGCACGCCACTTCTCGCCCAGCAGAATGACCGCCAGATCCTCGCCGGTCACGGACAGAATCGCGGAAGCGGGCATCACGAAGAACGCCACCGTCGACAACGCGACTTCATATTTCTCTCGCAGCGCCGCCACGTTGGATTGAAGCTTGCTGAGCGCTGCGCTGCCGACCGTGTGTACCTGCGAGAACACCTGGAAGATCGAGCTCTCGTACAGCGTGACCGCATTCTGGTAGTAGCCGACCTGCTCTGGCCGGTAAAACAAGCCCAGCGCGATCCGATCCACGGCCTTGGCCACCGTGTACGTGACCGAGAAACCCATCACGTGCAGCCCGAAGCGGACCATCGATTTCACTTCGCTGTCGAAGGCCGGCAGGCCGGGTCTCCAGCGACATCCGAGCCACGCGCCGACGACTACGCAGAGCGCGTTGGCAATCGGGCGCGCCACCAGCGCCCAATAGCCGTATCCAGCGACTGCGAAGACGATCGCCGTGACTATCCCGACGAGACTCCCGAGCAGCTGTATTCTGGCGATGCGGCCAAATTGCATGGTCCGCCGCAAGAGCGCCATGTGCTGATTCGAAGCGCCCCACAGCACGAAGGTGATCGAGGTCCACAGTGCTATCGGCTCCAGCGCCGGTTGCCGATAGATCGCCGCGATCAGTGGACTCGTGGCGGCGACCAGGACGGCGACCGCCGACCCAACCCCGACACTTAGCCAGAAAAGGCTGCTGATCTGGCTCGGAGTGATCCTGGCTCGCTGGGTGGTCGCGTCTCCGAGTCCAAAATCGATGAGCAGCGGCGCAAAGCTCGTCAACACCGTGACAATTGCGACCAGACCGAAGTCTCCCGGCGTCAGGAGCCGCGCCAGTACGATCGCGGCAACTATCTGCAGGACGCCGTTGCCGTACTGCATCGCGACCGACACGATGCCGCCGCGCACGGCGCGACGCCCAAGGTCGCCGGATTCCTGGTGGTCCGCGAAATAGTTCTCGGCGTCTTGGGTCATGTACAGTCTGCAACCACGTAGAGGGCGGCACCAGATAGCGCAGTGTCGCCCAAATGGCAAGGCAACCGCGGGCGGCGACCACATCGCAAAGCCACTCTGTGCGGTCCTTTTCGGCACCGGCGCGTTTGGCTGCAGAGCCGTTGCGCAGTGCCTCACAATATGTCCGCACCGCAATTGACGCGCATGGCTTCCTCTGGCAGGTTCCCGTGGCGTGGAGAAAGGCTTGCGCCAGCGCGAGCCACAAAGGAATGCTCGGGTCTAAGGGTCGTGTCAAACCGCAGATATGTACTGATCTCGCCATGTCGCGATGAGGCGCAACACATGCGCCGCACGCTCGAGAGCGTCATGGCACAGAGTAATCCGCCGGCGCTGTGGATCGTCGTCGATGACGGTTCCACCGACGAGACGCCGGCGATTCTCGAGAGCTACCGCTCGCGCATTCCGTACCTGAGGGTGGTGCGTCGCGCGAACCGTGGTCGTCGCAGCGTCGGGCCGGGCGTCATCGAGGCCTTCTACGCCGGTCTCGAGACGGTGGCGCTCGAGGATTTCGACTACGTCTGCAAGCTCGACCTCGATCTCGATCTTCCGCCGCGGTATTTCCAACTCCTGATGGATCGCATGGATGCGAATCCGCGCCTTGGCACTACTTCGGGGAAGCCGTACTCCAGTGCATCCGGTAACGGTCAACTGGTTGCCGAGGTCTGCGGCGACGAGATGTCAGTGGGCATGACGAAGTTCTACCGCGTGCGGTGCTTTCGTGAGATCGGGGGCTTCGTACGTCAGGTCATGTGGGACGGCATCGATTGCCATCGCTGCCGCATGCTCGGATGGGTCGCCGAGAGCGTGGACGAAGAGCCGCTGAGATTCATCCACTTGCGTCCGATGGGATCGAGCGAAAAAGGCATCTGGACCGGTCGGGTTCGCTGGGGTTACGGACAGTACTTCATGGGCACGGCGCCCGCTTACATGCTGGCGAGCGCAATCTTCCGTGTGCCGAAGCACCCAGTGGTGATCGGCGGCATAGGAATGCTATGGGGCTACGTTGCGAGCGCACTGCGTGGAGCGGGGCGCTACGACGACCTCGAGTTTCGCAAGTTCCTGCGAAGCTATCAGTACGCCTGCCTGCGGCTCGGAAAGCGCACGGCGACCCGCAAGGTCAATGAAGCACAGGAACAGGTCTGGCGAAACCAACATAGCGCTGCCGGCTAGCCGGATCCGTCGGCCGGCCGTGCGCGCAGCACGAACTGGCTGCGGGACAGCTGCGCGAAGAAGCGCGGTCCACGCACCAGATAACGATACGCGAGGCGCCGCGGCGCTCGCAGCAGCCGATACAGCCATTCGAGGCCGGTGCGTTGTACCCACGACGGGGCGCGCCGTTCGACGTCGGTCAGGAAGTTCAGCGAGGCGCCGACGCATAGCGCAAGGCCGCGAGCGTCGCCACGCTTGCCGAGCTCCCGCGCGACGATTTCCTGTTGCGGCGAGCCCACGGCGAGGAAGCAGAAGCGGAAGGGACTCGCGGCCTCGACGAAGCGCAGGCAACGCTCGACCGCTTCATGGTCGCGAATGAAGCCCATCGGCGGCTCGTAATGCCTCAGATCGGCGAGCCCGTAGCGTTGCGCGAGCGTGCGCGCCTGTTGGGCGCTACCGCCGATCATTACGATCCGGTCGGCAGCGCGGATTACGTCGGAAAACAGCGCGGCGGTGAGGTCCGACCCCGGGCAGACCGGGAATCTGACCGCCTTGGACAGCCGCAGGATCGCGGCCGCGACCCGGCTGTCGAGCAGGATGAAGCTTGCCTCCCGGTAGATGTCGCGGAACGAGGCGTCATCGTGGAGGCGAATAAGGTGATCGACGTTCGGAGTAACGATGAAGCCATAGCGCCCGTGGCCGAAGCCCGCTGCCACCGGCAGGAACCGCGGCAAGTCGAAGTCGTCGAGCTGATGAACGATGGGGCCTGGTGGCGGGGAGGGCATTGGGTCCACGTCGCTAGCGTACGCGAATTCGCGCAGCCCGCGGCGCGCCTCCGGCGCGGGGAGGGCGGAGCAAGCACGCGCCTCGAATATGTCACAACTCGACGCGCAAAAGAGGCAGGGACTGCGTATTCTTCGCAGGCGCTCAGAAAGGGTCGAGGGATGGGTTCGAGGTTTACACGGTTGATCGGATCTGCGGCCGGTGGATTGGAGGGCGCGTGTTCGAGTTGTTCATGATCTCGGTCACGATCGTGCCGATTCTGCTCGGCGTGAGCGCCGCCAAAGGACGTGCTGGCAAGCCCAATCCGAAGATGTTGCGAGTCGGCTGGATCCTGTACGCCGTTTTGTGGTTCGGCTCCCTCTACCTCTTGAGGTATCGATGGGCCTGAAACCCCAGAACGCTGGACTCGCGCAGCGGACCGAGAAAGGCAGCCTCGTCAGGGCGATCCTGTTCGGCCTGCTGTTGGTGGGTTGGGTCGGCGAATGGCCTCTCGATCTCGACCAGCTGATGTACAGCGGCATGTGGCGGAGCCCGTTCGTGGTATTCGGTCCGCTCTTTGAGCCGGTTCCGGGACTGCACCTTTTTCCGTGGCAGATTCTGCTGTTTCTCTTACTGCCTTTCTGTCTTGGGGCCTCGGGCACCGCGCGGCAGCACGCCCGCGAGATGGATCGCGCGATCTACATCAGCATCGGGTGCATTGCCGTCACATTTCTATGGGGTTGTCTGCGCGGCGGATCTCCATACTTTGCCTACTACCAGATCTGGCGCTTCCTGGCCTCGTTGATGATTGGATACATGCTTATGTCGTTGCTGCGCACTGAGCGCGACTTCGTGAGCCTCGCCAAGGTCGTGATCGTTGCCGCGCTGATTCGCGCGACGCTGTGCATTTACTTCTACTGGGCATATCTCGCCGGCAAGCCGCTGCCGTTCGGTTACGTTACCAACCACGACGACTCGATGCTCTGGGTCCTGGCGATACTCATCGTGTCGATCTGGGCCTTTCTCAAAGGCGGCAGGAAAGCGTGGACTGCGGCAGTAATCTTCGTGCCCTATCTGCTGTACGCGGTGGCGCTGAATAACCGCCGCCTCGCCTGGGTGGAGCTGGGCCTGGCCGCACCGCTGATCTATGTGATGATCGGCGCCGGCCCGCTGCGCAGCCGGATCAATCGCTGGGTGATGTGGGTGGCGCCGATCGCGCTCATCTACTTCGCCGTGGGTATGGGAAGCGACAGCCCGATCTTTGCGCCGGTTCACGCGCTGACGACTACCGGGAGCAATCTCGACACATCCTCCCTCACGCGCAAGGAGGAAGTTCGCAATCTGCTGCGGACTCTCGTCAACATCGGTAACCCGATCTTCGGGACCGGCTGGGGCGTGCCATACCAGAAAACCGAGAGCATCTGGTCGAACTACGACCCCAAGTGGATTCTGTATCTGTACACGCCGCACAACTCCATTGTCGGTCTGGCCGCCTTCACCGGGCTCGTGGGCATCATCGGCATGTGGGGGGTGATCCCCATGGGGGCCTACCTCGCCGCGCGCGGGTACCTGGGCTCGAGCAGCCTGGTGACGAAAACTGCGGCGTTGGTCGCGCTGTGCTCGTTCGCGGCCTACAGCGCGCACTGTTATGGCGACATCGGCTTGCAGTCGTTCGGGTGCGCCTTGATCTTCGGTGCGGCTCTCGGCGCGGCAGGGAAGGTTGCAACCTGGGCCGAAGCGATCCAGCCGGCGGCAGCGGCGGCCCCTAAACCTGGTAAGCCCGGATCACCCCCGCGCCGCCCCGGGCCCGTACCGCGGCGGCCCAAATCGCTCGCGGGCAGCGGCCTCACGGTCAAACCCAACCCGGCGTCGCGGCGGATGCCGCGCTGAGAGCAAGACTGTAATGTGTGGAATCGCCGGCGCCGTAGGCAACCTTGCGCCTGAAAACGTAGCGCGCAATCGCGCAGCGGTCACAGCCTGCGTCGAGCGGATCAGCGACGCGCAGCGCCATCGCGGGCCCGACGGCGCCGGAACCTGGGCGACCGAGTCGGGCGAAGTGGTGTTCGGGCATCGGCGCCTCGCGATCATCGATCTCAGCGAGGCCGGCGCGCAACCGATGGTCGATGCTGAGAGCGGCTGTGTCATCACCTTCAACGGCGAGATCTACAACTTCAGGGAAGTCAGGCGCGAGCTGGAAGCGCTCGGCGCACAATTCCGTTCGTCCTCCGACACCGAGGTGATTCTGAGAGCGTACAGCCGTTGGGGACTCGGTGTAGTACCGCGCCTGCGCGGGATCTTCGCCATGGCCATCTGGGATCCGCGCTCGCGCTGTGTGCACCTGGTGCGCGATCACCTCGGCATCAAGCCGCTCTACTGGACGCGGGTCCGGCACGGCACGCTCGGCGGGGAAGTCGTATTGTTCGCTTCCGAGGTCCGCGCGTTGCTTGCCAGCGGTGTCGTTGCCCGGCGGCTGGATCCGGCCGGGGTCGCCTCTTACCTGTCGCAGGGCTTCGTGGTTGGGCCCGCGACCATCATCGAGGGAATTCAGCTGCTGCCGGCGGCAGGCATTCTGACCATCGCCCCGGGCAGGCGGGCGCAGGATGCGCGCAGCAACAGCCACACGTTGGGATGCTACTGGCGCCCGCCAACGTCCGAGATCGGCCGTACGACCGAGGACGAACTGCGTCATGAGCTGGCTAACACGGTCCGGATGCAGCTCGTCTCGGACGCGCCACTCGGGATTTTTCTCTCTGGTGGGATCGACTCGAGCGCCGTGGCGGCACTTGCCAGCGAGGCCGCGCCGGGAGCGGTACACACCTTTACGATCGGCTTCGACGAGGCCGGCCTCGACGAGTCGCAATACGCGGCTCGCGTTGCGAAGGCGATCGGCAGCCGCCACACGAGCGTGACGCTGCGCGAAGCAGACTTCCTGCGGCAGCTTCCGGATGCACTGACGGCGATCGACCAGCCGACCTTCGATGCTCTCAATACCTATTTCGTCAGCCGGGCAGCACGCGAGGCCGGAATGACCGTTGCGCTGGCCGGAACGGGCGGCGATGAGCTATTCGGAGGCTATCGTAGCTACGTCGAGCTTCCCAAGATGCTCGATGCCGGGGCATGGGTGCCATGGCCCCTTGGGGGCGCTGTTGGCGGTGCTTATCGCGCGGTCGCCGCCCTCTACTGGGACCTCCTCGGGTGGGCTCCGCCACAAACCCGCTGGGGAAAGATTGCCGACGTGGCGGGGGCTGGCGGCGATCTGCTGCGTCTCTATCAGACTTCCTACGCGCTGTTCACACGAGAGGCCCAGTCGCGCCTCGCTGCGGCGCGCGTTCAGTCCGCTCAAAGGGCCCGGGACTTCGGCCTCGACGCCGAGGTCGCGGGCGCGTGGCGAGAGCGGATCGAGGATTGCGAGATGCTGCATGCGATCTCGCTACTGGAGTTGTCGAGCTTCGTCGGCGAGCGCCTGCTGCGCGATACGGACGCGGCGAGCATGGCGGTTTCGCTCGAGGCCCGGGTACCGCTGCTCGATTGGACTCTGTGCGAGAAGGTGTCCGGCATCGATCCGTCGCGACGCTTCTCCCCGCTCGGCAAGAAGCGCCTGTTGCGAGAGCTCGCGCTCGAGCGGCTCGATCCAACCATATTCGATCGCCCCAAGTCCGGCTTCGTGCTGCCGATCGGCGAATGGGCAAAGCGGCGTTTGCAACCGGAGATGGAGCGCCTGATGTCTGACGCCTCCCTGGTCAGCCGCGTGGGCCTGCAGCCGCAGACGGTACAGACCCTGTGGAAATCGTACGTTGCGGGCCGGCCGGGTCTGTACTGGTCCCGGGTCTGGTCCATCTACGTGCTGCTCTCCTGGTGTCGGGACCACGACGTGGCGCTCGCCGCATGAACGAGCGTCTGAAGGTGTTGCTGGTGTCGCCGATGGCACCCAGTCCACCGCGTTTCGGGGCGCAGGCGCGTACCCACGGCCTGCTCAGCAGCTTTGCGCAGCATCACGATGTCAGCGCCGTCGTGCTCCACGACGACGACGCGACACCCGGTGCCAGCGGTCCGGCCATGGCGAGCTATTGCCGTGAAGTGACCTTCGTGCGCAATCCGAACAGCGCGACGGGCTGGCGGCGCCGCGCTCTGCAGGCGCGCTCGTGGCTTTCCCGGCGCAGCTACCAGCGTCACACGTACGCGCTGCCCGCCTTCCAGGAAACCCTCGATCGGGTGCTGCGAGCGCAGCGCTTCGACGTGGTACTGGTTAATTTCCCGCACCTCGCGCACTTTCGCCTGCGCCAGGCGCCGCCCGGCGCGCCGCCGCCTGCAGTCGTCATCGACTCGCACGACATCCACTACGACCTTGCGCGCCAGGTCTCGGTGAGCACGGTGTCCTTCGGCCGGCGCCTGCACGCGCGGCTCAACTGGCGCAAGCTGGCGCGTGAAGAACTCGCGGCCTATAACGCCGCCGATGGCGTAGGTGTCTGCAGTAGGGCGGACCAGAAGCGCCTCGCAATCGATGCGCCGGGCGCCAATACCGTCGTCATCCCGAACGCGGCCGACATCGAGTACCTGCAACCCCGCGCGAGCGATCCTGCGCCGGATGGCCGCACGGTGCTCTTCTTCGGGCTGCTGGCGACAGTGCCGAATGTGGACGGCGTGTTGTACTTCCTCCGCGAAGTGTGGCCGACGATCGTCGCTGCACGCCCGGACGCCCGCTTCGTCGTGATCGGCGCCCAGCCGTCGCCCGAGATCCTCGCGCAGGCCGGCCCGAGCGTAACCATCGTCGGACCGGTCGATGATCTGAGGCCGCACCTCGCGGCGGCTTCCGTCATCGTGGTGCCGCTGCGGCTCGGCAGCGGCACGCGGCTGAAAATTCTCGAGGCCTGGGCGATGGCGCGGCCAGTGGTGTCGACGTCGCTGGGCGCCGAGGGGCTCGATGCCGTCCCGGGTCGAGACCTGATGATCGGGGACAGTCCGGCAGACTTCGCCAACGCCGTCCTGCGTGTTCTCGGCGAGCCCCGGCTTGCGGACCAGCTGGGGCGCGCTGGACGCGCGCTCGTGACCGAGCGGTACTCCTGGCGGGGCGCCGCGCAGGCGCTCGAGGCTTTCTTCAGGCAGGTACTCGCGCGGCGGGACGCTGCGCCACCACCACAACGAGGATCGACGAGTTGAGAGTCGCATTGATCGGAGCGGGCCAGATCGCCCACCAACACTTGAGTTGTCTCAAGACGCTGCCTGGCGTAAGGGTCGCCGCGATATGCGACCTGTCGCCGGCCGTCGCGGAGAGCACTGCAGAACGCTACGGGTGCCGGCCTGGTTCACGACCACGCTGCCATGCTCCGCGACATAAAGCCCGATGTCGTGCATGTCACGACGCCACCGACGTCGCATTTCCGCCTGGCGATGGATGCGCTACAGGCGGGGGCGCACGTGCTGGTCGAGAAACCCGCCACGGCCACTCTCGCTGAGCTCGAAGAGCTGGTGCGCTACGCCGGCGAGTGCCGCCTCATGCTCACCGAGGACTACAACTACGTCTTCAACCACGGGACGCGCGAGATCGCCCGCTGGGTCGACAGCGGAGCGCTTGGCGCCG
This sequence comes from uncultured Pseudomonadota bacterium, assembly GCA_963768485.1. GTDB lineage: Bacteria > Pseudomonadota > Gammaproteobacteria > Steroidobacterales > Steroidobacteraceae > 13-2-20CM-66-19. Next base: position 432,546 of record CAVYHZ010000001.1, on the reverse strand, counting down.
TGGTGCACGTCGAGGTGATGATGGCGCTGAATCTGTTTGGTCCCGGCGGATTCGCCGATCCCAACGCCCGTCATCCGGCCCTCGCGCTCGCTGGCGGCGCCCTCGCCGACTTCCTGCCCCACCTGGCGTCGCTGGCCCATCGGTTCATAGGCGCGCACCACCGCGCGCACGCGATCTGGACGAAGCGCCGCCCCTCAATCCTCCCTTATGACGAGATGCATGCGGTGATCGAGGGCGAGCGCGGCACCGCGACGCTCGGGTTCAGCTCGACGGCGCAGCCCGATGCGTTCTGGCTGCGCGTCTTCGGCGAGCGCGGGCAGGCCAGCACCAATCTGTTCGAGACACGGCTGACTTTCGAGCGGCTGCGTGATGGGCCAAAGCCTCTGCAGCCGCTCCTCAACGGGCTCGAGGAAGGCAAGGCGGTGCGCCGCGCCGCCATCGGCACTCTCATGCGCAAGTTCAAGCCGGGACCCGGCGCTTACGACGGGATGTGGCACCTCGTCGCGGCCACTTATGAGGCGCTCTCGCGTGGCGGAGTACTCCCGGTGCCCGTCGAGCACGTGCTGGCCGTGAATCGGATGGTCGAGGCGCTGAAGCCCGTGGAGGCCGCTGCATGAGAATTCTGGTGACCGGCGCCAATGGCTTCCTCGGCCGGCGCGTGGTAGCGGTCTTGCTGGCGCAGGGACACACGGTGCGGGCGCTCGTGCGTCCCGCCACCTCGCTCGCAAAGCTCGGCTGGCCCGACTCCGTCGAAATCGTCCGCGCTGACCTGCGTGCGGCGCGCGAGCTGGCGCCTGCGTTCGACGACGTGGACGTCCTCATCCACCTCGCGGCCGCGGTAACCGGTGGTCAGGACGCGATGTTCGCCTCGACGGTGAGCGGCACCGAACGGCTGCTTGCTGCGATGGCTGCGAGCGCCTGTCGGCGGATCGTGTTGGCGAGCAGCTTCGCCGTCTATGATTGGAGTGCGACTCGCGGGATGCTCGATGAGAATTCGCCCCTCGCGGCCGGCGCCGATCTATACGCCCGCGACGGCTACGCGATCGCGAAGGCCTGGCAGGAGCGCGTCACGCGGCGCCTCGCGGCGGAGCACGGCTGGGACCTCACGGTGCTGCGTCCGGGATTCATCTGGGGGCGAGACCACGGCTACCTTGCGGCCTGTGGCCAGAAGATCGGCCGTGTGCATGTCGTGATCGGCCCGCTTTCACATCTGCCGCTGACGCACGTCGATAATTGCGCCGACCTGTTCGCACGCGCCGCCGTGGACTCGCGCGCCTCGGGCCAGACACTCAACGTGGTGGACGGACCGGGCGAGCGCATCTGGAGCTACCTCGGGAGCTATTTGAAGGGCTCGGGCGAGCGCGGTCTACGTGTGCCGTTCCCGTATGCCGTCGCCATCGGCACGGTAAGACTCGCGTTCGCGACCGTCCTCAAGCGCAACGGCAAGCTGCCGGGATTGCTCATTCCGTGCCGGTTCGAAGCACGGTTGAAGCCGCTGCGCTACACCAACCGGCGCGCGCGCGAGTTGCTCGACTGGCACCCGCCTTTCGATCATGCGGAATGCTTGCGGCGCACTTACGGCCGCTGAGCGCGGCGCTCGCTGCGGGGGCGGTACGCCTGAGGCTTGCCGCTCGTCAGTAAGCCTTCTCGTCCCGTACGACGAGCATCACGGTACGCAGCAGGATCTTGATATCGAGCCACGGCGACCAGCTGTTCAGGTAGTCGATGTCGAATTTCACGCGCGCGCTCATCTTCTCGACCGTGTCCGTCTCACCGCGCAGGCCGTTGACCTGTGCCCACCCCGTGATACCGGGCCGCACCTTGTGACGGATCATGTAGCCGCTGATCAGCTTGCGGTACATCTCGTTGTGCGCGATAGCGTGCGGCCGCGGTCCGACGAGGCTCATCTTGCCCTGTAGCACGTTGAGCAACTGTGGCAGCTCATCGAGCGAGGTGCGGCGCAGGAACCTCCCCAAGGGGGTGATACGGGCATCATTGCGCGTCGCCTGCGCTACCACAGCACCGTCCTCGCACACCGTCATGCTGCGGAACTTGTAGACGTTGATCAGCTCGCCATTGAGCCCGTAGCGGCGCTGCCGGAACAGTATCGGCCCACGCGAGCTGGTCTTCACAGCGATCGCGATCAGCGCCATCAGCGGGGCGGCTACCAGGAACGCGGCGCCGGTGAGCGCGAGGTCCATGGTGCGCTTGAGGACAGCGTCCATGCCGTGGAACGGCGTGTCGCACACCGAGATCGCCGGCATGCCGTTCAGATCCACCAGGCGGCCCTGGATCAGGTCGAAGGCGAACACGTCCGGCAGGAAGTAAATGGACGCCGTGGTGTCGCGCAGCTCGCGGATCATCTCGCCGATCCGCGGGACGTTGCTCAGCGGCAGAGCGATGTAGATCGCCGCGACACCCTGCGCGCGCGCGTAGCTGGCGATGTCCCTGCAGTGGCCCGCCAGCTGCTCGGGGTGATCGATGAACTGGGAGACGCGATCGGCGCTACGAAAATCGAAAAAGCCGAGAAAGCCCTTTTGCGGCAGGCGGCGCAGCAGCTCGAAGCCCACGTTGTTGGCGCCGACGATGATGTAACGCGGTCCGTGGTGTGCCGCCACCATCGAGTGTGCGCGCAGCCGCAGGCCGTGCGCGGCCAGCAGCGCCACCGGCGTCGCCACGAACCAGGTCCCCATCACGAGCCGGGAGAACGACTCGCTGACTTTGAATGCAAATCCCAGGAACAGCAGGATCGCGACGACCATGGCCCATTCGACCAGGATGCGCGAGTAGGTGGTGTACAGGCGCGACCCGCTGATGCCGCTGTGGCGGGGCGAGCGGGTGAAGATCGGGCTCGCGATGAGAAACGTCAGCAGGCCTACCCCGAGCGTCGTATCGCCGAGGGGCTGGCGGTACGCGAGGGTGCAGACAAACAGCGAGATGACCGCGACCAGGGGATCGAGCTGCTTGAGCAGTGCCGTCGTCGCGGGCTCGACGTTGCCGACCCGCACCCGCCGCTGAGCATATGCACCGGCTGCCCGATCGGGCGCCGGCTCGAGGACTGCCGCCAAGGAGAAGCCTCCTGCTAGTTCCTATTATTAGAATCGGCTATCAACGTTACTTCAGCACGACAGCGGTCAATTCGCAGCGTGGCTCCCCTAAAGTGTGAGCCACCTCACGTTTGGCCGGTAGCAATTTACGTGCCATACGTCGGCTGTTCGCGAAGAGAGAATATAGATTTATTGCCAGAAATCAATCTCTTAGATCCGGGCACCCCTGGGGTGTCCGCCCCGGGACAGCCGGACAGTGCTTATGTGAAATTCGCTGCCGAACTACGACAGCGGGTGCGCCAGAACGTCCAGCAGCAGTTTCTCCGACTCGACGAGCTCGATGCGAATGCCGCTGCGTGTCTGCCACCAGGAATCGGGATCGAACCCGGAGTAGCGCGAGGCGCGTATCAACACCTTTACTCCGCTGCGCTGCATGTCCCGCTGCAGGATGCGGCGCGCGCGCCGCGAATGATCGGCGGTAGTGACCAACAGTACCGAGCGGTAACCCCGCGCTGAGCACCAGGACGGGAGCGCCGCGCCCTCATCGTTCGTGCCAGCCACGCTGCGTGGAATGACCTCGACCGACTTGACCCCGAGCGCTCCGAGCTGCTCGGCCGAGAACGCCGCCTCGTCGTGATACCGAACGCCGCGCCGCAGCAGCTCCCGGTCGGTTGCGCTCGGAGGATCCGCGAACACGGCCACGCGTGTCGCAATGCCCTGGTGCACCAGGTCGGCTGCTTCGAGTACGCCCGCTCCGTCGGCATCGACCGCGATTACGATCGCGTCCACGCGCTCCAGGGATCCTCCGACACCAGCATCCGCCCCACCGCGCGTGTCAGAGAATGGCGAGTCGCCGGCACTGCCAGCGCAACCCCGACGATGACCGCAAATACGACCAGGTACCGTAACCGACGCATCGAGAATCTGCTTGCCGCCGCTCAGTGGGGCGGTAGCGCGAATGCGATCAGATCCTGACCCGCCATGACAGCGATGATTTGCTCACCGTGACTGCGGAACGTCATCGGCGGCGCGGCGATGTGGCCGCCGGTATCGAACCTCCAGAGCTCGTGCCCAGTGGCAGCGTCGAGCGCATAGAATACCTTGCCATCCGAGCCAAACAGCAGGCCCCCCGCGGTCGCGAGCAGCCCGCCGCGCGGCGCGCTGGTTACCAGGGTATTTTGCCGCTCCCAGCGTACGGTCGCGGTCAGCGGATCGATCGCGCGCACCAGGTCCCGGAATGAATCGCTGTAGGAAGCGGTGCCTCCCACGAAGAACCCGTCATTCCTCATCCCATGCTCACTCGCCAGGAACAGCCCGCCCCCCTCCTCGACACTGACGTAATAGAGGTTGGTCATCGGGCTGAATGCCGACGGCCACCAGTTCGTTGCGCCGTTGACGCTCGGGTAGAGGAAAGTTCCCTGGGGGGTGGCCGCCGAATTCGGCGCCTTGATCGGCCGGCCCGTCGCGCTCAGGCCGAGCGCCCAGGTCTGCTGCGCGAAAGGGGCGGCGCGCACGAAGTGACCGTCGCGTCTGTCGAGCACGTAGAAGAACCCACCGCGGTTCGCGACCGCCAGCCACTGTTGTAATTTGCCGTTCTCCTGGACATCGATCAGTGCGGGAGTCTGAATCGAGTCCCAATCGTGATCGTCACCCGGCAGGAACTGGAAGTACCAGACCAGCTTGCCGGTCTTGACATCGAGCGCCAACAGACTGTTGGCGTACAGATTGTCTCCGGGGCGCAGAGCCGCATTGAAATCGGGAGCGCCCGTCGATGTTCCCCAATACAACAGTCCGAGCTCGGGATCGAAGGTACCGATCCCCCAGGTCGACGCCCCGCCGGTCTTCCAGGAATCACCACCCCAGGTTTCGTGGCCATGCTCGCCCGGTCCCGGAATCGTATTGAAGCGCCAGCGCAGCTTCCCCGTGGCCGCGTCGTATGCGCTGACGGAGCCGTGCGTGGGAAACTCGGCGCCCGCGATTCCCGTGATGATGAGATCGCCGACCGGTAGCGGCGCGGAGGTGATGCTGTAGCCCTCCTTGTAGTTGGCAACCACCTGATCCCACGCGAGCGCCCCGCTCGTCGCATCGATTGCGATCAGATGAGCATCGAGCGTACCCATATAGATCCGCCGACCAAGGACCGCGACGCCGCGCGTGGTCGCCTGGCAGCACACGCGGATATCCGCGGGGATCGTACGCTCGTAGTGCCAGATCTCATGCCCGCTCTTCGCGTCGAGAGCGTAGGCGTTGAGCGGAGGTCGGCTGAGGAACAGGTAGTCCCCGACCACGACCGGCGTGGCTTCGCTCGCCGCGAGACTCGGAGGAAACTGATGCAGCCAGCGCACCGTGAGGTGGGCGACGTTGCTGCTGTTGATCTGAGTGTCCGGTGAAAAACGCTGGCCATTGTAGGAGCCACCAGGTAATTGCCACTCGCCGAGCTGCCCGGAGGCCTCGAGCAGTTTCTGGTACGTGACGTCGGGCGCATCGCCGAGCGAAGCGTAGGCCGGGTCGGTGGCGTCTGACCGCCGGCTGCCGCTGTGCTCCCCCAGGCTGTGCAGGTAGCCGATGACGGGCCACACATCGCGGCGCGCCAGAAAATCGCCCCGCATCGGCGTACCCGGTACCCCGCGAGTGATGGTGCGATAGGTGGCCCAATCGCTGTCGCCATGACTGTACCTGCGTCCGACGAGCGCCGGACCCAGCCCCCCCTTGGCACCCGGTCCGTGGCAGTGCTCGCATGCGCTGAGGAAAACATCGCGGCCGTGGGAGAGATCCGCCGCGGTCAGTACCGGGTCGTGAATGGCGGCGTAGGGGTCACCGTGGCCGACGAGGCTCTTGACGCGAAGCCCCAACGACGGACGCGTGATGTCCATGACGTCGGCCCAGGTCACGTCGGGCAACAACCCCACGAGCTTGCGCACGCTGAGCGCGCCGCGCCAGCGCAGGTCGGGCACCGCGAGCAACACGGCGCCGAGCAGTGCCATAGCGCCGAGGGCAACCGCCAGCACCCGCAGAACCCGAAACCGGCGCGTGTCGCGCGGCCGGGGAGCGGTGGACTCGGAAGGGGCGCTGGGGCGCAACGTCAGGACCTGAGACCTTGTGAGGTTACCGATACTACGCCGGGCACTGTATCAGACCCCATGGCAACGTAAGGAGAAGTCTCGGTCAGCTGCTGCGTTGGTTCGCGATGCTCCAGTAGACCTTTGCGTATTGCTCGTCCACCAAGCCGCGATACTTCTCGACGGCGCCTGCGATCTCGGGCCGCAGCTCTTCGGCCTCGCTTTGCAGTTGCTCGAAACGGCTCGTCAGATCGTCCGTCTTCAGACCTTCGAGGGACAGGCAAAAGCGCCCGAATCCGAGATCGACGAGGAGTGCGGTGACCTTGGGAAGATCCGACAGGGCGACGACGGGCCTGTTGAGCAGGAGAGCGAGCACGAGATTGTGAAATCTCGGGGAGATGACCACATCGGTCTCCTCGAGCTGGCGCAGCAGCTCGTCCACGGCAGGTACCGGATCGGAGCGCAGCTGCGGCGCTGTGACGTCGGCGCCGCGCGATGCGAGGAGTGAGATCAGTTCCTCTCTAACGCGTGTATCGTATTGTGCATCGCCGATGATGAGCCGGACCGCGTAGCCCCGGGCGTGCAGCCACATGACGAAGTCCGCCATGACGGCGAGATAGTCGCGGATAGTCCCGCGCATCCGCCGCATCGACGGGTGTCGCGTAGTCCTTCAGTCCCAGGCCGACAACGCGGTGGCGCTCCGTGGTGTCTCGCTCTTTGAGGTGGGTGCCCGACAAACCGAAGACCAGATCCGGGTACACGGCATCGCGAGCCGTGTCGAAACCGATCGCCTCCAGCCGCCGCTTCGAATCGGCATCGCGATAGCTGCGGTAGTGCGCCAGCGCGAGGCTGCGCCTGATGAGCCAGCAGCCGAGCCGGCGCTCAAAGGGGCCGGCGCCGACGCTCAGATAGATGACGTGCGTGCCGCACAGTCGCGCCAGCAGGGACAGCTTGAACATGTCATACGGCCAGCCAAGCGACCCGCATGAGCCGTCCGTGATGATCCCGGTTCCGGGAACCAGGAATACGTCGCTGCGCGCCATCACCCGCAGCATCCGGTACCAGTGGGCGAGCTCGCGCGGGAGGCGGTTGAACACGATGCGGCCGAGCCGCCGCAGCTGCGCGGCGAAACCGCGTCTTGCGGGCGGGCCGCCGGGCGGCGTCCCCGCGGCATCCGGCGCCTGCGCGCGCGCCGCATCCAGATCCTGACCACGACCAGCCGGAATCGCGCGACATCGAAGGCGCGGCTCCGATGCCGTGGCGCGTACGGACGTCGTCCGGGTTGGTGCAGACGCACAGCAGCTCCGCGCCCGGTAGCGCGGCGCCAGCGTCTGCTCGATGGCGGTCTGCAGCGTGACTTCGTTGCCGAGATTGCCGGCGCCGAAATTTCCGTAGAAGACGATTCTGGTTGGTCGCATTCATCGCTCGCATTCGCTCCGCTCCCCGATCTGTGATCGGGCTCTCACTTCTCGCGGCAGGTTCTGTCCGATCGGGGCGCTCCTGCCGGGCAATTATGTTGTGCGCTTCCCGGGCGGCGCGGTCAGGCCCATCCGATGGCTGAGATCGCGCGCGCAATGCTATGATTTGAATAGATTAAAACGTAGCGGTGGCGGTACTATGCTCGCCGGGGGATAAAGCCCGCACGCTGCTCCGATCCGCGCCTGAATAATATCAGCGTCGCGACGATCTGCTCTGATTCGGCCTGACCAAAAGAACGGATTCCAAACAAAACCACATGAAGATTCTCATCACCGGAACCGAGGGCTACATCGGCTCACGCCTCGCGCCACTGCTCGTCGCCGCCGGCCACGAGGTGCGCGGACTCGACACGGGGTTCTACCGCGAGGGTACGCTCTACGTAGATCCGAAGCGCATGCCGATCGTACCGTTCACGCGCTTGCTCGATCTGCGGCATGCCGAGGCGAAGGACTTCGACGGTGTGGATGCCGTCGTGCATCTCGCCGAGCTTTCCAACGATCCGCTCGGGCAGAACAACCCCGAGGTCACCTACAAGATCAATCACGAGGGATCGGTGCACCTCGCGAATCTGGCGCGCGGCGCGGGCGTGCGGCGCTTCGTCTACGCCTCCTCGTGCAGCGTCTATGGTCTCGGCAGCGGCGAATTCCTCAGCGAGGAGAGCCCGGTCAATCCGCAGACGGCGTATGCGGTTTGCAAGACGCTCGTCGAGCGGGACGTGCGTCCCATGGCGAGCAAGGATTTCTGCGTGACCTTCCTGCGCAACGCGACCGCCTTCGGTCCCTCGCCGCGCATGCGCTTCGACATCGTCATCAACGATCTGTGCGCGCTCGCCTGGACCAAGAAGCACATCGCGATGACGAGCGACGGCAGTCCCTGGCGCCCGGTGGTGCACATCGAGGACATCTGCGCCGCGATCCGCTGCTCGCTCGAGGCGCCGACCGAGGCGGTCAACGGCGAGATCTTCAACGTCGGGCGCAACTCCGAGAACTACCGGATCCGCGAGATCGCGCAGCAGGTCGCCGAAGTGTTCGTCGGCTGCGAGGTGTCGACCGGCCCGGCGGTGGCGGACAACCGCAGCTATCGCGTGTCGTTCGACAAGATCGCCGCCAAGCTCCCCGGATTCGTGTGCCGCTGGAGCGCACGGCAGGGAATCCAGGAGCTGCACGACCTGTTCAAGCGCATCGAATTCAGCAAGGAGACCTACGAGTTTCGCGCGTTCACCCGGCTGAAGGAGCTCAAGTACCTGCAGCGCACCGGTCAGATCGACGGCAATTTCTTCTGGCTTTGATACAGGGAATCGTCATGAAAGTCGTGCTGTTCTGCGGAGGACTCGGGACGCGGCTACGCGAGCATTCGGACACCGTGCCGAAGTCGCTGGTCAACATCGGCACTCGGCCCATCATCTGGCACCTGATGCGCTACTACGCGCATTACGGCCACAAGGATTTCATCCTCGCCCTCGGTTACCGCGGCGACATGATTCGCGAGTACTTCCTCAACTACAACGAGGCGCTGTCCAACGACTTCACGCTGAGCGAGCGCGGCCGCAACATCGAGCTGCACGGCCACGACTGGGAGGACTGGCGCATCACATTCGTCGACACCGGCTTGCACAGCAACATCGGTCAGCGGCTGCTGCGCGTGCGCAAGTACCTCGAGGGCGAGCCGATGTTCCTCGCCAACTACAGCGACGGCCTCGCCGACATCCCGCTCGATCGCGAGCTGGCCGAGTTCTCGCGGGGCGATGCGATCGCGACCTTCGCGGCGGTGTCGAACTCGCAGTCCTTCCACGCGTTACGGCTCGGCGCCAACGGACGGGTCGCGCAGATGGGTGCAATTTCCGATCAGGACCTGCTCATCAACGGCGGGTTCTTCGCCTTCCGCCAGCAGATCTTTGACTACATCAAGGAAGGCGACGAGCTGGTCGATCAGCCCTTCCAGCGGCTGATCGCGGCCGGCAGGCTGAGCGCGTTCCGCTGGGACGGTTTCTGGCGCTGCATGGACACGTTCAAGGATAAGATCACTTACGACCGCATGGAGGCACGCGGCGACTGCCCGTGGATGGTGTGGCGCAAACATGCGGCCGGGCCGCCCGAGGCGGGCGACTGATGCGGGCATTGCCGATCCCGGGCGCCGCCGGACGTCAGCGCCTCAACATCCTGTGCCTCGGCGCGCATTGCGACGACGTGGACATCGGCTGCGGCGGCGCATTGCTGGCGCTGCTCGATCGCCATCGGGCGGCGGACGTCACCTGGGTCATCTTCAGTGCGCAGGGCGAGCGTGAGCGGGAGCTACGCCGCAGCGGCCGGCGTTTCCTGCGCAAGGCGCGCGCTTCGCGCATCATCACGCACGCCTATCGGGACGGATTCATGCCGGCGCATTTCGCAGCCGTCAAGGCAGACTTCGAGTCACTGAAGGCGTTGCCGGCGCCCGATGTGGTCTTCACTCACCGCCGCGACGACCGGCACCAGGATCACCGGTTGATCGCCGAGCTCACCTGGAACACCTTTCGCAATCACCTGATCCTCGAGTACGAGGTGGCGAAGTACGAGGGCGATCTCACGACTCCGTCGGCGTACATCGGGCTCACTCCGGCGCTCGTCGAACGCAAGATCCGGATTCTTCTCGATTGCTACCGCACACAGCGCAGCAAGCACTGGTTCACCGCCGACACCTTTCGCGGACTGATGCGCCTGCGCGGCATCGAATCCGGCGCCGAGTCCGGCTGGGCCGAAGGCTTCCACGCCGCCAAGGTGCTGCTAACTTAGGGTTTCAACAGGAAAACAAAGGATGATCTTTACCGAAACGGCATTGCGCGGCGCATTCATTCTCGACCTCGAGAAGAGGGGCGACGAGCGCGGCTTCTTCGCCCGCATGTTCTGCCAGAAGGAGTTCGAGGCGCATGGACTGAAGCCCGTGATCGCCCAGGCGAACATCGCTTCCAGCGCGCTGCGCGGGACGTTGCGCGGCATGCATTTCCAGTTTCCGCCGGCCGCGGAAACCAAGCTGGTGCGCTGCACGCGCGGGGCGATTCTCGACATCATCGTCGATCTGCGTCCCGAGTCGCCGACCTACCTCAAGCACGTGTCGGTCGAGCTCAGCCAGGACAATTACCGGGCGCTGTTCGTGCCGGAGCGGTTCGCCCACGGCTACCAGTGTCTCAGCGATCACACCGAGACGACCTACCACGTGGGCGAGTTCTATACTCCGGCCGCCGAGGGCGGGCTGATGTATAACGATCCGCGGCTGGGGCTGAAGTGGCCGTTGCCGGTGACCTCGATCTCACCGAAAGACGCGAAGTGGAAACTGCTGGACGAAGTCGAAGGCGAAGTCCGGCGCCGCATGGCGGCGACTGCATAAGGAGCACGCGGACATGATCATCATCGACAACGCGCTCAAGGCCCGCGAGGCCGAAGGCAAGCCGATCCGGGTGGGCATGCTCGGGGCCGGTTTCATGGGACAGGGCCTGACCAACCAGATCGTGAACTCAGTGCCCGGGATGCGCATGGCGGCGGTCTACAACCGCCGGCCGGAGCGCGCGGTTGGTGTCTATCAGTACTCGGGGGTCAAGGACATCGCCCACTGCGGCACGCAGGCTGCCCTCGATGAGGCGGTACGCAAGGGCCGGGCCGCCGTGCCCGAGGATCCTTTCACGATCTGCCGCTCGCCTGAGATCGACGTGGTGGTCGACGTGACGGGCTCGGTCGAGTTCGGCGCCCACGCGATTCTCGAGGCGTTCAGGCACGGCAAGTCCGTGGTCCTCATGAATGCCGAGGTCGATTCCACGCTCGGCCCGATCCTGCGCGTGTACGCCAAGCGGCACGGCGTGATCCTGTCGGCCTGCGAGGGTGATGAGCCCGGGGTAGAGATGAACCTTTTCCGCTGGGTGAAAGGCCTCGGCCTGACCCCGCGCGTCATGGGCAACGTCAAAGGTCTGCAGGACCCGTACCGCAATCCGACCACCCAGCAGGGCTGGGCGGAACGCTGGGGCCAGAATGCCGCGATGGTCACTTCTTTCGCTGACGGGTCGAAGATCAGCTTCGAGCAGTCGATCGTCGCGAACGCCACCGGCTTCAAGGTACGCACGCGCGGCATGTCGCGCGGCGTCAAGTATGACGGCAACATTCTCGAGATCCAGAAGCTCTACGACCTCGACGAATGCCGTGCGCTCGGCGGCATCATCGATTACACCGTGGGTCCGGCGAACGTCAAGGTGTTCTGCCTGGCGGAGCATTCGGATCCCAAGCAGCGCCATTACCTCAACCTCTACAAGATGGGCGAGGGTCCGCTCTACTCGTTCTGGATTCCCGTACCACCTGGTGCACTTCGAGGCGCCGAATGCGGTTGCCCGCGTGGTGCTGTTCGGCGATGAGGTTGCACCGCCGCTCGGCGGACCGGTCGTCGAGGTATGCGCGGTCGCCAAGCGCGATCTGAAGGCGGGCGAGACTCTCGACGAGTACGGCTGCTACATGACTTACGGCGAGGCGGTGAACGTCGAGGAGATGTCGGCCAGGCAGTACCTGCCCGAGGGCCTGGTCGAGGGCTGCAAGCTGAAGCGCGACATCCCGAAGGACCAGCCTCTGAGTTACGCGGACGTGGAGTTGCCCGCCGGCAGACTCGCCGACCGGCTGCGCGCGGAGCAGTACAAGCACTTCCGCGGCGAGACCTGGCTCGAGGACATCGTGGCGCGCGCCGCGACACGTCCGTCCGTCGCCGCAGCATAAGCGTACCGGATCTAGCGCCCCGTCTCGAGCGGCGAGCTCGCGAGCTCCTCGAGGCGCTGCCGGCGCTGGCTCATGGCCGGCGTCGGGACCAGGCCCACGGTTTTGAAGATCACCTCGAGACGATGCAGCCAGTCGTGCTGTAAGGCCGCCTGGCGCGCGTTCTCGTGCCTGACGCGCGCAAGCCGTTGCGGATCGGCATCGAGGTCGGCCAGCACGCGCTCGACATCAGGGCAGTCGAACGGCATCCGGATGACGGCACCCGGCCAGCCGAACTGGCTGCGAAACTGTTCGGCGTTCGGCGGCTCACCGAGCATGACCGCGCCGGCCGCCGCACCCTCGTAGAAACGGCCCGCGATCTCCTCCTGCCCGCCGGTGTGCTCGGGCTCGTCGATTCGGCTGCGGTTCGCGATGAAGTAGCGGCTGCGCTGCAGGAGGCTCGCGAGCAGCAATCGATGCTGAGCTGGATCTGCGACACTGAAGGTGCGCTGCTTCCGGTCTATGCCGGAGCTGGCCGCGATGGTGTCGAAGTAATAGAAGATCCTGCGCGCGGCTGCGAGCTTGACCAGAGCGTCGTGAGTGACGGGTGAGCGCCGGCCGATGTTGCAGACATCGATGGCACGCGGTGGCTGATTCGGCCACGGCGAGAAGCGCAGCACATCCGCGGCCTGAGGCAGGTAGGTGCACGGGCGGCCGGTGAGGCGGGCGACCTGCGCAACGCAGTGGCGCGTGCCAATGAAAATGTGGTCGAACTCGCTCAGCAGCTCGAGGAGATACCCGGGCAGCAGGTGAGCCCACGCTTCGGTGATGAAACAAGCCGCAACGCGGCAGCGGGCACGCCAGTCCGGAAGGGCCCGCAGGGCGTATAGCTCGTGCGTGTAGTTGAAGACGGGGATGAACAACTCATAGTCGCGTTCCAGACGCACCGTCGAGGGCCGGGGTGCGAGCGCGCGCGCGAGATCCCGAGAACGTGTGCCCAATCGCAGAAGTTTGTACGCTCGCCGTGACAACTCCAGGGCCCGTGTGTCGGCGGCATCGACGCGATCGGCCCCGGTTACCTCGGCGATCACGTCCTCGAACTCGTACTGCGCGCAGAAGGCGACAAGATCCGCGAGGCGCCGCATCGACAGCAGCAGGACCGCGCCGCTCCGTCCGGGGATGAGCACGCTTGCACGAGGGGGCTGGGCTTGGGGCACGGAAGGGGTCACCAAACTAAAACGCACGCCCGGGCTTGCGCCACGGGCGTGCGTCTGGCCAAGAATATCTGGGTTACTTCTTCTCTTCGGTGCGCCGCCTGCCCCGAAGCACCGCCAGCCCTCCGGCAAGCAGCGTCAGCCCGGCAAGCGCACTCGCGGGATCGATCTCCGGCGCCCGGTGCACGACCGGCGGCGGCGGTCCCCACCAGGACGGCGGCGGAGGAAGCGGAGCCGGCGGCGGCGGGCCTGCGTAGGCTGCGGCTCCCATTGCGAGAGTCAGTGCGAGTGTCGCTGCGGTCTTGATCATCGAGCCCCCTTGGCAGTGGTCTTAATCCGAAATCTTTACGTTTCGGCTGTAAAGTCATGGTAATACACCTCGTCGACCCTGCCTACTCACTGAATCGACCTAAGTTAAATCAAACGCGGCCGATTCTGTGCGCTGGGTCACAAATCCTTCATGCCCAGAGTTCCCAGCGACTCCCAAGAACCACTGCGGCGGCAATGAGGGCATTGGTGGTGGCGTGGGCGCAGACCGCCTCTCCGATCCGGCCGGTTCGGGTCGCGAGCATTCCGTACACGAGTCCGGCCGCGAGCGCCGCCGGCCACATTGCTCCATGAGCGGCCCCAAAAACAGCCGAGCTCAGGAGCAGCGGCCAGATGCCTACGTCCGCGAACCGTACCGCCGTGAATTCACGAGCCACGAGGCGGCGGAGCAGAAATCCGCGGTACGCGAGTTCCTCGACTATCGGAATAACGAGGACGCTGGCCAGGATGCGCGAGAGTACCCACAGGGGGCCCCACGCCTGTCCCGCGGTGCCCGTAACCAGGCGGGGACCCGCCGGCAGCAGCCAGTGGGCTGCAGCCACCCACAGCACGAAAACACCGAGCCCGGCGGCCACTCCGCGCCAGCTGAAACGCCAGGCGAGCGTCGCAAGACGCTTCCGGTAGAGCCAGAGGACCATGGCCCCGGCGAGTGCCGGCAGCAGGTACCAGGGACCAGTCGGACCTGACGCCGCGAGCACGACCATCCGGCCGCCGAGCACCACCAGGAACGGCACCAGATACGCGGCCGTGGGATTGTCCGTGTGCGCGGGCAAACCGAGGGCCGAAGGGTGCTGGAGCCAGGCGCTGCGACGGCTGGCGACCACGAGGCCGCAAGCCGCGCAATTGAAAGCAATCCACCCCGCCTGGGAGTGGAAGCCATAGACGGCGATGTCGGTGAATCCGCGGTCACCGATCAGCATCAAGGCCGCGATCCGCACGATGTTCAGGCCGAAGATCAGGAGTAGCCCCGCCGGGATCAGCACCAGCGCGCGAGGAAAGCGTAGCTCACGGCGGCAGCAAACGAGCCAGGCTACACAGAACGCCAGCATCAGGCCCACGCCCTCGAGTCCCGAACAGATCTCAGACACCTGAATCGCGAAATTGGGGGTGTAGAGAATGAGATTGCCGGGATCGGCGTGGAGTCTGGGAAGGACCGGGGCCAGGATCCAGCGCACCAGATCGAAAGTCACCGAAGCCGTGGGTGCCCACAGTCGCTGAGTCCACTCCATGGCGGACGCTGCGAGCAAGGCCGCACCGAGCGCGTACGCCCACACCGCTCCGAGCGAAAGACAGGCAGCGCGCCATGCGCGCAGCGGCGCGAACGCGAGGCACAGCGCGATGACCGCTGCCGACGCAAAGCCGATCCACGCCACGACCAGCGCCGGGAAGGGCAGAGGCGCGGCATGGCTGCCGTACAGCAGGTACGAGAGCGGTACCAAGGGCACTGCCAGAGCGAGGTGCAGCAACAGCAGTGAGGCACGTACCGGCAGCGCACGCGCCGCGGCATTCAGCTGTCTGAGACCCGTGTCGCCGCGAATCCACCCGAAGAGCGCCAGAGAGATTCCGAGCGTGACCGCGAAGCGAAAACCCCAGTGCTGAGCGTCGCGCACCCAGGCCCCGAGACCCGTGGCTTCTTGTGCGGCGTCGAAGTCGACGAAGAAATTCAGCAGGAATTTCTCGATCGAAAGGACTGCGCCTATGAGAGCAGCGCGTGCCACGAAGCTCAGGCGCAGATGCGAAGCGGGAAGTGCCTCGTAGGGGGTGCTCACCGGCTGGGAGTCTAAGGTCATCCGCCGGATCTATGCGTCGGGCGGGAGCGACCTCTTGGCGGCATGTACGGGGATTGTGATGGCACTCACGGCTGGGAAGATGGCCAGCTTTACACAGTTGTCGTAAAGTCCCCGCCTGGGGTAGGCCGCCTTCACGGCCGCAGGCTTGCGACAGGAACCTCGAAAGCGGCGCAGATGCATCGACGCAAGCTCCTGATACTGGCTGACGATGTCGTCTTGAGGCCCCAACTCGAGCGGATCTTCGCTGATCTCGACGTTACTTCGGGCGCCGTGACTGAACAGGCGCTGGCACTGGTGCGCCGCATCGAGCCTGATGTCGTGGTGATCGATCTCGGCGCGCGCGACCCCGCGGTTGCCGCCCCGAATCTCGAACTGCTGCGCCAGATTCGCCGGCTGACTCCAGACTCCAAAATCATCGCGGTCACGGAGCAGGACGCGCGCGATCTTACGGTCGCCGCGATCGGGCTCGGGGCGACTGATTTCTATCACAAGCCGTTCGACGCCGGCGTGGCCTCGCTGGTCGTGCGTCGAGCGCTGCGCATCCGCGAGCTCGAGGAGGAGAACTGGCGCCTGCGCGAGCAGACTGGCGAGATGGCGCTCGACGGCATCATCGGCGCCAGCGATTCGATGCGCAGCCTTTGCCGCGCGATCGAGAAGGTTGCGCCGACCGGCGCTACGGTACTGCTGCTCGGCGAGAGTGGTACCGGCAAGGAGCTGCTGGCGCAATCCCTGCACCGGCTTTCCGGCCGCTCGCACAAGCCATTCGTCGCAATCAATTGCGCCGCCATCCCCGACACGCTGCTGGAATCGGAGCTCTTCGGCTACGAGAAGGGTGCCTTCACGGGGGCCGCGCGCCGTACCCCGGGCAAGCTCGAGCTGGCCGACGGCGGAACGGTGTTTCTCGATGAGATCGGCGAAATGCCGCCGCAGCTGCAGGCGAAGCTCCTGCGGGTGGTGCAGGAGCGTACCGTGGAGCGCATCGGCGGCCGCACGCCCATCGCACTCGATCTGCGCATCATCTGTGCCACGAACCGCAAGCTCGAGGCGCTGATCGGCGTGGGTAACTTCCGCGACGATCTCTACTACCGCATCAGCGAAGTGACGGTCCGCGTGCCGCCGCTGCGCGAGCGTCAGGGCGACAGCCTGCTGCTGGCGCAGTACCTGCTGCAGGAGATCTCGGAGCGCTTTGGCAAACCAACCCGCGGGTTTGCACCCGATGCGATCCGCGCCATCCAGGAGCACAGCTGGCCCGGCAATGTGCGCGAGCTCGAAAATCGCATCAAAGGCGCGGTCATCATGGCGGAGGGTGCGGTTGTGAGCGCCAAGGATCTGGATCTGCGCGATCCGGGAGACGATCCCGACTATCTCAACCTGAGGGTGGCACGGCAACGGGCCGAGGTTCAGGCCGTACGGCAGTCGCTGGCGGTGACCAAGGGGAACCTGTCCCGGGCTGCCGAGATGCTCGGGGTGACACGTCCGACGCTCTATGATCTGCTCGGAAAGTACGGCATCGACTCGAGCCAGTTCGTGCGCCCGGGAGGCGCGGCTGCAGCGCCGGCGGCCGCGGCCGAGACGGATACGGATCCGAAAACCAAGGCCTCGTGAGCTGAGTGCGTCGTTTGGCGCCAGTTGGCGACATTGGCTGACGTTGGCAATGCTCTGCCACACTGGGGCTTGAGCGCTAACCCGGCAGCGCGCAGAGACGTCAGGGAGAGCTAAGTGAATCAACCCTCGGGCGCCACCGAGCGAAGCAACATCGTCGGCTGGCAGCGCTCTTCGCGCGCCACGCTCGTCGCGCTGGTCGCGCTCTGGACCGCAGGCCTCGCGGCCTGCAGCGGGGGCTCGGGCTCCAAGGACACCACGACGGCCACCGCGCCGACGATCACGACGCAGCCGCAGAACCAGACCGTGATGGTGGGCGGGATGGCGACGTTCACAGTAGTGGCTTCGGGCACGGCGCCGCTCACCTACCAGTGGTCCAAGGACAACGGCGCCATCGCCGGCGCAACCGATTCGAGTTACACGACTCCGACGACCGTGAGCGGCGATGACGGGTCGACCTTCACGGTCACGGTGTCGAATAGCGCGGGCAGCAAGACCAGCGACTCCGCGACACTCACGGTCAGCGCGGCGGCAGTGGCGCCCACCATCACAGTGCAGCCGCAGAACCAGACCGTGACTGCCCCTGCGCCGGCGACGTTCAGCGTGACGGCTACGGGAACGGCGCCCCTCACCTACCAGTGGTCCAGAAAGGGCACGGCGATCGCGGGCGCCACTAACTCGAGCTACACGACTGGGGCCACGAGCGTGGCCAATGACAACGGCGCAACCTTCACGGTGACCATTTCCAATGCCGCCGGCAGTAAGACCAGCAACGTCGCGACACTCACGGTCAACGCGGCGGCAGTGGCGCCCACCATCACAGTGCAGCCGCAGAACCAGACCGTGACTGCCCCTGCGCCGGCGACGTTCAGCGTGACGGCTACGGGAACGGCGCCCCTCACCTACCAGTGGTCCAGAAAGGGCACGGCGATCGCGGGCGCCACCAACTCGAGCTACACGACTGGGGCCACGAGCGTGGCCAATGACAACGGCGCAACCTTCACGGTGACCGTTTCCAATGCCGCCGGCAGTAAGACCAGCAACGTCGCGACACTCACGGTCAACGCGGCGGCAGTGGCGCCCACCATCACAGTGCAGCCGCAGAACCAGACCGTGACTGCCCCTGCGCCGGCGACGTTCAGCGTGACGGCTACGGGAACGGCGCCCCTCACCTACCAGTGGTCCAGAAAGGGCACGGCGATCGCGGGCGCCACCAACTCGAGCTACACGACTGGGGCCACGAGCGTGGCCAATGACAACGGCGCAACCTTCACGGTGACCGTTTCCAATGCTGCCGGCAGTAAGACCAGCAACGTCGCGACACTCACCGTGAACCCCGCGAGTGGCGTGACCGTGACGGTGAGCCCGCCCCGGGCCGCGGTGACGACCGGCGTGGGACAGACGTTTACAGCCACGGTGGCGGGCACGGCCAACACCGCCGTGACCTGGTCGGTGGACGGAACGGCCGGCGGCAATGCCACCGTGGGCACGATCTCCGCGAGCGGGGTTTATGCGCCGCCGACCACCGCGGGCACGCATACGGTCACCGCGACGAGTGTCGCCAACACCAGCGCCTCGGGCAGCGCTAGTGTGGCCGTCACCGATCTCAGCGGTGTCGTCACACAGAAGTACGACAACGCGCGCGACGGCCAGAACCTGCAGGAGTACGCGCTCAACACGACCGTGCTCTCAACCTCGGGGGCGTTCGGCAAGGTCTTTACCTGCGCCATCAGCGATGGGCCGGTGTATGCCCAGGCGCTGTACGTGGCGAACCTCTCGATCTCGGGTGGCACGCACAACGTGGTGTTCGTCGCGACCCAGCAGAACGGCGTGTACGCCATCGATGCCGACGCCTCGCCCTGCGTGACCTACTGGCACATGACCCTCGATCCTTCTGGGTCGACGCCCACGCCGAACAACGGCAACCAGAGCGACAGCGACCTCAACGGTCCCTACGGGATCTTCGGCACTCCCGTCATCGATCTCACCACCAACGTGCTGTATGCGGTCGCCTCGACCCTCGACAACGGCACGACCTTCAACTACCGGCTGCATGCGCTCGATCTCGCCACCGGGACCGAGAAGACCTCCTCGCCCGTCGTGATCAGCGGTACGGTATCGACGATCGCGTTCGACCCGTCGGTTCACATGCAGCGTCCGGCACTGCTGCTGTCGGGCAGCACGGTCTACGTGTCCTTCGGCTCCTACGGGGACGCCAACACGTACTTCGGCTGGGTCATGGGCTACGACAAGACGGCGCTCACGCGGACCGGGATCTACAACACTGCACCGGACTCCAGCGAGAGCACGGGGGCTGCGATCTGGATGGCCGGTACGGGACCTGCGGCCGACTCCAGCGGCAACATTTTCTTCTCGAGCGCCAACGGCCCCTTCAACGTTACCGGACTCCCGCCGGCGGCGCCCCACGACAACTTCGGTGACACGCTGGTCAAGCTTACGAGCAGTCTCGCCGTAGGGGACTTCTTTACACCCGCGGATCAGCTCAATCTCGACCAGAGCGACCTGGACCTCGGTTCCGCGGGCGTACTGCTGCTTCCCGCGGCCGCCGGGTCGGGGGCTCACCCGAACCTCGCCATCGCCTCCGACAAGGAGTCGATCATGTACCTGGTCGACCGCGACAACATGGGCCAGTACAACTCGGTGACCAACAGCAACCTGCAGTCGGTGCTGGTCAACAACTCCGGAAACAACATCACCACCGGCTTCTTCACCACCCCGTCCTACTGGAACGGTAGCGTGTATGTCGGCGCGGTGAGCGACAACGTCAAGGTCTATCCGATCAGCAACGCCGTCCTGGCGACCTCACCGTCGGCGACCAGCAACGAGAGCTACGGATATCCGGGCGTCAACGTCGTGATCTCCGCGCCGGGGGCGAGCGCCTCCACAGGAATCGCCTGGGCGCTCGACACCAACGCGAGCGGGACGAACACCGGCGGCGCCGGCGGGACGGGCCCGGCGATCCTGCGAGCCTACGATGCCACCAACGTCGGTAAGGCGCTATGGAGCAGCAGCACGCTGAGCTCGGACAAGTGCGGCAACGCCGTCAAGTTCGTGGTGCCGACGGTCGCCAACGGCAAGGTCTACGTCGTCGGCACGAATCAGCTCACCGTCTACGGCCTGATGCCGTAACCTCACCCATCCGTACGTCGCGACAGTAGTCTGTACGGCAGCGCACAAAGCAGAGCACCTTTCAGCGCAAGCGAGCCAACCGGACGGCATTCAGCTCACTCGCCACCGAAGGCTTTGCAGATGCCGTCCGAGGGAATACGATCGAGCCTCGGTTGAGCTTGCGAAGCACAGGCGTACGGTGACTCCTCGGGGCCATTTGTCGGTGCCCCCGAAGTGAGCCACGGGGCTGAGCATGCCTATGAAATCCGTTCGGGCACTCTCATGCCTTTTGATAGCCCCGCTTTTCGCTCTCAGCCTTACACAGCCAGCGCGGGCGCAATCGCCCATCACTATCGGCGATACCAATCTTGAGAGCGATGCGGACAACGGCAATGACAATCTGATATTGGCGCAGTCGGCGTCGTTAGCGC
Source organism: uncultured Pseudomonadota bacterium (assembly GCA_963768485.1). Lineage (GTDB taxonomy): Bacteria > Pseudomonadota > Gammaproteobacteria > Steroidobacterales > Steroidobacteraceae > 13-2-20CM-66-19. Next base: position 411,768 of record CAVYHZ010000001.1, on the reverse strand, counting down.
AGAGCGCGACAATCGAAAGCCTGTCGTTCTACGTGACTCAGGCGAGTGGGAATCTGATCCTCGGTCTTTACGACGCTACGGGTCCCAGTGCTCATCCTGGAAAGCTGTTGGCGGTGACCAGCAGCTTCGCGACGATCACCGGCTGGAACACGGCGAACGTCGTGACTCCGGTGTCGTTGGCGGCAGGCAATTACTGGCTGGCCTATCTTCCGAGCAGCGGCAGCCTGTCGTTCCTCAAACAGAATAACTCCGGCAGCTGCGTGCTTAAGGGACAGACATTCAGCCAGGGCATGCCCGCCACTTTCGCCACGACGACGACAAATTGCTCGCCGACGAACTGGTCCTTCTACGCGACACTGGTGCCTGGTGGTGGCGGGACCGCCGTCAACGGTGCTTGCGGTTCCTCGAACGGTGGGACCTTTACCAGCGCTCCGACTACGAATCTCTGCAGCGCGGGAACCGCTTCAGCGGTAACGGGTACGGGCCCATGGAATTGGACGTGCGCCGGGTCCGGGGGTGGCACGACGGCGAGTTGCTCCGCCCAGCTTCAAGGCAGCGGCGTGGCTCCGACCATCACGACCCAACCTCGGAATCAAGGTGTCATCGTGGGTGCGACGGCCACCTTTACCGTCGTGTCCACGGGCACCGCGCCCTTGAGCTACCAGTGGTCGAAGAGCGGCACGGCCATCGGGGGCGCGACCAGCTCGAGCTACACGACCCCCGCGACAGTGAGCAGTGATAACGGCGCCACTTTCACGGTCAAGGTCACCAACGTCGCCGGCAGCCAGACGAGCAATGCGGCGACACTGACGGTGAGCGTGCCGCCCTCGATCGCCACCCAGCCGCAGAACCAGACGGTGTCGGTCGGCTCGATGGCTACCTTCAGCGTAGTGGCTACCGGCACCGCTCCTTTGAGCTACCAGTGGTCGAAAAAGGGTACCGTCATCAGCGGTGCGACCGGCTCGAGTTATACGACTCCCGCCACGGTGAGCGGGGATAACGGCGCGACCTTCACGGTGAAGGTCACGAACGTCGCCGGTAACCAGACGAGCAGCGCCGCGACTCTCACGGTCAACTTGCCGCCGTCGATCACCTCGCAGCCGCAGAACCAGACTGTGCCTCTGGGTTCCACGGCGACCTTCGGTGTCGTAGCCTCCGGAACTGCGCCTTTGAGCTACCAGTGGTCGAAGAGTGGCACGATCATCGGGGGCGCAACCAGCCCGAGCTACACGACCCCCGCGACGGTGAGCGGTGATAACGGGGCCACTTTCACAGTCAAAGTCACCAACGTCGCCGGCAGTCAGACGAGCAACGCGGCGACCTTGACGATCGGGCAATCGCTGATAACCATTGGCGATACCAATCTTGAGAGTGATGCGGACAACGGCAACGACAACCTGATATTGGCGCAAGCGGCGTCGCTGGCGCAAAGCGCGACGATTGAGAGCCTGTCGTTTTACGTGACTCAGGGGAGCGGGAATCTGCTCCTCGGCCTTTATGACGCTACCGGGCCCAGTGGTCATCCCGGAAAGTTGTTGGCAGTGACCACTAGCTTCGCGACGACCACCGGTTGGAACACGGCGAACGTCGTGACTCCGATGTCGTTGGCGGCAGGCAGTTACTGGCTGGCCTATCTTCCGAGCAGCGGCAGCCTGTCGTTCCTCAAACAGAATAGCTCCGGCAGCTGTGTCCTTAAGGCACAGACATTCAGCAAAGGCATGCCTGCCACGTTCGCAACGTCGACGACAAATTGCTCGCCGACGAACTGGTCCTTCTACGCGACGCTGGTGCCTGGTGGCGGCGGGACCGCCGTCAACGGTGTTTGCGGTGCCTCGAACGGTGGGACCTTTACCAGCGCACCGACCACGAATCTCTGCAGCGCGGGAACCGCTTCAGCGGTAACAGGTACGGGTCCATGGAATTGGACGTGCGCCGGTTCCGGTGGCGGCACGACGGCGAGCTGCTCGGCGCAGCTGCAAGGCTCGGGCGCTCCGAGCATCACGACTCAACCCCAGAATCAAAGTGTCACCGTAGGTGCGACGGCCACCTTTACCGTCGTGGCCACGGGCACCGCGCCCTTGAGCTACCAGTGGTCGAAGAGTGGCACGGTCATCGGGGGCGCGACCGGCTCGAGCTACACGACTCCGGCCACCGTCAGCACCGACAACGGCTCGACGTACACCGTCATGGTCAGCAACGTCGCTGGCAGCCAGGCAAGCAATGCCGCGACGCTCACGGTGAACGTGCCGCCCTCGATCACCACTCAGCCGCAGAACCAGACCGTGACGGTCGGCTCGATGGCGACCTTCAGCGTAGTGGCCAACGGCACCGTGCCACTGGGCTACCAGTGGTCGAAGAGCGGGACGGCGATCAGCGGCGCGACCAGCTCGAGCTACACGACCCCGGCGACGGTGAGTGGGGACAACGGCGCCACGTTCACGGTCAAGGTCACCAACGTCGCCGGCAGCCAGACGAGCAACCCGGCGACGCTCACCGTGAACTCGTCCGGCGGCGTGACCGTGACGCTGAGCCCGCGCCGCGCTGCGGTCACGACCGGAGTAGGGCAGACCTTCACGGCGACGGTGACGGGCACGGGCAACACCGCCGTCACCTGGTCCGTGGACGGCGTCGCCGGCGGCAGCAGCACGGTGGGCACCATTTCGACCGGCGGGGTGTACTCACCGCCCGCAACCGTCGGCACGCACACGGTCACGGCGACGAGCGTGACGAACACGGGCGCAGCGGCGAGCGCGGGTGTGACCGTCACGGATCTCACCGGTGTCGTTACGCAGAAGTACGACAACGCACGCGACGGGCAGAACCTGCAGGAGTACGCGCTCAGCTCAGCCGTGGTGTCCACGGCCGGGGCCTTCGGTAAGCTCTTCACTTGTGTGATCGGCGACGGGCCGGTCTATGCGCAGGCGCTGTACGTCGCGAACCTCCCGATCTCGGGCGGCACGCACAACGTGGTGTTCGTCGCGACCCAGCAGAACAGCGTCTACGCCTTCGATGCCGACGCCTCGCCGTGCGTGACCTACTGGCACATGACCCTCGATCCTTCGGGGTCGACGCCCACGCCGAACAACGGCCCTCAGAGCGACAGCGACATCAACGGCCCGTACGGTATCTTCGGCACCCCGGTCATCGATCTCACGACCAACGTGCTATATGCGGTCGCGTCCACGCTCGACAACGGTACGACCTTCAACTACCGGCTGCATGCGCTCGATCTCGCCACCGGGACCGAGAAGCCCTCGTCACCCGCGGTAATCAGCGCCAAGGTCGCGACGATCAATTTCGATCCGTCTGTTCACATGCAGCGTCCGGCCCTGCTGCTGTCGGGCAGCACGGTGTACGTCTCCTTCGGCTCCTATGGAGACGCCAACACGTACTACGGCTGGATTATCGGTTACGACAAGACGGCGCTGACTCAGACCGGGGCGTTCAATACGGCACCGGACTCGAGTGAGTCGACCGGAGCGGCGATCTGGATGGCCGGTACGGGACCTGCGGCCGATAGCAGCGGCAACATTTTCTTCTCGAGCGCCAACGGGCCCTTCAACGTCAGCGGACTCCCGCCGGCGGCGCCCCACGACAACTTCGGCGATACGCTGGTCAAGCTCACGAGCGGCCTCGCGGTGGCCGATTTCTTTACGCCCGCGGATCAGGCCACGCTTGACTCAAGCGACCTCGATCTCGGTTCCGCCGGTGTGCTGCTGCTTCCCGCGTCCGCCGGGTCAGGGGCTCACCCGGACCTCGCGATCGCCTCCGACAAGGAGTCGATCCTGTACCTCGTCGACCGCGACAACATGGGCCAGTACAACGGCGTGACGAACACCAACCTCCAGGCGGTGACTGTCAACAACACGGGTGGTGGCATCACGACCGGCTTTTTCACCACGGCGTCGTACTGGAACGGCAGCGTGTACGTCGCCGCCATCAAAGATACCGTTAAGGCCTACCCGATCAGTAACGCCATTCTGGCGTCCCAGCCGGCGGCGCAGGGCGCAGACATCTACGGATATCCCGGCGCCAACGTAGTGATCTCTGCGCCGGGCGCGAGTGCGACCACGGGAATCGCCTGGGCGCTCGATACCCGCGCCAGCGGGACGGGGACCGGCGGCGCCGGTGCAGCGGGCCCGGCGATTCTGCGCGCCTACGATGCGATGAGTCTTGGCACCGCGCTGTGGAGCAGCAGCACACTAGCCGCGGATACGTGCGGCAACGCCGTCAAGTTCGTGGTGCCGACGGTGGCCAATGGCAAGGTCTACGTCGTCGGCACCAACCAGCTGACCGTCTACGGCCTGCTGCCCTAACGCTCTCGCGCGATTGGCTAACTCGCGGCGGTCTTCGACACCGGCCGGAATCGCTCATAGAGATTTTGGAGGATCGCCGCGACGGCCGCCCCCATGGCCATGTAGCCACCGGACATCAGAATTGCCGCGAGGTATTTTCCGACGTAGGGCGTGGTGCCGAAATTCGGCGCGAATAGGAACAGCGCCAATGCCGTCACTATGAGCCGCACGTGATCAGCGCTGGCAACCCGGAAGCCGACGATTAATCCAGCAATCACTAGGATGGTAAACACGTGCGGGATGGCGACGAATGCCGACAGGATGGCGACGGCAATACCGATCAGCCCAACGATTTTATCTATAGACACGACAACCTCCTGCTGTAAGTCTTGTTTTCGAGGTTTAGCGGTCCGAACCCAGCGAGAGCATACGCCTGCCGTCCGTTGCGCTGCAGGCCCGGGGGTTGCCCGGGCTGGACCGGCCGGTCCCTTAACGCTGCTTGAATTCCTCGGGCGTCAGCTGGTGGCGCGCCAGCAGCTTGTAGAAGTCGGTGCGGTTGCGCCGTGCGAGGCGCGCGGCTTGGCTGACGTTGCCGCCGGTGATCTGCAGGATCTGCGAGAGATAGCTGCGCGTGAACTCATCGCGCGCCTCATCGAATGAGGGCAGCCGCCCGGGCGAGCCGCCGAGGGACTGCTGCACCAGCTCCACCGGGATGATCGGGGTCTGGGACAGCGCCACGTTCTGCCGCACCACGTTCTGCAGCTGGCGGATGTTGCCCGGCCAGTCGGCGGTCGCGAGCAGCTCGACCGCCTCGGGCGCGTAGATCTTGCGCACGCCGCTCTCGCGGGCGATCTGCGCGAGGAAATGCGCGACCAGCATCGGGATGTCCTCGCGGCGGCGGCTGAGCGGGGGCATCTCGATGTGCACCACGTTGAGACGGTAGTAGAGATCCTCGCGGAACTGGCCGGCGGCCATGAGCTGCTGCAGATCCCGGTGCGCCGCCGAGATGACGCGTACGTTGACGGGCGTCGGATCGGAGCTGCCGACGGGCCGGATCGCGTTCTCCTGCAGCACCCGCAGGAGCTTCACCTGCAGGCGCATCGGCATGTCGCCGATCTCATCGAGCATGAGCGTACCGCCGTCGGCGGCCGTGAAGAGCCCGTCGTGGGCGCGCGTCGCGCCGGTGAACGAGCCCTTCTCATGTCCGAAGAGCTCGGACTCGAGCAGGTTCTCCGCCATGGCGCTGCAGTTGATGGCGACGAACGGCTTGTTGCGGCGCGGGCTGCCGCGATGGATGGCGCGGGCCAGCAACTCCTTGCCGGTGCCGCTCTCGCCGGTGATGAGCACGCGCGCATCGGTCCCGGCCACCATGTGCGCCTGGGCGAGCTTCTCTTCCATGAGCGCGCTGCGGGTGACGATCTCCGCGCGCCAGTCCTCATCCGATGACCCGAAGCCCGAGATGCGCAGTGCCTTCTGCACCTGATCGAGCAGCTCCTGCTTGTCGACCGGCTTGGTGAGGAAGCCAAAGGCGCCCATCTGGGTCGCCTGCACCGCATCGGGGATGGTGCCGTGCGCGGTGAGAATGATCACCTTCAGTCCCGGCCAGCGGTTCTGCAGCTCCTTCAAGAGCCCGATGCCGTCCATCTGATCCATGCGCAGGTCGGTGATCACCAGGTCCGGGCGGAAGCGGCTGGCGGCGGCGAGCGCCTGCGCGGCGCTCTCGACCGCCTCGACGTCGTAGCTCTCGGCACGCAGGCGGATGGTGAGCAGCCGCAGCAGTCCCGGGTCGTCGTCCACCACGAGAATGCGCGCTTTGCGTTTGCCGGTCTGGTTCAAGTCGGGCTCCTGGGGCTTAAGGGTGCGGCGTGGTGGTGCCGGGCTTGCGCTCGTTCAGCGAACGCTCGATGTTGGCGATCGCATCGAGCTTGGCGCGCGCCTCCTCCAGCTCCTTGCGCAGCCGGCCGTTCTCCTCGACCTCGGTCTGCAGACGCCGGTTGGCGCTCGCCATGCGCGCCTGGTCCTCGCGCGCCGCATCGGTCTGCAGCCTGCGATTTTCCGCGACCAGCGTCAAATGGTCGTCAATTTGCGAAAGCTCGAGGAAGGCGAGGGCCCGCTCGGCGGGCAGCAGCGTCTCCGGATGCGCCGCGAGCTCGCGCAGCAACCGCTGGGCGCGCGGCTGGTCGGTGGCCGGATGCCCGGGGGTCGCGAGGACCAGGGCGAGCTTCAACTCCCGGCTCGGGGTCGGCGCCGCGTCGTATTCGTTCTGCGCGCGCGCCACGATCTCGGCCTGCTCCGAGGCGCTGCCCTGCACCAGGCGCTGCAGCAGCAGCAGGTACTCCGACAGCAGCGCCGAGGAGGTCGACAGGGGCTGCGCTGCGGCGGGCGCCGGAGCGGCGCGGTCGCGCGACAGCAGCGAGCTGTTGCAGCCCGCGGCGGCGAGCAGCACCAGGGCGGCGCTCAGGGCTGCGCGCAGGCGCTCAGGCGGCGTGTGCATGGCTCTTAGGTTTTGCGTCCGCTGTGGCCGGCTGGTCGCTGATGGTGGCACGCATCGGCATGGTGATGCGGAAATGCGCACCGGGGAACTCGCCGTCGATGATTTCTACCGTGCCGCTGTGGGCGGAGACGAATTCCAGCACCACCGAAAGTCCGATCCCGGTGCCCTTGACCGCGGTGCTGCGCGCGGCGCGCCCGGTGTAGAAGGCCTCGAAGATATGCCTGCGGTCCTCGGGCGGGATGCCGGGGCCGGCATCGGCGACATCCAGCACCAGCTGCGCGCCGTTCGCGCGCGCGCGCACGTGGATGGTGCCGCCCTTGGGCGAGTACTTGACGGCATTGGAGATGAGGTTCTCGAGGATCAGGCGGATCTTGCCGCGGTCGGCGACGAGGGTGATGTCCTCGATCCGCACCTCGAGCCGCACGCGCTGCGAGAGCAGCGTCAACTGCTGGTTCTCCAGCACCTGCTTGACGAGCGGACGCAGCCGGAATTCGGTCGGCTCGAGGCCGACGCTGGAAGTCTGCCAGGCGCTGAAGGACAGCAGGTTCTCGATCATGCGCTGCAGCTTGATGCCGTTCTCGCGCAGGATCGCCGCCACTTCGCGCTGGTTGGAGTCGAGCTCACCGACCGCTCCGTCCATGAGCAGCTCGGTGCCCTCGCGGATGTTGGCGAGCGGGGTCTTGAGCTCGTGCGACATGTGGCGCAGGAACCGGTTGCGCTCGTGCGCGAGCTCGAGCAGCCGCTGCCGCAGCCACTCGAGCTGGCGGCCGAGACGCTCGAGGTCGTCCGGCCCCGGCACCGTGATCGTGTTGGTGAGGTTGCCCTGACCCAGCTCGCTGATGGCGCGATCGAGCTGGCGCAGCGGGCGGCCGACGCCGATGGTGAGCACCAGTACCGCCACCAGGACGAGCGGCACGAACAGCGCCGACTCCCACAGCAGCGTTTGCCGGGCATGCAGCGTTTGCGCCTCGAGCGCGGCGACTTCCGAGTCGACCGCGGCGTTGCTCTGCCGCGCCACCTGCTCGACCAGCACCGACAGCTGGGCGAAGCGCGCCGACAGATCGGCGGCGGTCGTGGCGTTGGTGCTGGCCGGAGTCGAGAGCACCACGAAGCGGGTCGCGGCCTGCAGCTCCCCGAGCGCATCGAGCGTGTGCTGTGTCTCCGCCGTCGCGTGGCGGCGCAGCTGATCGCGGGTCGCCGCGAGGCGCTCGTCCTCGGAGCGATAGAGGTCGAGGAGTTTGGTGTCGTTCAGTACGTTGAAGAGCCGCGCAGTGCGTTCGAGGGACGCGATCTGCGCGAACAGGGCCTGGCTTGCGCGTGCGGCGGTGACGCCTTCGACGATGATTCGCTGGCCCGTATCAGCGAGCACCCGCATCTGCAGCAGCGCGGTGAGAATCGCGGCCAATAGCGGCACGGCCATCAGGCCTAAGCCGACGAGCATCAGTCCGCTCAGGGACTTGGGGCGTGCCCACCGCATGGAGCCATTCTACCGGGCACCCCAAATTACTGTCTGCGATCAGAGACACGATGTCGGAGATTGGCGACAGGGCGCCCATTGGCGCCGCGGGGCGCTTACCAGGGGTCGCGCTGGAGCTTGCGCTCCCACTCGAGCGAGGTACGGGCGATGGTCTCGAGGTCGTCGAGCCGCGGCCGCCAGCCGAGCTCGGCGCGAATGCGGTCCGCCCGTGCGATGAGGCTCGGGGGATCGCCGGGGCGCCGCGGTTCCTCGCGTACCTTGAGCTTGACCCCGGCGGCCCGCTCGACGGCCTCGATCACCTGACGCACCCCGTAGCCGTGACCGTAGCCGACGTTGAGCGTGGTCGAGCGCCCACCCCCGCGCAGGTAGGCGAGCGCGTCGAGATGCGCGCCGGCGAGGTCCTCGACGTGCAGGTAGTCCCGGACCCCGGTGCCGTCGGGAGTCGGGTAGTCGGTGCCGAAGATGGCGACCCCGGGCCGCTTGCCGACGACCGCCTCGCACGCCACTTTCACGAGCAGCGTTGCGCCTTCGGTCGACTGACCGATGCGCCCGCCGGTGTCGCAGCCCGCGACGTTGAAATAGCGCAGCGCCACGTAGCGCAGCGCGCTCGCCGCCGCCACGTCGCGCAGCATCCACTCCGACATCAGCTTCGAGGTGCCATAGGCGTTGATCGGGACGGTCGGGCTGGTCTCCTCGGCGAAGCCGTCGGCGGGGATGCCATAGACCGCCGCAGTGGAGGAGAACACGAACGTGCCGACGCCGGCCTCGAGGCAGCACTCGAGGAGCGTGCGGGTCGAGCAGGTGTTGTTGCCGTAGTACTTGAGCGGGTCGCGCACCGACTCCGGCACGATGGTGGAGGCGGCGAAATGCATCACGGTGCCGACGCCGTGCTCGCGCAGCAGCCCCGACACGGTCGCGCGGTCGCCGACCTTACCGACGACCAGCGGCGTGTCGAGCACCGCCCGGCTAAAGCCGCGCGACAGATCGTCCAGCACCACCACCCGCTCGCCGCGCGCGCGCAGCTGCAGCACCACATGGCTGCCGATGTAGCCGGCGCCGCCGGTGACCAATATGCTGCCGTGTTGCATGAGGCCGCCATGATACGCAAAAGCCCCGCGAGCGACCCGCAGCCCTTCAGCGGGCTTACCCCCGAGGTCGTACTGGACGCCGCCGCCGACGTGGGTCTCGATCCCGACGGGCGGCTGTTCGCGCTCAACAGCTACGAGAACCGCGTCTACCAGCTGCACGGCGGAGAGCGGATCCTGGTGCTGAAGTTCTACCGCCCCGCGCGCTGGAGCGATGCGCAGATCCTCGAAGAGCACGCCTTCACCGCCGAGCTCGCCGCCGCGGAGTTGCCCGTAGCAGCGCCGCTCGTGTTCGACGGCGCGACGCTCCTGCGCTACCGCGAGTTCCGCTTCGCCTGCTTCCCGTGGCTGCGCGGACGCGCGCCCGAGCTCGACGCGCCGCAGGCGCGGCAGCTCCTCGGACGCTCGCTGGCGCGGCTGCACCAGGTGGGCGCACGGCGTCCGTTCCTGGTGCGCGCGCGCATCGGCATCGAGCGCTTCGGCTGGGAGGCGCGCGCGCAGGTGCTCGACGAGCGAGCTCCTGCCCGAGGCCCTCGCCGAACGCTATTCGACGGTGAGCGGCGCGCTGCTCGAGCGCGTCACCGCGGGCTTCGCGGCCGCCGGGGACATCGGCGCGATCCGGCTGCACGGCGACTGCCATCTCGGCAATCTCCTCTGGAACGAGCAGGGGCCGGCGTTCGTCGATCTCGATGACTGCGCCATGGGTCCGCGCATCCAGGACCTGTGGATGATGCTCTCGGGGCCGGGCCCCGAGCAGCAGCGGCAGTGGAGCGAGCTGCTCGAGGGCTACAGCCAGTTCGCCGACTTTGACCTCCGCGAGCTCGCGCTCATCGAGCCGCTGCGGGCGCTGCGCATGCTGCACCACGCCGCCTGGGTGGCGCACCGCTGGAACGACCCGGCCTTTCCGCGCGCCTTCCCCTGGATCGGCGAGCCGCGCTACTGGGAGGGCTATGTGCAGGATCTGCTCGAGCAGGTCGAGGCAATCGACGATCCGCCGCTCTTGCAGGGCAGGGGCTGAAGTGCCTACGGGATCGCGAAACGCCGCGGTGGCACGTGCGCGGATTTCGCTCCTGAGGTAACGTGCGCAGCGCATGCGAACCTCAGGCACCAGTCTCCTGGCGGGATTCTTCGTCGCGGCGGTGCTGACGACCGCCGGCTGCGGCTCGGGCCACACGCCCGGGGCCAACCAGCCCAAGGCTCCCGGCGGGGTGAAAAAGGCCGCGGGTCCCGCGAGTGTGCTCTCGCCCTACCTGGTCGGCGCCGTCGCCACCGCCAAGGGGGGACCCGCGCTGTTCGATGTCAGATTCGAGGTGGCCGCGCGCCCGGACGTCGGCGATCCGGTCGACGTCGATGTGGTCATCGTGCCGCTCAAGGATACCGTCGACCGCTTCTCCGGCACGGTGCAGGGCGATGATGGGCTGGATGTCGTGGCCGGCGACTCGATTGCTGCCACGGAGAAGCCGGCGGCCGGCACGCCCATCCATCAGGTCGTGAAGGTCGTGGCGCGCCGCGACGGCATTTTCACCCTGACGGTGAACCTCTCGGGGTCGGAGGCGGGACAGCCGATGAGCACCGCGTACTCGCTGCCGATCATCGCCGGGAACGGTCTGCCCGATGCCGGAACGACCCCGGCACCGGCTGCGGGCCAGCCGAAACCCAAGCCGCCTGCCGCGGCGCAATAAAACCTTCCCAGGGACCCGCCAGAATCGGGAGAGGCTTCACGGGCCGCCCGCGGGGCCCCCCGTATGATCTGAATCGGGCCCAATCGACTTCATTATGTCAACTACCCGGAGCATGCGGACGCTCGCCGAACCCCAGGAGCTCATCCCGGGGCAGACCACGACGCTGGTCCGGGCCGACCCGCGTCCCGATGACGGCACGGACCTGCACCCGGCGCTGCGCGCCCAATTAAGAGAGCTGCAGCTGCGCACCGGCAGCACCACGCCCGACATCGGGATGCTGCTGAAGCTCATCAACGATCACTATCACACGGCCGAGCGCGAGCGGCGCGGCATCGTCGAGTCGATGCGCCTGATGGCGGATGAGGCGCGGGCGCTGGCCCTCGAGGCGCACGCGCAGAGCTCCGAGCACCTGCAGGTCATCCTCGACCACATCAAGGACGTGGTGCTGGCGCTCGATGAGGACGGCGTGATCCGCACCTTCAACCCGACCGGCGAGCGGGTGTTCGGTTACGCCGAGGCCGAGGTGATCGGTCAGCGTATCGATCTGCTGCTGCCGCAGCTCGCCAACGGCGAGACCATCAGCGAGGCGCTGCAGCGCTACGCCGCGAGCACCGGCGACACCGGACTCGATCTGCGCGCGCGCGAGCTGTGGGCGCGGCGCAAGGACGGCGAGACCTTCCCCGCGGAAATCGCCGTCAGCAAAGCGCCGCTGTCGCGGCGCGAGATGTTCGTGCTGTGTCTGCGCGATGTGACCGAGCGGCGCGAGTCCGAGCAGGCGGTGCGCGAGAACGAGGCGCGCTATCGGCTGCTGGTCGATCACGCCCCCGAAGCGATCGTGGTGCTCGACGTCGACGCCGGGCGCTTCATGGACGCCAATCTCCCCGCCCAGAAACTCTTCGGTCTCGAGCGCGGCCGGCTGCTCGAGCTCGGACCCGTGGAGATGAGCCCCGTGCTGCAGCCCGACGGCACACCGTCTGCCGAGCGCGCCCGTGTCTACGTGCAGCAGGCGCTCGAAGGCGGGACGCCCGTGTTCGAGTGGTCGCACAAGAACGCCGCCGGCCGCGAGATCGTGTGCGAGGTGCGCCTGGTGCGCCTGCCGAGCGGAGCTAAGCGCCTGGTGCGCGGCAGTATCGCCGACATCTCCGAGCGCAAGCGCAACGAGCGCATGGCGGCGGCCGAGCGCGAAGTGTTCGAGCTCGTGACGCGCGCGGCCGCACTGCCCCAGGTGCTCGCCTCGATCACGAGTTTCGTCGAATCGGTCGGTGTCGGCACCGTGTGCTCGGTGAGCGTGCTCGCCGAGGGCGGTGCGTCCTTCGTGCACATGGTCGCGCCGCAGCTGCCCGAGCCGATGCGCGCGGCCCTCGGGGGCGCCGCCATCGACATCCGCAACGGCTCGTGCGCCGCGGCCGTGTACCTCGGCCGCCAGGTGCTGGTCGCGGACGTGTCGAAGGACGGTTTCTGGCTGGAACAGCGTGACGTCGCGCTCGCCGCCGGACTGCGCGCCGCCTGGTCGACGCCCATCAAGGCGGCCGCCGGCACCATGCTCGGCTCCCTCGGCGTCTACCGCGGCGAGCCGGGGCTCCCGACGGCATCCGAGTCGCAGATCATGGCGCGCGCCGCGCAGCTCGCCGGCATCGCGATCGGGCGACGGCTCGCGGAGGAGGCGCTGCGCGGGAGCGAGGCGAAGTTCCGCGGCCTCTTCGAGACCATCGCCGAGGGCGTCTACCAGAGCGGCCGCGACGGGCGGCTGCTGTCGGTCAACCCGGCGTTCGTCGCCATGATGGGCTACGACAGCGCCGAGTCGCTGTACGCGCTGCCGAGTGCCGCGGCGCTCTACTGGGACCCGGGCGACCGCGCCGAGTTCGCCCGGCGCATCGAGGCCGACGGCAGCATGCGGGACGCGGAGTTCCTCATGCGCCGCCGCGACGGGCAGCAGCTCGTGGTCCTCGAGAACTCGCGTCCCATGCGCGACGCTGCCGGCCTGATCGTCGGCTACGAGGGTACGGTGGTCGACATCACGGCGCGCAAGCGCGCCGAGCAGGCAGTGCTCGCCGAGAAGGAGCGCGCCCAGGTGACGCTGCAGTCGATCGGCGACGCCGTGATCGCCACCGACGCCGAAGGGCGCATCGAATATCTCAACCCGGTCGCCGAGAACCTGACCGCCTGGAGCCTCGCCGAGGCGCGCGGCCAGCCGCTCGGCGCGGTACTGAAGCTCGTCAACGAGCTCACCCGCGAGCCGATACCGAACCCCCTCGCCGGGGTGCTCGGGCGCGGCACGAGCGGCGCCGCGACCGATCACACCGTGCTCATCACGCGCGCCGGCAACGAGGTGGCGATCCAGGAATCCGCCGCGCCGATCTCGGACCGCGCCGGACGGGTGATCGGCGCCGTGGTGGTGTTCCACGACGTCACGCGGGAGCGCCGCCTCAAGCGCGCGCTCGCCTACCAGGCGAGCCACGATGCGCTCACCGGGCTCATCAACCGCCGCGAGTTCGACAACAAGCTGCACGCGGCCCTGCTGTCGGCGCAGCGCGGCGAGGGCGCCTACGCGCTGCTCTACATCGACCTCGACCAGTTCAAGGTGGTGAACGACACCTGCGGCCACCAGGCGGGCGACCGGCTGCTGCGCGACGTGACCGGACTCCTGCAGACGCGGGTGCGCGCCACCGACACCATCGCGCGCCTCGGGGGGGACGAGTTCGGCGTGCTGCTCGAGGGCTGCACCGTCGAGCAGGCGACCCGTATTGCCGAGGGTATTCGCCAGGCGATCCGCGATTTCCGCTTCGTCTGGGGCACCAGCACCCTCTCGGTCGGCGCCAGCATCGGCATCGTGCAGATCCGCGCCGAGACCGAGAACGTCACCAGCGTCATGAGCGCGGCCGACATCGCCTGCTACGCCGCCAAGGACGCGGGCCGTAACCGCATCCACGTCTACGAGGCGGACGGCGTCTCCAACCGCCACCGCGAGATGCAGTGGGTGTCGCGCGTCACGCGCGCCGCCGAGGACAACCGCTTCGAGATCTTCTTCCAGCCGATCGTGCCGCTCGGCGCCGGCAGCGGCATCGACTTCCACGAGCTCACCGTGCGGCTGCGCGACGACAACGGCGAGCTGGTGCCGCCGTCGGAGTTCATTCCGGCGGCCGAGCGCTACAACGTCATGCCGGTGATCGACCGCTGGGTCGTCAACCACGCGCTCGAGGTGCTCAAGGAACGCGCCCGGCGCGGCCAGCGGCTGCCGCTGCTCGCCGTCAACCTCTCGGGCACCTCGCTCAATGAGCAGTCGTTCGTCGATTTCGTGCTGCAGAGCGTGACGGAGCCGGCGATCGCGAACGCGCTGTGCTTCGAGATCACCGAGACCGCGGCCGTCACCAGTCTCTCCAACGCCCGCTATCTCATGAGCGAGCTCAAGTCGCGCGGCTGCAAGTTCTCGCTCGATGACTTCGGCACCGGCGTCTCCTCGTTCGTGTATCTCAAGTCGCTCCCGGTCGATTACCTCAAGATCGACGGCCAGTTCATCAGCCACGTCGCCCAGGATCCGGTCAACCGCAGCATGGTCGAGGCGATCGGCAAAGTCGGGCACGCGCTCGGCATCGCCACCGTCGCCGAATGCGTCGAGACGCAGGCGGTGCTCGATGAGCTCAAGCGGATCGGCGTCGACTACGCGCAGGGCTTCTACCTGGCCCGGCCGGCGCCGCTCGCGCAACTGCCGCGCTGAGGTCCCAGGGCGCCAAAGTCCCTGCGCTAACCCTGCTACGGAGTGCTCGGTTGCTGAGGTGCTCCGAGCGGATGCGCATCGAGCCCCGCCTTTGGCGCCCGGCAACGAAGCTGACATTCCGCGAAATCGCCGTAGGCGATTTTGCCAATCGACTAGAATGTCCGTCTCCTAACCGCCTTGACGGGGCTCCCCGTGCCTAACTTCCTGTCCCCTTGCCAGCGCACGCTGCGCGGCGCGGCCGTAGCCGCGTCGCTCCTGGCGCTGCTCTCCTTTGCACCGCTCCCCAGTGCGACCGCGCGGCCCGCGCCCCAACCGAGCGAACCGACCGATGAGCAGATCGCCGCGCAGCTGCGCGATGCGGGGCTCGCCGGGGAGAACCTCGCCTGGGACTGGGTGAGCGAGCTCACCACGCGCTTCGGCCCCCGCCCGGCGGGCGGGGACAACGAGCGCCAGGCCGCTGACTGGGCGGTGGAGCGCCTCAAGGCCCTGGGGTTCTCCAACGTGCACCTCGAGAGCTTTCCGGTCACCGCCTGGGTGCGGGGTGTCGAGTCGGCGCAGATCGTCACGCCCACGAGCCAGCCGCTCGTGGTGGCCGCCCTCGGTGAGTCGCCGCCGACGCCGCCCACGGGGCTCGAGGGGGACGTGGTGATCTTCCCGACCTTCGCGGACCTGAAGGCCGCGCCGGCGAACGCCCTCACCGGAAAAATCGCCTTCGTGGCCGCGCACATGGTGCGCGCCCAGGACGGCGCGGGCTATGGCGTGGCGGTCGAGGCACGGAGCGATGGGCCCGCGGAGGCCGCCCGGCGCGGCGCGATCGCGTTCGTGCTGCGCTCGGTCGGCACCGACAGCAACCGCCTCCCCCACACCGGCACCACGGTGTACGTCGACGGCAAAGTACCGGTGCCTGCGTTCGCGCTCGCCGCCCCGGATGCGGACCAGCTCGAGCGCCTCGCGGCGCTCGGCGGCAAGGTGCGCATCCGGCTCTACTCGAGCGCCTCCACGGTGCACGACGCCCACTCGCAGAACGTGATCGCGGACGTCCCGGGGCGCGTGCACCCGGAAGAGGTGGTGCTGCTCGGCGCGCACCTCGACAGCTGGGACCAGGGGACCGGTGCGATCGATGACGGCACCGGCACCGCGATCATCACCGCCGCGGCCAAGCTCATCCTCGATCTGCCCCATCGCGCTCCCAGGCGCACGGTGCGGGTGGTGCTCTTCGGCTCGGAGGAAGTGGCGCAGCCGGTCGCCCCCTTCGGGGCTTTCGGCGGTCACTCCTACGCGGACAACCACAAGGCGGAGCTCGCGCGCCACGTGCTCGCGGGCGAGAGCGACTTCGGTACCGACC
The DNA here is from genome assembly GCA_963768485.1 of uncultured Pseudomonadota bacterium. Taxonomy (GTDB): domain Bacteria; phylum Pseudomonadota; class Gammaproteobacteria; order Steroidobacterales; family Steroidobacteraceae; genus 13-2-20CM-66-19. Next base: position 395,675 of record CAVYHZ010000001.1, on the reverse strand, counting down.
GGATCTATTCGCTCGCGCTGCCGGCGGCGGTGGTCAAGAGCGACTTCGCGACGACCGCGATGCGGGTGCTCGCGCCCGTCGGCGTGCTCCTCTCGGAGGAGCCCGCGCGCCACTCCGGTACCGATGTCGGCCCGACGGTCGAGGCCGGGGTGCCGCCATTTGCGCTGCTGCAGGACGGCTCGCAGTACTTCGACATCCACCACACGGCCAACGACACCCTCGACAAGGTCGATCGCGAGCAGCTCGACCAGAACGTCGCTGCCTGGGCGGCGCTCGTGTGGCTCGCGGCCGACGGTGAGGTGAATTTCCGCAGCCACGAGGCACCGCACTAGCGCCGCGCGCATGAGCGAGCACCTCCTCAGGTCCTGCGCCGACGGCGTTCTGGAGCTGCGCTTCAACCGGCCCGAGAAGCGCAACGCCATCACCTTCGCGATGTACCGCGCGCTCGCCGCGCAGCTCGAGGCGGCGCTCGCCGACAGCGCGGTGAACGCGGTGCTCCTCTCGGGCGCCGGGGCGAGCTTCACCGCCGGCAACGACCTGAACGATTTCCTGAGCGGTCCTGAGTTCACCGGGACGCATCCGGTCATCGAGGTGCTGCATCGCCTCGCCACGTTCGAGAAGCCCCTCGTCGCCGCGGTGCACGGCCAGACGGTCGGCATCGGGGTCACGATGCTGCTGCACTGCGACCTCGTGGTGGCGGCGCAGGGCACGATCCTCACCATGCCATTCGTCGCCCTGGGGCTGGTGCCCGAGGCCGGGAGCTCGCTGCTCGTGCCGCGCCTCGCCGGTATGCAGCGCGCCGCGGAGCTGCTGCTCTTAGGGGAGCCGCTCGACGCCGCAGGCGCCGAGCGCTTAGGACTCGTCAACCGCGTGGTCGCGGAGGCGAGCCTCCCCGATGAGGCCCGCGCGCTCGCGCTGCGCCTCGCGCAGCAACCCGCCGGGGCGCTGCGCGCCACCAAGCGGCTGCTGCGCGGCGACCCGGCCGAGCTCCTCGCACGCATCGATGCCGAGGTCGCCGAGTTCTCCGCGCGCTTGAAGTCCGCGGAGTTCCGCACGCGGGTGGCGGCGCTCCTCGGCAAGGGACGCGCTTAGAGATGGCGGTCTACGCCTTCGAGGGCTTTACGCCGGTCATCGACCCGCGCGCCTTCGTGCATCCGCTCGCCGTGCTGATCGGCGATGTGCTCGTGGGACCGAGCTGTTACGTGGCGCCGGGGGCCTCACTCCGCGGGGACTTCGGCCGCATCCTCCTCGGCGCCGGCTCCAACGTGCAGGACAACTGCGTGCTGCACAGCTTCCCGGGCCAGGACGTGCGGCTCGAGGAGGAGAGCCACGTCGGTCACGGCGCGGTGCTGCACGGCTGCAGCGTGCGCCGTGGGGCGCTCATCGGCATCCACGCGGTCGTCATGGACGGCGTGGTGGTGGGGGAGGAGGCCTTCGTCGGCGCCTCCAGCTTCGTACGTGCGGGCTTCGTCGTGCCGCCGCGCACCCTGGTCACCGGCGTGCCGGCGCGCGTGGTGCGTGAGCTCAAGGCCGAGGAGCTCGCCTGGAAGGCGACCGGTACGCGCGAGTACCAGGAGCTTGCGGCCCGCTGTCTGGCATCGCTCCGCGAAGCGGCGCCGCTCGCCGCGCCTGAGCCGGACCGGCCGGTGCGCGCGCCATCGACGACCGTGCCGCTGCACACCATCGAGCGCAAGTAGAGACTCAGTCGGCGCGGTCGGGGTTGAGGATGCCGAAGGTCGCGGGAATGTGCGCGTAGAAGAGCCGCACCGGGTGCTCCTTCAAGTGCGCCAGGAGCTTCTCTACCTCCTCGTCGGTCACGAGGAACTCCACTTCCACGGTGAGCGTGCCGGCGAGCTCGAAGAAATGACTCTCGTGCAGCACGTGATGGCGGCCGAAGCCCGCCATGGCGCGAAACGCCGAGCCGCCGCGCACACCGAAGCGGTTGGCTTCCTCGAGCAGCCACTCCCACACCAGCCGCCCGCGGTAGCGATGACCCTCGTGCACGTAGAAGCGCAGGAACGAGCCTTGCATGTCAGCCACGCATCCAGACGACCGTGCCGATTCCGGCCAGCGTCATGAGAAGTGAGCCGGCGAGATGCGTCGCCATGGCGGCGAGCGCCCAGCTGCCCCGGCCCTGTTGCAGCAGGGTCACGACCTCGGCGGAGAAGGTCGAGAAGGTGGTGAGCCCGCCGCAGAAGCCGGTGATGACGAACAGCCGCCACTCGGGCGCAAGCGCCGAGTAGCCGGCGAAGAACGCGATCGCGACGCCCACCACGTAGCCGCCGATCAGATTGGCGGCGAGCGTGCCCGGGGGGATCGGCGGGAAGTGGGCGTTGAGGCGCGTGCCGAGCCACCAGCGCAGCAGCGCGCCGAGGCTCGATCCGGCGCTGACAGCGACGATCGGCTTCCACATAGGGTACTTCCTTGTACCGCGCGGCGCGGGCGCCGCGCAACGTTTGCAGTATGCTGTCGCCCTTTTGGCGGACCTGCGGAAGGAATACCGATGCGCGATCCTCGTCCCCGCCTCCCCGGGGTGCTGCTGCCAATCCTCGCGGCCGCGGCGCTCGGGGGCTGCTCGCACGAGTCGCGCCAGCAGGCGGCGGATGCGCGCTTTCGTGCCGTCTACGAGGCGGAGTGGAGCTGGCGCCGGGAGCAGCTGGCGGCGGAGGAGGACAGCACCGCGCCCGTGGCCGACCGCCTGCCGAAGGTCGATGCCGCTTCGCAGGAGGCGCGGCGCGCCTACTGGGAGGCGACCTTGGCCAAGGTGAATGCGCTCGATCGCGCGAGCCTCTCGGCCGAGGCGCAGGTGAACTACGACATCTACCGCGCGCAGCTTCAGGTGCTGATCGATGGCCAGCGCTTCCGCGATTTCGAGATGCCGGCCAACTCCGACTCCACCTTCTGGACCGATCTTGGCTACACGGCGCGCCGCCCGTTCCGCACGCTCATCGACTACCAGCACTGGATCGCGCAGATGCGCGACATCCCGCGCTACTTCGATGAGCAGATGGCGCAGATGCGCGCGGGGCTCAAGCGCGGCTTCACGCCGCCGCGGGTCACCCTCGAGGGGCGCGATGCCTCCATCACCGCGGTGACCAATGCCACCCCGCAGGCGTGCCTCTTCTATACGCCGTTCAAGGACATGCCGGGCATCGCGCCGGACAAGCAGGCGGCGTTGCGGGCCGAAGCGCTCGCCACCATCCGCGATACGGTGCAGCCGGCGTACGTCAAGCTTCTCGCCTTCATGCGGGATGAGTACCTGCCGGGCACGCGCACCACGCTCGCGGCCGAATCGCTCCCCGACGGTGAGGCCTACTACCGCGCCAAGATCCGCGAGTTCACCACGCTCGACATGGATCCGGCCGACATTCACAAGCTCGGCGAGTCCGAGGTGGCGCGGCTGCACGCCGCCATGCTCGAGCAGATGCGCGCCACGGGCTTCACGGGCGACTTCCCGGCGTTCCTCAAATTCCTGCGCACCGACCCGCGCTTCTACGCCAGGACTCCGCAGGACCTGCTGATGCACGCGGCCTGGATCGCCAAGGTGTTCGACGGCAAGGCGGCGACCTACTTCGGTTACCTGCCGCGGGCGCGCTTCACCATCAAGCCGGTGCCGGACGACCTGGCGCCCTTCTACACCGCGGGCCGGGGTGGTCCGGGCGTCTATCTCCTCAATACCTACGACCTGCCGAGCCGGCCACTCTATAACCTCGCGGCGCTCACGCTGCACGAGTCGGCGCCGGGTCACGCGTTCCAGATCCCCATCGCGATGGAGCACAAGGGGCAGCCCGACTTCCGGCGTCTCACGTATATCTCCGCCTACGGGGAAGGCTGGGCGCTCTACTGCGAGCAGCTCGGAGATGAGATGGGCATGTACGAGACGCCCTACGATCGCTTCGGCATGCTCGGCTATCAGATCTGGCGCGCCGTGCGTCTCGTGGTCGATACCGGCGTGCACGCGCAGGGCTGGACGCGCGAGCGCTCGCTCGCCTACATGCGCGAGTACACGGCTTTGCCCGAGCGCGAGATTGGCACCGAGGTCGACCGTTACATCGCCTGGCCGGGCCAGGCGCTGTCCTACTATCTCGGCGAGCGCACGATCCTCGAGGGACGCGCGCGCGCCGAGAAGGCGCTCGGCGAGCGCTTCAACCTGCGCGCCTTCCACGATGCGGTGCTGGAGCTCGGCTCGGTGCCGCTGCCGGTGCTGACGGCGCGCATCGACCGCTTCATCGCCGAGGGTGGCAAGGGGCCGTACCCCGACATGGAGTAGTCAGGCGGGCGGTGTACGATAGCCGCGGCCGAGCTTTCATTTATCACAGCATCGTAAAGGGGAGGGGGACATGAGACGGATTACCTGTGCGGTCATTGCGGGTGCGGCGCTGGCGCTGCTCGCGGGTTCCGTGGCGTTTGCCCAGGCGGCACCGGCCGCGCCGGCGGGCACGGCGACGGCGGCCAAGCCCGCCAACAGTCAGCAGGAGAAGATGAAGACCTGCAACGCGGATGCGACCACCAAGGGCCTGAAGGGCGATGACCGCAAGTCCTACATGAAGACGTGCCTCTCGGATCAGCCGGCGACGGCGGCCAAGCCCGCCAACAGTCAGCAGGAGAAGATGAAGACCTGCAACGCGGACGCGACCTCCAAGGGCCTGAAGGGCGATGACCGCAAGTCCTTCATGAAGACCTGCCTCAAGGGGTCATGACCGGCGACGCAGAGCGCGTGGCGACGGGCGGCTGCGACTGCCGCGCCGTGCGCTACGCGCTGCACGGCACGCCCCTCATCGTGCACTGCTGCCACTGTCGCTGGTGCCAGCGCGAGAGCGGCGCGGCGTTCGCCCTCAACGCCCTGATCGAGGCGGACCGCATGGAGCTGCTCGAGGGCGCACCGGAGGTGGTGCCGACGCCGAGCGCGAGCGGCAAGGGCCAGCGGATCGCCCGCTGCCCGGTGTGCCGCATCGCGCTGTGGAGCAACTACGCCGGCGCCGGGGAGGCGCTGCGCTTCGTGCGCGTCGGGACGCTCGATGATCCCGACGCGTTTCCGCCGGATATCCACATCTTCACCGAGTCCAAACAGCCCTGGGTGGTGATCCCGGCGGGGGCGCGGGCGGTGCCCCAGTACTACAAGAGTGCCGAGGTGTGGAGCGAGGCGAGCCTGGTGCGGCGGCGTGCGGTGCTCGGAAAATGAGCCCGCTTTAGGTATAGAAGAATTGCATATCAGAGGGTAAAAAAACGATTATTCCTTAGGTGCGGACCTTCACTAGAATCCGTGGCCACATGCGCAGTCCCACCCCCGCGGAGCAGTACCCCTTTCTGGGTCAGCAACTGCCCTGTTTCATCGGCGGTGAGTTCGTTTCCAGCACACGCAGCTTCCCTAACACCAGTCCCGTCGACGGCCGCGTGATCGCGAGCGTGTCCGAGGCCGACGCGGCGCTCGTCGAGCGCGCGGTCGCCGCGGCGCGCGCCGCGCTCAAGGGGCCGTGGGCGCGCCTCGCGAGCCCCGAGCGGGCGGCGCTGCTGCGCAAGGTCGCGGATCGCATCGAGCAGCGCTTCGATGAGTTCGTCGCGGCCGAGATCGCCGACACCGGCAAGACCCACGCCCAGGCGAGCACGCTCGACATCCCGCGCGGCGCCGCCAACTTCCGCGCCTACGCGGATCTCGCGCTGGCGCGCGCGTCGGAGTGCTACGAGATGGGTACGCCCGACGGGCGTGGTGCGCTCAATTACACGGTGCACAAGCCCCTCGGCGTGGTGGCGGTGATCGCCCCCTGGAACCTGCCGTTTCTGCTCCTGACCTGGAAGGTGGCCCCGGCGCTGATCTGCGGCAACACCGTCATCGCCAAGCCGTCCGAGGAGACCCCGTCCTCGGCGCAGCTGCTCGCGCAGGTGATGCAGGAGTGCGGCGTCCCGCCCGGCGTCTTCAACCTGGTGCATGGCTTCGGGCCCGGCTCCGCCGGCGAAGCGCTCGTCAGCCACCCCGACGTCGCCGCGGTCGCCTTCACCGGCGAGTCCGCGACCGGCTCGGCCATCATGAAGAGCGCCGCGCCCAGCGTGAAGGCCCTGTCCTTCGAGCTCGGCGGCAAGAATGCGGCACTGGTATTCGCGGATGCGGACTTCGAGGCGGCGCTCGCCGGCACCGTGCGCTCGGTGTTCGCCAACTGCGGCCAGGTGTGCCTGGGCTCGGAGCGCGTGTACGTCGAGCGGCCGATCTTCGAGCGCTTCGTCGAGGCGCTCGCCGCGCGCGCCGCCCGGCTCAAGATCGGCGGGCCGTTCGAGGGCGCGGACCTGGGTCCCCTCATCTCGCGGGCGCACCGGGAGAAGGTGCTCTCCTACTACCGCCTGGCGCGCGAGGAGGGCGGGGAGATCGTCACGGGCGGCGGCGTGCCGCACTTCGGCGACGCGCGCGACGGCGGCGCCTTCATCGAGCCGACCGTGGTGCGCGGCCTCCCCGAGTCTGCGCGCTGCGTGCGCGAGGAGATCTTCGGCCCCATCTGCCACATCGCGCCCTTCGACTCCGAGGAGCAGGCGGTGCAGCTCGCGAACGACACGCGCTATGGCCTGGCCGCGGCCCTCTGGACCACCAACCTGCAGCGCGCGCATCGCGTAGCGCGGCAGATGGAGGTCGGCATCGCCTGGATCAACGACTGGTTCCTGCGCGACCTGCGCACGCCGTTCGGCGGCGTGAAGCTCTCCGGCATCGGGCGCGAGGGCGGCATGCATTCGCTCGCCTTCTTCTCCGAGCCCATGAACATCTGCGTGAAGCTGTGAGCGACAGTGGCGTCATCGCCGGCAAGGCGCACCCGCGCGGCACCTTCCCGCACTTCCGCCGCGCCGGGGACTTCATTTTCGTCTCGGGCACCAGCGCCCGGCGTGCCGACGACTCGATTGCCGGCGCCGAGGTGGGCGCGGGCGGGGCGGTGCTGCTCGACATCCGCGTGCAGACGCGCGCCGTCCTCGAGAACATCCGCGACATCCTTCTCGCCGCCGGCGCGAGCCTCGCCGACGTGGTCGAGGTGAGCACGTTCCTCGTCAGCATGGACGACTTCAAGGGATACAACGAGGTGTACGGGGAGTTCTTCGGCTACCAGGGGCCCGCGCGCACCACGGTGGCGGTGGCGGAGCTCCCGCATCCGCACCTGCTGATCGAGATCAAGGCAGTCGCCTGGCGAGCGCGCGCGGACGGCTGACACAGGCGAGCGAGGTATCGAGCCGTGACCATCGACATCCATACGCACTTTCTGCCGCGCAGCTGGCCGGATCTTGCGGCGCGCTTCGGCACCCCCGACTGGCCGTGGATGCGCCACGGTCCGGGCGGCCAGGCGATGCTCATGGTGGGGGAGCGCGAGTTCCGCCCGGTCAGCCCGGCGTGCTGGGACGCGCGGCTGCGCCTGGAGGACATGGAGCGCGACGGCGTCGAGGTGCAGATCATGTGCGCCACTCCGCTGCTCTTTGCCTACCAGCGCCCGGCGGCGCAGGCCCTCGAGTGCGCGCGCATCTTCAACGATGCGGCGCTCGAGATCTGCGCGCACGCACCGCGGCGGTTGAAGTCGCTGTGCCAGGTGCCTTTGCAGGATACCGAGCTCGCCTGCCGCGAGCTCTCGCGCGCCATGGACGACGGCCACATCGGCGTGCACATCGGTAACCACGTCGGCGCGCGCGAGCTGAACGACGCGGGGATCCTGACCTTCCTCGGGCACTGCGCCGCAGAGGGCGCGGCCGTGTTCGTGCACCCCTGGGACATGATGGCGCAGGAGCGCATGCCGAAGTACCAGCTGCCGTGGCTGGTCGCCATGCCGGCCGAGACGCAGCTCTCGATCCTGTGGCTGATCCTCTCAGGCGCCTTCGAGCGTCTGCCGCGCTCGCTCAAGCTGTGCTTCGCGCACGGCGGCGGCAGCTTCCCCTACCTCCTCGGGCGCGTCGACAACGCCTGGCGCAACCGCGACATCGTGCGCGAGGACTGCCCCCACCCGCCCTCGTCCTACCTCGACCGCTTCTCGGTCGACGGCGCGGTATTCAGCCACGAGGCGCTGGATTTCCTGGTGCGCGTCATGGGCGAGGAGCGCGTGATGCTCGGCTCCGACTACCCCTATCCGCTCGGTGAGCAGCAGGTCGGGAGCCTGGTGCGCTCGCACTCGACGCTCGCTCCGGCGACCCGCGCGAAACTCCTGCACGGCAATGCCGCCGCCTTCTTCGGCCTCGCGACCGGCGAGCCGGCCCGCGGCAGGAGCGGCGCGCCCGTGAGTGCCTGACGCGTAGCGCGCCGCCGCCGAACCGCTATGATCGGCGGCCATGACCTCGGCACGGCTCGAACGCTGGATCACGCGCAAGTTTCGCCTGCGCCACGTCGAGCTCATCGCCGAGCTGCATGACTGCCGCAGCATCATTAAGGCCGCGCGGCGCCTGAGTCTCACCCAGCCGACGGTCACCAAGGCACTGCGCGACGTCGAGTCGACGCTCGGCGTGAAGCTCTTCGAGCGCAGCAACCGCGGGCTCGAGCCCACTGCCTACGGGGAGATCTTCGCGCGCCACGCCAAGATCGTGCTGGCGCAGCTGCGCCATGCGGCCGAGGAGCTCGAGAGCCTGCGCGCCGGCTACAGCGGCAAGGTGACGGTCGGTACGCTGCTCGCCGCCTCCGCCAGTATCCTGCCGGATGCCATCGCCATGCTGAAGAAGCAACGCCCGGCGGTCGCCATCAGCGTCGTGGTCGGCACCTACGACATCCTCATGCCCTCGCTCCTGGTCGGCGATCTCGACATGGTGCTCGGTCGGCTGCCGGAAGAGGGCCGCAGCCGCGCCCTCGTCTACGAGGAGTTCTATGCCGAGCCGATCTGCGTGGTCGCGCGGCGGGGTCACCCGCTCGCGCGCAAGCGGCGGCTCAGCTTGCGCGAGCTCGCCAACGAACCCTGGATCCTGCCATTGCCGGAAACCGCGCTGCGCCGCCAGATCGAGCGCGCCTTCGTCGAGGCGGGCGCACCGCTGCCGCGCAACGTGATCGAGTCGGTATCGATCCTCACCAACCGCGCGCTGCTGCGCAAGTCGGACTGCATCGGCGTGATGCCCTACCACGTGGCGCTCGATGACGTCGAGCTGGGGTTGCTCGCGATCCTGCCGGTGAAGCTCAAATCGATCGAGACGCCGGTGGGCGCGATCCTGCGCGCGCCGGGCAAGCTCCCGCCGGCCGCGGCGGCGCTGCTCGACTGCCTGCGCCTCGCGGGCCGCGAAGCGCCGACGTGAGGGCGCGGTGCGCTTGGGCTATGCTCGCGCCGCCATGATCGCCCTGGTCCGTGAAGTGAGTCCGCGCCTCGCGCACTGCGAGCTGAGTTTCCTCGAGCGCGTGGCGGTGGACGCCGGGCGCGCCCGCGCCCAGCACGCCGGCTACGTTGCCGCGCTCGGCGCCCTGGGGCTCGCGGTAGAGTGGCTCGAGCCGCTGCCGCAGAACGCCGACGGCGTGTTCGTCGAGGACACCGCGCTCGTCTTACCCGAGGTCGCGGTGATCACCCGGCCCGGGGTGGAGTCGCGCCGCTCCGAGACTGCCAGCGTCGCGGCGAGTCTCGCCGCCCACCGGCCGCTCGAGCGCATCCTTGACCCGGGCACTCTCGAGGGAGGCGACATCGTCGTCATCGGCAAGAGCGTCTACGTGGGCGCCTCGGCGCGCAGCAACGCGGCAGGGATCCGGCAGCTTCAGAGCGCGCTCGCACCCTTCGGCTATCGGGTCGCGGCGGTCGCCATGCGCGACTGCCTGCACTTGAAGAGCGCGGTCACGTTCGTCGCGCCCGACACGCTTCTCACCAACCCCGCGTGGGTCGACCCGCAGGTCTTCGATGCGCGCACCGTCATCGAGGTGGATCCGAGCGAGGCGTTCGCCGCCAACTCGCTGAGCGTCGGCGGCGTGACGCTGCTGAGTGCGGCATTCCCGCGCACCGGGGAGCGGCTGCGCCGGGCCGGGGTGGTGACCCGGGAGCTCGATGTGAGTGAGCTGCAGAAAGCGGAAGCCGCGCTCACCTGCATGAGCCTGATCGTCGCTTAACGTACGCCGCCGGCAGCCGTTCAGGCGTGGCCGGTCACCGCCGGCAGTGCCGTGAGGAACGACTCCACTTCGCTCTCCGTGCCGATAGTGATGCGGCACCAGTTCTCGAACGGCGGGAAACGCCGGCCGACGAGGATGTTGCGCGCGTGCATGCGCTCGGTGAAGCGCTTGAGCGGCATGCCGGTGTCGAAGTACACGAAATTGCCCTGCGGCTCGGCGTAGGCAAGGTTCAACCGCGCCAGCTCGGTCGTGATGCGCACCCGGCTGCCGAGAATGCGGCGTCGGGTGTCGGTGAGAAAGGCCGTATCGCCGAGGCTGGCGCGCGCGGCATGGACGGCGAAGGTGTTCGGGGTGGTCATGCGCGCGGCGCTCAGCTCTTTGGCGACGTCGGCGCGGGCGATCGCGTAGCCGCAGCGGATGCCGGCCATGCCGTGGATCTTGGAGAAGGTGCGCGTGACGACCACGCGTTGCTTGCCGTTGACGAGATCCACCACCGAGGTCACTTCCGGCGCCGTGACGAAGTCGAGGTACGCCTCGTCGACGAGCGTGGTCACATGGTCCGGAAGGGCGGCGACCAGGGCGCGAATGTCGGCCGCGGCCACCGTGGTGCTGGTCGGGTTGTTCGGGTTGCAGACATAGATGAGGCGCGTGCGCGCCGCAACGGCCGCGTGCATGGCCGCGAGGTCGAGACGCTTGCGGGCATCCACGGCTACGAATTTCACGCTCGCGCCGTTGCGCTGCGCGTAATCGGGGAGCTCGAGGAAAGTGGGCTCGGCCGCGATCACTTCGCCGCCGTCGCGCGCGGCCAGCAGGCCGAGCGCGCGCAACAGCTCCCCGGACCCGGTGCCGGTGACGATCTGATCCTTGCCGACCCCCTCGCGCGCGGCGAGTGCCTCGATGAGCGGCCCCGTGTGATCGTCGGGGTAGCGGCAGCTGCCGGCGATCGCCTCGCTCACCGCCGCACGGGCCGCGGGGGAGGGGCCGTAGGGATTCTCGTTCCAACAGAGCACGATCGGGCCGCCGCCTGCGGTCTCGCGGCCCGCGGCGCGCAGGGCGAATCCGGGGCCGGCGAGTAACAGCGCGGAGGCGGTGAGGAGTTCGCGGCGGCTCAGACTCATGGCGGCAGCTCCGGCGGCGGGCGGTGACTTAAGTCCGTATGCTGGCCGATATGCGCGGCCGACGCTAGACTGAACCCGATGTCGCAGCCACGCCCGTCGAAACTGAAGATCGGCGCACCCGGGGAGCTCCTGCTCGAGCACGCCGACGGCCGCCAGGAGCCCGTGCATCCGCTGTGGCTGCGCGAGCGCTGCCGCGATGCGCTCAGCATCGACCTCAGGACCCAGCAGCGCCTCCAGGACCCGTCGGATTTCGCGGCGGATCTGAAGCTGACGGCGCTCTCGCAGCCCTCCGCCGGGGTGTTCCAGGTCACCTTCAGCGACGGGCACCAGGCGAGCTTCAACGCCGCCGAGCTCCTCGAGGAAGCCGCGCTCGCGCCGGCGAGCCATGATGCCTTGGGCGTGCGCCTCTGGGACGGCTCGCTCACGGACTTCCCGCGCGCACGCTGGCGTACCAACCCCACCGACTCCGAGCTGGCGGCGTGGCTCGAAGCCTTCCTCGGCTACGGCTTCATCATTTTCGAGGGGGTGCCGTCCGAGCCCGGCATGGTGCTCAAAGTCGGCGCGCAGTTCGGCTTCACGCGCGAGACCAACTTCGGCGCGCTCTTCAACGTGCGCTCGACGCCCGATGCCAACGATCTCGCCTACACCGCGATCGCGCTCGACCCGCATACCGACAACCCGTACCGCAGCCCCGTGCCGGGTATCCAGCTGCTGCACTGCCTGGTGAACGAGACGAGCGGCGGTCTCTCGACCCTGGTGGACGGTTTCGCCGTGGCGCACTCGCTCCGTACGCGCGAGCCGGAGGCCTTCCGCATCCTCGCGACGACGCCGGTGCGCTTCAAGTACATCGACACGGACACCGAGCTCACCGCGAGCGCCCCGCCCATCGAGCTCGACGTCACGGGCGAGCTCAAAGCGATCCACTTCAGTCCGCGCCTGGATTTCGTGCCGCTCTACCCGCGCGCGCAGCTCGAGGCCTATTACCGCGCGCGGCGGCTGTTCGACCGGAGTCTCCGGGCGGCGGATTTCGAGATCCGCTTCCTCCTCAAGGACGGCGACCTCGTCATGTTCGACAACTGCCGCCTGCTGCACGGGCGTACCGGCTTCGACCCGGCTGAAGGGTTGCGGCACCTGCAGGGCTGCTACATCGACATCGACGGACCGCGCAGTCTCTATCGCGTGCTGCGCCGGCGCCGCGCGGGCGCGGCCGACGTGCGGCGCAGCGCATGAGCCACAGGCTCGTCAGCTTCCGCGAGATGCAGGACGGCACGCGCGAGGACTACCTGCTGCTCGATGAATCCGAGCGCGCCTACGCGGCGGGTCTCGCCGACCGGGTGCTCGAGAATCTCGGGAAGCTCGACCACTCGCTCGAGGGCTACCCGGTCAGTCGCCTCGGGCACTCGCTGCAGGCGGCGACGCGTGCCGCGCGCGACGGGGCGGACGAGGAGCTCGTGGTCGCGGCGCTCATCCACGACATTGGCGATGAGCTCGCGCCTTACAATCATGCCGAGCTCGCCGCCTCGATCCTCAGGCCCTACGTGCGCCCCGAAGTGACCTGGATCGTGGCGCAGCACGGGCTGTTCCAGAATTACTACTACGTCCACCACCTCGGCGGCGATCGCAACGCGCGGGAGCGCTTTCGCGACCATCCCTGGTACGAAGCGACCAAGCGCTTTTGCGCGCGCTGGGACCAGTGCTCCTTCGATCCCGACTACGCTGCAGAGCCGCTCGCGTACTTCGAGCCTCGGGTGCGCAGCATCTTCGCGCGCACCCCCCACGACCCGCGCTACGTCTCGCGCGCGGTGAGCTGAAGCCGCGCCTCAGCGCGACGCGCTCGCCTGCGCGAGCGCGCGATCCACCCATTCGATCCAGTGCCACACCGGCACGCCGGTCCCGCCCGCGAGGTGCGCGATGCAACCGACGTTGGCCGACAGGATCAGCTCAGGTCCGGCTGCGAGCAGCGCTGCGAGCTTGCGCTCGCGCAGTGCACGCGCCAGCTCCCCCTGCAGGATCGAGTAGGTTCCCGCCGAGCCGCAGCACAGGTGCGCGTCGGCGACCGGCACGAGCTCGGCGCCGAGTGCGCGCAGCAGCGTCTCGGTGTGCTCGGCGCACTTGAGTGCATGCTGCAGCGTGCAGGGCTTGTGCAGCGCCACGCGCATGGCCGCGGGTGTGGCGCCGGTGGCTGCGGGCTCGGGGGCGGCGATGGCGCGCGCCAGCGCCGCCTGCTCGGGCGCGAGGAACTCACCGAGGTCACGCGCCGCGGCGCTGACGCGGCGCGCACGCTCGGCGTAGGCCGGATCGTCGGCGAGCAGGTGTCCGTAGTCCTTCACGAGCGCAGCGCACCCGGAGGCATTCAGCACCAGCGCCTCGACCTCGCCCGATGCGAGGCGCGAGCCCCAGGCGTCGATATTGCGCCGGGCGGCGGTGCGCGCCCCCGCGGGGTCGCCGAGATGCTGGCGGATCGCTCCACAGCAGCCCGAGCGGGCATCGATCGCGGCCTCGATGCCGAGCGCATCGAGCACGCGCGCGGTCGCTGAGTCGATCGAGGGCGCGAGCGCCCCCTGGGTGCAGCTGTTGAGGAGCAGGACCTTGCGTGGGTGGCGGCGCTCGGGACGCGCGCCCGCGGCGCGTGGCGGCGCGAGCGAGGCGCGCAGTCCCGCCGGCAGCACGAAGCGCAGCGCGCGCCCCAGGCGCAGCGCCGCCGCGAAGACTGCTCGCCGCGACAGCCCCTCGCGCAGCAGCCAGTGCCGCGCGCGCACGGGCCACGGGCGGCGCACCTGGGCATCGACCGCGGCGCGGCCGATGTCGAGGAGGCGCCCGTACTCGACTCCCGAGGGGCAGGTGGTCTCGCAGTTGCGGCAGGTGAGGCAGCGATCGAGGTGCAGCTGCGTGACAGGAGTGGCGGGGACCCCCTCGAGCACCTGCTTGATCTGGTAGATGCGCCCACGCGGCCCATCGAGCTCATCGCCGAGCAGTCGGTAGGTCGGACAGGTGGCATTGCAGAACCCGCAGTGCACGCAGGCGCGCAGGATCGCCTCGGCCGCGGCGCCGGATGCCGTGCCCCTGAAGGCTGCCGCGAGCCGGGTCTCCACGCCTCAAAGCCCCATGACGAGACGATTGGGATTGAAGATGCCGTGCGGATCGAAGCGTGCTTTGAGGCGGCGGTGAATGCCGAGCACGGCGGGCGCGAGCGGATGAAAGCGGCTGCCGGCGGCGCCGCCGCGCCAGTGCAGCGCCGTGCCGCCGGCCGCGGTGGCGAGCCGGCGCACCTCCTCAGGCGCCGCATCGCAGGCGTGCCAGCGCAACGCGCCGCCCCACTCGATGAGCCGCGCGCCTGCGAGCTCGAGCGGTGCCGCCGTCGAGGGGAGCGAGAGTCGCCAGAGGCACGGGACTGCACCGAATAGTGTGTGCCGCTGGCTGCGCAGCGCCTGCCAGAAGTCGCCCGCGGTTTGCGCCGCCACGGGCTCGCCGCCGAGCTGCGCACGCGCCGCGCGCACCGCGGCCGGTGCCCCCGAAAGACGCAACCACGCCACCCCGTCCCACCACGCGCTCGCCGAGATCGGCAGCGGCCGTCCGGCCCAGCGGTTGAAGGCCGCGAGCGCCTCACCCTCGGCGAGCTCGAAGCGTAAGGTGAGCTCTTCACGCGGCCGTGGCATCACCTTCAGTGAGACCTCGAGGATGGGGCCCAAAATCCCGAGCGAGCCGCACAGGAGCCGCGAGACATCGAACCCGGCGACGTTCTTCATCACCTTGCCCCCGAAGCGCAGCACCTCGCCGTCGACCGCGAGCAGCACGGCGCCCAACACGAAGTCGCGTGCCGACCCGGCGCGCGCCCGGCGCGGCCCCGAGAGCCCCGCGGCGATTGCGCCGCCGAGCGTCGGATCGCCGGTGAGTTGCGGCGGCTCGAACGCGAGGAACTGGCCTTTGGACCCGAGCAGCGCCTCGATCTCCGAGAGGCGCGTGCCGCAGCGCGCCGTGATGACCAGCTCCGAGGGCTCGTACTCGATCACGCCGCGGTAGCCGGTGAGGTCGAGCCGCGCGCCCTCGCAGCTCTCACCGTAGAAGTCCTTGGTGCCCGCGCCGCTGAGGCGCAGCGGGCTGCGCGCGCGATGGGCTTCCATGACGGCGGTGCGTAGTTGCGTGAGCGCGTGCTCCATAGACTTCAGAATCTCGGCAGCTCGGGATGCGGCAGCGCGCCGCGGTGCACGCGCTGGCGGCCGTACTCGGCGCAACGCGGCAGCGTCGGGATCGCCTTGCCGGGATTCAGGAGCCCGTAAGGATCGAAGGCCTCCTTGACCGCGAAGAAGGCCGCGCGCTCGGCGTCCGAGAACTGCACGCACATCGGGTTCAGCTTCTCGACGCCGACCCCGTGCTCGCCGGTGATCGTGCCGCCGAGACTCACGCACAGCTCGAGGATCTCGGTGCCGAAAAGATCGGCGCGCTCCCACTCTCCCGGCTGGTTGGCGTCGAAGAGGATGAGCGGATGGAGATTGCCGTCGCCGGCGTGGAACACGTTCATGCACCTGAGCCCGTACTTCTCTTCCATCCGCGCGATGGCGCGCAGCACCTCCCCGAGCGCCCGGCGGGGGATGGTGCCGTCCATGCAGTAGTAATCGGGCGAGAGCCGCCCGGCGGCGGGAAAGGCGTTCTTCCTGCCCGACCAGAACGTCAAGCGCTCGGCCTCCGAGCGCGACACGGCGAGTGCGGTGGCGCCGGCAGCGCGCAGCACCGACTCGATGGCCGCCACTTCCTCGTCAACCTCCTCGCGCGTGCCGTCGGACTCGGCGAGCAGGATCGCCTCGGCGGTCAGGTCGTAGCCCGCATGCACGAAGGGCTCGACCGCCGCGGTCGCCTGGCGGTCCATCATCTCGAGGCCGGCGGGGATGATGCCGGCGGCGATGAGCGCTGCGACGCCATCGCCCGCCTTGCCGACCTCATCGAACGAAGCCATCACGACCTGGGCGCGCTCGGGTCTCGGGACCAGCTTCAGCAGCACCTCGGTGACGATCAGCAGCAGGCCTTCCGAGCCGAGCGTGATGGCGAGCAGATCGAGCCCCGGGGAATCGAGTGCCGCGCCGCCGAGCTCGATCAGCTCGCCCTCGATGGTGCAGGCGCGCACGCCCAGCACGTTGTGCACGGTGAGACCGTATTTGAGGCAGTGCACGCCGCCGGAATTCTCCGCCACGTTGCCCCCGATGGTACAGGCGAGCTGCGAGGAGGGGTCGGGCGCGTAGTAGAGGCCGAAGGGAGCGGCGGCCTCCGATACCGCGAGGTTGCGCACCCCGGGTTGCACGCGCGCGGTGCGCGCCTCCTTGTCGACGTCCAGAATGCGGTCGAAGCGCGCGAGCGAGAGCAGTACGCCCGCACCGTGCGGCATCGCGCCGCCCGAAAGCCCGGTGCCGGCGCCGCGCGCCACCAGCGGAACGCCAAGCTCGCGGCAGATGCGCACCACCGCGCACACCTGGGTCTCCGTGCGCGGCATCGCCACCAGCAGCGGCTGTTGCCGGTGGGCCGCGAGCCCGTCGCATTCGTAAGGCCGCAGCTCCTCCTCGCGTGCGAGCAGGCAGTCGCCCGGCAGCACCGCGGAGAGCGCGCGTGCCACTTCGAGGCGCCGCGCTTGGCGATCGGGCTCGGGACTTTCGGCGGCGGCTGACACGCGGACCATCCTAGAGCCCGTTCTTGATCCGCGTCCAGGTGCGGGTCTTGAGCCGCTGGGTGCTCACGTCGAACTCCGCCGGCAGGTAGAGCCGCGCGCGCACCGCGGGCGGCGGGTAGATCGCCGGGTCGTCCAGGATCTCCGGGTGCACCAGCGGCCGCGCCGCGAGGTTGTCGTTGCCGTAGTGGGTGTAGTTGGTGATGTCGGCGATGGTGCGGGCATCGAGCAGGAAGTCGATGAAGCGGTGGGCGGCATGCGGGTGCGGCGCGCCCGTCGGAATGAGGAAGGCGTTGTAGGTGATGTTCGAGCCCTCGCGCGGCACCGTGAAGGCGAGATGCAGGTCGAGGCCCGCGGCGCGCGAACGCATCATGGCGAGCGAGTAGTCGCTCGACCAGCCCATCGCCACGCACAGCTCGCCGGAGGCGAGCTGGTAGACGTAGTCGTTCGAGTCGAACAGGCGGATGTAGGGACGCACCGCGAGCACCAGCTGCTCGGCCGCCTTGAGGTCCTCGGGACGGTGCGAATTGGGATCCAAACCTAAGTATTTGAGCGCCAGCTCGAGCACGTCGTCCGGGGAGTCGAGGAAGCTCACGCCACAGTCGGCGAAGCGCGCGACGACGGCGGGCTTGAACAGCATGGCGAGGCTGTCGACGGGGGCGTCGGCGCTACGCGCGCGCACCAGGTCCAGGTTGTAGGCGAAGCCGTTCATGGCGTGCAGATACGGCGCCGCGTAGCGGTTGCCGGGGTCGGCCCGCGCCTGCACCGCGAGCACCTCGGGGTCGAGGTTCTTCCAGTTGGGGAGCTGGCTCTTGTCGAGCGGCTCGTAGAGCCCGGCACGGATCTGCCGCGAATACCAGGCCATGCTGGTACTGACGAGATCGTAGCCGGAGTCGCCCACCATGAGCTTCGACTCGAGCGTCTCGTTCGAGTCGAACACGTCGTAGACCACCTTGATGCCGGTGGCGCGCTCGAAGGCGGCGACCGTGCCGGGAGCGATGTAGTCGTCCCAGTTGTAGATGTGCAGCACCGGCTCCTCGGCCGCGGCCGTCGCCTCGGGAGCAGGACGCGTGCAGGCGGCCACACAGACCGCGAGGCAGACCGCGAGGCAGACGGCCGGCGTAGCGGCTCGAGCGGCGGCGATGAGCGCCGCGGCGTGCTGCAAAGCCGCGCGAGCGCCCAAGGCTTAAGGCCGTGCCAGCTCGGCCCTGACCCAGTCCTGGAACTGGCGGATCGCGTACTCCTCGGGCATCAACACACCCGCCGCATGCGGCAATGCATGCAGGCCCTGCTGGTTGAGCTCGCAGATCGCGGCATCCTCGCTCATCACGATGTCGGTGAACTCGACCGCGTTCATGATGTTGTGGCGCGCATCGCCGAGGGTCTGCGGCAGGAACAGGAACTCGATGCTCATGGCGGTGAGCTCGGGCGCGAGCGGCAGCAGCCGTACCACGCGCACGTAGTCGACGTGCGCCACGATGAACACCGAGGGGACGCAGGTCATGTAGAGGTGCCCGGCCTTGCGGTCCGCCTCACTCACTCCGGGGAACGGCACACCGGCGGGCTTGCCGTCCATCGACCAGGATTCGGCGCCTGGGCGCAGGCCGCCGCCGTAACGCGGATCGTCGTCGTGCGCATGATCCTGCCAGGCCGGATCGTCGCGGCGCTCGAGGAGCGCGCGGCCGAAGATCGGCACCAGCTGCGCGAGGCGCGGATGCACGCCCGGGCAGTGCAGGCACTCGTTGTAGTTCTCCCAGAACACCTTCCAGTTGCAGCGGATGGTCTTGGTGAGGCGGTGGCCGACCACGAGGTCCTCGAGGCGCCAGTCGTCGAAGCGCTCGAGCGGCAGATCGAAGCTCGCGCTGAAGGGCGCAGGTGCGGCGGTGAGCGCGGTAAAGAGGAAGCCGTTCCATTCGGTGACGGGTAAGCCGTAGAGCGGGAAGTCGCCGAACTCGAAACCCTCGCCGTGCACCTTGGAGGAGGTCTGCAGCAGCTCGCCCTTCAGACTGTAGCGCCAGGCGTGATAGGGGCAGACGATGCCCGCCGGCGGGAAACGCCCCGCGGACTCCTTGCAGAGCGCGGCGCCGCGGTGGCGGCAGGTGTTGTGGAAGGCGCGCGCCACGCCATCGTCGCCCCGGACCAGCAGGATCGACTGATCGCCGACGGTGAGTGTGCGGAAGCTGCGCGGGGCGGCAAGGTCGGCCGCACGGCAGGCATAGATCCAGTGGCGGTACCAGATGCGCTCGAGCTCGCGCCGATAGTGCGCCGGATCGAAATACCAGGCCGCGGCGAGTCCCTCGACCGCGGTCGTGAGGCCCGCGTAGCCCGGATCGCGCCGTACGGGAAGGGTTCGTGAGCTCATGCCTGCACCGTGACGTTGAAATAAACCGCGTAGCGCTCATCGAAGATGCGGTTGAGCGGCACCAGCGTGAGTGGTGAGCCCGCCGCACGGGTGGTGAACTCGAGCGGCCGGCCTGGAACCGGCGCGAGCCAGTCGGCCGGGTCGGCCGAGCGCACCACGAGAGGGGGGACCGCGATCGGCCCGGCGGTGTATTCCGGGACCGTGCGGGGCCGCGTCGGCGGGGCGCGCAGATGCTGCGCATCGAGGCCCGCGGTGCCGAGCCTGGCAGCGAGCACCAGCGGGCCGTACATCACCGCCTGGATGGAGGCATCGTCCGGCATCGGCGCCGCGTGCAGCCGCATCGGCAGCCGCACGGCGAGCGCGTCACCGTCGCTCCAGCGCCGCGCGACGCGCAGGTACCCGCTCTCGATGGCGCCGGTCGCGAGCGGCTGGCCGTTGAGCTCGGCAGTGACGGCCTCCGTCCAGTAGGGCACGCGCACGCGCAGCGTGAAGCGCGTCGGTTTCGCGACGCGCACCGTGAGGCGCAGCCGGTCTTCTTCGGGGAAGCGCGTGTCGAGCGTGAGGCGCACGCCGCGCGCTTTCCAGTCGAGCTCGGAGGGCACGAAGAGATTGACGTAGGCGCCGGCGGCGTCGTGGAAGTAGATGCTGTCGCCGAGCTTGGCGAACGACTCGGCCATGCTGCCGGTGCAGCACCAGAAGTCCTCAAGCGGCGTACCGAAGAGCTTCCAGTAACCGCCCGCGAGCGGCAGGTAATACAGCTTGTCGCCGTCTGACGGGTGCTGCATGCCGAGGATGCCGTTGTAGAAGGTGCGCTCGTAGTAATCGCCGAGGCGCGCATCCGCGCTCCACGCATACAGGTGCCGCGTCAGCTTCTGCATGTTGTAGGTGACGCAGGACTCCTCGGTATAGCCGGAGAGCTCGTGCGCCAGGACACCCGGCGGGGTATTCCAGGTCTCACCGTTGCTCGTACCTCCGGTGCAATAGCAGCGCCGGGTGGCCACGGTCTGCCAGAAGTTCGCGGCGACGTCGTGCAGCGCGGCAGTGCCTGCGACCTCGTAGCCGCGCGCCGCACCGATGATCTGCGGGATGGTGGTGTTGACGTGCAGGCCCTTGAGCTCGTCGCGCCCGGCGGCGAGCGGCGTGAAGATGCGCTCACGGTCGAAGCGGTGCGCGAGGCGGCTCCAGCGGGCCTCGTCCGTCTCGGCCGCGAGGTTGTAGAGGAGCTCGTTCATGCCGCCGTACTCGCGCTCGAGCACGCGCGCCATCGCCTCCTCATCGAGCGGCTGCGTCCAGCGCTCGACCCATGCCGCCATGCGCGTAACGGTGTCGAGGGCGTTGGGATCGCCGCTCAGCACGGCCGTATCGAGCAGGCCCGCCATGATCTTGTGCAGCGTGTAGAACGGCGCCCACGCGCGCTGACCCGCGCGCAGCCGGTCGAACAGGTCGACCGGGAAGGCGCTGAGATACCCGGTGCCGATGGCCGACTGACATCGCCCGAGCTCGGCGGCGACGACGATGCCGCGGGCACGCACGGCCGCATCCCCGGTATGCGCGGCGAGCAGCGCGCAGGCCGAGAGATAATGCCCGGTAAAATGGCCGCGCAGCTCGTTGTCGGGCGCCTCCCAGCCGCCGAGCGGCGCTGCGCTGCTCGGCAATCCCGCGGTCACGCGGAACATGTGCAGCAGCCGCTCGGGATCGAGCCCCATGAGATAGCCGCGGTTGATCTGCAGCGCCGTGAGCGCCTCCCCGGACCGCAGCCGCACCGCCGTGAGGGGGAAGCTGCGCACCTTGAAGGGCTCGTGCCCGGTCGCCGCGGCCGGCGCAGCCGCAAGCAGCATGTGGGGTAAAAACGGGGCGGCCGCGCCGAGCGCGGTGAGCGAAAGGAAAGTACGGCGCGGCAGAGCGTCCGGCATGGGGTGTTATCCTACTACCCAACGCTCGGGAGGGGATCTCATGCCGTCGATCGCCTGCAGCCGCGCTGCGCGCGCGCTCCGTCTCGCCCTGGCCGCCACCTGGCTCGCCGCCCCGCTCGCGGCGCTCGCCGAGACGCCGCCGGCGCGCACGCCGATCACGCACGAGAAGCTGTGGATGATGAAGCGCGTCGGCGCTCCAGTGGTGAGCCCGGACGGCAAGTGGGTGGTTTACTCCGTGCTCGAGCCCTCCTACGAGCCGGACAAGGAAGTGAGTGACCTGTGGGCGGCGGCGGCCGACGGCAGCAGCGCGCCGCGGCGGCTCACCCACACCCGCGCCCCGGAGAAAGGCGTCGTCTGGTCCCCCGACAGCCGCGCCATTGCGTTCACCACCAAACGCGAGGGCGATGAGGTCGACCAGGTCTACGTCCTCGATCTCGGCGGCGGCGGCGAGGCCCGCCGGATCACCAGTCTCTCGACGGGGGCGGGAAGCCCGCAGTGGCGGCCCGACGGCAAGGCGATCCTCTTCGAGTCGCTCGTCTACCCGAACGCGCTCGATGACGAGGCCAACCGGAAGATCGCGGCCGAGCGCAAGGCGCGCAAGTACAACGTGCGCGCCTACGAGCATTTCCCGGTGCGTTACTGGAACCAGTGGCTCGACGACCGCCGGCCGACGATCCTCGTGCAGGCTCTGGAGGAGGGCGCGAGCGCCAAGGACGTCCTGTCGCCGACCGCCTTCGCCCGCACCGCCGGCTTCGACGGCGCCGCGCAGGGGGAGAACCCCGTGTCGCTGGCGGCGATGTGGAGCCCCGACGGCAAGGAGATCGTTTTCGCGGCCACCACCGAGCGCTGGAACGCCGCCTTCGCGCATGTCGGCTATCGGCTCTACCGCATGCCGGCGGAGGGCGGCGCGGAGCCCGTGGCCGTCACTGCGGCACCGGGCAGCTATGCCGAGGCGGTGTTCGCCCCGGACGGCCACTCGTTATTCTTCAAGTACGCCCCGCAGAATGCGGAAATCTACAACCTCGCGCACCTGATGCGCGTCAACTGGCCTGCGGGCGGCGAACCGGCCCTCGTGACGCGCGACTTCGACCGCG
Source organism: uncultured Pseudomonadota bacterium (assembly GCA_963768485.1). Taxonomy (GTDB): domain Bacteria; phylum Pseudomonadota; class Gammaproteobacteria; order Steroidobacterales; family Steroidobacteraceae; genus 13-2-20CM-66-19. The sequence continues at coordinate 373,514 of CAVYHZ010000001.1, read as the reverse complement.
AGGTGAGCGCCTACGCGCTCAGCGCCGATAGCCACAGCGCCTACCTCCTGGTGCCGGAGTCCGGCCGCTCGAACCCGTGGCGAGTCGCCACCGCGGGCGGAAAACCTGTGCGGGTCATCGCCAACGAGGTCGGCGGTTACACCGCGCTCGCGATCGCGCGCCGCGCCGCGTCCGCGGTCGTCGTCGGCAGCTACGGCAGCTCCGTGAGCCCCGCCGAAGTGGTGCGCATCGATGCCGCGAGCGGCAAGTACACCAATCTGACGCACGTCGACACCGCGGCGGCCGCCGCCATCGACTGGCAGCCGCCGCAGCACTTCACCTTCACGAGCGCGAAGGGCCGCACGATCCACAGCATGCTGATCACGCCGCCGGCGTTCGATGCCGGCAGGAAATATCCGCTGCTGCTCCTCATCCACGGCGGACCCGCCGGCTACGACACTGACCAGATCGGCTTGCGCTGGAGCTATCACCTGCTCGGCGCCCCGGGTTACGTAGTTGTTACGGTCGACTACACGGGCTCGACCAGCTTCGGCGAGAAATTCGCGCAGGCCATCAAGCTCGATCCGCTCAAGACCCCGGGTGATGAGGTCAACCAGGCGGTCGATGAGGCCCTGAAGCGCTACGCCTTCATCGACGGTACGCGCATGTGCGCCCTCGGCGCGAGCTACGGCGGACACCTGGTCAACTGGCTCGAGGCAACCACTACACGCTTCCGCTGCATCGTAAGCCACGCCGGCGAGGTCGATCTCACGACGCAGTGGGGCGAGAGCGACTTCAACTACGGCCGCGAGGTCGCCAACGGCGGTCCGCCGTGGGAACACAATCCCATCTGGCGCGAGCAGAGCGCGATCAATTACGCGGCCAACTGGAAGACGCCGATCCTGCTCAGTATCGGCGAGCGCGACTACCGCGTGCCGATCGGCAACACGCTCGAGAACTGGAGCACGTTGCAGCGCATGCAGGTGCCGAGCCGCCTGCTGGTGTGGCCGGACGCCTGGCACTGGATCCTCAAGCCCGAGGACAGCCGGCACTTCTACGAGGAAGTGCACGCCTGGCTCGCCAGGTATCTGCGGGGCGAGGCCGCGGCGCACTAACGCGCGCCGTACGCACCGCGCTGGCCGATCTCAGGGCGCGCCGCGGGCGCCGCTACCGAGCGCGCGCTGCATCAGCACCGTGTCGACCCAGCGGCCGAGCTTGAAGCCGACGGCCGTGAAGGTACCGACCCGCTCGAAGCCGTAGCGGCGGTGCAGCGCGATGGATGCCGTGTTGCCGCTGTCGCCGATCACGGCCAGCATCTGGCGCCAGGGGCCGGTTTCGCAGCGCTCGAGGAGCGCCGCGAGCAGCGTACCGCCGACACCGCGGCCGCGCAAACCATCGGCGACGTAGACCGAATCCTCGATCGTGTAGCGGTACGCGGAGCGCGCGCGATAGCCGCTCGCGTAGGCGTATCCCACGACTTCACCGTCGAGCTCCGCAACCAGGTAAGGCAGATGCGAGCCGAGGATCTCGGCGCGGCGCGTATGCAGTTCGCTCACCGTTGGCGCAACCTCCTCGAAGGAGGCGAGGCCGCTCGTCACGTGATGTGCATAGATGTCGGCGATGACGGGGAGATCCCGCTCGCAGGACGCGCGCACCAACGCTTGCCGGTGGCGCTGCGGCGTCGGTACCTGGATGACCCAACCGTGATAGCTCGTCATGCCGGGGGGATTGCAACCGCTGTGCCAACCTCGCGGCAGGGTCCGACCCGCTCAACACCCCGGTCGCGGCTGTTGCGGCGGCCGCGGCCGAGACGCTCCAGGAGCAGGCCGGGTGACTCGCGCACCAAAGCAGTGCGCGAGTGAGTGCGAGCGGTCCGTGTCGTAACATGGTTCCTGTCAGGGGATGATATGACACGTCAGCTCGCGTCCGCGCTCTTCCTTCTCACCGCCATCACCGTGGGACTTGGTGCCTTTGGCCACGGACACCAGTGGTCGGCGCTCGTGCTGCCGGCGTTACACGCTGTCGATCCGCAGATCGTCGCCGTGCTGAAGCTCGTGTGGTTCTGGGTGAGCGGCGCGATGTTCACCTTTGGCGTGCTGCTGGTGTGGGCCTGGTCGCGGCTGCGGCGCGGCAAGACGCAGTCCGCCGTTCTGCCGGCGGTGATCGGCGTGTTCTATTGCGCCGAAGGACTCTACGGCGGGCTCTATCTCGGGAAATTCTTCCTGCTGTTCGTCGTGCAGGCCGTGCTCCTGTGGGTCACGGCCTGGCTGCTGCGCAAGCCGCCGCTCACACCAGGCGCTTGATGCCGGAGCGTACCCGGAACGCGAGCAGCACCAGCAACACGCCGAAGGCGATCGCGTAGACGGCGAACAGCCACAGGAGCGTGAGCGCGCCCGCGGCGGGCTGCACGATGAGCAGCACGCCGAATATCACCGAGGCGATACCGGCCAGGATCCACCATACCTCGCCCGCGAGCTGACGGCGCAGGCGGATGGCGGCGGCGATCTGCAGGAGGCCGGTGGCGATCGCCCAGATCGCGACGTAGAACACCAGCGCCAGGGCCGTGGTCTGCGGACTATAGAAAGTGAGGGCGCCGATACCGATTCCTGTGAGCCCGACCAGCAGCAGCACCCACCAGTCCTCGTGCACCTTGCGACCCGCGAACGCGTTCATGACGTTGAGGATGCCGTCGGCGAAGATCACGATCCCGAGGGCGAGCGTCAGGGAGAGGAGCGAGATGCCGGGGCGCGCGAGGATCACCACGCCGAACAGGATCCAGAAGAGTCCGCGCAGGACCGTCATCCACCAATAGCGCGAGAGGATCTCCCCGATCATGTTGTTCTCCCCTGGAGGCGCGGCGCGCGCCGTGGGGATACTCTACAGGGAGTGCGGTGCACCACGTCAATCCGCGCAGGGGAGACGGGTGCTGCCGGCGGCGGACCGCGTCTGCGGCGCCGCGCGCGTGCTCAGGTCGGCCGGCGGCGTTGCGTCAGGGCTTCGGGATCGCGGCGGCCTTGGCGAGCGCATCGAGCTGCTCGACCGCGGCGCGCGTGACACCGAAGATCTGCCGGCGGCGACGGCCGAGCGCTACCCACGCTTCGAGCGTGGCGATGCCTTCGGCGCGCAGCCGGTCGAGCAGCGGCATCGGCAGTTCAGCGGGCAATACATGCGACATAGGGCTTAAGTCTTCCGGATTCAGCGCGCCCGTCAGCTGCGAGTTAACATTAAGTGCGCCCGGGTCCTTCAATCCTTGACGGGCTTCGCAGCCGGGAGCGTGCATGTGTCACGGTTGAAAACCTGGATTGCGCTGCTGCGCGGAGTGAACGTCGTCGGCAAGCGCAAGCTCCTGATGAAGGATCTCGCCGCGCTGCTCGAGCGCGACGGTTTGCGCGCGGTGCGCACGTACATCCAGAGCGGCAACGTGGTGTTCGAGAGCACGAGCGGCAGCGCGCGTGCGCTCGAGGCGCGCATCGTGCGCCTCATCCTCGCGCACGCGGGTTTCACGACCCGGGTGCTGGTGTTGTCGCCCGCACAGCTCGGCGGCGCGGTGCGCGGCAACCCGTTCAGCCAGGCGGAGCGCGACCACAAGGCGCTGCATCTGTTCTTTCTGTCGGCGCGCCCTGCGCGGCCCGATCTCGAGTCCCTGACACGGCTGCGCACGAGCGGGGACGCGTTCGCGCTGCGCGAACAGGTGTTCTATCTCTACACGCCGCAGGGCTTCCCGCACTCGGCGCTGCACGACAAGGTCGAGCGCTACCTCGGCGTGCACGCGACGGGCCGCAACTGGCGCACCGCGAATCAGCTGCTGGCGATGTCGGCGCAGACGCAGCCCGCGGCGTCGCCCCGTCCGGCGCGCAAGAGCGCGCGGCGCGGCACTTCAGCCGAGCGGCGCCAGAAAGCGCGCTGAGCGCGGCGCGTAGTGCCGGTCCGGGTCGAGCGAGACGAGCACGCGCGTGGCGCGCCCGACGATATCGCTGCGGGGCACGAAACCGAAGTAACGCGAGTCGGCGCTGTTGTCGCGGTTGTCGCCCATCATGAAGTACATGCCCGGTGGCACCACCACGCTCGGGATCGAGCGCCGCGCCAGCCGCTCGGGAAGGATCAGGATGTCGTGCGGGGCGCTCAAGCCCGCCTCGCGCAATACCAGCGGGTGCTGCCGGGACGTCTGCTGCCAGCAGACCCCGCAGCGCCGCCGCGTCGCGCACCGTATAGCGCGCCGCATGTCCGTTGACGCTCAGGCGATCGTCCTCGAGCGATACCACGTCGCCCGGGACGCCGATGACCCGTTTCACGAGCGACGTGCCGTCGGTGGGCGAATCGAACACCACGATGTCGCCGCGGGCGGGATCGGCACCGGCGGTGAGGTGCAGGTGCGTGAACGGAATGCGCAGCCCAAACACGTGCTTGTCGATGAGTACCCGGTCGCCCTCGAGGATCGTCGGGTTCATCGAGCCGGTCGGCACCGTGACCCAGTCGGCCCAGGCCGAGCGGAACCCGAGCATCAGGACCAGGAAGAGGAGGGTGCTGCGGTACTCACGCCATCCGGTGGCGATACGCTGGATCGAACGGCTCATCCCGGGAACTCCATGGTGGTCGCCCGGATTCGACCGGTGGGCGGTCGGGATGTTCCGGCGCGGCAGCGCGTACCCGGCGTGCCCGGTGCCGCATTGAAATCGCCCCGCCCAAACCCCACGCTCGGGCTCATGGCCGACACCCTCGAGATCGTTTGCCCGCATTGCGCGACCGTCAACCGCATTCCCGCGCCCCGTCTCGGCGAGGGCCCCAAGTGCGGCCAGTGCCACCAGGCGCTCTTCACCGCCCACCCGGTCGAGCTCGGCGGCGCGAATTTCCGGCGCCACCTCGAGCGCAACGCGATCCCCCTGGTCGTGGATTTCTGGGCGCCCTGGTGCGGACCGTGCCAGATGATGGCGCCCGAGTACGCCGCGGCCGCGGCGGAGCTCGAGCCCGGGGTGCGCTTCGGCAAGGTCAACACGGATGCCGAACCCGCGCTCGGCGGCGAGTTCGGCATCCGCAGCATTCCGACGCTGATCTACTTCCGCGGCGGCCGCGAGATCGCACGGCGCTCGGGCGCCATGGGGCGCGCCGACATCGCCCGCTGGGTGCGCTCCCTGTAACGGCTCGCCGCTGCGAGCGCGGCCAGCACCGCGAGCAGCATCAACTCCAGCGTCCCGAGCGAGCCGCCGCCGCTGTCGCCGCCCGCCGGCGCCACCGGCATCGCGGAGGCCTCGTTGGAGAGCGCCGAGGCGCCGCCCGCATCCACCGCGGCGACCTTGAAGTAGTAGGTCGTGCCATTGGTGAGGGTCGAGACCGTCGCCGTCGTTCCGCTCAGGCCGGTTTGCACCGGGGTCGCGTTCTCCCCGCCCGCGGAAGTTCCCTGATAAATGTTGTAGCTGGCCGCGCCGGTCACGGCGGTCCAGGTGAGGCTCGCCGTAGCGTTGCCGGCCGTGGCGCTCAAGCCCGTCGGTGCGGCGGGCACGGTCATCGTGTGCACCTCGCCTGATTGCGCGGAGGTTCCGAGCGCCGCCACGGCGGCGATCGTGAAGTAGTAGTTGGTCGCGAACTGAAGGCCAGACACCGTGACCGACGACCCGGTCACGCGCGCTCTGTACCGGGGTGGTGCCCTCATTACCCGTTGCCGTCGCCTGGTAGACGTTGAAGCTCGCGGCGTGGGGCTCCGCAGTCCAGCTGAGGCTCACTGATTGCCCGCCCGGCGTCGCGGCGAGCCCGGTGGGGGCCGGCAGGTAGATCGCGAGCACCAGGTTCGCGGCGTTGATGCTGCCGAGACCCGGCCGCGAGGTTGAAGCCGCTGCCGCGATGTACTGCGGCGCGCCGGCGAGCTCCATGATGCCGTTCGTCTGGCCGCCCGAGGCGCCGCCGCAGGTGCTTGCCGGGGCGCTGCTCGGTGTCGTTGAAGGTGGCGACCGTGCAGGGCGTCGCGTTGCTGCCGGCGGTCACGTTGTAGAAGATGCAGTTCGCGCCGATCGTCGCGCCGAGGCTGGCGCTGCAGTTGCGGTGCTCGTGTTGGGAGCGGCGGGCGTGCCGTACTCGGTCGCTGCGAGCTGATAGAGCGTCGGGTTGACGAGCCCCGCAGCTCCGCCCGTCGCCTGATCGAGCAGCGCGATGATCGCCGCCACTGCGGGGGTCGAGGACGAGGTGCCGCCGACGATGTCGACGTCGCTTGATGAGCTTCGCGTTGGCGGGTCACAGGTGGCGTTGTCGTAGGAGCAGATCACCCAGCCGCCGGCCATGGAGGTCACGTCCGGCACCGCGCGCCCGCTGAGATTCGCGGGAATCCCGGCGACCCCTGACTGCCAGCTCGGCACCGGCAGTAGCCGCCGGTGCAGGCGTTGGTCGTGGTATCGACGCGAGAGGCAGCTGCTGACGCCGCTGCCGCTGCCTGCGATCTGAGGAATATGATTCGCCGTGCCGTTGAACTGTGCCACGTTGCAGAACGCGATCGAGGTCGTCGCGAGAGACTTTGGCGTAGACGGGATTGGCGCAGGTGTCGTTCCACACCATCTCGGGGATGTGCGCCTGCGCGTTGACGAGCGTTCCCGGCGCGTTGCTGCGTCGCCCAGCTCTGCGGCTGCGTCGGGTCGAAGTCGGTGCCGCCGACCGAGAGGACGTGCGGGCTCGAGGCGAGGCCGCTGACGGCGAAGCCGGTCGTGGCGAGCGTGCCCTGAGTGAAGAGATTCTGCTCGCAGCCGGCGACGCCCGCATCGTCGCTCGCGACCACGACCGTCTGGCCCTGGGCGGCTGCCTCGGCGAACAGGGTGTCGATCGGCGGTGTTTGCGGGGCCGCCGATCTGGCTCTCGCACTCGCTGAAGGAGATGTTGATGACCTGGCCGATGCTTCTGCTCGATGGCGTACTGGAAGGCGATGCCGGCGTTGGCGTCGGCGATCGAGCGCGATGCTGGCGCCCGGCGCGACGCCGCCTGCGACCTCGATGTCGAGGTAGGCCTCCTCCTCGTTGTTGTCCATGGTCTGTCCGACAGGGGTTCCCCCATCGGCCGCCGGGACCGTCACGGTGGTGATGGTCGGCGGCGTCGCGATGCCGACGCCGGCCCAGAAAGTATTGGCCACCGTCGAATCGATCTCGCTCTCGCCGACGATCGCGATGGTCACGTTCTTGCCGTTGATGCCGGCGTTGTAGAGCGGCCCGACGTTGTACATCACGGCGAAGTCGCCGGGTCCGACCCAGTTCTCCGGCCGCCGTCGTAGGTGATCTGCGGCTTGGCGCGCACGCCATGTGCGCCGACCAGCGCTTGACGTTGGCCTTCGGGTAGAAGTCATGCAGGCCGTGGATCGTCGTGATCGCCGCGCGCGAGCCCGCGCCGGCACCGCCGGGTTCTCCACGTTGGCGTAATGCCTCACGCCGTCGACCTCGAAGAGGTGGATCTCGGTGTGGAAGGCCGTCTCCACCTGGGCCTTGGTGCCCGAGAAGCGCAGCTCCGAGCGGTTGGCCGGCAGCGCCTCGAGGGTGAAGCCGTTCGCCGTGAGCCAGCGGCTCACCGCGGCCACCGTCGCCTCGCTCGCGCCGAAGCGCGCGCCGTACTGCGCCGGCGTCAGAAACTGGTGGTACTGAGGCGATTTCGGGTCCTGCTGCGCGGCAATCAACGCCTCGATGGCGCGCTGCTGGGAGGCGGTCTTGGCGAACACGACCTCGAGGCCGTGCATCGCGAGGGAGTCCGGCGCGCGGCCGAGGTCGAACTGCGGCCGGGCGTTTCCGTTCACGTGGCCGGGCAGGCGTGCAAGGCCAGAGAGGTCGGCGGACGGCGTAGCCGTCGCCCCCGCGGTTGCGGTCCCGGCAGTCGAGCCGCCGAGCACCGCGGCGGCGCAGGCGAGCACGAGCGCCCAGGCGGTGGAGCGCCGCGCGCGCGCGGCGACCCTCAAAAGGCTGTTGAGGTAGCGCATTTCAAGCCCCCTAAGTGTTGGTTCGAGCTGCGGCCGGCCCCGCGTGCCGTGACGACTTTAGCAACTTCGGGAGCCGGCGGCGGAAGCTGCAACATAACCGCCACGGCCGCCGCAACGGCGCAGGTTACGGAGCGATTGCAGCCGGGCTCGCCCGGGCGGCGATGTGGGTGTAAACGACTGATATAAAAGAAGAAGAGCACGTTCCCGCGGCGGCCCGTGCGAACCGGCCGCCGCCGCATGCCATGATAGCGGCCCCTTTAAGCTCCCGAGGTGCTCCATGGACAAGCGGCGACTCCTCTCTCTTTGTGCCTGCCTCGCCTCGGTGCCCGCGCTGGCCGCACTGCAGCCCGGAGCGAGCGCGCCGAAGTTCACCGCACAGGCCTCGATGGCCGGCAAGCCCTTCACGTTCTCGCTCAAGGACGCACTCGCCAAGGGGCCGGTCGTCGTCTACTTCTATCCTTCGGCTTACACCGGAGGCTGCGATCTGCAGGCGCATACGTTCGCCGAGATCAAGGACAAATTCACCGCCGCCGGCGCGACCATCGTCGGCGTATCGCTCGACAGCATCGAGCGGCTCAACGACTTCTCCGCCGATCCCAACTTCTGTGCGGGCAAGTTCCCCACCGCCTCCGATGCCGACGGCCGCATCGCCAAGTCCTATGAGCTGCAGGTGCACCAGGGCAAGGCCGGGCAGAAGGACGTGCGCGGCGCCGAGATCGGCCACGACTTCGCCGAGCGCACGACGTTCATCGTGGCGAAGGACGGTAAGATCGCCAGGACCATCACCGGCGTCGCGCCGGATGAGAACGTTACGCAGGCGCTCCAGGCCGTGCAGAGCCTGACCGCCAAGCCGAAGTAATCTCACAGCGCCCGCGGCGGGCGCACCTGTGGAGGGCAGTCATGGGATATCGCCTCGACATCAATGGGACCGTCCGTGAGGTGGAGGTTCCGGGGGAGATGCCGCTCCTGTGGGTGCTGCGCGACGAGCTGGGGCTCGTCGGCACCAAGTACGGTTGCGGCAAGGGCTACTGCGGCGCGTGTACCGTGCACCTGGATGGCGCCGCGGTGCGCTCCTGTCAGCTCAAAGTCGCGAGTGTCGGCGCGGCGAAGATCCACACCATCGAGCACATCGGCACGAGCGCGACCGGCGAGCGGCTGCAGCGTGCCTGGCTCGAGATCGACGTCATGCAATGTGGCTACTGCCAGGCGGGCCAGATCATGTCGGCGTGCGCGCTGCTGGGGCGCACACCGCAGCCGAGCGACGCCGAGATCAACGCCGCGATGAGCGGCAACATCTGCCGCTGCGCCTGCTACAACCGCATCCGCAGCGCGATCCGCCTCGCCGCCGGCATCAAAGAGGAGGCGGACCATGTCGCCTGAGCCGCTGTCACGTGCCGCGATGGACCGGCGCACCGTCCTCAAGGCCTCGCTCCTCGCCGGCGGGGGACTCGCCCTCGATGCGCTCATTCCGTTGCCGGCGAGTGCGCTCGCCGCCGCGCGCGGCGAGCCCGCGGCGCCGGCGGCGCTGTCCGCCTTCGTGTCGGTCGCCGCGGATGGCACCGTCACCATCGTGTCGAAGAATCCCGAGATCGGGCAGGGCATCAAGACCTCGCTCCCGATGATCGTGGCGGACGAGCTCGACTGCGACTGGAGCCAGGTGCGCATCAGCCAGGCCGACGTCGACCAGGCGCGCTACGGCGAGCAATACGCGGGCGGCAGCACCGCCACCACGCGCGACTGGCTGCCGATGCGGCAGACGGGCGCGGCGGCGCGCGCCATGCTGCTGCAGGCGGCGGCGAAGCGCTGGCGCGTGCGCCCCGCCGAGCTCACCACCGCGAAGGGCCGCATCTTCCACCGCGCGAGCGGCCGCTCGCTCGGTTACGGCGAGGTCGCCTCGGCCGCGGCGGCACTGCCGCCGCCGGACCTGAGCCAGGTGCCGCTCAAGGACCCTGCACAGTTCACCATCATCGGCCAGCGCGTCGTCGGGATCGACAGCGCGCGCATCGTCAGGGGCACGCCGATCTTCGGCGTGGATACGCGCCTGCCCGGCATGCTCTATGCGGTCTACGAGGTCGCGCCCGCCCACGGCGGCCGCCTCGTCAAGGCGGACGTCGAGGCGGCGCGGCGTGCCCCGGGCGTCCGGCACGTGATCCCGATCGTCGGCAACGGTGACTACGACTCAGGCCTCGCCGACGGTGTCGCGATCCTCGCCACCCACTGGTGGCTCGCCAATGAGGCGCGCGCGCAGCTCGCGGTCGAGTGGGACTTAAGCGCCGCGAAGGGTCACAGCTCGAGCGTCTACCGCGCGCAATGCGGACGCGGCCATCGCCACAGGCGCCGGCAGTCGGACCTGCGCGTCGATGGCGATGCGGCCGGACAGCTCGCCGCAGCGGCCAAGCGCGTCGCCGCCCGATACGATTATCCGTTCATCGCGCACGCGCCGCTCGAGCCGCAGAACTGCGCCGCGCGCTTCAGCGACGGCAAGCTCGAGATCTGGGCGCCGAGCCAGACGCCGCAGCGCGGCCTTGCGGCGCTCGAGAAGGCGCTCGGCATCGCGCCCGCGAACGTCACGCTGCACCTGACGCGCATCGGCGGCGGCTTCGGCCGCCGGCTCATGAACGACTACATGATCCAGGCGGCGGCGATCGCCCGTGCAGTGCCGGGCGTGCCGGTGCAGCTCATCTGGTCGCGCGAGGACGACATGCGCCGCGACTACTACCGTCCCGGAGGCTGGCACAGCTTCGAGGCGGGAGTCAGCGAGCGCGGCGAGCTCGTGGCCTTCACCGATCACTTCGTCACCTTCGGCGACGGCAAGACGACCGCGCGTGCCGCCGGCTACAACACCGCGATGCCGCCGGCGGGTCTGGTGCCGCACCTGCGCTACAGCCAGTCGATGATGCCGACGGTCATCAACACCGGGGCGCTGCGCGCGCCGGGCTCCAATGCCCTCGCCTTCGCCTCGCAGTCCTTCCTCGACGAAGTCGCCTACGCCGCCGACACCGATCTGCCGCGGTTGATGCTGGCCATGCTAGGGGAACCGCGCGAAGTGGCCGCACCCGGTAACGGTGTGCCGTTCGATACCGGCCGGGCACGCGCGGTGATCGCTCGCGTGGTCGAGATCTCGGACTGGGCGCAGGAGCCTCCCGGGCCGCAGCGGGCCAAGGGCTTTGCTTTCTACTTCTCCCATCGCGGCTACTTCGCCGAGGTGGTCGATGCCAGCGTCGCCGCAAGCGCGGTCACGGTGCATAAGGTCTGGGTCGCCGGCGACATCGGCAGTCACATCGTCAATCCCATGGGCGCGGAGAACCAGGTGCGCGGAGCCGTGATCGACGGCCTGGCGCAGGCGCTCGCCGGTCAGGCCATCGAGTTCGTCGACGGCGCCGCGCAACAGAGCAACTTCCACGACTTCCCGCTGGCGCGCATGCCGCTCGCGCCCGAGATCGAGATCGCGTGGGTGCGTTCGGCCAAGCCACCGACCGGACTCGGCGAGCCGGCGCTGCCGCCGGTCATCCCCGCGCTCGCGAACGCGATCTTCGCCGCCACTGGCACGCGCGTGCGCTCGCTGCCGATCCGGTTGCGCTCCGCCTGAGCGTCGCGCACACGGCACCGGGGGAGGGCGCGGTCGTCACGGGCGGCCGCGCCCGCGCCCTCATGGTGGCCGCGGCCGCCATCCTCCTCATCACCATGGGGGCGCGGCAGTCCCTCGGCCTGTTCGTCGCGCCGCTCGACAAAGCCACCGGCGTCGGCATCGTCGCCATCAGCCTCGCCATGGCGATCGGACAGTTCGTGTGGGGCCTGGCGCAGCCGATCTGCGGACTGGTGGCCGACCGTTACGGCTCGTTCGCCGTGCTGCTCGCCGGTGCCCTGACGCTCGCCGCCGGCGCGCTCCTCACCACTGTCGCGAGCGGCGAGCCGGGACTGATCCTCGCGATCGGCGTGCTGTTCGCCGCCGGCGCGGCCGGCGGCAGTTTCTCGGTGCTGATCGGCGCCACCGCACGCCGCCTCGCCCCGGGGCAGCGCGCGTTCGCGTCCGGCTTCATCAACGCCGGCGGCAGCCTCGGGCAATTCCTGCTCGCGCCCGCGAGTCAGCTTCTGATCGCGAGCGTCGGCTGGGTGGCGGCCATGTACGCGCTCGCCGCCGCCGCGCTCGCGACCATTCCACTCAGCTGGTCTCTGGTGCGGGCGGCGCACACCGAGGGGGCGGTGGCGGTCGCCGGCACGGGGGGCACGGGCGCCGGGCCGCTGCTCGCGCAGCTGCGCGCCGCCGCCCACGATCGCAGCTACTGGTGTCTGCACCTCGGGTTCTTCACCTGCGGCTTTCACATCGCGTTTCTGGTCACGCACCTGCCGGGCGAGGTGAACCTGTGCGCCCTGCCGGCGAGCGTCGCCGCGGGCTCGCTGGCGATCATCGGGCTCTCGAACGTCGCCGGCAGTCTCGGCATCGGCTGGCTCGGGGGCCGGTACCGGATGAAGTGGCTGCTGTTCGGTGTTTATTTCATCCGCGCCGCGGCAATCGGCGTTTATCTGCTGATGCCGCGCACCGCGCTCACGTTCTATGCATTCGCTGCGGTGCTCGGCCTCACCTGGCTCTCAACCGTGCCGCCGACCGCCGGACTCGTCGGCAAGCTCTTCGGGGTGCGCTATCTCGCGACGCTCTTCGGGCTCACGCTCCTCTCGCACCAGATCGGTGGCTTCTTCGGCGCCTGGCTCGGCGGGCTGGCGCTGGTGCGGTTCGGCGACTACGGCTGGATGTGGTACGCGGACATGTCGCTCGCGCTCGCGGCGGCATTCATCAACCTGCCGATCCGGGAGGCGCGCCCGGTGCGCGCCGCGCTCGCGGCTTCTGCCTGACCACCCCGATCGAGGTACTCTACGAACGCCGATCGCTCCGAGGCCTGAGCGCGGGTCAGGCGCTGCGCCGCAGCGGCGGCACGCCGCCGCTCACGATCCAATCCATCGGGATGTCATGCGGCTGCGGAAAGATCGTGGCAATTCGCAGTTGCGGGTAACCCACCCCGATGACGGTCGGCTTGCGCTGCATCGCGGCCAGCGTGCGGTCGAAAAAACCGCCGCCGTAGCCGAGCCGGTAGCAGGCGGCATCGAAGCCGACCAGCGGCGCGATGACATGGGTCGGTGAGATGTCCGGGCCATTGGCCGGATGGGGGATCTTCCACAGGCCGCGTGCCATGGCAGCGCCGGGCCGCCACTCCCGGAAGGTCATGGGCCGGCCAAGCGCGATCGCGACCGGCAGGGCGACGCGCAGCCCCCGCTCGCACGCCGTGCGCATCCAGGGACGCAGATCCGGCTCGGCGCGGATCGGCCAGTAGAGGCTCACGACCGCATCGGCGCCCCCATCAACCAACCCATCGAGCGCGTGCGCGATCGCGGCCGTATGCCGCGCACGCTCCACGGGGGCCACGGCGCTGCGCAGCTCGATGAGCCGCGCACGCTCGGCCTTGCGCCAGCGCGCCACGTCGCTCGCCTGCCGGGCGTCGAGCGGCGCGCCGTCGGGACCTAACTCGTGCAGGAAGCACGGCGCGGAGCCGCCGCTGTCCCCATCACCCGGATCGCGCCTCTCGTTCACCCGCCAAGTATGAGCTAGTGGGGGGGCGAGCGCGTCGCGGCCCGGAGCTGCGCCTCGAAGTCCGCATCGCCGACGAGCCGCGTGGTGCTCCCGAGGATCCGGCCCTCGCCGTCGAGCAGAGTGATGAGGAGCGAGTGCTCGTAATCGCCGTCCGGCAGCCGGCGGTAGCTCACGCCGAGGAGCGCCGCGATGCGGCGGGTATCGCGCTCGGTGGCGCTGGCGAACGTCCAGCGTACCGGATCCGCGCGATGCAGCCGCGCGATGCGCTCGAGCTGCTGTGGCGTATCGCGCGCCGCATCGAAGCTCACCAGCAGTACGCGCAGCCGTGCCCGGTCGGCCCGGTCGAGTTCGCCTTCGTAAGCCTGCATCGCATCGATCAGCATCGGGCAGGCGGCGGGGCAGCTGCCGTAGAACATGGCGATGAGCGTCGGATGACCGCGATCGAGATCGAGGCCGGCGTGCAGGCCGCGCTGCGTGGTGAGCTGCGCTTCGAGCTGGTAGAGCGATTCGCCCGGCGGCGCGGCGGCGAGACTGACGGACGCCGTCACCAGCAGCACGAACGCGGCGCTGCGTACTGCGGCCGCGGGGCTCATGACGTGCCGGCCTGATCGCGCGCACAACGGAAGCCGAGCAGCCGCCCGGTATCGGCGGCGCGCAGGCTGCTGAGGAGTGCGATGCGCATCAGCACCGCGTAGTTCTCCTTCTGGCGCGCGTTGAGTGCGCCGGCGCCGCAGAACTTCTCCGGGTCGGCATCGGCCGGCAGGAGCGAGTTGAAATCGCGGACCCATTCCCACACCAGGCCATGGAGGTCGTGGAGCCCGTAGATGCTGGCGCTGTCGCCCTCGACGGCCGCGAGGCCCTTGCCCCCGGGGTGCGCATACCAGTCGAGGATCTGCTGCCGCCAGGCGGGATCGGTGCGGGCGTCACGCACGCTGGGGCTTGCGGCGGCCGCGAGCTCCCATTCGTACCAGTCCGGCAGGCGTGCGTGCTGGGAATCGCAGTAGGCTTCCGCGGCGAACCAGCTCACTTGCGTCACGGGCTCTGCGGCGGCTGCTCGCGCTCCGGGATCGAGCGGGCCGGCCCAGCGCGACAGGTAGTCCGGGCCGGCCAGCGCCGCCGGCACCCCACCGCGCCGCCAGCGCGGCTGGGCGGTGACGAAGGCCAGGAACTCCGCGTTGGTGACCGGGTGGCGCTGCATCAGGAACGGTCGTATCGGCACCGCGTCCTCGCTGGCGAGCGGCAGCGCAGAGTGCAGCTCGCCCCCCGGGACTTCGATGAAGGGGTTGCCGTCGGGACCGGCCGCAGCGAGGCACGGCAGTAGTGCGAGCAGCAGCAGGGCAGCCCTGCACATGTCAGTGCGCCGCGCCTTCGGGACGCTTGGTGGCGGCGCGTACCTGCCGCACCTCATCCGCGGAGACCGCCTCTCCGCTGTTGCCCCAGCTGTTGCGGACGAAAGTGAGGATGTTGGCGAGCTCATCGTCGTTCAGCTGGCTCATCGGCGGCATCACGGAATTGAACTCGTTGCCGTTGACCGTGACCTTGCCCGAGAGGCCGTTGAGGACGATGCCGATGGCACGCTGCTTGTCGGCCATGAGGAAGTCCGAGTGGGCGAGGGGCGGGAATACGCTGGGCAAGCCCGCGCCGTTCCCCTGGTGGCAGACCGAGCAGGTGCCGGTGAAGCGCGATTCCCCAGCCTTGATCTGCTGCTCCCGGGTGAGCGTGCCGCTCGCCTCGGCGGCGCGCGCCTCGCTCACCGCGGCGAGATTCGCGGCCTTATCGCCCAGATACACCGAGTCGACCTCCTTGCCCGAGTAGATCGTCTTGTCCTCGGGGCCATCCGCCTTGAGGATCGCGAGCGCGCCCTTGTTGAAGGCGCGCAGGATCGAGTGATCGACCAGGACGTAGCTGCCCGGCACCCGCACGTGGAACTCGACGATCGCCGCGCCCCCCGAGGGGATCAGCGTCGTCTGCACGTTCTCCTGCTCGTGCAGGCCACCCTCGTAGCGCACGCGGTCGAAGATGGCGCCGATGACGTGGAAGCTGCTGACGAGATTCGGGCCGCCGTTGCCGACGAACAGGCGCACCCGGTCTCCGACCTTCGCCTTGAGTGCGTGCTCACCGACCAGCGAGCCCTCCGAGCCGTTGAACAGCACGTACGTCGGGCGCTCGTCGATGGCGCGCTGCATGTCGAAGTCCTGGTGACCACGCTCCCGATACTTGCCGACCGTATAGAAGTCGCCCTGCATGACGTAGTACTCATGATCGACCGGCTTCATGCCCTCGGGCGGCTCGACCAGCATCAGCCCATACATGCCATTGGCAATGTGCATGCCGACCGGCGCGGTGGCGCAGTGATACACGTAGATTCCCTGGTTGAGCGCCTTGAAAGTGAATTGCGACTCATGCCCGGGCGCCGTGAAGCTCGACGCCGCCCCGCCGCCCGGCCCGGTGACGCCGTGCAGGTCGATGTTGTGCGGCATCTTGTTGTCGGGATGATTCTTGAGATGAAACTCCACCGTGTCGCCCTGGCGTACGCGGATGAAGCTCCCCGGGGTGGTGCCGCCGAAGGTCCAGAAGGTATAGGTGACGCCCTCGGAGATCTCCTTCTCCACCTCGCGCACTTCGAGCTCGACGATCACCTTGGCGGGGTGGTTGCGATGAATGGGCGGCGGTACCGCGGGCGGACTGGTGAGGATCGCATGGATGACCGCGCCGCGCGGCGGCCCGAAATCCCCGGGCGTGGCGCCCGAGGTCTTGCCGGCGGCGAGGGCCGCGGGCGCAGCGCCCGCAGCGCAAGCGAGCCACACCACCGCCATTGAACATCGCATCGAGTGCAACACGTGAGCTCCTTCGTTTCGATCAGGCGATCCCGAGCGCATGCCGCAGGCGGCCGCGGTTGCGCGTGATGTCGGAAAGGGTGGTGCGATCGAGTGGGGCGTAGAAGGCATCGAGCGCCTGCGCCAGCACGCCGCGCAGCGCGCACACCGGGGTGATCACGCAGCGGTTGCCGCGCGGCTCGAAGCACTCCACCAGCGATCCGCCGTCCTCGGCCGAGCGGACGACCGCGCCCACGCTGATCTCTGCGGCGGGGCAGGCGAGCCTCATGCCGCCGCCGCGTCCGCGTAAGTTAGTGAGCCAGCCGCGTTTCCCAAGTGATTGACCACCTTGGTCAGGTGGCTTTCGGAGATGGCGAAGGCGCCGGCGATCTCGGCGATCGTCACCTGCCGGTCCGGATGGGCCGCGACGTACATGAGTACGCGCAGGCTGTAATCGGTGAAGCGGGTGAGACGCATCGCGGGCCTCGAAAAGACTCATATGAAATGCAGCTTTTGAGCCGAGGATGCGCGCGGCGGCCGGGCCGCGGAATAGGGGCTAATGCGTACGCGCGCTAGCGCGTATGCCCGACCGCCACGGCGACGATGGCGCAGAACGTGAGCAGCGCGCCCGAGCAGGCGATGATCCGGCCCGAGCGTGTGCGCGCCCATTTGAGCGTTGTCATGCCGAGGGCAATGTAGAGCAGGAGCAGCAGCACCTTCACCGTCAGCCATCCGTCGGCGAGCGGGTACTGGTGGATGATGAGCATCAGCAGCACTGCCCCCGTCAGCAGCAGCGAGTCGATGACGTAGGAGGTGAGGCGCAGCGCGCGGTGGCCGGCCAGCGGGCGATCGAGGATGCGCAGCAAACCGCGACCCGCGAACAGCGTGCCCGAGAGTGCGGCACAGCCGACGTGCAGCAGCAGGATCTGATGATAGTGGCTGGCGAGCATGGGTGCTCGCCCGTGAGGTTACACTCCCGCCATGGGCAAGAGCGACCGCGTGTTTGCCGCGATCGAGACCGGCGGCACGAAGATTCTGGCGCGGCTGGTCGATGCAGACGGCCGGGCGCTCACCGAGGGCCGCTGGCCGACCACGACACCGGAGCGCGCGCTCGAGGACCTGGCCGGCTTCATCGCCGGCGCCACCCCTGCCGGGTGCTCGCTCGGCGGCATCGGCATTGCCGCGTTCGGCCCGGTGGTGCGCGATGCGCGCTCGCGCGACTACGGGCGCATCCTCAGCACGCCCAAGCCCGGATGGTCCGGTGCCAACCTGCGCGCGCAACTCGCCGCGCGCTGCGCGGTTCCCGTCGCGATCGACACCGACGTCAACGCTGCGGCACTTGCCGAGTGGCAGCAGGGCTCCGGCCAGGGCGTGCGCTCGCTCGCCTACGTCACCGTCGGTACCGGGATCGGCGCCGGCCTGCTGGTCGAGGGACGCCCGCTCGAGGGAGCGCTGCACCCGGAGGTCGGCCACATCCGCCTGGCGCGCCGCGACGGCGACCGCGCGCCGAGTGCCTGTCCCTTTCACGCGGACTGCGTCGAGGGGCTTGCCTCGGGTGCGGCGATCGCGCGTCGGCTCAAGACGAACCAGTCGCTCGCCGACGATCGGCCGACGTTCGAGCTCGCGGCGGGCTATCTCGGCGAGCTCGCCGCCACTCTGGTGCTGTGCTGGTCGCCGGAACGCATCGTCTGGGGTGGCGGCGTCATGGGGACGGCGGGTCTGGTGGCGCGCCTGCGCGACGCGATGGACCGCTCACTCGCCGGCTATGGGGTTGGAGAGGCTCCGGGGCGCGCCGACTTCTGTGCTCTCGCTGCGCTCGAGCACGCCGGGCTCGAGGGGGCGGTGCTGATGGCTTTGGCTCGCGCGGCGGGCGCGTGAGCTAGTGCCAGGGCGCCGAGCGATCGGGGGTGGCGGCGGCGCCTACCAGCGGCCGGCGGTTCCAGTCCACTACCGAATCGTTGTGGACGCGCTTGACGATCCAAAGGAAGTAGATCGAGGCCGGGATACCGAGCAGATCGAACGGCAACGCCGCGGCGTGCGCTTCGGTCGTGGCGTAGATGAGATGCATGAATGCACAACTGAAGAACACACCCGAGAGCGCCACGCCCGAGAGCGACCAGGACCCTTCCGCGGCGTAGCGGCGCACCTGGCAGTCGGCGAGATACCAGCCGACCATTCCGTAAGTCACTACCACGAAGAGATTGGCGGCGAGCGTCACGCAGGCGATGTCGAAACCCGCGCCCGTCGCTGCCGCGCCGGCGCGCAGGCCAAGCGCCGTGCACAGGAGCTGGGGAGGCGAGGCCGGCGCGGGATGTGCGAGTGTCCAGCCGGTGAGCCAGCCCACCAGCACGGCGAACACCGCGATCAGCGACACCGCCCAGTGGCGCGATGCGCCGAACGGCCGATCGCCGCGGCCACCGAGTGCTGTCTCGAGGCGCAGCCCCACGAAGATGAGGCCGGCGGGCAATCCGATCAGCGTGACGGCGAGCACCGGCCAGGAGGCTTCGCCGCCGTGCAGCGCATGCCAGCCGTGCACCAGGTGGTGCGGCCCGCAGCTCGCCGCCATGAGCGCGAAGCCGATGCCGAAGCGCGACCAGCCCCGGTAGCGGCGCAGGCTGAAGGTCTCCCAGGCCGAGAGGACACCTAAGCCCGCGTACGCGAGCCCGATGAGGAGATTGCCGATACCGATGACGAGCGCCATCAACCGCTGCCCCGGGACTTCGCGCTCATCGGGGCACCGATGTGATCGAGGAACTCATCGATGAAGTAACGGTGACCGCGGCGCGCGTGCGCATCGGAGACGGTCTCGGCGAGACGCGTGCTCCCGGAGCGCGGGTGCCACAGGCTCCGCTCGAGCAACGGGCTCACCTGATGGGCCGCGACCGGCGGAGAGAAAAGGTAGCCCTGCGCCACGGTGCAGCCCATATTGAGCAGCGCCACCGCCTGCTCGCGCCGTTCGACGCCTTCGGCGATCGGGTGTTTGCCCATCGCGAACGCGAGACTCATGATCGAGGAGACGATGGCGGTGTCGCCGGGCTCGGCGCCCAGGCCGTCGATGAAGTCACGGTCGATCTTGAGCACTTCGGCCGGCAGATCCCGCAGCCGCGTGAGCGAGGCATGCTGCGTGCCGAAATCATCGATCGCCACGTAGACGCCCATCCGGCGGACCTGATCGAGCACCCGCACGGTGTCCGCAGTGGCGCCGGTGACCGCTTTCTCGGTGATCTCGAGGCACAGCGCCGTCGGATCGACGCCGGTGTCGGCGAGGATGCGCGCGAGCTCATCGATGAAACCCGCCGCCTCGACCTCGCGCGGCGAGACGTTCACCGACATCGCGAGCCGCCGGCCGGGCGTAAGCCGCATCCATTCCGCGAGCTGCCGGCACGACTCGCGCAGCACCTGCCGCCCGATGTCGACGATGAGTCCGCACTCCTCGGCGATCGGGATGAAATCATCGGGTGCGATGATGCCCGCGAGCGGATGCCGCCAGCGCACCAACGCCTCGAGCCCGACGATGCGGCCGCTCTTGAGACTCACCTGCGGCTGGTAGAGGACGAACAACTGCGCCGCGCGCAGCGCCAGGCGCAGGTCCGACTCGATCTGCACGTGCCGCTCGGCCTGGGCGTACAACTCGTCGTTGAAGAGCTGCAGCCGTGCCCGGCCGCGGCCCTTGGCCGCATAGAGCGCGGTGTCGGCCTCGCGCAGCAGCTGCTCGGCGGATTTCTCACCCGGCGCGCACAGGGCGACGCCGATGCTCGCCGACACCACGACCTCGCGGCGCGCGATGAACAGCGGCTCCGCGGTGGTGGCGAGGATGCGCGTGCCGAGCTCGGTCTCGGAGCCGGCGGTGGCGCGCGGGTGGAGGATCACGAGCTCATCGCCGCCGAAGCGGCTCGCGGTGTCGTACGGGCCGAGGCAGCCGACCACCCGGCGCGCCATCTCACGCAGCACCTCATCGCCGCTGCCGTGGCCGAGCGAATCGTTCACGCGTTTGAAGTTGTCGAGATCGACGAACAGGATCGCGACGCGTGCACCGTCATGAGTCTGGCGCGCGAGCTCGCGCTGCAGCCGATCGAGCAGCACCTCGCGGTTGGGAAGCCCCGTCAGCGCGTCATGCGTCGCCGCATAGCGCAGCCGCTCGACCACGCCCCGCAGGCGGTCGATCTCCGAGTGCTCGTCCTCGAGCAGCGCACTGACACGCATGTGCATCGAATGCCTTGATTCGCTGTCCGTAGCAATGTGACTCAGTCTGCGAATCCCATCACACAACGGGTATGCCGGGCGCCGAACTGGTTCCCATCTGCGCTTCGGGCGAGACGGAAGCTCGTCGCGATTTGACAGTTTGCCCGGGGCGCGCGCCCCGAGGGCATCGGGGCTATCCGGTAGTGGCGGGCGGGGGAGTGGGTATGGAGAACTCTTTAATCAACGGTTTCAATTAGTTAGTGGACTTCCGGCGCGCTACCCGCGGGCTTCGCAGGGGCCGGTCCTTTGAGGTACCGGTCGAACCACTCGACGGTGCGCGCCGTCGAGTCGACGCGGTTCTCCCGCTTCATGAAGCCGTGTCCCTCGTCGGGGTAGTAGTGCGCCTCGACCGTCCTGCCGTCCTTTTTCAGCAACTCGACGACCTGCACGGCTTCTTCCTTCGGGACGCGCGGATCGTTGTCGCCCTGGAGTACCAGCAGCGGCGCACGCACGGCGTGGATGTAGGCGAGCGGGGAGGTCGACTCATAGATCTTCTCATCCTTCACCGGATCGCCGAGCAGGCTCTGTTCGTATTGCTGCAGCAGCGCATCCGAGTGCTTCAGCATCGTCTTCCAGTTGATGATGCCGAAGAGCTCGACGCCTGCCGCCCACACCGTGGGCGTACGGCCGAGCGCCATGAGCGTCATGAAGCCGCCATAGGATCCGCCGGTGATCCCGACCCGCTGTGGATCGACGTAGCCGGTGGCTTCGAGAAAGCGCACGGCGTAGACCTCATCCTGCAGGTCGCCACCGCCCAGGTCCTGGTAGTTGGCCTTCTGAAACTCGATGCCGTAGCCGGTGGAGCCGCGCACATTGGGTGCGATACAGATGTAGCCGCGCGACACCAGCGCTGCGACCGCGGGACTCCACAGGTCCTGTCTTTGGCCGGTCGGCCCGCCGTGCGGGAGCACCAGCGCCGGATTCGCGCCGTTGCGCTCGAGGTTGAACGGCACCCACAGCAGTGCGCTGATGATCTTCCCGTCGAAGCTCTTGTAGTGGACGATCTGTGAGTCCGGCATCGGGGCCGAGGCGAGACTCGCGACAGCCGAATAGGTGAGACGCCGTGAGCCGCCGGCCCGCAGGTCGTAGATCCACAGATCCGCCGGCCGCACCGAGCTCTGGTACGAGAGGAGCAGGCGATCTCCTCCCGGCGAGTAAGAGCTCGGGTTCGCTGGCAAGGCGGTGACCCCGGAGCCGAGCGCGACCGGCCTCGCGTGCAGCGTCGCGCGGTCCACCACGTAAGTCTGCACCACGCCGTCGGCGTTCAGCGTGTAGGTGAACGAGTCGCCCTGCGGCGAGAAATCCCCCGCCGTCGCTTCCCAGCGCGTGTCGGTGACGGAGGTGCGCTGGCCGCTCGCTACGTCCAGCAGCGTCACGTTGGAGAAGCCGTCCTTCTCGTTCGAGGTGACGAGCAGCGTCTTGCCGTCGGGTGACAGCGAGCTGGCCTGGTAGAGGACTTTGCCCTTGTGGGGAGTGAGGTTGCGCGTCCTGCCGGTCGCCACCTCCACCGCGTACACGTCGGAATCCGTGAAGCTGACCTCCACGCGGTTCGCATAAAGAGTGCGGCCGTCCGGGCTCCAGGCCACCGAGGACCAGGAGCGCTCGGGTGAGCGCTCATGCGTAAGAAGGCTGACCTTGCGCGTGCCGAAGTCGAGGAGCGCGAGATCGTACGAGGGGGCCGTGCGACCCTTGACGTTCAACGCGATGGTCCTGCCGTCGGGCGACCAGCGCGGCGCCTCCTCGCGCACCTCGGGCGTGTCCGTCAGGTTGATGAGTTGCGCGCCGTCGCTCGACACCGCGAACACGTCCCAGAGCTCGTTGCCGCCCAGATCCTGCTGGAACGCCAGCCACTTACCGTCGGGCGACCACACGGGCTGCAGCTGCTGCTCGTTCGACTGCGTGAGCTGCACGGGCCAGCCTCCGGCGGCGGCGACCTTCCACAGGTTCATGCGGCCGGCCAGGTCCGTGGTGAAGGCGATCTGCGTGCCATCGGGCGACCACGCCGCATCGCTCACGCGGCGTGTGACGTAGAGCGCGTCGAAGGGAATGGCGTGCGCGAGTGCGTTCGCACCCGAGGTCACCGCGCGCGCATCGGTCAGTACCCGGGTCTCGGGACCGGAGGCCTGCGCCGCCACCTGCGCGGCGCTCAAGCACGCGAGGCAGCACAGCGGAACCAGAAGAGTGCGTTGCATGAACTGGCCTCGGGGATCCGGTCCCCCGCGAAGCCGCGATTATAGTTCCGGTTTGAGGTGCGGCGCCGGGTCGCGCAAGCGCGGGCGTGGGTCGAGCGGCGCCTGCGTTCCGCGGCGGGTCTGCGTCAGCGGCAGGAGGCTCAGGATCTCGTCTCGAAAGGCGGAACCGGAGCGCACCACCGCGCCCGACCGGAGCGTGAAGTCGTAGCTGCCGCGGCTCGCGCGCTGTGCGTAGTGGATCGAGCGGATGTTGATGAGCAGCGGACGCGCGATGCGCAGGAAGCCGCTGCCGGCGAGCGCGGCGGCCAGGCGCTTGACCGAGTCCCGGCTGATGTACTCGACGCCGCCATCGTGAAGCTTCACGTAGTTGCCATGCGACTCGACGTACTCGATCTGATCGGAGCGCAGCACGTACAGCCGCCGCTCGCGCTCGCCCACCAGGACCAGGATCGGCGCCGGCACGGCGAGCCAAAGCTGCGAGGGCTGCGCGGCAACGGCTGGCAGCACATCGAGACGCGCGGCTCCGGCAGCGGCCCGGCGGGCGAGACGGATTGCGGTCAAACCTGCCACACCAAAACGCTACGGGTCGCCGCTGGACCCAGCAAGAGCCAGTAAGGCGCTGCTTTCCGGTACCACTATGCAACCGAGGGCGCTGGCACCCTCCGATCGGTGGCCACTGGCCCTTTCTGGGAACGGGGGCCAATCCTAGTATCGGAGCCAATGCAGGCCTTCATGCGCCAGGCGCTTCTCGCCGCGCTCGCCGTGCTGACGGCATCGAGCCAGGCCGGTTCTGCGCCGGGCAAGCCCGCCGCGTTCACCCACGATCGCGCCAGCGAGTGGGTCAACTCAGCGCCGCTCACGCTCGCCGAGCTCAAGGGCAAGGTCGTGGTGGTGGAGTTCTGGGCGTTCGAATGCGACAACTGCATCAAGTCGCGTCCCTGGGTGGAGCAGCTCGAGCGGGACGAGGCCGGCAAAGGGCTGGTCGTCATCGGGGTGCACACGCCGGAGCTGCGCGATGAGCACGACGCGGTGAAGGTCCGCGCGGCGATCAAGACCCTGGGGATCCACGACCCGGTGATGGTCGATGAGGACGCTTCCTACTGGCGTGCCATGAAGATCCAGGCGTGGCCGACCTGGTGCCTCATCGGGCGCGATGGGCTCCTCTTGAGCTGCGTTCCCGGCGAGATGGATCTCAACGATCCGCGCGCCACGCGCGTGCGCGCCGCGATCGACATGATGCTCACGGCGCCGGCGGGCTAGGCGCGCGATGCGCAGCCCGGGGCTGGGTCGGGTGGTCTTTGCGGTCACCCTGGTCGCCGTCGGTGTCGCGGGACTCCTGGCCGGCGATTTCGTCGGCGTGTGGGATGGCGTTCCCAAAGGCACTCCGGCACGCGCCGAGCTCGCCGTCGTGTGCGCTGTCGTCTCGGTGGCAGCGGGCGCTGGCCTCCTGTGGCAGCGCACCGCGCTGACCACCGCCCGGGCCTTGTTGCTCTACCTCGTGCTCTGGGCGCTCCTCTTCAAGGGACGCTTCGTCCTCACGCAGCCCCTGACGGAGGGCACCTGGCAGAGCCTCGGTGAGAACGCCGTGCTGGTGGCGGGCGTGTGGGTGCTGTGCGAGTGGGACGTGCGCATCGCACGCGTGATCTACGCGCTTGCCATGGTCGCCTTCGGTTTCTCGCATTTCGTGTATGTCGATCTCACCACCCCCCTGGTACCGGGATGGTTGCCATGGCACCTCGGCTGGGCGTACTTCACCGGCGCCGCTTACCTGGCGGCGGCGGTGGCGATGCTGAGCGGCGTGTGGGCACGGCTCGCGGCGGTGCTCTCCACGCTGCAGATGGGCGGCTTCACGCTCCTCATCTGGGTCCCCATGGCGCTGTCGGGACCGATGACGCCCTTCCGCCGCGGCGAGTTCATCCTCTCGTGGGCGCTGACGGCGGCCGGCTGGGTGGTCGCTGACTCCTATCGCGGCAGCTCGTGGCTCGCTCGCGGGAAGCGCTAGCAGCCGAGGCTCGCCCGGAGCTGCCCCGCGACGGGACCGCCTTTACTTCGGCGCTCGTCCGGCTACCTTTGCCTGTGTGTGTGCCGCCGACAGCCATGCATAAGCCACTGCCCGGATCGACCTTCAATCCCGGGAGCCTGCCACTCGACGGCCGGGGCGCTCTCTACACGCAGCTCACGCGGGCCCTGAAGCGCGCCATTCTTCAGGGCCGGCTCATCGCCGGGACGCCCCTGCCGCCGACCCGCGCGCTGGCGCGCACGCTCGGGCTGTCGCGCAATACCGTGATTGCCGCCTACGACGCGCTATGTGCCGAGTCGCTCACGACGGCACGCGGTCGGGCGGGGACTTACGTGCGGGCTCAGAGCGCCTCGACGCCGCCTGCCACCTCGGGTTCGCCCGTCGAGGCGCCCTCGCGCTACGCCGCGCGCGCCCGCACCCTGCCGGCGCCGACCCTGTCGCAGGACAGCCAGCGGTTGCCCCTCAACCTCAAGTACGGGCAGCCGCTGCTCTACCCGGAGCTCTTTCACTCGTGGCGGCGCAAGCTCGCGGCCGCGGCGCTGCGGGCCGCGCCCGGGTACCCCGGCACCAAGGAGGGGCACCCGACACTGCGGCACGCGCTCGCCGAGCATCTGGCCGAGCGCCGCGGCGTGGTCTGTGCGCCCGACGACATCATCATCGTCACCGGCACCCAGCAGGCCATCACGCTCGCGGCCCGGGTGCTGATCGACGAAGGGGACACCACCGCCATCGAGGAGCCCCATTACCAGTACCTGCTGCACGCACTCAGCGCGCATGGCGCCCGGGTCGCCGGCGTGCGCACCGACAGCGAGGGGCTGGTCGTAGCCGAGGTGCCGCCGCGCGCGCGGCTCATCTGCGTCACGCCCTCGCACCAGTTCCCCTCCGGTGCGGTGATGTCGCCCGCGCGGCGCATCGAGCTGCTCGAGTTCGCCGCGCGGCACGACAGCTGGATTCTGGAAGACGATTACGACAGCGAGCTGCGTCACGACGGGCGCCCGCTGCCGGCGCTGCGCTCGCTCGATCTGTCCGGTCGGGTGATCTTCGCCGGCACCTTCTCGAAGACGCTGTTTCCGTCGCTGCGCCTCGGATACATCGTATGTCCGCGCGGGCTGCGCATGGATCTGTGGCGCGCCAAGCTGCTCGACGACCTGAGTTGTCCGGAACTCGAGCAGGTGGCGCTCGCCGCGTTCATTCAGGGACGCCAGTTCGAGCGGCATCTCGGCCGGGTGGTGAGGGAGCTGGGTCTGCGCCGGCAGGCGCTGGTCGACAGTCTCGAGCGCCACGCGGGGGAGACCATCGAGATCAGTGCGAGTCACGCCGGCACGCACCTGGTGGTGTGGCTGAAGGGTCTGCGTCCGCGTGAGCTGCAACCGCTGATGGAGGCCGCCGCCGCGCGCGGTCTCGGGCTGCACGCGATCCACCCGCATTATCTGCGCCCGCCGCCGCGTCCCGGACTCCTCATGGGGTACGCGGGGCTCGCTCCCGAGGAGCTGCGGGCCGCCGCCGAGGTGTTCGGGCGATGCCTGCGCGAGGTCGCCGGCCCGCGCGCGCGTTAACGCAGGGCACCCTCGAGTCCGAGATTCACGGTGCGGCTGCGTACGCAGCCGAGGCGCAGATGTCCGCGCCAGTGCGGACGCCGCCAGAACACCGCATCCTCGCGCCGCACGATGTGCCCGCGGACGTGATGCAGCCGGGGCCCGGTGCGCGGCGTCAGCTCCTCGCCGACCGGGCGGTGCTCGGGAGCCGCGAACACCGGGCACGATACCTCGATGTGCGCGAGCAGCGGTGCGCGGCCGAGCCGGGCGCGCTTGAGGTTGATGCGCTCGGTGCTGATCGGTACATGGGTCAGCTCCGATCGCAGCGCCATGAGGAGAAAAAGCGCCAGCAGCGCCGGGACGTCGAAGGTCACCGTGCCGAGCGAGCGCTCGAGCACCGCGCGCCGCTCGGCGGGCGATGAGGCGACGGTACTGTAGTAGCGCTGCCATGAAGGATCGAGACGGAAGCGCGCGCATTCGAGCAGGCCGTCGACCTGAGCGCTGCGCGAGTCCCGCACCCGCACCGCATCCCCGGCGAGCAGCGCCTCGGCGTCGGACTCGGGCATGTATTCGCGGTCGAGATCGATCAACGTCTCGAGGGGCGCGAGCAGGGGTGTCAGCGGCTCAGCCGCAGGCAGCCAGAAGGTGCGCAGCGAGCCGCGGCGGCCGCCGGCGTCGGCGCGGATGAGCACGCCGTGGCGCAGACACTCGGCGCTCGCCGCAGCGGAACATTCCGGCATCATCCGCAGCAGCACCTCGCGCTGCGCCACGCCGCTCCATTCGATCCACAGCCGCTCCGCAGGCAGGTGGACCAGGTCGAGGCAGCCGCTGACACCCGCACCGTCCGAATAGGCGAGCTCGATACAGTTGCGCACCAGCTGATCGCTGAGCACGTAGCGCAGCGGGCAGCCCGCGACCTCGCGGGCGTAGTCGCTCGGCCCGGTCAGCTGCCAGAGCTCCCCGTCGAACTGTCTGACGAGGAACGGGGAGTCGCTCTGCGCGACGTGATCCAGCAATCGCAAGCCTCACCCCCCGCGCTTCAGGCGCTGCTCGATGAACGCTAGCGCGCGTGATGGCGAGGGATGGGACTATGTGACCAACGTGCCGCCGGCGGTGACGAGCGCGACCGTTGCGCGGCTCAAGAAAACGGCGGACCCTTGCGGGCCCGCCGTTTTCAAGTGGCTTGAAGATCCTTAGAACTTCGCCGTGAGCTCCATGAACACGTACCGACCCATCGCGTCGTAGAGACCCGGGAAGGTATTGCCGTTGCAGTTCGCACCGCCGGGGCTGGACGTCGAGCAGTCGCCGTTGACAACCAGCGGCGGATCCTTGTCCATGATGTTGTTCATGCCGATCTGCAGGCGGATGTTCTTGTAGACGTCGAAGGCGCCCGTCAGATCGATGTAGTTGAAGGCCGGGATGCTGGACAGCGGTGCATAGGGGCTTCCCGTGAGGAACGGGTTGCTGCTCGTCTGCTCCGACTTATCCGACCCGATGTAGCGCCAGCGCAGCGTCAGATCGAAGTTATCCCAGGGCGTCGACCAGGTGGCGTTCAGCACGTGACGCCAGCTCGGGTCTCCGGCACCGCAGCTCGAGCCGAAGAAGCCCTTGCAGTCGTACGAACCGCCTCCGGACACCGGGGTCGTCTTGAGGTTCATCAGATCCGTGCCCTCCAACGCGAAGAGCAGCGATCCGGCGGCCGGCAGTGCCACGCGGTAGCTCGCCTTGACGTCGATGCCCTCGGTCGAGAGCTGGCCCTGGTTCTGGTTCGTGTCCGCTACGAAGCCCGTCGGTGTCAGCCACAGCGATCCGCCGATACCGCGATGGACCAGCGGGCAGAAGGTGGCCGTGTTGATGCCGTTCAGGCAGTTGTTGAGGATCACGTCGCCGCCGATCGGCCCGATGACCTGAGCGATCTTGATGTCGAAGTAGTCCATCGAGAAGCTGAAGTTCGGGATCGCCCGGGGCGTCAGCACGAAGCCGGCCGTGTAAGTGTCGGCGACTTCCGGCGCGAGCGACGGGTTACCGCCGAGCAGGCCGTTGTACTGATTGGCCGTGTTCGGCGCGATGTTGCCGAACTCAGCCGCGGTCACACCCGAGAGCGCGCACTGCGCGAAGGTGTAGCCGGTCGTCAGGGTCGTGGTCGAACCCGCCTTGAGCGGGGCCGCGCAGTTGTCCGTCGAGCCATCGAGACCGACGGTCTGCGGGGTGAAGAGCTCACCGATGTTCGGCGCACGCACCGCGCGGTTAAAGCCACCGCGGAAGCGGATGTCCTTCACCGGCGCCCACTCGAGACCGATCTTGTAGGTGTTGGTGGTGAAGCCTTCCGTGTAGTTCGAGTAGCGGTAGCCGCCCTCGATCGACAGGTCTTCCGCCCCCGGGTGATCGGTCACGAGCGGCATACGCAGCTCCGTGAACGCCTCCCCGACGTGGAAGTTACCCGCAATCGCAGGCGTCGGACCGCCCGAGCCGGCCGCATTACCGGTCTGCGAGAGCTCATCCGGCAGGAAGCCTGCCGCCTCGGAGCGGTACTCCGCACCGATGTTCACCTGCAGGCCCGAGCTTGCAGTCGGCATCTGCACGCCGTACTTGCCGAGATCGCCCGTGACGGACGCATCCGCGACGTACTCCGTCACGGTGGCATCGACCAGCAGCGGCACCGACAGGTACTGCAGCGCCGCCGGCGTCACGCCGCCCGGCGACCAGATGTTCCACGGCACGCACTTGGGGTCGGAACCGTTCAGCACCGCCACGCAGGTCGGCGCCCCGCCGACGGGGTTGGGCACCACTTGCAGCGAGTTGATGATGTTGGCGTTCGAGAGGTAGTTCTGGTTGCCGTTCTGGCTGTCCACCGAGCTGTGCTGCGCGTAGACGTCGTACGACCAGGCGTCGTTGATGTCGCCGCGGACACCGACCACCTCACGGGCCGCGTTCGTCGAGAAGGTCGCGACACGCGGACCACCCTCGACGTTACGGCGCAGGATGTACAGCAGCCCCGCCGGCTCCCCGCCCGCCGGTCCACCCGGGTAAGCGAGGGTCGGATTGCCCTGGGCGGTGAGGTTGGCCGCGCTGCAGATGAAGCTCTGCTCGGCAGCCGTCAGCAGCGGGTCGTTGCACGGGATCAGCGAGCCGTTGCCAAAGTCGCCCGACTCGGCGATCTGCGCCTCGGACGTGTTCCGCGTGAACATCGTCTCCATGTACGCAGTGGCGTGCGAGTTGATCTCGTAGTTCACGAACGAGCCGAAGGTCCAGCGCTCGTTCGGCACCTGGTAGTAGTTCTCGGGCGCGAAGTTGTATTCGTCCGCGGCCGTGAACGGCGCCCATACGCCGGTCTTCGGGTTGACGTTGTAGTTGTAGATGCGTGAGCTGAAGGTGCTGTTGTAGGCACGGAACGAGCCGCCGGCCGACGTCGAGGAGCCGCCGCACGCGAGCCCGCCGGCGCCGCCAGCCAGGTTACAAGCGCTGTAGTCGAAGCTCTTCTGCAGGGCCGCGCCCTGGTTGTCGTAGGTGACGTAGGCGGTCGCATTGCCCTTGTTGTCGGCAAAGTTCGATCCCATGACCACCGAGGCGTACTTGCCGAAGCCCGTGTCGACATCGCTCGGCGGGGTCGCGAAACCGGCCCCGGCCACGATCGCCGAAATGCCGCTCTCGCTGTTGTTGTGCTGCTGGAAGTGGTAGCCGGCGTTGATCTGCACACCCTCGAAGTGGGTGTTCAGAACGAAGTCCACCACGCCCGCGACCGCGTCCGCACCGTACACCGAGGACGCGCCACCCGTGAGGATGTCGACGCGCTGGATCAGGGCGGCGGGAATCTCGTTGATGTCCGAGTAGTTACGACCATCGCCGGCACCCGGGCCGAGGCGACGGTTATTCACCAGCACCAGCGTGCGCTGGTTACCGAGGCCGCGCAGGTCGATCGAGCCGGTACCGTCGGCGCCATTGGAGGTCGTCGAGTTCATGCCGGCGAACACCATCGGCAGGTTGTTGAGGACGTCCTCGACGCGGGTGAGACCCGTCTGAGTGATGTCGGCTGCGGAGACCGTCGAGATCGGGCTGATCGCCGTCTCGTTCGGTGTCTTCAGGCGCGATCCCGTGACCACGACCTCTGTGAGCGGTGCTGCGGTGGCCTCTTCGGCCTGTGCCGGAGCGGTCTGGGCGTTCGCTGTCGCGACACCGGCCGATGCCGTGATCGTCGCGAGCGCGAAACGCACAGCCTGCTGCAAGCTGCGACTCGTCGTCATGTGTGTTGGCTCCCCGTCGGTCTCGTTGCTTTTCCGGCACATCGCGCGACTCACGGTCGCGATTACCCGACGCGCCGCCCGCAAGGATCATAGGGCTCGAAATTCGCACCGAAGGGAATTGTGACGAAGTGATTTCGGCGGGGGACCAACGCCGCACGCCGCGTGACAGGGCGGGAATCGCGAGTCGTAAGCCCCGGGTCGCTGACCTGGATGCCCGCTGCAGGCGGCGGGGTGCGCCGGTGAGGCGGCGTGGGCGTGCCGTCGCGGCAGGCTCACTAGGGGATGCATTCGAAGTCCCTCCATAGGACACTCATATAAATAGGGGTAGGGAGCACGGCATGGCAGAGATCGAGGTTCATCAGGGGCATGGGTCTGCGGACAGCAAGGATCCGCTCGCCAGGCACGTCGGGCTGACCGTCGGGGTCATCGGCGTGGTGCTCGCTGTTGTCACGATCGCGGCGCATCGCGAGCACACCACCGCGGTCATCGAGCGCACCAAATCGAACGACCAGTGGGCCTACTACCAGGCGAAGAAGATCCGCGAGCACATGAGCGAGGTCGGCAACGAGCTGGTGGCCGCGCTCGCGACCGATCCGGCCCGTGCCCAGGCCGCGAGCGAGAAGCTTGGGGCACTGGCCACGCGCTACAAAGCGGAGGCCGAGGAGATCCAGAAGCACGCCCAGGAGTTCGATGCGACCACCGAGCGCTCCGAGCGCAAGGCGCTGCGCTTCGATCTCGGCGAGGGGTTCCTGGAGCTCGGCCTGGTGCTCTCCTCACTCTACTTCCTCGGCCGGCAGCGGCTCTTTCCACTCTGGGGTGGCCTATCCGCCGCGACAGGCCTGGTCGTCGCCTTCTCGGCGCTGCTCCTGTGAGCGAGCGGCGGGCGGGGCTTCAGCGCGTGCCCGCCGGGGGCTGCGGGTCATCCACGTAACGGCGCTCGCCGCTCACGGGATCGTAGAACACCTGCACGGTCCTCCCGGAATGAGGATCCTCGAAGCGCTCGCCGGTCGGCTGCCAGGCCGCTGCGGGTGGGGCGTCGCCACCGCGGTAGCGCCAGCGCTCGAATGCGGTTCCGAGCACGATGAGGACGCCGGCGCCGAGCGCATACAAACCGCCGCCGAGCTGCCCATGGAAGAGGAGGCGCGCACCGAATAGCGCGAGAGCGCCGGCGAACACCAGCAGCACCGTGCGCAGCATTCAGCCGGTCTTCTCGAGCACCACCGCGGTGCCATAGGCCACGATCTCACTCATCGTCTGGCCGATCTCGGCGGAATCGAAGCGCATCATCACGACGGCGTTCGCCTGCATGAGGCTCGCGTTCTTCACCAGGCGGTCGACCGCGTGGCGGCGTGCCTCCTCGAGAAGCTGCGTGTACTCGGTGATCTCGCCGCCGACGATGGAACGCAGACCCGCCATGATATTGCCGCCGAGTCCACGGCTGCGCACCACGACGCCGAACACCTGACCCTTGACCTCGCGCACCCGGTAACCCGGAACGTTCTCGGTCGTGACTACCAGCATGATTCACCCCGCGGCAGATGCGCTGGGTGCATTCTAGCGCGGTGGCGCTTCAGGACGGTGGCGCGGTCGAATTGCGCAGGATCAGTTCGAAGTTGAGCAGGCGGTGTGGTATCGGCCGCGGCCAGCCGCGACGGCGGGGCGAATGCTGGATGATGAGCTCGGCGGCGGTGCGCGCCATGGCGCGCACGGGTTGGCGGATGGTCGTCAGCTGCGGCCACACCATGGTGGCGACCGGAGCGTCGTCGAAGCCAACCACCGACAGCTGGCGCGGCAGGTCGAGGCCATGCTGCCGGGCGACGCAGATCACCGCCGCCGCCATGTCGTCGTTGCTGGCGAAGATGGCGGTCGGCCTGTGCGCCGCGCTCAGCATGTGCTCGGCGCATACCAGCCCGTCGTTGAACACGAAGTTGCCGGTCTGCACCCACTGCGGCTTGACCGGCACGCCGCGCGCGCGCATCTCGTCCGTAAAGCCGAGATAGCGCTGCTCGGTGGCGCCGTGCTCGGCCCTGCCGAGGATGAAGCCGATCGAACGGTGGCCGAGGTCCAGCAGGTGCGCGGTCATGCGGCGCGCCGCGGTGCGGTCGTCGATGCCGACCGAGGGCGCATCCAGGGGCTCGTTCTTCGGCGCGATGCGCACCGTCGGGATGGCCGATTCGGCGAGCTTGGCGAGGATCACCGGGTGATCGCTGATGGGCGGCAGCAGGATTGCGCCTTCGAGGCGCAGCTGGCGCAGGAGCGTATTCACCTGGCGCCCGACGTCCGGACTGGCGCCGTCCCAGGGCTCGACCATGATATGGAAGTCGGACTCGCGGCAGCGCTGCACCGCGCCCGCCTGAAACTCGCTCAGGTAGTCGCCCGGCTTCTCGCAAAACAGTCCGATGAGGAACGAGCGATCGCCGGCGAGGCCCCGGGCGTTGAGATTCGGCCGGTAGTCGAGCTTCTCGATCGCTTTGAGGATGCGGTTGCGCGTGTCCTCGCGCACCGCCGGCTCGTGGTTGAGCACGCGCGATACCGTCTTGGACGAAACCTCCGCGAGCTCGG
The DNA here is from genome assembly GCA_963768485.1 of uncultured Pseudomonadota bacterium. Taxonomy (GTDB): domain Bacteria; phylum Pseudomonadota; class Gammaproteobacteria; order Steroidobacterales; family Steroidobacteraceae; genus 13-2-20CM-66-19. Next base: position 340,407 of record CAVYHZ010000001.1, on the reverse strand, counting down.
CGACCTGGTCGATGGTGACGGACGGTGGGCGGGTGTCCTTCATGGCGGCGACGATACGGCCTCAGTAAGCTCTTGCGAGACAGGCTCGGTGAGCGGCGCGAGCTCTGCAATAAAGCGCTCGTAGCGGCGCCAGCGTCCCACGGAGGAACCGAACAGCGGCTGGCGCACCTGCCACTTGCTAGCGGTGACCACCGGACGCTGTGTCAAATGGAAATCGAGGCAACGCGAATCCCACGGCAGTCCGATGAACTCCAGCATCCTGCGCGTCCAGTGCGGCAGGTCTGCCACGAGTCCCTCGTAGGGTACCTGCAGGATGCTACCGGCTGGAAGTACCGTGCGCCAATGCCGCATCAGGCGCCGGTACTGCCCGTAGTAGTGCGCGAGGTCCCCGAGATCATGCGTGTAGGAGTTGGCCGCGTCAAAGTGCTGGAAGTAGATGGACAGGCACGTGTCGATGGGGTGACGGACCAGGTGAATAATCCGGCTCCGCGGCAGCGCCGCATGGATCGTGCCGAGAGACAGGAAATTCGTGGGGAGCTTGTCCACGACCCGCGGCGCGCCCGGCGCCAGTTCATCGAGTGCCCGAAGGTAGCGATCAGCGTGGTCGGCGAGCGTGGAGTCGTCGATTCGCAGCGCAGCGCCATCGGCGCCGCAGACGGCGCAGACCGCCGCGGTGATCCTGCTCCAGAATGTCAGTTCGCCGGCGCCGCTCACCGCCGGATGTGACGCGAGGATCTGCTCCGCAAGCGTCGTGCCCGAGCGCATCATGCCCACGATGAACACCGGCCGCGACGATTGTGGCATCTCCTCGCGTCGACGGTTGATCCACTGCGCATTCTGCGCGCGGATGATCAGCTCGATAGCGCTCGCCAGCGCGCCTCGGTCATGGGGCGGACCACAGCCCTTCGCCAGCTGGTTGGCATGCCGATAGTTCATGAAGGCGTGCTCGAAGTCCCCCACATCGTCGAGGTACTTGCCGATGGCATAGCGCAACAACAGCTCCTGCTTTGGCGCGAGCCCCTGCGCGATGAGGCGCTGTGCCGTCTCGAGCCACGGGCGGTCAGCGGGTGTCATGCGGCGCACGCGCGCCAGTACCGCCCAGGCTTCGGATGAGTCTGGCTCGAGCGAGATGGCGCGCCGGAGCAACTGCTCTGACTCCGCGAACCGACCGGCATCGGCCTCGAGCTCCGCTAACACCAGCACGGCAGCTGCGCAATCCGGATCGGCGCCCAGGGCCTGGCGGCAAGACTCCTCGGCCTCCAGGGTGCGGTGCTGCAACCTGAGGGCTGTCGCAAGCTCGGTGCGTGCCCGAACGAGCCGCGGCGCGATCAGCAGCGCCCGGCGATAAGCCGCAACTGCCTCATCGAGCCGTCCCGTTGCGCGCAGTACCTGCCCCAGGTTCGCGTGCGCTTCGGCGAAAGACGGGTTGATCCCGAGCGCGCGAGTGAAGCTCGCGATCGCCTCTTCGCAACGAAACAGGCCGGCCAGGGCGCTGCCGAGGATGTCGTGGGCTGCGGCGGATTGAGGGCTGATCGCCACGGCGCGGTAGCCGCTGAGCAGCGCCTCGTCGAATAGCCCGAGGCGCACCAGCGCCCGCGCCAGGTTCTCATGGGCGGGGCTATGGTCTGGCCTGACTCGCGCAGCCTCCCGGAAGCTGGCGACCGCTTCCGCGGGGCGTTGCTGTTCCAGGTGGAGCTCGCCGAGATTGTTGTGCGCCTCGGCAAATTCAGGGTCGAGTGCGAGTGCGCGTCCCAGGCTGACTTGCGCCTCCGCGTGCCGCCCGAGGCGCGCCAGGGCATTTCCCAGGTTGAGCTGTGCGACGGCGTTCTCAGGCGCGCACCGCACCGCCATGCCGAGTGCCTGCACGGCGTCCTTACCCTGCCTGGTGCGGGCGAGCGCCAGCAGCTGCCAGAGGGCTGCGGACTGCGGGCCATGGGGCTGCGGTTTGCGGCCGAGCACCTCCTGCGTGACCGATTCCAGTTCCGCGTAGCGCGCTTCTTCCAGCAGCCCGTTCAGCTCCTCGAGTTCGACCGCCGGCACGCACGGGCCGGCGATCAGTGCCCCACAGCAGCTCTTGTACCTCCTGCGGCTCCCGCAGGGGCAGGGATCGTTGCGTCCCGGGGCAATCATTGTGCAGCCACCGGCGCGCGATCCGTCTCACTGCGTGCGGGAAAGTAGCTGTCGTGGGGCCGCGCCGTCGCGACGAGCGCGGCCGTAGAGGCCGCCAGTGAGGTGAGGATCCCACGCAACTGATCCGGGTTGAGGACATCGAGGAGCGGATCGCAGGCCGTGGGTCGAACCCCGAGGCCCTCGAGGATGTAGAACCAGGAGAGGTCGGTGAAGAGCTCACCGGCACGTACACGGATGCGCCCCGTCCCGCGATACAGCTCGATGCGCTCGCGCAGGCTCTCGGGGATCGCCATCGAGCGGCAGTGGCGCCAGAAGGCGCTGTCCTCGCGCTGCACGAGGCAGTAGTGCAGAACGATAAAATCCCGGATTGTCTCGAGCTCTTCGATCACCCGCGCGTTGTAGGCATCGATATTGGCCTGATCGAAGTCCCGGTCGGGAAAGTGCTCGAGCAGGTGGTAGAGCCCGCTCGTGACCAGATGAATGCTGGTCGACTCGAGTGGCTCGAGGAAGCCGGAGGCGAGCCCGAGCGCCACGCAGTTGCCGTTCCATAGGAGCCGGCGCCGCCCCGTCTCAAAGCGCAGCAGGCGCGGCTCTGCGACCGCCGTGCCCACCGCAGCCTTGAGATCCGCCACCGCCTCCTCGTCACTCAGGTATTCGCTCGCGTAGACGTAGCCGTTGCCGATGCGGTGCTGCAACGGGATGCGCCAGTGCCATCCGGCCGCGCGGGCGTGCGAGTGCGTGTACGGCGGGCGCGGCCCCGCTAGCGCGCCCGGAAGCGCCACCGCCCGGTCGCACGGCAGGAGGTTCTGCCAGCCGACGTAGCCGGTCTTGAGCGTCTGCTCGATCAGCAGGCCGCGCAAGCCGCTGCAGTCGATGAACAGATCGGCGCGCAGGCGGCTGCCGTCGCTGCATACGAGCTCATCGAGGTGCCCCGCAGGCGTGCGGGTCGCGCCGCTCACGGTGCGCTCGAGGCGCGTGACGCCGGCCCGCTCCGCATAGGCGCGCAGATAGCGCGCTACGAGTCCCGCGTCGAAGTGCAGCGCGTAGCGCAGCCCTGCCGCCGGCCCCTGGGCGCCGGGGTCGGGGAAGCGGAACTTGCCCGCCTCACCGAGCGCGGCGCAGAGGCTGAAATCGTTGAACCTGAGTGGCGTGCCCGCCGCGCGGGCCTTGTGCCAGTAGTGATGGAAGGGCCGCCGGTTGAGAGAGCTGCCGAAGGTGCCGAACGGGTGCCAGTAGGTGTGGCCGATGCGGCGCCAGTCCTCGAAGCGGATGCCAAGCTTGTAGGTGGCCTGCGTGTGCTTGACGAAGTCGGCGAGGTCGATACCGAGGAATCCGAGCACATCGATGATCGGCGGGATGGTCGCCTCCCCGACCCCGACCGTGCCGATCTCCGCCGACTCGATGACGGTGAGCTTAAGTCCGCTGCCGCCGAGCGCGCGCGTGAGCATCGCGGCGGCGAGCCAGCCCGCGGTGCCGCCGCCGACGATGGCAATGCTGCGGATGCCCCGGTCGCCGTGCTCTGCCATGGGAGGAAGGGTAGTACGAGCGGGGGCGGCACGCTCGTGCGTGCCGCCCTCACTCCTCAGGCCGCTTTGGGAGGGACCGCGGCCATGCCTGCCCGCTTAGAGCTTGCCCTTGAACCCGAAGAACAGGCGCCGGCCGCTGTCATCGTAGGTGAACGGCTCATTCGGCCACTGCAGATAGGTGTGCTGCTTCTCGTCCGTCAGGTTCACGACCTGGAACAGCACGCCCCAGTGCGGGTTGAAGTCGTACTCGAGCTGCCCGTCCAGCTGCCCGTACCTGGCGGCGTAGATCGCGTAGGTCTTCGGGCTGCCGTTGATGTCCTGGAACGAGAAGAAGGATCCGACCAGGGAGTTGTTGAGCGACACGTCGCGCCACGCATAGGCGAGGCGGGCCGAGAAGCCCTGGTGCTCGTAGTAGCCGGTGACGTTGAAGGCGTTCTTCGGCACCCCGGGCATCGGCAGATCGCTCTCGAAGGAGGTCACCTGTGTGGTGGTGGAGTCCGAGCGGGTGTAGTTCGCCTGCACGCCGAAGCCGTTGTCCCAGGCGTACTGCCCGATCAGCTCCACGCCGTAGATCTTGCCGCTGCCGCCGTTGACGGGCGTCTGCACGTTCGCGGTGCTGGCGCCGGCGGTGGTGCCATCGGGCACCGCCGTAGCGACGTTGGCGGTGGTCACGAAGTTGTCCACCTGCTTGTAAAAGCCGGTGACCGCCACGAGGCCGCTCCTCGCGAAGTAATCCTCCCACGAGGCGAAGAACTGCGAGGCGCGGAACGGATCGAGGTTGGCGTTGCCGGCGTTGCCGCCGTCGAACTTGAAGCACACGCCACCGCCCGGGCATTCCGTCGGAGCGGCGCGCGTGAAGTCATACGACAGGCCGCGGCCGATGTCGTTGAGGTTCTGCGGCGACAGCACCCGCGCGGCGCCGAAGCGCAGTTTCTGCTCCTCCGTCAGGTTCAGGACGAAGTTGAAGGTCGGCAGCACGTCGGTGTAGGAGCGGCTCTTCTCGAAAGGCACGTCGTTCGAGTTAACGCCGTTCCAGGAGGCCGTGCCGACGAAGGTCGAGCCGTTGGGATTGGTCTCCCCGCCGTCGACCGTGAGCTGGTTGTGCACCAGCCGCACGCCGAAGTTGGCGTGATACAGCTCATCGCCCGCGTCCCCCATGACGAACGCGGTCGTGGTCTTGTTGGTCACATCGTAGGAGTTCAGCGCGTCCTGGAAAAACGTCTCCGTGCCGTTCGGGATGCCTGCCAGCGCCCACACGGTGTTGAGGTAGGTGGCTGGATTAGTCATGCCGCCGGTGTAGGGATTCTTGACCGCGATGGGACCGGAGGCGAAGTTGTTGACGGTCAGCAGCAGGTTCTGGTTGGTCTGCGGCGTCGAGTAGGGGATCGCGGCATAGCCCGGGTCCTGGTAATAGAGCCAGGTGCCGCTGGCCGGGCCGATGCAGCAGTTACCGGCCGCGGTCCCGGCGCCGACGCCGCCGATGCCGTAGGGGCTGACGCCGTCCTCCAGGTAGCGACCGTGCACGTAGTCGACCTCGCGCTGCTCGTAGCGCACGCCGGTCGTGAGCTCGAGGTTGGAGCCCGGCTTGAAATGGAGGTTGCCCTTCAGCGCCCAGTCCTTCTCGTCCACCTTGTTGGCCCAGGCCCAGTTGGACTTGAAGAGGGTGTAGGCCGGGTTCGACAGCACGTCGGAATAGCCGTAGTTGTTCGGGTAGCTCACCGTGGGCAAGCCGGAGGTACCGCCGTTGTTGTAGACGAAGGCGTAGCCGTGGTTGCCGTTGGTGCAGCTGTTGGCGCCGTTGTTGCAGCCGGGCGCGCCGGGCTGGATGGACGGGGCAGCGCTGCCGAAGGCGGCATAGGCGCCATGCTCGACGTCGGCCTGATCCGCCTCGTAGTCGCCGCTCGCCTTGGCGAAGAAGATCCCGGCATCACCATGCAGCTTGTCGTTGCCGGCGAATTTGGTGTTGAACTGGAAGTTATGGGCGGTGGTATCGTTCTGCTCGAACAGCGTCGCCGTCTCGGCGCCGTTGGCCATCATGGTGGCCGACTGGATGACGCCGTTCGAATCGATCGAGTACGGCTGGGACGGATCGATCCCCGGGAACGAGGCCGGGGCACCGGCGGCGTTGGTCTCGCCGCTGCCGCCGGAGAACCAGGCCTTATTCGAATAGGTGATACTGGTTTCGCTCTCGTTGATGTAGAAATAGTTGAAGGTGCTCGTGATGCTGTCGTTCCAGCGCCACTCGGCGCCGAGCGTCGCGCCCTTGGTCTTGATCTCGTCGTTGATGTCGCTGAAGTAGGCGAGCTGCGGGTCGATGTAGGTCTGTCCGCCAGGCAGCGTCGTGTTGGTGCTGGCGATGGGCGAGCCGACGTAGGAACCGACAGTGGCGGTATTGGTGTCGAGCCACTGGCTGCGGTTCTGGTCCTGGAATTCCTTGGTATGGGTCTTGTCGTCCTCGTATGAGGCGCTGGCGGTCAAGGCGAAGTCGTCGCTGAACTTGAAGCCGCCGAAGAGCGTGGCAACCGGCGTCGCGCCACCGTCCGCGCTCTCAGCCTTGGTCCCGCGAATATTGCCGCCGAGGTTGAGCCCCATGTCCTGGGCGAGCGGCGAGCGCGTCTTCAGGTCGATGATGCCGCCGATGCCGCCTTCACGGTCCTGGGCGGTCGGGTTCTTGATGACGTCGATCCCGCCGATTTCCTCGCTCGGGATGCCTTCGAGAGAGTTGTACTGGATGTTGCCGGCGCCTCCCGAGGCCTCGCCCGAGGAGTAGACCTCGCGGCCGGTGAGCAGCACTTCGCCGTTGAGGGTGACGAGGTTGTTGCTCAACCCGTCGATCATCACCTGGGTGCCCTTGCCCTCGAAGCGATTGATACTGACGCCCGGTAAGCGCTCGAGGGATTCGGCCACGTTCTGGTCGGGCATCTTGCCGATGTCCTCCGCGACGATTGACTCGATGGGCTGGATGGCCACGCGCTTCTCATCGAGCGCCGATTGGACCGATGCCCGGTAACCGGTAATGACGACTTCCTGGAGCTGGTCGCTCCCGGCGGGGGCGGGCGCCGCGGTTCCGGTCGATTGGTCGGCGGGTGCCGCGTCCGCGGCGGCCGGCGCGTCGGCGCCGGCGCTGGTGGCGGCCATTAGCAGCGCTGCGTGAACAGACAGCGCTGTCATAAACGTGGTATTCCGAGTACGGGCCAGCAGCCGGGCCCGCTTTTCCCTGCGATGCGACATGTGTTTACCCCCTCAGCTAAACACTAATTTCTTAGGTTGGTGTGCTTCATCCCGTTCGCGGGAGAGCCACCGGGTACAAAGCTACGCCCGGAGATCCCTGAATGTCAACGCTGTCATTTATCCACCTCGACACCTGGATGGCAGCCGGGAGTGCGGGCCGGCACGAAGCGCACGTCGGCGAGGCTCAGGCCGAGCTCGCCGTCGGTGCGCAGCTCGAACGGCCCGGCAACGCTCGCCAGGGCCCTGCCCGAGCGCCGGAAACAAGCGAGCGGCAGGGTGAGGGTGGCGGTGCTTCCGGGCGGGACGGCGTCGAGGAAGCGTGACACCTCGAGCGCGCCCTCACCGTGCCGGCCGCAGCCGCTCTCTTCAGCCTGGGACCCGGAAGCGCAGCGCGGACCGGCCCACACGGGTCGCGTGGCCGGCGTCGTGATGCGCAGGCGCGCCGCGACGGCCGTATCGGCCGACGCCGCACGCAGGTCGATCGGCCGGCCGCCGATCCAGAAAACGCCGGGGCCGCTCCCGTCCCAGCGAACGGCGAGCTCGGTGCCCTCGAGCGCTACGCTGACGGTGCCACGCGGACTCACCTGGCTCGCGTCCGTGATGCGCACGCTCGCGAGCGCATCGGCAACGAACGCCGACCAGGGGGCCGTGACATGTGCGGACTGGAACAGCGTGCTCTCATCGCCCCGGTCTGCCGTAAGCCGCGGGTCCTCGGAGAGCGCTGCGACCTCTGCGCCGTGCGCATAGCTCAGTCCATAGCCGCGCGGGAACAGCGCTCCCGAGGTCGCGTCGGCGTCGTCGTAGGTGACGGGCATGCCGGTCGCGGGCCAGGGGAAGCTCAAGCGCCCGGTGAAATCGAATTGCGGCTGACCGTCGGCGCGCGCCAGCAGCACATCGGCGATGCCGCGCGCCTCCGTGCCCGGCAGCCACGCCGCCACGAAGGCATCCGAGGCGTTGAGCTCGGGATTGACCCATAGCGGCCGCCCGGAGAGAAACACTGCCACCGTCGGGATGCCGCGCGCGTGCAGTTTTTTCAGCAGCGCGATGGTGGAGCGATCGTGTGCGCCGAATGCGAGCGTCTCGCGGTCCCCTTCGAACTCGGCATACGGTCCTTCGCCGAACACGACGATGGCGGCATCGGGCCGGGAGCGGAAGCCGCCGTCGGGGCTCAGGTCGACCGTGCCGCCGGCAGCGGTGACGGCGCTGCGCAGCGCTGCGTAGATCGACGTGCCGCCGGGAAAGTCGGCGTTGCTGTTGTGATCGCCCTGCCAGTCGATGGTCCAGCCACCGGCCTGGCGGTCGATCCGGTCGGCGGCATCGCCGGCAACGAGCAAATGCGCGCGCGCCGAGAGCGGCAGGACACGGTGCGCGTTCTTCAGCAGCACCAGCGACTCGCGTACCGCGCGGCGGGCAATTTCCCGGTGTTTGGCGCTCCCGAGCACCGTGAAGTCGCCGGCGCCGGCACGCGTCCTGGGCGCACCGCGCGCGAACAATCCGGCGAGCTTCTTGACGCGCAGGATGCGCCGCACGGCGTCATCGATGCGCGCCGCGGGGATCTCCCCGGCACGCGCCTGCGCCAGGGTGTTGGCGTAGATGCGCCGCCAGCTGTCGGGCGCCATGAACATGTCGAGCCCGGCGCGGATCGCTTGTGGACAGCTGAACTTGCTGCAGCCCGGTATTTCCTCGTGCGCATTCCAGTCGCCGACGATGAAGCCATCGAACCCGAGTCGCCCCTTGAGTATGGTCGGTGAGGAGGTCGTGGTTGGCGTGCATCTTCACGCCCTGCCAGGCGGAGAAGGATGCCATCACGATGAGCGCGCCGGCATCGATCGCGGGCGGGTAGCCGGCGTCATGCACGCGCACCAGCGTCGCTTCACTGGCGCGGTCGTCGCCCTGGTCGCGGCCATCCTGGGTGCCGCCGTCGCCGAGGAAATGCTTCACGGACGAGAGCGTGTGGCCCGCGGACATGAAGGTGCCGCGGGCACGTTCTCCCTGGAGCCCGCGCACCATGGCGGCCGCGTAGGCGGCGACCAGCTGCGGGTCGTCCGAGTAGCTCTCGTAGGAGCGTCCCCAGCGCACGTCGCGTGCCACCGCCACGGTCGGCGCGAAGGTCCAGTCGATGCCAGTCACCGCCACTTCCTCGGCGGTAGCTTCTCCGATGCGCTCGATGAGCTCGACGTCATGGGCGGCGCCCAGGCCGATGTTGTGCGGAAAGACCGTGGCGCCGACGATCTTGGCGTTGCCGTGCACCGCGTCGATGCCGAAGAGGATCGGCACGGGTGCGTGCGCAGCGGAGGGGCCCTCGAGCTCGGCGCGGTAGAGCGCGTCGACCAGGTCGAGCCAGGCCGCGGGCGTGGTGCGGACCTTGCCGCCCGGGGCCGCGCCGCCACCGGCGAGCACCGCGCCGAGCTTGTAGGTGCGCAGGTCTGCCGGCGTGAGCGAGGCGATGTCGGCCTGGATCATCTGGCCGATCTTCTCCTCGAGACTCATGCGCGCCAGCAGCGCATTCACGAACGAGTCCGTAGTGGGGTCGGCCGCGGAGTGGGGCCGCTCGGGCCAGAGCGCAGGGTGCACGGTGGCGTCCGCTGCCGGTGCGATTGGACCCGCGGCGAGCAGCACCGGCACAGAAAGCCCGAGCAGGCAGCGGCGCAGCACACCCGCGCCGCGTGGTCTCTCGACTCGCATTGCAAACCCCCTCAGGGACGATTAAGCGGCAAAAATGTCAGCGCTGTCAATCAGGGCGCTTTCCGCCGACGCGGCCCGTGAGCGAAGATCGGCAGGCACGCAGCGCGCTTCAGCGAGCAAGGGGGGATGGTGGGGGAGGCGGCAGCCACAATGCCGTTCGGGTGGGATGCCGCGATCGTCGCGCTCTATGTCCCGGCGCTGGTGCTCTTTGGCGCCTGGACATCGCGCCGCCAGGAGCACGCGGAGGACTACTTTCTCGCCTCGCGCGGGTCGCGCTGGCCGGCCATCGGGCTGGCGCTGCTGGCCTCGAACCTGTCCTCGACGGCGCTCGTCGGGCTCGCCGGGGCGGCTTTCGCGACCGGCATCTCGGTCTACGACTACGAATGGTCCGCGGCCGTCGTGCTGGTGTTCTTCAGCACGTTCCTGCTGCCGTTTCTCCTCAGCAGCCGCGTGTACACCATGCCGGAGTTCCTCGAGCGTCGCTACGACGCGCGCGCCCGCATCTATTTCGCGCTGCTCACGCTGTTCCTCAACATCACCGTCGATGCGGCGGCCGCCCTCTACAGCGGCTCGCTCGTCACCCGCGTGCTGTTTCCGGGCACGCCGCTGTGGCTGATCATCAGCGCGCTCGCCGGCGCCGCCGGCCTCTATACCGTTCTCGGCGGATTGCGTGCCGTCATCTACACGGAAGTCGTGCAGGGAATCGTGCTGTTCCTCGGCGCCGCGGTGATCTCGGTGGCGGCGTTCGCGCACGCGGGCGGTTGGCACGCGGTCATGACCTCGGTGCCCCCGGAGAAGCTGTCGCTGATCCGCCCCGTCGGCGACCCCGCCGTCCCCTGGCCGGGGCTGCTCGGCGGGATTCCACTGCTCGGCTTCTACTACTGGTGCACCAACCAGTTCATCGTGCAGCGCATGCTCTCGGCCCGCAGCCTCGAGCACGGGCGCGCGGGCGCCTTGTTCGCGGGTTTCCTCAAGCTCCCGGTACTGTTTCTTATGGTGCTGCCCGGCACCTGCGCGATCCTGCTGTTTCCGCATCTCGAGCGTGCCGATCTGGTGTACCCGTCGCTGGTGTTCAAGCTGCTGCCCCAGGGGCTGCTCGGGCTGGTGGCGGCGAGCTTTGCGGCGGCCACCATGGCTTCGGTCGCCTCGACGCTCAATTCCGCCTCCGCGCTCATCACCATGGACATCGTCAGGCGCAGCATGCCCGCCCTTCCCGAGCGGCACACGGTGCGCATCGGGCGGGTGTCGACCGCGGCGATGCTGCTGGTGGCGATGCTGTGGGCGCCGCAGCTCGCGCACTTTCCTTCGCTGTGGCAATACCTGCAGGGGATGCTGGCCTATGCGGCTCCGCCGATCATCGCGCTGTTCCTGGTGGGCCTCTTCTGGCCGGGCGCCACGGCGGCCGGCGCCAGCGCCGCGCTCCTGCTCGGCACCGCCTGCGGCATCGCCCTTTTTCTCGCCAACGTGGTGTTCGGTGCTTTGCACCTGCATTTTCTTTACGCGGCCCCGCTGCTGGTGCTGATCGATGCGGCGATCCTCATCGGCGTGAGCTGGTGGCGCGCCGACGGCCGGGCCGCGCCCGAGGGGGTCATCTGGTCGCGGGCCTACTTCCGCGCCGAGAGCGAGCGGCTCAAGCACGTGCCGGCGTGGCGCAACTACCGTGTGCAGGGCGCGTTGCTGCTGCTGCTCACCGCCTGCGTGGTCATCGTGTTTCGCTGAGGGGTAGACTAACGCGATGTATCTGCCGCCGCTGTTTCGCGAGGACCGGCTCGAGGTTCTGCACGGTCTCATTCGCAGCCATCCGCTCGGCCTCCTGATCTCGCACGGGTCGAGTGGGCTGCTCGCCAACCTGCTGCCGTTCGTGCTCGAGCCCGAGGGTGGCGAGCGCGGCGTGCTCAAGGTGCATATGGCGCGCGCCAATCCCCAGTGGCGCGAGCTCGACGGTCAGGCCGTGCTCGTCGTGTTCCGCGGCGCCGATGCGTACGTCAGCCCATCGCTCTACGCGACCAGGAAAGAGACCGGCAAGGTCGTGCCTACCTGGAATTACGCGATGGTGCAGGCGCGGGGTCGGGCGCAGCTTCACGACGAGATCGATTGGCTGACGCCGCAGCTCGAGGCCCTGACGAGGGGGCGTGAAGCGCAGCGCGCGCAGCCGTGGTCGATCAGCGACGCGCCCCGCGACTACATCGATGCGCAGAAGAAAGCCATCGTCGGCATCGAGATCGAGATCGCCGCCCTCGAAGGCAAGTGGAAGGTGAGCCAGAACCAGCCCGAGGCCAATCGGCGCTCGGTGGTGGCGGGATTCTGCGCCGACGAAGCCACGCGCGAGATGGCGGAACTGGTGCGCGCCTACGGCAAGCTCGAATAGCGCGCCACCGGCGTGGTGCGACAATGCGCCCAGCCGCTGACCTGACCGGTCAGGGGCGCTCCCGGGCACTGAACTCGAGCCACGGGTGCTGCGTCCACCACTGCGGTTGATCGTCGGTACAGCGCACGATCGCGACATAAAGCGACGGGTTGGCGGTGGCGCTCTCGAAATCGATCGAGAGAGGATAGGTGCCTTTCTTCAGGGGGACGATAAACGACTGCATGCGCTGCTCGTCGGGCCCGTCATTGGAGATCAGCACCGCGTTGCCGAGGCGCAGGCGCGCCCGACTCGCATGGACGCCAAGGATGAAGTAACCGTCCGCCGGCACGCGCAGATTCCGCACCAAGCGGCCGGTCACCCGCTCGCGACCCAAGTCCTTGAGCGACAGGTTTTCGGTCGCGGTCCCTTCCCGCAGAGGCTTCACGGCGCCCTTCGCCGCGAGGTTTGCCCACGCCTCGGATGGATACAGGGAGTAGTGCCAGCCATCCGTGGTTTTCCCGGGCCGCAGATCCTTCGCGGCCGGCAGCGCTGCTCCGAACTTGAGGTTCAGGGGTACGTTGCGATCGAACACCCCGCGCGTCGATAGAAGCTTCAGGCGAGTCTTGCCGGGGTCCGACACCATGATCGGCCCGGCCTCGTACCGCGGTGAGTTGGCGGTGGGCTCGGAACCGTCCGTTGTGTAGTGGAGGTCGATGCGACTGCCGAAAACAGCAAGGGGAACGGGCTGACCTTCGAGCATGATGCCGGCGGCCGGCGCGACTTCGAGGGAGTCCTGGGTGTATCCGTGATACGCGAACTTGAGCGCGTCGTAGGTCGCCTTGATCTTGAGGGAGTCGTGCGTCTCGTCCGCGTAGAGCTTCATGCGCCACGCGAGCGCGGGCGGCAGGGCGGCCTTGAGAATGGGCTCGAGATCGTCGAGCCCCATGTCCTTGGCGCCGAGGCCCTCACGCCCTGCGACGTAGACCGCCTTGCCGCGCGTTGGCATGGACGCCAGCCGCTCGTGCAATCCCGCCTTGAAGGCGCCGTTGTCCCACCACATGGCGGGATCCAGGACGAGGTAACCGTCGAACAGCCCGGGCTCATGCTCGAGCACATACATGAGGAACAGCCCGCCGAAGGAGTGCCCATGCACGAGATGCACACCGTTGGTCGGGTAATGCTGATCGACGAACGGGATGAGCTCGGTCTTGAGGAAGGCGAGGAAGTCCGACGCACCCCCGGAGCGTGGCTGGTCTTTGACAACGCTCGGTGTCAGATCCCGATCGCGGCTGTTGACCCCGTGTGGGTCGAAGTAGTTGGGTACGCTGACCAGCACGACGGGCGGCATCATGCCGAGCTGGCGCATGAAATCGACGATCTCGATGACGAGCTTGGTATTCCAGTCACCATCGAGGACGTACAGGGTCTCGAAGCGCTCGCCCGGCTGCTTGCTCGACTCGACGGGCAGGTACACCTCGATCGTGCGGTCCTGATGGAGCACCTGAGATGCGATCGACTCGGTTTTCGCCCCCAGGAACTCGGCCTGGGCGTGGGAGGCGAAGCAAAGCAGGGCAAGGGTGGTCGCCCCTCGGCTCAGTGCCTTCATCACGATGGTTCTCCCTCGACTCTTCGCGGACTCGGGTCAGTCATCGTTGGATGCTGCGCTCCCCGGATCGGTTTGGACTACTCGTCGAGAATCGTGGTGATCGTAGCGCCCTGTTTCAGCGTCAGGGTAACAGGCGTCCGCTCGGCGATATCCGCGAGCCGCGCGCGCTGTGTCTGATCGAGTTCGCCCGTGAGACGCAGATGACGCGTGATCAAGCGTTGTTTTTCCTCGATCCTCAGGTCGGCGTCGACGTGCACCGCACTCAGGGGCCAATTCTTGCGCTCTGCATACATGCGCAACGTGATCGCCGTGCAGGCGGCCAGTGCCGCGCACAGCAGCTCGTGCGGCGTGGGGCCAAGATCCTGGCCTCCCGACGCCGGGCCCTCATCGCTGGTCAGGGAATGATGACCGGCGACGAGCGCCACGCGGTAGTTGGTGGTGCCGATGTCTGCCGTCGCGTGTGCCATGTGTTTCCTTTGGCTGCGCCCCTACAGGTAAGGCGATACCAGCCAGCAAAGGGCGTTGCGCAATCGCGGCAGCAGGGGCACCGTCTGGGTCTCGCGCGCATTCAGCGCCGGCACCGCGCGTTCGCGCTCGGCGATGAACGCCGCAAGGCCGCCGCAGAATCGCTCATCGTAGACTTCCACGGCGATCTCAAAATTGAGGCGCAGGCTGCGGGTATCGACGTTCACCGAGCCGATGTGGGCGTAGCGACCGTCGACGACGAGCAGCTTCGCATGCGAGAACGGGGGCTGTTGCAGATGCACACGCACGCCGCGTACGACGAGCGCCGGTATCCAGTGTAGCGTCGCCCAGTCGACGTAGCGCAGATTGCTGCGCCGGGGCAACACCACCGACACCGTGACCCCTCGCAGGGCCGTGGCCTCGAGCGCCGCGACCAGCTCGAGCGGCGGGACGAAGTAGGGCGTCATGATCTGAACGTGATGCTCGGCGCTCGCGAGTGCGCTCAACAGTATGAGGAGAAGTTTGTCCACGTCCTGATCCGGTCCGCCGGTGATGACCCGACAGATCGACTCCCCGAGTGCGCCTGGTGCACTCGGCTGGGGCAGCTGCTCGGCGGCCGCGAACTCCCAGTCCCCGGCGAAGGCGGCGGCGAGCTGGGTGACGACCGGGCCGCGGAGCCTGAAGTGGATGTCCGTCATACGCAGGCCCGTGCTGCCGCCGACCTCGCGCCCGCCGAGGTTCATGCCGCCGATGAAGGCGATCTGGCCGTCGGCGACGAGGATCTTGCGATGGTTGCGACAGTTGAGCGAGAGGCTCGGCGGCAACAGGCGCGGCGGCAGGAAGCGTGCAGTCGGCACGCCGGCGCGGCGCAGCAGCGGAACCACGTGAGGCCAGTCGTACCACTCACCGATGCCGTCGACGAGCACCCTCACACTCACCCCGCGCCGGACCGCCGCTGCGAGTGCGGCGATGAATTCCCGACCGACTGCGTCGGTCTGAAAGATATAGGTGGAGAGCCAGACCGACTCGCGTGCTGCGGCGATGGCAGCCAGCATGCGCGGAAACGCCAGCTCGCCGTCATGCAGCGGCTCGACGACGTTGCCGGCCTCGAGAGGGCGACGCGTCAATGCATCCCCGATCCGCACCTGTGCGGCGAGGGAGCCCGCGAGCCGGGGATCGGTCTGCGCGGTCGCCGGCGAGGGCGAGCCGGCAGTCGGGGGCTGCCGGCGCCGTATCCGGTTGATGCCGAAGAGCCAGTAGAGCAGCGCGCCGCCGTAGGGCACGAGGAGACACAGGGCCAGCCAGCTCAGGGCGCTGCGCGGGTCGGACTTGGTGAGCAGCGCGTGCAGCCCCGAGCCGAGCCCGGTGATCAGATACAACGCGAGGGTAAGAAGGGCAGTCACCGGGACATTGTCACCGATTGGCACTTGCCCCGCCGATCCATAGGACCTTCGTCTATGTGCGGGTGGAGGAAAGAGTGCGATAGTGCGCTCAGCCGGAGTCGTCTGCGTGATCGTCACGACCTTCCCAAGAGCCGTGCGGCTCATCGACCATACGCTGATCCCGTTGAAAGACGGCACGACGCTCGCGGCCCGTATCTGGTTGCCGCAGGATGCCGAGCGGCACCCGGTTCCCGCGATCCTCGAGTACCTTCCGTATCGCAAGCGCGACGGGACTTACGAACGGGACGCGCTGACTCACCCCTATCTCGCGGGCTACGGCTACGCCGGCGTGCGCGTCGACCTGCGGGGCTGCGGCGAATCGAGCGGTCTCCTGTTCGATGAGTACGCCAGTCAGGAACAGGACGACGGCCTGGAAGTGATCGCGTGGCTCGCGGCGCAACCCTGGTGCAACGGCGCCGTCGGAATGATGGGGATTTCCTGGGGTGGGTTCAACGGACTGCAGATCGCGGCGCGCCGTCCCCCGGCACTCAAGGCGGTGGTGTCCATCTGTTCGACCGACGACCGCTATGCGGACGATGCGCACTATATGGGCGGGACGCTGCTCAGCACTGCGGGACTGGAGTGGGCCTTCTACTTTTTTGGCCTGATGTGCCTTCCGCCCGATCCGACACTGGTGGGCGAAGGCTGGCGGGCCATGTGGCTCGCGCGCCTGCAGAACACACCGTCGTTCCTCGAGAATTGGCTGCGGCACCAGCGGCGCGATGCCTATTGGAAGCACGGATCGGTGTGCGAGGACTATGCGCAGATCGAATGCCCGGTCTATGCCGTCGGTGGCTGGACGGATGGTTATAAGAATGCGATCCCGCGGCTGCTCGCGGGCCTGAAGGTACCGCGCAAGGGTCTCATCGGCCCGTGGGCACATGCCTACCCGCACTTTGCACTTCCCGGGCCCCAGATCGGCTTCCTCCAGGAAATCCTGCGCTGGTGGGACCATTGGCTGAAGGGCATCGACACGGGCGTGATGGATGAGCCGATGCTGCGCGCGTGGATGACGGAAAGCGTGCAGCCCGCGAGCCATCACGACACGCTGCCGGGACGTTGGGTCGCCGAGCCCTCGTGGCCGTCTCCAGCGGCGACCACGAGGCGGCTGTTCCTCTCCGATGCGGGGCTGAGCGACGACCCGCAGCCTTTGACGGCGCACGCCGTGAGCTCGCCTCAGACGCTGGGTTCGTGTGCGGGCGACTGGGTTCCCTTCGGCCGCGGGCACGATCAGGCGCGCGACCAGCAGGAAGACGACGCGCGCTCGCTCCTTTTCGAGACTGCGCCGCTCGATGCGGCGATCGAGATCCTGGGCGCGCCACTGCTCACGCTCGATGTCGCCTGCGACCGGCCGATTGCGAATCTGATCGTTCGCTTGTGCGACGTGCACCCGACCGGAGAATCGTTGCGCGTCAGCTACGGGGTTCTCAATCTCACTCATCGCGACAGCCATGCGGAGCCCAGCGCGCTGACGCCAGGGGAGCGTTACCGGGTGCGCATCCAGCTCAATAACGCGGGTTCGGCGTTTCCGCCCGGCCACAAGGTGAGGCTGGCGATTTCCACCGCTTATTGGCCGATGATCTGGCCCGCGCCGCAGACGCCGACCGTCGAGATCTTTGCCGGCACGCTCGATCTGCCGCAACGCGCGCCCAGCACCGCGGACGCGAAGCTCTCACCGTTTGCCGAACCGGAGACGGCGTCGCCCGAGAAGCCGACGATTGTGCATCGCGATGGCACGCGGATCGAGCGCATCGATCGGCTTGGTCTGGAACTCGGCACGCGCTACGAGTCGCGGTTCCACGTCGAGGAGAACGATCCGCTGAGTGCGGTTGCCGAGCTGCGCAATATCCAGACGCTGTCACGGAGCGAGTGGCAGGTCCGCATCGAGACGCGACTGCGGCTGTCGTCGACGGCCGATGCCTTCCTGTTGCAGGGGAGTCTGCGCGCCTGGGAGGGCGCGAACGAAGTGTGTCATCGCGACTGGGATCGCAGTATCCCCCGGGATTTCCTGTGACGGATCCATCCTTGAACGACGGCACCATTCTGGCGGCCCGTCTTCTGCTCGCGGCGTTGTTTGTGATCTTCGGTTGGAGAAAGCTGAGAGACCGGGCCGGCACGGTGAGTCAGATGGTGCAGCTGGGCGTCCCGGTTCCAGCACTGGCTGCCGCCGTGTCGACCTTCATGGAGCTCCCGGTCGCGTTAGCCGTTGCCGTTGGCGCGTTCGCGCGGCTGGCGGCTCTGGCCATGGCTTTGTACACGGTGGGGACCGCATTCTTCGGCCACCGCTATTGGGCGGTGGCGGCAGCGGATCGCGTCGACAGCATGGATGGTTTTTACAAGGATCTCGGCATCGTCGGTGGCTTCCTGCTGTTATATGTTGCCGGCGCAGGAAAGTACTCGATCGATGCTTTGTGCGGCGTCGCCGCGCCATGAGACGGGGACTCACATGAAAACTGGTCGGGGTGATGAGGGCGCTGTCGCGCAAGGCGGCGCAGCGGCGTTGCATGGTGGCCATCTCAGGGCGCTCGAGGCGGTGTTCCGGCATCCGCCGGCGCATAACCTCGAGTGGATGGATGTGGTCTCCCTGATCGGGAAGATCGGCGCGGTGCGCGCCAGGGGCGGCGACAGTTTCAGTTTCGAGGTCGGGAGCGAGCGGCTCTTGATGCACAAGCCGCATACCAAGGAGCTGAGTACTTCCGACGTGGTCGATCTGCGGCATTTCCTCGAACGCGCCGGCTGGTCCGCGCAAGGCCCGGCGGCGCGCCCCGCCGATCGGGCGCCGGTGGCTCCGGTTCTCGTCGTCGCGATCGATCATCACGGGGCGAGGATCTACCGGATGGACACGGTCCCCGGCGACGCCTCGAAGCGGGAGATCACGCCCTACGATCCGCACCATTTCCTGCACCACATGGCGCACAAGGGGCAGTCGCGCGAGCAGGGCCAGCGGATGGCCGAGGAAACTGCTTTCTACGAGGCGATCGCCGTTGCGCTGGCCACTGGCGGCGCCATCGTCGTAGTGGGCCATGGGACGGGGACGAGCGACGCGGCACGGTACCTGACGGAATACCTGCGCAGTCACCACCGGGAGACCTCGCAGCGCGTCGTGCGCGAGATCGCGGCGGACCTCTCCGCCATTACGCCAGGGCAGCTGCTGGCATTGGCGCAGCAGGCGCTGCCGGCAGGCGAGAGGCTCGGCTAGCGCCGTCCGTGTGGCGCCGCGGGAAGCATGAGCGCCGCAACGCCGGCGGAAGCGAGCGCCAGCGCGGCGGCCGTCGCCATCACCACGCGCGCCGTTGATACCAGCGAGTTCGTGACGAGAGTGCCGAGGAGCGCGACCACGAGCAGCGCGGCCGCCGCAGCGACTACGTTGTTGATCCCGGAGGCGATTCCCGTGTCGCCGTCATTGACGGAGTTGAGGACGGTCGTCGTGAGGGGCGCCACGGTAATGGCCATGCCAAGGCCCAGCACCAGCATCGGCCCGAGGTAAATCCAGTACCGCTGCTCGCCGGCGAGGGCGGCCAGCCACGCAAAACCGAGAGCCGCGACGACCGGGCCGACGATCAGCGGCCAGCGTGCGCCGAACCGATCGGCCAGGCCGCCCGACCAGCGTGACAGTACCGCCACCACGAGCGTGAAGGGCAGGTAGACGGCACCCGCCGCCGTCGCCGAGAAGCCGTGTGCCTTGATCAATACGAATGGGAGGAAGAAGAATGCACCGCCGAGTGCGCCGTATAGAAACAGCGTCAGCAGATTGACGCCACTGAAACTGGCCGAGCGGAACAGTGCAAGCGGCAGCATCGGGGCCGGGGTGCGGTGCTCTTGCAGCACGAAGGCGGACAGCAGCAGTGCACCCGCGACCAGCGTCCCGACGATCGTTACATCCCGCCAACCGAGCGTCGCGGCGGAAATCAGCCCGTACACGAGGCTCCCGAGGCCGGCGAACACCAGCACGGCGCCGCGCCAGTCGAGGCCGGGCCGTGCGGCCGACTCCACGCTCTCCGGCAGGCGCCGCACGGCGATCCACACCGTCGGAATCGCGATCAGCGGGTTGATCAGGAAGATCGCACGCCACGACCAGTGATCGATCAGCAGCCCTCCGAGCAGCGGGCCCGCGCCGCCGGCAAGCGCTCCAGCTCCCGACCAGATCCCGATCGCCGTGCCGCGTTCGCGTGCGTCGAACGCGGCACCGATGATCGCCAACGAGCACGGAATGAGCAGCGCTGCCCCGACCCCCTGGACGGCCCGTGATCCGATCAGGACCGCGGCGTTGGGCGCGATTCCGCAGGCGATCGACGCCAGCGCGAATGCAGTGATGCCGGTGAGGAACAGCCTGCGGCGCCCGTACCGGTCTGCAGCCGCGCCGCCGATCAGCAGCAGTGCGGACATGCAAAGCGTGTAGGCGTTGATGACCCATTGCATCGAGGCCAGCGAGGTATGCAGATCCGCCTGGATCCTCGGGAGCGCCACATTGACCACGGACTCGTCGATGTACGCCATGGTGGATCCCAGAACCGCCACTGCCAGAATCCACGGCTTGTTCTGCCGCGGCTCGACGGACGCGGCATGGGTGGACCGGATGACCTCGGCGGCGCAGGGCTGCGTCATCAGCGTGGCTAATACGACCCATGCCGATACCGGCGGGGACTTCGATTAAGCCGGCCGCATGCCTCAGCGTCAATAATGCAGGGGCGGCAACCGACGGCGCTCGCTCAGCTCCGGCTTCCCGCGTGCGCGACGCCGCCTCTCGAGTATCAGCGAAACCAGACACGCCATCACAGTGCTGGCAACAACGAGCAGAATCCCGACTAATTGGCTTCTCACTCCGGCGCCCTCAGAACCCTGCGGCCAGCACGTCGCGTGTGCCACTGTGCAGGAAGTGGGGCATCGAGGCCATTGTGCGTTGGTATCCATTGATAATCGCCGACGGAGCATGAAGGATCGGGTCAAGTCGCGGGAGAGAGACAGTGGAACTGTGTGGGCATCTCAAACACGTCAAGACGGTCAGGGGTGCCGAGCGATATGAATGCTCGGAGTGCGTGAAGATCGGGGCCTCGTGGGTGCATTTGCGAACCTGCCAGACGTGCGGGGTCACGCTGTGCTGCGACAGCTCGCCGAACCGGCACGCCCGCGCGCACGCGCAGAAGAGTAGCCATCCCGTCATCGCATCCGCGGAGCCCGGGGAGCGCTGGCTGTACTGCTACCCGGACGACCTCACGGCCGAGTATTGAGGTCCGGGGGGCGGGCGGTCGCCGATACCATCGTTCAATGGCCGCGGCCCCAGGCAAGTGGTCTGATCCGGTGAGCGATGGACCTATCCGTCATCACCCAGGGCGCGCACGCGCCGAGCGTAGCGCTGACGCTGAACCGTATGGCGCTGGGGGCTTTTTTCGCTATCAGCGGTTACCACAAGCTGTTCAACGCCTCGAGGCACGCGGGCTTGAGGCGCACGCTCGTGGACGATGGCGTGCACGTCGTGCCGGTCATGCAGTGGCTGCTGCCGAGTGCCGAACTCGCCGGCGGATGCGCGCTCATTCTCGGCCTCTTGTCCGTGCTCGCGGCGTTCGGGCTCTTCGTGATCTGCGCCGGGGCGCTGGCGCTGGATGCGGTCAAGAGAATACGTGCCTGGCAGCCTCTCGATCGGGCCGACTGGCTGGGCGACCTTTTGTACCTTCCAGAATCCCTCTACAGCATCGGGCTCGCGGTCGTAATGCTCGCGGGGCCGGGGCCGTGGAGCCTGGACGCGACGATTTCGGCGCGGCTCGCGCAGTAAGAGCCCGCGTCGATCAACCTGGAGTCGTCAATGAGCAACGTGCAAGTCGAGCAGAAGAGTTACGAGATGCCTCCGCGGGAGGGCATCACGGTGGCGCATTTTCTCACCGTCGCCGACGTCGAGCGATCGCTGCGCTTCTACGAGAAGGTTTTCGGCGGTCGCATTCTGAGCAGAGGCGACAGCGAGGGGGCACCTGGCTACCTGCAGATCGCGAACACCTGGCTCATCGTCAACGTCGGGGGCGGCCCGACGCCTGACAAGCCGACGGTGACGCTGAGCGTGCTGGCGGACCCGAACAAGGTCGACAGCTTCATGAACATCCGCGTCGCGGACATTCAGGCCTGCTACAAGTTATGGAAGAGTCGCGGCGCGGAGTTCATCACGGAGCCGAAGGATAAGTACGGCGAGACGCGCTGCTACATCCGGGATCCGGACGGGTACATCATCGAGGTCGGACAGAGCAAGCCGGACTTTACGTACGGCTAAAGCCGGGCACCCGCGACCGAAGCGTGGTCGCGCGATGGGGTTGCATTTCGTTACAAACCGCGGCGCCAGCACGATGGTGCGCCGCAAGATGCAGGAGTGCTGCGCGCGCAGCACCATTACCGCCTTCGACCTTCCAAACGCTCATGGAGGGACCCGTGACGGACGCCCCATTGGAAACGGCGGTTCCAGGCGCCTCGCTGGAATCGATTGTCAGAACCGAGGAGCTTCTCAAGCGTCCCGAGCGTCCGCCCGATTATCAGCGCGAGACCGGCGCACTCGCCGCGCTGGTGCGCTCGCTGGCTGACTCGCCGGGCACCGTCCTGCAAGCACTGGCGGATACAGTCCTCAAGGTGCTGCGAGCCGATTCCGCGGGACTGAGTCTGC
The DNA here is from genome assembly GCA_963768485.1 of uncultured Pseudomonadota bacterium. Lineage (GTDB taxonomy): Bacteria > Pseudomonadota > Gammaproteobacteria > Steroidobacterales > Steroidobacteraceae > 13-2-20CM-66-19. Next base: position 318,335 of record CAVYHZ010000001.1, on the reverse strand, counting down.
TCACCAGGGATGAAGAAAGATTCTACTGGGCCGCGATCGCCGGCGCGTGGCGACCGCACGTGGGCGGCGGTACGCCGCGCGGGTTCGGTCCGTGTGGCGACGTGCTCGACCGTGACGTGCCGATGCTGTTCACGCGCTGGGACCGCCGCTATCCCTATCTGGCCGCGGCAGTGCCGCTGGCCAATGAAGGGCTGCTGGTCCCGTTCTATGTGAAGGGCAGATGCGTGGGGACCATCTGGGCGATTGCGCACAACGAGCAGCGCAAATTCGACCGCGAGGATCTGCGGTTGCTCGAGAGTCTCGGCCGGTTCGCCTCCGCCGCGTACCAGGCCGCAGAGTCAATTGAAAGTCTCAGGTCCGAAGTGGCCGCCCGCGAGCAGGCGGAGCTGGGCTTGCGTCGTCTGACGGACAGCCTCGAAGCCCAGGTTCGCATGAGGACCGAGGCGCTCGCCAGAGCGCGGGCGGAGCTCGCGCATGCCGCCAGGCTGGCCACCGTGGCGGAGCTTTCCGCCGCGATCGCACATGAACTCAACCAGCCGCTCGGGGCGGTCGCCGCGGATGCCGCGGCCTGCCATCGGTGGCTGTCGGCTGAGACTCCGAATCTGCAGCGCGCGAGGCTCAGCGCCGAGCGCATGGTGCGGGACGCGAATGCGGCTTGCGAGGTCGTCAATCGCGTGCGCGCGCTGTTCAGGCAGGCGGGGCCCGAGGCCCGCGCAGTGGACCTCAATGAGGTGATTGAGCAGGTGCGCCAGCTGATGCTCGATGAGGTTTCGGAACACGGCGTCAGCATCGAGGTCGATCTGCAACAGGGTCTGCCACTGATACCGGCGGACCGCGTTCAGATCCAACAGGTTCTCGTCAACCTGGTACGAAACGGCGTCGAGGCCATCGAGGCCGTCTCCGGGGCTCCCAGGAGTCTGCTGATTCGTTCGAAGAGCGACGGTCGCGGCTACGTTCGGGCCGAGGTCTGCGATTCCGGCTGTGGATTACAGGACCTCGAGAGCGCTTTCAAGCCGTTCGTCACCACCAAGAAAACCGGCATGGGCATGGGGCTCGCCATCTGCCGGAGTATCATCGAGGCTCATGAGGGGCGGATTTCGGTCAGGCGCAATGAAGGCGCCGGCGCCACCTTCAGCGTGGAGTTGCCGCTCGTCCTGCAAAGACACTCGCGCTGCGCAGATCAGGCTTTCGGCATCACCTGACTGGTGCCGCCATGACCCCAGGTCTCGTGGTAGTCGGGCGCCGCGCCGATGGCCTCCGCGCGCCGATTGATGGAGTGTGCCGTGGTGCGGAATTCCTCCTCCGCCACCTCGCGCAGCTGCCGCGCCCCGGATCCGAATTTTTCCGCCCAGGAGGGAGCGTACGTGAGCGTGATCAGGTATCCGGCACGGCGATAGAGCTCCGTCAGCACCGGCCGTGAGCCGGCCTGTGCCACGTCCTGTCGAATCTCCTTGAAGACGCGCCGCATGTCGGGCTCGCCGTTAATGTGACCATAGATGTCGCCGTGCGCAGCCATGATTGTGCTCAGTGGGCGGAGAGGTGATTGCAGCACCAGGGACGCCGGAAGTCGCTTGGACGATGGTGTCAGTTCGAGGTGGCCGCATGCAGGCGCCGCGCGACTTCCGGCCAGTTCCAGAGGTTCCAGATAGCCTCGAAATAGTTGGCCTTGGCGTTCTCGTACTGCAGGTAGTAGGCGTGCTCCCAGGCGTCCAGCACGAGGATGGGGACGGCGCCCTGGATGGTGCGCGACTGATGATCGTGGATCTGCGTCACCAGCAGTCGTGCCGCGGTGCGGTCCCAAACGAGTGCGGCCCATCCCGATCCCATGATGTCGGCCGCCGTATCCGAAAATTGCTTCTTGAACGTCTGGAAACTGCCGAACTCCCTCGCCAGGGCCTTGCCGAGCTCGCCGCTCGGTTCGCCACCCGCCTGCGGGGCGAGGTTCGTCCAGAACAGGCTGTGCATGATGTGTCCCGACACTTGAAAGGCCAGCACCTGTGCCAATTGCCCGACGCCGCTGGACGACCCCCGCGCACGCAGCTCCTCGAGTTGATCGAGGGTTCGATTCGCGCCCTCGACGTAGGCCCTGTGATGCTTGTCGTGATGCAATTCCATGATGCGTCCCGAGATGTATGGCTCGAGCGCACCGTAGTCATAAGGAAGCGGGGGAAGCTCATAGCGCGCCATCGTATTGCTCCTCGGCTGCTGCACTTTCCGATGGACCTCGCGATTCAGTGATTGTTCCGTGTCCAGGTCCGTCCGGAATCCATACTTTGGTGCAATCGAGCCCCGCTCGGCGAAGCGTAATGGTGGGCTAGGCGGTGTCGCGCGCGGGCCGCCCCAGCGCGCTGGAGACGGCCCCGAGCATTTCCCGTCCATCGAATGGCTTCTCGAACAGCCGGTAGCAGGGCGGCCCGGCGGGAGATCGCTTCGCCATGTCGGCATGACCGGTGATCAGGATGATCGGAAGCTCCGGTCTCGAGGCGCTGGCGAGCCGCACGAGCTCGAAGCCGTCGATCGCCGGAAGGTCGATGTCGGAGATGAGGCAGTCGATATCCGCCAGGCTGCCGCTCTCGAGCAGTGCCGCGGCGGAGCCGAACAGGCGCACTCGGTGGCCGGCGGACTCGAGCAGGTCTTCGAGCGACTCGAGGACGCGCTGATCGTCGTCGACCACGGCCGTGATGAACTTGCGAGGCGGGGCACTCACTACGTGGTTTCTCTCTCAGAACCGGTCGCACCTCACGCTACATGAGCCTCAGTAGGGTTGACGGTAGCCACAAGTGTCGGCTGCGAAGTAACATCGAAACCGCGAAACATCCGATTCGCGAATCTGAGCACGCCTGAGTGATGACGACAGACCCCGTCGTATTGATCGTCGACGACGACCGCCGCCTGCGCGAAGCGCTGCAGGACCTGTTGGCGGCCTCGGGTCTGCGCTCGGTGGCGTTTGGTTCCGCCGCGGCATACATGGCCCACCCCAAGCCGGAGGCGCCGGCTTGTCTGCTTCTCGACGTCGAGCTGCCGGACATCAACGGCCTCGATCTGCAACGGCAGATGGCGAGCGGATACCATCCACCAATCATCTTCGTCACCGGTCATGGCGACATCCCCTCCAGCGTTCGCGCCATCAAGGCGGGAGCCCTGGATTTCCTGACGAAGCCGTTCGACGAACAGCAGCTCCTGAAACTCGTCCGGGCGGCAATCGAGCAGGATCGCGCGCGCCGCGCCGAGCTCGCGGCCCTGCATTCCTTGAAGCTGCGGTTCCAGTCACTCACCCCGCGCGAGCGCGAGGTCCTGCCACTGGTGGTGAGCGGTCTTCTCAATAAGCAGGCGGCGGCGTATCTGGGAATCAGCGAGGTGACCCTCCAGGTACACCGCACCAGCGTGATGCGCAAAATGTGTGCCGACTCGTTGGCCGACCTCGTGAGGATCGCCGGCTCGCTCGAGATCCCGGTCTCGCACAGCCGACACGCCTAGTGGATCGGTCAGGCCCCCTGCCGACCTGAGCCCGAGCGTTGCGTGCATGATGACGAGCTGCGCGAGCGAGCGAGTGCACATCTTGCGCATCATCCTGCCCCGGTGAGCCTTCACCGTGATCTCGCTGATGCCGAGCTCAGCGGCGATCTGCTTGTTCAGTCGCCCGAGTACCACCAGTGCCATGACCTCGCGCTCACGACGACTGAGCGTCGCGTACCGCTCGCGCAGCGAGCGCACCTCGACGTCGTAGTCGAGCGCACTGCGACTCCTCTCCAGCGCTTGCGCGATTGCCTCCCGCAGCACTTCGCTGTCGAGGGGCCTGATCAGGACCTCACTGGCGCCTGCTTTCATGACCCGGACGGTCATCGACACATCGCTCACACCCATGATGAATATGATCGGAATGTCGGCGTGATCGGCCGCGAGGCGTGCGACCAGTTCCGGACCATCAGAGCCGGGAAGCGCGGCGTCCACGACCATGCAGCTCGGAAAGGGTGGCGTGCGGACGGGCAGTGCGCCGGGCCCGGCGCAGGCCTCCCAGCGCCAACCGCGCGAATCATCGTCACAGACGAGGTATACGCTCGGCGCCGTCGCCGGCCCGCAATGGTCGCTCGCAGGGCAGCTACCGGTGTCGGGCAAGCCCGGGAAGACGTGTCGGGGGTGCAGCATGGCGAGGTCTCCTGGTCCGCCCCACCATGATTGCGTCGTGGAACGCTCCGGCGCCATCACATCTTTCCATTAGAGGGAAACTGTATCCCGCGTAATCGCGCTGTCATCTTTGGGATACAGCAACCTGCCGTCGGGCAGGTGGGTTGCACCGCAAGTCAGCTCGGCCGCCTCGACCGCTCGCGGTCCGAGGATGTGCAGCACCGTGAAGCCACCGGCAAGCAGGTAATCGGCAATGATGCGGCGGTGACAACGCCACCAAACCGCTTCCGAGCACATCACGGCGCAGCGGCTCGAAGTCGCGAGGTCGCGCAGTGTCTCCATTCCTGCAGCGAACTCACTCGTCATGGCGTAATCCGCATAATTGCGAAACGATTCGTTACGCCAGAACGCGTTCAGCGAGGCCGGCGCGCCTCGTGGCCGATGCCTTCGGCCGCCGAGCTGCGGGAGATGCCGGTAGTCCATACCAAAGTCTGCCAGTGATGTCGGCAGTGCCTCGATGTTGAACTGGGGGTTCTTGCGTGAGCGCGGCAGCGCTCTGACATCGACGACGACCCGGACGGCCGCTTCAGTCAGCAAGGCCGCGAACTCCCCGAGCGTGCGGGTCGAGTGGCCGATGGTGTGGACAGTGCAACCGCCGGCGGTGCTGCTCATCGGCGACGCAGCGCGGCAGGCTTGTGCAGGGCGATGTGGTCGGTTTTGTCGCTCTTGATCTCGTATTGCGGATCTTGCGCCGTGGCGTGATGGATGTAGCCCTTCCAGGCGAGGTCGCGGATGTGCACGGCGATGATCGTGCCACTGACGCGACCGGCCTCCGACCGCCAGCTCACATGGTCGCCGATGCGGAACGCCCGGGGCATCTCAGTCTGCACGCGCCGCGAGCTGCGACCTCGCGCGGGCCACGACGTCTTCGGACACGGGCGACGATCCGCGTCCCCAGCCATTGCGGATGTAGGTGAGGACCGCCGCGACCTGGGCATCGTCGAGCTGCGCGCCGTAGGCGGGCATGCCGGGTGCGGTCGGCTCAGCCGCGGTGCCGACGCTGCGGCTCCCGCGCAGCACGACCCGTACCAGGCTTGCCGGATCCGGGGCCCGCACGAGCGACGAGTCGGCGAGGGATGGGAACAACAGCGGCGTGCCGTGGCCGTCGAGGCCGTGACAGGCGGAACACTGATCGCGATAGATCGCTCCACCGGCGACCATCCTGGGATCGCCCGAACTCAGCGCAGGAGGCAGCCGGCTCACGCCCCCGAGCGACTTGAGGTAAGTGGCGATGGCCGTGAGATCCGCCTCGGTCATCTGCGAGGTGGAGAGCTCCACCACTTCGGCCATGGGCCCGGTTGCGGCGGCGATCCGGTTGTGGCCGGTCTTGAGATAGGCCACGACCTCCTGGCTCGTCCAGCCGCCAAGGCCGAGGTTCTTGTCGTCGGTGATGCTCGGTGCGAACCATCCCTGCAGCGGCGATCCTTCGAGGTACCGGCTCTGTTTGTCTCCGCCGAGGAATGACTTGGCCGTATGGCAGGCCGCACAATGCGCCGGTCCGGTCACGAGATACGCGCCGCGATTCCAGTCGCGGGACTGGTGCGCGTCGGGCTGATATTCGCCTTCGGTGAAGTACAGTCCGTCCCATACGCTGACCGCCGCGCGCACGTCATAGGGGAAGGGCAATGTGTTGTCCTCGACCGCGTTCCTGACCGGCGGCACGGTATTCAGGTAGGCCCGCAGCGCCAGCACGTCCGCGCGCGACATGCGGGTGTAGGCGTTGTAGGGCATCGCGGGGTAGAGGCGCGAGCCGTCGGGCCGGCGTCCCCGGCGAACCGCCGCATCGAACTCATCGTCGGTCCAGCCGCCGATCCCCGTCTCCCGATCCGGCGTGATATTCGAGGCCAGGAGATCGCCGAACGGAGTCTCGATCGCGCGGCCGCCGGCGTACGGCTGCCCGCTGCCGGGAACCGTGTGGCACGAGGCGCAGTCCCCGACCAACGCGAGATAACGCCCCTGTTCGAGCTGCGTGAAGTCCTGCGGATCCACCTGCCCGCCCCACACGCCGATGGGCGCCAGCAGGAGAGCGGCCGATGTCAAAGCGGCCCGCAGGAAGGCGGCGCGTGCGCGGCTACGCATCGACCAGCTTCCCGGGTTTCCTGAGGTATTGATTGCGGATGGCGGCGGCTGACCAGTAGGCGAGCGCTCCAACCGTTCCGGTGGGGTTGTAGCCGGCGTTCTGCGGGAAGGCACTGGCGCCCGTTACGAAGAGGTTCGGTACATCCCAGCTCTGCAGATAGCGATTCAGGGCGCTGGTGTTGGGATCCGCTCCCATGATGACGCCGCCGTTCAGGTGCGTCGTCTGATACTGAGTGATGTCGTAGGGCCCGGTGCGGTAGGTCTTCACCACCTCCCGTGCGCCCATCCCCTGGACGATCTCGGCAAACTTGTCGGTCAGGAAGCGGTTCTGCCTGATCTCGTTGTCATGCAGATCGATGGTCATGCGCATCAGCGGCCGCCCGAAATGATCCTTATAAGTGGGATCGAGGTCGAGGTAGACGTCGCGGTAGGCGTAGAAGCTGCCATGCACACCGGTACCGGGCTTAATGGTGCTCAGGTAGTTGTCGCGCACCGCTTCCTTCCACGCGCTGCCCCAGCGCGGCGTCCCGGGAGGCGTCGGGGTGGTTTCGATCGGCCGGGCGCCGGTCTGCACGTGGCCGACGTAGCCGCCTCCGACGAAGCCGTGGGGGCCGTGGTCGAAGTTGTCCCCATTGAACTCATCGACGCACATGCCGATCGAGCCCGAGGCGATGAAGGGATTGAAGTTGAACTTCTTATGATCGAAGAATCCGACGGCTGTCGAGACGGTCTGATGCGTGTAGTTGCGGCCGATCACGCCCTTCTGCGAAACCGGGTCATAGGGCCGGCCGATCCCTGAATGAAGCAGCAGCTGCACATTGAAGAGTGAATACGCCGCCAGGATCACGAGCTCCGCCGGCTGTTCCCATTGTTCCCCGCTGGTGTCGACGAACGTGACGCCGGTCGCGCGCTTGCCGGCAGAGTCGGTGTTGATCCTGACAACCTCCGAGTTCGTGCGCGCCGAGAAGTTGGGCTTGCGTAGCAGCACCGGCAGGATGGTCGTCTGCGGGCTGGCCTTCGAGTAGTTCGCACAGCCGAACCACTCGCAGAAACCGCAATAGGTACAGCCGCCGAGCCGCAACCCGAGCGGATTCTGGTAAGGACGCGAGAGATTGGCGGAGGGCTGGGGAAAGGGCTTGTAGCCGAGCTCGCGCGCCGACTTGGCGAAAAGCTGATAGCCGAAGGGCTGTTCCTGCGCGGGATTCGGGTACGGCCGGGAGCGTGCTCCCTCGAAGGGATTTCCCCCGTCCTGAATCTTGCCGTTGAGGTTGCCGGCCGTTCCCGATGCGCCGCAGAGATACTCGAACTTGTCGTAACAGGGCTCGAGCTCCTGGTACGTGACCCCCCAGTCCTGGATCGTCATGTCCGGTGGCAGGAACTTCGCCCCGTAGCGCTGCGTCAGGTGGGTCTTGAGTACGAAGTCGGACGGGAGGAACCGCCAGATCTCGCCGTTCCAGTGGACGCCCGCTCCACCGACGCCGTTTCCCGGCATGAACGCGCCCCAGGAACGAATCGGGAGCGCCGTCTGGCTGACCTTGTTGCGGAAGGTGAAGGTGTTCTGCGCGGGTGACAGGAAGAGCTCATGGCGGATGCGATAGCGCAACTCGTCCTGCATGTAGGTCGGCGGGAAATCGGTCGGGGAGTCCCGCCAGGGCCCGCGCTCGATCGCGATGACGTCGAGTCCCTCCTCCGTGAGCTCCTGCGCCATGATGGCGCCCGTCCAGCCGAGCCCGATGATGACGACGTCCTTCTTCGGGAGTCTGCGTGACATGACCACCTTAGCCACCCTTCGGAGTCCACTCCGCGCGGCCGGTGATGCTTACCGGCGGCAGCGGGAAGCGCTCGTTGTGCCGGTTCACCCAGTCGAGGTAGTTGTAGCGAGCACCCGGGAAGCCGATCATCTTCCAGGCAACCATGTTGCGATTGCCGCCGTACACCGGGTCGGCAAAGAAACCCATCTGGATGTCCTTGATGGCCTGGTCGAAGAATGCCTGGCCATTGACACCCTCGAGCTTGAGATCCCCCTTCTCGAGCCTCTGGAGTACGGCGTCCTGCTCGTTCGCGGCGAGGTCCGCGAACACTTTGCCCCCGTGCTGGGCGGCGCAGGCACGATCGAATGCGGCCAACCACTCGCGGTACTGCTGGGCAGGGTTCTCGGGAGACTGTGAGCCCTGGTTTTTGGCTCCGGTCTCGAAGGGTCCCGCCACGTAGAGACCTTCCTGCCGGCCGTAGGGCCCGGCCAGCTGGCGGTCCACGAATACCGCGCACCCTGCATCCTTGCCACCCGGAGTGTCCGCATCCGGTGGAATGATCCGGTTCGCGAGGGCTTCGACGGCGCGGCCCTCGGCGGCGGTGAAATACAGCCACGGACCGGGAGTGGCCGGGAGAGGGGGATTGCCCGCATTGGGGACCCAGGGCAGGTGGCCCGCGATCGTCTCAGCGCGGCTCATCGACGCACCGACCAGCATCACCGCACTGCCGGCGGCCAATACTTCCCGTCGGCTCAGCTTGCCTGGGCTGCGCGAGTCTTCATCCACGGGATTTCCTCCACGCCACTCACACGCAGGCTTAGTGAAGCACGGGACCAGCTTGCGGTCTCTTGGACCATGGTGTCAGTCATACCAGGCTGTCGGGAGACGCAGTCGCTACCAACGTCCAATCGACGTGGCGCGGGGCGTTTGATGCGATGCGTCTTAATGGAAGTCCGAACGGGAGGATCCTTCGTCATGACCCACAATGCACAGCACAAGAGCCGGACCGCCACGCCGCTGCGTGGCGCTTTGGTCACCCCCACCGACCTCTCGCCGCAGGCGACCCGCGACATCGGCGGGGCCATGAATGCGATCCTGGCGGATGTATTCTCTCTTTACCTGAAAGCCAAGAACTTTCATTGGCACTTGAGCGGTCCGCACTTCCGCGACTATCACCTGCTCTTCGATGAGCAGGCCGATCAGATCTTTGCGATGACCGACCCCATTGCCGAGCGTGTTCGCAAGGTGGGCGGCGCGACGTTGCGTTCCGTCGGGCAGATCGCGCGGATGCAGCGCATCGCCGATAACGATGCGGATTACGTCGAGCCCTCCGACATGCTCGCGGAGCTCCGCGAGGACAACAAGACGCTGACCAGCCGGCTACGCGAGGCGCATCACGTCTGCGAGGAGTACGGCGATATCGCCACGGCGAGTCTCATCGAGGTGTGGATCGACGAGACCGAGCGGCGCACCTGGTTTCTCTACGAAGCGAGCCGCCGGTCGGATTCAGCCGGGCGCTGAAGCAGCGCCGGATGCTCAGGTCGCCGCAGCCGACCCGGTCGGCGTCCTGTGCCCGTGCATGTGCCGGGCATGGAGCGTCATGAGGATCAGCGCCCACCCTGCGAAGATCATGTCGATGCCGACGAGCAGGCCGAGCGCCCAGAACGCGGCTCCCGGAAGCAGGATGACAAGCACCACGGCGAGCAGAATGTCGAGGATGCCGCTGGCGAGCATCCACCGCCAGCGGCCCGAGAGCGCCCGGCGATGGTCGAGTGCGTACAGGATCGTCAGGATTCCGTCGAGGAACAGGAAAGCGGTCAGCACGGCGATCAGTGATACGACGCCCTGCAACGGCCACCACAGGAGCAACACGCCCGCCGCGACCGTAACGAGCGCCGAGAGCAGCGACCACGTGAAGCCCGGCACCCGTCCGATGCGCAGCGTCGCGATGAGCCCGACGCATCCGCTCACCAGGAGCAGGGACCCGAAGAATATTGTGGCGGCTACGGAGGCGATGACCGGTACCAGGATCGCAACGCTGCCCAGGATCAGGAGCACGATGCCCTCGACGAGGAACAGCACCCAATGATTCCTGAGCGCGGCGGGACTGGGGTAGAGGACGCCTGCCCGAGTGGAAGGAGTTGACATGCGAGGATGCTCCTTTAGCTAGCCAGGTTCGTGCGCGGCAGTGATCGTACGGCGCGGCGGGCGCGGGTCCATTGCACCTTGGTCTATGCGGGGCCGCACCCATTTACACCTTTGTCCAACTGTAATCAGCCGGAGAGTGCGGTTTACTCGATGTCACCGGCCAGGCAGGCGGCCATCACAGCTGCCAAGGGGGAACACATGAGATCCAACAGCAAACTTGCGGCGGGCGTAGCCCTGGCGGTCGCCCTGGGTGGCGCGGCCGCTTACGCCCAGGAAAAGTATTCGCTCATCTCCCCGAGCGGAATCAAATTCTCCGACTTCAGGGGATACGAGGACTGGGCCGTGGTCTCCTCAGCGCGCACCGATGAGGTGCAGAAAGTGATCGTCGGTGACCCGACCATGATCAAGGCCTTCAAGGCCGGCGTTCCAGTGAACGATCAGCTCTTCCCGGACGGCTCGAGGATCGTGAAGCTGCAGTGGAAGTTCAAGAAGAGCACCGAGGCACAGTTCCCCGTGGACGTGCCGGATACCTTCACGCAGGCCTTCGTCATGGAAAAGGACAGCAAGAGATTTGCCAAAAGCGGCGGTTGGGGATACGCGGTGTTCAACTATGACGCCGCATCCGGCAAGTACACGGCTGACGCAACAAGCGCTTCGGATTGCGGGTTCGCGTGCCATACCGTGGTGAAGGCAAAGGATTACATCTTCCATCCGTATGAGAAGCGCTGAAGCGCGCTTGCCGTGCGGACCAGGTATGGAGCCGCAGTGACCGCGGTAATCAGCGGCGGTCGCCTCCCTGGCGGCGCTTGCCTTCAAGCGAGCGTTCCTCGCTCAGGGTATAGAGCGCGTCAGGGAGCGCTTCGAGTCTCTCCCGCGGAATCGGTTTGCCGCTCTCGTCGGACAAACCGTAGCTGCCTTCCTCGATCTTCTTCAAGGCTCGATTGACACGTTGCAGCCGATCGACGCTACGGCCGACGAGGAAGTCTTCGCGCTCCAGGGCATCGAGTCCCTGCGCGTCGTCTTCCTGCTCCAGGGCATCGCTCGTACGCTGCGTCTTGATCTGCGCTTCCTCTGATTCGGCCGCCTCCGAGGCGGCAATGAGGCTCGAGCGCAATCGCAGCAATTCCTGACGCTGCTTTTCGAGGAATACCGCGTCGATTCCGGGCCCGGCGGTTTTCATGAAGCGAAGCATATCATGCGCTGCCGTGCTCGCATCCCCCGGGCGTCGCTCGGCGCCTAGCTATAGACACCATCGTTTCATCGCATTGCGGGTCCAGTTGCGCTCGAATCACGACGCGTGAAGAGGAGCGAGCTGAGGTATGGACGTGGCCAGGCGTTGGGTCGTGAGCGGGGCGCCCTGATCGGAGCGCTATGGGGCGCTCTCCCCGTCACGCGATCACATGTTGGAGGTTGAATTCAGCGACCCGGGAGTTGCGGCATTCGACTTCACATTCGGATGCGGGCAGTATTCGCTCGTGCTCAACTTCGATCTGACTCCACCCAGCTGAGCAGCAGCGCGCTGCGATCACGGCGGCGCTGACGCCTGATGAGCGGCACGTGTTGCTGCGCACACGGTACCGAAGCCCCGTTCTGCGGGGTGTTTCTGGATAACCACAAAGACGGCATCTACACGTGCCGGTTTTGCGGGTTGCCGCTCTTCCGATCGAGCGCCAAGTTCGATTCCGGTACCGGATGGCCGAGCTTCTTCCAGCCATTCGACGAGCGGCACATTCGGCGGGTGCGCGACACGAGCTACGGCATGATGCGCGTAGAAGAGATCTGCGCGCGCTGCGGCAGTCATTTGGGTCACGTGTTTCCCGGACGGTCCGCCGCCGACCGGTGAGCGTCACTGCCTCAACTCCGTGTCGCTTCTCTTCACGGAGCAGGGCCACGCCTTGCCGGACGTCCTCGGCCGAGGGCCTCCCGAAGGACAGGTAGTCCCTTAGCGATACCTTCGTGCACTGGCTCGGGCCGGTGTCTGTGTGTTGCGATCATTTGCAGCTCTGCTGACCAAATGAGGCGCTCAATGAAGATCCCGGCATTCCTTTCAGGCCTGCTCGTCACGTGCCTGGCCGCCATCGCTCATGGCGAAGTGAAGAACGTGGTCCTGGTCCACGGCGCCTTTGCCGACGGCTCGGGCTGGAAGCCGGTGGCCGGCATCCTGGAGAAGGGCGGCTACACCGTACACGTCGTGCAGGAGCCGCTCACCTCCTTCGACGCCGATGTGGCGGCCACCCGTGCCGTGCTCGACCGCTCCGGGCCATGCGTGCTCGTGGGTCACAGCTGGGCAGGGATGATCATCACCGAGTTGGGCGCTCACGCGTCCGTCAAGAGTCTGGTTTATGTCGACGCTTTCCAACCGCAGGTCGGCGAGACGGCGGGTGGGCTGCAGAACAAGACTCCCCCCGCGGGCGGCAAGAATATCGTGCCGTACGGAACAGGATTCGTCTACATCAAGCCCGAGGCTTTCGCCGCGGACTTCGCCGGCGGTGTGCCGCAGTCCGTGGCGCACTTCATGGCAATCTCGCAGCAACCGATTGCGGTTGCGTCTTTCGATGCGACCGTGACGGTCGCGGGCTGGTCGAAAAAGCCGAGCTATGCGACGGTCGGAACCAAGGATCGCGAGATCGATCCGGAGCTGCTGCGATTCATGGCCCAGCGGGCCAAGTCCGAGACGATCGAGCTGCCGGGCCCCCATGCGCTTTTCCTGACGCACGCCAAAGAGGTCGCGGCGCTCATCGAGAAGGCCGCTAAGTCAGCCGAGTAACCTGCACTGCGCAACGCCCTCTCGTTCACAATGTCTGCGCCACCGGCTCCGGTGTCGGCGCCTGTCGTAACGCAGCGAGTCGGGCGTGAATCGCCTGAACGACGACCGACCCTTCACCGACCGCGGACGCAACTCTCTTCACCGACCCGGACCGGACGTCTCCCACCGCGAATACCCCCGGCAGGTTGGTCTGAAACACGTTGAAGGGAGAGGGCGCATCCGGGCCGCAGGCCTCCCCGGTCAGGATGAAACCACGGTCATCCAGACGCACCACATCCTTGAGCCACCCGGTGCAGGGATCCGCGCCGATCATGATGAAGAGTCCGCCGACCGAGCGCTCGGCGATGGCTCCTGCGCTGTCGCGGATCTTGAGGCCGCGGAGGCGCTCGTCGCCCGAGAGCTCAGTCACCTGTGAGCCAGTCTCGATGCTGACATTGGCCGCATGACGCAGACGCTCGAGAAGATACTGCGACATGCTGTCGGAGAGATTGCGTCCGCGATGGACGAGACGCACGCAGGATGCCCGCGCAGCCAGAAACATCGCCGCCTGACCCGCGGAATTCCCTCCGCCGACCACCACGACCTCCTGATCCTTGCAGGTGCGGGCCTCGAGTTCGGTGGCGGCGTAATAAAGCCCTGCGCCCTGGAAGCGGTCCTCATCGGACACGCCGAGCTTGCGATACCGGGCGCCCGTCGCAATCACGAGCGCGCGTCCCCGGAGAATCGAGCCGTCGTCGAGGGTGATCTCGTAGTACCCGGGCTCGCGGCTGCGCTCGAGCTTCTGCGCCTGCCGTGGCAGAGCCACCTTTGCGCCGAACTTGATCGCCTGCAGCTCCGCTCTGAAGGCGAGATCGGCGCCGGAGACTCCCGTGGGAAACCCGAGGAAGTTCTCGATGCGCGACGAGGCCGCCGCCTGGCCGCCGATCGCGACGTCATCGAACAGGATGGTCTTCAGACCCTCCGAAGCGCCGTACACCGCAGCTGAGAAGCCGGCCGGTCCCGCTCCGGCGATGATGAGATCTACGGGCTCGCTGTGATCCGCGGCGAGCTCGAGTCCGAGCGCACGCGCCACCGCCGCCACCGAGGGTTCGGGCAGCACGTGCCGGCCCCGCACGACCACCTGAACGCGCGCAGGGTCGAGTCCTCGTGCTTGAATCTGCGCGTTCTGAGAGGGATCCGCGGGGTCGAGCCAGCGGTAAGGGATGCGATTGCGCTCGGCGAATTCGAGCAGCCGCTGCAGAACCGCCGATCCTTCGCGACCCACCAGGGTCAGCGTGCCCTGTTGACGTTGCATGAGGAGCAGGCGCCGGGCGGCGAAGGCGGGCAGCAGGGCATCGCTCACCTCGGGGTCGACCTGTACCAGCTCGGCGATCACGTTCGGCGCGACCAGCAGGACCTCGCCCGGCTTGACGGCCACGCAGTCGGCGAAGGCCGTCTGCCCGAAGAGCAGCGCCAGTTCACCGGTAAACTGCCCTGGATCCATGGTCCCCAGCACCAGGCCGTCGGGGTCCTTGAGCTCGAGAGTGGCCGAAATCGTGTGAACGAGAGGGTACTCGCGGTCGTCGACGTGGAAGAGCGGTTCGCCGGCCGACACCTTGCGGCGCTCACCGCGCGCCTCGAGCGTTGCGATGACCCGCGCGGACAGGGGCTCGTTGGCCCGCCGTCTCAGCTCCTCGTAGTTGAGATTCTCGAACACCGCTGCGCCCCCCGATTGATGGCCAGTACCAAAGCGTCCGCTCCAATATACGCCTGCGGTCAATAGGGGCAGCTGGCGCCGCGTCCCTGCCCGCCGCCGACTCCGCCGATCGGTGCCAGCTTGCCGGCGAGCCGTCGCAGAGGAGTCCGTGCCAGCGGCGGCACGCGGCGGGCACGGCTGAAGCAAGCGTCGCGCCCCGCGCACCTCTCTCGAAAGTAGCGGCAGGGCCTCTCTCCTTTTTCGACGGTTTCCTGCGCGGACACGCTGCATCCATCGGGTGCTCCTCGTTCGGAGTGTTGTGAGCGGCCAGGTTGTCCCCGCGCTCGGGCTCGCCTCTCTCTTCTGGCCAGTGCGCAAGCCCCACGCCAGCGTCTCGCGCAGCCCTCGTTGAACCTTCAGGATGACGAGGGAGGATAAGGTGCTGTCTCAACTGCTTCGGAGAGTGCTTTTCGCGGGTCTGGCGGGAGTTGCGCTGGCGCATGGGGCCTTTGCGGACCCTGCCGCCGAGGCGCCGCGCGTATGCGAGGCCGCAAGCCCCCACGCGGCGGCGGTGCTCGCCGATAAGCTCTTCGAGAGAGCGGAGTATCAACACGCCGGTGCGTGCTACCAGTCAGCAGGCGACATGGCACACGCCAATCTTGCGTATCTCAAGGCATCAGGTCCCCAGGGCGAGGACACGGCCCGGGCGCTCAAGGCGCAGGGCGATGCGGCCAAGGCGCTCTTTGCCTCAGTCGGACACGCGCTCCACAAAGACCACTGACTTGTCCGTTCCAGGCGCGCAACGGCCGCCGCTCGCGCACCAACCTGATCGAATACGATGCGCGCGCGGAATCCGCGGGCGACGCATTCGATACCAAGGTGCAATAGATATGATTCGGCGCGTCGACTTTGATCGGATCCTGAGCGCCCGTTTCGGGCGCGGTAGCCCAAGGAGTCCGACGTGAGCACTACCCAAGCTCCTCGCGCAGCCGACCCGAAGGCGCAGCCGGTGGGCATGAAACTCGAGGTCGTCACCATCCCGGTCTCAGACGCCGATCGCGCCAAGCGCTTTTACGGCAGTTTGGGCTGGAGGCTCGACGCCGACATTGCTGCGGAGAACGCGTTCCGCCTCGTGCAGTTCACGCCCCGTGAGTCCCCGTGCTCGATCCAATTCGGCACCGGACTTACCAGCGCTAAGCCCGGTTCCGCGCAGCGTGTCTATCTGGTAGTCGCCGACATCGAGGCGGCGCGTGCGGACCTCATCGCCCATGGGGTTGATGTCGGCGACGTGTTCCACCTGGACGGTCCGGACGGCCGCCAGAGCGGACCGGATCCGGCGCACGAGAGTTACGCCTCATACGCTTCGTTCAGTGACCCGGATGGCAACAGCTGGCTGTTGCAGGAAGTTACCCTGCGACTGCCCGATCGGGTGGAGGCCGACCACACGACTTTCGGGTCTTCGGGCGAGCTCGCGGGAGCGCTCCGACGTGCCGAGACCGCCCACGGCCAGCACGAGAAGCGCACCGGCAGGAGAGACGAGAAGTGGGCGGAGTGGTACGCCGACTACATGGTCCGGGAACAGGCTGGCGAGGAGTTGCCAGCGTGAGCGGGTGAGCATGCACCCATGGCAACCCGCTATCAGACGGTTTCGGTCGATGGCCTGAACATCTTCTACCGCGATGGGGGTCCGCGCGACGGGCCGGCGATTCTTCTCCTGCATGGCCTTCCGTCCTCCTCCCGGATGTTCGAGCCGTTATTTGCAAGGCTGACCGACGATTTCCGGCTCGTAGCTCCCGACTACCCGGGATTTGGCCACAGCGACTGGCCCGACACGGGGGCCTTCGACTACAGCTTCGAGCGATATGCCGAAGTGATGCAGCGGTTTGTTGAAATTGTCCTGCCTTCGTCGAGATACGCACTCTATATGCAGGACTACGGCGGACCCGTTGGTTTTCGCCTCGCAATGGCCGCCCCCGGGCGAATTGCGGCCCTGATAGTGCAGAACGCCGTTTCGCACGACGAAGGACTGAGCCTCTCCTGGGATGTCCGGCGGGCCTTCTGGAGCGACCGCGCGGCGAACCAGGCGGCGCTCCGCGCGGACCTGCTGTCACTGGCGGCAGCCAGGAGGAGACACGTGGGGGGCGACCCTGACGTTGGTCGCTACGATCCCGATCTGTGGACCGATGAGTTCAGATTCCTGTCACAAGCAGAGCAGCGCGAGATTCAAACCGATCTTTTCTACGACTATCGCACCAACGTTGCCTCGTACCAAAAATGGCAGGAGTGGCTGCAGAAAAACCAGCCTCCAATGCTGGTGCTCTGGGGTAAGTACGATCTCTCATTCGATTTGTCGGAGCCCGAGGCCTATCGCAAGGACGTTCCGCAGGCCGAAGTTCACGTTCTTGATGGCGGCCATTTTGCGTTGGACACCGCAGCCGATGAGGTTGCGTTCATTACCAGGCGTTTCCTGAATGGCTTGCGCCGGCCGTAACGGCGGCACAGCTCGCTGAATCAACCGTAGCCCGAGTTCGTCGATCAGGTCTTCGGTTGATCCTGCGAATGCGCCCTCGACTCTGACCGCTCACCGGCGACCGCTTCGCGAGAACCACGCTCCGCCTCGAGGCTGATGAAGGCGTAGGCCTCCAGCCAGGCTTCCTCCATCTCCACGGTGAAGCGATCGCCCAGAGCGTGCTTGAACATCCAGATCAACGCCGAGCCAACCGGGGCATAATGGTCCGCGCTGACACCATAGCCCCTGTGGCGCGCGCCCAGGTTGCGCACTTCCCTGCAGAGTTCGTCGGGTTTTTCCAGATGTTCGATGACCCACGCCAACATATCCGCAAACTTCCTGGCTTGCAGGTCCATGTGTCGAGTGAACATTGGCCGGGCATCGGGTGCGAGCTCGAATAAACGCCGATAGAACTCATGGACCGGGCCGAGCTCTCCCACAGGTAGCAGCGAGGCACTCTCGCGCAGACGGCCGATGGTGATCGAGTCCATGTCGCTATTCCGCTTCACCGACATCAAGGGTTGCGGAAATGTCACCGCAAATCTCCTCCGCCAACCGCTCCTGCGTGACGAAAAGATCGTCCATGGTGGCTCGATAGACGTTCGAGAGATGCGTCGAGCCACCGCCGGTCAGTTCCATCAGGTGGAGCGTGAGCCTGATTTGCGCACCGGCCCGCCGGACGCTGGCCTCCAATAGAAAGCGCGGCCTGGGCCCCTCTCTTTGTTCGACCCAGGCAGCGGCCGATTGAGTGATCACTCGCAGTCGAGGAGTCTGCGCGAGCTGGTGGAGAACCTCCTCGGTCAGCCCGTCACAGAAATTTTGATCACCCGGGTCGGGACTGAGGCTGCGGAACGGCGCCACCAATATGGACAGGTCGGGGGCCGACTGTGCGGGTTGACCTCTGACCGAGATGAACTGCGGAACGTAGTGGCCCTTGGGGATGTCGATGCGCACCACATCGGGTGGCGTGGTCTCGTAGTATTCACGCAGACGCGCCCGTAACCTGGCGGCCTCCACGCGTACGATCGGATCCGTGCGCGGATCGTAGTCTGGGCGGCGGTCGTACACAGCCATCCCGATCTCGAATTCCTTGATGGCTGCTTCGGGAGACTGAAGCGCCGCATCGACTACGAATCGCAAGAATCTGGACTGTCGGTCAGCCTTGCGAAACAACGGTGAGCTCAAAGCCTGATCCACATGGCGGCTGACGGTAGCTGCATTCGGCGCCAAACGGTAGGTCCCTTCAAGCCGGCCGCGCTGCCGCTAGTGGCTGAAATCAGTGGCAATTCTTCGCTTAATGATATCACGCGGTGCAGGAACCCAAGTCTCCGGCCCTCCAGGGCTTGCGGCGTGCAGGGGGCGCACCGGAACCATGTGGTTACGTACCGTAAGTTGCGCCGCCGTTACTCCAGGAAGCCCTTGCTCCTGGCTACCGTCCACCAGCGGGCGATAAACCACTCTGACACGCCGCAGATGAGGGCCTTCGGTGACGGCGGCGTCAGTAGTTCAGGAGGAGACGGCAATGAATTTGCGTGAACAGCCTTCGGAATGGACGAGTTTGCATGCCTCAGTGACGACGCCCACTGTGTTCATCGTCGATCCTGACCCGTCAGTTCGCTGCTCTCTCGAAGCGCTGATTTGCCGCGAAGGCTGGCGCGCCAGAACACTAAGCTCGGCGGAGGAATTCGTCGCCCAGGCCGACGGGCCGAACCCCAGTTGCCTGGTGTTGGACGTAACTCTCCCCGGATTGAGCGGTCTGGAACTGCAAATGCGTCTCGCCGACCGACCCGACATTCCTCTGATCTTCCTCGCGAGTCACTTCGATACGGCGATCATAGTCCGCGCCATTAAGGCCGGCGCCGTCGAATTCCTGATGAAGCCGTCCAGTGACCACACGGTGCTGACCGCGATCCGCGGCGCGCTCGAGCTCAGCCGCAGCGCGATCGCCAGGCAGACGGAGCTGCGGTCGCTGCGCGGGCGATACGGGACGCTCTCCCGGCGCGAGCGGGAAGTGATGGCTTTGGTTGTGTCGGGTCTATTGAATAAACAGGTCGCGGGACGACTGGAAATTTCTGAAATCACGGTCAAGGCGCATCGCGGCAAAGTGATGCGCAAGATGGGTGTCGGCTCCCTCGCTCAGCTGGTTATAACGGCCGCGAAACTGAACGCCGTGTCGCTGTCGCGGAGCAGCCCGGCGTCTGCGCGCGCGGCTGGGGATGCCACCGCGCGCGTGCAGGTTCGCACTCCAGCAGCCGTTGGTCCGAGTCCCTGATGGCTCGAAAGCAGTCGAAGAAAGAGAGATGCAAGATTGAACAATAAGGACTTGGTGCCCGGGAGAGGAGCCTAAACCCGACTGCGAGCTCCGGAGGAGATTCAGAGAGTAAGAAGATCACCAGTCCGTAAAGTCGCCGCGCTGGCGGGCACGTGCTTAATATCGTGGCCTGGAAAAGCAAACTGAGAAATGGGTGCGAGCGTGGCGACTGCCAGCATCTGGGTCGACGCGGATGCCTGTCCAAACGTCATCAAAGAGATCCTCTTCCGGGCCGCGGACCGCACCGGCGTCACCGTGACCCTGGTCGCCAATCGGGTCCTCGCCATTCCGCGGGTGCCCAGCCTGCGCGTGCTGCAGGTGGCTGCTGGCTTCGATGTGGCGGACAACGAAATCGTGCAGCGTGCGGCACCGGGCGATCTGGTCATTACAGCGGATATTCCGCTGGCAGCGGCGATCATCGCGAAAGGCGCCGAAGCGCTCAATCCGCGCGGCGAACGTTACTCACCGGACACCATACGAGGCGTACTGACTATGCGCGATTTTATGGACACGATGCGCGCGAGCGGCCATACCGGCGGCGGTCCGCCAGCGCTCACGCAGGCGGACCGGAATGCCTTCGCGAGCCATCTCGACACGTGGCTCGCACGCTCAGCGAAAAGGTAACTTGTGGTGATGCCGACCGTCCGCAGGAGGCGCGCATGAGCACCGCTGAAGCGCTCTGGCCGGAACTGGCCTACCCGAATTGGAGGGACACCGCTGTCACACTGCAGCTGTGGACTCAAATCGTGGGCAAGACCCGGTTGGCTCTTACGCCCTGGCTCAATCACAGCTGGCAGGTGCCCCTGTACGTCACCAGCCGCGGACTCGGCACGTTGCCGATCCCGGCCGGTCGGGAAATCTTCGAGATGGAATTCGACTTCATTGCGCAGCGCCTCGGCATCCGAACGAGTCAGGGCGCCGAGCGCTTTCTGGTACTCGCGCCGCAATCGGTAGCCGAGTTCTACCGACAGCTCATGGCACAGCTACGCGAGCTCGGCATCGTCGTCTCGATCCATGAGACACCGAACGAAGTGGCAGATCCGATTCCGTTCCCGAACGACGCCAGCCACCGCTCCTATGATGCCGCGGCAGCCCATGCGTTCTGGCGCGTGCTCATCCAGGCGGACAGGATCTTCAGGCAATTCCGTACCGGCTTTTTGGGCAAGGCAAGCCCGGTGCACTTCTTCTGGGGCAGTTTCGACCTTGCGGTCACCCGCTTCTCCGGACGAGACGCGCCCCTGCATCCGGGCGGCGTGCCGGGATTGCCGGATGCCGTCACCAGGGAGGCATATTCCCACGAAGTGAGCAGCGCCGGGTTCTGGCCTGGAAATGATGCCTTTCCAAAGGCCGCGTTCTATTCATACGCATATCCCGAGCCCAGGACCTTTCGCGATCGCGCGGTCACGGCTGGCGCGTACTACGACGAGAACCTCGGAGAGTACATCCTGCCTTACGACACGGTTCGGCGGGCGGCAGCTCCCGAGGAGCTTCTTCTCGATTTTCTTTCGAAGACCTACGAGGCTGCCGCTGATGCGGGTGGTTGGGATCGTGCGCGCCTCGAGTGCTCTCCGGGTGTCGCAGGTCGCGTGCGCCCGCTGCGAACCGAAGGAGACTCTGCCTAACCCCCCAGGACCAATCGCAGGCTGTGGGTATTGCCGTCATCCACCAGCGGAATGCGCGTGGGGGAGGCCGAGGGCACCACCTTGCCGTTCAACTCGGCGAGCGATATGCCGCGGCTGACGCCGCGGGGGTTCTCGACCAGGATTTCGTAGCGCGCAGAGCCATATCTGAAGACGATCTCGAAGCGCGGCCACTTTTCCGGGATGCACGGATTCAGCAGCAGGTTGGCTCCCTGCACGCGAAATCCAAGAATCCCCTCGAGTCCGGCGCGATACATCCAGCCGGCGGAGCCCGTATACCACGTCCAACCGCCACGCCCGACGTGCGGCGGGACCGAGTACACGTCCGCGGCGACGACGTAGGGCTCGACCTTGTAGCGATGCACATCGGCGCGCGTGCTCGTACGGTTAACCGGATTGAGAAGTGAGAACAGCTTCCAGGCGTTGTTTCCCTGACCGAGCAGCGCGTACGCGATCACTGACCAGGTGGCGGCGTGGGTGTACTGACCGCCGTTTTCGCGAATTCCGGGCGGATATCCCTTGATGTAGCCGGGGTCAGGTACGGCCCGATCGAAGGGCGGCGTGAAGAGCAACGCCAGACCCGCGTCGCGCTGAATGAGGCGGCTCTCCACGGCGCTCATCGCGCCCGCCGCGCGGATTGGATCGGCGGCCGCGGAGATGACGCTCCAGGATTGCGCGATGGAGTCGATCTGACACTCGGCATTCGCGGCCGATCCGAGTGGCGTGCCATCGTCAAAGTAGCCCCGTCGATACCATTGGCCATCCCACGCCTCGCGCTCCAGCGCGTTCTTGAGCGCTGTCGCGTGCGTCAGCCACTCCGTCTCGCGCGCACCCTCATCGCGGGCTCGCGCGAGCGCTGAGAACGCGACGAGCGTGGCGTGCAGGAACCATCCGAGCCAGACGCTCTCTCCGCGTCCCATCTCGCCTACGCGGTTCATGCCGTCGTTCCAGTCGCCCGTGCCGAACAAGGGCAGGCCGTGCTCTCCGACCGACAGGCTCTGCTCGAGTGCGAGCGCACAATGCTCGAAGAGCGGAGCGGTGCGGTCCGAGATGCCAGGCTGAAAATACGCGTCCTGCTCCCCCGGTCGTAGCGCCTGGCCCTCGAGAAAAGGCACGCTTTCATCCAGCACCGCGACGTCCCCGGTCGCCTCGACGTACTGGGCGGTAACGTAGGCGAGCCAGACCCGATCATCGGCAATGCGGGTCCGAACGCCGGCGCCGCTCGATTCCCTGTGCGCCGGTAGCCACCAATGCTGGACATCGCCCTCGAGGAACTGTCGAGCGGCTGCGCGCAGCAGATGCGCACGCGCCAGCGCGGGCCTGGAAAGAACCAGCGCCAGGCTGTCCTGCAGCTGGTCGCGGAATCCGTAGGCGCCGCCCGCCTGATAAAAGGCCGACCGCGCCCACATGCGGCAGGCGAGCGTCTGGTAGAGCAGCCAGCGATTGAGCATGATGTTCAGGGAGCGGTCGGGCGTCTTCACTTGCACCACTCCGAGCAACTCATCCCAGTATCGAACCACGGTGCGCAAGACCGCATCGAGATCAACCGACCGGTAACGGATCAGCAGGGCTTGTGCTTCCGCGGCGGTCGCGGCTTGCCCCAGGAAGGAGACCACTTCCACCGTCTCGTCCGCCGCGAGTTCCACGTAGGTTCTCAGGGCACAGCAAGGGTCGAGCCCTGCGCCCACACGTCCCGACAGGGGTGTGCGTGCGGTCAGGGCTGCCGGTCTATCGAGGGTTGCATGCCGCCCGAGAAATTCCCGGCGGTCCGCGGTCCATTGCCGTTGGCTTCCGGCGAGATCCGCGAACGCCACGCGCGACCCGAACATCGCATTCCAGGGGTTATGCGCGAACATCGCGCCGGTAGCCGCATCTATCGCCGTGACGATGAACGGCGCGGCGGCGTCTCGCGAGGGCCCCAACACCCACTCGGTGTAGGCCGTGACAGAAAGGCTGCGGGATTTGCGTGAGGTGTTGCGGATCTTGAGGCGCGAGATCTTGATGGGATCGTCCATCGGGACGTACACGGTCAACTCGAGGTCGATCCCATGCGAGGAGTGCTGGAAGCGGCTGTATCCTTGCCCGTGCCGGGCGCTGTAGTGCGCAGCGAAATCCCGAATCGGCGCGGCCGTCGGTCCCCACAGTTCACCGCTTTTTTCGTCGCGCAGATACAGCACCTCGCCTGGCGGGTCTGCGACGGGATCGTTTGACCACGGCGTCAGCTGATTTTCCCGACTGTTCAGCGCCCACGTGAAGCCGCTCCCCTCAGCTGAGATCTGGAACCCGAAGTCGGGATTGGCGATCACGTTGATCCACGGAGCGGGCGTCACCAGCCCGGGCCCCAGGAGCGTGACGTATTCGCGTCCGTCTGCGGCGAATCCTCCAAGTCCATTGAAGAGTTCAAGATCTTGTGGTGTCGTCGGGGTCGCGACGACATCGGGAGGCGGGCTGCTGCTCGGTCGCCGCGCGGTGGTTGTGACAGGTGCCCGCAGGCGATCCAGTTGGTCGGTCAGATTGCCGCGCTGCGCGACCAGGACAACCCGTGCAACCGACACAAGCCGTGCGCGCGCTTCTGCCGAGAGCAGATCCGAACGCAGCAAGTACACCGAGCCACCGACGCTTTCGGCTCCGATCTGTGGCTGCGACTGGCTCATGCGAAGCTGTGTCTCCAGCGCGATCTGCAGATCCTGAAAATAGGAAGTTCGTTCGTTCAGGATTACGAGATCGACGGACAGCCGCTTCATCCGCCAATATGCATGAGCGCGCAGCAGCTGCCGTGCGATGGCGATATCCTCGACGGCATCGATTCGTAGCAGCACGACCGGCAGATCGCCGGAAATGCCGTGAGCCCAAAGCGCCGCCGGTCCGCCGGCACCGCGGAGTATCGTATCGGATGATGGACGCGCTGCCGCGTCGGCATACAGCACATAGCCGGCCAGGCGCTGAAAGAGGCTGGCTTCGGCCGCGTCGATGCCGATGTGACGCAGCTGTATCTGCGCCTGGGTCCACGCCAGTGTGGCCGCACGGACGAAGGCGTTTGCCTCCTGGTGCTTGTCGACGAGGTCGAGCACGCTGTCGCGGGAAGCGGCAGCACTGGTCCAGAAAGCGATGCGCACGGTGGCGCCCGCCGGCACGCGCACCCGATGCCGAAGCGCGAATACAGGATCAAGAACTGCGCCCACGGTGCCCGACAAGCGCCGTCCGGCCAGCATGGCGGCGGCTGTATGAATGTCGCGTCCACGGCCGAGGAAACGGGCCCGGTCCGTCTCGAGCTCTGGTTTGCCGAGTGTCTCACCCTCGATCACGGCGTGATGGGCTACCCAGATGTGCGGCTCGGCCGGTGAGCGCCGTCGCCGCGTTGCCAGGATCGCGCCCGCCTTCGTCACGTACTCGGTCTGCACAAAGAGCTTTGAAAATGCCGGATGCGCCGCGTCGGCCGCCGGGGGTGCAAGCACGAGCTCGCAGTATGATGTGATCTCGAGGTCGCGCATGCGGTTGCCGCCGTTCACAATCGATATGCGGCGCACCTCGGCGTCCTCTTCGGGCGAAACCAGTACCTCCATGATGGTGGTGATCGCAGCGTCGCTGCGGATGAATTCCAGCCGATCTTCGGTGAAGGTCGCCGCGTAGGCGTCGGGTTCCACGCCGCTTGGTTGATAACCGGCGGACCACAGGGCACCGCTCTCGATGTCGCGCAGAAAGAAATAGCTGCCGGCTGCGTCGCGCGTGGGGTCCTCGCGCCAGCGGGTCACGGCGAGATCCTGCCAGCGACTGTAGCCGGAGCCGGCGGCGGTAAGCATCACCGAATAGCGGCCGTTCGAGAGCAGATGAGTTTGCGGCGTAGACTGGTGCGGGGTCCGGAAACGTCGCGCCTCCGGGAGGTTCACCTCGCTGAGCTGCGTTGCGGTGCCGGCTTCTTCCGCGCGGACATGAGCCACTGCGACGTCGCGCGGTGCGCGTTCCTGCAACAGCAATTCGGTCGCCTGGATGCTCGGCTCGGCGTGGAACCGCTCGCGCATTCTGCCGTCGAAGAGGACGTTGGCGATGGCAACCACGGTCATGCCCTGATGGTGCGCCATGAATGCCCGAACGATGGCGACCCGGGATCCCTCAGGCAGGCGGCTGCGGGTGTAGTCGAGCGCTTCGAAGAAGCCGTACCGGCCGCGTGCGCCGAGCGCGTTGAGTCGCGCGAAATTGAGCACCGCGCGCTGTGGATCAACCATCGCGGCCAGGGCCGTCGCGTATGGAGCGATCACGGTGTTCTCGCTCAGGCCCCGTTTGAGCCCCAGTCCTGGTACGCCGAAGTTGGAGTACTGGTAGGTGAGCTCGACGTCGCGCGCATTGTAGGCGGATTCCGAAACGCCCCAGGGGATGCGCAGCTCGGTGCCGTAGTGGATCTGGCGTTCAACGACCAGACGACTGGTCTGTTCCAGGAGACTGCCGAATGGCGCGCGCATGACCAGCGACGGCATCAGGTATTCGAACATCGATCCCGACCAGGAGATCAGCGCGGCCCCGTGTTCAACCGGCGTCACCGGGCGCCCGAGCCGAAACCAGTGGCGGGCCGGAACGTCGTTCTTGGCGATGGCCACGAAGCTGGCCAGACGCGCCTCGGAGGCCAGCAAGTCGTAGCAGCTCGGGTCGAGCGTGCCGTCTGTCGCGCGGTAGCCGATCGAGAGGAGTCGGCGCTCGGGATCAAGCAGAAATGCGAACTGCATCGCTTCGGCCATGCCGCGCGCTGTCGCTTCAAGCGTCGCCAGCCGCTGACGCAAACTCGACGTGCCCTCGTCCGTCAGCGCGAGATCGCGCTCCCAGCTGGCGACTGAGCGACGTGCTGCCTCTGACCAAAAGAGTATCTCGCCGCCGAGCTCATCGCCCAGCTCGCCGGACAGTGTCCGTGCAATATCGGCGAGGATCGCTGCAGCAGCTGCCATCGCCGGTAGTCGCGCTGCGGGCTTCGCAGGGTCTGCTGCATTGTCGCGAAGCGCGGCGCCGAGTGCCTCGAGAGCATGTTCCAGCTGTGCGGAGGCGATCGTGTGGGTGCGTACGTCGAGCAGGCAGGTCCTGCAGGGCGTGGCGCGCGAGCTGCACAGAGTCTGCAACCCCGGCCCATGAGACAGGGGTGACCGCGGGATCATCGATCCACTCCCGGCACGCATTGGCAAGTGCGATGAGATGCGCCGGCCAGGTTGCCGCTGTCCACGGAAGAGACGTAGCGCGGCTCCAGAGGGCGCAAATCGCGGGTGTCGTACCAGTTGTAGAAATGACCGCGATGCTGCTGCAGGCGCCGCAGCGTCGCGAATGTCGCTTCCAACCGCTCCACGGTCTCGCTCGTCCCGGCCCAGCCGAAGTCGCGCGCACTGATGGCGGAGAGGAGATAGAGGCCGACATTGGTGGGAGAGGTTCGATGCGCCAGCAGCGCGCGCGGATCCTCCTGGAGGTTGTCAGGCGGCAGCATGTGGTCATCCGCCGTAACGAACGTCTCGAAGTAGCGCCAGGTGCGGCGGGCGATCAGTCTCAATGCGCGGACGTCGGCGTCCGTGACCACCAGGCGACCCGCGACGAGCGGGGCGCGACTGATCCACACGGCGATGGCGGGGGAGGCGGCCCAGAGGACCACGAATGGCATGGCCGCAAGCCACGCGTCTGGCTGGAAGTGTCCGACGAGCACCGCGGCAAGCAGCGCGAGCGCCACCCCACCGCTCATGCCGCGATAGGCACGCGTGAGATCAAGCTGGGGCCTGAGGCTCGCCTGAGCTGCGGTGACCCACTGGAGCAGGTTGCGCCGACTGACGAACAGGCGAAACAACGTTCGACCGATCGCGTCGAGCATGCGCCACGCATGATCCGCAAGAAAAGCCAGCAGAAATACGGTCAGCAAGGCGGCAAGCCCGAAGTCGTTGCGCAGCGCGCGAAAGTGGCTGCGTGCGTTGACGCCGGCGTGGCGCGGTACGACAACGGCGAAAATCGGCAACAGTGCCGGCAGGCCGATGGTGAGCACGACAAAGGCGGTCCAGAGCGGCGCGGCGTTGCCGGATATCAGCCAGCCGCCCAGCAGGGCCGCGATACTTGCGGGCGCCGACAACGAGCGCCGCAGGTTGTCCAGCATTTTCCACAGGGCGATCAGCGGCAGGCGCGGGCGGCCGCGAGTGCCTCCCGTCGCATCGCGCCGACCGAAGATCCACGGCAGCAGTTGCCAATCACCACGCGCCCAACGGTGCTGCCGTGCGGCGGCGACGTCGTACCTCGACGGGAATTCCTCGACGACCTCGATGTCGGACACCAGCCCCGCGCGCGCAAAGATTCCCTCGAAGAGATCGTGACTGAGCAGGGTACCGTCGGCCACGCGACCGGCGAGCGCGGCTTCAAAGGCGTCGACATCGTAGATGCCCTTGCCCGCATACGAGCCCTGACCGAACAGATCCTGATAAACATCCGATACGGCGGCGGCATACGGATCGATACCACGCGCGCTCGAGAAGACGCGCTGAAAGAGCGAGCCTTCGCGACCGACCGGCAGAGACGGCGTGACCCGCGGCTGCAGGACGGCGTAGCCTTCGACCACCCGTCCGCTGGTGGCGTCGAACCGCGGGCGATTCAGGGGGTGGGCCATCTTGCCGACCAGACGGCGTGCCGTGTCGCGCGGCAGTCTGGTGTCGGCATCGAGCGTAATGACGTAGCGGACACCCGCGGGAACCTCGGGGGCATGGCCACCGGTGTCGCAGAAGGTCGTATCGCTCGCGCCACGCAGCAGGCGATTCAGTTCGTGAAGCTTGCCGCGCTTGCGCTCCCATCCCATCCACTGCGACTGCACGTCGCTCCACAGCCGGCGGCGGTGGAGCAGGTAGAAACGCGCACCGGCTGCGCCGTCGCCGTGAAGTCGGTTGAGTCGCGCGATGGCCGCGTCCGCCATCGCGACCAGCGCCTCGTCCCCGCTGGCACTCTCGGTTGGGGCGTCGGTCCAGTCGGAGAGCAGTGCAAAGTACAGCTCGCCGTCCGGCGAGGCGAGATAGTGAATCTCGAGGCGGTCGATCTGCGCTTCGAGCGCGGCGCGAGTGGTGAGCAAGATGGGCACGACCACCATCGTTCTGAGGTGTGACGGAACGCCGTCGCGCAGCGCGAGAGCCGGCAGGGCAGTTGCGCCGAACGCGGTGGTTGCGGCGCGATTCACTATTGCGACGGCGGCATCAAGCGCGGGAATCAAGCCAAGCAGGGCGAGCAACGCCAGCTGTGCGCGCGGGATACCGGAGGCGTCGAGCGCAAACAGCGGTAATGCCAGAGCGACAGCCGCTACCACGGCAATCACAGTCAGGTAAATGCCAACTCCGCCGCGCAGTCCGCGCCGGGGGTGCCGGCTGAACCGGGCGCCTCGACAGCCGATGGTCGCCGCGAAGGCGCGCCACCCGTTTGCGATCAGGTAGTAACCAGGGTCACGACGTCGGCCATCATCCTGCGCGCCGTCCGTCGCGTCCGCGTCGTTGGCAGCCGACAGGGCTGCGCCCGCGACCGCGAGTTCCGTCAGTCCCGAGGCTCGTGCCAGCCGCTCTATTGCCCGGCGATAGAGGTCGCGTGTGGGGAAATCCAATGCTGCGAAGTCACTGCCTGAGCGCAGCAGCTCGTCCACCAGGCTGACGCTCTCGAAGAATACCGGCCAATCCACATCCGAGAGCAATCGCATGCTCGTGATGATGTTGCGCACCGTGACGTTGGACGCGCCCTGACGCTGATGCTCGTCGCGCACGGTCTCGTCCGCAGTTGTTGCCTGCGCGGCCAGGAGCTGCTCCAGCCAATGCAGTGCCGGCGTGACCCTCGGATCCTGATCCCGCAGCCGCTGCAGCAGCTGGACCGTAAATGCGGGTGAGAAGGGCTCGCGATCGGCGTCGTGGCGGAGCAGGGCGTCGGGCTCGGCGGCCTGACCGTTGACGCCAAGAAGCCGGTCCGCCAGGGCGTCTGCTTCCTGGCGCGCGGCGCGACTGCTGACGATGCGTGCCGCGGCGCGGCGGAGATTTTCGACCAGCACGATCCGCAGCGTAATTGCGATTGCCCAGAGCTCGCCGATGGTGAGCGGCTGCACGCGCTGATAGGCGCGGACGAAACGGCGCAGCGATTCGGGATCGAACAGGCTGTCGGTGTGGGCAACGAACGCCCAGGCCACGCCGAGCACGCGGGGATAGCCGTCAAACGGCCCATTGCCCAGCTTGGGCAGCCGTCGATAGAAGCTCGGTGGGAGGTCCTGCCGGATCTCGCGGATCTGCTCTTCCACGACGTGGTAATTATCGAGCAGCCATTGGGCGGCCGGCGAGATTGGGTGTCCTTGACCTGTCGCCGCTGCGATGTCCCGATGGGCCGCCAGCAGCACCGCTTCGTTATCACGAAGTCGAGCGTGCAGAGACTCGCGGGATACCGGCCGCTCGGTGACCTGTTGCGCGGCGGCAAGGCTCGCGGCGTGTTGTTCCAGCCGCTCGATGCTGAAGAGCTCGGCGCGCAGGATCTCATCACTGTTCCAGGGAGAGCGCGCAGAGTCGCGCCCGAAGGCCCGGCGCAAGCCGCCGACCCCGTATCTCTTGAGCCGCCAGGCGGAAACCGGCGGGGTCAAGGTTGCGACCTGGCGGTTCGTGCCAGCCGCGCGCTGCTGGCCGTCAAGGCGATCAGTCTCAGGTTCTGCAGGCGCGGCATAGTGCCCGATGCGGCGCCTGCGGTCGGCTCCCTGGACGAGTGCGTGCTCACGCCGGGCTACTCGACGGGGACCGTCGTGCCGCCTTCGCCCTCCCAGGTAGCCAGTTTCGCGGCTTGGCGGAATGTCTCTGCGTTGTCATCCGTGCTCCCGAGACCCAACG
Source organism: uncultured Pseudomonadota bacterium (assembly GCA_963768485.1). GTDB lineage: Bacteria > Pseudomonadota > Gammaproteobacteria > Steroidobacterales > Steroidobacteraceae > 13-2-20CM-66-19. The sequence continues at coordinate 288,433 of CAVYHZ010000001.1, read as the reverse complement.
TGTCGTGGCGCGACTTCTGCCGCCGGGTGGTCCAGGAGGGGGATGCTAGGCCGCCGTGCATGTCCTCACAACACGACCTTGGAGCTTCGTCAGTCGACCGCTTCCAGCGCGCGGCACAGCGCGGGACGCAACGGTCCCGGAGCGGGGCCTCAATGGTCCCGGAGCGGGGCTCCCGGTCCAGGTCGGTCCGATATTAGGGGGAGGGCTGACGTGGATCAGTCGGAGATGCACGCTTCGCCTTGTCGGCGAAAGCCGTCTATTTGAAGACGTCGGCTCCGGCGGAGCCGTCGCGCCTGCGTGCGCTAACGTACAGAAATCGCTGCATACTTGATGTAGCTATTTCGTGCCGCGAGCGTCTGGCTTCGCGCCCGTGTGCGAGGTACTCAGGCCAGTGAGCGTTCCTGATGGGGTGATACAACTTCCATGGTGGGGCTATGTCGCCTTGACGTACGCGCTGGTATAGCTGATGTTCCTCGCGGTGACCTTGTACCTTCACCGCGGCCAGTCTCACGGGGGCCTATGATGGTGTTCGGCGTCCCGGCCGTCACCATGCTCGCCGTGCAACGCGGGGCCCAACCGGGATCAAGCGTGGAGACGGGGTGCAGCTGAGATCACCGGCAGGCGCGCCAGCGCTGATCCACGCTTCCGTTGTGCTGCAGCAGCTGCACGAGGAGGCGCCGCGGGACTACGTCAGCCTGGGCTGGCTCATGGGGCGCCTGCACAAGCGCTCCTTCGGCATGATCATGCTTCTGCTCGCCCTGGTCGCCACGGTGCCCGGCGTGTCGATCCTTGCCGGCCTGCTGCTCATGATTCCCGCGTTGCAGATGGTCGCGGGCAAGCCTGCCCCGATATTTCCACGCGGCATCGCCGCCCGTTCTCTGCCGACGCGGCGCCTCGACGCCGTGATGCAGCGGGCCATACCCGTGCTGAGATATCTCGAAAGGATGATCCATCCACGCTGGCCTACGCCGCTCGAGGGGACCAAGCGCCTGGTGGGCGTCGTCGTCGTCATGCTGAACAGCGTTTTGGTGTTGGCTCCCATCCCGCTCACCAATGTCGTCCCGGCTCTGGTGATCGCCCTGATTTCGCTGGCCTATCTCGAAGAGGACGGCCTCGTGCTGTCGATCGCTCTGTTGGCCGCCATCATCGTGATGACGATCGCCGCGGCGGTTGTGTGGGAGACCGTCCTCGGCGGGAAATGGCTGAGCGCGCGTTGGTAAGGCGCGTCATATGCCGCTCAAGTTGAGTCCGTTAGCAGGCCAGCCGGCCACCGCTGCGCCGCTGGTGGACGTACCGCGACTGATAACGGCCTACTACACCGAAGTACCCGATGCCGCAGTGGCCGCACAGCGGGTGAAGTTCGGCACATCCGGGCACCGTGGATCCGCCTTCAAAGTAACCTTCAACGAATGGCATGTCCTGGCCGTCAGTCAGGCGATCTGTGACTACCGCAAGCGGCGGGGCGGAGCCGGCCCGCTGTTCCTTGGCATTGACACACATGCCCTTTCCACACCGGCATACGCCAGCGCGCTCGAAGTGCTCGCAGCCAACGATGTGGAGGTCATGTTGGCGACGCGCGACGAATACACGCCAACACCGGCGATTTCTCACGCAATCCTCAGCTACAACCGGGGCCGCGACACGGGGCTGGCGGACGGTATCGTGATCACTCCCTCGCACAATCCTCCTGACGACGGAGGCTTCAAGTACAACCCATCCAACGGCGGTCCGGCGGCTGAGGAAGTCACGCGATGGATTGAGGCCAGGGCAAATCACTTCCTGGAGAGGAGTCTCCACGGCGTGCAACGCACGTCACTTGAGAAGGCGTTGCGCTCGGCCACGACGCATCGGCATGACTATCTCAACGCTTACGTCGGCGACCTCGACCGGGTGATCGACATGCAGGCGATTCGCGGAGCGAATATTCGCATGGGCGTGGATCCGCTCGGTGGCGCTGGAGTGCACTACTGGGGTCCGATTGCCGAGCGGTACGGATTGAACCTCACGGTTGTGAGTGACGTGGTCGATCCAACCTTCCGGTTCATGACACTCGACTGGGATGGCGTGATCCGTATGGACCCTTCCTCACCCTATGCGATGCAGCGGCTGATTGGCCTGAAGAATCGGTTCGAGATTGCCTTCGCCTGCGACACCGACCATGACCGCCACGGAATTGTCACTGCAAGCGCCGGGCTCCTTCCGCCCAATCACTACCTGGCGGTGGCAATTCTCTACCTGTTCCGCCAGCGGTCGCAGTGGCGCAAGGCGCCGGCGGTGGGCAAGACGGTCGTCAGCAGCCAGATGATCGATCGCGTCGTGTCGAAGCTTGGTCGGAAGCTCTACGAGGTCCCGGTTGGTTTCAAGTGGTTTGTGGAGGGGTTGCTCGACGGCTCATTGGCCTTTGGCGGCGAAGAAAGCGCAGGTGCTTCGTTCAGCCGCCTGGATGGCAGCGTATGGACTACGGACAAAGACGGCATTGTCCCGGCCCTGTTATCGGCGGAGATGACCGCACGCTTGAGCCGCGATCCCGGCGAGATATACCGCGAGCTCACCGGGGAGTTCGGTGAGCCGCTATACGAGCGTGTCGAGGCGGCAGCCACCGCCGAGCAGAAGATACGGCTGGCGAGACTCTCGGCTCAGCAGCTGACGCTTACCGAGCTGGCCGGCGAGAAAGTGCAGTCGATCCTCACTCGCGCTCCGGGGAATGACGCCCCCCTGGGGGGATTGAAGGTCTCGGCCGCGAACGGCTGGTTTGCTGCGCGCCCGTCCGGCACCGAGGACGTCTACAGAATCTACGCGGAGAGCTTCCATGGAGCCGAACATCTGCGCAGTATCTTGACGGAAGCGCAGGCAGTTGTCGGTGCCGCAATAGGGCTGGGCGCCGCGGGCCCCGAGGTCCCGGCGAGCGGGCACTCGATGTGATGCCGGTGAATCTGACCCGTACTCCCGCATCCGAGTTGGATGACGCTAGCGTGCCGTCGCATACCGGGCCTTGATCGCCGCAGATGCGCGTCGGCCCGCACGCCCGTCACGACAACGGGGTCTCGACTATGCAAGCTTGCCGGCGCTATCCGCGCGGCAGCGAAGCGGCGGGGGCCGTTCGGGAGGCGATGGGTTTCTCTGGACCATACGCCAGCAGGCGATCGCTTTCGGTCTTGACCACGGCATAGCACTCGCAACACAGCTGTTCGAGCTTTGGCCGGTCGAGCACCGTGATCTGTCCCCGGGCGTAGTTGATCACCCCGAGCTTGTCCAGCTTGCCGGCGGCCTCGGTTACGCCCTCCCGACGCACACCCAGCATGTTGGCGATGAGCTCCTGGGTCATGGTTAATTGGTTGGTCGGCAGCCGATCGAGAGACAACAGCAGCCAGCGGCACAGCTGTTGATCGACCGAGTGATGCCGATTGCACACCGCGGTCTGCGCCATCTGCGTGATCAGGGCCTGGGTGTAGCGCAGAAGCAGCACCTGCATCGGGCCATTGCGGTGAAACTCGTCCTTGAGGCGCTGTCCGACCAGGCGGTAGGCGTGGCCGGCGCTCTGCACGATTGCCCGGCTCGGCGTGGTTTCACCGCCCATGAACAGCGCGATACCGATGAGGCCTTCGTTGCCGACCACCGAGATTTCAGCCGATGCGCCATCGGCCAGCACATACAGCAGGGATACGATTGAGTCGGTCGGAAAATAAACGTGCTGCAGGAAATCGCCCGACTCGTACAAGACCTTGCCGAGCGGCATCGGGACGAGTTGCAGGTGCGGAAAGATCCGCTCGCGCTCGTCGGGCGAAAGTGCAGCCAGCAGGTGATTTTGCCGTGGATCTTGGCTCGGTGGGGGCATCCAAAACCCGATCACCCAACGGATGGGCGCTTAGAGTCAGTATAGATCCATTTTCGCTGCTATGTGCGGTAGCGCACAACGGATTTTTAGCCGGCCGATCGCGGGAGCCTGTCCGGGGGGCTACGCGGGCAGAGGCGCAGAGCGAGCCGGCTCCGCTGCTGCGCCCAAGATCCTGGCATAGGTATCCTTGAACGCCCCGTAGCACCCGCAAGCCGCGGCTTCGAGGCCCCCTCCATCGAGAATCGTAAGGTTGCCGCGGTTGTAGCGGATCAGCTTGCGTTTGCGCAGAGAGCTGGCGGCCCGCGTAACGCCCGCACGGCGCACGCCGAGCATGTAGGCCAGGAATTCATGGGTTATTTGAAACTCATCGGCGTGCGCCCGATCGCGAGTCATCAGGAGCCATCGGGCAAGCCGCGCCTCCACGAGATGAAAACGGGTGCAAGCGGCCGTCTGCGCCAACTGGCTGAGCGTCACATAGAGATAACGGTTCAAACTCCGTTGCAGCGCCGGACTATGTTTCAGCTCGCGGCAGAATCTCGACGCTTCCATTCGCCAGGCAGTGCCCGCGCCCTGCACCCGAGCTTGCAGCGGCGCCCCGACTACGCCCAGCATGACCGAGACTCCGAGCATGCCTTCGTCTCCTACCAGGCCGACTTCGAGGTTGGCATCGCCGTCGATCGGAGCAATCAGTGAGATGAAGCTGTCGGTGGGGAAGAAGACGTGGCGAACACGCTCGCCGGGCTTGCTAAGTACGTCGCCAAATTGAAGCTCGACCTGCTTGCAACGTGCCAGCAGATGCTGGAGATCCTTGCGTGGCAGGGAGGCGAGCAGACGATTACTCGCGATGGGCGGCGGCGGCTGTGACACGAACCCTCCTATTCAAGGGAAAGGGTGACGGTCAGCCGAGCGAGCGTCTGTTCGGTGGGACACCAAGGCGCAGTCCCGACCGGGGGGCTGAGGCCAATGGCAGTCAGGCTGCGACCTGAGCGGCAGAGAGAAACGACCGGCGGTCCGTTACGCCGAACGTGTCGGGGCGATGAGTTCCGCGCGCCACCCCACGTAGGATGACCGCGCCTCGTGCGAATCCGGCCTGGTGACGCCTTCAGTCCCGCAGGTCGACCCATACCGGCGCGTGATCGCTCGGCCTCTCCCAGCCGCGCACGTTGCGATAGACGCCCGCGTCGATCATGCGATCGACGACCGCCGGGTTTAGCAGCAGATGATCGATGCGCAGGCCGGCGTCGCGCTGGTACGCATTCCGAAAGAAATCCCAGAAGGTGTAGATGGTCTCCCGCGGATAGCGCTTGCGGATGGCGTCCGTCCAACCCTGGCTCAAGAGCCGGGTAAACTCTTCGCGCACTTCAGTGCGAAAGAGGGCGTCGTTGACCCAACGCTCGGGTTTGTAGACGTCATGCTCGGTCGGGATCACGTTGTAGTCGCCGGCGAGTACCACCGCCGAGTCGCGGCCGACGAGCTCGGCCGCGTACTCGATCAGGCGATCGAGCCACTGCAGCTTGTAGTCGAACTTCGGGCCCGGTGCCGGATTGCCGTTTGGCAGGTACAGGCAGCCGATGGTGATATCGTGCACCGTGGCTTCGATGTAGCGACTGTGAACATCCTGTGGGTCGCCAGGGAGAGTGCGGCGGACTTCCTTCGGCTCGATGCCACGGGCCAGGATCGCTACGCCGTTCCAGCTCTTTTGTCCGTGCCAGACGACACCGTAGCCGGCATCACGGATCTCGGCTTCGGGAAAATTCTCCTGCGGGGCTTTGAGCTCCTGCAGGCACACGATGTCTGGTGAATACTCGGCGAGAAAGCGCGTGAGACTTGGAAGGCGCGCGCCGACGCCGTTGATGTTGTAGGTCACGACTCTCATCGTAGGCGCTCCAGAAGCCGGGACCGCTGCCCGAAGTCTCCAGCCAGAGGGAGGATCAGCATTGCGAAGGACCATGCAATCCAGTTTGGCCAGCTAAAGTAGATCGACCTTGGCCGTCGATCAATGTCATGGAACTGAGGGCCGTCTGCGTCCGGCGTGACTCTCGGGCGCGCCCGGTGGCACATGGATTCCTTTCTCGGCGGCCACTGTACGCAACACGTCCGGCCGGTCGGAGATGATGCCATCCACGCCCATGTCTATGAGGCGTGCCATGTCACGCGCATCGTTCACGGTCCAGACGATGACTGCGACTCCGAGTTCGTGCGCCTCAGCGATCCCGCGCGCGTCGATGTCGCGATAATACGGCGACCAGAGCCTTCCGCCCGCGGCCGCAACAGTGCGCGCCACTGAGCCGCCGTAGTTGGGTGGGTCATAGCCGGCCGTCCAAGCGGAAGCCCTGTCGGCATAAACGGTAGGATCGGGTCCGGTCTGCCGCGTGAGATAAACGGTCGCGATCTTTGGCGCGAGCTTCTGTACGAGCAGCAGCGTGCGCCAATCAAAAGACTCGATCATGACGCGGTTGCTGAAGTGTTCGCGGCGCAGCACTGCGAGCACGACCGCGACAAAATGTTCCGGATCGAGGGATTCGTCCGGATGATTCACGTCAATCTTGGTTTCGATATTGAGCCGTACGTGCTGGTCGCCCGAGCGGCGCACCAGTGCAAATATCTCGGACAGGGTCGGAATGCGCGTCCCTGGCACCGCGAGTTGCCCGGGAAACTGTGCGGCGTAGGCACTGCCGGGGCGGATTTGTCCGACGTCGTAGGCCTTGATCTGAGCCAACGTCAGTTCGATGTACGGAATGCCTGTGACGATGTAGTGCCCGTCGGGTGCACGAGCCAGATCGGGGCTCAATCCGCGGTCGTGCGAGACGACGACCACGCCGTCCTTGGTGATTCCCATATCAAGCTCAAGGGTGTCCACGCCCATCGACAATGCATTCGCGAACGCGGGCAGCGTGTTCTCGGGACGCGATGCGCGCCCGCCACGGTGCGCCTCGATGTCGAACGGCACTATTCGCTTTGTCGCGTCGACGGGTTGCGCGTGCGGCGACGCGGAGAGAAGCATGAGTAGGATCCCGAGCGACAGGGGCGAGGAAGGCAGGTGACCTGATTTCGAAGAGAGAGTGCTCAAGCTATGCGACTGCAAGGCGGTGTGTGACCTGCCGGCTTTCTACGCCTGATGCAGATTGCCGACGTGGTCATTGCGAGCAGCCGCTTGGCAGCAGGTCTCCTGCAGATCGATAGTCACGCACTCCTTTATAAGCGTGCGCGGACTCACGGGCCGCCGATTCGCCAAATCATGGCTGAGTCATCAACGATAGATGACTTTAAGAATGTATTGTAACTTATTGAAAATGTTGCCCAGGGGAGTACTCGAACTCGCGGAATTTGCTCAAGTGTATCAACGACTTACGAAGCATCCAGCGACAGTTACCCACTAAATTGCCCCTTCCCTGATGCCTGCTTAGGCACCCACAAGGATCCCTCCAGCACGGTTCGCGGTCGTCCGGGCGCGTCCGTTATTCCAGGCCCTGGCACGCGCTAAGCGCACGGCGCTCGAATCCCGGCAGCCCCTGACAAGCGCTTGCAGACCTGCGGATGTGCCTTAACATGCTTGAGGGTGTTGCTGCGGAGTAGGACCGTGGCGACAGGATCTTCGTGCTGGTCGGGCCGCCAGCCGAGGAGCCGCGTTCCCGTGACAAGCAGCATCGCGCCGTGGGCTATCCTGCTCCTGGTTGCCAGCCTCGTCGGCGTGATAGCGCGTCGATTGCACGTCCCGTATAGCGTCGGATTGGTCGTGGCCGGAATCGGGCTCGCGCTTCTGCCCTGGCATCCGTCAGTTAGCCTGAGCCGAGAGCTGGTCTATAACGGCATCCTCCCACCACTGATCTTCGAAGCCGCGTACGAGCTGCGCTGGGACGCTCTCAGACGGAATCTGGTGCTGGTGGTTGCCCTCGCGACTGTCGGTGTAGTCCTGTCCGCGCTCGCGACTGGTGCAGTGATGACCGGCCTCGTGCATTGGCCGATTTCCGCCGGCCTACTGTTCGGCATCCTGATCGCGGCTACTGATCCAGTCTCGGTCCTCGCCACGCTCAAGGAGATCGGCGCGCGCGGCCGGCTCGCTTTGATCATCGGGGCTGAAAGTCTTCTCAATGACGGGACGGCGGCAATTCTGTTCGCAATCGCCATTGGATTCGTCACCGGGGATCCGCTCACGTACCAGGCGGTTGCCAGCGCGCTCGGGGCAACCCTTGCCATCGGCTTGCTCGCCGGAGCTGGCGTGGCGGGGGGCGTTCTCGTGATCATGGGACGCACGGATGACCACCTGATTGAAGTCACGCTGACGACCGTTGCAGCGTACGGATCGTTCTTGCTGGCCGAGCAATTCGGGGGCTCCGGGATTCTGGCGACGCTGACCAGCGGCATGGTGCTCGGGAATCTCGGGCCGCGCTGGGGATTCATCTCGGAGGGTGGTGATCGTTTCGTGCGCTCGACTTGGGAGTTCATCACCTTCCTCGCAAACTCCGTGGTCTTTCTGCTGATTGGCCTTGCCGAGGGACACGAGGACTTTGGGGGTCTGTGGTTGGCGGCAAGTGCGGCCGTGGTGGCTGCCTTGGTCGGTCGCGCTGCCGCGATCTACCCGATATGCGCATTATTCGCTGGCGGAAAGAATCGCGTCCCCGCCGCGCAACAGCATGCGCTCGTTTGGGGCGGCCTGCGCGGCGCACTCGGCCTCGCGCTCGTGCTCAGCATCCCGGAGAGCTACGCGTGGCGCCACCCAATCGTCGTCGTGACGTTCGCGGTGGTCGCATTCTCAATCATCGTCCAAGGGTTGACCTGCCGCCCGATGCTACGCCGAGCCTGCGGGACGGGCACTCCGTGAAGAGTCTGTCTCACGACCACGAGGCGTGCGGGCTTTGGGGCTGCTGCGGTACGGGTCTGCTCGGCTGCAACGTCTATGCTGTCGGGTAACAAAGGCGTTGATCTGCCGGCGGTCGCGAGCCGGCCTCTCGGAGTCGCAGCCCTGGGGATGTTCTTTGCCTTCGGAACACTAGCGGCGGGACTCGCGGCCATCTCACTGCTCACGCCTGGTGGTTTGCTGGAGCCAATGTGGCGGCTCAATCCTCGAGGTCATTCCGGTCTCGTGGCGCTCGGTCACTGTGCCCCGGTTGTTTTGGGCGGGGCCTGCGTTGCGTGCGCGTGCGCTGCTTATGGATTCGCTAAAGGTAGACCGTGGGGATATCGTTTGGGGATCTGCTTATTGTTAGTGAACCTGGCTGGCGACCTGACAAACGTCTTTCTCGGAACCGAACCGCGTGCGATCGTGGGTGTTCCCGCGGTCGCGATACTGCTGTGGTATCTCTCGTCCAGATCGGTGAGGGCCTTCTTTTGGCCCGCATCCCCCGGCAGCCCAACGCTATAACCGGTCAGTGGCGCCGTCTTCACCGCGCGATCGCAATTGCAATGGGCGATCGTGTGGGCACTCACTAATTCTCGCGCCGAGCGCAGACTGTCCAGGTAATGGGCCCAAGTGACCCGACACCCGAGTTAGCGCGGCACAGAGCTTGAGTCCGCGGCGATGTTGAGATTAGTCCATGACCGGGCGGAATCGGGGCCCGGCGCCGCGCGGTCGGTTGCGCGCATGAATTGCGAGCGACGATCTCGAATTGATCTATGAAAGAGTGATATCGCATTGATAAATAAAGAAAATCTTGTGCACCGGAGAGGACTCGAAGTCCGGGGGATTTCCGGAAGACATTCAGTGAGTTAGAAAATCCGCTGCCTGAATTGCCCGCTACCGGGTGGTTGCTTAAACACCCGTTTCTGGTCGGGCCGCAGCGGGTAAAGCAAATCCATCCGGCGCAGTTCGCCGCTGTTCGTTCGAGTGCTTTCTTCCGCTTCCAGCATCGACTCCGGGTCGGGAGTGCTCGCATCCAATATGCCGTCGGTTTGTGCTCCGGTGCAATCCTTACTAGAATATTCTTCGTAAGGAGATCATTCATGAGTACTGAATCCACCTTAACCAGCAAGGGCCAGACCACGGTCCCCAAGGCCATCCGCGAGAGTCTGCGGTTGAAGCCCGGCGACAGGATCAGCTTCACTCCGATGCCGGACGGCACGGTACTCATGCGCGTCAAGAACAAGAGCGTCATGAATCTCGCCGGGAGCTTGCGCCGGCGAGGGCGCAAGGCCCTGCCGGTCGAGGGGCTCTCGCGCTGATGCTGGGCATCGACACCAATGTTTTGGTGCGTTTTCTGGTGCGCGACGAGGAGCGACAGTTCGCGAGAGCGCAGCGCCTGCTGCGGCGCGAGGCCGAGCGCGGCGAGCCGGTGTTCGTCAGTCAGCTGGTGTTACTCGAGACGGAGTGGGTGCTGCGCAGCCGTTATGGATTGAGCAAGGCCGAGATCCTGGGGGCGTTCTCTGGGTTGCTCGAGTCGGCAGAACTGCACATCGAGGGGGAGCCGTCGGTCGAGCAGGCGCTGTTCATCTGGAGGGATTCCGCGGCAGAGTTTGCGGACTGTCTGATCGGCATGCGACACCTCGAGTTCGGCTGTCAGGCGACCGCGTCGTTCGATCAGAGAGCTCTCAAGCTGCCGAGTTTCATTGCTGCCTGAAGTGGACAGTCTTGTAGGGCTAAGGATCCCATCGATCGCATCGAGCAGCTCTCCGAGACGCAGGGGATCGGTAAGGCAGGTAACTGAGCTGTTGAGCGATGAGACCTACGCGGCTTTTCAGTCGTATCTGGCGCTTAATCCACAGGCGGGCAAAGTCATCCAAGGAACCGGGGCGCGGTGTCGATCAAAGAGCTGCGCTCGAAGGTCGGCTTGAGCCAGACGAAGTTCGCAGCGCTCTTGCATGTGAATGTCGGCACGTTGCGCAACTGGCTGGCGACAATTAGATTTGCCGGTAGTTGTCGTCGGTCGTGATGGCCTGAGCGGCGCCGACGACAATTAGATTTGCCGGTCTACGGGCCTCATCGACGGTCTGGTCTACTCAGCCCTCACAAGAGGGGGCTGCGTGGTAACAGACGAACAGGTGAGGTTGCTCATGTCATTGTTAACGCAGGGTATTCCCCAGGTGACGGCGGCGGCGAAGGCGGGGATGAGCGAGCGGAGCGCGCGCAAGTACGGGCGCTTAGGCCGTGCGCCCTCGCAGCTGAAGGTGCCCCACACGTGGAGGACGCGGCCCGATCCCTTTGAGGGTGTGTGGCCTGAGATCGAGGCGCTGCTGCGCCAGGACGGCGGTCTGCAGGCGAAGACGATCTGGACGGAGTTGAACGAGCGCTATCCGGGCCGCTTCAGCGTCGGCCAGCTGCGCACGCTGCAGCGGCGGTTGCTCGCGTGGCGAGTCACCTCAGGGCCGGATCGAGAGGTGTTCTTCCCACAGACGCACTCGCCGGGCGAACAAGCGCAGTCAGACTTCACGGACATGCGGCGCCTGGAGGTGATGATCGCCGGCCAGCCCTTCCCGCACCTGCTGTATCACTTCGTGCTGACGTACTCGAACTGGGAAGCGGTATCGATCTGCCCGAGCGAGAGCTTCGAGTCCTTGAGCGCAGGCGTCCAGAGCGCGCTGTGGCGCCTGGGTGGCGTACCGCTCGAGCACCGCACCGACAACCTCTCGGCGGCAACCCATGAGCTTGCGGAGAGCCGCGGGCGGGACTTCACCGAACGGTATCGTGAGTTGATCGATCACTATGGGCTGCGTGCCTCGCGCAACTTTCCCGGCAACGCGCATGAGAACGGGGACGTCGAGTCGGCGAACGGCGGGCTCAAGAACGCGATCGATCAGCGCTTGCGGTTGCGCGGCTCGCGCGCCTTCGTCTCGAAGGAGGCGTATGAGGGGTTCCTCGAGAGCTGCGTGCAGGCGCGCAACGCCACTCGCCACGCACGGATCGAGGAAGAGCGCGCACACCTGCGAGCACTACCCGTGCGAGCGCTGCCGGCGTACCGGGAGTCGTATGCAACGGTCTCCCGAGCGAGCGCGGTGCGCGTTCTCAAGCACTCCTACTCAGTGTCCTCGCGACTGATCGGATGCCAGCTGCGGGTGCGCCTGCACGCCGACATCGTCGAACTCGACTACAAAGGCGAGCGTGTTGCAACCATGGAGCGCCTGGTGGGCCGTGATACGCACCGGATCGACTACCGCCACATTATCCATGCTCTGGTGCGCAAGCCCGGCGCCTTCCGTCGCTACGTGTTCCGGGAGGCGCTCTTCCCGAGCCTGGAGTTCCGCCGCAGCTACGATGCGCTCCTGGCCGGCGGATCCGACCAGGCCGATCTCGATTACGTGCGGATCCTGCACCTGGCTGCCAGCGATGGCGAAGAAGCCGTTCGTGCCGTGCTCGCACGCTTGTTGCTCGCCGGCGCCACTCCCACCTATGAGGCAGTGCGCGCCCAGGTCCGCGGCCCGCGCACGCCAGAGGGCGTGCCGTTCCTGAACATTACCGCGCCCGATCTGACCATTTACGACCGGCTGCTCGGCACGAACGAAGCGGTGTGCGCGTGAGCGTCGCGACGATCACGGCGGATGCGACGCTTGAGCTGCGGCTCAAGGCCATGCACTTGCCCTCGTTCCTCGAACACTACGTGGAGTTGGCGCAGCGCGCCGCTGCCGAAGGTTGGAGCCACGTTCGCTATCTCACCGAGCTCGTCACGCTCGAAGCCAACGATCGCGCCGATCGACGCATGACGCGGCTGCTCAAGGACGCAAAGCTGCCACGCGAGAAGACCCTGGCGACGCTGGACCTGAACCGCTACGCAGCTCCGCTGCGTGGGCAGATCCGTCAGCTCCTGCGAGGGGAGTTCCTCTCCGGCGCCACCAACGTCTGCCTGATCGGGCGACCCGGGACCGGCAAGTCCCACGTCATGGCCGCACTGGGTCGCGCGCTGGTCGAACGCGGCCATCCGGTCCTGTTCACCTCGGTCGCAAGCCTCGTTGAGCGGCTGCTCGATGCCAAGCGCAATCTCCGGCTCGCCCGTGAGCTCAAGCGCCTGGACAGCTTCGAGTGTCTCGCGCTCGATGACATCGGCTACGTCCAGCACGATCGGGCGGAGATGGAAGTGCTCTTCGCCCTCCTGGCCGAGCGCTATGAGCGCAAGAGCGTCATGATCACCTCGAACCTGGTGTTCTCCAAGTGGGACCAGATCTTCAAGGATCCGATGACGACTGCAGCTGCCATCGATCGGGTCGTGCATCACGCCGCGGTGCTGGAGTTCACCGGACCCAGCGTACGAGCCGAAGCCGCTGAGCAACGTGCGGCTCTCGCCAAGCGCGACGCCTCGGCCACAGAACGACCTTGATGCGCTCGAATCAACAAGAGCTTCTGACGCCTTCGGCGTCAGGCTGCCCTATGGTGGACCGATGATGAGGCCCAAAGACCGGCAAGAATGAGAGTCGTGGCCGGAAGAAATAGTTGACGCCGCCCAGCGCAACTGAGAGCAGGGGCTACGCGAGCCGACGGGACCGGCCAAAGCGCTCTTGGTAGCTATCCGGCGTGATCCGACACATGTGTTGAAGGCGCTCGCCGCCTGAACGCCCGTTCTAACCTCGGTGTCCGGAAAATCGGGGGCATCCCAGTTGGTCCCAGCGTCGCACTGAGCGAGCTGACCAGGACGCACGGGATTCGCTATGCGAAATCTGCACGCTGAGAAGGCGTGCCCAGGAAGCTAGGAGCGACGCGCGCTCTGCGCTGAGGGATCGACCGCTGGTAGAGACCTGCAATCGCTGTCGTTCGCTGACGTGCGTTATTTACGTTCTAGCAACCGGTCACCGGGTGTTTCGCACTCGTCGAGTGACTGCATTCGACCGTGACTTGCCGGTCGTGAACGACTGCTTTGCGTCAGCCCAATCAGGTCGATTTTTTTGCCAACGCCTCGCGCGCTTCCATGATCTCGGGTCTTCCCGGTATGTCGGAGTGCGCACAGACGCTCAACAGGTCGCGAAAATACTTTTGGCTCGTATCGCGGCTCCCGCTGAGCTGCGCAGCACGCGCCGCTCCATATAATGACCGGAAGCGCCGCGGCTCCTTCTCAAGCGTCGCCTCAAATTGTACCAATGCTTCAGTAGGCTTATTCAGCTTCAACAACATCTCTCCGAGCAGTTCCCGCGCCGGGGACAGTGGCCCCGGTGTCAGGACACTTTTCTCTGTCCCGTCCTCCCTATTCGCCGCTAATTCCATCTGCCGCAAAGCTTCCTCGTTCTTGCCCGCCGCTAGCGCAGACCATGCCGAGACCGCAGTGGCCTGAATTTCCACCTGGCGCGCCCAGTAGCGCTCGTTGGCCTTCGAGAGACGCTCCTGGATCTGCCTCAGCGCTGTCGCTGCCTCGTTTGCCGCCACAGCGTGTCCCAATCGCGCCGCGCCCAATCCTCGGGCGAACCACGTTATCGCATCTGTGTAGGGAAACGGCGTTTCCGACAGCACCAGCTTCTCAGCTTGCTGCCAGTCCTGGCGCTCCAACGCGTATCGTGCCGGGATTGCCGCGAGCGCAAAATAGCCAGCCGCCGGTGGGCCGGCGCCGATCAGCAGTGCCCTTGGATCGAAGCGTGAGGCCATTTCCGGCAGCGCAGTCACAATCCCGCCTGCCGCCTCGTCCTGCCCCGTTTGCAAGTAGGCGTAAGTCTCGTAGTCGCTGGCATGCAACTCTTCGGCGGTCTGACCCTGTCTCCGTGCCGCCGCAGCGGCCGCAACGTTGCTGTCAATCGACTCCTGCCAGTACCCCAGGCGGGTAAATGTATGCGACGGCATGTGCAGTGCGTGAGGGGCATCGGGGGCAATTTCCGCGTAACGTTGTGCCGCGACTAGGGCCCGGTCCGCCAGCGCTGGCACGTCGTACGCATGGATAATGTAGTGTGCCAAACCGGGATGTGTCGGCTCCTCCGCAAACAATTTCTCGAGAATTGCCCCCGCCTTGAGCTGGTCTGCGTAGGTCTTGTCGGCCGGATCCGCCGCGACCGTGAGCGCCAGCGCGTAGAAGATCTGTGCTTCGTGGTCTTCCGGATACTTCGCGGCGACGTTTCCCATCGCATCGCGATAGGCGAGCAAGCGCACATGCTGCGGCGTGCTTTCAAAGTCGCCGTACAGCTTGCCGACTGCCGCAAGATAGGCGCGTTCCCGCTCTGTTTTTGCTCCTAGCTCCTTGCCTCGTTCGGCGCTCTGCTGCCCGAGTTGCAACTGGTCCTTGTCTTTTTGTCCCGGTGCGAAAGGATTGCTCCAATCGCTGAGAGCGATTCCCCAGTACGCGATTGCGCAGGTAGGGTCTTCCCGCAGAACTGCGTTAAATCCTTCGATGGCACCGCTGAACTGGAAGGAATGAAGCAGGACCACCGCGCGATTAAAATCGCTCTGCGCCGGTTTGTTGCACGATGTGGCGAAGTGAACCCGTCCTAGCTTCTCGCCATTCCCATGCTGATGCTCTTGCGCCATTCCACTAGCCGCAATCAACACCAACAGGACAGCCGCGATTGGTTTTGACCTGTGCAATGGCGCCTCCGACCCGGAGTGACTTAGGCGACACAACAATGTCAAATCATAACGAGTCCAACGACCACATTGCGAGTGGCAGCTTCATGGCGGCGAGTTGCAAACCAGCACTGACCGCAGTTGGCCGGTCAGCGACCGTCGATTGCAACTGACCGTCCGTTCGGCCGCTGTGATAGAAGCGTGTGCCATGGATAAGCCTCTGCTGTGGCACATCCCACTCTCGCACTACAGCACGGCGCTGCGCGGTCACCGTTATCCAACGTCGCGATGTCGCGTGCGGAGTGCTTGAGCGGAAGTCGGCGGACGTCCGCGGAAATCGA
This sequence comes from uncultured Pseudomonadota bacterium, assembly GCA_963768485.1. Classification (GTDB taxonomy): domain Bacteria; phylum Pseudomonadota; class Gammaproteobacteria; order Steroidobacterales; family Steroidobacteraceae; genus 13-2-20CM-66-19. Next base: position 272,856 of record CAVYHZ010000001.1, on the reverse strand, counting down.
AGGACTCGAACCTTTTTCGAATTACCCGCCACGGGTCGCTGGCGGGGAGCGCAAGTTTGATCCCCGCCCGCGCTCGCAAGCGCCTCTAAATCAAGATATCGCCGATTCGCGCCCTTGAGGTGCGCACGCTGCACGGGAACCGAACCTTCAGGACTCGAACTTAGAGTTACCCGCTGAATTACCCGCTACGAGTGCTTCGCTAGGCTCCCTCAGAAGCGCTGGTGGGCGGCTCCCCATGACGATCGCGGTGCTAGAAACGCCCTGCGCAGTTATAGAGGAATCATCTATGATGCGCGGCGAAGTTCGAGTCCTTTCTCGAACTTATAAGACAATGAAAAATATGAAGGAAATCAACCTGGTGCCCGGGAGAGGACTCGAACCTCCACGGAGTTACCCGCTAGTACCTGAAACTAGTGCGTCTACCAATTCCGCCACCCGGGCAGGTGAGGAAGGCCGCGCAATTTACGCACGGCTCCTGAGGCTGTCAATTGAAGACCAGTAGAGGAAAGTCCGGGCACCGCGGCCACCATGAGCGGGCGGCTCCCAAACAAAATCGCGCCAAGGCGCACGGCCACGCGCCGAAACACAGCACATCGGGCGGCCAGCGCACGCAGCGCGCCACGGGCGGCAAGACCCCCGCGCGCTCCGCCGCGTCGAACTCGCCGTTCAAGAGCGGCTCGACCGCCGAAGGGACCGTGAGCGCGAACCGCGCGGGCTACGGTTTTCTGCGCGTCGAGGGTCTTAAAGAGAGTGTCTTCCTTCCGCCGCCCGAGATGCGCGGCGTGATGCACGGCGACCGGCTGCGTGTGAAGCTGACCCGCGATGGATCGGGACGGTGGTCGGGCGCGGTCGAGCAGGTACTCGAGCGCGGCGTCAGCTCGTTCCTCGGCACCGTCGAGGTGCTCGGCCGCAGCGCCTGGGTGAACGCGGTCGACCGGCGCCTGCAGCTGCGTTGCGCGGTAGCGCCGGCGGATCTGCACGGCGCGCGCTCCGGCGACTGGGTCATCGCGCGCATCACGCGTCACGCGGGCTCGGCGTCCGCGGCGCAGGCCGTGATCGTCAAGCGCCTGGATCCCGACCGGCCGGTCGAGCTCGCGACCGAGTCGGCAATCGCTCGCTTCGACCTGCCGAATGAGTTTCCCGCAGCGGCGCTGCGCGAGGCGCAGGCCTTCGGCGAGCAGGTGGACCCGCGCGAGGCGAACTCGCGCGTTGATCTGCGCACGCTGCCGCTCGTCACCATCGACGGCGAGGACGCGCGCGACTTCGATGACGCCGTGTACGCCGAGCCGCATCCGGCCGGATTCCGGCTGATCGTCGCCATCGCCGACGTGAGCCACTACGTGCGGCCGGGATCGGCGGTGGATGCGGAAGCGCAGCTGCGCGGCACCTCGGTGTATTTCCCGACGCGCGTTCTGCCGATGCTGCCGACCGCGCTCTCCGATCACCTGTGCTCGCTCGCGCCGCACGTCGATCGACTGTGCTTCGCCGCCGATATGGTGGTGAGCCGTAACGGTGCGTTGCAGGACGCGCGCTTCTACCCGGCGGTGATGCGCTCGGCGGCGCGCCTCACCTACACCCTCGCCAACGAGGCCTTGTTCGAAGGGCGACCCGCCGCGCGCACCCAGCTCGGTCCCCTGACCGAGAGGCTCCTGGTGCTGGTGGACGTCTACCGCGCCCTCTACAAAGCGCGCAGCCGCCGTGGTGCGCTCGATTTCGACGCGGCAGAAGCTGAGTTCGTGATCGACGAGGCCGAGCGCGTGCGCGCCATCGAGCTGCGGTCACGGAACGACGCGCACCGCCTGATCGAGGAGTGCATGATCCTCGCTAATGTCGCGGTGGCGCAGGCGCTCGAGAAGGCGCATGTGCCGACGCTCTACCGGGTGCACGGCACACCCGAGGACGAGAAGCTCGAGCGGCTTTCGACCACGCTGGCCGCGCTCGGGATCGAGGCGCGCGTTCCGAAGACCGTCACTACGCGCGACCTGCAGGCGATCGCACGGCGCGTGCCGGATGCTTCCGAGCGCGCCTTCGTCGAGTCCCTCGTGATCCGCTCCCTGCAGCAGGCAATCTACCAGCCGACCAACATCGGGCACTTTGGCCTCGCGCTCACGCACTACGCGCACTTCACCTCACCGATCCGTCGCTACCCGGATCTTGTGGTTCACCGGACGCTGAAGAGCCTGATCGGGGCCAAGGGCGGCTCGGCGGTACGCTACGAGACGAGCCAGCTCGGCGCACTCGGCGAGAGCACCTCGAAACTCGAGAAGCGAGCCGACGAGGCGGACCGCTACGTGTCGGGCTTCCTCAAGTGCACCTATTTGAAGGAGCGCATTGGCCAGACCTTCCGCGGTCTCATCACCACCGTGGTCGAATTCGGCTGCTTCGTGCAGATCCTCGACGCGGCGGTCGATGGACTGCTGCATCTCGACAACTTGCGCGACGATCAGTACGTCATGGAGGACGACGGCCACGCCTGGCGCGGCAAGCGCAGCGGTCGCCGGCTCCGCACCGGTAGCCACGTGCGCGTCGTCGTGACCGCCGTGAATCCGATCGAGGGCCTGATCGATCTCGCCCTGGCGGAGGAGGCCTAGGCCTGAAGGCCGCCGAAACCATCTACGGCCTGCACGCGGTGCGCATCATGCTCGAGCGCCATCCCGAGCGCGTGCATCTGGTGCACCTCGCCCAGCATCGTGACGATCCGCGTGTGCGCCGCATCGAGGAGCTCGCGCAACGCCACGAGCGCCGCGTCGAGCGTGTCGATGCCGCGGCCCTGAAACGCCTCCTCGGGGACGTGGTGCATCAGGGCGTCGCCGCCGATATCTCACCGCTCCCACCCTGGGACGAGGATGAGCTCCTCACGGCGTTGCAGAGCGACGCTGCGCCGTTGCTGCTCGCGCTCGATGGCGTGCAGGATCCCCATAATTTAGGCGCCTGCCTGCGTACCGCGGATGCCTGCGGTGCGCTCGCCGTGATTGTGCCCAGGGACCGCGCGGCGCAGCTGACGCCGACGGTGCGCAAGGTGGCGGCGGGCGCCGCGGAGACCACGCCCGTAGTCGCGGTGACCAATCTCGTGCGCACCTTGAAGCTCCTCAAGGAATCGGGGCTCTGGGTAGTGGGAGCGGATGCGGCGGCCTCGCGAAGTGCCGACGCGGTGGATCTCAAGGGCCCCGTGGTGCTGGTGCTCGGCGCCGAGGGGGCGGGTCTGCGGCAGCTGACGCGGCAGAACTGCGATTTCCTCGCGCGGCTGCCGCAGCTCGGCGCGGTCGAGAGTCTCAACGTTTCGGTGGCCGCCGGTATGCTGCTCTACGAGGCCGCGCGGCAGCGGGGCCGCTGGCAGCGGCAGGAGTAACAGCGTGGACTTCGAGTTGAGCGGAAAAACCAAGGACTATCTGCAACGGCTCGGCGCCTTCATGGACGAGTACGTGTATCCGAACGAGCAGCGTTATCGCGAGGAGCGCGATGCGGGCGACCGCTGGGAGGAGCCGGCGCTCATCGGCGAGCTGCAGAAGAAGGCGCGGGCGGTGAGGCTGTGGAACCTCTTTCTGCCCGACTCGACCCATGGTGCTGGACTCACCAATCTCGAGTACGCGCCGCTGTGCGAGATGATGGGGCGCGTCGTGTGGTCGCCGGAGGTCTTCAACTGTGCGGCTCCCGACACCGGCAACATGGAGACGCTCGAGCGCTACGGCACGCCCGAGCAGAAAGCTGCATGGCTCGAGCCGCTCCTCGAGGGCGAGATCCGCTCGGCCTTCGCCATGACCGAGCCGCGCGTCGCCTCGAGCGATGCCACCAACATCGAGAGCTCGATCGTGCGCGACGGCGCCTCGTATGTGATCAACGGCCGCAAGTGGTGGACGTCCGGCGCGGGCAGCGCGCGCTGCCGCCTGTTCATCTTCATGGGCAAGACCGACCCCGCCGCGCCGCCGCACCGCCAGCAGTCAATGATCCTCGTGCCCCGCGAGACGGTCGGCATCACAATCCTCCGGCACCTGTCGGTGTTCGGCTATGACGACGCACCGCACGGGCACATGGAGATCGATTTCCGCGACGTGCGCGTGCCGGCGGCGAATCTCCTGCTCGGCGAGGGGCGCGGCTTCGAGATCGCACAGGGGCGCCTGGGTCCCGGTCGTATCCATCACGCCATGCGACTGATCGGCGTCGCCGAGCGCGCACTCGAGAAGATGTGCCGCCGGGTCAAGGCACGCACCGCTTTCGGACGGCCGATTGCCGAGCAGTCGGTGACGCTCGAGCGCATCGCCGAATCCCGCATCCGCATCGATGAGGCGCGGCTGCTGGTCTACAAGGCCGCCTGGCTCATGGACACCGTGGGCAACAAGGCGGCGCGCGCCGACATCGCCATGATCAAGATCGCCGCCGCCGACACCGCCTGCCAGGTGACCGACTGGGCGATCCAGGCCCACGGGGCCGCGGGACTGTGCGAGGATTTCGAGCTCGCGAGTGCCTACGCGCACGCGCGCTCCATCCGTCTCGCCGACGGCCCGGACGAAGTGCACCGCAACCAGATCGGCAGGCTCGAGCTCGCCAAGTATCCCTGACATGCTCGGCCAGGAATTCGCGGGCACCATGCCGGTCCCCGATCGGCAGCGCTTCGATGAGGCGGCGCTCGCGCGCTACCTCGAGGGTGAGGTCGCGGGCTTCAAGGGCCCGCTCACGGTCGAGATGTTCCGTGGCGGCCAGTCAAATCCGACCTATCTTCTGACCACGGGCGCGGGCGCGCACTACGTCCTGCGCCGCAAGCCCGCGGGGCAACTGCTGCCCTCGGCACACGCCGTCGACCGCGAGTTCCGCATTACCCACGCGTTGTTCGGGCAGGGGGTGCCGGTGGCCGAGCCGATCTGCCTGTGCGAGGACGTCAGCATTATCGGCACGATGTTCTATGTCATGGGTTACGTGCGCGGGCGCAATTTCTGGGATCCGCGGCTTCCTGGCATGTCGAGGCAAGAGCGCGGGGGCATTTACGACGAAATGAACCGCGTGCTGGTGGCGCTGCACGGCGCGGATTTCACGCGCCTGGGCCTCGCAGACTACGGCAAGCCCGGCAACTACTTCGCGCGTCAGATTGGCCGCTGGAGCAAGCAGTACCGCGCCTCGGAGACCGAGCGCATCGAGGCGATGGAAAGGCTCCTCTCCTGGCTGCCGCAGAACATCCCGGCCGGGGACGAGACGACATTGGTGCACGGCGACTACCGCATCGACAACATGATCTTCGCCTCCGACGCGCCGCGCATGCTCGCCGTGGTCGACTGGGAGCTCTCGACGCTGGGGCACCCGCTCGCGGACCTCTCCTATCACGTCATGCTGTGGCGGGTCGGGGCGGGTGAGATCCCGGGACTCAAGGGTGTGGACCTCGGTTCTCTCGGTATCCCGACGGAAGCCGAGTACGTAGCGACCTACTGCCGCCGCACCGGGCGCGCGCCTATCGAGCCCGCCGTCTGGGAGTTCTGCATGGCCTACAACCTGTTCCGTATCGCCTGCATCCGCCAGGGCATCATGAAACGCGTGCTCGAGGGAACGGCGGCGAGCCGCCACGCACGCGAGGCGGGCGAGCGCGCGCGCGAGACGGCCGAGCTCGCCTGGCGGCAGGTCGAGCAGATCGGCGGATCACTCTGATTAGAGAGCCCGGCTGTGGCGTCCTCCCATATAGATGTATAAGTCCTTGATCGAGCAGCCGGCCCCAAGTTATTGATCGGAAAGCACAAGAAGCGCTCTCGGGGATTGCACGGCGAGCGCCCTTTGAGTATCCTTCGCGCCCCTTTCGAATCCGATGGGGCGTCTGCTCGGGCGAGCCAAAAGCCTTCAGCGACGTGACTCCTTGCCGCACCGGTCAGCCTTAACGCCGGGCGGCTCAAACCGTAAGGAGACCTGGATGAGGCATTACGAAATCGTTTTTCTCGTGCATCCCGATCAGAGCGAGCAGGTGCCCGCCATGATCGAGCGCTACAAGGGCATGATCGCCTCGGGCGGCGGCCACGTGCATCGCCTCGAGGACTGGGGCCGCCGGCAGCTCGCCTACCCGCTCGCCAAGGTGCACAAGGCCCACTACGTGCTCATGAACGTCGAGACCGACCAGAAGACGCTCGATGAGCTGACCGGCGCGTTCCGCTTCAGCGACGCGGTGCTGCGGCACCTGGTCGTCAACATGGACGCCGCCGTCATCGAGCCCTCGCCGATGGCCAAGGCCGCCGACGAGGAGGGCGAGGGCGGCCGGCCGCGCCGCGAGCGCTCCCGCGAGGACTCTCCGGTGAGCGCCGACGACGATGACAATTCGGCGTCCGACAACGCCTGAATCCGTCTACACTGAAACGAATTCCGAGGATCAGATCCATGGCAATGTCCAGAGGGCACGGTGGGCACGGTGGGAGTGGCGGCGGCAGCCGCTTCTCACGACGCAAGAAGTTCTGTCGCTTCACAGCCGAGGGCGTGAAGCAGATCGATTACAAGGATCTCGCCACGCTCAAGGGCTACGTCACCGAGACCGGCAAGATCGTTCCGAGCCGCATCACCGGCACGAAGTCCTTCTACCAGCGGCAGCTGGCGGTCGCGATCAAGCGCGCGCGCTTCCTCGCGCTGCTGCCGTACACCGACCAGCACTAAAAGGGGGCGGCCGTGCAAGTCATTCTGCTGCAGAAAGTTGCCAACCTCGGCAACATCGGCGATCGCGTCAAGGTGCGCTCGGGCTTCGGGCGTAACTTCCTCCTGCCCCAGGGTAAGGCCACATTGGCCACGCCCGAGAACGTCGCGCGCTTCGAGGCGCGCCGTGCCGAGCTCGAGAAGGCGGCCCGCGAGCACCTCGAGTCCGCGGGCGAGCGCGCCGCGGCGCTGAAGGACTTCAAGCTCACCATCCACGCGAAGGCGGGCACTGAAGGCAAGCTGTTCGGCTCGATCGGCACCGCCGACATCGCCGAGGCCGTGAGCAAGGCCGGCTTCAAGATCGAGCGCAGCGAGGTGCGCCTGTCGACGGGACCGTTGCGCGCCGTGGGTGAGCACCTGGTTAACCTGCACCTGCACGCCGACGTCGACGTGCCGTTGGCGGTCTCGATCGTCGCCGAAGAGTAGTCCCGGGGAGAGTCCGTGACCGGCTCCGCCAAGGCGCGTGATTCGGGCTCGGTCGCTCTGCTCGACGCGCCTGCTCCGCCGCATTCGGTCGAAGCCGAGCAGGCGGTGCTCGGCGGCCTCCTCATCGATCCGAGCGCCTGGGACCAGGTGGCAGACGTGGTGCGGGAGGAGGATTTCTACCGCCCCGATCACCAGGCCATCTTCGGCGGCATCGCCGCCGTCGCCGGCGAGGGCAAACCCTGCGATGCCGTCACCGTCGCGGGTTACCTCGAGCGCTCTGGCGCGCTCGAGAAGGCGGGCGGCCTCGCTTACTTAGGCTCCATCGCGCGCGACACGCCGACCGCGGCCAACGTACGCGCCTACGCGCAGATCGTCCGCGAGCGCTCGCTGATGCGCCAGCTCATCCAGGCGGGCACGCAGATCGCCGCGGCCGTCTACAACAACGACGGCACGACCGCGCGCGATCTCGTCGATCGCGCCGAGCAGCGCGTGTTCGAGATCGCCGACGGATCGTTCCGCGGCCGCGACGGCGCGCGTCCCGTGCGCGACCTGCTCCCGGCGGTCATCGATCAGATCGACGAGTGGCACACCAACCCGGACAAGCTGCGCGGCCTTCCCACGGGCTTCACTGACTTCGACAAGATCACCGGCGGATTGCGCGCCGGGGATCTCATCATCATCGCCGGGCGTCCGTCGATGGGAAAGTCGACGCTCGCCGTGAACATGGCCGAGTACGCCGCGGTGCATCCCGGCACGCGAGCCTCTGTGGCCATCTTCACTCTCGAAATGCCCTCCGACCAGGTGGTCACGCGCATGCTGGCGTCCGTGGGCGGCGTGCCGCTCTCGAGCCTGCGCAGTGGGCACATCTCGGACGACGACTGGGTGCGCATTACGAGCGCAACCAGCCAGCTCTCGGAGGCGAAGATCTTCGTCGACGAGACTCCTGCCCTGAATCCGACGGAACTGCGCGCCCGCGCGCGGCGCGTCAAGCGCGAGCATGGGCTGAATCTCGTCGTGGTGGACTACCTGCAGCTCATGCAGGTGCCCGGCACGGTCGAGAATCGAGCCACCGAAATCGCCGAGATCTCGCGCGGCCTCAAGGCGCTCGCGAAAGAGCTGCAGGTGCCCGTGATCGCGCTCTCGCAGCTGAACCGCGGTGTGGAGCAGCGCGAGCACAAGCGACCGGTGATGTCGGATCTACGCGAAAGTGGTGCGATTGAGCAAGACGCAGACATGATCCTGCTCATCTACCGCGAAGAGGTCTACGACCGGAACACGACCAAGAAAGGCATCGCCGAGATCGATCTGGTCAAGCACCGCAACGGCGAGATCGGCAGCTTTCTCCTGACGTTCCAGGGTCAGTTCACGCGCTTCGCCAACTACGCCTCCGATTCGTACGCCGAAGGCGTGCTGCGGTGAGCCGGCTCATCCGGGCCGTCATCGAGCCGCGCGCGCTTCGTCACAATCTCAACACCATCCGCGAGCGCGCGCGCCGCGCGCGCGTCATGGCCGTCGTCAAGGCGAACGCCTACGGCCACGGGCTCGTGCCCACGGCGCTCGCTCTGCCGGACGCCGATGCGTTCGCGGTGGCGCGGCTGGAAGAAGGACTTGCGCTGCGCGCCGCCGGCATCACGGCGCCCATCGTGCTGCTCGAGGGCGTGTTCACGGCGGAGCAGCTGCTGGAAGCCGCGCGCCACGGCTTCGATCTCGTGGTGCACGATGCGCTGCAGGTCGAGCTGCTCGAGGAGATGAGCGGCTCGCACCGCTTCGTACTCTGGATCAAGATCGACACCGGCATGAACCGCCTCGGGTTCCCGCCGCGCGAGTTCGCCGCGGCGCTCGAGCGCGTGCAGCGCCTGAAGACCGCGCCGCTCGAGATCCGCCTGCTGACGCATCTCGCCTGCGCCGACGAGCCACCGGAGCGCATGACCAATGAGCAGCTGAAGCGCTTTCGCGAGACGACGCGCGGCCTCGATTACTCGGTCAGCATCGCCAACTCCGCGGGCGTCTTCGGCAGCGCGCAGCTCAACTATGACTGGGTACGCCCCGGACTCGCGCTCTACGGCGCCTCGCCCTTCGCCGACCGCACGGCGCAGCAGCTGGGACTCGAGCCCGTGATGAGCCTCGAGTCTTCCGTGATCGCGCTGCGCAGTATCAAGGCCGGCGAGACCGTCGGCTACGGCGCCGCCTGGCAGGCGTCGCGCGACACGCGGATCGCCATCATCGCGGCCGGCTACGGCGACGGTCTGCCACGCGGGCTCCCCGGCGGCACGCCGGTGCTGATCGGCGGCCAGCACGCCCCGATCGTGGGTCGCGTCTCCATGGACATGATCGCGGCGGACGTGTCGGCGGTCCCGGAAGTGCACGTCGGGACCGCGGTCCTCCTTTGGGGGCCGGGGCTGCCGGTCGAGGAGATCGCGCGGCACGCCGGCACCATCCCCTACGAGCTCCTCTGCAGCGTGAGTCAGCGCGTCCCGCTCGAGCTGCGCTGAGCGTCGTTTTCTGACCGCTGCCGTGCCGTAGACCGCCTCACGGCGCGCCGCCGCGGCCAGCTATGCTCCTTCCATGAGTCACGCATCCAACGAGCCGCGCGCCTCGCACCCTGCGCGCTTCCTCGATCTGAGCCACCTGATCGAGGACGGCATGACGACGTACCCGGGAATCCCGGCGCCGCACGTGTGCGATTTCGTGAGCCGCGAGGCCTCTCGTGAGCGCTACGCGCCCGGCACCACCTTCCAGATCGGTCGCATCGACCTCGTTGCCAACACCGGCACCTATCTCGACAGTCCGTTCCATCGCTACGCCGACGGCCGTGACGTCTCGCAGCTCAAGCTCGAGGAGCTCGCGGACCTCCCCGCGATCGTGCTGCGCGCCGCGGGCGGACGAGCGATTGATGTGCCGGCGCTGGGAGGCCTGGAGGTGCGGGGCAGGGCGGTGCTGGTGCACACCGGCTGGGCGCAGCACTGGCGCACCGAGCGCTACGGGCACGGGCACCCGTTCCTCACGGCCGCGGCGGCCCAGTGGCTCAAGGATCAGGGGGCGCGGCTGGTCGGGATCGACTCGCTCAACATCGACGACACGGCGGACGGCGAGCGCCCGGTGCATACGACATTGCTCGGCGCGGGAATCCCGATCGTCGAGCACCTGCGCGGGCTCGAGCAGCTGCCGGCTGAAGGCTTCACCTTCAGCGCGGTGCCGCCCCCGGTGCGCGGGATGGGATCTTTCCCGGTGCGGGCCTACGCGCGAGTCTGATAGGGCAGCACGCAGGCGGCAAAAGCCGCGCCTTTTGCCGCCGGCAACGAAGCTGATGTCTGCCGAAATCGCTTCCTGCGATTTCGGCCTAATTCAAGAAGAATCCCATCTTGACGCCGGCGAGCTGGATGACGTCGTTGTCGTTCAGCTTGGTCGCCTGGGCGCCGATGGGCGTGCCGTTGAGCAGCGGGAAGTCACCTTCCTTGCCGCTGTCGACGTGCACGATGTAGTAGGCCTCGGCGCGGCGCGTGATCGCCGCCACCTGCACGCCGGGTCTGCCGAGAGTCGTGAGCGCCTTGCTGAGCTCGACCTCGCGGCCGGCAAAGGCGCCCGAGAGCACCTGCAGCTTCGCCTTCTTCACCGCCGCGGCGCCGTCGGCGAGCGCGCGCGAGCGGCCCGTGGCGGAGAGGGACGTGGAAACCTTGTCGGCGCCCTCGGTCGCGGCGCGCACCTTCTCGACGGGGCGCGCGGAGGGCTGGATCACCATGGTCTTCTCGAACTCGTCCTGAGCCTCGTCGTCCTCGACGAAGCGCAGCTGGTGATGGCCGACCGTGATCACGTCGCCATGCTGCAGCGCATGCTTCTTGATCAGCTTGCCGTTGACGTAGGTGCCGTTGGTGCTGTTCAGATCCTCGAGGAACGAATCGTTGAGGATGTTGATGATCAGCGAGTGGTGCCCGCTGACGGCAGCGTTGTCGATGCGGATGTCATTGTCAGGGAGGCGGCCGATCGTGTACCGCTCCTTGTTCATGTTGTATTCCGCCATCACCTGGCCATCCAGGCTCAAGACCAACCTTGCCATTGCTAGCCCCTATCGCGTCGTGTTCAGCCGAACCAAGAGAGGATCTTGTCGAAAATCTTCGTGCGTGCCGGAAACGCATCCATGATGTGCGCCATTACGACCGAGATGTTGTCCCGGCCTCCATTGTCATTGGCCAGCTGAATCAACTGTTTGGCGACCGTATCCAGATTAGCACTAAAGGTGTTTATCGTTAAATGAATATCTTCATCCTCTACCATGTCGGAGAGGCCGTCCGAGCAGAGGATGAAGAACTCGCCCCGGTTGACCGGGTGCTCCTGAATCTCCACGTCGACCTGCGGCTCGACCCCGAGCGCCCGGGTCACGTAGTTCTTGTTGGACGCCCGCTGCGCCTCCTCGGCGGAGTAGAAGCCCCGGTCCACCAGCTCCTGCAGGAGCGAGTGATCCATGGTGACCTGCTCGATGCGGTCGCCGCGCTGGCGGTAGAGGCGCGAGTCGCCGACGTGAGCGATGGTGATCTTGTTGTCGAAGAACAGCGCCGCCACCACCGTGGTGCCCATGCCTTCGCATTGCGGCTGGGTGCGGGCGGTCTGGTAGATGATCTTGTTGGCGCGCACGATGGCGTCGCGCAGGATGATGTTGGCGCGCGACAGCCCCGATTCGCGATCGGCGATGGAGAGGTCCTCGCGCTCCACGTGCTCGCGCACCAGGTTGACGATGGTCTTCACGGCGATGCCGCTCGCCACTTCACCGGCGTTGTAGCCGCCCATGCCGTCGGCGAGCACCAGCAGGCCGATGTCCGGGTCGACCGCAATGGTGTCCTCGTTGTGCTCCCGGACCCTGCCGGTATCGGTGGCACCGACGAAACGCAGCTTGCTGCGCAAGCTCATGCTGCGTCCTGACCTGTATACGGCCCACCGAATGTGATTCGCGTCACTTTCCCGTCCCCGCTTCGAGCTGGCATAAGCTAGCATCGCCCGCTGGGGTGTCCCGGTGATTGGTCACAAAAGACCGCTTTCAATGATTTCCCGGCGCGAATCCTAGCCGAAAGTAGACCGACGGCGCATTGATGGCTCGTCTGAACCCGGTATTCGTCTGTGCCTCCTGCGGGGGCGAAACCCTCAAATGGCAGGGTCAGTGCCCGCTGTGCGGTGAGTGGAATTCGCTCGAGGAGCGGCGCACGCCGCGGGGCCGGGCTTCTGCGGCCGCGGCGGCCGTCAGCCTCGTGCCCGGGGCGGCCCTCGGTGGCGGCGGCGAACGGCTCGGCAGCGGCCAGGCCGAGCTCGACCGGGTGCTGGGAGGCGGCATCGTTCCGGGCTCCGTGATCCTGCTGGGTGGCGACCCCGGGATCGGCAAATCGACGCTCTTGCTGCAGGTCGCGGCGCACGTGGCGACCGCCCGCCCGGTGATCTATGCGAGCGGGGAGGAGTCGGTGGCACAGGTGGGTCTGCGGGCCGGGCGCCTCGGCGTCGCCGCCGAGGGACTCGGCGTGGTCGCCGCGACCGACTGCCAGTCGATCCTGGCGCTTGCCGCAGCGCGGCAAGCGGCGCTCCTCATTGTCGACTCCATCCAGACGCTGCAGTCCTCCGTCATGCCGGCCGGCGCCGGGGCGGTCGCGCAGCTGCGCGAGTGCACCGCCGAGCTGGTGCGCTTTGCCAAGCAAGGCGGCACCGCCGTGGTGATCGTCGGGCACGTCACCAAGGAGGGCGCCATCGCGGGACCGAAGCTGCTCGAGCACCTGGTGGATACGGTGTTGTATTTCGAGAGCGAGGCCGGCAGCCGCTACCGCATCGTGCGCGCCACCAAGAACCGCTTCGGGGCGGTGAATGAGCTCGGCTTCTTCGCGATGACGGGTGCGGGCCTGAAGGAAGTGAAGAACCCGGCAGCGATCTTTCTCGCGCGCGCTCCGCAGCCCGCCGCCGGCAGCATCGTCACCGTCACGCGCGACGGCGGGCGGCCGCTGCTCATCGAGCTGCAGGCGCTCGTCGATCGCATGCGCTTCGGCGCCCCGCGACGCATCGCGCAGGGGCTCGATGCCAATCGCGTGGCGATGCTGCTCGCGGTGATCAACCGCCACGCGGGACTGGCGCTGCAGGAGCACGACGTGTTCGTGAACGTCGTCGGCGGCATCCAGATCGCCGAGACCGCCTGGGACTTGCCGGTCGTGATCGCGCTCGCCTCGAGCCTGAAGGACGTCGCACTGCCGCCGCACCTGGTGGCGTTCGGCGAGCTCGGGCTCACCGGCGAGGTGCGCCCGGTCCCCTACGGCGATGAGCGGCTGCGCGAGGCGCAGGCCCAGGGGTTCAAGGTCGCGCTGGTGCCGCGGGACAACGCCCCGCGCAAGGCTCCTGCCGGTATCACGGTGCACGCGGTGGGCACGGTGGCCGAGGCCCTGGCGGCGGCCTTCACGCGCGCGCCAGCCGGCTAGACTCCCGTGGCACCTGCCGCGGCCGGCTTCTCGCTGGCCGGGGCGCGCACCCGCACGGTGCGCACGGCGTTATCCGCCATCTGCAGCACCTCGAACTCGTAGGCCCCGACCCGCACCATGGCGCCGGGATCGGGGATGGTCTCGAGGTGCTCGAGCAGGAGTCCATTCACCGTCTTCGGGCCCCCGGTCGGCAGCTGCCAGCCGAGCGCGCGGTTCAAGGCGCGGATGGTGGCGCTCGCGTTGACGATGAACACCCCGGGCCGCTCGGTGTGCACGTCCTTGTGGGTGATGGTCGCCGGATCCGTGGTGAACTCCCCGACGATCTCCTCGAGCAGGTCCTCCAGCGTCACCAGTCCTTCGATGTCGCCGTACTCGTTCACGACGAAGGCGTGACGGCGGCGCTGGCGCTGGAACTGGGCGAGCTGCACGTTGAGCGGCGTCCCTTCGGGGATGAAGTAGGCTTCGCGGCCGCGCGCGAGCTCGATTAAGCGCTCACGGCTGAAGGTGCCGCGCGCCAGCTCGCGGGCGACGCGCTTCATGTGCAGCAGCCCGATGAGATTGTCGAGCTCGCCGTCGTACACGGGCAGGCGTGTGTGCGGCGTCTGTCGCAGGCGCTCCAGGATATCGTCCCAGCTGGTACTCACGTCGATGCCGTTGATCTCCTGGCGCGGGATCATGATGTCGTTCACGGTGATGCGCCCGAGGTCCAGGATCGAGAGCAGCATCTGCCGGTGGCGCGCCGGAATCACCGGCGCCGCCTCGGTGACCACCGTGCGCAGTTCCTCGGCCGAGAGCGCCTGGGTCGCGTGCGAGGTACGACCGACGCCGAACAGGCGCAGAAATCCGTACGCCATGTGGTTCGTGAGCCACAGCGCCGGACGCGCCACCAGCACCAGCACGCGGTAGATCCCGGCGGCGTGCAGCGCCACTGCTTCCGGGTTCGAGGCCGCGTAGATCTTGGGCGCGAGCTCGCAGAAAACGATCACGACGATGGTGAGCAGCACCTCGGTCACCGGCACGGCGTAGGCGTAGCCGCTGCGCTGCGCGAGGATGGTGGCGATGGCCGATGCGAACACGCTCGCGGGGGCGAGGATGACGAGATTTGCGCCGAGCCACTCATCGGGCTTGATGAGCAGCCCCTCGAGGAGCCGGGCCGGGCGCTGTCCCGCTTCAGCCCGGTGGCGGATGCGATAGCGGTTCACCGAGAGCATGGCCGCCTCGGCCCCGGAGGAGAAGGCGGCGATCACCAGCAGCGCGAACAACGTGAGCTGCGGCACGGGGGTCGAGAGGAGGTTCAATGCGGCACTCCGGTCTCAATCACGGCGACGGCCGTGGCGACTAGCATAGCGCGCGCGAATCGGGGATCCTGACCGGCATGTTCGATCAACTCACCGCGCGCCTCAGCGCGACGCTCGAGAGCCTGCGCGGCCGCGGCCGGATCACCGAGGACAACATCGCGCAGGCGCTGCGCGACACGCGCGTGGCACTGCTCGAGGCGGACGTGGCGCTGCCGGTGGTGAAGGGCTTCATCGAGTCGGTGAAGGCGCGCGCGCTCGGCGCCCAGGTGGCCGCGAGCCTCACTCCAGGGCAGGCCTTCATCGGCATCCTCAACGAGGAGCTCATCGCGCTCATGGGCGGCGGAGGCGCGGGCTTCACGCTGCGGGCCGCCCCGCCGGTCGTGGTGCTGCTCGCGGGACTGCAGGGCGCCGGCAAGACCACGACCGCCGCCAAGCTGGCGCGGCGCCTCATCGAGACCGAGCGCAAGCGCGTGCTGCTCTCGAGTACCGACGTGCGCCGTCCCGCCGCGATGCTGCAGCTCGAGCGCCTCGCGGCTCAGGTGCACGCGGAGTACTTCACGAGCGAGCCCGGAGCGTCCCCGGAGGCCATCGCCGCGGCCGCCCTCACGCGTGCCCGCAACGGCGTGTTCGACGTGCTCATCGTCGACACCGCCGGGCGGTTACACGTCGATGCCGAGCTCATGGGCGAGGTGCAGCGCATCAATGCGGCCGTGGGCGCCTCGGAGCGGCTTTTCGTCGTCGATGCCATGGCCGGCCAGGACGCCGTGAACGCGGCGCGCGCCTTCGGCGCGGCGCTCGATCTGACCGGGGTGATTCTCACCAAGGCCGACGGCGATGCGCGCGGTGGCGCCGCACTTTCCGTGCGGCAGGTGACCGGCAAGCCGATCGTATTCGTGGGCGTCGGCGAGAAAACCGAGGCGCTCGAGCCCTTCGACCCGGCACGCATGGCGTCCCGCATCCTCGGCATGGGGGACATCGTCAGCCTGGTCGAGCAGGCGCACCGGCAGGTCGACGGCGAGGAGGCCGCGCGGCTCGCCCGCAAGGTGGTGAAAGGCCAGGGCTTCAATCTCCTCGACCTGAAGGGCCAGCTCGAGCAGCTGCAGAAGATGGGCGGGGTCGAGGCGCTCATCGACAAGCTCCCGGGCGCGGTGGCGAAGAAGGCCGCGGCCTCGGCCGGGCAGGGGGACAAGGACCTGCGCCGCCAGATCGCCATCATCAATTCCATGACCCCCCGCGAGCGGCGTAACCCCGGCATCATCGACGGCTCGCGCCGGCGGCGCATCGCGACCGGGTCGGGGGTCCAGGTCCAGGACGTCAACCGGCTGCTGAAGCAGTTCCTCCAGATGCAGCGGGTGATGAAGAGCATGAAGGGCGGGGGCTTGCGTAAGCTCATGGGGGCCTTCAAAGGGGGGCTCCCGCCCGGCTTTCCAGGGCGCTAGGAACCCCCTCGCCTGGGCCCGGAAAAACTGGCGCAGAAACGCCCGGTTGCGTAGAATCCGCGCTCTTTTTGGGCGGCCCCTTTCGGATGAGGCGGCCTATGCCCGCTTGAACGAGAGCGATACGACCATGGTTACCATTCGCCTGACGCGGCGCGGGGCGCGCAATCAGCCCTTCTATCACGTCGTCGTGACCGACAGCCGCAAGCGCCAGGGCGGCCCGAGCCTCGAGCACGTCGGATACTTCAATCCGATCGCCCGTCGGAGCGAGACCAAGCTCAAGCTCGATCTGCCCCGCATCGATTACTGGATCGGCAAGGGGGCGCTGCCCTCCGACCGCGTGCGGACGCTGGTCGCGTCCTACCGCAAGCAGGCGACGGCCTGAAGTCTTAAGGCGGCCGCTGCCCGCGGGCGAGCCGTCGACGCGAGCAGTCGTGGCCTGGATCGAGCTTGGCCGCCTGGGCGCTCCGTACGGCATCAGGGGCTGGGTACACGTCGATTCGTATACGGATCCGCCCGAGGGCCTGCTGAAGTACCGCGACTGGGTGTTGCGGCTGGCGAGCGGTGAGCGGGTGAGCCGGCGCCTCGCCGCCGGGCGCAGCCACGGCCGGGGCCTGGTGGCGCAGCTCGACGGGGCCGCGAGCCGGGACGATGCCGCGGCGCTCACGGGCGCGGTGATCGAGGTGGAGCGGGCGGCGTTGCCGCCGGCGGGTGAGCATGAGTATTACCGCGCGGACCTCGAGGGCTTCGCGGTGCGCAACCTCGAGGGCGTGGCCTTAGGGGTGGTGAGTCACTTCGTGGACGCGCCGGCGGGTACGGTGATGGTGACGCGGGAGTCCGATGGGCGTGAGCACTGGGTGCTCGCCTCACCGCAGCACCTGCGCACGGTGGACCTCGCGGCTCGCGCGATCGTGGTGGACTGGCCCGTGAACTGGCCCGTGGAATGAAAATCGAAGTGGTCACGCTGTTTCCGCGCATGATCGCGGGAGCACTGGAATACGGGATCGTGGGGCGCGCCCTGGAGCGCGGCCTGATTGGGGTGGGGACCGAGGACCCGCGGGCGCACACGCACGACGTGCACCGCACGGTGGACGACCGGCCCTACGGCGGGGGTCCCGGCATGGTGATGAAGCCGGAACCGCTGCTCGCGGCGATCCGCGCGGCGCACGCGCGCTTGCCGGCGGGAAGTCCGCGGATCTGCCTCTCGGCGCAGGGCGAGCCCTTCGGCGAGAGCATGGCCCGCTCGCTCGCGGCACTGCCCGGCATGCTGCTGGTGGCGGGCCGTTACGAGGGGATCGACGAGCGCGTGATCGAGCTCGGCATCGACCGCGAGCTGTCGGTGGGCGACTATGTGCTCTCCGGCGGGGAGCTGCCGGCGCTCACCGTGATCGATGCGGTGGCGCGGCTGCTGCCCGGGGTGCTGGGCGATGAGCGCTCGAGCGAGGAGGACTCGTTCGCGCAGGGTCTGCTCGACTGGCCGCACTACACGCGGCCGGAAGTGTTCGAGGGCTTAAGCGTGCCGCCGGTGCTATTGTCCGGCGACCATGCCGGCATCCGCCGCTGGCGCCTGAAGTGCGCGCTCGAGCGGACGCGGCGCCGCCGGCCCGACCTGATTGCGGCGGGGAAGCTCGCGCCCGAAGCGCAGCATGTATTGGATCAGTTGCCGGCCGCCCGAGCGGCCGCGGAAGAGGATCGAGGTAAGTGACATGAACAAGATAATCCAGGATCTGGACAAGCGGCGCATGACGCGCAAGGTGCCCGAGTTCAAGCCGGGCGACACCGTAGTCGTGCAGGTCAAGGTGGTCGAGGGCGACCGCGAGCGTGTGCAGGCCTACGAAGGCGTCGTGATCGCGCGCAGCAACCGCGGGCTCAACTCCTCGTTCACGGTGCGCAAGATCTCCCACGGCGAGGGCGTCGAGCGCACCTTCCAGACCCACAGTCCCGCCATCAGCGACATCGTGGTGAAGCGCCGCGGCAGTGTGCGCCGCGCGAAGCTCTACTATCTGCGCGATCTCGCGGGCAAAGCGGCGCGGATCGAGGAAAAGATCTGAAGTTGCGCGCCGCGGTGGCCGGTGCGGCTGCCGATCGCGCTGGAGCGGTGAGCCGGTGAACGTGCGGTCGTTCTTTGGGGGGCTGTGGCGCGGTCTCGACGGCCTGCGCAAGGTGCTGCACCTGCTCGTGCTGCTGGTGATCTTCGGCACCCTGTTTGGCGTGCTGCTGTCCGGCACGGCGCACATCCCGCCCAAGGCGGCCCTCCTCATCGAGCCTGACGGCGAGCTGGTCGAACAGCTTTCGGGCGAGCCGCTCACGCGCGCCCTCGAAGCCGCCCGCGGCGACGGCCGCCACGAGACGCTCCTGTGGGATCTCACCGACGCGATCCACGCGGCGGCCGAGGACACGCGCATCCAGGTCCTCGCTCTCGACTTCGATAAGTTCGAGGGCGGCACGCAGCCGACGCTGGAAGAGCTGGCGCACGCGATCCGCGACTTCCGCTCCACCGGCAAGAAAGTCATCGCCTACGGCAACGAGCTCGACCAGGAGGGCTACTACCTCGCGGCCCAGGCGGATGAGACCTACCTCGACCCGATGGGCTTCGTGCTGCTCGACGGCTACGACCGCTATCGCATGTACTTCAAGGAAGTCCTCGACAAGCTCGGCGTCGAAATCAACGTGTTCCGCGTCGGGGAGTTCAAGAGCGCGGTCGAGACCTACACGCGCACCAACATGTCGCCCGAGGACCGCGAGGAGAGCCGCGCTTACCTCAATATCCTCTGGGCGACTTACCAGGACGCGGTGACCCAGGCGCGCAAGCTCGCGCCCGATGCGGTCGAGAAATACGTCGCGACGCTCGCGCAGAAGGTGCCGGCGGCCGGCGGCAACGCGGCGCACGTGGCCGAGGAGGCCGGGCTCGTCACCGGCATCAAGAATGACCTCGAGGTGGAGAAGCGCCTGATCGCCCTCGTCGGCGAGGACAAGTCCACCGGTTCCTTCCGCGCGGTGTCGGTGGCCGAGTACTCGAGCTACGCGCAGGCGCAGAAGAAGCTGCATGCGGTCGGCAAGCCACACATCGGCGTGATCGTCGCCTCGGGCGATATCCTCGACGGCGAGCAGCCGCCCGGCACCATCGGCGGCGATTCGACCGGCAAGCTGATCCGCGAGGCGCGTCTCGATTCCGACATCAAGGCGGTGGTGCTGCGGGTCGACAGCCCCGGCGGCAGCGTCACGGCCTCCGAGGAGATCTACCGCGAGCTGAAGGCGCTGCGCGCGGCCGGCAAGCCCCTGATCGTCTCCATGAGCGGTTATGCGGCCTCGGGGGGCTATTACATCTCGGCACCGGCGGATGAGATCTGGGCGAGCCCCGCGACGCTCACCGGCTCCATCGGCATCTTCGCGGTCATCCCCACCGTCGACCGTACGCTCGGCAAGATCGGCGTGGGAGTGGATGGCGTCGGTACTACGCCGCTCTCGGGTCAGCTGCGTATCGACCGGCCGCTCGGCGCCGAGGCGCGCGCGCTCCTGCAGTCGCAGATCGAGCGCGGCTACGACGAGTTCCTCGAGCGCGTCTCGACGGGGCGCAAGAAGAGCCGCGCCGACATCGACGCCATCGCGCAGGGTCACGTGTGGGCCGGCCTCGATGCGCGCCGCTTAGGCCTCGTCGATCATCTCGGCTCGTTCGATGAGGCGGTGAAGGCCGCCGCCCGGCGCGCCAAACTCACCGAGTATTCGACCGAGTTCATCGAGCCCGAGCTCACCTGGACGCAGCAGCTGGTGCTCGCGTTCAAGACGCGCGCGGTGCGCGCGCTCCTCGCGGCGAGTCCCGATCACGCGGCGCTCGCACAGCTCGCGAGTCGGCTCGATCCTGTGACGCGCGAAGCCGCGCGGCTCGCCCGCTTCAGCGTGCCGAACCGCGTGTACGCCTACTGCTTCTGCGAGGTCCGCTAACCGCGGCCGTGCCAGCTACAACGTACTCCAGTCGAGGATGACTTTCCCCGACTTCCCCGACCCCATGGTCTCGAAGCCCTGTTTGAACTCCTGGATCGGAAAGTGGTGGGTGATGATCGGCTCGAGCTTCAGACCCGACTGCAGCATGCTCGCCATTTTGTACCAGGTCTCGAACATCTCGCGGCCGTAGATGCCCTTGAGCGTCAGGCCCTTGAAGATCACCTGATTCCAGTCGATCGCCATCTCGCCCGGCGGAATGCCGAGGATCGCCACCGAGCCGCCGTGGTGCATGGTACGCAGCATCTCGCGGAACGCCGCGGCGTTGCCCGACATCTCGAGTCCGACGTCGAAACCCTCCTGCATCCCGAGGCTCTTCATGGTGTCGTCGAGCGACTCCCTGGTCACGTTGATGGCGCGGCTCGCGCCCATCCTGCGGGCGAGCTCGAGGCGGTAGTCGTTGACGTCGGTGACCACGACGTGGCGCGCGCCGGTGAAGCGCGCGATCGCGGTCGCCATGATGCCGATGGGACCGGCGCCCGTGATCAGCACGTCCTCGCCCACCATGTTGAAGGCGAGCGCGGTGTGGGTGGCGTTGCCGAAGGGATCGAGGATCGAGGCGATGTCGTCCGGAATCGAGTCGGGGAGCTTGAAGGTGTTGTCGGCAGGGATCGCCAGGAACTCGGCGAAGGCACCCGGGCGGTTGACGCCGACCCCGACCGTGTTGCGGCACAGATGGCGCCGTCCGGCGCGACAGTTGCGGCAGTAGCCGCAGGTGATGTGCCCCTCGCCCGAGACGCGGTCGCCGGCTTTGAGTCCCCTGACCTCGGAGCCCACCTCGACGATGCGCCCGCAGTACTCGTGCCCGACGGCCATCGGCACCGGGATGGTCTTTTGCGCCCACTCGTCCCAGTTGTAGATGTGCATGTCGGTGCCGCAGATCGCGGTCTTCGCGATCTCGATCAGCACGTCGTTGTGCCCGACCTTGGGCTCGGGGATATCCTCGAGCCAGATGCCGGGGGTGGCCTGCTGCTTGACGAGTGCTTTCATGGGCGGCTCTCGAATATAGCGACTGACGGGGGTGCTTCCACGGGCCGCTTGGCTATCAGGCGCGCAGTACGCCGAGCTCGCGGCCCACCTCGGTGAAGGCCGCCACCGCGCGCTCGAGCTCCGGCCGGGTGAGTGCGGCCGACATCTGCGTGCGGATGCGCGCCTGGCCCTTGGGCACCACCGGGAAGGAGAAGCCGATGACGTACACGCCGCGCGCGAGCAGGGCGTCCGCCATGCGGGTCGCGAGCGCCGCATCGCCCAGCATGACGGGGATGATCGGGTGCTCGCCGGGCTTCAAATCGAAGCCGGCCTGCGTCATGGCGGCGCGGAAGTAGCGCGTATTCTCCATGAGCTGCTCGCGCAGCTGCGTGCCGCCCTCGAGGAGGTCGAGCACCGCGAGGCTCGCGGCCGCGACCACCGGGGGGATGCTGTTGGAGAAGAGATAGGGGCGCGAGCGCTGGCGCAGCCACTCGATGACCTCGCCTCGTGCGGCGACGTAGCCCCCGCTCCCGCCGCCCAGGGCCTTGCCGAGCGTCCCGGTGAGGATGTCGACGCGGGCGGCGACGCCGCAGTGCTCGTGCGTGCCGCGCCCGGTGGCGCCCATGAAGCCGGTAGCGTGCGAGTCATCGACCATCACGAGGGCGTCGTAGCGGTCGGCGAGGTCGCAGATACCGCGCAGGTTCGCGATGAAGCCGTCCATGGAGAACACGCCGTCGGTGGCGATGAGGCGGGTGCGCGCGCCCTGTGCCTGGCGGAGGCAGTTCTCGAGCTCGGCCAGGTCGCTGTTGGCGTAGCGGAAGCGCTGCGCTTTGCACAGGCGTATCCCGTCGATGATGCTCGCATGGTTGAGCGCATCCGAGATCACCGCGTCGCGCTCATCGAGCAGCGTCTCGAACAGGCCCCCGTTGGCGTCGAAGCACGAGGAGTAGAGGATCACGTCCTCGGTACCGAGAAAGCGCGCCAGGCGCGCCTCGAGGTCCTTGTGGGGCTGCTGGGTGCCGCAGATGAAGCGCACCGAGGCCATGCCGTAGCCAAAGCTGTCGAGCGAACGCTGCGCCGCGGCGCGCACCGCCGGGTGGTTGGCGAGGCCGAGGTAGTTGTTGGCGCACAGGTTGATGACTTCGCGGCCGCCGGTGCGCACCAGCCCGCCCTGGGGGCCGGCGAGCACCCGCTCGCTCTTGTAGAGACCCTGCTCGCGCAGCGCCGCGAGGTCGCCGCGCAGGCGGTCACTAAAAGGCTGATTCATGAGCAGCAATTATACTGTAGCCCTCATGCAGGATGAGTCCGTCGGCGGGCCCGGGGCCGCGCGCATCGACCGCTGGCTGTTCGCGGTGCGCCTGTTCAAGTCACGGGCACTGGCTGCGCAGGCGGTGGCCGGCGGGCGGGTGCACCTGAACGGCGAGCGCGTCAAGCCCGCGCACGAGGTGCGCCCCGGCGATGGGTTGACCCTGGTACGCGGGACGCTCGAGTTCGAGTGCGTGGTAGTGTCCATCCCGTCGCGGCGCGGGCCGGCCGTCGCGGCGGCGCAGTGCTACGCGGAGTCGGCGGCGAGCACCGCCCGGCGCGCCGAGTTTGCCCGGCGGATGAAGCTGGCGGCCGCCCTGACGCCCAGGCCCGCGGAACGGCCGGACAAGCACGCGCGGCGCCAGCTGCGCCGGCTCCGGGGTCGCATTTGAGTCGTCGGAGGTCGCCGCAAAGCATGTGGCGGTCGCGACTGCGTTGCAGACTTGAGCGGCGGGCGCCGTTCGCTTGAGCTACGCTCCGTCCTGCCGAGGTTCGCGCTCATGACCCTAAGCGTCTTTGACATCTTCAAGGTCGGCATCGGACCTTCGAGCTCGCATACCATGGGTCCGATGCGGGCGGCACGCGAGTTCGTGCTGTCCCTCAAGGAGGCCGGCCAGCTCGCCGCGACGCAGCAGATCGCCGTGCGCCTCTACGGCTCCCTCGCCCTCACCGGTCTGGGCCACGGCACCGACCGCGCCGTGCTCGCCGGCCTCGAGGGCGCGGAGCCCGAGAGCGTCGACCCCGACAGCATCGAGACCACGGTGCAGCGCATCCGCTCGAGCGGGCGCATCCGGCTCCTCGGCGAGCACGAGATCGCCTTCGACGAGCCGATGCAGCTCCTCTTCATGAACCACGAGCGGCTGCCGCGCCATTCCAACGGCATGCGCTTCGATGCGCTCGGCGCCGGCACCGCGGTGCTGCGCGAGGAGGATTACTACTCCCTCGGCGGCGGCTTCATCGTGCGGGGAAATGAGTCCGAGGCGCGTGAGACCAGCACGCATGCGGCGCCGCCGTATCCGTTCACCTCCGGCGAAGAGCTGCTCGCGCGCTGCCGCGAGCACGGTCTCGAGATCTTCGAGCTGATGCTCGCCAACGAGCGCACCTGGGCGAGCGAGGCCGAGATACGCGCCAGGCTGTTGCACCTCTGGAAGGTGATGCAGGGCTGTGTCGAGCGCGGCTTCCGCCAGACCGGGGTGCTGCCGGGTGTGCTCAAGGTCCGCCGCCGGGCGCCGCGGCTCTACCGTCAGCTCACCGAGGGTGGCAACGCCGGGCCCCTCGACGTCATGGACTGGGTGAATGCGTTCGCGCTCGCGGTGAATGAGGAGAACGCGGCCGGCGGGCGCGTCGTGACCGCGCCCACCAACGGCGCCGCCGGCATCGTGCCCGCGGTGCTGCACTACTACCGGCGCTTCGAGGCCGGCGCGAACGAGGAGGGCGTGTTGCGCTTCCTGCTCGTGGCCGCTGCCATGGGCATGCTCTACAAACGTAACGCCTCGATCTCGGGGGCCGAGATGGGCTGCCAGGGCGAGGTCGGGGTTGCCTGCTCGATGGCGGCCGCGGGCCTCGTGGCCGCCCTCCACGGCACCAACGAGCAGGTGGAGAACGCTGCCGAGATCGGCATGGAGCACAACTTAGGTCTCACCTGCGATCCGGTGGCGGGGCTGGTGCAGATTCCCTGCATCGAGCGCAACGCCATGGGCTCGGTCAAGGCGATCAATGCCGCGCGCCTCGCCATGCGCGGCGACGGCACGCATAAGGTGTCGCTCGATCAGGTGATCGCCACCATGCGGCAGACGGGCGAGGACATGTCGAGCATCTACAAGGAAACGTCCCAGGGCGGACTCGCCGTCAACGTACCCGAGTGCTGAGAGGCCCGCGGGCGTGAGCGTGCTGCGCGCTTGGACTGCTGCAAGCGCCGCAGGCGCCTTCAGCCGAGCAACCAACCCAGCCGCGACGGCGGCGCCTGGTGATGGACCTCTTTCACGTGCTCGGGGCCGATCGAGCGCCAGTCCTGCGCCTCGAACACGATCGAGCAAAGTGCCGCGGTGGTGAGCGTGCTGATGCCGCCCTGCGGCACCAGCAGATGAATGAGATCCGAGGCGCCGGGGTTGTGCGCGATCACCATGAGATGCGCGATACGCGGCCCGGTGTCGCGGATGAGCTGCAGCATGTCGGCGGCACTCGCGAGGTAGAGGGCCTCCTCGCGCTGCACGTGCCGCACCGAGAGCGCGAGCTCGCGCGCGACGATGTCGGCGGTCTGCTCGGCGCGCCGCGCGGTGCTCGCGAGCAGCCGATCGGGCACCAGCTCGAGCTCGAGCAGCCGCTTAGCCATCGCTTCCGCTCCCGCGAGCCCGCGGCGATTGAGCGGACGCGCGAAGTCCCCGGCCGCGTGGTCCTTCCAGCGGGCGTCGGCGTGGCGCATGACGGTGAGGCGTTTCATGCGCGTCTCAGGCGGGGCTTTCCACCAGGATACGGCCGCCCGCTTCGCGCACGGCGTAGGTGCGCACCGGCTCGTAGGCGGGCGGGGTGAGCGCATCCCCGGTGCGCAGGTCGAAGCGCGCGCCGTGGCGGGGACAAATGAGCTCGCAAGACTCCACCTGGGCACCGGAGAAGGATTCGCCGTCGTGTGTGCAACGGTCTTCTACTGCATACAGCTCGCGCCCGCAGCGTACGACAACCACCGCCACGCCGTCGACCTCGGCCGGGAGCGGTACGCCCTCGCCGAGCTCGCTGGCCGGGCCGATGTCGATCCAGCCGCTCAGAACATCCCCGTCTGCAGGCGCGCCGCCTCCGACATCATGGACTGGCTCCACGGCGGGTCGAAGGTCAGGCTGACGCGTGCTTCGCGTACCGTCGGGATACGCGTGAGCTTGTCGCGCACATCCTCGACCAGGATATCGCCCATGCCGCAGCCGGGCGCGGTGAGGGTGATCTGCGCATCCACGGTGTGCGTGCCGTCGTCGTTCTCGTGCACGTCGCATTCATACACGAGGCCGAGATCGACGATGTTGATCGGTATCTCAGGGTCGTAACAGCTGCGCATCTGCTCCCAGGCGAGCTTGCGCACATCCTCGACGGTGGCGTTCGGCGGCAGCTCGGGCGGCTTGACCGCCTCCTGGCCGATGGCGTCGGCGTCCTCGCCGGCGATGCGGAACAGGTTGCCCTCCAGATAGACCGTGAAGCTGCCCCCGAGCGCCTGAGTTATGTAGCCCGCCTGGCCGGGCTTCAAGTGCACTTCCTGCCCGGCCGGGACGATCACCGCGCGCACCTCGCGGTTCACCACGAACGGCTCGTTCTCGTGCCGGCGCATGCGCTATTCCGTCGAGACCGTGGCGGCACCGCTGCCGAGCGCCGCGTTCAGCGTGTGCCAGCTCAGGGTGGCGCACTTGACCCGCGCCGGGAACTCGCGCACCCCGGAGAGTGCGGCGAGCTTGCCGAGCTCTCGCCCGGGCTTCGCGTCGTGATGCGTGAGGAGCGTATGCACCTCATCGAACAGGGCATGGATCGCGGCGCGCTCCTTGCCCTTGACGGCCTCGGTCATGAGCGAGGCCGCCGCGGTCGAGATCGCGCAGCCCGACCCCTCGAAACGCACGTCCTCGACCCGGTCGCCGTTCAAGCGCACGTATACCGTGAGCCGGTCGCCGCACAGCGGGTTGTGGCCGTCGGCGTGCCGCACCCCGGCTCCGTCCTCGAGGCGCCCGAAATTGCGGGGCTTGCGGTTGTGATCGAGGATCACGTCGCGGTAGAGCTCCTTCAGGTCCATCAGGCGAACACCTCGCGCGCCCGGGCGACCGCGGCGATGAAGCGCGTCACGTCCTCCTCGGTGCTGTAGCAACCGAAGGAAGCGCGCGCGGTGGCCGGAATGCCGAAGAAGGTCATGACCGGCATGGCGCAGTGATGCCCGGTGCGTACGGCGACGCCTTCGGTGTCGAGGATGGTCCCGAGGTCGTGAGCGTGGACCCCGGCGAGCGTGAACGAGAGCACCGAGGCCTTGTGCGCCGCCGTGCCGACGAGCGTGATGCCCGGCAGCCGCGCGAGCTCCGACGTCGCCAGCGCCAGGAGGCGTGACTCGTGCGCCGCCACTGCCTCGATGCCGAGCCCCTCGAGATAATCCATCGCCGCCGCAAGCCCTATGGCGCCCGAGATGTTGGGGGTGCCGGCCTCGAATCTCCACGGCAGCTCGTTCCAGGTGCTCTTTTCGAAGGACACCGTGAGGATCATGTCACCGCCCCCCTGCCACGGCGGCATCGCGCCGAGCAGCTCCTCGCGCGCGTACAGCACGCCGATCCCGGTGGGCGCGTACATCTTGTGACCCGAGAAGGCATAGAAGTCCGCGCCGAGCGCGCGCACGTCGACGCGCGAGTGCGGCACCGCCTGGGCACCGTCGACCACCACCACGGCTCCCTGCGCGTGCGCGGCGTCCACGATGCGCTTCACCGGCAGCACCGTGCCGAGCGCGTTGGAGACGTGCGCGATCGCCACCAGGCGGGTGCGCGGGGTGAGGAGCTGCGCGAATTCCTCGTAGATGAGCTCGCCGCGGCGGTTGATCGGCGCCACTCTAAGCGTGCAGCCGGTCTGCTCGCACGCCATCTGCCAGGGGACGATGTTGGCGTGGTGCTCGAGTGCGCTGATGAGGATCTCATCCCCCGGACCGAAGCGCGGCCGTGCGTAAGACTGCGCCACGAGGTTGATGGCCTCGGTGGTGCCGCGTACGAACACGATCTCGCGCGTCGAGCGCGCATTGACGAAGCGCCGTACCCGCTCGCGCGCGCCCTCGAAGGCGGCGGTCGCCGCCTGGCTCAGCGCGTGCACGCCGCGGTGCACGTTGGCGTGCCAATGAGTGGCGTAGTCTTCGACCGCGCGCAGCACCGGCAGTGGCTGCTGCGAGGAGGCGGCGCTGTCGAGGTATACGAGCGGATGGCCGTTCACCTGCGTCGCCAGAATTGGAAAATCGCGCCGCACGCGTGCCGCGTCGTAGGCCGGGGCGGGCGCAGGGGTGAGGATCGAGGCGTCGGCGGCCATCAGAGGAGCTCCCGCAGTACGGCACCGTCCTGCATCTGCCCGGCGAGGCGCGTCTCGATCTGCCGCCGCAGCTCCGGCGGCTCGATGCGCGCGACCACGTCGCCGAGGAACGCCCACTTGAGCGCCCGCAGCGCGGCCTCGCGATCGAGGCCGCGGGAGAGGAGATAGAACAGCATGTGGTCGTCGAGCTTGCCGGCGGTCGCGCCGTGGCTGGCGCTCACCTCGTCGGTGTAGATCTCGAGCTGCGGGCGCACGTCGATCTCGGCCTCGGGGCCGGCCAGCAGCCCGCGCAGCGACTGGCGGGAATCGCTGCCGCGCGCCTCGCGCGCGACCACCATCCTGCCGTTGAAGGCGATCCGCGCGCGTCCCGCGGCGATGCCGCGGAAGGTCTCCTCGGTGCGGGCGTTGGGCGCGAGATGCTCGACGATCGCATAAGTGTCCTGCACCTGCTGGCGGTCGCCGAGGCTCGCCGCCGCGAGCGCGAGTTCGGCGCGCTCGCCGGCGAGGCGCACGCGCAGCGTCGAGCGCGCCGCGTGCGCCCCGCTGCCGATGGCGCACAAGCGATAGCGGGCGTCCGCGGCGAGCGTGGCGCTGAGTGAGTCGAAGAGGATCGCCCGGGAGCCGAGCTCCTGCAGGCGGTAGTGCTCGAGCGCCGCGCCGCGCGCGACCTCGACACCGATCGCGCTCGCCACGAAGCTCGCGCCGTCCGCCGCGCTCAGGTGGCGCTCGATGAGGGTGAGCCGGGCGCCGGGCTCGAGGCGCAGCTCCACCCGCGGGTAGGAGGCGCCGGCCTCAGCCGCGGCGCTGGCGACGAACAGGAGCTCGATGCGAGGGATCTCTGCCGTCGTCGCCGGCACGGTGATCGATGCGCCATCGGTCGCGAACGCCGCGTTGAGAAGCGCGAAACGCTCATCCCGGCTGGCGGGTTCGCGGAGGTCAGCGCCGCGCCTCACTCTCGAAGACCGCGAGCGGCAGGATGCGTGCAGGGCTCGCCCCGAGCGCATCCGAGAGGGCCGGCGCGAAGTTGCCGTCGATGAACACATAGCGCGCGAAACCGGGGAGCCGCTCAGGCACCACCACGATCGGCGCGGCGGCAGCCGGCGGCCGTGAGTTGAGCGGCGCGGGCGTGAAGCTCTGGCGCTCGAGCGGGCGCAGGTTCGCGTACTTCCAGTTCTCATCGCGCGCGCCGGGAAGACCCGCCGTGGCGAGCGCCTCCATGGCGGCGCGGCGCCGACCGCCACCGGCGAGCTGCGGCGGCAATGCACCGAGTGTACGCGCGTGCTCCGCGGCGATCCGGGCGGTGAGGGGAGTGCTCATGGCGACTCAGGCGGCCGCGCCGCTCACCCAGTCGTAGCCGCGCCGCTCGAGCTCGAGCGCGAGGCTGCGGTCGCCGCTGCGCGCGATGCGGCCGCGCACCAGCACGTGCACGAAGTCGGGCACGACGTACTCGAGCAGCCGCTGATAGTGGGTCACCAGCAGGCACGCGCGCTCGGGCGAGCGCAGCGAGTTGACTCCGGCCGCGACCACTTTCAGCGCATCGATGTCGAGCCCGGAGTCGGTTTCATCGAGCACCGCGAGTGTCGGCTCGAGCACCAGCATCTGCAGGATCTCGTTGCGCTTCTTCTCGCCGCCCGAGAAGCCCTCGTTCACGCCGCGCGACAGGAAGCTGTCCTCGATCTGCATCAGCTGCATCTTTTCGCGCACCAGCGTCAGGAACTCGAAGGCGTCGACTTCCGGGAGTCCGCGCTCCTTGCGCTGGGCGTTGAGGGCGGCCTTGAGAAGATAGACGTTGTTGACGCCCGGGATCTCCACCGGGTACTGGAAGCCGAGGAATAAGCCCGCGCGCGCGCGCTCCTCGGGCGCGAGTGCGAGCAGGTCGCGCCCCTGGTAGGTAATGCTGCCCGAGGTCACCTGGTAGCCCGGGCGGCCGGCGAGCACGTAGGCGAGGGTGCTCTTGCCTGAGCCGTTCGGGCCCATGATGGCGTGCACTTCGCCCGTGGCCACATCGAGCGAGAGGCCGTTGAGGATCTGCTTGCCGTCGACGCTGACGCCGAGATCGCGGATCGAGAGGAGCGCCTGGCGTGTCATGTCAGCCCACCGCGCCTTCCAGGCTCACCGCGAGGAGCCTGGAGGCCTCGACGGCGAACTCCATCGGCAGCTCCTTGAACACCGACTTGCAGAAGCCACTCACGATGAGGTTGACCGCGTCCTCCTGGGAGATCCCACGGGCCAGACAGTAAAACAGCTGGTCCTCGCTGATCCTGGAGGTACTTGCCTCGTGCTCCACGGTCGCGGTCGGGTTCTTCACCTCGACGTACGGGAAGGTGTGCGCACCGCACTTGCCGCCCATCAGGAGCGAGTCGCACTGGGTGAAATTGCGTGCGCCGTGGGCGCTCGGCAGCATCTTGACGAGCCCGCGGTAGGTGTTCTGGCCGTGGCCGGCGGAGATGCCCTTGGAGATGATGGTGCTGCGCGTGCGCGGTCCTATATGGATCATCTTGGTGCCGGTATCGGCCTGCTGGTGGTTGTTGACGGTTGCGACCGAGTAGAACTCGCCGCTCGAGCCCTCACCGCGCAGCACACAGCTCGGGTACTTCCAGGTGATCGCCGAGCCGGTCTCGACCTGGGTCCAGGAGATGTGTGCGTTGCGGCCGCGGCATTCGCCCCTCTTGGTGACGAAGTTGTAGATGCCGCCGCGACCCGCGGCATCCCCGGGGTACCAGTTCTGCACGGTCGAGTACTTGATGCTGGCGTCATCGAGCGCGACCAGCTCCACGACGGCGGCGTGCAGCTGGTTTTCGTCGCGCATCGGTGCACTGCAGCCTTCAAGATATGACACATAACTTCCAACATCCGCGATGATGAGCGTGCGCTCGAACTGTCCCGTGTTGAGTGCGTTGATGCGGAAATAGGTCGACAGCTCCATCGGGCAGCGCACGCCCCTGGGCACGTAGACGAAGGAGCCGTCGGAGAACACCGCGGAGTTGAGTGTCGCAAAGAAATTGTCCGTGTACGGCACCACGCTGCCGAGGTACTGCTCGATCAGCTCAGGGTGGCTGCGCACCGCTTCCGAGAACGGCGCGAACACGACGCCCGCGGCCGCGAGCCGCTCCTTGAAAGTGGTGGCGACCGAGACCGAATCGAACACCGCATCCACGGCGACGCCCGCGAGGCGCGCGCGCTCGTGCAGCGGCACGCCGAGCTTCTCGTAGGTCTCGAGGAGCTTCGGGTCGACCTCGGCGAGGCTCTTCGGGCCGTCCTTCTTCGTCCTGGGGGCCGAGTAGTACGAGATCGCCTGGTAGTCGATGGGCGCGAAGCGCACGTGCGCCCAGTGCGGCTCCTGCATGGTGAGCCAGTGGCGCAGCGCCTTTAAGCGCCATTCGGTGAGGAAGGCCGGCTCGCCCTTCTTGCGCGAGATGAGCCGCACCACGTCCTCATCGAGTCCTGGAGCTACGGTGTCGGAGTCGATCTCGGTGACGAAGCCGTGCTGGTAGCCGCGGCCGATCAGGCTCTCGAGCTCTTTGGCGGTTTCGCTCATCGCGCTTACCTTCAGCGCGCCGGCACGCGGCCGGCCGCCGCCTTCATCTCGCGCTCGAGGGCGGGGAGGCGCGCCGGGGCGGCATCGATACCGGCGAGCTGCGCGAGGGTCACGTCGTAGAGGGCGCGGCGGATGGCGAGATTGAGCCGCTGCCAGACGCGGCTCACGCGGCAGCTCTCCTCGATCTCGCAGTTGCCGTGGCCCGCGGCGCAGTCGGTGAGCGCCAGCGGCCCCTCGAGCGCGTCCAGAATCGTCGCGGCGCTGATCTGCGCGGGCGGGCGCGACAGCTGGTAGCCGCCGTGCAGGCCCCGGGTCGAAGTCACGAGCCCGGCGCGCTGCAGTTGCTTCAGGAGCTTACTCACCGTGGGTGCGGCGATGTGCGTCTCATCGGCGAGCGCAGTGGCGGTGCGCACGCGCCCCGGCTCGCCGGCGAGCGCGGCGAGGAGCACGGTGGCGTAGTCGGTGAGCCGGCTGATCCGCAGCATGGAGGCACCCTCCTGAAACTAGGACTAGTTTAGTACTAATTGCCTGTGGAACCAAGCGCGTGGGTGCATATCCCAGGCCGGCGCGGGGTCCGACTTTGCTATCCTTGGGGCCCCGGTTTTCGTCGGTTTGCGATGACGACAGCACCGCGTTTCTGCGGTCGGAAGCGTCGGTCGCCTTAAGGAGTGGACGATGAATCTCAGTGAGCTCAACCGCGTTGCCACGGCGATGGTCGCCAAGGGCAAGGGCATTCTGGCCGCGGACGAGAGCGGCGGCACGATCAAGAAGCGCTTCGACGGCATCAAGCTGGATTCGACCGAGGAGCACCGCCGCACCTACCGGGAGATGCTGTTCACCGCCCCCGGGGCCGCGCAGGCGGTGAGCGGCGTGATCCTCTACGACGAGACCATCCACCAGAAGACCAAAGACGGCACGCCCTTCCCGCAATACCTGGCGAAGCAGGGCATGATCCCCGGCATCAAGGTCGACCTCGGGGCGAAGCCGCTCGCCGGCTTCCCCGGCGAGACCATCACCGAGGGGCTCGACGGGTTGCGCGAGCGGCTCATCGAGTACCACGGCCTGGGCGCACGCTTCGCCAAGTGGCGCGCGGTGATCGACATCGCCGCCGGCATTCCCACCGACTTCGCGATCGCGGCCAACGCGCACGCACTGGCGCGCTACGCGGCGCTCTGCCAGGAAAACGACATCGTGCCGATCGTCGAGCCCGAAGTGCTGATGGACGGCGCCCACTCGCTCGAGCGCTGCTCGGAAGTGACCGAGCGGGTGCTGACGGTGGTGTTTGAGCAGCTGTTCGAGCATCGCGTGGCGCTCGAGGGCATGGTTCTCAAGCCCAACATGGTGATCTCCGGCAAGAAGGCCCCCGAGCGCGCCTCGCCCGAGGCGGTCGCCGAGGCGACCGTGCGCGTGCTCAAGCGTCACGTGCCGGCGGCCGTGCCCGGTATCGCCTTCCTGTCCGGCGGCCAGTCGCCGACCGAGGCGACGCTGCACCTCTCGCTCATGAACCGCCTGGGGCCGCTCCCCTGGGGGCTCACGTTCAGCTACGGCCGGGCGCTGCAGGACACCGCGCTCAAGGCCTGGGGCGGGCTGCCCGCCAACTTCGCCGCCGGCCAGAAGGAATTCGCCCGGCGCGCGCAGCTGAACGGCGCGGCGACCACCGGCGGCTACGCGCCGGACATGGAGAGCCGGGCCGCCTGAGGCACGCGGCACCGCGCTCGCGTGACCAGTAACACCCCCGCACCAGCCGCCCCGACCGCCCCGGGGGGCGACGTGGTGGTCGCGGTGCGCGACGTCCACTACGCCGCCGGCGGGCGGCCGATCTTTGCCGGGCTCGATCTCGAGGTCCGCCGCGGCCGCATCACCGCCATCATGGGGCCGAGCGGCACCGGCAAGACGACGCTCCTGCGGCTCATCACCGCGCAGATTCGCCCCGAGCGCGGGACGGTGCAGGTGTTCGGGCGCGACCTCGCGGCGCTCGGCCGCCAGGAGATCTACGGCATGCGGCGCCGCATGGGCATGCTGTTCCAGAACGGCGCGCTGCTCACTGACATGGACGTGTTCGAGAACGTCGCCTTCCCGGTGCGCGAGCACACCGATCTGCCCGAGCCGCTGATTCGCCTGCTGGTGCTCACCAAGCTCCAGGCCGTCGGGCTGCGCGGCGCCGCGGACCTCATGCCCGGGGAGCTCTCGGGCGGCATGGCACGCCGCGTGGCGCTGGCGCGCGCCATCGTGATGGATCCCGAGATCCTGCTGTATGACGAGCCGTTCGTCGGCCTCGATCCGATCTCCCTCGGCGTGATCCTGCGGCTCATCAAGCACATGAACGAGGCGCTCGGTATCACGAGCGTGGTCGTCTCGCACGACGTGCAGGAGCTCGCCACTATCGCGGACGACAGCTATCTGATCTCCGCAGGCCGGGTCGCGGCCGCCGGCACGCCGACGCAGCTGCGCGCGAGCAACTCCGCCGCCGTGCGCCAGTTCATGACCGGCAGCCCCGACGGCCCCGTGCCGTTTCATTACCCGGCGCCCGACTACGACACGCAGCTGCTCGAGGCGGACGAGGCATGATGAACCTGCGCCCGAGCGGCTATCTCCTCGGGGGCGTACGCCGGCTCGGCGCGGTGACGCTGTTCTTCGCGCGCCTTCTCATCCGCTGCGTGCCCTCGCTCGCGCGGCCGCGGCTGCTGATCCTGCAGATCTATAACGCCGGTGCGCGCTCGCTCATCATCATCATGCTCTCGGGCCTGTTCGTCGGCATGGTGCTGGGATTGCAGGGCTACGACCTGCTGCAGCGCTTCGGCTCCGAGGAGGCGCTCGGCACCGCCGCGGCGCTCGGACTCCTGCGCGAGCTCTCGCCGGTGATCACGGCGCTGCTATTCGCCGGCCGCGCCGGTACCGCGCTCGCCTCCGAGATCGGGCTGATGCGTGCCACCGATCAGCTCACCGCCATGGAGATCATGGCGGTCGATCCCATGAGCTACGTGGCGGCGCCGCGCTTCCTCGGTGGCGTGATCGCCATGCCGCTGCTCACGGCCATCTTCAGCATGATCGGGCTCTTCGGCGCGCAGCTGGTCGGCGTGCAGCTGATGCGCGTCGACCGCGGCGTCTTCTGGTCGCAGACGCAGGGCTCGGTCGACCTGCACGATGTCAGCGAAGGGATGGTCAAGGGCGTTGTGTTCGGTATCGCCTGCAGCCTGATCGCAGTGTACGAGGGCTATCATGCCGAGCCCACTGCGGCCGGGGTCGGGCTGGCCACCACCCGCACGGTCGTGGCCTCGTCGGTGATCGTCCTGCTGCTCGACTACGTACTGACTGCCGCTTTCCTATGAGGAGGAACCTCGGGCCATGCAAAGCAATCGAACCCTGGAGATAGGAACCGGCCTGTTCGTGCTGCTGGGATTCGCGGCGCTGCTCTTTCTGACGACGCAGCTGCCGGCGAGCGGACTTAAGCTCGGCGGGCAGAAAGCGGGGTATTACGTGACCGCGGCATTCGACAACATCGGCGACCTCAAGGTGGGCTCCCCGGTCACCATGTCGGGGGTGCGCATCGGGGAAGTGTCGGCCATCCGCTTCGACGCGACGGTCTACAAGGCGGTCGTGCGCATGCGCATCGACCCGCAGTACAACGAGATCCCCGATGACAGCTTCGCCAGCATTCAGACCGAGGGGCTGCTCGGCGGCAAGTACGTAGGCATCAGCCCCGGCGGGCTCGACACCTATCTCAAGAACGGCAGCCGCATCGACATGACGCAGTCGGCCATCGTGCTCGAGAGCCTCATCAACAAGTTCTTCGCGAGCTTTGCGAGCAAAGGCGGCGGCGATAGCGCCAGCCAGGGCGCCGGGGACAACCAGGGCAACGGTTCGGCCAAGACGGAGCCTAAGAAATGAGACTCGTGACCCTTCTGCTGACTGCGACGTGGGTGTGCGCCTCGGCGGGCTCGCTGGCACAGGGCACGACGGCCGCGGCGGGTCAGGCCGCGGCGCCAGCCGCCGCGACGCCGGACGGGAGTGACCCGACGGCGCTGGTGCAGGCGACCGCGCAAGGCATGCTGGGTGATCTCGACAAGCACCGGCAGGAGTACCGGCGCGACCCGAAGAAGATCGCCGCGCTGGTCGACAAGTACCTCATGCCGCACTTCGACGCCGAGACCTCGGCGCGTGTGGTGCTCGGCCAGTTCTGGCGCACCGCGACGCCAGAGCAGCGGCAGCGCTTCATCAACGCCTTCTACCACTCCCTGCTCGCCAACTACGGCGACGCGCTGGCCGAGTTCACCGCCGATCGCCTCAAGATCTACCCGACCCGCCTCGAGCCCGGCGCCACCAGCGCTACGGTGCGTACCGACGTACGGCGCCGCAACGGCGACCTCGTCTCGGTCAACTACTCGCTGCGCATGACACCGCAGGGCTGGAAGGCGTGGGACGTGGTCATCGACGGCATCAGTTATGTGAAGAGCTACCGCGAGGACTTCGGCGCGCAGATCGAGAGTCAGGGCCTCGAGACCGTGATCAAGCGCCTCGAGTCGGGCGAGAAGCCCGGCCAGATCGCCAAGCAGACCGGCGGCTGAGCGCCATGGCGCGGTCCGGTACGAGCCCGGCGTTCGACCTGACCTCGGGGCCCTTCACGCTGGCCGCCGGGGAGGGCGCCTTGCTCGCCGAGGGACCGCTCACCTTCGCGAGCGCCCGCCACGCGCGCCAGCTCGGCCTGGCCGCACTCGCGCGCGGCGGCACGGAGCCGCTGGTCGTCGACTGCAAAGGGGTCACCGCCTCCGACAGCGCCGGGCTCACGGTGCTCATCGACTGGCTCGCCGCCGCGAAGGCCCAGCAGCGTTCGCTGCGCTTTACGCACCTGCCGCCGGGCCTCACGGCGCTTGGTCGGATCAGCGAGGTCGAGGAACTGCTCGAGCGCGGCGTGTAGCCGCCAAGGGCTACTTCGGCGGGGACGGGGGCTGCTCGGACCGGGGCTGCCCGGCCGGCGGCTGTGCCACGGGCGGCTGCGACTGCTGCGGCTGTGGCCCTGAATCGATCCCGGACTCCTCCAGCATCTTCTGCTCCTCGTCCTCCTCGCTCCGCGAGCTGCCGCCACGGACCTTGAACTGGCGGTTCTGCAGGTAGGCGTTGCGCAGGAACGCATACGGGTCGTAGGCGTCATCGAGCAGATGGTCGGAATCGAGTACCCGCGAGCGCCAGTCGACCTTCTCGAGCGCCCACGAGCCGTAGTCCCACCAGGTGTTGCTGATGTAGGTGCGCGGCGTGCTGTAGGCATCGCCGGCGCGGCCGAAGGTGTCGCGCACGTCGCTCGGCCCGAGGAATGGCAGCACCAGGTAAGGTCCGCTGTGCACGCCCCACTTGCCGAGCGTTTGGCCGAGGTCGCGGTCGCCCTTCTCCAGGCCCATGGCGGTCGCGGGATCGAACAGGCCGCCGATGCCGATCACGGTGTTGACCAGCAGCCGGCCGGTGTCGCGCACAAACGGCGTGAACTGTCCCTGCAGCAGGTCGTTCACCATGGTGATCGTGGTGTCGACGTTGTCGAACGCGTTGCGGATGCCGGTCTGCACGACGTGCGGCACGGCCGTGCGGTAGCCGCGAGCCACCGGGCGGAAGAGCGCCTTGTCGAACTTGTCGTTGAAGGCGTAGGTCGCGCGGTTCATCCGCTCCCAGGGGTCGCGCGGGTCGGGGCGGCCGGGTGGCTGCGAGGCGCAACCCGCGGCCAGCAACAGGAGCAGCGCCGCGAGGCAGGCGCGGGTGGTGGAGCTCATACCAGAAATTGTAACAGCGGCCCGCGCGCGCTCCGCCGGCCTCTCTCTAACGGTGTACCGAGGGTGTTGCGTCAGTGGACGCGGCCGCCGCCACGCCCCGACCCCGGGTCGCCGTTGTCGGTGAGGCGGGGCTTGCGCGTGCTGGCGAGGAACTCGCGTACTTCGTCGAGCCGCGCGCGGTAGCGCTGCCGCTGGATGGTGGAGAGGCGCGGAGCCGCGAGCGCCAGCTGAATCTGCTGGACGGCGAGCTGCAGGTCGCCGTTGGCGATCTGGTACTCGCCCATGTAGAAGTAAGCATCGCCGGGGTCACCGGCGGCGCTCGCCGCGAGCGCGGTGAGACGGATCTGATCGGGCGTCGGCGGCACCACGTTGAACAGATCGAGCAGCATGGTGT
This sequence comes from uncultured Pseudomonadota bacterium, assembly GCA_963768485.1. Taxonomy (GTDB): domain Bacteria; phylum Pseudomonadota; class Gammaproteobacteria; order Steroidobacterales; family Steroidobacteraceae; genus 13-2-20CM-66-19. The sequence continues at coordinate 235,622 of CAVYHZ010000001.1, read as the reverse complement.
GCGCTTCGGCCGGACGGTTGGCCGCCATCAGCGTCTCGGCGTAGCGCACCGTCACCGGCACGTTGCGCGGGAAGAGCGTCTCGGCGCGTTTGAACGTCGCGAGCGCGTCGTTCAGGTGCCCGGCCTTGGCCTGCGCCTGGCCGAGCGCCGAATAGAGCACCGTCAGCTGCTCGTTTTGCTGCACGAGCTTCGCGAGGATGCCGACGGCCTCCCACACGGCTGCCTGGTTGCCGCTCATGAGCGCGAGCGCGCGCCCGTACTGGTTGCCGAGGTTGTCACCGCCGTGCGCGATCTTCTGCGCGTACTCGAGCGCCATGTCGGTGTCGCCGGTGGCGGTGAGCACCCGCACGCGCTCGCGGATCAGTTCGTAGCTCAGGGAATCCCTGCCGGTGCGGGGCGGGAACTGTGCCGCGCGTGCCTGCTGCTCGGCCTCGCGGTCGGAGTCCATCGGGTGGTCGATCAGCATCGAGGGGATGTAGGTCGCCGTGAGCCCCGCGTGCTTGGACATCGTCTCGAACATCTCGCCCATACCGTAGGGATCGAAGCCCGCGCCGGCCAGATAGCCGATGCCGATGCGATCGGCTTCCCGCTCGTTATCGCGCGTGAAGTTGATCTGGTGCTGCGCCGCCATGCCCTGCGCCGCGACGATGGCGCCCTCGGTGGCCTGGCCGCCGCCGGCGAGCGCCCCGAGGAGGATGGCGCCGATCAGGGCAGCCGCGGTGGTGAGGCTCTGGCGCGACTGGTCGGCGAGCATGCGCGCGATGTGGTGCTGGGTGATGTGCGCGGTCTCGTGCCCCATGACCCCGGCAAGCTCGGACTCGGTGTCGCTGGCGAGTATCAGCCCGCCGTTGATGAACACGTAGCCACCGGTGACCGCGAAGGCGTTGATGCTCGTGTCCTTGATCACGAAGTAGTGGAAATACTGCCCGCCCATCTCGCTCTGCGAGGCGAGCCGTTTGCCGATGTCGTTGATGTACTCGCTGACCTCCGGGTCCTCGATGAGGCCGTTCTGGTCGCGGATCTCCTTCGCCACCATGGCGCCCAGGCGGAACTCGTCGCTCTTGGAGAGCACGGTCTCGGAGGGGCTGCCCATGTCCGGCAGGTCGGAGCCCGGGGTCGGACCCGTCAGGTCGCGTCCGGTCCGCATAGGCGGCTCGCCCGCGAACGCGAGCGTCGCCGAGCTGAGCACGGCGGTGACGAGGAGGACGAGAAGGCGGCGCATGATCCTTGAGTTCGACCGCGAACGGAGGGGCGAGTTTCCGAATATTTACAGAGGCTTACAAAGCAGTTACCGCCGGCGCACCGACGCCGGGGTAAGGGTACACCGAATCAGCCCCCGGGCGGGAGCCGGGCGCGCCTGGCCGGGCTCGCCTAGAGGATGTCCGAAGCGAAGTCGGCGAGCCGCGAGCGCTCCCCGCGTACCAGCGTCACGTGTCCGGAGTGCGCCCAGCCGCGGAAGCGGTTCACCGCGTAGGTGAGCCCCGAGGTCATCTCGGTCAGATAGGGCGTATCGATCTGCGCGATGTTACCGAGGCAGGCGAGCTTGGTGCCGGGGCCGGCGCGCGTGATCAGCGCCTTCATCTGCTTCGGCGTCAGGTTCTGCGCCTCATCGAGGATCAGGTAGCGGTTGAGGAAGGTGCGCCCGCGCATGAAGTTGAGCGAGCGGATCTTGATGCGATTGCGCAGCAGGTCGTTGGTCGCCGCACGCCCCCAGTTGCCGCCCTCCTGCGAGCCGGTGAGCACCTCGAGGTTGTCCATGAGGGCGCCCATCCACGGCTCCATCTTCTCCTCCTCGGTTCCCGGCAGGAAGCCGATGTCCTCGCCGAGCGGGATGGTGACGCGCGTCATGATGATTTCGACGAAGCGGTTGGTCTCGAGTGTCTGCATGAGGCCGGCGGCGAGCGCCAGCAGCGTCTTGCCGGTGCCGGCGGGCCCGAGCACCGTGACGAAGTCGATTTCCGGGTCCATGAGCAGATTCAGCGCGAAGTTCTGCTCGCGGTTGCGTGCCGTCACGCCCCAGACGTTATGGCGCTCGTTGCGGTAGTCGCGGGTCAGCTCGATGGTGGCGGTGTCACCGCTGATCTTGCGCGCGATGCCTTCGATGCCCTCGGGTGTGTCCTCGAACACGCCCTGGTTCGGGTGCCACTCGCGCACCGCGGGGCCGGTGATCTCGTAGAAGGTGCGGTCGGTGTCCTTCCAGGAGCGCATGTCCTTGCCGTGCTTCTCCCAGAAGTCATCGGGCAGCGCCGTCACGCCCGTGTAGAGGACGTCGGAGTCCTCGAGCGTCTTGTCGCTGTAGTAGTCCTCGGCGTGCACGCCGAGCACCGCCGCCTTGATGCGCAGGTTGATGTCCTTCGACACCAGGATCACGCGCGCGTCCTGCTGCTCGTTCTGCAGCGCGAGCGTCTGCGCGAGGATCGCGTTGTCGCCGCTCTGCCCCGGGAGGCTGTCGGGGAGCGCGCTCGAGAGCTGGCGTGTCTGGAAGAACAGCCGCCCGCTCGAGGGGCGCTTGCCGTGGTTACCGGAGTAGCCGTTCGGGAGCTTGAGGCCCAGATCGATCTGCTCCTTGGTCACATCGCGCATCATGTCGTCGAGGAAGCGGCTCACCTGGCGCACGTTGCGCGAGGCCTCCGACAGACCCTTCTTGTGCGCGTCGAGCTCTTCCAGCACTACCATCGGCAGGTATACGTCGTGCTCCTCGAAGCGGAAGATCGCCGTGGGATCGTGCATCAACACGTTGGTGTCGAGCACGAACAGGCGCCGCCCGCCGCGCGGCCTGCCTTTCACCGCGCGCCCCTCGCCGGAGGCTGCCGTGGGACCGGGTTCATAGATTCCGCGCTGCTTCAAGCACTGCCTCCGCGTGACCAGGGACCTTCACGTTGCGCCACTCCCGCCGCAGCCTTCCCGTGGCATCGATCAGGAAGGTGCTGCGCTCGACCCCGAGATACTTTCTGCCGTAAAGGCTTTTCGTTTTTATGACGTCGAAGAGCTTGCAGACGCGCTCGTCCGTATCGGCGAGCAGCGCAAAGGGCAGGGATTCCCTGGCGGTGAACTTGTCGTGCGAGGCGACGCTGTCGCGGGACACGCCCACGACCGCCACTCCCGCCTTGCGGAACGCGCCGTACAGGTCGCGGAAGTCCCGCGATTCGCGCGTGCAGCCCGAGGTCATATCGCGCGGGTAGAAGTAGATGACCAGCTTGCCGCCGGCTGCGTCCTTCAGACTCCATGTGCCGCCTCCCGTCATGGGCAGGGAGAATCCCGGCACCTTGTTCCCCGTCTTGATCTCTCGCATCTCTTTCAGGACTTGACCGGCTCGAGGATGGCGTCGAGGTTGAGCGAGTCGCAGAACTCCATGAACTCCTCGCGCAGGTGCGCGACGTGGATGCGGCTGGGGACGTTGACGATCATCTGTACGGCGAACATCGGCGCGCCGGTGTGGGCGGCCGGATAGCTGCGGGTCGAGGCCTCGGCGATGTCGATACCGCGCGTTGCGAAGAACCCGGCGAGTCCCGAGACGATACCCGACTGATCGAGACATACGACGTCGATCGAGTAGGGCAGCATGTCGGTGCGCGGCTCGCGCGGCTCGGTGCGCCGCAAGTGAATGCTGAGGTTGCTGGTCTCGGCGAGGCGCTTCAACTCCGTTTCAAGCTTGGCGAGCGCGTGCCAGTTGCCCGAGACCAGCAGCAGCATCGCGAACTCGGTGCCGAGGTTCGCCATGCGGCTTTCACTGATATTGCCACCCGACTCGCTGATGACGCGGGTCAGATCGTGAACCATCCCCGTTCGGTCGCTGCCGATCGCCGAAACGGCCAGGTGCTGCTTCATCTGTGAGTGGCGGAAGTACTTTTCCCAGCCTGCGGCGCCGAGTGTACCGGGAGCGCCCGTCCGTTGCGACCTCCCCGCGGGTCCCCGCGCGCTTAAGGCTTGCCTCGGCGGGAGTCCGGCTCGTAACATCCGCGGTCCCCCGCACACGCTGAAAGTCTCATGGTCCTCTCGGGCAGCCTGGTTGCCATCGTCACTCCCATGCGCCCCGACGGCGCCGTCGATCTGGAAGCCTGGACGCGGCTGCTCGACTTTCACCTCGCGAGTGGCACCAACGGCATCGTGGTGGGCGGCACCAGCGGCGAATCGGTCACGCTGCGCGATCTGGAGCTGCGCGAACTGACGCTGCGCGCCTGTGAGCGCTGCCGCGGCAAGCTCACCGTGCTCGCCGGCGCCGGCACCAGCAGCACCTGGGCGACCGCGGAGAGGGTGCGCTGGCTCTCGGAGCTGCCGGTCGATGCGTTGCTGGTGGTGACGCCGGCCTACAACCGCCCGACTCAGGAGGGCCTGTACCAGCACTTCGCGGCCGCGGCCGCGGCGTCCGGCAAGCCGCTGGTGCTTTACAACGTTCCCAGCCGCACCGCGGTGGATCTGAAGCCCGCGACCGTGGCGCGCCTCGCCCGCGTGGCGCGTATCGCCGGGATCAAGGAGGCGCTGCCGGAGATGAGCCGGGTGCGCGAGCTGGTCGAGGCGACACCCCGCGGGTTCACGGTGTTGAGCGGCGACGATGCGACCGCGCGCGAGGCGATCGGCTGCGGTGCCCGCGGGGTCATTTCGGTGACGGCGAACGTGGCGCCACGCGCGATGTCTGAGATGGTGGCCGCGGCCCTGGCCGGGGATGCGACCAGGGCGCGCGAGCTCGACGCACGGCTCGCGGGACTGCACCGGGAGCTGTTCGTCGAGGCGAACCCGATTCCGGCCAAGTGGACGCTGGCGCAGATGGGGCTCATGGGGCCTGCGCTAAGATTGCCGTTGACGCAGCTGTCCGAGGCGCATTACGCAGGCCTGCGCGAGGCCGCGCGGGGCGCCGGGGTGCTGCCGTGACGGCGCATGAAGTATCGAGGAGAGAAATGCGGATGAAGCTGGTGAGATCCCTGTTATGGCTCGTGCCGCTCGCGCTGACGACGGCCGGCTGCCACCCGTTCCGGCACCTCTCCTATGCCTGCCACCGGCAGCAGCCGTACATGCGGGCGGGCAGCGTCGCACCGCTCAAGATCCCCGCGGGACTGGATGCGCCCGATACCACGAGCGCACTGCGTCTGCCGGCGCTCAATGAGCCGGCGCCACCGCTGCGCAAGGGACAGGAGCCCTGTTTCGACGAGCCGCCGCCCTACAAGGTGGCCAAGCCCCCGCAGGCCTGAGGACCCCGGCGCCGGCCGAGGGCGCAGTGGCCGGATGCGCCTCCGGGGCCCATGCTTTATCATTCGCCGCCCCGGAGAGGTGGCCGAGCGGTCGAAGGCGCTGGACTGGAATTCCAGTAACATCTTCACCGGTGTTCGTGGGTTCGAATCCCACCCTCTCCGCCATGTACAGCTCTATGCCCAAACCGGCCTGTTGTGCGCCGGCAAAGGATGTGGTGGTCCGCATCGGCTTCTCCGCGACGACCAGTCGTGAATCCCGTCAGGGCCGGAAGGCAGCAGCGGCAGCGGCGATGTCGGGTGCCGGAGGCTAAGCTGGTGCGGGCCGCCTCCAACTGTCCGGGAAACTGAATGAGCTACACCGCGCTCGCGCGTAAATGGCGTCCGAAGAAATTCTCCGAGCTCATCGGCCAGGAGCACGTGCGTCGCGCGCTGGTCAATGCGCTCGACACCGGCCGCGTGCATCACGCTTTCCTCTTCACTGGCACGCGCGGGGTGGGCAAGACGACCATCGCGCGCATCTTCGCCAAGTGCCTCAACTGCGAGAAGGGTGTGACCGCCGAGCCCTGCGGGGTCTGTGCCGCGTGCCGCGAGATCGACGCCGGCCGCTTCGTCGACCTGATCGAGGTCGATGCGGCCTCGCGCACCAAGGTCGACGACACCCGCGAGCTGCTCGATAACGTCCAATACACCCCGGCCCGCGGCCGCTTCAAGGTGTACCTCATCGACGAGGTGCACATGCTCTCGGCGCACTCCTTCAACGCGCTCCTGAAGACGCTCGAGGAGCCGCCGCCGCACGTGAAGTTCCTGCTCGCGACCACCGATCCGCAGAAGCTGCCGATGACCGTGTTGTCGCGTTGCCTGCAGTTCAACCTCAAGCGCCTGCCGGTGAGCGAAATCGCCCAGCACCTGCACGCCATCCTCGAGCAGGAGGGCATCGCGCACGATGCGGCGGGGCTGAAGCTCATCGCGCTTGCCGGGGACGGCAGCATGCGCGATGCGCTCTCGCTCCTCGATCAGCTGATCGCCTTCGGTGGCGGCAAGGCCGGCGAGGCCGAGGCGCGCGCCATGCTCGGCAGCGTGGCCCGCGATCACGTGGTACGGCTCGCCGAGCTCCTCGCCTCGCTCGATGCCGCCGAGCTCCTCAAAGGGGCGCAGGCGCTCGAGCCGTTCGCGCCCGACTATGCGCAGCTGCTCGATGAGCTCGCCGGACTCCTGGTGCGGGTGGGACTGCGGCAGGCGGTGAGCGACTACGAGGCCGACGAGATCTTCGCGCCCGAGGTGATCGAGCGCCTCGCGCGCGCCCTGACACCCGAGGACGTCCAGCTCTTCTACCAGACCGCGATCACCGGCAAGCGCGACCTGCCGCTCGCGCCCGACCCGCGCACCGGCTTCGAGATGACGCTGCTGCGCATGGTGGCGTTCCGGCCCGCCGGCGCGTCCAGTGGGACGCGCACGACCGCCTCGGTGGCGCCCCGCGCTCAGCGGCCGGCCGACCTTGCCCAGGCGCCGACGCAGGGGGCAACATCGCTCGCCCCGGCGGCATCGCCGGGAGAAAGCGCGCTTGCCCAACCGCCGACGCAGGGGACAACATCACTTGCCCCGGCGCCTGGGTCGGGAGAAGCGCTCGCCCAGGCGCCGACACAGTGGGCCGCGATCGTCAATACACTCGAGCTCTCGGGCGCCGCGCGGCAACTCGCCAACCATTGCACGCTCATTGCCCGCAATGGCGCCGTGGTGCGCCTCGGGCTCGCTCCGCAGAACCAGCAGCTGCGCACTCCGGCACAGGAGGAGAAGCTGGCCCAGGCGCTCGCGCGCCACTTCGGGGCGCCGGTGCGCCTCGAGTTCCAGATGAACGCCGCCGCGGGCGACTCCCCGGCGCTCGCGGCGCAACGCGCCTCGCAGCAGGAGCTCAGCGTTGCGCGGCGCGCCTTCGAGGCGGACCCCAACGTGCAGGGGCTGCGCGAGCGATTCGGCGCGACCGTGCTGCCGGACACCGTGCGGCCGGTAAAATGATCCTGGTTCCTCACCCGGCGCGCGGCGCCTGACGGGCTACTCCATGGCTGGCAATTTCAACAACATGATGAAGCAGGTTCAGGCGATGCAGGCCAACATGCAGAAGGCCCAGGCCGAGATCGCCAGCCTCGAGGTGGTGGGAGAGGCGGGCGGTGGCATGGTGAAGATCACCATGAACGGCAAGCACGAGGTGAAGCGCGTGCAGATCGAGGCGGCGGTCGCGGGCGAGGACCGCGAGATGCTCGAGGACCTGATCGCCGCGGCCGCCAACGACGCCGTGCACAAGGTGGACGTGCAGGTGCAGGAGAAGATGGGCAGCCTGACCGCGGGGCTCTCGCTCCCACCGGGAATGAAGCTGCCGTTTTAGATGAAGCACTCGCCGCATCTCGCCCAGCTGATCGAGGCTCTGCGCACCCTGCCGGGGGTGGGACCGAAGACCGCGCAGCGCATGGCGTTCCACCTGCTGCAGGAGGGACGGCCCGGAGCGCGCGTCCTCGCCGGGGCGCTCGATGCCGCGCTCGACTCGGTGGTGCGCTGCCGGCGCTGCCGCATGCTCACGGAGAGCGAGCTGTGCTCGATCTGCGCCGCGGCGCAGCGCGAATCCGCGCTCCTGTGCGCGGTCGAATCCCCCGCGGACGTGATGGCGATCGAGTCCTCCGGCAGCTACCGCGGGCGTTATTTCGTTCTGATGGGACACCTCTCGCCGCTCGATGGCATCGGTCCTGAGCAGCTCGGACTGCGTGAGCTCGAGTCGATCCTCGACGAAGGCGCGGTGCAGGAGCTCATCCTCGCCACCAACTCAACCGTCGAGGGCGAGGCAACCGCCCACTACCTGAGCGAGCTCGCGGCACGGCGCGGCATCCGCGCGAGCCGCATCGCCCATGGCGTGCCGGTCGGCGGAGAGCTCGAATACGTCGACGGTGGCACGCTGGCGCACGCGCTCGCGGGGCGCCAGTCGGTGTGAGGCGGCGCGCCGCGCGCCGCCGGTGCATCAGTGGCGGCCGCCCGGTCCGCGGGCCGCGCTGAGCTTCTCAAACAGCATCCGCAGCCGCCGGTAGCTCTCGTAGCGGCGCGGATGGAACGTGCCGGCGTCGACCGCGGCGCGCACCGCGCAGTCGGGCTCGCGCATGTGCCGGCAGTCGTGGAAGCGGCAGCCGGGAGCGAGCCGCTCGACCTCGACGAACCCGAGGCTGCGCGCATCGAGCCGGTCGATCGCCGGCGCGAAGTCACGCACGCCCGGCGAGTCGATGAGCGCGCGCTGCCCGGGGAGCTCGAAGAGCCGCGACACGCTGGTCGTATGGCGGCCTTCCTCCTCGCGGACCAGCTCGCCGATCGCCACCTGTTCCCCCGGCAGGAGCTGCGCGACCAGCGAGGACTTGCCGACGCCGGATTGTCCGACGAGGGCCGCCGCCGCGCCCGCAGGGATCGCCGCGAGCAGTGCCGCGAGGTTCGCACCAGTCGTCGCCGAGCAGCGTACCGCGGCGTAGCCGGCCGCCGCGTACGCGGCGAGCTCGGCGCCGAGCGCCGCATCGATTCCGAGCTCCTCCTTGTTTACCACCAGCGTCGCCGCGATGTGCGCCGAGGCGGCCGCGGCCAGGTAGCGGTCGACCACGAAGAGATCGGGCGCCGGGAGCGGCGCCAGCACCACGAGCAGCGCGTCGAGGTTCGCCACCACGGGCTCCGAGGCGCCGCGCACGTTGGCGCGGTACAGGGCGCTGCGCCGGGGCAATACCGCGACCACGTGCAGCTCGTCGTGGCGCGGGTCGGTGCGGCATTGCACCTGGTCGCCGCACACGGCGGTGAGGGCACGTCCGAAGGGGCGGGCGCGCAGCAGCCGGCCGTCGGCAGCGCGCACTGTCATGTGACGGCCGGAGGTGGCGACCACGCGGGCCTCGAGTGTCTCGCTCATGGGAGGTGATACGATGGGTCGCGCACCGAGCGACACGCTATCACCAACCACATGCCGAGCGGCGACTACCTCATCTGGATCGATCTGGAGATGACGGGCCTCAAGCCCGACTCGGACTCCATCATCGAGATCGCCACCGTGGTCACCGATCGCGAGCTCGGCGTGCTCGCCGACGGGCCCGTGATCGCGATCCACCAGAGCGAGGAGGTGCTCGCGCGCATGGACGACTGGAACCAGCGCCAGCACGGCTCCTCGGGCCTCCTCGCGCGGGTGCGGGCCAGCCGCGTGAGCGCCGCCGAGGCCGAGCACCGCACGCTCGAGTTCCTCATGCCGCTCGTTACCGCCGGCAGCTCGCCCATGTGCGGCAACAGCATCTGCCAGGACCGGCGCTTCCTCGCGCGCTACATGCCCGACCTCGAGCGCTTCTTCCACTACCGCAACCTCGACGTGTCGACGCTCAAGGAGCTGGCGCGCCGCTGGGCGCCTGCGATCGCCGACGGCTTCGCGAAGCAGGGCACGCATCTCGCCAACGCCGACATCCACGAGTCGATCCGCGAGCTGCGGCACTACCGCGCGAGGCTGTTCGCGCCGGCGTACCAGGGGGCGGGGGGCGCTTGAGTCTCGTGACGCACCGGGGTGGCTGTCACTGCGGCGCGGTGGCCTTCGAGGTGCAGGCACCGGGGCGCCTCACGGTGAGCGACTGCAACTGCTCGATCTGCCGCATGAGCGGCTACCAGCACCTGATCGTGCCGCGGGCGCGTTTCAGGCTGCTGCAGGGTGCGGAGAGCCTGACGGAGTACCGCTTCAACACCGGTACCGCCCGGCATCTGTTCTGCCGGCACTGCGGGATCAAGTCGTTCTACGTGCCGCGCTCGAATCCCGACGGTTACAGCGTCAACGCGCGCTGCCTCGATCCCGCCACGGTCGAGCACGTCGAGCTCGAGATCTTCGACGACCACGATCGCGCTGCGTCCGAGGCGCGCCTGCGCAACCTCTCTCGTTAGATTGGCCAGAATCGCAGGAAGCGATTCTGGCGGGACATCACCCTGGTTGCCGCCGGCGAAAGACGCGACTTTCGCCGGCTACTTGGGCTGCTGCGCCAGGAACAGCCAGGTCTCGATCACGGTATCAGGGTTGAGCGACATGCTCTCGATGCCCTGCTCGAGCAGCCAGCGCGCCAGCTCCGGGTAGTCAGACGGTCCCTGGCCGCAGATGCCGACGTACTTGCCGTGCTTGCGGCAGGCGGTGATCGCCATCGCGAGCATGCGCTTCACCGCCGGGTCGCGCTCATCGAACAGCTTCGCCACGATCGCCGAGTCGCGGTCGAGTCCGAGGGTGAGCTGCGTCATGTCGTTCGAGCCTATCGACATGCCGTCGAAGTGCTCGAGGTACTCATCCGCCAGCAGCGCATTGGTCGGCAGCTCGCACATCATGATGATCTGCAGGCCGTCGACGCCGCGCTTGAGCCCATTGGCGGCGAGCAGCTCCGTGACCTGGCGCGCCTCGGCGACCGTCCTCACGAACGGCACCATGACCGCCACGTTGGTGAGCCCCATGGTCTCGCGCACCCGCTTCAGCGCCCGGCACTCGAGCTCGAAGCACGGTCGGAAGGTCTCGTCCGTGTAGCGCGAGGCGCCGCGGAAGCCGAGCATCGGGTTCTCCTCGTGCGGCTCGTAGCGCTCGCCGCCGATGAGATTGGCGTACTCGTTCGATTTGAAGTCCGAGAGGCGCACGATCACCTGCTCGGGGGCGAAGGCGGCGGCGATCTGGCCGATGCCCTCGGCGAGCTTCTCGACGTAGAAGCCGACCGGGTCGGAGTAGCCGGCCATCTGCACGCGGATCTGCTGCTGCAGCTCGCCGTCGAGACGCTCGAACTCGAGCAGCGCGCGCGGGTGCACGCCGATCATGCGGTTGATGATGAACTCGAGCCGCGCGAGACCGACGCCGTGGTTGGGGATGCTGGCGAAGTCGAAGGCACGGTCGGGGTTGCCGACGTTCATCATGATCTTGACCGGGATCTTCGGCAGCGAGTCGAGCTCGATCTGCTTGCGCTCGAACTCGAGCAGTCCCTGATACACGTGGCCGGTGTCACCCTCGGCGCAGGACACCGTGACGGGCTGGCCGTCGCGGATGCGCGCCGTGGCGTCCCCACAGCCAACCACCGCGGGAATGCCGAGCTCGCGCGCGATGATCGCCGCGTGGCAGGTGCGGCCGCCGCGGTTGGTGACGATGGCCGCGGCGCGCTTCATCACCGGCTCCCAGTCAGGGTCGGTGATGTCGGCGACCAGCACGTCGCCCGACTGCACCCGGGCGATCTCGCTCACGTCGCGGATGACCCGTGCGGGGCCCGCGCCGATGCGCTGGCCGATGCTGCGGCCGGTGGCGAGCACCGCCGAGCGGTTCTTGAGCGTGTAGCGCTGAATGGTGCGGCCGGTACGGCTCTGCACGGTCTCGGGGCGCGCCTGCAGGATGAAGATCCCGCCGCTGCCGCCGTCCTTGCCCCACTCGATGTCCATCGGCCGGCCGTAGTGCTCCTCGATGAGGAGCGCCTGGCGCGCGAGCGCCTCGAGATCGGCATCGCTGAGGCAGAAACGCTGGCGGTCCGCCTGCGGCACCTCGACGGTGGTCACCCGCTCGGCGCTGCCGGCCGGGGCGTACACCATCTTCAGTGCCTTGCCGCCGAGATTGCGGCGCACGATCGCATGCTTGCCGGCGCGCAGCGCGGGCTTGTAGACGTAGAACTCGTCCGGGTTCACCGCGCCCTGCACCACGGTCTCCCCGAGTCCCCACGCGGCGGTGATGAACACCACGTCGCGGAAACCCGAGTCGGTGTCGAGCGTGAACATGACGCCGCTCGCGCCGAGATCGCTCCTCACCATGTGCTGTACGCCGGCCGAAAGCGCCACCGCGCCGTGATCGAAGCCCTGGTGGACACGGTAGGAGATGGCCCGGTCGTTGAACAGCGAGGCGAACACGTGATGCATCGTGTCCAGCACCGCCGCAACGCCGCGCACGTTGAGGAAGGTCTCCTGCTGCCCGGCAAAAGAGGCATCGGGCAGGTCCTCGGCGGTAGCCGAGGAGCGCACCGCCACGGCGATCTCGGCGCCGCCGCTCATGCGCTCGAGCTCCGCGGTCACCGCCGCGGTCAGCGCGGAGCCGAAGGGAGTCGCCAGGATCCAGGCGCGGATGCGCGCGCCGCTCGCGGCGAGCTTCACGACATCGTCGACATCGAGTGCGGCGAGCTCGGCGCGGATGCGCGCATCGAGGCCGCCCTGGGCGAGGAACTCACGGTAGGCATGGGCGGTGGTGGCGAAGCCCCCGGGCACGCGTACGCCGAGCTTCGCCAACGAGCCGATCATCTCGCCGAGCGAGGCGTTCTTGCCGCCGACGGTCTCGACGTCGCTCATCTTGAGCTGCTCGAGGGGGATTACGTAGGCGTTCAAGGATGCTTGCTCCGCTGCGCGTGCGGTGAAACACTGACGCGATGAGTCGTCGAACCGTTTTCTACGTCTCGGATCAGACCGGCGTGACCGCAGAAACGATGGGTCACAGCCTCATGACCCAGTTCGAGGGGGTGGAATTTCGCGCGGTGACTTTGCCATTTGTGTCGAGCATTGACAAGGCACAGGAAGTGGTCCGGCGCATCGACCGCGCGGCGGCCGAGGAGGGGCTGCGGCCCATCGTGTTCAGCACGCTGGTGCAGGACGATCTGCGCGAGATCGTCGCGGGCGCCAACGGACTGTTCCTGGATTTCTTCGCCGCGTTCGTGGGCCCGCTGGAGCGCGAGCTCGGCGTGCGCTCGACGCATCGCGCCGGGCGCGCACACGGCATCGCGGATCTCGCCGCCTACACCACCCGCATCAACGCCACCAACTTCGCGCTCGCCAACGACGATGGCACCGGCGGTGACTATGCGCACGCCGACGTGGTGCTGGTCGGAGTCTCGCGCGTCGGCAAGACGCCGACCTGCGTGTACATGGCGCTGCAGTACGGCGTGTTCGCCGCCAACTACCCGCTCACCGAGGATGATCTCGAGGCCGGCAAGCTTCCGGCGCGGCTCGAGCCCTATCGCAGCAAGCTCTACGCGCTCACCATCACGCCGGAACGGCTGCAGCAGATCCGCTCCGAGCGCCGCCCCGACAGCCGTTACGCCTCGCGTGCCCAGGTGCAGTACGAACTGCGCGCGGCAGAGGCGCTCTACACGCGTTTTGGCTTGCCCTCGCTCGACACGACCGAGTGCTCGATCGAGGAAATCGCCAGCCGGATTCTCAACACTACCGCAATCGAGCGGCGTTTGCGTCCTTAAGACCTGCGCGAACGCCGGTCGCACGGAATTTGCAAGCGAACCAGGTCGCGCAGCGGCGACAAAACGCGCACTCGTCGGCTTGCGCAGCAGCGTTCACGCGCTATAGTCGGGACGTGCTCGCGAACGACACACTGACCCGGGTTTCCTGGCGCGCCAGGCCGCGCAGCTTCGTCGCGCTCATGGGGCTCTACGAGAGCAACTTCATCCGCCTCGGCTGGCTTGCCGGGACCTTGGGCGAGCTCGCCGGGGCGCACCGTTCGGCGGTCGTTGGGGACTGTGATCTCGTTCTCACCGTGACCGAGCGCTCGCCCTACACCAGCACGCTGGCACTCAGCTACCTGCTGCCCGAGGCGCAAGGGGCGAGCCGTTATCCGGACATGCGCCTGCGCATCTACCATGACGCGCATCTCGTCGAGGCGCAGCAATGGGCGACGGTTCACACCCAGCCGGTGCTGAAGGCGCTGCGCACCCGCGCGGAGCGTGAACTGGATCAGCGCTGGGCGCGCAACGTGATGTTAAATAAGTGGCTGGAATACTGCGTGGAGCGAGGTCATCGCTTCTCATCCCGCACAAGGCTCACCGCCGGCGCATGAGAAGGGGCGGTCGTTCGCCCGAATTCTCATGAACGCGTTGCGGCAACTCGGATTCCTCAAGATCAACCTGCGCCCGGAAGGGCGCGAGGCCGACCACGAGCATCGTGTGATCGAGCTGTTCCGCAACCGTGCGGAGCTCAAGAAGGCCTATGGCGGGCTGCAGGAAGAGACCTACCGCCTCAAGGACCTCGTCAAGCAGCAGGAAGCCGCCACGGCGCGCGTGCAGGACATGCTGAGCGAGCTCGAGGCACGCCTCGGCTCGAACGATACCGCCTACTCGACGCTCGCCTTCTACCAGTTGCGGCGGCTGTGGCAGTCGGGCCGCGAGCTGCTCTCGCAGTTCGCCGCCGATCTCGCCAAGCAGCAGGATGAGCGCGAGCGCAAGTCACATCTCGCGCTCCACAACCGCGAGCAGTTCGCGCGTCGCCAGAGCGGCGAGGCGCAGCTTGCCAGCGCGCGGCAGCTGAGCGAGGCAAGCGCCGCCCTGGTCACGGAGCTGCAAGCCGAGCACGGCAAGCTGACCCGCTTCTGGCACTACTTCAAGCGCCGCGCGCTCGAGAAGCGCATCCACGGCGCGCAGGCGGCCGCGGCCGCGGCCAGCGCCTCGTTCATCGAAGCCCAGGCGCAGCTCGAGCGCGTGAATGCCGCGGCGTTGCCCGACTTCCCCGGGTTGTCGCTCGAGGCACGCCGTGCGATCAACCTCGCGGCGATCGCCTACGCCGAGGTGCTGTGCAAGCGGCTCGAGGTGATCGAGCAGCCGGTGCTGCAGATGGCGCGCGAAGCTACCGGGCGGCGTACGGCGGCCGACGTCTACGGCGGCCCGAAGGAGTGCGTACTGCTCATGGGGCAGATCGGCCGCGCCCAGCGGCTGCTCGCGAGCAAGGTGGCGCTCAGCGAGGAGATCCGCCGGCACGGCGAGAGATTGAAGCCCGCGGTGGCTTACCGCGGCGCCGCCGACACCTGTCCGACGAGTGACTCGGTCGGCGCGGCACCTGAGGGCTCGGCACACGTACCCAACGTGCTGGCCGAGGACACCTGGGATCTGTTCCGCGTATTGCTGCGCTGATGTCCGCAAAATCGCCGCAGGCGATTTTGCCCGATCAACCAGCCCGCGCCGTCTTCTGCACCGGCACGACGCGCACCCCGGTCACGACGTCGGTCATGATCTGCGCGGCCTGATCGAGCATCACGTCGGGCTCATCTTCCTTGGCCTTGTCGAGGTCGGTGACGCTCTTCAGGGGCGGCAGGTTCTTGGCGACCCGGCGGCTGTTCTCGCGGTCGAGCCGTTCCTTGTCCTCATGGGTGCGTTCCTCGCGGCGCACCTTGAGATTGAGCGACACGCTCTTCTGCTCGCGCAGCGTGTCGATGGCGGCGATGTCCGACACCAGCCAGCGATAGTCGGGGTCGTGCTGTGCCCGGGTATCTTCCGAGGCCGACAGGGTCGCGACGTTCGGCTCGCTCGCGATCACGGTGCTGGCCTTGAAGGGCACGCCGGCGATGCGGTCCCAGGGGAGCGAGGACTCGAGGGCGCTCTCGCCGATTTCCTTCGTGTCGAGTACGGAGGCGAGCGGAATATCGGGCTCGACGCCGCGGTGCTGGGTGCTCTCGCCGGTTACGCGGTAGAACTTGCCGATGGTTACCGTCAGCTGCCCGTTCACCGGCTCCTTGGTCCAGCGATCGAGCGGCACCAGGTTCTGCACCGTGCCCTTGCCGAAGGTGGTCTGCCCGAGGATCAGTCCGCGGTGGTAGTCCTGGATCGCGCCGGCGAAGATCTCGGACGCCGAAGCGCTCATGCGGTCCACCAGCACGGCGAGCGGGCCATCGTAGGCGGGGGCGGGCTCGGGGTCGTCGAGCACTTCGAGGCGGCCGGACGTGTCGCGCAGCTGCACGACCGGGCCGTGATCGATGAAGAGTCCGGTGAGCGCGGTCGCCTCCGGCAGATAGCCGCCGCCATCGCCGCGCAGGTCGAGCACCAACCCGTCGACGTTCTCGCCCTTCAACTCGCGCACCAGCTTGGCCACGTCGCGCGTGGTGCTGCGGTAGTTCTCGTCGCCGGCGTTCTGCGCGGCGACGTCCTGGTAGAAGCCCGGCACGGTGATGACGCCGATCTTGTAGGTGCGGCCGTTGCGCGCCACGGTCTTCACGTCCTTGTGCGCGGCCTGCGCCTCGAGCGTGATCTTGTTGCGCACGAACTCGAGCGTCTTTTCGGCGCTGCCGGGAGCGGCTCCGCCGGCCAGGATCTGCAGCCGCACGCTGGTGCCGGCCTTGCCGCGGATCAGCTGCACGACGTCATCCAGCCGCCAGCCGATCACGTCGGTAACCGAGCCCTCGTGTCCCTGGCCGACGCCGGTGATGCGGTCGTTGGTCTTGAGCGTGCCGGCAACCGCGGCCGGGCCTCCCTCGATGACGTTCATGATGGTGACGTAGTCGTCGACCACCTGGAGCGAGGCGCCGATGCCGTCGTAGTTGAGGCTCATCTGGATGCGGTATTCCTCGGAGCTGCGCGGCGAGAAGTAGCTCGAGTGCGGATCGAAGGCGCGCGCGTAGGCGTTCATCAGGTTCTCGAACACGTCCTCGCTCGTCACCTGGTCGATGCGCTTCAGCACGCGCTCGTAGCGCTTGCGCAGGATATCGGCGGCCTCCGGCCACTGCTTGCCGGTGAGCAGCAGCGACAGCGCGTCGTTCTTCACGCGCCGTCTCCACAAATCGTCGATCTGCGCCTGGTCGGCCGGCCAGGGCGTCTTGGCGCGGTCGAAGTCGAACGACTCGTCCACCGTCCAGTCGGGCTCGGTGCTCAGCTGCGAGAGTGCGTACTGGATGCGCTCGCGGTTGCGCTGCTGGAAGCGCGCGAACATGAGGTACGCCGGGTCGACGTTGCCGGTCCGGATCATGTCGTCGAACTGGTAGCGGTAGGCCGCGAAGTCGTTGACGTCGGAGGCGAGGAGGTAGCTGCGCTGCGGGTCGAGGAACTCGAGGTAGCGCTGGAACACCAGGTCCGACATCTTGCGGTCGATCGGGGCGTGGCTGTAGTGCGCCTCCTCGAGGATGCGGCCGATCTTGCGCGCGGTGGCGCGCTGCGCATCCGTGGGGGCGACTGCGCCCGGCGGCAGGAGCGAGGGGCTCGCCGGGGCCTGCGCCGAGCCGGCCAGGGCCAGCGCCGCCAGGGCCACCAGGCACGCGGTAATCCAGCCAGAGGAACGGCGGAGCGATTCGGTCATTGGGTCAGCCCACGGCTTTGGTAAAACACTTAGAGTAAGGCTAGAGCGTCCGGTTCGCCTTTAGCAAGTGCGGTGCTCACAGCATGAAGCCTTTGACGGCATTGCTCGCAATTCTGGCCGGATCGGCCATCGCCCTGGCCACCGGGCTCATCATGACCTGGATCGTGATCCTGCTGCTTCCCGAGAACGAGCAGCGTTTCGCGCCCGAGCATTCGCACCTGGTCCGGGCGATCGTGGTGTTCACCCTGTTCGCCGCGGTCTCGTTCGCGAGCTTCTACGGCCAGGCGCGCGAGCGGCGCTGGCGGCTGGCGGCGCACGGCTCGACCGTGGCCGTGCTGGCACTCGCCGTGTGGCTCTACTGGCCGACCTGAGGGCGCTGCGCAGGACGCTCCGGACGCACCGGGGGCCCAGGGGGTGCGCCACGGCGCAGCTGGGGAACGGTCTTGAGCAGCGTCAGGAAGCCCTGGACCAGCAGGAGCAGCAGGAGGGGCCCGAGCGCCACCCCCCAGAACACCGCCGAGCCGTGTACCAGCCCGACGACATAATCGGCGAACAGGCCCCACGGGCCGGCCTTCGGGTCATCGCCATGGGTATAGGGCCCGAGCACCCGGTTGCCCCCGAGCCAGATCAGAAACGGCATCACCAGGATCCCCAACGCGAGGGTGGCCCCGACCGCGATCAGCTCGCGCCGCATCGGGGAAAGCGCGCCGAGTGACAGCCGCGAGCGCAGCGAGCGGGCGGGCGGCGGTGCCGGTTCTGGGGTCGGGGTTGGAGTCGGGGGCGTGATGGCCATGCGGGCGGGCATAATAACGTTGTCATGCAGAAAATCAGAACCGCGGTCATCGGGGTCGGTTATCTCGGCAGGTTCCATGCCCAGAAGTACGCCCAGGCCGCGGGCTGCGAGCTGGTCGCGGTGGTGGATGCGCAGTCCGCGGCGCGCGAGCAGGTAGCCGCGGAGCTCAAGACCCGCGCGCTGGCCGATTACCGCGAGCTTCTCGGCGCCGTGGACGCGGTGAGCGTCGTGACGCCGACGCCGGCGCACTTCCCCATCGCGCGCGAGTTCCTCGAGCGCGGCGCGCATGTGCTGGTGGAGAAGCCGATCACCGAGACCGCCGCCGAGGCGCGCGAGCTGATCGCGACCGCCGCGCGCGCCGGGCGCATCCTCCAGGTCGGGCACCTGGAGCGCTTCAACGCGGCGATCCTGGCCGCGATGCCGTATCTGAACGCGCCGCGCTTCGTCGAATGCCACCGCCTCGCGCCGTATCGCGAGCGCGGCACCGATGTGAACGTGGTGCTCGATCTGATGATCCACGACATCGACATCGTGCAGACCATCGTCGGCGCCCCCATCAGCACCATCGATGCGATCGGCACACCCGTGTTCTCGGAGGAGATCGACATCGCCAACGCGCGCATCCGCTTCGCCAACGGCTGCGTTGCCAACGCCACCGCCTCGCGCGTCAGCTTGAAGACCGAGCGCAAGCTGCGTGTTTTCGAGGACGACGCCTATCTCTCACTCGACCTGCAGCAGAAGATCCTGACCGTGATCCGCAAGCGCACTGCGCAGGACGGTCCCGGTCCGCTGCCGGTCAGCATCGAGGAGCAGAACCTCGAGCAGGGGGATGCTCTCAAGGCGGAGATCGACTCCTTCCTCGACTGCATCCGCAGCGGTAAGCCGCCGGTGGTGACCGGGGAGGCCGGACTCACGGCGCTCGAGACCGCCACCCGGATCACCGAACTCGTCGAAGCGTCCCTGGGCGTCCGCAAAGCTCACGCTTGAGACAGCATGCGTGCGGCGGTGCCGGGCGCACGGTGCTGCTCGCGCTCGCGACCACCGGCTACATCCTCGTCGCCATCCAGCCCGAAGAGCGCGACCTGGTCAGCTTCCACGGCGAGGACTACCGGGAATACTGCAAGCGCACGCCCATGCTGGTGCCGTTCACCAAGAGGTGAAGCGCGCGACCTAGTAGAATCGGCGGAATGTCACGGGCACCCGAACATTTCCGCCGCGCGCCGCGGCCGGTGACGGTCGCGGCGCTGCAGATGTCGTGCAGCTGGGAACGCTCCGCGAACATCGCGCACGCGGAGTCGCTGGTGCGCAAGGCTGCCGCGCAGGGCGCGCAGATCATCCTGCTGCCGGAGCTGTTCGAGACGCCGTACTTCTGCATCGAGCAGGACGCCCGGCACCTGGGGCTCGCGCACAGCGTCGATGAGGACCCGGCGGTGCGGCACTTCGGACCCGTGGCGCGCGAGCTCGGCGTGGTGCTCCCCATCAGCTTCTTCGAGCGTGCGGGCCCCGCCTACTTCAACTCCGTCGCGATTCTCGACGCCGACGGCAGCAACCTCGGCATCTATCGGAAGTCGCACATCCCCAACGGGCCCGGGTACCAGGAGAAGAACTACTTCTCGCCCGGCGACACGGGCTTCAAGGTGTGGCAGACGCGCTTCGCACGCATCGGCGTCGGCATCTGCTGGGACCAGTGGTTCCCGGAGACGGCGCGCGCCATGGCGCTCATGGGCGCGGAACTGCTGCTCTTTCCGACCGCGATCGGTACCGAGCCGCCGCCGGCGGTGCCGGTGAACTCGCGTGATCACTGGCAGCGCACGCAGCAGGGACACGCCGCCGCGAACCTGACGCCGCTCATCGCCGCCAACCGCTACGGCCTCGAGCGCTCGCTGCAGGACCCGCAGGGACTCTACATCCGCTTCTACGGCTCTTCCTTCATCGCCGATGGGATGGGCGCGAAGGTGGCTGAGGCGCCGGAAGAAGGGGACGCGGTCCTGGTGCAGAAATTCGACCTCGAGGCCACGCGCGAGCTGCGCGACAACTGGTTCGTGTTTCGCGACCGGCGGCCGGATCTCTACGGCGCGCTCACCTCGCTCGCGCCCAAGGCCTGACGGCGCAGCCCGGGGAGAGCCCCGCGGGCTTCGCCCACGGAGCTCCGTGTATGAGGTTCCCTCTAGCTAGGTTCGAAAACCATCGAACTTAGCCTCCGGGAGGCTCTCCGGAAGGCTCCAACCCGACCTGGTTCGAACGGAATCGAACATGGCCTTCGGGAGGCCCCGTAGGAGGCCCTAAGGCAGCGATGTTCGATGAGTTTCGAATCTAGCGTCCGGGGACTCGCGCACGCGGCCCTCTCGTCCGACGGTACCGAAACGGACTCCGGCCTTGCGGCCGGAGTCCTCGGTTGGTGGAGGCGGGGGGAATCGAACCCCCGTCCGTAAGTCCTAGACTTCAGGATCTACGTACGTAGCTGGTCTTTGTTTCTCGCGCAGCGCTACCCGAGCAGCAGGGAAGACGCTTCGCCAGCGATCAGTGACTCTTAACGCACCGGCCTGCTCGCACCGCCGGAGCGCGATCCTGTGAACGCGTCCCCTGATTCAGTCGCACAGGCACGAACTGGTCAGAGGTCAGCTGCGGTTAGGCAGCCAGAGCGTAGTTGTCGTCGTTGGCAACTATGATTTGCAGCATTATTTACGAGGGCACTGCGCCTCGGTACGCCCCTGAAGGTTCGTAACCCACGTCGAAACCGGTCGCCCCCTTCAGGTCTGCCGGCCCAGCATACCCCAATGGCGCCGTCGGTTGCGCGTGCGGGACTTTCCTGTATGGTGGCGCCCCCGAAACGGCCAGGGAAGGTTGTCCCCAATGCGTTTGCAGCTCGTCGCGTGCGCCTTGCTTCTGACCGCCGCTACCGCGGCGCGCGCGGACGATCCCCCCTACGAGGGCGATCCGAACTGGGCCATGCGGGCGCTGCTCGGCTACACCAAGACCGGGGGCAACACCGACAACAGCTCCGCCAACTTCCTGTTCCACGTCGCGCACACCATGGGCGACTGGAAGGTGCTGTTCGGCACCGAGGGCGTGTATGGGTCGACACAGGGGGAGACGACGGCCCAGGCCTGGGATGCGCACGCGCAGGCCAACTACAACTTCACGCCGAAGCTCTATTGGTACGTGGGCGTCAACTACGCCGATGACCGCTTCAGCGGCTTTGCCTACCAGCGGTCGGTGACCTCCGGCGCCGGCTACCAGTTCATCCAGACGGACACCACCAAGCTCACCGCGCAGGCCGGTATCGGCTACCAGCAGCTGCGCCCGGAGATCCTGGTGAAGGACCCGCTCGGCGGGGTCATGAGCCGCACCGAGCTCGACTCGCAGAGCGATGCGGTCGCGGCTGGGGCCGTCACTTTCGAGCACGCCTTCAACGCGTACACGAAGCTGCTCGCCGCCGCCTCCGTCACGTCCGGGAGCCAGAACACCCTCACTACGGCGAGCATTGCGTTGCAGGTGAAGATGTCGAACCGCCTGGCGCTCGCGATCGGCTACCAGCTGACCGATAACAGCAACCCGCCGGCCGGCTCCGGTCCGCGCGACACGCTGACCACGGTGAGTCTCGTCTACGACATGAAGAACCCGAAGCTCGCGCCCGAGTGAGCGCGGCACGGGCCCGGCGGCCTTGAGCCGCCTCGGCGCCGCCTCGGCGCCGCGTCAATGGCCGCGCAGCAGCCGTGCCTTGTCGCGCTGCCAGTCGCGGTCCTTCTCGACCGCGCGCTTGTCGTGCTGCTTCTTGCCCTTGGCGAGCCCGATCTCGAGCTTCGCGCGGCCGGCCTTCCAGTAGAGCTCGAGCGGCACCAGCGTGTAGCCGCGTCGCTCGACCGCGCCGATGAGTCCCTGCAGCTGGCTGCGGTGGAGCAGGAGCTTGCGGGTACGCACGGGATCCGGCGTCACGTGGGTGGAGGCCGCCGGCAGCGGCGAGAGGTGCGCGCCGATCAGGAAGGCCTCGCCGCCGCGCAGGTATACGTAGGCTTCCTTCAACTGCGCGCGGCCGGCGCGCATCGCCTTGACCTCCCAGCCCTGCAGCGCCAGCCCTGCCTCGTAGCGTTCCTCGATGAAATAATCGAAGCGCGCCTTGCGGTTCTCGGCGATCAGTCGGGGTGCAGTTTCCGCTTTGGTCATGGGCTTCGCCTAATGGGACAATGGCCTCATGCGTGAGGTCAAGCGCTCGGCGCTCGTCAACCAGCCGCCGGCGCGGCTGTACGAACTCATCAACGACATCGAGAGCTACCCGCAGTTTCTGCCGTGGTGCAGCCACGCGAGCGTCGAATCGCGCACGCCGCAGGAGATCGTCGCCACCCTCGGCGTACGGCAGGGCGCGCTGCAGGGTGAGTTCACTACCCGCAACACACTCGAGCCCGAGCGCAGCGTGCGCATGCAGCTCGTCAGCGGTCCGTTCCGCGCGCTCGAGGGGCTGTGGCTCCTGACGCCGGTCGAGGTGGGCTGCCGCGTGGATCTCACTATGCGCTTCGCCTTCAGGAACTCTCTCACCGGACTGCTGTTGGAGCCGAAATTCGCCGCGACCGTGGGCTCGCTGGTCGATGCGTTCGTCGCGCGCGCGCGCTCGCTCAAATGACCGTTACCGTTGCCTACGCGACGCGCGAGCGGCAGTACCTGTGGAGCGTCGAGCTGCCACCCGGGGCGACCGTCGCCGACGCGCTCGCCGCCGCGCGCCGCGCCGCGGAGCAGCAGGCGGTGCATCTGGGTCCCGAGCTGTGGGACGCAGGCCCGGTCGGCGTGTTCGGCGAGCCGCGCGCGCGCGGTGCGCGCTGCGAGGACGGTGACCGGATCGAGCTCTACCGGCCGCTGCGCGCCGACCCGCGCGCGCGGCGCCGCGAACGCGTGCGGCGCGAGCGCCGCAGGCCGGGCGGCTAGATCTTCGGGAACTTCTGGATCGAGATGTCGTTGTCCGGCGCGCGCGGCGCGCTGTCCGGAATGTTGTCGCGCTGCAGGCTCGCCACCTTGTCGTCCTTGAAGAGCACCGTCAGATGGCGCTGCTCGGGCCGCTCGAGGTGGCCGGTCTTGAAGTAGTAGAGATAGTCCCAGCGATCCTTGTCGAACACGTCGGGCACCATCGGCGAGCCGAGCAGGTAACGCACCTGGCTGCGCGTCATGCCGACCTGCAGCTGCGACACGGTCTTGCCCTCGAGGTAGTTGCCCTGCTGGATGTTCATCCGATAGATGCAGCCGCCGAGCGGCAGCGCGGCCAGAGCTAAGGCGGCAGGGAGAATCGAAGGTAGGCGCATGTGTGTCCGTTGGAGGATAATCAAAGGGTAGCGATCATACCTGATCCGGAGAGACGCCCCGTGGAAGGCAAGGACCTGCGCAAAGCCGGCCTGAAGGTGACGCTGCCGCGGCTGAAGATCCTCGAGATCCTCGAAGGCAGCACGACGCGGCACCTCTCGGCCGAAGACATCTACCGCACGCTCCTCGAGTCGAACGAGGACATCGGGCTCGCCACCGTGTATCGGGTGCTGACGCAGTTCGAAGGCGCCGGGCTCGTCACGCGCCACCACTTCGAGGACGGCATGGCGGTGTTCGAGCTCAACCAGGGGACGCACCACGACCACATCGTGTGTCTGGACTGCGGCCGCGTCGAAGAGTTCATGGACTCAGGGATCGAGACCCGCCAGACGGCGGTGGCCGGCAAGCTCGGCTTCACCATCCGCGATCATTCCCTGATCCTCTACGGGCATTGCCAGCGGCCGAACTGCCCGCACCGCAAGCACAAGAGCAGCTGACCTGAGCGGAGGTGGGGCCGCTAGCGGCGCCGCGCCGCCGGCGGGCGTGGCTGCGTCACCGTGTCTCCCGAGGCGTCCTTCTTGCTGCGCGCGGCGCTGGTGCCGCGCTCGGCGGCGTTCAGCATGTCGCGCGCGTGCTCGCGCGCCTTGTCGGTGACCTCGACGCCGCCCAGCATGCGCGCCAGTTCCTCGACGCGCTCCGGCGCGATGAGCTCGGCGAGCGTGGTGCGGGTGGTGCGTCCGTCGGTGAGCTTGGTAACGCGCAGGTGGTGATGCGCCTGGCAGGCGACCTGCGGCAGGTGGGTGACGCACAGCACCTGGCTGCGCTCGCCGAGCAGGCGCAGCTCACGGCCGACGATCTCGGCGACCGCCCCGCCGATGCCGGCGTCGACCTCGTCGAACACCATGCAGCGCATCTCCTGCGCCGCGCACGAGACCTGCACCGCGAGCGACAGGCGCGACAGCTCCCCGCCCGAGGCCACCTTGGCGAGCGCGCGCGGCGGTGAGCCCGGGTTGGCGCTGACGCGGAACTCGACGCGGTCGATGCCGTGCTGGGTGGGGTCGGCGTTGCCGTCCTGGGTGACGTCGGCCTCGAAGCGCCCGCCGGACATGCCGAGCGTCTGCATGCGGGCGGTGATGTCCTTGGCGAGCGCTCGCGCCGCCTTCTGCCGCTTGGCGGACAGATCGAGCGCCTGGGTGCGATAGGCCTCGAGCGCGGTGCCGAGCTCCTTGCGCAGCTGCGCGAGGTCGACCTCGGCGTGCTCGAGCTCCTCGAGCTCGGCGCGCAGCTGGCGGGTCCGCTCGGGGAGCTGCGCCGGCGCGACGCGCTGCTTGCGCGAGAGCTCCTCGACCGCCGCCAGCCGGCGCTCGACCTCGTCCTGGCGCGCCGCGTCGACGTCGAGCGTCTCGCCGTAGCGCTCGAGCTCGCGGGCCGCCTCGCGGATCTGCACCGAGGCCTCCTCCAGCAGCGGCAGCACCGTGCCGAGCTTGGTATCGAGCGCCACCAGCGCGCGCAGCGCGGTGAGCGCGCGCGCGACCCCGGCATGGGCGCTCGCGGCGTCGTTGTCGTAGAGCTCACCCACCGCGACCTGCGCGCCGGTCGCGAGGCGCCCGCGGTTGGCGAGCCGCGCGCTTTCCTCGGTGAGGCTGGCGAGCTCGTTCTCGCGCAGCCGCAGCCCCTCGAGCTCCTGCACCTGGTAGCGCAGCAGGTCGAGCCGCGCATCGCGGTCGCGCGCCTTGCTCTCGAGGTCGAGGGTACGGTTGAGGAGGCCGAGCCACACGCGGTGCGCGATCCCCACCTGGCTGGTGAGGGCGGTGAGCGAGCCGTAGCCGTCGAGGAGCTCGCGCTGCGCGGCGCCGCGGGTGAGGGACTGGAACTCGTGCTGGCCGTGGATATCGATGAGGATGTTGCCGGCGTCGCGCAGCGACTGCAGTGGTACCGACTGGCCGTTCAGGTAGGCGCGCGAGCGGCCGTCGTTCCCCACCACGCGGCGCACCACCAGCTCCGTGCCGGCGCTCACCGACTGTTCCTCGAGCCACTGCTTGAGCTCGCGCGGCGCCTGCGCCAGATCGAAAGTGGCGGCCACCTCGGCCCGCTCGGCGCCGTGGCGCACCACTTCGGCGCCGGCACGCCCGCCGGCGAGCAGCTGCAGTGCGTCGACGATGATCGACTTGCCGGCGCCGGTCTCGCCGGTGAGCACCGTGAGACCCGTGCGCAGCTCGAGCTCGACGGCGTCGACGATGGCGAAGTCGCGGATCTGCAGGTGGGTGAGCATCGTTTGCGCCCTCAGCGCTCGAAGCTGCCGCGGCCCCAGTGGAGCTTGGAGCGCAGCAGCTTGTAGTAATCGTGGCCCGGCGGGTGCAGCAGCGTCACGCGCTCGCGCGCCGCGCGCACCTCGAGCCGGTCGCCGGGGGCGAGGACGCCGAGCCGCATACCGTCGCAGGAGACGTTCGCC
The DNA here is from genome assembly GCA_963768485.1 of uncultured Pseudomonadota bacterium. Classification (GTDB taxonomy): domain Bacteria; phylum Pseudomonadota; class Gammaproteobacteria; order Steroidobacterales; family Steroidobacteraceae; genus 13-2-20CM-66-19. The sequence goes on along the minus strand of CAVYHZ010000001.1, from coordinate 209,866 downwards.
CGGGTGTCGGGGCGCTCGAGCAGCACCACCTCGATGACCGAGCGCAACGACACGACGATCGGGCGGTCGGACAGTGTGTGCGCGCAGATCGGTGCGATCACCAGTGCCTCCAGATGCGGCTCGATGATCGGCCCGCCGCAGGAGAGGGCGTAGGCGGTGGAGCCGGTCGCGCTCGCGACGATGATGCCGTCGCCGTCGTGGGTGTTGACGAAGCGCTGGTCGATGCGGGTCTCGAAGTCGAGCGTGCGGCCGGTGTCGTGCTTCTGCATGACGACGTCGTTGAGCGCGAGTGCGTGCACGATGGCGCCCGAGGCCGCGTGCAGCTGCGCCGCGAGCATCGGGCGCTCGTCGGTCTCGAGCTCGCCGGCGAGCGCTAAGTCGACCGAGGCAAGCATGTCCTTCGGGCTGACGTCGGTGAGGAAGCCGAGCCGCCCGCGGTTGACGCCGAGGAGTGGCACGCCGTGGTGGGCCACGAGGCGCGCGGCGTACAGCAGCGTGCCGTCACCGCCGACCGCGATCACCAGGTCGGCGCGCGTGCCGAGCCCGGCCTCGGCGACCCGCGTGGCACCGGCCGCCTCGATTCCCGGTGCGGTCTGGCTCAACAGCACCTCGACGCCGCGGCTCTTGAGGTGCGGCAGCAGGGCGTTGACGGTCTCGGCGACGCGCGCATCGGCGAACCGGCCGACCAGCGCGCAGCTTCGAACTGGGAAAGCCATCGGCAGCCTTAAGTTAACGTCGCGCCCGCCGCGCGAGGCGCGGCCTTTGTAGCATGCGGGCGTCGCGTGATGTAAGGTCCACGCACACCCAAGGGGTCTATGGCGCACGAAGCTCGGGACGAGGCCTTAGGCGAGCGGGCGCAGCACCTGCTGCGCACCCTCATCGAGTCCTACATCCGCGAGGGTCAGCCGGTCGGATCGCGCGCGCTGTCGCGCGAGTCGGGACTGCAGCTCTCCTCGGCCACCATCCGCAACGTCATGGCCGATCTCGAGGAACTCGGGTTCGTCGCCTCGCCCCATACCTCGGCCGGACGCGTACCCACCGACAAGGGCTACCGGTTCTTCGTCGACACGCTGCTGCAGCTGCGGCCGCTCGACGAGGCCGCGACCGCCGAGATCCGCCGCCAGGTGGAGGGCAACCGCGAGAGCCCCACGGATCTCATCGCCACGGTCTCACAGTTCCTCTCGAGCGCGACGCAGCTCGCCGGGGTCGTGACCGTGCCGCGCGCGCGCGGCGCCTCGATCACCCAGATCGAGTTCGTCGCGCTCTCGGAGAACCGCGTACTGGTGGTGCTGGTGTTCAACGACCGCGAGGTACAGAACCGCATCATCCAGCTCGAGCGGCGCTACTCGCCCGATGAGTTGAAACGCGCCTCCAACTACCTCAACGAGCAGTTCCGCGGGCGCACGCTCGGGGAAGTGCGCCAGGAGATCCTGCGGCAGCTCTCCGAGGCGCACGCGCATATGAACCAGATCATGCTGGATGCGATCTCGGTGGCGCAGCAGGTGTTCGATGCGGGCGGCGACGGGCGCCTCGAGTACGTCATCAAGGGCGAGACCAACCTCATGGGGGTGGCCGAGCTCACCAGCGTCGAGAAGCTGCGGCGCCTGTTCGAGGCCTTTAACGAGAAGCGCGACTTCCTGCACCTGCTCGACCATAGCCTGAAGGCCGAAGGGGTGCAGATTTTCATCGGCCACGAGTCCGGCTACCAGATCCTCGATGACGTGAGCGTGATAACCGCCCCCTATGCGGATTCCGACGGAGTGGTCGGGGTGCTCGGGGTCATCGGGCCGACGCGCATGGCTTACGAACGGGTTATCCCGATCGTCGACATGACGGCTAAACTGCTCGGCGCCGCCTTGAATTCGCGGCGCTGAGCCCCACGCTGCCAAAATGAGCATGAACCAGTCCCGCCGCGACGCCCCGGAAGGCGCCGCCGCCGAGCCCACCGCCGTACTCCCGGAAACGGCCGCGCAGCTGGTCGAGCTCGAGCGGCTGCAGCTGGCGCTCGCGGAGTCCGAGGAGCGCGCCCGCAACCACTGGGAGCAGTACCTGCGTGCGGTCGCCGACCTCGAGAACGTCCGCAAGCGCGCCGCCCGTGACGTCGAAGCGGCCAACCGCTACGGCCTCGAGAAGTTCGCCCAGGAGCTGCTGCCGGTACGCGACAGTCTCGAGCTCGCGGTGCAGAACGCCGGCCGGGCGGATGCCCGCGCCCTCGCCGAGGGCCAGGAGGCGACGCTCAAGCTCCTCAGCAAGGCCCTCGACAAGCTCGGGGTGCGGCTCATCGACCCCCTCGGCGAGCCCTTCGACCCGGCGCGTCACGAGGCCATGATGGCCCAGGAGTCGGCTACGGCCGAGCCCAATTCGGTGCTGCAGGTCGTGCAGCCGGGCTACGAGCTCAATGGGCGGCTGTTGCGCCCGGCCCGGGTGATCGTCGCCCGCGCCCCCGACTGAAGGGGGCGCCAACCCTTGAAAGCCCGGCCAGCCACCCCGAAGAAGTGGCCCTAGAACATCCCTCTTTCTCCAGAGTGTTTTTCGCGGAGTGATCTCATGGCAAAGGTAATCGGCATCGACCTCGGCACGACCAACTCGTGCGTGGCCATCATGGAGGGCGGCAAGCCCCGGGTGATCGAGAACAGCGAGGGCGACCGCACCACCCCCTCGATCGTTGCCTTCACGAAGGACAACGAGGTGCTGGTGGGCCAGCCTGCCAAGAGGCAGGCCGTCACCAATCCGCAGAACACCCTGTTCGCGATCAAGCGCCTCATCGGACGCAAATTCGATGACGAGGTGGTGCAGCGCGACATCAACATGGTGCCCTACAAGATCGTCAAGGCCGAGAACGGCGACGCCTGGGTCGAGGTGCAGGGCAAGAAGATGGCGCCGCAGGAGATCTCGGCGCGCATCCTCATGAAGATGAAGAAGACCGCCGAGGACTACCTCGGCGAGCCGGTGACGGAAGCCGTCATCACGGTGCCCGCCTACTTCAACGACTCGCAGCGCCAGGCCACCAAGGATGCCGGCCGCATCGCCGGACTCGAGGTGAAGCGCATCATCAACGAGCCGACCGCGGGCGCGCTCGCCTACGGCCTCGACAAGCAGGGTGGGGATCGCAAGATCGCGGTCTACGACCTCGGCGGCGGCACTTTCGACATCTCGATCATCGAGATCGCGGAGGTCGACGGTGAGCGCCAGTTCGAGGTGCTCTCGACCAACGGCGACACCTTCCTCGGCGGCGAGGACTTCGACCTGCGCATCATCAATTTCCTGGCCGAGCAGTTCCAGAAGGAGTCCGGCGTCGACGTGCGCAAGGACCCGCTCGCCATGCAGCGCCTCAAGGAGGCGGCCGAGAAGGGCAAGATCGAGCTCTCCTCGACCCAGCAGACCGACATCAACCTGCCGTACATCACGGCGGATGCCTCGGGGCCGAAGCATCTGAACATCAAGCTGACGCGCGCCAAGCTCGAGTCGCTGGTGGAGGACCTGGTACAGAAGACCGTGGGCCCCTGCCGCACCGCGCTCAAGGACGCCGGCGTCTCCACCTCGGAGGTCTCCGAGGTGATCCTGGTCGGCGGCCAGACGCGCATGCCGCTCGTGCAGAAGTACGTGAAGGACCTCTTCGGCAAGGAGCCGCGCAAGGACGTCAACCCCGACGAAGCGGTGGCGGTCGGAGCGGCGATCCAGGCGGGCGTTCTCGCCGGCGAAGTGAAGGACGTGCTGCTGCTCGATGTGACGCCGCTGTCGCTCGGCATCGAGACGCTCGGCGGCGTGATGACCAAGCTGATCGAGAAGAACACCACGATCCCGACCAAGGCATCGAACACCTTCTCGACGGCGGACGACAACCAGACGGCCGTGACCATTCACGTGCTGCAGGGCGAGCGTGAGCGCGCGGCCGACAACAAGTCGCTCGGCAAGTTCGACCTGTCGGACATCCCGCCGGCGCCGCGCGGCATGCCGCAGGTCGAGGTGTCCTTCGACATCGACGCCAACGGAATCCTGAACGTGTCGGCCAAGGACAAGGCCACCGGCAAGGAGCAGAAGATCGTCATCAAGGCCTCGAGCGGACTCAACGAGGAGGAGATCAAGCGCATGGTGCGCGACGCCGAGGCGCACGCCGAGGAGGACAAGCGCTTCAAGGAGCTGGTCGACACGCGCAACAAGGCGGACGGCCTGATCCACGCAGTGGAGAAGTCGCTCCAGAGCCTCGGCGACAAGGTCGACGGGGCCGAGCGCGCCAAGGTGGAGTCGGCGGTGTCGGATCTGCGCACGGTGCTCAAGGGCGACGATCGCAACGCCATCGAGAAGAAGACCGAGGCGCTCGCCCAGGCCTCGAGCGCGATCGCCCAGCGCGCCCACGCCGAGCAGGGCGGGGCGGCGGAAGCGCAAGCCGCGGCGGGTGCCGCGGGCGGCGGCGCGGGCAAGGAAAACGTGGTGGATGCGGAATTCGAAGAGGTGAAGGACCAGGGCCGTAAGGCGTCCTGATTCATTGGGCAAGAGTCGCCTGCGGCGCTAGTCCATTGGCCAAAATCGCCTGCGGCGATTTCGGCGGACATCACTCCGTGGGCCGCCGGCAAAAAGCGTGGTTTTTGCCGGCTGGGCTGACGGTCGGTGAGGGTGTGCGATAACAAAATAGATGTCCAAACGCGATTACTACAAGGTACTCGACGTACCGCGCACCGCCACCGAGGCGCAGATCAAGCAGGCGTACCGGCGCATGGCGATGAAGTATCACCCGGACCGTAACCCGAGCGACCGCGATGCGGAGGAGCGCTTCAAGGAGGCCAAGGAGGCCTGCGAGGTGCTCACGGATGAGCACAAGCGCGCGGTCTACGACCAGCACGGTCATCCCGGCGTCGAGGCCGCGAGCCGCGCGGGCGGCCGCGGCGGCTTCGGCGCCGGGGACGCCTTCAGCGACATCTTTGGCGACGTGTTCGGCGACATCTTCGGCGGCGCGCGGCGCGGCGGCCGCTCGCAGGTGTTCCGCGGTGCGGACCTGCGCTACGAGCTCGAGCTCGACCTCTCCGAGGCGGTGTTCGGTACGGCCGCCGAGATCGAGGTGGCGAAGCTCGCCGAGTGCGAGACCTGCCACGGCACGGGTGCGGCCAAGGGCAGCCAGCCCATCACCTGCGAGAGCTGCGGCGGCGCCGGCCAGGTGCGCATCTCCCAGGGCTTCTTCCAGCTGCAGCAGACCTGCCCGCGCTGCCGCGGCACCGGCACCGTGGTCAAGAATCCCTGCGACACCTGCTTGGGGCAGGGGCGCGTACGCAAGACGCGCAAACTCTCGGTCAAGATCCCCGCCGGCGTCGACAGCGGCGACCGCGTGCGGCTCTCGGGCGAGGGCGAGGCGGGACGCAACGGCGGACCTCCGGGGGATCTGTACGTCGAGGTGCAGGTGCGCGAGCATCCGATCTTCGAGCGCGAGGGCGAGCACCTTTCGTGCGAAGTACCGGTGAGCTTCGCCACCGCCGCACTCGGGGGCTCGGTGGGGGTGCCGACGCTCGAGGGGGACGTGGTGCTGAAGATCCCCGCGGAGACGCAGTCGGGGCGCGTCTTTCGCCTGCGCGACAAGGGCGTAAAGCCGGTGCGCGGCGGCGCGCGCGGCGACCTCTTTTGCCGCGTCGTGATCGAGACGCCGGTGCATCTCTCGAGCGAGCAGAAAGAGCTCATCCGTTCGCTCGAGGAATCGCTCAAGGCACATCCGGGCAAGCACGCGCCGCGCGAAAAGGGTTTCCTCGAGGGCGTGAAGCGCTTCTTCACCTCCGGCCACGGGAAGGACCAGACGCACCGATGACCGCCGCCGCCCACAGCCCGCCGCTCGTGCGCGTTGCCGTGATCGGCGTGACCGGACGCATGGGACAGGCGCTGCTGCGCGCCGCGTCGTCGTTCCCGCAGGTCATCGTCACCGCCGCGGTGGCATCGCCGCGCAGCCTCGCGCTCGGTCGCGACGCCGGGGCGGTCGCGGGCCTCGGCCCGACGAATCTCATCGTCACGGGCGACCTCGCGCCGGCTCTGCGCCAGGCGGACGTCGCGATCGACTTCAGCCATGCGGACGCGACGCAGGCGAGCCTCAGCGCCTGCCGTGCGGCGCGCAAGCCGCTGCTCCTGGGCACCACCGGGCTCGGTGCTGCGCTCGAGCCGGCGATGACGGCGGCGGCGCGCGAGATCGCACTGCTCGCCGCCGCGAATACCAGCATTGCCGTCGCCGTGCTCGCCGAGCTGGTGCGCGAAAGCGCCCGCGCGCTCCCCGCAAGCTTCGATATCGATGTGATCGAGACGCACCATCGCACCAAGCAGGACGCGCCTTCCGGCACCGCGCTGACGCTCGGCCGGGCGGCCGCGGGAGCCCGCGGTTTGCCGCTGCCGGCGGCCGGTGCACCGGCGCCGAGCGGGGTCGTGGGCGGGCGTCCCGAGGGGCAGGTCGGCATGGTCAGCATTCGCGCCGGGGACGTGGTCGGCGAGCACACCGTGCTCTTTTCGGGCTTGGGCGAACAGCTCGCGCTCACGCACCGTGCGCTCGACCGTGGAATCTTTGCCCGGGGCGCCCTGGCGGCTGCGCTCTGGCTCGTGGCTCAGCCGCCCGGACGTTACGGCATGCGGGATTTTATTGGTTATAAAACATCGGTTTAAGTACGCAATCGCGACGCGAGTTGAAGTCTTGAGGGGTACCGTGGGCCGGGAACTTTCCGTGGACACGCGCGGGCCCGAACCCGTAAAATTTCTGCCTAATCCGTGTACGGGTTAGTCCATGCAAGGCGGGAGGATGTTCGATGAGAACTCCTCCCGCTTTGTATATGTGCGTCAAGGGGAAGTGAACTGGTGAGCGTACCTGCGGTGCTCGCACTGGCCGACGGAACGATCTTCCGCGGACAGTCGATCGGAGCCAAAGGCAACACCACGGGCGAAGTCGTTTTCAATACCGCCCTCACCGGGTATCAGGAAATCCTCACCGACCCCTCCTACGCGCGTCAGATCGTGACGCTCACCTGTCCGCACATCGGCAACACCGGCACCACGCCCGAGGATCTCGAGGCGCCACAGATATTCGCCGCGGGTCTCATCATCCGCGACCTGCCCGCGGTGTGGAGCAACTGGCGCTCGGACGAATCGCTCCCGCAGTTTCTCGAGCGCGGCAAGGTGGTCGCGATCGCCGGCATCGACACGCGCAAGCTCACGCGCCTCCTGCGCGAGAAGGGTGCGCAGGCCGGCTGCATCATGACCGGCGAGAAGGCCGACCAGGCTGCGGCGGTCAAGCTGGCACGCAAGTTCCCGGGCTTGAAGGGCATGGATCTCGCCAAGGTGGTGAGTGTCAAGCGCACCTACCAGTGGAACGACGGCACGGTCTGGCCCGACCCGACGCGCGCGCCGATCCGCTCCTCGCAGCGCCTGCACGTGGTCGCCTACGACTTCGGCATCAAGCGCAACATCCTGCGGCTGCTCGCCGACTTCGGCTGCCGCATGACGGTGGTGCCCGCGCAGACCGCCGCCGAGGAGGTGCTCGCGCTCGAGCCCGACGGCGTGTTTCTCTCGAACGGCCCAGGCGACCCCGAGCCCTGCGCCTACGCGATCGCAGCGACGCGCAAGTTCCTCGAAACCGACATGCCGGTGTTCGGCATCTGCCTCGGGCACCAGATCTTAGGGCTCGCCGCGGGGGCCAAGACCGTGAAGATGAAGTTCGGTCATCACGGCGCCAACCATCCGGTGCAGGACCTGGAGTCGGGGCGCGTGTTCATCACCAGCCAGAATCACGGCTTCGCGGTGGACGAGTCGACGCTGCCGGCGAGCGTCAAGGCGACGCACCGCTCGCTCTTCGACGGCTCGCTGCAGGGAATCACCTTCACTGACCGGCCGGCGTTTGGCTTCCAGGGACACCCGGAGGCGAGCCCGGGACCGCATGACATGCGCGCGCTCTTCGAGCGCTTCAACCACCTCATGCTGCGGCGGCTGCAGGCGCAGCTGAAGCTCGCCGAGGACACGCTGCGCCGCCAGCAGGCCGGCGGTCGCTGACGTGCCCAAGCGCACCGACATCCAGAGCATCCTGATCATCGGCGCCGGCCCGATCATCATCGGCCAGGCGTGCGAGTTCGACTATTCGGGAGCGCAGGCCTGCAAGGCGCTGCGCGAGGAGGGCTACCGGATCATCCTGGTGAACTCCAACCCGGCGACCATCATGACCGACCCGGAGATGGCGGACGCCATCTACATCGAGCCGGTCAACGCCCGCACCGTGGCGCGCATCATCGAGAAGGAGCGCCCGGATGCGCTGCTGCCCACCATGGGTGGACAGACGGCGCTCAATACCGCGCTCGACCTGGTGCGCGAGGGCGTGCTGGAGAAATTCGAGGTTGAGCTGATCGCCGCTTCGCGGGCCGCGATCGACATGGCGGAGGACCGGGAGCTGTTCCGCAACGCCATGCGCGAAATCGGCCTGGAGACGCCGCGCTCGCAGATCGCCAGGAGTCTCGATGAGGCGCTCGCCATCGCCGGCGAAATCGGCTACCCGGTGGTGGTGCGCCCCTCGTTCACGCTCGGCGGCTCGGGCGGCGGCATCGGCTACAACCGCGAGGAACTCGAGGAGATCGTGGCGCGCGGTCTCGATGCCTCACCGACCGGCGAAGTGCTGCTGGAAGAGTCGGTGATCGGCTGGAAAGAGTTCGAGATGGAGGTGGTGCGCGATCACAAGGACAACTGCATCATCGTCTGCTCCATCGAGAATCTCGACCCGATGGGAGTGCACACCGGCGACTCGATCACCATCGCCCCGGCGCTCACCCTCACCGACAAGGAATACCAGCGCATGCGCGACGCCTCGATCGCCGTGCTGCGCAAGATCGGCGTCGATACCGGCGGCTCGAACGTGCAGTTCGCGGTGAGCCCGAAGGACGGGCGGCTGCTGGTCATCGAGATGAACCCGCGCGTGTCGCGCTCCTCCGCGCTCGCCTCCAAGGCCACCGGCTTTCCGATCGCCAAGATCGCCGCCAAGCTCGCCGTCGGCTACACGCTCGATGAGCTGAAGAACGACATCACCGGCGGGGCGACGCCGGCTTCCTTCGAGCCGAGCATCGACTACGTCGTCGTGAAGATCCCGCGCTTCACCTTCGAGAAATTCCCGGCCGCCAACGACCGTCTCACCACGCAGATGAAGTCGGTGGGGGAGGTGATGGCGATCGGCCGCACCTTCCAGGAATCGTTGCAGAAGGCGCTGCGGGGACTCGAGACCGGGCTCGATGGACTCACGGCTCAGCTGACGCTGCCGCTCACCGACGAGACGGCGGCGAAGCTCGCGCACGAGCTGCGCGCCCCGGGAGCGAACCGGCTGCTGTACGTGGCGGACGCTTTCCGCGCCGGCTGGCCGCGCGCGCGCATCGCCGAGCTCACCTACATCGATCCCTGGTTCCTCGCGCAGGTCGAGGAGCTGGTGCAGGAGGAGGCCGAGGTGCGCACCCACGGCCTCGGCGCGCTCACCGCCGAGCGGTTGCGAGTGCTGAAGCGCCGCGGTTTCTCCGACGCACGGCTCGCGCGGCTGCTCGACATGCCGGAGAAGGCCATCCGCGACAAGCGCCACGAGCTGAAAGTGGTGCCGGTCTACAAGCGCGTCGACACCTGCGCCGCGGAGTTCGCCACCTCCACCGCTTACCTCTACTCGACCTACGAGGAGGAGTGCGAGGCGAACCCCACCGACCGCCGCAAGATCATGATCCTCGGCGGCGGGCCGAACCGCATCGGCCAGGGGATCGAGTTCGACTACTGCTGCGTGCACGCCGCGCTGCAGCTGCGCGAGGACGGCTTCGAGACCATCATGGTCAACTGCAATCCCGAGACCGTCTCCACCGACTACGATACCTCCGACCGCCTGTACTTCGAGCCGCTCACGCTCGAGGACGTACTCGAGATCATGGCAGTCGAGAAGCCCGAAGGGGTGATCGTGCAGTTCGGCGGGCAGACGCCGCTCAAGCTGTCGCGCGCGCTCGAGGCGGCCGGCGCGCCGATCATCGGCACCACGCCCGACTCCATCGACGTCGCCGAGGACCGCGAGCGCTTCCAGGCGCTGGTGCGCAAGATCGGCCTGAAGCAGCCGGCGAACGCCACCGCGCGCACCGAGGACCAGGCGGTGCAGCTCGCCCGCGAAGTGGGTTTTCCGCTCGTGGTGCGGCCCTCCTACGTCCTCGGCGGCCGCGCCATGGAGATCGTGTTCAACGAGGAGGACCTGCGCACCTACATCACCCACGCCGTGCAGGTCTCGAACGACAGCCCGGTGCTGCTCGACCGCTTCCTCGACGTCGCCATCGAGGTGGACGTCGATGCGGTCTGCGACGGCGAGGATGTCCTCATCGGCGGCATCATGGAGCACGTCGAGCAGGCCGGGGTCCACTCGGGCGACTCGGGCTGCTCGCTCCCGCCCGTGAGCCTCACGCGCGAGATGCAGGCGGACCTGCGCGAGGAGACGCGCAAGCTCGCCCGCGCACTCAACGTGGTCGGGCTCATGAACGTCCAGTTCGCGATCCAGGCCGGGGTCATCTACGTGCTCGAGGTGAACCCACGCGCCTCGCGCACCGTGCCGTTCGTCTCCAAGGCCACCGGGCTCCCGCTCGCCAAGATCGCCGCGCGCGTCATGACGGGCAGGAAGCTGAAGCAGCTGGTCGGCGCGGTCGAACGCGTGCCGCACTACTTCTCGGTGAAGGAGGCGGTGTTCCCCTTCAACAAGTTCCCGGAGTCCGACCCGATCCTGGGTCCCGAGATGAAGTCCACGGGCGAGGTGATGGGCACCGGGCGGACCTTCGGGGAAGCCTACGCCAAGGCGCAGGCCGCCTCGGGCGTGACGCTGCCGCGCAAGGGCGTGTGCTTCATCAGTGTGCGCGAGCGCGACAAGCCCGGCGCGGTGGATCTGGCGAAGAAGCTCATCGAGCGCGGCTTCGAGGTTCTCGCCACCGAGGGCACGGCGCGCGCGCTCACCGAGGCCGGCGTCGCAGCCAGGCGCGTCAACAAGGTGCGCGAGGGACGCCCGCACGTCGTCGACATGATCAAGAACGACGAGATCGATCTCATCGTCAATACCACCGAGGGCAAACTCGCCATCCGCGAGTCGAACTCGATCCGCCGCGAGGCGGTGCACCGGCGCGTCACCTACTACACGACGCTCGCGGCGGGACTCGCGACCGTCGAGGCGCTCGATCACCTGGATGAGGTCGAGGTCAATCGGCTCCAGGATCTGCACCTCGAGGCGAGCGAGGCATGAAGCGTTCACCCATTACGCTGCGCGGCGCCGAAGCGCTGCGGGTCGAGCTCAAGCGCCTCAAGAGCGAAGCGCGGCCCGCGGTCATCAGGCAGATCGCGGAGGCGCGCGGTCACGGCGACCTGTCGGAGAACGCCGAGTATCACGCGGCGCGCGAGCAGCAGGGATTCATCGAGGGACGCATCACCGAGATCGAGCGCAAGCTCGCCAACGCCGAGGTGATCGATCCCGCCGAGATTCCGGACACCGGCAAGGTGGTGTTCGGCGCTACCGTCGAGCTCGAGGACCAGGGCGACGGTGCCCGCGTCGTCTACCAGATCGTCGGCGAGGACGAAGCGGACATCCGCGCCGGCCGCATCTCCGTCACTTCGCCGATCGCGCGCGCGCTCATCGGCAAGGCCGAGGGCGAGGTGGTGGACGTCACCGCCCCGGGCGGGCAGCGCTCCTACGAGATCGTCGCGGTCCGGCTGGGTTGATCGCTTTCTGCTGCGCAGCCGGCAAAAACGACGCTTTTTGCCGGCGGCCGACGGAGTAATGTCTGCCGAAATTGCCGCAGGCAATTTCGCCCAATCAATCAGGGATCAGGATGCGCGGCAGCTCGGCGTGCGGCCGGTAGAGCACGGCGACGTTGCCGATGCGGTGCACGAGAGCGCTCGCGGTGCGTTCGGCGAGCGAGGCGAAGAGTGCATCGCGTGCCTCGCGATCGCCACCGGGGGCCTTCACCTTGATGAGCTCGTGGTCCCGGAGCGCCCGCTCGGTCTCGAGCGCCACCGCCTCCGTGAGGCCCGCGTTGCCTAAGCGCACCACGGGCCTGAGTGGATGGGCGAGCCCGCGCAGGTGCCGGCGCTGCCGCTCGGAGAGCCCGGGCGGCGCGGCGGCGGCGTCAGCCAGGGGATCCGTGGCCGGACGCGCAGCGGCGGGGCCGGTGGTGCGGGCGGGGACCCTGGCCCGGGGTGAGGCGCGTTTCTTCATGCGCTCATTGTAGAAGGAGTGGCGCGACGGATGCCTAAGCGATCCAAGAGCAGCGATCGGTGGCTGAAGGAGCACTTCAGCGACCCCTACGTGAAGCGCGCCCGGAGCGAGGGCTGGCGCTCGCGCGCGGTCTTCAAGCTCGAGGAGATCGACCAGCGGGAGAGGCTCCTGAAGCCGGGGACGGTGTGCCTCGACCTGGGCGCGGCGCCGGGGGGCTGGAGCCAGTACGCCCGCACCCGGGTGGGCCCCCGTGGGCGGATCGTCGCCACCGATATCCTGCCGATGGACGCCCTCGCCGGGGTCGAGTTCGTGCAGGGGGACTTTCGCGAGGAGGGGGTCTTTGCGCGGGTGCTGGCGCTCCTGCCCGAGGGTCAGGTGGACCTCGTGCTCTCGGATATGGCCCCCGACATGAGCGGGATCGATGTCTCCGACCAGGCCCGCTCGATGCACCTCGCGGAGCTGGCCCTCGATATGGCGGGGCGCGTCTTGAAGCCGGGCGGGGGTGCCCTGATCAAGGTATTCCAGGGAAGCGGCTTCGAGCAGCTGGTGAAGGCTGCCCGCGGCGAATTCTCCGGGGTCAAGCTGGTCAAACCCCCGGCGTCCCGGGCCCGCAGCCCGGAGATGTACTTGCTGGCCATGAAGTTTCGCTTGGTGTAGGTTCGATCTTAAGGCCCGGGTGCCGGTTCGGGACTTCGAGGCACTCCCAAGTAAGGACGGAAGCCTTTGAACGATTTGACAAAGAACATCCTGCTCTGGGTCGTCATCGTGATCGTGCTGCTGCTGGTCTTCAGCCGCTACATGCCCACCACGGGACAGCCCCAGCAGATCGCCTATTCGCAGTTCCTCGACGACGTGAAGGACAGCCGCGTCGACGAAGTCACGCTCCAGGGCGAGCAGATCTTCGGCAAGCTCAAGGACAAGTCCGAATTCAAGACCTACAACCCCGAGACCGATTACACCGCCCTGATCGGCTCGCTGATGAAGGCCGGTGTGAAGATCGAGGGTCAGCCGCCCAAGCCGCCGAATTACATGGGCCAGCTGCTGCTGCAGCTCGCTCCGGCGCTGCTCTTGATCGTGGTGTTCGTCTACATGCTGCGGCAGATGCAGGGTGCCTCCGGCGGCCGTGGCGCCATGTCCTTCGGCAAGAGCCGCGCACGGCTCCTCGGCGAGGACCAGGTGAGCGTCACCTTCGCGGACGTCGCCGGCGTCGATGAGGCCAAGCAGGAGGTCGGCGAGATCGTCGACTTCCTCAAGGACCCGGGCAAGTTCCAGAAGCTCGGCGGCAAGATCCCGAAGGGCGTCCTCATGGTCGGCTCGCCCGGCACCGGCAAGACGCTGCTGGCGCGCGCCATCGCCGGCGAGGCCAAGGTGCCGTTCTTCACCATCTCCGGCTCCGACTTCGTCGAGATGTTCGTCGGCGTCGGTGCCTCGCGCGTGCGCGACATGTTCGAGCAGGCGAAGAAGCACGCCCCCTGCATCATCTTCATCGACGAGATCGACGCCGTCGGCCGTCACCGCGGCGCGGGACTCGGCGGCGGCCACGACGAGCGCGAGCAGACGCTCAATCAGCTGCTGGTCGAGATGGACGGCTTCGAGGGGAACGAGGGCATCATCGTCATCGCCGCCACCAACCGTCCGGACGTGCTCGACCCGGCGCTCCTGCGCCCCGGCCGCTTCGACCGCCAGGTGGTGGTGCCGCTGCCCGACGTGCGCGGCCGCGAGCAGATCCTGCGCGTGCACATGCGGCGCGTGCCGCTCGCCGACGACGTCAAACCGGGGCTGATCGCGCGCGGCACGCCCGGCTTCTCGGGCGCCGATCTCGCCAACCTGGTGAACGAGGCGGCGCTGTTCGCGGCGCGCGCCAACAAGCGCATCGTCAGCATGGACGAGTTCGAGCGCGCCAAGGACAAGATCTACATGGGTGCCGAGCGGCGCTCGATGGTCATGTCCGACCACGAGAAGAAGATGACCGCGTATCACGAGGCGGGACACGCGATCGTCGGCTTCAGCGTGCCGAGCCACGACCCGGTCTACAAGGTGACCATCATCCCGCGCGGCCGCGCGCTCGGTCTCACCTGGTATCTGCCGGAGACCGACCGCTACAGCACCAGCCGCCTCGAGCTCGAGAGCCGCATCACCTCGCTCTTTGGCGGCCGCTGCGCCGAGGAGCTGATCTTCGGTGCCGACGGCGTCACCACCGGCGCCGCGAACGACATCGAGCGCGCCACCGAACTCGCCCGCAACATGGTCACCAAGTGGGGCCTGTCGGACAAGCTCGGGCCGCTCACCTACTCGGAGGAGACCGGGGAGGTGTTCCTCGGCCGCAGCGTCACCCAGCACAAGCAGGTGTCGGATGAGACCGCGCACGCGATCGACGAGGAAGTGAAGAGCGTGATCGAGGGCAACTACAACCGCGCCAAGGGCATTCTCGAGGCCAATCTCGACAAGCTCCACAACATGGCCGAGGCGCTCATCAAGTACGAGACCATCGACGAGGAGCAGCTCAAGGACATCATGGCGGGCAGGACGCCGCGGCCGCCCAAGGACTGGGACGAGACGCTGTCCAACAAGCCGCCGCAGTCGCCGGCTCCCGCGGGTGGTCCGCCGATTCCGGCCGGGCAGCACTGAGACGGCGAGGGCTCCGTCCTTAGCTACTCGAGACCGCGTCCCGGTGTGAAATGAGCACTTCCGGGAACGTGCTCCGCTGCAAAGACATCCTGGTGGACTTGAGCCTTCCTGCGGTCATGGGCGTGCTCAACGTCACACCCGATTCCTTCTCCGACGGCGGACGCTTCCTCGATACGGAGGCGGCGGTACGCCACGGCCTCGGCCTGGCGGAGCAGGGCGCCGCCTTCATCGACGTGGGCGGCGAGTCGACGCGCCCGGGCGCGGCCCCGGTCGGCATCGACGAGGAGCTGCGGCGCGTCATCCCGGTCATCGAGCGGCTGCGCGGCGCCAGCGCCGCGCTGATCTCCATCGACACCAGCAAGCCGGAAGTCATGCGCGCGGCGGCCGCGGCCGGCGCCGCCCTCATCAACGACGTGCGCGCGCTGCGCGAGCCGGGGGCGCTAGCGGCCGCGCGCGACAGCGGTTGTGGCGTGTGTCTGATGCACATGCAGGGCGAGCCGCGCACCATGCAGCTCCAGCCCGTGTACGCTGACGTGGTGAGCGAGGTGCGGGCCTTTCTCGATGAGCGGGTCGCGGCGTGCCGCGCCGCGGGCATCGAGGCGCAGCGTCTGGCGGTCGACCCCGGATTCGGCTTCGGCAAGACTCTGGAGCACAATCTGACGCTGCTGCGGCAGCTCGGCGAGTTGAGCGACGCCGGCCGGCCGCTCGCCGTCGGCTTGTCGCGTAAATCCATGGTGGGCAAGCTCACCGGGCGTCCCGAGGGCGAGCGCGTGCTGGGGAGCGTGGTACTCGCGGTGATGGCGGCGCTCGCGGGGGCGAGTATCGTGCGCGCGCACGACGTCGCCGCGACGGTCGAGGCGCTTAAGGTCGTGACGGCAGTGAGAGGGCACTAGATGGGTCGCAGGTATTTCGGCACCGACGGTGTCCGCGGGCGGGTGGGCGAGCATCCGATGACCGTCGACTTCGCACTGAACCTGGCGAGCGCCGCGGCGCGCGTGCTGGCCCCGCAGGGCGGCACGGTGCTGATCGGCAAGGACACGCGTCTCTCGGGCTATATGTTCGAGTCGGCGCTCGAGGCCGGGTTCGTGGCGGCCGGCGTCAACGCCATGCTCATCGGTCCGTTGCCGACTCCGGGCATCGCTTACCTGACGCGGCGCTTCAAGTGCGATTTCGGCGTCGTGATCAGCGCCTCGCACAACCTCTACGACGACAACGGCATCAAGTTTTTCGACGCCTCGGGAGGCAAGCTCTCGGATGAGCTCGAGGAGCGTATCGAGAGCGAACTGGCGCAGCCGCCGCAGACGCGCACTTCGCGCAACCTCGGGCGCGCGACGCGCGTGGACCGCTCGCGCACCACGTACCAGGAGTTCTGCGCCTCGACGTTGCCGGCGGGCATCGACCTCAAGGGGCTGAAGATCGTCATCGATTGCGCCAACGGCGCCTCGTACAAGGTGGCGCCGCGCATTCTTGCAGACCTCGGCGCGGAGATCGTGCCGATCGGCTGCTCGCCCAACGGGCGCAACATCAACGACGGCTGCGGCTCCACCGCGCCGGATCTGCTGCAGCTCACCGTGCCGGGCGTGCGCGCCAACGTCGGCATCGCCCTCGACGGCGACGGCGACCGCCTGGTGATGGTCGATCACCTCGGGCGCATCGTCGACGGCGACCAGCTGCTGTATGTGCTCGCACGTGCGCTCCAGCAGGCCGGGACGCTGCGCGGCCCGGTGGTGGGCACGGTGATGAGCAATTTCGGGCTCGAGGTGGGACTGCGCGCGAGCGGCATCGAATTCCGCCGCGCCGCGGTCGGCGATCGCTACGTGCTCGCGATGCTGCGCGAGGCGCAGGGCATGCTGGGCGGCGAGACTTCCGGACACATCCTGTGCCTCGACCAGACCACCACCGGTGATGGCATCGTCTGCGCCCTGCAGGTGCTCGCGGTGATGCAGCAGTCCGGGCGGCCGCTCGCCGAGCTCGCCTCCGGGATGCAGAAGTACCCGCAGGTGCTGCTCAATGTGAAAGTCGCCAAGCGCTTCGATCCTTCGGCCGTGCCCGCGGTGCAGGCTGCCATGGCGCGCATCGAGCGCGCCCTGGCAGGCGAGGGTCGGGTGGTGCTGCGGCCCTCGGGCACCGAGCCCGTGATCCGCGTGATGGTCGAGGGACGGGATGAGGGCGCGACGCGGGCCGCCGCCACTGAGCTCGCCGACGTGGTCAAAGCGGCCGCCGCGGCCTGAAACCGCGCCCCCGGGAGGCCGTCGGCGGGAGCGTTGCACCACCCCTCCTGCATCGCTATCATCCCGCGCCCTTGAGGGGCAAGCCCTTCGATTTGAGAGCGAGTCCAGGACTAGTGAATTCTGCGCGCCGTCCGATCGTTGCCGGGAACTGGAAGATGCATGGCACGCGTGCCGATAACGCGCGCCTGGTCGAGGAGCTGCTCGCCCATGCCCCGGGTTCACCCGCGGCCGACTGCGTCGTCTGTCCGCCGCTGGTGTATCTGCAGGAAGTCGGACGGTTGCTGCGCGATTCGCTCTACATCCTCGGAGCCCAGGACGTGTGCGCTGACACGCAGGGCGCCTTCACCGGGGAAGTCTCGGCGGGGATGCTCAAGGACATTGGCTGCCAGTACGTGATCGTCGGTCACTCGGAGCGCCGGCTCCTCTATCGCGAGAGCGATCAGCTGGTGGCGCGCAAGTTCGCGGCCGCCCATTCGAAAGGGCTGATCCCGATCCTGTGCGTCGGCGAGCAGCTCGCCGACCGCGAGGCGGGCCGCACCAATGAGATCGTGGCGCGGCAGCTCGACGTGGTGCTGGAGCTTTGCGGGGCGGGGACGCTCGAGCGCGGCGTGATCGCCTACGAGCCGGTCTGGGCCATCGGCACCGGGCGCAACGCCACGCCCCAGCAGGCGCAGGACGCCCATGCCTTCATCCGGGCCCGGATCGCCGGGCGGGATGCTAGAATCGCCGCCGCTACACGCATTCTTTACGGCGGCAGCGTCAAGGCCGGAAATGCGGCCGAGCTGTTCAACATGCCGGACGTCGATGGCGGCCTGATCGGTGGCGCCTCGCTCAAGGCGGATGAATTTCTGACGATCCTGGCCGCGGCGCGGCCGGGCTGAGTGGTATCGCAATGTTACGTATTTTTCTGACCGGTCTGCAGGTGTTCTCCTCGCTGGCCATCATCGGCCTCGTGCTGCTTCAGCGCGGCAAGGGCGCGGACGCGGGCGCGGGCTTCGGCTCGGGCGCTTCCGGGACGGTGTTCGGCGCACGCGGCGCCACCACGGCGCTGTCGCGCGCCACGGCGGTGTTCGCGGCGATTTTCATGATCAACAGCCTCGCGCTGGCCTACCTCGGTTCGAGCGCCAGCAAGGAGACGCCGAAGACCATCCTCGAGGAGGCTGCGGAGAGCGGCAAGGCGGCGCCCGGCGCCGGCAAGGCACTACCGCCGGCCGCAGCGCCTGCTGCGCAGCCCGCCGCGCAGTCGGCCCCGGCCCCCGCGCTGGCGCCGGGCGCAGCTCCGGCTCCGTCGTCCACGCCGGCGCAGCCGGCGAAGTAACGCAGCGCGACCTTAAGCGCAGTTCAATGTTGCCGACGTGGTGGAATTGGTAGACACACTAGCTTGAGGGGCTAGCGCCGCAAGGTGTGGGAGTTCGAATCTCCCCGTCGGCACCACTCGAGGGGCTTAGGCTCCCACCGCTTTGCTACAATGCGCGGCCTTTGTCGGCGGCAGGTCGGAGCGATCTGCCTTTTTTGCGGGCGTCGTGCATGCTGCTGAATTACCTGCCGATCCTCATCTTCCTGGTGGTCGCCGCCGCGCTGGCCGCGGTGCTGCTTACGCTCGGCACCGGCCTCGGTCGCTACTTCGCGCGCTTCCACGACGATCGCGCCAAGCTTTCGCCCTACGAATGCGGCTTCGAGGCCTTCGAGGACAGCCGCATGAAGTTCGACGTGCGCTACTACCTCGTCGCGATCCTGTTCATCGTCTTCGATCTCGAGATCGCATTCCTGTTTCCGTGGGCGGTGGCGCTCGGGAAGATCGGCGCCGCGGGGCTGATCAGTATGGCCATCTTCCTCGCCATCCTCGTGGTGGGCTTCATCTACGAGTGGCGCAAGGGGGCACTCGAGTGGGACTAGAGGTCGCCGAAGGCCCGGAGACGTTCGCGCAGCGCGGCTTCGTCACCACGCGGCTCGATGAGCTGGTCAACTGGGCGCGCACCGGGTCGCTGTGGCCGATGACCTTCGGTCTGGCCTGCTGCGCCGTCGAGATGATGCACGCCGGCGCCTCGCGCTATGACCTCGACCGCTTCGGCGTCGTGTTCCGGCCGAGCCCGCGCCAGTCGGACGTCATGATCGTGGCCGGAACGCTCGTCAACAAGATGGCGCCGGCGCTGCGCAAGGTGTACGACCAGATGGCCGAGCCCCGCTGGGTGATCTCGATGGGCTCATGCGCGAACGGCGGCGGCTACTATCACTACTCCTACTCGGTGGTGCGCGGCTGCGACCGCATCGTACCGGTCGATGTGTACGTGCCGGGCTGCCCGCCGACCGCCGAGGCGCTGGTGTACGGCATTATCCAGCTGCAGAAGAAGATCGCGCGCACCAGCACGATCGCCAGATAAATGAAGGGAAGAGACGCGTGAGCGAGTCGGTCGAGGCACTCGCGGGCAAGGTCGACGCGCTGCTCAAAGCGAGCGTGCGCCGCGTGCCTGCACCCGCACACGAGCTAAGCCTGGAGACCGACGCGGCCGCACTCCTTGCGGTCTGCCAGACGCTGCGCGACGCGCCGGAGCTGCGCTTCCAGATGCTGATGGACCTCGCGGGCGTCGACTACCTGCACTTCGGCCGCGACGACTGGGAGACTGAGAGCGCCACCCGCTTAGGATTCAGCCGCGCGCGCTTCGCGCAGGAGGGGCCGCCGGACCCCGACGCGCCCGGCCGTTTCGCGGTGGTCTACCAGCTGCTGTCGATCACGCACAACCAGCGGCTGCGGCTCAAGGCGCGCTGCCCGGATACCGCCGAGCCGGCGCTCGACTCGGTGATCGACCTGTGGGCAAGCGCCAACTGGTTCGAGCGCGAGGCCTTTGACCTCTTCGGCATCGTGTTCCGCGGGCACCCGGACCTGCGCCGCATCCTCACCGACTACGGTTTCATCGGCCACCCGTTCCGCAAGGACTTTCCGCTCATCGGCAACGTCGAGGTGCAGTACGACCCCGACAAGCAGCGCGTGGTGTACCGCCCGGTGAGCATCACACCCCGGGTGCTCGTGCCCAAGGTCATCCGCCATGACCACCGCTACGAACCCGCGCTCCGTGACCCGCAGGTGCCGCGCTGATGGCCGCCACGCCGCTCAACGAGATCCGCAACTACACCATGAACTTCGGGCCGCAGCACCCGGCGGCCCACGGCGTGCTGCGCCTGGTGCTCGAGATGGATGGCGAGGTGATCCAGAAGGCCGACCCCCATATCGGGCTCCTGCACCGCGGCACCGAGAAGCTCGCGGAGTCGAAGCCCTTCAACCAGTCGATCGGCTACATGGACCGCCTCGACTACGTCTCGATGATGTGCAACGAGCACGCCTACGTGCTCGCCATCGAGCGGCTGCTCGGCATCGAGCCGCCCGAGCGCGCCCAGTACATCCGCGTCATGTTCGATGAGATCACGCGCATCCTGAATCACCTCATGTGGCTCGGTGCGCACGGGCTCGATATCGGCGCCATGACGGTCTTTCTCCTGTGCTTCAAGCAGCGCGAGGAGCTGATGGACGTCTACGAGGCGGTCTCGGGCACGCGCATGCACGCGACCTACTATCGCCCCGGCGGCGTATACCGCGACCTGCCGGACTCGATGCCGAAGTATCAGGCCACCAGGTGGCACCCGCAGAAGGAAGCCGCGCGCATGAACGCGGCGCGCAGCGGTTCGATGCTGGACTTCATCCAGGCGTTCACCGAGCAGTTCCCGGCCGCCATCGACGACTACGAGGCGCTGCTCACGGACAACCGCATCTGGAAGCAGCGCACCGTCAACATTGGCGTGGTGACGCCCGAGCGCGCCATGCAGCTCGGCTTCTCGGGTCCGATGCTGCGCGGCTCCGGGATCGCCTGGGACCTGCGCAAGAAGCAGCCCTACGAGGTTTACGATCGTATGGACTTCGACGTGCCCGTGGGCGTCAACGGCGACTGCTATGACCGCTACCTGGTACGCGTCGAGGAGCTGCGCCAGTCGAACCGCATCGTGCGTCAGTGCATCGAGTGGCTGCGCGCGCATCCGGGGCCGGTGATGATCGACGATCGCAAGGTGCGCCCGCCGCGGCGCGAGCAGATGAAAGAGGACATGGAGTCCCTCATCCACCACTTCAAATTCTTCACCGAAGGCTACGACGTACCCGCGGGCGAGACCTACGCGGCGATCGAGGCGCCCAAGGGCGAGTTCGGCATCTACCTGATCTCCGACGGCGCCAACAAGCCCTATCGCCTCAAGTGCCGCGCACCGGGCTTCGCGCACCTGGCGGCGCTGGAAGAGATGTGCACCGGGCACATGCTGGCCGACGTGGTGGCGGTGATCGGATCGCAGGACATCGTCTTCGGGGAGGTGGACCGGTGAGCAACGGGCGCAGCAACGTCGGCGTCGCCGGCACCGCACTCATGAGCAAGCTGTCACTGCTCAGCGAAGAGACGCGCCGCGAGATCGACCACTGGGTGGCGAAGTTTCCGCCCGGGCGGCAGCGCTCGGCCTGCATCGCGGCGCTGCGTGCCGCACAGGAGCAGAACCAGGGATACCTGACGCCGGATCTGCTGGACGCGGTGGCCGAGCACCTGTTGCTCCCGCCGATCCAGGTCTACGAGGTCGCGACTTTCTATTCGATGCTCGAGACGCACCCCTGCGGGCGACATCACGTCAGCATCTGCACCAACATCTCCTGCATGCTGAACGGCGCCGAGGCACTGGTCGCGCACGCCGAGAAGAAGCTCGGCATCAAGCTCGAGGAGAGCACGCCGGACGGACGGATCTTCCTCAAGCGCGAGGAGGAGTGCCTCGCCGCGTGCAACGGCGCGCCCATGGCGATGGTGGATCACGTGTTCCACGAGAACCTGACGCCCGAGAAGCTCGACAAGATCCTGGATGAGCTCAAGTGAGCGACCTGGAAGCCAAGTACGCGGACAAGATGAACCTGCTGGTGTTCGAGCCGCTGAAGCTCGAGCGCTCGTGGACGCTCGCCACCTACCGCTCGATCGGCGGCTATGACGTGTGGGAGAAGATGCTGAGCGAGAAGCCCGATCGGGGCGCGGTCATCGACCAGGTGAAGGCCTCGGGGCTGCGCGGACGCGGTGGCGCGGGCTTCCCCACCGGCACGAAGTGGAGCTTCATGCCGCGCAACTCGCCGGCGCAGAAATACCTGGTGTGCAATTCGGACGAGAGCGAGCCGGGTACCTGCCACGACCGCGACATCCTGCGCTTCAATCCGCATGCCCTCATCGAGGGGCTGGCAATCGCCGGCTACGCCACCAACTCCACCGTCGCCTACAACTACATCCGCGGCGAGTTTCTCGGCGAGCCTGCGCCGCGCTTCGAAGCGGCGCTCAAGGAAGCCTACGAGGCGGGGCTGCTCGGCAAGAACATTCGCGGCTCGGGCGTCGACTTCGACCTGCATGCCTTCGTCGGCGCCGGCGCCTACATCTGCGGCGAGGAGACGGGACTCCTCGAATCGCTCGAGGGCAAGCCCGGCAAGCCGCGCTTCAAACCGCCGTTCCCGGCCAACTTTGGTCTCTACGGCGCGCCCACCACCATCAACAACACGCTGAGCTTCGCCTCGGTGCCGACGATCCTGCGCAAGGGGCCGGCGTGGTTTGCGGCGCTGGGTCCGGCCAACTCCGCCGGCACCATGATCTTTTCGTTCTCCGGGCACGTGGCCAAGCCGCGTAACCTCGAGCTGCCCCTCGGTACGCCGTTCGCCGATCTGCTCGCGCTCAACGGCGGCATGCAGGGCGGCCGCAAGCTGAAGGCCGTGATTCCGGGCGGCGTCTCGGTACCGGTGGTGCCGGGCGAGGTCATGATGAAGACCAACATGGACTACGACTCGGTGAAGGCCGCGGGCTCGGCGCTCGGCACCGGCGCGGCGATCATCATGGACGAGACCACCTGCATGGTGCGGGTGCTCGAGCGCGTGTCGCGCTTCTACAAGTCCGAATCCTGCGGCCAGTGCACGCCGTGCCGCGAAGGCACGGGCTGGATGAACCGGCTGCTGAAGCGAATGCTGGCCGGCGAAGCCCGGCGCGAGGATCTGGGGCTGCTGCTCGACGTCGCCAACCGCATCGAGGGACACACGATCTGCGCCTTCGGCGACGCCTCGGCGTGGCCGGTGCAGAGTTTCCTCAAGCACTACCGCCATGAGTTCGAGTACATGATCGATCACGGCGGCAAGAGCCTGGTGACCGGGCAACTGGGAGCGCGCGCGGCCTGAAGCGCCGCGCGAGGGATACATGACAGACGAAGTGGTCAACATCGAAGTCGACGGCGTGCCGGTCGAGGCGAAGAAGGGTGAGATGATCATCCGTGCCACCGACCGCGCCGGCATCTACGTGCCGCGGTTCTGTTACCACGAGAAGCTGACGGTGGCGGCCAACTGCCGCATGTGTCTGGTCGAGGTGGAGAAGGCGCCGAAGCCGCAGCCGGCCTGCGCCACGCCGGTCATCCCGGGCATGAAGGTGTTCACCAAGAGTCCGCGCGCCATCGGTGCGCAGCGCGCCGTCATGGAGTTCCTGCTCATCAACCACCCGCTCGACTGCCCGATCTGCGATCAGGGCGGGGAGTGCGAGCTGCAGGATCTGGCGATCGGCTTCGGCCGCGACAACTCGCGTTACGACGAGCGCAAGCGCGTCGTGCAGGACGAGAACCTGGGTCCCCTGATCGCGACCGACATGACGCGCTGCATCCACTGCACGCGCTGCATCCGCTTCACCGAGGAGATTGCCGGCATCCAGGAGCTCGGCATGATCGGCCGCGGCGAGCACATGAAGGTGCGCACCTATATAGAGAGTGCCGTCAACCACGAGCTGGTCGGCAACGTCATCGACCTGTGCCCGGTCGGGGCACTGGTCTCCAAGCCCTATCGCTTCAGCGCGCGCGCCTGGGAGATGAGCGCGCAGCCGCTGATCTCGCCCCACGACGCCGTCGGCACCAACCTCTACGGCCACGTGCTGCGCGGGCGGCTGATGCGCGTCGTGCCGCGCGCCAACGAGGCGATCAACGAGGTCTGGATCGCCGACCGCGACCGTTTCAGCTACGAGGGCGTCTACAGCGCCGACCGTCTCGAGCAGCCCCTGGTGCGCCGCGGCGCGGAGTGGGTCGAGACCGACTGGGAGAGCGCACTCACGCAGGTGGCGCAGGGACTGAAGGCGCGCGGCGCCGACTCCGGCTTCCTGGTGAGCGCCTCGGCGACGCTCGAGGAGCTCTATCTCGCGGGCCGCCTGGCCCGCGGCCTCGGCACCCACAACATCGATCATCGCCTGCGGCAGCGGGACTTCCGCGATCAGGGTTCGGATCCTCTCTTCCCAGGGCTGGGTCTGTCGATCGCGGCTATCGATGAGCTCACCGGGCTGCTGATCGTCGGCTCGAACCTGCGCCGCGAGGTGCCGATGCTCGGCCACCGCGTGCGCAAGGCCGCGCGGCGCGGCGCACAGGTGGCGCTGCTCAATCCGGCGCGTTTCCAGTATCAGTTCCCGGTCGCGGCTTATCTCACCTCAGCGCCCCGTACGCTGGTGGGCGATCTCGCCGCGGTGCTGGCCGCGGCCGCCGAGGCGGCCGGGCAGGGCGTGCCGGCCCATCTCGCCGCGGCGACGCAGGCGGCGCGCGTGAGCGATGAGCACCGCGCGCTGGCGCGCGCGCTCCTCAGCGGGGAGAAGCGCGCCGTATGGCTCGGTGCGCTCGCCACACGCCATCCTCAGTTCGCGGACGTGCGCGCGCTCGCGGCGGCCCTGGCGCAGCTCGCCGGCGCCTCCCTGGGTCTGCTCGCCGAAGGCGGTAACGGGGCAGGGGCCTATCTCGCCGGGGCGGTGCCGCACCGCGAAGCGGCCGGCAAGGCCGTGGCGCAGCCCGGTCGCACGGCGCGCGACATGCTGCAGCGGCCGCTCAAGGCCTGCGTGCTGTTCGGTGGCGTCGAGCCCTCGATCGATGCGCTCGATCCCGACAGTGCCGGTGTATTCGCGCGCACCGAGCTCGTGGTGGCCATCACGCCGTTCGTGAGCGAGGAGTTGAAGCGCATCGCGCACGTACTGCTGCCGATCGGCACCTTCGCCGAGACTTCGGGCACCTACGTCAACTGCGAAGGCCGCTGGCAGAGCCAGGGCGGGGTGGCGGTGCCGCTCGGCGCGGCGCGCCCCGGATGGAAGGTACTGCGCGTGCTCGGCACTCTGCTCGGCCTCGCGGGCTTCGAGTACCAGTCCTCCGAGGACGTGCGCGAGGAGCTGCGGGCGCTGTGCGCGGACGTTACGGCGCACGGCTACCAGGGAACGCATGCGGTGACTCCCGCGGGGGCGGCGAGCGCGGCGGTCGCTTCCGGTGAAGTGCGGGTCGTGGACCTGCCGATGTATCAGACCGATGCGCTGGTGCGCCGCGCGCCGTCGCTGCAGAAGACCCGCGAGGGCCGCGCCGCGGCCACGACTTACTGACGACACGGACGCCTGCAGTGCCCAACCTCGCCAAAGCCTGGCTCGCGCTGCCCGACTACGGGCGCTCCACCGTGTGGATCATCGTGATCACGGTGGTGCTGATCATCAGCGTGGCGCTCCTGACCTTGTGGGAGCGCAAGGTGATCGGCTGGATGCAGCTGCGCCGCGGACCGAACCGCGTGCGCATCTTTGGTCTGCTGCCCGGACTCGGCCAGCCCTTCGCCGACGTCGTGAAGTTGCTGCTGAAAGAGGTCGTGATCCCGGCGAACGCCAACAAGGTGCTGTTCCGGCTCGCACCCATGATCGCCCTCATCCCGGCGTTCGCGGCCTGGGCGGTGATTCCGCTCTCGCCCGAAGTGGTGGTGTCGAAGGCCGACGCCGGACTCCTCTATCTCCTGTCGCTCACCTCGATGGGCGTGTACGGCGTGATCGTCGCCGGCTGGGCCGCGAACTCGAAATATGCCTTCCTCGGCGCGATGCGCTCCGCGGCGCAGATGGTCGCCTACGAGATCGCCATGGGGTTCGCGCTCGTCGGCGTGTTGATGGCTTCCGGCAGCATGAACCTCGGCACGATCGTGCGCACCCAGGAGGGCGGTTTCCTCGCGTGGAACTGGCTGTGGCTGTTCCCGCTGCTGGCGGTGTACTTCATCTCCGGGATCGCGGAGACCAACCGCGCGCCCTTCGACGTCGCCGAGGGCGAGTCGGAGATCGTCGCCGGCTTTCACGTCGAGTACTCGGGGATTGCGTTCGCGCTGTTCTTCCTCGCCGAGTACGCCAACATGATCCTGATCTCCGCGCTCACCGCCGTGTTCTTCTTCGGCGGCTGGCAGGGTCCGTTGCAGGGCTATCCGCTGCTCGGCGACACCGTCCTCGGGCAGCCGAGCTTCTTGTGGTTCGGGCTCAAGATCTTCGTGTTGCTGTTCCTGTTCCTGTGGTTCCGCGCCACCTTCCCGCGCTACCGCTACGACCAGATCATGCGGCTCGGATGGAAGGCGCTGATTCCCGTCACGCTGGTATGGATCGCGGTGGAGATGCTGCTCGCGACCTACCGCATCGGCCCGTGGGCGCGGCCGTGGTACCACTAAGGGCATAACTCGTGGCCTTCAATCCGCTCAAGACCTTCCTGCTGCCGGAACTCCTCAAGGGGTTGATGGTGACGGCGCGCACCTTCGTGCAGCCGAAGTACACGCTCAACTATCCGGAGGAGAAGACGCCGCAGTCACCGCGCTTTCGCGGGCTGCACGCGTTGCGCCGCTACCCGAACGGCCAGGAGCGCTGCATCGCCTGCAAGCTGTGCGAGGCGGTGTGTCCCGCGGTGTGCATCACCATCGACTCGGATGTCGCGCCCGATGGTACGCGGCGCACCACGCGCTACGACATCGACCTCTTCAAGTGCATCTACTGCGGCTTCTGCGAGGAGGCCTGCCCGGTGGACGCGATCGTGCTGACGCGCATCCACGAGTACCACATGGAGCGGCGCGGCGAGAACATCATGAGCAAGGACAAGCTGCTCGCGGTCGGCGAGCGCTACGAAGCCATGATCGCCGCCGACAAGGCCGCGGACGCCCCGTACCGGTGAGCGCGCAACCATGCTGATCCAGGTCCTGTTTCACGTGTTCGCCGTCATCCTGCTGCTGGCGGCGCTGGGCGTGATCAGCGCGCGTAACCCGGTGTACTCGGCGCTCGCCCTGGTGATGTGCTTCATCACTTCGGCGGCGATCTGGCTGCTGATCGAGGCGGAGTTTCTCGCCGTGGTGCTGGTGCTGGTGTACGTGGGCGCCGTCATGGTGCTGTTCCTGTTCGTGGTGATGATGCTCGACATCAACCTCGCGGAGCTGCGCAAGGGCTTCACGCGCTTCGCCTGGCTCGGCTGGCTCACCGCGGCCGCCCTGATCGTCGAGATCACCGGCGTCGTCTGGGCACGCGGCGGTCTCGGGGGCGCCATCGACGCGCACCGCGGCGTGGTGCCATTGCCGGCCGACTACAGCAACACGCTCGAGCTCGGCAAGGTGCTGTACACCCGCTATGCCTATCCGTTCGAGCTCGCCGCCGTGCTGCTGCTGGTGGCGATCGTGGCCGCCATCGCCCTCACCATGCGCCGGCGCGCCGGGCTGAAGCACCAGGACGTCGACCGCCAGGTGGCGGTACGGCGCGAGGACCGCGTGCGCCTCGTCAAGATGGACGCGGAGAAACGCCCGTGATCACCCTGGTGCAGCTGCTGATCCTGTCCGGCGCACTGTTCTCGATCGCCGTGGCCGGCATCTTCCTCAACCGCAAGAACGTGATCCTGCTGCTCATGTGCGTCGAGCTGCTGCTGCTCGCCGCCAACTTCAACTTCATCGCCTTCTCGCGCTACCTGAACGACATCAACGGGCAGGTGTTCGTGTTCTTCATCCTCACGGTGGCGGCAGCCGAGTCGGCCATCGGGCTCGCCATCCTGGTGGTGCTGTTCCGCGAGCGGCGCAGCATCAACGTCGAAGATCTGAATACGCTCAAGGGCTGATGCGCGCCTCATGAACCCGAACCTGCTGCTCGCCATCCCGCTGCTGCCGCTGCTGGCCGCGATCGTCGCCGGCCTGGGCGGGCGGCTCATCGGCCGTGCCGGCGCTCACACGCTCACGTGTCTGGCGGTCGGGGCCTCCTGCGTGCTGTCGTTCCTGGTGCTGAAGCAGATGTGGTGGGACGGGGTGCCGGCCTACGACGCGCCGGTCTACACCTGGCTGGTGAGCGACTCGATGCACATGCAGGTCGGGTTCCTGGTCGACCGTCTCACCGCGCTCATGATCACGGTCGTGACCTTCGTATCGCTGTGCGTGCACGTCTACACCATCGGCTACATGGCGGATGACCCCGGCTACACGCGCTTCTTCAGCTACATCTCGCTGTTCACCTTCTCGATGCTGATGCTGGTGATGGCGAACAACTTCATGCAGTTGTTCTTCGGCTGGGAAGCGGTCGGGCTGGTGTCTTATCTCCTGATCGGCTTCTGGTACACGCGGCCCAGCGCTATCTTCGCCAATCTCAAGGCCTTCATCGTCAATCGGGTCGGCGACTTCGGCTTCGTGCTCGGGATCGCCGGCATCGCCTTCTACACCTATTCGCTCGACTATCGCGACGCCTTCGCCGCCGCGCCGCACATCGCGCAGGCCACGCTGCACCTCACCGGCACCACCAGCGTCAACGCGCTGACGCTCATCTGCCTGTGTCTGTTCGTCGGCGCCATGGGCAAGTCCGCGCAGGTGCCGCTGCACGTGTGGCTCCCGGACTCGATGGAAGGCCCGACGCCGATCTCGGCGCTGATCCACGCCGCCACCATGGTGACCGCGGGCATCTTCATGGTGGCGCGCATGTCGCCGCTGTTCGAATACTCGGACGCCGCGCTCTCGGTGGTGATGGTGGTGGGCGCGATCACGGCGTTCTTCATGGGGCTGCTCGGTGTCGTCAACAACGACATCAAGCGGGTGATCGCCTATTCGACGCTCTCGCAGCTCGGCTACATGACGGTGGCGCTCGGGGTGTCGGCCTACGGCGCGGGGATCTTCCATCTCATGACCCACGCCTTCTTCAAGGCGCTGCTGTTCCTCGCCGCGGGCTCGGTGATCCTCGGCATGCACCACGAGCAGGATATGCGCCGCATGGGGGGGCTCGCGAAGTACATGCCTGTCACGGCGGTCACCTGCTGGATCGGCGCGCTGGCCTTGATCGGCACGCCGTTCTTCTCCGGCTTCTACTCCAAGGACGCCATCATCGAGGCAGTGGGCGAGTCGCATCGCGCCGGCGCAGGGTTCGCCTACTGGTGCGTGCTGCTCGGCGTGTTCGTGACGGCGCTCTACACCTTCCGCATGCTGTTCATGACCTTCCACGGCCCGGAGCGCTTCCGCCAGGCGGCGCACGGCCACGACGGTGACCACGAAGACGGCAAGGGCGACGCTCACGGCCACGAGGATCACGGCCACGGCGGCGACCCGCACGAGAGCCCCTGGGTGGTGACGCTGCCGCTCATCGCGCTCGCGATCCCCTCGGTGCTGATCGGCGCGCTCACGGTGGGGCAGGTGCTGTTCGGCGGCTACTTCGGCCACGCGATCTTCGTGCTGCCGGCGAACGACGTGACGGCCAAGGTGGGCGAGGACTTCGACGGTGCGCTGCAGTTCGCGCTGCACGGGATGCTGAAGGCACCCTTCTGGTTCGCGGCCTTGGGCGTCGCCACCGCGTGGTACTTCTTTCTGAAGCGCCCCGAGCTCGCCGACGAGAGCGCGCGGCGCTTGCGCCTGCTGTATCGGATCCTCTGCGACAAGTACTACTTCGACTGGGTCAACGAGAAAGTGCTGGCGCCGCTCGTCCGCGGGATCGGTACCGGCCTGTGGAAGGGCGGTGACCAGGGCCTCATCGACGGGGCGATGGTGAACGGCACGGCCGAGAGCGTCGGCTGGTTCGGCGGCGTGCTGCGCCGCGTGCAGAGCGGTTATCTCTACTCCTACGCCTTCTGGATGGTCATCGGCCTCGCCGTGCTGCTCGGCTGGTACCTGACGCACCTTTAGAAAGCCGCACCCGCATGCCGCATCTGCTCTCCATCCTCATCTGGCTGCCGATCGGTGCGGGCCTCGCCGTGCTCGCGCTCGGCGACCGACGCATCGGCACCGGCCGCTGGCTGTCGCTCGTGGCCGCGCTCGCGACACTCGCGCTCACCGTGCCGCTGTGGAGTCATTTCGATACCACCACCGCGGCACTGCAGTTCGTCGAGAAGCTGCCGTGGATCCCGCGCTTCGAGGCGTACTACGCGCTCGGCATCGACGGCATCTCGCTGCCGCTCATTGTGCTCACCGCCTTCATGACCGTGCCGGTGGTGATCGCCGCCTGGACCGTGATCGAGGCGCGTCCGTCGCAGTACTACGCCGCCTTCCTCATCATGGAAGGACTCATGATCGGCGTGTTCTCGGCGAGCGATGCGCTGCTGTTCTACTTTTTCTGGGAGGCGATGCTGATCCCGATGTTCCTCATCATCGGCATCTGGGGCGGTCCGCGGCGCGTGTACGCCACCATCAAGTTCTTTCTGTACACCTTCCTCGGCTCGGTGTTCATGCTGGCCGCGCTCATCTACATGTACGTGAAGGCCGGCAATTACTCGATCGCGACCCTGCAGGGCATGCCGCTCACGCTGGTGGAGCAGCGCTGGATCTTCCTCGCCTTCCTGCTCGCCTTCGCCGTCAAGGTACCCATGTTCCCGGTGCACACCTGGCTGCCGGACGCGCACGTCGAGGCGCCCACCGGCGGCTCGGTGATCCTCGCCGCCATCATGCTGAAGATGGGTGGCTACGGCTTCCTGCGCTTCTCGCTCCCCATCGCCCCGGATGCCAGCCGCGAGCTCGATCTGCTGGTGATCGCACTTTCGCTGGTGGCAGTGATCTACATCGGCCTGGTCGCGCTCGTGCAGCAGGACATGAAAAAGCTGATCGCCTACTCCTCGATCGCACACATGGGCTTCGTGACGCTCGGTGCCTTCGTGATCTACGAGATCGTGCGCGCCACCGGCTCGAGCCAGGGTGCCGGCATGGGGCTCGATGGCGCCATGGTGCAGATGATTTCCCACGGCCTCATCTCCGGGGCGCTGTTCCTGTGCGTCGGTGTGCTCTACGATCGCGTGCACAGCCGCCAGATCGCCGATTACGGCGGCGTGGTCAACACCATGCCGGTGTTCGCCGCCTTCATGGTGTTGTTCGCACTCGCCAATACCGGGCTTCCCGGCACCTCCGGCTTCGTCGGCGAGTTCCTGGTGATCATCGCCAGCTTCCGCGCGAGCTTCTGGTACGCGGCGCTGGCCGCGCTCACGCTGATCCTCGGCGCCTGCTACACGCTGTGGCTGGTGAAGCGGGTGGTGTTCGGCGAGGTCGCGAACCCTAAGGTCGCCGCGCTCGAGGACCTGAACCCGCGCGAGCTCGTGGTGCTGGCCTCACTCGCGGTCGCGGTGCTCGGAGTCGGAATCTGGCCGGCGCCGCTCCTCAAGGTCATGCAGCCGACCATCCACCACCTCCTTACCCAGGCGATCGCCACCAAGATCTAGAGCCGCGCAGCCCATGCCATCCACTTCCATGAGCCTGCAGTCCCTCGCGCCCGCGATCGCCGAGATCTGGCTGGTGTTCGCCATCTGCGTCGTGCTGCTCACGGACGTGTTCGCCGGCGAGCGGCGCCGCGGCCTCACCCCCACGCTGACGTTGCTCGCGCTGGCGCTCGGTGCGGCACTCACGGTGCAGTACGGCGCGGTGAGCGGCCGGGTGGTGCTGTTCTCGGGACTGTACGTGGCGGATGAGCTCGGCTGGGCGCTGAAGCTCGCCGCGTTCCTGGTGGTCGCGGTGGCGCTGCTCTACTCGCGCAGTTACCTCGAGAACCGTCACATCCTGCGCGGCGAGTACTACGTGCTGTCGCTCACCGCGCTCCTCGGGATCTTCGTGCTCGTCTCCGCCAACAGCCTGCTGACGCTGTATCTGGGGGTGGAGCTGCTCGCGCTGTCGGTGTACGCCATGGTGGCCTTCGACCGCGACTCGGGGGTCTCGGCCGAGGCGGCCATGAAGTATTTCGTGCTGGGCGCGATCGCCTCAGGGGCGCTGCTCTACGGCATGTCGCTCATCTACGGCCTCACCGGTTCCTTAAGCCTGCCGGAGATCGCCGCGCGGCTCACCGGCGCGCCGAGCCCGGGCGTGATCCTCGGACTCACGTTCGTCGTGGTCGCGGTGGCCTTCAAGCTCGGCGCCGTGCCCTTCCACATGTGGCTGCCGGACGTGTACGAGGGCGCACCGACCAGCGTGACGCTGTTCATCGGCACGGCGCCCAAGATCGCCTACTTCGCGCTCGCGCTGCGGCTCCTCGCCTACGGCCTCGCCGGCGAAGTGGCGGCGTGGTCGCAAATGCTGGCCGCGCTCGCGGTGCTGACGCTCGTGGTTGGCAACGTGGTCGCCATCGTGCAGACCAACTTGAAGCGCATGCTGGCTTATTCGACCATCGCCAACGTCGGCTTCATCGTGCTTGGCTTCGTCGCCGGGACCCCGGAGGGTTACAGCGCGGCGCTCTACTACACGCTGGTGTACGTGCTGGTGGCACTCGGTTCCTTCGGCGTGATCCTGCTCGCGGCCTCCAAGGGCTTTGAGGCCGACCGCCTCGAGGACTACAAGGGCCTGTACCAGCGCGATCCCATGCTGGCCGCTGCCATGATGGTGCTCATGTTCTCGACCGCCGGGGTGCCGCCGTTCGTCGGCTTCTGGGCGAAGCTGCGCGTCTTCCAGGTGCTGTGGGAGAGTGGCCACCTGTGGCTGGTGGTGATCGCCGCGGCGATGTCGGTGGTGGGCGCCTACTACTACCTGCGGGTGATCAAGCTCATGTATTTCGATCCGCCGGCGGAGCGGCTGCCCCCGACGCCGCGCTCCACCGGCGTACGCTTCGCGCTCGGTTTGAACGCACTCGCCGTGCTGGTGCTCGGACTCCTTCCCGGGCCGCTGCTCGACCTGTGCGCACGGCTCATTCACTGACAGGGCGAGCCGCGCGACCTGGTGCCGCGCGGCTCGCCGGAACCCCGGAGTTCATCCCATGAAACGCATGCTTGCACTGCTGCTGCTCTCGCTCCTGCCGCTCGCGGCCGCACAGGCCGCCGCGACGCCGCACTACCGCATCACCCACCAGCTGTCGCTCCCCGGGGACGAGGGCTGGGACTATCTTCTCTACGAGCAGGGCGGCAATCGGTTGTTCGTGTCGCACGGGACGCGCGTACTCGTCATCGACGCCGATAAGCTCGCCGTCGTCGGCGAGATCCCCGACACGCCGGGAGTCCACGGCATCGCGCTCGCCCCCGAGCTCAATCGCGGCTACGTGAGCGCCGGCCGCGCCGGCACGGTGGTGGTGTTCGACCTGAAGACCCTCGCGCGCCTGAAGGAGATCAAGGTCACGGGCGAGAACCCCGACGCGATCCTCTACGATCCCGCCACGCAGCGCGTCTTCACCTTCAACGGCCGCGGGCGTAACGCCACGGCGATCGATGCGCGCACGGACGAGATTCTCGGCACGATCCCGCTCGATGCCAAGCCCGAATTCGCCGCCACCGACGGCAAGGGCCACGTGTACGTGAACCTCGAGGACAAGAACAGTCTCGCGGTGCTCGACCCGAAGAAGCTGACCGTTTCCTCCGTATGGCCGCTGAGCGGCTGCGAGGAGCCCTCGGGGCTCGCCCTCGATGCCGCGCGTGGGCACCTGTTCCCGGTGTGCGGCAACAAGGTGATGCCGGTCGTCGATGCGACTTCGGGAAAGCTGCTCGGTAGCGCCCCGATCGGCGACGGGCCGGATGCCGCGGGCTTCGATCCCGGCACCGGACTCGCCTTCGCCTCCTGCGGCCAGGGCGTGCTTACGTTGGTGCGCATCGCAGCCTCCGGGCGTGCTGAGGTGGTTGAGACGGCGGCCACGCAGCGCGGCGCGCGCACCATGGCGCTCGACCTCGGCAAGCATCGCGTGTACTCGATCACCGCGGACTTCTCGCCCCCACCGCCCGCGACCGCCGCGCAACCACACCCCCGCGGCGCCATCATGCCCGGCTCGGTGCGCCTGCTGGTTCTCGAATCCGGTCTCTAGAACGGGGTATTCATGCGCATCACTCTCGCCTGTGCGGCGCTCGCCGCATCGTTCTCATGGGCCGTCGCCGCCGCGCCGCCGCCGGCTACCGCGCTTGAGGCAACCTATGACGCCCTGGCCCACGATATCTTCAAACAGCTGATCGAGATCGATACCAGCGACTCGACCGGTAACGTCACCACCGCCGCGGCGGCGCTCGAGAAGCGCTTTCTCGAGGCGGGCTTTCCGGCCGCCGATCTGCAGCTCCTCGGACCGAACGACCGCAAGAAAAACCTGGTCGTGCGGCTGCACGGCAGCGGGGCGAAGAAGCCGCTGCTCCTCATCGGGCACCTCGACGTCGTCGAGGCGCGGCGCGAGGACTGGACCAGCGATCCCTACAAGCTCATCGAGAAGGACGGTTTCTATTACGGCCGCGGCACCATCGACATGAAGGACGGCGATGCCGTCATGGCCGCCGCGCTCATCCGTCTGAAGAAGGAGGGCTACCGGGGCAGCCGCGACCTCATCGCGGCCTTCACCGCGGACGAGGAGGGCGGCTGCTGCAACGGGGTTACCTGGCTTCTCAAGAACCACCGGGATCTGATCGACGCCGAGTTCGTGCTGAACCAGGACGACTGGTCGGTGATGGCGGTGCACGGCGTACCGCGCGTTGCGCGGCTCATCGCGACCGAGAAGCTCTACGGGGATTACCAGCTGTCCGTGACCAACAAGGGCGGCCATAGCTCGGTGCCGCGCTCCGACAATGCCATCTACGAGCTCGCGCGCGCCCTCACGCGCCTGTCGCATTTCCAGTTCCCCTTCGAGCTCAACAGCGTCAACCGCGCCTACTTCGCGCAGATGGCGGACGGCGTCGCGCAGGGCCAGGAGGCCGAGGACATGCGCGCCATCCTCAAGGACCCGCCCGATGCGCAGGCGGTGGCCCGGCTGTCGCGCGACCCGGACAACGTGTCGGTGACGCGCACCACCTGCGTCGCGACGCGCCTCTCGGGCGGCCATGCCAACAACGCCCTGCCGCAGCGCGCCGAGGCGCTGGTCAACTGCCGCATCTTCCCCGGGCACTCCAAGGAGGACATCCGGCAGCTGCTGGTGAAGGTGATCAACGACCCGCAGGTCACCGTGCGCTA
Organism: uncultured Pseudomonadota bacterium; assembly: GCA_963768485.1. Lineage (GTDB taxonomy): Bacteria > Pseudomonadota > Gammaproteobacteria > Steroidobacterales > Steroidobacteraceae > 13-2-20CM-66-19. The sequence goes on along the minus strand of CAVYHZ010000001.1, from coordinate 174,648 downwards.
CGTCGCGGATGACGGCACGGTGTCCGACCGCGGGACCGATGAGCAGGCGGTACCGCCGGCGCCGCTGCGCCCGGAGGTGATGCAGGCCCTGCAGAGGCTCTCGGCCACGGCGTGGCCCAATGCCAGAGTCATTCCGTTCCTCGACCCCGGTGCCTCGGACGCCAAGTACACCAACGCGGCGGGGCTGCCGACCTATACCTTCGGCGGCGTGGCCGTCGACCGGGACGAGGTCCGGGCCCACGGCCGCGACGAGCGCGTCGCGGTCGCCGAGTTCACCAAGTGGAACCGCTTCTTCTACCACTACGTGGTGGCGCTGACGCAGCCGTAACGGCCGCCGCTGCGCGCGGCGGCGCGGGTCTTCAGGACATGCGGCGCGAGACGGCGATGACGCCGATCAGCACGATGAGGACGTTGAGGATCCACCACGACATCTGCTTGTGGATGAGTGAGCTGACAGTCCCGCCGCTGCCCGCGCCCGCCGCGGTGGCCGGCGCGCCCGCGGGCAGCCGACCGTCGAGCGCATCGAGCGCGCCGTCGTGCGCGATGATGATCTCGAGCTTGCCCGGTGCGTGCGGCGGCAGCTCCCCGAGCGGCGCCGCGAAACTGCCGTCGGCGCGCGCCATCACGGGGAGCGACCGGCCGTCGAGCCGCAGCGCGAGGTCGGTCACTTTGAGGGGCTGCGGGTCGTTGGCGCGGTGCACGCGCAGCGTGAGGATGCCGCCCGTCACGGCTCCCTCGACGCTGAGCTGCGCGGAGTGCGCCACCGGGGTCGTGGGAACCTGCGCGGCCGGCTCGGCCGCAGATACGGCCGCACACGCGAGCGCGCCGCACAGGATCCAGGGCGGGAATCTCATCATGCGTTTCATGTTAGCAGGCTGGAGCATCTAACAGCTCGGTGCCGGCACGGTGCAGAATAGCGCTCAGGGCGCGCGCCGTGCGCGCCCGAGCGACGGGGGGCCGATGGCGGCAAAGAAAAAGGCGGGCGCCGGGGCGATGGGTGCGACGACGGACGCGACGCCCGCGGCGCCGCCGCTCACCTATCAGACGGGATTCGGCAATCACTTCGCCACCGAGGCGCTCGCGGGCGCGCTGCCCGTGGGGCGCAACTCCCCGCAGCGCTCCCCCTACGGCCTGTACGCCGAGCAGTACTCGGGCACCGCCTTCACGGCGCCGCGCCACGCCAACCGCCGCAGCTGGCTCTATCGGATCCGCCCGGCGGCGGTGCACGGGCGCTTCGTACCGCTCGCCGCGGGCCGGCTCGTCAGCGCCTTCGACGAGGTCGCGCCTTCGCCGAATCAGCTGCGCTGGGATCCGCTGCCGCTGCCGCGCGCGGCCACCGACTTCGTGGCGGGCCTCACGACCGCGGCCGGCAACGGCTCGCCGGACGCCGGGAGCGGCTGCGGCATCCACTGGTACGTCGCGAATCGCTCCATGGAGCGGCGCTTCTTCTGCAACGCGGACGGCGAGCTGCTCATCGTGCCGCAGCTCGGCGCGCTGCGTTTCGCGACCGAGCTCGGAGTCATCGAGGCCGCCCCGCAGGAGATCGTAGTTCTCCCGCGCGGCCTGCGCTTCCGGGTCGAGCTCCTCGAGCGCGAGGCGCGCGGCTACGTGTGCGAGAACTACGGCGCGCCGTTTCGCCTCCCGGACTTAGGTCCCATCGGCTCGAACGGCCTCGCCAATCCGCGCGACTTTGAGACGCCTCATGCCTGGTACGAGGACCGCGCGGGAGATTTCGAGCTGGTCGAGAAGTTTGCCGGGCAATTGTGGTCGGCACCGATCGGCCACTCGCCGCTCGACGTCGTCGCCTGGCACGGCAACCACGCGCCCTACAAGTACGACCTGCGCCGCTTCAACACCATCGGCTCGGTGAGCTACGACCATCCGGACCCGTCGATCTTCCTGGTGCTGCAGTCCCCGAGCGACACCCCCGGCGTCGACTCGATCGACTTCGTCATCTTCCCGCCGCGCTGGCTGGTAATGCAGGACACGTTTCGTCCGCCCTGGTTCCACCGCAACGTGGCGAGCGAGTTCATGGGCCTCATCACCGGCGTCTACGACGCCAAGGCCGAGGGCTTCGTCCCCGGGGGCGCCTCGCTCCATAACTCGATGAGCGGCCACGGGCCGGATGCGGCCACCTTCGCCCGGGCGACGCGCGCGAACACCTCGCGCCCGGTGCATATCGTCGACACCATGGCGTTCATGTTCGAGACGCGCACGGTGATCCGGCCGACGCGCTTCGCGCTCGCAGCGCCGCAGCTGCAGCGGGACTACCAGGGCGTCTGGCAGGACCTGCCGAAGAACTTCACGCCCGACGACCGGGGCGCAGCCGCGCGCCGCGTTCGTGCGCCGGGCGGAGCGCGCCCCGCGACCGGCAGGCGGCGCCGTGTCTGAGCGGCTGGCACACTAGCGCCTATGTCGGCCGTCGACGCGACTCACGATCCCGCACTCACCAGCTGGGTGGCCGGCGCGGATCGCCCTGGTACGGATTTCCCGGTGCAGAACCTGCCGTTCGCCGCCTTTCGCCGCGCCGGGAGCGGGGAAGCCTTTCGGGGCGGCGTCGCGATCGGCGAGGACATCCTCGACCTCGGGGCGCTGGCCGCCGCACATCCCTTCGAGGGCGCTGCATCCGAGGCACTGGCCGCCGCGGCGCAGCCGACGCTGAATGCGCTCATGGGCGCCGGGGCGCCGGCCGCGGTGGCGCTGCGCGGCGCGCTCTCGCAGGCGCTGCGCGCCGGGAGCCCGCACGCCGCGCGCCTGCGCGCGCTGCTGGTGCCGCAGGCGGCCGCCGAGTATCGCCTTGCCGCCGCGGTCGGCGACTACACCGACTTCTACGCCTCGATCCATCACGCCACGGCGGTCGGGCGGCTGTTCCGGCCCGACAACCCGCTGCTGCCGAACTACAAGTGGCTGCCGATCGCCTATCACGGCCGCGCCTCATCGCTGCGCGTCTCGGGCTACGACTTCGCCCGACCGCGCGGGCAGCTGCTGCCCGCGGGCGCGACCGTGCCGGAGCTCGCCGCGACGCGCCGCCTCGACTACGAGCTCGAGGTCGGGATCTTCATCGGCCGCGGCAACGCGCTCGGGGCGAGCGTGCCGCTCGCTTCAGCCGAGAGCCACGTCTTTGGGCTCTGCCTCCTCAACGACTGGTCGGCGCGCGACGTGCAGTCGTGGGAATACCAGCCGTTAGGCCCCTTCCTCGCCAAGAACTTCGCCACTTCGGTGTCGCCCTGGGTCGTGACGCTCGAGGCGCTGGCGCCGTTTCGCGCCGCCTGGAAGCGGCCGGCGGGCGAGCCGCCGCCGCTCGCCTACCTCGACGGCGCGCAGCAGCGCGCCGCGGGCGCCTTCGACGTCGAGCTCGAAGTGTGGCTCGAGACGGCGCGGATGCGCGCCGCCGGCGGCGCGCCGCAGCGCCTCTCGCGCGCCAACTTCCGCGACTCGTGGTGGACGGTGGCACAGATGGTCGCGCACCACACGGTGAACGGCTGCAACCTCGAGCCGGGCGATCTGCTCGGCAGCGGCACGCAGTCGGGGCCGGAGCCGGAGCAGGCCGGCTCGCTCCTCGAACTGTCCGCGGGCGGCAAGCGGCCCGTCACGCTCGCGAGCGGCGAGCAGCGCACCTTCCTCGAGGACGGCGACCGCGTGACGTTCCGCGCCTGGTGCGAGCGGCCGGGATTCAGGCGCATCGGCTTCGGGGAGCTCACCGGTACGGTGCTGCCGACCGCGTGAAGACCTATCGCTACTACGACCTGATCCTCGGCGCCTACGTGTGCGTGCTGCTGTGCGCGAACCTGATCGGCGCGGCCAAGGTGTCGGTGGTGACGCTGCCGTGGCTCGGCCCGCGGACCTATATGGCGGGGGTGCTGTTCTTCCCGATCTCGTATCTCTTCGGCGACATCCTCACCGAGGTGTACGGTTACGCGCGCGACCGGCGCGTGGTGTGGAGCGGGTTCGGCGCGCTCGCCTTCGCGGCGCTCATGTCGGCGGTGGTCGTGCACCTGCCGCCGGCGGACTTCTGGGTGAGCCGCCAGGGAGCCGTCGAGCAGATGTTCGGCAACACGCCGCGCATCATCGGCGCCTCGATCATCGCCTTCTGGTGCGGCTCGTTCGTCAACAGCTACGTACTGGCGAAGATGAAGATCTGGACCAGCGGACGCTGGCTGTGGACGCGCCTCATCGGCTCGACCGTGTGCGGCGAGCTGGTCGACACCGGGCTCTTCTACAGCATCGCTTTCGGCGGCTTGTGGAAGAACAGCGATCTCATCCAGGTCGCCCTCGATCAGTACGTGCTCAAGTCGCTATGGGAGGTGATCGCGGTGCCTGTGACTTACCGCGTCGTCGCATTCCTGAAACGCGCCGAGCAGGAGGATTACTACGACCGCCACACGAACTTCACGCCCTTCTCGCTCAAGGCGTAGCAAGCTTCGGGTCGCCGGCGCGGAGCGCAGCGTCTACGCTCCGACCGGTGACACCCGAGCCGGAGACTTACTTGCCGATCTGCTGGCTGACCTGGTTTTCCTGCTGGTTGAGCGCCTTCTGCTCGGTCTTCGTGACGTGACCGCCGTTGGTGCTCGCCATGGTGCGCTCTTCCTGACGGATCGAGTGATCCTCGCTGTGCAGCTGCTGAGCCTGCCCTTTGGTGATCTCGCCTTCCTTGCGCTCCTGCTTGATGCGCTGATTCTGGTTCTTCAGCCGGCTGTTCACCTGGGTGCGGCGCGGGTGATCTTTCTGCCACTTGGTCTCGTCGGCCATGGCCGGAGCGGCGAGGGCGCCGAGGGCCACGGCCACGATCGACGCCATGAGCACGGTACGGATGGACTTCTGCATGGACATATCCTCCTCTGGGAGTCGGTTGCGTGGTCGCTATTTCGCCGGAAGACCCGGCTTCCTGGCGTTAACAACGTCGCAGCTTGCGGGGCGCTGACCTTTGTTACGGAAAGTTAACGGCGGGCACACCGTGACGCACTTCACAACACGGATCTGGCTTTGCGGGGCGCTGCTCGCGCTCGTGGGCGTCGCCGCGCGCGCGGACGATGTCGCGCCGGTGACGCCGCGCGAGGCGCTCGCCGATGCCTGGTGGACCGGGCCGCTGCTCGCGCCCAATGCCTCCTCCTTTCCTGCCGGACACGCGCTCATCGAGCCGTACGCGTTCGACGTGATCAACAAAGGCCAATACGACACGAGCGGCCGCCACGAGCCGGCCGCGGGCGGTCACGAGACCGGTTCGCTCACCTACCTCATCTACGCCGTCACCGACCGCGTGTCGGTCGGCGTGCTGCCGCGTTTCGCGTACGACGCGCCGGACGGGGCTCCGAGCAGCTCATCCCCCGGCATCGGCGATTTCGGCGCGCAGGTGCAATTCGGGCTTACGAGCTTTCACGAGGGCAGCTGGGTGCCCTCGACCGCGGTAGTGGTCGGCGAGACCTTTCCCACCGGCCGCTACGACCGGCTGACCAATACGGCCGACGGCTTCGGAGCCGGGGCCTACACCACCGCGTTTTCGTGGTATTCGCAGGAATACCTGTGGATGCCGAACGGGCGGATTCTGCGCGTGCGGCTCGACCTGACCTACGCGATCTCGAGCTCGGCGCAGGTCGCGGACCGGAGCGTCTACGCAACGCCGGTGGGTTTTCGCGGTCACGCCTGGCCCGGCGATTCCTTCACCGCCGATGCGGCGGCGGAATACAGCATGACGCGCAACTGGGTGCTGGCGACGGACTTGGTCTGGGTGCACAACTCGAGCACCCGCGTCGCGGGCAGCGAGCCCGCGGCGACCGGCGTCCCGGCACTCCTCGACACCGAGAGCGGCTCGAGCGAGTACCTGGCCGTGGCGCCGGCGGTCGAATACAACTTCACGGGCGCCGTCGGCATCATCGTCGGCGCGCGCATCTTCGTTGCTGGGCGTAACACCGGCTCGAGCGTCACGCCCGTCGCGGCGATCAACCTGGTTTTCTGAACGGCCCCTGAAGAGGCCTTGGCATTGATAAGGCGTGGCGCAGCCCTCAGGGAACGGGTATACCCAAAGCGCATTTTGACAAAGCGTCAACGCCGCCCGAGGTGACCGCGTTTTAATGAGCGACGGCTTGAACAACCCCGGGAAGCGGGAGTCTAATTCGACAAGGAAACGACCTCGGACTGCCGGCTTGCAGCCGCGATCGAACTGAGGTGCCATGTGAACAAAATGAGCGTTTTGCGAGCCCTGAGTACCGTGTTGCTGGGCGTAGTGATAGCGGGCGCCCCGGCGTTGAGCTATGCGCAGCACAGCGGCGGCGGCGGCCACGGGGGTGGCGGCGGTGGCGGCGGTGGCAGCGGTGGCGGCGGCCATGGGGGCGGCGGTGGCGGTGGCGGAGCCCACTTCAGTGGTGGTGGCGGTGGCGCCCACTTCGGCGGTGGCGGTTACTTCGGTGGCGGCGGTGCGCACTTCGGCGCCGGGCACTACGCGGGTCGTGGCGGCGGCTTCGCCGGCGGCTACGCACCAGGTGGTCACTACTCCTATGGCGGCGCACATGGCTACGCGGCGACCCACTACAGTGCGGGCTTTACCGCGGGCCGCGTGCGCGCACCGGGCGCGTTCGCGCATGGCACGGGCTTCGCGCATGGCACGGGTTTCGCGCATGGCGCGGGCTTCGCCGGGGGCCGCGGGGTGTACTACGGGCATGGCGTCTGGGGCGCGGGCCGCGCCTGGGGTGGCGGCTACTGGCATGGCGTGTTCTGGCCGCGCTGCGGGTACTACCCCGGTTTCTCCTGGTGGCTGGCGGCGCTGCCGTTCGGCTACGCGACGTTCTGGTGGGGCGGCGTTCCCTACTACTACTACAACGATCTCTACTACACCTACAGCCCCGCGGATAACGGCTACGTCGTGAGCGAGCCGCCACCGGCGGGGGGCGATGACCCGAGCCAGGCCGGCAGCGCGGCGCCTCAGGATGCCCCGGCGGCCAGCTCCGATGCGAACCTCTACCTCTATCCGCGCAACGGGCAGAGCGACCAGCAGATGGCGAATGATCGCTACGAGTGCCACAGCTGGGCGGTGAATCAGACGGGCTTCGACCCGACCCGCGGCGGACCGCAGTCCGGGAATCCGGATGACTACCGGCGGGCGATGATGTCCTGCCTCGATGCGCGCGGGTACAGCGCGCGGTAGTTGCGACTTTTGCCGGCTGCGCCCAAGAGCTGCGTGCCCGCCTTTTCGGCGGGCACGCTCGTTTTGGGCTTTGGAGTTAGTTGCCGACCTGCACGGGGTTGGCGAAGGTCCCGGGCATGGCGGCGTTCTGCAGCATCACGGTTGCGCTCGTGCCGTCGGCGGCGGCGATGTCGGGATGCCCGTCGCCGTTCAGATCCGCGATCGCGACGCTGAGCGGCTGCCCTGAGCCCGGGTAGACCGTGGCGGCGCCGAACGTGCCGGCTGTCGCCGCGTTCTGCAGCAATACCGAGATCGCGCCGCTCGGGAAGGGACCATAGCTCGCCACCACCAGATCGGGCTTGCCGTCGCCGTCGAGGTCCCCGACCGCGACGTCGACCGCGCCGAAGGGCGTCTGATAGCTGACGGGGGCGAGGAACGTGCCGGGATGGGTCGCATCCTGCAACAGTACCGACACCCCCGGCATGCCGGTGCCGTCGGAGCCGGGGCCGAGGTTGGCGACGATGAGATCGGGGAGGAGATCGCCGTTGACGTCCGCGATGCGCACGGCCTGCGGCTGCGCGCCGGCGGGGTAGGTGACCGCCGCCGCGAACGTGACCGGACTGGCCGAGGTCTCGACGAACACGTAGACGGCGCCGTTGTTGCCGTTGGCGTCGTAGCTCGTGGCGACGACGGCCACCTGGCCGGTGGCGATCGTGCCCACCGCGACGGATGAGGTGTAGCCGTTGGTGGGGAGCATGACGGGCGCGAGGAACTGGCCGGGGTTGGCCGCGTCGTGCACCAGCACGATGGCGTTGCCCGCGGGGCTGTCGTCGGCGAGCACCAGGTCACGGCTGCTGCCGCTGCCGGTGAGGTCGCCGGCGACCACCTGGTTGGGCTGGCCGCCGGTCACGATGTTCAGCGCCGGCATATAGGCTCCGGGCGTGGCGCCGTGCATGAATACCGAAATGCTGCCGGAGCCGAAGTTCGCGACGACGAGGTCGACGCTCCCCGAGCCGGTGAGATCGGTCGCCACGATCCCCGCCGGGTTGGAGCCCGTGGTCGTGTACTGCACGCCGGCATCGAAGGTACCGGGCGAGGCCTTGCTGTTGAGGATGACGTTGGCGAAGCCCGGGTTGTTCGCGAGGCCCTGGTCGAGGGTGGTCGCGACCACCAGATCCGGGACACCATCGCCGTTCACGTCGGCGATCGCGATCGAGTTCGGAACGTTGACCGTGGGCGGCGGGCCGGGATTGCCGCAGCCGTAGCAGTCGTAGCCATCTCCGTAGCCGCCGCAGCCGGAGGCCGCGAGCAGTACCGCGGCGCCAGTGGCGAGCAGCCGCGGGCGAACGGACGCGACGCGGCTCGGGAACGACTCGGATCTCATGGGGAACCCTCCGTGCAGAATACGCCCACAACGCCCGGGGTAACGCATTCCGGAGCACCCGGTTGACCGGGCGACCGCGAGATTGTTCCCCGGCAGCGTACACTGCGCCCGCGGACCCGCGCGGAGCGTGAGGCAAGTGGCAGATTCGGGAACTGTCTTCCTGTTCGACGTGGACAACACGCTGCTCGACAACGACGCGGTCCAGGCCGACCTGAGCGCATATCTGGAGCTGAAGTTCGGGCACACCAGCCGGGACCGTTACTGGGCACTATTCGAGGAGCTGCGGGCCGAGCTCGGCTACGCCGACTACCTGGGCGCCCTGCAGCGCTACCGGCTCGAGAATCTCGACGATCCGCAGCTGCTGCAGGTGTCCTCGTTTCTGGTCGACTACCCGTTCGCGCTGCGGCTCTATCCGGGCGCGCTCGCCGCGCTCGCGCGCTGCTCCCGCCTCGGTACCACCGTGATCCTCTCGGACGGTGACGTCGTGTTCCAGCCGCGCAAGGTGCAGCGCGCGGGCCTGTGGGACGCGGTGGACGGGCGCGTGCTCATCTACCTCCACAAGGAGCAGATGCTGGACTCGGTCGCGCGCCGCTACCCCGCCGCGCACTACGTGATGATCGACGACAAGTTGCGCATACTGACGGCCATGAAGAACGCCTGGGGTGAGAAGCTCACCACCGTCTTTCCGCGCCAGGGGCACTACGCGCTCGATCCGCGCGAGCTCGCCGCCTGGCCGCCCGCCGACCTTGCGATCGAGGGCATTGGCGCGCTCGCCGAGTGCCCGCTGGAGCGGCTCAGGGGGGCGACATGAGCGCCGAACGTCCCTGGCTCGAAGCGCTCGGCGCCGCGAGCACGGCGCTGCAGGCGGTGCTCAGCGCGGTGCTCGAGGCCGAGCGCCGGTTCGCCCCGTTCGCCTCGCCCCTCGAACGACTGCAGCACATCACCACCGATCCGTCCTGGGCGTGGCTGCAGCCGCTCTACGGGCTGATCGCCGACGTCGATCACGCGCTCGCGGTAGCGCGCGATCTGCCGGAGAGCGAGGCCGCCGCCATCGGCGCGCACGCACGCGAGCTCCTGGCCGGCGGCGGCGGGCCGGCCGAGCAGCAGTTTCTCGAGCACTACCGCGGCATGCTGCAGGCCGACCCGGCGATCGCGATGGCGCACGCGGGCGCGCTGCGCGCTCTGCGGGCGCTGCCGCCCGAGGCGGGCGATCCCGCCGACCGGCTGCACGCGCGCCACCAGTGGAACGAGCGTCGCAGATTCCTGCGCCTCGGACCCCGCGGGCGGGGCGCTTCCTGAAGGAACGTGGCGTGGGCCCGGCGGCCGAGGTGCTGCGCGTATTCGCCGGGCTCGGCGTGCGCTCCTTCGGTGGCCCGATCGCGCACCTCGGTTATTTCCGCGAAGAGTTCGTGGTACGCCGCCGCTGGCTCGACGAGGCGACCTACGCCCATCTGGTCGCGCTGTGCCAGTTCCTTCCCGGTCCCGCGAGCAGCCAGGTCGGGTTCTCCATTGGCCTGCTGCGCGCAGGCTACCCGGGGGCGCTCGCGGCCTGGGTCGGCTTCACGCTGCCCTCGGCCGCGTTGATGGTGGCATTCGCCCTCGGGGCGCATGTGCTCGCGGGGGTTGCCGGCGCGGGACTCGCGCACGGGCTGCAGCTCGCCGCGGTCGCCATCGTTGCCGCCGCCGTGATCTCCATGGCGCGCGCACTATGTCCGGACCGCACCCGGGCTGCGATCGCCTTCGCGGCGCTGGCCATGGTGCTCGCGGGCGGCTCGGCGCTCGCGCAGCTCGCCGCGATTGCCGCCGGTGGTGCGGCGGGATTCGCGTTCTGCCGAGGCGCTGCGCTGCCCGCCGTGCCGGCGCGCGCGCTGCCGGTGTCGCGCCGCGCTGCGGTCACCGCGCTCGCGCTCTTTGTCGCGCTGCTGGTCGGGCTGCCGGTGTTGGCCGCGGCGACCCACTCACAGACAACCGTGCTGTTCGCGGCCTTCTACCGCAGCGGCGCGCTGGTGTTCGGCGGCGGCCACGTGGTATTGCCGCTGCTGCGCGAGGCCGTCGTCGCACCCGGCTGGCTGAGCGATGCGGCATTCCTCAGTGGCTACGGCGCGGCCCAGGCGGTTCCGGGTCCGCTGTTCAGCTTCGCGGCCTACCTCGGTGCGCTCGTCGACGTCGGCCCGCGCGGCATCGCCGGCGCAGCGTTGGCGCTGCTGGCGATCTATCTGCCCGGGATGTTGCTGCTGCTCGGAGCGCTGCCGCTGTGGCAGGGGCTGCGCGGTGCGCGCCCCATCGCGGGCCTCGTCGCCGGGGTACACGCCGCGGTGGTGGGGCTCCTGGCCGCGGCGCTCTACGATCCCATCTGGACCACGGCGGTGCACGCGCGTGGCGATCTGCTGCTCGCGGCTTTGTGCTTCGTGCTGCTGGTTGCCTGGCGTGCTCCGGCGCTCGTCGTCGTGGCGATCGGTGCCGCCGGGGGACTTACGCTCGCCGCGCTCGGCGCCTGAGCGCTGCCGCGGCGCGCCGGTGCGGCCGTCATTGCAGCTGCCCGCGGGTGAGGCGGATCTGCAGCTCGCGCAGCCGGTAGTCGATGATCAGTACGTCGAAGGAGCCGAGCAGATCCATGCCGAGGAGCAGCACGGGCTTTTGCGTCAGGTGGTAGTGCTCGAACAGGTACATGTCGCCGAAGGTGACCCGCACGCCGCTGATGGTAATGCCGCCCATCTCGATCGACGGAGCCGCGAGGCTGTCGCCGGTCTGCACGTCGAGCGTCACGCCGACGACCTCGGTGCGTTTGGCATCGCGCGGGTGGCGCATGAGCGCATCGCGCAGCTGCAGGTTGCCGACCGTGCCTTGAGCGCCGGTGTCGATGACGGCCTTGCAGTGGATGCCTCCGACCCTCACGTCGGCGATCAGCAGCCCGCCGTCGCCGATCTTGAGCGGCACGACGCTGAAGCCGATGTGTGCCGGCTCGGAGTGGGAGGTGTAGATCTCCAGGTGATCGTGGCTGAAGTCCGCGACGATGCGCCGGCCCGCCAGACCCTCGTTGCCGAGCACACCCTGCGCGCCGCCGAAAACGTCGGCGACCACCGGCAGCGTCGTCGGCCCGAGCATGAGATCGCCGACCTCCATGCGCGAAACCGAGATCGTCGGCACCACCGCCGAGCCGGTGAAGCCGGTGACCACCATGGCGTTGGCGGCTCCGGGTGAGCCGAGCGCCGCGGCGGTCGAGGGAATGACCGCGGAGTGGTTCGCGCCGGTGTCCAGCACCAGGCGGAAGGGACCCTTGCCGTCGATCAGCACCGGCGCCCAGATGCGTCCGATGCGGTCACGGGTGGTCTTTGCCACGAAGCGCGGCTCGGCCGCTTCCACGACCACTTCCGAGAGCGCCTGCTCGGCGCCGGGAGTGGCGGGTGTTGGATTGGGTGCGGGCGCGGGCGGTGCGGTGCCCGGTGTCCCAGCGTCGGGCGCGGGCGTCGCAGCCGGCGGTGCCGGGGTCGCGGCGGGCGGTGCCGGGGTCGCGGCGGGCGGTGCCGGGGTCGCGGCGGACGGTGCGGCGGGCGGGCTCTGCGCAGGCGGCTGGTTCTGCGCCGCCGGTATCGATGCGGCGCCACCCGCCAGTGCCAGTGCGAGCAGCGCTCCCCGCGGCAAGCTCCGCAGGCGGCAGAAGTGAATTCCGTTCACGCGCGACAGTAGAGCATGGTGCCTCGCGCACCTCCAGCCGCCACCTTAACGCTTCGCCGCACGCAGCGGAGGATACAACGAATCCCCGCGTCGCGAAGGCCGTTACAATACCGGCATGACACGCACAGGCGCGCCGCACGAGGCGCCGCTCAGCCACCTCGAACGGCTCGAGGCCGAGAGCATCCACATCATCCGCGAAGCGATCGCCGAGTGCGAGAAGCCGGTGTTGCTGTACTCCGTCGGCAAGGACAGCGCGGTGCTGCTGCATCTGGCGGTCAAAGCCTTCTTCCCCGCGCCGCCGCCGCTGCCGCTGTTGCACGTGGACACGACCTGGAAGTTCCGCGAGATGTACGCCTTTCGCGACGCCACGGTGCGCCGCCTCGGGCTCGAGCTGATCGTGCACGTGAACCAGGAGGGCATCGCACGGGGGATCAGCCCGGTTACGCACGGGTCGCAGGTGCACACCGATGTGATGAAGACACAGGCGCTGCGCCAGGCGCTCGACCGCCACGGCTTCGACGCCGCCCTCGGCGGCGCGCGCCGCGACGAGGAGAAGAGCCGTGCCAAGGAGCGCATCTTCTCGTTTCGCTCGGCGCAGCATCGCTGGGATCCGCGCGCGCAGCGTCCCGAGCTCTGGGCGCTCTACAACGCGCGCAAGCGCGCCGGCGAGAGCTTCAGGGTATTTCCGCTCTCGAACTGGACCGAGCTCGAAGTGTGGCAGTACATCCGCCGGGAGGCGATCCCGCTGGTGCCGCTGTACTTCGCCGCTGAACGGCCGGTGGTGGAGCGCGCGGGCGCGCTCATCATGGTGGACGATGAGCGGCTGCCGCTCGCGCCGGGGGAGCGGCCGACGCTGCGCAAGGTGCGCTTCCGCACCCTCGGCTGCTACCCGCTCACGGGTGCGATCGAGAGCAGCGCCGACTCGGTCGATGCCGTGATCGCCGAGATGCTCGGCACGCGCGACTCCGAGCGCGCCGGGCGCCTCATCGACCACGACGCCGCCGGCTCCATGGAGGCCAAGAAGCTCGAGGGTTATTTCTGATGGCGCGCGCCCCGCTACCCGGCGACGTCGCGAGCTGGCTCGAGGCGCATGAGCGCAAGGGCCTGCTGCGCTTCATCACCTGCGGCTCGGTCGACGACGGCAAGTCGACCCTCATCGGGCGGCTGCTCTACGAGACGCAGGGGATCTTCGACGACCAGCTCGCCGCACTCGGCGCTGACAGCCGCCGCTTCGGTACGCGGGGCGCCGAGCTCGATCTCGCACTGGTGGTTGACGGGCTGCAGGCCGAGCGCGAGCAAGGCATCACGATCGACGTGGCCTACCGCTACTTCTCGACCGGGCGGCGCCAGTTCATCGTCGCCGACACGCCCGGGCACGAGCAGTACACGCGCAACATGGTCACCGGGGCCTCGACCGCCGACCTCGCGGTGATCCTGATCGATGCCCGCAAGGGGGTGCTGACTCAGACCCGTCGCCACAGCTATCTGGTGCGGCTGCTCGGGATCCGCCAGGTCGTGCTGGCGGTCAACAAGATGGACCTGGTGGGTTACGCGCGCGAGGTCTTCGCGACGATCGTGGCCGATTTCCGCGCCTTCGCCGCGCGCATCGACCTCCTCGACGTGACACCGATTCCGCTCTCGGCAGCGCTCGGTGAGAACGTCACGCGCGCCGGCGGCGCCATGCCATGGTATTCGGGTCCAACGCTGCTCGCGCAGCTCGAGGCGGCTCCCGGCGATGCGCAGCCCGCCGCCGAACCGTTCCGGTTCCCGGTGCAATGGATCAACCGTCCCAACGCGGACTTCCGCGGCTTCGCCGGGCGCATCGTGAGTGGCAGCGTGCGGCCGGGCGAGCGTGTGCGGGTCCTCCCCTCGGGGCGTGAAGCGCGCGTCGCGCGCCTGGTGACCGCGGACGGCGACCTGAGCGAAGCGGCCGCCGGGCAGTCGCTGACGCTCACGCTCGACGCCGAGGTCGACGTCGGCCGGGGCGACGTGATCGCATCCGCCGACGCGGCGCCCGAGGTCGCCGATCAGTTCGAGGCGACCATCGTGTGGCTCAACGAGGAGCCGATGCTCCAGGGGCGCGCCTACCTCATGAAGACCGGGACGCGCACCGTGGCGGCGACGGTGACGCCGCTCAAGCACCGCATCAACGTCGACACGCTCGAGCACACCGCCGCGGAGCGCCTCGAGTTGAACGACATCGGCGTATGCGAGCTCGAGCTCGACCAGCCGATTGCCTTCGAGCCCTACGAGCGCAGCCGCGCCCTGGGCGGCTTCATCCTCGTCGACCGCATCAGCAATGCCACCGTCGGTGCCGGCCTCATTCATTTCGCGCTGCGCCGCTCGCACAACATCCACTGGCAGGCGCTCGACGTCGACAAGCAGCTGCGTGCGCGGCAGAAGGGGCAGCGCGCCTGCGTGTTGTGGCTCACCGGGCTCTCGGGCGCCGGCAAGTCGAGCATCGCCAACCGCATCGAGAAGCAGCTCACCGCGCAGGGGCGGCACACCTATCTCCTCGATGGCGACAACGTGCGTCACGGCCTCAACAAGGACTTAGGGTTCGCCGCCCAGGACCGCGTCGAGAATATCCGCCGCGTCGCCGAGGTCTCGCGCCTCATGGTCGATGCGGGCTTGATCGTGCTCGTCTCCTTCATCTCCCCGTTCCGCGCCGAACGCGGCATGGCGCGTGCGCTGTTCGCGCCAGGGGAGTTCTTCGAGATCTTCGTCGACACGCCGCTCGCGGTGGCCGAGGGCCGTGACGTGAAGGGCCTGTACCGCAAAGCGCGCCGCGGGGAGCTCAGGAACTTCACCGGCATCGATTCGCCCTACGAGGCGCCGGAGCACCCCGAGATCCGCATCGACACCACGCGCATCAGCGCCGATGAGGCGGCGGATCTGGTGGTGGCGCATCTGAAAGCGGCCGGAGTGACGGGCGGGGCATGACGGACTTCGGTGCCGGGCCGCTCGCTGAACGCGTCGCCGCGATCGCGCGCGCCGCGGGCCGCGAGATCCTGGAGGTCTATGCGCGGGGCGCACCGCAGGCGACCCTCAAGGAGGACGCCTCGCCCCTCACGGAGGCGGACCTGCGCGCGCACCGGCTGATCCATGCCGAGCTCGCCGCGCTCACCCCCGGGGTGCCGGTGCTGTCCGAAGAGGCGGTACGGCCGCCCTGGAGCGAGCGCGCGCGCTGGACGCGCCACTGGCTCGTCGACCCGCTCGACGGCACGCGCGAATTCCTCGCGCGCAACGGCGAGTTCACGGTGAACATCGCGCTCATCGAGAACCACGCCCCGGTACTCGGCGTGGTGCACGTGCCGGTGAGCGACACGACGTACCGGGGCGGCACGGGGCAGGGCGCCTGGCGGCAACAGGGCCCGGAACGCCCGCTGGCCCTCGGCGTCGCCGCGCGCGCCGGCGACCCGGTGCGCGTGGTCGGCAGCCGCTCCCATCGCGGCGACTCGCTCGCGGGCTTTCTCGAGCGCCTGGGATCGCATGAGCTCAAGTCCGTCGGCAGTTCGCTCAAGCTCTGCATGATCGCCGAAGGCAGCGCCGACGTTTACCCGCGCTTAGGCTCCACCAGTGAGTGGGACACGGCGGCCGCGCATGCCGTGGTGAGCGCCGCGGGCGGGGTGGTCGTCGAGTTGAGCGGCGAGCCGCTGCGCTACAACACCCGTGAGTCGCTCCTCAACCCCTTCTTCGTCGCCTACGGCGATCCGGGCCGCGACTGGCTGGCGCTGCTGCGCTGATCGCGGGAGTCTTCAGAACTTGAAGGTCGACAGCAGCAGGCTGGTCTCGGTCTGCGAGATGCCCTCGATCAGGCGGATGCGGGCCAGCACGCGATCGAAGCCCTCGAGGCTGTCCGCGCGCAGCTCCGCGACGATGTCCCAGCGCCCGTTGGTGCTGTAGAGCGCCGCCACCGCCGGCTCCCCGCGCAGCGCGCGGATCACGGCGTCCACCTGGTTGCCCTCGACGGCGACCGTCATGAAGGCGCGCATGCGCTGCTCTTCCACGTCGGGCTTCAGGCGCACGGTGTAGCCGACGATGGTGCCGTTGGCCGTGAGGCGCGCCAGGCGGTTCTGGACCGTGCCGCGCGCCACGCCGAGGGTCTTGGCGAGGGAGGCAACCGAGGCGCGGGCGTCGTTGCGCAGCAGTCCGATGAGCAGCCGGTCGATGTCGTCCATTGGAGGGCTACCTTCAATTGTTATTGATCAAAAGGTCATTAATATATGTCTATATGATCAACTAACTGCAAGGTATGATCAACTTTCTGTCTTTATTTTGATTCGGCCGACCCGGACCATGGGCATTACGGTCATCCGGAGTGCAATCATGGTGGATTTCATCGGTATCGAGCGCATCCAGGAACTCGTCGCGCGACGCGGTGTGGCGCGCTTCATCGAGGAGCTCGCGCGGGAGATCGAGAGCGACTTCCTGCGCTGGAGCGAGTTCGAGAAGTCCGCGCGCCATGCGAGCCACTCCCCGGTCGGCGTGATCGAGCTCATGCCGGCCTCCGACGGCCGGCTCTATACCTTCAAATACGTGAACGGCCACCCGAAGAACACCGCCGTCGGCCTGCTGACGGTGACCGCGTTCGGAGTGCTCGCTGACGTCGAGACCGGTTATCCGCTGCTGCTTTCGGAGCTGACGCTGACGACGGCGCTGCGGACCGCGGCGACCTCTGTGCTCGCCGCGCGGCATATGGCGCGCCCGGCAAGCCGCGTCATGGCGCTCATCGGCAACGGCGCCCAGAGCGAATTCCAGGCGATCGCCTTCCATCACCTGCTCGGCATCCGCGAGCTGCGTCTCTACGACACCGACCCGGCCGCGACCGACAAGCTGATGCGCAACCTCGCGCGAGCGCGGCTCGCGGGGCTCGAGGTCGTGCGCGCGAGCTCGACCGCCGCGGCGGTCGCGGGCGCCGATATCGTCACCACGGTGACTGCGGACAAGCGCAACGCCACCATCCTGACGGCCGCCATGATCGCCTCAGGGATGCACCTGAACGCCGTGGGCGGCGACTGCCCCGGCAAGACCGAGCTCGATGCCGACATCCTGCGGCGCGCCGATGCGCGCGTGGTGGTCGAGTTCGAGCCGCAATCGCGCATCGAGGGCGAGATCCAGCAGCTGCCCGCGGACTTTCCGGTCAGCGAGCTCACGCAGGTGCTCGCCGGGCGCGCGCCCGGGCGCGCGAGCGCGAGTGAAGTCACGATTTTCGACTCGGTCGGCTTCGCGCTCGAGGACTTCTCGGCGCTGCGCTATCTCATGCGCATCCACCAGGAGGAGCGCGGCGGGGAGCGGCAGATCGACCTGGTGCCGGACCTCGAGGACCCGAAGGATCTGTTCAGCCTGCTCGCGGGCGAGCCGCGCGCGGCCGCGGCGCGCACCCGGGTGACGGCATGAGCCCGAGCCAGCGCACGGCGAGTCTCATCGGCGCGCCCACCGACGTCGGCGCCGCGGATCGCGGCGCCTCGATGGGTCCGGAGGCGCTGCGCGTCGCGGGGCTCGCGGCGGCGTTGCGCGCGCGCGATCTCGAGGTCCTCGACCTCGGCAATCTCAACGGTCCCGGCAACCCCTGGGAGCCGCCGCAGGAGGGCTACCGCCACCTGCCGCAGGTGACGCGCTGGAACGAGCTGGTGCATGCAGCCGTATACGGGGAGCTGCGCGCCGCGCGGCTGCCGATCCTGCTCGGCGGCGATCATTCGCTCGGCATCGGCTCGATCAGTGCCGTGGCGCGCCATTGCCGCGAGCAGGGACGCAAGCTCCGCATCCTGTGGCTCGATGCGCACGCCGATTTCAACACCCCCGAGCTCTCCCCGAGCGGCAACCTGCACGGCATGCCGGTCGCGGCGCTGTGCGGCTTCGGACCGCGCGCGCTCACCACTCTCGGTGGCCGTACCCCCGCCATCGACCCGGCGTGGGTGCGCCAGGTCGGCATCCGCAGCGTCGATGCCGGCGAGAAGCGCTTCGTGCACGAGCAGGGGCTCGACGTGTTCGACATGCGTCACGTGGACGAGATGGGCATGCGCGCGACCATGGAGCAGGCGCTCGCCGGGCTCGACCACGACACCCACCTGCACGTGAGCTTCGACGTGGACTTCCTCGACCCGGCTATCGCCCCGGGCGTCGGCACCCGCGTGCCGGGCGGGCCGACCTACCGCGAAGCGCAGCTGTGCATGGAGATGATCGCCGACACGCGCCGCCTCGCTTCCCTCGACGTCGTCGAGCTCAACCCGGCGTGGGATGAGCACAACAAGACCGCGGTGCTGGCGGTCGACCTCATCGAGTCGCTGTTCGGCAAGAGCACGCTGGTGCGCCGGCCGGTGTGGCCGCGCGCGGCCGCCGCGCGCGCTACTCGCGCTGCATTTGCAGACTGAACCCCGGTACCCAGCGCCCGCCGAGCTCGAATTCGGTCGCCACTGCGTAGCTCGCCTCGCCCGAGCGCTGCCAGCGGCTGCGCACGTTCATGGACTTGCCGCCATCGACGTACGGCGCCTCGGGAAACACCAGCGTCCCCGCGTCCGTGCCCACCGTGCCGCGGATGAAGCCCCCGCCGCTCTCGATGTAGAGATACTCGAGCTGCCCGGTGGCGGAGTTCCACACGTAGAGCGTCTCCCCGAACTCATCCGGCGCCCCGTCGCGATGCACGACGTGCTCGTCGCGCAGGAATTTTCCGCCGTAGACGCGGCTGAAGCAGTGCTCATCGGTGCGCGTGCTCCTGGGAAATGTGCCTTTCCAGCAATGCCCGACGAGAAATTCGAGCGGCTGGTAGGGGTCGGCGGGCGCCGTCGGGGCAGCTGCCGTGGCAAGTGTGGAGGCGGCGAGCGTCAGGGCGAGGGCGGCGGCCGCGCGGACCAGGGACTCGAGCTTCATCTGCGCTCCTTGGTTTTTCGCAGGTGGCGGGCACGGGGGGCGCGACGCGCCGGCGCGGGTCGCGTCAGGCGGTCGAAGTGGGCACGCAGCTGGCGCACGGCGGCATCGAAGCGGCCGATGTCGCGGAAGGTGCGCGCGAGCATGACGCCGCCCTCCATCGTGGTCAGTACGAAGAGCGCGAGCTCGCGCCGCTCGAGGTCGCGCGGCAGCCGCGCGCCGGCCTCCACCAGGCACTGGTGGATGGCCTCCACCCAGGCGGTGAAGTTCGCGGCGAGGCGCTCGCGGACCGCGGGGTCGGGCTCGTGCAGCTCGAGCGCCAGCGAGCCGATCGGGCAGCCGTAGAAGCAGTCGGTGTCGGTGAGTGAGCGGCGGTAGCGGGCGAGCAGGGCGAAAATGCGCTCGATCGGATCCTCGACGCCGCGCCAGGCGGGCTCGAGCAGCGTCGGGCCGATGCCGCCGTGATAGGCGTCGAGCACCGCCAGCAGCAGCTCCTGCTTGCCGGGAAAGAAGTGGTAGAGGCTGCCGCTGTTGACGGCGGCCGATTTCAGCACGTCGGCGACGCTGGTCGAGCCGTAGCCCTTCTCCCAGAAGAGGTGCATGGCGGCGAGCACCAGGCGGGTACGCGTGTCGGGGGCGGGAGCTGCGGCGGGCATCGATGGCACTTGATTGAACGATCAACCAAGAGATTAACGGCTGGCGGGGACTGACGGCAAGCGCCCCGCGCCCCGCTTGGCGGCGCGCAGCGTTTCGGCGCACACTGCCATGAAAACAAGCGCGCCCCGCCCCGGGGACGAAAGGTGAGCAAGCCATGGCCGAGAGCGTCTACAAGATCGTCGAGCTGGTGGGCACCAGCAGCGAGTCCTGGGAAAAGGCGGCCGCGGCCGCGGTGAGTCAGGCCGCCAAGAGCCTGCGGGACCTGCGCATCGTCGAGGTCAAGCAGCTCGATATGGTGGTGCAGAACGGCAAGGTGAGCGCCTACCGCGCCCGGGTCAACGTGTCCTTCAAGTTCGAGAGCAAGAAGGGGAAATAACGCGCGCCGCGCGCGCCGCTCACGCGGCCGGGCGCTGCGTCGCGCGGCGCAGTGCCGCGCGCGCCAGCAGCCGCGTGGAATCGAGCGTCGGCAGCGGCGAGTTGTCGTCGTTGACGATGAGCGGGATCTCGGTGCAGCCGAGCACCACCGCATCGCAGCCCGCGTCCCGCATGCGTGCGATCACGCGCTGAAAAGTCGCGACCGCTTCAGGTCTGAATACCCCGCACACCAGCTCCTCGAAGATGATGCGGTTGATCTCGGCGCGTTCCTGACTGGTCGGCCGCTGGACCCTCACGCCCCGTGCGATGAGCTTCTCCGGGTACACCTCGCTGTCGACCAGGTAGCGCGTGCCGGTGATGCCGAGCGTCGCGAAGCCGCGCTCGACGGCCGCCGCGGCCACCACCTCGGCGATGTGCAGCCACGGGAGCGGTGAGCGCCGCACGACCCAGGGAAACGCCTGGTGGATGGTGTTGTCCGGGCAGATGAGGAAATCGGCGCCGGCGCGGGCGAGCTTCGCGGCCGAGTACAGCATGAGCTCGGCGACTCCCGGCCAGTCACCGGCGTCGATCGAGCGCATGTAACGCGCGAACGAATGGTTGTGGAGCGACACCTCGGGATGATCGAGGGCGCCGAGGTATTGCGCGCCCTCGAGGCAGACCGTGCGGTAGCACAGCGCCGCGCCCTCCGCCGAGCAGGCCACGATCCCGATGTGTTGCGGCATGAGCGCGATCTTACCGTGGTGCCGCCGGGCCGGGCAGGGCACAATCGCCGCGCATGCAACGTTCGCATCGCTGCGTACTTCCCGGCGCGTGTCTTGCCGCCACACTCGGCTGCCTGGCCGCGGCGGCTGCCACCTTGCAGTATCCGGCGGCGCCGCGCGGGGACGTCGTCGACACCTACCACGGCACCGCCGTCGCCGATCCCTACCGGGGGTTCGAGCAGCTCGACTCGGGCGCGACGCGTGCCTGGGTGCTGGCCGAGGCGAAGCTCACGCAGGGCTACCTCGCCGGGATCGCGCAGCGTGCGCAGCTGCGTCAGCGTCTCGCCGCGCTCTACACCTACGGCCGTTTCGGCATTCCCTTCAGCGCCGGCGGGCACTACTTCTACCCCGCCAACAGCGGGCACGAGGGCCAGAGCCGCCTCTACACCGCCACCCGCTTGAGCGGTCCGGAGCAGCTCGTCGTGGATCCGAACACGCTCTCGCCGGCGGGGGTGGTGAACGAGCGCAGCGGCTACGTGGCGAGCCGCGACGGGCGGCTGATCGCCTACGGCGTCTCGGTCGGCGGCTCCGACTGGACCGAGTGGCGCATCCGCGAGGTCGCTACGGGTAAGGACCTGCCCGAGGTGCTGCGTTACACCAAGTACTATGCGCCGGTGTTCACCCGCGACGGGCAGGGGATCTACTACAGTGCGTTCCCTGCGCCTGAGCCCGGCACCGAGCTCAGCACCCGGGATCTGGACGACGCGGTGTACTACCACGCACTCGGCTCGCAGGTTTCCGCCGATCGACGCGTGCTCTACGACGGTGCCCACGCCGAACGGCAGTACCAGCCGAATCTTTCCGAGGACGGGCGCTGGCTGCTGGTCCGCGCCGGGGAGGGCGAGGTCGGCGACAAGGGGCGCGAGAACCTCTATCTGCTCGACCTCGAAGCGCCGACACCCGCGGCGGTGGCGGTCGCCGAGGGTTTCGATGCCGCCTACAACTACATCGGCTCGGATGCCGGGCGGCTCTATCTGCTCACCTCGCTCGAAGCGCCCAACGGCCGCGTGATCGCCATCGATCCCGGCAATCCCGCCCGCGCCAACTGGCGCACGGTCGTGGCGGAGGGGAGCGACGCGATCGACCTCGCGCAAGCGAGCGTCACCCTGGTCGATCACCAGCTGATCGTCCAGAGCCTGCACGACGCGCACAGCCGCGTGGTGCGCTATCGACT
Organism: uncultured Pseudomonadota bacterium; assembly: GCA_963768485.1. Lineage (GTDB taxonomy): Bacteria > Pseudomonadota > Gammaproteobacteria > Steroidobacterales > Steroidobacteraceae > 13-2-20CM-66-19. The sequence goes on along the minus strand of CAVYHZ010000001.1, from coordinate 152,638 downwards.
GGATGGCGCCCCGCTCGGAGAGATCCAGCTACCTGGGCCCGGCACCGCGCGCGGCTTCGACGGCCACGCCGGCGATGCCGAGACCTTCTACTCTTTCAACGACCTGGTGACGCCTCCGACCGTCTACCGGTACGACCTCGAGTCGGGCCATGCCACGCGCTGGCGCGCGCCGCAGGTGGCGTTCGACCCGCGGCGCTTCGAGGAGGAGCAGGTGTTCTACCCGGCGAAGGACGGCACGCACATTCCGCTGCTGCTCGCCTACCGCAAGGGCCTGAAACTCGACGCCGACAACCCGCTGCTGCTGGAGGGTTATGGCGGATTCGGGGTCAACAACCTGCCGCGCTTCGAGCCCTCGCGCATCGCCTGGCTCGAGATGGGCGGCGTGTTCGCGGTGGCGAGCATCCGCGGTGGGGGCGAGTACGGCGAGGCCTGGCACACCCAAGCCATCCTCACCCACAAGCAGGTGGTGTTCGATGACTTCATCGCCGCGGCCGAGTGGCTGATCGCGCACCACTACACCTCGGCGCAACGCTTAGCCATCCACGGCCGCTCGAACGGGGGCCTCCTGATCGGTGCCTGCCTGGTGCAGCGCCCGGACCTCTTCGGCGCCGCCATCCCCCAGGTGGGCGTGCTCGACATGCTGCGCTTCAACCGCTTCGGGCAGGGCGCGGGCTGGGAAGGCGACTACGGCTCACCCCAGGATCCCGAGCAGTTCCGCGCGCTGTATGCCTACTCGCCGGTGCACAACGTGCGCGCCGGCGTGCACTACCCGGCGACGCTCATCATCACCGCGGATCACGACACGCGCGTCATGCCGATGCACTCCTTCAAGTTCGCCGCCGCGCTGCAGGCGGCGCAGGCCGGCTCCGCACCGGTACTGCTCGACGTCGAGATCAACCACGGCCACGGGGGCGGGGAGGCGCTGCAGCAGTCGGCGGCGCTCGACATCTACTCCTTCCTCGCACGCAATCTCGCCATGCAGCGCGGCTCAACCCTGTGAGCTCGCCTGCATGAACGCCGAGCTACCGAGGGCATCGCCGCCGGAGCCGGTGCGCTCCTGGACGCGGCGCCGCGAGGACAAAGCGCAGCGCCTCGCGGGCATCGCGCAGCACACCGACGGCAAGCTGGTGCGCCGCGCCGACATCGTGCCGGTACTGCAGGGCCTGCTGCGCAGCGGCGACCGCGTGGCGCTCGAGGGCAACAACCAGAAACAGGCGGATTTCCTCTCGCGCGCGCTGGTCGAGGTCGATGCGAAGCAGGTCAACGATCTGCACATGCTGATCTCCTCCATCACGCGCCCCGAGCACCTGACGCTGTTCGAGCGTGGCATCGCGCGCCGCGTGGACTTCTCCTACGCCGGTCCCCAGAGCCTGCGCGTCGCGCAGCTGCTCGAGGACGGCAAGCTCGAGATCGGCGCGATCCACACCTATATCGAGCTGTACGCGCGCATGTTCGTCGATCTGACGCCGCAGCTGGTGCTGGTGTGCGCGGAGAAGGCCGATCTCGCCGGCAATCTCTACACCGGCCCCAACACCGAGGAGACGCCGACGCTCATCGAGGCGGCGGCTTTCCGACACGGCATCGTGCTGGTGCAGGTGAATGAGGTGGTCGACCGGCTGCCACGCGTCGACGTGCCCGGATCCTGGGTCGATCTCATCGTGCCGGCCGACCGGCCGTTCGCCATCGAGCCGCTCTTTACGCGCGACCCACGGCAGATCAACGAGCTGCAGATCCTCATGGGCATGATGGTGATCCGCGGCATCTACGAGCGTCATGGCGTCACCGCGCTCAACCATGGGATCGGCTTCGACACCGCGGCCATCGAGCTGCTCCTGCCCACTTACGCGGAGTCGCTTGGACTGAGGGGCAAGATCTGCCGCAACTGGATCCTGAACCCGCACCCGACGCTCATCCCCGCGATCGAGAGCGGCTGGGTCGAGAGCGTGCACTGCTTTGGCGGCGAGGTCGGGATGGAGGACTACGTGCGCGCCCGGCCCGACGTGTTCTTTGTCGGGGCCGATGGGAGCCTGCGCTCGAACCGCGTGCTCTGTCAGCTCGCCGGGCAGTACGGCGTCGACCTCTTCATCGGCTCGACGCTGCAGATGGACGCCGACGCCAACTCCTCGACCGTGACGCTCGGGCGGCTCGCCGGCTACGGCGGCGCTCCCAATATGGGCCACGACCCGCACGGGCGCCGCCACGCGAGCCCGGCGTGGCTGAGCCTGGTGACGGCCGAGGGGCCGATCGTCCGGGGCCGCAAGCTCGTGGTGCAGCTGGTCGAGACCTTCAACCGCGGCGGCGTGCCGGCGCTGGTCGATTCGCTGGAAGCCGTGCAGGTGGGGCGTGAGACCGGCATGCCCATCGCCCCGGTGATGATCTACGGCGACGACGTGAGTCACGTGGTGAGCGAGGAGGGCATCGCCTACCTCTACAAGGCGGAGGGTACGGAGGAGCGCCGCGCAGCGCTCGCAGGTATCGCGGGGGCCACCAGTATCGGCCGCCGGGCGGACCCGAAGCGCAGCGCGACTCTCCGCGCGCGCGGGCTCATCGCCTACCCGGAGGATCTCGGCGTACGCCGCGGCGAGGCGCGCCGCTCGCTGCTCGCCGCGCGCAGCATCGAGGACCTGGTGGCCTGGTCGGGCGGGCTGTACCGGCCGCCGGCGCGCTTTCGCAGCTGGTAGCGTATGCGCGCCGCGCTTGGCTTTGAGCACCCCGCGGCACCCGGGCGCCGCGCCCCCGAGCGGCCGGCCGCCTCGCTCGCCGCGCGTGCGGTCCGTGCCCTCATCGAGGAGGCGCTGCTGACGCCGAAGCCGGCACTGGTCGACCGGCGCGGCCCGGGTGCGCACCGCGACCTCGATCTCGGCAAGCTCCTGCGCTCGGCGTGCGCGCTGCGCGAGAGCTTCGAACGCATGGCGCTCGAGGCCGAGGGCGCGAGCGCCGCGCTGCCGCTGCGCGAACGGCTCGGTGCGCTCGGCCGCCAGGGCGAGCGCGCGATGCTCGCGGCCACCGGCGGCAGCAATGCCCACCGCGGCGCGATCTGGGTGCTGGGGCTCCTGGTCGCGGCGCGCGCGCTCGCGGACTCCGGGGCCACCGTCCACGAGGTGGTAGAGATCGCCGCGCGCCTCGCGCGCCTGCCCGACCGGTATGCGCCGCCGCCCGCGAGTCACGGCGCGCGTGCCTGCCGCGAGTTCGGGGTGGGTGGTGCCCGCGGCCAGGCGGTGGCCGCCTTTCCGCACGTGACCGAAGTAGGGCTGCCGGCGCTCGCGGCGGCCCGGCGGCGCGGCGCCACGGAGTCGTGCGCGCGGCTCGACGCGCTGCTCGCGATCATGTCGAGCCTCGATGACACCTGCCTTCTGCATCGCGGTGGCTGGGCGGCGGTCGAGGCGGCGCGCAGCGGAGCGCGGCAGGTACTCAGCCTCGGCGGCAGCGGCACCGCGGCAGGCGGCAAGGCGCTCGCCGCGCTCGACGCCGAGCTCCTGCGCCGCAACGCCTCGCCGGGCGGCTGCGCCGACCTGCTCGCCGCGTGTCTGTTTCTCGATGAGGAGAACCCACACCCATGGAACGCCTGAGCTTCACCTATCCCGCCCGCCAGACGGTGGCGCGGCGCGTGCACGTGGGCGTCGTCGGCTCGGGAGATCTCGAGGTGCTGCTCGAGCCCTCGGCCGACGCGCAAGCGCACGTCGCCGTGACGACCAGCGTCGATGGCTTTGGCACCGTGTGGCAGCACGTCCTCGATCGCTTCTTTACGCGCTTCGACGGTGCCGCCGCGATCGAGATCAACGACTTCGGCGCGACGCCCGGCATGGTGCTGCTGCGGCTCGAGCAGGCGGCGGAGGCGCTGCGCGCGTGAGCACGCCGCCGGAGCGCCGCTTCCTCGCCCGCGACAGCTTCATCGAGCTCACGGCGCGCGAGCGCGCCGCGTGCGTGCTCGATCCCGGCACCTTTCGCGAGCTCGCAGGTCCCTTCGACCGGCTCACCTCGCCGTGGTTGCCGCTGCAGGACATCGTCACCCAGGCCGACGACGGCGTGGTGATCGCGCGCGGCACGCTCGACGGGCATGCGGCGGTGGTCGCCTCGATCGAGGGCGCCTACCAGGGCGGCAGTGTCGGGGAGGTCTCGGGAGCGAAGCTCGCCGGTGCGCTCGAGCTGGCGCTGCGCGATGCGCAGCGCGGCGTGCCGGTGCGGCCGGTGCTGCTGCTCGAGACCGGGGGCGTGCGGCTGCAGGAGGCGAACCTGGGGCTGGCGGCCATCGCCGAGATTCATGCAGCCATCGTGGCGCTTCGCCGCCACGTGCCGGTGGTCGCGGTGGTGGCGGGCACGGTCGGCTGCTTCGGCGGCATGTCGCTCGCGGCCGCGCTCTGCAGCCATCTGATCGTGACGCGTCAGGGGCGTCTCGGCATGAACGGCCCCGAGGTGATCGAGCAGGAAGCGGGCCTCGCCGAGCTCGACGCGGGCGATCGAGCGCGGATCTGGAGCCTCATGGGGGGCGAGCAGCGCTATGCCACCGGCTTCGCGGACGTGCTGGTCGAGGACGACACGGCGGCGATCGGCGCCGCGGTGCGCCACGCCTTCGTCGGCGGCGCGGGTGCCGCGGCTGGCACAGCCCGGAGCGCGCGGGTCGAGGCCCTGAGCGCGCGTCTCGCGGCCATCGACCCGGCGCACCCGCCCGAGCCCGCGGCGCTGCGCGTGCTGTGGGCGCGCGAGGAGAGCGCGTGAACGCCGCGGCCCTTTCGCAGGTCGGGCTCACCTGGCTCGAGGCACTCGCCGGGTCCGCGGGACTCCTCGATGCCCCGCCGCGCACGGTACGCGTCGCCGACGCGCCGCTCGGTGGGGAGCGCGCGCGCTTCATCGCGGTCGTGCCCGATGCCGATAATCGCTTCCCGCGGGCGCGGGCCGGTGAGGCCGGACTCGATGAGGCGCTCGCGCTGGCACGTGAGGTGCGCCGGACGCTCGCCGAGGATGCCGAAAGGCGGCCGCGGCCGATCATCGCGCTGGTCGACGTCACGAGCCAGGCTTACGGCGTGCGCGAGGAGCTGCTCGGCATTCACCTGGCCGCCGCGGCGTCCGTGGACGCCTACGCGAGCGCCCGGCTCGCGGGCCATCCGGTCATCGCGCTGCTGGTCGGCAAAGCGATCTCGGGCGGCTTCCTCACTCACGGCTACCAGGCCAACCGGATCCTCGCGCTCGACTCACCGGGCGTGCAGCTGAATGCGATGAGCCAACAGTCCGCGGCGCGGGTCACGCGCCGTACGGTCGAGGAGCTCGAGCGCCTCGGCGAGCGCGTGACACCGATGGCCTACGACGTACGCTCCTTCGCGAAGCTGGGGCTGGTGCACCGGCTGATCGGCGGGATCGATGCCGCGCATCCCACCTCCCTCGACGTCGAGCGCGTGCGCGATGAGCTGATCGCGGCCGTCGCCGACGCGCGCGCCGGTGCGCGCGACCTTGCCACGCGGCTGACCTCGCCGGCGGCCGTCGCGGGGCGCGCCGCCTCGATCGCCGTCCGGCGCCGCCTCGCCGAGCAGTGGGATGCCTCCTGAGGTCACGACGCACGCGCTGCTGCGCATCTGCGGCGCGGACTCGGTGCTATGGACCGACCCACCGCCCGCGTGGGCGCTGGCCGCGCTCGCGCGCGCGCCCTGGGTGGTCGTGCGGCGCGCGCGTGGCGCGGGCCTGATCCCCGTGGGGGTGCGCGGCGCGCTGCGCGCACAGCGGCTCGCGGCGTGGCTGCATCCGGGCCAGGTGCTCGCGAGGGTGACGCCGACCGCTCTCGCGGAGCGACGCGAGTGGTTGAAGAGCGAGCGCCGTACGCTCGTGCCGGCGCTGGCCGCGCTCGATGCGGTGGATGCGCTGTTGCGCGCTCAGCGTTTCGGCTGGGGACCGTGCGGGAGCGTCGGCTTCGAGCTGGCGAGCGGCACCCCGACGGCGAGCCCGGCGAGCGATCTCGATGTGGTGATTCCAGCCGCCTCACCGCTCCCCCCGGCCGTCGCGGTCGCGCTGCTCGCAGCCCTGGCGCGGCTGCCGGTACGCGTCGACGTGCAGCTCGAAGTACCCCACGGCGCTGTGGCGCTGGCGGAGTACGCGGCCGCGCGCGGTCCACTGGTGCTGCGCACGGTCGACGGCGCCCGTCTGGTGCGCGACCCCTGGGCTGCGGTCGTGCCCGCGGCGGCCTGATGCGGATCGCGCTGCTGTGCCCCGGCCAGGGGACGCACACGCCCGGTTTCCTCGGCCGCCTGCCGGCGCACCCGGCCGTGCGCGCCACGCTCGCCGAGGCGCGCGCAATCCTCGGCCCGGGGTCGGAGCACCTCGATTCCGCCGAGGCCCTCGCCACGACCGCCGCGGTTCAGCTCACCACGGTGATCGCCGCGGTGGCGGCCGCGCGAGCGCTCGGCACGGAAGGGCTGCGGGCCGATGCAGTCGCCGGCCTCTCGGTCGGCGCCTTTGCGGCCGCGGTCGCCTGCGATGTGCTCACCTTTGCGGACGCGCTTGCGCTGGTGAAGCTGCGCGGCGAGGCGATGGCACAGGCCGCGCCGCACGGCCACGGCATGAGCGCGATTCTCGGGCTCTCGGAGCGCGATGCGCGTGCGCTGATCGCGCGGGTCGGCGACAGCACGCCGCTCTGGCTCGCGAGCGTCAACGGCCCGAGTGAGGTCGTGGTCTCGGGCACCGATGCGGCGCTCGAGCGCGCGGGGGCCGCAGCGCACGCCGCGGGCGCGAGCGTGCGGCGGCTGCGACTGACGATCCCGTCGCATTGCCCGCTCATGGCGGGCGTCTCGGAGCGGCTGCGGTCGGCCATGCAGGCAGTGGCGCTGCGCGATCCGCGCGTCCCGTACGTGAGCAACACCCGGGCCCGCGCCGCGCACACGGCCGGGGAGGTGGCGGAGGACCTGATTCTCAACGTTTCGCGAACCGTGCGCTGGCACGACTCGGCGACGCTGCTTTACGAGCTCGGCTGCCGGATCTTCATCGAGACGCCGCCGGGATCCGTGCTCAGCAATCTCATGAGGGACTCCTTCCCCGAGGCGCGCGCGGTCGCGCTCGAGGACACGCCGATCGCGAGCGTGGTCGCGCTCGCGCGCTGAAAGCTCCTGCCTCAGCGCGGCGGTCGCGTCCCGCGCAGCCACCGCGAGGCGGCCAGCTCGCCCACGATGCCGCGGCGGAAGGAGAGCACGCAGGCGACGAAGATCACGCCGATGATGGCGATGACCCAGCCGCCCACCAGGTCCGACAGATACTGCTGCAGCGTCGTGACCACGGCGGCGCCCACCACCGGGCCGAAGAAGGTGCCGGTGCCGCCGAGCAGCGTCATGAGGATCACCTCGCCGGAGGTCGACTGCTGCACGTCCGTGAGCGTGACGAAGCCGAATACCAGTGCCTTCAGCGACCCCGCAAATCCGGCGAGCGTCGCCGACAGCACGAACGCCAGCAGTTTGTAGCGGTTGATCTCGTAGCCGAGCGAGATGGCGCGCGGCTCGTTGTCGCGGATCGCCTTCAGCACCTGGCCGAAGGGCGAGTGCACCACGCGGCGGATGAAGAGGAATACGGCCACGAAGGCGGCGAGCACGACGTAATAGAGCGCCACGTCGGACTTCAGCGGCAGCAAGCCGAGCAGCTCACCCCGCGGCACGCCCTGGAGCCCATTCTCGCCGCCGGTGAAGGGCGCTTCCAGACACACGAAGTAGACGAGTTGCGCGAGGGCAAGGGTGATCATCGCGAAATAGATGCCCTGGCGGCGGATCGCCAACGCACCGACCAGGAGGCCGAGGAGCGCGGCGACCGCGACCCCGGCGAGAATCGCTGCCCCCGGGCCCCAGGCGTGCGCGGTCACGAGCCAGCCGGTGGCGTAGGCGGCCGAGCCGAAGAATGCCGCGTGGCCGAAGGACAGCATGCGGCCGAAGCCGAGCAGCAGGTTATAGGCGCAGGCGAACATCGCCACACACAGGAGCTGCATCATGAACACCGGGTAGATCCCGAGCAGCGGCACGCACAGCGCGAACAGCGCGAGCAGGGCGTAGACGGCGGCGGTGATGCGCACGGCGAGCCGCTAGTCCCGGCCGAACAGGCCCGCCGGCCGCAGGATCAGCACCGCAGCCATGATGACGAACACCACGATGTCGGAGGCTTCCGGGTAGATGACCTTGGTGAAGCCCTCGACGATCCCGAGCGCCAGCCCGCCGACGATCGAGCCGAGGATCGAGCCCATGCCGCCGATGACCACGACCGCGAAGACGACAATGACGAGCGAGCTGCCCATGTGTGAGTTCACCAGCACGATGGGGGAGGCCAGCACTCCGGCGAGCGCCGCGAGCGCCACGCCGCCGCCGAAGGTGCCCGCCATCAAGAGCGGCACGTTGACGCCGAAGGACTGCAGGAGCGGCGCGTTCTCCCTGGCGGCGCGCAAGGTGGCGCCGAGGCGGGTGCGCTCGATCAGGTACCAGGTGCTGAAGCACACCACGATGGACACCGCGATCACCCAGGCGCGGTACAGCGGCAGGAACATGAACCCCAAGTTGAACCCGCCCGCGAGCCCGGCGGGCACCGGATACGACTGCCCGGTGGCGCCGAACACCTGGTTGAGCGAGCCCTCGCAGATGAGCGCGAGTCCGAACGTGAGCAGCAGGCCGTAGAGGGGATCGAGGCCGTACACCCGCCGCAGCAGCAGCCGCTCGACGGCCATGCCGAGCGCACCGACCACGAGCGGCGCCACGATCAGCGCCACCCAGTAGTTGATGCCGAGCAGCTGCAGGCCGAGGAGCGCGGCGAAGGCGCCGAGCGTATAGAAGGCACCGTGGGCGAAGTTGACGACACCCATCAACCCGAAGATCACCGCGAGCCCGAGACTCAGCATCGCGTAGAACGAGCCGTTGACGAGGCCGAGCATCAGCTGGCCGAGGATCACGGCCACGGGGATGCCGAAGATGCTGGTCACGTCGTGCGACGCCGTGGCCGGAGCTCGAGACGGCGGCGTGCTACTTCGGCGCCGGCGCGAGCGGACACAGCCCGGTGATCGGGCCGAAGGCCTCCCCGCCCGCCATCTTCTTCACGACCTTGTAGTAGTCCCACGGGTACTTCGACTCCTGCGGCGTCTTGACCTGCATCACGTACATGTCGTGGATCATGGCGCCGTCGGCGCGGATGTAGCCGCCGCTGGTGAACATGTCGTTGATCTTCGCTTTCTTGAGCTCCGCCATGACCTTGTCGGGATCGGTGCTGCCGACCGCCTTCACCGCTTTCAGCCAGGTCAGCGTGGCCGAATAGGCGCCTGCCTGGTCCATGGTCGGCTCACGGTTGAACCTGGCGTAGAAGCGCTTGCCGAAGGCGCGCGTCTCGGGGTTGAGATCCCAATACCAGGCGGTGGTGAGATACAGCCCCCGGGCGGTCTGGAGGGTGAGGCTGTTGATGTCGGTGATAAAGGCGAGCAGCGCCGCCGGCTTCATGGTCTTGGTGATGCCGAACTCGTTGGCGGCTTTGAGTGAGTTGCTGAAGTCGGTGCCGGCGTTGGAGAGCCCCAGTACCTGGGCGCCGGAGGCCTGCGCCTGCAGCAGGAACGAGGAGAAATCCGCCGCTCCGAGCGGCACGCGCACCGCGCCCAGGTTCTTGCCGCCGTGAGCTTCCACCACCCTGGAGGCGGCGGCCTGCAGCTGTGTGCCGAAGGCGTAGTCGGCCGTGAGGTAGAACCAGGTCTTGCCGCCGGCGTTGACGATCGCGCTGGCGGTGCCGTTGGCGAGCGCCACGGTATCGTAGGTGTAGTGCACCGTGTAGGCGGTGCAGTCCTCGTTGCTGAGCGAGGCGCCGCCCGGACCGATGTGGAAGGTCGGCACGTGCTTGACCGCCGCCACCTTCGCCATGGCGATGTTGACGCCGGTGTTGGAGCCGCCGAGCAGCATGTTGAGGCCGTTCTGATCGGCCCACTCGCGGAACTTGGCGGCGCCGATGTCGGGCTTGTTCTGGTGGTCGGCGGACAGCACGGTGATCTTCCTGCCGAGCACGCTGCCGCCGAAGTCGGCGACCGCCCACTTGACCACCTCGACGCCGGCCGCGCCCATGACGTCGGCGTACACACCCGACATGTCGTCGATGTCGCCGATCACCACCTCATCGGCCGCCCGTGCCGGGCCGCCAGCCGCGGCCACGAGCGCCACACTGGTCACAAGGGTCAGCATTCGCAGTTTCATGAGTTGTGCTCCTCGGATTGGTCTTGAGACGTCACACGCCCAGGTACTGGTGCAGCAACGGCATTTTGTCGTGAAGCTCGCCGGCGGCGAACCCCGCCACCATGCGGCCGCGCTCCATGATGTAGAAGCGGTCGGCGAGTGGGGCCGCGAAACGGAAATTCTGCTCCGACATGACGATCGTGTAGCCTGCCGCGCGCAGCCGCCCGATGGTGCGGGAGAGGGCCTGCACGATCACGGGCGCGAGCCCTTCGGAGATCTCATCGAGCAGCAGCAGCCGCGCGCCGGTGCGCAGGATCCGCGCCAGCGCCAGCATCTGCTGCTCGCCGCCGGAGAGGTTGGTGCCGCGGCTGGCGCGCCGCTCCTTTAAATTGGGGAACATGGCGTAGATCTCTTCGACCGGCATGCCGCCGGCGGCCACGGTGGGCGGCAGCAGCAGATTCTCCTCGGTGGACAGACTCGCGTAGATCCCGCGCTCCTCGGGGCAATAGCCGACGCCGAGCGCGGCGATGCGGTGCGGTTGCAGGCCGATGGTCTCGCTGCCGTTGATGCGCACCGAGCCCGAGCGGCTGCCCACGAGTCCGAGCAGCGCCTTCATCGTGGTGGTGCGCCCGGCGCCGTTGCGCCCGAGCAGGGTCACGACTTCGCCGCGCTCGACGTGGCAGTCGACGCCGTGCAGCACGTGCGACTCGCCGTAGTAGGCGTGCAGCCCCGCGATGCGCAGTACCTCCTCGGACATCAGTGCGTGTTCCGCAGCTCGGTCTCGGTCGAGCCCATGTAGGCCTCGAGCACCTGCGGGTTGTGCGACACCTCGGCGTAGCTGCCGCTCGCAATGATCTGCCCGTGCTGCAGTACCGTGATGGTATCGGCGATGGTGGAAACCACCTGCATGTTGTGCTCGACCATGAGTACGGTGCGGTTGGCCGCGGCCTGGCGGATGAGGGCGGTAACCCGCTCGACGTCCTCCTGCGCCATGCCCTGCGTCGGCTCATCGAGCAGCAGCAGCTCGGGGTCCATCGCCAGCGTGGTGGCGATCTCGAGCGCGCGCTTGCGTCCATAGGGCAGCTCCACCGCGAGCGCCTCGGCGAGCGCGCTCAGGTCCACGAGCTCGAGGAGCTCGCGGGCCCGGGCGTCGAGCACGCCGAGCGTCGCCTCGTGCCGCCAGAAGTGGAAGGTCGTGCGGAGCGACCGCTGCAGGGCGATGCGCACGTTCTCGAGCGCCGTCAGGTGCGGAAACACCGCCGACAGCTGGAAGGAGCGCACCATGCCGGCGCGTGCCACCTGCGCGGGCTTCTCGGGGGTGATGTCGCGGCCGCGATAGATGATCGCGCCGCGCGTCGGGATCAGGAACTTGGTCAGCAGGTTGAAGAACGTCGTCTTGCCGGCACCGTTCGGGCCGATGAGTGCATGGATGTGACCGCGGCGCACCCTGAGGTCGACGTTGCTGACGGCGGTGAAGCCCGAGAACTCCTTGGTGAGTCCGCGTGTCTCGAGGATGAATTCGTCGGCTGCGGGCGGCACGGCGGCTGCCATGGCGGTTGCTCCACTCGTTTTCTTGTCTGGCAGCGTGGTTGCGCGGGTAGTATGCCCGGTGTGAGGCGCAAGGGGAAAATGACGCTCGCGGCGCTGCTCGAGCCCCTCGGCCGCCGCGGCGGCGCCCGCCGCGTTGCCGCCACAGGCGCGGAAAACCCGGCACTCGAGGCCATCTGGCACGCCGTCTGCACCATTCCGCGCGGGCGGGTCTCGACCTACGGCGCGGTGGCGCGCGCGGCGGGTCTGCCGGGACGCGCCCGCCAGGCCGGCTACGCGCTGCGGGTCGCCGGCGACTCGCTCGATCTTCCCTGGCACCGGGTGGTCGGTGCGGGCGGCCGCATCGCCTTCCCGCCCGCATCGCGCGCCCATCGCGAACAGACGCGGCGGCTGCGCGCCGAGGGGGTGCGGGTCGCGGACGGCCGGGTAGAGCGTGCGGCGCTCACCGCCCTCGAAGAGGCTCGCCTCTAGCGGCCGTTGTATTCGAGGCTGATCGTGTCGACCACCCGCGGCACCCCCGGGGTCCCCCGCGCGACCGTCTCGGCGGTGTCGCGTTGCAGGTCGGTGGCGACTTCGCCGCTCAGGTACACCACGCGATCGAGGGTGCTCACGTACACGCGGTTCGGGGCGAGTAGCTCGGGGTACTCGGCGAGCCGCGCGCGCACCTGCGCGCTCATCTCGGCATCGCCCGGACAGCCCGCGCCGCACTTGCTCCAGGTCTCAAGGGCGGCGCAGCCGCTGAGGCTCGCCACGGTCACGGCGGCGAGAGCGAACGGGGCGGCGCGACGCGAAGCGCTCATGGCATTACTGTAGACCATCGCCGCGCGACCGGGTTCGAGTCTGGCGCCGCGGCGGCACGCGCGCTCGTTCCCCGGCGCGCTTGCTGCCCCGGGGGTGGCGCGACTACGATGCCGCGAAATAGGGGGAGCCGAGCCATGAGAACGTCGGGCCTACTCGCCGTGGGCGGGCTGCTGCTGCTTGCGGCGGCCGGCGCCGGCCTCGCACAGGATCCGGTCAAGGCCGCGTCCGCCACCCACAAGGTACTGCTCGAGAACGAGCGCGTGCGGGTGCTCGACATCCACGTGCCGGCCGGCGGCCGCGCGCTGACCCATACGCACCCGGCGGGTTACGTCGCGGTCGCGATGACCGACTGTCACATGCGCTTCAGCTACCCGGGCGGCAAGGTCTCCGAGTCGACGCTGCATGCCGGCGAGGTGGTGTGGAGCGACCCGGTCACGCACAGCGCCGAGAATCTCGGACCCGGCGAGTGCCACGTGCTCAACATCGAGCCCAAGGATGCACAGGCGGCGAAGAAGTGATGGATGGGGCGCCGCTCGCCGGCTGGGATAACTTCTACGTGATCGTGGGATCCACGGCGGGCGGGCTCACCGGTCTCACGTTCGTGGTCATCGCGCTGATCCGCGACTCGGCGCAGGGCGTGCGACCGACGGGTGTCGGCGCGTTCGTGACTCCGACGATCGTGCACTTCTGCGGCGTGCTGGCGCTCGCGGCGTTCATGAGCATGCCGCACCAGAGCGCGCCGGCGTTGTGTGTCGGGCTCGCGCTCGGGGGTCTCGCCGGGGTCGTTTACGGATGCCTGATCGGCACCAACATGTGGCGCATCGGGAGCGGGAGCACCGCGTACATCCCGGTGCGCGAGGACTGGATCTGGAACGTGATCGTTCCGACCCTGATCTACGCGAACCTGATCGCCATGGCGGCGCTCATCTGGGAGCGCCTGGCCCGCCCGGCACTCTACAGCGTGGCCGTCTCGGCGCTCGCGCTGCTGTTCATCGGCATTCGCAACGCTTGGGACCTCGTCGTGTGGATTTCCCTCAAGCCCCCCAAGGCGCCGCCCGACAAGCCGCCGCCGGACAAGTCCTAGGGAGCGCGCGCCGTGGCCGACATCATCCAGGAGTTCACCGTCCGGACCGGGCCGCCCCGGGTGTTCCATGCCATGGCGACGCCCCAGGGGCTGACGCACTGGTGGACGCTGAGCTCGACCGGCAAGCCCCAGCAGGGCGGCGAGTACCAGCTCACCTTCGGCGCGGACTGCGTCTGGCGCGCCCGGGTGACGCGCTACGAGCCCGACGCAGGGTTCGAGCTCGAGATGATCGAGGCGCACCCGGACTGGATGCACACGCGCGTCGGCTGCGAGCTCAAGCCCGAGGGGAAGGAATCGACGCGCGTGCTTTTCTATCACACCGGCTGGGCGAGCGAGGGTCAGCACTGGCGCATGTCCTGCTACTGCTGGGCGATGTACCTGCGGATCATGCGCCGCCACCTCGAGTACGGTGATTCCGTTCCCTACGACCGACGCCTCGATGCGTGAGGAGCATTCATGAACAGGAAATTCATCATCGCGTGGATCGTGATCCTGATCGCCTGGTTCCTCGGCAGTTTCCTCGTTCACGGGGTGCTGCTCGGCGCCGACTACAAGGCGCTCGGTGCGCTGTTCCGCACCGACGCCGACGCCCAGCAGTACTTCCCCCTCATGATTCTCGCGCACGTGCTCCTTGCGGGAGCGTTCACGTGGATCTACGCGCGCGGCGTGGAGGCGAAGCCCTGGCTCGGTCAGGGCGTGCGCTTCGGGGTCGCGGTCGCATTCCTCACCACCATCCCGACCTACCTCATTTATTACGTCGTCCAGCCGATGCCGGCAGCGGTGGTGGCGAAGCAGATCGTGTTCGACAGCCTGCTGATGGTGATTCTCGGGGTGATCGCCGGCTGGCTGTACCGGGACGGCAAGGCCTGACGGGGCCGGTTAACCCCATGGGGGCGGCTGCGCCGCTTATAGCTCCAGGACCTTCAACACGGAGCTGACATGAAACACCTTACATATCTCGCGGCCTGTGCCGCGCTGGCCCTGAGCGCTGAGACACACGCGCTCGGAAGTCTCGCGACCGTGACCGTCGTGGACCGTGAGAGCGACACCGTGCTCCCGACCTATTATCACCATGGCGAGTATTGGGTGGCGGGCCATCCCGGCGCGCGGTATGCGATCGAGATCCGTAATGGCGCCGCGGGACGGGTGCTGGCCGTGACATCGGTCGACGGTGTCAACGTGCTCTCGGGGGACACCGCGGGCTTCGACCAGGCCGGCTATGTGTTCGACCCGGGTGAGCAGTACCAGATCACCGGCTGGCGCAAGAGCAACTCCGAGGTGGCAGCCTTCACGTTCACCGCTTCAGGGGACTCCTATGCGGCCCGCACGGGCCGGCCGGCCAACGTGGGCATCATTGGCATCGCCTTGTTCCGCGAGCAGCCGCGGCAGGTAGCGGAGACGCCGAAGGTGGCGCCTGGACCGCCTGCGCCCGCGCAGCTGCGGGAGCAGGAGGAATTCAGCCGCTCCCTGGCCGCGGACAGCGCCTCGATCGTCGCCGGCGCGCCCGGGGTCTCGCGGGCGATGCCGGCGCCGGCACCCGCGGCGGCGGAACGCCTCGGGACCGGGCATGGCGCGCGCGAAGGCTCCTACGTCGTGGACACGGAGTTTTACCGCCTGCAGCGCGCGCCGAACGAGGTCATCCGTATTCGCTACGATAGCCTGGAGAACCTCGTCGCGATGGGCATCATCCGCAAGCCGCATCCGGCGCCGCGCGCGCCAGACGCGTTTCCCGGCTCGGAGCAGCGGCACTTCGTGCCCGATCCGTCGGGCTGAATGAGCGACGCCGATCCGAGTGACGAGACATTGATTGCCCGCTATGCGCGCGGCGATGCCGAGGCGTTCACGGCGCTGTACCGGCGGCACGAGCTGCGCATGTGGCGCTACCTCGAGCGCAACCTCGGGAATCGGGCAACCGCGGAGGAGCTGATGCAGGAGGTCTGGTTTGCCGTGGCGCGCGACGCCGAGCGCTACCGGCCGACCGCGCGCTTCACGACCTGGCTCTTCACCATTGCGCGTAACCGCATGGTGGATGCGCTGCGAGCACGCCGCCCCCAGGTGAGCCTCGAGGCGCTCGGATTCGAGGACGCCGCGGTCCGCGAGCGGCTGACCGCGGACCCGGCCGCGGGTCCGCTCGCGGCGGCCGAGGCCCGCGACGAGGCGGCGGCGCTGCGCGCGGCGCTGACGGCGCTTGCGCCCGAGCAGCGCGATGCCTTCCTGCTGCAGCTCGAAGGGAACCTGAGCGTCGAGGACGTGGCGGCCGTCACCGGCAGCAGCTTCGAGACCGTCAAGAGCCGGCTGCGCTACGCCCGCAACCGGCTGCGTGAGCTGCTGAGCGAGTACGCATGAAACCCTTGCCACCTCCGCACGACCCCCCTGACGACGCCGACGAGCGCTACCGCCGCGCCTCCGAGCTCGACCCGAGCCGCCCGAGCGAGGCCACGCGCCATGCCGTGCTCTCCCACGCCGCGCGTCTTGCGGCTGCGCGCGCCCGGCGCGATGCACCGCGCGGCTGGCTGTCGTGGGCGGGTCTCACGCTCGGCTGGCGGCCGGCGCTCGCCGGCACCATCGCCGCGGTGCTCATCGCCGGAGTCGTGGTCGCGCCGCAGTTTCTCGCGCCTGCGGTCGCGCCGCAGGCGCCCTGGACCACGCCGCCGGCGCCCGTCGCGTCGGTGAAGTCCGTACCCTCACCGGCAACCGCTGCGTCGGCGCAGCGCGCCGTGCCAGCGCAGCCCGCGGCGTCACCGGAGCCCGCGGCGTCACCGGAGCCTGTTGCGCCACCGGAGCCCGTCTCACGGTCGCCGCGTCGTGCGCCGGCGAATGCGATGACGCCTGTAGTCGTCGGCGGCGCTGCCAATCGGGGGGCCCCGAAGGTCTCGACGCCCGCGGGTGCCGCGGCGTCGGCATCGGCACCCCCCGCGCTCGCGCGCAGCGACGCCGCGACCGGCGCGATGCTGCAGGAGGATGTAATGGCCAGCACGCGCGCCGTCGCGCCGGCCGCGGCCGTCTCGCGCGGTGTGCCCGCCGCACCGGCACCGCCGGGGGCACCGGCGGAGGCGCTGCGCCGCGCCGCGGCGGCCGGTGACCTGGCGACGCTCAGAGCGCAGCTCGCACGCGGCAGCGATATCGATGCACGCGACGCCGCAGGGCGCACGGCGCTGATGCTGGCGACGCTCAACGGGCGTGCGGACGCCGTGACGCTCCTTCTCGCGCAGGGGGCCGACCCGAACGCCGCCGATGGGCGCGGCACGACGCCCCTGGCGGCGGCGATCGCCGCGAACGAGTCCGGGATTGCCGCGACCCTCAGGAGCTACGGCGCGCGATAGCGCAGAACAGCGTTCACGCAACCAGCACGAAGCGCCCCGTGACGCCGCCCTGCCCGAGGGTGCTGAGCGCGCTCTCCGCTTCTGCGAGCGGGCGGCGGGTGATCGGGATGGGATGTACGCGGCCGGAGCGTACCAGCGCCATCATCTCGTGCGTTTCGGCGAGCGTGCCGGTGTTGGACCCGATGATCGAGATCTGCCGCAGCGGAATCATCGGCAGCGGCAGCTGCAGCGCGCCGCCGAAGAGACCGACGACCACGATCCTCCCGCCGCGGCGCACGACGCGGTTCGCGAGCGCGAAGCTCTTTTCGGAGCCCACGAAATCCACGACCGCGCCGGGACCCGCGCCGGTGTCGGCGCGGATGCGCTCGATCGTGCCGGCATCGGCGGCGTCGTAGGCGGCGCCGGCGCCCGCCTCGAGCGCCGCCTGGCGGCGCCCGGCATCGATGTCCGCGACGAGTGGTGCGCCCTCGAAGAGCGCGCGCGCGAACTGGATTCCCATCATGCCTACGCCGCCGCAGCCGATGAGGAGGATGTGCTCGTCGCGCTCGATGCGACCCGCCTTCTGCAGCGCCGAATAGGCGGTCAGTCCCGAGCACATGCAGGCGGCGGCGAGCGCCGGCTCCACCTGGCCGTAGTCGATCAGGTAGCGCGGATGGGGCAGGACAACATGCGTGGCGTAGCCGCCGGGACAACCGCTCGAGCAGCCGAGCTGGCGCGTCTCACCGAGACAGATGTTCTCCTCGCCGCGGCGGCAGGCGCTGCAGCGACCACAGCCGATCCACGGGAACACCGCATAGCGCCCGCCGACCGGCACGCCCTTCGCGGCCGGGCCGGCCGCGGCGACGCTTCCCTCGATCTCGTGGCCGAGTACGTGGGGCAGGGCGAGTCTCGAGGCGAGACGCTTGCCGCCGCCGAGATCGAACGAGCCCTCGCGCAGGTGCAGGTCGGTATGGCAGACGCCGCAATGGTGCACCTCGATGAGGACCTCGGTGCCCTGCGGCGCGGGCGTGGCGCTTTCGAGCTCCGCCAGTGGTGTGCCGAACTCCCGTACGACGTAGCTTTTCATAGATCGCTCCCCGCCCACCGTCATCAAATCGTCGGTCCGGCCGCGCAATCCGCTCGCGTGGCTCCTCCCGCGTCCCGAGCGCGAGAGCGCAGAAGCGTAAGCGGCGGTCAGCGCGAGACCTCGAGGGGCGCGCCGGCCGCTTTCCAGGCGGCGATGCCGCCCTGCAGATGAAATGCGGTGCTGATACCGGCGTCCTGGGCTGCCTGGACGGCCATCGCCGAACGCTCGCCGTACGCGCAATAAAAAAGCAGGCGCTTGCCGGTCGACTGCGCCAGGGCGTGCAGCGCGCCGCCGGCGCGGATGCTCGCCTCGAGGCCGGGGTAGGCGATGTGCAGGGCGCCGGCGATCGAGCCGTGCCGTTCGCGCTCGGCGCGCTCGCGCAGGTCGATGAGGATGACATCCGGGCGCCCGATGAGTGCCCGGGCCTCCTGCACGCTCGCCGCCCAGCCGCGTGATGCGACCTCATCCTGCTGCAGGCCCACCTTCATGTTCGCGGGCACCGCCACGTCCATCATCTTCGGATTGGCGAGCTTGAGGTTTCCCATCAGCTCGACGTACTCGTCGACCGATTTCACCTGCAGCCGCGGGTTCGAGCGGCGCTCCTCGCCGATCGTGCTCACGGTGTCGCCCTTGTAGTCGTGACCGGGATAGACGGCCGTCTCTTCGGGGAGCTTGAGCAGCCGCCCGAAGATCGACTGGTACTGGGCGCGAGCGTCGCCGTTCTGGAAGTCGGTGCGCCCGGTGCCGCGGATGAGGAGCGTGTCGCCGGTGAACACCCGGTCGTCCATGCGAAAGCAGCAGGAGTCGTCGGTGTGGCCCGGCGTGTAGAGCACCTCGAGCCCGAGCCCTTCGATCTCGAGCCGGTCGCCGTCCGCGACGCGCATCGACACCACGTCGACGCAGCTGCGCTCGCCCATCACGGTGATGCAGTGGGTACGGTCGCGCAGTGCGCCGAGGCCGGTGATGTGGTCGGCATGCAGATGGGTGTCGACTGCCTTGACGAGCCTCACGTCGAGCTCGCGCAGCAGCTGCAGATACCGGTCCACCCGCTCGAGTACCGGATCGATGATCAGCGCCTCCCCGCCGCGCCGGCTGGCGAGGAGATAGCTATAGGTACTCGAGGTCGCGTCGAACAGCTGCCGGAAGATCACACGCGCCGTTCCCCGGGACGCAGGTTCCTCACGAGCGCGGTTGCGGCACGATGCGGATATAGGGGCGCGGCGCCTTCCAGCCCTGCGGGTAGATCTTCGCCGCCTCCTCGTTCGACACCGAGCCCGCGATGATCACGTCCTCGCCCTGTTTCCAGTTCACCGGGGTGGCGACCCGGTGCTTCGCGGTGAGCTGCAGCGAATCGATGACGCGCAGTACCTCATCGAAGTTGCGCCCCGTGGTCATCGGGTAGACCAGGATGAGCTTCAGCTTCTTGTCCGGCCCGATGACGAACACGTTGCGCACCGTCTGGTTGTCGGCGGGCGTGCGCTTGGACGGATCGCCGGAGGCGCTCGCCGGCAGCATCTCGTAGAGCTTGGAGACCGCGAGATCGGGATCGCCGATCATCGGGTAGTTCACCGCGTGGCCCTGCGTCTCTTCGATGTCGTTCGCCCACTTCGCGTGACTGTCGACCGGATCGACGCTCAAGCCGATGATCTTCACGTTGCGCCGATCGAACTCGGGCTTGATCTTGGCCATGTAGCCGAGCTCGGTGGTGCATACCGGGGTGAAGTCCTTCGGGTGCGAGAACAGCACCGCCCAGGAATTCCCCAGCCAGTCGTGGAACCGCATCCGGCCCTCGGTCGTCTGCGCCTCGAAGTCCGGTGCAACGTCACCAATCTTGAGAGTCATCGCTTCCTCCTCGGACCGCTTGGGACGGCTCGCGATCGGTAAGTCCGCCGGCGACGGGGGCGATCGGAGGCCGCGTGGGTCGAAAGGAGAGTGTAACGCGGTGTGATGCGGGTCACGAATCCAGCGCGCCGAGCGGCGATTTCACTTAGTCGGGCGAGGCGGGTGCCGAAAACGAGAGGTAGGGAATCTCGCGGGGACTGCTTTCATGCACATTCATTACGACATGTACGGCAACTGGAACGCCGTGTGGGGCGCGCCCGCTGCGCAGGCGGACGGTCCTGCGGGTGCGCGCTGGCCGGGCGCGGCTGGCGGCGCCAACGGCGCGCCGGTCACGCAAAACGCGCCCGAGGACTTCGCGCACACCGGCGGCGGCAACCCGATTCTTCAGGCGCTGGCGCAGGCGCTCGAATCCCTCGGCCCGTCGCTTTCGGCACCGGCGACTAACAGTACGAGTGCGGACACTGCCCCGAGCTCGAACGCCAGCACGACCGCCACCACGAGCGCGACTCCCGCGGCCGCCACGACGGCGGTGAGCAGCGCACCGGTACCGGCACCAGCTCATGAGGTCTCCTCAGAGGAACGCACGATCGCGGGCGATGTCCGTCACCTGATGCATGCGCTTTTCGAGGACGTGCGCGCGGAGAACCTGCTGGCGCCGAGTTCCGGCTCCGCGTCGGCCAGCTCGACGCCCGGTTCCGCGTTCGCCTCGGGTCTCGCGGCCCTCAGCAGCCAGGTCCAGTCGGGATCGGCGCCCGCGAATCTGCAGCGGGCCTTCGACGCCCTGGTCGCGAACCTCAGTCAGGTGGGGACGCAGTCGGCATCCGCGGCGGTGAGCGCCTCAACCGCGGCGCCGGCTTCCACGTTGAATACCCAGGCACTGCTGGTGCAGTTCCTGACGAATCTGCAGACGGACTTAGGACTCGGCTACGGCGGCTCCACGGGGACGCCGGCGCAGAGCGCGACCAGCGGAGTGATGGTCAACACCGCCGCCTGAGGATCTCGCGGCGGCAGAGGAGCGCGGCATCGTGAACCTGTTAGCCCTGGCTTTGTTTGCGACCGTGGACGAGGCCGCGGTCGATGCGCTGAAGCACGCGGCCGCCGTATGCGACCCGCGCTACGAGTGTGGCGGCGTCGTGCGGCACGTGCCGGGTGGCTACGAGGCCTCCGCGCTCTTCAGCTCCAAGAAGCCCTTCGGGGTCGATCTCGGCGAGTTCTACGGACCTGACGTGGTGGCGGATTTTCACACCCACATCTGCTCGATCCACAACAAGCCGTTCGCCGATTTCTTTTCCCCGGCCGATGCCTACGCCAACCAGGGGTTGCACACCGTCGGCTACATGCTGAGCCTGTGCGACTGGAACATCCGCCGCTACGATCCGGCGCAGGATGACCGCGACGACGAGGAAGTGGACTTCACCAGCGGCCGTATCATCTATCTGACGTGCGGTCACATTGTCGGCTGGGTGCCGTCGGCGCCGTGGTACGGCGGGGAGTTGCAGCCGGTCGTCGTGCGGCGCCCAGGCCGCACCGGCGCGCTCAAGCTGAGCGTGACCTGCGAGGGCGGCTCCTGTGCACGCCTGGCGGTACCGCGCGGCGTCCCATAAACGTCCGACTCGTTAGGGATCCGTGCTGCGGCGGCCGCGGCTCGCGCGCCGGTCCGGCCTGACGGCACTCGAGGTGCGCAGTCCGCTCGTGTCCGCTTCGCGGCGGGGCCCGGCGCGGCGGTCAGCGAACTTCCTGTACGTGCACGCGCACGTCCCCGGCGAAGTACAGTCCGAGAGCGGCACCCGCGGCGCCGCGCCGCTCAAATAGCGCTTGCCCTTGAGTGCGCGCGCCGCCGCGCAGCTCCCACTCGTGCACACGATCGAGATGGCGGCCCAACTTTGCGGCTTTGCCATGACTACTTGTCGGTGGTGTTGGTTTGGTCCTCAGGAGTTGCGGGGCAGGCTAACACCGGCGTTGACTCGCTCGCAACGCATTCCGTGCTGCGGCGCACGGCGCTATAGTGGGCTGAGAACGACAAGAGCCAGGGGAAACCCTCATGAAGCCGATTTGCACGGTGGCGCTGGCCGCCGGTCTGTGTGTGTGCGCGATCACGGCGAGTGCGGCACAGGCGCCGACGCTGCGCGACCTGGTACGCCAGGTACGCCTGTCCGATCCACAGCTCGCGCCCGACGGGCGCACCGTGGCGGTGGTCGAGGCGCGTGCGGACCTGGAGAGCGACGAATACCGCTCGGAGATTCTCCTCATCGAGATCCCGGGCGGCGCCCTGCGGCCGCTGACCCGCACCCGGCATCACGCCGCCTCGCCCCGCTGGTCCCCCTCAGGCGATCGCATCGCCTTTATCGCACCCGATGCCGACAAGAACGGCCAGGTGTTCGTGCTGCCGATGGGGGGCGGCGAGGCGCTGCAGCTCACCAAGGGCAAGGACGACGTATCGCAGTTCGCCTGGAGCCCGGACGGGGCGAGCATCGCCTATGCCGTCCAGGATCCGAAGCCGGAGCTCAAGGGTGAGGACAAGTACCGCACCGCCTTCCGCGTCGGCAACGACGACTACACCATCTCCGAAGCCGTGCGGCCTACGCACCTGTGGATCGTGCCCGCGCAGGGCGGTGAGGCGCGGCGGCTGACGAGCGGCAGCTGGTCGCTCCCCTCGAGCCTGCCTCCCGGACCGCCGTCCTCGCCCGTCGCCTGGTCGAAGGACGGCAAGAGCATCGTGATCGTCCGCCAGGAAACGCCTTCGACCGGCGATCAGCTGCGCTCGCGCATCGAGGTGGTCGACGTCGGCAGCGGTGCCATCCGCGCGCTCACCGGCGAGTCGCGCCTCGAGGGCTATCCCAGGACATCCCCCGACGGAGCGACGGTCGCCTACTGGCGCAACCGCAACGCCCACGCGTGGGAGTTCCAGGACATCTGGCTCGCGCCATTCGCCGGTGGCGCAGGTCGCGACTTGAGCGCGCGCCTCGATGTGAACGTGTTCGGGACCTGGTGGGCACCCGATGGGCGCTCGCTGCTCGTCGGCGGCAATACCGGGACCACGGTGGGCTTGTGGCGGCTGCAGCTCGATGGCTCCTCGGAGCGCATTGCACTCGATGGAGTCGTGCCCACCAACACCTACTGGATGGATGTCGATGTAGGCGCGCACGGCGAGATCGTATTCGTCGGTCAGACCGAGTCCGATCCCTACGAGCTCTATCTGATCGCGCCCGGCAGCCACGCCGCGGCCGGGCTCACGCACGAGAACGCCGCGCTCGGCGATCTGGCGCTGGCGCGCACCGAGGCCGTGAGCTGGAAGGGACCGGGCGGCCGCACGCTCGACGGCGTCCTCACCTATCCCGACCACTACAGGGAAGGCCGCCAGTACCCGCTGGTACTCCTGATCCACGGCGGCCCCACCTCGTCCTCGCGTGAACGGTTCAGTCTGCCGCGCTACGTCATGGCGACGCACGACTGGTTCGTCTTCGAGCCCAACTACCGTGGGAGCGATAACGGCGGCAACGCCTTTGCCGCGGCGATCTATCGCGATGCCGGGCAGGGACCGGGCGAGGACGTGATGTCGGGGGTTGAGTACCTCAAGCACCGCGGCCTGATCGACGCGCAGCGTATGGCGGTCAGCGGCTGGTCCTACGGGGGGTTCATGACCACCTGGCTCGCCGGGCACTACCCGGTATGGAAGGCCGCGGTCGCCGGTGCCGCCGTCACGGACTGGGTGGAGATGTACGATCTCTCCGACGGCAACGTCACGCAGACCGAGGCGACCGGCGCCTCACCCTACGTCGGCGACGGGCTGGCCGTGAACCGCCGCCAGTCACCCGCGAGCGCCATGACGCGCATCCGCGCACCGACGCTGATCATGTGCAACACCGGCGACTTCCGCGTGCCGATCACGCAGTCGTACGGCCTGTACCGCGCGCTCATGGACAACCACGTCACTACGGAGTTCTACGCGATCCCGAGCGGTGGGCACTTCCCCGGGGATCCGATCCGGCAGATGGACGTGTATCAGCGCTGGATCGACTGGCTGCAGCGCTTCCTCTAGCGCCGTGATGGCCGCCCCGCTCGCGGACGTGCGGGCCTGCGTCTTCGACGCCTACGGCACGCTGTTCGACGTCGGCTCGGCGGCCGCGGCGTGCGCGCCGGCGCTCGGCGGTCAGGCCACGGCGCTCGCCACGCTGTGGCGCGAGAAGCAGCTGCAGTACACCTGGCTCCGGGGCCTGCAGGGGCGGCACGCCGACTTCTGGCAGGTGACGGGTGAGGCGCTCGACTTCACACTGGACTCGCTCGGCATCGCCGCGCCGCCGCTGCGCGCGCGCCTCATGGATCTCTACCTCACGCTCGCTCCCTACCCCGAGGTGCCGCAGGTGCTGCGGTCGCTGAAGGGTGCGGGCATACCAGTCGCCATTCTCTCCAACGGCTCGCCGCGCATGCTCGCCGCCACGGTGCAGTCGGCCGGGCTCGCCGGCCTGGTCGATGTGGTGCTGTCGGTGGAGGAGGCCGGTGTCTACAAGCCGCACCCGCGGGTCTACAGCCTCGCCGTCGAGCGGCTGGGGCTCGAGCCCGGGAGAATCGCCTTCCAGTCCGCCAACGGCTGGGACGCCTGGGCGGCGTCTGCCTTCGGGATGCGCGTCGTGTGGTGCAACCGCCAGGGCGCGCGACCCGAACACCTGCCCGGTCGGCCGGATCACGAGGTCGCCTCGCTCGCCGAGCTGCCGGCGCTCCTCGGCCTATAGCTTCGCTCAGGGCGAGGAGGCGAGCTCGAGCTCCCGGAGCTTCGGTCCCGCGACATCGCTGAGGCGCACCGAGGCGTCGTAGAGCGCGGCCGCGAAGGCCAGCACAGCGACGACCAGGATGGCGCAGGCCCATTTATGCCGCGCCTCGAGCTTCTCGATCGAGCGCAGGTAGGCGGTGAAGGCGAGGAGTGCCGCCACCACCACCGTCGCGTCGAAGCTCGCCCGCTGCCAGTAGCTGCCGCCCAGGTGCAGCCACATGCCGAACTCATCGAAGGTGAGCGCCATCGCAATGCCATAGATCAGGGCGGCACGCCGTGCGGCGGTCGCGCTCGGAGTGGCCATGAGCGTGTAAGCACCCACCGCCGCCAGCAGGAAGATGCCGTAGTTGAGATGGTGGACGTGCGTGTTGCTCAGGAAGAAGTACATGTTGGGGATCGCCCGCGCCATGATGAGGAACACGGTGATGCGCGCCAGAATGAAGGTGACGATGAAGGCGAGCAGGGCGCGCCGTGCGAGCTCGTGCGTGCTCGGGTATTCGCCGGGTCGTTGATTGGTGCGCATGGCAGCGAAGCGTACAGTGTCGGCATGAGGGGGACCAACCGCCGCGAGACACTCAGGCTCCTGGGCGCGGCAGCGCTGGGGGCTTGCACTGCATCCGTCGTCGCACCCGTGGGGCGCACCGGCGAGGCGCGGCCGCGCCACGCCTGCCGTGTCCGCACCATCACCGCTGGTATGCCGCTGCCCACGGGAGCGGACGCGCGCTCGCTCGAGCAGCCGCTTGCGATGCTGGCACGCGCCAAGGCCCGGTTCGAGAACGAAGGCTACGAGGTGCAGACGCTGCGCATCACGACGCCCGCGATCGTCGCCGCGACGCCCGCACGCGAGCGTCGCGCACTCGCGGATGCGCTGGTGGAGATGGATGCGCGCGCTGCGCAGCACGGCGTGCGCATCGGCATCGGGCCGCTGCTGACGGACGATCGCATCGACGAGGGGCTCCCCGACTGGACCGCCGAGCTCGTGAGCCGCGCCAGACTGATGAACTGCTCGATCGCGGTCGCGACGCCCGACGGCGGTGCCATGCCGAAGGCGGCGGAGACCGCCGCGCGCACCATGCAGGCGATCGCCCGGGTGGGGAGCGGGGGCCTCGCGAATTTCCGCTTCGCCGCAGCCGCCAACGTGCCGCCCGGCACGCCGTTCTTCCCGGTCGGCTATCACGCCGGCGCGGCGAGTCTCGCCATCGGCCTCGAGGGAGCGGGCGTCATCGGCGCGGCGGCCGCCGGGGCCGCCGGGGCCGCTGATGCCGCGGGAGCCGTGCGTGCCGTGCGGGCCGCGCTCGGGGAGGTGTGTCGCGATGTCGAGCGCAT
Source organism: uncultured Pseudomonadota bacterium (assembly GCA_963768485.1). Taxonomy (GTDB): domain Bacteria; phylum Pseudomonadota; class Gammaproteobacteria; order Steroidobacterales; family Steroidobacteraceae; genus 13-2-20CM-66-19. The sequence goes on along the minus strand of CAVYHZ010000001.1, from coordinate 126,726 downwards.
CGCCGCAGCGATCGCCGCCGAGGAGCGCGTGCGCTATGGCGGTATCGATCCCTCGCCCGCTCCCGGAATGGACCGCAGCATCGGTGCCGCGCTCGAGGCGCTCATCGGTGCGCCCTTCGGCGCGAGCGGAACCCTCGAGGCGTGTGCCGCGCTCACCGGCGTCCTGAAGACGCTCGAGGTGCGCACCTGCGGTTACGCGGGGCTCATGCTGCCCGTGCCGGAGGATCCTCGGCTCGCGCAGCGCGAGTCGGAGGGGCGCTTCGGGCTGAACGACCTGCTGCTCTACTCGAGCGTCTGCGGCACCGGGCTCGACTGCATACCGCTCGCGGGAGATACGCCGGTCGAAAGCCTCGCGCGCATCATCCGTGACACCGCCGCGCTCGCGGCGAAGTGGCGCAAGCCGTTGTCGGTACGCGCCATGCTGGTACCCGGCAAGCACGCCGGCGAGCTGGTCTGCTTTGATGACCCGCTGCTCACCGCGTGCCGCGTGCTGCCGGTTCCCTGAGCTAGAGCCCCGGGGAACTCCGGTCGACGGCTTCCATGGCGATCGACCCGCGACGGTGCCGCCGCACTGTCTCCTGCGCCCAGCGCAGCAGACGGGTCCAGGCACTGCGTCCGCCCGGGGTGGCGGGGGCGGGGGCGGTGAAGACGAAAGTCATGGCCTCGATCTCGCGGGCCTTGAGCGCTGAGGAGTTCATCAGGGTTTCCCTCCGGTTAAGCGGGTGTTACCTGATGAGAGAATCGGAACTGCAACGGGAAACCCGCCACGCCCACCTACGCCCGGGCCGCGGGGGGCACAACTCAGGGTAGTACGAATCTGATGAACGACGAGATGATGTACTTATCTCCGGAGCGCGGGGTCTCGCCGCAGTGCATGTGGGTCCAGAAGGGCGGGAAGAACAGAGCCTGCCCGGCCACCGGCTTGATCTTGAGCTTTTGGGCGTGGAAGGACGTCTCGCCCCCGTCCGCCACGGAATTGAGATAGATGATCACGGCGAGCTGGCGCTCCCAGCCGCCGGGTCCGAGCGCATCGAAGTGCCAGTTGAAACGGCCTGCATCTCGCCTGTAGTGCTGGATCTTGTACCCCGTGCACGTGAGAGGCGCGACCTGCAGCGCCGAGAACTGCGTGCTGATGTGCTGCACCACGGTGGTCACGGCGGCGTGCAGCTCGGCGAATATCGGTTGCCACACACCCTCGGTCTCGACCCCGAGGTCGGTGCTCACCTTCACGTCGGCTTCGAGCTGCCGCTCGCCACCGGCGCTTGCCGTGAAGCCCGCGTGCTTGCGCGGGTCCTGCTCGTAGAGCTCGATGCACCGCCGGCACAGGTCCGCCGACAGCAGGTCCTTCACATGGAAGATGCTGTCGCCGCGAAGGGAGATTTCCATAGGGCGGTGCGAATCGTAATCTTCGGACTGTTATGATTGTAGCGTGGACAGGCGACTCTTCCTGGGTGGACTGGTGCTCGGGGCGTTCATTCTGACACTCGCGTTCTTCTTCTGGCGCGAGGGTCTGCGGCAACCTGCCACCTCCGCCGCGACTGCGCCCGGCCCGGTTCCGCGACTGGAGCCTGCGGCGGCGCCGCGTCCCCCGGCTCCGGTGTCCGCGCCTGCGCCCGCCGATCCGTCAGCTGCCACGCCCGTCTCCACTGCCGACGCCGATGACGCAGACACAGGCAGAGACAGAACCTCCCGGCATGGCGCCAGGTCGCGCTAGAGCCGGGGCAGGTGATGCGGCGGTGCGCCTGGCTCCTGGCATTTGCGGCGTGCGCGCTGGCTCCGGCAGCGCACGCCGGCAGCGCCGCGGCTGACCCGTGTACCCGCCCGGCCCCGGGCGCCGAGGTACCCGAACCCCGCAGCCTCGTGAGTGCGCACGGCGTTCTCAAAGTCGACCTGAGCATTCACAACTACCGCGAGCCGGATGGCTCGGTGCGCTATTGCTACCTGCTGCCCGATGGTACCGAGTCGCCCGCACTGCGGCTCAATCCCGGCGACCTCCTGATTCTGCACCTGACCAATGCACTGACCGATGTGGCGCAAGCCGGACAGGGCCACACGACCCATGTACATCCGGCGCGTAGCGCCGACCCATGCACGAGCGGTGCGATGACCCCGGTCTCGACCAACCTGCACTTTCACGGCCTCATCGCCGCTCCGGTGTGCCACCAGGACGAGGTGCTGCGGACCTCCGTGCAGCCGGGAGATGCGCCCTTCGAGTATCGCCTGCGGATTCCGGCGAACGAGCCGCCGGGCCTCTACTGGTATCACCCGCACATCCACGGGTTCAGCGCCGCCCAGGTCTCCGGTGGGGCATCCGGTCCGCTGGTGATCGAGGGCCTCGAACGGGCCACGCCGGAGGTCGCGGGGCTGCCGCAACGGCTGCTCGTCATTCGCGATCAGAGCCTGCTCAACCCGAACGCGCCGCCGTCCAAGTCCGAGCCGGTCGTGCCGCGCATGCTCATCGACCGGGACGGCGACTCCGCCAATAACGGCACCGGCTTCGGCAAACCCGCCAAGGACCTCTCGATCAATTTCGTGCCGGTGCCGTACCCGGATTACCCGCCGGCGACGCTGCACATGCGTCCGGGCGAGCGACAGCTGTGGCGCGTGGTGAATGCGAGCTCGGTGACCTACCTCAATCTGGCGGTGCTCTTCGGTCGCGCGCCGCAGCAGCTCGGTCTCGTGGCCATCGACGGCGTGCCGATGAACGCGCCCAGCGGCCGCTCGCCCCCGATCACCTGGGTCGATCACGTCGGGGTGCCCCCCGGCGCCCGCGTCGAATTCGTGCTGAACGGGCCCGCGCTCGGCACGCCGGCGCTGCTCGTCACCCGGACCGTCGATACGGGGCAGGGTGGCGAGAACGATCCGAACCGGGCACTCGCCGCCATCGTCGCGAGCGCGGATGCGCCCGAGCCGCGCAAGCTCCCCGCCGCCTCCGCGCCGCTGGCCGCGCCGGCGCTGCCGTGGCTCGGCGATGTCCAGCCGACGCGCGTGCGACACTTTTATTTCTCGGAGAAGCTCAAGAGCCCCGCCGACCCGAACAGCGCCACAGACTTTTACATTACCGAAGAAGGCCGGACCCCGGCACCGTTCGATCCGACGGCCACGGCACCCGACGTGGTGGCGCACCAGGGTGAGGTCGAGGATTGGGTCATCGAGAACCGCTCGACCGAGCTGCACGCATTTCATATCCATCAGCTGCACTTCATGCTGGTCGAGTGGTCAGGAATCGCCGTCAACGAGCCCTTCCTGCGCGACACGGTGAACATCCCGTATTTCAGGGCGCAGATGCTGCAATACCCGAGCGTGCGGCTGCGCATGGATTTCCGCGACCCGAACACAGTCGGGACCTTCGTGTACCACTGCCACCTGCTCGAGCACGAGGACGGCGGCATGATGGGCACCATCCGCGTCGAGCGGGGTTTACAAAACGATCAACTCCGCTTCGCACCGATCGTCACCTATCTGCGTCGCTGCCGCGCCGATCGATCCGCACTGCGAGCCGGCCATTACTACCTGCTCAATAACTACAATCCCGGGCTATTTCGGCAATGGCAACAACGCCTATATCGACAACAATCCCTACCAACACGCCGTTCACGATTCCGCCGTCATCCACGCCGCAGCATCGGCGACGACTGCAACGCCGCGCGATATCTCCGTGGAAGTACTACGGCGATCAGTGGAACAACTATGTCAACGATCCTCTACCAGCTCAACTACGGGGCGCGATCGGGCCGAGATGCCGATGAGTACTGCAACATCTGCAACCCGTTCCAGTACGACACCTCGATCATGTCGCACCCGGCCAGTCGCACGCGCACATCCAGGACACGGTGAACCTCTATTCGGATATCGCCTACTGGCACGCTGCCGGCGGTTCCTTCGTCAAGCCCAGCGGCTACGTGGACGGTCATCCAGCGTCCTCGAAGCTCTACCTGTTCGAAGGCTTACGTCCCCCGGTGACAGATCGCGCAGCTGGGGGAGCGCGCCGTGGCGCAGGGGAGTTCCGTGAGCTAGCATCGCTCCCCCGTGCGACTAGCAGTCTTCCAGGAACAGCGCGCCGCAGGGACGCGCCGCAGGTTATGTCTTACCGAGACGACCGATGGTCGTCCGCTGGATATCTATTTCGATTTTGTCGGCGAGTCGTTTCCCGAGCCGTTCGTGCTCGATGGCTTCGTCAACGCCGTTATTTTTTATGCCATGGGCTCCGGCCAGGACATCCGTGTCGAGGGCCGCATGACGCGCTCCGCGCTGCTCAACCTGGCCACGTTCCAGGAAGCGTGGTGCCGCTGGAGGCCGGGCGTCTACAAGCCGGTGCGGATCGAGCCGCACTCGCTCGTCGACGATCCGCCGCGCGCGCCGCCTCAGAGCATCGCGGCGTTTTCCGGCGGTGCGGACGCGATCTTCACCGCATTGCGCCACGCCGGGGATCCGTACGCCCTCGATTCGGTGCTGCTGGTTCACGGGTTCGACGTACCGACGGACCGGCCCGATCAGTTCGGCAAGCTGGTGGAGCGGGTGCGGCCGTTCCTCGATCACCTGAAGCTGCGGCCGCGGATCGTACGGACGAACATTGCGGAACTGCGCTTCCAGGACTGGCTCGACAGCTTCCTCGCGCAGCTCTCGTGCTGCCTGCATAGCTTCTCGCACGAGTTCCGTTTCGGGCTGACAGGCGGCGGCGAGCCCTATGACGCGCTCGTGCTGCCGTGGGGACAGAACCCGTGCACGGATTACCTCCTGTCGGGCGATGGCTTCTCGATCGTGCACGATGGCGCGGCGTTCTCACGCACCGAAAAGATCGCGGCGATCGCGAAGGATCCCGTTGCGACCAGGGCGATCAAGGTCTGCTGGGAGGCCCCCGACCTGTCGACCAACTGCGGAGTCTGCGAGAAATGCGTGCGCACCCGCTTGAACTTCAAGGCCGTCGGAATCGACAACCCGTCATGCTTCGACGGTGAGCTCACGCCGCAGCAGATCCGCGCCATCCGCTTCAGCAACGAATCCCAGCGCGCGGGGTTTCGCTCGATTCTGGCGTACGCCGAGAGCCATGCGTTGCAGGGCGACTGGCTCGAGGCGATGCGCGAATGCCTGCGTTACGATGAAAAGGGCATGGTGGGGCGGGCGGTCACGCACCTGGCGCATGGCGATTTCCGCCTGCTCTGCGCAAAGATCAGGCGCAAATTATCGGGCAGCCGCTGACTACCACACCTCGCAGCGATCCTTGTCCGAGCGGACCATGGCGGCGTCCGGCTTGCAGCTGAAAGCCTGTGCGAAGGGTGCGAGATTCGACACCGGCCCGATGACCCGGTACTTCGCGATCGGGTGGGGATCGCCCTGCACCATCAGCCGTTGCTGCTCGGGCCGGATCTCATCCCCGCGCCATTGGCCCCAGGCGATGAAGAACTGCTGCTCCGGGGTCAAGCCGTCGATCGTGGGCGCAGGGCGCTGCTGTTGCGCCTTCTGGAAGGCGAGATAGGCCACTTTCACCCCAGCCAGGTCGGCGATGCTCTCGCCCAGCACCAGCTGGCCGTTGTGGTGGATGTTCGGCTCGATGAAGTAGCCGTCGAACTGCCGCGCGACGCAAGCGGTGCGCTCGTGAAAACGACTGAGGTCTTCCGCGCTCCACCAGTTGCGCAGCCGTCCCTGGGAGTCGAACTGCGCCCCTTCGTCGTCGTATCCGTGGCTGATCTCGTGCCCGATGACGACGCCGATACCGCCATAGTTCACGGCGTCAACGGCTTTGGCGTCGAACCCCGGCGGCTGCAGGATCCCGGCCGGGAACACGATCTCGTTGAGCAGCGGGTTGTAATAGGCGTCGGAGGTCGGCGGGGTTTCACCCCAACGGCTGCGATCGGTGGCTTTGCCGATGAGTGAGCGGTCGTCGCGCACGCCCCATACAGTTGCGGCGGCGATGTCATCCCAGTATGAGGCGCGCGTGATGCTGAGGTCGCGGTAGTCCTTCCACTTGTCGGGATAGCCGATCTTGCGATTGAGCGTCGACAGTTTCTCGAGCGCCTTGTGCCGGGTCTCGGGGCCCATCCACGTGAGTCCCTCGAGCGTGTCGTGCATGGCGGCGACGAGGTTGGCCACCATCTGCCGAGCTCGTTGCTTCGCCTCCGGCGGGAAGTACTTCTCGACGTACTTCTGCCCAAGTGCATCGCCGAGCAGCGCATCGGTCGTCTCGGCGCAGCGCTTCCAGCGCGGCTTCATTTCCTTGGCGCCCTCGAGGTAGGCGCCGTTGAAGGCGAAGGTTTCCTCGGCGAAAGGCGCAGACAGGCCGTTGGCCCAGGCGTTCAGGAACTGCCAGCGCAGATACGTCCGCCAGTCGGCGAGCGGTGCCTCGCGCAGCTGCCGGTTCACTGCCTCGAGGAATTTCGGTTCGGTCACGTTGAGGTCGACGGTCGGAATGCCCGCGGTGGAGAAGTATCTGGTCCAGTCGACGAGGGGCGCCAACTCGGCGAGCGCCGCGAACGACATGTGGTGGTCGGTCGCTTGCGGGTCGCGCAGCGCCACGTTGTCGAGGGAGGCGGCGGCGAGCTTCTTCTCGAATTCGAACACCGTAGTGGCAGCTGCGGTCGCCTCGGCATCGCTCGCGCCGGCGAGTTTGAGCATGCGAGCGACGTGCTGCCGGTACTTGTCGCGGGCTTCCACGAAGCGCTGCTCGGTCTTGAGATAGTAGTCGCGATCCGGGAGGCCGAGTCCGCCAGCGGCCACCTGGGCGATGGTCCGGGTCGGGTCGTGGTAATCCGGTCCCGAGGCGAGACTGAAGGGCGCACTGACCGCGAGATTCTGTAGCGTACGGATTGCGCGCTGCAGGTCGTGCTGCGATTTCACCGCCGCGATCTGCTGGAGAACCGGCTGCGCCGGAGAGATACCCGCGCGGTCGATGGCCTTTTCGTTCATGCAGGCCCCATAGAAGTCGCCGATCAACTGCTCGGTACCGCCTTTCGGCCAGTCCTTGCCCTGCGAGACGGCCTCGAGAATGTCCCTGAGTTGCGTCTTGGCTGCCTCGCCCGCCTGCCAGCGCCGGCTCCAGCGGGACATGGACGGTGGAATGGGGTTGTTCGCCCGCCAGGTGCCGTTGGCGTATTGGTGAAAGTCCGTGCACGGATCAGCGCTGCGGTCGAGATCCTCGACGTGGATGCTGGTCTGCTGCGCCTGGGCGCAGACCGCAGCGGTTGCAACGACGGCCAGAGGGAGCAGCTTCCTGAGACTCATGACGACCCCGTTAGGTATCCCGTGCCAGCGGATGGTACCGGACCGCAGGGGCATCGTTCGCGATCGTTTAATCGTGATCCTGGGGTAAGCTTGCGGTGAAAACGCGAGGAGTCAGACCAGTGGCCGTGAAGGGCCGAACGATCCTGCGCATCGTCGCCTTGACGGTCTGCGCGGCGGTGCTCATGTGGCAGCACCTCAACAGCAAGCGCGGCGGGCCGGCAGCCGGGGCAGCCGGAGTGTCCCGGACGGGGACGGCGGCGGTGTCCCCACGTCCGGCGGAGAAATCACCGCCGCCGCGCCACTGGCAGCTCGGCACACTGAACCTCACCTCGTGCGAGCTGCCACACTTCCTGAGCGGCGCGACGACGGCGGCATGGTGCACGGAATTTGACGTCGCCGAGAACCCGGCCCACCCCGAAGGTCGCCATATCGAGCTGCATCTGGCCCTGGTCCGGAGCGAGGCGGCCAAGCCCGCCGCCGACCTGGTGGTCATGCTGGCCGGCGGTCCCGGTGAGGCAGCCACGAAGGATTTCGCCGATACGGCCGCGTACGCCGGCGTGCTGAAGCACCACGACGTGCTGCTGCTCGACCAGCGCGGCACGGGCAGCTCGCACCCGCTGAGCTGCAAGAAGACCGAGGAGGCCGTGCGCGCGCAAGCGGCCGAAAGCGACCTGCCGGGACCGGAGCAGATAGCCAAGCGAGTCGCCAGCTGTCTCGCGGAGGTGCAGACGCAGGCCGATCCGCGCTACTACACCACGACCATCGCCGTCGACGACCTCGAGAGGGTGCGCCAGGCGCTCGGTGCACCGTCCTTCGACCTGATCGGCGTCTCCTACGGCACTCGCATGGCGCAGCAATATCTCATGCACCACAGCGAAGCGGTACGCAGCGCGGTGCTCGACTCGCCGGCCCCCAATCAGCTGCTCCTGGGTGCGGGATTTGCAGCCAGCCTGGAATCGGCTCTGAAGAGTGACTTCGCCGACTGCATGACAGCACCGGCGTGCAGGAAGGCGTTTGGCGATCCGATGCAGACCCTCTACAAGCTGCGTGACGGACTGCGCGCGAATCCGCACGCGGTGACGTTCCGCGATCCGCGCACCTTCGAACCCGTCTCCCGCACAGTGACGCCGGGCTCGCTGGTGGGAGTCGTGCGCATCTTTGCCTACGAGCCCGAGACCGCCGCTCTGCTGCCTCTCTCGATCGATGTCGCCGAACACGGTGACTTCGCCCCGCTGCTCGGCCAACAGCGGCTGCTGGACGCCGATCTCGCCGGCGATATCAGCGGTGGTATGGGGATGAGCGTCATCTGTAGCGAGGACGCCGACCAGCTGCGCGAGCAGCCGCAGGACGCCGACACCTTGCTCGGCAATCTGCTCGTCGAACAGATCAAAGCGCAGTGCGCGATCTGGCCGCACGGCGCGATGCCAGCCGACTTTCACGCTCCGCTACGGAGCGACCGGCCCATCCTGATCCTCTCGGGCGCGCGCGACCCCGTCACGCCGCCGAGGTACGGCGAGGAGATCATGCAGGGACTCGGTAACGCGCGGCATCTGGTGCTCAAAGGTCAGGGTCACGCGGTGCTCGGGCGCGGCTGCATGCCGAAGCTCATCGAGCAGTTCATCGACAACCCGCAGCCCAAGACCCTCGACAGCAGTTGTCTGGACCGCCTCGGGCCGACGCCGGCATTCGTCGACTTCAGCGGAGCCGCGCCGTGATCCAGGTCGAGAACCTGCGCAAGGCATTCGGCGAGATCCGTGCGGTCGACGGTGTCAGCTTCACGGCGCGCGACGGCGAGATCACGGGTCTCCTCGGGCCTAACGGCGCCGGCAAAACGACGACCTTGCGCATGCTGTATACCCTGATGCGGCCCGACAGCGGCCGGGTGCTGGTCGATGGCACCGACGCCGCGGCCGATCCACTCGCGGTACGTAAACGGCTTGGCGTGCTGCCCGATGCGCGTGGCCTGTACAAGCACCTCAGCGCGCGCGAGAACATCGACTACTTCGCGCAACTGCAGGGCGTGCCAGCCGACGAGGGCGCACGCCGCCGCGAAGCGCTCATCGACGTGCTCGAGATGCGCGACTTCGCCGATCGGCACGCCGAGGGCTACTCGCAGGGGCAGCGCGTGAAGACGGCGATTGCGCGGGCCTTGATACACGACCCGAAAAACGTGCTGCTCGACGAGCCGACCAACGGCCTCGATGTCATGGCCACGCGCCGCATGCGCCAATTCATGCGCGACTTGCGCGCCGAGGGGCGCTGCGTGCTCTTCTCGAGCCACATCATGCAGGAGGTCGCGCAGCTCTGTGACCGCATCGTCGTCATTGCAAAGGGCCGCGTTGTCGCCGACGAATCACCGGATGCATTGCGCCTGCAGACCGGCGAATCCAACCTCGAGGAAGCGTTCGTGAAGATCATCGGCAGCGCAGAGGGGCTCGCGGCATGAACGCCGCGCTGGTCGTCCTTTTCAAGGAGGTGCGCGAGAACCTGCGTGACAAGCGCACCCTGATCAACGCCCTGGTCACGGGTCCGCTGATCGCCCCGCTGATGTTCATCGTGATCATGAACGTGGTGATCTCGCGCCAGCTGAACCAGGCCGATGGGCCGCTCGAGCTGCCGGTAATCGGAGCGAGTAATGCTCCGAATCTCCTCGAGGCACTGCGCCAGCAGGGTTTCGATCCGCAGCCGCCGGTCGCGGATCCGGTTGCGGCCGTGCGCGACCGCGTCGCGGCCGCCGTGCTGCGCATTCCGGCTGACTTCGGTAAATCCTGGCAGAAGGGCGACCCGGCACAGGTCGAGCTGTACTACGACTCCTCGCGGCGCGACATGCAGCAGCCCGTGAACCGCCTGAAAAATATGCTCGAGCGCTACTCGCGCCTCAACGGCGCCATGCGCCTCGTCGCGCGCGGGCTCTCGCCCGCATTGGCCAGCCCGGTCGTCGTCGATGAGCGCGACCAGTCGACGCCGCGGTCGCGGGCCGGCGCCTTGTTCGCGATCCTGCCTTACTTCTTCGTGGTGACCGTGTTCATCGGCGGCATGTACCTCGCCATCGACCTCACGGCCGGGGAGCGCGAACGGCAATCGCTGGAGCCGCTGTTCGCCAATCCCGTGCCGCGCTGGCGCATCCTGCTGGGCAAGATCGGAGCGATCTGCGCCTTCTCGGTGAGCAGCCTGCTGATCTGCGTCACGGCGTTCACCATCGCGGGGCGCCTCATTCCCACCGAGAAGCTCGGCATGGACCTCAACCTCGGGCCGGCCTTCGCCTTCGAGGTGGTCGCGCTCATGCTGCCGCTCGTGCTCTTGATCGCCGCGGTGCAGACGCTCGTGGCCGCCTTCTCGAGGAGCTACCGGGAGGCGCAGACGTACCTCGGCATTCTCATGCTGGTGCCGGCACTCCCCTCGGTGCTGCTCAGCGTGATGCCTGTGAAGACGGCCCCGTGGATGTATGCGGTGCCGCTGCTCAGCCAGCAGGTTGGCATTACTGAGCTGCTGATGGGCGGCTCGATGACTGCCGTCCAGGTTGTGATGTGCTTTGTCTGCGGTTTCGTGACCGCTGCACTCATGCTCGCCGTCACCGCACGGGTCTACGGCTCGGAGCGGCTGGCAATCTCCGTCTGACGGGGAGCCTGCGCGCCAAACGGGGTTCCTCTTGCGGTTTAGCGCTGAACCGGGAATCGATGTGAAGCAAGCCCTCGAGGCAGCCTCGGGGGCTTATGCGGCCAATGAATGGGCCAAAGCTGAGAAGCTCTGCAGCGCGATACTGCAAGCACGGCCCGATAGTTTTGAGGCGCTCAATCTCCTCGGCATCATCAAGGCGCAGTCAGGCCACGTCGAGGAGGCCGCAGATTTATTCAAGCGCGCCGTCGCCGCTCGTCCGAACGACGCCGTCGCACACAGTAACTACGGCAATGTCTTGTGCGACCTTGGTCGCTTGCGAGACGCTTTGGCTCTCTACGAGCGTGCGTTGCAGTTGGACCCGCGCTACTGGAAGGCCTACAACAACCGCGGTCGAGCGCTGCGCGCACTGGGTGAGTTCGACGCCGCTCTGGAGAGCTACGATCGCCTGGTCCGTATGCAGCCAGACGACGGTCAGGCCCACTACAACCGCGCCGTGACGCTTCAGGACCTCAACCGTACCGAGGAGGCCCTGGAAAGCTACGCACACGCCGTGCGGCTTCTTCCCCGCTTTGCCGAGGCCTACTACAACCGAGGCCTCGCGTTGCATCGGCTGCGGCGTTTCGAGGAGGCAATACACAACTATGATCGTGCGCTGGAGATTGCACCGAACTTCTCCCAGGCAGCCAACAATCGCGGCACATCGCTACAAGAACTTGGGCGCTATGACGAAGCGCTGGCCAGCTACGCGCGCGCACTACACGACAATCCCGACCTCGTCGACGCCTACAACAACCAGGGACACGCCCTGCAGGATCTCAATCGCCTGGAGGAAGCGCTGCAGTCTTACGGGCGCGCCCTGCAGATCAATCCGGGAGTCGACTGGCTCCTCGGGGCGTGGCTGCATACCAAGCTACAGCTGTGTGATTGGGCCGGCGTGGATGCAGCGTTCGTGACCCTCACGGCCGAGCTGGGCAAGGGCAGCAAGGTGACACAGCCGTTCACCGTGCTGGCTTTCAGCGACCACCTGACCCTGCAGCGCCGCGCAGGCGAAATTTTTGCGCATGAGGGTGAGCGCCAGGAGTGTCGGCTCCCAGTGCCTCCCAGGAGAAAGCGCGCTGAGGTGATCCGTATCGGTTACTACTCCGCGGACTTTTATAGTCACGCGACCACGCAACTCATGGCCGGCCTGGTCGACCACCACGACCGCAGGCGCTTCGTGGTGAGCGCCTTTGCGTTTGGCAGACATAGTCCCGACCAGGTGACCCGTCGACTGCAGCGTTCATCCGATCGATTCGTGGAGGTACACGGGAAATCCGATCGCGAAGTAGCTGAAATCTCGCGCGACCTGAGCATCGACATTGCGATCGACCTGAAGGGGTTCACCCAGGATTGTCGACCGGGAATCTTTGCGCACCGCGCCGCGCCCATCCAGGTGTCCTATCTGGGTTACCCGGCCACGATGGGCGCTCGCTACATTGACTACATCATCGGCGATAGAACAGTGATTCCTGCTGAAGCGCGCGCGGAGTACACCGAGAAGGTGATCTACCTTCCGCACAGCTACCAGATCAACGGCCGGGCAGGAACGGATACTAGTAAGCGCTTCTCGCGGGCGGAACTCGGGCTGCCGCAAAGCGGATTTGTGTTCTGCTGCTTCAACAGCTCCTACAAAATCAATGCACCGGCTTTCGCAGGATGGATGCGGATCCTGCGCGCGGTACCGGATAGCGTGTTATGGCTGTTGTCCGAGAGCCCCGTCGTCGCCAGGAACCTGGGAGGCGAGGCCGAGCGTCACGGTATAAGTCGCGAGCGCCTGGTGTTCGCGGCGAACCTCCCACTCGCGGAACACCTCGCACGCTATCGTGTTGCGGATCTCTTTCTCGACACGTTTCCGTGTGGCGCCCATACGACGGCAAGCGAGGCTCTTTGGTGCGGGTTGCCCGTCGTCACGCGCTTGGGCGCGTCCTTTGTCTCGCGCGTCGCGGCAAGCCTTCTCACGGCGCTCGATCTGCCGCAGCTCATCGCTCCAGGCCAGAGCGCTTATGAAGCGCTGGCGATCTCGCTTGCATCGGAGGCGGTGCGGCTGGCGGAGATCAAAAGACGCCTGGAGCAAAACCGCCTCACATCGCCGCTGTTCGCTACCGCACTCACCACCAGGTACCTGGAGACGGCCTATCAGCAGATCTACGAACGCTACCACGCAGGTCTGGGACCCGATCACCTGCAGATAGCGGCGGATTAGCCCCTCGCGTGCCTGGCGTTCGCTGTACTCAGACGGCAGGCCTCCACAGGATTGTGGTGGCCGTGCCAGGCGACTGCCTGGCGCGGTTCAGGTTCATGTCAGCCGCCAGGGTCGAACGTGTTGAACACCTGCCGCAGCTGCGGCATTACGGCTATCAGGCGTCCCTTCGGGGCGGCGATCGTGACGATTACCGTGCCGCCCTGAAAGCTGCGCACGAAGTTTATCCAGTCCCACGCGCCGCCCTGGTCATACGCGGTGTCGCCGAAGAATTGGCGATACTGGCGCCCACCGCTGTTGACGGGGGCTTGCTCGTGCCAGTTCATCCGACCGCGGTTCGAGGCTACCCAGCCGCGTAGCTGACCGATCGCCGCTTCGCCTGATTGGACGCCCGGGAAGATCCAGACGGACATACCCATGCTTCCATCGGCGGTACCGGCGTTGAGCGCGAAGGATTTGAAACTCTGGGCTGGATAGGGCCTGACGCCCCAGCTGGCCGGCAGCGTTACGGTGAAGAATCCGTTCGGGTCCGAATACTGCACGCCAGGCTCCCCCTGCGCGCGCGCGATTGCGCTGAACGCGGCGACCATGAGGGCGGCGACAAATGCGGTGGGGATCCGGTTCACGGTTCGGTTCAGGTTCATGTCAGGCCCTCGGGTCGAATGTGGTCAACAGACCAGGACGGCGCGACGGAAGTGCTCAGGTGCGCAACGGGTATGTTGCCACAGTCGGAGTCTCCAGGCGGGTTGTATCAGGTCATGGCCCGTGTGTAGAACACACTAAAGAGAACGACCAGCACTTTCGCTTCGGCCACGGTCCAACGATCGGTGTCCACGTTGTCATCTCGTCTCAGATAGTCATACTGGTCATTCATCTAATGACGCGGCGCAGTGTGCTGCCATTTCGCGGCAGCGCCACGGCGCATCCAAGCCAGGGAGGTGATCAGTAGCCGGACGCCGCTTTGGGACTCGGCCGGTATTGACCGACTGCTGCCAGTCACCCGCGTCTGCTTTCGGGGCCTTCCCGAAGTTGGAAGCTCGTTAATGCAACATTAAAACGGTATGGAAACCTGCGAGGGGAACTACAATCCAACTGTTAGATAGCTCCGATGGAGGCCCGCAGCAATGCGTCAGACGGCCTTTCAGCACACCGGACACGATCTCACTCGCCGCAGAGGCAGTGACGCAGAAGCCTTGGGGACGCGGGCTATGAACGTCCGCCTACACGCGATCGCCTGGATTGCGACGCTCGTCGGAAGCAGCGCAATGGCGCAAGCACCTGAGGGGAGCGCGCAACCCCCTGGCACGTCGCCGCATATCATGCTTTTGCGGAACGACGTAACCTTCAGCGAGAGATATTTCCGGGTCGGATCCCGGTATTGGACCGCAACGTGCGGCTACGCGATCCTCGGCAATCACCTCTCCCCGGAGGTACCGAGATCAGAATGGGCAATCACCGTTGATGAAGTCATGCGCGGTGACACGCCCATCGTCCGTGTCCGCGCCGTAGCGTTCCAGGTGGTGAGTCAGGAGCGGAACGGCCTTGTCAAAGAACGCCCGCCGATCACCGCGCTTAGCTTTACGCTGAAGGGCGGGGGTGAGCCGCTGATCGCTCGCATCGCCGGACGGCGGAGTGGCGTCAACGCGATCAACGCCACCCTCGAGACCGCTCCGGCGCAGAGGCTGTTCGAGGCGTTCTACGATGCGGAGCCGATCGAGATTTCAGTGACGTACCAGGACGGCGCGGTGGAGGTGCTCGAAGTACGCAACTGGTCGGAGTCCGAAATTGCGGCGGGCTTCAACTATCTGCATCGGTGCCTGGAGAACCTCCATCCCGCTCCTGCCGGTGCTCACTATTTCATCTACGCGCTAAGCTCTGGCCCAGGGAGAGGCGCGGTAGGACCGCCTGACGGCAAATGACGCGCGGGACTTGAACGTGCGTAAGACCGGCTACTTAGGCTCGTCCGTCTTACCGGACTGCTTTTGCATCATGCCGCCGTCCTTGTCCATCATGGGACAGCCCTCTTTGCCCATCATCGCGTGATGGTGCTTCATGGCCTCCTTGTGGCACTCAGCGATCGGTTTGTCGGAGCGCAGGCAGGCGGCCAACTGTTCATGAAAAGTCGCCATCTTTTCGCGCATTTCTTTCGATGGACCTGCAGGCGCTGCTGACGGGGGCTCTGCCGCAGACGCAATGCTCATACTCCCCAAGACCACGGCCAAGGCGGCGAGAAGGGATTTGGTGTTCACGGCGCACTCCTGGATTTTTAACGCACTCGGCTAAGCTGCTCCGCGATGGCTATCCGCTGCAATCAGGGGTTTCCGTCACTCAGCGAGTGTCGGTTTCACGCGTGCCACATGGTGCCTGCTCGCTGTCACGCCGGGGCGAGGATCGCAGCCTCGCAGTCGGGCTCTTGAGCCGCTGGACGTGGTTGCGTCGGTTTGGTGCGCGGGAGATACGAACTTGTACGCATGGGGATTGCCGATCTCTCCTGTAGATTTGTTTCGTTGACGCACCTGCGGCGGCCGCTCGTGCAACGTTGGGATTCTCCGGGAAGCAGGCCATGATTACACGATTGCGCAACGCCACCCCGGGGCAAGCGCGGGAAAGGAGCTCATGGCAGGAACACCGGAAACGCGTGACCAGCAATTCTGCGGGCGCCTCATCGCGGTTCACGGCTCGGTCGTCGACGTACGGTTTAGCGCTGGATTCTTGCCGGCGATTGAGGAGGGCATAGAAATACTGCGCGATGGGGGCCGTCCACTCCTCGCCGAGGTCCAGCAGCACCTTGATCCCGTGACGGTTCGCGCCGTAGCGCTGGAAGACACGAGCGGGATTAGCCGGGGCGTCACGGTTAAGGCTACGCACGCGCCGATTCGGGTGCCGGTAGGCGATGCGGTACTCGGTCGCCTCCTCAATGCGGTGGGCGAGCCCGCCGATCGCGGGGCCGCACTCCCGTGTGCCACGCAATATCGGCCCATTCATGCACGTGCTCCCCCGCTCGACCGCCTTCGCGGCGGCCTCGAGCGGTTCCACACGGGCATCAAGGTCATCGACTTGTTGGCACCGCTCGTCAAGGGTGGCAAGGCCGCGATGTTCGGGGGCGCCGGAGTGGGCAAGACCGTGTTGATTATGGAGTTGATCCGTTCCACCGTCGAGCATCATTCGGGGATTTCGGTGTTTGCCGGCATCGGCGAACGCTCGCGTGAAGGCCACGAGCTGCTGCTCGAGCTGCGGCAGTCAGGCGTTCTGGCACGCACCGCGTTGGTCTTCGGTCAAATGAACGAGCCGCCGGGCGCGCGCTGGCGTGCGGGTCTGACCGCACTCTCGATCGCGGAGTATTTCAGGGACGCGGCGCACCAGAACGTGTTGCTGCTCATCGACAATGTCTACCGGCTCGTACAGGCAGGCGCCGAAGTTTCCGGGCTGCTCGGCCGTCTGCCGTCGCGTGTCGGCTACCAGCCAACGCTCGCGAGCGAAATCGCCGAGCTCGAGGAACGCATCGCCTCCGTGGCGGGTGCGGCGATCACCTCGATCCAGGCTGTATACGTGCCGGCGGACGATTTCACCGATCCGGCCGTGACCGAGATCTTCAGCCACCTCGATTCCTCGATCGTGCTGTCACGCAACATGGCGAGCGAAGGCATGTACCCGGCGGTCGACCCGCTCGCTTCGACCTCAACGCTTCTCGATCCGAGGCTGGTCGGAGAAGCCCACTATCGGACGGCGCAGGAGGCCCGTAAGACCATCGCGCACTACCGGGACCTGCAGGAGATCATTGCGCTGCTTGGCATCGAGGAGCTCAGCGCCCCGGATCGGCGCGTCGTCAAGCGCGCGCGCCGCCTGATGCGCTATCTCACGCAGCCCTTCATGGTTACGGTCGCATTCACCGGCAAGCCGGGACGGACCTGCGAGCTCGACGCGACGCTCGCCGGTTGCAGAGCGATTCTCGATGGCGAGGCCGATGACTGGAACGAAAGCTCGCTGTATATGGTCGGTGACATCGGCGAGGCGCGACGGCGCGAGCGCAGCGCGGCAGGTGCCTGACATGAAACTCTCGGTTGCCACGCCGCTTGCAATCGTAGTTGAAGCGAACGACGTGGCGCACCTGCGCGCCGAAGACGACACGGGCGCCTTCGGTATTCTCCCCGGGCATGCGGACTTTCTGACGGCGCTCTCACTGTCAGTGGCGACCTGGCGTGACCAAGCGGGGCGCGAGCACCACGTTGCACTGCGCGGGGGCACGCTCGAGGTGCGAGGCGGAGACACAATCCATGTCGCCACGCGCGAAGCCGTCGTCGATGACGACCTCAGTCGGCTGGAGACGGAAGTGCTGGGCAGCTTCAGACGGCGAACGGAGGAAGAAGTGAAGGCGCGCAGCGATGCACAACGTCTCTACCTCGCCGCGATCCGACAGATCTGCCGCTTCCTGAGACCCGAGCGCGCGGCGGCGACGGCCAGCCCTTCGGTCGCCGTGTTAGAGGAGGGGTTCGAGCCGTGACTGTGGGGCCGGAGAACGACCAGCGCCTCCAGGCTGCCGTGCGCATGCGCCAGGCCCGGCGCGCGCGCTGGCAGCAGGAGGGCGAGCGGTCCGTCGGTCAGAATCTTGCCATGATCGGTGCGCTCGGTTGGACGATCGTGCTGCCGACGCTGATCGGCATTTTCGCGGGGCGATGGCTCGATCGTCATCTCGAGATGGGGATCTTCTGGACGCTCGGTCTGCTCGTGGCCGGACTAGCACTCGGCTGCACGCTGGCCTGGAAGAGGATGCACGGCGCATGAGCTTCGCCCGCTTACTCGACCCTCTGGCGATCTCGATGGCGTTCGCGGGCTGTGCCTTCGGTCTGGCTTACTTCGCTGCCCTGCGGCGCACCGTGGTGATGCTGTCCCAGGGGCGGAGCGGGGCCGCCGTGATGGTGCTCAGTCTGGGGCGCGTCGGCGCAGCGATTGCCTTCTTTCTCCTGGCAGCAAGACTCGATGCCCTGGCGCTGCTCACGGCGTTCGGCGGGTTCCTGTTGGCGCGCGCGCTCGTGCTCCAGGGCAAGCGCAGGGTCTGCTAATGCAAGAATCGCCCATCACCAGCACGGTCGTCTTTCATCTCGGTCCGGTGCCGATCACGCGTCCGGTGGTGACGACCTGGCTGATCATCGTTGTGTTAGCGGTGCTCTGTCGCCTCGTGACGCACCGATTGCAACGCATGCCGGACGGGAGGCAAGCGGTGGTGGAGAGTCTGGTCAACGGCATGGCGGGGCAGATCGAGGACATCGTCCGCAAGGATTCCCGGCCCTTCCTGCCCTTGCTCGGGACTTTGTTCATCTTTCTCGTCGTGGCGAATCTCAGCGGCCTGGTGCCGGGCGTGGAGGCGCCGACCGGCCGGATCGAGACACCCGCAGCGCTCGCCCTGATCGTATTCTTCTCGGTTCATTACTTCGGGGCTCGCTCCCGGGGTCTGCGCGGCTACTTGGCCAGCTTCGCCGAACCGAGGCTCATCATGCTGCCGCTCAACGTTCTGTCCGAGATTACGCGTACCTTTTCGCTCATGGTGCGGCTGTTCGGCAACATCATGAGCGGTGAATTTGTCATCGGCTTGGTCGTCGCGCTGGCGGGTCTGTTCGTGCCGATCCCGCTGATGGTGCTCGAGATTGTCGTTGGACTGGTCCAAGCCTACATCTTCACCATACTTGCCACCGTCTTCATCGGCGCTGCCGTTGGCAGGGCGGAGTCAGGCTAAAGGAGATTCCCTTGGATGCCAGAACCATTTCCATCATCTGCGCGGCGTTCGCCGTCTCGATCGGCTCGATCGGTCCGGCTTTCGCGGAAGGCCGCTCGGTCGCCGCGGCGATGGACGCGATTGCACGCCAGCCCGAAGCCGCGGGCACCATCTCCCGCACGTTGTTCGTCGGCCTTGCCATGATAGAGACCATGGCCATTTACTGCCTGGTGGTGGCGTTGCTGCTGCTGTTTGCCAATCCGCTGGCACGTTAGAGCCATGCATCTCGATTGGTGGACGCTCGGTCTCCAGACCGTCAACTTCGGGGTACTCGTGTGGCTACTGCACCGCTTTCTGTACCGGCCGGTGCTGCGCCTGGTCGAGACGCGCAAGGCGGAGGTACAGCGGCAGTACGCTGACGCGACGGCAGCGGAGGAGAAGGCGAGGGCCCAGCTCGCGGCTGTCGAGGCCGAGCGCGCTGGAATAGCCACCGAGCGAGAGGCCGCACTCAAGGCGGCTGCGAGGCAGATTCAGGAAATGACGGCCACGCGCCTTGCTCAGGGCGAGCGCGACGTGCAAGCGCTGCTGGAGAGTACCCGCAAGACTCTGGCAGCCGAACGGCAGCAGGCACTCGCAGAAACGCAACGCCTCGCCCTCGAGCTCGGTGCACAATTTGCCCAGCAGCTGCTCGCGGCCGTCCCCATGGCGCTGCGCGGGGAGGCTTGGATCGGGCGCATCGAGCAATATCTCAGGGACCTCGTGCCGTCGGAGCGCGACGCGCTCGCTCGCCAGCTGGTCGCGGGCGAGTCGCTGATCGTGGTCACAGCGGCACCACTGCCGGCCTCCACCGCCGACTCGTGGCGTGAGCGGCTGCGCCCGCTGCTCGGCACTGCAATCACCTTCGCCTTCGAGGTAAAGCCAGAGCTCATTGCGGGCGCCGAGCTGCGCTTTCCCACCGCGGTTTTGAGCTTCTCCTGGGAAAGTGCGCTCGCCGCGATGCGCGCGGAGGTCGGCGCTCATGCCGACTCTCACTGAGGAACTACACGAGTGGGTCGATCTCAGCCGCCAACGTCTGGGATCCACGGCGCTCACGCCACGACTGGAGCACATTGGCCGCGTACTGAGGATCGGCGACGGCGTCGCCACCGTGGCGGGACTGCCCACCGCACGGCTCGATGAACTGCTCGAGTTCGCCGGCGGGGTGCAGGGCCTCGCCATCGATCTCGGCGAGGAGACGATCGGCTGTCTGCTGTTGGGCGAAAGCGATGGCATAGCCGCCGGCAGTACTGTGCGCGGCACTGGGCAGGTGGCGCGTGTGCCGGTAGGTGATGCATTGCTCGGGCGAGTGGTGGATCCCCTGGGGGTAGCGCTCGACGGAAAAGGGCCACTCGAGGTCAGGCGGTATTCGCCGGTCGAGCAGCCCGCTCCCATGATTATCGATCGCGCACTCGTCACGCGGCCGCTGGCGACGGGTCTGCTGGTGATCGACGCCATGATCCCGCTCGGCCGGGGGCAACGCGAGCTCATCATCGGCGATCGGGAAACCGGCAAGACTGCCATTGCGGTCGACACCATCATCAACCAGAAATCGAGCGACGTGATCTGTGTCTATGCCGCGGTGGGTCAGAAGATGTCCTCGGTTGCGCGCGTGATCGAGGCGGTACGCAGTTACGGGGCGCCGGAGCGGAGCATTTTCGTGGTTGGTGAGGCCGATGCGGCACCTGGCCTGCAATGGCTCACGCCGTATTCAGCGTGCTCTATGGCCGAGTACTTCATGGCACGTGGACGGGACGTGCTGCTTGTCATCGACGACCTCACGAAGCACGCAGCCGCCTACCGGGAAGTGTCTCTTCTGCTGCGCCGGCCACCGGGCCGTGAAGCCTATCCGGGCGATATTTTCTATATCCACTCGCGCCTGCTCGAACGCGCGGCCAGGTTGGCACCGGAGCTCGGGGGCGGCTCCCTCACCGCACTGCCGATTGCCGAAACACAGGCCGGCAATATCAGTGCCTACATTCCGACCAACCTGATCTCGATAACCGACGGCCAGATATTCCTGGACCCGCGACTCTTTTATGAGGACCAGAAGCCCGCCGTGGACGTGGGCAAGAGCGTCTCGCGCGTCGGCGGCAAGACGCAGGCGCCCGTGCTGAAAGCCGTTTCTGAGAGCCTGCGGCTCGAGTACGCACAGTTCCTCGAGCTCGAGGTATTCACGCGCTTTGGCACGATGGTCGACGCGCGCACGCAAAAGGTGATCGAACACGGCCGGCGCATTCGTGCGGTTCTCGGCCAGAGGCAGTTCGCGCCACTGTCGCTCGGGGAGGAAGTGGCGCTGCTCTGCGCACTCGGCGACGGCGTGCTCGACAGCGTCCCGCTGGACCGCATCCCTGTATTCCGTACCGCCCTGGCCCCCTGGCTGGCTGCTCACTGCCCAGAGATTCTGGCCATCGCTGATCATGAACCAGTACTCGTGCCCGACGCCCGTGCCCGCCTGACCGTCGCGCTTCAGGCCCTTTCGCAGTCAATTTGCGCGGCCACGAGTAGCCCGCCAGAGCCCCGCGCATGACGCGCCTTGCGGCAATCAACGGACACATCGCCGGCATGGGCGAGCTGCTCGAGATCGTCGGGGCGATGCGTTCCCTCGCCGGTATGCGCGTACAGGAAGCGCAGCGCGCCCTGCCTGGCATTCGCCGCTACGCCGACTGCGTGGCGGAGGCGATTGGCGCTGCGTTGTTGCTCATGCCACAGCCCGCTCATGAAGGGGCGCCGGGCCGCGGCGGGCGCGCAGTGATCCTGTGCGCGGCCGAACATGGGTTCGTCGGCGGCTTCAACGGGCGGCTGCTCGAGGCGGCGGAGAAGCTGCTTGAGCCCACGGACCAGCTCTTCGTGATCGGCAGCCGCGGTGCGGCCCTCGCGTACGAGCGAGGACGGAACCCAACCTGGACTCACTCGATGGCGACTCGCGTGAGCGGTGTCCCCGAAGTCGTCAATGGCCTGACGCATGAACTCTACACGCGCATCGTCCGGGGCGAGATCAAGCGCATCGAACTGATCTCGGATCGCTGCCGGCAGGGCATCGCCCCGGCGATCGAGCGTCACCTGCTGTTGCCGCTCGATACGGCGGCTCTCGCGCTTACACAACCCCGGCAGGCGCCGCTTCACAACCTGGCTCCGAGGCGGCTGCTCGAGAGGCTCATGGCCGAATATGTCTTCGCGCTACTTACCGAGGCGCTGGTCGAGTCAATCGGGAGCGAAAATGCCGCGCGCTTCGCGGCTATGGAGGCGGCACACGACAATGTCGAGAAGAAGCTCGGCGAGCTGCGTCAGGCTGGGCGTCAGGCCCGACAAGGGGAGATTACCGCGGAGCTCCTTGAGCTGATCACGGGCGCAGTGGCACTGTCACCCGAGACATCAGTTTGATAGAGATGCTCCCGCACCCAATCAGGCTCCACGAGCGAATATTTTACGTCACCGGTTACTAGTCCCTCATTGATGACTCAGCCCGAACGATCGGAACCGGCCCAATAGCCGCCGTCTGGCCTCTCCTCACGATTTTCCGCTAAGCGGACGCTCGCAACGCCGCCCATGAGCCCGTCGCAGCAGCCCGATCCACGAGCGGATGAGAAGAAACTACCACGGCAGTTCCTGGCCATCGTAGTTGAGGGCATGCGCAGCCCGCTCTGGGGTTAGCTGTTCGATCAGCTTAACTACCGCCGTCGCGCTTTGCATCGGCGATTGGAGTGAAGGAGATGGCGGCGCACCGTGGCGAAAGTCATGGTTCATCTGGGTGTCAACCGGCCCAGGAGAGATGAGTCCGACCACAATGCCCCGCGCGCGCACATCGTTCTGTAACAAGCGCATGCTCATGTTGGATGCGCTCTTACTCATCCGATAGAAGTAGTTGTCGTGCACTTGGTCGGCGACACCAATGGAGCCGGCGCGACTTGTGAGGGTAATGATCTTCTTCTGCTGGCTCGCGGCGACGTTGTCTAGGAAAGCCTGTGCCACTCGCAGGGGCGCGTACGCATTCACCCGGAGCACATCCTCAAATGTTTTCTGGTCAAAGCGCTCGAGCCGCTGGGCATCCGGATCGCCCAATATTCCCGCGTTATTAATGAGGACATCGATCGGCTGACCGCGGTACTTGACGACCAGGCCGTCCAGGGCTGCACTATCTGTGACATCCAGCCGATCGATCGTAACGGCCGGGTGCTTCGCTGACAGCGCCCTGAGCTCATCCGCATGCTCGGGATCGCGACAAGTCGCAATTACGCGCCATCCTTTATCAGCCAGCACTGTCGATAGAGCGAGCCCGATGCCGCGGTTTGCGCCGGTGACAAGCGCAACGGACTGACTCGATGTTGCCGCGGCGACGGGCTGGATTAGGTGCCAACTAGCGCCCCCAAAGACCATAAGCACCATGAACGCCACGCAGAACCTGGTAGCGCAAACGCTCCATAGCCGAGATATAGATAGGTTCAATGAACTGAGCAATTGCTCTCGCCGTGGCATCGGAACCTCCCAACAACGTGGCGCATAAGTCTAACCGACGTCTTGCACATAATTGTAAACCGGCGTCGCGAGTTGACCAGCGTCCGGCGTCGAATGTTGACCATGGGCGGATGCGACAACCTTCAGATGCTCATCGAGAAATGCCGGTGAGGCGCTGATCCGCCTTCAGCGCCGGTTGAGCCAAAACCCTGGTCAAACTTCGACGCCGGTTCACAACTTACGACGAGATCCAGTGCCCGGCGATCAGCACGGTGCACGCGATCCTGGATCGGCACGGCCTGGTCAAGCGACGGCGCCGCCGGATCTACAAGCCCGAGGGAACCGGGCTGTCCAAGCCTTCCTCGCCGAACGATCTTTGGTGCGCCGATTACAAGGGCGAGTTCATGCTGGCGGATCGGCGCTACTGCTACCCGCTCACCATCACCGACTTCGCCAGCCGGTATCTGATCAGCTGCGAGGCGTTGGAGAACACCCGGACGCTGTACGCTTTTAGCGTATTTGAGCGGGCTTTCAAGGATCTCGGCTTGCCTAGGGCGATTCGCACCGATAACGGTGCACCCTTTGCCAGTGCGAACTCGCTGTTCGGCCTGACGCGTCTGTCGGTGTGGTGGTTGCGGCTGGGGATCGACATCGAACGCATCAAGCCCGGCCATCCTCAGCAGAACGGCCGCCACGAGCGCATGCATCTGACGCTCAAGAAGGAAGCCACCAAGCCTGCAGCGAGGAACTTCCTGCAGCAGCAGGGCCGCTTCGATCATTTCATCCAGGAGTTCAACCACGAGCGGCCCCATCAGGGGCTCAACATGCGTTTGCCGGCCGAGATCTACACGCGCTCACCCAGGCTCTACAGCGGCTTACCCGAGCTCGAGTATCCCTTCCACGATCGCACCATCACCGTCACGCGATGCGGCAGGATCTGCATGGGGCCTCTGAAGATCAACCTCAGCCAGGCCTTCGCGGGGCAGAAGATCGGGGTCAAACAGGTCGAGGAGAAGATCTGGCTGGTCAGCTTTATGCGCTATGACTTAGGCTTCTTTGACCATGAGACATGTCGCATCGAGAGCGCGGAGAACCCGTTCGCTGCGAAACTGTTACCCATGTCTCCGGTATAAACCGTCACCCATGTCACCGGTATAGACATCCTATTAGTTGGTAGCGGGGGCGTGCTCGCGACTAATAGTACGGCGGTCGCCCACTTCCCCAATATCGATCGCCGCAAAACCCGGGGGGAGGAAATTCCAAGTCATTGCGGCAGAGGACACCCGCTGACGCCGGACAATCTGCGAATCGAGCAGCGATGGCGCTGCCTGCAATGCGGGCGCGAGCGCGCCGCGGCATTTCGCCGTCGAAACGGTCGCGCGGACTGAGGGTCTTCATGACCTCCAGGGTAGGGCGGACGGGATCCGACGAACAGGGGCGCGACTATCGGGTTCGCCCCGACTCGGCTGGTGCAGGGTTCGTATCCTGGATCAGCCGAGCGCCGCAACGCACCGCTTTGCATCGGACTGCCTCACCGGGACATTCAACGGAGGTCCGCGCCATCCATCTCCTTGCGGCCACAAGCAGCCGATCACGCTGCGGTTTCAATTTTCCCGATTGCGGTCGCTGAGTTCGCAGGGGAGTCTTGCAGAGCCTGGCTCAGACGGCAGGGAAGCGATTTGACTGCCGCGTTGCTGCACGGGGTACCATTGACCGAAACAGGGGGTAGGTGACGCTCTCAGAAAGCGCCCCAGCGTGCACGACAACGAATAAGGCTTGGGGTCAAATGCCCGTGACGGAGCCCTCGCGCGCTGTGTTTCTCAGCTACGCCTCTGAGGATGCGCAGGCGGCGCAGAGGATTTGCGAGGCATTGCGCGCCGCCGGCATCGAGGTCTGGTTCGACCAGAGCGAGCTTCGGGGCGGGGATGTGTGGGACCAGTCGATCCGCAAGCACATCAAGACCTGCGCCCTGTTCCTCCCGGTGATCTCGCAGACCACGCACGATCGCCGTGAGGGCTACTTCCGCCTCGAATGGAAGCTGGCGATTGATCGCTCTCACCTTATGGATGCGAACCTGGCCTTCCTGTTGCCCGTCGTCATCGATGACACGCGCGATGATGATGAACGGGTGCCGGAGCGGTTTCGAGAGGTGCAATGGACGCGCCTGCCGGGAGGCAAGACGCAGCCCACTTTCGTCGAGCGTGTGCAGCGGCTGATGTCGGGCGATGCCTCAAGTGCACTCCGGACAGCTAGTTCCGGGACGCTACCCAGCGGGAGGCGCTCCGCAACCTCGTGGAGTCCAAAGCGCGCCCTACCTGTAGCCGTCGCCTTTGGTGTGTTGGCTGCGACGACGGCCTACTTCGCCATCCATAAGACCTGGACCTCGAAGCCGGCGGCCTTGACACACTTGACTCCGCCTGCAGCAACCTCCATTGCAGTGCTCCCGCTCGCGAACGAAAGTGGGGAGGCGGGTCAGCAGTACTTTTCGGACGGGATCTCAGAGGATCTGATCACCGCGCTCTCGCAGTTCCCGGGGCTCAAGGTGATCGGGCGCACTTCGGCGTTTCAGTTTAGAGATTCCAAGGAGGACAGCCGCAGTATCGGTGCAAAGCTCGGGGTGGCGCATCTGCTCGAGGGGAGCGTGCGGCGCTCGGGCGAGATTGTGCGGGTGAGCGCGGAGCTCATTGACGCCGCTGACGGGACCACACAGTGGTCGGAGCGCTACGACCGGCCGTACAAAGATCTCTTTGCATTACAGGATGAGATCACGCGCGCGGTGGCGGGGGCACTGAAGACCAAGCTCCTGCCGGCTGAGCATGCGGCGGCGCAGAGCGAGCAGCCCGCGAGCGGGAATCTGGAGGCCTACAATGCACTGCTGCAGGGCCGGTTCTATGCCCCCCGCGGTACGGAAGGCGACGATCGCAAGGCGATCGAATTCTTCGCGCAGGCCACCCGGCTCGATCCGCGTTATGCGCTCGCATGGAGTGAGCTATCGAAGGCCTGGATCGCCCTCAATGGGGACTTCCTCGAAGGTGCAGCGGCGCAGGAGGCGTATGCGAAGGCGCGTGAGGCGGCCGACCGTGCGCTCGCCCTCTCACCCGACCTTGCGGCCGCGCACAATGCCCGGGGTGATGTGCTTCAGCTCGTCGACTTCGATTGGCACGGAGCGGAGGCGGAGTATCGGCGTGCGCTGGAGCTTTCTCCCAATGACGCCCGGGCGAAGTTCAATCTCGGGAGTGCGCTCGCTTCTTTCGGTGAGATGGATCAGGCGATCGAGCTTACGCGGCAGGCGCTCGTGACGGAGCCACTGCGGGCCTGGGGGTACAAGGCACTCGCCACGTATTTGTTGGGACTTCACCGCCTCGATGAGGCCGAGCGGGCGATCAATAAGGCCGTCGAGCTGCAGCCTGCTTCGGAGCCCTATCGATCATGGCTCACGGTCATCGAGATTCAGCGCGGTAACGCGCCGGCAGCGCTCGAGGCCGCGCAGCAGGAGCCTCCCGGAATATTTCGGGACATGTCGCTCGCATTCGCGCGGCAGATCGGTGGCGACCGGAGCGCGGCCGATGCGGCGCTTAGGACGCTGATCGAGAAGCAGGCGAACAATGATGCTTATCAAATCGCTGAGGTTTACGCGCTGCGAAACGACGCCAGGGCAACCTTCGAGTGGCTCGATAGGGCCTGGAATAACCGCGATCCGGGCATCCAGTACCTTCTCTTCGACCCCTTCATTCTGCGCTACAAGGACGATCCGCGCTTTGCCGCGTTCTGTCGCAAGGTGGGCCTGCCGGCACCGACAGAGAGTGCGTCGCGCAAGTCCACATGACCCTGTGCCACGGCAGATGTCCGCTCTTCGCAACCTGAGTGGCGGCTCTTGGGAATGGGGACCGTTAACAACGGGTCGATTGCTGACGTCGCTGCGAGCCAACTCAATGGTAGCGGGGGGTGTTTCGTGAATTTCCGACTGCCGCTGGTAGCTTGATGTGACAGTCGGAAATCGATTGCGGTGGGCCGCATCGACCTTCATACCCCTCATCGCGTGCAAGTCCCGGCGGTTCTGGCGAGCCTGGTTACGCGGACGTGAGTAGGCCTGCAACGATTTGCAACCGCGCATAGTTTCCGGAAGGTCGCAGCGGCTGGCTGCGTTCGGGACCGACTCGACACGAATTGCGTGCGTACGAACTAATACGGATGGTTACGTAGCCGGGTCGGACGCAGGATAAACGGCGGACAGGACTTAAGTGGAGAAGGCAATGGAATATCGCTGGGGCCATCGGCTTTCGACCAATATACCGGTGCGACTGAGATGTATTCAGTCACGTGACAGTGGTTGCCGGTGCTTAGGTTTCCTGGAGAACGTCAGTGCAAGTGGAGCGGTGGTCCGAACGGAGCTCGGTATCTGCCCTGCGCCGCATGTCGTCGTCGAGACGCTAGCCCCAGCTCTTGGCCTGCAGGACCGCGAGCTTCCGGCTGATGTCGTTCGAGTGAGCTGCGGCAAGATAGCCGTCGAGTGGACGGAGTTTGCATCAACTGGCGTGTCCGCGGTGATGACGGAGACCATGCTGAACAGCAGAGGAGGCGACGGCGAGCGCCCGATGCCCAGTCTCGGCCGCATTCGCTTCTGTGCGTTGGCTTCCTCTACGGGCGCATAAACCGTATCCGAGTCCTAACGCCGAACAGCAGCGCCTGAGCCACCGCATTGATGTACGCGCGAGTTTTCGGCTGCGTACATATGGTAGCGGGGGCTCCGCTTATGGTGTTGTTTGCTGGGACTTGCGCGCCGGAGAAAACATAGGGAGATCGATGCGTGTCCGCCTCATCCGTCTCCTTGCGGCCCTGCCCTGCGGGTGACGATTGCGCTTGCTCCCCATAACCAGCGCCCGTCGCGGCAAAAAGGGGAGGGAAGAGCCACCCAAGCCTGCAGCGGTTGAGTCGTCCCATGCCCTCGAAGATACGCCAGGATTCTGGTGTTCTGAATGTCCGGTTCCGCCAGCCATGAACGACAGCTTTGCTGACGGCACAGTGTCCGAAACGGGGTCGCAAGCGGCCCTTCGGCGGCCGCTTATTCGAACGGATTCAGCACCCGCACGTCGAAACGGGAGAAGTCCCGCACGTTGCGCGTAACAACAGTCAGATCGTGCACGAGAGCCGTTGCTGCAATCATGGCGTCTTCGTAGACGGTGCTGGACTGGCGATGCATGAGCTTGGCCCATCGGCGAAAGCACGCGGCGTCCATCGCGAGTACATTGTATGAATCCGCCACTTGATCAGCCCATGCCTCGAGTTCCTCTGCCTTGGCCGGGTCCTGAGTGCGAGTCACCTCGATGCCGGCCTGGATCTCTCCGACCGTTACTGCGGAAAGATGCAGATCGGAGTCCTCGACGTCCTGAAGCCAAGCAATCACTTTTGGATTCGGGCGCGGCTTGCGCAGTTCCGAGATGATGTTGGTATCGAGTAAGTACACTGCGATACTCAAAGCGACGGAATCGAACGTCTCCGATGCCGCCCACGTGGCGGTGCCGTCTGCTCGGCGCGCGCGAAGTCCGTCAGCAGCAACGCCTTCAACGACGGCCGCGACATCTGGCAGAGCCGCTTCCACTCCTGCATGGGCACCAGCACCGCAGTTTCTTCTCCGCGGCGCGTGACGATCTGGGGTCCTTCACGGACACACGTCTCCAGGAGCTCGCTGAAGCGAGCTTTAGCATCCTGTACCGGCCAAGTCTTTGCCTTCATGTTAATGAGCATATGACTAGTCTTCTGACTAGTCAAAAACTAGGGGACGAGAGGCGCTGTGGACGCGAAAAAGTGCGCGGTCCGCGACCATGGTAGCGGGTCTTATTTTGTAAGTGATTGAAGTTAAAACTATTATTGTGGTAGCGGGGGCCTGATCGCGCCTAATTAGTACGGCGGTTGTGCACTTCTCCAATATCGATCGTCGCAAAGTCCCGCGCCCGGAAATCCCGAGCCACTGTCGCAGGGGTGTGACCTGACTGGCGCGAGTCGCCAAGGTAAGTAAGGGGAGCCTCCTCGGGCCGCCCTCAGGTGGGCGGGCGCAGTTAGTCACTGCACTGAATTTGCACGCAATGACCAACGGACCTTCGCGTTTTTTGGGACGGTCGGGGCTCGCCTCAATGCAAGATAACCGTGGGTGACGATCGAACCATCGCCACCCGCGGCAGAGTCACAGATTGCTCTACTGGACCTTGATCGTCGTCGGCTTCGTCGCTTCGACCTTGGTCTTCGGGATATGCACCGTCAGCACTCCGTCCTTTGCATCGGCGGTGATTCCCTTCTCATTCACATACTCCGGCAGTGCGAAGCTGCGTGAGAAGTTGCCGTAGAAGCTCTCGACCTTGTGGAACTTCTCGTCCTTCAGCTCCTCTTTCTGCTGGCGTTCGCCGGCCAGTGTCAGCATGCCGTCCTCAACCGTGACGTTCACGTCCTCTTTCTTCACGGCAGGCAGCGCTGCGCGAATCAGATACTCCTCGCCGGTCTCGCTGATGTCGACCGAGGGGGTCCAGTCATAGTTTGCATCGCCCGATCCTAAATAGCGCGGAACGCGGCCAAACAGGTTCGGGAGCAACGGGTTGAACATCTGGTCCATTCCCGCAAATGGTTCCCAACGAATGAGATTCATAAATCCTCCTCTTTCTTTCCGTTTGCCCTTTATTGCGAGCGAAGCGTAGTCCTGTTCCGGCCCGATTGAATCCGCATCAGTGCGTATCGAGGAGCTGCGTGGAGCTGCGTGCCCAGCGTCAGGGTGATCGCGTTGATCACGCAGGAGGCGCCCCGGCGCGGCGTACGGCGGCCTCGGCGAGATCGCCCTGGTAATCGCCGTCGGGCTCAGCAGATGCGTGGCAGAGGGTCGTCTTCCAGCTCATCGAGCGCGCGCTGGCCACCGAACCCGGTATCCAGCACGACTTGCTGCGCGCCCGCACGGCACTCGCCGATCAGCGCCGCGCCCGGTGCGAGCGTGCGCAGCTCGGCGAGTGCGGCCTCCGCCGTCTCCGGCGCGACCACCGCGACGACGCGGCCTTCACACGCCAGATAAAGCGGATCGAAGCCGAGCAGCTCACAGACGGATTGGACGGCGTCATTGACCGGAATGCGGGCCTCGGAGAGATGCACCGTCACATCGGCGGCTCGTGCGAGCTCGTGGGCAACGGTCGCCAGCCCTCCGCGCGTCGGATCACGCATGAAGCGCAGGCCGGCGACCCGCATCAGGGCTTGTGTCTCGGGTAACACGCTGGCCGCATCCGACTGCAGGTCACCCCGCAGTCCAAATTCCTGCCGCGCGAGCATCACCGCGGCGCCGTGATCACCGACCGTCCCGCTGACCAGGATCCGGTCGCCGGCGCGCACTTGGTCAAGCGACAGGTGCGTGTCCCGCGGCCGGAAGCCGACTCCGGTAGCCGCGAGGTAGATCCCGTCACAATCGCCGCGGCCGAGGACCTTGGTATCCCCGGCCACGACGGCCACTCCACAGTCCCGCGCCGCACGGGCGAGAGAGTCGATGACGCGGCGCAACTGCGCGATCTCCAGACCCTCTTCCAGAAATGTGCTCAAGGTCATGTAGCGCGGAGTGGCGCCGCTGACGGCCAGATCGTTGACGGTGCCGTGGACCGCGAGCGAGCCGATGTTGCCGCCGGGGAACTCCAGCGGCTTCACGGTAAATCCATCAGTGGTCACCACCAGCTCCTCGTCGGTCGGAGTCGGCAGTGCGACGGCGTCGACGCGCGTGTCCAGATGCGGGTTGGCGAGTGGGGGCACGAACAGCTCTTCAATCAGCTCGCGCATCAGCCGCCCGCCGTTGCCGTGCGCGAGGCTGACGTGGGTCGCCCGAAATGCGCTGCTGCGTGCCATCCGCGTCAGCGAGGCGCCTGCGCGGCGGCTGCCTCGACGAGCTGGCCGTAACTGATCGCGGCGTCGTTCACCGGGAGGCGCTCGGGTATGAGGACTTCAAACCCCTGCGCGGTCAGCTGGCGCTGCACCTGGGCGGTGAGGATGCGGTTTTGAAAAACACCACCGGCGAGTCCCACGCGCGCGACCTCGCATGTCTCACGTACCGCGCATGCCTGATCGCACAGGGCCTGTGCCATGCTCGCGTGCAGCACCGCTGCGCGCGCCGCCACCGTGCGTCGCCCGTCGAGCATCGTCGCCACCAGTGGCGCCCAGTCGCTGCGCCAGATGCCGAGCGCGTCGCGTCGCAGCGGCAATGCAACCGGCGGAGCCTCCTCCTCACAAAGCGCTTCCAACAGCATCGGCGCCTCACCCTCGTAGCTCACCTGCCGGGCAAGCCCGAGCAGGGCGGCCGCCGCGTCGAACAGGCGACCGACCGCCGTGGTGGCTGGCGCATTCAAGCCGGCATCGAAAGCCCGGCGCAGGAGCGGCTCCGCGGGCTGCATGCCATCCGGCCAGGGCTGACCGCTCTCCCAGCACAATGCCGCCGCCGTACGCCACGGCTCGCGCGCGGCGCGCTCGCCCCCGGGAAGTTTGAATGGACGGAAACTCGCCACGCGTTGCCACGCGCCCGGTCGCCCGAGAAACGCCTCGCCCCCCCAGAGGGTGCCGTCCGCGCCGAGGCCGACGCCATCCCAGGTGAAGCACAGCAGAGCTGCTTCGCTCGGATACTCACCCGCTATCGCCGCTGCATGTGCGTGGTGATGCCAGACGGCGTGGGTCGGCAACCCGGCGGCGCACGCCCAGCGTGTGTTGGGAAAGTCCGGATGGGCATCGTGTGCGATGCGCTCGGCGCGCACGCCATAAAGCTGCTGCAGGTCCTCGGCGACTTGAGCGAATACCATCCGCGCACGCGGGCTGCCGAGATCACCGATGTGCGGTGACACCACGAGACGGTCGTCCCAGGCCAGCGCCACGGTATTCTTTATATAGGCGCCGACCGCGAGGGTCGGGACCCGCATCCTTCCGGGAAGGCTGAGCTCGAGTGGTGCGGTGCCGCGGCCGAGTCGCACCGGGCGTGCGCCGCCCGCCACCATGCGCACGACCGGGTCATCCGCAGGACGTGCGATGGGGCGGTCATGGTGCAGGAATCCGTCCGCCACGTGCGCCAGACGGGTTTCGACTTCCTCGGACTCGGTCAGGACCGGCTCGCCGCTCAGGTTCCCGGAGGTCGCCACCAGTGGGGCGCCGAAGTCATCGAGCAGCAGATGATGCAGCGGACTGTAGGGCAGCATCAGTCCGAGCTCGCGCAGTCCCGGCGCGATGCCCGCGGCAAGTGCAGAGCTCCCGCGGCCGGGAGCCAGCACGATCGGCCGCACGGAATCGCGTAGCGCCGCGGCGTGCTGCGGCGAGAGCTGAGCCAGCTCGCGCGCGCAGTCGAGGCCGTCGCCGCCGCGCCACGGCACCATCACGGCCAGCGGCTTGGCGGGGCGCCCCTTGCGGGCCCGCAGCCGGGCGACCGCGTTCGCATCGGCCGCATCGCACAGGAGGTGATAGCCACCGATACCCCGGACGGCGATGATCTGCCCGTCGCGCAGCGCCGCGTGCGCGGCGGCGAGAGCCGGGGCATTGCCGGCGACTGTGCATCCGTTGGCAGCCATCCATCGCAGAGCGGGACCACAGACGGGACAAGCGAGCGGCTGCGCGTGGAACCGACGGTCGAGCGGATCGGCATATTCGCGCGCGCAGTCCGGGCACAGGACGAAGTGCGCCATGGTCGTGTTCGCCCGGTCGTAGGGGAGCGCGCGAATCAGCGTGTAGCGCGGTCCACACTGAGTGCAGTTGATGAACGGGTAGCGGTAGCGGCGGGCGCCGGGGTCGCGCAGCTCCGCGAGGCAGTCGTCGCAGGTGAACAGGTCCGGCGGCACGTGAACGTACGGTTGGGCGCCGACGGCGCTCGCAAGAATGCGGAAGCCTTGGGCTCCCACCTCACTCACCGTCTGTGCATCGAGCAGCCGCGGGCGAGCCGTGGCCGGCGCGTCCGTCAGCAGCGCCTCACCGAAGGCCCGCAGCCGCTCGGCCGGACCCTGCGCGTGGATCTCGACCACGCCCCCGCTGTTGCGCACCCAGCCGCTGAGCTCGAACTCGTGTGCGAGGCGGTAGACGAACGGCCGGAAGCCAACACCCTGCACCCGCCCCGCGATTCGCCAGCGGCGCGCCGCCGCGGCGGTCACCGCTCCCGTCGGGGACTGCAACGCCGCGCTGCTCATGCGTGCGCCGGCGCATTGCGCGGCGCGAAGCCCAGCTGACGGTGTCGGGCCAGATGCAACGGCGTCCAGGCGTGCGGGGTGCGGTGCACGAACCGGTAGCGCGCGATGTGGTAGCTCGGATCAAAGCCGTAGAAGTTCAGCCGCATGCGTTCCAGCTCGTCGGCGCGGTACTCAGCCAGCGCGCGCGCCTGCTCGTCGCGCGCGCGCGCCGCGCGCTTCTGCGCCAGGGCCTGTGCGAACGCGTGCGGCTGTGCCAGTGCGGCGGCGTGCTCCTCGATCAGTGCGCGAAAGTCGGCCGTCGCCGGACCCGCATGGTCGTCAATCAGTCCGAGGGCGCGCGCTTCCACCGCGCCAAGCGGTAGCCGCCGCTGCATCAGCGCGTTGGCCCGCTCGGTTCCTACGCGGCGCGGCAGCAGATAGGTCCAGTATTCCGAGCCGTAGAGGTTACCCATGTTGCGGTAGTGCGGGTTCAGCACGATGCCGCTGCGTGCCAGGACGCGATCGGCGGCGAGGGCCAGGAAGACTCCGCCGGCCGCAGCATTCGCGCGGAGCGCCGCGATCGTCAGATGGGTGTCGGTCGAGAGAATGTCGCGTGCCAGATCGTCGATTGCGTTGATATTGTTCCAGGACGCATCCGCGGGACTCGAGTCGGCTTCGATGCAATGCAGATGCATGCCGTTGCACCAGAAGTCGCTCCCTCCCATCAGCACGATGACGCGGGTCGGGCGCCGCAAGGCCTGGGCGTAGGCGGCGCGTAGCCGCGCACATCTTTGGATGCTGAGCGCGCCGTTGTAGAAATCGAAGTATAGATAGCCGAGCGGGCCGCGCTCCTCGTAGCGAATCTCGCGCCGGCCGCCGGCGTCGGGCTCCTCGGGCGGAATCTCCGCGCTCGACGGCAACCCTTCCGCCAGGGTGCCGAGAGCCAGCGTGGCGGGGTGCTTGAAACTACGCTCCGCCACGTCCATCGGCTGCAGCTCCCCGATCCACACGGCGCCGTCACGGGTGGCGCGGCAGATCGCCTGGCTGCGGCGCGCGATGAGCGCGCCGGGCGCTCCGGTCAGGCGGCTTTCCGGCCATGCATCGAACAGCCTGAAGCGCCGGCCGAACAGGACATCCTCGACGCCGGGGAAGCCGTCGGCGGAGTGGACCTTGCGCAGCACCGTCGCGCTGTCGTCGTGCCTCCAGTCGATCGCGCGCTGCGCCTGGCGCAGCGGCGGCTGCCAGCCCTGCGGCAGGTGAGCTTGCGGCTGCGGCTCGTCACCCGCCGCGATGCGCGCGAGCGCGGTGCGCACGGCGAGGACGGCGGCCTCGGTCACTTCGTTGCGATACAGACTGCTCTTGCGGGCGCTGCGCATCGGAAACGATGCGGCGGCCCACACCGGCCCGGCATCGAACTGCGCATCCGCCTGCAGCACCGTGACCCCCCAGGTAGGGAGGCCGCGCAGGATCGCCCAGTCGAGTGCGCACGGGCCGCGGTCGCCGGGCGGCCCCGGATGAACGACGAGGCACCGATGCCGCTGCCATATCGAAGCCGGGATGGCCCGCTTGAGGAACGGGGCGAGAATCACTTGCGGGCGGAAGAGGTCAATCGCCTGCTGTGTGACGCGATCGTGGATGTCGAGCTCGACGGTGAGCTCGTGGCCGTCGTGGGCGAGCTCGACATAGAGCCGCTGCGACAGGCTGTTGAAGCTGTGCGTCAACAGCAGGATGCGCATCAGCCCGCGGCCCGCACCGCACCGCGACGGTACTTGTAGTAGGCGGCGCAGGCGCCTTCGGCGGACACCATGCACGAGCCGATCGGGTTGTGCGGGGTGCAAGGGCTGGCGAACAGCGCGCAGTCCGTGGGCTTCTTGACCCCACGGATGATCGCCGGGCATTGGCAGGCCTTGTTTTCCGGCACCGGCCGCGCGTCGATTGTGAAGCGCCTCTCGGCATCGAGATCGGCGTAGGCGGACTTGATGCGCAGTCCGCTGTATGGCAGCTCTCCCAAGCCGCGCCATTCAAAGCGCGGGCGCAGCTCAAATACCTCGGCGACCAGTGCCTGCGCCTTGCGGTTGCCCTGGCGAGTAACTCCGCGGGTGAATTCGTTCTCGACGTGGGCGCGCCCGGAATTCAGCTGTTGCACCAGCATGAGGATCGCCTGCAGGACATCGAGCGGCTCAAAGCCCGCGATGACGACCGGCCGTTGGTATTCTTCGGCAAAGAACTCGTACGGTCGGCTGCCGATGACGGCACTCACGTGCGAGGGTCCGATGAAGCCGTCCACACGTACCTGACCCCACTCGCGGACTTCGGGGGAGTCCAGGATGCTTTGGATCGCGGCGGGCGTCAGCACGTGGTTGCAGTAGACCGTGAAGTTGGCGAGGCCGCGGCGCTGCGCCTCGAGGATGACGTGGGCAGTCGCGGGCGTTGTGGTCTCGAAGCCGATTGCGAAGAACACGACCTGGCGCTCGGGATGGGCCGCGGCGATCTCGAGAGCCTCGAGCGCCGAGTACACCATGCGCACGTCCGCGCCTTGCGCGCGCGCCTTGAGCAGGCTCCGCCGGCGCGAGGCCGGTACGCGCAACATGTCGCCGTAGCTCACGAGCGTCACATCCGGCTTGTGGGCCAGCTCGATGGCGGCATCGAGCCGCGGGATCGCCAGCACACACACCGGGCAGCCCGGACCGTGCACCAGGTGCACATTGGCGGGCAGCAGGTCCTCGACCCCGTAGCGAAAAATGGCGTGCGTGTGCCCGCCGCAGAATTCCATCAAATGATATTCGCGCTTGCGGTCGACCTCTCGAGCCAGCGCCTGCGCGAGGCCCCTGGCCGCGCTGCCGTCACGGAAGGCGCGGATGTAGCGCATCGACTGGACCCGTGAGTCGCGCGGCAAGCTCATCAAACAGCGCGAGCGTCTTCTCCGCTTCCTCGACGTCAAGGCGCGCGATCGCGAATCCGGCATGCACGATGACATAGTCCCCGGCGGCAACCCCCTCGACAATGGCGGTGGATACGCGGCTGCGCACACCGCCGATCTCGACCTCGACCCACTGATCCTCGAGCAGCGACACGACGCGCACTGGAACGGCCAGGCACATACGTCAGGCCCTGGCCGCGGTCACGGGTGCTCGCAGCAGCGGCTGCGGCACGAGCGCGCGCGGTGCGGCGAGCTCGGCCTCGAGCCACTCGAGCCAGGGGCCGAGCGATGGCGCGCGGCGTGCCGCGGTGCGAATCATCGGTGTCTCGCGGCCGAGTGCGCGCAATGCGGCCTCGGCGCGTGCCGGATCGAAGTCCTCCAGAACCTCCAGCAAATCGGTCTTGGTGAGGACGACGAGATCGGCGGCGCGAAACATGACGGGATACTTGGCAGGCTTGTCGTCGCCCTCCGTAGTGCACAGCAGCGTGACGTTACGGTGCTGCCCGAGGTCGAAACTGGCGGGACACACGAGGTTGCCCACGTTCTCGATGAACAGCAGGTCGAGGCCCTCGAGCGGCAGATCGTGCAGCGCCCGATGCACCAGGTGGGCGTCCAGGTGACAGGCGGTGCCGGTGGTGATCTGTACCGCCGGCACGCCGTGGGCGCGGATCCGGGCGGCGTCGTTGTCGGTCTCAAGATCACCCTCGATGACCGCGATCGAAAAGCGCTCGCGCAGTGCCACGATCGTCGCCTCGAGGAGCGCCGTCTTGCCCGCACCCGGCGAGGACATCAGGTTGATCGCAAGCACCCCATGCTCATCGAAGTGGGCGCGATTGTGCTGTGCCACATGGTCATTGGCCGCGAGGAGATCCTGAAGTACCTCGACCGTCGTTCGCCCTGCGGTGCCCCGAGCGAGCGCGAGATGCTCATTTCCCGCCGTGATGGTGCAACCACAAGTCTCGCACATGGTCATTCTCCGTTGAGTTCAGCCGCCGGAGCGGCTTGCGCCTCGGCGACGTCCAGCTCGATGGCGCGCAGTCGCAGTTCATCTCCTTCAAGCACTTGCGTGCGGTAGCCGCCGCACGCGCCGCACAGCAAGCGGTTGGGCGGCGCGCGCGATGCCGCACCGCAGTCCGTGCAGCGCACCGTGATCTCGAGAACGGCGAGCGACAATACTGCGCGCTCCGCGCACGTGCCAAGGCGTGCGATCTCAAAGGCTCTGCTCAGCAACTCCGGCTCGACACCCGAGAGTCGGCCGATCTCGACGTTCACGCGCTCCACCGCCGTCGCGCCATGACTTGCCGCGATTCTGGAAACCTCTGTGAGCAGCGCCTGGCAAATCGAAAGCTCGTGCACGCCGACCTTCCCCTCATGGCTACATGCGTGATGTTACGCCTCGCCGACCGGCAGCAGTAATTCGCGGTCTAGGTAGTTCTCGACATTGCCCGCTTTCGGGCAGAAGCCGATAATCGCCGTGGTCTTGCGAGGGGGACGCTCAGATGGCGCACACGAACCTGATGCTGGAGCTGGAGCGTCAAGGCGTATCGCGACGGGACTTCATGGGGTTCTGCGTGAGTATGGCCACCGTGCTGGGCCTGCCGAAGACTGCCGCGGCCACGATCGCAGCGGCGGTGGAGACCGGGGAGCGCCCGGTTCTGGTGTGGCTCGAATTTCAGGACTGCGCCGGCAATACCGAATCCTTCCTGCGCGCGAGTCATCCGACGGTAGCCGACCTCGTACTCGACACCATCTCTCTCAATTACCACGAGACCCTGATGGCGGCCGCCGGCAGCCAGGCGGAGGATGCGCTCGAGGAGACCGTGCGCAAGTACAAGGGCAAGTACATTGCGCTCGTCGAGGGCTCGATCCCCGGCGATCCCGACAGCGGCTTTTGCACGATCGGGGGGCGAGCGGCGCTCGACATCGCCCGCGAGGTCTGCGGCAGTGCAATGGCGACCATCGCGGTTGGCACCTGCGCGACTTTCGGCGGCATTCCGGCCGCACGCCCGAATCCGACGCGGGCACTCTCGGTCGCCGACGCCGTGCCGGGGCTCAAGAACCTGATCCACATGTCCGCCTGCCCGGCGAATGCCGAGAACATTACCGCGCTGCTCGTCTATTACCTGACGCTCAAGCACTGGCCACCGCTCGACCGCTACCGCAGGCCGCTGTTCGCCTACGGCAAGTCGATCCATGACGGTTGCGAGCGGCGCGGGCATTTCGACGCCGGCCAGTACGTCGAGTCCTGGGGTGATGAGGCGCACCGTCATGGCCACTGCCTCTACAAGATGGGCTGCAAGGGGCCGGCGACCTCGCAGAACTGCCCGAATGTGGGGTGGAACGAGCATACCAACTGGCCGATCGGCTGCGGCCATCCCTGCATCGGCTGTGCGGAGCCGAATTTCTGGGACACGATGACGCCCTTCTACCAGCGGCTGCCGAACGTTGTCGGCTTCAACACCGACAAGTGGCTCGATACGGTCGCTATCGGAGCTACCGGAGTGGTCGCCGCCGGGGTAATCGCCCACGGCGTCGCCGAAGTGATGCGCCATCGGCATGGACAACCGCCCGAGGAGCGGGCCGGCGGCGGTAAGAGCACCGAGCCAGCGGAGGCTAAGAAATGACTCACGTCGTCGTTGATCCGGTGACGCGGATCGAGGGGCACCTGCGCATCGAGGCCGAGGTGGACGGGGGTGCGGTGAAGGAGGCGTGGTCGTCCTGCACCATGTTCCGCGGCATCGAGCTGATCCTCGAGGGGCGCGACCCGCGCGACGCCTGGGCGTTCGCGCAGCGCATCTGCGGCGTGTGCACGACCGTGCACGCGATCGCCTCGATCCGCGCAGTGGAGCACGCGATCGGTGCCAACCCGCCGCCGAACGCACGCATCCTGCGCAACCTGATCATCGCGGCGCAGAACGTGCAGGACCACGTCATCCATTTCTATCATCTGCAGGCGCTCGACTGGGTCGACATCGTGAGCGCGCTCAGCGCCGATCCCGCCAAGACCTCGAGCCTCGCGGAGTCGATCTCCGACTGGCCGCTCTCGAGCACCAAGTACTTCACCGAGGTGCGCGAGCGCGTGAAGGCCTTCGTCGAGCGCGGTCAGCTCGGCATCTTCGCCAACGCCTACTGGGGACATTCCGCCTATCGGCTGCCGCCGGAGGCGAATCTCATGGCGGTGGCCCACTACCTCGAGGCGCTCGACTGGCAGCGCCGCTTCATCAAGATCCACGCGATCCTCGGCGGCAAGAACCCGCACCTGCAGAGCTTCCTGGTCGGTGGCATGGCGACGCCGGTCGATCCCGATGCCCAGGCCTCGCTCAACATGGGCACGATCGCCGCCCTGCGCAAGCTGGTGGCGGAGGGCGTGGACTTCGTAACGCGTGTCTACCTACCCGACGTGCTCGCCATCGCCTCGTTCTACAAGGACTGGTTCTCGATCGGCGCGGGCGTCACGAACTTCATGAGCTATGGCGACTTCCCGCTGGATGACAACGCCGAGCCGCAGCTCTTCATTCCCGCGGGCATCATCCACAGTGCGGACCTGTCGCACATCGAGCCGGTTGATCAGGGCAGGATCGACGAGTACATCACCCATTCCTGGTACGACTACTCGGTCGGCGATGACAAGGGGCTCAATCCCTACAAGGGCGAGACCCAGCCGCACTACACCGGACCGAAGCCCCCGTATCAGCGCCTCAAGGTCGAGGAGAAGTATTCCTGGCTCAAGTCGCCGCGCTACGACGGGGCGCCGATGCAGGTGGGACCTCTGGCACGCATGCTGGTGGCCTATGGAGCCGGGCATCCCACGCGCGCGAAGGAGCTGATCGACAAGGCGCTCAAGCAGCTGAACGCGCCGCCCGCGGCGCTCGTCTCCACACTCGGGCGCATCGCCGCGCGCGCGATCGAGGCGCAGGTGCTGGTCGAATCGATGAGCATGTGGGTGGATGCGCTCGCCGACAGCATGGCGCGGCGCGACTACCGCATCCAGGATACCGCCAAGTGGGACCCGAGCACCTGGCCGCAGGAGTGCTTCGGCGCCGGCTTCCACGAGGCGCCGCGCGGCTCGCTCGGCCACTGGGTGCACATCAAGGATGGCAAGATCGCCAAGTACCAGTGCGTGGTGCCGAGTACCTGGAACGCAGGTCCCCGCGACGCCAAGGGTCAGCCGGGTCCCTATGAAGCCGCACTCGTCGGGACGCCGGTTGCGAAGCCCGAGCAGCCGCTCGAGATCCTGCGCACGGTGCACTCGTTCGATCCGTGCATGGCCTGCGGCGTGCACGTGGTGGATGCCACGCACCGTGAGCTGGCGCGGGTGAGGGTGTCGTGAGCGCGATGCCGGCGCAAGCCGCTCCTCGTGCCAGGCTCGAGGCGGTCTACGTATGGGAGCTGCCGGTGCGGCTCGCGCACTGGCTGCTGTTCTTCTCGATCCTGGTGCTGGCCGGGACCGGCTACTACATCGCGCACCCGTTCATCAGCGCGCCGGAACCCGCGAGTGCGCATTTCGTGATGGGCTCGATGCGCAGCGTGCACCTCTATGCATCGGTCGTGTTCACGCTGTCGGCGCTGGTGCGCGTCTACTGGGCGTTCGTCGGCAACGCTTACGCGCGCTGGTCGGAGCTCATCCCCGTGTCGCGGCAGCGCTGGCAGAGCTTCTGGCAGTCGGCGCTCTTCTACGCCTTTCTGACCCGCAAGGCGGTGCATTATCTCGGTCACAACGGCCTGGCCGGCCTCACCTATGCCGGCATCTTCGCAGTCTACTTCGTGATGATGGCCACCGGCTTTGCGCTCTATACCGTGTACGCTTCGCCCGGCTCGCCGATGCAGCTGTTCGGGTTCCTGATCCCGCTCTTCGACGGCCTGCAGATGGCGCGGCTGATCCATCACATCGGCATGTGGGTGATCATCATCTTCGCCGTCGCCCACGTGTATTTCCCCGTGCTGTACTCGATCATTGAGCGCAGCGGCGTCGTCGATTCGATCTTTTCCGGCTATAAGTTCCGGGACCCGCACGGCCGTGAGTGAGATGCGGGTGCACGCCACCGCGGAACCCGGCGGCGGCGTTCTGGTGCTCGGCCTCGGCAACGTGCTGCTTGGTGACGACGGGATCGGCGCCGCGGCGGTCGACGCCCTCGAGCGCGACTACCACATCCCCGCCGAGGTCCGCCTGGTCGAGGGAGGAACGCTCGGGCTCTCGCTGCTCCATGAGATTGCCGAGGCCCGACACGTCATCCTGGTCGATGCCGTGGCGACGGAAGAGCTGCCCGGCACCCTGGTGCGGCTCGACGGCGGGGATGTCATGGATGCGGTGCGCGACCGGCTCTCGGTGCATCAGGTGGGCGTCGCGGACCTGCTCAACGCAGCGCGCCTGATCGGCCGCTATCCGGCCTCGGTGGTGCTGCTCGGCCTCGTGCCCGGCTCAATCGGTCTCGGGGTGGGGCGCACGCGCGTCGTGGGCGCAGCGCTCGATGCGTTGGTGTCGGCCGTCGTTCGGGAAGTACAGACCCTTGGCTACGAACTGGTTGCGCGTTCACAGAGCGGCGCTGGCGAGCGTCCTATCCACGCTCTTACCCGTCATTTCGGCATGTAGCGGTGGCGCGCCGAGCCCCCCCGTGGCGGTCTTCTCGTCCGCGGTGGCGCAACGCGCGGGGGAGGAGCTGTTCGTTGCCCATTGCGCCATCTGTCACGGGGCGCGGGGCGATGGTCACGGACTGCGGCAGGATGGGATCATCCCGCCCCCCGCCAACCTCACCCTGCCGCCGTGGTCTGAGCGCGAGAGCGCCGGGCGGGCTTTCCTCGCCATTCGCTACGGGGTGCCCGGGACGGCGATGGCGCCGTGGTCTTCCTTGAGCGACGCCGAGCTCTGGCAGCTCGTCGCTTACATCGAGACGCTGCCGGGGAATCGCTGATGCTCGCGCAGCACTTGCCTGGTCTTGCCGCGGGACGGCAGCGTATTCCAGACTAGGCCATGAGCGTCAGGGGCCGCCTCGTCTGGATCCTCGCCGCGGTGGCAGCGCTGAACCTGGTGGCGGGCGCGGGCGTCCTGGCGCTGGGTGGCTTCGGTGTCGCGGGCGTCGGCGTCGGCATGATCGCCTACCTGCTCGGCGTGCGTCACGCCTTCGACGCCGACCACATCGCGGCCATCGATAATGTGACACGGCGCCTGCGGGCCGCGGGGGAACGCCCGGTGGGCGTGGGACTATTCTTCTCGCTAGGCCACTCGACGGTCGTGCTGGTGCTCACCGCCGTGGCGGTGGTGGCAGCGCGCCACGTCGGCACTTTTCTGCCGCAGTTGTCGGCCTGGGGGTCGCTGTTCGGCAGCGTGGTGTCCGCCGGCTTTCTGACCCTGATCGGCCTTGCCAACCTGCGCCTGCTTGCCGCGCGGCTGCGCAAGCGTCACGCGGACCCCGGGCACCGCCACCCATTCGGCCTGGAGCGCGCCGGGCATAGCGTCGACCACAGCTGGAAGATGTTTCCGCTCGGCATGCTGTTTGGTCTGAGCTTCGACACCGCCAGCGAGGTTGCGCTGCTCGCGATCTCGGTCGCCGCGGCGCACGATGGCAGCATTCCACTGTGGGGGGTGCTGCTGCTGCCGCTGCTGTTCACCGCGGGGATGGCGTTGATGGACACCCTGGAGAGCCTGCTGATGCTGCGTCTTTATGATTGGGCGATCGCGGACCACGATCGTACGATGCGTCTCAATACGCTGATCACCGGCCTTTCGGTGTGCCTTGCCCTGGCCGTTGCCCTTCACGAATGGATCGATCTTTGCAGCAGCCGGATCCGCGGGCTGCCGTCTTTGACGTTCATCGACAGCTCCACGATGGGACTTCTGGTCACGGCAGTATTTCTCGGCCTCGGTACCGTCGCCTGGCTGCTGCGCCGGCGGCACGGCGCGCGCGTGCTGCGGACACAAGGGACGGTCGGCTGATGGAACGGGTCATCGTGGGGTCGGTCCTGCGCGCCGCGCGACCCAACTTCCTGACACTGACGCCGATCTGCGTGCTGATCGGCATCGGCGTTGCCGTGCAGATGGGAATCCGCGTGTCGGTCGCGGAATGCCTGCTCGTGCTGTGTGGTGCGCTGGCGGCGCATCTCAGTGTCAATCTGCTCAACGAGTACGACGACTTCCGCAGCGGATTGGACGCGCTGACCGTGCGCACGCCGTTCAGTGGCGGCAGCGGCACGCTGCCTGCCCATCCGCAAGCGGCAGCGCCAGTGCGGGCTGCGGGGCTCTTCTGCCTGGCCGCCACCGCTGCGGTCGGTCTGTACTTCGTCCACGAGAGGGGCCTGGCATTGCTGCCACTCGGTCTCGCCGGGCTGGTGCTCGTGGTTGCCTACACCCCTCGGGTGACTCGCCAACCGCTGCTGTGTCTCCTGGCCCCCGGTCTCGGCTTCGGTCCGCTCATGGTGATGGGCACCGCGTTCGTACTGACCGGACGCTATTCGTGGATCGCCGCTCTGGCCTCGCTCCCGGCGCTGTTCCTGGTGAGTGAACTGTTACTGCTCAATCAGTTTCCGGACATCGACGCGGACCGGCAGGTTGGCCGCCGGCACCTGCCCATCGTGCTCGGCCGACGGCGCAGTTCCGTGGTGTTTGGCGGACTGGTCATCGCGGCTTTTGCCGCGGTGGGCATCGGCGTCGCCACCGGAACTCTGCCGCGCCTGTCGCTGCTGGGCCTGCTGCCCCTGCCGCTCGGACTGTTCCTGGCGAGGCAGGCATACGCTCACGCTGAAAACCTGCCGCGCCTCATTCCCTATATGGGTCTCAACGTGGTGATGATCCACGTCACGCTCGTGCTGTACGCGGTGGGGCTGCTGCTCGGCTGACGCCGACGATTCCGCGGGTGCCTCAGGGCGCGAACAGAGCGGAATTGTCAACGAAGATCCGATAGTCGCAGATGGCGCCGCCCAGTAGCTTCAGGACGTTGGCGAAGGGCACCTGCAGGGTACTGCCGTCGTGACGGGTATAGGTCACCAGGCCGGTGCAGATGACCACGTCCGGCAACGACCACTGCTCCTCCAGGCGGTGGGACACACTCCTGATCGCCCTGAAGAAATCCCCGACCGTCGCCTCGATCGCCTCGCGCCCGACCACGGCGGGATGGTTGCCAAAGCGAAAACTCGCATCGCTCG
Organism: uncultured Pseudomonadota bacterium; assembly: GCA_963768485.1. Lineage (GTDB taxonomy): Bacteria > Pseudomonadota > Gammaproteobacteria > Steroidobacterales > Steroidobacteraceae > 13-2-20CM-66-19. The sequence continues at coordinate 82,246 of CAVYHZ010000001.1, read as the reverse complement.
TCAGGAATCCGGCAAACGCCTTCGCGTCCCTGGTATCGATCGTCGTCAGCAACTGCCTGATGAATGCGTCGTTTGCCATGCTGTAGCCGTTCCGGTTTACGAGCCGAGCACGCGCTCGATGACGATGCGCACCGGCTTGCCGGCCGCGGGGTCCAAAGGAGCGGTCACCCCGAGCAGATCACCGCCCTGCGGCATCGCCTGCCCGGACTTCGACACGCGCGCTTCGATCGTGACCAGGCCGGCGGTCGAGAGCTTGCGACCCGGCATCATGGCGAGTGCGTCATTCAATTCGAATCTGACCGGCCAGTTGCCGGTGGTCGTGCGCAGTATGGCGACCGGGGGCCCTGGTGAGTTGACGGATTTGGCGACTATGAACAGGGTGAAGCCGGACGATACGCGTGGCCGTAAGGCGTCGGCTAACAGCACCTCGCCGCGCACCGCAACGCCACCGGCGCTCGCCATCGCGACCGCCACAGGCACCGGACCTGCAAGCCGCTGATCCTCGGCCAGATTGGCCGCGATGACCTTGGCATCGGGTGAATCAGGCCCGAGAACCCCCGCGAGCCTCTGCCAGGTGGTCACCGCTTGCGAGTATTGCCCGGTCTCATGTTGCAGACTCCCCTGAAGCCACAAGGCCTTGGGGTGCTGCGAATCGAGTCTCAGGGCGGCCTGCAGGTATTTCTCGGGCTCCCCGACGAGGGAGTTGCCGTTGAGTCCGGCAGCGACATCCGCATAGTCCGCCCAGGTGTCCGCGGTCATCTCCCGCAGGGCGGCGAGCTGCTGAAAATCCGCCGCCGCTGCGGTGAGGTCATGCCTGCTGCGCGCGGCCTCGGCGCTCGTAATCAGCTTGGCCGCTGCCGCGGAGGGCTCGCTGGGCGCGCTCGGAGCCGGCGCTGCGCCGGCACCCGGCGGCAGGCGTCTCTCGCGGGCGGCCGCTGCGGCCGCCGGGCGTTGCACGAACTCGTACGAGCGGGCGAGAAGCTCCCAATCGGCATCGCTGCCGCCGCCTTTGGCCAGGCGCTGCTCGAGTGCCGCAATCGCGCCGTCCATTGACTGTCCCGACTGCGCGGTACCGCTCATATGCGCGGCGACGGCGTTCGTCGCCGAGGGCGCTGGCGCGGCATGCCTCATCAGCAGCAACGGGTAGATCATCACCGATGCGGCAGCGGCAACGAGCATTCCCGACAGGAACCAGAACACGTCCCGTGCTCCGAGATTCTTCCAGAAATAGCCCTGTGCATCGGCATGCGTCACATCACTAATTGTATTCGGGCTCAGACCAGAAGGAACGTGGTAGCCCCTTCAGGCCGGTGGCTGCCCGGCCACGAGCCGAGCCGCGACAAGCGAGCTTCACCGGCAGCACGGCCGTAATCACATGTTTAATCAACGATTGTTGAGTGTGACGCTGACGTGCGGCACAGTACGTATGTCAGCATGCGATGTGGTGTGCGAGACTGAAACAAACTTCGTGTACCCATCAATCGGGGCTTGAGACCGTCGAGAGATAAGGGGAGCGGGATGCACACGAGCCTAGGCGCCTATGCGCAACGTCGGGCGGCTACATATGCTGTTCTGATCTCGGGCGCGATGCTTGCGGCACTGCTTGCCGCATGCAGCGGCAGTAACGGAGCCCAAGGCCCCGCCGGCGCGGCTGGCGCGACAGGTCCGACCGGGCCCGCCGGCCCGACCGGGCCGGTCACGGGGCTCGACGTCACGACGGCCACGGCTATCACCGGAACGATCACGAGCGTCACGGTGGGCGGACCGCCGGTCGTTGATTTCCAGCTCGTGGATCAGAATGGGGCACCTTTGAGGGGCCTGCCCGCGGCCGACATCAGCTTCGCCGTTGCGAAACTGACTCCCGGCACCAACGGCATGTCGAGCTACTGGACGTCCTACATCTACCACACCGTGACACCGAGCGGCTGTCCTGCGGGCGCGACCTCGTGCGACACGACGGCCACGACCCAGCCGACCACCGAGAGCGGGGCGACCGGCAAACTGGTCGACAACGGCGACGGCACCTACGTCTACACCTTCAACAAGGACATCACGATCGACCCGCTCGTGACCTACGATGCGACCCTGACGCATCGGGTGGGCTTCGAGATCCGCGGACTCGCCCAGGCCAACAACGGCGCCTACACGTTTCAGCCCTCGACCGGCGCGACCGCCAACATCTTCACTCGCGAAATCGTCGAGACCTCGACCTGCGACAGTTGTCATGGCTTCCTCAACGCCCACGGCGGTGCCCGCGTCGAGGTGCATTACTGCGTGATGTGCCACAGCCCGCAGAACACGGATCCCTACAGCGGCAACCCGCTCGACTTCAAGCAGATGATCCATAAGATCCACACCGGTATCAATCTGCCGAGCATCAACCCGCCGGCCCTGGTCGCGCAGGACACGACCCCGACGCTGGGGCAGGGGTACTGGATCGTCGGTTTCGGGAAGTCCCTGAACAACTTCAACACGGTTCTCTTTCCGCAGGACACCCGCAACTGCCAGACCTGCCACGTGCAGAACCTCGCAGGCGCAGCGGACGCGGCCAATTACGCCGCGGTGCCGACGATGGAGGCCTGCGGCGCCTGCCACGACAACGTGAACTTCGCCACCGGCGCGAACCACAGCACCAACATCGTCGCCAACGACACGCAGTGCGTGACCTGCCATGGCCCGGGTTCGAATCTCGACAATGGCCAGCTGCAGGTGGCTGCGGCGCACGTAATACCGGATGTGGTCGCAGCGACTCGCTACCAGTTCAAAGTCAACACCGTGACCTTCTCGGTTCAGGGCGGCAGCACCTATCCGGTCGTCAATATCTCGGTCACTGATCCGACCAACAACAATCAGTCCTACAACCTCCTGACCGAGCCCACGTTCGTCGGTAACGGCATTCTGGCCAACCAGCTGTTCGGCGGAACGCAGCCCACGTCCGGCACGACGACACCGGTGTGCACTGGGGCGGCGCGCCTGGCGATCGACGTCGGCTGGGATACGAGCGACTACACCAACTGGAACACCGCGGCACCTGCGGCCGCGAGCTGGGGTCAGCCGGTGTCGATCAATCCGCTGGTGCCGGGCGCGGGCAGCGTGCCGGCAGGCTGCTCAGCCTCGACGCTCGCCTATGGCGGCGCTTCCGTACCGGCGACGCCGGCGCCGAACACGCTCTACGGTCCGCTCGCGAACGGCAGCTTCACGGTCGTGGGCGCGGCACTCCCGGCCCCGCCGGCGAGCGATTGCCCGCCGGGCGGCAGCACCGCGTGCGCCCCCATTCAGAACGTCGTGGCGGTGCTCGAGGGGCATCCGGGCGTTGTCACGACTACGCCGGCCACCGCTGATCGCGTCGGCGTGACTACCGCAGTCGGTTACGGTAACACCACGGGTGCCACGCCCGTGCCGCGTCGCACGATCGTCGATATCGCGAAGTGCGATGTGTGCCACAGCGTGTTGCAGCTGCACGGCAATAACCGCAACGACAACCCGCAGGCCTGCGTCGTATGTCACAACCCGGCATCGACCGACGTCAGCCAGCGGCAGGGGCTGGTGGCACCGGGGGTCGACGGGCTGTGGGAGCAGACGATTGACTTCAAGCACCACATTCACAAGATCCACTCCGATGCCTTCCGGCAGACGCAGACGAACTATGAGCCGTGGATCATTTACGGCTTCGGCGGCGGCGTGAACAACTTCAGCGATGTGGTCTTCCCACAGGACGTCGGCAACTGCTATGCGTGCCACTCCACCCCGGCGAGCGGGCCCACCTTCTACCCCGGTGACACGCTCATGCAGGCGATGACCACCGACACGGGCCTGTCGAAGAACCCGATGGACGCGACCACGCCCGGCAACCCGATCTCGACGACGCCGACCATGGCCGCCTGCACCGGCTGCCACGAGGACAGTCTCGCGCTCTCGCACATGCAGCAGAATGGCGGCTCGACGAGCGTGCTCAAGGATGCGGAGGGACGGATGGTTCCGGCCTCCAATCCGGCTGGGGTCGAGACCTGCGCCATATGTCATGGTCCGGGTGCCGTTGCCGACGTGGGCAAGGTGCACAACGTCATACCGACCCAGCCTTGAAGACGGGCCGCTTGCGATCGGTGTCAGGGTAGCGAGCGTTGCGGATGGCCGTGTCAGTACGAAGCGGCCGGGAGAGCGCGTGCGCTTGGGAGTTTGATCCGAGCCCGCGCGTCGCCGGACTCGTCGCGGCAGCGCTGCTGCTCGGGCTGCTCGGCGCCGCCACGGCGTGTCCGGCCGTTGCCGATACTCCGAGCGCTCCCGCGTACAGCCACAAGGGCGCCGACACCTGCCTGGGCTGCCACGACGACGCCTCGCTGATGGGGATATTCCGCACCAAGCACGGACGTCCTGCGATTCCGGGAGCGCCTTTTGCGCACGGAGGCCTGCAGTGCGAAGCCTGCCACGGGCCCGGCGACGCGCACGCCAAGGCGAGGGGCAAGGAGCCCGCTGGCATCGTCGACTTCAGTCACAAAGGCATCAGCAGCGCCGCCGTGCAGAACGGCCAGTGCCTCGCCTGCCATCAGACGAATACAGCACATCTGTGGAGCACGACCGCCCACGCGGCGGCTGGAATCGCCTGCGCCGACTGTCACAAGGTGCACACACCGGTCGATCCGGTGCGCCAGGTGGCCACCCAGGCGGAGGTGTGCAGCAGCTGCCACGAATCGCAGCACAGCAACCTCATCAAGCCGTTCCATCACCCGCTGCACGAAGGCAAGATGGCCTGCACCTCGTGTCACGCGGCGCACGGCTCGAATGGGCCGAGCAGCCTCGTCCGGGAGTCGGTCACCGAGACCTGCACGATGTGCCACGCCGAGTACCGCGGGCCGTTCCTCTGGGAGCATCAGCCGGTGGGCGAGGACTGCGACAATTGCCACGAGCCGCACGGCTCGGTGCAGCCGGCGCTCCTCAAGGTCCGCCCGCCGTTCCTGTGCCAGCAATGTCACGAAGGGCAGGGCCACCCTTCCGCGCCGATGACGCCACAGGGGCTGCCGGGCGGCGGTATGCCGAGTCAATTCCTGGTGGGCGGCGCTTGCCTCAATTGTCACTCCCAGATCCATGGCTCGAACCATCCCTCCGGGCAGGCACTGATGCGCTAGGAGGATGCGAATGAAAGCAGACACACGCGCATGGCGGCGCTCGCTCGGCCTGACTGTCGCGGCGAGCCTCGCGGCCGGCGGCGCCGCGGCCGCCGAGCCCGTCGATACCAGCAACTGGAAGTGCGAGCAGTGTCCGTTCTACAGCGGCTACCAGGGCGAGGCCGAGATCGGCGCCTTCGGGGCGAGCGGGGCGAACGACAGCTACGGCCGCTACACCGGCATCGATAACGGTCACGTGTATGTCGACGCGGCGGCGAGCGGCGCGCTGCAAAAGGCCGACGGCACCTACGTGAAGTACGACCTTCAGAACCTCGGCCTCGCATCGCGCGATGGGATCATCCAGGCGGGCCAGGACGGGCGTTATGGGGTTGCGCTCGCCTACGACGGCCAGCCAAACCGCCTCTACGACGACACCGTGACGCCATTCCGCGGCGTCGGCAGCGGCAATCTCACGTTGCCGAATGGCTGGGTGCATGCGGGCTCGACCGCCGCCATGACCGACCTCGACTCAAGCCTCAGTCGCTTCGATCTCGGCTATGACTGGCGCACGGTGACGCTCTCGGGAAACTACCTCTTAGGCACCGCCTGGACTTTCTACAGCAAGCTGAGCCGCCAGGAGAAGGAGGGCACCGACCTGATGGGTGCGAGCTTCCTGACACAGGCCGTGGAGCTCCCGGCGCCCATCGACTATGTGACCACGGCGTTCGAGGCCGGGGCACGCTGGTCGGGCGAGCGCGCGAGCCTGCGGGTCGAGTACAGCGGCTCCTGGTTCGATGACAACACGGACTCGCTCACCTTCGCGAATCCCTACCCGCCGATCGTTCCCGGCTCCACCAGCGGCCAGCTGGCGCTGCCGCCGAGCAACGACCTGCAGCGGGTTGCCGCCTCGGGAGATATCCGCTTCGCGCAGCTGGCGACGACGCTGACGTTTGCCGCCTCGGTCGGCCGCTTGAGTCAGGATGAGGGGTTTCTGCCGCTCAGCACGCTGGCCGGATCGCCCGCACCCGGGATCGGGTCGCTCGATGGCGACCTGCGCCTGACGCATTACTCGCTCGGACTGTCGTCGCGCCCGCTCTCGCGGTTGTACCTGCGCGGCACGGCGAGTTATGACGGGCGGGACGATCAGACTCCGGTCATCACGGTGCCGTCCTACATCGTAACCGACACCTTCCCCGGAGGAGCGGCCACGGCTCTTCGCTACGGCGAGGATCGCTCGCGGGCCGAAGGGAGCGCCGACTTCACCGCAACCCGCTGGCTGCGCCTCGGCGTGGGCGGCAAGTACCAGGAGGTGCATTACGCGCCGGGCCAGGTCGTCGACTGGACCCAGGACGGCCAGGGCTGGGGGCGCGCCATCGTCACACCGCTTACGGGTGTGACCTTGACGCTCAAAGGTGGCGGCGACACGCGCAAGGCCTCGTCCTTCAACGCGCTGGCGCTTCCGGCGCTCGAAAACCCACAGATTCTCGAGTACAACATCGCGCCCCGCGACCAGCGCTTCTACTCGCTGACCGGCGCCTGGGCGATCACCCCGGCGCTGACCTGGTCGCTCGAGGGGTTCATCGCGAACGATGACTATCCGCTGTCGACCCTGGGGTTGCAGAGCGCGCACGAGCGGCGCGCCGCCAGCACCTTCACGTTCGCACCGAACGAACGACTGAGCCTCTATGTCGATGGGGGCTACCAGACGCTCGACTTTGCGCAGAACGGCTTCACCGGCGCCTTCACCGCCCCCTGGGTGGTCACCAATAACGAGCGCTTCTGGAGTACCAGCGCGGGGCTGCACCTGATGCTGCGCGCCCGCTGGGACCTGAATCTCGACTACACGCACGCGCCGTCCTATGCGAGCACCGACACCCTGATCGGCGGACTGGCGCAGGGGTTCCCCGAGAACACGAGCACGCTCGACTCGGTACGCTTTGACCTGCGCTACCGCTGGACCTCCGCGCTCTCGGTGCACCTGCGCTACGCGTACGAGAAATATGACACGAGCGACTGGGCGCTCGCGGGAGTCGGGCCGGCGACGCTGCCGAATCTGCTGAGCGTCGGGCGCAACCCGTACTCCCACGACGTGAACCTCATCGGTTTGACGGTGCGCTACAGTTTCGAAGCCAAGCACACGCCGCCGGCCTCGAGCGACTAGAACCCGAGGGAGAGCAGACCCGCCGCGGTGACGACGGTGATCGTCAGCGCCCCACCGTAACAGGCCAGCTTCGCGAGAGCGCCGGTCCGCAGGCCGAGATCGTGCAGGCTATGGAAGATCCGGTGCATCGCATGCCAGGCGAACAGTGCGATCACCAGGAAGAGGCAGGCCTTGCCCCAGCCGTTGCGGGCGAGGACGGCTGAGTGCGCGTAGCCGAGCAGGTTCGCAGGCACCCCTGCATCCAGGGGCGCGGCGAGGCCGGTGATGAGCACCAGCACGGGACCGATGAGTGCTGCCAGCATGCCGCCTGCGCCGAACAGCACCCACAAGATCGGCGCATTGGAGCGCTTCACGAGCCCCACCACCAGGCGAGCGCGAAGAGCGCAACGGAAGCCACCGCGGTCGCAGTCCAGCCGCTGCGGGTGATCGTCGCGGCCGACACGCGCCGGCCGCCGATGACGAGGGCCGGCAGAGTCTTGGGCATGATCTCGAACCAGGTGAGTGCGTGGAACACCATGGCGAGGAGCAGCGCCAGGTTCAGCAGCACCGACCATGGCGAGCGCAGCGCCGCCAACCATCCGTTCCACGCGGCTTCGCCCTGGGCCAGCCGCACGACGCCTACCGTCAGTATGACGGCGTACACCAGCACGCCGACCGCGGTTGCCTCGCGCAGCATGTAGCGCACGAAGAAGGGATCGCGGCGCCACCAGCCGCGCATGGACCGCACATAGGGACGCCGGCCGCCAGGGACGAAGCTCATGCCGGGCCTCGCTTGGGCCCCAGGAAGCGCAGAAAGTAGTCCCCGGCGCTCGTGGCCTTGTTCTGGTTGACGGCGTGCGCCGGGTCCACCCGCTTCGGACAGACCTCCGAGCAATACCCGACCGCCATGCAGGTCCAGACGCCTTCCTCGGCGTTGAGGACCCGCATGCGCTCGGCACGGCCGGCGTCGCGGGAATCGGCGTTGTAGCGATGCAGCAGCGCCAGCACGCCGGGACCTGTGAAATCGGGATTCAACCCGTACTCCGGGCAGGCCGCGTAGCACAGCATGCAGTTGATACAGGCGCTGAACTGCTCGTAATTCTCCAGCTCCGCGGGCGTCTGCCGGTACTCCCCGGCGGCGAGCGCACGCGGCTCCCTGGGGATGAGATACGGCTTGATACTTTCGAGCTTGCTGATGAATTCGCCGGCACTCACGATCAGGTCGCGCTCGATGGGGAAGTGCGCCAGCGCTTCGATCCGCACCGGGCCCGGCAGCAACTCGCGCAGGAACGTTTCGCACGACAACCGCGGCTTGCCGTTGATCATCATGCCGCAACTGCCGCAGATCGCCATGCGGCAGGACCAGCGGAAGCTCAGCGTGCCGTCGATCTCGTCCTTGATGTGAAGCAGACCCTGCAGCACCGAAGTGTCATGACTGAACGGTACCGTGTAGCTCTGCCACGCCGGGCGCTCGTCATACTGCGGGTGGTAGCGCAACACACGGATCTCGATGGTGCGCTGCTGAGCCATGGGTCTCAAGCCGTCTCGGGAGCCGCGCCGTAGACACGGGTGCCGGGTTGCGAGCGGGTGATTTTCACTGGCCCATAGTCGATGCGCGGGGCATCATCGGCGCGGTAGAAGGCCAGCGAATGCTTGAGGAAGGCGCTATCGTCGCGCTCCTCGAAGCCATCGAGGCGCTGGTGGGACCCGCGCGATTCGCGCCGCTCGAGCGCCGAGTGCGCCATGGCCTGCGCCACATCGAGCAGGTAGCCGAGCTCGATGGCGAGCAGCCATTCCGTATTCCAGGCGCGGGAGTGGTCATCGATCCCCACACGGCGGTAGCGCTGCTTGAGCTGCGCCAGGCGGTCGCAGGTGCTCTGCAGCTGCGCGGCGCTGCGGTAGATCCCGCAGCCATCCTCCATGGCGCGCGCCATCTCGCCTCTGAGCGTCGCGATGCGCTCAGCGCCCCGCGGGCGCATGAGCAGCTCAAGCGCGCGCGCCGCGGCGGCGTCGGCCAGGGCGCCTGCGGTTGCTGCAGCTCCGTGGGGCGTCACCTTCGCGTAACCGGCGGCCTCGACGCCTGCGAGCTTGCCGAACACGAGCAGCTCGGTGAGCGAATTCGAGCCGAGGCGATTGGCTCCGTGGATGCCGATGCTCGAGCATTCGCCGGCCGAGTACAGACCCGGCACGGGCGAAGCGGTGCTGGCGTCGGCCATGATCCCGCCCATCGTGTAATGCACGGCGGGCAGCACCGGGATCGGCTCGCGGCTCGGATCTATGCCGAGGTAGCGCAGCGCGAGCTCGTAGATCTGCGGCAGGCGCTCGCGCAGCCTGGCTTCTCCCAGATGGCGCAGGTCGAGGTGCACGACCTCGCCGTGCGGCCCACTGATCGTGCGGCCGCGTTGTCTCTCGTGCCAGTAGGCCTGGCTCAGGCGGTCGCGCGGACCGAGCTCCATCGTCTTGTTGCGGGGCGTGGGCTCGGCCGGTCCGAGGCCGTAGTCCTGCAGATAGCGATAGCCCGCGCGGTTCAGTAGGAATCCCCCTTCGCCGCGGCAGGCCTCGGTAAACAGCAGCCCGGTGCCGGGCATGCAGGTCGGGTGGTATTGCACGAACTCCATGTCGCGCAGCGGCACGCCGTGCCGGTAGGCGACTGCCATGCCATCGCCGGTGACGATGCCGCCGTTGGTGTTCTCGCGGAACACGCGGCCCGCGCCCCCGGTGGCGATGATCACGGACTTGGCCTGAATGAGCCGGAAGTCGCCGCTGGCGATCTCGATGACGAGCACGCCCTGCACCCGGCCCCCATCTACGATCAGGTCGACGCAGAAATGCTCGTCGAAGCGGCGGATGGAGGGGTATCGGGTCGACGTCTGGAACAGCGTGTGCAGCATGTGGAAGCCGGTACGGTCGGCCGCAAACCAGGTGCGCTCGGTCTTCATACCGCCGAAGGCGCGCACATTGGCGCGACCGTCCGGCCTGCGGCTCCAGGGGCAGCCCCAGTGCTCCAACTGCACGAGCTCTTCATGCGCGTGGCCGACGAAGTACTCGACCACGTCCTGCTCGCACAGCCAGTCGCCGCCGGCCACGGTGTCGTGGAAGTGATCCTCCAGGGTGTCGTGCCCGAGCGTGACGGCCGCCGCGCCGCCCTCCGCCGCCACGGTGTGGCTGCGCATCGGATAGACCTTCGAGATCAGTGCAACCGCGAGCGCTGGGTGCGACTCGGCGATCGCAATCGCGGCGCGCAGGCCCGCGCCGCCCGCGCCGACAATCGCAATGTCGACCGTGAAGGTGTCCATGTGCGCTAGCGCACCAACAGGAGCTTCTGGTACAGCCCTCCGAAGTAGGTCTCCTTCGACCAGGATGCCAGCTGCGGCACATCCTGCATGAACTCGCTGATCTGGTGCGTCCACAGGTCCATCGCGAAGGGTTCCAGCCGGCGGAACACGGCCCGCATCAGTGGGCGCAGTGGATGCCAGGGGGCCGGCCGATGATAATCCACGACGATGATCTTGCCGCCCGGCCGGACCACGCGCACGGCCTCGGCGAGCGTCGCTGAGCGTACCTGCCGCGGCTGCTCGTGCAGCAGGAAGAACAGCAGCACCTGGTCGTAACTGGCATCCGGACAGGTGAGGAGCGATGAGTCGCCGTGCACCAGTGCGACCCGCGCGTCGGGGGGCAGCTTCCTGCCGAGATTCTTCAGCTGGATGGGCAGGATGTCGACGACGTCGAGACGCGCATCCGCCTCGAGACGCTCGTGGAGCCTGACTGTCAGGTCACCGTACACACAGGCCACCTGCAGCGTTCGACCCTGCACGGTTGCGCCCATCTCGGCGAGCGCGGCGTCGCGCAGCCGGGCGTAGTTGCCGAACAGGATCAGGTTGACGAGCCAGTCGCGCTCGAACAGCTGCACCGCACGCGGGTGCACGTAGGCCCACCAGTACACCTGTCGCAGGTAATGAGGAATGCCCAGCGCCAGCGGCCGCGGTTGCTCGGCTTCCAGCGCCGGAAGTAGGGGCGCGATTTTCATGCCGGCCGCAGCATATCGCGCGTCGCCGGTTGTCACCGTAGGTAGATCCCGCAGCGGTAATTCGTCAGGGCGAGACGGTCAGCGAGCCGCGCAGCGACGCTCCACTCACGGGCCTTCGTCGGCCCCCAGCGGAACCTCGTGCACGACACCCTTGTGGCAGTCGATGCAGGTCTTGCCAGTGGCCTGCATCTGCTCGTGCTTTTTCTGCGCTGAGTGGTCCTGGGCGCTCAGGTCCCAGACGGCGGCGTTATGGCAGGCCCGACATTCGCGCGAGTCGTTGGCCTTCATGTACGCCCAGACGTGGCGCGCCATGCGGGTCTTCTGGGCGTCAAATTTCGCCTGCGTGTCGATCTCGCCGGTCAGATGGCCCCAGATCTCCCCGAGCGCCTGGACCCTGCGGATCATCATGGGCACGACCGGTCCCGGCTCGTGGCAATTGCCGCAGCCGGCTTGCACCCCGAAGGGGTTCGTATGATGAGTACTCTTGTTCCAGGTGGGCGCGGCGAAGGCGGTCATCTCGTGGCAGGCATTGCTGCAGAACTCCGGAGTGCTGGATGCCTCGAGGAACTTATTGGTGCCGGCCAGGAAGGCAACGCCGAGCACGAAGAAGAGCACACCCCCGAGGGGGATTCCGAGCAGCCACTTGCGTCTCGGGGACGCCCACACTCGCGCGCACATGCGCCCCCAGGCGCTGCCCGGTCCGTCTCCGCTCGGCTGATTCATAATTGCCGTCCGCGCTCGTCGTTATTGTTCGCTCGCGTAGTAATTCGCCAGCGCCTCGACGTCCGCGGCGCTCAGCTTGGCTGTGACGTCCTGCATTTTCTTCGGCTGCTCCCGCTTGCCCTGCTGAAAGGAGGTGAGGGTGGCTTTTAGCCACGGCAGCGACTGGCCCGCGAGGATGCCGGCGTCGTCAGATGGGTCCTTGCCGCCGGAGGAGTGGCACTTCTTGCAATCGCGGTCGTGCAGCAGCTTGCCGGCTGCGGCCTTGCCGGCATCCGCGGATTGCTTCTGCGCAACGTAGGGCAGCTTGGAATAGTAGTCAGCCAGGTCGGCAAGCTGTGCATCGCTCAGGTCCTTGGCCACGGAGCACATATCGCCCGTGCGGCTCGTGTCGCCGCGCTTGTAGTTCACCTTGGGGCAGGGTGCGCTCTTGGCGCGGTAGGCCTTGAGCGCATCGCTCTGCACGGTGGCGGAGACACCGGCAATGGTCGGTACATCCTGCGCCGTGCTGGCGCCCTTATCCCCATGACACTCGGCGCAGGACGCGGCGAGCTTGGCGTCCACGGCTGCGTAGCTCGCAGCAGGCAGGAGAAGTGCGCTCAGGAAAACCAGGCGATGGATATTCAAAATGCCTCCCCGGGGCGCAGGCCGAAGTTACTGTACCGATGACTCCCGTTCAGTTCGGCGGCGAGACCTCGAGCCTGTGCAAGCTGGCGAGCCGGGCTCAAGATAAGGATATTCTGCAGCTGATTTGCTCAAATTCTCAAGCCCAATCCGCGCGGCGACTGCGATAACGACTCCCTCCATGAAGATCGATCGGGTTTCGCGGTTGTTGCCGTTCACCTGCGAGCAGGTATTCGATCTGGCCGCGGACGTCGAGCGCTACCCGGAGTTCCTGCCGGGCTGGACGGCGGCGCGGATTGTGTCGCGTGAGGGCGGCGTGCTGCATGTTGAGCAGGTCCTCGGCATCGGGCCGGTGCGGCTGCGATTCGACTCGCGCACCGTGCTGCAGCGTCCGGAGCGAATCGAGGTGACCTCATCCGATCGGCCGTTTCGCCACTACCGTCTGACGTGGCTGTTTGCCCCGGGCCCTGCGGCGTCCTGTAACCTCAGCGTCGCGGTCGATCTCGAGATGCAGTCCGGCTTGCTGCAGCACGTGGTAAACCGGGTCCTGCCGGCATCCATTGAGGGCGCCATTACCGCCTTTGAGGCTCGTGCGAACCGCCTGTATGTACGCCGGAACGCTTAGTTGATAGTTTTGGGCGATTCTCGGAGCAGCGCCACGTCCACACTCCTGCCACCGTTCTGGTTGATTCGCGCGGCGGTGGCGGCCGTGTGGCTCTATGAGGGCCTGTGGTGCAAGCTGCTGCGCGGCCAACCGCATGAGCTCCAGGTTGTCGCCGCGGTGCCCCGCCTTGGTCCGGCTGACGGCGCGGTTCTTCTGCGCGCGCTCGGTGTCGCGGAGGTCGCCCTGGCGCTCTGGACGCTCAGCACTACTACGCCGCTCGCGTGCGCGGCGGCTCAGACACTGCTGCTCATCATGCTCAATGGCGGCGGCCTGCTCTGGGCCCGCCATATCATCCACGATCCAGCGGGAATGGTCGTGAAGAATTTTGCGTTTCTCGTGCTGGTGTGGGTTGCTGCGAGCCTGCCCGCCCGGCCATGACTGCAGCGGTTGCGGATACCGTCTGGAAACGTGGCCGCTTCGACGCCCGGCGCGGGCCCGGCGCGCTGCTCTTCGGCCGCATGTATGAAGACGCCGCGATTGAGCTCGGGGCATTCCGGCCCGGCGGGCGGGTGTTCTGCATCGCCTCCGCCGGCTGCACGGCGATGGCGCTGGCGCCGCACCACGAGGTGGTAGCGGTCGACATCAACCCCGTGCAGCTCGCCTACGCCGCCCGGCGCTTCGCGGGTGAGCGCAGTGAGCGCGGCGCGGCCGAGCGCTTCCTGGCGTTCGCCCGCAGCTTCGCAGCGCTCGTGGGCTGGCGGCGGTCGCGATTGCGGGTGTTTCTTGACCTCGAGGATCCCGGTGAACAAAGCGCGTACTGGCGGGAGCATCTCGACACGGCCCGATTTCGCACGGCGTTCGACGGACTGCTGTCGCTCGCCGCGCTGCGCAGAGTCTACGCCGCGCCGTTCCTCGATTTCCTGCCGCCGCACTTTGGTTCGGTCCTGCGCCGCCGCATGGAGCGCTGCTTTGCCCTGCACGCCAACCACACCAATCCCTATGCGCGGGCGCTGCTGCTGGGTGAGTGGCCCGACGACTCGCCCACACCCCAAGCCAGTGACATCCGGCTGGTCCACGCCGACGCCGCCGGCTTCCTGGAGCGCGAACCGGCCGGGAGCTTTGACGGGTTCGCGCTTTCCAACATCCTGGACGGTGCCGCGCCGCTCTATCGGAGCCGGCTCATTGCCGCTGTCAGGCACGCCGCTCGCGAGGACGCGCAGGTGGTGCTGCGCAGCTTTCGCGAGGCGTCCCCCAGCCTTGACGCCAACCGAGCGGCGGACGATCGGGCGATGCTGTGGGGCATCGTGGCTGTGGGATCGGCGGTGCGTCTGTCGTGAACCCCGCGAGCTACACCTCGGTCGTCACCCGCGGGAAGATCGCTGCTTCCGCGACCCGGGTGTGGCACAACCTGATGTTCTACGAGCAGATCGAGGACTCGCCGCCGCTGCACCTGCGGCTGCTGCTGCCGTTACCGATCCGCACCGACGGCTCGAAGCTGGCCGTGGACGCTCAGGCGCGCTGCCTGTACGAGGGGGGTCACCTGCTGAAACGCGTGACGCGCATCGAGCCGAGCCGGCTCTACGAGTTTGCCGTGGTCGAGCAGCAACTCACCCTTCCGCGCGGCGTGCTTCTCCGCGGTGGTTCCTACACGCTGCGCGAATTGTCCGGGCACCGCACCGAGCTCGCCGTGACCACGCGCTATGTCAGCGAGCGCGGCCCGCGCTGGCTCTGGCGGCCGATCGAAGCGCTGGTCTGTCACCTGTTCCACCGTCACCTGCTGGCGGCGATAGCAACGAAAGCGCAATCTGGTTGAAACATTTGCGCCTGTGGCGAGCGCGCCGCCGCAGCCGCAGCGCCTCCCGCTCCGATCAGCCCATCAGTACATTCACGACTTAAAGGACCTCCTGCCCACGGGCTCGCTCGAGGACGTGAAGATACGCGGGTCGAGCGGCGATCATGCGCTCGACGCCGAGATTGAAAGCAGTCTCACGCAGCTTGCAACCTTCGACGTTGCGCCGCCCAGTGACATGCCCTGGCCGGTTGGGCTGAAGCTGGTAGCGCACCGGGCGGATTGCAAGCCGCAGTAGATCTGCGCGACCGGCCTCGCCGCGGCTTAGCCGGCCGTCGATCCGGCCGGTTCACCGTGGGATCGCCTGTGGAGGAGGCAGGCATACCGCCGAGGCGCGCTGCGCGCCGGTGCCGCAGACGCGCGATCTCCTCCTGGTCCAGGCTCTCGAGCTGTTCATCGACGAGTTTGAGCGCCCCGGCGATCTCCGGCAGCAGGATGTTCTCGATGGCACGGGCGCGGCGCTCGGTGCGCTCGTACTCGCGCGTGAGGCGACGCAGATTCACGCAACAGGCGGCGAATTCTGCCGCGACGCCGAGCCACTGCAGGTGGGCCCGGGCGCAGTTGCGCGCTTCCGGACTCGGATTGACGGGCTGCTCGGCGATCTGCGCCGCAGCGACGTCAAAGCGCGCAGTGAGCAGCTCCAGCCCGAGCAGCCGCCGGTGAGTGACACTCAGACGGTCGCCGCTCAGCGAGCGCGGCGGGTAGACCGAAAGCTCATCCAATCCGTGGCACTCGAGCGCGGCGACGAGTGAATCGCGCGCGGCGTTCTCCGCCGTGCGCCATGCGGCGCGCAGGCGTCGCAGCAGCAGCAGCTGGCGCTGAATTTCCGCTGCCAGCAGAATGCGCTTCTCATCCAGCAGCTCGTAGCCCTCGCGCACGAGCTGCTGCTCATCTTTGAGCTCGAGGAACGCCACGCGGGTGATGGCGAGCTCGCGCTGCAGCTCAGGCATGTGGGGGCTCGCTCAGGTAGCGCGCAACCTGCTGCTGCGTGAGCCGCGTGAGCTCGGCCGCGGGCAGAGCGCGCAGCAGCCGCCAGCCGAGGGCCATGCTCTCCTCGAGCGTTCGCCCCTGCTCCTGGTTGACCAGCTGCTGCTCGAACTGGCGTCCGAATTCGAGAAAGCGGCGGTCGACCTCGGGCAGGCTGTCCTCGCCCATCACGCTCGCAAGCACGCGCACGCGCGTGGCGCGGGCGTAGCTGGCGAACAGCTGATTGGCCAGCGCGGGATGATCGGCGTGCGTGAAACCTGCGCCAATGCCCGAGTTCATCAAGCGGGACAGACTCGGCAGCACGCGCACCGGCGGATAGATTCCACGGCGATCGAGCTCACGATCCAGCACGATCTGTCCCTCGGTGATGTAACCGGTGAGGTCTGCGATCGGATGGCCGATGTCATCGTTGGGCATCGAGAGGATCGGCAGTTGTGTCAGTGTGCCCGCGACCTGCTGGATGCAGCCGGCACGCTCGTAGAGGCTGGCAAGATCCGAATACATATAGCCGGGGAACCCCTTGCGGCCCGGGAGCTCGTCGTGACTGGCGGAAACCTCGCGCAGCGCCTCGCAGTAATTGGTCATGTCGGTCATGATGACCAGGACGTGGCGACCTTCGACGAAGGCCAGATATTCGGCCGCGGTCAGCGCATAGCGTGGGGTGAGCAGGCGCTGCGTCGCCGGCTCGTCGGCGAGATTGAGAAACATCGCCGTGTGCTCGAGGGCGGCGCTGGTGGCCATGGCATCGCGGAAGGCCTGCGCCGTGTCGTGCGGCACTCCCATGCCGACGAAAACGATCGCGAAATCTGCCTGGGTACCTTCGCGCAGCCGCGCATGCAGCGCAATCTGGGTCGCCAGCCGGTCGTGCGGCAGCCCGGCACCGGAGAACAGCGGCAGCTTCTGGCCGCGCACCAGACTGTTCAGCAGGTCGATCGTGGAAACCCCGGTCTCGATGAAGTCACGCGGCAGGGCCCGCGCGGCCGGATTGATGGCCAGACCATCGATGCGCAGGCGCCGCACCGCAGCGATGGGTGCACCACCGTCGGTAGGACGACCGATGCTGTTGAAGGTGCGGCCCAGCATGCCGGGACCCACGCCGAACAGCAGTGGCTCGTTCCACACGCGCACCCGCGTGTCCCGAACTCCCAGGCCGAGCGCCGACTCGAGCACCTCCACGACCATGGTCTGCTCATCCAGAGCGGCGACGCGGCCGACCCGACTCTCTCCGTGGTCGTCCAGCACCTCGACGAACGAGTTGAGTCCGGGCGATGCCTTGCGCTCGAGAAACAGCAGCGGTCCCTGGATGCGAAGCACGCTGTGCTCGAGGGTAACTGCGGCGCGCAACGGCTTCAGCTCCGGCCCAGGGTTTCGAACTCGTGCTCGACCTGCTGCCACAGCTGGCCGATGTCGCCGAGGCGCTCCTCGCCGTACTCTTCACCTACGCGCTGCAGAATCTGCCGGGTCGGCAGCGCCGCGATGCGCTCGGGCTGCACGCCCCGATCGACTGCCGCGCGCGCCAGGTTCACGAAGCGCATGACCACTCCCAGGATGGCCATCTGCCGTTTCGGCGAGCAGTAGCGGTCGACCGTGGAGAAGGAAGACTGCCGCAGCACGGCGTCGTTGACGAGCTCCGCACACAGCAAAGTCACCTGCTGCTGCGCCGGCAGGGCATCCTTGCCGACTATGCGAGCCATGCGCTCGAGACGCACCTGCGTCTCGAGCAGCTCGAGGATGCTGCGGCGATTGCCGACCCAGTCGGGATTGCCCTGCGTCTGCCACCAGTGTGCGAGCGGGTCCACGTCCGCGCTGTATGACTGCAGCGGATGAATCGCCGGATAGAACCGCGCCTGCGCCCGCTCGCGGTCGAGCGCCCAGAACGTACGTACACAGCGGCGCGTATTCATCGTCACCGGCTCGGAGAAGTCGCCCGCGGGCGGGCTCACCGCGCCGATGATCGTCACCGACCCTTCCGCTCCCCCCAGGGTGCTCACCCGGCCGGCGCGCTCGTAGAACTCGGCGAGCCGCGAGCTCAGGTAGGCGGGATAGCCCGCCTCTCCGGGCAACTCGCCCAGGCGTGCGCTCACCTCACGCAGCGCCTCCGCCCAGCGACTGGTCGAGTCGGCCATCAGTGCCACGTGCAGGCCCTGGTCACGGAAGTATTCCGCTACCGTGATGGCGGTGTAGATACTCGCTTCGCGCGCCGCGACCGGCATGTTGGAGGTGTTGGCAATGATCACCGTGCGCTCCGTCAGCGGTCGTCCGTTGCGCGGATCCTCGAGCCTCGGCAGCTCATCGAGCACCTCCGCCATCTCATTGCCGCGCTCGCCGCAACCGACATAGACAATGATGTCGGCATCGCTCCACTTGGCGAGCGCCTCCTGCAGTACTGTCTTGCCGGTACCGAAGCCACCGGGCAGGGCGGCGCGCCCGCCGCGCGCCACCGGAAAGAGAGTGTCCAGAACGCGCTGCCCGGTGATCATGGGGCCCGTGGCCGGCAGGCGCTGCTCGAAGGGTCGCGGCCGGCGTACCGGCCACGCGTGCGCAAGGGTGAGCTCGGCGGGCGAACCGTCGGCGCAGCGCACGGTGCAGATTGGCTCGCTGTCGGTGAACTCGCCGGCGGCGGCCACTGACAGCGCGGTGCCGGAGATGCCCGGCGGGACCAGCGCCTGCTGCGGGGGCGAGGTGCGGACCGTGCCGGCAGACTGCCCGGCGCGCACCAGGTCGCCGCTGCGGATGGCCGGCTCAAAGGCGAAGCGCTGCGTCGAGGGCCGAGGCACTCCCGGCCGGATGAAGGAGCCGGAAGATGAGTGCAACGGGCGCAGCAGTCCGTCGAAAATGCGGCCAAGCAGGCCCGGGCCGAGCTGCACCGAGAGCGGCCGGCCGGTGCCGACAACAGCATCCCCGGGCTTGAGTCCGGTGGTGTCCTCGTAGACCTGCGCGGTGAGCTCATCGGTGCTGAGCTGGATGATCTCGCCGGGGAGCGAGTTCGGCCCGACGGCGATCGCTTCCTGCATGTGAAAGACGTCGGAGGTCCTGGCGCGCAGCACCGGGCCGCTGATCCAACGGATCTGCCCATCACTCATGGGCGATGAACTCGGCGAGAAAATCTGCCTCGATGTCGGCGCGGCGAGCGAGCAGGCCGTCGACCGTCGCGTCCAGACCGGCGCCGTCAGAGCGGATTCTCAAGCCGCTGCGCAGCGCCGGGTCACGCTGCCATTCGATCGTGCGTGCGCCGCACTTGGCGGCGAGCTCTTCGAGCCGAACGCGCTCTTCGGACGACCACTCCCCGCCATGCTCGATGCTCCAGGCCTCACCGCGCAGCAGCAGGCCGGCCTGGCGCAGGGAGGCGGCGATCCAGGAGCGACGGTGTTGAGGATCGCTCCAGCGGCTCTCGAGCGCACCGCCGATCTGCGTCCACAGCTGATCGAGCAGCGAGCGGGTCTTGAGCTGGGCGCGGCGGCTCGCCTCGAGCTCCGCGCGCGCCTGCGCCTCGCGCAACCCCTGCGCGACGCGTGCGCGTTCCTGGGAGACCGCCTGGTGGACACTGGCGCGTGCCTCGGCACGGCCGGAGCGCAGGATCTCATGCGCTTGCGATTCGGCGGTGGCGCGCAGCTGGCGGCAGCGCCGCTCGCGATCGTCAGTTATACGCTGCACCAGCGCAGCGACCTGACCCTCGAGACCGCTCGGCGGGATCGGTTCGTTCACATCGCAACTCCCAGGACTCTCCGGGTTTGCTCTTCGATGTCCGCAGGCTCGCGGGTGCGGCGCAGGTCGGCGATGACCAGTACCAGCGGGGGGCAGGCATGCAGTGCGTCCTGCAACTGCGCGGCGGGCACGGCGGCGGCAAGCTCCGCGGTGATCAGTACGAGGTCCGCAGCGTGCAGCGCTGCGCGAAAGACGTCCGCAACGTTGCGCTCGTCGCTGAGCAGCACGCGCGCGCCGGCCAGGCGCCAGCCCACGGCGGTCAGCTCATCGGCCACCACCGCCAGATCCATGGCTTACCCGAGCCGGTTGAGGATGAGTATCGAGACGATCAGTCCGTAGATCGCGATCCCTTCGGCGAGGCCGACCAGCACCAGTACACGTCCGAAGAGCTCGGGTTTCTCGGCGATCGCTCCGACGCCTGCGCTGCCGACGCGGGCTACTGCATATCCGGCGCCGAGTGCCGCAAGTGCCGTCGATAGCGCGGCGGCGATGAAGGCCAGGCCGGCAAGCTGGGGATCGTGCGTCATGGTGATGCCCTCCGGTCAGACATGGTTGGCCCCGCTGTTCGGCAGTGGCAGGGGCCGGAACGGCCGGCCGCTGCCGTGCAAAAAGCGAATGAAGAATTCGAATAGGACGAGGCGCGTGGTCTGGATGCCGACCACCAGCCCTTCGACGACGATGACGAGCAGGTTGCCCACGGCCAGGATCAGCCAGGACGTCAGGCGCGAGTCGGCCGCGGCGGCAACGCCGACGATCGCGCTGGCGAGGCCGGCATGCGCGAGCGCGAAGGCTCCGACACGAACGAACGAGATCGTATTGACGAACAGTTGCAACAGTGTTTCCAGGGCCTCACCGGCGGCTGCGCCGAGGCGGCTCAGGCGCGCGGTGGCGGCCGAGGCAGCAGCGCCGATGTCGTACCAGGCAAAGCCTGCCGGCAGCGCCCACAGCGCGCGCAGGTCGAGCACACTGCCGATCATCCCCAGATAGCACAACACGAGGCCGGCGCGGGTCGACCACCACAGCCGCCCATGCCCCGCCCAGTGATGCTGCAGGGCGTCCAGAATCAGGCCCAGCAGAATCACGCCGGCACCCAGTCCCAAGCTGACGCCGAGCAGCGTCAGTGGGTGCTCGAGCGGACGCAGCCAACGGGCCGCGATGAGGTCCTCGCGGGCGAAGACGCTGCCGAAGGCGATGCCGAACGCCATCGCGGCCAGGCCTCCGGGAATGAGCAGCGCCACCGCCGGATACCTGCGGCGCAGGACAAATCCAACCGCAAGCAGCACGGCCGCCTGGCCGACATCACCGAACATGAAGCCGAACATCAGCGGCGCGATCAGGGCCACGATCGGACTGGGGTCCGCCTCGCTCGCGGTGGGCATGCCCAGAAGCCGGGAAAACAGCTCGAACGGGCGCGCCCAGAGCGGATTGCGCAGCACCACAGGGCGCGTCAGTTCCTGCGGCGCGGCGGGGAAGCGCAGCAGGTGCTGGAGCTGCGCGCGCTCGAGAGCCGCTTCGAGCCGCGCGCCCGTGAGATCGCTCGTCCAGCCGGTGATCCAGGCGAAGTGCTCGGTCTGCGGAAACTCGGGAACGTGGGCGACCAGCCACTCGATGAAGTCGAGGTCGGCCAGCGCCGCGCTCAGTGCGTGCTCGCGCTGCAGTTGCGCAAGCTGCGCGCCGAGGTGCTGCAACTCTGCCGCAATTGCCTCGCTGCGCGCCGTGACCCGTACGAGCGCGGCCTGCGCGGTGGCAGGCAGCTGGGGCGGCAGTTCGATGCGGCGCGCCCTGGCCGCGCCCACACTATCGTCGAGCGCTGTGATCTCATCCTGCGGGCCGACCGCCAGCAGATAGGACGCGCCAGCGCGGGCTATCTTCTCCACCAGCACCGCAGGCGGGACTCCCAGCGCGCCGCTGTCGGGTGGCAGCAAGTAGAGGCGGCTCGCCAGCAGCGGTCCTGCCTGAGTGAACCGGCCGAGATCGGGGAGCCGCAGACCGGGCTCGGACAACAAGCCGCGTACCAACTCAAGCTCGATCTGCTCGTGTGTGAGCTGCTGCAGGCGGGCGATGAGCGGATCGGCACTCGCCGCCCAGGCGCGCAGCTGCTGCAGAGCCTGCCTGCCGATCTCCTGCGGCTCGCGCTGACGATCGGTGGAAGCTGCGGCGGGGCTCGGCCAATACTGCGCATAGCGCTGCGCCTGTCTGCGGTACTCGTCGAGCGTAACGCGCAGTGCCGGCAGCAGGTGCGGGGCCGACACGGCGGTGTGCGCCTGCAGCTCGACCTGCCCGGTGGCGGCCAGACAGCGCAACACCGGTGCCAGCGCCTCGCGTGTCGTGAGAAGCTCGAACCAGGTCGCGCTCCTCGGGCGCAGCATGCTCAGGCCGCCTCGCGGGAGTCGGTGGCAAGAACGCGACGCCATACCAGACCGCCGCGCAGCCGCTGCACATCCAGCGCGAGCAGGGCGAGATGACAGGCGGTGGCGATCGCGGTGCCGGCGGCCGCGCGGAACAGCCTCGAGAAACGGTCGGTGAGCTCGCCTCGCAGCACGATGGCAGCCGGGCCGTCGCCGAGGAGTCTTGCGGCATGAGCGTCGATTCCGCGCACCAACAGACCGAGAAGCTGCAGGGTGTGCGCGTCTGAAGGCGGCGTCAGCCGCTGCCAATGAGCACGCCAGGCCGCTGCGACCGGGACGCGACCCAGGATCGCCGGCTCTAGCGGCGCAAGCGCAGTGGCCCGCAGTGCGGCGCCGCGTTCGGCGGGGCTGCCCGGTGCAACCGGTCCGCACACTGGATCGGCGAGCATCCAGGCCGGCGCCGGCTCAGGGCGGGCGAGCTGAGCGAGCAGACTGAGGACCGGGAGCCAAGCCCACCAGCGAAGCCAGAGCCGCCATTCGCGCGGATGCCAGCTGGCAACCCCTTCGACATACTGGCGCCATTCAGTGCGCAATGTTCGTTCGATTGTATGCGCATCGGAGGTCAGATCGAGTGACGTCACCCAGCCGGCGAGCGCGCTCGCGCGCACCGCATCGAGGTAGTGGCCCAGATCACGGCTCACCTGCAGCCGCCGCCAGTCATCGTGGCTGAGGCGCCGCCCGTAGTGGGCGTGCACCCGAGCGAGCGCATAGTCCAGATTGCCTTCAGCGGGCATCGTGAGTCTGCTCGGCGTCGTCGCTCGTAAGGCGTGCCACCAGCTGCTCGAGCGCCTTGGTCTGGTGCACCGGATCGGAGAGTTGCTCGACCGCGGTCGCGGCAGATTGCCGGCTTCTCTCGGCGATTACTGCCGCCTGCCGCTCCAGGTTGCCGGCGATCCGCGTATGTAGTGCCATGATACGAGCCTGCGCGCGCTCCAGGATGGTTCGCCGTTGCTGACGGGCGCCTTCGAGGATCGCGGCGGCCTGCCGCTCACAATCGGCAATCGCCGCCTGCGCCGCGCGCTCGGCATCGAGCGCACGATCCATCGCCTGCGCGATCAGCACTTCAGGCCCTGTGGGCGCCTCGTCCGCTTCCATTGGGGGTGTTTAAACCAGGCTGAGGACCAGCCGATATCCCGGCTAATACGTATTCGAACGTATTCGCGATCAGCAGGTCCGGTCGTATTTCTGTCATCGGGGTGTCGGAGACTTCATAGCAGGCAGAGGTGTATGCAGAAAGCTCAGGCAGTGGCGGCTCTCGGCCAGCGCAGACTCATGCTGCCGGGCTGGGTTAAGGCGGCTTTGTCCGCCAACGATCATCTGAAAGTCTATCTCACGGTGCTGCAGAGTGCCCGATCCCATGCCGCGCACCCGGATCACGATGTGACTGACCTGACGAAAGAGATCGCGGCGGCCGGCCTCGACGCGGGCTGGCTCCACGAAGTCGCCGCCGGCGCACGGCAGATCGACGGTAAGCTCAGGGTTCCGGAACTGCCGCGACTCGTAAAGTGCTGCGCCGACGACCTGACCCTCATGGCACGTCCGGTGCTCGAGACCACAGCGTCAGGCGCCGACCCTCAGCCGCGTGTACAGCGTTGGCTCGACTGGCTGCGCGCCTTGCCGGCGGATGGTCTCCGTGACGAGCAGATCGAAGCGCTCACGCAGGGCCGCAGAAACGGCACCGACAGCCTGCATTTGCTGGTGATGGATCTGCACAAGCAGATCAACCGGCTGTCGGGGGAGCTGGCGAGCGAGGTGATCGATGGAGCCAGCGTGTGGGAGCTGCACGGCGAGGACCGTGCGCGCGTCGCCGCCTTCATGAAGGGGCTGAACCGTACCGCGCCTCTCAAGTTTGACCACCCGGGATTGGACACATCCGCCACGCGCGACGGCGAGCGGTTGCTGCTGCAGAACGACATCGGTACCAACGATGCGCATGTGCTGGTGCTGCAGGTGAGCGCCGGGAAGATCACGCTGACGTACTCGGATCTGCATCCCAAGCGCCTGAGGTTCTTCCAGTCGCTTCTCGAGCCGTTAGGCGCCCGCTGGTCGGGAGTCGAATCTACCGTGCGCGCGGAGCTGAATGAGGGCGAGGCCTATGCGGTGGCCACCGGGGAGTTCGTCTGCACCGATGAGCGCACGCTCGACGCCACCCTGGAAGGCATCGGATCGCGCATCGTTTTCCTGATCGATTGGAACCATGCCCGCAAGCGACTTCAGGCGTTCGTCGACAAGGACGATGCGATCGCCGTGCTGGCCGAAGCCGCCCGGCTCGACATCGGACATCGCGCCTGGTTGCAGGCCGGCGGTGAGCGGCTGATTTTCGCAGCCATGCAGGCAGTGGGCGATGGGGCGTTTCGCATCGGCGACCGGCTCGATCAGGTCATGGGCGCCGCCGACGCACGCGCTTTTCTGGTGGCCGTCATGGGCCTGGCCTGCAATGCGCTGCGCGCCGGACAGCCCTCGGCCCTGGTGGCCGATGAGGTACGCATGCTGCTCGCGCAGCACGTGCGCCATCGCAGCGGTGAGTTCGATCTGCTGACCGAGCATGCCTCCTACTGCCAGGCACTCGCGCAAGCGGTCAGCGATGGCCTGACCCACGGCGTCGAAAGCTCGCGCGAGGGGGCACGCGAGCTGGCAGCGCGCGCCAAGGCCTGGGAGCGCAAAGCCGATCACCTGGTCATGCAAGCGCGCGACCAGGCGGAGCGCCAGCCACGCTGGCAGCCCTTCGCCCGGCTAGCGGAGCAGTTCGACGACGTCGCCGACGCGCTCGAGGAGGCGGCCTTCCTCATCAGTCTGATCGCCGACGGCCATTTGCAGGGTTGGAATTCGCAAGTGCGTGAGATCCTGGCGCGCCTCGCGGCCATCGTGCTGCAGGCGACGGAGGATCACGTCAAGGCAGTCGCCATCGCGCGCACGCTCGGCACGCAGAGCGAGACGAGCGACAACGATTCCTTCCTGGCGGCGACCTGGGAGGTGCTGCAGGCCGAACGGCGCTGCGACACGCTGCTGCGAGATGCACGGCGGGTGATTCTCGGCGCGGTGCGCGATGCACCGTCGCTGATGCTCGCCAACGACCTGGCCGCCGCTCTGGAGGCGGCGTCCGACCGGCTGCTCACCGCTGCCTATGCCCTGCGGGACGTTGCTTTCAATAGATCCACGGCGTCCGGATGAGCTCGGTGCCCCCAGCGCGGCCCGAGCGAGCGGCGCTGCCGCCGGAGGTCTACGTCATCGGATGCGGCTCGCGGACCAGCAGTGCTGGCGAGCCCTCGGCACAGGCCATGGGCTTCAAAGCCTGGAATCTGCTGCGCATGGCGCAACTGGCGCTGCCGGTGCCGCCGGCGTTCGTGCTGGGCACACACTACTGCATCGATGCGGCAGCGCGGCAAGAGGCTTCGAGTCCGGAGGTGTGGGCTCCCGGATTGCACGCGGTGGAGCGTGCGACCGGCTTGAGCTTGGGCGATACGCGCCGGCCGCTGTTGCTCGCCGTGCGTTCGGGTGCGCCGGTGTCGATGCCCGGAATGATGGATACGATTCTGAACGTCGGGCTGTGCGACGCGACTGTCGGCGGCCTGCTGCGGCAGAGCGGCAATCCGCGCCTGGTCTGGGACGCCTATCGGCGGCTCGTGGCGAGCTACGGGGAGATCGTGGCCGGCGTACCGGCGCAGCTCTTCGAAGAGGCGACCCGCGCGCTGGCCGGGGAGGGCGATGAGCGTCAGCTGGACTTCGCGGATCTGCGGGAGCTCACCCGGCGCCTGCTTGAAGTTTACCGGCGTGCCGCGGGTCGTCCGTTTCCGCAACAGCCGGACTTGCAGCTTGCCGGCGCGATCGAGGCCGTGCTGACATCCTGGCAGTCGCCAAGGGCTTGTGCTTATCGGCGTCTGAACCTGATCTCCGATGCCAGCGGGACTGCGGTGACCGTGCAGCGCATGGTGTTCGGCAACGCCGGTGGGCGCTCGGGCGCCGGTGTAGGGTTCAGCCGCGATCCGGCGAGCGGCGAGCCGAGGTTGTGGGTGGATTTCCTGTTCAACGCACAGGGAGAAGACGTTGTGTCGGGGCGGCGCAGCGCCTACGGTCACGAGGAGTTGGCCGGGGTGCTCCCGGGTGTCTGGCTGGAACTCGGGCATGCGGCTCAGCAGCTCGAGCATGCATTCGAAGACATGCAGGACTTCGAGTTCACCGTGCAGGAGGGGCGCCTCTTCATCCTGCAGACCCGAGCCGGCAAGCGCACACCGCAGGCCGCGGCGCGTATCGCGCTCGATCTGTTCGACCAGGGAACGATCAGTGCCGCCGTCGCGCTCGAGCGTACCGCCGGCCTGGACCGCAACGCACTGGCGCGATCGCGTATCGTCGCCCGCGGCGGCGCACCGATCGTGGCACTGGCGCGCGCCGCCAGCGCGAGCAGCGGTGTGGCGGTCGGAGAGATCGCACTCGACGAAAACCGTGCGCTCGCGCGCCACGCAGCGGGCGTGCCCGTGCTGCTGGTGCGTCGTGACGCGGAGACCGACGACATTGCTGCGCTGGAATCCGCCGCAGGCCTGCTCACGCAGCGCGGAGCGCGCACCGCGCACGCAGCGGTCGTGGCGCGTCAGTTGGGCAAGGTGTGTCTGCTCGGCTGTGCGGAGCTACAGATCGATGACGTGGCGCGGGTCATCAGGATCGGCGACACGACGCTCGGCGAAGGCGAGCTGCTGACACTGGACGGCAATGAGGGTGCGATTTACGCGGGAACCGCACAGACGGAGATCACATATCCACAAGAGCTTCTGGCGCGGCTGGAGTCACTCAGACAGGCGAGGCGTCTACTTTGAAAGGCTCTTCCCAGTTCGATGCCATCGTCATCGGCTCAGGCATTGGCGGACTCGCCTGCGCCTGCGCGCTGACCCGCACCGGTCTCAAGGTGTTGGTCCTGGAGAGGCACTTCGCGGCGGGTGGACTGACTCAGACCTTTAGCCGTGAGGGTTTCACCTGGGCCGTCGGGCTCCATTACCTCGGTGATATGGGCGAGGGTGGCGCGGCTCGCAGGATCATGGATTGGCTGTCCGGGGGCGCGCTGCGCTTCGCTCCCTCCGGCCCCGTCTACGACACGGTTCATCTGCCTGGCGGGTTCGAGTTTCAGTTTGCCCGGCCGCAGGCAGCGCTGGTGGCGGAACTCAAGGAACGGTTTCCTGCGTCGCAGGGCGAAATTGACACGTTTTTCGACGCACTGCTGTGCGCTGAGCGCGCCGGGCGTCACCTTTTTCAGCAACGGGCGATGCCCGCACTCCTCGGTAAAGCCACGAGGCTTCTGCACCACGCCGATATCGATCGATGGTGGGGCCGAACCACCGAGGTCGTACTGCAGGAGATGATCGGTGATGCGCGCCTGCGAGCCGTGCTGGCCGCCCAGCGCGGCGACTACGGGCCCGATCCCCGAGAATCGAGCTTTGGGCTGCACGCTACCATCATGCGCCATTACATGCAGGGGGCATATTTTCCGATTGGCGGCGCCGCTGCTGTTGCACAGGCGCTCGTGCCGGTCATCGAAGAGGGCGGGGGCGAGGTACGGACTCGCGCACCGGTGGTTGAGATTGTGATCGAGGAAGGCCGCGTCGCGGGTGTGCGGCTCAAGAATGGGATCGAGCTGCGTTCCCCGCGCGTGTTTTCCGACGCCGGAGCCCGCAATACGCTCAATCAACTACTACCCGTGCCGCTGCGCGAGTCTGAGTGGGCTCGGGAGATCAACGCGCTACGCCCCTCTGCGTGCCACATCGGGCTGTACCTGGGGTTTGAGGGAGACATTCACGGCCGAGGCGCGACGGCATCAAACCACTGGTTCTATGAGTCGTTGGATATTGCTGACGGACTGTGGCATGACCCGACCGGGCAGTCTTCTGTACCGGCGCTGTATGTGACGTTTCCATCACTCAAGGATCCAACGAGCGAAAAGCCCCATCAGCCACACACCGCCGAGCTCGTCACTTTCACCGACTGGGATGTATTTAGCCGCTGGGAGGGCAGCGCACTCGGGCGACGCCCAGCGGACTACCAGGCGCTGAAGGCCACTATCATGCGACACCTGACCGCGCAGTTTGGCCGCCATTTTCCAGCACTCGCACCGCTTGTGGTCTGCTCGGAGCTATCGACACCGCTGTCAACGGTTGCCTTCACCGGCGCTGAGCACGGGAGCGTGTATGGACTGGAGCAGAGTCCGCGAAGGTTCTTATCAACCAGCCTGCGCGCCAAGACGCCCGTGCCGGGGCTTTATCTGACTGGGCAGGACGTTGGCAGTGCCGGGATCACCGGTGCGATGATGGGCGGCATGCTGGCCGCAGCAGCGCTCGAACCGAAACTTCTCGCAAGAATTGCCTGAGGACGTGCGCTATCGTGGTCCGTCAACGACGCACGCGCGAAGCGGTCGTTCCGGTCGGACCACCTCGGGTTGACATTGCTCCGTAGCCACCGGCGTGGATGCTGCGGGAGTCGGCAGCCGGCGCGCGGGTGGCCGGGTGCGCGAATGCCACGCCGACCTGCACACCGGGAGGCACCGCGGCAGCCCACGGACGGCTGGCGGGCAGGAGCTTGCGTCTGCACGCGTCAGAAATACGGCTACAGCCCGAGGAGACCGGGATAAAGCCGGCGCGTTTCACGGGTAATAGTCCGGGGGATTCAGCGTGAAGACATGACCGCGGGTGACAATCGAACCATCGCCACCCGCGGAGAATCGCAGACTCTCTACTGGACTACTGGACCTTGATCGTCGTCGGCTTCGCCGCTTCGACCTTGGTCTTCGGGATGTGCACCTTCAGCGCTCCATCCTTTGCATCGGCGGTGATTTCCTTCTCATTCACACACTCCGGCAACGCAAAGCTGCGCGAGAAGTTGCCATAGAGGCTCTCGACCTTGTAGAACTTCTCGTCCTTCGCTTCACCGGCGGACATGGGGTTGCCGGGCGAGAGCGCTGACCGGGAGGTCGTCTCGGACCTGAACGGTGCTTTGGAGGGCAGCAACGTCGAGGCTGCGCGGGCGGCCTTGAGAAGCCTCGTCGGCAATATCCCCGTATTTCAGACTGGCCGACAGTTGGCCGCCAGGCTAACCATGAGCCCGGCGGCCCTGATTCGTAACCCGGGGAACGTCCTTGTCCTTTCGGACACATAGGTAACACAGTATTCCGGAGACATAGGTGACACTTTTCGGTATTTGCGGAGGGTACGCAGATGCCGTGGCGGGAGTGTCACACGATGGACGAGCGTCTGCGTTTTGTAGCCCGTCTGCTGGACGGGGAGAAGATGGCGGGGTGTGCCGGGAGTTCGAGATCTCCCGCAAGACCGGCTACAAGATCTTCAGTCGGTACAAGGACTGCGGGGTGGAGGGGCTGACGGACCGCTCCAGGCGGCCTTACCGCCATGCCCGCCAGCTGCCCTTCCAGATCGAGAAGGCGATTGTGCAGCTCAAGCAGGAGCATCCAAGTTGGGGGGCGCCGAAGATCCGGGAACGGCTGCGCCGCAAGCACGACGAGATCCAGTGCCCGGCGATCAGCACGGTGCACG
Source organism: uncultured Pseudomonadota bacterium (assembly GCA_963768485.1). Lineage (GTDB taxonomy): Bacteria > Pseudomonadota > Gammaproteobacteria > Steroidobacterales > Steroidobacteraceae > 13-2-20CM-66-19. The sequence continues at coordinate 52,554 of CAVYHZ010000001.1, read as the reverse complement.
CGATCCTGGATCGGCACGGCCTGGTCAAGCGACGGCGCCGCCGGATCTACAAGCCCGAGGGAACCGGGCTGTCCAAGCCTTCCTCGCCGAACGATCTTTGGTGCGCCGATTACAAGGGCGAGTTCATGCTGGCGGATCGGCGCTACTGCTACCCGCTCACCATCACCGACTTCGCCAGCCGGTATCTGATCAGCTGCGAGGCGTTGGAAAACACCCGGACGCTGTACGCTTTTAGCGTATTTGAGCGGGCCTTCAAGGATCTCGGCTTGCCTAGGGCGATTCGCACCGATAACGGTGCACCCTTTGCCAGTGCGAACTCGCTGTTCGGCCTGAGCGTCTGTCGGTGTGGTGGTTGCGGCTGGGGATCGACATCGAACGCATCAAGCCCGGCCATCCTCAGCAGAACGGCCGCCACGAGCGCATGCATCTGACGCTCAAGAAGGAAGCCACCAAGCCTGCAGCGAGGAACTTCCTGCAGCAGCAGGGCCGCTTCGATCATTTCATCCAGGAGTTCAACCACGAGCGGCCCCATCAGGCGCTCAACATGCGTTTGCCGGCCGAGATCTACACGCGCTCACCCAGGCTCTACAGCGGCTTACCCGAGCTCGAGTATCCCTTCCACGATCGCACCATCACCGTCACGCGATGCGGCAGGATCTGCATGGGGCCTCTGAAGATCAACCTCAGCCAGGCCTTCGCGGGGCAGAAGATCGGGGTCAAACAGGTCGAGGAGAAGATCTGGCTGGTCAGCTTTATGCGCTATGACTTAGGCTTCTTTGACCATGAGACATGTCGCATCGAGAGCGCGGAGAACCCGTTCGCTGCGAAACTGTTACCCATGTCTCCGGTATAAACCGTCACCCATGTCACCGGTATAGACACCTATTTATTGGTAGCGGGGGCATGATCTGTACTAATAGTACGGCGGTCGTCCACTTCCCCAATATCGATCGCCGCAAAATCCGGGGGGAGGAAATTCCAAGCCATTGCGGCCGGGGACACCCGCTGACACCGGACAATCTGCGAATCGAGCGAAGCGAGCAGCGATGGCGCTGCCTGCGATGCGGGCGCGAGCGCGCCGCGGCATTTCGCCGTCGAAACGGTCGCGTGGACTGAGGGTCTTCATGACCGCCAGGGTAGGGCGGACGGGATCCGACGAACAGGGGCGCGACTATCGTGTTCGCCCCGACTCGGCTGGTGCAGGGTTCGTATCCTGGATCAGCCGAGCGCCGCAACGCACCGCTTTGCAACGGACTGCCTCACGGACATTCAACGGAGGTCCGCGCCATCCGTCTGCTTGCGGCCAAAACTTGCCACTCGGCGTCGTCGAATCACCACCAGAGAGCCGACGTTCCCGATAATGTAGCGAGGGTCATGATTCATACGGAACCAGTCTCGACGGCAGTTAGGGAGGGCGGACATGATGCGAGGCTTGCAAGAAATTACGGCGAGAGGCGTATTTTTCGTCGCTACGATGGCGGGGACGATTGGCACCGCAGCTTTGGCTGATGAACCGATTGTCAAACGGACCGTTCAGGTCAGCGGCACTGGAACCGACTTGCTTAACGGTACGATCGTCCACTCAAAGAAGCCGACGGCGACGGGCGTAATTCAGAGAGGCACTGAGATCGTCGAACTGAGTGGAGATTTGAACGGGAAGATTCTTTATCACGTTACTACGGTCATCGACAACCAGAAGGGGACATTGGTCAATACTGGTGACCAAGTGTTCTCGGGCACGATCGCCGGCTCCGAGCCGGTTATGATCCATGATTCGAAATTTCGATTTGAAGTGAATCTTGCCACGGGTGCCGACAGCGGATCGGTATATCTTTTCGACCACATCGCGGGGCCGCATGTTAGGTGTGAACTCAAAGTGACTGGGACTGGCAAGACTGCCGAGGGAAACCCGACATTCAGGTACACCGGGACTTGCGGATTTGGTTCTGAAAAAATGGCTTCGAAGCATTAGCGAGCGTTGGGGGGGGGGGTCGCTGACCGGCTCGAGAAATCGATGAGCGCCATGGTTCGATCGCAACGTCGCTCTAATCGCCGTCTGTACCTGGGTGCCAGTCTCGTCTTTTGTGCGCTGGTTTTCTGGACATTCGCGCGTACCTTCTATCTAAAGACGTTCTTCTCTACGCCTCCTTTGGCGACGCTGCTGCACATCCACGGCGCGGTGATGACCGGGTGGGTCGTGCTGCTCGTTGCTCAAACGAGTCTGATCGCCGCTCATCGTGTCCAGTGGCATCGGCGGCTCGGTCTATTCGGTGCCGTTTGGGCAGTGCTGGTTGTCAGTCTCGGATCAATTACGACGCTGCATGCCGCAGCGCGCGAAGTGCGCGGTCACACGGACTTCGCGGCGGCTCAGGTCACTATTACAAGCCTGGATTTGCTTCAGATGCTGTTTTTTTCTGGTTTCGTCGCCATTGCGATCTGGCTGCGCCAGCGCCCCGATTATCACAAACGGCTGATGCTCTTGACCATCGCCTGCATGCTGCCGGACGCGCTCGCGCGACTCCCCGTCAGCTTTATGACTCAAGCGACTGAGGTAGAACTCAACCTACGCATCATGGTTGGACTGGATGTATTCATATTGACCTGTGTCGGGCTCGATACGCTTTGGCATCGTCGACTGCATCCAGCGTTTGCTTGGGGCGCTTTGCTGTTTGTTGGTGCATTTCACCTAGCGCTTTACGTAACGCAAACGCGAGCGTGGATTGCGTTCGGCGAGTCGCTAGTCTCTTGACGGTCGCCATTGGTTCGAGCGATTGCCGACCGCGGCTCGCTACGTCAAAACCAAGTTCCTCAAAGCGGCCGCTCGGGACCGTCAAAAAAGGGTTGTCCGCAAGCGGCCCTTCGGCGGCCGCTTATTCTGTGTGCAGCCAGCCGTCGTGATCGATGGCCCGTGACGTGGACTCCGGATCCGCATCGTAGCCACGCATCACCAGGTAGCCTCGGGCGCACAACTCTCCTTGCTCGCCGACCCGCACCGTGCTGCCTGCAGGGTCGACGATCTTTACTTCGGTATTCGGGAAGGGGGCACCGACCGTGGCGACTCGAGTCTCGAGTGGAGCGTCCACTTCAGAGCCGGTGATGACGGGCGAGGACTCCGTCTGGCCGTACACAATCGACATCTGCGGACAATGCATGTCGTTCACGACACGACGCATGACCTCGATCGGGCAAGGCGTACCCGCCATGAGACCCGTGCGGAGGCTAGTGAAGTCACGCTGCGGAAATTCCGCGTGATCGAGCTGCGCGATGAACATCGTCGGCACCCCATAGATCACCGAGCCGCGCCAGCGTTCGATCGCCGTCATCGTCGCTGCCGGATCGAACGTCGGTGCCGGCAGAATCAGCGTCGCACCGGACGTCACCATCGGCATCGTTCCGGCGACGCAGCCGAAACAATGATACATAGGCACGGGCGCGACGATTCGGTCGTCCACGCTCATTCTGAGTAGCTCTGCGATGTACCGGCCGTTGTTCACCACATTGCGATGCGTCAGCAGCACGCCCTTGGGTGACCCGGTTGTTCCGGATGTATACTGCATATTGACTACGTCGTTAGGCGATATAGTGATATCGCTGACCGGTCGCGACGCGGCGATAAAGTCGCTCCAGGAGGAAGTGCCAAGATAGACCACTGCACGGAGGCCTAGATCCGAATTCGAGGCGCGTACCTCATCGAGGATCCGCCGGTAGTCGCAGCGCTGGTCACACTCGTGAAGAAAGATCGCGCGCATTCCGGACTTCTTGAGCACATATGCCAGCTCGGAAAGTCGGTAAGCTGGATTGACGTTGACGAGTACCAGCCCCGCGCGCGCGGCGGCGATTTGCAGGAACAGCCACTCGGCACAGTTTGTAGCCCAGACGCCAAATCGATCGCCCGGTGCGAGTCCGAGTCCGACCAGGGCGCCGGCGACGCGCTCAACCTCTGCAGCGAGTGCGCGAAAGCTCAGGCGTACGTTTTGGAACGGTACGATCAGAGCGTCGGCCTCTGGATACCGCACGGCCGTTTTCGCGAACGCCGTGTGGATCGTTTCTTCCAGTAGCGGCCGCTCGGGGCCGCGGGCGTAGCTCATCATCGTTTAACCCCTCGGTATCCGAAGGCGCAGCGCAACGGCTTTGTTGTACCGGTTACCAGGCCCAACTATCACACGGCGCGGACGGCTGCGAGTCGGCCTAAGTCAATGCCGTCCTTGTCCGTAGATGCCTCGATCATGAAGAGCGACGAAACTATGAGCGAATCTGATCCAATTCACGCGCGGCTGACCATCGTGGCGCCAAGCGCCTCTTGGAGCGTCCTGAGCCAAGGCTCGAACTTGCGCCACTGATCGAGCCCTTCCCTGAAGAGTGGCTGGCGCACCTGCTCCGAGCTCGGCGTTCGCACACTGCGCTCGGTCCTGTAAAACTCGAGACAGGATTGCTCGAACTCAAGGCCGAGGAAGGCCAGCATGCGTCGCACGTTGCCTTCAAGGTCTTCGACCACCTCCTCGTGCTGAACGCGCAGGATCTTTCCCGGTAGCATAGCGTCCCAATGCTCCATGAGCTGGATGTAGCTGCGGTAGTAGCGAGCGATGTCCTCCAGGCTGTAAGTGAACTCCTGGCCTGAGGCAAACAGCTGCTTGAAATTGCTGAAACAACAAGCCATCGGCTCGCGTCGGGCATCGATGATCTTCGCGTTCGGCAGGATCAGGTGGATGAAACCGATGTGCCGAAAGTTGTTGGGCATCTTGTCGATGAAGAACGGCTTTCCCGTTCGGTAGACGCGCGTGTCGGCGATGAACTTCTCACCGAGCTCTTTGAGCTGCTCCGGGCTCTGCTCGGCGAGCACGGCCGGGTATCGCGGCTCGGCACCCCTCTGTTCCCGTCCTTGCAGATGCTGCACGAGGCGCGGGATGTCCGCGAGCTCCATCGTGCCTTCGACTTTGGAATGTGAGGCGAGAATCTGCTCAATGAGCGTGGAGCCGGCGCGCGGCAGCCCGACGATGAAGATCGGATCGGGGCGATCGCAGCCGGACCCTTCTCGGGAGGCGAGGAACTCACGCGTGCACACGGACGCTTGCCTGAGCAGACCCCGCTCCAGAGCTCCTGCGTCGTAGCGACACTCGCTCTTCTTCAACGCGTTACCGCGCGCGTAGTATTCGAAGGATTCCTCGTACTCGCCGCGATCCTCGAGAGCCTTGCCCAGGGCAAAACACAGGTGATATCGATCGATGAGGGCTGTGGCCTGCGCCGCCGCCTGTGTGCGTATGCGCGCGATCTCTTCGTCCGTGAAGAGATAGGTCTTGAGGTTCGCCAGACTCCAGTAGGCGTCGCCGAAGCTCGGGCGGACTGCTGCCGCCATCCGATAGGAGACGATCGCCTCCGCCTGTCGGCCGAGGGTCTTGAGCGCATGTGCGATGGATAGGTGCAGCTCCGCGTTATCGGGTGTATCCACGGCCAGTTCGCGGAAGGCGCGCAGCGCCTCCTCGTGATTCCCTAGTCCGACGCACACGGTCGCGTACATCGTTCTGTAGGCACGATTCTCGGGATCCACCTTGAGGAGTTTGCGTGTCTCCTCGAGCGCTGCCGCATGCTTGTGCCGCTTGCTCAGGACGACGGCATAGTCGTAGCGAGCATGCTGATAGTCGGGCGCGAACACGAGCGCGCTCTCGAGCAGGAACTCGGCGTCATCGAGCACATCGAGCTCAATCCCGATCTGCGCGAGCAGCCGCATCGCCTCGACGTGATTGGCGTGAGTCTGCAGGAAGCGACGCACAACCCGCTCGGCACCATAAACGTCGCCCTCGGCGAGCATTCCCGATGCGGCGAGCACCGCAGGCGGCAGCCGCTTGAGCTGCGTCGCCTGGGCCGCGGCGGTTTCGGCGTGCTCGACCTGGCCGGCCGCCCGGCACAGCTCAGCGAGCGCTTTCCAGCTCGCTAGGAGTGCAGCATTGAGCGCCACTGCGCGCCGATACGCTTCGAGCGCGGCGGCCACTTCCCCGGCTGCGCGATAGCAATGGCCCCGTTCCTGAAACAAGCGCGCGAATTCGGGGTGAATGGCCTGCAGGCGCGCCAGGGTTCGAAGCGCGTCGGCGACCCGACCGAGATAGCGCTCGCTGACGGCGACGAGGTACAGAACGTCGCGGTTCTCTGGCACTTCGGCAAGCAAATTCGCGGCAGCGGCGAGGGCCTGTGTGAACTGCCGCTTCTCCACCAGTGCGCGTAGGCGCCCGACTTCGGCCTCGACGCGGGAGTCGGGCGCGGTTGGTTGCGTGGGTGAAGTAAACGACTCTGACATCGACGAGTTCGGATTGGAGACGTAGCCTGCGTTCGATTGCCGCTTCAAGACCCTCGCGGATTCACGGGATGCGCGGCGCGAAAGAGGCATCGTCGGGGTCCTCTATTCGAACCGCCGATCCGCGGAGTGCACTAAGCTCATCCTTCGTGACGCGGACCAACCAATCAAGCACCTTGCGAACCGTGGTATTGCGCCGTAACTCCGGCAGGACCAGCAGCCAGATCTCGCGCACGATGAGGGGTCTGGAACCGCTTAGGCGCTGCAGATCCGGTCGGGCATCTCCTTCAATACAGGTGAGCAGTCCGGCGCCGTACCCACGGGCGACGAGTTCGGTGTATGCCGGTCCGCCGTTGACTGTCACCACGACGCGCTCGGGCGGCACGTTGTTCTCGATCCAGCGGAACTCTGGCCAGCGGTCCGCGACCTGCGCGAAACCGATCCATGGAACGTCGCTGCGCCAATCGAGGCCCGCCTGAAGTAAGGATCTGTGCGCGTAAGCCGCCGATCCGAGCTCGCCGATCTTGCGTACTGCCGATTGGCCCTGAACCGGGCGGACATATCGGATGGCGATATCCGCCTCGCGATGCTCGAGCACCGAATCGCGGTTCTCGCAGATGAGTTCCAGCTGGATGTTCGGATACTGGCCGGGAAAGGCGGCGATGTGCCGGGCCAGGAAGCCGGTCACGAACGTCTGGATCACCGATAGGCGGACAACCGCTCGCCCCTGATCCGGATCGTGGATGAGTTCGTCGTTGAGCGCGAGACTCGCAGAGTCCATTTCCTGCGCGCGGCGAATGACGATCATGCCGCGACTCGTCGGCGCAAACCGGCCGTCGATGTGATCGAAGAGGCGGGTCTTTAGACGTTCTTCCAGCGCGAGCACTCGGCGGCTGAGCGTCGTCTGGTGCACGCGCAGAGCCTGCGCTGCGGCCGCCATGGTCTGGTGCTGAGCAAGCGCCAGGACATGTCGCAGATCATTCCAGTCGATGCTTTTGGAATGCACCGCCGCACCTCGCCGGGTCCGTTCGCGCTCAGTACACGCCGAGTTGTGCATTTTTGCAAGGCGACGTTGCAAACAATTGAATTGGATGAGCAGAATTTCTGCTTCATGATGAAAATCGGTTTGGCGTTTTGTGGTTTGGTATGGCCAATAAGGTCAAAGAATCGGCTCCCCGCGCGAGCGATCCAGCGACGGGATCGGCACGGACCGAGGCGCGCGCGCTCCCGGCGCCGGAGTCCTTCCCCACCACTGGACCCGATGCGAGCCGCCGCACCGACGCGGGCCCGGGGCTCTGGGTCACGGATACCGAGCCGCTCAGCGTTGATACGCTGAAGCTGCGCGCGGGCCGATTGACTCGTCTGCGGGACATGATGCGCGAGAAGGACTACGCCGCCCTGCTGTTGTTCGATCCCTTCAACCAGCGCTATGCGACGGGATCGAGAAACATGTTCGGGTATTTCCTGCGCAACTCGACGCGCTATTTCTTCGTGCCCACCGAGGGGCCGATCATCCTCTTCGAGTACCCACAGAGTGCACACGTGTCGACGTGCCTCGAAACAGTTCAAGAGGCGCGACGCTCCAAGATCGTCTGGTCCTCGGTGCTAGGTCACGACGTCGACACAGCAGGTACTTTCGCTCTTGAGATCGCCGACCTCGTTCGCGAGCACGGCCGTGGATCCAGGAAGGTGGGCCTCGATCGCTGCGGACACTTGCTGGCGCTGGCCTTGCAGCGCGAGGGCTGCACGGTCACAGACTGCCAGCAGGAAGTGCTTCATGTCCGCCGAATCAAGACCGACGAGGAAATCTCCTGTCTGAGACTCAGCATGGCGGCCGCGGAGTTCGCGGTGGCGGGGGTGCGAGAGGCCGTCAGACCCGGTGTCTCCGAGCAGGAGCTGTTCGCGCTGATGTATGGCGAAGTGGTGCGTCACGGGGGTGAGTTCATTGAGACCCGCCTTCTGAGCTCGGGCCCGCGTACCAACCCGTGGTTCAACGAGGCCAGCGGCAGGCGCGCACGACCCGGCGAGCTGGTCGTGCTCGATACGGATGTCATCGGCTGCTTTGGCTATTACTCCGACTTCTCCCGGGCCTTCCACTGCGGGCCCGGACGACCGAGTGCCTACCAGCGGACGCTGTATCAGCTCGCCTACGAGCAGATCCAGCACAACATCGGGATCATCAAGCCGGGTCTGACGTACTACGAGGTGGCGGAGCGCGCGTGGAGGATTCCTGAGCGGTTCGTGGAGCGCCGCTACACGTCGGTCATGCACGGCGTTGGTATGCATGGCGAAGTTCCGTTTATCGCCCACCTGCAGGACTTTACCGCGCTCGGGGGCGACGGCGTACTCGAGCCAGGCATGGTGGTGAGCGTCGAGAGCTACATCGGCGAGGTGGGCGGGCCCGAAGGCGTCAAGCTCGAAGAGGAGGTATTGATCACCGCCACCGGCACGGAGCTCATCTCGCGCTTTCCCTTTGAGGAGGATCTGCTCGGCCGGGAGGTGTGAGTCCGTGGCGAACGAGCGCATCGCGCCAGACGCATGTTGGGCAATGCGTGTAACACATATGAGAACAGTCAATACGGGGGAGGGTGCATGATGAGGTCCAATTCCAAAGTGTCATCCGCAGTGATGGCCATCCTGGGCGCGCACGCCGCAGCTGCGGCCCACGCGGCGGACGCGGTTGATAAGCCGGCCGCATCTTCCACCGGCGTTCTTCAAGAGGTCGTGGTCACAGCCCAGCGTCGGTCCGAGAGTATCCAGAATGTGCCGATTACGATGCAGGCACTGACCGGCGAAACGCTCGCGCAGTTGAACATTGCCACCTTCGAGGATTCGCTGAGGTACCTGCCCAATGTGGGCGTCACGGGTGCTGGCCCGGCGGAGGACAATATCGTCATGCGGGGGCTCGCGACTTCGAACACGGGTACCCAGGGGGCTGGCGTCGTCGGCAGCTTCCCCAACGTGGCGGTCTATCTTGATGAGCAGTCGGGACAGCTGCCGGGTCGCAATCTCGACATCTATGCCGCCGACCTCGAGCGCATCGAGTTCCTCGAAGGTCCTCAGGGCACGCTCTTTGGGGCCGGCGCGGAGGCCGGCGTGGTTCGTTACATCACGAACAAGCCAAAGCTGAACGTCACCGAAGGGAATGCCGACGCCGGCTACGCAACAACCGCCCATGGAGATCCGAGCAGCAATGTCGACGCAATGATCAATCTGCCGGTGATCGAGGACAGGCTGGCAGTGCGGGCGGTGGTTTACGACGACTCCCGCGGCGGCTACATCCACAACGAGCCGGCCACCTTCAGTCGGGAGCCCGGGGACAAGGTCAACCGGTACTTTGGCGGCGCCGTGCCGCCCAACAGCGGCCCGATCAACAACTACGCGATCGCCTCAGATGCCTTCAACCCGGTTACCTACAAAGGTCTGCGGGTGTCTGCGCTCTATCAAATCAACGATGACTGGAACGCACTGCTCACCGAGGCGTATCAGGATATCCACAGCGAGGGGGTCTTCTGGCAGGAGGCCTACGATGCGACGGGGCAGACCCTGCCCGACCTGGCGGTTCAGCTGTTCAACCAGCCCTATGACAAGGACGCGTTCAACGACACGCAGTTGACGATCAACGGCCGTATCGGTGAGCTGAAATTGGTTTACGCCGGGGCTTACCTGGACCGGAACGTCCAGGAACAGCAGGACACGACGAATTACTCGCGGGGCTTTTACGCCGGTTATTATCAATGCAACTACCCCGGCTACCCCTTTAAGAATGGCGTGCCGACCCCGAACTCCCCGGGCTTTTGCTGGACGCCGAGCGGATGGATCGATGATATCGAGCACGCTACGCATCAGAGCCACGAGCTGCGACTGAGCACGCCCGATGACTGGCGCCTGCGCGCGATTGGCGGTCTGTTCTGGGAGAACTACACCATTCACGAGCAGACGGATTGGCATTACGGGAGCAGTCCGAACTTCTCACCCGTCGGCCCGCCCTCGATAAACCCCTACACCACCCCGCCGTCATCCCTTCCCGTGACGTCCAACAACCCGGACGTCCGTCCGGCGGGTGATATGTTCTTCGACGACATCACGCGCGGCTACAAGCAGAAGGCGGTCTTTGGTTCCGTTGATTTTGACCTGATCCCGAAGATACTGACGCTGACGGCCGGCGGCCGTTACTACAGCGAGGAGAACTTCGAGGTGGGGTCGAACGTCGGCAGCTTCGGCTGCGAGATCGGGGGACCCTACGATGGGGGCTCGCCGCCCAATCCCTGCGTCAGTACGCTCGCTACGGGCGTACTGAGCAACTTGAACAACCTGAACGCGAAGAACCTCAATACCACGTACTCCGGCTTCAAGGGCCGTGCCAACCTGACCTGGCACGTCACTCCGGACGCCTTCATGTACTACACCTGGTCGCAGGGCTTCCGCCCCGGCGGATTCAATCGCGCGCAGTCCATCATAAAGCCGAGCTCGCCCATCTACGGCCTCTTCGTACCGCCGCTCGCGTATGGGCCCGACTATCTGACCAACAACGAGCTTGGCTGGAAGACCGAATGGCTCGACCATCGCCTGCAGTGGAATGGCGCGATCTACCAGGAAGACTGGAAGGACGTGCAGATCACCGTATTCGATCCCGGTGTGACGGGAAATCTCATCTTCACGACCAACGGGCCCGACTATCGGGTCAGGGGCCTGGAAACGTCGTTTCAGGCGCTCGTCACCGATCATCTGAGCGTGCACGCATCGGCCGCCTGGAACCAGAGCGAAGAAGTGAAGACACTCGCCTTGGTGCCCAACAACATCGTTAACCCATTCGGCGCCATCGGTTCCCCGCTCGCACAGGCGCCGCCGTTCCAGGGCAACATTCGACTTCGCTACGAGTTCCCGATTGGCACGTATGGAGCGTTCTGGCAGATTGGGGCGGCGCGTCAGGGCGGATCGTATGCCTCGACAGATCAACTGAGCACAACGTATCAAGGAGGCTCCGTTGCCTTCTATGACCCGGGATTTACAACTTACGAGGCATCGGCTGGTATCGCCAAGGATGCTTGGGCTCTGCAGTTCTACGGGCAGAACTTGACTGACACGCGGGGGGAATTGTTCTCGAGCTATATCTCTCTTAAGGCGGTGACCGTCAATCGGCCGCGTACGCTCGGTCTTCGATTCAGCTACAAGTTCTCGGGTCGCTAACGCGACACTTACGCGGTCGGCGCCACCGGAGATACCGACGACGTCGCCGGCGTAATGTCGGACGGCTCGCGTCTCCCACGTTGTCGGCTCCTGAGGAGCCGGTCGGGATCGCAGGCCCAGGAGCCGAACACGGAGTTGAGGGGGAGGGAGCGATGAGGGTGGCGTACGCGAGAGAAACCGCCTGGAGTCTGCGCGGTGGACTGCTGGCTTTCGTCTGCAGCGTGCCGCTCGCTGCCCTGGCGCAACCACCGCTGACCCCTGCATATCTCGATCGCTACGATGCGCAGAAGACCACGGTTGTGTTGCGGAACGGACAGGCGCTCGCGTACATCGACACCGGCCCACGAGAGTCTCCGCCGCTGGTTCTGATTCACGGCTATACCGACAGTGCCCGGGATTGGGCGCCGCTTGCACCGCTCCTCACCCCGCCATTTCGCCTGATCATCGTCGACTTGCGCGGTCACGGGGCGTCCGGCAAGCCGGACTGCTGCTATACGCGCTTCGACTTTGCCTATGACATCAAGCTGCTGCTGGAGGCGCTGCACGTCGACACGGCCGACATCGCTGGTCACTCACTCGGCAGCATCGTTGCCCAGACCTTCGCGGAGCTCTGGCCCGGTTCCACGCGCCACCTGGTCCTGATCTCCTCCACCGGGCTGTCTTTCGCGAGCGCCGGACAGCCTTGCTATTTCACCTCAGACGAGGTCGCGAGCTGGCTGGCCGACGTCGCGCACCTGGAGGATCCCATCGATCCCGACTCTCAGTTCATGCGCTCCTGGTGGAGAGAGTCGATCGCCATCAACCCCGAGTTCTTCTCGCGCCGCCAGCGCCTGGATGCGGCCGCCATTCCGGCTCACGTGTGGCGCTCCATCGCGGACCAGAGCCTCATCGGCGTTGACCTGCGCTCCATGCTGCCGCGGGTGCAGGCGCCGACACTCCTGATCTGGGGTGGCCGGGATACGGTCTTCGGCGCCGCCGGCCCGGAGGCGCTTCGCGCCGGCCTGACCCACGCCAAGATACGGACGTTCGCTTCCCTTGGACACGACCTCTTCTGGGAAGATCCCCGAGCGGTGGCCGACGTTATGATCGGCTTTCTCACAGAGAAGAAATAGTAGTGGGGCCGACGGGAGATTCTTTGCACGCTTCGGAAGCGACCGCGCAGGTCGCCGTTCGATCGTCCGATGGCGCTGCGACGACGGACTATGATGACGCTCCGCTTCGCTGGTTTCACCTGCGGATGGCGCTGGCGAGCTCCGGGGGCGAGTTCAGCGATGGTTTTGGACTCGGGATCATCGGAATCTCACTCGCCGGCGCGGCGACGCAGCTGGGGCTGACGCCAGTCTGGATTGGGCTGTTGGGCGGTGCGTCGCTTGCAGGCCTGTTCGCGGGAGCGCTGCTGACCGGACCTGTGGCAGATCGGATCGGGCGACGGCCGTTCTTCGCATACAACATGGCCGTTCTCGGGGTGCTGTGCATACTCCAGGCCTTTATCAGCTCCCGCACGCAGCTCCTGACACTGCGTCTCGCGATTGGATTTCTGGTCGGCACAGACTACGTCGTTAACAAGGCACTGCTGACTGAGTTCAGCCCCGGCCGGATCCGGGGAAGGATTCTTGGATCGCTCGCCATCGCTTGGGCGGCGGGGTACGCCTGCGCCTATTTCGTTGGCTTTGCGTTGGCCGGGGTGGACCCGGCGTCCTGGCGCTGGATGCTGCTCTCGAGCGCAGTGCCCTGCCTTCTGGTGCTTCCACTCAGGCTGACCACCCCCGAGTCGCCTCTATGGCTGATGAATCACGGCTGCGGTGAGGCTGCGCTGCGCATCGTGCACGCCAAACTCGGCCTCGGCGTTGCGCTTCCCGCCAGCACCCCGCCGGCTGCCACGCGGCACAGCCGCTGGCGACAGCTTCTCTCTCCCGCGTGGCGTCGTCGCACACTCGTCGGATGCGCCTTCTTTACCTGCCAGGTGATTCCGTATTTCGCACTAGGCACCTTTGTCGCGCAACTGATGTCTGCCATGCATCTCAGGAGCAACTACGTCGGCGGCCTCATTTACAATCTCGCCCTGCTGGGTGGGGCGATCGCGGGCCTGATCGTCGTGGACCGGATTTCGCGCAGAAGTTTCCTGATCGGCAGCTTCAGCATCGCAGCGGCAAGCCTGCTCGTCCTGATCGTATGGATCCATGCTCCGGCGGCTGCCACGATCCTTCTGTTCGCCGTATTTGCCGGCGTCCTGTCAGCCGCTTCCAACCTCGTCTACGCGTATCTGTCCGAGCTTTTTCCGACAGACCTTCGGGCGTCTGGGGTCGGGCTGGCCATCGCCGCCAGCCGCATCGGGTCAGCAATCAGCACGTTCCTGCTACCCGTCATCGTCGCGACGTATGGCGTCAGGCCGGCGTTGGGCGCCTGCGTCACCGTACTGGCGATCGGCGCTATAGTCAGCCAACGTTGGGCACCGGAGACGCGGAATGTTCGACTGGGGGCGTTCGATCAGGTGGCAGCCGCGCACCCCAAGCGACGATGATGTAGCGGATGATCGCCAATCCGCCCGCTCAGACTCCGCTCGATAACGCGGCATTTTATCCTGGGGAATCCGCCCTCCAGGCTCCGGAGTTCTGCGGCACCCTGCGCATTGCACAGGCGAGCATGCACACGGCCCCCGAACTCGCGGAGCCCCTGCCGGACGGCCGCGATGCGCGGCTATTTCCGGGCGTATCGCTTCTGTTCTTTACGCTGGGCGACATTCTCGTGCCGGCACAACGCGGAAGCATCGTAGCGGAATCGGCGCCCGGGGGGATACCGAGCTACTGGAGTGTGATTCCGCAGTTCGGACGCGTCTGGCGGGAGCCAGGGGAGGGTAGTGGCTGGTCGCGGGCTGCGTTTCCATTGATGCTCGTCAATGACACCGAAAACCATGCACACCAGGGGCTGGCGACCTTCCTGTACCGGCAGGGCGCGGTCAGCGAACTGCGCTTCCAGTTCGTGCAGCAGACCGCGCCCTACCTCTTGAAACAACATTTCATCACTTGGGGATCGACGCGTCTCGAGCTGGACAGCTCCGGCCCAGCGGACCTCGAAGCATGTCGCGCGGAGGCCGCAGCGGAGCTCGCACAGCGCCTTCCGAGTAAGCCGTGGAGCGCGCTGACCTCGCAGTTGCCTCCCGGTACGCTTGACGGCTTCGGCGGGCCGCTGGATCGAAGATGGATCGTCACGACCGCGTTGATCCGCGCGGGAACCTTGTATTACGAGGACGCAACGACGCCATATGGACCCTTCCCCTATCCGCTAGAGATGCGATTCGGCGTGCGCTCCGTGATGAAAAGCGTTGCCGCGCCTCTTGCGCTCCTGCGCCTCGCGGAGGTCTACGGTCCCTATGTCCTGTCTTTGAAGATCGGCGACTACGTGACGGACCTGCATCCCAAGTTTCGGCGCGTGCGGTTCATCGATGCCGCCAACATGGTGACGGGCTTTGGCGGCACGGGAACTTGGAGGACGAACCCGAATGATATTGAGGACGGCCACCTCTGGGGCGGCTATGACGCCTGGTACACCGCGCCGTCGCATGAGGAGAAGATCGCACAGATCGCCACAACCTTACGTCCTTATCCCTGGGAGCCGGGCACGGTCATGCGCTACAACGACCAGGACTACTATCTGCTGGGCGTAGCGATTGACCGATTTCTGAAGTCTGTCCTGGGGCCCAATGCCGATGCCTGGGAGATGTTACAGAAAGAGGTCTTCGCGCCAATCGGCATCTCGCATTCCCCTGCCGTGAGGACCCGCGAGCCTGGGGGAAGAGCGGGGATGGTCTGGTTCAATGCGGGCTATTACCCGACGCTTGATGAGCTGGCCAAGATTGCCCTCCTTTATCAGAGTCTCGGCGCCTGGCGTGGTCGGCAAATCCTGCACCGACGCCTCACGGAGGAACTGCTCGCGGCGAAGGATCCGATCGTGAAGAACGCCGATGCCTCGATCGATCGGCCACCGCTTGAGGGTGGCGCTCAGGGCAGTGCTCTTTACAAGATGGGCTTTCATTTTACGCCCTGCGTGGGCAGCACGACCCGGCAGCGGTACTACCTGCCGACAATGTCGGGTTCGGGACAGAACGAAGTCATCCTTTACCCCAATGGCCTCATCTCGATCCGGATTGCCAAGGTGGCCGAGCTTCGCGATTGCGAGCCGGCGAACTCCGTCGAGGGATCTTTGACCGTCCGCGCGGTCGAGCGCCTGGCCCCTTTCTAGGCCTGCAGCCCCGCTCAAGGGGGCACCAGAACGGCCATCGAGAACTACTGGTTGGCAGCGCTGAAGCAGCAGTTTGACCCGCTCAATCTCTTCCGCTTGAACGCGAATATCAACCCGGCTTGAGTCTCGGGCTATCGGCCTTCCCAACGCCGCGGCCTCACGCCGATTATTCGAACGGATTCAGCACCCGCACGTCGAAACGGGAGAAGTCACGCACGTTGCGCGTAACAACAGTCAGATCGTGCACGAGAGCCGTTGCCGCAATCATGGCGTCTTCGTAGACGGTGCTGGACTGACGGTGCATGAGCTTGGCCCATCGGCGAAAGCACACGGCGTCCATCGCGACTACGTTGTACGAATCCGCCACTTGATCAGCCCATGCCTCGAGTTCCTCCGCCTTGACGGGGTCCTGAGTGCGAGTCATCTCGATGCCGGCTTGTATCTCTCCGACCGTTACTGCGGAAAGATGCAGATCGGAGTCCTCGACGTCCTGAAGCCAGGCGACGACCTTCGGATTCGGACGCGGCTTGCGCAGTTCCGAGACGATGTTTGTGAACGGGCGCCGAAGATTGACTAGGCTTTCCATGGAATCGGCGTCGAACGATGATCAGGAGGAAATGGCGGTCTTCCGAGTTGGATCAAGTACTTGCGCTGTAAGCGGTTGGTCTCAATTGGACGCCGCCGCCTGGTCAACGTTCAATGCCGGTTCACACGGATGGCCGCCGTCGAGAGGGTTCGGTCCGAAAAGGGCGCCGCGCGCAAGCCTCCTCAGGAACCCAAGACGGTCTAGCCCGGGGAACAGGATGTGAGAGGCTGGCGACAGCTTGCCAGCGGCCCGGGGGCGAGGCTGGATACCCTGCGAGAACGGGCTAGGATCGGGAGAGACCTTCGTCCGGTATGGCCGTAGCAGGCGATACTACCGGTGTCTTCGGCGCCAAGCGTGCAACGCGGTCGGAACGAAAGCTGTATGAGGAAGGGTAAGCGATCAATGCGTGCGAGCCCGACAGTGACTCTGCAGCACGTCTGTATGGGGTTCCGCGGCGCGTCGCCGACGTCCCGCTTGAGCGTCGAGAGTAACGCTATCCCCGTCCGCCGCTCTCGGCGTATCGCCGAAGCGGACGCTCTGAACATCAGCTTTGCGGCAGGACCTGTCGCATTAGTTCAAGACTTCCTTCGAGCGCGTGCTAGCCTGATCAGGCTCCGCCCCTGCAATGATCACCTTGAGACGGCCTATCTGAAACGGTGCATATGGTTAACCAGACCATGCGCTCAAGATCTGGCCGAGGTAGCAGGCGAGCCGTATAGAGGAGGGTCGCATGCCGGAATTGCCGAAGGCGCGCGCGCACTGGCTCGCGACTAACATCCTGCCACTCGAGCCCCAGTTGCGCGCGTGGCTCCGGCGCGCGGTACCGCACGGGCTCGATGTGGACGACTTGATCCAAGAGGCCTACGCAAAGCTAGTCAGTTTGCCGGCCGACACACAAATCGAATATCCGAAAGCCTATCTATATACGATCGCCAAGCGGCTGATTGCCCATCAGGTCCGGCGGTTAGGTGTGATTCCTATCGCAGCACTGACCGAAATGGCTCAGCTCGACGTTGTGGAGGCGGCCTTTACGCCGGAACAAATCGTCTCCGGGAGGCAGGAGATCGAGCGACTTTACCGGGCGATCTCCGCTCTTCCGAGCCCATGCCGTACCGTATTCATCATGCGCAAGTTCGACGACATGTCGCAAAAGGCAATCGCAGCGCAGCTTCGTATAAGTGAGAATGCCGTTGAGAAACGGATGTCCCGTGCTCTTCGCAAGCTTCTAGCGTACATGCAATCGGAGGAGAATGAGAAAACCACGCTCGCCCCGCCGCGAAAGGTTCTCCGTCTTGCGTAAGACTGCCAGTGATATCGATTCGAGAGCATCTGATTGGGTGGTGCGCATCGATCGTGGCCTGACACAGGGAGAGCGCAGAGCGCTTGAGAACTGGCTCGAGAGCGATGAGCGTCACCAGGGTGCGCTGGCCCGCGCGCAGGCTCTCTGGGTTGGTGCTGAACGTGCGCGAGTATTCCGTCGGCGCGGCAGGCCGCGTGCCTCGTTTTCCAGAAAGCTGCGGCCAAGACCCCTGGCATGGCTGACTGCCGCTTGTGTGGTTCTCAGCGTTGTGGCCGCAGGTTACGGCCTGTCGCGTTACACCTGGACGGACGTCGCGGCGGCCAACGATGAGAGTCTTCATGTTCAACTGAGAGACGGATCCCGGGTTACCCTGCAGAAGGGGAGCCGTGTCTCCGTGGAATATCGGCTCCTTAAGCGACTGGTACGCTTGGAAGCGGGCGAGGCTCTGTTCGAGGTTGCCAAGAATTCCTACCGCCCTTTCATCGTTGCCGCGGGCGATATCCGCGTGCGAGCAGTCGGGACCGCGTTCGAAGTCGATCGTTGGTCGGATAGCACGGTGGACGTCCTGGTAACCAAAGGCACAGTGGACGTCTGGCGCCAGTCGAGAGGCTCGGACCCGCCGGTGCGCCTTGTCGCCGGAAACGGCGTGCACATCACGCCGCTAGGCATGGACACGCTGAGTAAGCCGCAGTTTGCCGACGTCCCTACGCCTGTCATCGAGCTCAATGGCCTGACACTGGGCGAAGCAGCAGCCGAGTTCAACCGCTATAACCGACAAACCGTGGTCATCAGGGATCCGAGGATTGCCGCGCAACCCGTAGTCGGTCGCTTCCAAGCCTCTGACCCCACAGCTTTTGTCACCGCCGCAGCGGCTATGCTTGATGCTCACGTGCGCCGCGACGACGAACGGCTGATTCTCGAGGCCGGACTACCCCACCAAAAAAATAAGGCAGTCGGCGAGGCCGGAAGCGGTCCTCAGCTCCCTCTTAGGTAATTGTGGGCACAGCACAGCGGCTCGCATGGCCGCGGTGCGCACACGTTACAAGTACGGGGGGAATCTCATGAGAACCGTTGTCGGCCGTCCGCGGCGCCACAAGGTCGCACAAGCTGTCGCTTTGGCCCTTGGGCTGGTGTGCGTGACCGCGGCGCGAGCGCAAACCGTCTCGTTCAACGTGCCGGCGCAGGACGCAGCGACCGCGATACCAGAGTTCGCACGACAGGCGAACCTTCAGATCATAGCCCCTGCGGACAGG
The DNA here is from genome assembly GCA_963768485.1 of uncultured Pseudomonadota bacterium. Classification (GTDB taxonomy): domain Bacteria; phylum Pseudomonadota; class Gammaproteobacteria; order Steroidobacterales; family Steroidobacteraceae; genus 13-2-20CM-66-19. Next base: position 33,700 of record CAVYHZ010000001.1, on the reverse strand, counting down.
CTCAACGGAGTCCGCGCACACGCAATCACGGGCTCGCTCGACGCTCGCGCGGCACTTAAGGAGCTGCTGCAAGGAACTGGCTTGGTCGTAGCGACCGACGACGGTCACACGATCAGTCTGCGATTTACGTCAGACCCCCAGGCACCCCCGCAATCCACGGGAAACAACTCATCCGCGGAGGCCCTTGAGGAGGTCACGATTACTGCCCTGAGGTACAAGCCCGTCGACCAGTCGTCAGCGACTGGCCTCCAGATGAACGTCGTCGATACGCCTCAGGCAATCTCAGTGGTCACTGACAGCATGATGCGAGTGATCGGTGCTCAGAACGTCGCGGCTGCAACGGATCTGGTCCCCAGCGCGATCTACTTTGGCACAGGTTTTGGGTACGACCGGATTGAGCTGCGTGGCGTAAACAACACTTATCAGATGGTAAACGGAATCGAGACGAACGTCCTGCAACTCGCCGTCGACAATTTTGCGCTGGATCGCACGGAAATTGTCCGTGGTCCGGCGACGGCACTTTACGGGGTCACCGGAAGCTTTGGCGGCGAAATCAATTCCATCCTGAAGAGCCCGCTGCTCCGCCCACAAGTGGAAGCGGGCTTCGAAATCGGCTCATTTGATACCAAGCGCTACAGCCTCGACATCACAGGACCACTGCCAGGAGCCGGGGATACGCTGACCGGGCGCTTGGCCGCAAAGTACGATGACTATGGACCGGGCTTGGACAACTCCAGCATACGCGACCACCACGAGATGCTTCTCGGGTCGCTCGCCTGGACGATCTCTGAGGCAACAAGTGCCACGGTGTGGTGGTACCACGATAACAGGGCTATCGATCCGTACGATCAAGGCCCTCTGTTTCTCGTCGATGGACAACTGGCACTGCCCCCGAGCAACATAAACCCTCTCCAGTGGTACTTCTCGAATCCTAACGAGTCCCTCGAGCACACGGAATTCGACTTGATCCTTGCGGACCTCGTACATACCTTTTCCAACGAGGACTGGCAGTTCAAAGCCGACGCGCTTTATTCCCGATACGAACAGCAGATCAATTATTTCTACCCTTTCGGACCCTTCGGCGCCTACGGCGCGGGGGCGAACAACGTCGACGACTACACGTACGACATTACGAGACACAGCGGAGAGCTGACCGTCGAGCTAAGCCTGCGTGGAGCATTCGAGCTGTTCGGCCGAAAGCAGCGTTTCATGGCGGAATATGAAGGTGATGACACTGCATACCCCGGCGTTTTCACATTACTCAACTCCGTGTTCGTCGGGACCATCAACGCGTACCAGGGCGGCCAAGGTATTCTTTCCAATGGATCCCCCATCCCGTACGTTAACGAGGGTCTGGTTCCGCTTCGGGAGATACAAGAGGACAGGTTCAAGGATGACAAGTTGAGCCTGCAGATGCTGCTCAGCCCAGCAGATCGCTTGCAGTTATTGCTGGGGGTCCTCTTTCAGCACGGCACCACTGAAACCACGATCCCCATCGAAGCGGGACAAGTTCTTAGCACGCCTCTCGTGGAAGGTGTTGACTACAATGAGGTCGTCAAGCGGCTCGGTGTGGTCTACGACCTGGTCAAAGATCGCGGAGCGGTCAACAACTTAAACGCGTACGTCAATTACAGCCAAGGATTTCAGCCGCAGATTATCGTCAACAAGCAAGCGGTCGCTCAGTATTTCCCGCAGCTGATGACGCAGTACGAAGGCGGACTGAAGGCGGAGTTCCTTAATCACCGTCTTGGCGGCTCGGTTGCCGTTTACAACTACGATATCAGTAACGTTACGGCCGGTGATACACCGATCGGCCAGTTTGGTGTGTTTGGTTCGACTGTCGCCGATGGACACCAGAAGGCGACTGGCGTCGAAGCAGAGGTTGTTGGAGAGATTCTGCCTGGATGGAATATCGCCGCGAACTATGCGTACAGTGATATTAAATTGACCAATCCTGCATACGCGTACGACTTGCCGATACAAAACGTACCGAAGCAGAAAGGTACGATCACGTCATCGTATGAGTTTACTGAGGGACCTCTTCAGGGGTTTCGAATTGGGGGCATGTTTGTGAGGAGTGGAGCCTATGCCCTTGTTCAAGGATTCCCGACAGTCGCCAATTGGGGCGAGATATACTATCCGGGTTATACGCGCTTCGATTTGAATGCCTCGTACAAATTTAGCGAGGGACGGAGCGGCCTCGAGCTTTACTTGAACGCCCGAAACGTTTTCAATCATGAAATCCTCTTCTCAAAAGAGGGGACCCCTTCCTTCTCGAACACTTTCGAGGACCCACGTGCCGTGTATGTCGGTCTGCGGTACAAGTTCCCCACGAAATGATGCCGGTAAGGCACCGAGCGCCAAAATCGAAAATGGGATAGCGCTTCAGCGGGCGGGTCGCCTGAAGGAAGCGGAGGAACTGTATCGCGAGCGACTCGCAACCGCACCTAACGATGCCGAGGCGTTGCACTATCTCGGGTTGGTGCACTACCAACTGGGCAATCTCGAGGCCGCCGAGTCGCTGATTGCGCGCTCGCTCACGATCGCGCCCGCGTGTGCCAATACCTTAAACGACCTGGGGGTAATCAAACTAAGGAAGACGCAACGCGAGGAGGCCATCCAACTGTTTGCGCGTGCGCTGAGCCTGAACAAGAATCACACGGACGCCTTGAACAACATGGCAGAGGGCCTCAAGCAGCTTCACCGATTCGATCAGGCATCGGTAATGCTGCGGCGGCTGGCGTGGTTCAAGCCGAACTCGTCTGAGGTGATGCGCAGTCTGGCAGAGGCGCTCTACGGCTCACACCACACGACCGCCGCACTCGACAGCTATCACGAGGCCATTCGTCTCGACGCTGAGAACCAGCAGGCTCGTCTTGCGCTGGCCGACCTGTGCGAGGACATGGGTAAGTACAAGCAGGCGAGAATGCAGTACGACGCCGTGCTTAGACGGGATCCGGAGAATCCGACAGCACTGTCGAAGGTGCTGCAGCTGCCAGGCGGTGTGATTCCCGCGAGGTGGGTTCGGAGTACGGAACGCCTTGCTGCGGAGGCAAGCGATGAAGCAGTGAGAACGCGACTGAATGTCGCTCTGGCGCGTTACCATGATCGCGAAGGACAGTACGATAGAGCATTCGATTTCCTGTCTCTGGCGCATGCCCATGACGTGCTCACAAGGCCATTCGATGCTGCCGGGTACACTCGAGCAATAGATCTCATCCTTGAGGCGCTTCCCGGGGAGTTTTTCGAGCGCGCGGTGACGTCGGGTGTGCTCAGCGAGCGGCCGATTTTCGTCATCGGCATGCCGCGTTCCGGCACTACACTTACCGAGCAGATACTTTGCAGTCACTCACGCGTGGCGGCAGGCGGCGAATTAGTCGCGCTGCCCAACGCGAGCTCCCGAATACTCGATCTGTCACCCCGCCGTCGCCCATACCCGTGGGGGCTTCAGGATCTCGATGCGGAGCAGCTTGCGACCTTGGCGAGGGGCTACCTCGACCGTCTCGATAAGCTATATCCCGATGGCCGCAAGGTTACCGATAAGCTGCCGTTCAACTTCATGCACATCGGAGTCATCGCACTGCTACTCCCCAAGGCAAAGATAGTTCACTGCCGACGTGATCCAAGAGACACGTGCTTGTCTTGCTACTTCACCAGCTTCGCCGATGAGAATCAGTTCGCCAACGACTTGGGTACGTTGGGCCGTTACTACGCGGATTATCATAGGTTGATGGAGCACTGGCGCTCCGCCTTCCCCGGCCGGATCTTCGACTTGAAATACGAGGGCCTGATCGCTGACCCAGAGCCCACCGTACGCAACCTCCTCGGGTACTGTGGACTGGAGTGGGAGGACAGCTGCCTCTTATTCCACGAGACGCAGCGGGACATTCGTACCCCAAGCCGCTGGCAGGTGCGGCGTCCCCTATATCGGGAATCGGTGGAAAGGTGGCGCAATTACGCCAAACATCTGGGACCACTCGAGCAGGCGCTGGGCGCGCGTTTGCTTGAGTCTCCACAAGCCAACCAAGCGACGGCCAGTGGATGAGCGGTGCCGCCGCCATGGAGAGCGCCGAAACAAGCGCTGTCCTGCAGCGCGCCCAGGAGCTGTGTCGGTCGGGCAACTCGGGAGAGGCGGCCCAGCTGCTGGTGGATTTCCTTCGCTCGCGCGAACCATCGTCCGACGTGCTCCGGCTGCTCGCGGACATACGGGGATCGCTCGGCGATAAGAGAGGCGAGGCCGCTGCTCTTCGCGAGCTGCTCGCCCTTCGGCCACTTGACGCCGGACTCTGGGGGCGACTCGGGTTGGTCCAGGCGACGATCGGCCGGTGGGACGATGCCTGGCGAGCATACCGGCAGGCGACCCAGCTGAGGCCCAGCGATTGCTCCCACTGGGAAGGTGTTGCCTCGTCGGCGCTCGCGTCGCAGCGCTTTGACGAGGCCGCGGAACCTTTGGAGCAGATTCTGGCTCGCTGTTCGGCCCGCGCGTCGTCTCAACTCGTCGCGGGCCACATCTACAGAGTCTCCGGGGACCTCCCCAAGGCCATTGCCGCTTATGGACGCGCATTGGCAATTGCACCGGATTCGAGCGAGGCCATTTACAATTGCTTCGAGCTATCGCCACCAGGCCCTGACGATCCAGCGGTACGGCGCGCGGCGCGGCTCAACGCAGATACCTCAACCGCCGATGTTGATCGCGTGAACCTTGGCTTTGCCCTCGGTAGGGTCTACGAGGCCGCGCGGCGCTATCACGAGGCATTCGAGCACTATCAGATCGCGAACGCCGCCGCGGCGAGAGTCATGTTGAGTCGCGGCATCGGATACTCGCCGGAGGCCGCCGAGGAATGGGTTACAGACACCATTGCCAGGTACCCCCGCGACTCCTTCTCGCAACCTATCGAGCCGTTGCCGTTTGATCTTCGGATGATCTTCGTGGTCGGTATGCCTCGCTCCGGCACCACGCTCGTTGAACAGATTCTAAGTGCGCACCCGATGGTGAGGTCCGGTGGCGAACTGACATTCACCATCGATTGTGACGCCGTCTACCTGCGCCAGCGGGAAGAACTCGGCCTTAAAGGACCGATCGATCCCAAGGATGACCAGGAGCGCACGGCGTTGGCGAAGGCGCGAGATCTATCTGGATAAGCTGTTTGAGCGCGGCCTGGATTCGGATTACGTCTGCGACAAGCTACCGGGCAATTTCGCGAGACTCGGTCTCATCCGGCTGATGTTCCCGGACGCAATCGTCATCCACTGCAAGCGTCATCCGATGGCTACGTGCTGGTCCCTCTTTACCGCGAACTTCGCGGTTCACGACCCCTACTACAACTCACTTGACCACCTCGCTCACTATTATCGTTGCTATCAGCGGTTGATGTCTCACTGGCTGGCTGTGCTGACACCCCGCCCCATCGAGCTTGTTTACGAGGATCTCGTGCAAAGTCCGGAGCTACAGATTCGGGGCTTACTCGAGGAATCAGGACTCCCGTGGGACGATCGTTGTCTCGCCTCCCACGAGCATCAGCGGCCTATCGCCACGGCAAGCCATCGGCAGGTTCGAATGCCGATCTACACCACTTCGATCCAACGCTGGAAACCCTTTGAAGCCGAGCTGGGACCGATAGCTTCGCTCGCCTGAGCCCTCAGAGCTGAAGTCTCATGGGCGGCTTGACGAGGATCTCGGGCCCTCACTCGGCCGCCTTTCCGGAGAAACGGAGACTGATCGTGCGCCCGTCATCGGAGGCGACGACGAGGCCGGTACCATTCAGCAGTTGCTCGAGCGCCGCGTGAATCTCAAGTGTCCCGACGATCGCGTGTGTCCGGACACCCTTGAGCTTGTCGGCTGGCGCAATGATCTGCAGCCCCGCCTGCCGAGCAAACTCGGCAATCGCCGTGGCTGCCTCCTGCGCCGGTATGTTGAATGAGATGGCTTGCGCGAGAGCGAGGCCCATCGGGTTGAACACGAGGAGAGCGGCAAGAAGGGGGAGCAGCACCTTGCGGGGACGTCCGTCAGCGCTAGGACACATCGCCATTACCCCCAACCCTATTCTGTCGGTGCCGCCCCGGGAATCGCTGCGGGTGGCAAGCGTGCACAACCCTTAGAGGGACAACCGGGCCGGTTCCGGCCCGGCGCCGGCGAGTATTTTTCGCTTGCAGCGCTGCTCCGGGGTCCGAGCGTGGAGCGCGAGACTGGATTTCACTCGATTTTACGTGACCTTAACAACAACTCCGCAGGTAGAACCCGCAGGTTACGACAATTAAATTCCGGTTCGCGAGGCCGGAACAGCCTCGCCTCAGGCTCTTATATAGGCAAGGCCGCGAACCTCGGAAGTACTGGATATGAGCAGCCGTCTACTCTGCGCTCTGCTTCTGCTCGCCTGCTCCCAGGTCTGCCATGCAAGCCTATTCCTCTACGTGGGCAAGAACCTCACTCAAGACGGGAATGTCATGGTAGCGGGATTCGGCGATGAGCCCTCGAGCCACTGGCTCTCCATCGTCCCGCGCCAGAAGTACCCGAAAGGAGCCACCGTCTCGGTTGGCGGAACAAGCACGGCACTCCTGCCCGGTGAGCTCATCGAGATTCCCCAAGTGCGCGAGACATTCAGCTACATCGCGATGAACTACTCCTACTACCGGGGGTTGCCTGGGCCGCTCGTCAATGGCGGCCTGAACGAGTACGGCGTTGCCGTGCGCGACGTAGCCTGTACCTCGCGTCACGAGCTGGTCGAGATGACACCGAAGAACCAGCGCGGACTTAACTACAGCGATGTCGCGCGGATCGCGCTGCAGCGGGCACGGACCGCGCGCGAAGCGCTCGACATCGCCGTGGGACTGATCAAGCGTTACGGGGACTTCACCTACGGTGGCAACTCGCATCTATTCGCTGATTCAAACGAGGGATGGGTCCTGCTCGAGTTTGCGGGCGGAAAGGGGCTGTGGGTCGCGCATCGCTTGGGCCCGAACGACATCTGGGCCGACTGGCGGGGTCAGCACGACGTCGGCTTCGTTCAGACTCTGCCCGCCGATTGGCACCATAGCCGGGACTACCTCGCCTCCGACAACTTCGTCTCGTTCGCGGTGAAGCAGGGTTGGTACAAGGCGGGTGAGAACCGGCCCTTCAATGTAATGGAGGTCTACTCCACCCCGAACTATGGCGGGCCGGCCGACCGCGGAAGAGCTTCGCAGGGTCGAGGCCGCGGTGAGAGCGGCGGCACCGAAGGTAGACGTCTCGCTGCTCATGCAGCTGATGCACTCGGTCGGTCGCGATTCATCGGGCTATGGCCAGGTTGCCAATCTGCGACCAAACGTGACTCCGACAATGCGCACGCTGTGGGTGGCTCCGGGACCGCCCCTCACGGCGGCGTTCGTCCCCTGGCGTCTCGGCGTCGACTCGATCCTTCCGGAGTATCAGGAACATCGATACCTCACTGCCGGGGAGGAACGCCAATCGATCAATCCCGCAGAGAGAGGCGTCGAATCGACGCACTTCGCCGATCGTGCCGTGAAGCGCCTGCTCTACCTCGTCAGCGAGCACCGCGAAGCTTTTCTGCCCGAAGTCACTGCGGCGCTCGACGGCTTCGAAGCGCGCGAGCTCGCGCGAGAGGGTGACATCGAGCGCACCGCGCAAGTTCTCCTGTCAGCGCACGAGGGCACCCTCGCCCGCCGCTATCTGACAGAGCAAGCCAATTGGGATGGTGCGGACGGCTTGCGTCTCATGGAAAGTCTCGCGGACGGAATCGAGGCCCGCACCAAGGCTCAGTACGGTATCCGGGTGGACCAGGCAGCGGCCCCCTCCCAGTAGAGACCTGGTCGCGAGCTTCTGGACGATACACGCATGAAAAAGGGGAGTACTACGCGCATGAATCGGCTCAAACTCTCGATGGCACTGCCATTGCTCCTGCTGTTTCCGGCGACGTTCGCGTGGGCCAGCTATGCGATCTTCGTCGGGAAGAACCTCACGGCAGACGGCAGCACATTTCTCGGTGGAACGGGTGATGAGCCCTCGAGTCACTGGCTCGAGATCGTGCCGCGGAAGACCCATGCGCCCGGAGAGACCATACAGGTAGGAGTCACCAGCAAGGCCAATTACCCGGGCGAGCTCATCCAGATTCCGCAGGTACCGCTAGACCGCGAAGTACATCACGATGAACTACAGCGAGTACGATGGCTTCCCGGAGCCGCTGACGAACGGCGGCCTCAATGAATACGGCGTGGCGGCGCGGGATGTCTGGTCTCCATCGCGGGAAGAGTTGCAGAAGATGACCCTGAATCCGCAGCACGGGATCAACTACAGCGACCTCTCGCGACTCGTGATGGAGCGCGCCCACTCGGCGAGGGAAGCCGTCGAGATCGTGGGTCAATTGATCGACAAGTACGGCTACGCGACCTACGGCGGTAACTCGCACTTCTTTGCGGACTCCCAGGAGGGCTGGGTACTGATCGACTTCGCCGGCAACAAGGGCCTCTGGATCGCCGAGCGCGTCGGGCCGGATGAAGTGCGAATGTCCTATCCCGGGTACATCCTGGACATCCCGCTCGACTTCCAAAAGCATCCGGACAAGTACCGCGGGTCCGCCAACTTCATCTCCTTCGCCGTCGAGCAGGGGTGGTTCGATCCAAAGGCCGGAACACCATTCAATGTGAATGCGGTTTATCAAAGCGGGAAGGGCAGATCCCCGACGGTCAAGGTCATCGAGGAACGCCTGCGGCAGAAAGCAGCCATCTCGAAGATAACGCTACGGGAGATGATGGATACCGTTCGGGATCCTCTGGTGTCCGGGGATCAGAACGGCTATGGGCAGGTCGCGCATCTTCGACAGGCAGTCACGCACCCGGAGCTCAACATGCTATGGGTGGCCGCGACCGGCTCCATCACAACTCCTTTCATCCCCTACTGGATCGGAGTCGACCAGGTGCTTCCCGAGTACGGCAAGCACCGCTACCTGACTCATGAGCAGGCCAAGGGCTTCGTGACCAAAGACTGGTCGATCCAGGAGGCGTCCCGATTTGCCTACATCACGTTCAAGCGCCTCATGTACTACACCTGCGACAAACCGGATAAGTTCTTGCCGGAGGTGACCGAGGCGCTTACGGCCTTCGAGAATCAAAGCATCGAACAGTCACAAAAGATCGAGGCGACGGCCGCGAAGCTCTTGGACGTGCACGAGCCGGACATGGCCCACAAGGTACTCACCGATTACAGTAGCCAGCGCGCACTCGATGGACTGAAACTCGGAGACTCGCTGCTGGCGAGCGTCGAGGTCCGATACCGGCTTCTCTACGGATACCGGGCACCCAAGCAGCCCGTGATGAGCGGCTTCGGTCCGGACGCGATGGTCGGCTGCGTGAAACACCTCCCTTGGGAATGACCACGGGATCGCATGATGCTCCGCACGAGACTCGCGCTCCCCTCGATCGCCGCCGTCTGTGTCCTGCTCTCCCCTCACGCCGCGTTAGGAAGCTACGGGATCTACGTCGGCAAGAACCTCACGGCCGACGGCAGTGTGCTCCTGGGAGGCACCGGCGATGAGCCCTCGAGTCACTGGCTCGAGATCGTGCCGCGCAAGACCCATGCGCCGGGTGAGACCATAGAGGTAGGAGCGACCAAGGAGGCCATTTTCCCGGGCGAGCTCATCCGGATTCCGCAGGTGCCGGTCACGGCCCGGTACATCACCATGAACTACAGCGAGTTCGTGGGTCTCCCGGCGCCGCTCACCAATGGTGGACTCAACGAGTACGGGGTGGCGGCGCGGGATATCTGGTCACCCACGCGCAAGGACCTGGCGGCCATGACGCCGAATCCACAGCATGGGGTCAACTACAGCGATCTATCGCGGATCGTGATGGAGCGCGCGCATTCGGCGCGCGAAGCGGTCGAGATCGTCGGCCGGCTCATCGAGAAGTACGGTTATGCGACCTATGGCGGTAACTCGCACCTGTTTTCCGATGCCAAGGAAGGCTGGGTCCTGATCGATTTCGCGGGCGGGCAGGGGCTGTGGGTTGCCGAGCGCTTAGGTCCGGACGACATTCGGGTGTCCCACCCCGGATACATCCTCGAGATCCCGCTCGACTTTCAGAAGCACCCCGACAGATTCCTGGGCTCCCCAAATTTCATCTCCTTTGCGGTGGAACACGGCTGGTACGACCCGCACTCGGGCAAGCCGTTCAGCGTCGATGAGGTCTACCAGCTGGGTCGGGGCAGGTCCGACTCGGTCAAGATCATGGAGGAGCGCCTGCGCCAGAAGACGCGCACGCAGAAGATCACGCTGCGTGACTTCATGGACGCCGTCCGGGACCCGATCCTTTCTGCAGACTGGAACGGTTACGGGCAGGTCGCCCACCTTCGACAAGGCGTGTCGCGCCCGGAATTGAACATGCTCTGGGTCTCGGCGACCGGATCCATCACCACGCCCTTCGTCCCCTATTGGATCGGCGTCGACAAAGTACCCCCCGAGTACGGCAAGCACCGATACCTGAGCCACGGGGAAGAGACATCGCTCGTAACGAAGGATTTTCAGATCCAGGAGGCGTCGCAGTTTGCCTATATCACCTTCAAGCGCCTCATGTACTACACCTGCGACAAGCCCGAGAAGTTCCTGCCCGAGGTATCGGAAGCCATCACGGCATTCGAAAACCAGAGCATGCATCAAGGCAGGACGATCGAGGCGACCGCCGCAAAGCTCTATGGCGCGGGCGACACCCAGATGGGGGACGACGTGCTCACGAACTACAGCAATCGGCGCGCGGCCGACGCTTTGAGCCTCGGGAGCGCTCTGCTCGGCAGTATCGAGGCCCGACATCGACTGCTTTACGGCTATCGGGCCCCTGTGAGCGCCGAGATGAGCACGCGCGGCCATCGCTGGGGCGTCTCGGTCGATTGCCGCGGGGGACAAGGGGTCAACTGATGGACGCGGCGGCCCCAAACACCGCTTCATTCGACCATTGATCGTTGGCGCTAGTACGAGCCGATGCTTCAGGAGATTGCTCATGAGTGACCTTCATCCGCGTTCGGTGCGGGCATCCGCCTGGTGGACGGCCTGCGTGCTGATCGCAGCCCTTTGGGCGCCACTCGGACATGCGAGTGTTGCGATCTATGTAGGAAAGAACCTGACAAAGAGCGGCAACGTTCTGCTGGCGGGCTTCGGGGACGAGCCCTCGAGCCACTGGCTTTCGATCGTACCGCGTCGCGAGCATTCTCCGGGGGAAATCATTTCGGTGGGCGGTACCTCGGTCGCCAATCTTCCCGGTGAGTTGATCGAGATCCCGCAGGTCCGGAGACCTATCGCTACATCTCCATGAACTACTCCTTTTATCTCGGGCTGTCGGCGCCGCTCACCAACGGCGGAATGAACGAATACGGCCTCGCGGTGCGAGATGTGGCACTCGAGTCGCGAAAAGAGTTGGTGGAGATGACCCCGAATCCGCAGCATGGCCTCAACTACAGCGATGTCGCGCGGATCGTGCTCGAGCGAGCGCGAACGGCCCGAGAGGCCGTGGATATCGCCGTATCTCTCATCGAGCGATACGGCGATTTCACCTACGGCGGCAACTCCCATGTGTTCGCTGATCCCAATGAAGGCTGGGTGCTGCTCGAGTTCGCCGGTGGCAAGGGGCTCTGGGTCGCCCACCGGCTGGGGCCGGATGACGTGTGGCTCAACTGGCGTGGTTACAACAAGATTGGCTACGTCCAAACGCTACCCGCCGACCTTGGCAAGAATCCCGACTATCTCGCTTCCAGGAATTTCGTTTCCTTCGCGATCGAGCAAGGCTGGTACAAGCCCGACAGCGGCAAACCGTTCAACGTGATGGACGTCTACGCGATGGATGTCTACGCGAGCCCGGACCGAGATTATTATACGGCCGCCGCGGCGGAGGCCCGCACGGTCGAGGCGAAAATCAGGTCCGCAGCCCCCAAGGTCGAGGCGCAGCTCCTGATGCAACAGTTACACAACGTCGGAATAGACTCATCGGGCTATGGACAGGTGGCGGAGCTGCGACCGAATGTGGACCCGCGTCTGCGCACGCTCTGGGTCGCGCCCGGCCCCCCCATCACCGCGGCGTTCGTGCCCTGGCGGCTCGGCGCCGATTCAGTTCCTCCCGAATACAGTCGGCATCGTTATCTCACCGCTGGCGAGGCAGAGCGGATCATCGATCCGCCGCAGCAGGGCGTCGAGTCAACCGCTTATGCGGATCGCGACGTCAAGCGGCTCCTGTACCTCGTGGATGAGCATCGGGAACTGTTCCTGCCGGAAGTGAGTGCCGCTCTCACCGCCTGGGATACCCGCCAGATCGCGGCTCAGGACGACATCGAGCGCACGGCGCTGGTTCTCTTGAAAGCGCACCAGGATGAGCTCCTCACGCGATATCTCACTTGGGAGGCAAATCGTGCTGCGGCGGATGGTCTGCGGCTGATCGAGGCGCTCGCCAACGGCCTTGAGGCGCGCACTCGGGTCCTCTACGGCATTCGCACTCGCGAGACCACAAATCCCTGATTCACTGGAACGGTGGAGGTTCCGATGACCCGACTGTCACGGCCCGACGATGGCGTCCAGATCGCGCGGCGATTGGCCAAGTGCTGCGCGGCGTTCGGAGCGCTGCTCGCGCTCGTTGGCCCGCCGATGAGTCATGCGAGCGACGCCATCTATGTGGGGAAGAACTTGACCAAGGACGGTGGCGTTCTGCTCGCGGGCTTCGGCGATGAGCCCTCGAGTCACTGGCTTTCGATTGTCCCGCGCCGCCAGCACCCTGCCGGCGCCACGATATCCGTGGGCGGCACACCTCAGGCCAATCTACCAGGCGAGCTGATCGAGATTCCCCAGGCGCGGGAAACCTTCCGCTATATCTCGATGGACTACTCGTATTTTCTCGGATTGCCGGCGCCGCTGACCAACGGCGGCATGAACGAATACGGCCTCGCGGTCCGCGATGTGGCGCTCTTTTCGCGCCGAGAGCTCGTCGATATGACTCCCAAGCCGCAGCATGGTGTGAATTACAGCGATATCGCCCGTATCGTGCTCGAGCGAGCGCGGACGGCCCGCGAGGCGGTAGACATTGCGGTGTCGCTCATCGAGCGATACGGATACTTCACCTACGGCGGCAACTCCCATGTGTTTGCCGATCCCAATGAGGGCTGGGTGCTGCTCGAGTTCGCCGGCGGCAAGGGTCTCTGGGTCGCGCATCGTCTCGGTCCGAACGACATCTGGATGAATTGGCGTGGCTACCACAAGATCGGCTACGTGCAGACGTTGCCTGCCGACCTTGCCAAGAACCCCGACTATCTCGCCTCCAAGAACTTCGTTTCCTTCGCAGTCGAGCAAGGCTGGTACAAGCCCGAGGAGGGCAAGCCGCTCAATGTGATCGACGTCTATGCGAGGCCCGACCAATATACCGAAGTCACCGCGGCGGAGGCCCGCAGGGTCCAGTCGAACATCAGGTCCGCCGCCCCGAAGGTGGATGTGCAGCTCTTGATGCAACAATTGCACGAGGCTGGAAGAGACTCATCGGGCTACGGCCAGGTGGCCGACCTCCATCCGAACGTGAGTCCCGACATGCGCCTGCTCTGGGTTGCGCCGGGTCCCCCCGTCACCGCGGCGTTCGTTCCATGGCGGCTCGGCGTCGACTCCGTTCCGCCGGAGTACAGCAGACACCGCTATCTGACTTTTGGAGAGGCGGACAAGCAGAACATCGATGCCGCTCAGCAGGGCAGCGAGTCCACCGTCTACGTGAATCGGGCGGTGAAGCGGCTGCTCTACTTGGCGGACGAGCACCGGGACGTATTCCTTCCCGATGTGAGAACGGCCCTCACCGCCTTTGACAGCCGACAGATTGCCGCGCAACCGGACATCGAGCGAACGGCCAAGGTTCTTTTCGACGCCCACGAGGATACGCTCGCCCGTCGCTACCTGACGGAACAAGCCCACGCCTCGGCAGCGGACGGCCTGCGTTTGATCGAGGCGCTGGCGGACAGTATCGAGGCGCGCACCAAGGTCCTTTACGGGATAAGAACACCACCGGAGCCGACACACTGACGCGCGGCTCGCTCGAGGAAGAGGCCGAGCCGTCCTTCGCTTCAATGGTCGCGATTTTACGTCAACTAACTCGTTGCATCCGGGTTCGGACCGTTCCAGATGAAGGAGCACAACCGTGCGGATAGTCTTCGCATTCATCCAAGCTGTCACGCTGGCGCTTGTCTCAGCTCCGCTGCTCGCGGCAGCGCCTGCGGTGTTAAGCAGCCCCGCCGCAACGCCCACCGCGCGGTGCCAGGCACTGGCAAGTGAGAGCTTTTCCACGTTGGAGGACGCGCCCACCCAGATCAAGTCGACGAAGGTTGTTCCCGCCGGACCGGACGGGCCCGCGTACTGCGACGTGGAAGGGTATGTCTCGACGACCATCGGCTTCTCGATGCGCTTGCCGCTCGAGAACTGGAACGGGAAGTTCATCGAGCTCGGTTGTGGCGGGGCGTGCGGAAGCACATCGTTCTGGCTCTGGTGGTGTCCACTGCACAGGCATTACGCCTGCATCGCGTCGGACATGGGCCACGTGGGCAAGGATCAGGACGGGCTCTGGGCTTATAACAACCTCCAAGGCCAGGTTGACTTCGCGTACCGCGGACCGCATGTGGTGTCGATTGCGGGCAAGGCGATCACGGAGCGTTACTACACTCAGCCGCCCAAGTACACCTATTTTCACGGCTGTTCTACGGGCGGGCGTCAGGCGCTCGTCGAGGCGGAGCGCTTCCCGTGGGATTTCAACGGCATCATTGGCGGAGGTCCGTGGATCGACGATTCCGACTCCGCGATGTATTACGTATGGGCGAGCCGCGCACTGCGCGGGCGGGACGGTAAGCTCATCGTGACCCGCCAGGATCTGCAGTTGGTGCACGCCGCGGCCTTGGTGGCCTGCGACATGGACGACGGCGTCAAGGACGGTGTGATCGGCGATCCGTTGCACTGTCACTTTGACCCCAGTGTGCTCGCCTGCAAGAGTGGCCAGGGCGAGGGTTGTCTGAGCGCGGCACAGGTGGACGCCGTGCGCAAGGTGTACAGTTCTCCCGTAAACTCCAAGGGGGAGAAACTCTTCGCCGGGGGCTCGGTGCCCGGGTCCGAGCTGCGCTGGGTGGCCGACGCGACCACGACCGGCGCCACGTACGTGCGTGAGGACGGCAAACAGTCCGTAGAGGAGGAGTGGGCGGTGGAATACTTTCGCTACATGGTGCTGCCACCGGCCGGCCCGACCTGGAACCTGACGGACTACGACTTCGACCGTGACTACAAGCGCTTCCCGACCGGAACTCAGGAGACGCTGCTGAGCGCCGACAACCCCGAGCTGCGCAAGTTCAAGGCGGCCGGCGGAAAGCTCCTCATTTATCAGGGATGGAGCGATGAGTCGATCGTTCCCGCGAGGACCATCGATTTCTACAACACGGTCACCCGTACCATGGGCGGCCGGGCCGGCATCGAAAGGTTTTTCCGCCTTTTCATGGTACCGGGAATGGGCCACTGCACCGGTGAGGATGGCCCGTTCGCAGTCGACTATCTGACTTACATGGAGCGCTGGGTCGAGGAGGGGAAAGCACCCGATGTGATGATCGGTGCGCACGTGGAGGGTTCCCGATCGGATGATTTCAAGCTGAAGTTTCCCCTCGACAAGTCGATTCCAGTGAGCTATACGCGACCGCTCTACCCATACCCGCTGCGCTACAAGTACAAGGGCAGCGGTGATCCTAGCGATGCCAAGAACTTCATTGCAGTCGAGTCACACTGAGACGCCCGTGCATGGGACGCTCAACGAGCGGCAGATCTCCTCACCATGGGGTGGCCGCTGGGCGGTGAACAGGTAAGGCGGATGGGCAGCCGACTTGGTTTACGTCACCCGTCGGCCGACAGGCGGAAGAATCTCGGAGGCAGGCCGAATCCCCCAGCTGGGTTATGGGTTGGTGGCGGTTGACCCTGGTACCGGATGACATTCCCGGTGCCGGCTCACGATACCTGGAATGGTCATCCAGTTGTGAACCGGCGTCGAAGGTTGACCAGGGCTTTGGCTCGACCGGCGCCGAAGGCGGACCAGCGCGCCGCACCGGCATTTCTCGACGAGGATCTGAGGGTTGTCCGCATGCGCCGATGGTCAACATTGGAAGCCGGACGCTGGTCAACTCGCGACGCCGGTTTACAGCAGGACGAACCTAAACTTCTCCAATATCGATCTCCGCAAAATCCGGCGGGGAACATTCCAAGCTACTGTGGCAGGGGACACCCGCTGACGCGGGACAATCTGCGAATCGACGGAAGCGAACAGCGATGGCGCTGCCTGGAATGCGGGCGCGAGCGCGCCGCGGCATTTCGTCGGCGGGATCGCGCTGAGTGAGAATCGCATGACCGCGAGGGTAGGGCGGGCACGCCCCGGAGGAACAGCGGCGCGACTGTCGTGTTAGCCCCGTCGCGGTTGGTGCCGGTCCGAATCCCAGATCAGCCGCGCAGCGAATCGCACCGCTTTGCGACAGACCGCATCACGGGAGGATTATTAGGGCAGGGCGCGGCGATGGTGGAACGGGTGGACGGGTAGGGGCCAGCAGTATCACCGACCGCAACCGGGCCAGGAGCTGACGGTCACCGGTTTAAATTGGCCGCTCGGAAGCGGGCATGCAGCAGCGATGCTCACTCATGCTGCTGCACAGCGGGTTTCAGGTGACGGAACGACTTCTGCCAGCATACTCTGTTATTCATTCGCGCCATGCGCCCCTAGCCGCTTGTTCCAACCGCGTCGATGTCCGCATACCCACTGGTTGTGACGCAGGTGCTGGTTGCAGCGCTTTCCGCTGCCGGCGGACTGTTGCTACTTCGGCGCGCTACGAGCAGCAGCCGCCCACTGGGTCTGTTGCTTCTATTGTTGGCGTGCCACATCGGCGTTCTGGCCGCTCAGCAGCTCGGGCTGATTGGCTGGCACGTCACCCTGGCCCACCTCGCGGGACTGGCCTATGGGCCGCTATTTGTCGGTTATGTGCGTGGGCTCCTCTTCGAGCGCACCAGGTCGTGGCGCGATTGGCTGCCACACGCCGTGCCGGCGGCCGTCTTTCTCATCGCCTTCATCGCCGACGCACTGTCAGAGATCGAGCTGGCGCTCGCGGTATTTGCGAGCCTCGGTGCATATCTCGCTCTGGCCCTGATCGATGTGCTCCGCTATCGAGCAGTCGTCGAGCGCACCCATTCGAACGTTCCGCACGTGCCGCTCGCGTGGCTTACTTTCGCCGTCGTCGGACTCACGGTCGTGTACTGTCTGGATGTGGGCACCTTCATGGCGAGCCGGGCTGGGACTGCGGTCTCGTGGCGCCTTCTTGAGGGGTTGCTCTTCGTGGCGCTGCTCATCTATGCCGCCGGCTTTGTCGTCGCAGCGCTGCGATTCCCGCGGCTGTTCGTCGCGGTCACCATAGAGGACGTGATCGCGGCCGCGTCGGCACAGGATCGTCTCGGTGCTGGGGTGCCGTACGAGACAGGGTTGGGTCCCCTTCCGCAGGACGCATCGGAGTCTGCCGCCCGCGTGGCGTTTCCCGAAGCGGCGGGGGCGCTCGATACGGTCGAGGCCTTTATGACGGCGCACCGGCCGTTCCTGCGCTCCGAGCTCACTCTCGCGGAACTGGCGCTGCAGGTCGGGCTGCCACCGCGGCGGCTTTCGCAACTGGTCAACCAGGGTCGCGGCCGCAACTTCGCCGATTGGGTGAATCATTACCGGATCGCGGAAGCCAAGCGTCTCCTGGCTGATCCTGCTTCAGGCATCCGTTCGGTGCTGGATGCGATGTACTCTGCGGGCTTCAACTCGAAGTCCAGCTTCAACACCTTGTTCAAGGCCTCAACCGGCGTCACACCGACCGAATTCATGCGTGTGCGGCGTTCTGAAAGCCGCGCGCAGAAATGACTGGGTCCGAAAACGCGAAATCGGACGACGCGAACCTGAAAACCCCTCACGCTCCCACCGTCAAGCGGCTGTAAGAGGAGCGGGGGTGCCGAGGTTTCTTGCCATACTGGTCCTGCTGTCTGGCTGCTGGATGCAGGTTCCCCCGGCCCGTGCGGGCGATACGTGCGAGGGCGTCGGAATTCTGCGCAATGCCGCCCGCGCCTATCAGCATCTGAGCGCGCTCTTCGATTCTGCGCGATACCGCATTCAGGTGCCTGGGGCTCCGCAGCACCTGGAGACCACCGAGTTCGGGTTCGACGGCCGCTACACGATCTTCCTTCGCATGCCTGGCTCGTATGTAATGGCGGTGCAGGGCAATCGATTCCTTATGGCCGTGGACCCGCCGGGTACGGCTGGACGTGTGCTCGATCGCCCTGCGGGTGCCGACCTCCAGGCCGTCGTAGACGCTGCCTTCGACGGCCATGGTGCTCCGCTGGTACCCGTGCCGCTGCTGCTCAGGGCGGCGCGCGCGGCGGAGGATGAGATACAGGCGTTTCGCAGCCGATTGCTGGATCGCCTGAGTGTCCGCGTCTGCCGACGGGTCACGGACGGCTCCGGGCGGCAGCTCGCAGAGCTGACCCTGGGAGCGGACAATGGCCTCATCCGGGCTCAGTTTGATCTGGCTTCGTCATTTCTCCTGCGCTACCACGCGGAGGTCTCAACCGGTCCCGGTACTGCGCCCGTGGTCGCCGACGTATCGTTCGAACCGCGGCCCGGCGCGCAGTTGAACGACTTTATGGCAGGAGGTGCCCGTTCTCCCGAGCGGGTGCAGCATTTCTCCGAGTTGACGGGTGCGCGGACGGACGGGCCCGCCGACCCGTTGCGTCAGATCGGGTTGCTGGGTCTCGATGGTCGGCCATTCTCACTGAGTCCCTTTGTCGGCGAAATCACTATCGTCGAGTTCTGGGCTCGGTGGTGCGCGCCCTGTCGACTCACGTTGCCCGTGGTTGCCCGCTTGGCGACCTGGGCAAGGGCAAAGCACCTCCCGGTCCACGTCGTGTTGGTCGACACCGCTGAAGGGTTCGAGTCGGTCGCCACCGCGCGCCCCGAGGTAGAGCGCTTTCTGCGCTGGGCCCAGGTGTCGCTGCCCACGACTCTCGATCTCGACGGGAGCTTTCATCGTCGGTTCGGCGGCGGCCTGCCCCTGACCATTGTCATTTCCCCGCAAGACCAGGTCGTCGCGCGCCACGGTGGCTTCGACGCCGCGCTGGAAATGTCGCTGCGCCGAGAGATCGCAGAATTGCTGCGCGCAGCAGGCAGCGCGACGTGACCTGTCGACCATCGGGAAAAACCGTCGTCATGGCCAGAAGTTGGCCGATCCGTTACGCGTGTGCGGAGGTGGTCCCCGGGCTTGAATATCTGTCGTGCCGCGAGCGTTGATCATCGCAATAGCGGTACGTCCACATCGTCGGCTTCAACGTCTGGGCTGCGCGGGTTTCGGTCAGTGTGCTCGGATTGAGCTGAGCGAGTAGGGCGGGGTGTTCTCGGCCCGCCAGCGCGCTCGACGCCAGTGACGTCATGCCGTGCGTATTGCGAACCATCCCAGCGCGGCATGGCGCATGAGCATCCCGCTCCTCACTTCCTCGACGTCCAGGGGACTCCAACTTTGCGCGAGATGCCGGCTCAATTTCGGCCAAATAACGATCGTTTTCAGACACCGAGCCAGTGCAGCGCCCCGTACTGAATCCGAGTTCAGGTGCCTGCCAACGACGCCGATTAAATCCAGATCTCAACCGCACAGGCTCACGTTGGCGCGAGTCGCGCCGCGAGCGTTCTGTATCTCGTGCCGCCGGTGGCGACCGCGCCGGCCCTCGTCCTCGTCGGAGAGCTGCCGTGGAGGCGTCATGAAATTCGGGACATTGCGACGCGGGAGCTATCACCGGACACTACATTGATTCGAACAATGTGAGCCACGGTTTCCTGCGCAGTCCCGTGGGCGATAAGTTCGTCACGTTCGATGCTCCCGGCGCGGGCAAGACCGCAGGTTCGGGGCAGGGGAGCTTTCCTGACAGCATCAGCGACGCGGGGGCTATCACCGGACACTACATTGATTCGAACAACGTGAGCCACGGTTTCCTGCGGATTACATGACCGCGGGCCAAGGGCTTCAAATGTGAACGGGCCCCGAAGATTGACCGGGCAGCACGGAATCGGCATCGAAGCATGACCAGGCGCAAATAGCTGTCCTCCGGGGTTGGATTAAGTACCTGCGTTGTAAGCGGCGGGCCTCGATTGGACGCCGTTCCTGGTCAACAGGGCGTCACCCGCCGGCGATGGCCAAGGGCCGCCTACCGCCCCACGATCGCGTGTGCCCCACGGCCCCCAACGCGCAATGTGCGCATTTGCATCAGCATAACCGCGTATTTCGCGGCTGCCGCAGTGCTGATGCACTGACTTATGAGCTGGCCGCGAGCAGCAGGAGGGTTGGGCTTTGGAGCCACTCAATCTCATAGGCACTGGAGGTCGAGCCGTCTGGCAGAGATGGCTCGCGGATGCTGTTCCCATGGGGATCAGGGCTATCGGAACCCGTAGCAAGTTCCGGGTCATTAGCCTCGTCGCTGCGATCCTGATGGCGCTGGGTGGAACCCTATGGTGGTTCGGACACCAATCCGCACCAGTCCGGTACATAACGGCAGTGGTAACTCGCGGCAGCGTTGCACGCACTGTTGCCGCGACCGGCACGGTGAATCCGGTACTGACCATCATCATCGGCTCGTACGTGTCCGGCGTCATCAGTGACATGTATTGCGATTACAACACGCGGGTCAAGAAAGGCCAGCTATGTGCCAAGATCGACCCGCGTCCCTATCAGGCTGCCCTCGATCAGGCAAAGGGGCAGCTCGCGCGTGACAGCGCGCAGCTCGCCGGCGCACGCATCGATCTCGCACGCTATGCCGTACTGCAGAAGCAGGATTCGATCGCTGTGCAGATCTACGATGATGAGGCGGCGCTGGTTCATCAGCTCGAAGGCGCAGTACAGGTCGATCGGGCGGCGGTCGAGACGGCCAAAGTCAATCTCGACTACACCCATATCATCTCGCCGGTCGACGGCACAGTAGTCGCGCGCAACATCACGATCGGGCAGACGGTGGCGGCGAGTTTTCAGACCCCCACCTTGTTCCTGATCGCGACCGATCTGACGAAGATGCAGGTCGATACCAACGTGAGCGAAAGCGACATTGGCGCAATCAAGGAAGGCGACGAAGCCCGATTCACTGTCGAGGCCTTCACCGATCGCTCATTCGAGGGAAGGGTGGTGCAGGTGCGACAGGCGCCGCAGACCGTGCAGAACGTCGTAACCTACGATGTCGTCGTCGATGCCGACAATGCCCAGTTCCTGTTGAAGCCCGGCATGACCGCTACGGTCGCCATCGTGACCGCTCGGCGCACCGGGGTGCTGCGCGTGCCCGATCAGGCGCTGCGCTTCGTACCGGGAGGCGCGCGCGCCGCGACGTCCGCCGGTGCGCCGGCCGCAGCCGCTGGTTCCGCCGCAGAGAACGTTGCTCGACAGGCGCAGGTGTGGATCCTGCGCGAAGGCAAGCCCACCGCGGTCACCATCGGTATCGGGCTGGACGATGACACCTACACCGAAGTCGTGACAGGCCCGCTCAGAGTAGACGATCCGGTCATCGTCGGGGAGCAGCGCACCGGCAGCAGCTCGCGTGCGGGAACGCTCCGTTTCGGCCTGTAGTGCTGCGCGAGCGCACCGCGAGCCCCGCGTCATGGCATCCCCGCTGATCGAGCTTAGGAACGTAAGCCGCCTCTATCGCCTGGGCGATACGGAAGTGCGCGCGCTCGATGGCGTGAGCCTGACGATCGCACAGGGCGAATTCGTGGCCATCATGGGCTCCTCCGGCTCGGGAAAATCCACCCTGATGAATGTCTGCGGCTGCCTCGACCAGCCGACCGCCGGTCAATACCTGTTCGAAGGGGTCGATCTCACTCGCTTGAGCGAACCTGCCCTGGCGCGCATGCGCAGCGAGCGCATCGGCTTTGTGTTCCAGAGCTTCAACCTGCTGGCCCGAACCAGCGCGATCGAAAATGTCGCCCTGCCGCTGTTCTACGCGCCTGCCGGGCCCGCGCGCCGCGGCGAGCGCTTTGCCCGCGCCCGCGCGGCGCTGACCGAGATTGGCCTGAGCGGCCGCGACGACAACAGCCCGAGCCAGCTCTCCGGAGGCCAGCAGCAGCGCGTCGCCATCGCGCGCGCTCTGATCAACAGGCCCAATCTGCTGCTGGCAGACGAGCCCACCGGCAATCTCGACACGCGTACCTCCCACGAGATCATGCGCACTCTACAGACGCTCAATACCCAGCAAGGAGTAACGGTCGTCGTGGTTACGCACGAGCGCGACATTGCCGATTACGCCGATCGCGTCCTGACCATGCGGGACGGAAAGATCATCAGTGACGAACTGAGACGGGGGCAGTCGGCCCCGGACCGACGGACGGCGGTCAGCGGCGCGGGACCGCTCGAGTCCACTGCGGTAACCGCTGCGCCATCGCTCGGCTTCGCCGGCATGATCCTCACCAGCGCCGCACAGGCGATCGCGCGCAATAAGCTCCGCTCGGCCCTGACGATGTTGGGCGTCTTTATCGGCGTTGCGGCGCTCATCGCCATGGTCGCCGTCGGCCAGGGCGCGAACGAAGCAGTGAGAAAGCAAATCGAAAGCCTCGGCACCAACCTGCTCGTCGTGCTGCCCGGAGCAACGACGGCCGGAGGTGTACGCGCCGGTTTCGGCAGCGCCTCGACGCTGACGACGAGCGACGCGGTGGCGCTGCGTCGCGAGGACCCCGCCGTTGCAGACGTCGGCTATCTGATCCGGCAGCTGAGCCAGGTGCAGTACGGCAGTCAAAACTGGACGACCAGTGTCCAGGGTGCAACGCCGAGTTATCTTCGGGTCACGAACTGGCGCATTGCCGCCGGCAGGCCGCTGGAGGCAGAGGATGAGAACAATGCAGCGATGGTGGCGCTACTCGGTCAGACGGTCCATCGGCAGCTATTCGGCGGGTACGAGAACCCCGTCGGGGCAGCCATCCTCGTAAAAGGACAGAGCCTGCGCGTCGTTGGCCTCCTGGCGGCCAAAGGTCAAAGCACCTACGGTCAGGACCAGGACGATGTGGTGATCATCCCCTTCACGACCGCGCAGCAGAAGGTACTGGGCGTAGCGGCTCCCAGCCAAGCGCAGGCGGTTGCAACCACCACCATTGCGAACGCGACGGTGAGTGTCACGACGACGGCAGCGGCCTTTCCGCCGCCGCCGAACCCATACAACATTCCCGCGCGCCTCACCGGCTACGTCAACAATATTTTCGTGCAGGCCGTAAGTCAGGAGCTGGTTCCCGTGGCACTGCAGCAGGTCAATGACACGTTGATGCGTCGCCACCATATTCGCCCGGGCGACACTGCCGATTTCGCCATCCGTAATCTGAGCGAAGTCGCGCAGACGGCGGAGAGCTCCTCGCGGATCATGGCGGTGCTGCTGGCCGTGGTGGCTTCCATCTCACTCTTGGTCGGAGGCATCGGCATCATGAACATCCTGCTGGTCTCGGTGACGGAGCGGACACATGAAATTGGACTGCGCATGGCCATTGGCGCACGGCGGTTGCACGTGCTGCTGCAGTTCCTGACCGAAGCAATCTTCCTGAGCGCTACCGGCGGCATCGCCGGAATACTCGGCGGCGTTACCGTATCGTTGCTGATCTCAGCGCTGGCGCACTGGCCGACGCTGCTGTCGTTCGCAGCGATCGCGGGCGGATTCTTATTTTCAGCGGCGGTCGGAATCTTCTTTGGCTACTACCCGGCGCGCAAAGCCTCCCGGCTAAATCCGATTGAGGCGCTGCGCTACGAGTAGGTCGGCAGGCGGCCGCGATCAGGGCGATATCGTTGTCGGCTGAACGCGTCGTTCGATATGAGTAAGCGCGAGTCGGGCGCGATCAAGGCTGAGCCCAGCGATTACACGGTGTACGGTCCGTTCTAGGAGTTACGCAAGGAGTTTTGCCAGCCCACGCAAGAGCGATCACAAAGGCAGCAGGCAGACACCCCCCTGCCTCGAGACAGATCCTCGCATCCGTCCCGTTCGCGGACGTGACCCCGGACAGGCAAGAACGCTATCAGACGAGCGAAACGGCGCGGCATCCGTAGCTACCCTTATGTGTAGGGTGCCCATTGAAGGGATATTCTTTGGATGCATTGCGGAACAGCGGAGGCGCGCGTCATGCTGAAGCTCATCGAAGACCTGCCGCCAGACGTACTGGGAATCGAGGCCACCGGCAAGGTTTCCCACGAGGATTATCAGCAGGTTCTCATCCCCCAGGCCGAAGGACTGATGGCGAAGGGTCCCATTAAGATGATCTATATGGTCGGCAAAGACTTCACCGGCTACGAGCTGGGGGCGCTCTGGGACGACAGCACGTTCGGCATCAAGCACTGGCGTGACTTCAGCCGCGTCGCGGTCGTCGGCGATCAAACTTGGCTGCGCACGGCCGTAAGCCTCTTCAAGCCATTTTTTCCTTGCACGGTTCGCCTCTTCAGGCTCGCTGAGCTCTCTGCCGCAAAGGCCTGGATAGCGGGCGCGGAGCACGGAGGTGCATGACGGCCGCAGGGCCCCCCAAGCGAAGCGCCGGGCAGATCACGGGATGGCCGCCAGAATCAATATCGCGATGCAGGATTTCGACTGAGACAGGCCGACCCGTCGGACGCCGCGACGCAAGGACCCAACAACTTTAGCGTACCAGATATGAATGTGATTCCTCGGCAATTGGAGAGATTCGACTTTGCGAAGCGCCGCATCGAGATGGTGGAGCGCCAGATCGCGCATCGTGGCGTGCGCTCGAAGTTGGTTCTCAATGCACTGAAAACTGTTCCGCGCGAGTCTTTCTTGCCGCAAGACCTGTGGGAATTTGCGTACGAGGACGCGCCACTGCCCATCGCCGCAGGGCAGACGATCTCACAGCCCTATATCGTCGCGATGATGACCGAGGCACTGGGCCTTCAAGGCGGTGAGAAGGTCTTAGAGATCGGCACAGGATCAGGGTATGCCGCCGCTATCCTGTCGCAAATAGCGGCGGATGTTTACACGATCGAGCGCATTGGCCAGCTTGCCGAGAAGTCAGCCGCGACGCTCGCGGAGCTTGGCTATCAGAACGTCCATGTGCTTCATGGAGACGGAACGCTCGGTTGGCCTGAGCATGGCCCGTACGATGCAATCGTGGTTGCAGCTGGTGGACCAGAAGTCCCGGAATCTCTAAAGGCGCAGCTTAGGATCGGCGGTCGCCTGGTTATTCCTGTGGGAGCGGATCGTCGCCTGCAGGAGTTGGTGCGCGTGGTGCGCGTATCCGAGCACGAATACAGCACCGAGGAGCTTGCAGATGTTAGGTTCGTTCCTCTGGTTGGAGTGGAGGGGTGGCCGACCCAAGAGCGTCGCGGCTTAAAAGCGCCGGACAGCACACTGGCACAGGCGATTGCGAAAGGCAGTGAAAAGCTAGCGGCGATCGATTCTGTGGACCTCGCGCCGATGTTGCAGCGAATTGGCGATGCGCGCATCGTCCTACTGGGCGAGGCGACGCATGGAACCTCACAGTTCTACCGCATGCGCGAGCGAATCTCGCGCGAGTTGATCGAGCGCAAGGGCTTCTCATTTGTCGCCATCGAGGGTGACTGGCCTGACGCAGCCCGTATCGATCACTACGTTCGGCACAAGGAGTGCGCGCCGTCCGAGTGGATGGCGTTCGCGCGTTTCCCAATGTGGATGTGGCGCAATCGGGAGATGCGAGAGTTCGTCGATTGGTTGCGAACCTACAATGCCGATCTCGAGCCCGGGAAGAGGGTAGCGTTCCACGGCCTCGACCTCTATAGCCTGTACAATTCGATTCGTTCGGTTTTGGAGTACCTCGACAGCGTCGATCCGCGAACCGCTGAAGTCGCGCGACTACGCTATGCATGCCTGACACCGTGGCAGGCCGATCCCAGTACCTACGGCCAGGTGGCGCTCACCGGTTCCTATCAGACCTGCGAGCGTGAAGTGACCACGATGCTTACCGACCTCATGCAAAAGCGTCGCGCCTATGCGGAACATGATGGTGAGCGCTTCCTGGACGCAGTGCAGAATGCGAGGCTGGTCGCCAATGCCGAGCGCTATTATCGAACCATGTATTACGGCTCTCGTTCCTCTTGGAATTTGCGCGACAGCCACATGTTTGAAACCCTTAAGAACTTATTGAGTTTTCATGGGCCGAGCAGTAAGGCGATTGTCTGGGCGCACAATTCGCACGTGGGCGATTCGGCGGCAACTGAAATGTCGACCCGCGACGAATATAACATCGGCCATCTGTGCCGCCAGGAGTTCGCTCGTGCAAGCTATTCGATAGGCTTTGGGACGAATACGGGAACCGTCGCAGCGGCCTCTAACTGGGATGAGCCGATGCAGGTGAAGATTGTTCGTCCGGCCTTAGCCGGGAGCTACGAGCGGCTATGCCACGAAACGGGCGATCCGGGTTTTCTGCTGCCACTGGGAAGGTTGACGCCGGCGGCGTTCGCTGCAGGTTTGATGCAACCGCGGTTGGAACGAGCCATCGGCGTGATCTACCGACCGGAGACCGAGCTTCAAAGTCACTACTTCGAGGCGGTTCTGCCCCGCCAATTCGATGAGTATGTGTGGTTCGATGAAACGAGCGCGGTAACGCCGCTGCAGACGAAGGAGCTTCAGGGCCTTCCGGATACGTATCCGTTCGGTCTGTGAGAGTCAGTGCGCCACTACCGGGAGGGCACGCTATCGATCGACGTATTTGACGGGCGCAGCCACCGGCCGGTGGAGCCTCGCGCGAAGCGCTCGAGGACCTCGGGCGCCAGCTCGCCTCGCACGGCATAGACGCCGAGGTGAGCATTGCCAGCGACGCATCCCGCCGGCGGCGCCGCAACTGCTGGCGAGCGCATCGCAGCTGCAGGCCGACCTGCTGGTCGTTGGCGCCTTCGGGCATCCAACGCTGCGCGAGCGGGTATTCGGCGGCTACATGTCCCGACTCGACCGCTCTACGAGGCATTAGCTCCCGGACCGCTCATATGCATCTGCCCCGAATCCTTCAGCAGCTCGCAGACCTCGTTATCCTCGACCTGGCCGAAGTCTACGTACGATTCTCCGACGGCGCGCAGCAACGGCGGGATCCTGAGAATGACGATCTCGTCGCACTCGGCGCCTATCAGGGCAGCCGACTCGTCGGACGCGACGGGCGCCGCCACCACCACGGCTGTGGCGCCGGCTTTGCGTGCCGCGCGCACGGCGGCGAGCATGGTGGCTCCCGTCGCGAGTCCGTCGTCGACGAGAACCACCGTCTTGCCGGTCAGTTCGAGCGGCGGGCGGCCTGCGCGGTAGACCTGCTCGCGCCGTCCGAGCTCGCCGCGTTCACTCTCGGCGAGTGTGGCAAACTCCTGCGCATCGGAGTCAAAACCGTCGTAACCGAGCGGCTGTCGCACGGTGACGCCGCCGGTAGCGATCGCGCCGAGCGCGAGCTCCGGGTGGCCCGGCATGCCGACCTTGCGCACCAGCATCACATCGAGCGGCGCACGCAGCGCCCGCGCCACCTCGAAGGCGACCGGCACCCCGCCGCGCGGCAAGCCGAGCACTACGAGAGGCGGGCGCAGCCGCAGCCTGCCGACGGCGCTGGCGAGCTGCCGGCCCGCTGCGCGGCGATCATCGAAAGGTCGAGGCGAGGCTCTCACGGCCGGTCCAGTTTCGCGCGCGCAGGGCTGATGCGAGAATACGCACAAACATCAGGGCGTCCCGGCTCATGAGGAGTCCCGCCCCCGACGCGCTGCTCACAGACTTTTATCAGCTGGCGATGGCGCAGGCGTATTACGGCTCGGAGATGAACGACACGGCCGTCTTCGAGCTGTTCGTGCGCCGGCTGCCGGGATCGCGGCATTTCCTCGTGGCGGCCGGTCTCGAGCAGGTGGTCGATTACCTCGAACGGCTGCGCTTTGAAGACGATGATCTCGCCTATCTGGCGACCCTCAACAAATTATCCGCACGCTTCCTCGACCACCTCGGCACGGTGCGCTTCACGGGCGCCGTGCACGCGATGCCCGAGGGCACGCCGTTCTTCGCCGACGAGCCGATTCTGCGCGTGACGGCGCCGATACTCGAAGCCCAGCTGCTCGAGAGTCGTCTGCTCAACATGGTGCATTTCCAGACCACCATCGCCAGCAAGGCGGCCCGCTGCGTGATCGCGGCGCGCGGCCGGAAGCTGGTCGACTTCGGCATGCGCCGCGCACACGAGGCGAGCGCTGGGCTGTTTGCGGCGCGTGCCGCCTACCTCGCCGGCTTCGATGCCACCGCCACCGTCGCGGCGGGGGAGCGCTTCGGCATCCCGCTGTCGGGCACGCTGGCGCACTCGTTCATCGAGGCGCACGACAGCGAACAGGCCGCATTCCGCAACTTCGTCCGCAGCCGCCGTGAGCCGACGACGCTCCTGGTTGATACTTACGATACTGATCGCGCACTCGAGCGGGTGATCCGCCTCGCAGACGAGCTCAAGGCACGCGCCGTGACGGCGGCCGGCATCCGCGCGGTACGCATCGACAGCGGCGATCTGGCGGCGCAGGCCCGACGTGCCCGTGAGGTATTCGATGCGCATGGCCATCGCGCCATTCAGATCGTGCTGAGCGGCGGCCTCGACGAGTACCTCATCGACGAGCTGCTGGCGGGCGGAGCGCCGGCGGATGCCTTCGGTGTCGGAACGGCGCTCGACGTGTCATCCGACGCGCCGGCGCTCGACATGGCCTACAAGCTCGAGGAGTACGCCGGGCGACCACGTCGCAAGAGCTCGCCCGGCAAGGCGACCTGGCCCGGCGCCAAGCAGGTACATCGTGAGCGCAGTGGCTCAGGACAGTATCTGCGCGACCTGATCGTCCGGCTCGGGGAGCCGGCCGGGGGACAGCCGCTGCTGCAGGAGGTCATGCGTAACGGCCGGCGCAGCGCGCCGCTTCCGCCGCTCACTCACGTACGCGACTACTGTGGCGCCGAGCTGCAGGCGCTGCCGCCGGCACTGCGCGAGCTCGGTGACGGAGGCCAAAACTATCCGGCCTCGATCTCGGACGCGTTGCGCGCGCTCGCCGAAAGCATGGACGCCGCGCAGGCGCGCGAGTCATGACGTCGCACCGTCTGCAGGACGGTGTGGGTCAGTCGCACTCGCGCTCGATGTCGTGGCAATGCGGGGCTGGGAGCGCCGACAGGACGTTCTCAACACGCGCTCGCTCACCGAGCCGCGCACGCTGCTGCGGGCGGCGCCGCTGAGCGGCGGCGCTTCAGGGCACGTTGCGCTTAAGCTCCTCGAGCCAGACATCGGCGGAGGCATCGCTCGGCGCGCGCCAGTCGCCACGCGGTGACAGGGAGCCACCGGAGCCGACCTTGGGTGCGTTGGGCAGGGCGGAGCGCTTGAACTGGCTCGCGCCGAAGAAGCGCGTGATGAACACTCCCAGCCAGTGCTTGATCGCCGCATGATCGTATTCGTGACGGCCAGCCTCCGGGACCGATTGCGGCCAGGCGCCCGCGGCGCGGCGCGACCAGGCATGCTCGGCCAGAAACGCCACTTTGCTCGGGCGGAAGCCGAAGCGGCTGAGATAATAGAGATTGAAATCCTGCAGCTCGTAGGGGCCGACGAGGCTCTCGGCCGATTGCAGCGCGCCGCCGACGGGTGGCAGCAGCTCGGGGCTGATAGGGGTTGTGAGGATGTCCTTGAGTATCCCGGTGACTGCGCTATCGAACTGGGAGCTGCGCGAGATCCAGTGAATCAGATGGCGGATGAGCGTCTTTGGCACCGAAGCATTGACGGCATAGTGCGACATCTGATCGCCGACGCCATAGGTGGTGTAGCCGAGAGCGAGCTCCGAGAGATCGCTGGTCCCCACCACTAGGGCGCCGTGAAAGTTCGCCAGCCGGAACAGGTGCGAGGCGCGCTCACCCGCCTGCACATTCTCGAAGGTCACATCGCTCGATGATTCACCGCGAGCGAACGGGTGGCCGAGATCGCGGAACATCTGCATGGCCGAGGGCCGGATATCGATCTCGCCGGAATTTACGCCGAGCGCGCTCATCAGCCGCAGCGCGTGGGCCCGCGTCCGCTCGCTGGTAGCGAAACCCGGCAGGGTGAAGCCCAGCACGTTACCGCGCGGCAGGCCGAGCGTATCAACCGCCTTGGCCGCGACCATCAGCGCCTGAGTCGAGTCGAGCCCGCCTGATACGCCGATGATCAGCTTTTCGATCCCGCTGCCTTGCATGCGACGCACCAGCCCTTGCACCTGGATGGCATAGACTTCCTGGCAGCGCTCATCGAGGCCGGCAGGATCGGCCGGTACGTAGGGGAAGCGCGGGATCGTTCTCTCGAGCGGCACCGCGCCGTCCGGCGGCTCGAGGTCGCAGGCGATGCGGCGCAGACCCGCGAGCTGCCCGCGCTCAAGCTGTGCGCAATCGCCGAAGCTCGTCGTGCGCGTGCGCTCCTGGCGCAGGCGCTCGAGATCCACATCCGCAGTGAGCAGTCCGTCCTCATAGCGAAAACGCTGCGACTCGGCGATGAGGTCGCCGTTTTCGCAGACCATCGCGTGCCCGTCCCATGCCAGATCGGTGGTGGATTCCCCGTAGCCTGCCGCGGCGTACGCGTAGGCCGCGATGCACTTGGCGGACTGCGAGGCGCACAGCAAGCGCCGGTACTCGGCCTTGCCGATGGTCGCGTCACTGGCGGAGAGATTGGCAAGCACCGTTGCCCCGCCGAGGGCCGCGCGGGTGCTCGGCGGCAGCGGCACCCACAGGTCCTCGCAGATCTCGACGTGCAGCACGAAGTCACGCCAGCGGTTGCAGGCGAACAGCAGGTGGTTGCCGAATGGCACGCGATGTCCCGTAACCTCGATGGAGTCGGCGAGCGCCTGTGTCGCCGAGCTGAATTGGCGCTTTTCGTAGAACTCGCGGTAATTGGGCAGGTAGGTTTTGGGAATGACGCCGAGCAGGGCGCCCTGGCACATCACCAGAGCGCAGTTGAACAGCCGCTCCTCGCTGCGCAGCGGCGCCCCCACGACAAGGATCGCACCGAGCGTGCGACTCGCCGCCAGCAGCTGCTGCACGGCACGTTCGACATCGTCCAGGAGCGCGTCCTGGAACACCAGGTCCTCATTCGAGTACGCCGACAGCCCGAGCTCCGGAAACAGGACCAAGCCTGCCTTGCAGCCTACCGCACGCTGGGCCAGCTCAATCGTGCGCTGCACGTTCACGGCCGGCTGCGCCACCTCCACCCGGGGTGTACACACCGCCACGCGCAGGAATCCGTGCGTGTAAATGGATTGAAACGGTCTCACCTGCCCGTCCGATACAACCTTTTTAAGAGTATGCGGCCGCCGGCCCGGTGAGCGAGTGCGGCATGTGCGTATGGCGCCTCTCTCGGGGCCGGGGTGCAGGCGGGCAGGGAGCGATGCGCACTTTCGCGTATTCCAGCGACAGCACAGTACGCGCACTGTCGAGCGTGCGAGGGAATGGAGGTGGCATATGAAGAGCGACGTGGGGCATGCGCAGGTCGGCCAGTGGTATCTGCATCGGGATAAGGGCGAGATCTTCCAGGTGACCGGCCGCGACGAAGAGGCCCGCACCATCGAAATCCAGACTTTCGGCGGCGACCTCGACGAGATCGATGAGGAGATTTGGGGGGGCTTGCCACTCGACTTGGCCGAGCCTCCTGAGGATTGGACGGGCCCGGTCGACGACATTGAGCGCGATGACCTCGGCTACTCGGAGACCGACATGAGGGGCGCGGACTGGGCGGAACCGCTCGAGTCCTACCGGCCGCTCCCCGAAGCCTGGGAAGATACGACCGAGGAGGAGAGCCCCTCCGTGAGCGCCTCTGTGAGCGCCTCGGACGTCGGGGAGATTGCCCGGGCCACCCGTGAAGTGCCGGCGTGACGTCGCGCGTCGCCATGCCTTCGGTACTGGCGATTGTCCGCTCGTTGTTGCGGCACCGCGCATCGCCACGTGCCGCGAGCGCTGCGAGCGTCAGTATTCACGTGCGCAACGTCGCACAGATGTTCAATTCCCTCGACCCCTCGCCGTTCTGGGACCGCGATCTCGACCGCGAGGCCGCCGAATTCATCGAGGAGGAATTCAGCGAGAAGCGCTCGGCGCATACCTGGCATCTGCACGTCCATGCCCAGGACGGTGCTGCGCTGGCTGCCGACCTTCAGGCTGCAGTCGAGCACTATTACGAGCGCATGGCGAGCTCGGCGCGCTACCGGCTGCGCGATGAGATGCGGATCGGGCAGGTGGCGCTGCTCGGCGGTGTGGCGATCTTCCTCCTCAGCATGACCATCCGCGGCATCCTCGCCGGCGTACTTCACGGCAGCGCGCCCCGCATGCTGGATGAAGGGCTGATCATCATCGCGTGGCTCGCGCTGTGGCGGCCCGCCGAGTCACTGGTCTACGGGTGGGTTCCTCTCTACCGCAAGCGGCGGCTCTATGAGCGACTGGCTGCGGTTCGCGTGTCGGTGCGCACCGAGCCGCCCAACATCGAGGCTGCGCGCACCGAGCACGGATCGCCCGTGCCCGCGCGGGCCGCGTCCTAAAGCGTCTTGCCTCGCTCAGGCGATCACGTGCACCGTGCTGGCCTGGGGACCGAGATCCCCAGCTTCCTCGGCGAGGCGCACTCTGGTGCCGGTGGTCAGATCCTGAAATCTCCCGCCGAGCACACTGTTGCGATGGAAATAGATGAGCCGTCCGTCCTCGGTCTCGATGCGTCCGCAATCACGACCGGGATCGAGTTCGCAGATCTGTCCCTGCGCAACCTCGGCGTGGATCTTGACGTCGTGCCGCCGCCTGCGCTCGTAGTCTTCGAGTCTGCGGCGCACCGCCCGGAATGCATCGCGCAGCATAACGTAGGGATCTTCGTGAGCGTGATCGGCGGAATGGGCGTGTCGAATGGCGATCTCATCATCTGGAAGCGTGATGTCGATGCGGATATCGTAGAGCGCACCCTGATGGGCATGATGCGACAAGGGCTCCATGACCACCCGGCAGCCTGTGATGTGCCCGCTGAACCTGTCCAACTTCGCAGCAAGCTTGCGAATGCGCGCCTCGAGAGCGGTCGACGGATCCATGTGCCGAAAGGTGATCTGCAATGGGAGGATCATGATGGTGCCTGCAACTAATGCCTCGAGCTCTCCTCGAAGTGCAAAGATTGCGGGTGCCGGCAGTGCGCGGTCGATTCGTGCAATTACCTACGCGCTGCGCCCATCGCTGTGTGAGGTTCATCTGGCAATCAGATTTTTCTTGCATCATGCTCGCTGGGGACGACTCTGGTCGCTCTGGTTCCGATCGCGGCGCGGCTCTACCCGAACGTTGCGCGCTGAGTGCCAGTTTTCAAGGGTCGGGAGAAATTAACACCTCTTTGGCTGGCGAATCCGGCTCGGCCGCGGTAATTTGCCGACACTATGCTGTCAGCGCCCAATGCCGCACGAACGGCGGTCCGCACCGCGGGGATCTGCCTCGCTTTGCTAACGGCGGCCGCCGGCGCGAGCGAGGCTGACCCTCATGCGCCGCGCGGCCTGCGCGCATCGACCGTCTGCGCCGGAGACACCGTCGCGGGCGTTCCGCCGCGCGCCGCTCAAGCACCCGAGGGGAGCGAGGTCGCACGGCGCGTCGAGCATCTTTCCGGGCTGGCTCGCGATGCGCTGCTGCGCGCGGAACTGTTCGCCGGGAACATCCCGCAGTTTCTGCGGCATGCGGCGCCG